>CBDIOH010000001.1:0-890369 GCA_964282815.2 uncultured Granulicella sp.
CAACCGGCGGCGCACAACGCGACGAGGTGCCCTTCAAGCCCGTGAAGACGGGCCCTCACACGTACACCTTCACTCTGGCGAAAGACACTCCGGGCGGCGAGTATGGGATTCTCCCGCCCCGGCACCGGAAACGTCACCAACGGCGGCAAGATCTACACCTTTGCCATCAGCGAGTGAAACCTTCGTGGCAGATTGCCCAATTTCCGGGGCAAATTTTCCCGATCCAGTAAAAACTTTGCTCTTGTTCTCGCCTGCGGATAGCGTTAGAAGTGTGCTGTACGGAAAAGGAACCCTCCCCCATGCCTGAAACCGTGACGCCGTTTTCTCACGGCACCCCTCTTCCTCCTTCACTTGCCGGCTTCGGACCCTCTCTGCTCTGTCACGAACTTGAGGATCGCGCGGAGTATCTGAACCACTTCGATCGCACCCCGTTTCAGTTCCGCCACCTGCTGGACCGGCATCCGCTCTTCCAGATCGAGTCGCTGCTCGCCGCTGCGGACCGCATGGCTGAAAAAGCCGCCGAGCGCTCTCACTTTGAGTCCGGTGAGCCCGACCCTAACGCCTGGTTCGGCGCCCGCCCGGAAGGCAAAACCATGGTCCAGGCCCTGGCCGAGATCGAATCCGGCAAGAACTGGGTCATCCTCAAGCGCATCCATGAGGACCCGGCCTACGGCACCCTCCTGCAGGCCCTCATCCCAGAGCTCACCTCGCTCACCGGGGTCGACATCGCGAAGATCTACTATGACCCCACGATGACGATCTTCGTCACCTCACCCGGCCGCGTCACCCCGTACCACATGGACGGCGAGACCAACTTCCTTGCGCAGATCCGCGGTGCCAAGGACGTTTATATCTACGACGGCAACGAGCCCACCGTCCTCAGCCCGCGCGATCTGGAGCGCTACTGGACCGGCAAGCTGCCCAAGATCGACTACCCCCAAACCCTGCCGCACGGCCATTGGGAGTACACGCTCGAGCCCGGCAACGGCGTCTTCAACCCCGCCACCTTCCCTCACTGGCTACAGAACGGCCCGGAGGTCTCGGTCTCCGTCTCGATCAACTTCAAGCGCCGTTACGACGCCACCATCGGCGCCCATCGCACCAATAAGTACCTGCGCAAGCTCGGCCTCAGCCCTAAAGCTCCCGGCCAGTCACCTACGTTGGACCGCGTTAAAGAAGCGACCTTTGGCCGTCTCTATCAGGCCGCCGAAGCGGGTGCCAAGCTCGCCAAAAGCAAGCTCGGCAAGTAGACCGATAGCTTAGACTCAGCATCATGCGCAAGCAAACCAGTTACACCCTGCTGGCCGTCAGCGTCGCCGTCATCACGCTGGCGGTCATGCTGTATCTGCGCTGGAAGGCCCCTCCGGAGGCCGCGCGCCTGCTGCCTGAGTCGGACGCCATCGTCTACCTCAATCTGAAACCTCTTCGCTCGGCGACACACTTCGATCGCACCCCCATCACCCGCTCGCCCGACTACCAGCGCTTCGTAGACGCCACCGGCATCGTCGCCGAGCGCGACCTCGACTCCGCCGCCTTCGCGCTCCGCCGCATGGCCGACCCCAAGGGTCCCAACGGGCCGGTGGCCTACTCGGAGGTCTTCTCCGGCCGCTTCGACGCGGGCCGCCTCGCGCGCTATCTTGCCTCCGTGGCCACCAGCCAGGAGAACTATGCCGGCCATACCATTTACGGGCTGCCGTCGGAAAATCGCACCCTTCGCGTCGCCGTCCTCGGCTATGACATGGTTGCCGCCAGCAATGAACCCACCCCCGAGCAGATTCACTCCATGCTGGACCGCGAACGCGCCGGCGCCAGCCCCTTCGCCGGATCATCCCTCCTGGCAGCCCGCTACGCCGACGTTCCCGCCTTCTCGAGTGCCTGGGGCGTCGGCCACATCGGCCTGCCCTTCAGCGTAACTGGAAGACCGGACGGCCTGATCAGCGTCCTCGGCGTCAGTCTTCCCCTTCCGGCCGACACCACCTTCATTGCCAGCCTGCGCTACCAGGGTGAGCTCCGTCTGCGAATCGAAGAAATTGCCGCCACTGAAGCCGATGCCGAGCGCTCCACCGAGGCGCTCACCTCGCTTCTCGGCCTCACGAAAGCCCTCCAGATGGCTCAGCAGCCCGTCACTCACACCGAGGAAGACCGCATCGTTCAGCAACTGCTCAACTCCATCCAGATCCAGCAGAAGAAGGATCGCACCGTCCTCACCGCCGCCATCCCCTCGGCTGCTCTCAAAAGCCTCAGCCCGCAGTGATGCGTCTGTGTGCGCACGAATGCTTCAGGTCGTAGAGCTTTCAAGCCTTACCGAGGGTACACAGGTCAGGGTTGAGGATGGGGGCGACGAGAACCTCAAGTGAGTTTCCGTCTCTTTCCTAAGCGCCTATCCCTCCACACTTGGCAGCCGTTGCCGCTCCAGGCTCTCAGCGATGTGAGAGATTAATCCTAATGACCCTGCGGACACGAGCTCTCGCGACCCTCCTGCTGGCACTCCCGCTCGCTGCCGTTGCGCAACGCCCTTCGACGGATCCCGCCAACCTGAAAGGAGAGCGCATTGCCCCGCTCTCGCTCGCGGATCATCTGGAAATCAATCATGGCGCACCCGCCCTTCAGCAGCTTCTGCTCAAGCTTCGCACCCGAGCTTCGCTCATGCTCATCGTCGCCCACCCGGACGACGAAGACGGCGGCATGCTCACCTACGAGTCGCGCGGCCAGGGAGCCCGCGTCGCCATGCTCACGCTCACCCGCGGTGAAGGCGGCCAGAACCTCATGTCCGCCGACTTCAACGACGCGCTCGGCCTCATCCGTACGCAGGAGCTGCTCGCCGCCGACCGCTACATGGGTGTAGACCAGATGTTCGGCACAGAGGTCGACTTCGGCTTCTCGAAAACCAAGGAAGAGACCCTGGCTCAGTGGACCCATGACCGCGTCCTCTACGACGCAGTCCGCGCCGTCCGTCTCTACCGGCCGTTGGTCCTCGCCAGCGTCTTCGTAGGCGGCCCGACCGACGGCCACGGCCACCATCAGGTCTCCGGAGAGATCTGCCAGGAGGTCTTCCTCGCCGCAGCCGACCCCAAGGTCTTCCCGGAGATGGGTCTGCCTCCCTGGGCCCCGCTCAAGGTCTACGCCCGCGTTCCTTTCTCGCGCGTCTCCGCTGAAGGCATGTTCGATTACGCCACCGGCAAGACTGTCCCGACGCGCTTCCACAACTACGTCACCAACCAGGACAGCTCAAATGTCCCGGAGCCCACCGTCTCCATTCACGAGGGCGAAAAGTCCAACATGCTCGGCATGGAAGGTTTGAGCTACGTGCAGTTTGCCCGCAAAGGCCTGGCGTTGCAGAAGACTCAGATCGGCGAAGGTGTTCGCCTTGCCCCAGCCGGGACGTTCGACTCCGGCTACACCCTTATGGCGAACCGCATCCACGCCACCCCCGCCCATGAGGAATCGCTCTTCGACTCCATCGACGTCTCGCTCCCTGCCATCGCCTTGCTGGCGCCCGACGCGCCCGCGACGCTCCGCTCCACACTCCTCACCATCGACAACGAGATCGGCAAAGCGCAGCAGCTCTTCAACCCCGAGCGCCCCGAGCTCGCCGCACCGCCCCTGCGCGATGCCCTGCGTTCGCTCGACGCCCTGATCCACGACACCGGCGCCCAGAAGCTTCCCGAAGAACAGGCCTTCAACGTTCTGCATGAGCTGCGCACCAAGCGCGTCCAGCTCAACAACGCTCTCGCGCTGGCGCATCATCTTTCGCTGACTGCAACGCTGGTCGCCCCCAAGGCGGAGCCAAACCTCCTCAGCACGCTGAGCTCGCTTGCGGTCAGCCTCCACGTTGACAACCAAAGCGCCAACAGCTTCCGCGTCGCCGGCGTGCAGGTTACGGTCAACGTCCTCGGCCAGGGCATCATGGACCGGCCTGGCGACCATAAGGGTGCAGGCGACACCCAGCTCCAGCCCCGAACCTCGGAAGACTACCCACTGCGGTTGCCCTACTTGCGGGGCCTGCCCGCCACCCGGCCGTACTTCAGCCGCCCGAATCTCGAGCAGCCTTTCTACAATGTCGCCGATCCCACCCTCCGCAACGCTCCCGCCACGCCCGCACCCATCGTCGCCGGCGTCATGCTGGAGGACCAGGGCGTGATGATTGAGCTCGAGTCCATCGTCCCCGCACCCCTGCCGCCGGAGATCAAGCCGGAGCTCGCCGCCAGGCTGGTCCCGCAGCCGCTCGTCGTCGCCCCGCCCATCACCGTCTCGCTGCCGCTTCCGGGGGGCATTCTCGCGATTGGCGACGGGGAATCCAAGCCCTCGTTTACCCTGCCGGTAACCCTCAACGTCCACGCGGCCGAGCCCAGCACCTGCCCACCCGCCGGGGGGGTGCCGCAGCACGCCAAGCTCGCCATCAGCCTGCCACCCGGCTGGGCCACCAAACCGGACGACGAAGGCTTCGATCCACGCTGCGCCTTATCCAAAACCGTCCTCTTCACGGTTCTTCCCGTCAAGCAGCCCGCAGCCGGCGAGACCATCGACGCCAAGGCGTACGGCCGGTACGAGGCTCGCAACTATCTGGAGGCGTTCCGCGCTGTCGGCTACCCCGGGCTCACCTTCACCAACTTCTACGCCCCCGCCACCTTTCACACCTCTACGGTCGACGTGAAGACAGCTCCAGGCCTGCGCATCGCCTACCTGCCCGGCACTGGCGACGATGTTCCCGCTTACCTTCCCTACATTGGCATTACTCCCACCATCCTGACAATAAAGGACCTCAACGCGTCTACCCTGGCCAACTTCGACGCTGTCCTGCTCGGTGTTCGTGCCTACGCTGCCCACCCGGAACTTGCTGGCGAAGGCTCCAAGCCCCTGCTGGACTTCGCCGCCGGCGGGGGCGTCGTCATCGTGCAATACAACTCCGGCGGAAGCTCCGGGAAGGCCGCTCCGTACCCCTTCGAGCTTCCCGGCGACTCCGCGCACAATGTTGTGGTGGAAACCCAGCCGGTAACCATACTTTCACCACAAAATCCCTTGCTGAAGTGGCCAAATTCCCTCGATTCTCACGATTTCGACCACTGGTCTGAGGAGTGGGGCCACGGCTTCGCCAGCTCCTGGGACCCACAGTACGAAACCCCGCTGGAGGTCCACGACCCAGATCAAGACCCGCAAAAGGGCGGACTCCTGATCGCTAAAACTGGTAAGGGAGCCTATATTTACTGTGCCTTCGCCCTCTATCGCCAGTTTCCCGAAGGCGTACCCGGTGCCTACCGCCTGATGGCGAACCTCCTCAGCTACGTCAAGAACCCGTCCCGCTAACCCGACCTGATTGAGGCGTAAATGTCACATTCTCTACAGCTTACCGGAGCCCGCGAAGCAGAGCTTCTGGAAGCGGTCAACCTCCTGTTGGACGCCCGCCGCACCGGCACGCCCATTGCCGACCTCCCTTCCAGCTTGCAGCCCGCCAGCCTTGACGAAGCCCTCTTCATCCAACGCACCATGGCTGAATCCTATGGCGAGGTGGGCGGATGGAAGATCGGCGCATCCAGTGCGGACGCGATCCCCGGCTTCGCTCCGATGCCCTCTGCGTGGATTGCCCCTGGCGGAGCCCACCTGCTCGGTCAAACGCACCTTTACCGCGGCGTTGAAGCGGAGGTCGCCTTTCTGCTGGGGCAAGACCTGCCCGCGCGGCAAGCGGCCTACACGCAGGATGAGGTTTTTGCCGCAATAGCATCCTGCCACCCCGCCATTGAGGTGCTTGAGTCCGCCTACCTCGACTTCGAACAGGTCGCGGCCCTCAATCAGACGGCCGATCTCCAGAATAATGGCGGCTTCGTCTTTGGCGACGCCTATGAAAACTGGCGCAGCATCGATTTCACTCGCGAACAAGTCAGTCTCGCCATCGACGGTTCCATCCGCGTCGAGCGTACGGGTTCAAACCCCTCCGGTAACCTGCTCCGTCTGCTGCCCTATCTGGCTAACGAGGGCTCGGCTCGAACGGGTGGCCTGCGCGCCGGACAGTGGATCACGACTGGTTCCTGGACCGGCAACACAAAGGCCGGGGCGGGTTCTTCCGTGGCCGCTCAGTTTTCTACGCTGGGCCGGGTCACGGCACGATTTACCTAGGCGCAAGCATCCCGCTGAAATCGGCCCGAATCACACCGGTTAAGAGGCCAATATCATGGCGCGTCCCTACTGGTCCGGTCAGATCACCATCTCGCTTGTCACCTTCGGCGTAAAGCTCTTCGTCGCGACAGAGGCAAAGAGTGAGATTCACTTTCACCAGATCTCCCGTTCCACGGGCGAGCGGGTCCGTCAGCAGAAGGTTCTCGCCAGCGCTCATGAGGCTCATGAGAGTTCCTCCGATGAGCCTATTCCAGCCGCTGCCACCGTCCAGAAGGATGAGATCGTCAAAGGCTATAAATATAGCAAAGGGCAGTATCTAACGATTGAGCCGGCCGAGTTGGCGAATCTGCGCGTGCCTTCGAAGCACACGATGGAGATCATCCAGTTTGTCAACGCTTCCGAGATCGATCCGGAATTCTTCGAGAAGCCTTATTTTGTGGTTCCGGAGAGCGACTCACAGGCGCAGGCTTTTGCGGTCGTGCGACAGGCGTTGAAGGAAGCGAAGAAGGTGGCACTTTCGAAGATTGCGTTCGGCGGCCGCGAACATGTAGTCGCCATTACACCTACGCAGGATGACTCTTTAGGCGGCATGATGGCGTATACGATGCGCTATGCCCAGGAGCTTCGCGATCCCAAGGAGTACTTCCGCGACATCAAGAAGCCCGAGGTGGACGCGGACTCGCTAGAGCTGGCGCAACAACTCATCCAGCGTAAGACGGCGAAGTTCGATCCAGCTAAGTTCGTCGATGGATATGAGGTCGCGGTCAAGGAGCTTGTCCACGCGAAGCTGGATCACGCTCCGATCCCGAAGGATGAGGCTCCCGCACCGAAGCGTTCGAACGTTGTTTCGCTGATGGACGCACTGCGTAAGTCGATCGCTAACCCCGTATCGGGCGATGCATCAGAGGCCGATGAGACTGCCTCCGAGCCAAGACCGGTCAAGAAGCCCGGCAAGGGCATCACGCTGGTCGAGTCGACCAAAGTAAAGCCGGTCAAGTCTGAGAAGCCGGCCGAAAAGGCCAAAGCCAAGCCCGCAACGAAACGAAAATCCGCCTGAGCTTGCTACGCTGCTCAAAAGAGATCCTTCGCTTGCGAACCTCGTAACTTCTCGTACTGTATGAACAAGTTCGAATGCCGATAGGCGATCGGTCCTGACTGTCTCCGAGTCGCGCCCGGTATCGGCTGTTCTGGTGCCGGGCTTTTTTCTTCTGGAGGCGCTAATCGCCTTGACCTGCGCGGCAGTTTCCTAGACCCTCGTCCTATCCGCGATTTTCTCCAAGGAGCACCCATGAAACATCTGCCGCGCACTTGCCCCTCTGCGCCTCAAGGCCACATACGCCGACTTGCTCTCGCCATGCTCTGCCTGACAGCCTGCGCCGCTGCGTACGCGCAGAAGCGGGCAATCACCGCAAAGGACTTCGACTCTTGGAAGAACATCAACGGCCAGGTGCTTTCGCATGACGGCCGCTACCTGGCCTATGGCCTGTTTCCGCAGGAGGGCGACGGCTACGTAGTGATCCGCGACCTGAAGACGGGCACCGAAGTCCATGAAGCCGCCGGTGAGATGCCGCCGCCCCCTCCGGACGATCCCGCAGCGGAAGCTCCACCGCCGCCCCGCGCCATCAAACTGGTCTTCAGCGAGGATTCGAAGACCTTAGTCTTCCTTGCCTACGCGAGCCATGCTGCCGTTGAGAAGGCCAAGGCGGAAAAGAAAACTCCTCCGGCGACAGCGCATGAGGAACTCGTCATGACAGACCTTGCAACCTCCAAGCAGACCCGGGTTTCCGACGTGAAATCCTTCCAACTGCCGGAGAAGGGTAATGGCTACGTCGCTTACCTGAAGTATGGGCTGCCGGATGTGCATCCTGCAGCCGCGGGCGCGGAGCCAGCGAGCTCTGACGAGCAGGGAGACCAGCGGACAGACCAGCGGGCAGCGCGACCCGCCGGGTCAGCCACGCCTACGGCGCAGTTTGGTGCACCGCTTGTACTTCGGTCGCTTCTTGACTCCACAGAGAACAGCTTCCCAGATGTGCTGGAGTTCGCCTTTTCGAAGGACTCGAAGCTGCTGGCATACTCCGTCGCTTCTCCCAAGGCCGAGACGGATGGAGTCTTCATGATAAAGCCGGGCGAGCGCGAACCGCGTGCGCTTTGGACAGGCAAGGGGCGCTTTGAGCACCTTACCTTCGATGAGGCGGCCACTCAGCTGGCTTTTGTCGGCAACCCTTCCACAGAGGCGACGCCGGAGAGCCCTGACAACAAGCCCAACGAGAAGAAAGCTCCCTACGCGCTCTATTTGTGGCTGGCCGGCTCGCCCAAGGCAAACTTAGTCGTGTCCACCGGGACGCCGGGCTTCCACGCCGGATACATCATCAACGATCATGCGACGCTCGCATTCTCAAAAGACGGCAAGCGTCTCTTCTTCGGTGCGGCACCGGTCGCGCCGCCAGCCCACGCGACTGCGATCGACCAGGATAAGCCTTCGTTCGACCTGTGGCGCTACCAGGACGACTACATCCAGCCGGCGCAGAAGGTGCGGGCCACGCAGGATCTGAACCGCTCGTACCGTGCCGTCTACCTGACCCATGCGCACAAGATGATCCAACTTGCGGACGAGTCGATGCCCGAGCTTCTAACCAACGAGTCCGGACGTTACGCTTTGGGCACCGACGACCGCGCCTACCGGTCTTCTACCGATTACGCTGCCGGGCGGACCGCCGACTACTACATTGTCGACACGGATACGGGTGCGCGAACGGCGATTAACAAGAGATTCGAAGGGACCATTCGCTGGTCGGGCAACGGGCGGTACATCCTCACGTTCGATGGCAGGGATTGGAGCACCATCGAGGTTCCTTCCGGCAAGGTGGTCAACCTGACCGCGAAGCTTGCGGTGAAGTTTTTCGATGAGGAGGACGATCACCCTGCGGCCCCCGGTCCGTACGGAGTTGCCGGCTGGACGAAGGATGACAAATTTGTGCTGCTTTACGATCATTATGACGTCTGGCAGATGACCCCGGACGGCTCGCAGTCGACCAACCTCACCTTTGGCGTGGGCCGGCGGGAGCACCTGCAATTCCGCTATGCGAAGCTCGATCCAGACCCGGAGATCCATTCTATCGATGCCGCGGATCCCCTCACGTTGCGTGCCGAAGACCTTCTCAACCGCGACTCTGGCTTTTACGTAACCCGGGTAAGCGCGACCTCTGCTCCCACCAAGCTGGTCATGATGGCGAAGGATTTCTCCAATCCCATCAAAGCTCGCAACGCGGACGTGGTGCTGACCAGCACCCAGACCTTCTCCGAGTATCCGAACCTGCTGGTCACCAACTCTTCCTTCATTAACCCGCAGAGAGTTACAGATGCAAACCCGCAGCAATCGCAGTTCCTTTGGGGCACCGACGAGCTGATCTCTTACGAGTCGCTGGACGGCATTCCGTTACAGGGAATCCTCTATAAGCCTGCCAACTTCGATCCGAAGAAGAAGTACCCGATGATCACGTACTTCTACGAGAAGCTTTCGGAGACGGTGAATCATTTCGTCGACCCCAGGCCAATGGACTCGATCAACATCTCATACTATGTCTCAAACGGCTACCTTGTGTTCGTGCCGGACATTGTCTATACCGTTGGATATCCGGGGCAGAGCGCACTCAAGTGTGTGCTTGCCGGTGTTAACAAGGTCGCCTCCATGGGCTTTTTGGATGAAAAGAATATCGGCGTCCAGGGGCATAGCTGGGGTGGATATCAGATCGCTTATCTGGTGACGCAGACGAATCGCTTCAAGGCTGCGGAAGACGGTGCGCCCGTGGCGAACATGATCAGTGCGTATGACGGCATCCGCTGGGGACCAGGGCGGCCGCGTCAATTCCAGTATGAGGCGACGCAGAGCCGTATCGGAGGAACGCCATGGGCGTACCCCATGCGCTACATCGAGAATTCGCCCATCTTCATGGTCGACCGGATCCACACGCCGCTGCTGATCATTCACAATGACGCGGACGATGCGGTGCCGTGGTACCAGGGAATCGAGTTCTTCCTTGCGCTTCGCCGGCTGAACAAGGAAGCGTACATGTTTACCTATAACGGCGAGCCGCACCACCTTCGCCGCCGCGCCAACCAGAAGGACTACGCCGCGCGGATGGCACAGTACTTCGACTATGAGCTGAAAGGAGCGCCTAAGCCGGCATGGATGGAAAAGGGCATCCCTTACCTGCATACGCCGGAGCAGATGGCGATCGGGGATCAGCCGTAAGGGTTCAAAGAGCGCAAACAAAAGGCGAGCCGCGTTGGCTCGCCTCTTTGTTTGCTGGAAAGCTATTTGCTGCAGGTTGCGCCGCGAACTCCGTGCGCCCCCTTGGCTTTGGCGTCCGCCTCGGTCATGTACGAGCCTTCTTTGGTCTTGCCGTAATAGGTGGTGCCTGGGCAATGATAGACGTTGCTGGCGGTGTTGACCCAGACCAGGTTGGGGCCGCCACCGGGCGCCTGCGCCTTGGCTGCCGCGGCTGCCGCCGGGCCGGTTTTGGCTCCGGCGGGTGCTGCCGGTGTTGTGGCTGCAGGTCCGGCGGCAGCCGCCGGCTTGGTCTGAGCCGGGGCGCTCACGGGGTTGGCCGGAGCCGCGGTGGGTGGCTTGCCGGCGACTGCGGCGGACGCGGCTGGCGCATACCAGGTCTGCACGCCCTTATGTCCGGCACAGGCGCCGCTTTTGCTGGGCGCGGTGGAGTAGGTGCCATCCTTACAAATACCCGTGGCGCCGGACGGCGCGCCCGCCGGAGCCTGTGCCCAACCTGCCTGTGCGCCAAGCAAACCACCCAATAACGCCAAACCCAATGTGAACGACTTCATTCCATCTCCTCCAAATTTCCAAATGTGATGCCATCTCATCCTAGATGGACGCGTTGTTCCTGTCCTGTGAAAACGCCGATAACCCGTTAGGATGGGCAGAGATGGCGACCACACCTCTCAGCCACTGGATCGCCTTTCACCTGGCGCTGCTGCTCTTGCTGGCGCTGGAGTTCACGTTCTCGCGCTGGGGACTGAAGCGGCTTGCGCCCGAGGCGCGGGCGGCCCGGCAGCATCGCAATGCAGTGGGGGCTACGTTGCTTTGGGTGGTCGCCGCCGGTGTGTTTGCGGGGTATGTGTATGCTCAGGCCGGGACGGCCTCTGCCACGCAGTTTCTCGCCGGATATGCGCTCGAGGAGTCGCTGTCGATCGACAACCTCTTCGTCTTCCTGCTGCTGTTCAAGGTCTTCCGGATTGAGGCTGCGTATCAGCCGCGGGTCTTGTTCTGGGGGGTGCTGGGCGCCGTTGTGATGCGGGGCGGATTCATCGCCGCGGGGATTGGCCTGCTGGAGCGGTTCCACTGGATCAGCTATGCCTTTGCCGTGCTGCTGCTGATGGCGGCGGTTCGACTGGTTCTGCCGGGTAAGAACGAGGAGACCGGTAAGGCTCCAGCCTGGACGCAGTGGATCACGCGCATTCACCCGGTGAGTCTGAGGCAGGATGTGTTCTTCACGCGGGACGACGGCCGTTTTATGGTGACGATGTTGTTTCTTGCGCTGGTCGCCATTGAGTTCGCCGACATCATCTTTGCGGTTGACTCAATTCCGGCGGTGCTCTCGATTACGCGGGTTCCCTTTTTGGCTTACACGTCGAATATTCTGGCAGTGATGGGATTGCGGTCGCTGTTTTTTCTGTTGGCTCATGCGCTCAAGCAGCTTCGCTATCTGCATTACGGATTGGCTGCCGTACTGGCGTTTGCGGCGGGGAAGATGCTCTTGGCGGACTTCTATGAGCTTGCTCCCCTGCCTTCGCTCGGAGTGATTGTGAGCATTCTGGCCGTCACGATTGCCTGCAGCCTGTTGCGCCCTGTCGCGCGGTCTGCCGGGTAGCCCCCCCTCCCCACCCTGAAGTGCGCAAAGTCTTCGAACGAAAGATTTTAGGTCCGGACTTGGAGCATTTCAGGTCCGGACTTCGCGGGTGAGACCCCGACCTTTGGACGGGCGAATGTTACTCCGTGAGGCTCAAGTTTGGGACCTGAAGGAGCGGGTTTGTCTGGCTTTTCTCACTAAGTAAGACTGGAACGGTCGCCTTTCAGAGTACACTCAAAAAATGCCGCGTCAGACTCTTCTGAAAGCCTCCCGCCTGGTTCACTTGTACTTCGGTGTGTTCATCACGCCGGCTCTGATTTTTTTTGCGTTTACCGGCGCCGTCCAGACCTTTGGACTGCATGAGACGAACCGGGACCATCCGAACTACACGCCCGCGAAGTGGCTGGTGGTGCTCGGGCAGATTCATAAGAAGCAAACGCCGGTGGTGAACCCGCGCAAGGGTCCGGGCGGACCTGCGGCTCCTGCGGACGCGGCTGCCCCGGAGCATCGCAGCAAGCCGCTGGATACGACCGAAGCAGCTGCGGCGGCCGGGGTGGGTTCTGCTTCCGAACACCATCACAAGGCTTCGGACGATAAGGCGCCGGAAGCTTTGGCAGGAGCCAACTCTGCTCAACCGGCGGCGGTCACCCAGCCCGCGCGACCGGTGGCGGAAGCGGCTCGGCCAGGCGCACCGCCCGCTTCCAAGCACCACCCGCTGCCGTTGCGCATCTTCTTCCTGATCGTGTCGATTGGGCTGTTTACTTCGACCTTCACGGGCCTGTACATGGCTTACAAGTACGCTGGGAACAAGGTGGCGATCACGTTGACGCTGATCGCTGGGGCTGTGATCCCCGTTCTGCTTACGCTGGTGTAGGCAAGTTAAATCTGACTCAAAGGCTGAAGCGGATTGTTGGCACCGCATTTACGGCATGGCTGGAAAGCCGCGCCCCTAAGTTGAGCGCGATCTCCTGCTGACAATTTAGACGAAGCTCAGGCGTCCTCGCTCCAGGAATGAGTGGCGTGCCACGGGACCTTTTTCTGGATGGTCTTTGCGGAAGTGGGCTCCGCGGCTCTCCTGCCGGCCCAGCGCAGCTTCAACCATTGCCTCGGCGAGGGTGTACAGGTTGCGGGCTTCGATCGCTCGTCGTGAGCCTCCGCGTGGCAGCGTGCGCATCATGCCGGTAAGCGCGGACTGGGCGCGGGTGAGTCCTTCGGCGTCACGCAGGAGGCCAGCGTCGCGCCACATGAGATCGCGGAGTTGCTGGATCCAGGCCTCGGTCTCCGGCTCGTTCGCGGGTGGAGTGCTTCTCGGCCGTGCCTCTTCTTTGGGTTTCTGTTGCGGGCGAGCGGGGCTTTCGGAAAGCATCGTCTCCGCGGCCGCGGCTCCGAAGACCAGACCTTCCAGCAGCGAGTTGCTGGCGAGACGGTTGGCTCCGTGGACGCCGGTACAGGCGGCTTCGCCTGCGGCGTAGAGACCGGGCAGCGAGGTGCGTCCGCGCACATCCGTGCGGATGCCGCCCATCAGGTAGTGCGCAGCAGGCCGGACCGGGATCAGGTCCTTCGCAAGGTCTAAGCCGTAGCTGTGCAGGAAGCTGGAGATGCCGGGGAAACGCGCCGAGAGATCGACGCTCTGGACGTGGCGCATGTCGAGGAAGACCTTGCCCTTGAGTCCTTCGCGCGTGATGGCCCGGGCCACCACGTCACGAGGCGCGAGTTCCGCCTGCGGGTGCACAACGGGCATGAAACGCTCGCCCGCCTCATTCATCAGCAGCGCACCTTCACCGCGGAGAGCCTCGCTGAGCAGAAAGCGTGGTGCGCCTTCAAGCGCGAAGGCCGTGGGGTGGAACTGGTAGAACTCCATGTCTTCAAGCGCGGCACCGGCCCGATAAGCCATGGCGATGCCGTCGCCGGTGGCCACGGCGGGGTTGGTGGTATCGCTGTAGACCTGGCCCGCGCCTCCGCTGGCAATGAGCACAGCTCCTGCGCTCACGGCCTCCAGCGTTCCGTCGCTTCGCAGCAGGGACACGCCGGTGACGCGGGCTTCCGGGCCTTTGCCTTCGACGGTCAGGTCCACCGTCGTGGTCCACTCCTGCAAGGTGACACCCTTGCCAACCAAGGCCTGCACATGCGCCAGCAGCGCCCGCGCGATCTCGCGTCCGGTGGCGTCGCCGTTGGCGTGGAGGATGCGCGAGAGGCTGTGTGCGCCCTCGCGGGTGCGTAGAAGCTCCCCGGCTGGGCTGCGGTCGAACTCGGTGCCCCAACCGAGGAGCTCTTCTACGCGCTGCGGTCCCTGCTCCACCAGCATCTGCGCGGCGTCACGGTTCACCAGGCCATCGCCAGCCGTCAGCGTGTCTTCCAGATGCAGGGCGACGTCCTCTTCGCCACCCATGGCGACCGCGATTCCACCCTGCGCGTAGGCGGTGTTCGACTCTCCGAAGCTCTCTTTTGTAACGCAAAGAACACGACCGTTGCCCGCCAACTGAACTACCGCGCTGAGCCCTGCGATTCCCCCACCTACCACAACAAAATCAAACGAGTCCATGGCTTAAATCGTACGCTCTTTGGGCGTGTGCTCTCCTGGGCCGCGCACGGACAGGGCCCGCAAAGTTTATGCGACGAATACTGCCGGCCTTAGGTCAAGCCGGGTTTGATGTGCCGGGCTCCGAGCGTTGCTCGGCACGTGCCGGATAACGTCCGGACCTTTGCACTTGAAGTCAACACGACCGGTATACGCGTCATGAAGTGACCGCCGCCCGCGCAGGGCGTTCGTCCGGCAGGACCTCTCTTTCATGAGAGAATCCGCCTATGCCTTTCATCCGTCTGTTCCCCGCAGCGCAAGCGCTGCTGCTCGCCGCTTTGTCTCCTGCCGTCGTACTCGCACAGACTGCGCCCGGGCCGCTTGCGATGCAGTACAAGCCCGCTGCGGATAAGCTGATCGCCGCCTCGCTTGCCGATCCGGGCGGCTATGCCAATCTGGCATACCTCTGCGACCACATCGGCAAACGCATCTCCGGCTCCGAATCGCTTGCGTCCGCTATCTCCTGGTCGGTCGACCTGATGAAGAAGGAAGGCCTTGTCAACGTTCATACGCAGCCCGCGACGGTGCCGCACTGGGTGCGCGGCGCAGAGTCCGGCGAGATGATCGCCCCGGTGCACAAGTCGCTGCACATGCTTGGGCTTGGCATGTCGGTTGCAACTCCGCCTGAAGGCATCACCGCGGAGGTCGTGGTCGTGCCGGACTTCGCTGCGCTGAAGGCGCTGCCTGCCGGCGCGGTGAAGGGGAAGATCGTCGTCTTCAACGCGCCGTACGTGGGCTACGGGCAGACGGTGATGTACCGCACGGGAGGCCCATCGCAGGCGGCTGCGCTCGGAGCTGTAGCCGTTCTGGTGCGGTCGATCACGCCGTTGGCCGTGCAGCTTCCGCATACGGGTACGACCGTCTATGACGAAAAACAGCCGAAGATTCCTGCCGCTGCGATCTCCCTTGAAGACGCAATGATGCTGGCCCGGCTGCAGGCGGAAGGAGGAGCTCCCAAGGTTCACCTGCAGATGCAGGCACATCTGGAAGCACCCGTGGTTGCGGCCAATGTCATCGGCGAGATTCCCGGGAGCGAGCATCCGGAGCAGGTTGTCGTGCTCGGCGGCCACATCGATTCGTGGGATGTCGGCCAAGGCGCACAGGACGATGGCTCCGGCATTATGGCGACGCTGGCCGCAGTGAACGAGATCAAGAAGTCCGGGCTGAAGCCGAAGCGGACCATCCGCATCGTCTTCTGGGTCAATGAGGAGAATGGCGGGGCCGGCGGCAAGGCTTACCGCGCCGCGTTGACCGACGCTGAGCTGGCCAATCATGTCGCCGCGATTGAGATGGATGGCGGAGCCGAGCCGCCCATTGGATATGGCTATGGCTCGGGCGCTCGCGGCCGGACGATCCCCGGCGCAGCCGCTGCTCCGCCGCCGGCACCCGACCCGGCGGAGGAGCACTCCTTCGCCATGCTGCAGGATATTGCCACGCTGCTGCTGCCGGTTGGCGCGAACACGATCCGCCACGGCGGCGGGGGCTCAGACATTGGCCCCATTGCGGCGGACGGAGTTCCCGCGCTGGGTGAAACGACTACAGCAGCCCATTACTTCGACTGGCACCATACGGAGGCCGATACTCTCGACAAGGTGGATCCTACCGACTTCCGCAAGAACGTCGCTTCGCTGGCCGTAATGACATACGTCCTGGCAGATATGCCGGAGCGGCTTGCGGGTCATAAGGGCGGACCGGTGGAGTAAAGCTACTTCGTTGCAGGCGGTGGTGCAGCCGTCGTGGCCGAGGGTGCATAGGAAGGCATTTGCGCCGGCGGGGCGATGGTCGCGGCTTTCAGCAGATCGTAATCCTGCGTCCCGATGCGACCGGTTGCTGAGACGCGCACGACGAAGCGTGCGCGCACCGCCTTAGGGTTGCGTTTCAGCACATAACGCAGCGTGAGCCCGCGCTCCAGTCTTCCCGTGGGCGCGACATCGGGGGGCGCTGAGGTCTTGATCGCCCTGCCATCCCGGCTCAGCTCCTTGTTCTTCTTGTCAAAGGTGGAAACCACCAAAAGCACTTCAGCGTGACGCGGATCGGTGCCGATTGCCGGAGTCCAAGCCAGACTGCGTGCATCCACGCCGATGAGGAAGGTGTCCGCGGCCGAGGGATCTGCGGACAGCTTCAGGTTGACCCCGTCGTAGGCCATGTTGCTGGAGTCTGCGGAGAGCAGGTCCGCGATCAGTAGACGGGACGGAGCCTTGGCATCCACCCGTATGGGACCTCGCTGCAGATAGTAGCCTTCGCGCGTGGTCACTGTCATGCCTGGACGGTCTACCGTCACCTGGATCCTGCGGAACTTGGCGGGATCCATCGTCGTCTCGGTCGGACGGTAGGTGAGGGTGTAAAAGTCGGATCCATCGCGGGCCGCTGTGCCGATCTCTGCATCAACGTCGTTGCGTCCGTACATGGTTCGGCCGCCGGTTGCTTTGGCGAGCTTGCTGAACTGATAGTTGCCGCCGAAGGGATCGTTGAACTCCGCCTCAGACCCATAGGTGTTGTTGACCTGGAGCCCGGCCGGGTCGACCGTGTAGAGCGTTACCCGCGCATCGCGAAGGATATCCACGCAGTTCTGGACCTCATTGTTGATCCGCGCCTCGGCGTCGACCTGCGTCTGCAGATTGAGTGCGGGAAAGCCGCGCCCGATCCAGATCATGTTCTTATGGCCCTGATGTCCCATTACCGCCTCCGCAACCCGGCGCAGCGTCAGGAAGGCGGTGCCGTAGCGCTCCGCAACCCATGCGAACTGGTGGGCCTGCCACGGATAGGCGACAAAGTGGTGGTCCAAAGCTGCCAGAATCTCCTGCTTGTTCTGGGTGTAATCCCGCAGAACCGTGAAGTTCTGCAGGGTGACGGAGACGAGCATCGTCGGCACCGCCAGCTTATCCGGCTGTTTTTCCAGGTACTTCTTCAAGGAGTAGCGCGCAAACGCCATATCTTCAAAGCGTGTGTTGAACTCGTCCAGCAGCACGATATTGACCGGCGCGCGCGGCGCGAGACGGTCCAAGTCTGCGGTCGACTCGATTTGAGCATCCGGCGGCACCTGCGCGTGTGAACTTGTCTGCTCGAAGTACTCCACGGTCTGCGGCTCCTTGGCCTCGGTGACGTTAAAGTCTTCCTTCTTGAGGCCGGTGACGATCTGGTTTTTAGAGTCCGTCACCACCACATCCAGCACGACGATGCGCACATTGCGCCGGATCGTATAGGTTCCATCGGGGTTGGCCTGCGGCGCACCCTGCCCGGCGGGTTGAGCCGCGGCAGGCGTCTGCGGAGAAGCCGGTGCGGGAGTCTGACCCAGCATTGCAACCGTAGCGATCAGCCCAGCCAGTGCAGTTGCCGGAATTCGTCGCATCGCTTCTCCGATCAGGCCATCAACGAGCTTATTCTAGTCGACTCGCTTGCAACGCAGGGCTGGGTGGGCATTGAGAAGATGTGCCCGATGCCCTTGCCCGAAGCCCTTGGCGATCTTGCCCGTGCCCTTCGCCGCGCCGGCCCCTGCGTCTTTGCCGGCCCCGACGAGTTCTCTCTGTTGTCAGCGCCTGGCCCGGTAGCCAACCCTCGCGATTCGACATCTAACTGTTGCATATCAAGCCGCAAGGGAGGCGGCACCACTCCATGGCGAACCGCAAGAGCGTTTTATTGTCCCTTGTCCTCACATTTTTCTTTGGGCCGTTCGGCATGCTGTACAGCACGGTGACCGGCGCAATTGTCATGCTGATTCTGTATGTCGCGCTGGGCATTCCGACCTTCGGCTGGGCGATCGCCGGGCTGCACCCCATCGCGATGATCTGGGGCGCCTGGGCCGCGCATGACGCCAACCAATGAACCCGGTCCGGCCCGCGTAGGCTACGATGAACAACGTGGCCAAATCTTCCAGCTCCGGCTCCAGCAGCGCCAGCAGGATCGTTCCAGTTTCCACCGGCTCTGCGCGCTACGACGTTACGATTGGCGAAAATCTCCTGGCGAGCTTGCACTCCGAGCTTCGGAAGCTCACCGGCGGCAAGCCGTTTCGACCGTTTTTGATCACCTCGCCCAAGATCTGGAAGCTCTGGTCGAAACACGTTCGGGCATCCTTTCCTGAGGCTCAATCTCCAACCGTGCTCTTTCATCCCGCCGGGGAGAAGCACAAGCGATTCGCCGCCGTAGAGGCTCTTGCTGAAGAGCTTGCCTCATATGGCGCTGACCGCGACGCACTCCTCATTGCCTTTGGCGGGGGCGTGATCGGAGACATAACCGGGTTCCTTGCCGCCATCTACATGCGCGGTGTGCCGTACATTCAGATCCCCACCACCCTGCTCGCGCAAGTCGACTCCTCGGTCGGAGGCAAGACCGGCGTAAACCTGTCCGCGGGCAAGAACCTCATCGGCAGCTTCAACCACCCAAGCGCGGTGCTCGCTGACATATCCCTGCTTTCAACCCTTCCGCCAGACGAACTGGCCGCCGGTTTGCAGGAGTCGGTCAAAGCGGCCATCATCCTGGACGCCGAGTTCTTTGGGTATTTGGAACAAAAGGCGCAGCTTGCGCTCAGAGGCAGTGCAAAGATCCTGAGTCACATCATCGCTGTTTCAGTGACGATCAAGGCAGAGGTCGTGCGGCAGGATGAGCTTGAATCGGGCCTGCGCATGGTGCTCAACTTCGGCCACACAATCGGTCATGCGATCGAAGCGGCCACGGAGTACAAACGTCTGCTCCACGGTCAGGCCATCGGTTGGGGGATGATCGCCGCGCTTCATCTCGGGCTGGCTCGAGGGTCCGTCAGCGCAGATGACTTTGCTCGCATGGCGAACCTCATCCTTGCTTACGGTCCGCTCCCGCGCTTCAAAGCAGACGCGGCCGAGCTCGTGGCACGGACGCACTCGGACAAGAAATCACGCAGCGGCCGCCGTGCGTTCGTGCTGCCCACCGGCGTCGGCTCCGCCCAGATTGTCTACGACGTCACTGATGAAGAGCTCCTCACCGCCACGCAGGCGATGCTGAAGACCATGCGAGCCAGCGGGAAGAAGCCTGCATGAGCTTGATTCCCACACAGGAGCATCGCATTTCCACAGGAGCTCGCCCTGCAGGCGTTCCCGAAGCGGCTCCGGAAGCGGCCGCGGCCAATGTGCAGGAGATGTTCGACGCGATTGCAGGGCGGTATGATCTGCTCAACCACGTTCTCTCCGCCGGGATGGACCGGCTTTGGTGGTGGCGGGCCGCACGCGTCTTCCGCAGAACACTGGCGCGCCCGGAGGCACGGGTTCTGGACCTCTGCTGCGGCACCGGCGATATGACTTTGGCGCTCCTGCGGCGGCGGCCCTCCACAGCTTCCACAGAACCTTTGCTCGCTGTGGATTTCTCCCATCGAATGCTTAGCTTAGGCAGAACTAAGCTGCTTTATAAGAACGCGATACCACTGGAAGCTGATGCGTTACATCTTCCCCTGTCCTCGGAAAGACTAGACCTGATATCCTCTGCGTTCGGGTTCAGGAATCTGGCGAACTATGAGCAGGGTCTGGCGGAGCTCTTCCGCGTTTTACGCCCCGGCGGCCAGATTGCCATTCTGGACTGCAATCAGCCGGAAGGAGTTGTTGGTGCGCTTTATAACCTCTACTTCAAGCGGATTTTGCCGCGAATCGGGGCGCTGGTGTCGGATGCCAAAGCGTACTCCTATCTCCCCGCTTCGGTCGAGCGCTTCCCTCGCCCGCCGCGCATGCTCCAGCTCATCCGGAACGCAGGTTTCCACGAGGCCCGGTGGACGAGCTACACCTTTGGCGTCGCCGGCCTTTATGTTGCCACCAAGCCCTGATCCGGCCGTCCCTGTATGCTGTCGAAGGTCATGAAGCGCATCCTCTACATCCTGCTCGGCTCCATCGCGATGTTTCTGGTCGCTCTCTTCACCGCGTTTACCGCGATGCGGCTTGCGATCCACGGCCGTGAAGTGGACGTGCCCTCGCTTGCGGGTCTCTCGGATGAGGCCGCGGCTGGCTCGGTTAAGAAGCTTGGCCTCAATCTCTCCGTCGAGAATCGTTTCTACTCCGCCGGCGTCGCCCCGAACCACGTGCTCTCGCAGGCGCCGGCAGCCGGCTCGCTGGTTCGCCGCGGATCCCAGGTCCGCGTGACCGAGTCGCTTGGCGGCCAGAACGTCTCCGTGCCGGACGTGACGGGCCAGACCGAGCGCCCCGCCGTCCTTACCCTTCGCCGCCTTCAGCTTGAGCTCGGCGCGACGGCGCACCTGCCAGCTCCCGGAACACCCGGAGTGGTTCTCGCGCAATCTCCTCCGCCAAACTCAGGTGGAGTCTTCGGTCCGCGTGTCTCCGTCCTCATCGCTGACCCGGAGTCCGAGGCACCCGCCCAGGCCTACATCATGCCGTCGCTGATCGGCATCACGATCTCCGCGGCGAACGTGAAACTAGCCTTCGCCGGGCTGCACATCGGCGGCGCCGTGGATCCCGCCTACGTGCCTGCTGCTGATCCCGTCCTGGCGAGCGATCCCGCGGTCCAGGCCGATGTGCAAGCCCCGCCGCCGGTCAGCCCAAGCGCCGTCATCGCCAGCCAAACCCCAGCCCCAGGTCACCGGGTTAGCCGCAACGAGACGATCCGCGTCACCGTCGCGCACCCGGAGGCGCCGGCCCCCGATACGCCCTAGCCGGGCGCCAGCCTCTCCAAAACCACCGCATAGAAGCCGTCGCAGGGGTTCACCCCGGGCAGGGTTCTCAGTACGCCCTCGCGAGCCATCTCCTGCGCCGCCGGATACAAAGCTTCTACCGCGACGCGCTTCCATCCGTTCTTCACCACTGCGTCCACCACCCCCTCATTCTCCTCCGGCTCCAGGGAGCAGGTGGAGTACACCAGCCGTCCGCCGACCCGCACCCGCTGCATCGCGGCGGCAAGAATCTCCCGCTGCCGGGCTGCTTGCCGGGCGAACTCCTCGGGCTTGAGCCGCAAGCGGATCTCCGGATTCCGCGCCAGCGTTCCTGTCCCCGAGCACGGCACATCGCACAGGACCAAGTCGAATCCAGGATCCAAGTCGAGACCAGGATCCAAGTCGAGACCAGGATTCAAGTCAAAACCAGGATTCAAGTCGGAATCACGATTCAAGACGAAACCAGGATCAAACTCGCCTGCCGCTTTGGGCAGCTGCGCCGCGTCCGCCACTTCGCACCGGATGCCTCCCGCATAGCCAAAGCGGCGCAGACGAGCCTTCATATGGCCCAGCCGGCGGCTGCTGATATCAGTTGCCAACACCTCCGCGTCCGGCAGCCGCTTCGCGATCACCAGCGTCTTGCCTCCGGGCGCCGCGCAGCAATCCCAGATCCGCACCCGCCGCCCCTCGCAGTCCGGGACTGCCGCGGCTGCGGTCTCCGCGACCAAGCGCGATCCATCGTCGATGCCCGGCAGCTCCATGCGCGCGTCCTTCAGCTGCTCCACCGGAAACAGGCCGCCACTCTCCGGCTCCGCCTGTCCGGCCTCGCAAATCTTCAGCGCGGCCTCCCGTCCGTAGTGCTTGACCCAGCGCTCCACGAGCCACGCTGGATGCCCCAGCCGCTCGGCGAAGGCTGCCGTGGTCTCAAAGACCTTCGCTCCGGGCGCTTTGGCCGTGGCAATCTTGCGCAGGATTGCATTGACCATCCCTGTCGCATGCGGCTGCCCCGCCGCGCGGCAGAGCTCGACACTCTCACTTAGTGCCGCGTGCGCCGGAATGCGGTCCATCTGCAGCAGCTGGAACGCTCCCAGCCGCAGCGCCACAGAAACCTCATCGGCAAGACGCTGATCCGGTCGTTGCAGATGTTTGCGCACCTGCGCATCCAGCGCAATTTGCCAGCGCAGCACACCCATTACCAGCGCCGTCGCCAACTTCCGGTCAGCCTCAGAGAGCGCATCCATGGAAGGCCCATGCAGCAGCTCATCGCTGTGCGCTTTGCCTTCGCCGACCTTCCGTAAAATTTCAAAGGCAACCCGGCGAGCCGGCGTGATCTTTGCCAACGCCTCTTGCTCACCCAGGGTCGGCCCCGCACTTACCGGACGAGCCTTGGCAAACTTCTTCGGCACACGGCCGCCCGCGGCGACCACCCGCGCCGCCGCAGCCGCTCCCCCATCGTCAACCCGCCTGCTCCTTCCCTCTTCCCTCGTCCCGCCTCCCTTGCCTTTCACCCGCCCACCCGCTCCCCTGTCTTCACCTGGTAGCCACGCAGGAACTCCGCCGCGCCCATTCTCTTCCTGCCTTCCATCTGCACCTCTTCCAGCTCCAGCAGCTCCCGCCCGCAGCCGACATAGAGGCGTCCGTCCAGAACCTCGAGCACTCCGCATTCGCCTTCGCCCACACACTCCTTCAGCTTGTGAACGATCAGCTTTTTGCCGCGTAGCGTCGTCCACGCCCCCGGCCAGGGCTGAAAGCCGCGCCAGCGATTCACCAGCACCTTCGCGTCCTGCGCAAAGTCCATCCGGCCATCTTCCCGCGTCAGGATCGGTGCCAGCGTTGCTGCCGCATGATCCTGTTCCACCGGCTCAATCTCACCTGACTCAAGCTCCGCGAGCGTCCGCACCATCAGCTTCGCTCCCGCCTCAGCAAGGCTTTCAAACAGGTCCTCCGCCGTCTCCTCCGGCGCAATCGGCTCGACCTGCGCCAGCAGCATGGGCCCCGTATCGAGCCCTGCCTCCAGCCGCATCGTCGTCACCCCGGTCAGCGTCTCGCCATTCGCCACCGCCCACTGGATCGGCGCAGCGCCCCGGTACTTCGGCAGAAGCGACCCATGCAGATTGATGCACCCATACTTCGGCAGCGCAAGCATCCAGTCCGGGATAATGCGCCCGTACGCCACCACCAGGATCGCGTCCGGCTGAATCGCCTCCAGCCGCGTCCGCAGCTCTGCATTGTTCTTGATCTTCTCCGGCTGCACCACCGGCAGCCCATACTCGAGCGCCACCGCCTTCACCGCACCCATTTGCGTCGCCATCCCGCGCCCCGCTGCACGGTCCGGCTGCGTGATGACCAGCTCCACCTGATGGCCGGCAAGCATCACCGCCCTGAGCGTTCCCACGGCAAACTCCGGAGTGCCACAGAACACAAGCTTCATACCCTCACCCTCACGTGTGGCCCAATCCTTCATTCCAGCGGAGCAAAGCCACCGCGAAGCGGTCCAAGACGGCACGAAGTGCCGAACACTACCATTCATTGTTCTTTTGGAGCTTTTTGATCTTGCGCAGGACCAGCTCTCTCTTTAATCGGCTGATCCGGTCAATAAACAAGACGCCGTCCAGATGATCGATCTCATGCTGCAACGCGCGTGCCAGCAACTCCTCGCCTTCGACCTCAAACCACTTCCCCGTCACGTCCTGCGCCTTAACTTTGACCCAGGCCGCGCGATTGACCTTCTCGCGGATATCCGGCAGGCTCAGGCAGCCTTCTTCCTCCACCTGCTTGCCTTCCATCTCCAAAATTTCCGGGTTGATCAGCGCGAGCTTATCCTCAGGATTCTTCTGGAAGCTCACGTCGATGACCGTAATCCGCTCCGAGATGCCGATCTGCGGAGCGGCCAGCCCTATCCCCTGCGCCTCATACATACTCTCAAACATCTCCTCCACCAGCGTCTTCAACCGCGCGTCGAACGCCGCGACCGGCGCGCCCTTTTTCGCGAGAACCGGGTCCGGATACTTCACCACCCCATGCGTCTTCACGCCCTTCTTTCGGACCGGAACTCGCTTCTCGGCCGCCTTCTTTTCCGCCACGCCCAACTCCCTTCGCTTCAAACCAGCCTAGAACCGTCGTATCTGCTCGCAATATCCGTCGTAGTTCCGCTTCAACTCCCGCAGCGAGTCGCCGCCAAACTTATCGACCACCAGCCGCGCAATGGTCAGCGCGACCATCGCCTCTGCGGCAACCCCCGCCGCGGGAACGACGCAGACATCGCTCCGCTCATACGCTGCCTTGGTGTCCTCCCGCGTAGAAAAATTCACACTCCCCAGCGGACGCCGCAGCGTCGAGATGGGCTTCAGATATCCGCGCACCACCACGTCCTCGCCATTTGAGATGCCGCCTTCGATACCGCCCGCGTTGTTCTTCGCGCGGGTGAACCGGGTAAATTTCGCGCCGCCATCCTCTGGCTCCAACGAGTCGATCTCTCTGATTACGGGCTCCCGCGCATACCCAATCGCATCATGCACCTGCGACCCCGCGGACGAAGCTGCCGTCACTCCGCGTCCAAGCTCGACCGCCTTCACCGCCTGGAGACTCATCACCGCTTGCGCCAGCAGCCCGTCCATGCGCTCATCCCAGTTGACATGCGTGCCCACGCCCGGCGGAAGCCCATGCACCACCACCTCAAACACCCCGCCGATGGTGTCCCCCGTGCGCAGCGCCTGGTCCACCTGCGCCTTCATCCGAGCCTCAGCCTCAACATCCACGCAGTTCAGCACCACGGCTTCCCGCGCACAGGAAGCCACAATCTCTGCCCATCCGGCGTCGCGTCCAAGCTCCTCTGCGCCCACGCGCACCACATGGCTCAAGACGTCCACGCCCAACTCCGCCAGAAGCATCTTCGCCAGCGCCCCACACGCCACCCGCGCCGCGCTTTCCCGCGCGCTCGCCCGCTCCAGCACATAGCGCGCATCCGGGAAGTCGTACTTCAGCGCGCCCGCCAGGTCCGCATGCCCCGGCCTCGGGCTCGCGACGGCCTTATGCTTGGCCGCGTCTCCTTCGCCCACCGGCAGGATCTCCTCCCAGTTCTTCCAGTCATTGTTGGCGAGCGTCATCGCCACCGGGCTCCCGATCGTCTTACCGTGCCGCACGCCGCTGAGGATGTGCGCGTGATCATGTTCGATGCGCATCCGTCCCCCGCGCCCATAGCCCTGCTGCCTTCGCCCAAGCTCCCGGTCGAGCCGGGCCTGATCCACCGGCACCCCTGCCGGCAACCCGCTTACCAGCGCGGTCAGCGCCTCGCCATGACTCTCACCCGCCGTTGAAAACCGAAGCATTACCCCTCATCCAAGCGCATCAGCGCAAACATCCATTGTATCAATCGCCCTGCCACGCAAAGCAGCGACACGTCACGAAGTGACCGCTTCCCCGCGCAGTGGGCCCGTTCGGCGAGACGCCGTGAGCTCCGCCCATCTTCCATCCGACCCAAACCTCCAATCGCGCGTCAAACCTCCCGGGACCCTGGAGGCCATCCATGCCAGAAAAGAAGGCCGCGAAGAAAACCGTAAAGAAAGCCGCGAAGAAGTCAGCCAGGATATCTCCTCCAACCAATCAAGCCGCCGACCAGGTAGACGAACAACTAGCCCGCTACCGCAGCATGCGCGACTTCGCCATCACCGCCGAACCCTCCGGCACCCCAAAATCCAAGCCCGCTAAAGCCCCCGAGCTCCACTTCTGCATCCAGAAGCACGCCGCCTCCCACCTCCATTACGACGTCCGCCTCGAGTGGAACGGCGTCCTCAAGTCCTGGGCCTGCGCCAAAGGTCCAAGCTACGTCGTCGCCGACAAGCGCCTCGCCGTCCAGGTCGAAGATCACCCCATCGAATACGGCGGCTTTGAAGGCATCATCCCCGCCGGCCAGTACGGCGGGGGCACCGTCATGCTCTGGGACCAGGGCACCTGGGCTCCGCAGGAAGGCCACACGGACGTAGACGCCGGTCTCCGCGAAGGCAATCTGAAATTCACCCTCAGCGGCACCAAGATGCACGGCAAATGGGCGCTCATCCGCATGGGTGGCAAGGCCGCGCAGGAGAAAAAACCCAACTGGCTCCTCATCAAGGAGCACGACGACTTCGAACGTCCACCCAACGCCCCCGCCATCACCGACGAAGCCCAGAAGAGCGTCATCACCGGCCGCACCATGGACCAGATCGCCGCAAATCAAGACCACATCTGGAACTCCAAGGAAACCGCCAAACCCGGCCAGGCCTGGACACGCCAAGCCCCTCAGGAACCCTCGCCGTCCCCAACAAAATCGAAACCCAACAAGGCCCCAGCATCCCAATCGTCCAATGCCACGCTTAACTCCCTCCCACCCGAACATCAACCCACCTTCATCAAGCCCCAGCTAGCCACCGAAGCCACCGGCCCACCGGAAACTCCCGGCTGGCTCCACGAACTCAAACTCGACGGCTACCGCATCCAGGCCCGCAAAGACGGTGCCAAGGTCCAGCTGCTCACCCGCAGCGGTCTCGACTGGACCGCCCGCATCCCGTCCATCGCCCAGGAAATCGCCAAACTCTCCACTCCCAACGTGACCCTCGACGGAGAAGTCGTCGTCCTCGCCCCCGACGGCACCACCAACTTCGCCCAGCTCCAGGCCGCCTTCCAGGACGGAGCCCGCAACCCCCTCACCTACTTCGTCTTCGACCTCCTCCACCTCGAAGGCCGTAACCCCCGCGCCCTCCCGCTCACCGAGCGCAAACAACTCCTCGCCCCGCTCCTGACCGCCGCCGACCCCGCCTTCCTCCAGCTCAGCGAACACCTCGAAACCAACGGCGTCGAGATGTTCCATAAAGCCTGCGATCTCCACGCCGAAGGCATCATCTCCAAACGCGCCTCCGCCCCTTACACGGAAGGCCGCTCCATGGCCTGGCTCAAATCAAAATGCCTCCACGAGCAGGAGTTCGTCATCGGCGGCTACACCTTGCCCGGCAAAGGCAAAGCCGGCGGCCCCGGTATCGGAGCGCTGCTCCTCGGCTTCTACGACGACGAGCAAAACCTCATCTACGCCGGTCGCACCGGCACCGGCTTCACCCAGAAATCCTCCGCCGCCATCCGCAAGCAGCTCGAATCCCTGGAAACCCCCAAACCCGCCTTCAAGACCCTCACCACGGAAGCCCGCCGCGGAGTCCTCTGGGTCCGTCCCGAGCTCGTAGCCCAAGTCCGCTTCGCGACCTGGACCGCGGAAGACCAACTCCGTCAAGCCGCATTCCTCGGCCTCCGCGAAGACAAACCCCCCTCAGAAGTCCGCCGCGAGACAGCCGCCCCCCCCCCCCAAATCCGACAAGCACTCCAACCGGGTGCCCCATTCTTTGCCGGCTTCACCGGCAAAGGGTGGGGTATCGGCGAAGCCGACCGCCCCAAACTCTTCCCCGGCCCCAGACTCCGCGGTGCCCCATTCATCGCAGCCGCATCGCAATGAGCGGGAAGCACACTCTACGCCCGCCGCACGAGCCCCAATCCGCCTCACCCACCCCGCCAAAATCATCGACGCCACCACCGCCCTCACCAAGCAACAACTAGCCGACTTTTACTGGGCCGTAGCCCCGCGCATGCTCCCCCACATCGCCGGCCGCCCCTTATCTCTTGTCCGCTGCCCCGAAGGCTCCGAGAAGCCTTGCTTCTTCCAAAAACACATCACCCCAACCCTCCCCGCCGGCGTCCTCTCCATCGACGTCCCCGACAAAAAGACCGGCAAACCCGAGCCCTACGTCACCCTCAACACCCCGGAAGCCCTCGCCGGCCTCGCTCAGATGAGCGTCCTCGAAATCCACCCCTGGGGCTCGCGCAACGACTCGCTCGAAGCGCCCGACCGCCTCATCTTCGACCTCGATCCCGACGAATCCCTCTCCTGGCCCACCCTCACCCAGGCCGCCCAGGACGTCCGCAAGCGCCTCAAATCTATCGGCTTGGAATCCTGGGTCAAAACCACCGGAGGCAAAGGTCTCCACGTCGTCCTTCCCATCGAACCCACCCAGGAATGGCCTGAAATCAAGCAATGGTGCCACACCTTCGTCCTCCAGATGGAGCGTCAGAACCCCGCCCTCTACCTCACCAAGATGAGCAAAGCCGCCCGGACCGGCAAGATCTACCTCGACTATCTCCGCAACGAACGCGGCGCCACCGCCGTCGCCCCCTACTCTCCCCGCGCCCGCAAAGGTATGGGCGTAGCCGTTCCCCTCGCCTGGACCGAGCTCTCGAACCCCACCCGCCCCACCTTCCAGGTCGCGAACTTCCCAGACTGGTCCGCCCGCCTCAAAAAAGACCCCTGGGCCTCTATGCCCAAAATAAAACAAACCCTCCCCAAGCTCTGAATTTCCACTCAGGTTCCCACTGCGGGCCGCACGCCAGACCGTCTTTGACACCCACCCCTATCCCCGATACCCTAGACTCTGGTCACACGCGTCCCCGTCGTCCAGAGGCCTAGGACACCGCCCTTTCACGGCGATGACACGGGTTCGAATCCCGTCGGGGACGCCAACCTCACCCTTTCTTGACAAACTTGCTGGCGTCCGGCCGCCTTCGCTTCGGCAGCACACCTTCCATCACAGCGAAACGCCCAGGATCACGGAGATCGGCATTCGTCCCCGTCTTTGGGGCTGCCGGCTCTCTCGCCTCCCGGCCGTCCCGGGAGATAACCTCTCGCTGCTTCGGCGTATGCAGCACCATCCCGGCAAAGAACAGGCCCAATCCACCGACCGCCTCCAGCCCCAGTACCGTCCTACGAGAAACCTGCTCGGCACGCCCATAAGAAGCCGCATCCGGATGGTGATACCGCGAGTCATTGAAGTCTGAGCCAAGACGTGTTGAGGAGATCTCCGCGTCACTAATGAAACCGGAGATAGACACCGTCAGCAGAAAGACCGCCGCGACCAGCAGCAGTAATGTAGTGATCCTGTTCACACCAATGCTCCCACGGCACTCGGGTGGAACCCACGCTCCCACGCACGATCCATTGGAGGCGCAAGGCTCAGGCGCCCGATGCCCTTGTCCCATGAGCATCGGGTAAATACTTCCGCTCGTCAAGAATATTCCTCTACACCTCCGTGGACTACTTTGGAACTACCGCCGCAGCAAACGCGGATTCCGCTTCACCTCGGCGTACTGAAGCAAGATATAGCTGTCTGTCATGCCCGCAATATAGTCCGCAACCACGCGGGGAACCCCGTCCCGCGAAAGATCCTCCGCATAGCCCTCCGGCAACTCCTCCGGACTTTCCGACCAGAACTCAAAGAGCTCCGTCACCACCTGCTCCGCCTTCGCATGCTCCAGCTCGAGCGCCGAACACGTATAGAGATTCTCAAAAAGGAATCGCTTCTCTTGAAGCCGCTGCCCTTCAACACCGTCGGAAAACACCGCAATCCGCGTTGGAAACGAGCGTACCTCGGCCAGTGTCGTAAGCCCGTTCGTTCGCAAATTGGCCTTGATGTTCGCTGTCAGGTCATCCGTCAGCGTGTTCTGCATCAGCTGCAGCGCCTCATGGAACAAAAACTTGCGCTCCACCTCGGCGTGCTCGCGCTGCACTGCCCGGTAGCAGCCGCGAAGAACATCCACGCATTCACTCACATGCTCAATCTCCAGCAGCCCGGACTCAACCCCATCATCCAGATCCGCCGTAAGATACGCAATCTCATCCGCAAGATCGATGATCTGCGCCTCGAGCGGTGGCGACTCATCCAAAAAGTAGGCCGCCAGCTCCGGATGCTCCGCAACCGTATAGTCGCGGGAATGTTTAATGATCCCTTCGCGCACCGCAAGCGTCAGATTCAGCCCACGATGAGCCGCATACCGCTGTTCAAAATGCTCCGTAATCCGCAGCGCGTGCAGGTTGTGGTCGAACCGCAACCCCTCCCGCTGCAAACAGGCGTCCAAGGCCCGTTCCCCCGCATGCCCAAACGGAGGATGCCCGATATCGTGCACCAGCGCCAGCGTCTCCGCCAGGTCCTCATTCAGCTCGAGCGCAGCGGCCACCGCACGCGCAATCTGCGCCACCTCCATCGTATGCGTCAGCCGCGACCGGAAATGGTCGGACGCGCGCGAGGTAAACACCTGCGTCTTCCCCGCCAGCCGCCGAAACGCCCGCGCCTGCACAATCCGCTCCCGGTCCCGCTGAAACGCCGTCCGTGAGCTCGGACCCGGAGCCGGATAGACCCGGCTCAGCAGAGGATCGGCCGGATCCGCATCGGAGACGGCAAGCGGGTTCCGCGAAGAAGCCATACCCGGAGTTTAGCCGATCAACACCAGAGCCTTCTCAGCCTAGGACTTCTTGTTCGTGACCGAGCCGTTCCGCGCCAGCTTCACCCTGGCCTCTTCGAGCTTCCGCTTCACCTTCGCCACATCCGCCGGGTCTGCATCCGCCTGCAAAGATCGCGCATACTCCGTCATCGACCGCTCCCACTGCGCGACGGCAAGCTGCAGCCGCCCCGTCTTCTCATACACCTCACCCAAATGGTCGTGGATGCTGGGATCGGATGAGGTACGGTCGATCGCCTTATGCAGACTCTCCTCCGCCTGCCCATACTGCCCTAGCTTGTATTGAATCCAACCCAGCGAGTCGAGAAACGCCCCATTCTGAGGGTCCAGCGTCACCGCCTTCTGCGCCATCGCCAGCGCATCCGGAAGATGCACCCCGCGCTCCGCCTGCATGTACGCCAGGTCGTTCAACACGGTCGCGTTATTCGGATCGATCGCCAAAGCCTTCCGGTACATCGCCTCCGCAGCGTCGTACTGCTTGTCGTGATCCAGAATTGTCGCCCGCAGCATGTCGATATATCCGTGATCGTCCGGCTTGTTCGTCAGCGCCTCCGCTTTATCCAGGTCCGCCATCGCATCCGCAGACCGGTGCAGCCGAATCTCGATATTCGCAATCGCAATATTCGTCTCACGGTCGCTCGCCGTCCCGTTGAGCTGCGCCTTCGCCAGCGTCAAACCCTTATCCACCTGCCCCGTATCCGCCAGCTCGAAGGCATACATCAGCTGCACGCTTCTGTCTTTCGGGAGCGCCTTCGCGGCGGTATCCGCCGCCGCAACAGCCTCCTTCCACTGGTGCGCATCGCGGTACGTATCGATCTCCCCGTTATACCCGCGCAGCACATACTCCCCGCCCAGCGCGACCATCTGCTTATAGGCGTCAATCGACTCGGGCGTTTTATTCTCCTCGCGATACACAATCCCCAAACGATCCAGGAAAATTGCCCGGTTGCTCTTCTCCGGCTCTGAATACTTCCCATCCGCATGCGCGGTCCCCGCCAGCACTGAGGTCAGCGTCTCCACAGCCTTGTCGTACTTGCCCAGGGAGTCATACAGCACCGCCTCATTAAACGAAAGCTCAAGATTGTCCGCATTCGCATTCAGCGACTTTGCCTGGTTCAAAGTCACCAGCGCCTGGTCATAGTGCCCCTGCCGCCGTTGAATCTCGGAGATATGAACTGTGCTCTGCACATCCGCCGGATCCTTCTGCACCACCTGCTTCAGCACCACGAGCGCCTCATCCAGCTGCCCATCCGCCAGCAGCGAATTCGCCAACGCCCGCTGCGTATCCGCATTATCGGGATCCTCTTCAAGCGACGCCTTATAAGCCTTTGCGGCCTCCTTCGGCTTATGCAGCTCGTCGTAGCTCGCACCCAGCATAAAGCTCAACCGTGCATCCCGATCGCCTTCCGGAACGCCGTTCAGCACATCCACCGCCCGCTGCGCCTCGCCCTGCTCGGAATACAGCCGCGCAATCGAAAGCACCGCCTCCTCGGAGTTCGAGTCGATGCTCCGTGCCGTCTTGAACTCCGCCTCCGCCTTCAAGCTGTCGTGCCCCAACCCATAAAGCTGCCCCAGGATCAGGTGCGTCTCCAGATCCTTCGGCTGCAGCTTCGCGATCTGCTCATACTCCCCAGTCGCCAGCTGCAGCATATCGTTCGCCTGCGAACCCTGCATATCGTTCAGCGACCGCAGATAAACCTTGCCCAGAAGCACATGCGCCGCCAGATCGCTCGGATCCTTCTTGACCTGCTCCTGCGCCGTCGTCACCGCTTCGCGGATGCGTCCGATCTTGAAGTAGAGATCCGCCAGCCCATCCTGCAGGTATTTGGACGTCGGATCCGCGTTCAACGCCAGCTTGTACTCTTCGATCGCCTGGGCCGCATAATCCGGACGCCCGTTGTTGATCGCCATCTCTTCATATAAGTGCGCCAGCCCATTGTGATAATAGGCAGCCGAACGATCGGGAGCCACGCCCGCCCCCGCAGGCACCTGGGCAAGGACCGCATGAGCCGCCAGCAAAAGCGCGGCGGCAGGAAGTAGATGCTGAGCGGAGCGACGCAAAGTCATATCTGTCAAATTCCTATCGCCAACATCGTCAGCGTCCGGCCATCCTTCGACCTGTACCGTTTAGACGAGCCGTCTTTCAGTTTGGATGCGAACGGCCAAATGCGCCTTGCCTGAAAGTGTACAACGCAATCCGGGGATGAACCCGGGCACCCCACATGTCGCACCTGAGATGTGGGATCAACCAACCTCACCCATGCCGAAAGTGCCTCACCCCCGTCATCACCATCGCCACCCCCAGCCGATCCGCCGCCTCCACCACCTCCGCATCCCTTACCGACCCCCCCGGCTGAATCACCGCCGTGGCCCCTGCCTGCGCCACCACCTCCAGGCCATCCGGGAACGGAAAGAAAGCATCGCTCGCCGCAACCGATCCAGCCAGCGGAAGCACCGCCTTCATCGCCCCAAACTTCGCCGCATCCACCCGCGACATCTGCCCCGCCCCAATCCCCACCGTCTGCCCATGCCCTTCAAAATACCGCGCATACACAATCGCATTAGATTTCACGTGCTTACACACCGTCCACGCAAACAGAAGCGCCCGCATCTCCTCCGCCGTCGGCGCCCGCTTCGTCGCCACCGTAAGCTCCGCCTCCGCAACCCGCTTCAAATCGGCCGACTGCACCAGCAGCCCGCCGGAAATTTGCTTCACCACCCGCAACGTCTCCGCCGGCTTGATCTCGATCAGCCGAAGATTCTTCTTCGCCCCAAACCGCGCAACCGCCTCCGCCGAAAATCCCGGAGCCACAATCGCCTCCACAAACAGCTTCGCAATCTCCTCCGCCGCCGCCCCATCCACCTCCCGATTGATCCCCAGCACCCCGCCAAACGCCGAAACCGGATCCGCCGCCAGCGCCCGCGTATACGCCTCCAGCACCGTCGCCCCCGTAGAAGCCCCACAAGGGTTCGTATGCTTGATAATCACCACCGCCGGCTCATCGAACTCACTCACCAGCTCCCAGCACGCATCCAGATCCACCAGGTTGTTATAGCTAAGCTCCTTGCCCTGCAACTGCTTCGCCCCCGCAACGCCCTTCCCTGACCCATCCGCATACAGGGCCGCCGCCTGATGCGGATTCTCCCCATATCGCAACACCGCCGTCCGGGGCACCACCATCCGAACCGTCTCCGGCAGCCCAGCCCTGTCGAACACCGCCGCCGCATCAGCATCGTCACTCCCAGCCAAAGATTCCAAAGCCGAAGCAATCCCCGCATCGTAAGCCGCCGTCGTAGCAAACGCCTGCTTCGCCAGCCGCCAACGCGTGTCCCGGCTCAACTGCCCCTCATGTGCAGCCATCTCCTCCGCCAGCCCCGCATAGTCCCCAACGGCGGTCACCACCGCCACATCCTCAAAGTTCTTCGCCGCAGACCGCACCATCGAAGGCCCGCCAATATCGATATTCTCGATCAACTCCGCCGCCGTCACCCCCGCCTTCGCCGCCGTCTTCTCAAACGCATACAGATTCACCACCACCATGTCGATCGCCTCGATCGCATGCTCCCGCACCGAAGCCGCATGCCCCTCATTGCTCCGAATATGCAGAATCCCCCCATGCACCTTCGGGTGCAGCGTCTTCACCCGTCCATCCAGCATCTCCGGAGATCCCGTCAGGTCGGAGATATCCCGTACCGACAGCCCCGCCTCGCGCAGCGCCCTCGCCGTTCCCCCGGTAGAAACCAGCTCCACCCCAAACCCACTCAGCGCCCGCGCAAACTCCACCAGCCCCGTCTTATCGGTCACAGAAACCAGAGCCCGTCGAACCGGCTTCCAATCAACCGGAGGATCAACATGCGTGTCGGTAATGCACTCAATGTTCACCCGGATAGTCTACCGAACCGAACTCCGATACGATAAAGCGATAGGGGGAATTTACACATGACCTGGGCTTTGGAGGACGCGAAATCGCGGCTGGAAGATCTACTCGAATCCAGCCTGCAGAACGGGCCCCAGTTCCTGTGTCAGGGAGAGACTGAGTTCGTCGTCTTACCTCGGAAAGAGTGGCTGAAAACCCTCCGGCGCTCGGCCAAAGAAGTCATGCTCGCCCCCACACCCACCATCGAGGACATGCTCCTCCCTGAACGAGGGAAGCAAATCCACCGTGACCCTCCCACCTTTGAATAAGTTCCTCCTCGACACCAACATCGTCTCAGAGCTGCGCAAAGCGCGACCTCACGGAGCCGTCTTCGCCTGGTTCTCGCAACTGCAGGAAACGGATTGGTCGCTCCCCGCAGTCGTCGCCGGCGAGCTGCAAATCGGAATAGAACGGCTAAGGTCCAGCAATCCAGCCAAAGCCAACGAACTGGAAGATTGGTTGGACGAGCTCCTCGAAACCAGTCACGTCCTGTCCCCCGGGGCTGAAGTCTTCCGCGAATGGGCGCGCCTCATGCAGCGCAAGCCACACACACTCGACGAAGATGCTCTCATCGCCGCAACCGCACGCGTTCACAACATGACCGTCGCCACTCGCAACACCAGGCACTTCGAAGTCTTCCTCGTTCCGCTCGTCAATCCATTCCTCACACCGTAACAGCCGGCTTCAAAGCACCAACCCGCCGGTCAGAGCCGAAACCTTCCCCACCCCCTGCCGCTCGCACCACCCCTTCAGCCCATTCGCAATATTCTCCACCGCCCGCGGATCCGCATAGCTCGCCGTCCCCACCTGCACCGCCGTCGCCCCCGCCAGCAGAAACTCCACCGCATCCTCCGCGTTCAGAATCCCGCCCATCCCAATCACCGGAATCTTCACACTCTTCGCCGCCTCATACACCATCCGAACCGCAATTGGCTTGATCGCCGGCCCGCTCAGCCCTCCGGTCACATTCGCAATCCGCGGCCGCCGTGTCTCCACATCGATCGCCATCGACAGAAAAGTATTCACCAGGCTCAAAGCCTGAGCCCCCGCCGCCGCCGCCACCCGGGCCATCTCCCCAATCGAAGTCACATTCGGTGAAAGCTTCACCATCAGAGGCCTCGTCGCAACCCGCGCACACGCCACCACCAGCGTAGCCAGCGACCGCGCATCCGTCCCAAACACCATTCCTCCATGCGCCGTATTCGGGCAGCTCGCATTCAGCTCATACATCGCAATCCCCTCGCAGTCATTCAAGACCCGGATCACCTCCAGGCAATCGTCCACCGTAAACCCGAACACATTCGCAATCACCGCCGCGCCCGTCCCCTCCGGACAAAGCACCCGCAGCCGCGGCATCTTCTGCTCCACAAATGCCCGCACCCCCATATTCTGCAGCCCGATCGCATTCATCATCCCCGCCTGCGTCTCGATGATCCGCGGCGCAGGATTGCCCGCCATCGGCTCCCGGCTGAGCCCCTTGGTCACAAACCCGCCAATCTTCCGGAAGTCGAGGATCTCCTCAAACTCCACCCCATACCCAAACGTCCCACTCGCCGCAATCACCGGCGAACTCAACTCCACCCCGCAGATCGTCACCCGCATCTCCGGCCCCTTCACCACCTTCGCATCCCCACTCATACCCAGAATTGTAGAGCCACGTCGGGTGCCCCATCCTCGACGCGGCCTTATCGCGGCACGAGTGGGGCCTCCAGCAAAGCCCGACCGCTCTCCTCAAACCATCCGCGTAAAATAGTGCGGATGCTCGATCTTGGATTTGTACGCTCGAACCTCGAACTCGTCGAAACGAAACTCCGCTCCAGAGGAATGGACCCCGCAGCCGTTTTGGGCGACTTTCGGGCTATCGACAACCGCCGCCGCGAAGCCATTACCCGCTCCGAAACGGCCAAGGCCGAGCGCAACCGCCTCTCCGCCGAGATTCAGTCGCTGCGCAAGTCCGGCGCCGACGCGACCGCACAGACCGAGACCGTCCGGTCGCTCAAAAGCGAGGGCGAAACCCTGGAAGCCGCCGCCGCGGAGGCGGACGAGCAACTTCGCACCCTGCTCGAAACCATTCCCAACCTTCCCCAGGACTCCGTCCCCATCGGCCCCAACGAGCTCTCCAACAAAGTTGTGAAGACCTGGGGCGCGATCAAGCATTCCGCCTTCCCCGCCCTCAATCACTGGGACCTCGGCGAGCGTCTCGGCATCCTCGACTTCGAACGCGCCGCCAAGATCTCCGGAGCCCGTTTCGTGGTGCAGTTTGGACAGGGTGCGCGTCTTGAGAGAGCGCTCGCCAATTTCATGCTGGACCTGCACACAAAAAAGCACGGTTACACCGAGGTGCTGCCCCCCACCTTGGTAAACTCCGATTCACTTTACGGCACTGGTCAGCTTCCAAAATTCGAGGAAGATCTCTTCAAGATTCCTTCAAACAAGTCCGAGATAGACATACATCACATCCCAATCGTAGGTGAGCCTGTCGACGCCATGGGAATGACGGGCGATTTTATCGTTGAAAAGGTCAACGGCTGGAACGTCCACATCAGAGACGTTAAGAACGGGCACATGGAAGGCCCAATCCCTCGGGGTGCGCTATTCTTCAAGCGTAAACTTTATCTCATCCCCACCGCAGAAGTCCCCGTCACCAACATCTTCCGCGACGAAACCCTCGACGAATCCGCCCTCACCCTCAGCCTCTGTGCCTACACCTCCTGCTTCCGGTCCGAAGCCGGAAGCCACGGCAAAGACACCCGAGGCCTCATCCGCCAGCACCAGTTCCAAAAGGTAGAGCTCGTCAAGTTCACCCGTCCCCAGGACTCCGAGTCCGAACACGAACGCCTCACCCAGGACGCCGAGTCCATCCTCGAAGCCCTCAACCTTCCCTACCGCCGCATGCTTCTCTCGACCGGCGATATGGGCTTCGGCTCCGCCAAAACCTACGACCTCGAAGTCTGGCTCCCCGGCCAGCAGACCTACCGCGAGATCTCCTCCTGCACCAACTTTGAAGCCTTCCAGGCGAGGCGCGCCAACATCCGCTACCGGGCAACTGGCGCTAAAAAGCCGGAGTACCTGCATACCATCAACGGCAGCGGCCTCGCCGTGGGCCGCACCTACGTCGCCATCCTGGAAAACTACCAGCAGCCCGACGGCACCATCCGCATCCCCGAAGCCCTCATCCCCTACATGGACGGCGAAACCGTCATCGCCAGGCAGGCAGGAGCGTGGGTCAAAGAAAGCCAGTCAAAATGACCAGCCCCACCAAACTCCTCAAAAGCTACCTCTTCTGGACCTATGAGCGCGGCTCCTTCCACTACGACGTCATGGTCACCGCCATCCTCATCTTCCTCTTCGGCTCACCCTTCCTCATCAACTACAAAGACCGCCCCGTAGAAACCGTAGCCCTCCATTCCAGCGAGGTCCTCGTCAAAGAAGCCGGCTCCTACGGCGACCGCCCCCGCTTCCTTTACCAGGTCCGCGCCGAAGACCTCGGCAACCCCCGTACCGAGCCCGCCCGCCGCGCCGCCATCCTCCGCGTCATCGAACCCGTCTCCGGCGAGGTCACCCTGGAACGCTACGAAGAAGTAAAAGATGCCACCGGCCACACCATCGCCTACAACGCCTGGGTCCTCCGTTAAGGGCGCGCCCCACGAAACGCGCAGCGAAGGAAGGACCCCTGTATTGGCTTTTGTTGTTGCTCTTGCTCTTTGTTTGTCATCCTGAGCGAAGCGAAGGATCTTCGGTTGCCTGTTCTTGCACTTGCCTTGTCTTTGCCGTTTCAAGTTTCAGCGTCTAATCGGAAGTGCATAGCTGCACCGGGAGAACCCGCAATGCGTAACACCCAAATTTTTGCCTCGGCCTTCCTCCTCACCGCCGCCTATGCTCACGGCCAGGCGACCCACCTCCCCGAAACCCTCAAGAAGCTCAACGAAACCAGCGCTCAATTCAAATCGGCCGAAGCAAACGTCCACCGCGTCCTCTCCCAAAACTTCCTCGGAGAAAAGACCGAGACCATTCAAGACGGCATGCTCTATGTCGAAGGCAAGGGCGCCAAAACCGAGCTCGGCATCGTCATTACCGGCAAAGAGGCTCGCAGCGTCCACTTCAAGAACGGCGTCCTCCGCGCCTTCAATCCCAATCCCAGCCCCGGCACCTGCAGCGCCATCCCAAGCAAGGGCGGCCAGGCCGAAAGCTTCTTCTCCGTCGGCTTCGGCGGCAGTGGAGACGACCTCCAGAAGGAATGGAACATCACCGATCTCGGCCCCGAAACCCTCTCGAGCGACGGCAAACCCGTTCCGGTCGAAAGGCTGGCGCTCGTCCCAAAATCCCAAACCGTAAAAAACAACTTCACCAACGTCACCATCTGGGTCGATCTCTCACGCGGCATCGCCCTCAAACAGGTCCTCGTGGCACTCTCCGGAGACACCACAACCGCCACCTACTCCAAAATTCGCCTCAATCACTCCATCGACAAGAAGCCCTTCGAGTTCAACGAGAGCCTCTGCAAGTAGCCCGCTCCCAAAACGATCAGCACCGGAAAAAACTCCAGCGTATACCGCGTCTCTGAGTTGTCGATCGTCAGCAGCAACCCGCACCGCAGCACCAACGTACAAATCATGGAGAGCAAGACCACTTTATCCACCCAAATCACCTTCGGAAGACGCCAAAACACCACAAATCCAGCCACAGCCACCACAAAATACCCGAGGTTCAAGGCTCCCAGACCAGCCAGAATCAGGCTATCTCTCCAGTGCTTCTGAAAATTCCACCAATCCAAAGGCAGTGGAAGCGCCTCCGCCCGAGGCCGAAACATCATATTCAAAACCCGCCCCACCGGCAGCCAAACGTAGTACCGCAACGGCTTTGCTCTGATCCGTTCCCACGCCAAAGCATCGAACTCCGCATCCAGACGAGGATTTGAGGTAGTCGTCAAGTTGTACTCAGCAAACAACTTACGCGTTTCAGCCAACTGCTCCGGAGAGTCGAAAGCCCGCTCCGGCAGGTCCTCCATCCGAATCTCATCCCCCTCATAGTTCCAATAGATCTCCTCCGTAGAAGCAAACTCCACCGCCCACGTCCGATACCATCGCTGAAACCCATACGGATTCTCCTCCCCCGGATCAGTCGCATACCGCGGAGCCAGCGGCTGCACCACATGAAACACCCGCCAGTTCCTCAGCGCCCAGGGCGCCAGCGGCACAACCGTCAACAAAGCCACCAGAGCCGCCCCACGCAGGCCCCGCAACCCCTTTGCTTTGTAGCCGATCCACCCTATTCCCGGAACCACGCAAGCCGCCAGCATCCCCTGCTCGGGACGCAGCAGCACCGCGTAAGCCAACACCGACCCCACCACGCCAACCCACCGATTCACCTCACCCCCTGCATCCACCCACCGCAACATCCCGTAGAAAGCCGCGGCAATGCAGAACAGCGTAAGCGTCTCCGTTAAAGGATTCGCCACATAAATAGCCGTAAACGGGCAAAGCGCCCCCATCCAGACTGCCGGAATCCTTGCTCTCTCACCAAAGATCCGCGCGGCGGTAGCCCCCATCAGCCAACAAGTCCACAGGTCGATCACCGTCTGCACTGCCAGCACAGCCCAGTATTGCCCCATCCCAAACACCCAGAAACATCCCGCCAGAAACATCGGATATCCCGGCAGCCGAATCAGCGTCGGCCTCGGGGCATCAACCCCATTCACCATCCGGCTGAACCCATACACACCATGCCGCAGCCAGTTCAGCGCGATATCGCCGTAGAGCAGCGTATCCCCCGCCACATGCTTGAACCGCACAATCAGCCACACCCGCAGCATCAGCCCCGCCAGCAGCGCCACCCCGCAGCCCACCCAACGCCTACGCCTCCGCTTCAATCCCTCCTCACCTAACTGCCGCAATGCCCTCATCGTTCCAGCATCATAACCCTCTATACCCATGCGCCAGCCGCCTGTCCCACGCGTTGACTCCGCCCAACCCGCTGCATACGATGCAAGAGGGACCCGCCGCGCATGGGGCACGGCCGTCTCGCGCAACCCTCTTCGCAAAACCATTCATGGATAAACCGGTATTTTACGATCCGCAACGAAAACGCTGGAAGCGCCTTCGACGCATCTTTGACGTTCTCGCCGCAATCGGCCTCTTTCTCGGCGTCGTCTTCATCGTCGGCCTCCTCAAGATGAAGCCTCTGCCCTCGCTCGTGCTCGCCCCGATCACCCGCAACTACCGAGCCCTCGCCACCCCGCCCAAGCCCATCGCCAAGCCCTCCAAAACCCCCAAGAACGCTCACCGTAAAACCACCCTCGCTCCATCCGACATCACCCTCAACGCCGGGGAAGGCCTCCGCGCCGCCTTTTACGTCGACTGGGACGCCGCCAGTTACAGCTCCCTTAAAGAGCACATTAAGCAGATCGACCTTCTCTTCCCCGAGTGGCTTCACGTCGTCTCCACCGACGGCACTATCACCGCCTACACCCTCGACGACAACAAGCCCTACCCGATCCTTGACAAATCCGGCGTACATGGCGTTGACCAGGAAAATAAAGTCGCCCGCGTCATCGCTCTCAACCACGTCGACACGGAAGTTTTCCCCCAGGTCAACAACTACGACCCAATCAAGCAGACCTTCTACCCAGGCATCGCCGACTTCTTCGCTAATGACCAGGCCCGCGCCCACTTCCTTCAACAGGTCGACGCCTTCCTCGCCGCCAACTCCGCCTACCGCGGCATCTCGCTCGACTTCGAAGCATTCCCCGAGACCGCGCAGCCTGGTTACCAGGCCCTCGTCGCCGCCCTCTACTCTGACCTCCACGCCAAAAATCTTCGCCTCTACATTAACACCCCGGTCGACGATCCCGACGCCAACCTGCCGTTCCTCGCGCAGAATTCTGACGGCCTCGTCCTGATGAACTTCGACGAGAACCAGTCCGCCGGCGACCCAGGCCCCGTCGCCAGCCAGGACTGGTTCACCGACAATCTCACCCGCATCGTCAAGATCGTCCCGAAGGACAAGATCATCTGCGCCGTCGGCAGCTATGGCTATGACTGGACCACCGCCCCGCCCATCGAGCCCACCAAAGCCAACCCCAAACCACCCGCCCCCAAGGTCCTCTCCGCCGGCATGATCTCGACGCAAGAGGCGTGGCAGACCGCCTCAGACTCCACCGCCAAAGTGGAGCTCGATCCCGACTCCCTCAACGCCCACTTCGCCTACGACGACGAAGACGCCCACGTCCAGCACCAGGTCTGGTTCCTCGACGCCGTCACCGTCCTCAACCAGATGCGAGCCGTCCGCTCTCTCGGCCTGCAAACCTTCGCCCTGTGGCGCCTCGGCTCGGAAGATAACTCCCTATGGAAGATCTGGGACCGTCCCACCGCAACCGACCCCTTCAAAACCCTCAACACCATCGAGCCCGGTTACGACATCGATCAGGAGGGTGTCGGCGACATCCTCCGCGTCATCAAGAAACCCCAAAACGGCCAGCGCACCTTCACCCTTGACGATGACGACCAGGTTCCCGTCCCTTACAAGACCATCACCAAAGAGGAGATGACCACCTATCCCCTCCCCTATGCGGTCGAACAATACGGCTATCAGCCCCACAAAGTCGCTCTCAGCTTTGATGACGGCCCCGACCGCGACTGGACTCCAAAGATCCTCGACGTCCTCAAGAAATACGGGGTAAAAGGAACCTTCTTCATCATCGGCGAAGAAGCCGAGCAGAACGTCGGTGTCCTCCAGCGCGTCTACCGCGAAGGCCATGAGATCGGCAATCACACCTTTACCCACCCGGACATCAGCGAAATCTCTCCCGGCCAGGTCGACCTCCAGCTCACCCTCACTGAGCGTCTCTTCGGCTCCAAACTAGGTGTCCAACCCCTTTACTTCCGCCCTCCCTACTCCATCGACCAGGAGCCCGACACCAACGACCAGGCCGCCCCCGTCGACCGCATCCAGAACCTCGGCTATGTCATCATCGGCGACAAGATCGACACCAACGACTGGGACGAGCATCCCCGCAAAACGCCGCAAGAGATCACCGGCTCCGTCCTCCAGCAGCTCGCCGACATGGACGCCCACCCCGACCGCCGCGGCTCCATCATCCTGCTCCACGACGGCGGCGGAGACCGCTCCGTTACGGTCGCCGCCCTGCCCGTCCTCATCCAGGCTCTGCGCGCCAAGGGCTATGACATCGTTCCCGTCTCCGAGCTCCTCGGCAAGACCCGCGCCGAGGTGATGCCGCCGCTCACGGAGCGCCAACGCTGGCAGGCCCGCGCAGACTCCATCACCTTCTTCTTCATCGGCTTCTTCAACAACGCCGTCATCTACATCTTTTATCTCGGCGACGTCCTCATGAGCGCCCGCCTTATCATCATCGGCGTCTTCGCCATCATCGACCGCTTCCGCAAGCGCAAGAACTTCGCCGTCCCGGAGTACAACCCGAAAGTCGCCGTCCTCATCCCCGGCTACAACGAGGAAAAGGTCATCGTCCGCACCATTCGTTCGGTCATGATGTCCAACTACAAGAACATCCGCATCGTCGTGATCGATGACGGCTCGAGAGACCGCACCTACCAGACCGCCATCGACGCCTACCCGGCCGACATCGTCTCCGGCCGCCTCACCGTCCTCACCAAGCCCAACGGCGGGAAAGCCGACGCCCTTAACTTCGCCCTCGAACATATCGACGAAGAGATCTACGTCGGCATCGATGCCGACGGCGTCATCGCTCACGACGCCATCGCCAACCTCGTCCCGCACTTCGCCAACCCCGACATCGGAGCCGTTGCCGGCAACATCAAGGTCGGCAATCGCGTCAACCTCTGGACCCGCTGGCAAGCCCTGGAATACATCACCTCTCAGAACTTTGAGAGGAGGGCTTTAGACCTCTTCGACGTGGTCATGGTCGTTCCCGGAGCCATCGGAGCCTGGCGCACCGACGCCGTCAAAGCCGGCGGCGGCTACCACTCCAACACCGTCGCGGAAGACGCCGACCTCACCATGAACCTGCTCGAGCAGGGATACTCCGTCATCTACGAAGACCGCTGCCTCGCCTTCACCGAAGCCCCCATCAACGCCAACGGCCTCATGCGCCAGCGCTTCCGCTGGTCCTTCGGCATCCTGCAGGCTATCTTCAAACACCGCGGAGCCATTCAGAAACACCGTGCCATGGGCCTCTTCGCCCTGCCCAACATCCTCATCTTCCAAATCCTGCTCCCGCTCCTCTCGCCCTTCATCGACCTCATGTTCGTCTTCGGCGTCCTCCACTATCTCATCGACAAACACTTTCACCCGGAAACCGCCTCTACCACCAGCTTCTATAAGCTCCTGACCTTCTTCCTCGCCTTCCTCGTCATCGACTTCTCGGCTTCTGCCCTCGCCTTCGCCCTCGAGCGCAAACACCCCGCCAGCAAAGGCGACGCCTGGCTCCTTTTCCACATCTGGATCCAGCGCTTCACCTACCGCCAGGTCTTCTCGGTCGTCCTCTTCAAGACCCTTAAACGTGCCATCGATGGCAAACCCTTCGCCTGGGACAAGCTCGAACGCACCTCCAAAATGTCCAAAGCCACAGAAACCCTCGTCGGCTAGGCTAGGTCATGCGCCGAATATGGTCTCTGTTCCTGCTGGCAGGCTCACTGGCTTGCGCATGCGCCCAACAAGCGCCCAAACCAACCCACACCGAATCCATCACCATCACCGCCGACGTCAACGACCTCGACCTCCTTTCGCCGGACCCCGGCGAAAAGGTCTTTGTCCGCCAGGACCTGCTTAACGCCAACCCCGGCCGTCCCGGCGCTCCCGTCTCCATCCCCGGCTACCCCATTGAGACCGCCTCCAGTGGTATCAAAGCTCCGCAGTACTTCGCCCCAGGCGTCGCCGGCGATCACGGCGAACCCATTGCCCAGTACATCGCCGTCGGAGCTTACCTCGTCCCCAACAATCTCTCCGCCAACGCCCATGGCAACGGCTATGCGGACCCAAACCTCTTCGTCCCCGCCGGTCTGGAGAGTGTCAAAGTGGATGGTGGAGCCTTCAACGTCCTCGAAGGCAATCACGCCCTCAACCTCGCCGCCGTCTACGCCCTCCGTCCCACCTTGGCGCCCTTCCTTACCCTCACCGGCGACCAACGCGACCTCGATCTCGTCGCCGGACTCTCCCCCGCGCCCAACTCCATGCTGGCCGTCGAACTCAGCTTCGGGAATGGCTTCCTCGACCGTCTCGAGCACCGGCAGCAGTATAAGCTCAACGCGCAGCGCCTCTACACCCTCGGTGCGCATCGCCTGACCATCTTCGGCATCGCCTACTACGGCGTCTCCTACATTCCCGGCCTCATCCCGCTCCTCCCGCCAAACGCCGGTGACCCCGCTGTTGTCAACTACGGCGACACCCTCGACCCTCGCCAGCACGACCAGACCCACACCACACTGGCCGCCGCATCCGACACCTGGAATCTCACCCCGGCCCAGCAGCTTCACCTTTCCGCCTTTTTCCGCACCTACAACCTTTCGCTTTTCTCGAACTTCGGTCAAAGCCTTATCCGCCAAAGCGAGTTCCGTACTGTCGCTGGTCAGTCCAGCAACTACACCAACAAGCTCGCCGAGTCCTTCACCCTCCTCGCCGGCCTCGACTACAACCGCGAAGCCCCCCGACGCGACAACCTCGACCACTACTCCTCCCCCTACGCCCCCGGCGCGCTCACCCTCGGCCCCTTCACCAAGATCGACTCAGCCAATATCACGCTCACCTCCTACACTCCCTACGTCGCCGCGGCCGGCTCCATCATCCCATACCTTCGCTACTACGCCGGCTGGCGTCGCGACCAGATCGAGGTCACCAACCAGGACCTCATCAACCCCGCCAACTCATTCTCCAAATGGGTTGGACTCAACTCACCGAAGGCTACCATCTCCTTCCTGCCGGACAAGCTCAAGCTTCTCCCGCAGGTCTCCGCCAGCTTCGGGCAAGCCTTCTTTACCGAAGATCCCAGAATCGGCACCGGCACATCCCAGGGCTCACCCATCGCCACCGCACACTCCTACCAACTCGTCGTTGGCAAAACCATCGCCAAGACTGACCTCAAGCTCACACTCGGCCACGTCACCACCAGCCAGGAGTTCGCCAAGATCGACCCGGACACCGGCCTCCAGCAGGACCAGGGACCCGGCCGTCTGCGCTTCCTCACCGTCGCCGTCCGCCATAACTTCTCGCAAGCCTCGCTCCTCGTCACCTACTCCAAAGCGGACGCCCGCGACCTCGACTCCGGCCAACCTACCCCGGAAGCCCCCCGTACCCTCTTCGACCTGCTCGGCACCATCCAGAAACTCCCCCTGAACCTTGAAGCCCGCGCCGAGTTCGAGTACGTCGGTCGGAAACCCCTGGGTACCGGCTGCCTCCCCGACCCAAATGCCCAATGCACCGGAACCAGCGTCCGTGAACTCCGCGCCGCCGTCGTCCGACCCTTCCTTGACGGCCGCCTCACCGCCGGCGTAAACCTCCTCATCGCCGCCGGCTATACCGGCCAGACAACAGAGAACTTCGCAGACTCGCAAATCCTGGAGGTCGTCGGCGTGCGCATCCCCAACTACGCCAGCCTGAACCTAACCTACAGATTGACCCGCTGACCCGGCTGTAAGATAAAACCTGCCATGACCTTGACCCTTACCCCCTTCAAAAACGAGCCCTTCCGCGACTTCTCCGACCCCGCCGTCGCCCGCTCCATGCACCAAGCCCTTGAAAAAGTCTCCTCCGAGCTAGGCCGCGAGTACGACATGGTCATCGGCGGCAAACGTCTCCAGACCTCCGAAAAAATCATCTCCACGAATCCCGCAAACCCGTCCCAAATCGTAGGCACCCACCAGTCGGCAGACTCTGCCCACGCTAACTCCGCCGTCCAGGCCGCCCTCAAAGCCTTCGAACCCTGGTCCCGTACCCTCGTCACCGACCGCGTCCAACTCCTCCTCAACGTGGCCAAACTCATCCGCGAACGCCACTTCGAGCTCTGCGCTTGGCTCACCCTCGAAGTCGGCAAGAACTTCGCCGAAGCCGACGCCGACGTAGGCGAGTGCATCGACTTCATGGAGTTCTACGCCCGCGAAGCCCTCCGCCTCGACACCGCCACCACCCCCATCCAGTTCTCCGGCGAGCGCAACCGCCTCCGCTACATCCCCCTTGGCGCCGGCGCCGTCATCCCCCCCTGGAACTTCCCCTTCGCCATCATGGCCGGCATGACGGCCGCCGCCATCGTCACCGGCAACACCGTCATCCTCAAGCCCTCGGTCGACGCCAACACCATCGCCGCCAGGTTTTTCGCCATGCTCGAAGAGGCCGGCCTCCCGGATGGCGTCGTCAACTTCTGTCCCGGCGCCGGCCCCAGCTTCGGCTCCGCCGTCGTCGCGCACCCGCAGACCCGCTTCATCGCCTTCACCGGCAGCAAGAAGGTCGGCCTGCAAATCCACGAGTCCGCCGCCAAAACCCAGCCCGGCCAGAAGTTCATCAAGCGCACGATCCTCGAAATGGGCGGCAAGGACGCCATCATCGTAGACGCCAACTGCGACCTCGACGCCGCCATCGAAGGCGTCGCCGCCAGCGCCTTCGGCTTCAACGGCCAGAAGTGCTCCGCCTGCTCCCGCGCCATCGTCGACGCAGAAATCTACGACGTCTTCCTCGACCGCCTCGTCGAACGCGTCGAAGCGATCAAGCAAGGCCCACCCGCAGAGAACTTCTACGCCGGCCCGGTCATCAACCCGATCGCCTACAAGCGCGTGTTGGACTACATCGAAATCGGCAGATCCGAAGCGCGCTTAGTCACAGGCGGCGAGCCCTTTGCCAACGCAGCCAAGGGCTTCTACATCCAGCCCACCATCTTCGCCGACGTCGGCCCGACCGCCCGCATCGCCCAGGAAGAGATCTTCGGCCCAGTCCTCGCCATTATCAAATCAAACACCTTCAGCGAAGCCCTCGCTATCGCCAACAACACTGAGTACGGCCTCACCGGAGCGATCTACTCCAACTCCCGTGAAAAGCTCGACGCAGCCGCTACCGACTTTCACGTCGGCAACCTGTACCTTAACCGCAAGTGCACCGGCGCAATGGTCGGCGCACACCCCTTTGGCGGCTTCAACATGAGCGGCACGGACTCCAAAGCCGGCGGCCCCGATTATCTCCTCCTCTTCACCCAAGGCAAGTCCGTAGCAGAAAAGATCACAAGCGCCACACCGTTAGAAGAAGAAGGCCCTGGCCTATAACGACGAAAAGCGCCCTGCGCGGGCGGCGGTCACTTCGTGACATGTATTGGGTGTCGCGCGGTCCGACCGTTGCTCGGCACAGACCTCCTCACCGACCGACGGAAGGCCCACGCAAAGCAATCACATGGCACGAAGTGCCCGCCCCGTGCACAGCGGGCCCGTCCGGCAGGACAGCTCTTTGCGGTCCTTAAGCGAACTTGGCTGGCCGCATCTGAATCAGCGTTCCTGCCTTCGCCGCCGCCTCCGCCAGTAGCCGATGATGCAATGTAAACAGCGCCAGCTCCAGCCTGTCGCTCACTCCGGTCTTGTCGTAGATACTTCGCAGGTAATTCTTGATCACCTGCTCTTTCGTATGCAGTTGCTCGGCAATCTCCTTGTTCTTACACCCCTGCACAATCAACGCTACAATCTGCATCTCTTTCGGCGTCAGCCGGTCCCTCACCCGAGCCCCCACCACATCCTGGATCGGCGTCGCCACCGTCGCATCCAGCGTCACCGCCTTCTGCCCCCGCGCCACCCGCCGTACCGCATCGATCAGCTCCGGCCCCGTCACCCGCCGCGGAACAATCCCGCCCAACTGCGCGCTCAACCCCTCCGAAACCACCTCACCCCGTTCCGCGATCATGATCGCCCGGCTCCCGGCATCGCTCACCTGCGCCAGCAAAGCCGGCACATCCAGCCCCAACCCTGAAGAAAACAAAACCACCGAGTTCCGAAAACTAGTCACCGTCTGCGCCAGCCGCGAACCCTCCTCGCACTGCGCCACAATCCGCATATCGTCCTCCAGCGACAGCACCCGCGCCACACCCGCGCGAAACATCACCTGATCGTCCGCGAGAATCAGTCGATTCATAAACCCGTCATTCCCCCAAATCTCACCTCCTCATCGGCTCCGTTACCTCCGTGTAGCCACCGTGTCCATATCCCGGACACCCGACACCCTGCATTTTGAAGCCAACCCGCCCTCATTCTCATCCGATATGTGTACCGGCAGGCCACGCAGGCAGTGCAGAATAAGAAGGCCATGGCTAAACCAGTCTTACTCGCAATTGACGACGACGTCAGTGTTCTTGAAGCAGTCGTCCAGGACCTTCGCCGCAAATACGGCCAGGCGTACCGGATCCTTCGCGCTGCCTCCGGCCAGGCCGCCCTGGACATCTCTACTCAGCTCAAAGAGCGCGGCGACGTCATCGCCCTCTTCCTTTCAGACCAGCGCATGCCCGGCATGACCGGCGTCGAGCTCCTCGAGCGCTCTATGCCCCTCTTCCCCGACGCCAAGCGCGTCCTCCTCACCGCCTACGCCGACACCGAAGCCGCTATCCGCGCCATCAACGCCGCCCGCATCCACTACTACCTCAACAAGCCCTGGGATCCGCCTGAAGAAAAGCTATACCCCGTCCTGGACGACCTCCTCCAGGCCTGGAATCTCGGCTACAAAGCGCCCTATGACGGCATCCAGGTGGTCTCCACCCGGTGGGGCTCAGGCGACCACGAAGTCCGGAACTTCCTCTCCCGCAACCGCATCCAGTTCAAGTGGCTCAACCCCGACCAGACTCCAGAGTGCCTCGACATTCTCCGCGGAAAGGGTCTCGACGACGCAAAGCTCCCCGTAGTCCTCTTCGGCGACGGCTCCTCCCTCGTCCAGCCCACGTCCACAGAAATAGCCTCCAAAGTAGGCATGAGGACGCAAGCTCAGCAGGAGTACTACGACGTAGTTGTAGTAGGAGCCGGCCCAGCAGGCCTCGCCGCAGGCGTCTACGGAGCCTCGGAAGGCCTTAAAACCCTCCTCGTAGAGCCCCTCGCTCCCGGAGGCCAGGCAGGCTCCTCCAGCAAGATTGAAAATTACCTCGGCTTCCCCGAAGGCCTCTCCGGCGACGAGCTCGCCAAGCGTGCCTACATCCAGGCGCAGCGCCTCGGAGCCGAATTCCTCACCCAGGGCGTCACCGGCATCCGCTCGGAGAACGGCTACCACATCGTCACCATGACGGATTCCCGCGAGGTCACCTGCCGCGTCTGCCTCGTCGCCACCGGCGTCGACTATTGCTGGCTCTGCGTTCCGGGTGAAGAGGACCTTCGCGGTAAAGGAGTCTTTTACGGAGCCGCCCTCACCGAAACCAATACCTGCGCGAACGAAGAGATCTACATCGTTGGTGGTGCAAACTCCGCTGGCCAGGCTGCGATGCACTTCTCCCGCCATGCCGATAAGGTACGCATGCTCATTCGCGGCGAGTCGCTCCAGAAGAGCATGTCGAAGTACCTCATCGACCAGATCGAGGCCACACCCAACATCGTGGTCGAATCTGGCACAGAGATCGTCGCCCTCCAGGGTCGAGGTCATCTGGAATGCATCACCGTTCGCACCCCCAACGGTCAGGAAGTCCGCAAATCCGGCTCTCTCTTCATCTTCATCGGAGCGGAGCCCCGCACCGACTGGCTCCCAACCGGTCTCGCCCGCGACAACAAAGGCTTCCTTCTCGCCGGCCCAGACCTCAAATCCAAAGCCAAAGACTCTTGGAAGCTTGAGCGAGACCCCTACCTGCTCGAGACCAGCATCCCCGGTATCTTCGTCGCCGGCGACGTGCGCCACGGCTCCATCAAACGCTGTGCCTCCGCCGTCGGCGAAGGATCCATCGCCATCCAGTTCGCCCATCAGTACCTGGCAGCCCTTTAGGTGACACCCATGAACGCTCTCGCAACCGAAAAAGCCGTCATCGAACCCGGCCTAAAGAATGGCGCTGACACCCCCGCGCCGCTCGGCCCTGACGTCATCGCTCAGCTCAAGCACGTCCCCATCCTCGCCTCTCTCACCGAGGACCGCCTCCACTGTCTAGACGGCACTCGCACCATCCACCTCAACCCCGGCGATTCCCTCGTCCGCCAGGGCGAGATCGCCCGCATCTTCTGCATTCTGCTCTCCGGCTCCTTGCGCTTCGCTCAGGTCGACGCCAAAGGCCAGGAGCTCTCCGTCTACCTCATGGAAGAGGGTTCCAGCTTCGGCGAGATCCCCCTGCTCGCCAGCGTTCCGTCCACCGTCACCATCTCCGCCCACACTCCGTCAGACCTCCTCCAGCTCAACGAAGACCAGTTCTGGACCCTCATGACCACCTGCCCGGAGGTTCGGCGCGAAATCCTCGGCAACATGGCCTTGCGGCTCCAGAAAACTCAGGTCATGAGCTTCCAGCAGGAGAAGCTCGCCGCTCTCGGCACCATGGCCGCCGGCCTCATGCATGAGCTCAACAACCCCGGCTCTGCCGCCCGCAGAGCCGCCTCCCAACTTCGCGAAAACCTCGTCCGCATGCACCGCCTCAGTCCCAAGTTCGTCCGCACCCCGCTCACCGCGGAGCAGAAGGAGTGCGTCGTCGAGCTCCAGGAGTGCGCCTTCTCCGCAAAACCGCCCATCACCATGAGCTCCATCGAGCAGTCCGACGCCGAAGAGGCTCTTGCCTCCTGGATGGAAGAGCAACATGTCGAGGACGCCTGGAAGCTGGCTCCCAGCCTCGTCTCCATGGGAATCGACAGGGACGAGCTCCAATGCGCCCGCTCCAGCTTCTCCGATGAACTCTTTTCCATGTCGCTCAACTGGCTGGAAGCCATGGTCTCGAGCATGCAACTCGTCGGCACCATCGAAGAAAGTATCGGCCGCGTTACAGAGCTCGTCTCCGCCGTCAAAAGCTACGCCTACGAAGGCCGTGGCATGAAGCAGACCATCGACGTCAATAAGAGCATCCACGCCACCCTCGTCGTGCTCGGCCACAAGCTCCGCGAAAAACAGATTGTCCTCAAAAAATCCTTCGCCCCCGATCTTCCCGAGCTCGTCACCGAGTGCCAGGGCCTCAACCAGATCTGGACCAATATCCTCGACAACGCCATCGACGCTTCGCCGCAAGGCGGCACCATCACCGTCCGCAGCTGGACCGAGCTCGTCGAAACCGTGCCCGGCGTCACCCGCCGTGACATCTGCATCACCTTTCAGGACAACGGCCCCGGCATCCCGCTCGAGTCCCAGCAGCACATCTTTGATCCCTTCTACACCACCAAGCCCGTAGGCGTAGGCACCGGCTTAGGCCTCGGAATCGTCCACAAGATTGTCGAAGCCTACGGCGGCAGCATCCGTTTTTCCTCCATCCCCGGCCAGACCGAGTTCGTAGTCCGCCTGCCGACGTTGAAGCCCTAGCCCCAAATCCTGCTCCCGAGCAACGCTCCGGGCCACGCAAAGCCCAATACATGTCACGGAGTGACCGCCCGCCGCGCAGGCGGCCCGTCCGGCAGGACAAGCCGTTTATCAGCGTCGTATGGAGATCATTCCCTTCCCTGTAGACGACGTAGCCGCCGCCCGCCTCTTCTACGGCAGCAGGATAAGCCCTACTGCGCAAGAACCTCCGCCAGATGCCGCGCCCGCCTCTCCGAGTTCTGCGCGATCTGCTCCCGGCAGCTAAATCCGTCGCTCACCAGAATCGCGCCGTCCCCCGCCCCACGCACCGCCGGTAAAAGCACCCGCTCCGCCAGCCGCTGCGAGACCTCATACTTATCCGCCTCAAATCCAAACGGCCCCGCCATCCCGCAGCAACCCGAATCCAACACCGTAACTTTCCCACCCGCCGCCTTGAGCAACTCCGTCTCACAGTTCAAAGAACCCAGCGCCTTCTGATGGCAATGCCCATGCACCACCACCTCCCGCCCACGCAGATCCGGCAGCTTCAATCGATCGCGATGCCTCCCCAGAAAGTCACTGAACAGAATGGTCTGTGCCGCCAGCTTCCTCGCCCGTTCATCCGCCGGAAAAAAGTTCAGCAGCTCGTCCGTAAATACACTCGCACAGCTAGGCTCCAGCATGACCACCGGCAGCCCCGCGTCGATCTCCCCCGCAAACATCCGCAAGATCCGCTGTAAATAACGCTTCGCCTCTTCCAGAAACCCGAAGTCATACAGCGGCCGTCCACAGCAGACATGCCTGCTGGCAATCTGCACCGCAAATCCGGCATCGTTCAGCACCTTATCGGCTCCCTTCAATGCAGCAGGCTGCAGATAGTTATTCCAGGTATCCGCCCAAAGCAGTACAGCTTCGCCCGTCCGCCCCTCTCGCTTGAACCCCGACCGAAAGCTCTGCCGCGCAAACCCCGGCAGCCGCCTCTGCGGAGCAATATGCAGCGCCTGCTTCACTACCGCTTCCACCCCCGGAATCCGCAAAGGCCAGCTCACCCCACCCGGCACCAGCGAAGCCATGTGCGCCCACCGATCCATGTACCCAAACGCATACTCTCCCAACGGATGCCGTCGCCCATCCCAGTACTTCGAGAGAAACTGCGCCTTCCACGTCGCCATGTCGACGCTCACCGGACACTCCGTCTTGCAAGCCTTGCAGGACAAACAAAGATCCAGTGCCTCCTTAACCTCCTCATTCCGCCATCTGTCTTCTTCCTGACCCGGCCCAACCAGCACATCCCCCTGCATCAACTCCCAGAGCAGCCTCGCCCGCCCCCGCGTCGAGTGCTTCTCCTCTCGCGTCGCCATATAACTCGGACACATCGTCCCGCCGTCCGTCTTCCGGCAAGCCCCAACCCCAACACACCGCAGCGTCGCGTGGGCAAACGACCCGTGATCCCCCGGAAAGGCAAATTCCGTTCGCGTCTCAAGCGCCCGATACCCCGCGCCCATCCGCAAGTTCTCTGCCGGATCATTCACTCTTACCGGATCGATCAGCTTGCCCGGGTTCATCCCATTCGTTGGGTCCCAGAGCGCTTTGAACTCCCGGAAAGCCCCCATCAGCTCCTCGCCAAACATCTTCGGCAGCAGCGCCGCCCGCGCCTGCCCATCCCCATGTTCGCCGGACAACGACCCGCCATACTTCAGCACGACATCCGCCGCCAGATCGATAAACTCCCGATACTTCGCGATTCCCGCCTCCGTCTCCAGGTCGAAGTTGATCCGCAGATGCACACACCCCTGCCCAAAGTGCCCATACATCGGCGAGTCGTAGCCAAACCGCCCCATCAGCCCAAACAACTCCCGCAGATAAGTCCCCAGATGCTCCGGCGGCACGGCCGAATCCTCCCATCCCTCCCACCGATGTCTCTGTCCCGGCACAAACACCGTAGCTCCGAGCGCCGACTCCCGCACCCGCCAAACCCGCTCCGCATCCGCCTCGCTATAGCTCCGAACCACAGGTCTCGTGCCCGGACCCGCCCCACCCGCAATCCCCGCCTCAAACCGCCTCACCGTCCCCTCAACCTCATCCGCCGAGCCACCCCCAAACTCCGCCAGCAAGAACCCACCCCCCGCCGGCAGCAGCTTGACATCCTCCACAGCGAGCCTCTTCGCCAGCATTCCCTCCAACAGCGCCCCGTCGAAACCCTCCAACCCGATCGGCCCAAACGCCAGCACCGCCGGCACAAAGTCCGCCGCCAGAAACGCATCCGCAAACCCCAGCGCCACCAGTCGCCGATGCTGCGGACTCGCCTTCAGCAGGCACTCCGCCTCCAGCACCGTCACGCAAGTTCCTTCGCTCCCGACCAGCGCCCGAGCAACATGAAATCCATTCTCCGGCAGCAGCTCATCCAGGTTGTACCCGGAAACCCGCCGTGGAATCCTCGGAAACCGCTCCCGGATCAACCCCGCATACTCATCCCGAATCCGCTTCAATCCCGCATAGATCTCACCCTTACGCCCGCCTGCAATAATCGTTGCTGCCAGTTCCTCCTCGCTTGTGGCCGCCACCCGCATCCGCGTCCCGTCATACAGCAGCACCTCCATGGACTCGAGATTGTCCACCGTCTTGCCCCCCATCAGCGCATGCACCCCGCAGCTGTTGTTCCCGATCATCCCTCCCAGCGTGCACCGGCTATGCGTCGCCGGATCAGGCGCAAAGGTCAGCGCAAACTCCTCCGCCCGCGCCCGCAGCGTATCCAGCACCACTCCCGGCTGCACCCTCGCCAGCTTGGCCTCCGCATCAAGCCCCATCACCCCATTCATGTACTTCGAAAAATCCAGCACCACAGCCACGTTGCAGCATTGCCCCGCCAGGCTCGTCCCTCCGCCCCGGCTCAAAACCGGAGCCCCAAACTCCCGGCAAGCCGCCACCGCCGCAATCACATCCGCCGCATCGAACGGAACGACCAACCCGATCGGAACCTGCCGGTAATTACTCGCATCCGTCGCATACAACGCCCGTGACCCATCATCGAACCGCACCTCACCCCGAACCGTCTCGCGCAGCCTCTCCGCCAAGGCCCCGGCACTTGTAAATCCAACGTTGTGAAACACACTCTCAAAGGCATTACTCAAAATGTTGAACATAGTCCTAACCATTCTAGGAGCTTGTCCTCGCCCTGCTGTTCCGCAATCTGGAAGTCCCTCACCGCCCGCTACCATCTCCCGCACAGGTTCGCCCTTGCAGCCCGCTAGAAAATACTTGGCAGCCCCAATTGCCTCTTCTCCGGCGCTAGCCAGGCCCTCAAGAAGGTTACCGGCACCTTCAAGCGACTCGTAGGCGACAACTTCCTCCTCCGCACCGAGTACCGCCGCGACCTCTCTAACCAGCGCTTCTTCCTCACATCAATCCCCTCATCTTCAGCCACGCTCAACCCACCGCAACCCCGGGCCGTGTATGGTGATACGGAGCCAGGCAAGGAAGCTGGTAAACCTGTATTTGGAAGAAACAACATGCGCATCGGAATTGATCTAGGCGGCACGAAAATCGAAGCCCTGGCTCTGGAAGATCATGGCAAGGAACTAGCCCGCATCCGCATCGACACCCCGCGCGATGACTACGCCGCCACTATAGCCGCCATCGTCTCGCTCGTCCACAAACTCGAAGCCCAGACCGGCCTCACCGGCACAGTAGGCGCCGGAGTCCCCGGCAGCATTCGCGCCGCCAACGGACTCATCAAGAACGCGAACTCCACCTGGCTCAACGGCCAGCCCTTCCAAGCCGACCTCTCTGTCGCCATGCACCGTGAGGTGCGCATCGCCAATGACGCCAACTGCCTCGCCGTCTCGGAAGCAACCGACGGCGCAGCCCAGGGCTTCCGCACCGTCTTCGCCGTTATCCTCGGCACCGGCTGTGGTGGAGGCATCGTTGTAGACGGACGCATCCACCCCGGCCCCAACGGCGTAGCCGGCGAGTGGGGCCACAACCCACTTCCCTGGCCCAATCCCTCAGAACTTCCCGGCCCACCCTGCTACTGCGGCAAGCACGGCTGCATGGAGCAATGGGTCTCCGGCTCCGCCATCGCCCGCGACTTCCATCAGGCCACCGGCAACCGTCTCACCACTCGGGATATTGCCGCCGCCGCTCAGACCGGCGACCCAGCCGCCGCCCAGGCTCTCACCCGCTTGGAAGACCGCCTCGCCCGCGGCCTCGCCACTGTCCTCCACACCTTGGACCCGGACATCATCGTCTTCGGCGGCGGAGTCTCCCGCATCCAGCGCCTCTACAAGAACGTTCCCGCCCTCGTCCGGTCGTACGCCTTTGGAGGAGACTTCGACACACCACTCGTCCCCGCAACCTACGGCGACTCCAGCGGAGTCCGCGGAGCCGCCTGGCTTTGGCCCCAAACCCATTAACCCACAGATCCCACGCCGATCAACGGCAGGCCCACGCGAACCATTTACGCCACCAAGGGTCCGCCGCGCGTAGCGAGGCCCGTCCGGCAGCACAGATCAATCCTCACTGAGGATTGATGGCAATCGCCACCGGCGAAGTAATCCCCGCCCCCGTATACCCAAAGCCGGAAAGCGCCCCACCACTCGCCGAAAGCTTCGTCACACTGGAATTCCCACTGTTGGTCACCCAGATATAGCCCTGCCCATCGATGCTCACACCCGTCGGCGAGCTCAGACCGCCCCCGGAAAACGGAGTGCCGGAAATTCCCGTGCCAGTCGCCGTCAGCGCCGTCACCGTGGACGTTGTCTTGTTCGTAATCCACGCCCCGCCGGACGCATCGATCGCAATCGCCGAAGGTCCGCTCAATCCACTCCCTGTAAACGGACTTCCCGCTTGCGGAGCTCCCGAGGAAGTCAGCACCGTCACGCTATTACCCGTCGAGTTCGTCACCCACAAAGACCCGCTCCCATCCACTGCCGCGGCCGAAGGCTTCGAAAATCCGCTGCCCGAATACGTAACAGAGATCGTCCAGTCGCTCGGCGCAGCCGAAAGCGTCGGCTGGAACGGAGCACTTGCCGCCGTCAGGTTGTACAGCGTGCTCACGTTCAAAGAAGGGTTCTTCGCAATATTTAAAGCCGCGCCAATCGTATCCGTAGGAGCCGTCCCGCCTGCGGGAGTCGCAGCCGCAAACAACGAAGTACAGGTGCCGGTCCCGCCGCTCGTATTCACGCAAGCCGCCAGGACGTCCGCCAGCGTATTCATCTCATTCACCGGAATCGTCGCACCGGTTGGCAGCGTATTGCCGGGGATCGCGCCCGTTGCAATCGTCGTCAGCTTGCTCACCGCCGCGAACGCGTTCGCCAACCCCGTCACGTTGGTAGAGCTCGTACCCACCGCGTTGATCGATGTCATGAATGGAGCCAGCGCCCACACACTCGCAACCGTGGTCAGCTCGTTCACACTGATGAACGTGGTGGGACCCAAACTTCCGCAGGGACCCAATGCCGCCATCTCAGCCAGATTCGCATTCGTGCCGGACCCGCTGTTGCCCCCCGTCGCTGTCAGATACACCTGCGAGCTTGAGCTTGGGCAGATGTAATCCGCAGTGATCGTGAACCCGCCCGAAGCCGTAGTCAGTACCGTCGTGTTCAGCAGCGCATACGACGCAGCCCCATACCCATTCGTGCTCGCCGCATAGAGCTGGATCGTTGCACCGCTCACCGGCTGCTGTCCGCCATGCACGCTTCCCGTCAGGGCCACCGCAGACGTCGCCGGAGCGCTTGAAAAGCTCCCCGTGGACGTCATCCCACAGCCCGCCAGCAACACAGCCCCGCTCGCCAAAACCAACAACCCGCAACGATAGACACCCGACATGCTCATCTTCTTCATAACCATCTCTCCAAGGCTCCAGGGCAGCGCGACTCTTCATCGCGCCACCCGCACTATCGGTTAGGGCTTGCTCGCCAGCGTGTTGTTCTTCACATTGATCGTCTGCGGAGTCGTCACCGGCGTCGCGGCGCCAATCACCTCCGTCACCGTGTTATTGCCCGCATTCGTGATCCACAGGTTGCCGGATCCATCCACGTTGATGCTCGTCGGCGTGCTCAGCACGCTCTGGTAAGCGGTGTTCGAAACCGCGGCGCCGGACGAGTTCAACACAGAGATCGAGTTGTTCCCGTTCGCAACCCAAAGCAGTCCCGCTCCGTCGAACGCCAGCGCAGCCGGAGCGTTGATCCCGCCCGTCGAGTAGCCCGTGCTCACCACCGCTGCCGTGTGCGAGAACTTCTCCACACTGTTTGCAGAGCTGTTCGCGGACCAGACATTCCCGCTCGCATCGATCGCGATTGCAGCGCCGGTCCCCGTAGTGCCCACAGCATTGCCCGTCATCGCCGTCCCGCTGTTGGTCAGCGCGGACACGGTGCCGTTCGCATTCGCAACCCAGACATTGTTCGTCTCGATCGTGATCGTCAGCGTATTGGAGGTCGCCATCGCATAGTTCGCGTCAGCCGCCAGCACCGCCGTGAGAGCATGGCTCCCGGTGCTCAGCCCGGCCGCCGTGCTCGTTGCCACATACCCGCCAGCGCTGGCCGAATACGTCGCATTCACACTGCTCAGGAAGTTCCCGTCCGCATAGAACGAGACCAGCCCTGTCGGAGCCGCCAGATTGCTCGCAGCTGGAATCGTCGCGGTCAGTGGAACCGCCGCAATCCCCGGATACGTGGTCGCCGAAGAACTCAGTACGATCGTCGGCGTCAGCGCACTCACCGTCAGCGTGTACGTTCCAATCGACACCGATTTGTAGTTCGTATCCCCCGCATACGTCGCCGAGAGCGAGTGAGTCCCCACGCCCAGAGTCGAGATACTCAAAACAGCGCCATAAGTATAGTTGCTCGGCTCATACGTCAATCCCGAGCTTCCAATCGCCATGCTCCCGTCGTAGAACGTCACCAGGCCAGTCGGCTGAATCACTGGCTGAGACGTTGCCGTGGGGTTGCGAGTCAGCCGGATATCCATCGACACCGCCTGCCCAAACACACTCGCCAGCGGAGCCGCGAACACCAGTGCCGGAACATTCTGTCCAATCGTCAGGCTGAACGACCCCGTCGCCGAAGCATTGCTGCCGTCACCCGAGTACACCGCGCTGATCGTGTGCGTCCCTGCAGTCAAAGTCCGCGTGGCCGGCAACGTGACGCTCGAGGTGCCGCTCACGACCGACCCCGTCCCAAGATAATTCGAGCCGTCATAGAACGCCGCCGTCCCCGTAGCCGTCGCAGAGGACAGCGTCATCTTCACCGGAACCGTCGACCCAACCGAGATCGCCGCCGTCGTATTCAGAACCACAGTCACCGTCGGCGCAGGCAGCGTACCCACCGTCACCGTCACGCTGGACGTAATCGAAGAGTAGTTCGCATCCCCGCTGTAAGTCGCCGAGATGGCGTTCGCACCGGAATCCGTAATCGCCGTCGTCGTCAGCGAAGCCGAAGACGCCCCGTTCAGCGTCGCCGTCCCCAGCGTCGTCCCCGTCGTCGTGTCGACGAACGTCACCATCCCGGTCGGACCCACAGCGGTCGTCGGAGCCGTCGCCGTTCCCGGAATACTCAAGGCGTATCCGATCGTCGTAGAAGCGCCCGAGGTAATAGTCGCCGGCGCCGTGAACGTTCCGCCCGGCGCAAGCTTTGTCACCGTGAACGCGGTCGACGTGCTGCTCGTCGCAAAGTTCGTATCCCCGGAGTACTTCGCCGTCACCACATAAGACCCCGGCGAAAGCGCCGCGTAGTTCGCCTTCAGGTAGAAGTTAGTGAACCCCGTCCCTGCAATCAGGTACGTGCTGCCATAGGTATCCACGTTCGTCGTCAGCGAAGCCAGAGCCGCCCCGTTCTGCGTCACCGTATAGGTGACCGTCCCCGTAGGAACACCCTTGCCGGAGGTCCCGGCCAGCTCCGTATCGATATAAACCTCGCTCGCGTACGGGAAAGTCGACGTCGAAGTCACCGACCCGGTAGCCGTCACCAGGTAAGGCGTCTCCGTTATCGCGCTGCTCTCCGGCGTAATCGTCACCGGAATCGAAGCCGAATCGCTCGGAGCATACGTCCCATCGCCCGCATAGTGCACATGCACGTTGTACGATCCCGCCGGCAGCCCCGAGCTGTACGTCGTCGTCACCGCTGTCGTCGTCGAGCTCGCCACCGTCCCGCTGTAAACCCCGTTCGCCAGCGTGTACTGGAACGGCCCATTCGCCAGCGTCGTCTCCGCAATCAGCGAAACATCCCCCGTCGGCACGCCCGAGCCCGTCGTCGGCGAAACCGTCACGCTGATCGTCTGGTTCGCTCCATGCGCAATCCCCGCCGCCGGAGTGATCGTGAACGCCGTCTTCGTCGCCGTAAACGTCACGGAAGGCCAGTTTGTCGCCACGTTATAAACGTTCATCGACCCCAGCCCGGAAGCCGGATCATACCCCGTCCCCGCATTGAACCCCAGGCTCGTCGTCCCCGCCGCGTTGGTCGGAACGATATTGCTTCCCGTCACAATATCGTGGAAGTTGCAGGTAGAAGCCGGCAGCGTCACAGAGGGATTTGCCGCAGTCCCCACATTCGACTGGCAAGCCGTCGCCGATGCCGCATACTGCGCCGCAGCCAGCTTGTAGAAGTAGTAGTTCGCGTTGCCCTGCCGTCCGCCATTCTTTTGGTTGATCAGTGCCTGGATACTCGCCTGCACCGGTGTCGCCACCGAAGTCCCGCCCACAATCCCCGCGCTGCCCAACGTCCCCGTCGTCGTCAGGTAGCAGCCCTCGTCATAACAGAACAGCGTCCCATCATGCCCGTTCGCCGCGATATTCACCACGTCCGGCACCAACCGGTGCGGCCCCGCGATCGGCGAACCCGCCGCAATCCCGGAAGCTCCCCCCCACACCCGTAGGATCGCTGGTCGCCGAGATCCCCGAACCCGTCTGCCAGGATGGCCGCGCCGTATAAATACTCACGCCTCCGCCCGTCCCCGCAATCCCTGAGCCCGTCACCGTTCCCGTAGCCGTTGAGTTCAGATACGTCGTGCTCAGCAGACCCTGGTTCCAGGGAGCCTCCGGGATGTAGCTCAGCGCACTCGCGTACGGAATCGCCGTGGTCGAACCCCAGTAAGGCGTGTCCCCATAATCCACGAACATGCTGCCGCCCACCGCCACGTTATACGCGGAAGATCCCAGCGCATTCACCCCATAGGCGCTTCCATACGCTGCGCTTGAACTCGAGCACCCCGCCGCGCTGCTATCCCCGCTCGACACAAACGCCGTCTGCCCCTGGGCCGCCGCCTGCTCCCAAAGATCGTTCCAGAAAGCCGTCCCCGAAGCCCCGTCGTTTGTCTCGCATCCGCCATAGCTCAGTGAAATAATATCCCCGATATTGTTCTCCACCGCATACAAACCAGCCGTGTCGATGCCTCCACCGACCAGGCTCGCACTCGACACCAGGAAGTTCACATTCGCGCCGGGAGCCATCGCCCCGGACCACTCCGCATCCAGGTAAGCCTCCACATCGTCGCTATTCTGCCCCGGATCCTGCCCCACCACCGTGATCGTCGGATCGTTCTTCTTCAACCCGAACAGCGTCCGGAACGTCTGCACATCGGAAATCGTAATATTGCTCCGCGCCAGCACCGCAATCGTCTGCCCCGTCCCATCGATTCCCGCATTCAGCAAGGGAGTCGTGTTGTAGATCGTCGCCGCGTCACCCGGAGCAATGTAGTGCGTGCTCGTCGGTGTCGCCCCATACTGCGGGCTCGCCGCATCCGGCTTCGCCGCGCCCGCCACCGGGAATGTCACCTGGTGCGCCCCAAAACTGTTCGCCTTCGGATAGAAGTCATTCAGCGAAGCCACGCCCTTGATAACACTGGAAAGCGCCGCGGGAACAGAAATGTCTGTCGTGTTGGAAAGGTGCGCCTCGCCGTTCACCTCCAGCGAATGCATCTCGGTTGAAAACGCCGTCTCCACCTGCCCCGCCGTCCCTGTAAACGTGATCATCCGGTTGCTCTTGGCAACCTGTTCCACCGTAAATCCCTGGCTTTCCAACCACGCCGTCACCTTCGCCACATCGGCCGGAGCCGCGCCGAAGTACTGCCCAAACGTCTCCGGTGTCAGCCACTTGTGGAAGTTCGGAGAGCTCTTATCCTGCTGCTCATCTGCCAGCTGCCGCAGCGCAGCCTCCTGGTCATCAGATGACGTCAAAACCAGCTTCATGTGCGAAAGCACCGTCGAAGAAGAGAGCCGAACCCCGACCGTTGCACGCTCCACCACCGCGGGGTGCGTCCCCGCCAGCTTCGCCGTGCTTGCAACATCCACCTTCGCGGTCGCCCGCACGGTCGGCCTGACGCTCACCGCCGCACTCTGGCCCAGGGCGCTCATCCCGGAAACTCCAGCAAGGCCCGTAAGAACGGTGGCAAACACAGGAACCGCACGCAAAATCTTGAACATGAAAACCTCACCTTGGCAGAAAAACACTACAGGGCTCAATCACCGGACATCCTCCTCCGGCGGCAGAGGTCATTCGCTCACTTAATTGATTCCCATATTGGTATCCCACTTCAGCGGCATAGTCAAACGTAACCAATGGGGGCGGAAAACGCCTCCCATCACGCAAAAACAAGGCTTCACCCACAGCCAATCCACATCTTTTCCTCAGCGCGCACAATCACAAATCTCAGCCCGAGACTTGACGAAAAGCGCCGACGTTCGTAAAGAATGCGCGACGTTGACCTCTCGGAAGTCGCCTTTAGAAGGAGAGACGTATCGGTCTGGTCAGCGCAACAGGAGTCTTGCGCTCTAGTTCTCTTTCAGATCTTTCAAGTAATCCACCGAGTAATGAATGCGTCTCCCATTCGCGAAGACCACGAAGATGCCCCCGCCTACCGCGACATCCACCTTGACGATAGGAATCAAAATCGTCATGGAGGGCACCCTTGAGTGCCAGAAGATTACACCACGCGCGAAAAAGCTCATCCTATGCTGCTCGTCCTATAAAACTAAATGCTAAGGACGTTCGAGCAGCGGGCAAAGCAGTGCAACCTTTCACTCCCCGCGCCCTGCATTCGCCGCAAACGTGTCGCACGCAGAAATCTTGCCTGAGCTCAACCCCTGCCGAAACCAATGCTCCCGCTGCGCGCTAGACCCGTGCGTCCAGCTCTCCGGACTTTCCGCCCGCCCACTCATGCTCTGCAGATGATCGTCCCCAACCGCCGCCGCCGCCTTCAAAGCCCCCGCAATGTCATCCGGATGCACAAACCCACGCTCCTCCGTCGTATGCGCCCAGATCCCCGCAAAACAGTCCGCCTGAAGTTCCAGGTCGACCGAGTATTCGTTCCTCTGCCCCGGATTCTGCCGCACCAGCATCTGCTCCTTCTGCTCAATGCCCAGCAGTTTTTGCACATGATGCCCCAACTCATGCGCAATCACATACGCCTGCGCAAAGTCTCCTGTATCCCCGCCAAACTTCTTCAACTCATCCCAGAAGCTCAGGTCGATGTAAACCTTCTCATCCTGCGGACAATAGAAGGGCCCCGTCTGCGCCTGCGCTGTCCCGCACCCGGAATAGGTAGCCCGCCGGTAGATCACCAGCTTCGCGTGCCGATATGTCTTGCCCGACTCCTCAAAGATCCCCGTCCACGTCTTCTGCACATCATCGAGCACAAAGCTGATTAGCTTCACATCCCGATCCTCACCCGCCGGATGCGGTTGCACAGCGCCCCGCGAGGGACCATAACCCGGACCGGGCCCTTGGCTCTGCTCTGAAGCAACACCGCCACCCGCAATCAACCCGCCCAGAAAGTTATGACCGGTCACCAGGCTGATCACCAGCACAATCACAAACCCGGCGATCCCCAGCCCTCCCCCACCACCACCTCCAAACCCAAATCCACCGCCTCCACCATCTCCCGATGAATCCCGCCGATCCTCTATATCGCTGCTCGTCCCGCCCGGCGTCCAGTCCACACATCCTCCTCAAACCTTCCTACACATGGATGCACCTACAAGCCACATCACTCCGCGTCGTTCACAAACAACTCGCCTCCGGCGCCACAAACACCCAACTCACCCCTTCCCCAGCCTGCTCGCCCTTGTAAATCTGCGATCCTCTATCCACCGCCGTCATCATAGCCGCCAAACTCCGCATTGCATTGCTCATGCCGACAAGTCTAACTCCGCCCTTCCTTTCTATTTGATATTCCACGATGGGAATCTGCTTGTGCTTATCTTTGCTGTTGTTCCACTCTCCACCACCCCAACCCAAAGCTAATCCGCTCTGATCCATCGTGCCGTTCTTATCCTCATCAAGGCAGTTGCTCTTGCTCTTCCCTACCCACCCTCTCCACCGTATCCTCGTCACCATGAGTACCACTACCGTCCATCCCAATAACCAATCCCTCCGCGAAGCCCTCACCCTCGCCACCTTGTTCGCCGCCGCCCTCTTCCTCTTCCACCTGGCCGCAAACCTCTGGCAAGCCCACATCGGATGGGGCTACTTCCGCGACGAGTTCTACTACATCGCCTGCGGCCGCCATCTCGCCTGGGGCTACGTCGACCACGGGCCCCTCGTCGCCATACAAGCCCGCCTCGCCGAAACCCTCTTCGGCCACTCCTTGGCCGGCCTCCGCGCCCTCTCCGCACTCGCCGGCTCCGCCCGCCTCTTCCTCACCGGCCTCCTTGCCTGGTCATTAGGGGACAAGCCGCTCGGCGGCCGCCGCCCAGCCCAGGCCCTGGCCATGTTCGGCGTGGCGCTCGCCCCGCAATACCTGGCACTCGACGGCTTCCTCTCCATGAACTCCGTCGAATCCCTCTTCTGGATGCCCTGTCTCCTCGCCCTCACCCTCATGATTCGCGGCGGCAGCCCTCGCTTGTGGCTCCTCTTCGGCCTCTCCGCAGGTCTAGGCCTGCTCAACAAGCCCTCCATGACCTTCTTCCTCATCGCCCTGCTCATCGCCCTGCTCCTTACACCCACCCGCCGCCTGCTCGCCACCCCATGGGCCGCCGCCGGAGTCGCCCTGCTGCTCCTCATCGTCTTGCCCAACCTCCTCTGGCAGGCCCACAATCACTGGCCCACCTGGGAGTTTCTGGAAAACGGCCGCATCCAGCACAAGAACAAAGAACTCTCCCCCATCCCCTTTCTCATCAGCCAGATCCTCAACCTGGAACCAGCCTCCCTCCTCATCTGGCTCCCGGGCCTCATCTTCCTCCTTCGCCGAACCCAATTCCGCTTCCTGGGCCTGACCTACCTCTTCTTCCTTGCCGGCATGATGGCCCTCCACGCCAAGGACTACTACGTCGTCCCCATCTACCCCATCCTCTTTGCCGCCGGAGGTCTCGCCTGGGAGACCCGCTACGCCGGTCGTACCCGAGTCCAGCAGAACCGCGTTCTCGCCTTTCCCACCGCCATCGCCACCCTGGCGATCATCACCCTCGCCACCCTCCCCATGTCCACCCCCATCCTCACCCCCGCGGCCTGGGTCGCCTACGCCAAAGCCACTCACCTCTTCAACGCCGGAACCAACTCAGAGAAGGCAGACAGCGGCCAGCTCCCGCAGTTCTACGCCGACCGCTTCGCATGGCAGGAGGAGGTCGACCAGGTTGAGCACATCGCCCAGTCCCTCTCACCCGAAGACCGCGCCAAAGCCGTCATACTCTGCGGAAACTATGGCGAAGCCGGAGCCCTCCAGTTCCTCGGCCACAACCTCCCACCCGTCATCTCCGGCCACAACAACTACTTCCTCTGGGGCCCGCACAAAGCCACCGGAGAAGTCGTCATCGCCGTCTTCCAAGCCACCCTCGCCGACATGCGGGACAACTACAACCAGGTCACTCCCGTCGGCAGCCTCGACGTCCCCTACGCCATGCCCCACGAGCGCGAGACACTCATCTTTCTCGCTCGGAACCGCAAACAGAACCTGACCGCGGACTGGCCAGACCTCAAGCACTACGAATGACCCAGCTATCCTTACCTCATGCCGTCCCCCCGCAAGCCAAAGCTAGGCCAGAACTTCCTCATCGACGATCAGGCTCGCCACCGCATCGCCGAAGCCCTAGGCGACCTCTCCAACCGCACCGTCGTCGAGATCGGTCCCGGCCACGGAGCCATCACCGACATCCTCGCCCCCCGCTGCCGACGCCTCATAGCCCTCGAACTAGACCCCCATCTCGCCGCTGAACTCACCTTCCGTTTCAGAAACCACCCAAACGTGGTCATCCTCCAGCGAGATGTCCTCCGCACAGATCTAAATCACCACGATTTTCACCAAACCCTGGGCGGGAATCCAGGTGAAACCCTGGACATAATAGGCAATTTGCCCTACTACATCACCTCAGACATCCTCCTCCACCTCTTCGCCCACGCCCCCATCCTCAACCGCGCCGTCCTCATGATGCAGCGCGAAGTCGCCGACCGAATCGCCGCGTCCCCAGGCGTCAAAGACTATGGAGCCCTCTCCGCCTTCACCCAAATGCACGCTCAGGTCACCAATCTCTTCACCCTCCCACCCGCAGCCTTCAACCCGCCACCCGATGTCTACTCCACCGTCCTCCGCCTGCACTTCGCCCCACGTTTTCAGGAACTTGCAGTTCATCCTGAAGGCTTCAACACCTTCCTCCGCCAGGCCTTCGCCCAGAAAAGAAAGACCCTCGCCAACAACCTCCGCAACGCCGGCCACAACCTCACCCCATGGCCCAAAGACATCCCCACCCAATCCCGCGCCGAACAACTCACCCTGGAACAGATGGCCGCCCTCTACCGCGCCCTAAAACCAGCCTCTACTTCATCTTAGCCAGCTCAGCCGCTTTCACCCGAACCCGCTCCATCACCTCGCCATCCCCCGCAATCGCCCCTAGAACGTCCGCTATATTCCCCAACTCCAGCGCCTGCCCACTCTTCACCCCGTCCCAAAGGAACGTCATCTCATCGTTCAACCCGAGCCGGTCATACCTTCGCTTGAACGCCAGCTTTCGTCCCTCATCGAGCGTAAAAGCCATCCCCTGAAACACCTCCGCCATCCCCGTCACATTCTTGTTCTCGGAAAAGTTCCAGGTGCAACTCCCTCCACCGAACTCAAGCACCTTCGCCCCCGTATTCGCAATCCCCTTCGCCTTCGACGCGCAGTGGAACCCGCCCCCTTTTACCGCCGCCGCCTGCGCAAACACTGCCTCCGCCGTCTTCGCCGAAACCTTCAAATCACCCTTCGACTGGAACGGAGCCCCATCCGCTCCCGCCACCGTCTCCACAAAGCTCCCGGACCCATCCCCCCGCATCCGAAATACATAACTCGGCACGGAAGCAGCCGCAGCCGTATACCGGTACACCACCTCCGGCCCACTCACCGCAACCTCCTGCCCCCCGCTCAAAACCAGCACTAACACCACTCCAATCAACGCCGTCCCCCCGCCTGCATCACCACCGAACCCGCCGTATGCAGATGGCAGATCGCAATCGCTAGCGCATCTGCCGCGTCCGCGGATTCGGGCGCTGTCTCGAGCGTTAACAGCCGAGTCACCATGAATTGCACCTGTTCCTTCGCCGCCAACCCGTACCCCACTACGGCGCTCTTGATCGAAAGCGGAGCGTACTCCACCACCGGCCGTCCTGCCATTGCCGCCGCCAGCATCGCGACTCCTCTGACCTGCCCCAGCTTTAGCGCACTCTTCGCATTCGCCGCAAAAAACACCTCTTCGATCGCCACCACATCCGGCTCGTACACCGCAAGCAACCCCGTCAACTCCCGAAACACCTGCGCCAGCCGCATCGGCGCAGCATCTTTCTTCTTCAACCGGATCGTTCCCGCCCCCACCTGCACCAGCTTCGACGAACGCCCCTCCGCGTCCATCTCCACCACGCCATACCCGGTAAACTCCGTCCCACAATCAATCCCGAACACCCGCATGCGCGAAGTCTACCCCATCGCTTACCTAGAAATCCCCTCCATGGGCGAACTAGCCGTCGCATACAGCTTCCGCGGCATCCGTCCTGCCAGAAAAGCCTCCCGCCCCGCTACCACAGCCTTGCCCATAGCCGACGCCATCAGCACCGCATCCTTGGCTCCCGCAATCGCCGTATTCAGCAACACCGCATCGAAGCCCATCTCCATCGCCAGCGCCGCATCGCTCGCCGTCCCCAACCCCGCATCCACCACCAGCGGAACCTCTGTAATCAGCTCCCGCAACATCCGCAGCGAGCTAGGATTCGCCACCCCAATCCCCGTCCCAATCGGCGCTCCCAGCGGCATCACCGCCGCCGCCCCCACATCGATCAGCCGTTTCGCAAACACAATGTCATCGGACGTATACGGCAGCACCGTAAATCCTTCCTTCACGAGCACCCGCGTAGCCTCCACCGTAGCCTGCACATCCGGATAAAGCGTCGGCAGATCGCCAATCACCTCTATCTTCACCCAATCAGACAAGCCCACCTCGCGCCCCAGTCGAGCCGCCCGGATCGCCTCCTCCGCCGTATAGCACCCCGCTGTATTCGGCAACAAAAAGTATCGTTGCGGATCAATGAAATCCAGCAAAGACTCGGTCGTCCGATCCAAATTCACCCGCCGCACCGCAACGGTCACCATCTCCGCCCCCGAAGCCTCGATCGCAGCCTTCGTCTCCGCCCCGTCCTTATACTTACCGGTCCCCACAATCAGCCGCGACGTAAACCGCCGCCCCGCAATCACTAGATCATCCATCTCCATATTCTACGGCGACCTCAGCGGCTCTCGCCCCCCGCCAGCACAGCCACCTGCGTCCTCGCCCGCCACATCGCTCCCTCAAGCGACCGCACCGGCTCCTCCATTACCCTCAATCCCACACCCTCCACCCGCTCCCGCATTGTCTCCCGCACCAGTTCAATCCGCTCCAGCACACTCCCTGTATAAGCCACCCGTACGCCTGTCTCCCCATGCCGCTCCATCTTCTGCCAGACCATCTCCACCATCTCACCCAGCGCCAGCCCCGCCCGCTCCAACACCCCCCGCGCCGTCTCGTCCCCTTCCTCGGCCGACCGCACCACCACCGGCGCCAGCGCCGCGAAGTCCGGCCCAGGACGAGCATTCGCCACCCCCACAATCGCCCCAAGATCATCCCCACCCCACGCCACCCGGATCGCCTCCGCCAAAACCGATTTCCCCCCACGATCCATCGCCCGAAACACTGCCTTCACCGCCTCCGCCCCAATCCAGTAGCCCGACCCCTCATCCCCGATCGCCGGCCCCCAACCACCCGCCGTAAACCGCGTCCCATCCCCACACCGCCCCACCACAATCGACCCCGTCCCTCCAATCACCAGAATTCCCGCACCCCCCTGAAACGCCGCGTCCAGCGCAATCTCCTCATCCCCGCAAACCACCACCTCACCCCCGACAACACCCTCCACCGTTCGCTGCATCCACTCCCGTACACTCGTAATCGAGTATCCGGCCATCCCCACGCAAGTTCGCGTCACCCGCCCCAGATCCACTCCCGCATTCCGCCCCAGCTCCCGCAGCACCCCACGCAGCCGCTCCGTGGCGACATCTTCCGACACCCGCGTCAGCTTCACCGTCCCGCAAACCGCGCTTCCGAGCACACCCGTCTCATCGCCCAGCCAGCACTCCGTCTTCGTCCCGCCCGAATCCAGCCCAACAAAGTAAGCCATCCCAGCCATCCTCTTCAAAGCCCGCGGCTCCCGAACCCCGCAAGCCCGTTATCATAACCTCCAACACGCGCTCTCCGCATCACAAACCGCGCCGCCCCGGCCCCCAGTACCTCAATCAGGAATCCAGACGGAGCCAGATGACCCCAAGCCTCACCGCCGCAGCCGCCATCGTCATTGTTCCCGCCCGCCTGTCCCCATTACGCCTTTCGACGCCAGACCTAGCCATCGTAGCCCTCTACCTCATCGCCATCACCCTCTTCGGTCTGCGCTTTTCAAAAAAAAGCGGGCAAAAGGGCAGCTCCCTCAAGTCCTATTTCCTCGCCGACAACACCATCCCCTGGTGGGCTATCGCCCTTTCCATCGTCTCGGCCGAAACCAGCACCCTCACCATCGTCTCCATCCCCGGCGTAGCTTTCGGAGGCGACTTCGGCTTCCTCCAGATCGTCCTCGGCTACATGCTCGGCCGCATCGTCGTAGCCGCCCTCTTCCTCCCGAAATACTTTCACGGCGAAATGCTTACCGCCTATCAACTCATCGACCAGCGCTTCGGCCACACCCTCCACAAGGTCACGGCAGGCCTTTTCCTATTGACGCGCGCCGCAGCCGAAGGCGTCCGAGTCTTCGCCATCTCCATCATCGTCGGCATCGCCATCGGCGTCGGCGACACCCTCTCCATCTTCATCATCTCCGCCCTGACGTTGCTTTACACCTTTGAAGGCGGCATGGCCGCCGTCATTTGGACCGACGTCGTCCAGATGGCACTCTACGTCGCCGGAACACTCGTAGCCCTATTTACCCTCGGCCGCCACGTCCCCGGCGGCTGGTCCCACATCCACGCCATAGCCGCCCCCCTCGGCAAGTTCCACATGCTCAACTTCGCCTTCAATCTCACCCAGTCCTATACCTTCTGGGCCGGCATTTTAGGCGGAACCTTCCTCACCATGGCCAGCCACGGCACAGACCAGCTCATGGTCCAGCGACTGCTGGCCGCCCGCAACCTCCGCGAATCCCGCCTGGCCCTCCTCAGCTCCGGAGTAGTCATCTTCTTCCAGTTCACCCTCTTCCTCTTGATCGGCGTAGGCCTCTTCGTCTTCTACAGCGCCACCAACTCTCCGGGTGCCCCATTCATCGCGCCTTCTGCGATGAGTGGGGCACCCGGCCTCTCCCCGGATAGAATCTTCCCCACCTTCATCGTCCGCGAGATGCCCCACGGAATAGCCGGCCTCCTCGTCGCCGCCATCCTAGCTGCCGCCATGAGCAACCTCTCCGCCGCCCTCAACTCCCTCTCCAGCACCACCGTCGTCGACTTCTATCTCCCGTTTCTTTCCGCCCGTCTGCCTAGAACGCCGGTCATCCTGAGCGAAGCGCAAAGCGCGCAGTTGAAGGACCCCGAGGACCTAAGCCTCGCCCAGGAGGCCCGAACCACTCAGCCAAGAAGCCCTTCTCCCGAAGCACCACAAGCCAACACCACCCTCATCTCACGCCTCGCCACCGTCTTCTGGGCCATCATCCTCTTCGCCATCGCCGTCTACAGCATTCAGCACGGAGGCAAGGGCCACGTCGTAGAGACCGGCCTTTCCATCGCCTCGGTAGCCTACGGCTGCCTCCTGGGCGTCTTCCTCTTAGGCACCCTTACAAAATACGCAACCCAAGCCGGCACAATTGTCGGCATGATCACCGGCTTCGCCTTCAACCTCATCCTCTGGCTCACCCCCGCCAACTCCGGCTGGACCTACACCACGCCACAAGCCACCCACTACATCGCCATGCCCCACATCGCCTTCACCTGGTACGTCCTCCTAGGAGCCCTCGTGACTTTCACCATCGGCACCATCGCCAGCGCCATCCTCCCCAAACCCCGCCGAATTGTAGTGTCAAGCGCCGCAGCCCTCCTGTTGATCATTTTCCTTACAGGGTCCGCACCCGCCCAAAATGCCGGTCATCCTGAGCGAAGCGTAGCGCAGTCGAAGGACCGTGAAGAACTCATCCGCGCCCAAGCCGCTCGAACCGCTCAGCCACTGGAAAAGGCAAGCTACGACTTCTCCGAGGTCTCCACCCTCATCACCCAAGCCATCGCCGAACACAAACTCCCCGGAGCCATAGTCCTCATAGGCCACAACAACCAGATCGTCTTCCACAAAGCCTATGGAGATCGCAAACTAGCCGGAGAACCCGGACTCGACGGCAATCCAAGCCCAGCCGAACCCATGACCGAAGACACCATCTTCGACATGGCCTCCCTCTCAAAGGTCCTCGTCACCACCACCGCCATCCTCCAGCTCTACGAACAAAAGAAGCTCGACCTAGACACCCCGGTAGCCCACTACCTCCCCGACTTCGCCCAGAACGGCAAGCAATCCATCACCATCCGCCAACTCCTCACCCATTATTCCGGCCTGCCCGAAGACGTCTCCCTCAAAGACGATTGGGGCCTGAAATCCGCCGACAAAGCCGAAGGTATCCGCCGCGCCATGGCCTCCACCCCCTACGGTCCCCCAGGCCAAACCTTCAAGTACTCCGACATCAACTTCATCACCCTCGGCGCCCTCATAGAAAGACTCTCCGGCACAACCGAAGACGTCTATGCAGACGAACACATCTTTAAACCCCTCGGCATGACCGACACCCGCTATCTTCCTCTCGCAAAAGCCTGCGGCCCAGACCTGATTATTGTCGGCAGTGCTATCACCTTAGACGGCCAGCGCCCCAAAGGCGCTGGTGCCGACTTTAGCTGTCGTTTAGGCAGTTGGTATCCGGATGCACTTGTCCCGCGCACCGCCCCCACCGCCCACGACGACGAATCCAAATCCAACCCCGCCGCCAACCCCGACTTCGACCACCTCCTCCGCGGCACCGTCCACGACCCCACCACCCGCCGCATGGGAGGAGTAGCCGGCCACGCTGGCGTCTTCTCCACCGCCCAGGACGCCGCCAAATTCTGCCAGGCCCTCCTAGACAAGCTCCTAAAAAACACCGGCCCATTCCCCCTCACCCCGGCCACCCTCCGCCTGGCCATCAGCCCCAACGAACCCGCCACGGCCGTCACCAGCGCCACCATCTTCACCCAGGACCTCCAGCCCGCCAAAGGCATCGCCAGCCGAGGCCTCGGCTGGGACCTCAACACCGCCTTCTCCCGCCCCCGAGGCACGATCTTTCCCATCACCATAAAGAAACGTCCCGGCAGCTTCGGCCATACCGGCTTCACCGGCACCAGCCTCTGGCTGGACCCCACCTCCAACACCTACGTCATCCTCCTCGCCAACGCCATCCACCCAAGAGGCGGAGCCCCGATCTCCCCCCTCCGCAGCCAGGTCGCCACCGCTGCCGCCAAAGCCCTAGGCGTGGGTGCCCCATCCTCGACCGACGGTGCCATCGTCGGGCAGGATGGGGTTTCGAGCGAAGCTCGACCGCACTTGTTTCTCCTTCGTACAGCCTACGAACCCGATCATCCTGAGCGGAGCGCAGCGCAGCCGAAGGACCCCGAGGCCTCGCGCCCCGCCCAAACCTCCCGGACCACTCAGCCCCGGAACTCGCAGTCTCAACCCCCAACCCTCACCGGCATAGACGTCCTAGAACAAACGAAATTCGTCGCCCTCACATCGCTCCCCCACCCTTTAGGAAAACCTCTCCGCATAGCCCTCCTCACCAATCAATCAGGCCTCGACAGCCAAGGCCACCGCACCATCGACATCCTGGCCCAAGCTCGTCCAGACGTCGAACTGACAAAACTCTTCTCCCCCGAACACGGCCTCTACGGGCGCCAGGACACCGAGCACCTAACCACCGAACAAGACCCCACCACCCATCTCCCCGTAATCAGCCTCTACGGCCCCAAGCCCTCCGACAAGCACCCCAAGCCCTCCGACCTCAAGAACCTCGACGCCATCGTCATCGACCTCCAGGACGCAGGCGTCCGCTTCTGGACCTACGAAACCCTCACCGGCTACTTCCTCGAAGCCTGCGCCCACGCCCACATCCCGCTGGTCGTCTTAGATCGCCCCAACCCCATCGGCGGCCTCGCCACCCAAGGCGCCACCTCCGATTACGGCTTCGAATCCACCTACACCGACTTCATGCCAATCCCCCTCCGCCACGGCCTCACCCTCGGCGAGCTGGCCCGCTACTTCAACCGCTACGCCACCGAAATCCAGCTCAAGCCCGAGCTCTCACGGGGAATAAACGACGGCGAAGCCACCATCATAGGCACCCCCACCCCGCAAGACCCCGGCAACGAGCTCCCTCCCGCCACCCAGCCCGGCCTCCACGCCGACCTCCATGTCATACCCATGCAAAACTGGACCCGCGGCCAGTATTACGCCTCGACCGGCCTCCCCTGGACCCCACCTAGCCCCAACCTCCGCACCCCCAAGGCCGCCATCCTCTACCCCGCGCTCGGCACCACCGAAGGCACCAACGTCTCCGTAGGCCGCGGCACTGAAACCCCCTTCGAGAACCTCGGCGCGCCTTACATCCACGCCGAAGAACTAGCTCAATACCTCACCGCGCGCAAGATCCCCGGCGTCCAAATCACCCCCACCACCATGACCATCGCCGAAGACGCCAACCACTATCCCTTCCACGGCCAAACTATCCCCGCCCTCCACTTCGAGGTGACCGACCGCACCCAACTCGACTCCCCCGAACTCGGAATCGAGCTTCTCGCCGCCCTCCACCACCTTTACCCCGCAGACTTCAAACTCGCCCGCGCCAAGAACCTCCTCTCCAACGCCGCTACCCTGGACGCCATCACCGCCGGTCAAGACCCCAAAGCCATCGCCGCCGGCTGGCAACCCACCCTGGCCGACTTCCACACCCGCACCACGCCCTTCCTCCTCTACCCCCGTTAACCCGCACCCTTGACGCCGCGAGTAAACTCAAACTGCCATGCCAAAAACAGACGAGGAACTCGAAGCAGTGGGCTTAGAAGTCATCGACTTAGCAGACGAGGCCGTCTACGCCGGCCGACGTCTCCACGCCCACGACGGCGCCATGCAAATGGAAGGCCTTCATCGCCTCGCCGTAGCCTTCGTCGAATCCCCCGAAACCATCCTCCAGGAACTCGTCAACGCCGCCGTCAAGCTCTGCGGAGCGGACAGCGCCGGCATCAGCATCGAACGCGAAGGCAAAACCGCCGACCATTACTACAAATGGATCGCCACCGCCGGCGAGTACACCGCCTTCCTCGACGCCTCACTCCCCCAGCATCCCAGCGCCTGTACCGTCTGCCTGGAGCGCAACTCCCCCCAGCTCTTTCGCGTCAACCACCGCTTCTTCGACATCCTCGGCGTCACCGCCGCCCCTGTCACCGACGGCATACTCCTTCCCTGGCAGGTTGAGGAAAGGCGCGGCACCATCTTCATCATCTCGCACAGCCGCTCTCAGGCCTTCGACTCCGAAGACCTCCACCTTATGCAGATCCTCGCCAACTTCGCCGCCATGGGCATCCGCCAGCAACGCCAACAGACTCGACTCATCGAGCAGGCCCGCGCCTCAGCCGCCGCCGCCATGGCCCATAATCTAGCCCATCAGATCAACAACCCTCTGCAAAGCTTGACCAACCTCCTCTTCCTCGCGAAACAAAACGACAGCCCCGCGAATGAAAGATCCCTGGCCTTGAAGCTTGAAGACGACTTCGAACGCCTCTCCGTCCTCGTCAAAAGCCTCCTCGAAGTCCCCCGCCGCACCACTAAGGCCTGAATCCATCTTCGATCTGACTGCGCTAAGCAAATTAGCTGTGGGTGTAGAGGGAGGCGTTGCCGTCAACGTCATTTCGCTCAAGGAAACTGACGCTGCACCATGCTTCCACTCCACAGCAACAGCTCATTTGCTCTAATGATCTGGGCCAAGTTGCGGCGGGGTGCTGCTTCGCTCATAAGGCCACGCTCCGAGCATTTGTAGAGTGCTTCGAATTGGCCTAAGTGCTTGTTCGTTTTCATCCTGCGCGAAGGCGGTACCGGGTCTCTGCTCCACATCTGCCAGCCAAATAGCTGATGATGCAAGCACTCTCGTGTTGAACCGGAGCGCAGGGGCGTTGACGGCTGCTATCGAATCCACTGTTGAATGCGCATCTCTGTCGTAATCAGGAGAATCCTGCAGGAGCCCGATGCCCGGAAGACCGGCCAATGTGAAGGCAAAGCCATCCGTAAAAGTCAGGAAGCCAGAAGAGGTGTGGATGGACTTGAATGCTTCATCAGCTTGGAACAGCTTTTTGAGCGGTCCTTCCATCTCGGGATGACCAGCCAGTGGGAAGCGTGTGATTGGCCCTGCACCCCAATCCATCACAAGAGCGCATACGAAGTTCGGAAGCTCTGCCCGGTGCTGTTCCACGTAAGCCTCAGAACCTAGGAGACCCTGCTCCTCTCCGGTGAAGAGGACGAAGCGGATTGTTCTGTCGGGACGCACACCAGAGGCGTGTATCGCGTGGGCTGCAGCGATCACGGCTGCTACGCCGGTCCCGTCGTCTGTTGCGCCGGGACTGACGTCCCAGGAATCCAGGTGCGCCCCCACCAGAACCACTTGCTCTGGATGCAACGCACCTTCGATCTCTCCTACAACGTTTTCTGCCGAAATGGGCCCGTCGGTAAAGCGGTTGGCGATGTCCAACCAGACTTTAGGCTTGACACCCTGCTCGATCAGGTGTTCCAACTGTTGCCGCTGCATTTCCGGCATATCTAGGATTGGCAGCGAAGACTCCCGGCCGGGAAAGCCGATCGGACCGGTGTGCAACATGCCTCCTGGGCGAGTGATGCCGTCAATAACCGCAACCGCATGGGCCTTCTCTGCCCATGCTGCCAATAGAGGCGCACCAGCCACTCCACGAATTCCGTCTTTCGAGAGTGGAGCAACCAGGACGACCTTGCCCCTCCATTTCCGTGTCGCTTCTTGGGTAAAATTTGCATTGCCATCCGCCAGTACGACTTCGCTCGAAACAGCCCCATGGGTTGAGCCTGACCATCCATAGGACGCAACTTCCAGCTTTGCCCCGTAAGGCTTTGTGAGGCTGGCGTACGCGTGCAGTCGCTTCCATCCTCGATGCAGCGTCCAGGTCTCTGGGTGAACGTGGCTCAACCCGGCTCGTCTCATTTCATCGAGAGCCCAAGCTGCGGATTTGTGCTCGTTGTCGGAGCCGGTCAAACGCGGACCAAAGCGCTGTGTCAACACCTGCACAAGCCGCATCGGGTCTGTTCTATCGCCCGCTTCATAGACTGCGCGGACTGCCTCGACGGCGGTCGCGTCTTGCACGTTCTGCGCCCCGAGTGATGACTGGAGGAAGGTCAGGAGTGCTATTCCGAAGACAATGCAGGTTGGCCGCATAATGTATCAATCATGCCTCAGCCATCGCATTCGCACCGTGATGTCGCATTGTCGTCAGCAACCGTCTGATCGCTCTCCGCCCTTCTGCGACCCATCCTGCTACCATCAACCCAGCCCCATGCCAGATAATACCGCCCCAAACCCATCCCCCACTCGCGTCCGCATCGCCCCATCCCCCACCGGTGACCCACACGTAGGAACCGCCTACATCGGCCTCCTCAATTCCATCTACGCCAAACAGCGTGGAGGCCAGTTCGTCCTCCGCATCGAAGACACAGACCGCGCCCGCTTCGTCGCCACCTCGGAACAGGAGATCTTCGACTCCCTCCACTGGCTCGGCATCACCTGGGATGAAGGCCCCGACGTCGGAGGCCCGTACGGTCCGTACCGCCAGTCCGAACGCACCGAAATCTACCGCGAGCACGTCGATATCCTCCTCGCCAACGGCACCGCCTACAAATCCTATGAATCAGCCGAGGAATTGGAGGCCATCAGAAAATCCCAACTCGCCGCCAAGCTCCCGCCGCGCTACAACGGAGCCCACCGCGAGCTCACCCCCACCGAGATCGCCTCTTTCGAAGCCGAAGGTCGCCCCTACGTCATCCGCCTCAAGGTCCCCGTCGAAGGCGAGACCACCATGCGCGACGAACTGCGTGGCAACATCACGTTCTCCCACAACAACGTGGACGACCAGGTCCTCATGAAGAGCGACGGCTTCCCGACGTATCACCTCGCCAACGTCGTCGACGACCACCTCATGCGCATCACCGACGTCATCCGCGCCGAGGAATGGATCAGCTCCACCCCCAAGCACGTCCTGCTCTACAAAGCCTTCGGCTGGGACCTTCCGAAGTTCTGGCACATGCCTCTCCTGCGCAATCTCGACAAGTCCAAAATCTCCAAGCGCAAAAACCCCGTCTCCCTCATCTACTACCGCCAGTCCGGCTTCCTCCCCGCTGCCGTCCTCAACTTCCTCGGCCTCATGGGTGGCGGCATGCCCGCCGGAGGCAAGATCGATCAGGACAAGAGCATACAAGTCGAAATCTTCGATCTGCCCCAGATGCTTCGCGAGTTCGACTTCGCCAAGATCTCCCTCGGTGGCCCCGTCTTCGACCTCGTCAAGCTCAAATGGCTCAACGGCGAGTACATCCGCGCGCTCACCCCAGAAGCGTTCTTCCATCAGCTCCGCACCACCCTCTACTCGGACGACTACCTCCGCCAGATCGCGCCTCTCGTCCAGACCCGCATCGAGACCCTCACCCAGACCGGCGACCTCGCAGACTTCCTCCTGAAGGACGAAGTCCTCCCACCGCAAGACCTCTTCGTCCCCAAAAAGCGCACCCTCGAAGAAACCCTCATCTTCACCGCCGAGCAGCTCACCACCCTCGAATCCGCCGACTGGACCGTTGAATCCCTCGACAGCACCCTCCGCACCCTCGGCACCGCCAAGGAGTGGTCGGTCAAAGAAAACTTCATGCTCCTCCGAGCCATCCTCACCGGAAGCACTACCAGCCCGCCGCTGCTCGAAAGCCTGGTGGTCTTCGGCAAAGCCCGCTCCCTCGACCGCCTCCGACGCTTCCTCGATACCCAGAAGAGGATTGCCCAGCAGGCCCAAAGACGCTAGGAGTCATTCTTAACGTCGTTGCTTGTTCTATTGGTTTGTCATTCCCGAAGGAAATCTGCGATTGCAGTTGTTCCTACCCCACGATGTCACCGAGCCGTAAACAGAACCCGCAGCTTCAGCGTCTTTCCCGGATAGCAAGCGGCCCTGTCGCAAGCCTGGTAGCTCAACTCCCCATCCACCTCATGCTCCCCAACAGCCGCCGTCACCGGCAATCGAATGGTAAAGTCCCCCGTATACACATCGAGCGTATCCGTCCCCACCTGATAGCTCGATCCCGCCGGATAGACCGCCTCGCCCACCTTGACCCCGGTCGCCGCCTCCAGCCGCAGCCCCGTGGGAATCAGCAGTTCGGAAGAGGGAGTATGCGAGTTCACATGGAAGCCATCCCGCACCTGGAATCGCAACTCCAGCTCAACCGGTTTCCCGGCCCGCACCGTCTCAGACTCCGCCACATACGTCACGTGCTGCCGAGCCTTGACCGGCGTTGGATCGAACCCGGTAATCCCCTGCCCCACCAGCAGCGCCACCGCCAGCAACCCAGGCATCAATCTCCCCCGGAGGCAATCAGCTTCTTGATATTCGCCTCGATCTCATCTTTCCCACCCTCCGCCGAGCTCAACCCCGCCGTCTCAATCAGCACCTTCCCCGTCCGGTCCACATAAAACGACTCCGGCAGAAAGTCCACCCCGCCATACGCATCCGTCACCTTCCCATCCGCCAGCAGGATCGGGTACGTCACCCCCAATTTGTGCGCACTATCCCCAATCGTCTTCTTTCCCGCATCGTCTGCCGCAACCCCCAGAATCACCAGCCCCTGCCCCCCGTACTTCTGGTGAAACTCCTCAAACCAGGGCATCTCCAGCTTGCAGGGCGCACACCATGTCGCCCAGAAGTTCACCAGCACCGGCTTCCCTTTGTAATCCGCCAGCGAAACCTTCTTCCCATCCAGGTCCACCAGCGAAAAACCCGGCGCAGGCTTTCCTTCCATCTTCGGCGCAGCAGACTCATCTCCGGAAGCACCCGCAGCCGAAGAACCCGCAGTTGCAGAACCAGCCCCCAGCGTTACCCTATGCGCCTGCTCCTCCTGCATCTTCTGCATGGCAAGCTTCCGATCCCGCGCATTGTGCACCCCCGCCCAGATAAGCAGCGAGATCCCAGCCACCAGCATCAGCACCATCATCACACTGCGAGCCGCACCGCCCTTCTGTCCCGCCTCCAAACCAGCTTCCACGTCACCACTCCTCGCGTCCATCCTGCCCCATCAGTCTACTCTGCGGAAGCAAATTACCTGTGGTTCTATCAGTAGGCTCGGATATTGGTGTCATTTTCTCTCGAGGAAAGTGACACTGCACCATGCTTCCATGCCGCAGCAACAGGTAATTTGCTTTAACATCACACCGAACGCAAATCCCGATGCCAGACACACCCGCCCAGTACGTCCGAACAGAAGCTTCCGCCTTGGCTGCACTCGCAGACCGGCTTGGAACAACGATGGCTTCCGCTGTCGAGCAAGCCCTTTCGCTCCTGACAGACCGCCGCGTCCTCGTCACAGGCATCGGCAAATCCGGCATGATCGCCCGCAAGGTAGCCGCCACCTTGCGCTCCACCGGCACCCCCGCCCACTTCCTGCACCCCGCGGAAGCTCTCCACGGGGATCTCGGCATGCTCGCCCAAGATGACGTTGTGCTGGCTTTTTCCTACTCCGGAGAAACCGAGGAGTTGCTCCGCCTGCTGCCTACCTTCGAACGTCTGCGAAACCCCCTGATCGCTCTCACCGGCTGCCTCAGCAGCACTCTCGCCCGTGCCGCCGCAGTCGCGCTGGATGTCTCCGTCACAGCCGAAGCCTGCAGCCTCAACCTCGCGCCAACCGCGTCAACAACGGTCATGCTGGCGCTTGGGGATGCCTTGGCTCTTACTCTCGCGGATCGGCGGGGGTTTACGGCGGGACATTTTGCGGAACTCCATCCTGGCGGACAGTTGGGGCTGCGTTTGGCGCGCGTTGTGGACCTGATGCACCACGGAGATGCCCTCCCGCGGGTGCTTCCAACCACAAAAATGCTGGACGTCATCCACGAGATGTCCAGCAAACGGCTGGGCATGACCACCGTGCTCACCACTTCCAACCAGCTTGCGGGCATCATCTCTGACGGAGACCTCCGCCGTATGCTCGAGCGCACCGGCCCGGACGCTCTCAATCAGACCGCCGTCGAAATCATGAACCCGAACCCGCTCACCATCTCCAGCCGCGCCTTCGCGTCCGAGGCCCTGGCCCAGATGGAAGTCCGCAAGATCACCTCGCTGGTAGTTCTTGATGACGATGTTGTCCTGGGAGTCCTGCACCTGCACGATCTTTGGCAAACGGCTCCCCTTTCAGCGCAGGGAGTGGGCTAGAGTTTGCATTGATCCGTTCGTAGGCGGTCCGAACGATCTGGTAGCACTCGCAGGAGACCTGTTCCAGTCCCGGCCGGTTCAGGATCTGAATGCGTCCGCGGGAGTAGTCGATCAATCCCTGGCGCTGCAGGTGTCCCGCCGCCACGGTCACGGTCGACCGCCGAGAGCCCAGCATCTGAGCCAGGAACTCCTGAGTCAGGTTCAGCATGGGAGACTCCAGCCGGTCGCTCGCCGTCAGCATCCACCGCGCCATTCGCGCGTCTACCGGGTGCAACCGGTTGCACAGAGCGCTCTGCGAGGCTTGCACCAACTGCAGGTAGATAAATTGGTGAACCAGGTCGGCGAACGCTCCACCCTTCAGAAACTCCTCGCGCACCAGGGTGGTGCGAATCCGCAGACCCGTCCCGGCCCCCTGCATGATGACCGAGTGCTCCATCTGTAGATCGCCCAGCAGCGCCGCAATGCCGGAGAAGCCTTCGCGCCCGATCACCCCTACCTCGACCGATTCGCCCTTGTGCGTGAGCGCATCCACGCTGATCAATCCGCTCACCGGAAAGTAGATGTAGCGCACCGGCTGGTTGGGCTCGCTCAGCCGCATGCCGGAAGGCAGATCGACCGGAACCAGATTGCGCGCGAACGCTGCATACTGGTCCTCTGGCATCCGCATCAGGATCATGTTGCGAGGCCGTGCCGAATTGACTGTCAGACTACGCTCTGGATCCAATGCTCAGCTTTCTCGCGCGCAATCTGGTCTTATTACGCCTGCCTGCCTGCCCAGAAACTCTCTGGTTCGCTGACACCCAAAATATCGGGAACAGCACACAAAGTCTGTCGCGTGGCTGACAGTAAGCCCTTGTTCCACAAGGGTTACCGCAACAAGCAATGGCCGCGGGTAAGGTGCCCGTTAGAATGAAGAAACGCTCTCTGGACCCGAGACACAGAGCTGGGAGGCACGCCGCAGATCATGCACCGCTGGTCCAAACTCTTCATCCCCACCCTTCGCGAAGCCCCCGCGGACGCCGAGGTCGCCAGCCATAAGCTGCTGCTGCGCGCCGGCTATGTGCGCCAGCTCGGCGCCGGCATCTACTCCTACCTCTTCCTCGGCAATCGCTCCATCAACAAGATCGTCGCCATTATCCGGGAGGAGATGGACAAGATCGGCCAGGAGTTCCTCCTGCCGGCGCTCCTGCCGCGAGAGGTCTGGGAAGAGTCCGGCCGCTGGACGATCATGGGCCAGAACATGTTTCGCCTGCAGGACCGCAAGGGAGCAGACTTGTGCCTGGGCATGACTCATGAAGAGGTCATGACGACCATCGCCCGCTCCGAGCTGCGAAGCTACAAGCAGCTTCCCCAAATCTGGTACCAGATCCAGAACAAGTTCCGCGACGAACCCCGCCCCAAGTCAGGCCTCCTGCGCGTCCGGCAGTTCACGATGAAGGACAGCTACTCGTTCGACCTCGACGAAGCCGGCCTGGACGTCAGCTACAACCTGCACGACGCCGCCTACCGCCGCATCTTCGACCGCTGCGGTCTGGAGTACGTCGCTGTCGAAGCGGACTCCGGCGCCATGGGCGGCTCCCAGTCGCAGGAGTTCATGGTCTACACCGGGGCCGGCGAAGATCTCATCGCCAGCAGCCCCTCGGGCTATGCGGCGAACCTCGAAAAAGCCACCAGCAAACTCGCTCCCGTAGAAGACCTCGCGCCCACTGGCGACGGCCTGCCCGAGCTTGTCCACACCCCCGGCAAAGCCTCCATCGCCGACGTCACCGCTTTCTTCGGCATACACGCCTCGCAGGACATCAAGTGCGTGGCCTTCATGGGCCAAACCAGCGGCCAGACCTCCACGCCCATCGCAGGAGATCCCCTCCGTCCCGTCGTCGCCTTCCTCCGCGGCGACCATCAGGTGAACGAGACCAAGCTCAACGCCATCGCCGGCACCGCCGAGCTGCGCCCCATGCTGCCCGAGGAGCTAGCCCTCTACATCGGCGGTCCGGCCGGCTTTCTCGGCCCCGTCGGCATCCCTCAGGTCATGACCCAGGGCTCGCTCAACGGCCTCAACTCCGGCAAGCCTCTCGACAAGCTCAAAGGCGTCTCTCGCGAAATCGCGTCTGAAGGCCTGAAGACCATCGTTGTCATGGATCTCGGCCTCGAAGGCCGCAAAAACCTCGTCGCCGGAGCCAATCAGCTCGACATGCATTATCGCAACGTCACCCCCGGCCGCGACTTCACCCCGACCCTCACCGCAGACATCCGCAACATCCTCGAAGGCGAGCCCGACCCCATCGGAGGCCAGCCCCTGCGCCTCGGCAAAGCCGTCGAGATCGGCCACATCTTCAAGCTAGGCTACAAGTATTCAAGGTCCATGGGTGCTACCGTGCTCGACCGCGACGGCAAGGCCATCACCCCCATCATGGGCAGCTACGGCATTGGCGTCGAGCGCATCCTGACCGCCGCCATCGAGACCAGCGCGGCCAAAAACGGAGGCGACAGTTACGCCCTGCCCGCTTCCATCGCACCCTTCCAGGTCATCGTCACGATCACCAACATCAAGGAAAACGACCTGCTCGAAGCCGGTGAGGCTTTAGCCCTCGATCTCGAACGCGCCGGCATCGACGTCCTGCTCGACGACCGCGATGAACGTGCTGGCGTCAAATTCAAAGACGCTGACCTGATCGGCGTCCCCTACCGCATTGCCGTAGGCAAGAAGCTCTCGGAAGGTCAGGTTGAACTCCTCGACCGTCTCCGGAACCAGACCTCCGACGTGCCCGTATCCGACGTCGTGTACGCTTTGCAATCGCTTCTCAAAGAGTCCATCGACTAAGGCCCGCCTAACCCACATGGCAGTCAAACTCAAACTCGGCCCACAGCGCGGCGGCGGTTTCTTCTCCGGCGTCTTCCGTTTCTTGCTCGTCGTCGCGCTCTTCTGCGTCCTCGTCGGCGGAGCGATCTTCGGGTACTACTACTTCCACTACCAGCAGGTCGTCGATGCTCGCCTCGCCGCCGGTCCGCTCTTCGCCTCGGTAAGCCAGATCTACGCCGGACCCCGCGAAGTCCGTACCGGCCAGCATCTCTCGGCTGAAAGTATCGCCCGCGATCTCCGCGCTGCCGGCTACAACGTCCAGCCGGAGCTCGGCACCTACGAGCTCCGTGGCAACTCAATCTCCATCAAGCCGGGACAGCAGTCTTTCCACAGCACCGACGGCGCCACCATCACCACAGAAGGCGGCGACGTCACCGCCATCACTGCCGATAACGGAGCTACCCTTCGCGCCTACCAGTTGGAGCCGCAGCTCATCACCGCGCTGTCCGAAGACAAGAACCGCACCAAGCGCCGCCTCGTCACCTACAACGAAATCCCCGAGCGCATGGTGCAGGCCATCACCTCCATCGAAGACCGCCGTTTCTTTGAGCACGGCGGCGTCAACTACGTCCGCATTGCCAAGTGCGCCATTCTGGACTTTACGACTCACCAGAAGGAGTGCGGCGGGTCCACCTTGACCATGCAGCTGGCCCGCGGCTTCTTCCTTTCACCGGAAAAGAAGTATTCGCGCAAGCTTCGCGAGATCATGATCACCTTCCAGCTCGAATCTCGCTTCAACAAGCAGCAGATCTTTGAGATGTACGCGAATGAGATTAATATCGGCCAGCGCGGCAGCTTCGCCATCAACGGCATCGGTGAAGCCGCACAGGCGTACTTCGGCAAGCCCCTCAACCAGCTCTCGCTCTCACAGACCGCTCTCATCGCCGGTCTCATTCAGAACCCCAACGGCCGCAATCCCTACCGCCATCCGGAGCGTGCCATGGAGCGCCGCAACGTTGTGCTCGACTCCATGGCAGAGACCGGCGCCATCACCGAAGCCCAGGCAGCAAGCGCAAAGGCCGAGGGCCTGAACCTCGCCCCGCCGAACGTCGATGCTTCAGAAGCACCCTACTTCGTCGACCTCGTCCACGAACAGCTCGTGCAGCGTCTCGGTGACGACCTCAACCACCAATCGCTCCGCATCTACACCTCGCTCGACCCCGAGCTGCAGCGCGTCGCATCCGAAGCCGTCGAGGCGGGCATGCGCAACGTCGACGAGCTCGTTCGCCGCTATCACGGCCATGAATACCCTCAGGTCTCCCTCGTCGCCCTCAATCCCCACACCGGCCAGATCCTCGCCCTCGTCGGCGGTCGCAACTACGGTCTCTCCCAGCTCAACCATGCCATGGCGGAGCGTCCCACCGGCTCCATCTTCAAGCCCTTCGTCTACGCTACTGCCTTCAACACCTCACTAAACGGTACCAACCTCGGGGAGGGCGTCTTTACCGCCGTCACGCGCATTAACGACGACCCGCAGGACTTCGGCACCGGCGGGCGCTCCTACGTTCCCGGTAACTTCGTCAAGGGCGAATACCCCGGCATGGTCACCGCTGCCGACGCCCTCGCGCATTCGCTCAATATCGCCACCATCGCTCTCGGCCAGAAGGTCGGCTTCAGCAACGTTGCCGCGCTCGCCCGCCAGGCCGGCATCGTCAACGCCAAGGGCACGCCCTCGGTCGCCATCGGCACCTACAACGCCACGCCGATCGACATGGCTGGCGCCTACACCACCTTCGCCAACAACGGCGTGCACCTCACCCCCTGGATGTTGGCCAGCGTGCGCAACACCAACGGAGACGTTGTCGCGGACTTCGCCCCCGTCGCTAGCCAGATCCTCGACCCCCGGGTCGCCTATCTCACCCAGTCCCTCATGGAAGGCGTCATCAATCGCGGCACCGCCTCCTCCGTGCGCAGCCACGGCTTCACCGCACCGGCGGCCGGCAAAACCGGAACAGACCACGACGCATGGTTCGCCGGCTACACCTCCAACCTCATCTGCATCATCTGGGTCGGCAACGACGACTATACCGACATCTCCACTGGCCTCACCCACCGTCTCCAGGGCGCGGACACCGCCGCGCCCATCTGGGCCGAGTTCATGAATCGTGCCATCCGCCTGCCGCAATACTCCGACGTCACCAACTTCACCAAGCCCGACGGCGTCACGGACGTCCGCATCGATAAAGCCTCCGGCCTGCCCGCCGACGCCACCTGCCCTAACGACTATGTCGTCGCGTTCCTCGACTCCACCATCCCCGGAAGCACCTGCTCGCGCATGTCGGACTCCGGCCAGAGCGTCGTCGATATCCTCACCGGCAACACCCCCGCCTCCAACAACCCACAGCCCGAGTCTCTGGACTCCGGCGACCCTGCCATCCCTCCCACCCGCAAACGAAACTTCCTGAAGCGCCTTTTCAACCCAAACGGAGGCAGCGCGCCAACCCCTCCGCCGCAGTAAACTCTTCGCTCCCACCTTAGAGGGATTGAGTGTCGCCGCTCTTACGCCACATTATGGGTTAGCAGAGGTACCCCTTCGTGCAATCCTGGATCGACAACCCGGCGGAACCGCAGCATTCCTTGAACGGCGGTATCCAGTCGTCCAACCACAACCTCGCTCCGCGCCTGTTGAGCCGGCTGCTTCACCAGGAGGGCGGTCAGGACCTCATCGAGTACGCCCTCGTCGCCGGCGTGATCGGTCTCGCCGCCGTCGCCTCAGCCCACGGTGTCGCCGTCTCAGTCTCAAGCGCCATCAACATCGTCAGTAATGAGCTGACCTCTGCGATTTAGTACCGTCTTCATGACACGTCCGTGCCATAGGATTACCAGGCGAAACGCCGATGACTGGTATTCGGAGGTTTCCCTTGTCCCGCTTGCTTGACCTGTCTTACCAGCTCGCCCCGCCTCAAGCGTCAGCACCCCCTGCCGCGGGCACGTCCTCCCGCCTGCTCCTGCTCACCCGGGTTCCGCTCCTCTCAACCTTGTTGCACGATGACTCCGGCCAGGATCTTATCGAGTACGCGTTGGTCGCTGCCCTCGTCGGGCTCGCCGCCGTCTCCGCCATGCACGGCCTATCGACCAAAATCTCGACCGCCTTCAACTCGGTTGGAAATAGCCTCACCTCCTCCGTCTAGGCATCTCGCCTCGCCAGCGTCGCCGCGCCTTCGCGAACGCAAGCGCCACTTCGCCTCCGGGGCATGATGTGATCATCCCTTTTAGAATGAATATTTTGAGGAAAATACCTTCGAAAAAGCGCCCTTTTTGCCTATTGATACAGGCTTAAGTCATCTCGAATGAATATTTTGCGCGATTCTGTACGGGTGGGGGGGGGGTACTAAATCACTCCCAGAACCTGCGCAGCAGCCTTGTATTTACCAAACGGCGCGCTCACCTGGACCCCCTGCACCATCGCCCGCGTCTCCGTCAGCATCTCCTGGGCAATCGCAATCCCTTCCGCCCGCGCAGCCTCCGGACTCCCCGTCCGTCCCATCCGCGCTAAAATCACCTCCGGCATCGTTACTTTTAGCTGATCGCGCATGAATTCGGCATTCTTGACGCTGGTCAGCGGCCAGATGCCCGCAACCATAGGAATCCGAAAGCCCTCGATCCGGCGCAGGAACTGCTCCAGCAACCGGAGGTCAAAGACCGGCTGAGTAATCCCAAACTCCCCCCCAGCCTCCACCTTGGCCGCAAACCGCCGCACCTCATGGTCGATGTCAGGCACCCCAGGGTTGGCCGCCACCGAAATCGTAAATCCGCACGAATCTCCAACCGAATTGCCGCCGAGATCAAGCCCATAGTTCAAATCGCGCACGATCTTCACCAGCCCAATTGCGTCCACGTCAAAGACAGCCGTAGCGTCCGGGTACGAACCCATTTTGGGAGGATCACCCGTCAGACAGAGGATGTTCCTGAGCCCGATTGAGGCCGCACCCAGCAGATCGCTCTGGATGCTGAGCAGATTGCGGTCACGGCAGGTGTAATGCAAGACGGTCTCAATCCCAACACGCTGCTGGATCTGTACGCATAAACTGAGCGCGCTCATTCGAGCACTGGCTCGCGGAGAATCCGGCACATTGATGGCGTCCACGCCCAGTTTGTGCAGCTCCTCTGCACCTTCCAGCTCCTTTGAGCTGTCGATCCCCTTGGGCGGCACAATCTCCACCATGGTAACGAACTGTCCGCCGGCAACCTTGGCCCCTACACGAGACCTCTCCGCCAGCGGAACTGGCTGCACTTTGCTGCCCGCCGGAATGGCCGCCGCGCCGCCCTGCTCCACTACCTCCACACCGCTCTCCTGCGCCTCCAGCGCGCGCAGCGCCCCCCGTACGGCCCGTATATGCTGCGGCGTCGTCCCACAACACCCGCCGACGAAGCTAGCTCCAGCCTTCACCAGCTTTTTCGCGAAGCTCGCAAGATACTCGGGCGAGGTGAGATAAATTTGACGTCCATCGATGACCCGCGGATTGCCCGCGTTCGGCATGGCGGCTAAGCGAAGCCGGGTGACAGCCCGCATCCGCTCGATGACCTCGAGCACACGGGCTGGACCGTCGCTGCAGTTGCATCCGACGGCGTCTGCACCGGCAGCCTCCATGCGCAGCGCGGCCTCTTCCACCGGAGAGCCGTCGAGACACGCTCCGTCCTCGCCAACAGTGACCATGGCGATGACCGGCAACCCGGATGCCTTGCCTGCGAGAATCCCGATCTCCGCTTCGGTCACGCTCATCAGCGTCTCCAGCACCAGCAGGTCAGCGCCGCCCTCACGCAAAGCGTCCGCCTGCTCCAGGAAGGCTGCCTTCGCTTCCGCCACGCTGACGCGCCCTTCCGGGGCGAGCTTAACCCCCAGCGGCCCCATGGCCCCGGCGACAAAAGCCGTGCTCGCCTGCTTAGTTTCCTGCTGCGTAACAGCCTCTCGAGCAAGCTTGACGCCGGCAAGGTTGAACTCACGAACGCGCTCTTCGAGACCATAACGTTCCAGACGCACACGGTTGGCTCCGAAGGTATTGGTCTCGATGAGGGTGGCGCCTGCCTGGAGATACTCGGCATGAACGGCTCGCACCAGATCCGGCTGAGAGACGTTGAGCTCGTCATAGCAGCGATTGATGAAGATCCCCCGGCCGTAGAGCATGGAGCCCATCGCTCCGTCGCAGAGCACGGTGCCGCCGGAAAACAATTTTGACACCGCAGATTCGGTGACTTTTTCGATCAGCGCCTCGCCCATGCATCCATCCTAAGCCACTTCTGCCCGCTTCCCGGCAGGGTCTTAGGACGTCTCATCGATATGCCGTTTGGTATACTCACTGCAGTCCTGCACGCCTGTCTCTCCAGCGTCGCCACATAAAAAGCGCCGCTTTGCGCCGCAGCACGAAGTCTCTGGAGTCGTTCACGTTGAAAAATCGCAGTCTGTCCGTTCGATCGAAACAGGGGCTTATCGTCCTTGCGTTGTCCCTGATAACTCTGGCGCTGTCGTCCTGTGCGCAGCGCATCTACTATATTCCCCAATACAGTTTTGCTGGACGTCCCATTCCTCCAAGCGGGCTGCAGGAGCGGGTCCTGGTAGGGATCACCACGAATGGAAGCTCCGGTGCGCTAGAGATTCTCGACGGTCTCCGGGACATTCGCAATAACGTGCAGAATACCGTCTCGAGCTTTTCCATCAGCGGCTTTTCCGGGGGTTATCCCAGCCTCATCCTCAGCTATCCGGAGCAGCTTCGTGGTTACGTGTATTCCAATACTTCGCCGTTTGGCGTGACGATCGTCAACTACGGCACTGAAGCGTCCGCAGGCTCAGGCGGGAGTTTCGCAGCGCAGAGCACCTCGCTTGCGACTGCTTCTGACTTTCGTCGTGTGATCTCCGCAGAGGAGTCCACCGGACAGCTTGTAGTGCAGGACAGTGTCCGGGGTGCAGTGTACAGCCTCAATCTTCCGAACGTCTATCGCGTCGCGATCAACCAGGGCGACACCATTGCTCTCGCAATGGTTCGCAACAGCAATTCGCTGTACCGCGTGATCCAACTGAACAACGGCGCGGTCAACCCTCCGGGTGCAATCGATTGCGAACCGACGATTCTGCCGGTTTACTGCGTCGTGCCTGTCCCCGGAACCTTTGACCGACCTCAGAATGCCTATTTTTCAACCGACGGATCTACGGCTTACGTGCTGAATTGCGGCGTCGAGTGCGGCGGCGGCCAGAACGGAGGATCAAGTGTTTCGATTCTTCCCCAAGGCAACCTGACAGTCGATGTAATTCCCACTTCTACGACGTATCCGGCAGTCGTGACAAACACAGTCCTCGTGCCGGGCGGGGTCACGACGGCGCTTTCGGATGGAACGACTCTCTGGGTTGCGGGTCAACAGCTTCAAACCGACGGCTTATTTGAGGGTTTCCTAACCCCTATCACCTTAGCCACTCTGACGGTTGGTGCGCCGATCCCGATCTCCGATGGGAATCACTCCAGGCTGCTCTTCGCCGATGATAATACGCTTTGGGTCGGATCCCAGAATTGTGCCAATGGCGAGCGAGCAAAGCTGGGATTAAATTACAACTGCCTTACCAGCTACAACACCTCGACGAAGACCGCGACGATTGTCCCGTCGAACGTGGTTGTGGGGTCCTCCAATCCGGCACAGCAGGTACCTTACCCGAACCAGGACGACAACCTCTACTACTATGGGTCGCTGACAGGTATCTGCTGGGTTCAGGATGTGCACAAGGTCTACACGGCCTATGGCGGCCAAGTTCACGCGTTCAACACGGCAGATCTGAGCGAAATTAACAACACCAACATCACTGTTCAGGGCACGGCGCTAGACGTCGCCTACATGGACGCGCTTACCAACACGGCTAACTAAGCTTCGTTGCCAGCGCGGAGAGTGAGAGGATGACCAGCAGCGGCTCCCCACAGATTGATGTTCTTGCCATCGCGGCCCATCGGGACGACGTTGAGCAGACCTGTGGGGGCACCCTGCTGGTGCAGCAGGCGCTCGGATTCCGGACAGGAGTGCTCGACCTGACGCGCGGCGAGTCAGGCACGCGAGGAACCATCGCTCAGCGTGAGGCTGAGGCTTTAGCGGCGGGCGAACTCCTGAAAGTGACCCACCGCGAAGCGCTCCACCTGAGCGATGGTTCCTTGCAAAACACTTTGGAGGCGCGCCTCAAGGTGGCGGCGGTGATTCGCAGGCTGCGTCCCCGTGTGGTAATTGTGCCTTACTGGCAGGGCCGGCACCCGGACCATTACACCTCCGCCACGCTTGGATATGAGGCATGCTTTGCGGCAGGCTTGGCCAAGCTGGAGCTGCCCGGCGCTCCACACCGCCCATATAAGATCCTGTATGCCTCTCTCTATGCGGACGTACGCCCAACCTTCGTTGTGGACGTAACGGAGCACATGGAGACTCGCCTCCAGTCGCTGCTGGCGTATCGGTCGCAGTATGGGGCGCAGCAAACGGGGACGGGGCTCTTTGTTCCGGAGGAGGAGATCCGTGAGCGAACCTTCGCGAGTGCGCGGCATTATGGGATGCTGGCCGGTGTGCGCTATGGAGAGCCGTTTGTGCAGAAAGAGGTCGGATTGGCTCGGGACCTGATGCAGCTTCCGGTAGCTTCGATCTAGGCCCCCCCCGCCAGTTTGTTGCAAAATATTCAAAATAAAGCGTTTAAGCTTGTATCAACTTCTGTGACCGGTGAAATGTTACTTCACTGCCGGAAGATTGACGCCTTTAAGGCGCTCTTGTACGAAGTTGCGCAAATCTTCTCCCACGTAGACCGGCGGGGTTGATTGGAAGACGAGAGCCCGAGCGAGGAGGCGGAGGGAGACGCCGGACCAGGCAGCCGATCGGAGGTCTGTTCCGGTCAGAACGACGGCGTCGGCGCGGTCAAGGTATCGTTTGGCGGATTCCTTAAAGTCGGCGGTGGCCGGATCAAGCACGCTAAGGAAGAGATCCGGCTTGAGGAAGCGCAGGATGGAGTTCGATTCGATGATTGCGTTTTCAGCTGCGGCGAGTTCCTTGCGGATGCGGGGCATTGCCTCCGCGAGCTGGCCCACGCGGGTTCGGACCCAAAGGGAGCGAACCGCTCCGGCGGCGAGATATCGAGAGGAATCAGTGCCAGAATCCCGCTGACGCTCTTCACTGATCGCAATGGTGTGCTCGGCGGTCTCGCAATCGCAGGGCTCGCCGTTAGCCGAGCACATGCCGTGGCCGAATTGGGTGATCTTGAAGGCGGTCCATCGCCGCTCCGGCAAAGCCGCGATGAGGCCTGCAGCAACGCTTGTCTTGCCGATGTTACGGGTGTGCCCGCCAACGACAATGATTGCCATACTAACGCCTCCTCAGGTGGGCAAGATCGCGGAGATACTCCCGTACGGGGCGTGCCGGAGTTCCCCAAAAGACCTGACCTTTTCCGTCCAGGCGCTTTCCGGGAAGGACGCCGCCTTGTCCGCCGAGCATGACGCCAGCGCCAATCGTCACATTTTCACCAAGGCCGACTTGTCCTCCCAGCATGGCTCCATCCTCGATCACACAGGATCCTGCCATGCCGACCTGTGCGGCCAGGATGACGTTTTCACCGATGCGACAGTTGTGGCCGATGTGGACGAGGTTGTCGATCTTAGTGCCGCGTCCGATGCGGGTTTCGCCAAGTGCGCCACGATCAATCGTCGTATTGGCGCCGATCTCGACATCATCCCCGACCCAGAGGGTGCCTATTTGGGGAAAACCGATATAACCCTGGCTTGAAAGAGCATACCCGAAGCCATCTGAGCCCAGGATCGCACCAGCCTGGACGTGGACCCGATCGCCCAGCCTGGTGCCCGCATGAATGACCACGTGCGGCCCGATGACGCAGAAGGCTCCAAGGGTGACACCGATTCCTAAGTAAGCCGCCGCGCCGACCTCACATCCCACGCCGAGTTGAACATCCGGTTCCAGGATTGCCGCGGGATGAACGCCTGCGCGACCGCGGGAGTCAAACCATCGGCCGTAGACCTGGGCAAACGCCAGGCGCGGGTCTTTGACGGGCACGACTCGATCCCTCTTGGCACTGCTCAGTGGGGCTAGAATCAAGCCCGCCGCGGAGGCGTGCGCCTGGGCTAATGTGGCGGAGTCCTGGGCGAAGACCAGACTGGAAGCGTCTGCCTGTTCGATGGACGAGACCCGCGTGATGGTAATAGAAGCCATGATGCCGGAGGGCTCGGCGCCAAGAAGCTCCAGGATCTCCCCCGCTGTGACCATCAGTAAACTCCAGCTTCGCCGGCCGGTCGAGTCTTCCAGCGACGATGCATCCAGAGCCATTGGTCGGGATGTTTGCGGACGTAGCGCTCAATGACAGCGGTGAATGCTGCCGTGTTTGCGAGCACATCCGCCTCCGTGTTGCCAGTGCGTACGAGTTCGATCCGCGGACCGAAGCTGAGCTGGTATCGTTGCTTCAGGTCGTCCCACAGGAGGAAACCGGGAAGCACGGTTGCGTCTGTCCTGAGTGCTACCTTGGCGAGACCGGAGGCTGTGCAGGCCTGCTGACCAAAAAAAGGAACGAAGATGCCTTGCGGCGGGGTCATGTTGGTATCCATGAGAATACCGACGGTTTGCCCCTGGTGCATGGCGGAGATAAGGCCCCGCGCAAAATCATCCTTATGAATGACCCGGTTGCCATGCATGCAGCGGATACGGTTGACGAAGGCGTCCACGAGGGGATTGTCCAAGCGGCGTATGACGAGACCCATGGGATACCCAACGAGGGAATGATAGAAGCTCGACAGCTCCCACGCGCCGAGATGGCCGGTGAGCACGAGGACTCCTTTCCCGTGCTGGTGGGCGTTCAGGTAGTGCTCCAGGCCATCGTATTCAATCCAGCGGCTTGCCTCTTCGCGGTTATAGCGAGCCATCCGGCAGAATTCAGCGAGTTGGTGTCCGAGATTGCGGTACACCGAATGCAAAAGCCGACTGCGCCGGGAAGGCGTTTCGTGGGGATAGGCGATCTCCAGATTGCGTAGCCCTGTAAGACGAAGGCGCTTGGCGAACCAGTAAGTGAACATGCCGACGAGCGCTCCCAGACGGCGCGCGGCAGGCCTGGGAAGTGCTCCGAGCATTACGACGAGGGTGCGCACCACTGCATATTCCGCCCGATGCTTCCATGTGATCTTTCGCAGTGCGTCGTTGTTGGACGGAGAGCTCAAGGCTCTAGTTTATCGCGTCCCAAACGGTAAAAGGGGCGGCCCGAAGGCCGTCCCTTTTGTCCATGCTGAGGGGTTGCTTATTGGGCCATCTTCGATTTAACAAAAAAGTGTGCGACGGTTTGAACGAAGGGACGGGCCGCCGGCGGGGTGTCGACGTCGCCGTGAAGCACGGATTCGAAAGAGCGGTTGCTTCCGTAGAAGGCGCGCGTGTCGTCGTCGTTCTGTGAGAGCACATCCCCGGTGAGGTCAAGCCCGCCGAAGAGACCCTTGGAACGGGAGTAGGTGAGGAACTCGGCGTTGAGCTTCCAGTCTGTACCCGCCTGAGCATTGCGGCCAACCGGACCGGCAGATGCGGCAGCGTCCGCACCAAGTTTGACCTTCGCCTTCAGCATGTCCTGAAGGCCGTTCTGATTCATGGCGATCAGAACGAGATCCGTGGCTTGACCACCAATCTGGAAACCAAAGCTGGCTCCTTCGAGCTTGACAAATACGGGAGCACTCCAACCCTTGGGGGTACGGCAGGTTGCGACGCCCTGACCATATTGAACGCCGCCGAGAAAAGCACCCTTCTTGTAGCTCGGAACCACGACGACGCAGGAGGCGCCGGCAAGAATGCTCTGGGGGATACCCTTGTCCGGCGTTCCCATAATCTCCTGAATGACAGAGCGGGCAGAGGTGAGCCTCTCCTGGTCTTTGGCTGCGTCACCCTCCGCGAGGGAAATTTGTGCTGCCCCGGCCATCAGGGCCACGGTGGTCACTGCTGCTGCGATACGATTCTTCACGGTCGATCCTCCATAACTTTTCGCTGCATTGCTGCCTCAGCGGTCACATCGCGCACCCTTGCAGGCAATGAGCGGAACACTGCATACGATGAAAGGCTTTGTGGCAGGGTTGCACTTAGCGGCGTAGATACCTTGACAAGCCTTTCATTTCGGAGCAGCATGACCCCGGAATGGCGGCCTTTTACGAATGCAAAAAAGAGGGGCTGCCAACGCGAGAGCTGACGAAAGGATCTCTGCCAGCAGCCCCTTCTCCCAGGTAGGTTGCTGAAGCCAAGGTGCGCGAACCCAAGCCAGTTGGCAAGATCACTGAGGTCTATAGCCTTGTGTAACAACCACGCTTAGGGGCTGATTAACCTGTTTTTGTTAAGGCCTTCAACAGAGCCGCCGCTCCAAAGAGAGCATCGTGAGGGCGGTGCGATTCACGACGCCCATCTTGCGCATGAGCCGTCCGACATGAGCCTTGATGGTGCCCTCATCCACACCAAGAGCCTTGCCGATCTCGCGATTGGGGTACCCGCGGGCTAACAGGCCCAGCACCTCTCGTTCGCGGCGGGTAAACCTCGGTACCTCATGAATGGCGGAAGAGATGAAGGTGGCGGCCGGACGGTCGAGCAGGCGCGTCAGGATCAAACGCGACGCCCACACGGAACCTTCGGACACAGCTTCAACTGCCTGCAGGATCTCTTCTTCCGAGGCCGAGTGGCTAAGATATCCTCGTGCTCCGCCGGCAATGACGCGCTCAATTTGTTGCTGGTCAGCGTTGGGGCCCATGACGAGCAACCGCAATTTCGGCCGGTCGCGACGAAAGCTGGCGATAAGGTGCAAGAGGTGATCGCTGGCTCCGCCGTCGATCAGAACGATGTGAAGACCAGGTGTCCGGAGCGAGTTGGGTGTGGAGAGGGAAATTACCTCAAACTGGGCGCGTGAAGTGGCTGCGCCGTCCTCCAGTATGGCCTGGAGTCCAACGACCCGAAGCGGGTCGGTCGAGACGATGCCGATGCGCTTGCGCTCAAAAGCTCTGCTTTGCATATAGTTCACCGGTCCTTGCGTGTACGGCTCTGGTCGCGTTTCCGGGCCCTGCTGAATTGCAGTCAAGCTTGGCTAAAGCTTGGGCAAGACGATTCCCTGCTGGTTCTGGTACTTGCCTTTGCGATCCGCGTAGCTGACCTCACAGACTTCATCGGATTGAAAAAACAGAATTTGACAGAGTCCTTCGTTCGCGTAAATCCGCGCAGGCAATGGCGTCGTGTTGGAGATTTCAAGAGTCACAAAACCCTCCCACTCCGGTTCGAACGGAGTGACATTCACGATGATGCCGCAGCGTGCATAGGTGCTCTTACCAACGCAGATGGTGAGCACGTCGCGAGGGATCTTGAAGTATTCAATGGAACGGGCCAGCGCAAATGAGTTCGGCGGAACAATGACACTATCTGCGGTAACGGTTACAAAAGATCGTTCATCGAAGGCTTTGGGATCGATGATGGCGCTGTTCACATTGGTGAAGATCTTGAACTCATCGGAGACTCGGAGGTCATATCCGTAGGAGGAGAGCCCGTAGGAGATGACCCCGTCTTTGACCTGCTTTTCGCTAAAGGGTTCAATCATTCCGTGTTGCGTAGCCTGCTCGCGAATCCAACGGTCACTCTTAATCGACATCCGAACCCAACCTCTCCTATGTTTTCGCAAGACCCTCTTAGGATTGACAATCCTACCCCCCCTTTCTACCATCGATGTACGACCAGCCGCCTGTGCAAAGGATGGTTTTCCAAGTATCAGGTGCACGGGCCCTCAATTCAGAACCATTTCAGAACGCGAGGCCATTCTTGATCAAACAGGATCTCATTCAGCGGGTCGTTGAACGCACCGGTCTGGTGCGCACGAAGGCAGAGGCCGCGGTGGACGCCATCTTCGACTCCATGAAGCAGTCGCTCGTTGAAGGCGATCGCATCGAGTTGCGGGGCTTTGGAGTGTTTACCGTCAAGCCGCGTAAGACCGGCGTAGGACGCAATCCACGAACCGGGGCGGAGGTGTCGATCGCTCCAGGGAAGGCCGTCCGCTTTAAGCCGGGCAAAGATCTGCACGTACTGGATTAAGCAGTGCACATACTGGATTGAGCAGTGCACGTACTGGATTGAGCAGTGCACGTACTGGATTGAGCAGTGCACGTACTGGATTGAGCAGTGGAGGACAGACCTTATGAGAAGCTCATGGGGTCGACGTCCACGATCAAGCTTCTTCTGGGAATCCCTGTTTGCGTCGCAAAGAGGATCATCGCCCGCAGTGTGTCCCCAAGGGTTGAGCGGTGTTGCGCCTTTAGAACAAAGTGAAAGCGGTAGATGCGTTTGAGGCGGCTGATGGGGGCGGCTGCGGGACCGAGGACGCGGACACCTGCGGGGGTTGACTGCTGCCAGTAACGGCCGATCTCCGCTGCCCAGGCCGCGGCCTCTTCCATCTTCTCGCTGCTGAGCAGCACGTTGGCGAGAACCGAGTATGGCGGATAGTTCAAGCTGCGGCGGAAGGTACTCTCCTTAGCGACGAAGCCGGGATAGTCATGCGCGGCGGCGTACTGCACGGCGTAATGATCGGGGTGATAGGTCTGGACCAGGACCTTTCCCGCGAGCTCTCCTCTTCCGGCGCGGCCGGAGACCTGGGTGAGGAGCTGAAAGACCCGCTCTGCGGCGCGGAAGTCCGGCAGCCCCAAAGCGTTGTCTGCGCCAACCACGCCCACGAGAGTGACGCCGTGGATGTCATGGCCTTTGGCGATCATTTGAGTGCCGACGAGCAGGTTAATCTCGCCCGAATGCAGCCGTGCAAGCAGGCGTTCCATGTCAAGGCGACCGCGAACGGTGTCGCGGTCCATGCGGCCGATGCGAGCCTCGGGGAATAGTTCGCGCAGCTTCTCTTCGCCTTGCTGCGAACCGGCACCCATGAAGTAGATATGCTCGCTTGCGCATTTCGGGCAGTTCTCCGGCACGGTACGGCGGAAACCGCAGAAGTGGCATTCCAGGCGGCTACCGGGCTGGGCTCTGCCATCGGGTGACTCCGCAAGCGGACGGTGGTAGGTGAGCGACAGGGAGCAATTTGCGCATTCCACCTTCTCCCCGCAACTGCGGCAGAGCACGACCGAGGAGTAGCCGCGGCGGTTGAGCAGTAAGATGACCTGTTCCCCCCGATCCAGGGCTGCTCGGGTCTTTTCTACCAAGCGCCGAGCGAAGATCTCCTCCTTGCCAACTTCGCGGAACTCAGCGCGCATATCAATGAGCTCGACTGCAGGCAAAGGACGGCCCATGACACGGCTGCGCAATTCGATGCGGGCGTATCGACCGCGGTCGGCGTTGGCCCAACTTTCTAAAGAAGGCGTAGCTGAGCCCAGAACGACAACCGCGCCGGCCAGCTTGGCTCGCATCACGGCCACATCGCGGCCATGATAGCGCGGCGTCTCCTCCTGCTTATAGCTCTGATCATGTTCTTCATCGATGATAATCAGGCCGAGTTGGCTGATTGGTGCGAAAACTGCAGACCGTGTGCCGACGACAACCCGGGCCTCTCCTCCGCGGATACGGTGCCATTGCGCGGCGCGCTCATCCGGGGTGAGGCCGGAATGAAGCAACGCCATTTCGGACCCGAAGGCGGCAAACACCTGCCCGGCCATGGCTGGGGTGAGGCCGATCTCCGGCACCAGCAGAAGGCAGCTCTTGCCGGCGTTCAAGGTACGCTGCATGGCAGCGAAGTAGACTGCAGTTTTGCCGGAGCCGGTGACGCCGTAAAGCAGGTGCGGGCGAAAGCCGCCTTTCTGGAGCGCGGCGGAGATGGTGGCGACGGCTTCCATCTGCTGCTCATTGAGGGCGTACTCATGCGCTTGCTTCCTGCCGGCGGGGCTGGTTTCGGAGAACAAAAACTCCTCTGCCTGCAGCTCGATGGCGACCAGGCCTCGCTTGACGAGCGTTGACAGCGAGGAATCCGGAACACCGCGGCGAAGCATTCGGATACGCAGATCGGAGACGAGCAGGCGGCCGCGCACGGAAGCCAGCTCGGCCAGGACGGCGAGCTGGTTGTCGTTGAGGCTAGGCAGGCGCTTGCCGCTGTTTGTAGAGCCTGAAATGGCAGGGTCCTGCATGACGGCGACGCGCACCAGGCGGCGAGCGTCGCGTGCTTCTGTGAGGGCCTCACGCACAAGCCACTTCTTGCGGCACATGGCTTCAAGCGACGGCTTGCCTGCACCCGTGGCGGAGCGCAGGGCGGAGAGTTTGGCGGGCTCGCCGTCTTCCAGGTAGTTGAGCACTTTGTACTCACGATTCTGGTCTTCCGGAGTGAGGCGGGAACGGCGGGAGGAACCTTTGGCGGCGCCTTCATACAGGACGCGACGGCCCGCCTCGCTGATGCGGTAGACGAACTGACGCTTGACCTCAGCACTGAGCGGAAGCATGCCGCGAAGGACTTCGCCGAGCGGGGCGCAGTAGTATTCGGCGACCCAGGAGGCGAGACGCAGCATCTCCGCGGTGAGGAGGGGCTCCGGGTCCATGACGGTCTGGATCGGCTTGACCTCTACGTTCGCAGGCGCTGTCTCATGAACCCGGATGACGACGCCCATAAGGCGCTGTCCGGCGAAGGGTACGAGCACGCGAACGCCGATGCTGGGAGGGGGCTCGCCCACCGCATAGGTGAAGAGCTGATCGAGCGGTACGGGCAAGGCAACATCGCAGTAAAAGCTCACCGTACAAGTTTACTGACGGGTGGAGAGCGCTGCGGTACACTGCCTTCACCCAAATCCTGACCCTTGAAAGGAAGCGCCTATGACCAATCGAGCGAGCTTCATCCTGGGCCCTGCTTTCACTCTGTTTCTTGCGCTTGCGGGTGTAGACGCGCAGACAGGCATCTTGACCAAGTCGATGACCAACGACCGCGCGGGTGCGAATACGCAGGAGACCACGTTGACGCCGGCGCTGCTGCAAACAACGGGACTTCGGCGGATCACGACGATTCCTGTAAATGGCGATGCGCGGGGAATGGAGGCGCAGCCGCTGATCCTCGCAAATGTGAAGCGGGCGGACGGGACGACTCATGACATCGCGGTGCTGCCCTCGATGGCGAACCAGGTGCGGGGCGTGGACGCAAAGACCGGAGCGGCGCTTTGGAGCACGACGCTGGGCAATCCGGTGAATGGGTCGGCGGCCATCGACATGCACCAGATCAACCAGCATTGGGGCGTGCTTTCGACCGGGGTGATCGATCCGGCGACACAGCTGGCTTACATGGTGGCGTGGATCTCACCCGACGGCACTCCGCAGAATGGCGTGCACTGGATCTATACGCTGCATGTTGCGACCGGCGCGGTGGTCCAGCCGCCGGTCTCGCTGTCAGGTTTGAACAATGGAGGCCAGAGCTACGGCGCGGCCATGCGCAAGCAGCGGAGTTCGCTGGTGCTGACAAGCGTGGGCGGACGCAAGACGTTGTTCTTCGCATATGGGACGGTGCTCGAGACCGGCAACGGAGCAGCTGGCGCGATCATCGCCTATGATCTGGCGAGCAATGCGATTACGGCATTTCTGCCCATGTCGCAAGGACTTGGAGCTGGTGTTTGGATGGGTGGACAGGGGCTCGCTGCCGATAGCCAAGGCTTCCTCTACGGCGTGAGCGGCAACGGCAGCTTCAACGGCGTAAACGACTGGGGCGAAACAATCTTCAAGGTGGAGTACACGCCACCTGCGGCAGGCAGCAGGCAAGGCGCGCTGGTTGTCGTGAGCCACTGGACGCCTTACAGCGATGCAGGCCGCGTAGGCCTCGACCCTACAAAGTCTGGGCCTCCGCCTGCGGCCACGCCGAAGCTTTCGGGTGTTTCCGCGCCGAGCGAGGAGTTGAAGCCGGTGGGTGGAGGCATGACGATGTCGCTTGCAGGGGCGCACGTGGTGAGCTCGATCGATAAGAAGACGGGAGCGGTGATTCCCTTGCTTTACCCGGCCGACCCGACGGACGAGGCCTGGAACGATGAGGACCTTGGCTCGGCCGGGTGCACGCTGGTGGAAGGCTACGGAAAGCTGTTGTGCTCCGGCAAGGATGGGATTGGATATGTCGTGAACATGGCGAACATGGGCAACACCATGCCTGCGGACCTCGCCGATGCAAAGGCGAACTGCGCCAAACTGGCGGCGCCGCCGGTCTGGCTGACCGCCTCTCCGGGGCCGGTCGATCCCTGCCCGCAGAACACGGTCACCTTAAACTTCTTTCCCTGGGGCAAGACGCGTCACCTGCACATGACGCCGGTGCAGTACATGAGCCCAACGCGGGGATTGACGATCTTCGTGTGGGGAGAGAACTCGCAGCTTCATGCGTGGACGCTGGCTTCGAACGGCACGCTGACCTTTCTGGCCCAATCAAACGAGATCGCTTCGGTCGAGTCAATCAACTCTCCGGGCGGGATGCCGGGCGGCTTCTGCACGCTGTCCAGTAACGCGAACAAACTGGGCTCGGCCATTCTGTGGTGCAGCATTCCGTATGGCGATGCGAACGCGAACGTTGTCAATGGCCGGCTGCTCGCATACGATCCCGAAGCGCTTCTGACGAACGGGGACGGGAGCAAGACGCTGAAGGTGCTGTGGGACTCTCAACAGTGGGGCCTTGCGTACGCCTACAACAAATTCATGCCGCCGACGGTCTATAAAGGCCACGTTTATCTGCCGAACTATAACGGCGGCGTAGACGTGTATGCGCCTTAGTTCTTGAAGAAGTTTTTCGCCAGAAAGAGGACGTTGGCAGGACGCTCCGCGAGGCGCCGCATGAAGTACGGATACCACTCGGCGCCGAATGGGATGTAGACGCGGACGCCATAACCCTGGGCGGCAAGCTTGCGCTGCAGGTCGCGGCGAACGCCGTAGAGCATCTGGAACTCAAAGAGGTCCTTAGAGATGCCGGTCTGCTCGACGAAGCGGCACATCTGCCAGATGATCTTCTCGTCGTGCGTGGCCATCCCGCAGAAGACGCCGCTGGTGGCAAGGTAGAGCATGAGCCGGACGTAGTTCTGGTCAACGTCATCCTTCAGTGGGAAGGCAATCGATGGCGGCTCTTTGTATGCGCCTTTGCAGAGGCGGATGCGGATTCCCTGCTTGACCAAACGCTCGCAATCGTCCGCGGTGCGGTAGAGGTATGCCTGGAGCACCGTTCCGACGAAACCGGGCCACCGGCCATGCAGCCGCTCGGTCATTTGGAGGGTCGCTTCGGTAAATTCGGAGCCCTCCATGTCAATGCGGACGAAGGTTCCCGCTTCCTTCGCGTGTACTAACATGCCTGCGACGATTCCTTCTGCCAGGGCTGGGTCAATCTCCACGCCCATCTGCGAGAGCTTCACGCTGACGTTTGCGTTGAGGCAGCGGGTTTGGATGGCGTCGAGCACCTCATGATAGACGGCAGCGCTCGCCTGTGCCTGGGCTGCGTCGGTAACACTTTCGCCAAGCGAGTCTAGCGAGACCGCGATCCCTTCGCGGTTCATCTGCTCGGCCGCTTTGAGCGCCGCCGCGACGGTCATACCGGCCACGAAGCGGCTGGAGAGCTTGCGGCCTACGCTTGAACGTTCCGAAAAGGTGCGAGCAGCCTTGTTGCGAGACATGGCAATAAAAAACGAACGAAGCACCAGAGCTCCTCCTAGAAACTGCAGACGACGGCAACGCTCGCCTCGTTGCTAGACCTCTCACGTGTATGAGGGGGCGATCGCGATTAGAACTCCCACTGGAGCAGGGTGGCGCCAACAGTGAAGCCGGCGCCGACGCTCGCCAGCAAGACGAGGTCGCCCTTCTTCAGACGATTGTCATCGAGCGCGGTCTGCATGGCCAGAGGAATGGTTGCTGCAGTCGTGTTGCCAAAGCGATCGATGTTGATGACCACGCACTCTTCGCTCATGCCGAGGCGCTCCGCGGTTGATTGGATAATCCGCTTGTTTGCCTGATGCGGGATGAAACAGGCAAGATCTTTGCCGCTGAGGCCATTGCGGGTGAGAATGGTCTCAGCGGCCTCTGCCATTTTGCGCACGGCAAACTTGTACACGGCTCCGCCGTCCTGGTGGACGAAGTGCATCTTGCTGGCGACGGTCTCAGCGGTTGCGGGATGGAGGCTCCCGCCGCCGGGCATGTTGAGGGCGACTGCTCCGGAGCCGTCGACCTCGTGAAAGAAGTCAACAAGGCCAATTTCAGAGCCTTCGCAGGGCTCGAGCAAGACAGCGCCGGCGCCGTCGCCGAAGATAACGCAGGTTGCCCGATCGGTGTAGTCGATGATGCTGCTCATCACGTCCGCGCCGATCACGAGGACGCGTTGATGAACACCGGACTCGACAAGTTTGGCGCCGACCTGAAGAGCATACGGGAAGCCGGAGCAGGCAGCGGAGAGATCAAAGCCCCAAGCGTGAGGCGCGCCGAGCTTATCCTGTACAAGACAGGCGGTGGCGGGGAACATCATGTCCGGCGTTACGGTCGCGACGATGATAACCTCGACGTCGGCCGGGGTGAGGCCGCGTTTGGCGAGGCAGATTTTCGCAGCTTCTACGGCCAGATCGCTGGTGGCAGTGCCGGGCGTAACGACATGGCGCTCCCGAATGCCGGTCCGCTCGGTGATCCACTGGTCGGAGGTGGCGACCATTGTTTCCAAGTCTTTGTTGGTGAGGAGTTTGGGTGGAACGTAGACCCCGACGGACGAGATTTTGGCGCGGACCGGTATGCTAGGCTTCAGGGTCAAACTCAAGTAGATCTCCTCAACAAACGCTACCTCGTCATGATACGGGAAGAAGAAGCAAAGGATCTCCTGGAGGCCGGGCAGCCCGCGCTCTGGCCTGGCACTCCAACGCCATTGGCCGGACATTGTCCGACGGCGGGCAACGCTCGGAACGATGCTGCTGAGCCGAAACGACCGGCACACGCGTCAAGGAGTGACCGTACCGCACGCAGCGGGCACGTCCGGCAGAACGATTCTTCGAAGTTGTGAAAGGTTTATGCACCGGGCGACCTACTGCGCCCATACTAGCCCGTTACCGTTGCTTCCTTCCGGACCTGGCGGGGTTGGCGGGATTACGTCGCGTAGGACCCGGCACAGCGCTCAGTCTACCATCGGAAGTATGGGGAACTCCAGTGCGGCAGATGGACGGCTGAGGAATGCAGATGAGGTCGTCGCACGGTACGAAGAATTGCGCAGCGGTCATCGAGTGGTGTTAAACGCTGTGGCGGGAAGGCGTCGCGCCGTGGGACAGACTTTACTCGGCTGCGTGGTATTGATCGCATGGTTCACGGTCAAGGCCGTTCATGGTGGCCCCGGCTGGCCTCTGCTGTTCGGCTTTGCTGCGGTCGCGGCTTTGACAGTTTGGCATCTCCGCCTGCAGGCCAGGAGTAGCCGCGCGGAGCGCGTGTTGGAGTTCTACAAGCGGGGGCTTGAGCGGGTCCGCGGAGAGAGAACACAGTCTGGAGCGACGGGGGAGGGACTGAGTGGGGCGAGCCACCTCTACGAGCGGGATTTGAATCTGCTGGGTGCCGACTCTGTCTTTGGGCTGGTGGATACGATGCGGACAGGGATCGGGCAGAGGGGATTGGCAGAGTATCTGCTGCAAGGCGTGAGGCGTGAGGAGTCGGTAGCAAGGCAGGAAGCGGTGAGGGAATTGAGCGGCCGAACAGAGCTGCGGGAGCAGATCGGGGTGCTGGGAGCCAGCAAGTTTCAGCAGGTTGAGGCGAAATTTTTTGACGCCTGGCTGGACGCCGAGTCGCCGAATTTCTCTGCGGGGTGGCGCTATGCGCTGGCGGTCACGGCGCTGGTGCTGACGGTAGGACTATTGCTGGGGTTGACCCACCTTGTCGGGTGGAATGTGCTGCTGCAACCGCTGGGGCTCGGCGCACTCCTCCAGGCGGGAATCGTCGCCTATCTGGGCGCGCGGGTAAGGCCGCTTCTGGAAGCTACGGCAAGCCTTTCCAATCACGTGCAGATGTTCTCGGATGGACTCGCAATCCTCGAAAAGGAGACGTTCGTCTCCGCGAAGCTGCGGGCGGTGCAGGCGGCGGGACGGGAGCCAGCGAATGCGGTTCCGGAGCTGAGGAAGCTGCAGGGGCAGGTATCGCTGGTGCAGCAGCGGACGAAGGAGTTGTTTTACGTCTTTTCGGCTTTGACGGCAGCGGGAACGCAGGCGGGAATCACGATCGCCAAGTGGAAGAAGCGGAATGGGGCGGCGATGCGGGAATGGATGGAGGCGTGGGCGGAGTTCGAGGCGCTGAGTGCGCTTGCGAACTATGCGTATGAGCATCCGGAGGACTGCTGGCCGGAGTTGCTGCTGGATGGGCCGGCGCGGTATGAGGCGACGGGGTTAGGGCATCCGCTGCTGGCGGGCGGGGTTCGGAATCATGTGTCGTTGGGTGCTACGGATGGGGCGGCACGGTTCTACCTGATTAGTGGGTCGAATATGTCGGGCAAGTCGACGCTGTTGCGGTCCATTGGGGTCGGCGCGGTGATGGCGTATGCGGGTGGGGTGGTGCGGGCGGAGTCGCTTCGGCTCTCGCCGATGCGGCTTGGGGCGGCGCTGGCGCTGACGGACTCGTTGTCCGAGGGCAAGAGCAAGTTTCTGGCGGAGGTGGAACGGCTGGCGCGGATTGTGGAGGCGAGTGCGGAGGCTCCGGTGCTGTTTCTGGTGGATGAGATCTTCAGCGGGACGAACTCCGCGGATCGGCGGGCGGCGGCGGAGGCTGTGCTAAAGAAGTTGCTGGAACGCGGGGCGATTGGGGCGCTTTCGACGCATGATCTGGCGCTGGCAGAGCTGGCGACAGAGGCCAATCGCGGGATGAATGTGCATATGGCGAGTCCGGATGCGGAGGATCCGCTGGGGTTCGACTACAGGTTGAAGCCGGGAGTGAATACGAGCTCGAACGCTTTGGCGATCATCAGGATGATGGGGCTGTAGGAGCTTAACGAAAGCAAGGGGCCAGGTGCGGATGCGGCGGGACGGGTAAAGTGGGCGCATACGCTGAACGAGGCGGAGATTTGGCAGTATCTGCCGGAGAGGTTTCTGCGCGGGAACAACGGATGGAACGCAAGGGCGGATGCGGCGAAGTTGCCCTGATTGACGTTTATGAAACTTTTCCACAGCGTTTGTTGAAGGTTCGCATCCTAGGAAATAGGGAGCGCGATTGCCTCTCCATCTTGCTCAACGGAGTTCGTCCATGCTGCTGATGATTATCTTGATAGTTTTGATCTTTGGAACGGGTTTTGGCGGTTACCGGATGGGCCCTGGACTCGGGTACTATGGCGGCGGCGGACTTTCCATCATCCTGACCATCGTGCTGCTGCTGCTCTTACTGAAGATCATCTAGGTGGAAGTGAGCGACAAGAACGGTCCGCGGGATGTGCGCGGGCCGTTTTGGTTTTTGAGAAGGCGAGGCAAGCATGAGAGTTGGCTTGATGACGCGGGAGTACCCGCCGAATGTGTATGGAGGCGCAGGGGTGCATGTCGAATACCTCTCGCTGGAGCTTGCGAAGCGGATTGAGGTGGAGGTTCACTGCTGGGGGACGCAGCATGAGGACAAGGGCAATCTGCACGTGTGCGGGAATGAGCCGCCGCCGGAGATTACAGCAGGGACCAAGGAGAAGTTCAAGACGGCGGTCGACACATTTGCGCTGAACCTGGCGGAGATGAAAGAGCTGGGGGCGATCGATGTGGTGCATACGCACACGTGGTATGCGTCGATGGCGGGATTTCTGGCGAAGAAGCTGTATGGTGTACCGTTTGTGCTGACGACGCACTCGCTGGAGCCTTTGCGGGCGTGGAAGGCGGAGCAGCTGGGATCAGGGTATGCCTTGAGCTCCTGGATGGAGCGGACGGCGATCCTGGATGCGGATGCCGTGATTGCCGTCTCGAACGGGACAAAGGCGGACATTCTGAAGGCGTATCCGGAGATCGATCCGGCGCGAATTCATGTGATCTATAACGGGATCGACCTGGAGCAGTATCAGCACACGAGCGATACGTCCGCGCTGGTGAAGTATGCCGTCGATACGACAAAGCCGTATGTGCTGTTTGTGGGCCGGATTACGCGGCAGAAGGGTGTGACGCACCTGGTCGATGCGATCCAGTATCTGCCGGCGGGTACGCAGGTGGTGTTATGCGCGGGAGCTCCGGATACGCCGGAGATTGCGGTGGAGATGCGGGAGAAGGTGGAGGCGGCACGAAGGCTGACGCCGGGAAGTCATCCCGCCGGGCATGAGCAGGTGACCAAGGAGGGCGGGCGGGCGATTGCCACGGGCGATCCCACGGGTGCGGGGCATAACATCGTCTGGATTGAGCAGATGGTGACCAAGGAAGAGGCGATACAGCTCTACTCACACTGCGCGGTGTTCTGGTGCCCGAGCGTGTATGAGCCGTTCGGGATCATCAACCTGGAAGCGATGGCTTGCAAGGCTCCGGTGGTGGCTTCCGCTACGGGTGGGATTCTAGAGGTTGTTGTTGAGGGCGAGACCGGATATCTTGTGCCGTTTGCGGCGGATCCCGTGACCACGTTTCCAAGCGATCCGGAGCAGTTTGCCAAGGACCTTGCGGCACCGGTCACGGCTCTGCTCCAAGATCCTGAGAAGGCGAAGGCCTTGGGACTGGCGGGGCGGAAGCGAGTGGAGGATCAGTTTGCGTGGGGAGCGATCGCGGTGCAGACGGTAAAGCTGTATGAGAGGCTGCTTGAGGAGAAGAAGGCGAGGTAGAGCGGGATGGGTGCGGCGGGGATGGCGGGCGGACTGGCTTTGGGGATTGCGGTTGGAGTGATCTCCGGGCTGGTAGGGATTGGCGGGGGCGCGGTGTTGATTCCGGCGCTGGTGTTTTTCTACGGCATGACGCAGCATAAGGCGCAGGGAACATCGCTTGCGACGCTGCTGCTGCCGATTGGCATTTTTGCGTTCTGGAAGTACTACAAGGTTGGGGACGTGGACCTTCGGCTGGCTGCGCTGGTGGCAGTGGGTTTTGCGCTGGGCGGCTGGGCGGGCGGTGCGTGGGCACAGGATCTCAGCGATGTGGCGCTACGGCGCGGGTTTGCGGTGCTGCTGATGGTGATTGCAGTGCGGATGCTATTCGCATGAAGGCGGGTTTGGCTGGCGACGATAAGCTGGGGGCGATGACGTCTTCGGTGAACCGGACGATGGCACCCCCTGACGATGCGATCCATCCGGGTGTTCCCCAGCGGCGATTTGCGGATTTGTACACCTATCACTGGAACGAGACATCGTTCCGGACGGCGATGATCGCAGTGGTTCCAGTGGCGACGGCGCTGGTGATTGGCGTACATATCGGGCATCCGGCGGCGGGACTGATTGTCGGCGGCGGCGCGATGCAGATCGGGTTCGGAATGAACCAGCGTATCGCAGACTCGAGACTTTGGCCGATGATCGCGGCAACACTGGTGATGACGTTCTCCACGTTTGTGGGGATGTTTGCCGGGCACCATGGATACGGGGTGGTGGTTGCCGGGGCAGTGTGGGCGTTTGTGTATGGGCTGCTGACAGCGCGGGCTCCGGGCGTGGCGTGGGTGGGGCAGCAGGCAGCGGTTACGCTTTTGGTGACCAGCGCCTTTCCGGCCGATGCGTACCATGCGTTTCTGCGTTGTCTGCTGACGCTGAGCGGCGGAGCGCTGCAGATTGGCATGTGCAGCATCTTTCTGCACCTGCTGCCGGAGCTTCGGGAGGATCTGCTGTATCTGCCGCAGTACGGGTGGCGGGAAGCGCGCCGCGTGCGGCGAACGATGGGGTGGCGAAGGGTGGTGCGGCGGATTCGCGGGTTTCCGCGAGCGCTGCCGAGACTGCGCGCCTCGAGCAGCGTGCGGTTTGCGCTGCGGATGGCGCTCACGGTGGCGGTGGCGACAGAAATTTACCAGTGGCGCGGGGTGCAGTCAGGGTACTGGGTGCCCATGACGGCGCTGATCGTGCAGAAGCCGCTTTTTGCGGAGACTTTGAACCGGGCATTGATGCGGGTGGGCGGGACGCTGTGCGGAGCGGTGCTCAGCACGTTTTTCCTGCTGCATGTGCATCCAGATCCGGCGGTGCTGGCCTGGCTGGCGGTGTTTTTCTGCTTTCTCTCGTACCTGACGAATGCGATCAATTACGGGTTCTTCTCAGTGTTTTTGACTTCGTACATTGTCTTTTTGCTGTCGTTGAATGTGCTGCCGGGACCGGAGATTGCTCATCGCAGAGCGTATGCGACATTGATTGGGGGAGCGGTGGCGCTGGCGATCCATTTGGATGCGCTGCGGCGTAAACGGGCTGATCCGGGAGCGAAGGTGGGGTGAGCGGTAGAATAAACGGTGATGCCTGCTTTGCTCCATAACGATGAGATGGACTTGATCCAGAAGGATGGCGTTTCGCCTGGTCCGCTTTCCCCGGCCCGGCCAAAGGTGGGGTTTGTTTCGCTGGGGTGCCCGAAAAACCTGGTGGATTCCGAGGTGATGATGGGGCTGCTGCACCACAATGGTGCGGAGTTGACGCCGCGGGCGGAGGACGCAGAGATCATTGTTGTGAATACGTGCAGCTTTATCGATTCGGCAAAGCAGGAGTCGGTGAACACGATTCTAGAGATGGTGCGGCATAAGACCGAGCATGGGGGCAAGGCCAGGCGGATCATTGTGGCTGGGTGTTTGGTGGAGCGGTATCGGGATGAGATCCGGAAGAATATTCCGGAGGTGGATGCGGTGGTGGGGACGGGGGAGTTGGAGGCGATTCTCGCGGCTGCGGGATTGACGCCTGCCAGACAGGCCAGGAGCGATTCGCCGTTTCAGATTTTGCCTCAGGACTTTGGGCAGCCACAGATAGCGGCTCACGCGCAGAAGGATCTGGAGCTGCTCAGCGGGAGTCCGGTGAACGAGACGACCGTGCTGGTGAGCCGGGCAGCGAGCGCGGTGAGTCAGCACTCCCGGCCTTTGACTGATCCGGAGCACGGCGTTGAGATTGCGCCGCAGTTGCGGATCGTGCAGTCGCTGATGGAGACGGGAACGACGCATGGCGACGAGGCTCTGGGGCATGCGGGAGTGCATATGGAGCATCGGCCGGATGCCGGGACTGAAGGACGTGTAGGGTCTCGGGCGGAGGGCGATGCCCGGGAGCAGGCGGGACGATTTTCGCGGGAGAGCTGGGATGGAGCGGCCGCGGCTGTGCCCGAGTACCTCTACAACGATGCGACGCCGCGGATTCTGACGACGCCGCGGGCGAGCGCGTATATCAAGATTGCGGAAGGATGCGATCACCCCTGTAGCTTCTGCATCATTCCGCAGCTGCGGGGAAAGTTCCGGTCGCGGCGGATGGGGTCGATCATCGCTGAAGCGCAGAATCTGATCGCTCAGGGGATAAGAGAGATCACGCTGATCGGGCAGGATACAACCTGCTATGGCGAGGATCTGGGGCTGAAGGAAGGGCTGGCGCAGCTGCTCGATGGGCTGGCTGTGCTGCCGGGATTGAAGTGGCTGCGGTTTCTGTATACGTATCCCAATAAGGTTACGACGCGCCTGCTGGAGACGATGGCTCGGCATGAGGTGATCTCGAAGTACCTGGATGTGCCGCTCCAACATGCATCGGCGGCCGTTTTGAAGACGATGAAGCGTGGGGGGAATGCACAGATTTTCCTGGATTTGATTGCGAAGGCCCGGGCGATTGTGCCGGGAATTGTGGTGCGGACGAGCTTTATTGTTGGGTTTCCGGGGGAGTCGGAGGCGGATTTTGTGGAGCTTTGCGAGTTTGTGAAGGCGGCGAAGATCGATTGGCTGGGGGTGTTTACGTACTCCGATGAGGAGGGTGCGGCGGCGTACGGGTTTGCGGATGAGACCAAGGTGCCAAACCGGACGATCCAGGCTCGGCGGCGGAAGCTGATGAAGCTGCAGCAGAAGATCAGCGCGGTGGAGAAGGCGAAGTGGGTGGGGCGCGTGCTCGAGGTGCTGGTCGAGGGGCCGAGCGAAGAGACGGATCTGCTTTGGGAAGGGCGGACGAGTCTGCATGCGCCAGAGATCGATGGGAAGGTGTTCCTGAACGACTTTGGGCCGTATGAGGCGCTGGTTCCGGGAACGTTTTACAAGGCAGAGATCACGGAGAGCCATGACTATGATGTGGTGGCTCGAATACTGGAGTAAATGGGGCTGGGTATGAGTGCACCGAAAGCTTTGTTCTGTCCTACTTGCCGGAAGGTGGTTCTGGCGACCGACGCGGATTTTCCGTTTTGCTCGGACCGTTGCCGGGTGCTGGATCTGGGGAAGTGGGCGAGTGGGGGGTATGTGATTTCGTCGCCGATTCATGATCCGGAGCTGCTGGATGAGCTGGAAGGATTGCAGCATCGGGGGAAGAGTTCGACCAACGAAGATCGTGAACAATAGCAGTGGCTAAGCAGGCGCGGGTTCGGTTGAGCGAGATGACCGGGAAGAAGACCGGTTGGGCCTGGGCGGTGGGGACGTTCTTTGGAGCGGGATTGCTGAGGCCGGGGCCGGGAACCTATGGGTCGGTGGCGGCGGTGCTGCTTTGGTTTGGGGTGATTCACGGGTTGCAGCCTTCGGCGGCGATGCAGGTCTGGGGGACGCTCGGGGCGGCAGTTGCGGTCACTGCGATCGGGATTCCGGCTAGCTCGATAGTGGCTCGGGAAGCTGGGCGCGAGGATCCGGGTTTTGTGGTGATCGACGAGGTGGCGGGGCAGCTTTTTGCTTTGATCGGGATGAGCGCGGATTGGCGGCATGCGGCGATGGAGCTGGTGCTGTTCCGGCTGCTGGATATCACGAAGCCGCCGCCAGTGAGGAATCTTGAACGGCTCCACGGCGGCGTTGGGATCATGCTGGATGACGTGGCGGCGGGCTTGATCGCGCTGGGATTGGGGCATCTGATCAGCCTGTGGATGTGACCCCCCCCCAGGTAAATCGTGCAAAATATTCATTCGATGAGACTTAGGTTTGTATCAACCTTTGTAATCACGCGGAAAGTTACCCCGTGGGCGACGCTAGGAATAAGCTAGTGTGATGGCGACTCTGACGCGTGTGGAACCGGATGCTGTGATGCCTGGTGGTGAGCTCCGGCTAATCGGGGAGGGTTTGGGGCCGGGGTTGACGGTTTCTGTTGCGGGTTTGGAGGCTCGGGTGGAGCTGGCGCGAAGTGGGCGTGCGACCGTGCGGGTTCCGGAGGGTGTGCTGCCAGGCGAGGTTGTGGCCCGGCGGGAGGGTGTGGAGTCAAATGGGCTACCGGTGAGGGTCGCCGTCGCGATGGCGGAGAATCTGCATCCGGTGGCAAATCCAGCGGTCGACCGGTTTGGGAGTGTGTATGCGACGCTTTCCGGCTCGCGCGGGCAGGAGACACCGGTTTCAATCTTCCGGATTCTTCCTGCTCCTGAGGGGCAGACGCATGAGTTAAGGCCATTCGTGCGCGGGATCATGAATCCGACGGGGCTGGCGTTTGGACCGGACGGGGATCTGTATGTGAGCTCGCGGGCGGAGGGAACGGTATACAGGGTTGGTGCGGCGGGGAATCTGACGACCTACGCCGAGGGGCTGGGGATCGCGACGGGAATTGCGTTCGATGAGGCAGGGGATCTGTATGTGGGGGATCGTTCGGGGACAATCTTCAAGATCCGTTCGGGCGGGGGTGACCGGGTGCAGGAGACGTTTGTGTTTGCGACGCTGGAGCCTTCGATCGCGGCGTATCACCTGGCCTTCGATCCGGCGGGGGTGTTGTATGTGACCGGGCCGACGACGGCTTCCAGCCAGGTGATCCATGCGATCGACCGGGATGGGACGGCTCGGGTGTTTTACAGCGGGCTAGGACGGGCGCAGGGGGTGGCGTTCGATGTAGATGGAAATCTGTATGTGGCGGCTTCGCTGCATGGGGACCGCGGGATTGTGCGCATTACTCCGGAGGGGCAGGCTGAGGTGGTGGTGAGTGGGTCTAACCTGATAGGGCTTTGCTTTTTGAGAGGCGGGCGTGCGGCGCTGGCGACGCGGGATGCAGTGTACGAGGTAGAGCTGGGCGTGGAAGGACTGCTTTAGTCCTGCCGGACGGGTCCACTGCGCGTGGGGCGGTCACTTCGTGACGTGTACTGGGCTTAGCGTGGCGCTCGCGTTGCTCGCCTCGGCGTGGCGCATCTAATGAGGCATGATTGCAGAAATTATTGCGGCCGGAAGCGAGATGCTCTCGCCCTTTCGGCAGGATACGAACTCGCTGTACCTGACGGCGGGGTTGAATGAGCTGGGTGTCACCGTCGCGTTCAAGACGATTGTGGGCGACAATCTGGAGCACCTGACCGGGGCGGCCCGCAATGCGCTGGAACGGGCGGATCTGGTGATCTTCTCAGGCGGGCTTGGGCCGACCGAGGACGACCTGACGCGCGAGGCGGCGAGTGCGGCGCTGGGGATCGAACGGCATCCCGATCCGGGGATCATCACAGCGTTGTACAAGCGTTTTGCCGAGCGGCAGATGGCGATGCCGCTGAACAATGCCAAGCAGGCGGATGTGCTGGATGGCGCGGAGCTGATGGTGAACGCGAACGGAACCGCGCCGGGGCAGGTTCTGGTGACCGAGTACAAGGGCCAGAAGCGATTTGTGGTGCTGCTCCCTGGACCGCCGAAGGAGCAGCGCCCGATGTTTGACGAGCAGGTAAAGCCGCGGCTGAAGCGGCTGCTGCCGGAGCGTTTCCTGGCCAGGCGGCAGTTGCGTATGGCGCTGCTGCCGGAGTCACTGGTGGATGCGCGAACGTCACCGATCTACAAGCAGTATCCAGACATCGAGACGACGATCTTGTTCCATCTCGGTGAGATTCAGCTTCACTTTCAGGGGTCAGGTGCGACGGCTGAAGAGGCGCAGGCGCGGGTGGATGAGCTGACTGGGAGAGTGGAACAGGAGATGGGGGATGACGTTTTTTCCGCGCACGGGGAAAGCCTGGAGGAGGTTGTGCTGTTGATGCTGGGAATGCGGCATCTGACGCTGGCTGTGGCGGAGAGCGTGACGGGCGGGTTGGTGGCGCAGCGGCTGACGGCGATCCCGAATAGCTCGCGCAGCTTTCTGGGGGGCGCGGTGGTGTATACGCCAGAGACCAAGGCGACGTTCTGCGGAGTGAAGCCGGAGCTGATCGCGCAGGAAGGCAGCGTGAGCGAAGCGGTGGCACGGGCGATGGCGGAAGGAGTTCAGGCGCGGACCGGAAGCTCGTTGGGGGTAGCGATCACCGGACTGGCTGGGCCTGGCGGTGGGACCGGCAGAGATGAGGCAAAGCCGGTGGGGTTGGTGTATGTGGCGCTGGCGCACGGGGCGGAGACGCAGGTGAAGGAAGTGCGGGCAGTGGGGGACCGGGAGCGGGTGCGCTGGTGGGCGGCACAGCAGGCGTTGGAGATGGTGCGGCGGCGGCTGCTGTGATGTGGTTGTAAGGCGTCCTGTGGATGGTGAGGCAATGCGGGTTGTTAGACTGGGAATGAGCTATGAACCACTGGTTGATTTCGATTGTCGTCGGCTATTTTCTGGGTTCAATTCCCTTCGGCTACCTGCTGGTGCGCTTCTTTCGGCATGAGGATATCCGCGCGACGGGAAGCGGCAATATCGGCGCGACCAACGTGGCGCGGTCCGGCGCAAAGGGGCTTGGGCTTACCACGCTGCTGCTGGATCTGGGTAAGGCTTACCTGGCCGTGGCGATTGCAAAACAGATAGCTCCGGGGCAGTATGACGTGGCTGTTGTGGCGGCAGTCGCGGCTGTGGTGGGCCATATGTTTCCTGTCTGGCTTCAGTTTAATGGGGGCAAAGGCGTTGCAAGCGGACTGGGAGTCTTCCTCGCACTGACACCGCTGTCTGGAATATGTATCTTTGGGGTCTTTCTGGTCGTGGTGTTTCTGACGCGGTATGTTTCGCTGGGATCCGTTCTGGCTTCTGCGAGTCTGCCAGTTTTTGCGTACTTTTTTGTTCGTCCACAGAGCCTGGTGACGACGCTGGGCTTTGTGACGATTGCGGCTCTGATTATTGGAAAACACTGGGGCAATATGAAACGGTTGATGGCAGGGACGGAGAGCCGGTTCGGATCGAAGAAGGTGGCCGCATGAGCCGGATCGCGGTGTTGGGTGCAGGTTCGTGGGGGACGGCGCTGGCGATTGCGCTCGCGCGCCGGGGCGGTCATGAGCTGACTTTATGGTCGCATTCTCCTGCGTTGGCGGACGATCTACAGGAGTCTGGCGAGAATCTTCCATACCTGCCGGGTTTTACACTGCCGATGGATATCCATGTGACGAGCGATCTGCCGGCGGCAATCTTTGAGGCGGATATTCTGCTTTCAGTGACTCCCTCGCAGTTTTTGCGGGAGACGATTGCGCATATTGCCCCCCTCCTGACGCCGGATCAGATGGTCATTTCCGCAAGCAAGGGAATTGAGGAGAAGAGTTTTCTGCGGATGAGCCAGGTAATTGCGTCGATCACGGAGTGTCCATGCGGAGTGCTCAGCGGACCTTCGTTCGCGCAGGAGGTAGCGGCGGGGATGCCGACGGCGATCGTGGTGGCTTCCAGCAATCCGAAGGTGACAGCGACGGTACAAAAGGAGTTTACCTCGCCAACGATGCGTCTTTATACGAACGACGATGTGGCAGGCGTGGAGCTGGGCGGGGCGCTGAAGAATGTCATTGCGCTCGCTTCAGGGGTGATCAGCGGGCTCGGAATGGGATCGAATACCTCTGCCGCGCTGATTACGCGCGGAATCGCGGAGATTACGCGCCTGGCGGTGGCTTGCGGGGGACGTCGGCAGACGCTGGCGGGCTTATCGGGCATCGGGGACTTGGTGATGACCTCGACGGGAACGCTGAGCCGGAATCGGTCCGTGGGAGTGGAGCTTGGCAAAGGGCGGAGGCTGCCGGAGATTTTGGCGGGAATGAACGGGAAGGTCGCCGAGGGTGTGAGGAGCACGGCCGCTGCGCTTGGGCTCGCGGCGCGGTATGGGGTCGAGATGCCAATCGCGGAGCAGATGGATGCGGTGTTGCATCAGGGGAAGGCTCCGCGGGATGCGATCAAGGACCTGATGGCTCGGCCAGGAAAAGACGAGTAGGCGCTTCGTGCGGTACTGGGCTCCGCATGGTGCTCCCGTTGTCGCAAATAGCATTTTGCGGACTACAGTTGCGCTTCGAGCTCGTCGAGTTCTGCGAAGATGTCCTCAATCGGCACGGCGATGGGGGTTCCCGGGACGGTGAGCGAGCCGGTGACCTGCCGGCTGGAGGAGAGGGAGTTGTTGGACTGGGAAAGGTAGGCGCGGCGGCGGCGCGGGTCGATGACCCAGACGGCGGCGACGCCCATGGCGTGGTAGTCCTCTACACGCTCCTGAATTTCACTCATACGATCGTCACAGGAGAGGATCTCCACGCAGAGGATAGGTCGGGTGCGGACGATGGGCTCCGTGGGGAGTTCGCGGCGAACGAGGCAGAGGTCGGCGATGCGGTAGTGGCGGGCGGAGGTCTGGACGCGCTGCTCGGGGAGCGAGACGACCCCCCAGGCGGTCCTGTTTGAGCGGAAGATGTAGGCCAGGAAGCCTTGCACTCTTGCATGCGGTTGCTCGCCCATGTTGCGCTCCTTCACTTCGCCGTCGATCCAGTCGCAGTCGGGCCGGTAGCAGGTGTTGAGATACTCTTCAAGGGGGACGGTAAGGGTCACTGCGGTTGCCATAGCAAATCCTTTCCGGACGCGGAACGAGCGCGCAAGCAAGCTGAGGCAATGATAGCGCGGGACCTGGCAGGTTTCCTGCATCCTAGACTGTATGAGCGATCTTCGCACCCCTGCCAATCTGCATGATTCCACCAGGAAGCCGAACTTTCTGCTGATCGTGATTCTTTCAGCGGTGCTTCTCCTGGTGTTCTTTGTGGTGGCTTACCTGTTGCTGCACAAGGACGCTAAAGACGTCGACCCGCACCGGCCGAACCAGGAGCCCAACTCGCGGCTGAGTGTGCCGGCAAGCTCCGCGCTGGCTGTTTAGCTTTTGGGCTCACGAAACGCGTTGGTAGACTGATTGAGTTATGGCATTTTCGTTATTTGGCAGACGCCCTCAGCAGGACCAGGAACCTGATGAAGACAAAGTAATGCCGGTTGCGGAGACGCCGGAAGAGCCGCAGCGGCGAGGGTTCTTCGACCGGATGCGGCAGGCGGTCACGCGGACCCGAGAGAGCTTTGCGGAGTCTATCGGGCAGGTCATCGCGCTCACGCGCGAAGTAGACCAAGGCACGCTGGACAGCTTGGAACCGGTGCTGCTGGCAGCGGATATCGGCTCCGCGACGACTGCGATTGTGCTTGAAAACCTTCGCCAGCGTGCTTTGCGAGTGGGCATTGAGAGCGGCGGCGAGTTGAAGGTGCTGCTTCGGATGGAGTTGCAGAAGGTGTTGGACGGTGTGGCTCGTCCAGTGACGCATCCGGCGGCGGCGCCGGAGGTGATCATGATGGTGGGGGTGAACGGGACGGGCAAGACGACGACCTCAGGCAAGCTCGCCTTGTTATTTACCGGGCAAGGCAAGAGCGTGCTGCTGTGTGCGGCGGACACCTTTCGTGCGGCGGCGATTGAGCAGCTCGAGGTCTGGGCTACCCGGTCCGGAGTGCAAATCATCAAAACTAAGCAGGGCGGCGATCCTTCTGCGGCGCTCTACGACGCATGTTCAGCGGCAAAAGCACGGGGGACGCAGATACTGATCGTCGACACAGCCGGGCGGCTGCATACGAAGACGGACCTGATGAAGGAGCTTGATAAGATGCGGCGGACGGCGGAGAAGCTGGTGCCTGGCGCGCCGCACCAGACGCTGCTCGTGATGGATGCGACGACGGGACAGAACGGGCTTCAGCAGGCGCGGCTGTTCACTGAGGCGGCCAAGGTGACGGGCATCGTTCTGACAAAGCTGGACGGGACGGCAAAGGGCGGGATTGTGCTGGCGATTGCGACTGAGCTTGGACTTCCGGTGGTGTATGCGGGGACGGGCGAGAAGATCGAGGATCTGATTCCGTTCGATAGCAAGAGCTTTATCAATTCATTGGTGGATTAGAAGACTGTTGGCCCTGCCGAAAGGCATGAGCTAGGGTCGCGACGATATTTCCTGATCGACTTCCATGCCAAAGCGCGCAAGATCGCGCTTTTGCAGGTTGTAATCGACCAGGAAACCGACACCGATGGCGAGGGGAACTAGTCCGGCCGCGGCGGCAGCGAGGATGGGGCGTACCTGAAGGATGAAGGTGAGGAGAACGAAAAACACGACGAGACCTAGCCCTGAGGAGATGAGGACGATGGCTGCACGACGAAGATTCGCGAGGGAGCGCATGGGGTCACGGGGGGCGCGTTCTGCCTCTTGAGTCGACTTGAGAAAGCTTTCGATGTCTTGCGGCGACATGCCACGGGCGAGCAGGGCCATGCGCTGATCGGCTTTGAGGCGGCTGTTATGCATCTGCTGCACCGCACCGGCAATGATGGCGACGATGGCGACGAAGATTCCTGCGAGCGGAACCAAAAACGGGCTGATGAACTGCATAGAGTGACCTCTCTTTCTGGCGCGGTTAGACCGTGGGCGAGGATGAAAGTTTCAGCAAGGCGCATGAAACTTTCGCGAGGCGTGATGGTCTAAGCGCGTTAGCGTTGGCCTTAGGACCTTTTGATAACGTTGTCGACCGCAACCAGCTTCGAGCAGATCGTCCGCGACCACCAACAGATGGTCTTCCGTACGCTGCTGCGCCTGACCGGACGCCGGGATGGACTGGATGATCTGGCGCAGGAGGTGTTTCTGCGGCTTTATAAGGCGCTATCGGGCTTTCGCGGGGATGCATTGGTGAGCACGTATCTATACCGCATCACGGTCAACGTAGCGCAGGATGCGGGCAAGCGGCGGACGCGGGAGGAACGGCAGCATCTCTCGCTGAGTGAGCCACGGGGCGGCGGAGACGATGAGGGATGGACGCTTGAGGAGCGTCTCGAGCATCCGGGACGAAGTCCGGAGCAGGAACTGGGAGATGCCGAGCTTCAACACAGGGTGGACGCGCAGTTGTTGCGGCTTAGCGCAGTGGAACGGTCGGTGCTGGTCCTCTATCATCAGGAGGAGCGGAGTTATGAGCAGATTGCCGAGGCGCTGCGCATGCCGATCGGGACGGTGCGGACGCATCTGCACCGCGGACGTAAGAAGCTGAAGGAAGCACTGGCGGAGGGACGGCGATGAGCGAAGGGTACGAAGACGAGCGGATCACACGGGCGCTTGAAACAGCTCCTGACGTTTTGGTTCCGGAGGACTTCGCGTTACGAGTGTCAGCGCGAATGCCGGCGGAGGGCAAGCCTGTCCGGGAGTTTGTGCCGGCCGCTTCGCGTGTGGGCTCTGCGGTGAGCTTTGTGGCCCTGGCGCTACTTGCCGTGGTGATGCTGGCGCTGGCTCCCTGGGCTTCAAGTACGGGGCGCGGAACGCTAATCGCGCTGGATTGGGTACTGTGCGCGGAGTTTGTGGGACTCGCGGTCTGGATGGCTCCGGCACTTGGAACGAGGCGTTAGGTTGTGCGCAGACGACGGCAGGTGGATGCGGCAAGCGCTCGCACTGGCTGAGGCGAGCGTGGGGCTGGCCTCGCCGAACCCGCAGGTGGGGTGTGTGCTGGTGCGGCATGGGCGGGTGATCGGCGAGGGCGCGCATCGGTACGACGCGCGGGATCACGCTGAGATCGTGGCGCTCAAGGCGGCGGGTGAGGCGCGCGGGGCGACGGCGTATGTGACGCTCGAGCCTTGTACCCATCATGGACGAACCGGGCCTTGTGCGGATGCGCTGATGCGGGCGGGGATCAGGCGGTGCGTGGTGGCGACGCTCGATGCAAACCCGGTGGTGCGCGGGCGCGGCGTGGAGCGGATGCGCGAGGCGGGGATTGTGGTCGAGGTTGGGACGCTGGAGTTGGAGGCGCGGGAGTTGAACGACGCCTTCGCATGGTCGATCACGCGCCAACGGCCGATGGTGACGCTAAAGGCGGCGTTGTCGGTAGATGGCAAGCTGGCTCCGCCTGCGCCGGCGCGGCTGAGGATCGAGCCGCATTGGCTGACTGGACCTGAGTCGCGGGCGGAGGTGCAGCGGATGCGTCATGCGTCGGACGCGATCCTGACGGGCATTGGAACGGTGCTGGCCGATGATCCGGCGCTGACGGACCGAACGGGGTTCGAGAGACGGAGGCCTTTGCTGCGGGTGGTGCTCGATACCCTGCTGCGGATTCCGCTGGAGTCCAGGCTGGTGACGAGCGCTCAAAGCGATGTGCTCGTGTTCTGCGGCGGCAATGCCGCGGAGGATCGGGTTGGGGCTTTGGAGCGGCTTGGTGTGTGGGTGAAGCGCGTACGCGGCAGTCGACGGTTGAACCTTATGGATGTGCTTTCGGCACTGCATGAGCAACAGGTGCTGAGCGTGCTGCTGGAGGCCGGAACCGCGCTGAACGGCGCGTTCCTGACGGATGGATTGGTGCAGAAGGTGGTGCTGTTCTATGCGGAGACGGAGTTGGGCGAGGGCGCGTTGGCGTTCGCCGAAGGCGTAGAGAATCCGTTCCTGTTCGAGCAGGGATTGAAGCGAGTGAAGCGGCAGATGTTCGGACAAGATATCTGTGTGAGCGGAACGCTCGTCGATCCTTGGAAGTAAGTTGCCGGGAGGTAAGCTAAAGGTATGTTTACTGGGCTGATTGAGACGACGGGAACGGTTCTGGCGGTCACGCCGCCGATCGACGCTGCGGGACCGACGCGGATTCGGGTTGCTGCGGGAGATCTTGCGCAGCGATTGAAGACGGGCGATTCTGTCGCGGTTTCTGGCGTTTGTCTGACGGCGCTTGAGATCGGCGACGGCGCGTTTTCTGCCGATCTGGCACGGGAGACGGTCGAGCGGACGACTTTGGCTTTGCTTGCAGCGGGCAGAAAAGTGAATCTGGAGCTGCCGACGCCAGCGGGTTCGCCACTGGGTGGACATGTCGTTCAGGGGCATGTCGATGGCGTCGGGATCCTGCTGTCGCTCGAGGCGCTCGATGCCGCGCGGCCGGAGACGAGTGACTGGCGGCTCAGGTTCGAGCTACCGGCAACACTGAGGCGCTATGTCGTTCCGCAAGGGTCCATCACCATTGAAGGGATCTCTTTGACGGTGGCTGATATTGCGGGTGATGTGGTTTCAATCGCCGTCATTCCGCACACCTATCAGGCGACGGCGCTGCATACGCTGGCGGCTGGGTCGGCGATCAACATCGAAGTCGATGTGCTGGGAAAGTATGCGGAGCAGCAGGCCCCGGCCAGATCCGGGTGGATGCTGACCGAGGCTTATCTGCTGGCGAACGGTTACTAAGAACGTGTCCTGCCGGACGTGCCCACTGCGCGTGGAGCGGTCACTTCATGACGTGTCTTGGGCTTCGCGCGGTTCGAGCGTTGCTCGACACGTAACTATCCCAGGTCGTGGGCGCTATCTCCTCCGTTCACGTCGTAGCAGGCTCCCGTCACCATCTCCGCGGCGTCTGAAGCCAGGAAGACGGCTACGGGAGCGACCTGCTCGGGTTTGAGCCAGGGGACGCCTAGCGGGGTCTTCGGCAGGCGGGCGCTGGCCGTCTGCTGCTCGGACGGGTGCTCCGGCGGAGGCGTGGTCATGGTCTCGCCGACGGCTTCTGACCAGCGGCGATCGTTATGAGTCATGGCCGTGTCGATCAAGCCGGGTTCAATGGTGTTGACGGTGATCTTATGCTTGCCGAGTTCGAGCGCGGCGGACTTCATGAGGCCGATGATGCCCCACTTCGAGGCGGAGTACGCCGCGCCGTTCTTGGTGCCGTAACGGCCCTGCATGGAGGAGATCAGAATGATGCGGCCGCCCTTGCCCTGCTTGACCATGATCGGGGCGAAGGTGCGGACGGCGTTGGCCGTGCCGTTGAGGTTGTTGTCGAGGACGTCGTGCCAGTCGTGATCCTCCATCTCGAGCAGCGGTTTGAAGGCCTGGATGGCGGCGTCCTGGACGACGATGTCGATGTGGCCCATGGTGGAGACGGCCTGGTCTGCTGCCGCGCGGAGTGCCTTGATATCGCGGATGTCGGCGGTGATCGCAAGCCACTTGCGGCCGTTCTGCTGGATGAGTTTGCCGGTCATTTCAAGGTCGGCCCGGGTGGCGGGGACGTATTCGACGATGGGTGAGACCGGGCCGGCGATGTCGATGCCGACGACGTCCGCTCCGTTGGCCGCGAAGTCGACGGCGATGGCGCGGCCAATGCCGCGTGCCGCCCCGATGACGACGGCGACCTTGCCGGAGAGGATGCCGTTGAAGCTCTTGCCGGGCCAAACCTCGGTGGCGACGACCTGCGAGCCGTCGTTGGCTGGGTTGACGGTTTGTTGATGGCCTTGCTGTGCGGCCGCGGCTCCGGCTACGCCCGCGGTAGCGATGATTCCTGCGCTTTGCATGATGAACTCCCGACGCTGCATGTACTTTTCTCCTGCCCGTTACGGCTCGTAGGCTAGATGCAACGGTTCGGAGAAAGGGTACCCCCCTTACTCTTTCAGCTAAAGTAGCTCGAATGAGTAACTTAGCTTACGCACCCCGGCGCAAAATCCTCATTTGATTGAACTTAGAGCTAAAATCGTCATTCCATTGCGTTTACCCGGCGCAACAGAAAAGCCCCAGCGCGAATCGCGTCTGGGGCTTTTTCTACCTGACTTTATTCTACGCGATTGGCGGGGGCGAATATGCCAACTTTCTTTTGCTATTTTGTGCGCGTCTTTGCTTGAGATGAGCTACTTTTCCACAGAAAGGAGGGCTTGACAGATTCTACGAGACTTGCACGGCCGGACAGGAGCCCTGCGGGGGCAACGGGCACTTCGTGCATGTGACTGCCTCGCGAGGTGCTCCCGTTGGTCGCCACAAAGCTCTGTGCCGACCAGCGGGAGGAGCGACGCGAAGCCCATGACTGCGCGAAGCGCCGAAGTACCTAGATGGAGCTCATGTTGTGGAGGAATTCCTGGTTGTTGCGGGTCTTGGCCAGCTTGTCCGTCAACAGTTCCATGGCTTCCGTGGGGGAGAGCGGGTTGAGCACCTTGCGGAGGATCCAGGTGCGCTGGAGATCTTCCTTGGGGATCAACAGCTCTTCCTTACGGGTGCCGCTGCGCTGAATGTCGATGGCCGGGAAGACGCGTTTGTCGACCAGCTTACGGTCCAGGATGACCTCCATGTTGCCGGTACCTTTGAACTCTTCAAAGATGACCTCGTCCATGCGGGAGCCTGTATCCACGAGGGCGGTGGCGATGATGGTCAAGCTGCCGCCTTCCTCGATGTTGCGGGCCGCGCCGAAGAAACGCTTGGGGCGCTGGAGGGCGTTCGAGTCGACACCGCCCGAGAGGACCTTGCCGGACGGCGGGACGATGGTGTTGTAGGCGCGGGCGAGACGTGTGATCGAGTCGAGGAGAATGACGACGTCGCGCTTGTGCTCGACGAGGCGTTTGGCCTTCTCGATGACCATCTCGGCGACCTGGACGTGGCGGGCGGCGGGCTCATCGAAGGTGGAGCTGATGACTTCTCCGCGAACAGACCGCTGCATGTCGGTGACCTCTTCCGGGCGCTCGTCGATGAGGAGAACGATGAGCACGACCTCGGGATGGTTCGCGGTGATGCTGTTGGCGATGGACTGCAGGAGCATCGTCTTGCCGGTACGCGGCGGCGCGACGATGAGGCCGCGCTGGCCTTTGCCGACGGGGGTGAGCAGGTCCATGACGCGTCCGGAAATATGCTCGCGGACGGTCTCCATCTTGACGCGCTCCTGGGCGTAGAGCGGAGTGAGGTTGTCAAAGAGGACCTTGTTGCGGGTCTCTTCGGGCGACTCGAAGTTGATGGCCTCGATCTTGACGAGAGCGAAGTACTTTTCACCTTCATGCGGGCTGCGAACGTTGCCGCTGATGGTGTCGCCGGTCTTGAGGTCGAACTTGCGAATCTGGGAGGGGGAGACGTAGATGTCGTCGGGGCCGGGGAGATAGTTGTAGTCGGGGGAGCGAAGAAAACCGTAGCCATCGGGAAGGATCTCTAGGACGCCTTCCGCGAAGATGTGGCCTTCTTTTTCGCTTTGCGCCTGGAGGATCTTGAAGATGAGGTCTTGTTTGCGGAGGCCGCTGGTGCCGCCGATATCGAGGCCGCGGGCGAGCTTGCCCAATTCGGCGATATTGTGCTCTTTCAACTCAGAGATTGTCATTAGATGGGGTCTTTTCTTGTCAGGCAGGGGGAAGTTAATGGGGAAGGGGTGTAACTCAGGCGGGATCTGCGAAACAGGAAGGGTCTGCGGAGGCCGGAGGGAGTTGCGGATAGAACCGGTGCGGAGGGATTACAGATTCAAACGTAGCACGAAACGAGAGGAAAGGCAAATACAACTGGCTTCCATCTTCGGGCGAAGATGGAAGCCCTACGGCGTTAGGCGGCGCGGCGTTCCTGATGTGGCTCCACGTGGATCTTTTCTACGATGGGCTCCGAAGCGTCGTCCATGGGGACCGTGTCTTTAAAGCGGTCCAGAACTTCGTTGGTCGTGTCCTGAAGGCGGGTGTTTGGCTTGTGCAGTTTGCGGGTCGCCTTGGAGGCGAGTTGACAAAGCTGGTAGCGATTGTTGACGTGAGTCAGAGCTCCGAAGATCAGATCTGAGCGCATTCTGTGTGTTCTCCTTCTGTGCGTTCCGGCGGCGTGATGCTCACCGTTGTTCGAGTGTGTCCGCCTGCCCATGTCCCTATATCTCTGCTTGCGGGAGTTCGCGTTTCAGGAGTCCTGGAGTCTTGACGAAACAAATAGATTGAACTATTCCATTTGACGTACATGAGACGCGTTGAGACTACCCGAAGATGCACGTTCAAGGCGGAAAGCTGTGGGATTCAGACAAGCCCGGAAATGCGGAAGGTCCGCAGAATCAGAGCTCTGAAGGAGTTATCCCTCATGCAAAGTAATCGCTTGTTTCCTTCCGGTCAATACTTTTTATGGAAGAGTTAGCTGGCGAGATTCCAGAAAAGGGGAGATGTTTGACGCTATCGCCAACATGGGAAGGGGTTTAGATGGTTGCATACTGATTGCGAGGTGGCCTCCCAGCCGGCCGGTCACGCCCAATAGCTTCGATCCAGCGTGCGGTATTGGATCGCCTCCGCAATGTGCTTGACGGCGATTGCCGGGACCGCTTCCAGGTCAGCGATGGTGCGCGCCACCTTCAGGATGCGGTCGTGTGCGCGGGCAGAGAGTCCCTGCTGCTGCATGGCGCGCTCGAGGATGCGCTCGGCGTCTGTTGAGAGCTCACAAAAGACTCGAATCTGCTGGGTCGACATCTGGGCGTTGGCGTAGATCAGGCGCGAAGCCGACCGGCCGCTCGGCCGGGTGCGGGCCGGTTCTGACAAGGCTTGCTGGGTTGCGGCCGCGGCGAAGCGCTCGTGCTGGAGACGGCGGGCTGCAAGAACGCGGGCGCGGATCTCGCCGGAACCTTCAGCCGATGCGCCGCCGCGGAGTTCTTTGTACTGGACGGCAGGCACCTCAATGTGAATGTCGATGCGGTCCAGCAGGGGCCCGGAGACTTTGGAGACGTAACGCTGGATCATGGGCGGGGTGCAGGTGCAATCGCGCGACTTGTCATTGAAGTAGCCGCAGGGGCATGGGTTCATTGCAGCGGCCAGCATGAAACGGGCGGGAAACGACAGGCTCATGGAGGCACGGGCGATGGTGACCTGGCCGTCCTCGAGCGGCTGGCGGAGGACTTCGAGCACATTCCGGGGAAACTCGGGGAGCTCATCCAGGAAAAGCAGACCGTTGTGGGCGAGCGACACCTCACCCGGCCTGGGGCTGGCGCCTCCTCCAATCAGCCCGGCGTCCGAGATCGTGTGGTGCGGCGCACGGAAGGGACGATGAGCGACGAGCCCGTCCGAGGGATCGAGAACACCGGCGACGGAGTGGATCTTGGTGGTTTCCAGCGCTTCCTCGAAGCGCAAGGGGGCAAGGATGGAGGGCAGGCGCTTGGCCAGCATGGTCTTCCCGGAGCCGGGCGGCCCGATCATCAGGATGTTGTGGCCGCCGGCGGCAGCGACCTCCAAGGCCCGCTTGGCGACGTGCTGCCCGCGAACGTCTTTGAAGTCATGAGGAAAGTGCTGCGCTTCCTCGAGCAGGGTGGCGGGCTCAATCTGCAGCGGGATGGCGGTGATGGAACCGAAGGCAGCCGCGTTGAGCAGATCGCGAACCTCCAGCAACGAGGAGACGGGATACACCTGGACTCCGGCGACGACGGCCGCCTCGCGTGCGTTGGCGGCCGGGATGACCAGGTTGTGGATGCCGCGCGCGCGGGCAGCGAGCGCGATCGAAAGCATGCCGGGGACTGAGCGAAGGGCGCCGTCCAGGCCGAGCTCGCCGATGAGCAGAAAGTCTGAGAGGTCCTTGAGGTGGAGTCCGCCGTAGGCTCCGAGGATGCCGATGGCGATGGGAAGGTCGAACCCCGAACCTTCCTTCTTGATGTCTGCCGGTGCGAGGTTGATGGTGATCCGGGTGCTCGGGAGGTCGAAGCCGGAGTTGCGGATGGCGGAGCGAACACGATCGCGGGATTCGCGGACGGCTGCGTCGGGAAGACCGACGGTATTGAACTCCGGCTTGTCGAGCACGACGCCGGAGTAGTCGACCTCGACGTCGATGATGTGCGCGTCGATGCCGTAGACGGCGGCGGAGAGGGCTTTGAAGAGCATGGTTTGCCTGATGAATCCCTGGAGGCGGAAAGTTCCCGGAGTATAGCATCCCGGATCGGCGACACGACTTTAGAATTTGTCCGGCAACATGGATTCTGGGGTCGGCTGGGGACGGATGGGCATGACGCTGCTGCGGCTGGAAGCGGCCGGCGGCTAGACCATGCGTGGCGCGCTCCACATCGCGCATCAGAATGTGCTGCGCACTGCAGCGGAGAAGCGCGCAGCGCGGCGGGCGAAGCGTTGAGGGATGCAGAATCGCTAGCCCTACAATGGAGTCTGAGCCGCTGCGTGTCCTCTGTGCGGCGCGCTGCGATGGGGTGGGGAACGAGCAATGAATACAAGTCTTTTTGAGCTATTCAAGATTGGCATTGGGCCTTCCAGCTCGCATACGGTGGGGCCGATGCGGGCCGCGCTCCGCTTTGTGCGAGAGCTCGAGCGGGATGGATTGCTGAGCATTACGCGGGGGCTGCGAGCGGAGCTGTATGGATCTCTCGCGCACACGGGGGTGGGCCACGGAACAGATCGCGCCGTGCTGCTGGGGCTGAGCGGCGAGGCTCCGGATACGGTAGATCCGGCGGCGATTGAGCCGATGCTGACGAAGATCCGTAACGACCGGCGACTCTGTCTCGGCGGCGTCCAGGAGGTGACGTTCGAGGAAAAGACGGACCTGGTCTTTCATCGCGCGGAGATGTACCCGCCTGGTGCTGAGGCGGCGACCTCGCACCCCAACGGAATGCTGTTTACGGCGCTCGGGGTGGACGGTGTGCGGCTTTGCGAGGAGATCTTTTACTCCGTTGGCGGCGGCTTCATCCTCTCTGCGGCGGAGCTTGCGCCGGACCCGCAGGAGAAGGCGGTTGCGCCGCGGGCAGTTCCCTACCCATTTCAGAGCGCGGCGGAGTTGCTGGCGGTCGCGGAGACCAACAGGCTGAGCATCGCGGCGCTGGTCCTGGCCAATGAATGTGCGCTGCTCGGAGCCGAGCAAAGGGGTGAGAGTGCTTTGAAGATTCAGCGGCCTGAGCTGCAGCCGGATGCGAAGGGCTCGCGGGAGGAGCAGATCGCTCGAAGTATCCTGGCCATCTGGCGGACGATGCAGCAGTGCACCGAACGCGGCATGGCGACGGAAGGCATTCTGCCGGGTGGTTTGAATGTGCGTCGAAGGGCGCCGCGGTTATACCAGAGAATTCAGGGGCTGGATGCGAAGGCCGCGGAAGCGGGTCGAGCACGTGACCCGCTGGCGCCGCTGGATTGGGTATCCTTGTTTGCCATTGCGACCAATGAGGAGAACGCTGCCGGTGGGCGGGTGGTGACAGCTCCGACGAATGGAGCCGCAGGAGTCATCCCGGCGATCGCGCAGTATTACATGCGGTTCATCGAGATGGACAAGACGCATGCGGAAAAGCTGGGCGGTCTGGTGCGTTTCTTCTTGACGGCAGCTGCGATTGGCATTCTCTATAAGGAGAACGCTTCGATCTCCGGCGCGGAGGTTGGCTGCCAGGGTGAAGTGGGTGTGGCCTGCTCGATGGCAGCGGGCGGACTGGTGGCGGCGCTCAACGGCACCAACGCTCAGGTGGAGCATGCGGCGGAGATCGCCATGGAGCACAACCTGGGGATGACCTGCGATCCCATCGGCGGGCTGGTGCAGATTCCCTGTATCGAGCGCAATGCGATGGGTGCGGTGAAGGCCGTCAATGCGTGCCGCATGGCGATGCATGAGACGGAAGGGCACAAGCTCTCGCTCGATCAGGTGATTGAGACGATGTACCGTACGGGGATGGATATGCAGAGCCGCTACAAGGAGACGAGCCTGGCGGGCCTTGCGTTGAACATCATCGAGTGTTGACGAGCCGGCGGATCGATGCGCGGATCTGGATGAGCGTTGACCTTGCGTCGGACGGGGCATAGAGTTTTGTCATGGAAATCCACCTGACACGTGAACTCGAAGTGAAGCTTGGGAGCCTTGCGAAAGATCTCCAATGCTCTCTTGATGAGCTTGTACAACAGGCGCTCGACCGGTATGTGGAGGACGCAGTGGGGTTGGCTGCGGAGGTGCGTGAAGGTGAAGATTCGGCTGAGCGAGAGGGCTGGCTGACGACAGAAGAGGTCTTTGCACGATTGAATCAGCACACGCTCAAGACGGCATGAAAGTGATCTGGACGCCGAGGGCTGCGTCCGATCTCCCGGCTGCTGTTGCTTACATAAGCCGGGATAATGAGCGTGCCGCGGCTCGCGTGGCAACAAGAATCTACAAACAGATTGTGCTGTTGGAGTCGATGCCCGAGAGGGGCAGACTCGGTGTGCTTCCAGGAACCCGTGAACTGACCTTCCATCCCTGGTCCTACCTTGCGGTCTACCGGATTGCAGGTGACAGCATTCGTGTACTTCGGATTCGCCATGGTGCGCGATTATGGCCTTAGTGGAGTCGCGCGTCGTTCAAGCGCGGAAGTAGATTCGAAGTCATGCGGAAGCGTTTGCTGAATGAGTCAACACAGGAAGAAGTGAAAAGAAATCCTGCGTTTGTTTCTTTTTCTCTTGACACTTTTTTTGCTCGAAACTATACCTTCGTTAGCTGCAATCAAGAGCGTTGCAGCGTCGAGCAAGCTCGACGGGGAGAATAGGCAAACGGCCTTCCAAAAGAAGGGCGATCCCAAGGCAAAGACACACCAGGCAAACGCAGTACGGGGGACGCTTCAAGCGTCCCCCGTATTGCGTTTGCACCTCTGTTTCCAAGGTCCTCGTCCTCAACGCGAAGGCGCCGCCATAGCCTGCGGCGCGGTCTTCGGTGTGGAGAGATAGCCCGCGATCTCATTCTTGCTGATGTTGTTGACGACGACCTCAAAGAGGACAGGATCTTTGCCGGAGTAAAACTGCACGGGCTCATCCAGGCTTTTATCCTTCTTCTCGATGTTGCGGTCGTCTGCCGAGACGACCATGGTGTACTTGGCGTGCTTGTCGTCCACCTTCTTAGCCTGGAGCTTGATGGTGGAGAGCAAGGTGGGCGGCGCGCCCTTGCGCAGGACGAACTCGAAGTAGTTGCGATCGCCGCGATGCCGCAGTTCATCGAGTTCGTCGTGGGTGCGCGCGATCAAACCGCTCATGACGCCTTGATCGCCGATGCTCCGCTGCAACTGGCTCTTGGTGGCGGCGAGATCGGTCTGCGTCTGGGCGATGCTGACCTTGGCTCCTCCCACATCCGACTTCAAGGTGGAGACCTCGCTGGTGGCCGCACCAAGCTGCTTTGCCGTCGCTGCCTGAGCTTGTGACAGCCTGGCGTTCTGCTCCGCCTGTGCACGAGCCGCGGCCTGCTGGGTGGCGACCAGCTCCTCCGTGCGCAGCTCCACCTGCTTCTGGGTGAGGCCGACGGTCTGGCCGAGCGTCTCGGTCGTAGCCCGCAGCCGCGCGCTGAGCGCATCCTGCTGCTGAGCGAGCTCAGCGTTCTTCTGCTGCGCAGCCGCAAGCCCTTTCTCATTCGCCGTCAGGTGGTTGTAAAGACCGAAGCACCAGATCAATGCGGCAAGCGTAAGCACCAGGGCAGCCGCTATGCCGGCGCGCTCTGCGGTAAAGGGGGAGGTTGCTGGGCGTGGCGTATCGCTCATGTGCTGTTCTCCTCAGACAGATAAGGCTGCTGCTCGAATGACACCCCGGACGGATGCGAGGCAAAGATGTATGGGATCAAAGTACGCTAAACCGAAGCTGTGTGGAGCATCGATTTGCGCCGGCAGGGGTCACCCGGCTACGACTAAAATGGGACGGTGGCGGAAGCTGACTTTGTCATTGCGGGTGCGGGCATCATTGGGCTCAGCGTGGCTCTCGAGCTGGAGCGCCGCGGCGCAAAGGTGGTGGTGCTGGAGCGCGGACTCGCCTTGGCGCAGGCGAGCACGGCGGCCGCCGGCATGCTCGCCGTGGACGATCCGCATAATCCCCCGGAACTTCATGCGCTTTCACGCCTCAGCATGAATCTTTATCCGGAGTTCCTGGACCGCGTTGCTGAACTTTCAGGCGCACGTGTTCCCTTTCAGACCAATACGACGCTACAGGCAGTTTCCGCGGGCGCAGACGCGTTAGATAAGCCGAGTCTCGTTGTTCCACAACTCGTCGCGGAAGAACACCGCTTTCATCTGCTGGCGGAGCACTCGGTGGACCCCCGTCAGTTGGCTGAGGCCGTCCGCGAGGCAGTGCGGGTGACGACGATCGTGCTGCTGGAAGGAACGCCGCTGGAGCGGTTGCATGCAACACGCGATGGTGTCTCCGTCGAAACAACGCACGGAAGATTGCATGCGTCGGCGGTGGTGGACTGCATGGGAGCGTGGACGCCGGCGCCGGTCGCTCCGCGCAAAGGCCAGATGCTTGCGGTGGAGATGCCGCCAGCGATGGGGTTGGAGACGGTGATTCGCACAGAATCCATCTACGTGGTGCCCCGCACGGAAGGACCGAACGCCGGGCGGGCGATCATCGGCGCGACGGTAGAAAACGTCGGTTTCGATGTGAAGGTGCATGGCTCGGACATCCTGGCGTTGAACGCGCAAGCGACGCGGCTGCTGCCCGCGCTGGCTGAGGCTGAATTCGTACAAAGTTGGGCGGGCCTAAGACCGGGCACGGCAGACGGGCTGCCGGTCCTGGGGCGAACCCTGCGGCAGCCACGCTATGTCCTGGCGAACGGACACTTTCGCAATGGCATCCTGCTCGCTCCCGCGACCGCACACGTGGTGGCGCAGGTGCTGTTCGAGGAGAAGCCGGCGGCAGACCTGGCCGCGTTTGCTCCGGACAGATTCTAAGGTGGCGGCGAAAGGACAGAACGCGCACAGCTCTCCGATATTCGCCCGCTTTCGGTGACAACCGTTTCTTCGCTGCGCTATAACCGTAGGTGCGTTGTTTCGCAAGTCTTTTCCCGGAGAACACCTGAATGTCCGCTACCGCCGTCGCAACAAAAGGTCTGGAAGGCATTGTCGCCACCACCTCTTCTATCTGCTGGATCGACGGCGACGCCGGAGTGCTTTCCTACCGCGGAATCGACATCCATGAACTGGCTTCAAAATCGAACTTCGAGGAGACGACCTACCTGCTGTGGAACGGGAAGCTGCCGACCACGGCTGAGCTGAAGGAGTTTTCCGCCGAGCTTGCCGCGGCGCGGGAGCTCGATCCAAAGATCATCGAGCTATTGAAGTCCGTGCCCACCAGCGCAAGCCCGATGGAGGTGCTGCGCACGGCGGTCTCGCTGTGTTCGATCTATGACGCGGACGAAAAGGACTCCAGCCACGCGGCGAACCTGCGCAAGAGCTTTCGGTTGACCTCTCAGATTGCGATGATTGTGGCGATCTTCGACCGCATCCGCAAGGGCAAGGCGATCGTCGAGGCGGACAAGAGCCTGTCGCATGCGGGCAACTTCATCTGGATGCTGACGGGCGAGAAGCCGTCCGAGACCGCGACCAGCACCTTCGATATCGCGCTGATCCTCCACGCGGATCATGAGCTGAACGCCAGCACCTTTGCGGCGCGCGTGATCGCGGCGACCTTGTCCGATATGCATTCAGCGATTACGGGGGCGATCGGCGCGTTGAAGGGGCCGCTGCACGGCGGCGCCAACGAGGCGACGATGAAGCTGCTTTATAAGATTGATGCGGCGGGCGCCGATCCAGCCGAGTACGTGAAGGAGATGTTTGCGCGCAAGGAGAAGATCTCGGGCTTCGGTCACCGGGTCTACCACACCGAAGATCCGCGCGCCACGCACCTGCGCCGGATGTCCGGCGAGCTGGGCGCGGCGGCGGGCAATACCAAGTGGTTTGACATGAGCCAGAAGATCGAAGCGTTTGTGAAGCAGGAGAAGAAGCTGAACGCGAACGTCGACTTCTACTCGGCCAGCACGTACACGACGCTAGGAATCGATATCGACCTGTTTACGCCGATCTTCGCCATCTCGCGCATCGCAGGCTGGGCGGCGCATGTGATCGAGCAGCATGACGACAATCGGCTGATCCGCCCGCGCGCTGAGTATACGGGGCCAGAGTATCCGGCGCCGTATGTGCCCATCGCCCAACGGTAAGCGGCTTGTTGAAGGCGTAGACTTAACCCATGCGCCGGGTTTACATGGACGCGAATGCAACCACCCCCGCTGCTTCCGGCGGTGTTTGAGGCCATGCGTCCTTTTCTGCTGGAGCAGTTCGGGAATGCGAGCTCCATCCATCAACCGGGGCAGTACGCTCGAGCCGCGGTGGACCGGGCGCGGGATCGCATGGCGCGGCTGCTGCACTGCCGCTCCTCTGAGATCGTCTTTACCTCCGGCGGGACGGAGAGCGATAACCTCGCGCTTTTTGGCACACTGGAATCCGGCCAACACCTGATCACGTCGACGATCGAGCATCATGCGGTGCTCCACGCGGCGGAGGCTCTGGAAAAGCGCGGCGTGGCTGTCACGTACCTGCCCTGCGATGCCTCGGGCGTCGTGCGGGCGGAGTCGCTTGAGGCAGCGTTGCGGCCGGAGACGCGGCTGGTCTCGGTCATGCTGGCCAACAATGAGACAGGCGCGGTGCAACCGGTGGCGGAGCTGGCGCGGATGGCGAAGGCGTACTCGCCGGAGATCCTGGTGCACACGGACGCGGTGCAGGCGGCGGGCAAGCTGCGGATCGACCTGACGGGTGAGTTGAAGCAGGTGGACCTGCTCTCACTTTCCGGGCATAAGATGTATGCGCCGCAAGGCACGGGTGTGCTGTTCAGCCGGCGCAATGTTCGGCTGACTCCGGTTGCGTACGGCGGCATGCAGGAGCGGCAGCGGCGCGCCGGGACGGAGAACGTCGCGGGCATCGTGGCGTTGGGTGAGGCGGCGAGGCTTGCGGGCGAGTGGCTGGATGAGGGTTCCGGGCTGCGAGAGTTGACGGCGCTGCGCGATCATTTTGAGCACACGCTGCTGGCGGCAATTCCGGAGACTCGCGTCAACGGGGCAGAAACCGGGCGCACTCCGAACACAGCCAACCTCTGCTTCGATCACGTTGAAGCGGAGGCGCTGGTGATCGCGTTGGATCTGAAGGGGCTTTCGGTCTCAGGCGGAAGCGCTTGCCAGTCCGGCGCTACCGAGCCGTCGCACGTGCTGACCGCGATGGGCCTTGACCCGGCGCGGGCGCGGGCGAGTGTTCGCTTCTCCTTGTCACGCCTGACCACGCGGGACGAGGTGGAGTTCGCTTTGGCGCTGATTCCGGAGGCCGTCGCGCGGTTGCGGGCGCTCTCGCCGGTCTGGAAGCAGGCGCAGACGCTGGCCGTGGTGTAGCCCGGCGAGTCCAACTGCCTGGGCCGCTCATCTAAATGACATGAGCGCAATGGTTCGTCTTTCGGTTCTGGATCAGTCGCCGGTGCCCACCGGATCGACGCCCGCGCAGGCTCTGCGTAACTCGGTGTCGCTGGCGCAGCACGTCGAGTCGCTTGGCTTCAACCGCTTCTGGATGTCCGAGCACCATGCCATGGAGACGCTGGCCTGTACGGCGCCGGAGCTGATGCTGGCGCGTATTGGCGCAGAGACGGCGAGGATCCGGCTCGGCTCAGGCGGGATCATGCTGCCGCACTACACGCCTTTGAAGGTAGCTGAAACGTTCAGGACGCTGCATGCGCTCTACCCAGACCGCATCGATCTAGGTATTGGACGCGCACCGGGAGGCGGTCCCATCGAAGCGACAGCGCTGCGGCGTTACAAGGGCGCACCGCAGAACGCCTTGCAGGTGGACGACTTCCCGGATCAGCTCTCCGAGCTGCTGGCCTTTCTGTATCACGGCTTTCCCAAGCAGCACCCGTTCTCGCACGTGCTCGTCTCGCCCGAGATGCCCGGCGGACCGGACGTCTGGCTGCTGGGATCAAGTATGTGGAGCTCGCGGGCGGCGGCTGAGTTCGGCTTGCCCTATGCCTTTGCGCACTTCTTCTCGCCGGAGCCGACGCGGCAGGCCATTGAAAGCTACCGGCGAGACTTCCGCCCGAATGCCGAGCTCGAGGACCACACGCGGACCGCGCCTGAGGCGATGGCAGCCGTTGGTGTCATCTGCGCGGAGACGCAGCAGGAGGCGGAACGGCTGGCGCTCAGCGTACGGCTGCTGCAACTCCGTATCCGCCAGAACGACCGGCGGCCCGTCGCCTCGCCGGAAGAGGCTGCGGCGGAGCTGCCGCGCTTCGGCCCTGCGACACCGGAGACCGGAGAGTTTCAGCGGGTCTACGTGGGTACGCCGGATGTGGTCTCGGGAAAGCTGCGTACGATGGCCGAGAGCCTGGGGATTCGCGAGCTGGTCATCAACACAATCACTCACGACCACGCCGCACGGATGCGCAGCTACAGCCTTCTGGCAGAGGCGTTCGCGCTGCGGCTCGCAGCGTGAGGCGTGTCCTGCCGCGTATCCTGCCGGACGGACCCACTCCGCCTACATCAGGAGGACAGGACGGTCGTTTCGGGACATGTGATCGGGGCTATAGCAAATTAGCTGTGGGTGTAGAGGGAGGCGTTGCTATCAACGTCATTTTCTCTTAAGGAAAATGACACTGCACCATTCTTCCACTCCACAGCAACAGCTAATTTGCTCTAGGGTGGTTCGAGGCGGCCTGGGCTCGGACGTTGTCCGGCGCTAGCATCAGGCCGGAAAGGCCTCGCGTAGGAACTCAGCCGCCTGTTCGATCTCCTCCGCCGAGACGGAGTGCGGCTTGCCTGGATAGCGCTGCATGGTAACGGCCGCGCCCATACCGCGAAGAACCTCCGCTGATTCTTCCACGCGCGACCACGGCACATGCGGGTCAGGATCGCTCGCAAGCAAGAGCGCAGGCGTTCCGGCCAGATCGCCCATGTGCGATACGTCCGAGCCAAGCGGCCCGATCAGCCCGCCCGTCAGGGCGACCAGGCCTGCATAGCAAGCCGGATGCGTTGCGATGTACTCGGTTGAAAGACACGCGCCTTGCGAGAAGCCGCCAAGCACGATGCGGTTCCGCCCAATCCCCTGCCCTTCGATCTCCCGCAGGATCGCGTCGATCAGGCGCAGCGCCGAGTCGAGATAAGGCTGGTTGTTGGCACGTGGGGCAAGAAACGAGTTCGGATACCAGCTATACGCCGCAGCCTGCGGCGCGAGAAAGCAGAGACGCGGCTGGTTCAGGGCCGCACCCAGCGACAAAATATCCTGGGCCGAAGCCCCACGGCCGTGCAGCAGAATCACCGCACCCGCGGCATCTTCAAGCGCAGGCCCGAACTGGTAGACCTGTGAGTCGCAATGAGGATCAGTCGCCGAGCTCATACGAGCGCCTTCTTGAGCGTGATGGGCGCAAGCCGCTGCTCGATCAACGCACGTTGCGGCTGAAGCCACTTCGGCAGGCAAAGACGCTCGCCAAGCGAGTCCAGCGGCTCATCCGCGGTAAAGCCCGGAGGATCGGTGGCGAGCTCGAAGAGCACGCCGCCGGGCTCGCGGAAGTAGATGGACGTAAAGTAGTCGCGGTCGAGCACCGGCGTGACCTGAAGCGTCTTCTCAATCTCCTCGTGCCATGCCAGCTGCGCCTCCGCGTCCGGAGCGCGAAAGGCGATGTGATGCACACTGCCCGCGCCGAAGCGGCCAAGCTTCGCGGCGGGGTCGATCAGGAGATCGATGTGGTTGCCAAGCGCGTCGCCTGGCGCTGAAAAACGAAGGCGAGTTCCCTGCTGTGCGACCTGGTGAAAGCCCAACATCTTCAGCGTCGGAATCGTTCGTTCAGCATTGTGTTCCAGCAGCGTCACCCCGAAGAAGCCGCGCAGGCTGTGCTCGGCGGGAACGTCGGAGTCGGCGGCCGGGTTGGGCGCGATCACGTTCGCGTGTCCGACGAGCTCAATCTTCATGCCGTCCGGGTCCGCCAGTGTCAGAACGTCCTCATCAAAGCGTTTGCCCGTCCGCTCAGCCGGAATGGTCTTCTCCGCAAGCCGCTTCTCCCAGAACCCCAGCGAGCCAAGCGGCACACTGAAGGCCACATGCGTCGTCTCGCCCGCTCCGGCGATCCCCCGCGTCCGGCTGGGCCCTGGAAACGTCGTCATGATGGTTCCGGGCGTGCCGGAGGCATCGGCAAAGTAGAAGTGATAGGTGCCGGGATCGTCGAAGTTGATGGTGCGCTTGACAAAGCGCAGGCCAAGAACCTCGGTGTAGAAGTCCAGGTTGCGCTGCGGATTGGACGAGAAGGCGGTGACGTGGTGCAGGCCTACGATGGGTTTGCGTGCGCTCATACGAACCTCGTACCAATGAGATTCAATGTTGCAACATTCGATTCACAGCCGGAACCTAAGACAAACGTCCTACAGGTACCAGGGGATGTTGACGACGACAATCCGCTGATTGCCGCGCAGCAGAAGCAACAGCTTCAACAGCTGTACGCGCTGGTTATGCAGCAGATTCTCCCACCAGTGGCGCACGACCAGCTCCGGCAGAAGCACCGCCACCTTGCGGCCGGGATTTTCCGTCTCCAGCCGCAGGATATAGTCCATCAGCGGGGAGATGATGAAGCGGAAGTTGGAAGCGATCGTCACCAGCTCCGGCGCGACCATGCCCTTCTCGCGAATGGGCGTCATCACCTTTTCTTCCCAGTCGTCTTCAATGCCGTGCGACTCGTCCTCCGAGTGAACGTGAACGACCTTGATCTCTTCCGACATGAGCAGGCCGAAGCGGATTGCTTTCTCCGAAATCCGGTTCCAGCCGGCGACCGGGATGACGACCAGAGGCTGCTCCAGGTTGACCAGATTGAGCGGTTTCATGTCCTTCATCTCAGCAAAGACGCGGGTGTAGTGCTTCTTCACCAGGTGCATGACGAGGATCAGCGTGGGAATCAACAGCGCGGTCACCCACGCGCCGGAAAGGAACTTTGAGGCCAACACGATCACCGTGGTTATGCCAGTAGCCACAGCGCCGATGCCGTTGACGAACATATGCCAGTTACGGCCCTTGTGATCGCCCTCCTGCTTGCGCCAATGCACGACCATACCCGCCTGCGAGAGCGTAAAGGCCAGGAAAGCGCCGATGGCGTAGAGCGGAATCAGCGCGCTGGTCTGGCCTTTGAAGGCAATCAGGATCAGCGCGGTAAAGCCCGTTAGCGCGTACACGCCATGTGAAAAGAGCAGCCGCCGGCCGCGCAGGATGAAGACGTGCGGCAGGTGATCGTGCATCGCGATGGCGCGGGTAAGCCGTGGGAAGTCCGCGAAGGCCGTGTTGGCGCTGAGCGCCAGCGCGAGGAAGACGCTGCCCATGGTAACCAGGTAAAACCAACCGCGGCCAAAGACCGCCTTGACCAGCAGGCTCAACATGCTTTGATACTGGGGGTCGTCCGGATCCATGGCCATGATGCCGTAGTGCTTGGCCAGCCACGACGTTCCGAACAGCAGCACGATCAAGATGGCGATGATGATGGTGAGGGTGTACTGGGCTTTCTTGGCGCGCGGCTCACCGAAGGCCATGACGCCGTTCGAGACGGCCTCGACGCCGGTCATGGCGGCGCACCCGCTCGAAAACGCCTTCATGATGAGCCAGACGAAGGCGAACTTGATGAAGGTGCCATGCGCCGGGGAAGGCGGAGGCATCGCGGCCAGGGCCATGGGATGGCCGCCGGCGGCATAGGTCTTGGAGACGCCCACGCCGACCAGCACCAGCAGCGTGCCGATAAACAGGAAGGTCGGCAGAATGAAGGCCGCACCCGTGTCCTTGACGCCGCGCAGGTTGACGATGGCCAGAAGAGCCAGGATCAGCAGGCACAGCGGCAGCGTATACGGGAGCAGCCTGGTGTCGACCGAGGTGACCGCAGTCACGCCGGCTGAAATGCCGACCGCTGCCGTCAGAATGTAGTCAATCATCAGCGCCGCGGCGGCCAACAGTCCGGCACCCTCACCCAGGTTCTCCGACGCAACAGTATAGCTTCCGCCGCCGTTCGGGTACGCCTCAATCGTCTGCCTGTAACTGAAGAAGACAATCACCAGCAGGATGAGAATCGAGCTGATGATGGGAATTAAATATCCGATTCCTGCGACGCCTAGGGGAATCAGATAGATAAGTGCTTGTTCTGGGCCGTAGGCTGCGCTCGTCAATGCGTCGAGCCCAAAGATCGGTATGCCTGCTGATACTCCGATGTGTTCCGCACGTTCGTCACCGGAAGCCAGCGGCTTGCCAAAAATTCTGTCTTGAATTTCCATGTCGAGACTTAATACTACGCCTGTCAACCGCTTACAGCGCGTCACAGACAGGGAACAGCGATAGCCTGTTTGCACCATCAACGGCGTGAGCCGCGTGAGGATGCCGAATAAGCGCCGGCAGACCCCGGACGGCTGCGCGATGGTTTCGCGGCCAGCTTATTCTCCCGTGTTTATCTTTAAGCCCCGTCTCATTTACCCTCAAAGCATGTCTACCCTCTTCGATCTACCCCTCAAGACCATCTCCGGCGAGGAGACGACCCTCGCCCCGTACAAGGGTCACGTCCTGCTCATCGTCAACGTCGCAAGCAAGTGCGGCCTGACGCCGCAGTACGAGGGCCTCGAAAAGCTGTATTCCACCTACAAGCACTGCGGCTTCGAGGTCCTGGGCTTTCCTGCCAATGACTTTGGCGGACAGGAGCCGGGCACGAGCCAGGAGATCCACAAGTTCTGCACCACCACCTTCAACGTCGACTTTCCCATGTTCGACAAGGTGGTCGCGACCGGCCCGGACAAAAGCCCGCTCTATGAGGCACTGACCGCGGCACAACCGGTGGCGCGGGTCGCCGACCCCGGTTTCAAGGATAAGCTGCGTGGTTATGGGTTGACCGTGCATGAGGCGCCGGAGTTGACCTGGAACTTTGAGAAGTTCCTGATCAACCGTAGCGGCCAGGTGGTGGCGCGCTTCGCGCCAGATACGCTGCCCGACGACCCCGCCGTCATTCGCGCGATCGAGCGCGAGCTTCCACCGCTCGAAGGCGCTGTGCCAAGCCACGCCTAAGCCGCTTGGCCGCCCTCTCGAGCCCCTGAATTTTTCGTGCCCAGGAGCGTGCCCAAGAGCGTGCTCAAGGGCGCACCCAGGAGCTTGAGAGGGTTCCTGTTTTCGAGCAGCAGCGCGCCGCAACGTGTCAGCCTTGCCATTCGTCTCCTGCTCTATCACGCCACATCCAGAAAGAACTCATGCCAAAAAACCTGCACACCGTTCTTGCCGCATCTCTGTTTGCCTCTTCCGCTTTCGCTCAGAAAACCCCCATCCGCATTACCGCGGATCTGACCGAGGCGCCGCGGCACCTCTTCCACGCGGAGGTCGATCTCCCGGTCAAGCCGGGTCCGTTGACGCTGATCACGCCGGAGTGGATTCCTGGCAACCATGGGCCCACCGGGCCGGTCTCGCAGATCGTCGGGGTCGTCTTCACGGCAGACGGGCGGGACGGATCCAAGCAGACGCTGCCCTGGCGTCGCGACGACGTGAACCTGTACGAGTTCCACCTGGAAATTCCTGCCGGGGTGACCAGCCTGCACGCCCACTTGGACTCCATCGCAAGCTCCCGCGTCTCCAAGCAGATGGCCTGCCTGGAATGGGAGCGGCTGATGCTCTACCCCGCGCACATCCCGGTCAAGGAGATCGCCATTGAGCCCTCCGTCACCGTCCCCGCGGGTTGGGGCACGGGTACCGCGTTGACGCCGGTGGGCGCGCCCACCGTACCGCCTCCGGTCACCGGCATCCTGGAAGACGCGCACCATCCCACCGCTGGAGCCATGACCCAGAAGTACGCCGTCACCACGGTCGAGCAGTTGGAGGACTCGCCCGTCATCAGCGGCCTCTACTTCCATGAGTTTCCGCTGGCCCCGGAGGTCACACCCAAGCACTACATCGATGTCGTCAGCGATCAGCCGGAAGACTCGAACCTGCGCCCGGAACTCCTCGCCGAGATCTCGAACCTCGTCCGCGAGGCGACCACCGCCTACGCCTCCAGCCACTACAACCAGTACCACTTCCTGCTGACGCTCTCGGACATCGCGGGCGGCGAAGGGCTCGAGCACGGCCAATCCTCCGACAACGGCATCGGCGAAAAAGGCTTCTCCGACGAGGCGCATCAACTGCCCGAGTCCGACCTGCTCGCGCATGAGTTCACCCACTCCTGGGACGGCAAGTATCGCCGCCCCGCGACGCTCTTTCAACCCGACTTCGCCACCCCGCAGCAGGGCCAGCTGCTTTGGGTCTACGAAGGCATGACCCAGTACATGGGCAACGTGCTCGCCGCCCGTTCCGGCCTCAAAAATCAGGAGCAGTACCGCGATCTGCTCGCGCTCTCGGCCTCCTCGCTCGATCTCGAAACCGGCCGCAACTGGCGCTCGACGGAAGACACCGCCATCGCCAGCTCGGTCGATCGCCACCCCACGCTCTGGGCCTCATGGGAGCGCGGCCAGGCCTACTATCAGGAGGGCGAGCTGCTCTGGCTGGACGCCGACACCCTCATCCGTGAGCAGACCCATGGCCAGAAGTCGCTCACCGACTTCCAGAAGATCTTCCTCGGCAAGGGCGGCAACACCGGCCCGCTCATCGTGCCGTATGACCGCAAGGAGCTCATCGCGGACCTCAACCAGGTCATGCCGTATGACTGGGCGGCCTTCCTGCATGACCGCATCGACGTGCCCAACCCGCACGCGGACCTCGCGGGCATCGAACGCGGCGGCTATAAGCTGACCTACATTGAAAAGCCGAACCGCACTGGCCGCACCCTGGCCACGCTGGGCGGCCGCCGCGGCGGAGGCGTCAACGTCTGGTCTTCGCTGGGTCTCCGCGTGTCGGGAGACGGCACAATCGTCGACGTGCGTTGGAACGGCCCTGCTGACCAGGCCATGATCGCCCCGGGATCGAAGATCGTCGGCGTCAATGGCACGGTCTTCTCGGGCGACGCACTCACCCAGGCTATCGACGCCAGCAAGGGCAACACCAAACCCATTCATCTGCTCCTGCAGCATGAGACCGAGCTCTCCAACGTGGATCTGAACTACCACGATGGCCAGCGCTTCCCGGTGCTGGTCCGCGACGACTCCAAGCCTGCGCTGCTGGACGAGATCACCAAGCCGCTCAGCCCGGCGACCGTGCTGCCGAAGCCCGCAGCGCGCCCGGCCCTGTAATCAGTCCGGTGAAGGCCCACGCCTTCACCGGCTCCTGCCGATACGACGCGGCCATTGACCCGGCATGAGCCGCACTGTATCGTCCGGATTACAGACTTGGCGATGGGGTTCGCCGATCGCTGCCCGGCCGCACAGCCGGAGCTGATGACTCCTACAAAACTCGTAGGAGGCCCTTTGCCCAAAACGCCATCTCGCGCTTACAAATCAGAACAGCTGCTGATCCTGCTCGACCTGCTGCGCTGGATCCCCATCGCCGCCCTCGTCGGCCTTCTCGCCGGCTCCGCCTCTGCGCTTCTGCTCGCCTCGCTGGAGTTTGCCACAAGGATCCGCGAACGCCACGTCTGGCTGATCCTCCTGCTCGCCCCCGCGGGCTGGCTCGTGGGCCTCTTGTACCAGCGCTTCGGCACCTCGGTCATGGCGGGCAACAACCTGATCCTGGATCAGGTCCACGCAGAGACTCAGGCCGAGCTGCACGATCCCAAGGCGACCATCCCCTTCCGCATGACGCCGCTCATCCTCGCCGGCACCTTCATCACCCATCTCTTCGGCGGTTCGGCCGGACGCGAAGGCACCGCCATCCAGACCGGCGCCTCGCTCGCCGATCAGCTCGCCCGCCCATTCCGCCTCCCTCTGCACGATCGCCGCATCCTCCTCATGATGGGCATAAGCGCGGGTTTCGCCTCGGTCTTCGGAACGCCACTCTCGGGAGCCATCTTCGGCCTGGAGGTCCTGGCAATCGGCCGCGTCAGCTACGAAGCCATCACACCCTGCTTCCTCGCGGCGTTCCTGGCTGATCTCGTCACCAAAGCCTGGGGGATCCACCACACCGTCTACCGCGTCTCTGAGGTCCCCGCCATGAGCCTTGGAGGCCTCGTCTCGGCAAGCATCGCCGGCATCGTCTTCGGCCTCATGGCAATGTTCTTTGCCCGCATGACCCACGCCGTCTCGCACGCTGCTCGCTACATCGCCAATCCCACCTTGCGCCCTTTCGCCGGAGGACTGCTGGTCACCGCCGCAGTCTTCGGCCTGGGAACCTCGCACACACTCAAGTACATCGGCCTGGGCATTCCCACCATCGTCAGCGCCTTTGACACCCGGCTGCCGCCCTACGACTTCGCCGCCAAGACCCTCTTCACCGCGGTCACGCTCGGCAGCGGCTTCAAAGGCGGTGAGGTCACGCCGCTCTTTTACATCGGCGCGACGCTCGGCAACACGCTCTCCCGTGTCCTCCCGCTGCCCACCTCCCTGCTCGCCGGTATGGGCTTTGTCGCGGTCTTCGCCGGCGCGGCCAACACGCCCATCACCTCCACCCTCATGGCCGTCGAGCTCTTCGGCGGAGAGGCGGGAGCCTATGCCGGCATCGCCTGTGTCCTCAGCTATCTCTTCTCCGGCCACGCCGGCATCTACACCGCGCAGCGGTTAGGCAGCAGCAAACATCGCCGCCACGCCGAGGAGGAGGGCCTTTCGCTCGCACTCATCGCAAAGACGCGGTCAGAACATCAGGTCGGCCTCGAACATGAGGAGCAAATCACTCCTCCAGACAAGCCCTGACCGCCGTTCCCGACCCGACTAAATCCCGCGATTATCAGTCTTATTCGCTTTAAGCGGTTGTTTTTGCATGTTCCAGGACTATATGGTGGCGGTGGGCAGAATCGAACTGCCGACCTACGGGTTATGAGTCCGTCGCTCTAACCATCTGAGCTACACCGCCAATGTGGTGGGAGAAACTTGCTAGGCCGCGCACTCTCCACCCGGATGTGCGTCACGCTGCAGCTTTGCTCGTAAGCACGGCTGTGCGAGCGCCGCCAGTTACGATGATACGAGGCCCCTCATCGCAGGTCAAACTCTCCGGCATCCCGATCAGCCATGTCCCTCCACACTCTCGGCGTCATTCCAGCCCGCCTTGCCTCTAGCCGCCTGCCGCGCAAAGTCCTGCGCGCACTCGCAGGCAAGCCCATGCTGCAGTGGGTCTATGAGGCCGCCCGCGCCTGCCCCCAACTCGACCAGGTCCTCATCGCCACGGATTCCGAGGAGGTCCTCGACCTCTGCCGGCGCAATCACTGGCCCGCCATTCTCACCTCGCCCGACCTGCCCAGCGGCTCGGACCGCGTCCATGCCGTCGCCAAACTGCACCCCGCCGCCCTCTACGTCAACATCCAGGCAGATGAGCCCCTGCTCCGACCCGAGCACCTCACCGCGCTGCTTCTGCCCTTCGCTTCGCCGGACGTTCAAGTCACCACGCTCAAGGTCCTCTGCACGCCCGAAAGCCTCCACAACCCAAACGCCGTCAAGGTCGTCACCGCCCTCAACCATCAGGCGCTTTACTTCTCCCGAGCCACGCTGCCCTACGACCGCGACCGCCAGTCTCCGCTTACCTGGAAGCACATCGGCCTCTACGCCTACCGCGCCCAGGCGCTCGAGCGTTTCCATGCCCTGCCTCCCAGCCCGCTCGAGCAGGCCGAGCGCCTCGAGCAGCTACGTTTCCTCGAAAACGGCATCCCCGTCCACGTCGCCACGACGATCCACGACACCATCGGCGTCGACACTGAGGAAGACCTTGCGCAGGTTGAAGAAATTCTCTCCGGCCGCTGCTAAAGCCCGCGAATCTCTTGAAAGCCTAAACCGCCTCAAACTCCAGCCGTAGCCCACCATCCACCACGCTCACCTGCAAACCTTCTAACGAGCCGATCACCCAACTCGCCCCAGCCGCATACAGTTCCGCTGCCTCATGCGTCCCCAGCACGCCCAGCACGCGGCTCTTCGCAGCCAGCCCCGCGCCAACCCCGGACGGCGCGTCCTCGATAACGATGCAGTCCGCCGAAACAAAGCCCAGCAGCCCCGCACCCTTTTCGTATGGCTCCGGATGCGGCTTACCGTTGACCACATCGTCGCCGGCAATCAGCTCCTGCGGAAACGGCAACCCGGCAGCCTGCAGCCGCCCCAGCAACAAACGCCGCGTGGCCGAGGTCACAATCGTCCAGCGCCCCGCCGGCAGCCCACCCAGCAGCGCCTTGACACCAGGAAGCACCTTTAGATCGCCGATATCGGCAATCTCCATATCTTCAATGACACGCAGACCATCGCGCACCTGCCCGTCCGTAAACTCAGGCTTGAGCCGCCGAATGATATCCGCCGCTCGCACCCCATGCGGCACCCCATAGTTTTCGGCATCGGGCACCCCATACTGCGCCGCCCAGCGCCGCCAGCAGCGGTTTACGCTGGCGATCGAGCTGATCAGCACGCCGTCCATATCGAACAGCAGACCCTCGGCCTCCACCGTAACCTGTCCACGCAAACCGCTCATCCCTTGAGCACAAACTGCCGCGCCACCTTCAGCACAGACGCAACGCTCTCCACCGAGCAGCTCTCGCAATACACCCGCAGCAGCGGTTCGGTGCCCGAAGCTCGCAGCAAAAGCCACGTCTCCGCCGCATTGGCCCCGCCTTTTGAAACCAGCCCTTCACAGCTCTTGTTCTCGAGGTAAAACTTGATCCCGTCCAGCGTCTCCACCTTCAGCACCGTCATGCCGGCAAACGGATCGCCCGCCTTGATCCCCTTCGCACGCTCGATCGCACTCAGCTTCAGCTCCTCATCGATGTGCATGTCGATGCGGTCATACTGGTGCTCGCCATACTCCGCCTGCAGCGCCGCCACCAGCTCACCCAGCGTCTTCTTCTCATCCGCCATTACCTGCGCCAGCAGCAGGCTGTTCAGCATCCCATCGCGCTCCGGCAGATGCTTGCTGATGCCCACGCCGCCGGATTCTTCGCCGCCGATCAGAATGTTCTCCGTCAGCATCAGGTCGCACACATACTTGAACCCGATCCCATGCTCATGCAGCTTCCGACCATGCTTGGCCGCGATCCGGTCCAGCATCTTCGTCGTATTGAACGCCCGCGTCACATCCCCCGGCCACCCCTTGCGCTCGAGCAGCCACTGCAGCAGAATCGCGAAGATCTTATGCGCGTCCACGACATTGCCATGCTCATCGACCGCGCCAATCCTGTCCGCGTCGCCGTCGGTCACAAAGCCCGCGCTGCAACCCTCGGCCACAACCCGCTTCTGCGTCTCCGCGATGTGCGGCAGAATCGGCTCCGGATTGATCCCCGGGAACGCCGGATTGATCTCCGCCCGCATCTCCACAAACGGCACACCAGCCGGCTCAAAGATCCCCGCGATCACCCCGCGCCCCGCGCCATACATCGTGTCGATCAAAAACTTGTAACCCGAAGCCTTGATCGCCGGCAGATCCACAAACTTTGCAATCGCCTCCACGTAAGGCGGCAGAAAATCCATCATTGCGAGCTCGGCCGGAGCTGCCGCGGACGCCAGAGGCTTCTCCAAACACCCTTCAATCGCGGCAATGATAGAAGGCTTGCCCGAGCCGCCATAGCTCGCCTTATACTTCACGCCATTCCAAGCCGCCGGATTATGGCTGGAGGTAATCATCACGCCACCCGCCGCTCCGCGCTCCCGCACCGCATAGCTCAAAGCAGGAGTCGGCGTCACCGTTGAAGCAAGCGCCACCGGAATACCCGCCACCGTCAGCACCTCAGCCACAACCTTCGCAAAGCTCTCAGACCCGAAACGCGTGTCCCACCCGATGCAAACACCCTTTGCAGCATCCTCCTGCTCGATCACATAATGCGCGATCGCCCGAGCCGCTACCCGAACATTCGCATACGTGAAGTCATCCGCAATAATCCCGCGCCAGCCATCCGTCCCAAACTTAACCGACCCCATCAGATCAGATCCTCTCTGCCCATATCCAAATGCACCTGCCGCACCACCTTGCTCACGTCCTGGCTTCTCGCCCGCGTCGTAATCAGCAAGGCATCGTCCGTCTCCACCACCACCAGGCCATCGACGCCCAGCAGCGCCACCAGCTTGCCCGGCGCATAGACATAGTTGCCCTTGCTCTGGATCGCTGCCAGTCCAGTCGTCGGCCCATCCATCACATTCTCGTCCTCGCTCTCACCCAGATGCTCATAGAGCGATGCCCATGACCCCAGATCGTTCCAGCCAAAGTCCGCCGGCAGGCAGTAAATGTTCGACTTCACCTCACCCTTCAAAGAGCGCGGCTCCAGAATCGCATAGTCGATCGAGATGTTCTCGCACTGCGGATACTCTTCGGCAAACACGCGCTCAAAGTCAGCCGTCCCGTGCGCCGCCGCAATCTTCTCGAGCCTCGGCGCCATCTCCGGCGCATGCTCGCGGATCGCCGCAGCCAGCGTCTTCGCGCTCCAAAGAAAGATCCCCGCGTTCCACGCAAAGTTTCCCGCGGCGATAAACTTTTCGGCGGTCGTATAGTCCGGCTTCTCACGAAAGCGCTTCACCCGATGCGCCGGCACTGCCTCCGCGCTGATGTTGCCGTTCAACGAGACCCGCTGCCCCTGCTCCACATACCCGTATCCGGTCTCGATCCGCGTCGGAGGAACACCCAATACAACGATATTCTCGCCCTTCGCCGCCAGCGCCACGCCCGCCCGGATCACCTCGGCAAACCGCGGAATATTCGCCACCACGTGATCCGAAGGAAAGATTCCGATCACCGTATCGGCCTCGCCCTTCGCCTCCAGCAGAAAGGCCGTCAGCGCGCACGCCGGAGCCGTATTCCTCGCCGCCGGCTCGCTCACCAGGTGCTCCGGCAAAACCCCCGGAAGCTGCTCGCCAATCACCGCCGCCAGCAGCCGGTTCGTAATCACCCAGACATCTTTTTCCGCCGCCACAGGCAAAAGCCGCTCCAGCGTCTGCTGAATCATCGTGCTCTCGCCATCGAGCGCCAACACCTGCTTCGCCCGCGCCCGCCGGCTGCGCGGCCAAAACCGCGTGCCACTGCCACCCGCCAGAATCACCGGCGCAAATCGCATCCCAGCTGTTCCCTCGTTCATAGACCCCATCGTATCGGACAAAGCGGCGCTGGCAATTGAGAAAAAAGGCCTAATGCCTTCAACAAAAGACGCAGAGCCCTTTCGATTCCGCCACTTAGAGCAAATTAGCTGTTGCTTTGGAGTGGAAACATGGTGCAGTGTCATTTTCCTTTAAAGAAATGACGTTCATCGCAACGCATCCTTCTACACCCACGGCTCATTTGCTTAAGCGCAATCGACTCTTCTACTTCAACCCGCCAAACCACTCCCGCATCCGCTTCAGCCCTTCGTCGATCACCTCCGGCGCCACCGCATAGCTCAGCCGGATATGCTCCGCAGTCCCAAACGGCTCGCCCGGAACCACCACCACATGCGCCTCGCTCAGCAGACGAGCCGCCACATCGGAAGCCGTCTTTAACCCATCCTTGCCAAAGAAAGCCGAAACATTCGGATATACATAAAACGCGCCCTGCGGCACCGTGCATGTCAGCCCCGGAATCTCTTTGAAGCCTTCGAGTATCCGGTCCCGCAGCTTGATGTACTCCGCCCGCATCTCGCTCACGCAGCTCTGGTCCCCCGTCAACGCCGCAAGCGAGGCCTTCTGCACCATGCTTGCCGCATTGCTCGTACTCTGCGACTGCAGCTTGCTCATCGCCGCAATCACCGTCTTCGGCCCCAACGCAAAGCCCGCCCGCCACCCGGTCATCGCATAGCTCTTGGACAACGATCCCAGCACCACCACATGATCCTTGCACGAGCCCGCAGGAGATCCAGCCGAAGCTCCGCTCACCAGATCGCCCGCAAAGTTCAAATACGAGTACGTCTCATCGAGCAGCAGAAAAATCCCGCGCTCATGCCCCAGCCGCACGATCGCATCCAGATCTTCCTTGGCCATCACGGCGCCTGAAGGATTCGAAGGCGAGTTCAAAATAATCGCCTTCGTCTTCTCCGTAATCGCCGCCTCAATCATCCCCGCCGTCACCCGGAAGTCTTCGCTCTCCTTCGACTCCACATACACCGGAACCCCGCCCGCATACTGGATGATGTCCTTGAAGCTCACCCAATAGGGCACCGGCAGAATGACCTCGTCGCCATAGTCGATCAACACCTGGATCGCATTGAACAGCGCCAGCTTGCCGCCGGTCGTAAACACGCACTCCTCAACGGAGTAGTCGGTGCCGAAGTCCGCCTTATGCCGCTCGACGATGGCCTTTCGCACCGCCGGCATGCCCGCCACCGCGGTATACCGCGTGAACCCCTGGTTGATCGCCTCAATCGCCGCATCCTTGATGTGCCTCGGCGTCTCAAAGTGCGGCTCACCCGCACCAAAGTCCGCCAGGTCAACCCCAGTGGCCTTTAACCGGAGCGCCTCGGCTGTAATCGCCATCGTCGCGGACACTTCAATCCGCCCAATCCTGTCTGAAAGCACCTTCGTCGCCGTCATCGTCGCCATGCTCTCAGTGTTTCAGAATTCGCCTTCGAAGGAAACTGCTACCGGCCAGCCGCTTGCATCACCAATGCAGTAACAGCTTCGCCAGCACCGGCGCGATCACCGCCGTCAAGAATCCATTAGCCCCGATCGCGACTCCGGCAAACGCCGCCGAAAGCACATGCTCTGGAATCACCTGCGACGCGCCCACGCCGCTGCCCGCCGTGCCCGCAGCCAGCCCGATCGCCGCTGGATCATGAATCTTCAACACGCGCAGCGTCTCCTTGATCACCACTGCGACCAGGATGCCCGCCGCGATCGCCAGTACGGCCGTCAGCGATCCGATCCCACCGATCCCCTGCGATACCCCGATCGCAATCGGCGTCGTCAGCGACTTCGGCAGCATCGAAAGCGCAAGCACCTGGCTGCCACCCAGTCCGCGAACGAGCCCGTATCCGCTGACCGCACCCACAACCGCCCCGGTCGCCAGCGCCGCCAGCATCGGCCACAAGCTTCGCCGCATCGCCTCAACCGACCGCGCCAGCGGAACCGCCAGAGCCACGGTCGCAGGCCCCAGCAGAAAGTGCAGCATCTGCGCCCCGCTGAAGTATGCGGTATACGAGATATGCAGGGCCCACATCGCCAGGCCGATCAACACAATCGCGATCAGCACCGGGTTAGCCAGCGCCGCCCTCGTCCGCCGCTGCACCCATACTCCGATCAGGTACGTCCCAATGGTCAGCGGAAGCGCGAACAAGGGCATCGCACCCAGTCCGTCATGCGATTGCACCCACCATCCCATCAAGCCTTCCCCCCGCGCATGCGCGGCCGCGTCAAACCGTGCATCACGCCAGCCGTCGCCACCAGCGTCAGCAGCGTCGATCCCACCAAACCCACGCTGACCGGCAGCCAGGCCGCTCGCAGCAGCGACAGATTCGCGACGATGCCCACGCCGGCCGGTACAAACAGCAGGCCCAGCCATCCCAGCAGACCATCCGCCGTCTGCTGCAATCCCGCTTCCGGCTCCTTGCCCCGCAGCAGCAGGCAGGCAGCCAGCAGCGCCATGCCGATCACCGGCCCCGGCAGCGGAACCCGCAAACCCGTATGCACCGCTTCACCCACGCCCTGAAAGACCAGCAGCACAAAGAACCATCGCAAGATCGTCATGGCTCTAGTCTATGTCTCCCCTCCGTCTCTTCCTGAACCAAGGGTAAGAGACAGGATTAAACTGCTTCCTGGGGCACTGTTAACCCTCCCATGCTCCTGATCCCGCCCTGGCCTCTAAGAAGTTGTTAGTACCTGTCTCCGTACCGGCCTCTCCTCGCGCCGTGCTTCGCTGTTCCCGCCCTCCAAAACCCACGGCCGCATTTCCGCCTCATCAAACCCTGATCCCGCCCCTTGCGCGCCCGCCCGCATCCCACCGCCTGTACTGAGGGATGAGGCACGCAGCGCGTCCCCCGCAAGCCAGCGCCCCACAACCGATTTTGGAGCTCGCAGATATGCCGACCACCCGTCTCACCACCACCCTCGAAGCCGTCAAAAAGGGTGCCAAGTCCTTCACCATCGAAAAAGCCACCACCAACATCGAGAGCTGGGAAGACTACCTCTCCAAGCACGACCACGAAGGCGTCAAGAAGGTCGTCACCGACCTCGGCAAGCTCAAAAAGCTCCTCCACGCCAAGGAACTCGATGGCGAAGCCATCAAGACCCTCGTCCAGAAGCTCGGCAAGGACACCATCGCCGTAGCCGGAGACGAGAAGAACGCCAACGCCAAGCACATCAAGGAACTCGGCGAAGCGCTCGCCTCCGCGGAAGCATAATTCGAGCAAGCACCGGCGGCTCAAGGGATCAGGGATGAGGGCAAGGGGTTGTCAAACAGCTTTCTGATCCTCTTCACCTGATCCCTTGAGCCGAAACAAACCTCAACGCCCCTTCCGCAGCACCCAGGTCGTCATGCACCGGTACTCCTGCACCACGGTCGTCTTCAGCGGATCGACCATCAACCCACCCAACTCCTCCGTCAATCCCACCAGCATCTCTTCGTCCACCAGAAACCACTCCGACCCATCCCCAATCTCGTACACCCCGGGCCGCACCTCCTCAAAGTCCATCCCGATCCGGGACCCAATGCGGCAGAACAGCAGCCCACCCGGCCGCAGCACCCGCCAAAGCTCCGAGACCATCGCAAGGAAGTGCCCCTCATCTCGTGCAAAGTGCAGCACGGAATTACAGATCACCGCGTCCACAAACCCGTCCCGGAACGGAACAGCCTCCAGCCCTGCAACCACGAAGTTTTCTGCCGGCAATCCCGGAGCCAGCATCGCCGCCAGCGCCCGAACATGCTCCACCCCTTCCGGATTCGCATCCACCGCAAAGACCTCCGCACCCTCCCGCAGCAGATGCACCAGGTTCCGCCCATACCCGCACCCCGCATCGAGCACCCGCATCCCAGCCCCCAGATTCCCCCGCAAAATCTGGTCGAACACATAGATATCAATCTGCCCAAACTGCTCCTGAATCGTCATCGTCCCTCTCTCCGTCCACCCTGTGAGTAACTTTCCCTGCCGTTACAGAAGCAGAGGTCTCCTTCCCCGCCAGAGCCCCCAAGTCCAGAGCTAAAGTCTCTGCTTCGAAGACTTTGCGCAATTAAGTACGGGGTGAGGGGTCCACCCGCTCCGCAACCATTCCAAGCCGCTTTTCCATGACCTTCACCGCCTCCTCACTCTCATCGATCAGTAAGAATTCCCGCCCATTCCGCCGCGCCGCCTCGCCCGTCGTCCCGCTCCCCGCAAAGAAGTCCAGCACCCGTTCGCCCGGCCGCGAATGCACCCGCACAATCCGCTCCAGCATCCCCAACGGCTTCTGCGTCGCATACCCCGTCTTCTCCTTGCCCGTTGGACTCACGATCGTGTGCCACCAGACATCGGTCGGCGTCTTGCCCCGTGCCGCCTTCTCCGCACCCACCAGCTTCGGTGCCATATAAGGAATCCGGTCCGTCTCCCCCAGCTCGAACGTGTACCGCTTCGGGTCCCGCGTGTACCAAAGCAGGTTGTCATGCTTGGCCGGCCAGCGTCTGCTCGCCCGAGCCCCATAGTCGTACGCCCAGATGATCTCGTTTTGGAAGCAAGCCCGCCCAAACACCTCATCCAGCATCACCTTGCAGTAATGCACCTCGCGCGGGTCCACATGCAGGATCAGCGAGCCCGTCTCCGTCAGCACCCGCCGAGCCTCCTCCATCCGCACCCGCAGAAACCCCACGTAGTCGTCGTAGCTGTCCAGATAACCCGCCAGCGTCTCCGGCTGAAGCTCCGTCCGGTACCGCCGTCCGCCAAACCCCACCCGATCCCCATCCACATCCCGCACCGTCCGCATTCGCGGCCGTACCTGCCGCCGCCCCGTATTGAAAGGAGGATCGACATAGATCAGATCCGCCGACCCAGCCTCCAGCCCGCGCAGCACTGCCAGATTCTCCCCCTGCACAATCCGATCCATCCCGCTCCTCAGCAAAGTAAGTAATCGTCCGCACCTTATACACTGACCGGATGTCACTCTTCGGGCGCAGCCGCAATCCGGAATTCCCATTCGGCAAAGCCCCTGCCGCCTTCGCCATGCTCTCCCACACCGGCCGCGTCCGCAAGGGCAATGAAGATACCTGCGACGCCCGCCCGGAGAACGGCCTCTTCGTCGTCTGCGACGGAATGGGCGGAGCCGCCGCCGGCGAGGTCGCCAGCAAGCTCGCCGCCGACACCTTCCTCGCCCACCTCGCCGCCTCCCCCTCACCCGACCCAGCCACCCGCCTCGAAGCCGCCATCCATGCCGCCAACGACACCGTCTACCAGCATGCCTGCCGCCACCCCGAGCTCCGCGGCATGGGTACCACCCTCGTCGCCCTCCTGCTCGAACCCACCAGCCTCACCCTCGCCCACGTAGGCGATAGCCGCTGCTACCTCTTCCGCGACCGCACCCTCACTCCCCTCACCCAGGACCACTCCCTGGTCGAGGAGCAGCTTCGCTCCGGCCAGATCACCGCCGCTCAGGCCCTCCATCACCCCATGCGCAACATCATTACCCGCGCCGTCGGCTCCCAGCCTGAGGTCGAACCCGAAATCCACACCCTCACCCCCCACCCCGGCGACCTCTACCTGCTCGCCTCCGACGGTCTCACCCGCGACCTCACCGGAGAAGATCTTGCCAATATCTTCCTCGACGCAGGCCCCCACCTCGACCTTAACTCCCTGGCCCAGCGCCTTATCGACACCGCCAATCAAGCCGGCGGCGGCGACAACATCACCGTCCTCCTGCTCCGGACCGCGTAATCGCGCATCGCCGCCTCCATACGGTATCCTCCTTCTGAGGATTCACCATGCCCCAGCAAGAGCTTTACTTCGAAGACTTCCACATCGGCCAGACCTTCCAATCCGAAGGCTCCGCCAAGATCAGCGCGGAGGAGATCAAGGAGTTCGCCGCCCGCTATGACCCACAGCCCTTCCACCTGGATGAGGCCGCCGGTGAATCCAGCTTCTTTAAAGGCCTGGCCGCCTCCGGCTGGCTCACCGCCGCCGTCGTCATGCGCCTCCGCGTGCAGTCCGTCAAGGTCTTCGGCGGCATGATCGGCGCCGGCGTCGAAGAGATGCGATGGACCGAACCCGTCCGCCCCGGCGATACCCTTCGGACTGAAATTGAAGTGGTGGGCGTCCGCACCAGCCACTCGCGCAAAAACTACGGCATCGTCCGCACCCGCACCCTCGCCTACAACCAGCGCAACGAGGTTGTCCTTCGCTCCACCGTCAACTTCCTCGCACCGCTTAAATCCACCCTCTAACAGGCGTCTCCCCATGAACGACGCAGATCTCTCGCTCCTCCACCGCGCCGCCGACCACATCCTCGCCATCGAGCTCATCACCGGCGAGCAGTTCTTCGCCGAGATCGTCATCGTCGTCGACCAGCCGCCTACCCCCGACGTCTTCCTCCTCCGCGTCAACCGCGAGCCCGACGGCGCCTTCACCGCAACCAGCACCGCCGGCGAGTCCATCCTGTTAGCCGACATAGCCCGCGTCGCCCCACTCCCCGGAGTCGAATACCCCGACCCCGAGCAGTAGACCATTCCGAGCAACGCTCGGACCCAGCGCAGCAGTACAAGTCACGAAGTGACCGCTCCACGCGCAGTGGGCCCGTCCGGCAGGACCGGTCTTGAGTCCTCTTTTGCACATCCGTTGGCGTATCTTAACCCTATGCGCATGACCGTCCTGGCCTCCGGTTCCAAGGGAAACTCGACCGTCATTGCCAGCGCCCGCACCCGCGTCCTGGTCGACGCCGGCCTCTCCTGCCGCGAGCTTCTCCGCCGCATGGCCCTCGCCGGCGAAGACCCCGCCCAGCTCGACGCGATCCTCATCACCCACGAGCACCAGGACCACGTCGCCGGCCTGGCCGTCCTCGCCCGCCGCCTGCGCATCCCCGTCTTCTTCACCGAGCCCACCCACCGCGCCTGGGTTCGCATGCTCACCCCCCGCACCACCATGACCTACGCGCAATGGCTCGACCAGTACCAGCGCAACAAGCTTCCCGCCACCGCCGCCATCAACGCGGGTGCCCCACCTCTCGCCTCTGAGATGTGGGATAACCCACGCGCTGACTCCCCGGATAGGCTTGAGGCCATTGCCGCCGTCTCCGCCGAGGCCGCCATCCTCGAACCCGCCCTCAACCGTTCCGACGACCTCAACGCAGGCCCTGAGCTCCCGACAGAAGAAGATGATTGTGACGCGACCAGCACCCCAAGGGAGAAAGCCGACCCCGCCTTCCTCCCCGCAGTGGAATACTTCCAGGCCGGCAAACAGTTTTCTATCGGCGACCTTGAGATCTGCCCCTTCACCATCCCTCACGACGCCGCCGACCCCTGCGGCTTCGTCTTCGAGTCCCAATCCGACCACATCCGCATGGCTCTCGCCACCGACCTCGGGTACATGCCCCCCAACGTCAAATCCGCCCTCAAAAACGTCGACGTCCTCCTGCTGGAGTCAAACCATGACCTGGAAATGCTCAAAGACGGCCCCTACCCCTGGTCGGTGAAGCAGCGCGTCCTCTCCCGCGTTGGCCATCTCTCGAACGATGCCATCGCCGAGTTCCTGCAAAAAGACTACGACGGCGGAGCCGCCTGGATCGTTCTCGGCCACCTCTCAGAATCCAATAACCATCCCGAACTCGCCCGCATTACAGCCGAGCGCGCCATCGGTGACCGTCTCTCGCTCCTTGGCAACCGCATCCTGTTAGCCCTCCAGTCCACCCCACTCGAATCCATCCAGCTGTAGCCGGCACAACCTTCCGTGCCGAGCAACGCTCGGAGCAAGCGAAGCCCAACACACGTCACGAAGTGACCGCCGCCCGCGTAGGGCGCCCGTCCGGCAGGACAAGCCGTTATAAGATTTGCAAGTGAACATCCTCTTCGTCGGCGACATCTTCGGCTCCGCCGGCCGCCACATCCTCCGCGAGCATCTCCCCCAACTCCTCGAAACCCACGCCGTCGACCTCCTCATCATCAACGGCGAAAACGCTGCCGGAGGTTTCGGCATCACGCCATCCCTCGCCGAGGAGATCTTCGATCTAGGCGCCCACGTCATCACGACCGGCAACCACATCTGGGACAAGCGCGAGATCTTCCCCTACATGGCCGTGCCCGCCAACTCGCACGAGCGCGGCCGCCGCATCCTGCGCCCCGCCAACTACAATCCCGCCACTCCCGGCTTCGGCCTCTACGAAGGCACGCTCCCGGATGGCACTCTCTACGCCGTCTTCAACATGCAAGGCCGCGTCTTCATGAACGCCTGTGATGATCCCTTCCGCAAAGCGGACGAGCTCCTCGCCCAGATCGCCCGCCAGTCCGGAGCCAAGGTCATCATCGTGGACATCCACGCCGAAGCCACCAGCGAGAAGTCCGCCCTCGGCTGGTATCTCGATGGTCGCGTCACGGCGGTTTTAGGCACCCACACCCACGTTCCCACCGCCGATGAACGCATCCTTCTCCAAGGCACCGCCTACCAGACCGATGTCGGCATGACCGGTCCCTATGACTCCGTCATCGGCGTCGAGAAAGATCTCGTCCTACAAAAATTCCTCACCGGCATGCCCGGCAAGTTCGAGGCCGCCAAAGGCAATCCGAAGCTCGCCGCAACCCTCATCGACTGCGACCCCACCACCGGCCGCGCCTACGCCATTAAGCGCATTCTGCTCGGAGAGTAGCCATCGTCTCCGGTCGCGCCTGCCACCAAGGGGCTTGATCTGCAAAGTTCTTGTACCACTCCCGCGAAGCCTTCGCATGCGTCGCCACCCCGTACACCCCTTCGTACGGCAGCGCATCTACCACGGGATGCGAAAACAAGAAGCCCTGCATAATGTCGATCCCCAGTGCCTGTAATGCCTCGCACTCCGCCACCGTTTCCACGCCTTCGGCCACCAGGATCATGTTCAGGCTGCTGCTGATCTGCGCAAACGCCGCTACCACCTTGCTCCGCGTCTCGCACGTATCGATCCCGCGCACCAATGCCCGGTCAAGCTTCAAGACCTCCGGCCGGCACTCCACCAGCATCGTCAACCCGGAGTAGCCCGCCCCAAAGTCATCCATCCCGGTGACAAATCCCGCTGTCTGGTTCCGCGCCACCAGGCACCGTAGGTCCGCTAAGCTCAGGCGGTGATCCTCGGTCAGCTCCAGCAGAATCTTTCCAGGAGGCATGCCGTACCGGTTCGCCACGTCCAGCACAAACTGCCCCGTTACCGCGCTTTCGCTCAGATCCGGCTGCATATTAATGCACAACGCGGCGTTCATCTCTTTCAGCCCTAATTCCATCGCGCGGCGAATCGCCTCGCAGGCCGTAATCCGATGAAATCGCCGGATGGTCGTCAGATCCATCTCCGCTACAAGCTCTGGGAAGGCCCGTCCATCGACACCCCGCGTCAGCGCCTCATACGCAAGGATGCTTCGTGTGCTCACATTCACAATCGGCTGGTAGGCAATCTGAAACTCGGGCAATGGAGCAGTCATCAACTCGTACGTCTTCGCTTCAACCCTGCTCATGCGGCACACCTTTGGAATTGATCTGTGGTTACTTTAGAGTACAAACCTCTCCCTGACGCTACCTCGCGGGAGCCAGCCGCGATACAACTTACGAACCACTTTTCCACAACGAACCATATCGATACAGTCCCCGTTTGGCAAGCCGTGAACGTCATCTCCCGGAGAACACAAGCGGCGCAAGTTCGGTATTCGGACGCACGTGCCGTCAGATGCCCACAAGCAGAAAAGCCATCCCCCGAAGGAGATGGCTCTCGCAAGCATTGCTTCTTACCGCGGCCGTCGCGTCGTCGTCGTCGCCTTCTTCGGCGCAGCAGCCTTGGTGACCACCTCGCTGTCGCTCATCGTGATCATCACCGGGCTCTGCGTATAGGAGGCGTAGGTTCCAGCAAGCGTCACCTTCGATCCAACCTCAGGCACCTTGGTCAAAGGAGCCTTCATCGCGAAGGTGAAGTCCGCCTTCTTGTCCTGTACCGCGCCGCTGGAAACCGCAACCTGCAAGGAATCCGCCGTAGCCGCGATCACCAACACATCCGGAAACTCGACTGCCTTGCCCTTGATCGTGTTGAAGACCTTGTCGGCATCCGCCGGCTGGCCATTCTCAATCACGTACTCTTTATCGTCGATCGCCAGCTTCGGCAGGTCTGCATCCGGCGTGCTCGCCAGCAGAGCCTTCACCTGGTCCGCCGGAGTCGGCGCCGCCTTGATCGTAAAGTCACTCGGCGGATTCAAGTTCGCCTTCGCCGCCGTGACCACCGCATCGTAGCCGTCCGTTCCGCCGTGATACTTCTTGTAGCAGTAAGCCGCCAGAGGCATCTGCGATTGATACTGAGCAGGAGCATAGCTGTAGGCGCGTGTGGCATAAAACGTACAGTTGACCAGGTCCGGAGGCGTCGACTGGTAATACGCCTGGCCCAGGTAGTACGTGTCCTGAAGCGCCGTACCCGGTTGCGTGGTCTGCGCCACCGGAGTCGCCGCTAACTCCTTCTTGTACGCGTCAATCGCCGTCGCCGTATCCTTCTTGCTCAACGCCGCCGTGCCGATCGCGCTATAGAACGTCGGAGCCGCCGCAGCAGTCAACGTCGTAAAGTCCGCATCGGACATGCTCGCAGGCTTGGTCGCCGCAACACCCTTCGTCGCATAGCTCGCTGCATCGTCCATCGCCGCCTGACGAGCCGCTGGATCCGTTAATTTCTCCGCATTCTGCCGGCGAAATGCCGTCTCGATCAGCAGCGCGCGCACATTGTTTGGGTCCACCTTCAGCAGGTTGTCGGCAGAAGTCAAAGCCTTCGCCGGATCGAACTGGCTGTAATCCACCATGATCCGCGTCAGCGCGTCCATCTTCACGCTGCTGTTCGGATAAGCCGCCAGGTACGCCTCGAGCGCCGGAGCTTGCGTCTGCGGCGTCGTCTGCTTGTTGAAGGCGTCGTCATAAACCGCATACTCTTTCGGGTCCATCTGAACCTGACCGGCCGCAGGAGCCGCCGCAGGAGCATCCTGCGCGAAGCTCACGCCGTTGTTGATAAACGCACCCGGAGCCACCAGCACCGCTGAGACCGCAGAGACTGCCAGGAAAGACGAGACGACTGCCTTCTTCATTCAAAGCTCCTAAGGTTGCATCAATGGATGTTTCAGTTATAACGGATAATCGGTCGAGAAAGTCTCTGCAAATATCCGCGCTTGAATCATTGCCGCGAAAACAAGCTGAACTTGGCTCAAAGGCCAAAGAAAACACTCTTCCCTCTCCACCATGATGCGGATTATAGAAAGCCCGTTGCTCCCTCCGCAACCGAACGCCCGCTCGTATGAGAAGAACGCCTCTCTCCGTTGATTTGCACGTTAGAAGCACAACTGCATGGGTTGAAGGGAGCACGCGGTGTTAGGAGGAGCATGGAAACGCGCATAGCAGAGCTTCTAACTCCTTGGCTCAATTCCCATCCTTGGGGTTCCATCCGCCTTATCCACAACAGGTTGCGTATGCATGTTGATTCCGCTCTCTCACATCCATAGAGTTGAACCTGACCGGACCAGCTAAGCCTTCCCGCCGGCCGTAAGAGGTTCCATTGCTGAAACTCAAAAAGGTTCAGATTCTCGGGTTCAAGTCCTTCTGCGACCGCACCGAAGTCCAGCTCGCCGGCTCCGGCATTGCCGCCATCGTCGGCCCCAATGGCTGCGGCAAGTCCAACATCTCAGACGCCATCACCTGGGTTCTCGGCGAGCAGTCCGCAAAGAGCCTTCGCGGCCTCAAGATGGAGGACGTCATCTTCGCCGGCACCCGCGACCGCAAACCGACCGGCATGGCTGAGGTCTCGCTCACCCTTGTCGACCCGGAGGTCTACGACAGCAGCGATCCCAACGCCGGCCCGGACGTCGTCTTTCGAGAGGGAAAACCGGACGGCCTACCCACCCCCATCTCTGACTGGGACGAGGCCACCTGGCGCTCCCAGCGCGCCGCCGAGACCGAAGAAGCCGTAGCCGAAGCTCAACCCGGCACTACCTTCGAAGCCGAAGTCAAACCCTCGATGAATCCGGGCGCCCCACGTCTCGAGTCTGAGACGTGGGATTCCGGTGCCAGCACCGGAACCCAACCCGAAGACCCAACCCAGACCAACGTCGTTCTCAAGATCCGCCGCCGCAAGTTCGGCCGCACTCCCATCCGCGCCGGTGAGCTCACCATCACCCGCCGCCTTTTCCGCTCCGGCGACTCCGAATACCTCCTCAACGGCAAGATCTGCCGCCTCCGCGACATCCAGGACATCTTCATGGGCACCGGCCTCGGCGGCGAGTCCTACGCCATCATCGGCCAGGAGCGCATCGGCCAGCTCCTCAGCTCCAAGCCCCAGGACCGCCGCTCGATCATCGAAGAAGCCGCCGGGATCACCCGCTTCAAGACCAAAAAGCGCCTCGCCGAACTCCGTCTCGAATCCGCCCGCCAAAACCTCGCCCGCGTCAACGACATCTTCGAGGAGGTGACCAAGCAGATGGGGACCCTCAAACGCCAGGCCGCCAAAGCCGAGCGCTACGGCGAGATCCGCGACCAGCTCCGCACCCGTCTCCGCGTCGTCCTGGCCAGCCGCATCGCCCAGCTCGACGCCGGCCAGACCCACACCTCTGCCCAGATCGCCCAACTCACCAGCACCATAGACTCCCACGTCGTTGAAGTAGAAGCTCTCGATGCCCAGCACACCGAAGGCGTCCGCCAGGGCTACGCCTTCGACCATCAGATCCGCGAACATGCCGCCACAGCGAATCAATCCGCCGTGGAGCTCGAACGAATCTCCGCCCGCACTGCCGCCAACAAAGACCGCGTCGCCGAACTCGAATCCCGCCTCACCGCCGGAGCCCTGGAGCTCGAATCTGCCCGTGCCCAACTCGCCCACCTGGCCGGCGAACAAGAGTCTCACCGCGCCTTCCTGGACTCCGCGCAGGCTGAGTCCGCCGCCTCCCGCGAAACCGCTCAGCGACAACAGCAGCTGGCCCACGAAGCCGTCCGGGCCGTCCAGATCCAGGAGCAATCCGCCGAGCAGAACCGTCGCGCCACCATGCAGCTCATGCAGCGCGCCGCCCAGGTGCAGAACGAAACCGCCCAGGCCACCGCAACTCTCCAACAGCTGGAACGGGAAGCTCAACGACTCCAGTCCGAATCCGAATCGGCTCGCGAAGAGCTCACCAACCTCGAAGCCCAGCGCACCCACGCCCGCACCTCCCACGAGTCCGTCACCGAGCGCCTCAAGCGCCTGGAACTGGAAATCTCCGAGCTCCGCCTCGCCATGGAAGCTCACCGCACCGAAGAGTCCGTCTCCAAGCGCAAAGGCGACCAGCTTCGCGGCGAAGTCGCTGGCCTGAAAGGCCGCAAAGCCTCCCTCGAAGGCCTCATCCGCGACCACAGCTACTCCACCGACACCGTCAAGAACATCTTCCGCGCCACTCAGAAGCGCCTCCAATCCGCTCCTCAGGGTGGAGGAGCCAACCCAATCCTCGGCACCCTCGCCGACTTCCTCGAAGTCGATGGAGCCTACGAGCAAGTCGTCGACGAGTTCCTCCGCGACGAACTCAACTACATCGTCGTCAAAAGCTGGGACGCCGCCGACGAAGGCATCCGGCTCCTCAAATCGGAAGTAGCCGGCCGAGCCACCTTCCTCGTCCATGCTGAAGCCCACTCCGAAACAGAAGCTCAGGGTGCCCCATCCATCCCAGCTTCATCGGGATGGGTGGGATCACAACCCTTTATGGAAGGCATCCGCCCCTTGACCGAAGTCATCAAGGTCCTAAACGGCTTTGGCCGTAGCCTTGAATCATTGATCCCAAGACTGAGAGACGGCTTCGTCACCCCCGACTCCATCACCGCCCGGGACCTGGCACAGCAACACCCCCAACACTGGTTCCTCGCGCCCACCGGTGAAACCTTCCGCGCCCTTACTGTCACCGGAGGCCGCCCCAGCTCCGGAGGCCCACTCGCCCTCAAACGCGAGCTCCGCGAGCTTCAAGACAGGCTCACGACTCTTGAAGGTGAGCTCGAGCAGACCGACCGCCGCACCGCCGACCTCCAGCATGAGTTAGCCTCCACCTCCCAATCTCTCGACTCCAAAAACCTGGAACGCCGCGACGCGGAACGCGAAGCCGCCAACTCCGGCGCCGCCCTCCGCCAGATGGAGTCCGAGACCGCACGGATCGAACGCCGTCTGCAAGACTGGATGCAGTCCACCGACCGCAACCGCGAAGCCCGCAACCAGAAGACCGACCTCATCGCTGCCCGTCAACAGCAGTCCGCCTCCCTCGAAGCCGAACGCGCCGCCCTCGAAGCCGCTCTCGCCGGGATCACCGCCCAGGTCGAAGCCCTCCGCCAGGAGCGGGAGCACCTTCAGCAAGCCGCCTCCCAAGCCGCCGCAGCCCTCGCCGGATTGGAAGAACGTCGCCGCAACGCCCAGGCCAACTTCGAGCAGACCTCACGTCTCTATGCGGCACAATCCAGCCGCATAGCCAATTTAGACCAGCAGCTAGCCTCCGCCGCCACAGAAAAACTCCGCCGCGAAGAAGAGACCAGCATCCTCGCCGCTCAACACGAGCAGCTGGCCGAAACCCGCGCCACCGCCGTAGCCCGGGGCGCATCTCTCACCGCCGAAGCCACCGAACTCCGCACATCCACCTCCGCCCTCGACGCCAAAGTCCGCACCCTCCGCGCAGAAACCGAAGCCCTTCGCGAACAACGTGCAACCCAAGCCACCCAGCTCGCCAAGCTCACCTCGGACCTCGAGCACTTGGAACAAACCTGCCTCAACGACCTTGCGATCCCCGCGTCGGATCTCAGATCCGATGAGAGCATAGAACGCCTGCAAGGCGAACCCCTCAACGCCCTTGACGCCGAATCCCGCGACCTCAAGCGCCGCCTCGAAGCCCTGGGCCCCGTCAACATGATGGCCCTCGAAGAGTTCGCCGAGGCGAGCCAGCGCCACGCCTTCCTGGAAACCCAGCGCAAGGATCTCCTCGACTCCATCGACAACACCAGCGCCTCCATCAAGGAGATCGACGACGTCTCCCGCCTCAAGTTCGACGAAGCCTACAAGATCATCAACGAGAACTTCTCCCAGACCTTCACCAAGCTCTTCGGCGGCGGCCAGGCCTTCATGCGCCTCGTAGGCGCAGACGGCACCGAGACTAACAATGCAGACGCCGGAATCGAGATCGTAGCCAGCCCCCCCGGCAAGAAGCTCCAGAACATCCTCCTCCTTAGCGGAGGCGAAAAAGCTCTGACTGCGCTCGCCCTCCTCGTCGGCATCTTTCAGTTCCAGCCCGCCCCCTTCTGCATCCTGGACGAGGTCGACGCCCCTCTCGACGAGACCAATGTAGGCCGCTTCGCACGCCTCATTGCCGAGATGAGCCAGAGCACCCAGTTCATCGCAATCACCCACAACAAGCGCACCATGAGCGAAGCCGGCGTCATCTACGGCGTCACCATGCAGGAGCCCGGCGTCAGCAAGATCGTCAGCGTCAACCTGGGCCAAACCAACCGCACCACCAGCCGCGAACGCACCAATCGCGCCGCCTGAGAGTAGCTTCCGCTGACTCTTTGTTTGTCATTCCCGGAGGGAATCTGCGGTTGCGGTCCGCTCTTGCCTCTGCTCGCCGTCGCTCTGAGCGAGGTGCCTTGCAAAGAGGCGGTCGCCCTTTGTGTGGAACCAACTCCGGCTACCCTGCGTAAGGACCACCAGGACGACACCACATCCCGGGGTTCCCTCATGAAGACAAGCACAGTGGCTGCCTTGCTACTATCGATTGCCCTGACCCAATGCCCGGCGCAAACTCCAGCTCAGGCGACCGGTCAGATGGTCAAAGACGCTCATCCCGTCTTCGACGTCGTCACCATCAAGCTGAGCGATCCAAACTCGCACCGGCAAGGCATCGGCTACCACGGTCACCAGGTCGATGCCACCGGCCAGACCCTCAAAAGCCTCATCATGTTTGCCTACGGCGTCCACGGCAATCAGATCGTCGACGAACCATCCTGGATGACGGCCGACAAGTATGACATCGCGGGAGTCGCCGACAGCCCAGGTGAGCCAAACCTGACACAGATGCAGGCGATGTATCAGAACCTTCTGGCGGACCGATTCCACCTAAAGCTCCGTAGAACACAGAAAGATCTTCCATACTATGCGCTTACGGTCGCAAAGGGCGGCCCAAAGATAGCGAAGGCGAAAGACGGGGACGACGCCTCCCCAGACCAGACCGGGGAAGGCCACGGATACATGGAGATGCGCTTCACCGCGAATCGTATGTCTGAGTTCGCCCTCGGAATGAACTACTTCGCAGACCGGCCGATCGTAGACGAGACGGGACTATCAGGCAGGTACGACTTCACTCTGAAGTGGATGCCCGAAATCACCGCAGACCCAGAAACCAGCCAGGTCCCCGGCCTCTTCACCGCAATGCAGGATCAACTCGGTCTCAAGCTGGAACCAAAGAAGGGTCTGGTCGATGTCTTAGCCGTTGAAAAAGTGGAACGACCAACCGCAAATTGAGTTCGGATCGTCGATTGCTCATTCTGAGCATCGCAAGCGAAACCCCTATACTTACCGTAAGGTCACTACTGATGACCAAGGCGGAAACCGCAAGGTCCATGGCCCAGGCCCACAAAGACTGGGAGACAAACCTCACCCACGTCGTCCCTCGTCGAGCCCATTGCCGAGTCGGACCCGCTGAGCCCACCAAGCTCCTCGAAGTCGTCGAAGGCACCATCGAGCGCGCAGTCGAGCTCTCACCTTCGCCCCTGACCCAGTGCATGTCGCGAATACTTCTCAGTCATCATTGAAGTCTCGCCTCGCGAGTTTGAGGCCATGCAATCTGGACAGTTTGACCTTCCCGCGCCCAGCCTGGAAGCTCGGCCAGGAGTTGGCGCTCGAAGTGGCCGCCTGAAGCATGGCTCCTTCGGATCGCGAGTGCCCAGTCTTAGATGATACCGTTTTCATAATGCCCCCCGCCCTCCTGACCACCTCGCTAGACCCCATCCCTCTCCTCGCCCGAGGCAAGGTCCGCGACATCTACGCCCTCGACCCCGCCGACCCAACATCCGACCTCCTCTTCATTGCCTCCGACCGCATCTCCGCCTTCGACCACGTCCTCGGCTCCGGCATTCCCGACAAAGGCCGCATTCTCACTCAGCTCTCCCTCTTTTGGTTTGACTTCCTCAAAGACCTCGTCCCCAACCACCTCATCACCGCCGACGCCTCGGCTTTCCCGTCGCAACTCCAACCTTTCACCACCCAACTTGAGGGCCGCTCCATGCTGGTCAAGCGAGCCCAGATGTTCCCCGTGGAGTGCGTCGTCCGCGGCTATCTCTCCGGCTCCGGCTGGAAGGACTACCAGCAAACAAGCGCCCGCGGCGAGCAACCAGCCATCTGCGGCATCCCGCTCCCCGCCGGCCTCCGCGAATCCGACCCGCTCCCCCACCCCATCTTCACCCCCGCCGCCAAGATCAACACCGGCGGCCACGACGAAAACATCTCTTTCGACACGGTCATCGAAACCATCGGCGAACAATACGCCAACGCCCTCCGCGACCTCTCCCTCGTCATCTACGCCCGAGCCGCCGCCTACGCCGGCTCCAAAGGCGTCATCCTCGCAGACACCAAGTTCGAATTCGGCCTCATCCCGGACGCCGACGGCAATCCCCAGATCACCCTCGCCGACGAAGTCCTCACCCCCGACTCCTCCCGCTACTGGCCCGCCCACGAGTACGCTCCCGGCGGCCCCACCCCGAGCTTCGACAAGCAATACGTCCGCGACTACCTTGAACAAATCCGCTGGAACAAGCAGGCGCCCGCCCCATCGTTACCCGATGAGGTAATAACCAACACCCGCGAAAAATACCTCCACGCCTTCCAACTCCTCACCGGCCGCACTACCCTTTAGCCAGCAACAAGCACCAAGTACAAGCCGCCATGCAGCTTCCTCCCGCCCAGACCCTCAACCCGCAGACCTTTAACCCGTTCGATTGGTTTCTCATCATCCTTCTCGTCCTCTCGACGATCCTCGCCTTCCTGCGCGGCATCATCAAGGCCCTCTTTTCTTTCATCGGCTTCATCGTCGGCCTGCTCGTCGCCAGCTGGAACTTCCCTGCCGTCGCCGCCCGCCTCGCGCCCGTCATCTCCTCGGTCGCCACGGCAGAGATCCTGGCCTTCATCCTCATCCTCTGCCTCATCGTCCTCCTCTTCCACATCGTCGCGGCCATTCTGCACCGCACCATCGCCGCCGTCGGCCTCGGCTTCGTAGACCGATTCCTCGGCGGTGTCTTCGGTTTCTTCCGCGGCTGCCTCTTCGGCGTCGCCGCCATGATGGCCTTTGCCGCCTTCGCCCCGGCCTCACCCTTCCTCAAACATTCTGTCCTCGCACCCTATTTCCTAACCGGGGCCCATGCGGTATCCTTCGTTGTGCCCAGTCATTTCCAGGCCAGGATCACCGAAGGTGCAACCCACCTTCTGCACCAGACCCCAAACGCTCTCAAAGCACACACGCTCCGTCCCGGCGAATAAGACACCGCAGCCCAAACAGGCTGCAGGATGAGGTTTCCTTGAAGCGCGAACTCGATGCCCTCGTCACCCAAATGCACTCCGCCGGCGTCTCCTATACGGACTCCGTCAAGCAGTTCAAACGCCGTTATATCCTTGAGGTCCTCGCCCAGCACAAGGGCAACCAGTGCAAAGCAGCGGAAGAACTCGGCATGCACCGCAACACTCTCTCCCGCACCCTCGCGGAGCTAGACCTCGACACCGCCCAGATCCGCGCCGGCCTCCGCCGCCCGCCCATGTCCGAGCGCCCCCGCCCCCAGCCCATCCTGCAAAACCTCACCCGCCTCCGCTAAAGCAAACGCCATATTCAAGCTTTCAACGTGTTTTCTTTACACAAGAAGAACTACGTCATCCTGAGCGGAGTCTGGCGCGTCCTTTGCGCCAGACGCAGTCGAAGGACCCCAACTAATTTCAAGGGAAGCGGCCCAGCAGAGGGTTGCGGTAACCATCAAGACCCCGAAGAGGATCCGTTCCGCCTCAAGTCCGTCCAGTTTCGCGCAAGGTTGCTGAATACGATCGACTCACCAGTTGTCACTGCCGTTCTTCCGCACACTACAACCCCACACGACTTCCCCATCCGTCCAACCCATAACCGCATGACCCACCGCCCCTCAACCCGCGCGATCTCCTTCGCCCTCCTGGCCTGCACCACCCCCTTCGCCCGCACCCAATCCACACCCGCCCCCGCAGCCAAACCAGACCCCACCCGAGCCGAACAAGCCTACCTCGCCGGAGCCCGCGCCGTCGACCGCAAAGACCTCACCACCGCTCAGGCCGAGTTCACCCGCGCCACCGCCCTGAACCCCACAAACCGCGTTTATTCCCAGGCCCTCGACCTCACCCGTCAGGGCCGCGTCTCCGGCCTCCTCCAGCAGGCGGCCAAAGCCCGCCTCCTCAACCAGCCCACCCTCGCCGACAGCCTCCTCGCCGAAGCGACTGCCATCGACCCCCACGACGAGCGCATCCAGGAGCATTTAGCCGCCCCAGCCCCGGCAACCTCACACATCCAGGCCATCCCGAACCGGAGCCAAAACCTCAGCTTCGAAGGCCCCATCCAGCTCGAGCCCGCCCCCGGCCCTAAAGAACTCGACCTCCGCGGCGACGTTCGCCAAGTCCTCGCCGACGCAGCCCGTCTCTACGGCCTCAAAGCTGTCGTCGATGACTCCGTCGAGCGCAAACAGCTCCGCTTCCAGCTTGAACCCGCCCCCTACACCCAGGCCATGCCCATCCTCCTCCAGATGGCTCAGGCCTTCGCCGTCACCGTCGACGCCAAAACCGTCCTCATCCTCAAAGACACCCAGGAAAATCGCACTAGGTACGAGCGCCAGGTCGAGGAAACCCTCTTCATCCCCGGCCGAACCCAGGCGGAGCTCAACGAGATCCAGAACATCATCAAGAACGTCTTCGACGTCAAGCAGGTCTCGGTCCAGCAGAACGCCTCCTCGCTCATCCTGCGCGCACCGGAGCCCACCCTCAAAGCCGTCAACGCGACCCTCACAGACCTCATCGACGACGGAGCCCAGGTCCTCCTGGAGCTCAAGCTCTACACCATGGACCGCTCCATCACCCGCAACCTGGGCCTCAACACCCCCACCTCCGTCGGGGCCTTTTCCATCGCCGCCGAAGCCCAGCAGATCGTCTCCGCCAACCAGTCCCTCATCCAGACCGCCATCAGCCAGGGCCTCTTCACCCCCTCCGGCAACGCCGCCCAGGACATCATCGCGGAGGCCATCTTCCTCGTCCTCTCCGGCCTCGTCACCAACACCAACGTCTCCAATCTCATAGGCTTCGTCGGCGGAGGCCTCACCACTGCCGGCATCTTCCTGGGCTCCTCCACGACCCTCAACCTGGCCCTCAACTCGTCTGATACCCGCGCCCTTGACGACCTCATCGTCCGCGCCGGCGACCGCCAGATCTCTACCCTCCGCGTCGGCACCAGGTACCCCATCACCACCTCCACCTACAGCTCCGGCGTCTCCGCCGCCACGACCTCGGCCCTCGCGGGTGTCACCGTGAACGGCGTCAGCGCCTCGTCCCTGCTCAGCCAGTATCTCGGCACCGGATCCTCCCTCACCATCCCGCAGATCTCCTACGAGGACCTCGGCATCACCCTCAAAACCACCCCTACGGTCCTCAAATCCGGCCTCATCACCCTCCACGTCGACCTCAAGATCGAAGCCCTCACCGGCGTCTCCCTCGACAACATCCCCGTCCTCACCGAAACCGCCCTGACCTCCGACGTCACGGTCCCCGAGGGTGCCACCGCCCTAATGCTCTCCGAGCTTTCCAGCACCGAATCCCGCGCCGTCTCCGGGATCCCCGGCCTCGCCAGTCTCCCCGGCTTCGACCAGTCCCTCGCCGACACCCTCCGCGAAACCGACCATTCCGAGCTCGTCCTCACCATCACCCCCCATCTTGTCCGCCGCCGCAACAATGTCCTGGCCGGCCCGCGCATCCCGTTCCAGACCTCCGTTCCCGCCGAATACTGATGCACACTTCTTTGTGCAATGCCCCAAGTTGATCCGGACCTAAACCGTATCGAATGTATATTTTGCACAATTTTACGGGGGTGGGGTGTTGAAGCCTCGAAGTTGACCCAATCCCAACTCCAAGCTAATATCAAACTGGTAGAGCGGGAGTAGCTCAGTGGTAGAGTGCTTCCTTGCCAAGGAAGATGTCGCCGGTTCGACCCCGGTCTCCCGCTCCAATCAGAAACCTTCACCTGCTTCACCCTTCTGCAACATCAGGCATGCGGAACATCCGGGGCGCGGTACCCAAGTGGTAAGGGAGAGGTCTGCAAAACCTTTATGCGTCGGTTCGATCCCGACCCGCGCCTCCAACATTTCTCTTCCAGAATGTTAAGGAACTCGAGGCCGAGGCTTTCTCGATCGGATCAGCCCTTAGATACGGTCGCTGCAGGTTTGCTTATCCATGTCTACGGATGATCGCAAACACACGCGTTGAAGCTTTCGTCAGTAAAGCTATCGAGACTGCAAACGTAACCCGGCCAGCTTGAAGAAAGCTTTTTACCCTTGGAACCTTTGAGGAAGTGAGTCTGGTAAGCACGGCTGTCTGTGCCAGTGCCCGCTTTATCCATGCGAAGTCGGCTTATCAGATCGCTCAGAGAGGCGGCGGTGAAGCCTTGCTGATGATAAGCGGCGTTAAATTCGTATTCCCGCGACCATGTTGTTCCGACGCCGGTCTTGTTGGACGCCTCGAAGACGGCGTAGTCGGTCAACGTGGCTGAGGCTGGATCGACAGATCCCAGCGTGAACGACGGAAGGTTGCCGTCCACAGGCGAAACAGACGCGACGACTTTTATGGGGACGGCATGGCCCTTTGCAGCTATCAAATGAAGGTCGTCCATGTGTGTGTGACCGAAGATGCCGAGCGTGATTGTGTCGGCGTGAGCGGATATTTCGTCTGCCAGCGCCTCCGTATCCTGGAAGCGGACCGTTCGATTGGCCGCACAGAAGGAACCGTGGCCCGACAAGGAAGAATCTGCGTTGATGGAAGGCGGCAGGTGGCCCAGAAGCCAGACCCGCTGCTGCTTAGTTTGGGCGCTGTCGAGCTCCTTCCGCAGCCATGCCAGTTGTTCCTGCTCCCCTCTCCGATCGTCCATTCCTTCACAGTTGGTGAAGGCCGGCATCATGTAAGTGTCGTTCAGCACGATCAGGCGCGTGTTGAGCATGGGCGCGGGCATGGTCACCGCGTAGTATCCCGCGGATTCGAAGGTGCGCTGTGCAAGCGTTATCTCCGCTTCGTTTGCCCCTCGCAGACCAGCAACGATCGTCAATGCGGACGCTTTTAAGAATTCGTCGTGCACATCCAGGCGATTATGGTTGCAACGGGAATCATTATTTCCAAGCGCCACATAAACGGGGATCGTTGGGAACGCTGCTTCGACCTGCTCGATGACGAAAGCGGTTGTCTTCTCAGCGAAGGCCGCGGAGAGAAACGGATCATCGGCTGCGCTCACCGGAGCTTTCATCGCCACACGGTATCTGCAGTCCAGGTCGTGCACGAGCAAATCCCCACTCAGAGTAATGAAGCCAGCCGTGGCAGCAGATTGAGCTCTGGCCGCCTCAAGGCTGCTGCGCAGTAATGGGTACGACGCGTCCATGTCTTCTTTGGCCTTGCACGTCTCCTGCAGCGAGGCGAAGCGACTTGTCTGATCCGGCGCATCTGGCATTGCCAGGATGGATCTCCAGTGGGAGATCGGCGTCCTGGCAAGCAACGGCACCTTTGCAGGATCGTGGAAGGGATCGAAGTGCAGGTCGCTGAGCATGACGACAGAGACTGTTGTAAGCATGGGCGCCTGCGGCTTACTTTGCCCTCGGGTCTGACGTACACCCAGAGCCATCAGAACGATCGCGAGACAACGGAGAAGCGCAACCCATTGCGGCAAGCCGTTGGAGTTTATGAGGAGCTTAGCGCACAGAGCTTTTTGATCGAGCATTGCCTTCCTCTTCGAGAACGACAGCAGCGGGTGAGAGGCTCACCGCGTTGATCGGCAGCTTGTTCTGCATGAGACCGGGTCTGGCAGAGCTGCCATACAGAGCTAAGTGGCTCCTCACCTCTGATCTGGCGGATGCGAGTTCTTTCTGGTAGACCGGAGACGCCGCAATCAGACCGAACAGTGCCGTGGCGACAATCCGTGACGCAGCAACATCGCTCGGGTAATGAACGCCGCACACAACGCGGTTGCGCGTGTATTGATCGAGGCGACGAAGAATCTCCGGGGAGCGTTCGGGGACGATCTGAGTGAGAGCAAGCGCTTCCAGCGTGCCAACCATAGCGTGACCGCTGGGAAACGAATTGGAGGCTGTCTTCTCGCAGACAGGATGAACTTGCGTCGACGCGACAAACGGACGCGGACGTGCAAACTGTAGTTTGAGCGGAGGGTTCACGACGGCGGAGGCATCCCGCAGATGCTGCGAGAACATCGCGGTCAGCGGCAGCTCGGCCGCGCTGAATTTTGCACCAAGGACCGGCGCAAAGATGAAGAGGTCCTCTTCCTTGTCGTCCGCTTGTGCCTGTTAGATCTCCGCGGCGGTGCGCGTACGTTGTGCGAGCAAGACTTCCTTCATCTCCTGCTGATCAAGCTCGGATCCAGGCACAGGCGGAGCAGGAGCGAGCGCGACGAAGTCGATGCTTTGCGGGTTGAACCATGGACTGATGCGCGCGGGCTTCGCGGACGAAGCCTGTTGCGCCCCCGCGACGGAAGCCATAAGGAGTAAGAAGATAATCAATCGCAAGGAAGTTCTCGTTCGAAGGAGGAAAAGGTGTGCAGACTGGTGTCACCGGTCTGCACGGGGTTGGCGCAGGGATGCTACTCCCTGCGCGTAAGGCCGACCTGGAACGAGACCGTGATGCTACGGCCGGGGAGCAGAGTAAGTGTGTCGAGAGACGAGGGGGTAAAGGTTTGTCCGGCAGTGTTGGCAGTGAGTCCAGTAATGCCTTGTGCGTTGAAGAGGTTGTTGAGGCTGAGGCGCAGCTTCGATTCTCCAAAGTGCGGAAAGTGATGCACGTTGTAGTTCACGAAGAAGTTCGAGAGAGTGAACGGATCGATCGGAATGACTTGGTTCGCGGTAATGCTAGTAGGGGCCGAGACCGTGCCGTCGGTGTAGTTCAGCTTGAGTGTCGCCTTGCTATCGTTCCACATCGGACCGATGCGCTTGGTGAACCAGCCAAAGTCCAGGCCGTGCGAGGCATAGGTGAGGCCCCACGTTTCGGTGTTTGCCGGGGTGCTGGCCTCCCAGGCGCCATTGTTCGGGTTGATGTAGTACTTGTTGGCAGCCGTTGCTCCGCTCCCCGTTCCGGTCAGGATGGTCTGGCTGGTGTAGCGCGCGGATCCCGCCGTGCCGTTGAGGTAAACGAGCAGGCCATGAGTAAGCGAAATGTTCGCCTCGCCTTCAAAGCCTTTCGTTGTTGAATTACCGGAGCTCTGATATTCGTTGGAGCCCGAGGCGTTCGGATCTGGCGAAGCAGTGTAGCCGTTGCCAAAGAGGACATAATAGAAGTCGCCATCGAGGGTCAGGCGGCGAAGCTTCAGCACCGAACCGGTCTGATACGTGTAGGCCTTCGTCTGCCTCGGCAGTACAGTCACTGGATTGACAAGTACGCCGCCAACCACGTTGGGTACATCGAAGACGCTGGACGGTGGAATGAGGCTACCGGTGCCGAACTGCGCATAGGCCGACCAGTTCTCGCGGAACCGGTAGTTTACGTCTGCTGATGGCAAGGCGGTATTGAACGTTGCGTGATGATAGACCGCAGGAACTCCGGCGGGAAGCGAACCTACAGCGCCGCCGTTGTCGGAAAGCTGCTTCAGGTCGAAGGTATAGCGCGAGAACTTCGCCCCAGCTGTAACGGTGAGCATCAGCGAGGGATGCCACTCGTATTCGGCGAATGGCTGATAGCTGTTGGTGTAGAAGGATTCGTTGAAGTTTGGCAGCGGATTGTCAGCCTTCGTGGTCGGATCCTGCGGGATCTGGTGGCGCGATGTCGTTGCCCACTCATACCAGAGACCAGTCCGGAAGATGCCGTACTTTGAAACCTGGCTGACGGTCGTGATATCGCCATACTTGCGGTAGCTGTTCAACTTATCGACGCCGCAGGATTTCGATACGACACCGCCAGGACTGCAGAGTGCGGTTGTGATTGGCGCCGTTCCCGTCGCATAGTTCTGCTGGTTGTAATAGCTGTAGGTGTACTGCTTCGTGTCCAGGTGCCACCCGCCGCCGAGCGGCGCGACGAAGCCGACATACTCGAAGTCTGAGGGAATGTGGTAGTAGTTGTATCCCGCGTAGTCCGAGCGCGTGGGATCGGTGTTCTGCAGCAGATAGTTGTACTGCGCCAGGTACTGTGCGCGCGTGGGGCCCTTCGTGTTCGGCGTATTGGTGTCCAGCAGGCCAACCCCGCTGTAGCCGGTGAGGATCTTCTCATCGTTGAAGCGGTACTCGACCTTGATGTCCCCGGCCGAACGCATCTGGGCATTCCAGGTTTCAAAGCCATCGGACGTCAGGTGGTTGAAGTCGGCGAGAAAATGCGTCTTCTTGTTGGCGCCGAGCGGGCCGGAGGTGACCTGGACGTCCGAAAGAATGGTGTTGAACGAGCCGTAGCTGACCGAGCCTACGATGTCCGGGTCTTGGCGTAGCGTCTTTGAGAGCATGTTGATCGAACCGCCGAAGGGCGTCGGTCCGACCGTCGACGCGGTGCCGGGCGAGCGATCGAAGTCAATGCTGCCGATAAAGGGAGCCGGGAAGAACGCCCAGGAGTGATGCGTGGGCGAGTTCGTGTCTTCATAAGGGATACCGTCAAAGGTGATGTCGTAATTGCCGTCGGAAAAGCCGCGAAAAAAGTTTTTGGAATCTCCGAGGCCGCTTCCATTTGGGTTCACCGAGAAGGTGCCCGGCGCGAAGAAGATCATCTCCGTGTTGTCGGCAGTAGGCGTGGTGTAGTTTTCAATGAAATGCGGCGTAATCTCGGTACGCGCGGAGCGGGCATCAAGACGAGCGTCCATGGGTGCCTGCTGAGCGGCGACCGAATTCGATGCGTCGGCCTGCACTTCCACCATCTGTTCCAGGTTCCCGATGCGCAGAGTCACGTTCATCTCTGTAGGCTTATCGGCCGTGATCACCACACTCGGTGCGTGCGTGGTCGCAAATCCTGCAGCGTCCGCGTCGAGGATATAGTTGCCTGCAGGCAAGCTACTCAGGGTGAAGTGCCCAGCGTCATCGGCGACAGTGCTGCGATCGATCTTATTGTCGGATGAGTGGACGGCGATCTTCGCATGGGCTACGAATGCGCCCTTACTGTCAACAATGTTGCCGGTGATCGATGCGGCGGTTTGCGCTGAAAGCGTCGAGACGAGAAAAAGACTAGCCGCGGAGAGCGCAGCAAGGTGGAAGCGTGCGGTAGGCACAGGCAGGTACTCCTTCAGACCGGTGATGTGACGAAGTTACCGAATCTTCATGGACTCTATGTAAAGCGAGAGTTACAACATGATGAACGTTCGCTTAACCCAACCTGAAGCTTCCCCATCTCCTGCAAATCTAACTGGTAAGCCACTGCACCGCGTTGGCCACAAAGCGCTGCAGAAACACAGGATTTCGGTGCATCACAAAGCGAGTCGAACCAATCTTCGCGGTAAACGTTCCCGCACCAATCTTCCGGTCACGATTCCGGCTGCAACCTACAACGATCTCTACTCCCAGGACCATCTACCAAAGAACAGAGGCCGCGCCTGCACACGGAAGCTTTGCCTCATTGACCCCCGCTGTGACCCTGCCACAATCTAGTTTTATTTCCATGTGCCGTTTCAGAAGACACGCGATAACCTATCCACAGTCTCCCCGTTGATCGCAAATCTGAACCCCTTACCCTCTCGCCTAAGGTCCCGCCTTATGTCTGCCGTCTCGGCCCGTGTCCTCCGTACCCTCATTCTCTGCGCGTTGCTTCCTCTTGCCCGCATCTACGCACAAGACGCCACGCTCAAGTCTCGCCCCGCCCAGACCGCCGCCGAACAGGCGGAAGCTCTCCGCATCGCGCGCCTTCCGCTCGTCAACGGCCTCCCGTACGACCAGCCATCCACCCACGACCTCCTCCTCAACTACGTCCGGGACTCCTACGGCCTTCCAGCCTTCCTCCGCACCACCGCCAGCGCCCTCTACTCAGAAGGCCGCGGCAAACCCACCGGCTGGGGTCAGGACGCCGCCGGCTTCGGCCAGCGCTTCGGCTCCGCGACCGCCATCACTGCCATGAACGGAAACATGCGCCTCGGCATGGAGCTCCTCTTCCATGAGGACCTGCGCTACCTTCCCTGCCACCGCTGTTCCATCAAGCGCAAGATAGAAAACTCTCTCCTCGCAGAGATCACCGCCCGCCACGGAGAAGATGGCCACCGCTTCTTCACCCTCACCCCCACCATCGCCGACTACACCGGCCCGATCATCGCCCACCAGGCATGGTACCCCATCGGCGGAGGCCGCGGACCCCTCGCAGGCGTCGTCTCCACCCGTCTCGTCTTCGCCACCCGCATCGGCGGCCACCTCTTTGACGAGTTCGTCATCGACCCCTACAAAGGCCGCCACGAAAAACGCTAGAAGCTTCCTCTCACCACCCTCGCGTCCCAACCGCACCCTTAAAAGGCCCAGTCACATCCCGCGTGATCCACCCGCCATAAAAATCCCCCTCCTGCGGAATCACCCGTTCCTCGTCCACCCAGCACTCCTCCACCCGGCTCGCATAGAAAGCCAGGTAGCCCTTCAATCCCGCAAACGCCGCCGTTGGAGCCGCATAGCTCCACGCCGCAGCCAAGCTCACGGCGTCCCCCACTGCGACATCCCAATGCGCCGCCACGCCTTTGAACTCGCAGAAACTCCCCCGCTGCCCCGACGCCCGCAGCCACTCCATCGCTACATCCTCCTGCGGAATGTAATATACCGGCGGATGGCTCGTCTCCAGCACACGCATCGTCCGCGTACTCTCGGCGATCAACTCCCCGCCAAACGCCACCCGCACCCGCCGCTCACTTGCCTCCAGCCGCGGAGGCCGCGGATAATCCCAAACTGATTCACTCCCCCGCCCAGTCTTCTCCATAGCTCTCCCTCTACCCTCTTAGAGGATAAACTCACACCCATGCCCTCACCGCCATCCGCGCCGTTCGCCGCCATCGCAGAGCGCGAGCAGGGTCTGCATCGCAGCTTGTCCTCCCCCCAACTCTCCATGATCGCCATCGGAGGAGCGATCGGCACAGGCCTCTTCCTCGGCTCCGGCTTTGCCATCGGCTTCGCCGGCCCTGCCGTCCTCGTCTCGTATGCCATCGGAGCCCTCATCACCCTCCTTCTCATGGGCTGCCTCGCGGAGATGACCGTAGCCCACCCGACCTCCGGCTCCTTCGGCGCCTGGGCCGAGTTCTACCTCTCACCCCTCGCCGGCTTCCTCGTCCGCTACGCCTACTGGGCCGCCATCGTCTTCGCGCTCGGCACCGAGGTCTCCGCCGTCGCCATCTACATGCAGTTCTGGTTCCCCGGATTCCCCGGCTGGATCTGGATCTTGAGCTTTTCCCTCGCCCTCGTCCTCATCAACACCTTCCACGTCAGCCTCTTCGGCACCGTCGAATACACCTTCTCCGCCTTCAAGCTCCTCGCCATCCTCCTGTTCTTGGTTCTCGGAAGCATGGTCGTCTTCTTCGCCCCGCACGGCGGCAACATAGGCCTCGCCAACTACACCCGCTACGGCGGATTCTTCCCGCATGGAGCCTCGGGAACCTGGATCGCCGTCCTCGTAGCCCTCTTCAGCTTCTTCTCCGTGGAAATGATCGCCGTGGCCGCCGGCGAAGCCCAGGACCCCCGGAAAGCCATCATCCAGGCCTTCCGCGCGACCTTCCTCCGCCTCGTCCTCTTCTATCTCCTGACGTTGGCACTCATCCTTGCCATCCTCCCCTGGCCCCAGACCCAATCTCTCTCCGGAGCGGCCCAAAGCCCCTTCGTGACCGTCATGAGCCGCACCCATATCCCCGGGGGAGCGGCCGTCGTCAACTTCGTCCTGCTCATCGCGGCCCTCTCCGCCATGAACTCCCAGCTTTACATCACCAGCCGCATGCTCTTCTCGCTCGCCCGCTCCGGCTTCGCCCCGCGCATCTTCGGCCTGCTCACCCGTGCCGGAGTCCCCGTTCCCGCGCTTCTCCTCTCGACCCTCGGCATCGCACTCGCCGCCCTGCTCAACGCCGTCTACCAGAACGACGCCTTCTCCATCCTGCTCGCCGTCTCCATCTTTGGAGCCATGTTCGTCTGGCTCATGATCTTCCTCACCCATCTCCGCTTCCGCCGCCAACACCCCACCGAAACCCTCGCTTTCCGCCTCTGGGGCTTCCCTTGGACCACACTCCTGGGTGCCGCCCTCATGCTCGCCATGCTCCTCACCACCCCCTTTGTCCCCGCCTTCCGAGCCACCCTCTACTACGGCCTGCCGTTTCTGGCCATCCTCCTCGTCGCCTACTTCCTGCGCCGCATCACAGAAAAGTGACCCCCTCAACCAAGTCAAAACGTCTCGAATGAAGACTTTGCAAGCTTTTTGAGCGAAATAAGGGACTTTTCCCTGATATCTCAACCCAAGTCCGGACCTAACATGCATATTTTGAAGACTTTGCACGATTCACCCCAGGGAGGGGGTACCCCGGCCATGCGAAAATCACCTCAGCCATGACTCAAGACCCACTCCTCGCCTGGCGCGCCGAGTTCCCCATCCTCGAGCACACCACTTACATGATCAGCCACTCCCTCGGCCCCATGCCCCGCCGCGCCGCTGCCGCCTTGCAAGAGTACGCAGAAGTATGGGCCACTCGCGGCATCCGAGCCTGGGAAGAGGGCTGGTGGGAGATGCCCGTCACCTGCGGCAACCTCATTGCCAGGATCATCGGTGCGCCTGAAGGCCGCGTCATCCTGCACCAGAACGTCTCCATCTGCCAGCAGATCGTCACCAGCTGCTTCGACTGGAACGGCTCCCGCAACAAGCTCGTCACCGACGGCCTCAACTTCCCCTCAAACGACTACATCTACTACGGCCTCGAACGCCAGGGCGCCGAGATCGTCTCCGTTAAGCCTGATCCTGCGGGCCTCACTGTCTCAACCCAAGCCATTCTCGACGCCATCGACGAAAGCACCCAGCTCGTCAGCATCTCCCACGTAGCCTTCCGCAGCTCCGCCCTGCAGGACCTGGCCGCCATCACGGAGAGAGCCCACTCCGTCGGAGCCCTGATCGTCGCCGATCTCTACCAATCCGCCGGAATCGTCCCCCTCGACGTTACCGCCCTCAACCTGGACTTTGCCACCGGAGGCTCGGTCAAGTGGCTCCTTGGCGGCCCTGGGGCAGGCTACCTCTACGTCCGCCCCGACCTCGACCTCACCCTTGAGCCCATCGCAACCGGCTGGGCCGCCCACGCCCACCCCTTCGACTTCGCCCCAGGCCCGATCCAGTACGCCCCGGACATGATGCGCTACGGGAACGGCACCCCCAACGTCCCCGCCATGTACTCTGCCCGCTCCGGCTATGAAATTGTCGCTGAGATCGGCGTCGAAGCCATCCGCGCCAAATCCCAGCGCCAGACCCAGGTCCTCATCGCCCTCGCCGATGAAGCCAACATCCCCGTCCGCAGCCCCCGCAACCCAGCCGAACGAGGCGGAGCCATCATCCTCCATGTCCCTGACGCCATCGGCAGGCAAACCGTAGCCGAACTAGCCCGCCGTCAGATCCTCGTCGACTTCCGTCCAGGTGCCGGCATCCGCATAGCCCCCCACTTCTACACCTCAGAAGACGACCTCACGCACACCATTGCAGAACTCCGCTCCATCTTGCACGGCTGACTGAGTGCGGAGGCAGATGACGCTCTCTCATGGAGCCGCATCCCACCCCGCATGCCGCCTTTCATCGACCAGATCAAACCCTACGCCCCCACCCCATCGGACCTCAGATCCCGCCGCTGGATCTACATCCCCTACGACCGCTACACCGATCGCTCCGGCCCCCTAACCGAACAATCCCCAGCCCAGACCGGCATCGTCATCGTAGAGTCCACCGCCAAGGCCCTCCGCCGCCCGTATCACAAGAAAAAGCTCATCGTCCTCATCTCCAACATGCGCCACTTCGCCCTCGAGCAAGCCGCAAAAGGCGTCAAAGTTCTCTACCACTTCAGCCCCGAATCCCACGGCCAGGCCCTCCTCCAACTTCAGCAATCCCACAAACTCCCACCCATCCACTGCATGACCCCAGCCGAGCGAGAACTCCGCCTCGACCTCCATCAAGCCCAAGAACAAGGCCTCCAGATCACCTTCGTCCAAGACACTACCTGGGCCTCCCAGACCGAAGACTTCACCCGCGTCTACGGCCCCTACAAACAGGGCAAATCCTACGTCATGGACCGTTTCTACCGAGCCATGCGCCAGAAGACCGGAATCCTCATGCAAAACGCCAAACCCATAGGCGGCCAGTTCTCCTTCGACGCCGACAACCGCAACCCCTACAAAAATGAGGTCCCCATCCCCATCCCACCCACCTACCCACCCGACGCCATCACCCAGGAGGTCATCGCTTTCGTCGAGCAAACCTACGGCCACCACTTCGGCACCAGCGAAGGCTTTGATCTTCCCTGCACCCAGGCCGACTCGGACGCCTTCTGGCAGTTCTTCCTCACCCATCAGCTGGAACACTTCGGCCGCTTCGAAGACGCCATGCGCGACGATCACCTCCAGCTCTTCCACTCCAAAACTTCAGTCCTCCTCAACCTGGGCCGGCTGCTCGCCATGGACCTCATCCGCGACGTTGCCGCCAAAGCTACCGAAGGCGCAGCCCCGATGGCCTCCTGCGAGGGCTTCATCCGCCAGCTCCTGGGCTGGCGAGAGTTCATGCGTCACCTCCACGAGCAAACCGACGGTTACCGCCTCCTCGCAGGCCACGTCCCCCAGGAACCCCGCAAAGTAGACCAGGAAGTCTCCCCAGATCAAACCCCACAAGCCGCCGCAGCCTACGCACCGCCATCCCGAAAACCAGACCCCTACGCTGGAGCCACTCCCTCCGCCCTCAGCGCATCCCTACCCATCCCAGCCGCCTACTGGGGCGTAAAATCCGGCCTTCATTGCCTCGACACCGTCGTCCATCAAGTCATCCAGGAGGGCTGGTCCCACCACATCACCCGCCTCATGGTTCTCTCGAATCTCGCCGTCCTCTGCGGTTTCTCGCCCCGCGAGCTCACCGACTGGTTCTGGTTCGCCTACGTCGACGCCTACGACTGGGTCGTCGAACCAAACGTTCTCGGCATGGCCACCTACGCCGACGGCGGCCTCACCGCCACCAAGCCCTACGTCTCCGGTGCCGCCTACATCAATCGGATGTCGAACTTCTGCGGCCACTGCCGCTACGACCCAAAGAAATCTCTCGGCGAAGACTCCTGCCCCTTCACCGCCCTCTACTGGACCTTCCTCGACCGTCACCAGGACACTCTCTCCGGCAACTTCCGCATGCAGATGCCCCTCAACACCCTCCGCAAAAAGAAGCCCGAAGAGCTCGTCCAACTCCGAAGCCGCGCCGCCGAAGCCATCGCCCACCTCCAGTCCTTCAAACGCCCGGAGTACTAGCCGCTTAGAACCGATAGATCCACATCGGTGTCTCGCCCAAACGCGTCCAACCAGCCTCCACTCCACCCGGCGGCCCATCCCAGCTCAACACCGCGCGCGCTCCAGCCCCGCGCATCCTTCCCAACACCTCATCTTGCTCTGCCGGTCCCATCCGCCAGAACAACGTCTCATCCTTTCCATCCGCAATCTCACTCGTAATCCGAACCCTCGCCAAATAAGCCCAATCGCACTGCACATTCGGCGTCCACGAGATCATCCCCACCTCCACACCGTCTCCCAAATCCGCTCGCTTGACCTCCTCCGCCACCTTCCATTGCACATTCGCCCGATAGTTCCACCCATGCACCGCTCTCGACCAGACCAATTGTTGCTCCTTCACCATCTGTAGCCCCGCGCCGAGCATCACCATCATCAAAACAGACCTCCGCGTTCGCGCACCCGCGCCCTCCAGAGCGCTCAACCCAACCATCGCCACCACCATCAGCGGACCATTGATATAACGCCCTTCGATATACACCGGCAGGTAGATCGCAATCCCCACCAGCGAGCAAACCACCAAGGGCCAGACCCTTTCACGTCGCAAACCCCGCAGCCACCACATCGCCCCCAGCAACGCATACACCAGCGGCTGCGTCATCAGCACCCGCATCAGATCCATCAAGCTCCGCCCCAGCGCCAAAGCCTGATACCGCCAGCGAAACACAGCCTTAGACCCGTGATACCAATAAGCCAGATCGTAATAAGGGATATACGTCGCCTGTACTCGCTCATGAAACACATACACGGTAGGCGACCGCCCCACCATCTCCGAAGCATGCACCGGTGCCCCAAAATCCGGCGGATCACTCTCCCACCTTGCAAACCGGGCCATCCACGGCCGCGGCCACGCAGCCTCCGCGCTCTGCACCCCTCCCTCCCAATGCACCCACTTGGTCAAACGATCCACCCGCCACGCATAGTTCAGCCCACCCGATTCGCCCAGCGTCCGATATCCCACCGCCCAACTCAGCGCCGCCCCATATCCCAACACGATCGTCCCAAACGCCAACACCGCCGGCGCCATTCTCATCCATCGTTTCTCCGTCCTCCAGAGTGCAAACCCTGCCACGCCTAAGATCACGCAGCCGAGCGGCAGAAACACCGCCTTCACCAGAAACCCAAAACCCAGCACAAATCCCAACCCGGCCGCCGTCCTAATCTTCGGCCCGCGTAAAAGCCGCAGCATCAGCCCGCAGGCCAGCACAAACAAACCCGCCACCAGCTCATCTGGATTCACCCGCGACACATGCCCCAGGCAAGTCTCCGCCACCCCAAACACGGCCGAGCCACATCCCCAGAAAACGACATCCCGTCGCCCACCTTTTGCCGCGCCAGCCCTCAGCCCTGCAATCAGGTACACGAAGCAGCTTAGGCTGAAGCACAGCACCGCCAGGTTCACCGCTCGCGTCGCAAGCCACTCCCCACCCATCCCCACCGGAAACAATGGCCGAGCCGCTGCCAGAAGCGCCGGATACCCTTGGCACCAAACCGCATTCAGAGCTCCTCGCCAGTCTCCTCGAGCCATCGCCCGCGCACAATCCAGATACTGCACCGCGTCCGATCCCAGCAGATCGCCCGCATCCGTTTTTCCGTACCAGTCCTCCACCCCACCCAGCACCAGCACCGGAACCAGGAACACAGCCGCCAAAGCGTCCCATCGCCTGCGCAGCGTATCCAGCATCCCATCCGCCATGCGCACACTATAGCGCGCCGCACCGCTCATCCCCGCAAACAAAAGGGCACCGCACGATGCGGTGCCCCTGCGAGCCTTAAGCAATCTACTTCTTCAGCAGTCCATGCCCCTCCGGCGAAACCGCCGCAGCCGGCACTCCATCCAATCCCGCCTGATACACAATAATCGTCTTCAGCGTTTCATACGGAATGGACAGCGGAAGCGTCCGCCCGTTCACCATCAGGGATGGTGTCTCGCCCACCCCCATATCCTGCGCCAGAGCAATCGCCCCGTTCACCTCGGCCTTGGTCGCATCCGTCTCCGCGCAAGCCGACACCGCTGCCGGCTCTCCGCCCGCCTTGGTCACCGCCGCCTTCAACGTATCGTCGCCCGTATCCGCAGTCAGCGCTCCCTGCGTGTCATACACCGTCTGCGCATACGTAAAATAAGCGTCTTCGCTCTTCTTCCGAACGCAAACTCCATAAGCCGCCGCCTTGAATGCAAACGGATGAATGTCAACCAGCGGAAAGCTCTGGTACACAATGTGTGCCTTCGGGAAATCCTCTTCCAGCCGCTTCATCACCGGCTGCGCATCTTTGCAGTGTGGGCACTGCAGGTCGGCAAACTCCACCAACTCCAGATCCTTCGACGCCGCCCCACGCGCCGGACCATTCGCCCGGGCCGCCAGTGCTGCGCGCCGTTCCCCATAGGGCGTAGGCCCAAACGGAGTGACATTCTGATCCGCAATCGCATGCTTTCCATCCGGAGTCACAAAAAACGTCGCGGTCTGCGTCTTCGCCCCCGCCGTCCTCTCCGACACATAGACCACCACCCGGCTCACCCCCGGCGCATCCGTCTTCTGGATCGCCTCCACACGCCAGATCCGGTTCTGGTCATACCCGATCATCGCCTTCAGGTACTCATCTACCGTAGCCACCGTCGGCGTATTCGTCGTGAAGTACTTCGGATTTACCGGGGGAAACGGATCGGCACGCGTGGAAGGGTCCAGCGACTGGAGCTGCAGCGGAACCCGCGCCGGAGCCTGTCCTGCCGCCGGAGCCGCCGGTTTAGCCGGAACAGGAGCCGCCGGAGTCGCCGTCTGCGCCCCCCCTACCCCTGCTGTTACCATCATCCAACCCGCCAGCACCAACGCAGTTCCGTTCTTCAAAGCGCATCCTCCCTGTTCTGTAAGCAGTTCTGTGACATAAAAGGCATAAATCTAAACCTCAACCTTCGCCGCAATCGGAAAACGTCTTCCCATCCCAAACGACTTCCGCGTAATCTTCAGCACAGGCGCCGCCTGCTGCCGCTTATACTCACTCCGCTCCACCAGCTTCAACACACTCTGCACCAGCTCCAGAGCAACGCCTTGCTCCCGCGCAATCTGCTCGGCGGAACAGTAACGCTCCACATAAGCCTCCAGCATCGGATCCAGCACCTCGTACGCCGGAAGCGAGTCCGTATCCTTCTGCCCCGGCCGCAACTCCGCACTGGGAGCTTTCTCCATCGTAGCCTGCGGAATTACCTCACGCTCCCGGTTTGCATACCGGCTCAGCGCATACACCTCCGTCTTCCACACGTCTCCAATTACCGCCAGTCCGCCCACCATATCCCCATACAGCGTGCAATACCCCACGCTCATCTCGCTCTTATTGCCCGTGGTCAGCACCAGAGCCCCAAACTTATTGCTCAACGCCATCAGCAGCGTTCCCCGAATCCTTGCCTGTAGATTCTCCTCCGCCAGTCCGAACGCCGTCCCCGTAAACAAGCCTTCGAGCGTCCCCATATACGCCTCAAACGCATCATGGATCGCCAACATCTCGAACCGGACTCCCAGCCGTTCCGCCAAAACCCGCGCATCGTCTTTCGATCCCTCAGACGAGTACTCGCTCGGCATCCCCACTCCCATTACGTTCTCCGCTCCCACCGCCTCCACCGCAATCGCCGCAACCAGCGCGGAGTCGATGCCACCGCTCAACCCCACAAGCGCCTTGCTGAACCCACACTTCCGCACGTAATCCCGAGTTCCCAGCACCAAAGCATCCCAGGCGGCCTTTGTACCATCACCATCGGAACTTGGGTGCCCCACATCTCGCCTCTGAGATGTGGGAGACGTAGCTGCCGTCTCGAACACCACCAAATCTTCGCTAAACGAAGCTCCCCGCGCGACGAGCCCACCATCCGGTCCCACCACCAGGGAAGCCCCATCAAAAATCAAGCTATCGTTCCCCCCCACCTGGTTCACCATGGCGACAACCGCGCCATGCCGCTTGGCCAGCGCCGCCAGCATCTCCTGCCTCACGCGTTGCTTGTCTTGCCAGAAGGGCGAGGCGGAGATATTCAGAATCACCCGCGGCTGATCCCGAAGCTCCGCCCCCTGCGAACCCCAACGCTCCATGAGCCGCTCCACCGGGTCCACCCCGTACAGCCGTCGCGGCCAAAACCCCTTATCGTTCCACGCGTCTTCACAGATCGTAATCGCGACCGGAACCTCATCATCCGCCATCCTCACCGTTGCCAGCCGTTGCTCGCCTGCCGCCTCGAAGTATCGCTGCTCGTCGAAAACGTCATAAAACGGCAGCAGCATCTTCTGCTGCACCGCCCGCACCTCACCTGCTTGCAGCAGCACCGCACAGTTCCGCACCGGCTTTCCATCCGCGGCCTCAGCCGGCATCACCGTTCCCACCAGCACGGCAGGCCGGCCCATACCCGCCGTCCAAGCCTTCACTTCATCCAGCGCCTGCCCTGCTCGATCCACAAACGCTCGCTTTTCCAACAGATCCGCCGGTGGATACCCACACACCGCGAGCTCCGGAAACATCACCAAGTCGACACCCGCATCAGCCGCCCGCCCGGCAAACGAAAGAATCTTCGAAGTATTCCCTGCGAAATCGCCAACCGTAGGATTGATTTGAGCTAAAGCAATCTTCACCAAATCATTTTACAGCCGCTCCGAATACAGCCGCTCCGAATACAGCCGCTCCGAATCCAGTCAGGTTGGACAACGTCCGATCCCCGACAGTGAACTTACCCAAGCGGAAAGGCGGTCCCAAGTACACGCTCCGCGCGCATCTGGACCGCCCGGCAGGACGAGCCTTAGGAGCCCGTTCCCGAAAACACTACACCCACCGTCCGCGCCAGAATCTTCAAGTCCAGCCAGAAACTCCAGTTCTCCACATATGCCGTGTCCAGAGAGATGTAGCTATCGAAGGATGGATCCTGACGCGCCTCCACCTGCCACAACCCCGTAATGCCCGGCAGTACATCCAGCCGCCGCAGATGAGCCAGTTCGTACTGCTCAACCTCACTCGCAATCGGCGGCCGCGGCCCGACCAGGCTCATGTCGCCACGCACCACATTGAAAAACTGCGGCAGCTCATCCAGAGAATACTTCCGAAGGAACTTGCCTACCTTCGTGACACGCGGATCGTCCACAATCTTGAACAGCACGCTCTCCCGCTCGTTCATATGCTCGAGCGATGCCTTCAGATGATCCGCATTCACCACCATGCTGCGGAACTTGAAGCAATGAAAGGTTCGTCCCTTGCGTCCAATCCGCGAGGCTTTGTAAAAGATCGGCCCTTCAGAATCCAGCCTTACGGCCAACGCGATCCCCAGCAGAATCGGTGAGAGCACCAGCAGTGCCGCAGAAGCCAGCGTAATATCGAGCATCCGTTTCAGCAGAAACGATCCAATCGGAAAATCCCTGCGATGCAGGGGAATCGTCGGAAACTGCCCGATATACTCCACCGGAGCATTCCAGGCCAGCCCGTCATAAAGATCCGGCACCACCCGCACATCGATCCCCAGCGCCCGCGCCTCCTCCACCAGGCCGATCACGAGCTTCTTATCCGCTGGCACAGAAAAGAAAATCTCATCCACAAAAAGCGCCCGCGCCAGCGACAGGCAGTTCCGGACATCGCCAATCACATCCGCGTCTCCGCTCTCCGCCTCGCGTTCCGTCAACGCCACGAATCCCTTAAACCGGAACCCAAGGTGTCGCAGGCTTTCCAGGTGGTTGCGCAACGCATGAGCCACGCGCCCCGCGCCTACAATCAGCACATTCCGCGTCTCCAACCCCTCACGATACCGGTTGTACTCCATCCGCCGCCACACCGCCCGCCGGATGCAAAGTAGAAACGCCGTGATCGCTACCAGAAGCAAAACCACCACCCGTGAGACCTGTTCGCCCTGAAACAGATACAGCGCCCCGCACAATAGCAGACCCGCAATCAGCGCCGCCTGCACCGTCATCCTTTGCTCATGCAGCCCACTGCGGTTCTGAATCGGACCATAGAGCCCAAACGCTCGGGTCACCGTCACCAGCGTCAGCCCAAACCACAATATATAGAACAGGTATGTCTTATCCGTCTGCGCCAGCAGCACCGGAAGCAAGGACCCATGCACATGTCCCGGCGGGGCCACCATGCGCAACCGCAGCGCCACCACAGAAGCTACCGCCACCGTCAGCATATCCAGCGTCGCAAACACCAGGCTCGTCACAGAGGGGCGCTGAAAACCCCTGCGCCGCGAAGCGCTTGCCCGGCCGCCCCCGTTCCGCCGTCCGGACACGATGACCTGCTGAAGATAATCTGGCGTCGCCATCTACTGGGTTTCCTCCCTGACTTCTACTACGCCGCGAGCTCCGTACGGATCAAACCATTCTAAAGAGAGGTCACAGAGGCTTCGTCCCTCTGTCAGACCGGCAGGCGACGCGTTCCGTCAAGTCAACGTCACGCTAGAACAGGCAATGGGCAGGGTCAATACAACTATACGTCCGCCCGGCTTCTCACAACAACAAATTCAATCACTTACAAGCCCAAATCGGCACTCGCGCTCTACCCGGGAAGTACCAACTCGTCAAGCGCCAAAAACTCCTTCAGGATCGGCTCCTCACTCCTCTCCATCTCCTCCATCGTCCCAAAAAACAGAGCCTCCCCCTGATGCAGAAAGACGACCCGATCAGCCAGCTTCTTCGCAAAACGCATATCGTGCGTCACCACAATACTCGTCAAATGCAACTGCTGCTTCAATCGCTCGATCAAATCGCCCAAAAGGTGTCCCATCAAGGGATCGACCATCGTCGTCGGCTCGTCGTATAGAACCGCCTCCGGCTGCGCCGCCAACGCACGCGCAATCGCTACAGACCGCTTCATCCCAGTCGAAAGGTCGCTCGGCAGCAGGTTGTCCATCCCCGCAACCCCCACCATCTCCAGCAATCCCTTCACCACCTGGAAGATCTGGTCCTCTTCCATATCGCCCCGCTCCCGAAGTGGAAACGCCACATTCTCCCCCACGCTGATGGAATCAAACAGCGCGCCATTCTGGAAGACCATCGTCACCTTCCGCCGGATCTCCTGCAACTGCTTCTCCGTGAAACCAGTAATATCCTCTCCCGCTACCAGCACCTTACCCGCATCCGGCTTTAGAAACCCCAAAAGCATCTGCAGCGAAACCGACTTGCCCACCCCACTTCGTCCCAAAATGCAAAGTGTCTCACCCGGATGGACGCAGAAGCTCACCTCTTTGAGTACATCGAAGCTTCCAAATGACTTCGACACCTTCTCAAAAGAGATAAATGGCCCCGGCTTATGGTTCTTCGTCTCCGGAAGAGCCTCATTGGCAGCCTCATTTTGCGCAGCCGCCTGCTCCATGAACGCTTCCATCACCGGCGCAAGATCGGCCGACACACCTTCCGTCAGCGGCGTCTCCGCATCCCTCTCATGCGTGAGTTGCCCCTGCTCCACATTGCTGTCCGCTTGTCCTTCTCCGTACTGCGCATCATGAATCGACAATCGTCACCCCAGCCCATTATCTCCCACCGGCCTTCACTGACTAACCAGACTCTCTCCAGGTCAACCCCACCCACCTTGTGGAAGTTGCACAAATCACGCCTTTTACTCAAACTGCGCGATAGCAAATTAGCTGGGGTGTAAAGGGGGCGTTGCTATGAACGTCATTTTCTTTCAAGAAAATGACACTGCACCATGCTTCCACTCCCCAGCAACAGCTAATAAGCTCTAGGCGTCCAACGCATCAACACGAAGTTCCGCCTCGTCGAAATCCTCAGGCGTGTTCAGGTTTGCAAACCAGCGCGACTGATTAGCCCTCTGCGCCTCCGTTATCTTCGCCCACGCCGTACCCTCAAACTGTAGGTGCTCATCCACCGGTAAACTCTGGAACACCGCCCCGCAAAACACCCCTCGCTTCGCCGCAAGAGCCTCCGCACACGCCCGCAGCGCCGGCATCAACTTGTACTCACCCCGCCCGAGAGACGCTGATACATACGGCCCAATCTCCCGATGAATCATCAGCAACGCCGGCTGCGGCACCTCATCCACCCGAAACATCCCCAGCCGAAGCCCTTCCTGTGCCGAGACCATGCGCACCCACCAATCCAGAAAAGCCGTTGGCAGAAAAGGAACGTCCACCGGCAGAATCAAATTCCAGTCATGCGCTGAGTCCGCCAGCGCCGCCTCAATCCCCCCCAGTGGCCCACACCCCGGATGCAAATCCGGCACCACCGGCGCAAACTCCCCCAGAGCATCGTTCGAACTCAAAATCCTGACATCTCTGCTGACCCGCTCCAACTTTAAGACCGCACGCGACACCAGCGGCCTCCCAACAAGCTCTAACAGCGCCTTATCGCGGCCCATCCGGGAACTCCGGCCACCGGCAAGCACATACCCACCCACATCCGGCGGCATAGGCCAGGCCACGCTAAGCACCCACCAAACCCAGCCAACGGATAATTGACTCAATTCCACGATGAAAGTTCGCCAGATGGAACTTCTCATTCGGAGCATGCAAATTATCATCCGGCAGCCCAAACCCCATCAGTACCGTAGCAATCCCCAACTCTCGCACAAAATCCCCCACGATCGGGATCGACCCGCCCCCCCGAACGAACACCGTCTCCCTCCCAAACACAGTGCGCATTGCCTCTGTCGCCTTGGAGACATAAGCATTGTCCGTACTCACCACAATCGCCTCGCCCGAGTGGATCAGCCGAACCTCAGCCGTACATCCCCTCGGCGTAATCGTCTCCACATATGATTTCAGCTTGGTAAACGTATCCTGCGGCGTCATGTCCGGAACCAGCCGCAAACTCACCTTCGCCACCGCCTTCGCCGGAATCACCGTTTTAGCCCCTGCCCCAACAAACCCACCTGGCATCCCATGCACATCGAGCGTCGGCCGCGACCAGGTCCGCTCCAGCACCGAATACCCAACCTCCCCCGTCAGCGCCACGCTCCCGACCTCATCGTGCCTATACTCTTCCTCATCGAACGGCAGCGCCTTCCAAGCCGCCAGCTCCGCATCCGTAGGCCGCTGGACCTTGTCATAAATGCCAGGTATTGAAATACGCCCATCCTCATCCTTCAGCTTCGCAATTATCTGCGCCAGCCCTACAAACGCATTCGGAGCCGCCCCGCCATACATCCCGGAATGCAGATCGGTCTTGGACCCATGCACCTCAATCTCCGTATAGATCATCCCCCGCAGCCCCACACACAAGGTCGGGAGCTCCGGCGCAAACATCTCCGTATCGCTCACCAGCGCCACATCCGCCTTCAGCTGATCTCCATGCCGCCGCACGAACTCTGCAATCCCCTCGCCGCCAACCTCTTCTTCCCCCTCAACGATCACCCGCACATTCACCGGCAGCGTTCCACCCCCCGCCACCATCATCGCCTCGAGCGCCTTTACATGCATCCACATCTGCCCCTTATCGTCAACCGCTCCGCGCGCATACAAATTCCCATTCCGCTCCGTAGGCTCGAACGGAGGCGACTTCCACTCCTCCAAAGGCTCCGCCGGCTGCACATCATAGTGCCCGTAGCAAAGCACCGTAGGCTTCGCTTTCCCGTCAGCGGCAGGCGCTGCCTTCAGCCAATCCCCGTAGACCAGCGGATGCCCCACCCGAGCCGGCCCAGCCTCGCTTGCCTCGGTCGAGGTCTCAATCAGCCGAACATTCTCCATCCCGATCCGCACCAGCTCATCCGCCACAAACTGCGCAGCCCGCCGCGTATCCTCCCGCCGCGCCGGATCGGTCGAAACCGAAGGAATCCGGATCAGCTCCTTCAACTCCTCCACAAACCGGTCCCCGTTGTCCTTCGCAAACGCAACCGCCGCCGTCTCAACCGCCATTATCAAAACCGCCTTTCACTGCCCCATCACTGCATCGACACTGCCCTACCACTGCCTCTTCACTGTTTTCCTGGCTGTCCGTCCTTGTTCCACTCCGGCTTGAAATCACTCCCTGCCAGCCATCGCACCGGTTCCACCAGCGACTGAATCGCCGCCGTCATGAACTCCACATTCAGATGCGCAAGGTCGTCACTCGGCTGATGATACGTCGGCGGCGTCCCCCAACCTGCCGCGGTATGTGCCACGACCCCCAGCAACGCCAGCGAGTAGTTATCCGACCGCTCAAAGAAGTGTTCCTCCGGATAAGGATCCGGTCCCAGCAGCGCGCCATGCGCCTTCAACGTCGGCCCCAGATTCGACCGTTCCCACCCCGTCAACAGCAGAGTCTCCTTCGCCATCTTCGGGTCCTGCGTCCCAATCATCTCGAACTCAAGATTCGTTACGAGCTCCTTCAGCGGCACCGGGGGATGCGCCCCAAAATAGGTCGACCCCAATCCACCAATCTCCTCACTCCCATAACAGACAAACAGCACACTCCGCCTCAACTTCGGCCCCGCAGCAAGCGCACGCGCCAGCTCCAGCACCGCCGTCGTCCCTGCCGCATCGTCGTTCGCCCCGTTATAAACAGCATCCCCATTCACCGGCTTACCCACCCCCAGATGATCCAGGTGTGCCGAAAGCAAAATCGTTCCCGCTCCAGCGTCCGTTCCCGCCAGATACCCCACCGCGTTGTACGTCTTCCGGCCCGCCCCCTGCGGCACATCATGCACTGCCAGCGATAAAGTCCCAGGATTCTTTTTCAGCCGCGCCTCTGCCTCCGGACTCACCGCCACCAACGTAGACCCGCTCGTCCGCGGAGCCGCATCCTTCAGCCGGATCCGCACCTGCGTCGTGCCACCCCGCGCCACGTACATCTGCTTGGTCGATTCACTCTCCTCCAGCAGCACCGCCGATGCACCCGCACGCCACAGCGGATTCACGACCTGCAAGATGCTCCCTCGCGCAGGCGAACCCGTCACCAGCACCATCGCACCCGGCGGAATCCTTGTCTTCGCCGCGTCCGCTGCAGCCACCACCACCAGTGACCCGCTCACGCTCACACCCGGAGAACTCAAGAGTGTAAAGTCGGTCCCCTCCTGCAGCGCAACCCCGTTTTCGGCAAGCGTCGCCTTTCCATCCAGCACCGGAGCCACGACTTCTGCGCTCTGCAGGTATGAGCCCATCCCCGGCGCACGCGCCAGCCCATACCCCTCGAACTCACTCGCCACATACGTAGCCGCCAACTCCTCATCCCGCGTCGCGCTTCCCCGCCCAGCCAGCACATCGCTCGCCAGAAAAGCCTCATGCGCCCGAACCCACTCCGGCTTCACCGTCCACGCCTGCCCCGCGGCAGTTCCAACCAATAACACCAGGCTCAACCACTTCTTCATCAAATCTCCTCATCCTGGGTGCCCCATTCTTTCGCTGTCCCATAGCGAAGGGGTGGGGTATCGAGCGAAGCTCGACCGTTTCGCAACTACGCTGTGACCGCCAAATTCAAGTCTCGCCCCTTAACCGTTCATCCAACTCCGGCAATCTCAACCGCTTTCAGAACCTTTGCCGCCCCGGCAACTGCGGCCCGCCGCCGTCGCAAAACATCCACGGCATCCGGCGCCCCCATCACCACCTCTTCCACATGCCGGCAAAACTCCGCCTCGCCGCTAGCCGCCCGCAACTCCGCCAGGTACGGTTCAATCTTGCTGAACGTCACGAAAACTTCCCCATGCGCCGCCCGGAAAGAATCCGCGTCGATCGCCCCACTCGTCACCAGCGACGCCGCCATGTCCCAGTATCCCAGCACCATCCGAAACGCCGCATTTCGTTCTCCACGCACCAGCGCCAACAACTCCTGAAAGCTCTCCGGATTGAACTCCAGCATGAACCACGACCGGGCCGACCGTAACAGCGGCTCTCGCCGAAGCTCGAAGAGGTTCAGATTCAGCTGCGCACTCTCATACGGCGTCGACATAGCATCTCCACTCCTTATTGCTTTAAATACGTTTCAAACTGATACAAAATCCGCCCAAACAATTCATCTCTCGCCGCCAACCCATTCAAAGAATGGGTAAGCCTCGGAAACATTTGCAGATCATATGGAATCCCCGCCCGAATCAGCTCCTGCACAAACTGCAGCGCATTCGCCATATGCACATTGTCATCGCCCGTCCCCTGTGCAATCAGCACCCGCCCCTTCAGCTTCGCAGCAGACTTCGTCACCGCGGCCGCGTCATACACCGCCGCATTCGCCTCGGGCAGCCCCAGATAACGCTCCGTATAGATCGAGTCATAGTTCCGGAAATCCGTTACCGGGGCGACCGCAACCCCCGCCTTGATCCGGTCTGTATGCGTCATCGCGTACAGCGTAAACGTCCCGCCCCAGCTCCAGCCCCACCACCCCACCCGCCTCGCATCGAACGCCGGATGAGCAGCCAGCACCTGGTCTAGGCAAGCCATCTGGTCTGAAAACTGAACCGCTCCAAAGTCGCGGAAATCGACCTGCTGAAACGCCCGTCCCCGCCCACCGGACCCACGATTATCCACCTCCAGCACCGCAAACCCATGCTGCGCAAGCAGATCGTTGAACAGCCCCGTCTGTCCCTCAAACCCATCCCGAACCCCCGGGCTCCCCGTAGGCCCTCCATACGGATTCAAGATCAGCGGCACCGACCCCTTCGCCATCGCCCTGCTAGGCTCCGTCAATCGTCCATACAGCGTCGTCACCCCATCAGCCGCCTTGAAGGTCATGAAGCTGGTCTTCGCCCCTATGACTGCCGCAGCCGGCCGAGACCTCCAGATCGCATTGCAAGCTCCTGAAGCCTCCGTCGCACAAACACTCACCACCGGAGCCGTCTCCGACGTACTCACATGATCCGCAAAGTACCGCCCATCCGGCGAAAGCGAAGCATCATGCACACCCTTCCCTGTCGTCAGTCGACGCTTCCCCGTCCCGTCCAGCTTCACCGTCCAAAGATTCTGTTCGAGCGGTGACCCCTCGGTTGAATTGAAGGTCACGCTCTCACTCCCCGCCGGCACCTCCGGCGAATCCACCTCAAAATCTCCCTTCGTCAGCTGCCGCAGCAGCTTCGCCTCCCCACCCGTCGGATTCTTTTCGTCATAACCATACAGATACACATGAGTATGCCCGTCTGACCAGTTTGTATTCAAAAACCGCCCATGCCCCACGAATTCAACGTCATATTTGTCCTCCAGGTACTTCGCATCATCATCGGAGTGAACCATCTTCGCCATCCCAGTGCCAGACCCACTCGCCACATCCGCAAACCACATTTGTAGATGCTGATGATCCCGGGTCAAGACCTCAACCCAAACCGTCTTCGCGTCCACCCATCCCATCCGCGGAATGTAGTCGTTTCCTGCACTTAGCGGAATATTCAACCACTTCGTCTGCCCACCCTCCACCGGCACCACGCCAACTCGAACCCCAGGATTCGCCTCCCCCGGCAGCGGATACCGCTGCTCATCGACCGTCACATGCAGCGGCAGAAAGTCCTCAATCGGATACTCCTGCACCTTGCTCTCGTCCATCTGCACGTAAGCCACGCTCCTCGAGTCGGGCGACCAGGCATAGTTCGTCCGGGAGTTCAGTTCCTCGAGATAGACCCAATCCAACTCCCCATTCAACAGCGTGTCGCCACCTGTCTTCTCCTTCCCGTCAGCCGTAAGCGCCGTCTCCGTCCCGCCGGAGACCGGATGAACATAAAGGTTGTGCTCCCAAATATAAGAAACAAACCGCGCATCCGGAGAAAACTTAGGATCATCCCCGGACCCCGCATGCGTATCCACCACCAGTGCCCCGGTCCCCGCCGCGATGTCATAAAGCCAAAGCATCCCGCCCTTATCCAGCAAGAGGTGCTTCCCATCAGGAGCCCAGAAAAAACCGGACATCTGGTACCGCTCCCGGTGATCCCGGTCCTTCTCATCCACCGCCGCGCTTCCCAGTGCACTCAACTGAGCCGCCTTCGCCAGCACCCGCGCCGCCCCTGTGGCCGCCTCGATCGCCAGAATATCTCCAGCCGCTCCTACCCCGTTCGAGGCCTGCCCTGGAGCCACCACGTACGTCAGCAGCTTCCCATCCGGACTCCACACCAGGTTCCGCGGAGAGCTCCCCGTCGTCGAACGCCACACAGCATCCACCGTCAAATGCGCCGGATCAACCGCCGTCTGAGCCGCTAATCCACAAACCGGAAGACAGAACAAAACCGCAGAACGCAAGAAAGCAGAACGCCAGAAAAAGGACATGCAGAAAAGTGTACCCTCCGCACGGAACGGCCCCTTTATATGCCGGCGCCCGTTCGTTTGTCACTCTACCTTTCCCGTGTTGTCATCCCCCAAAGGGGATCTGCGGTTGCACTTGTCCTTTCCGTCCACCCACCAGGTAACATTGCAGCCCGCCCAGAAGTTGATACAGGCTTAAAGTCTTTCTTTTGAATATTTTGCACAACAAACCCAGGGGGGGTCGCCCCTCGGCCGATCCCAGACCGCCGCCCTCTTTCCCATCGACCACACCCACACCGCCCGCCGGAGCCACCCTCGCCGCCCCATCCGTCGCCGAAAGCCGCGGCAACATCCACTCCCGCTGACGCCTACCTCAACACCGATCCGAAACCCTGAGCCGCCTCGGCATTCCAAGCGGATCACGCGCGGAGATGCTCTTCCCACTCGATAGCCAGACTGATCCCACTCTCATACCCCATCTTCGGCGACCAACCGAATTTCCGGGTAGCCTTCGCACAATCCGCCACAAAATATCGCTGATCCGACTGCCGCCAGGGTAGCCTCTCAAAACAAAGGTTGACATCCAGCCTCTCTTCCAGGAGTGAGAACAATTCCAGCAGCGACATGGAGTTCTCCACCCCGCCCCCGATATTGAACGCCTCACCGCGAATCTGAGAAATAGCCTTAAACGCTGCCACATAACAGCACACCGCATCGCTCACATGCAGCAAATCTCTCACCTGCTTGCCGTCACCCGCAATCGTGAACGGCGCCGCGCCTGGATTTTGCTTCACCTCAAGAGCCTTGCGACAAAACCACCCCACCCACCCCTGATCGAAGGACGCAAACTGACGTCCCCCGTAGATCGTAGAATGCCGAAACACCACTGTCTTGATCCCAAAACTCCGCGCATAGTCCAGCATGTATTGATCCACCGCTCCCTTGGAGCAACCATAAGGCGTCTGAAACTCCAACTTCGCGCTCTCATCAACGCCGGTACGGAGATTGCGAGGCGTATACCGTGTAGTCGTCTCAACAAGATCAAGCTCCAAATTCCCATAAACCTTGTTCGAAGACGAATATACGATCGCGGTCGAAGGCGCATAATGTCTCACTGCTTCCAGCACGTTAATCGACCCAAGCACATTGATCTCAAAATCCCGCCGCGGGCTCTCCAAAGAAGTTGTCATAGCGACCTGCCCAGCCAGATGAAAGATCACCTCCGGCTGCAGCCGCGCAATCAGTGCTTCAACCTCAAAGGCATTCCGAACATCGCCATGATGGAAGAGAAAGCGCGCAGACTCCAAAGTCCGAAGCCACTCCAGGTTTGCCGTCGCGCCCTGCCGCGAGAGGTTATCGAACACCGTCACCGTCCACCCAAGCTCCAGCAGATAAGCCACGAGATTTGACCCCACAAAACCACATCCGCCCGTCACGATCGCGTTCACATCCACTCCTTCAGATACTGCTCCGGCCTCGTCACCTTCAGCTCCGGAAACTGCGACTGCGCCAGCTGCCATACCGCATATGCCAAATTCGTCCGCGGCTCCCAGCCAAGCGACTGAGCCAGATGTATATCCGCCACCAGGTTCATCGGCTCTTTGGGATGAAACGGAAGCGCACCCAGCTCAAGCTTCAGGTCCAATCCCAACTGGCGGCACACATTCCCCACAATGCCTCGCAGCGAGATCGACTTACCCGAGCCCAGGTTGAAGACATCATGCCCAGGCAGCGTACCCTCCTCAAGAATCATGCAGATTGCCTCGGCAATATCCTGCACCGCACAGAAATCCCGAATCTGGTTTCCCGCCGACATCCGAAACGGCCGCCCTTCAGCGGCAGCCCTCAGCATCGACGGAAAAAGCCGATCCCCGCCGTCATGCAAGCCGGTAAATGAAAACGGTCTCACCACGGTAAGGTGCCGCTTCAGCCGCTCCGCTCCCGCACGAAGCAGACAGTCCGCAGCCGCCTTGGACGCGCCATAAGGATGCAGCGTATTGACCGGATCGCCCTCCCGGCAAGGCCGCTCCTGCTGCCCATAAACCAGCCCGGTCGAAACATGAACGAAGTGGCAGGACTCAAGCTGACACGAAGCCTCAAACAAAGCCAGTGTCGCCGATACATTCAGGTGAACCTGTTCAAAATACCCAATACTGCTTGGCCGAACACCTGAAGCCGCGCAATGAACAATCGCATTCGGCCTGAACCTCAGCAAAGCGTCAGCAATCGCACCCGTCTGCGCCATATCCAGCTGCTGAACGCTCACATTCTCGAGATCCCCAAACAGCTCCTCGTCCGGCGTACGCATCAGCACATGAACCTGACTCTCAGGATGGATCTCACCCCATCGCCGAACGATGTTATACCCCAGCGTCCCAGAAGCTCCCGTGACCAAAATACGTTCAAGATGCGGCACACAAGAAGGCGTCTCCCGCCAAAGGTTCACCGGGAACTCATTGCCAATCGAACCCACCTTAGCTGAGTTGAGCAATCCACCGCTCCATTCCCGGTCGCATATCCAGCAGCTTCAGCACAGCCTCGGAAGGCGCTAACAGCTGCTCAATCGAACCCTGATCCTCATACCCCTCAATCGATCCAAACTGCATCAGCCACCGGCAGATCAAATCCTGATGCGGCGCCTGCAGCCCAGTCGGAACCGTCTGTAGCCGCACACCGAAGCAAACGATCTCCTTCAACTCCATCGAGCTATAACGCATGGCCGGATTCTCCCGCCCAAATCGAACATACGTACAGATCTGTTGCACAAGATTGAACAGGAGATTCGAGAAGACATACTGCGACCGCCCTCGCGGCATCGACACCGACTGAGAGTTCACGAAGACCTCAAAAGCCGAAGGCGACACCCGCAAACTGCTGCTCAGCACAGAGAACATCAGGTGATTGGAAAGCTTACGATCCGTCCGCTGCTTCACCACCCACCATCCTGCCGCCTGCTCCCCGGAGTCCGGCCCACCCTGCAGATGATCAATCCGGGTCACCACCACCTCAGGCCAAAATCCAACCCGGCACGGCCGCCGCGTCGTCGCTTCGAGCGTCGCCATCGGGATGGAGTACAGCGATTCCACGAGTTCAACCTGCACCGCACACATCTCCTGAAAGAAGCTCTTTGCATAGATCTGACACCCAATGAACGCAAGATAATCAACCGGCCCATAGTCATGCACCGCGTCAGCAAAAACGTTCTCGCCATGGCATGCAGTAGAGGCCAGACGGTTCTTCGGATTGAGGTGCCGAGGCGTCGTATAAAGCTGCCGCACGGGATTTCCTTGGTAAACCTCACGGTTCAGCACCCCAATCAGCAGCAGCTCCAACTCATGCTCAGCCGCATAGCGGACTGCTTTGCTCAGAGCTTCTAAATCGACAACATCGGAGTTCCCCACGATCAAGAAGTACTCATCCACCGCATCCAGCCAGTCCCCCAGCGTATGCCGAATGTTCTCCTCAACCGTCGGCCAGTTCTGCTGAGCCTGAAGCAACTGTGGCTTGAGCTCACGAAAGCGTTCCTCCCGCGCCGCCTCTTCTAGAACCGCAAACGCATCGGCCCGGGTGTCGTTCACCATGAACACAACTCGAATACGCAGCTCGTCCGGCATCGTCTGCGCAAGCAGAGAATCCATCGCCTTCCGGCAAATGGCGGGATCGTCCCGCGTCGGAATGACAATCGTAAAACGGTCTAATGCTCGCATGGCCTTCTAAGAAACAAAGAGATCGACCCATCCAACCTTGGTCTCCGCATGCCCGTGCAAACGAGATGCCAAACTCCTTACACACCTTCATGAGCGATTCATGAACGAAGAATGAGTCGAGCGCGAATCGTTCCGATCAAATCTCCGTCCTTGCAAGTGGAGTCACCACCATGCGTCAGCCTCCCGCCTTCTTGTTGTGTCTTTTCTGGCTCTTCGCCTTCTCGGTTGCCAGCCAGGCTCAACTGCCATCCTCCCCCGCACCCGAGACGGCAAGCATCATCGGCTACGCCGAAGACACCGACGAAGCAGCCATCCCGGGCGCCATCCTGACCCTCACCTGGCAAAACGGCGAAAAGCGCCTCAAGCTCTCCGCAGACGAAAAAGGCTACTTCAACATCCCAAACCTCACCCCCGCCATCCCGTACACCGTCTCCGTCACCTCAGAAGGCTTCTCGACCGTCACCCTGCCTGCCCTCATCCTCACCCCCGGCCAGCGCTTTGAGCTGCAAGGCATCCGCCTCAAGGTCGAGTTCGACACGACCGTCGAGGCCATAACCCCCGAGGAGCTCGCCATCGAGCAGGTCCACACCGAAGAACACCAACGCCTTCTCGGCGTCATCCCGAACTTCTACGTCTCCTACGCCCAAACCCAATTCGTCCCACTCTCCCCCAGACTCAAGTTCGAGCTGGCAGCCAAATCCCTTTCGAGCCCGGTCAACGTCGTCGCCGCATCCTTCCTCGGCGGCCTGAACCAGGCCGCAAACGCTCCCCATTACGGCCAGGGAGCGGCTGCCTACGGCGAGCGGGTCGGAGCCGCCTTCGCCGCCGGCGGAAGCGATATCCTGCTCGGCGGCGCGGTCTTCCCCACCTTGTTGCATCAAGACCCGCGCTACTTCTACCAGGGAACCGGAACCAAATCCTCGCGCACCATGCACGCCTTACTCAGCCCCTTCATCTGCAAGGGAGACGACGGCCACCCGCAGTTCAATCTCTCGAGCGTAGCCGGCGATCTCACCTCAGGTGCCCTGGCCAACATCTATTACCCGCACGCCGATCGCGGCGCCGGCCTCGTCTTCACCAACGCAGCCGTCATCACCGGCGGCCGCATGGCAAACGCCTTACTACAAGAGTTCCTCTTCAAACGCCTCACCACCCACCCACCCCACTAGCCGACATCTCTCTCCCGGGTGCTCCATCCTTGGCCCGCAGCCTTATCGCGGGACAGGGTGGGAATAGCGTTTGCGGAAGCAAACGACCGTTCTCGTCCACACCTCCAAAAGCCCCGCCATGCTCAAACCCACTCACAGCCCAGACCGTTCAAGCTTCCAGGTACACCAAGGCTTCAGCCTTGGCACCTCAAGCCGCCACCCTAAACCAAGATCCCCAGCGGAGGTCTCGCAGCCTCACCGCGTGACCCTCGACGAAGGACCACGCTCTTAAAGCTTGAAGTTTGCGATATCGCCGTTCGCCGGGAATGAGCAAACCGCGTCCTATAATCCGGCACATGAGGACTGACTCGGCACTTGACCGCAAAGAACTTTCACCCTGCATCGAGCTATTAGGCACGATGGCAATGGAAGGCAGTGGCTTGCTTGTCAGTTCTCGGTTGGCTGTTCGATTGAATCGACAACCAGAACCTCGACAGGTTGCTTCATTGGTACGAGCTTTAAACCGAGTTGTTCTTCGAGGGCGGTAAATATGGATGGCCTGCCACTCTCGTCCATTGCTGCATGGTCAGCCGGCGTGTACTTCAGCAGGAAATCATATTTCCCGGTGAGACCGGTATTATCGACCACGGGTCTGCCTGTTTCTTTAGCGAGAAGAAATTTTAGATCGGTGAGCGGCGAATTGGCCCACATAACTTCCCCGTTGGTCCCGCCGAATTGCGAGATGCCGCTGGTAGTATCAGATGGCTCTTTCAACTTCGAGCCGCTCTTTGCGAGAACCAAAGCATAAGCAGGCATCTCACGGGTCTCCATGTGTGCCCTCATACCGAACCGCTCGGCGAACACGGTCTGCATCATGCCGGACTTTTCGTCGCGTTTCAAGTTGGCAAATGCGGAAGCGTCTTCGGCGCTTACGCGAGCTTCAATCGCATATATCTTTGGTCCTGTCGCCCATTTAGGAAGCCCGACGATTCGCGTCGGGTCCATCAAGTGATAAGCAAACTCAACGATGAACACCACCGGCGCGCACGCGGCACTCAGTCCGTTTGGCAAGAAGCGGACACCACCATCACCGTCCTTGCAGCCATCCGGGGGAGTTGGTTTGACTGAGATTACCTCCCACGTAAGCGGATCGGAGTGCTGGGCCTGCATCCCGGCGGCATCAAGGAGCATGGCACAAACTACAGCGGGGAAAAGATGGCGGCGCATTGCCTCAAGCCTAGCTTAGGGCGGATAACCCCACAACTCCGAGAGGGCGCGAAACAAACGAATCCCCACAACGCGCTTCGGTGTCCAAAACGACAGCCATCCCCGCAAAGTTAGGTTTCGGCAACTACACTGCTCTGACGAATTCACGCTCCCTAGCTCCACCTTCTACCCAAAACCCCGTAATGTTACCCTCTTAACCATGTACGCCGCGTTCGTCATCGCCGCGATTCTCCTCTCCGTCGCGCCGATGCACGCCCGCAATCTGCTCGCCGCCCTGCCCTCCATGGCACCCGGCCACCAGTTCACCGGCGAGCCCAAGCAGGACCACGCCGCTCGCCCCACCCTGCCCTCCGCCAAGCAGATCGCCGCCCGCCCAGCCCCGGCCTCCTACTCCCACCTAGAAAACCTGGCCCTGGCCGCCCCGCCGCTCAACACCCCCGCATCGCGCCCATCAGCCGCAGACCGCCTCGAGCACGCCCCCAACGCCCCCTAAGCTCATCCCGGCATCCTCCGCGCCTGCCTCATCACAACCTCGACTCGCCCCACGCGCCCGAACGCCGCGCAGCCTCCCCTTAAGGAACTCTCTCGTGATCAACGCCGTCATCTCCAAAGTCTTCGGAACCGCTAACGACCGCGCCATCAAGCGCCTCCTGCCGATCGTCCAGCAGGTCAATGCCCTCGAATCCGCCCTTCAGCCCCTCACCGACGAGCAACTCCGCGACAAGACCGCCGAGTTCCGCGCCCGCATCGCCGCCGCCGTGGAAGGGATCGACCCCAAAGCCGACCCTGACGCCCTCTACGCCGCTGAAAAAGCCGCCCTCGACGCCATCATGCCCGAGGCCTTCGCCGTCGTCCGCGAGGCCAGCCGGCGCGCCGTCGGCATGCGCCACTTCGACGTCCAGCTCATCGGCGGCTCCATCCTCCACCAAGGCAAGATCGCTGAAATGAAGACCGGCGAAGGCAAAACCCTCGTCGCCACCCTCCCCGCCTACCTCAACGCCCTCGCCGGCCGCGGCGTCCACGTCGTCACCGTCAACGACTACCTCGCCAAGCGCGACGCTGAGTGGATGGGCAAGATCTACGGCTTCCTCGGCCTCTCCGTCGGCGTCATCGTCCACGACCTCTCCGACCAGCAGCGCCGCGACGCCTACGCCGCCGACATCACCTACGGCACCAACAACGAGTTCGGCTTCGACTACCTCCGCGACAACATGAAGTTCGAGCTCTCCGACATGGTCCAGCGCGGCCAGTACTTCTGCGTCGTCGATGAGGTCGACTCGATCCTGATCGACGAGGCCCGCACCCCCCTCATCATCTCCGGCCCCACCGACCAGACCACCGACAAGTACGTCCGCGTCAACGTCATCATCCCCCAGCTTGAGCTCGGCGAGTTCACCGAGACCATCGAAACCAAAACCTACACCGGCGACTTCACCATCGACGAAAAAGCCCGCTCCATCACCGTCACCGACGAGGGTTGGGAAAAGATCGAAGGCCTCCTCGGCATCGGCAACATCGCCGATCCCGAAAACTGGGACCTCAAACACCATGTCGAGGTCGCCATCAAGGCCCACAACCTCTACAAGCGCGACGTCGAATACGTCGTCAAAGACGGCGAGATCATCATCGTGGACGAGTTCACCGGCCGCCTCATGCCCGGCCGCCGCTGGTCCGACGGCCTCCATCAAGCAGTAGAAGCCAAAGAGGGCGTCAGCATCCGCAAGGAAGACCAGACCCTCGCCACCATCACCTTCCAGAACTACTTCCGCATGTACAAAAAACTCAGCGGAATGACCGGCACCGCCGAAACAGAAGCCGCCGAATTCGACAAGATCTACAAGCTCGACATCGTCGTCACCCCGCCGAACCGCAAGATGCAGCGCATTGAGAATGCCGACGTCGTCTTCCGCACCACCAAGGAAAAGTACTTCGCCGTTGCGGACGAGATCGCCCGCCTCCACGAGCAGAAGCAACCCGTCCTCGTCGGCACCACCAGCATCGAAAAGTCCGAGCTTCTCTCCGACATCCTCAAGCGCAAGGGCGTCCGCCACGTCGTCCTCAACGCTAAATTCCATGAAAAAGAAGCCGAAATTGTCGCCCAGGCCGGCCGCCTCGGCATGGTCACCATCGCCACCAACATGGCCGGCCGCGGCACCGACATCCTCCTCGGCGGCAACTCGGACTTCATGGCCCGCCAGGATCTCGTCCGCAAAATCCTCGCCCGCGCCGTCTCTGCGGCCGAAGGAACCATCCAGCCCGTCGCCGGACCCGGCATGTTCCGCTTCTACTACAACAACCAGGAATTCGAGTGCACCCACGAAGCCTGGGACAACGCCGTCGCCAGCCATGAAGCCGCCGCCAAAGCCGAACACGAGCAGGTCCTCAACGTAGGCGGCCTCCACATCCTCGGCACCGAGCGCCACGAGTCTCGACGCGTCGACAATCAGCTCCGCGGTCGCGCCGGACGCCAGGGCGACCCCGGGGCCAGCCGCTTCTATCTCTCCCTAGAAGACGACCTCATGCGCATCTTCGCCCGCGAGTGGGTCTCCGGCCTGCTCCAGCGCCTCGGTATGGAAGAGGGCATGCCCATCGAATCCGGCATGATCTCCAAGCGCATCGAGGCCGCGCAAAAAGCCGTCGAAACCCAGAACTTCGAGTCCCGCAAGCACGTCCTTGAATACGACGACGTCATGAACAAGCAGCGCGAAGCCGTCTACGGCCTTCGCAAGCAGCTCATGGAAGGCGTAGACCAGAAGCAGCTCATCACCGAGGACTACACCAGCACCATCCTCTCCAACCTCCTCGACGAAAACGCCCCCGAAAAAGCCCATCCCGACGAGTGGAAGCTGGGCCCGCTCTTCGACCAGATCTACGACCTCTTCGGCGTCCGCTTTACCTCTTCCGCGCCCGCCGCAGAAGCAAATTTGTTGTCATCCGGCACCCTGAGCGAAGCGAAGGGAGAGGGATCTGCTTCTTCAATCACGGACTTTGACGCTTCCACCATGTCCCGCCACGAACTAGGCGAAACCATCTTCACTCGCCTCCGCGCCCGCTACGACATCAAAGAGCAAATCCTCTCCGCCCCACAGATGCGCTACCACGAGCGCATCGTCATGCTCTCGGTCCTCGATGGCCTCTGGAAAGACCACCTCCTCGCCATGGACCACCTCAAGGAAGGCATAGGTCTCCGCGGCTACGCCCAGCAGGACCCCCTCGTCGCCTACAAAAAAGAGTCCTTCGACATGTTCGAAGCCATGATGCTCCGCTTCCAGGAAGACACCGCGCGCCATCTCTTCCGCATGCAGATCATAGGCCCCGACGGCCAGCCCATCGAATCCCCCGAGCAGCTAGCCGCAGCCCAGGCCGCCTCGCAGCAAGCCGCTCAGCCTCCGATAATTGAGGCCCAAGCCCCCCAGCAGCTCCAAGCCCAAGAACCCATCCCAACCATTCCTACCCGAGCTCCCTCCACCACCATCGACGCCCTGGAGCGCGAGTTCCAAAAACGCAAAGCCCGCGAACTGGAACACTCCCGCCAAGCAGGCGTAGCTCTCGCTGACGACCCCTCCACCCCTCGCATCACCGGGGAAAAAGTGGGCCGCAACGACAGATGCCCCTGCGGCTCAGGCAAAAAATTCAAAAACTGCCACGGAGCCAACGCATAATTCTTTTCAGCAAAGAGCACTTGCTCCTGTCTTCGCCGTTGTTCTTACCATTGCCTGTTCCACCTGAATCCAATCTCACCTGCCCAAAAAGCGGGAGAGCGGACCAATCCTCCGCCCTTGTCCCGCTTTCTCCTTCTATAGCAAATTAGCTGTGGGTGTAGAGGGAGGCGTTGCTATCAACGTCATTTTCTCTCAAGGAAAATGACACTGCACCATTCTTCCACTCCACAACAACAGCTAATTTGCTCTAATCCCTGTTACGCCGTTGCTCTTGTTCTCTTCAGAGCAGCCATTACTTCAGCAGGTCATCCAGCAAAACCTTCCCCTTCGTCACCAGCGTCACCGCCCCCTGCACATCCCCTGAATCCAGCGCAGCCCGTGCCTCCTTCTCAAAGTACCGAACCCTCGCAATTCCATCCTTCTGGCCTTCAAGCACCGCCGCACTCAGCCCCGCCAGGCGCTTGTCCAAATCTCCGATCAGCTCATTCGCCTGTCGCCGCTTCTCCGGCGCATCATCCCCGCCCACCGTCAAAGCCCCAATCACCGCTCCCGGATCAGGAGCCGGTCCCGCACTCGCCACCTGGACCGGCGCAGGCTCCGGCGGAGCAACTTTCTTCTTTGGCGGCCGAGGCTTCTTCACCTTCACCGTCACCGCCGGCAGCGGAGCCGGAGTCAAGGGAACGGGCGGTATGGTAGGCGGTGTCTTCGGCTCCGGAGTCTTATCCAAAGGCACCGGTGCCGTGGAAGCCACTGGCACCACCGCCGTCACCTTATGCCGGCACCCCGCCAGCATCACGCAGCCCAACGCCAGCATCCCAAAACGGAACCGAGCGCTCACGCAGCCCTCCCCGCCATGGCCCGCGCACCCCGCGGCTCGACCGCGGCGGTCGGAAACCGCATCGTAAACACCGCTCCACGTCCCGGTCCATCCTCCGTCTTCGATCGCACCTCCAGCGCACCGCCATGCATCTGCACAATCCGGTACGTCATCGCCAGCCCAATCCCGCTCCCCTTCACCTTCGTCGTAAAGTACAGATCGAAGATCTTCGGCAGCAGCTCCGGAGCAATCCCCGCACCTTCATCCGAAACCTCAATCACCGCCGCATCCCGCTCCTTGTGCACCCGAACCCAAAGCACACCACCCGCATCCATGGCCTGCATCCCGTTCAACATCAGGTTCAGCAGCGCCTGCCGCAGCAGTTCACTATCAGCGCGCACGTGCACTGACTCCAGCTCGCACCGCACCTCCACCCGGTGCTCAGCCATCTCCACGCCGGTCAGCTCAACCACGCTCTCCACCACATCTTTCAGGTCCGTATCGTTGAGGTGCAGCTCCATCGGCCGCGTAAAGTCCGCCAGCGTCTGCACCACGCGGTCCAAACGCTCCATCTCGCCGGCCAGCACATCGACGTGCCGCATTGCGCCGAGTGCCAGGTCCTTCCAATCAGCCGCACCCGCTAACTTGGAGCGTAGCAGCTCCAGGTGAACCACCATTGCATTAATCGGATTCTTTACCTCATGCCCAACTCCAGCCGTCAACCGCCCCACCGCCGCCAGCCGCCTGGATACCTCCAGCTCCTGCTCCAGCCGCTTCGCCGACCCCGCATCCCGCAGCGTCAGCAGCGTGCCCAGCTGACCCTTTCCTCGCCGATCATCGATCCGGTCCAGCGTAATCTCCACCTCCCGCCCATCCGCCAGCCGCACGCGCTCCGCCGTCACCTTGCCCTCGCGCTCAAATGCCGCCAGCACCGCCGCTCCCAGTGCATCCTCCTTCCGGAAGATCTCCTCCAGTCCTTTACCCACCCGCGCAATGCTTTCATCCCCCGTAAAATTTGCAACGGCGTCGGAAACCATGGCCGCCCGCCGTTCCGCGGTAAACAGCACCACCCCCTCGCGCAGCGTATCCAGCACCTGATTCAAACTTTGCCGCAGACCTGTATAGCCCGCTTCTGTCGACCGCATCTGCTGATCCAGCCGGTCAATGGTGTTCGTCACACGAACAACTGCATCCGTCTTGGAATCCCACCGGATCTCGCTCTCGGCCTCAAGCGAGGCCGCCTCTTGGTCGTCCGGAATCGCCAGCGTATCGAGCCGGCGGCTGATCTCTTCAATCGGACTCAATGAAACGCTCGTCATGACGCCAGCCGCCAGGACCGAAATGCCTCCCGCGATCAAAGCAAAGAACAGCGCATCCAGCAGCCGGGGAGCGTAGTTGTTCTTCAAAAAGCTGGACCGCACCCCAACATGGACTACTAGGAATGGCTGCCCATTGCGCACCAGTGGAGACGAAACATCCAAAACGCGCGCCGGCCCAAACACCTCACGAATCTGGTAAAAAACGTTCCGGTCCCGAACATCATTGAAGCTCGCCCGTGTCCCCGGGTTCGTCAGCCGGCCCAAGGGATCCGTACTTACCAACGTCACCCCTTGCGCGTCGGTCACGCTCACATCCTGCACCGCCGGGCTATACCGCACGAAACTCTCCATCGTGTCGGTTAGCGCGTCGTACCCCTCCAACGCATCGGCCACCGCCTTCTCGACGCTGGCCTCGGATAGGTCCGCCGGTGGCTTATGACTCAGCCCATCCTCGATGCCCTGCTTGGTCATCATCAGCAGCTGCCGCATCATCACATCGTTGTTCGCCGCCGTCGTCGCAATCCGCTGCCGCAGCAGTTCCCCCAGGAACACCGCGGAAAGCACCAGCACGATCACGAACATCGAACCCGCCGCAGCCAACACCAGCTTCGTTCTCAGCCGCATGCCACTCCCCCGTACGCGAGCCGTTACTCCAGCCCGGCAGCCGCATACTCCTTCAGCTTGTTCTGCAGCGTCTTCGTGCTGATCCCCAGAATCTCCGCCGCCCGGGTCTTATTGTTGTGCGTGCTCGTCAGCGTCTTCAAAATCAATTGCCGCTCCGCCTCGTCCACCGTAGTCCCCACTTCCACGTGAACGGCCGTATCACTCAGCGCAGACCCGCCGCCCTGCACCAAACCCGTATGCACCCCACCCGGATGGAACGTCATCTTTCCCGTAGGCACCGGAGCGAAACCCGCCTCGCCAAAGTGCGCCGGGAGGTGCTCCACCCGCAGCTTCCCATCCCCCGCCAGGATCACCGCCCGCTCAATCGTATTGCGCAGCTCCCGTACATTTCCCGGCCATTTATACCCCATCAAGCGCTGCAGCAAGATGTCGTCAATCCCATTTACGCTGCATCCATGCCGCTCGTTCATATCGGCAATCATCTTCTCTGCAATCGCCGGCACGTCGCGCAGATGTGCCCGCAAAGGAGGCATCTGGATGTTGAATACGTTCAACCGGTAGTACAGATCTCCGCGCAGCTCGCCGGACGCCACCGCCTGCTCCGGATCTTTGTTGGTCGCCGCCACCACCCGCACATCCACAGGCGTCTCCGTCTTGGACCCCAGCCGCCGAAGCCGCCGATCCTCAAGCACCCGCAGCAGCTTAGCTTGCGTTGCCGCCGGCATCTCGCCAATCTCATCCAGCAGCAGCGTCCCTTCTTCCGCCAGCTCAAAGCAGCCCGCGCGTCGCTCAACCGCGCCGGTAAACGCACCCTTCTCATGCCCGAAGATCTCGCTCTCGATCAGCGTCTCCGGAATCGCCGCGCAGTTCACCGCTATAAACGGCTTATTTCGCCGTGAGGAAAGATCATGCAGCGCACGAGCCACCAGTTCCTTACCCGTCCCACTCTCGCCCGTCACCAGCACACTCACATTCGAGGGCGCAACTCGCTCGATCAACGAAAACACCGCTCGCATCTCCGGCGATGATCCCACCAGCGCGCCCAGCGTCCCCTCACGCCGTGAAGGCTGCGTCGCCTGTACCTCCGCATCCGCCGCGTCCGCCGCAATCTGCCGGCTCGCGCTTTGCAGAATCGACTTCAGACGAGCCGGATCAACCGGCTTCGGCAGATAGTCGTAAGCCCCCATCCGCATCGCCTCGACAGCCGACTCAATCGACCCCTGCGCCGTCAGCATAATCACGCAAACCCGCTGCGGCAGATCGGCCAGCCGGCTCAGCAGCTCCATCCCATCCATCCGCGGCATCTTCAGGTCCGTGACCACAATCGCCGGACTCCACCGCCGCACCATCTCCAGCCCCTCAGCCCCGTCCGCCGCGCACTCCGCACGATATCCCCACGAGCCCACCAGCTCCGTCAGCCCGCTCCGCGCATGCATCTCGTCTTCAACAATCAAAACTTTTTCTTGCAACCCGCACACTCCTTAGGACTCATACCAGTCCGAGCCCAATCCAATCCTCTGAGCCTAGCGAAGAAAAACCTTCTACGCCACTGCTCACTCGCCTGTTTCTGCCGCTTGTCGTACTCATTCAGATGCATCCACCGCCGCTCCCACAGGACAGACGCAAACCAGCCTGCACAAGCATTTATCCTGAAAGCATGCTCGAGCCAGAGATCACACCGGAAGCCTACGCCAAGCTCCGCGAACAAACCTCCCGCCCTGTCCTGTTAGACGTGCGCGAACCCTGGGAGTGCGCCACAGCCTGCATCCCCGGCGCACTCCACATCCCTATGGGCGACATACCCTCCCGCGCCCACACGGAGCTGGACCCAGACGTACCGATTGTGGTCGTTTGCCACCACGGTGCCAGGTCCTTATCGGTCGCCATGTGGCTGCGTCACCAGGGTTTCGACCACGCCCAATCCCTCGCCGGAGGCATGGAGCAGTGGTCCCGCACCATCGATCCCACCATCCCTCGCTACTGATCCCTATGCAAAGACGCCACTTCCTCGCCTCCGCTTCCGCCGCCCTGCTCTCTGGTTGCACCCACAAACCCATGCAAACAAACACTCTCGCTGCCCCAACCCTCCCCTTCTACGACGTAGTCCCCCCGCTCGTCCCCATCCGCGCCCACGAGGACCGCCTCTACAAGATCACCGTCTGCCTCCGCCCCTTCCGTGCCATTGGGCCCCGCATAGAAGCCGAACGGATCGCCGACCAACTCATCATCCACAACTACGGCCACGGCGGCTCCGGCTGGAGCCTATCCTGGGGCTCCGGAGCCCTCGCCCTCAACCTCATCACCCAGGGCACCGGCCAGTCCCTGGCCGGCCGGCAGATCGCTGTCCTCGGCTGCGGAGCCCTCGGCCTCACTACAGCCACCCTGCTGCAAAAAGCCGGCGCCCAAGTTACCATCTACGCCAAGGAACGCACCGCCGATGCCCGCAGCTTCCGCGCCACCGGCTCCTGGACACCAGACTCCCGCGTCGCCCTCACCAAATCCGCCACCCCAGCCTTCGCAGCCCAATGGGAGCAGATGACCCGCACCTCCTGGCATACCTATCAGTCCTACCTCGGCCTTCCCGGCAATCCCATCGAGTTCACCGACCGCTACGTCCTCTCCGATCCTCCGCCCGAGCAAGCCCAGCAGCAGCGCTATGACGAAGATCCCATCGGCTTCGCCCACTTTAACGACCGCGTCCGCGATCTTACCCCACGCTACCTTGACCTGCCCCCTGGAACCCACCCGTTTCCCACCCGCTACTGCCGCACCAGCTCGCAACTCATGTTCAACATCACAGACCTCGCCCACCAGCTCACAGAAGACATCCTCATCGGCGGAGGCAAAATCGAGACCCGCGAGTTCCACACCCCCTCCGAACTCGCCCAGCTTTCCCAGAAAGTCATCGTCAACTGCACCGGCTACGGAGCCCGAGCCCTCTTCTCGGACACCAGCATCACCCCCGTCCGCGGCCAGATCGGCTGGCTCATTCCCCAGCCCAACTGCCTCTACGGCATCGTCCACGACAACCTCAACGTCCTAGCCCGCCGCGACGGCATCGTCATCCAGCTAAGCGAACAAGGCGAAGCCTCCGGCTGGGACAACACCAACGAGCAGCCCGATCGCCGCGAAGCCGAAGAAGGCGTTCGCCAACTCCGCGCCCTCTATGACCGAATGGAACCGGGCAGCCTAAGACAAGCCCGCATCTGACCGCACGCTAAGCAAGGGTATAGGGCAGAGGTGCAGGGTAGAGAAAGCCAAAGCTCGCTGCACCCTCGACCCTCCACCCTCGCTAAGCCCACCCAACCAGCCCCATCCCCCGCCCCGTCCGCCCCACCTCCGCACGATGCGAGAAGTAACGCCGCTCCCCGTCAGCCTCAGAGCAGCTCGTACACTCCCCCACCACCGTGATCCGCTCCGCCAAAACTCCGGCGGCAAGCGCCTGCCGACGGTTCGCCTCCCACAGATCCAGGTACATCTTTCCCGCGCGTGTTTCAAACAGATCCCCCGCAAACTGCCCCATCAGCTCCCCGCCAACCGCATAGCAGCAAGCCCCGATCGAAGGCCCAATCGCCACCATCATCTCCTCCGGCCTGGACCCGAACTCCGCCTGCATCGCGCGAATCCCTTGCTCCACAATCCGCACCGCCGTCCCCCGCCAACCCGCATGAAACGCCCCCGCCACCCGAAGCCGGGCGTCCACGGCCAGTACCGGAACACAATCCGCCGCCTGCACCCCCAGCAACATCCCAGCAGCATCGCTGATCAGCCCATCCCCCTCATAGAGCGCCCGCCCATCGTCGCCAAGCATCTTCTCCCCAGCCTTCACCCGCCTCACACGACCGGAATGAATCTGCCGCACCAAAGCCAAAGATAGCCCCGGCGATCCGCCCAGCGCCTCCACCACCGCAGCCCGGTTCGCACGCACTCGCTCCGCCTTATCCTCCACCGTGAAGCCCAGATTCAGCTCTCCCGGCCCATAAGCCTCCGAGGCCCCACCATGCCGCCGCGTAAATCCATGCCGCAACCCATCCAGCCCTTCCCAGGCCCCCACCCTAACCAGCTCCGGAACCCTCTTTTCCACCGCAGACCTCCCTAGTTCCAAATTTGAGCCATGACCTTACTCATCCTCATCCGTCCATCTCTCTCGTGACCGAACCTACAGGCCCACAACCTGCCAAAAGGATGACACCCACATTGGGCTAACCGGGCCTCTTTCGTCAAATCCTTGCATCGAAGTCCTTTAGTCGGCTAAAATCAGCCCCCTTAAGGACAAAATCTCAGCTAAGCTCATCGAGAGCCTGCTTCGACCGAACCCTGAGCCCTGCGAAGCGGCACGAGAGATCGAGAAACGAACCTTGCCCAACCAGCACTCACAGCACCTGCGCTCCCGCCTCGGAAAGATCTGCGTCGCCATCACCGGCTCAACGCCGGAGGAGATGCTGGAGCGCGCCGCCGCAGCCGTCAAAGAGACCGCCTTCCTCGAGTTCCGCCTCGACTACCTGACCCAACCCGCCCAATCTTTACCTCGCTTCAAGGACTTCCTCACCGAGCACAACGAAGCCACCCTCATCGCAACCTGCCGCCGGGACGCCAATGGAGGCCGCTTCAAAGCCCCGCTCGTCGCCCAGTTTGACATCCTCGCCGCCGCGGCAGCATTTGGCTTCCAGATCGTAGACGTAGAGCTGGAGTCCGCTGAAGCCGATGCCAAAGCAACATCCGGCCTGCTAAGCCGACTCCGCACCACAGGCGCCGCCCTCATCGTCTCCTTCCACGACTTCAAAGCCACCGGCGACCTCGACGCCGTCTACCAACGCATCCAGCCCTTCCAGCCCGACTTCGTCAAAATCGTCCCCACCGCCAACTCCCTCACCGATAACATCACGCTCATGCGCTTCCTTGAGCGCACCAGCGATCTCACCTCTGTCGTCGGCGTCTGCATGGGCGACGCCGGCATCATCTCCCGCGTCCTTGGCCTCCGCGCAGGCTCCGCCTTCACCTTCGCCGCGGCCACCGTAGGCGAAGAGACCGCACCCGGCCAGATCGCCGCCCGCACCCTCGTTGAAAACTACCGCATTGAAGATCTTGACCTTTCCACCAAGGTCTACGGCGTAGCCGGCGACCCCATCGGAAAATCCCTCTCGCCGGTCATGATGAACACAGCCTTCCGCCGCGAGACCGTCAATGCCGTCTACCTCGCCCTCCAGACGTCAGACGTTAAAGACCTCGTCAACGTCATGAAAGAGATTCCCCTCCAGGGCGTGTCCATCACCATGCCCCACAAGCAAGCCATCCTGCCGTACCTCGAGCACACGGACCCGCTCTCCGCCCAAATCGGAGCCTGCAACACCGTCCTCCGCCAGGGCGGCAAGCTCTACGGCTTTAACACCGACGTCCAAGGTATCCTCATCCCGCTCCAGAAGCGCATCGCCCTCAAAGACGCGAAAGTCCTGGTCCTGGGAGCCGGAGGAGCCGCCCGAGCCGCCGTCTTCGCCCTCCGCGACAAAGGAGCAGACGTCTCCATCCTCAACCGCACCCCGGAGACCGCCGCCCGGCTCGCCAAGCAAGCCGGAGCCAAGGTCATCAAGCGTGAAGCCCTGGCAAAAGCCACCTTCGACGTCATCCTCAACGCCACGCCAGTCGGCATGGCCGGCATCACCGCCGCTACCCTTGTGGACCCAGCCGCCCTCAAAGCCAAGCTCGTCTTCGACATGGTCTACAACCCGGTCGACACCCCGCTCCTCAAGCTGGCCCGAAGCCAGGGCATCTCCGTCATCACCGGCCTCGAAATGTTCGTCCAGCAGGGAGCCCGCCAGTTCGAAATCTGGACCGGCAAACCCGCCCCCGAAGAAGAGATGCTCAAAGTCGTCATCCATGCCCTCCGCCAGGCCGCCGAAGCCGCCGGCGAACCCCGCCCCTCCGACCACATCCCCGCCTCCGTCTCCCATCCCCCCGCGCCCGAAGAACCCGAGCCCGACGAAGCGGAAGCCGACGAGCCGGAGCCACCTCCCGCGCCCTCAAAAGTCGCCAAAACGGCCTCAGTTAAAACTTCCAAGAACGCTCCAGTAAAGGTCGCACCCGCAAAGGCTCCGGCTCCTGCACCCGCGGAAACTCCTGCAAAGCCGTCAGCGGCAAAGACGGCCGCCAAGAAATCCGCGCCACAAAAAGCCATCAAAACTTTCCCACAACCGCCTGCGAAGAACGCGGCTTCCACTCAAGCTGCGGCGAAGCCACCCAGCAAGTCCTCAACTAAACCTCAGGCCAAGACCCTGGCGAAGACTGCCGCCAAAACTCCTGCCAGGACACCGGCAAAAGCAACCGCCAAGCCAGCAGGTAAAACCGCAAAATTAAAGATCAAGCCCAAGTCCCGCCAGTAAGCACACCCATGCAGCCCGCGTCCGGCCTTCGCTTGGCCGGCCTCCTGCGCTATCCCGTCAAATCCATGGCAGGGGAACCCCTCATCCAAGCCACCCTCACCCCGTACGGCTTGGCTGGCGACCGCCTCTACGCCTTCGAGTCTCCTAAGGCCCCACCCGGCATGCTCCGCGTCTCAGGCCGCGAACGCCGCCAGCTCCTCGCCTACCACGCCCACAACCAGACCGTCACCACCCCCGAAGGCATCACCCTCCTCATCGCCTCACCCGAACTCCTCGAACATCTCCGCACCCAACTCGGAAGCCCAGCCCTCACATTGACCCACGCCCTCTGTCCGCAAACCGACTGCCGCCCCCTTTCACTCCTCTCCCTCCAGACCATAGCCCAGCTCTCCCAGGAGCTCGTCACGCTCGTCGATCTCCTCCGCTTTCGCCCCAACCTCCTGCTCGACTTACCCAACGCTCCCGGCTTCCACGAAGACACCCTCGTAGGCCGAACTCTACAGATCGGCTCCACGGCACGGATCCAAATTCTCGAGCGAGACCCCCGCTGCCGCCTCATCACCTTCAACCCCGCCGACCCACAATCACCGCCCGACGTCGCCCTCATCCAGCACCTGCACCGTCATCACCAGTCCCGCGCAGGCGTCTACGCCCAGGTCCTCACGCCCGGCAAAATCCAAGCCGGCGACCCAATCCTTTCCATCGACCCACAATGAGGAATTGATCCTCGGCAAGAAGGAACGTCATCCTGAGCGCAGCGAATTGGACCGCAGCCCTTCGATCAAGCGGACCAGCCCGCACCTCGGTATCCGTCAGGACCCCTGTGTTTCGCTTTTGCTGTCTACGTTGCTTGTTCTACAACAACGTCGAATCGCCCTACCGGCTCTTACCATCCGCAGAAGCAAGCTCTTCCTCAGCCTTCCGGGTAATCTCATTGGCCTCATCGTACTTGGCCCCATCATCCCCGGCCTCGGCCCACATCTTCTGCCCGCGCTTCAGGTCCTCGTCAGCCTGACCCCGGTCGATCTCCTCCGGCTTCAAAGCAGTCTCCGCCAGAATCGTGATCCGCTCCGGCAACACCTCGACGAACCCCCATGCAACAAAATACCGCTGCCCATCGGAGGTTCCACCATGCAGCCGAACCTCACCCGCACCAAGCTCCGCCAGCAAAGGCGCCGCCCCGTATAGTGCCTCCAGGTACCCGGAAGCCGACGGCAGTTCAACCGCGTCTGCCGTCGCATCCACCAGCACCCGATCCGGCGTTACCAGCCGTACCGCTAACTTCCCGCTCTGTGTCCCATCAGCCATCGTTATGCATTCGCCTTCATCATCTTCTCAGCCGCAGCCTTCACATCTTCAATGCCGCCCTTCAGATAAAAGGCCTGCTCCGGAATATCATCATGCTTGCCGTCGATGATCTCCTTGAACGACCGCACCGTATCCTCAACCTTCACATACGCGCCCGGAATCCCGGTAAAGATCTCGGCCACATGGAAGGGCTGCGAGAGGAACCGCTGGACCTTACGAGCACGCGCTACAGTAATCCGGTCATCTTCAGAAAGCTCATCGATACCCAGAATCGCGATGATGTCCTGTAGATCCTTATACCGCTGCAGAATCCGTTTCACGCCCTGCGCCACGTCATAGTGCTCCTGGCCCACGATGCGCGGAGAAAGAATCCGCGAGGTCGAAGCCAGCGGATCCACCGCCGGATAAATCCCAAGCTCAGACAGCGGACGGGAAAGCACCGTAGTCGCATCCAGGTGGGCGAAGGTCGTTGCAGGAGCCGGATCGGTCAAGTCGTCGGCCGGCACATACACAGCCTGCACAGACGTAATCGAACCCTTCTTTGTCGAGGTAATCCGCTCCTGCAGCTCGCCCATCTCCGTCGCCAGGTTTGGCTGGTAGCCCACGGCCGAAGGCATACGCCCCAGCAGCGTCGAAACCTCGGAACCCGCCTGCGTAAACCGGAAGATATTGTCGATGAACAGCAGCGTATCCGCCCCTTCGACATCGCGGAAGTACTCCGCAACCGTCAGCCCGGTCAGTGCCACGCGCAACCGAGCTCCTGGCGGCTCGGTCATCTGCCCATAGATCAGCGCCGCTTTGCTCTTATTGAAGTCGTGAATATCGATGACGCCGGACTCCTGGAACTCATGCCAGAGGTCATTGCCTTCACGCGTCCGTTCCCCCACGCCCGCAAACACAGAGAAGCCGCCGTGCTGGCTGGCAACGTTATTGATCAGCTCCTGGATAACGACGGTCTTGCCCACGCCCGCACCGCCGAATAGCCCAATCTTTCCCCCCTTCAAGAACGGCTGAATAAGGTCGATGACCTTGATCCCCGTCTCGAACATCTCCTCCGAGGTCGACTGCTCGTCGAACGCCGGAGCCTGCCGGTGGATCGGCATATGCACCTTCGCGTTCACCGGTCCAAGCTCATCCACCGGCTCGCCCAAAACGTTCAGCACGCGTCCCAGCGTCTCACGCCCCACCGGAACCATGATCCCGTTGCCTGTATCGTGCGCGCTCATTCCGCGCACCATGCCTTCGGTCGCGACCATCGCAATGCACCGCACACGGCCTTCGCCCAGATGCTGCTGCACCTCAACGATCACGTTCACCGGCGAAGGCGTGACGAAACCCTCACCCGTAATCCGCAGCGCCTGGAAGATCGGCGGCATAAACTTTTCTTCGAACTGCACGTCAACGGCCGGGCCGCTAACCGAAACAACTTTTCCAACATTCTCTGCCATAGTCTCTCTTTCAGCGCGCCGGTTAGAGCGCAGCCGCCCCGCTTACAATCTCGATAATTTCCTTCGTAATCGCTGCCTGCCGCACACGATTCATCGTCAACGACAACGAATCGATCAAGTCCCCGGCATTCTTCGTTGCCGCATCGGTCGCCGTCATACGCGCCGCATGTTCCGCTGCGGTCGACTCCAATAATGCATGGAAGATCTGCGTCGTCACATACCGCGGCATCAGGTGCGCAAATAACTCCGCCGGCGGCTGGTCGAAGAGGTAATCCACTTCCGCCGTGCCAAACTTCTTCGCTTCTTCTTCTATCGCTGTCGGATCCGGTTCATGGACTTCGATGCCCTCGGTCTCCGCAGCCTTCACAGCCGCATCCCGCTGCTCCTCGGTCATCTCCTCCGAGCTTTCAATGTTGGTAGCGCCCAGCACCAGGATCGGCAGCAGCTTCTCAACCACCAGCCGCTGCGAAAGCACCGACTTGAACTCGTTATAGACGAGATACACCGCATCAATCTCCGCCCGCTCATACCGCGCGATGATATCCCGCGCCATCGCGGTCACATCCTCGAAGTTGGACCGGATCAGCAGGTCCGAGTGCTCCGCCGCAACCTCAACCTGCTGCGCCCGATGCCGGATCGTCTCATAGTGGGTCGAAAGATCGTTGTCGTAGTGCTCTTCCGTCTTCTCGTACTGCGCGGCAGCATACCGGCGCTTGAAGAACCCAATCGCCTTCCGCCCAATTGGCTCGAGATCGACATTCTGACTCTTCGCTACCCGCGCATCGATAAACTTCTGTGCCGCCTTCTGCACATTCGTGTTGAAGCCGCCGGCAAAACCCTTGTCGCCCGCAATCACGATGACAAGAATGCTCTTCTCCTCGCGCTGAATCAGCAGCGGATGAAGAATCTCGCCCGTCTCCTCGTTGTAAAGGTCTGTGCGCCGCACCAGCGATTGCAGCACATTCAACAGCATCTGCGCATAAGGCCGCGCCTGCATCGCACGCTCCTGCGCCCGCCGCAGCTTCGCTGCTGAGACCATCTTCATGGCCTTGGTAATCTGCCGCGTGTTCTTCACACTGCGTATGCGGCGCCGTAGATCGAGAACGTTTGCCATGGGTTACTTGTTGCCCACCATCGCCGTCGCCGGCGTCGCTTCAGCTCCCGTGGTCGCCTTGGCAGCCTGAGCAGACTTGTCCTTCAGCCCGGCCAGGAAGCTGCCCTTATAGTCATTGATCGCGTCCGTAAGCCGCTTACGCAGATCGTCATCGAGCGCCTTCTTCATCGCAATGTCTGTCAAAATCGAAGCCTGCGCCGACTCGATATACGGATAGAACCCATCCTCGAACGCCCGCAGGTCTTTCACTTCGACATCATCCAGCAGGTTATTCACACCCGCGAAGATAATCGCCACCTGCTTTTCCGCCGGCAACGGCTGGAACTGCGGCTGCTTCAGCAACTCAACCAGACGCGAACCCTTGTTCAACTGATTCTGCGTCACCTTATCCAGGTCAGACCCAAACTGTGAAAACGCCGCAAGCTCACGATACTGCGCCAGATCAAGCTTCAGCGTAGCACCCACCTGCTTGGTCGCCTTCGTCGCGGCTGAAAAGCCCACGCGCGAAACCGAAAGCCCCACGTTGACCGCAGGACGCACACCCGAGTTGAACAGGTCCGTCTCCACAAAGATCTGCCCATCAGTAATCGAGATCACATTGGTCGGAATGTAGGCCGAAACGTCCCCAGCCTGCGTCTCGATGATCGGCAGCGCCGTCAGCGAACCGCCGCCCAGCTTATCCGAAACCTTCGCCGAGCGCTCCAGCAGCCGCGAGTGCAGATAAAACACATCGCCCGGATACGCCTCACGCCCAGGAGGACGCCGCAGCAGCAGAGAAATCTCGCGATAGCTCGCCGCATGCTTCGAAAGATCGTCATAAATAATCAGCGCATGCTTGCCCGAATCCCGGAAGTACTCGCCCATCGCGGTCGCCGCAAACGGAGCCAAATACTGCATCGGAGCCGGCTCAGAAGCAGTCGCCGCAACCACGATCGTATAAGCCATCGCCCCATACTCTTCGAGCGTCTGCACAACCTGCGCAACCGAGGACCGCTTCTGCCCAACCGCACAGTAAATGCAGATCAGGTTGTTCTTGGCCGAGTTGATGATCGTATCCAGTGCAATCGCCGTCTTCCCCGTCTGCCGGTCGCCGATCAGCAACTCGCGCTGCCCGCGCCCAATCGGAATCATCGTATCGATCGCCTTGATCCCTGTCGCCATCGGTTCCTTCACCGCCTGACGATCGATAACACCCGGAGCCAAACGCTCTACCGGCAGCGTCTTATCCGTGTTAATCGGTCCCTTATCGTCGATCGGCTGCCCCAGCGCATTCACCACGCGCCCAATCAGCGCCTCGCCCACCGGTACGGACATGATCTTTCCCGTCCGCTTGACCTGATCGCCCTCGCGAAGCTCTGCATAGTCGCCCAGCAGCACCGCGCCCACCTGGTCTTCATCCAGGTTCATCGCCAGCCCGGCTACGCCATGCGGGAAGTCGATCAACTCGCCCGCCATGACCTTATCCAGCCCATGCACACGCGCAATCCCGTCGCCCAGCGACATGATCGTCCCAACCTCGTCGATCTTCACGTGCTGCTCGTAGTTGTCGATCTTCTGCCGCAGCAGCTCGGTCACTTCATTCGCGCTTATCGATGCCATCTCGTGTCCAATCCAATCTCAAAATCCAAACTCGTTGCGTTCTGCACTCAGGCAATCACCTTCAAGCCTGATCCCTTATCCCTGTTCCCTCGCTCTAAACCCCGACCAGCGCTTCCTTCACCTGCGCCAACTGCCCGCGGACAGAGCCGTCATACACCGTCGACCCGATCCTTACAACCGCCCCGCCCAACAAACTCGGGTCTTCCTTATACGACACGCTTACGCGGCTCACCACAAGCTTGGAAATCTCGAACTCCATATCCCGCCGGTCATCCGGGGAGATCGCCCGTGCGCTCGTCACCTCAGCCTCAACCAGCCCAACACCCGCGTCCGCAACCTGATGATACGCGTCCAGGATCGACTCGATCTGTCCCAGCCGCCCATGATCCATCACCAGCGCCAGAAAATTCCGGACCTCGCGGTACATCCCAATCCGCTCCGTAATCGCATCCAGTACGCCGAGCTTTTGCGGCTGCTCAATCGAAGGGTCCGATAAAACCTCGCGCAGCGCCGGGCTTCCCTCGAGCGTATCCGCAAAATCGCGCATCTGCTGCCGCGCCGCCTTCACATCAAGATTCTTCTCCGCTGCAACTGAGGCAAAAGCCTCAGCATACTTTGGCGCAAACACCACCTGAACGGCCATTAGTTCTGCCCGCCCTTCACGTCGTCAGATCCCAGCAGCCGCGCAAAATTCCGCACCAGCAAACGATCCGTCTCGGCAGAAATCACCAGCTTCTTCGCCGCCTGCTCAATCGCCAACTCCGCCGCATACTGCTGTAACTGCCGCTGCGCATGCAGCGTAGCCGCCGCAATCTCCTGGTCCGCCGAAGCCAGAATCTTCGCCTTCTCGTCCTCGACCGCAGCCTTGATCCGAGCTTCATCTGCAGCCGAATCCTTTTCGCTCTGCGCCTTCAACTCCGCAATCTGCCCATCGAGCAGCCCCAGCCGATCCTCAATCCCCGACATCCGCGCATTCGCCTCTTCCGTCGCAACCCGCGCATCGACAAGGTGCTTCTGAATCGCCGTATTCCGATCCTTGAAAGCCTTCGGCAGCGCCTTGGCCAGAAAGAAAACCACCAGCACCGCCAGCACAGCAAAGTTCAGCACTTCGAAGGTCGTCGCCGCCGCATCCGGCTTCATCCCCATCATGCCGCCCAGCTTGGCCACCATCGCAGACTTACGATACTTATCGTTCTCGTCCACAACACCTTCATTCGCATCCGGCGACTGCGCCGCCGGCGTACTCTGCCGCCCGGCATTGCCCGTCTCCTGCGCCCGCAGCACCCTCTGACCGCCAACCATCAGGACCACGCCAAGCGTCAGCAACGCAACAACCCTGCTCAAACAATCCCTCACTGCGCAGCCTCCGTCCCTGAAACCCCGGCAGGCAACACCGCCTTCAGCACCCGAGCGCTCAACTCCTCGCTCATCCCTTCAATCTGCGTCCGCGCCGTCGCCATGCTGGTCTCGATCTCCGCCCGCGCCGCCTTCACCTTCTCCTGCGTCGCCGTCCGAGCCGCCTCAAGCGCCTGCTCCCGCTCCGCCGCCCAAGCCTTCAACTTCTTATCCCGAGCCGCAAAGATCTCCGCCTTAGCGCTCCGCAGCTTGTCCTCGAACACCGCCGTCTCCGCCTCGGCCGCGTTCATCGCGCCCTTCGCCTGCTCCAGCGCCCCTGTCGTCCGCGCACGCCGCTCCGCTAGCACTTTATCCAGCGGTCGCCGCACCAGCACTCCATACGCAATCACCAGCGTGATAAAGAACACGACAGTCGGGATCGACCCGAGGATGAGACCTTCAATTTGTTTAAGTAATAAGTCCATGGATGGAAGACAGCCCGCTCCAGGCAAACCGTCTCTAAACCTCGCCAGCTCTTCATATCGGCTGACCACAGCCGAAGGAATTCTTTTGGTCTCTGTTGTACACGTCAGTTCTAGCAAACGGGTTATCGGAGTGTCAATCAGCAAACTCCGATAAACGGACATAATGCACGATAAACGAACTCAGCTCTCAGCCACCGTGCGCACCCGAAACCGCCGGTATCGCTCAATCAGACTCGCCGGCCCAATCGCATGAAAATAAGCTAAATTCCCCTCGAAGCGCTTCTCCGTCATCACCGCGCCAGCCTCCAAAGCCGCCATCGCCCCACCCTCGCTCTGCGGCATGCGAAACTCTGCCTCCACCAGCGGGTCCACCACCAAGGCCGAATCGATCGCCGCCAGCAGCCCCTCCAACCCAAACCCCGTCAGCCCGGACACTGCCACCACCCGTTCCCCCGTCCGGATCGCCCCGGGATCCTCCATCCGGTCCACCTTGTTCATCACCTCGATCACCGGCTTTCCCGCTACATCCAACTCGCCCAACACCTTTTCCACCTGCACCTTCTGCTCCTCGCCCATCGCGCTCGATGCATCGCGCACATGCAGCAGAATCTCCGCCCGCTCCACCTCCTCGAGCGTCGCTCGGAAGCTCGTCACCAGCGTATGCGGCAGATTGCGGATAAACCCCACCGTATCGCTCAGCAGAATCTTCCTTCGTGAAGGCAGCATCATCTGCTTCAGCTTCGGATCCAGCGTGGCAAACATCTTGCTGGACTCCAACACTCCCGCGTTCGTTAAAGCATTGAACAGCGTGGACTTCCCGGCATTCGTATATCCCACCAGAGCCACTACCGGCACCGGAACAGCCTCCCGCCTTTGCCGCTGCTGCCGCCGAATCCGCCTCACCGCCTCCAGCTGCTCCTTGACGTGGTCGATCCGCGCATTGATCTTCCGCCGGTCCGTCTCCAGCTTCGTCTCGCCCGGCCCGCGTGTCCCAATCCCGCCGCCCAGCTGGCTCATCGCCTTCCCCTGCCCGCCAAGACGAGGCAGCTGATACTCCAGCTGCGCCAGCTCCACCTGCAGCTGCCCCTCGCGCGTCCGTGCATGACGCGCAAAAATATCCAGAATGAGCTGCGTCCGGTCGATCACCCGGCAAGGCAGCCGCCCATCCAAATTCCTCATCTGGCTCGGCGTCAGGTCATGGTCGAACAGCACCACATCCGCCTCCATCGAAGCGATCACCCCTTCAATCTCTTCCAGCTTGCCGGTCCCCACCAGCGTCGCAGCATCCGGCTTCGGCCTGTGCTGTAGGACGGTCGCCACAATCTCCGCTCCCGCGCTCTCGGCCAGCTCCTGAAACTCCGCCAGACCCGCCTCAAAGTCCAAGTCCACCGCCGGAGCCAGAATCTCCTCAAGCCCGTCGCCGCCGTCCCCATCCAGATCAACGGACGCAGACGCAGCCAGAACAGCCGCAGACCGCCGTGCCAACCGTGCCGCGCTCCCCAGCCGCCGCCGTTCCCCGGTAAACTCCACCGCTACCAGCACAGCGCGTTCCCGGCCGGGAATTGAGGTGGTGTCCTTGGACTCGAAATCACTTCGGCGGACCGCCTTCGGTCCAGCCGATTTACTCACCGGCCGCCGAGACAGGCTCCGGGCTGCCCGCATGGCTGCCGGCCGCCGCGTGCGAACGCGCTTCGCTCCGCACCTCGGTATGCGCCCCCACACGCCCACTCACCACCGTCGAAATGGCATGTTTGAAGATCAACTGTTCCTGGCTATTGTTCTCCAGCAACACCGAATACTTGTCGAAGCTCCGAATCTTCCCCGTCAGCTTCACGCCGCTAACCAGGTAGATCGTGATGGGGCTCTTATCCTTACGAACCGTGTTCAGGAACGTATCCTGAATATTCTGCGCCGGCTTCGATTCCATAGTGCCGATCTCCTTATGCCGATACCTTCTGTCCTGGTTGGTACCAGTCCGGCTTCAATAAATTTGCTTCCAGCCAATTCCAAATCGCTGGGATGCAGCGCAAATTCCCAGGCTGCCTGACCCTCACACAATACAAGGATTGTGCTATGGAACGAAGCCAGCCGTGATCCTTATACTCTCACGCCGGGACAAACTCTTCATCCCGGAATCCGCGCAAATGTACCTGTAGCATAATCAAGTGCCTCCAGCTTTCGCCTCATCCGAAGATCCCCTCTTTCCACCCGTCCCCATGCTTGACTTCTCCCGCCAGTTCTCCCTCATCCGGGATGAGGTCATGCAGGCCATCGAGCGTGTCTGCGTCTCACAACGCTTCATCCTCGGCCCGGAGGTAACCTCCTTTGAGCGCGCCGCGGCCCACGCCTGCGCCGCCCCTCACGCAATCGGCTGCGCCAGCGGGACCGACGCCCTCTGGCTTGCCTTCGCCGCCGCCGGCATCGACTCGCCGCAACACCATGTCATCACCACGCCCTTCAGCTTCTTCGCCTCCGCCAGCTCAATCCTCCGCGCCGGCGCAACCCCCGTCTTCGCAGACATCGATCCCCTCACCTTCAACCTTTCGCCCTCCGCTGCAGCCGCAGCCATCACCCCAAACACCCGCGCCATCCTCCCCGTCCATCTCTACGGCCAGCCCGCCGATTGGGACGCCTTCATCGCCCTCCAATCCCAACACCCCAACCTGCTCCTCATGGAAGACGCAGCCCAGGCCTTCGGGGCCGCATGGCTCTCAGAAGACGCAACCAGCACACCCGCCGGCTCCCTCGGCGACGCCGCCGCCTTCTCCTTCTACCCCACCAAGAACCTCTCCGCCTTCGGCGACGCGGGCCTCCTCACCACCCGATCCACTCAACTCGCCGAGCGAGCTCAGATGCTCCGCGCCCACGGAATGCGCCGCCGTTATTACCATGAAGAGCTGGGCTGGAACTCCCGCCTCGACACCCTCCAGGCCGCCGTCCTGGAGGTCAAACTCAAGTACCTGCCGGAAGGAAACCAGCGCCGCCGCGAGCGAGCCGCCCGCTACAACGCACTTTTCCTGGCCCAGGGCATCGCCACCCTCCCCACTCCCACCAACCCAACCACCACAGCGGAAGGCATCGTCCTCCCCTACGTCCACCCTCGTGCCCAACCTGTCTTCCACCAGTACGTCATTAGGGCCCCTCGCCGTGACGACCTCCGCGCCTTCCTCACGAGCCAGAAGATCGGCACCGAGATCTACTACCCCTTACCCTTGCATCTCCAGCAAGCCCTCGCCCCGCTCGGATACGAAAAGGGAGACTTCCCCGTCGCTGAACGGGCCGCCGAAGAGGTTCTGGCCCTCCCTATCTACCCAGAGATCCGGGAAGATGAGCAAGAGACCGTAGTAGCAGCCATTGCCCACTTCTACGCCTGACCCGCAGTAACTTTCCTTCTGTAACGAAAGTTGATACGAGCCTAAGTCACATGTTTTGAATATTTTGCGACAAATTGTACGGGGGGGGCACTAACGCCTTCGCCCCTTCTTATCCTTCTTCTCCTCCGCCACAGGATGCGCAATCATCTCCCCGGCAGTGGAACCCGGTGCACCCAGCCGGCGTAGCAGGTTCCCTTCCAGACGATATGTCTTCGTAATCGTCTTCGTCGGAACCACCGTCCCGGTTACCGGATCCGGAACGACTGAAGGCGCATCCGCCGTCAGCACCCGATACTCAAATGCAGGAAGCTCCATCCCGGCAACTGGCGTCTTGCCGTACTGATCCTTCATCTTCAAAACCCGGATGGGCAGGTACCCTTCGATATTCCGGTCCCGAAAGCCGTTCTCGTACCGGTGATGCGCCATGGACCACGTAAAAACCCGCACCTGGTCGAAGTCATACGGGAGCCCAGCCTTATACGGGCTCAACACTGTCACATAGATCGGAATGTCCTTCATATCGCCCGGAGCCTCGTCGTCATGCACCGTCGTCAGCACATAGGCCCCTACAATCCGCTGCCCTTCCGAATACCGGACAATCGAGTCCGGTGCATCCACATCCATCATCCGGCTCAGCATCCACCCGGTGTGGCCTTCTGAGTCCCGCACCAGCCACCAGTCCTCCATCGCCGGAGGAGTCGCCGCCGCGGCCGCCACAGCAGCCGCCACCGTATCCTTCCTGGCCGCGTTCGATCCCGCAGCCTGTGGAATAGCCTTCTGCGGCTTCGCCACCGTTGACCCCGGTACCACCGCCTTCACCAGCGTCGCGCGCTTCAGCAGCTTCAGCTTCTCACCCTCGTTCAAAAGGTAAAACCGCTCCGCATCGCGCCCCGGGGTTACATGAAGATACACCGTATCCCGCACTACGGCCGAAGCGACTTCAGCATCGCCCTGATGCTCGTCCTTCAGCTTGTTGAACTCCGCCGCAACTGCCGGCGTTGCAATCGCCCGCTCTTCAATCCACCCGACCGCACCCTTGTCCGTCTGCACCTTCACAAAGTGGCGCGCGTGGTCCAGAACCTTCAGCCGATCACCATTCACCACCTCGCCCGTTCGGTTCGTGACCGCCGCCACTCGGTCGCGCAGGTAATCGTGCTTCGCCGTCACAAACACGTATCCCTCGTCAGGCTTGCCCTTCATCCGCGAACAGCCGGACAAGCCAACTGCCGCCAAAGCAACCGAGGTTGAAAGCAAGCTGCGAACCGTAAACCGAACCCAGAGCAAGGAGGAAGTCCGTTGTAAAGAAAGTAGGTGTCTCTATCCCTACGAGACTACCACCGCGCAAACCGTCTCAGTGCGTCGCTGCCAAAGCGATCGTTCCCGCCGGATCAGTCCCGCTCGCCGCGGTTGCTACCTTGTCAAGCTTGCCCCCAGTGGATGTGTCGAAGGAGTACATCGTCAGGTCGGAGGAACCTCCGAATGACGCTGCTATCAGGTACTTGCCGCTGTTGTCCCGCGCCAGCGCCGTCGCCAGCGTCCCCGCTGCATACGGCGAGCCAGACAGGGGCGTCAGTGTCCCGGTCTGCACCGCAAAGCCAGACACCGTTCCGTCGCTCCGATTTGCCGTATAGGCATACGCTCCCGTGCTGTCCAGCAGCACGGAAAAGGGCGTGTTGCCCGAAGTTTCGAGCGTCTGCACCGCAGTCAGCGCCCCCCCGCCGCCCACGCTAAAGCTCGCCACGCCACTTGTGCCGGTATTCGTGCCGCCCCGCGCAAGATACACATACGTACTGTTCGCATCGATCGCCACTGAGTTGTCGCTGTCCCCTGAAGGAAGCCCAAGTGCCCCTGAGAATGCCGGAGCGCCCGTAGAGGTATTGAAGGTGAACACCACATCCCCCCCCGTCCCCAGCGAAGCAACGATGAAAGCTCCATTGGGCGCTATCCGAACCGCAGTAGGCACCACCGTGCCTACTCCGGAAGCCAGCGAGTAGGCCACCTGCGCATTGAGGGTCAGTGCTCCTGTCGAAGTATTAATACCAAAGACATAAAGCGACTGGCTGATCGAATCAAGCCCTATAAGCCACTGTCCGTCTGGAGAAGTCGCCAGCGAAACAAACTTCGCCGCAGCCGTCGCCGCACCGGAGTTCACCAGCGTCAACGCTCCGCTCGTGCTGATTGAAAAACACTCGATCGCACCCGCTCCGCCCACGTAGACAAACGTGTTCGCCCGCGAGACCTCCACCGAAGAAGGCAAAAGCCCTCCCAGCAATCCATACGGAGAGCCGGAGATCGCCGTCATCCCCGATGATCCAACCGTGAAGGCGCTCAGCGTATCCGTCGTTTGATTCACCACATAAACGTAATCACCAGTATTCGAAGTCATAGAAGAAGATGTCGTCGTTGTCGGATCCACGAAGAAGCCTGCGCAGCCCGTCATCCCTATGAGCGTCGTCACGCACACTCCACCCAGCACTCGCATCGCAACCGACCCGAACATAGCCCTCCTTCCCCTCACTGCTTCGACGCAACTAACTTGGAAACGCTTCGTGGTTGACGTCAGTTTATCGTCCTCTTCAAACAACCTCCTGAACTCGGCCTAACGCCTGCCTACCTTCCGCATGGCGACCGCGACCGCCTCTAGAAACCGCTCGTGCTCGCCGGCCTCTGGCTCCTCGACGCCCATCGTGCTCGCAATGCTCGCCGCTAATCTCCGCCCGATCTCTCCCCGCGTCTCTACCCTCAGATCCAGCACGCGGCCAAAGAACGTCTCGATGACCTGGAGGTACTCCACCCCAAGCCGAGCCACTGCATCGGCCGGAATTTCAAACCTCCCCCCGGACCAGCCCGTAGCCGCCGAAAGAGGCTGCTCTTCCACCCGGTCATGCACCACCAGGGTGCCCGCCACCAAGTCGCCCAAGCGTTTCTGCTCCCGATTGCAAAGCATTGCGGCGGTGCCTACCAGGTAGCTCAGTTGCATATCTACAATCCGCAGAAGATTTCGCGCCAGCGCCTCGAACAGGGTAATCTGCCGTCCAGAGTCTTTGATCACACGAATCTTCAATAATCGCTTGCCCGGCGTCTGCCCATGCCAGAAAGCCTCAAACAGCGAGAAATATCCCCAAAACAATAGAAACAAAACGATCACTACGAGCGCGATGGCCCACTCTTCGCCCACGTTCGACAGCTTGGCAGCTTCATGGGTTGCGCTGGCGCGGCTGAAAAGAAACAGCAGAAAACCCAGTAGCAGCAACACACCAACCTGAAGTAAGGTGTCAGTCAGAATCGCCAGAAAGCGGCTTCCGACACCGGCAATAGGAAAATGCAGTGCCACCTGCTCCGGGGTTTCGATGTTAAGCTGATCCGTGAAGCTCCCGTTCATTCCCCATTTCCTCATGCTCTCAAACCGATGGATCGAACTCCGTAAGCCCCGATGGTCTCGCCTGGAAAGCCTCCTCCGGCAGACCTCGTCCAACAACCTTAAATCCTTCTCGGGTTCGGAACTGCAGGAGTTCGGACTACTCTATCGGCAAACCGCCGCGGATCTCTCAGCCGTCCGTGAAGATGAAACTTCTCGCACCCTAGAAGCCTACCTCAATCGCCTCCTTAGTCAGGCTCACAATCTCGTCTACTCCGGGCGTCCTCTCGACCTTGCAGCTCTCTGGAACTTCTTCACAACGGACTTTCCTCGCCTCTTCCGGCGCACCTTTACCTACACCCTGCTCTCCTGTACCGTCTGTCTCGCTGGCGTCCTGCTCGGCGCCGTCCTCACCCATCTCCGCCCCGCGTTCATGCATGCGATGCTCGGCCCTCAGATGGTTGCAACCATTGAACATCATAAAATGTGGACCGATTCCATCCTCTCGATCAAGCCGATGGCATCCAGCGCCATCATGACCAACAACATCTCCGTCTGCTTCTTCACCTTTGCGCTCGGCATAACCGGAGGCCTCTTCACGCTCTACAGTCTCTTCCAGAACGGTCTCTCCATCGGCACCGTCGTGACCGCCTGCATGCAACACGGCATGGGTCTTAACATCTTGTCCTTCATGGCGGCCCACGGAGCCCTCGAGATTCCCAGCATCTTCATCGCCGGAGGTGCAGGCCTTCGACTCGCCGCCGGTCTGCTCTTTCCCGGCATGCTACAGCGCAAGAACGCCCTCGCTCAGGCCGGCGCAGAGTCCGTTCGCCTGATAGCCGGCACAATCCCGTTGTTGTTCGTAGCCGGCCTGTTAGAAGCCTTTCTTTCTCCCACGCGCACCCCCAACACGATCAAGTTCGTCGTATGCGCCACCCTGCTGGCCGCCCTGACTTATTGGCTCACTCAGGCCGGCCGAAGACGCCAACCTTAGCGTAAGCCCTGCCAGACGCCTAGCGCAGCTTCAGCGTTGTCAAGGCAAACAGCGCAAACACCAGCGCCAGAATCCAAAATCGCGCAATCACCTTGCTTTCACTCCACCCCAGCAGTTCAAAGTGATGGTGCAGGGGAGCCATCTTGAAGATCCTCTTCCCATTCCGAAGCTTATAGCTCCCCACCTGAAGCATCACGCTCAGTGCCTCCAGAATAAAGACCCCGCCGATAAACGGCAGTAACAGCTCTTGCTTGATCACCACCGCAACGGTACCGATCGCACCCCCCAGTGCCAGCGACCCCACATCGCCCATAAAGATCTCTGCCGGATGCGCGTTGTACCAGAGAAATCCAATCGAAGCGCCCACCATCGCCCCGCAATAAACAGTCAACTCACTCACTAAGGGCATCCGCTGCAGTTCCAAGTAATCGGAAAAAACAACGTGCCCGCTCACATAGGTCAGTACCGTCAGCGCGCCAGCAGCAATGATCGTACATCCAATCGCTAACCCATCCAGCCCGTCGGTAAGATTCACCGCGTTCGAAGATCCTGCAATCACAAGCATCACGAAGACCACAAACGGTAGAAAGGCAAGCCAATGCAGATGAGGCACATGTCCCATCCACTCCCACACCAAGTCCGGCCGCATCCGCTTTGCAAATGGCACCACCAGACGGGTCGAATAATCTCCTCGAGACTGCAAAATGAGCAGCGCCACCGCAACCGCCCCACTCACCGTAAACTGTAGGGTCAGCTTCTGCCGTCCGGTCAAACCCAGGTTCCGCCGAAGCGCAACCTTGGTATAGTCATCGGCAAACCCTATCGCGCCAAATGCCACCGTCGACAACATCACCACCCACACCAGCGGATTTGAAAGATCCGACCACAAAAGCGTAGGCACCAGGATCGAAATACAAATCAGCACTCCACCCATCGTCGGCGTGCCGCCCTTCTTCTGGTGCGACTGCGGACCTTCCTCACGGATGTACTGGCCAATTTGGAACTCGCGCAGCCGCTCGATCACAAACGGCCCGATCAGCAGCCCGATGAGCATCGCCGTCAGACTCGCAAACACGCAACGAAAGGTCACGTAGCGAAAGATGCGGAATAGCCGGAAGTAGGGAAACAACTTTTGATACAGCAGCCAAAAGAGCAAAGTGGTTCTCCGGCTTTATGTTAACAGCCCTTCCGCAGTCAATTGGTTCAGTGCTCGCTCCAGACGTACCCCGCGTGATCCCTTCAGCAAGACTGCGTCACCGGGGCGTAAGTTCTTTTGCAGCCACACGCCGGCCTCCTCGGGAGACTCCACAAACAAGGCGTTGCCACCTGCCGCGACCACAGCCTCCACCAGCTTCATTGCCATTCCGCGCACTCCAATCACCACATCCGCACCACGTTTCACCACGTGCTCTCCACATCTGGCGTGCAGCGCCGCGCTCTCCGGCCCAAGCTCCAACATTTCGCCCGCGACCACGATGTACCGAGTTGCCTTCATGGCCACCAGCGCGTCCACCATCGAGTCGAGAGCGGCAGGATTCGAGTTGTAGCAGTCGTTCACCAGCGTCGCACCCCGCCATACCAAAACTGCACCCCGCCGCTCATCCGCCCGCATCGTTGCCAGCGCAACCGCACATTCGTTCAACCGCACTCCCATCTTCCAGCCGCACGCAATCGCCGCAAGCGCATTGTGCACGTTATGTCGCCCAAGCAGTGTCAGCCTGATGTCGGCACGTTCCACTCCGGCCAACGCGGTAAACCGTACTCCCTCCGGACCGGCATCCGAGACGTCCTTCGCCCGCACCTCAGCGTCCGGATCAAGGCCGTACAGCACGTTCGCCACCTTCAACCCACCGCCGAAACCCCGCACCCACGGATCATCCCCATTCAGCACCGCCAGCCCATCTTCCGGGAGCGCTTCAACTAACTCCCGCTTCGCTGCCGCAATCCCCGCGATGCCCTCCGGAAAGAACTCCAGGTGCACCGCCGCCACGTTGCTCACCACCCCCCAGTCCGGCGCGGCGATCTCCGCGAGCCGCCTGATCTCGCCCGCATGGTTCATCCCCATCTCGATTACCGCAACATCATGCTCCGGCTCCAGTCTTAGCAATTGCAGGGGAACCCCAAAGTGATTGTTCAGGTTCCCCGCAGACTTCAGCACCTTGTATTTGGCAGCCGACACCGCCGCCACCATCTCCTTGGTCGTCGTCTTCCCCGCCGAGCCCGTCACACCGATCACCCGCTTGCCCCACGCCAGCCTGACCTTATGCGCCAGCGTCTGCATCGCGCGCAGCACGCAGTCCTCACTCTCCGGCACACGCAACAGCTTGCATGGGTCAACCAAATCATCCGGAGCCAGCCAGCGATTGCTCACCACCGCCGCGACCGCCCCGTTCGCCAGCGCCGCCTCCACGTACTCATGCCCATCCGTCCGCTCGCCGGTCACAGCAAAGAAGAGCTCTCCAGCCCCAATCGTTCGCGAGTCGATCGAGTACCCCACCGCCTCGGTCGAGGTCGTAAAGTCCCCTTCCGCATGAATCCAATCCGCAACCTGCCCCAACGTCAACCGCATCGCATCCTCTTCCTCTATCCCTGCAACTCCCGCAACACCGCTTCGGCGACGGCCACGTCGTCAAAGGCGACCGTCCGATCCGCAAGGATCTGCACCTTCTCATGCCCCTTGCCGGCAATCAGCACAATATCCCCAGACTTCGCCGTCCGAATCGCAAACGAGATCGCCGTCGCCCGATCCTCCTCGACCACGCACTCAGCATTTGTCTCCCGAACCCCCACCAGCGCCTCCGCCAGGATCGCCCGTGGCTCTTCCGTCCGAGGGTTATCGCTGGTGAGCACAATCAGATCACTTCCCAGCCCGGCGACGCGCCCCATCTTCGGCCGCTTGCTCCTATCCCGGTCCCCGCCACACCCAAACACCGTAATCACCCTACCGGCTCCGACCAACTCCCGCGCCAACGCAATGAGATTTCGCAGTGCATCGTCCGTGTGCGCGTAGTCGACCACAACCGTAAAACCAAGATCGTTCGGCACCGTCTGAAACCGCCCCGGCACCTGCCGCAGCACTTTCGACACGGCCACAATCTCCTTGAGCGTGACCTCACGCGCCATCGCAGCGGCCGAAGCAGCCAATAGGTTGTATACGTTCACTCGGCCTGTCAGCGGCGACTCGAACCTGGCGATCCCCTGAGGTGTTTCTGCCTCAAAAGCCGTTCCACCTGCACTGTCCTCCACCTTCCTGGCGACAAAGTCCGCCTCACCCCCTGCTGCGGACGAACCCTCGATCGCGTAGGTCCAGATGTTTCCGCATCCACGCGCCGCGGAGATCATTCCTGGTCCATATGAGTCATCTTGATTGATTACCGCGAACACGGGCGGTTCGCAGCCAATGCCCTCGAAGATCCTCGCCTTCGCTGCAAAGTAAGCTTCCATCGTCCCGTGATAGTCCAGATGATCCTGCGTCAGGTTCGTGAAGATCGCCACATCCACCGGCACGCCCCAGACCCGCTCCTGATCGAGCGCATGCGAAGACATCTCCATCACCGCCTCGGTCGCCCCCACCTTCACCCCATCCGCAAACACCTTCAGCAAGTCCGAAGCCTCCGGCGTCGTATGTTCACTCAACCGAACCTCATCCCCCACATGCGTCTCAATGGTCCCCACCAGTACACAGGTCCGCCCAACGCTCTTCAGCATCTGTTCCAGCAAGAAAGCAGTCGTCGTCTTCCCATTTGTGCCGGTGACTGCACTTATCTTGAGCATCCGCTCTGGATCTCCCAGCACATTCGCCGCAATCCCCGCCAGCGCTCGCCGCCCATGCGCCACCCAATAGAATCCAACCCCCGGATGATTAGACTTTGCCGCTGCATACACCTCCCGCGAGTCCGTCACGACCGCCGCAGCCCCCGCGGCGGTCGCCTTCTCTATATATCGATTCCCATCCGAACTCCCACCCCGCATCGCTACAAACAGATCGCCTTGCCGAACTCGCCGCGAGTCATACTGAACCCCGTTCACCTCAACCGACGGTCCTGCTCCTTCCGCTTCCACCCCCGCCAGCGCCGCCTCAATCCTCATCGCACAATTCTATCCACCAGGCCGGACAACGTCCGGACCCAGCCCGCTGGAACTCCCTCGACTCGGTAAAACGGTACGAAGTACCCGGCCTGTCTTTCCGTAGTAACAGCGCAGTCGGCCCACCCCGCGGGACATTCCTAACGGGCGAACCGGACAACAACCTCTGTCCCCACCGGAACCATCGTCCCTGCCGCCGGAGCCTGCTCCGTCGCAAGACCGCTGCCCACCGGCTGCACCCGCAGCCCCGAGCCGCCGGCTCGCTCGACCACTGTCCGCAGCCCAACCCCCACAAACTCCGGCACCGCAACCCGCGCAGCCGAATCGACCACAACGCCATTGCCACGGCTGGTCGCAACCGGAGCCAGACGAGGCGCGGCCAATGGCTTGCCTACACCCTCATCCGTGCCCGCAATCACAGAGGTAGTATCTCCGCTGGCATGAAACCGCTTTAATAAGGAAGCAGGCAGCAGCCCGGCGAGCTCCGCCGTCTTGCTCTTCTTCGGCTCCGCATAGCTCTCATTCTCCGCGACGTCCACCGCCTGCTGCGGCACGGGAGCCTTCTGTTTCAATGGATCATCCGCGGGCAGATCGTTCAAGTCCGCAAACATCGCATTAATGTCCGTGCCGCTATCATCCGGCACTCCTTCAATCCCTGCGCTCGCATCCGCCTGCGCCAACTCCATCTCGCGTTTCGTCTTCAAAGGCTGATCGTGCGGCACACCCAGGTATTCGAGCACCTGCTGCGCCACCTCCGCAAACACCGGCGCACTCACCGTGCCGCCATAGCCTGTTCCGACGGTAGGGGTGTCGATCACCACCGCCACGGTAATCGCCGGATCCGAAACCGGCGCCATTCCCGCAAAGCTGGCCACCAGCTTCGTATGGCTGTACGTGTGGGTTGCCACGTCGATCTTCTCCGCCGTCCCCGTCTTGCCGCCGGAGCTATATCCGTTCAGCGCGGCTTCTCGGCCGGTCCCTTCGACCACAATCCCCCGCATGATGTCCCGCATCGTCGCGGACGTCATCTCCGTAATGACCCGATGAGCCCCATCCGGCAGCTTCTCCGGCAACTGGTTTCCTGGATGAAACGCCGCCGGCTTCAATCGCGCGTCGCCCTTGCCGTAGTCAACCGACTGCAGCAGCACATGCGGCGGCAGATACACGCCCCCGTTGGCGATCGTCGAAACCATCGCCGCCAGCTGCACCGGCGTCACGCCAACCTCCTGCCCGATGGCCAAGGACATGAAGCTCGTCGGGTCCCACTTCTTCGGCTTTCTCAGCAGACCCCGCGTCTCGCTCGGCAGCTCGATGCCGGACCGCTCGCCGAACCCATACGCCTTCATGTACTCATAAAACTTTTCGTTGCCAAGCTTCTGCGCCATCTTCGCCGCGCCTACGTCGCTCGAGTGCTCGAGCGCCTCGCGCACCGTGATCCGCCCGTAGTGATCGCTCTTATCGTCATGCAGTGTCCGCCCCAGGAACGTCCAGGCCCCACCCTGGCAATCCACAATATCCGTCGGCTTAACCCCAGCCCCATCGATCGCTGCCGAATAGGTGACCAGTTTAAAGGTCGAACCCGGCTCATAAACATCGCTCACTGCCAGATTTTGCAGCACACTCGCGTCCATGTGCTTGGAGTCATTCGGATTGAAGCGCGGCGAAACCGCCAGCGCCAGTATCTGCCCGGTATGCGGGTCTTGAACGACCACCGTCCCATGAGCCGCCTTCACCTTCGCCATCTGCTCATCGAGCGCCTTCTCCGCCATGAACTGGATATGCGCATCAATTGAAAGCACCAGGTTCTCGCCCGGCTGAGGCTCACTCTCTTCGCTGCCAAGCACATGCCGCTTCGCATCGACCGCCGTCACCATGTGCCCCGGCACACCGTGCATATCGTCGTCGAACTGCCGTTCCAGCCCACCCAGCCCGGTATCATCCGCGCCGACATACCCCAGCACCTGCGCCGCAAGCTGCCCATCCGGATAAAAACGCTTGAACTCCTTCTGTATATAGACACCCTTCAGATTCAGTTCCTTGATCCGCTGCGATGTCTCAGGCGTCACCTTTCGCGCCACCCATGCAAATCCCCGCGAAGCATTGAATCGCGCCAGCATCTGGTGCTGACTGGTGAATCGGTCGGTCGGGTCCGTATGTACGATCTTCGCCAGCATCCTGCTGGCCTCGTCGCGGTTATCCCCCAACTCCGTCGGCACCGCGTAGACGCTGTCGACCAGCACCGTCATCGCCAGCTCTTTCAGGTTGCGGTCATACAGCACGCCACGCCGGGGCGCGACCTCAAACGCCCCCTGCTGCTGCCGCGCCGCAATCCCCACCCATTTGTTGTGCTTCACCACCTGTAGCCAGGTCAGCCGAAGCCCGATCAACAGCACCCAGCCACAAAAGAACAGCGCCACGTAAGAAAACCGCGCCCGCTGTAACGGAGCGACTGCGGTCTGCCGTGGCGCCTGTTCCCTCATGCCCTGTCCTTATGTCCTTACTGCCTTATACTGCCTCAAACCGCTTCACACTGCCCTTACTGCAGTGACGCCACAACCGGTCCGTTCTCAAGGCCCGTGACGCCATCGTTCCGGATCACCTGCCCCGGCTGCGGCTCATCCATCCCCAGCTGACGGGCAATCTTATCGATCCGGCCCGGCTCGGTCAGTTGCGCCTCGCTCAACTGCAGCTGCCGGTTCTGCTCGCGCAGTTGCGTCATCTGCGTCTTCTGCGCCTCAATCCGGTAGCCCACCTCGATGGATGAAAAGTGCTGCCAAACATAGACCATCACCAAAGCAAACAAGACCGTCATGACCGCCGTAAACAGCCGCATCTCGCGCCGCCGATCCGGATCCTCCGCCTTCACAATCCGGCTGTTATCAATATGCTTGGTGAAGAAAACCTCGAGCGTAGGACCTCGCCGAGCCGCCCGCTGCGCCTCAAACCGCTCCCGGTTCCGCTCCGCAATCGACTGCGCCCGAGTCGCCCTCGGCCGCGCCATCATCATGTCCATCCCCGCCGTCATCGTCGCCATCGAAGTCTCCGCCCCTGTTCTCACTGCCGTACTACTGATCCATCACTGCCAATTCACTGCCTCTAAGACCCGGGCCAGGGTCGCTAATAAGAGGAGGGGAAGTTTTGTTGCTGGTTGTCTTTCGCCTGAAAGCACGGTGGGACAACCCTGACCCGGTCTTCTGCCATCTCTGTGGATATTGGTTAATCATTGCACTAATAACAGTGCACTGAAAGCATTTCCACAAGGACGGGCTAAACTTTTTCCGCTGCCCGAAGCTTCGCACTTCTCGACCTCGGATTCCGGAGCGTCTCCTGCTCCTCCGCGATCACCGGCTTCTTCGTCAGCACTTCAAACTTTTTGGTGCGCCCCATCTCGCGGAACGCATCCTTCACCAGCCTGTCTTCGAGCGAGTGAAAGCTGATCATCACTAGCCGCCCGCCCGGCTTCAGCAGAGAACCCGCGCTTCCCAGCAGCGACTGTATCTCCCCAAGCTCATCATTCACCACCATTCGGATCGCCTGAAAGGTGCGCGTTGCCGGATGAATCTTGTCTCCTTTCATTGAGGGGGCCGCGCCCGCTATGATCCCAGCCAGTTCCGCTGTCGTCGATATCGGACGCGCCCTCACAATGGCTCTGGCGATTCTCCGCGACCTCCTTTCCTCTCCGAATTCGTAAATCAGGTCGGCGAGAACGTTTTCGTCTTCCTGATTTACCACTTGTCCGGCCGTCCGCCCGCTGCGCATATCCATCCGCATATCCAACGGTCCATCGGTCCGAAAACTAAAGCCCCGGTGCGCCTCATCGAGCTGCAGGCTGCTTACGCCGAAGTCCGCCAGAAGCCCGTCCAGGCTGCCCTTCGCGATCACCTCGTGTGCCTCTGAAAATGCCCTCGGTTCACACACTACCTCCGGCATCTCTTTGCCCTCGGCCTCAAGCTCGCCTCGCACTTGAGCGAGACGAGCCTTGGCCAACTCCATCGCCTCCGGGTCCCGGTCGAAGCAGATGAGTTTCCCTGCCCCGCCCAGCAGCCGCGCAATTCCGGAGGAGTGTCCCGCAAGCCCCAGCGTCGCGTCCACATAGACGCCGCCAGGCTGCACCTTCAAATACTCCAAAACTTCATCGAAAAGAACCGGCACATGAAGCGGCTTTTCCATCGTTCCCGCCTCCTGCATCCCCACTTGGGGGTCTTTGCCTTTACTGCTTCCTACTGCCCTTCACTGCCTTTTACTGCCTCACGCTGCCTCTAAACTCCCGCTGCCGCCAACCGAGTCCGCTCTTCCACAGTGACCGGGTTCTCATTCATCCGAGCCTCAAACTCTTCGCGGTTCACAATCTCTAGAATCTCCCGCGAACCCAGCACCAAAACATCCCCGGTCAACTTGGCGGCCTCGCGTAACACCTGCGGCAAAAGCAACCGGCCCTGCTGATCCACCTCGACCACCTGTCCGAAGTAGCTCGTCCGCTCCAAAAACTTCTCCCGAGCCAGGTCCGTCGAGGCCATCCTGCCCAGCGCCTCTTCCTTCAACTCCCAGACCCGCATCGGATAAATCTGCGCCCGCTTACCATCCATGCTCGTGATGTAAAACTCTTTTCCGGACTCCTCCAGCAGGCGTTTATAGTCAGCCGGTACCTTCAACCGGCCCTTCTCGTCCACGCGCGTTGGGCAGCTTCCCCGGAACATCTTCTATGCCTCTTGCCTTATCCGAATCCGGTGCTCGTGTTCGTCAGATCTAAACCGAACCGTGAACTTTTGCTGCAAGCCATCGTTCTTACCGCTATTTTGCTTCCAGCTTGTCCCTTTTGCTCTACTTTTTACCACTTCATTCCACAAACCAATCCTGCATTGGTCCTTTCACCCTGTAAAGCCCTAAATAGGTTCTGCTGCGCATTCCGCGTGGAGTGCATGTGCAAAAAACCACCTGTTGTACATCACTCTGGATCTCATCTATAAGCAGGGTTTACGTGTCTGAGTCAGCACTCTTCCGTTACTTGCCCACCTGAGTCACTTCTGCTAGCAAACAAAAAGCGAAAATCCAGCCGCAACCGGCCGTACCCTTGCTCGAGTCCCCGCGTCTAATCCTCGCGTCTAATACATGACTGCGTGGAAACGATCACGCCCTAAGCCCTCACAAGACGGTTGCCCCGCGTTACTCTTAAAAGTCGAAGCAACACAGAAATCGAGGTCACACGCCTTCATGCACCCTGAGACAACACCAGGCTTCTTCACGCGCCTCCGCTCGCACCGCCTCACCACCACCTTTACCCTGCTCGCGACCCTCACCGTCGGCGTCCTCGCCGGCTCCGTTCTCACCCGCGACGTCAGCGGCAAGGAGGCTCAGCAGGTCAACAGCTCAGACGCCCGTCCCATCGTGATCCCCAATCCGGTTACGCTCTCAAACGGCTTCTCTCAGATCGTCAAGCAGGTCGGCCCGGCCGTAGTCAACATCAATACCGAGTCCCTTCCCAAACAGGCGACCACCCGCAAAGGCCGCGGCGGCGTCCAGCGCGGCCCCTTGCAGCAGCAGCCGAACCCGCATGATCCCGACGGCCCGGGCGGCCAAGGCGGACAGGGCGACATGCAGGACTTCTTCAACCGCTTCTTCGGCGGCCAGGGCGGTCAAGGAGGCCAAGGAGGAGACGATGATGATGGTCCTGCGGGCGGAGAACGCCGGGCCCTCGGTTCGGGCTACATCGTCGACCCCCGCGGCTACATCATCACCAACAATCACGTCGTCGACAAAGCCGACAAGATCTACGTCAAGCTCGCCGGCGATCCTGACACCTCCGACCCCGGCTACCTCGCCCACGTCATCGGCGTCGACACCGAAACCGATATCGCCGTCATCAAGATCGACGCCAGACAGCAGCTCCCCACCATCGCTCTCGGCAACTCGGAAGGCGCGCAGGTCGGCGACTGGGTTCTCGCTATCGGCAGCCCCTTCGGCCTCTCCCAAACTGTCTCCGCCGGCATCGTCTCCGCCAAAAATCGCTCCATTGACGATCGCGACGCACAAGGCCTCTCCAAGCAGTTCCAGAAGTTCATCCAGACCGACGCCGCCATCAATCCCGGCAACTCCGGCGGCCCGCTCGTTGATATGACCGGCAAGGTCATCGGCATGAACACCGCCATCTACACCCAGTCCGCCGGCTCAGAGGGCGTTGGCTTTGCGATGCCCTCCAACATCATCGCCAAGGTCTACAACGACCTCATCAGCCCGGACCATAAGGTCGTTCGCGGCTCCATTGGCATTCAATTCCCGGCCCAGAGCTCGTCCGCCATCAGCCGCGTCTACGGCTTCGCCAACGGTGGCGTCATAGTCTCCTCAGTCGTTCCCAATGCGGGAGCTGCCAAGGCCGGCATCAAGCCGCAGGACATCTTGGTCACGATCGACGGACGCCAGGTCAAGGATGGTGACGACCTCGTCGCCGACATCTCCGCCCGCAAGGTCGGCTCCTCCGTCCAGATCGGCTACCTCCGCAACGGACAGAAACATACCGCCGCCGTCACCATCACAGACCGCGCCCAGATCTACAAGGATCTCGGCAACGCCCCTCAGACGGATGACACCCCGCAGGAGTCCGACGCCGGACAGTCCAAGCTCGGCATCACTGTGACCCCACTCCCTGCCGCCGCGGCCAGCCGCATTGGCATCCAGGGCGGCGTTACTGTCTCGAGCGTCACCCCCGGCTCCTTCGCTGATGAGGTCGGCCTCTCCAAGGGCTACGTCATTATCGAGATCAACAAGCAGCCGGTCGTCGACGACGCAAGCTACCGCGCCGTTGTCTCCCGCCTTAAACCCGGCGACGACGTCGTCTTTGTCGTCCGTCTCCCCGGTGCGGGCAAGAACGCCGGAAGCACCTTCCTCGGCGGCACCCTCCGCTAACCACTTTTCAATCCATCAACACAGGCCGCGCCAACAAGCGCGGCCTTTTTACATGCATTCACGAAAAAGTTGCACCTCGCGAAGCAACCATTTCCCTTGCGCCAGAGTTACTCAAGCGATACTCTAGCTGCAATTCGATCGAACGAACGTAACCCAGCCGCTCCAAAAAGCCGAAACTGTTGCAGAGGTTCAAGAAATATGCCGTTTTCTTCAAACCGCGTTCTTCCCTCCGTTCTCCTACTCGCCGCCACCCCGGTCTTTGCGGCCATGCCCCACTACCACCGCGGCCCAACCTCGCCCAGGGCCGTGAAGGTCCATAGCTCCCGGGTCATCGCCGCCAAGTCGTCGGTCTCCGCTCCCGCGGGCATCGCACCCGCCCGTGCGACCCAGATTCAGACCGCCCTCATCAAGTCCGGCTACATGACCGGCGAGCCCTCCGGAGTCTGGGACGCCAACACTCAGGCCGCTATGATGAAGCTGCAAGGCGATAATGGCTGGCAGACCAAGCTCGTGCCGGACTCCCGCGCCATCATCAAGCTAGGACTTGGCCCCGGCACCGAGACCGGTTCTCTCCAAGCCCCTGAGACCGCCAACACCTTCGCGACCAACCAATAAAACTTCCGCGTCGCAAGAGGAAGGGCTCCACTTCAACTGGAGTTCTTTCCTTCTCACAGCCACATTTTAGGCTCGCTTCCGGCCAACGTCCCGCACGGAGATCAGGTAGTCCTCCACATCGTTTGTATCCGGCGGAATCCGTCCCGGCCCGCTCATCGCCCCGCTCTCCAGCCAAACCCGCATCCAGTAGTACTCATGAATGCGCACCAGCCTCGAAGCCACCGGCTGCTTATCCTCCAGCACCTTCGTCAAGCGTGTACAGACCGCATCCGCATTCTCCACCGTCTCCACCGTCACCGGTACAGACTCTGCATCGAGCAGAGCCTTCCGAGCCTGGTTGAACTGCGACCCGCTCAGCAGCCCGCTCTCCACCTTCAGTCCCGTCATCTGCTCAATGCCAAAGGCCGCGGCCGCATTGGTCCGGTTTTCAAACGCAAGGTAGAGCAGACTTGACCCCGCCAGCCGCAGCGGCACCAATCCAAACTCCGCCACAAAGCGCTTTGGCATCACCAGCGCCATGCTGTCGGGGGAGAATCCGTTTAGCGCCAGCACCGGGCAGCTCCACTGCACGCCCAGCCCGCGCGTCACACGCTCCTCCGCCAGCCCGCACCCCTGCACCAGCCAGTCGCCAATCCGCCCCTGCCCGGTCGACTTCTGCGCCTCCAAAGCCGCCTGCAACTGAGGATGCGTGATCCAACCCTGCGCCAGCAGCACCAGTCCCAGCGGGACCCTGTGCCGATGCGGAACATCCACACCGACGCCATTGTTTTCGCCTGTCTCGCGCCGGATCGCCGCCCGCACCATCGTCTTCAGGCACTTCGCGCTACAACCCCACTCGTCCTCGAAGATCGGTCGACGACGACTCCGCCAGGGCTTGATCCATCCGCTCGCACACTCCGCCGCACCGCACGTCCTTGGCCCCTGCGCCAACCCCGCTCCATCCGGACGCACCTTCGGATCGTAAAAGTCTCCACCAAACACACCGTCATCCTGCGTCCTCTCCACCGGCTCCAAACCAGCGGACAACAGCGCGTTCACCTTGCTCAAACGTCGATCTAAAAGAGGCATCGAATACTCTCCAGCCGCAATTGCGGCGATGCTACCTCGGTCACCTTCAACGCAAAATTCCCGTTCGCCACCACAACCTCGCCCCGCGCCACAATCCGGTCGCCAACCACCAGATCCACCGGCTCCGACACATGCCGGTCCAGCTCAACGACATCGCCCGGTCCAAGCTCCAGCACATCCTTTAACGGCATCTCGCGCGATCCGAACAGCAGTGTCACATCCAGGTCGATGTCATACAGCATCCCGACCACTCCGTCGCCCGCTGCCGCCGGCAACCCATCCGCCATCTCCGACTCCTCCATCATGCCCATCCCTTTCCGCCCTCCTTCTTCCTTCAAGTCGCTTAGTTCACCGCATGAAGCCCGGCATCCTCAGTACTCAACAAGTCTTTCGGCTCCATGCGCGCCCCCCGGTGCTCTCCGGTACGCACGGGTCGCGCCTTGCCAAAGACCAGCCCGCCCACCCGCAGCTCCGCAGCCGAGTGCCGCGGCAGCGGAAGCCGCAACACCGAACCCTCAACCAGCGCTGCAATCTCCCGCGCCTTCAGCCGCACGGTAGGAAACTGCAGCAGCGCTCCGACAGACACCTCACCCACAAGCTCCTTCACCCGCATCCGCACCTCCGGCGGACTCGGCCGCGGCTTGCTTGCTTGCAACCCATGCACCTGCCGCAGAATCGTGTTCAAAACCACCGCCGGCACACAAAGATTCATCACACCCTGTGCATCCGGCATCTTTACTTCAAAGCTCACGCACAAGGTCTTCTCGCCCGCCGCCATCAACCGCGCCAGCTGCGCCGCAGGCTCGCGCTTCTCCAACGCGAAGCGCAATCCCACCTGCGTCCAGGCCACGTTCAATTCCTTCAAGATCGTCTCTACCACCGAAGCGATAAGCAGCTCCTCAATCTCCGTCAATTGCCGCGCCGTCTGCGCCTTGCCCACTCCACCCAGCAGCAGATCGACCACCGGAGCTACCAGTGAAAGATCCACCTCCAGCAGCCCGATCGAGCCCAATGGCTCCAGCCGAAGCGAACAGACAAACGTCGGATCCTGCATTCCCGCCAGATACTCCGCATAACCAATCTGCTTGCCGAATGCCAGGCTCACCAGAAACTTTGTTCGCAACGAAGCGCCCAGCGTATCTGTAAGATTCCGCGCAAACAGATCGTTGACCGTGGTGATCGCCTTCATCTGCTCGGCAGAGATCTGTCCGCCCCGCGTGAAATTGAAAGTTTCCAACTGACCGCTATCTTGCGTCTCCTGCCCTGCGATCAAAGGGGGCTGCTGCCCATCCTGCTCCAAACTTTCATCCATGCCGTACCCTTCCCTTCGCCTGCCTCCCGCCTCGCCTAACGAGCCACACGAACCCGCTTCTTCCCGTCCGCACCCGCCGGCTTCAACGTCGCCAACGCGCTCCGCAGCCGCACCACCGCCGACGAATGAATCTGCGACACCCGCGACTCCACCACCCCCAGCGTCAGCCCGATCTCCTTCATCGTCAGTTCCTCGTAGTAGTAAAGCGTCAGCACCATCCGTTCCTTGTCCGGCAGCTCCTCTATCGCATCCGCCAGCCTCTGCTTCATCTCGCCCTTCAAGCAGCGAAACAGCGGATCATCATCCGGGGTTCCCGGGATATACGCCAGCTCCTCATCGCCCGAGTCCTGCGACCGCTCCATGTGCAGGCTGCCGATCTCCAACCCCTTTAAATCCCCCAGCAGCCCCTGATACTCAGACAGGCTCAGCTTCATCTCGCCCGCAATCTCCGTCTCGAGCGGTGCCCGCCCCAGCCGCTGCGTCACCCCGCGAATCGCCTCCTCCACCGCCCGGCCCTTGCGCCGCAGCTCCCGCGGACTCCAATCGAGCGTCCGCAGCGAATCCAGAATCGCCCCGCGAATCCGGAACTGCGCATAGCTCTTGAACTGTACCTTCTTCTCATGGTCGAACTTCGAAAGCGCATCGATCAGCCCTACCACGCCCGCCGAAACTAGGTCATCCAAATCCACATGCTGCGGCAGCCGCTCATGAATCCGCCGCGCCAGATACCGCACCGTCGGCAGATGCTCCATCAGCAGATGCTCGCGCTCCGCTGCCGTAATCGTCTCCAGCCCGTCAGCCGTCCCGTCCGTCGCAGATCCCTCCCCGCGCCCATAGCCCGCAATCGGCGGCAACTGCACCGTCGCTGCATCTGCTGACCGATTGAACATTCCCGCCTCCTCCTGCATCGTTGCTGCCAAACCCGTTGAAGCTCCGCCGTGGGCTAATGCCGCCATCTGCTGCTCCTCCTGCATTCCCTAAATCTCTTCCGCCCTGCGCAAAACATCCTCGTTAGCTATCCAACCACCCCAACACTGCGTATCCGCACCTCAGCCGGAATCTCTCCCGGCGCAAGTACCGTGACTTTGGGAACAAACGGCTCCAGCCACCGCCGCACGTGATAGCGCGCCGGCGATGGACATAACAGCACGGGCAGGGCCACGTTGGTGCCGCCTCCGGTTAGCCGTTTCACAGATTCGAGCAGACGCCGCAGATACTCCCCCTGCCCTCCGCGCGGCGCACCCGCCCCCAGCAGCATCGCCGAGTGCGGATCAAACGTCGCCACCAGCTCCGCCTCCAGATTCTGCTCGATCGTCAGTACCTTCAGCCCACCCTCCGCGTCCAGCAGCGGCGAGATCAGCCCACGCCCCAAATGCTGCCGCACACTCTCCACCAAATGCACCAGGCTCTTCGACTGCTGCGCCGCCTCCACCAGAATCTCCAGAATCGCCCCGAGATCCCGGATCGAAACCTGCTCTCGCAGCAACTGCTGCAGCACCTTCTGCACCTCGCCCAGCGTCATCAGCTTTGGAACCAGCTCCTCCACCAGCTTGGGGTGGCTCTCGTTCATCGCATCGAGCAGCCGCTTGGTCTCCTGCCGCCCAAGCAGCTCATGCGCATGCCGCCGGATCAGCTCACCCAGATGCGTCCCGATCACCGTCGTCTGGTCCACCACGCTGTACCCCGCCGCGAGCGCCGCATCTTCAAGGCCCTTCTGGATCCAGCGCGCCGCCACGCCAAACGCCGGCTCCCGCGTCTCAATCCCCTGAATCGCCCGCGCCCTCGGGTCTGCGTTCACCGCCAGCAGGCAGTTCTGCTCCGTCTGCCAACGCGCAATCTCAATGCCACGCAGACTCACGCAGTACTCTCGCGGTTTCAGCCGCAGGTTGTCCGTAATATGGACCGGCGGAACGATAAATCCAAGCTCCGTCGCCAGATGCCGCCGCAGCGCCCGCACCCGGTTCAACATCTGCCCGCCCTGCTTCTCATCCACCAGCGGAATCAGCTGAAAGCCAATCTCGAGCGTCAGCTCATCCATCTTCAGCAGGCTCGCCAGATTCTCTCCACCAGGCCCAGCAGCCTCCGCAGCCTTGCCCTTCTCGCCCTTCGTCAACGCCACTTCGAGCTTCTCTTCCACCCGCTCCGGCGTATTTCGCGCAAGCAGCCCCACCGCCACCGCCATCAACACAAATGGAATCTTCGGCAGGCCCGGAATAATTGCCAGCCCCAACAGCAGCCCCGCCGCAATCCAAAGCGTGTTCCGCCCGCGCAGCAGCTGCGTCCCAAGCTCGCTGTCCAGATCGCCCGAGCTCGAGGCTCGCGTCAAAATAATCCCGCCCGCAATCGACACCAGCAGACTCGGAATCAGCGTCACCAGCCCATCGCCGACCGTCAGGATCGTATACGTCTTCACCGCCGTCAGCAGGTCGACCCCCTGCTGCAGCGTCCCAATCACAATTCCCGCCACGATATTGATCGCCGTAATCAAAATCGTAGCCATCGCATCGCGCTGGTTGAACTTCGCCGCGCCATCCATCGCGCCGTAGAACTCCGCCTCTCGCGCAATCACCTCGCGCCGCCGCCGCGCGCCCTGCTCGTCGATCAGACCCGCGTTCATATCCGCGTCAATGGCCATCTGCTTGCCCGGCAGCGCATCGAGCGTAAACCGCGCCGTCACCTCCGCCGTCCTGACCGCGCCGTGCGCCACCACCAGGAACTGGATCGCCACCAGCGCCAGAAACAGCACGAACCCCACCACATAATTCCCACCCACCACAAACTGTCCAAACGCCTCGATCACCCCGCCCGCCGCATGCGTCCCCTCATGCCCATGCAGCAAGATTCGTCGGCTCGACGCAATATTCAGACTCAGCCGAAACAAAGTCAGCAGCAGAAGCAGCGTAGGGAATACGCTGAAGTCCACCGCCTTGCGCACCTGGATCGCCGTCAAAAACACAATCGCCGAAGCCGCAATCGAAGCCGCCAGCAGGATATCCAGCAAGAACCCCGGAATCGGAATCAGCATCACGAACACCATGCTGATCGCCACCACCGGGAGGCTCATCGCCTGCAGCTTCCTCAAATCAAGCCCCATCAAAACCCGCCACCAAACCCAGCCGCACCCGCAACCGCGCTAGCAGCCGCCCCGCCAACCGCCGGCCCCGAAGCCCCCACAGCCGCAGCAGCCTGCCGCTCCGCCCGCTGCTTCTGCTCCCGAACCTTCTCCTCCACCTTCTGCCGGTACAAGAACGCCAGGATCCCCGCCACCGCCGCATACAGCTCAAACGGAATCGACTGTCCCGGCTCAACCGCCTTATACAAACTCCGCGCCAGCGGAGGATTGTCAATCAACGGCACTCCGGCCCACTGAGCCTCCTCGCGGATCTCCGCCGCATGCAGATCCCGCCCCTTCGCCAGCACCGTCGGAGCCGACATTGTCTCGAAGCTGAACTCCAGCGCCACCGCATAGTGCGTCGGATTCGTAATCACCACGCTTGCCCGCGAGAGATCCGCCTTCACCCTTCGCCGCCGCATCGCATTCTGCACCTGCCGGATCCGCCCCTTCACCTGCGGATTGCCCATCATCTGCTTCATCTCATCCTTTACCTCCTGCTTGGTCATCTTCATGCGCTTGTTCCACGCCATCCACTCCACGGCATAGTCCAGACCGCTCCAGGCCAGCGTCACCCAAGCCGCATCGATCGCCAGCCCATACGCCGTATGAAACGCATTCGGCAGCCGCATCAGGCTCATCACCGGCATCGGTAGCATCAACGCCTTCACCGCGCCCCAGCCGAAGACCACCATCGCCGCCGCCGGCACCAAAGACTTCACCAGCCGCGTCGCGCTGCGCAGGCTGAAGATGTTCTTCAGGTTCGTCGCCGGGTTCAAACGGTCGAACTTCAAGGCCAGCGCCTTCGGATGGATCGCCAGTCCACCGCCTTGCGCAACCCCCGCCAGCAAAGCCGCCGCAAAGCTAGCCAGCATCACCGCAGCCACCGGCAGCAGCGCCGGTGCCAGCATCCGCCGCAGCGCCGCCGCCCACCGCACCTCGCTGTCCGGAGTCGTCGTATCCGCCGCCGTCAGACTCTGCTCCAGCACCGCCCGCCAGTCATGCACAAAGTTCGTCGCGATCACGCCCAGCACCATCACCCCCGCCAGCATCGCCAGCGCACTCAGCAGCTCGCGGCTGCGCACGCTATCGCCCTGCGCCTTCGCCTTCTGCCGTTTCTGGGGAGATCCTTGCTCTGTCGCCTCGTCGCTCATCCCCGCACCAGAAGCCCTTCTGCCGCATCCAGCAGCGCCATGAAGTGCTGCTCAATCCACCCCGGCCAAACCGCCAGGCTGCCAATCAGCACCACATACGAGCTCATCGTCTTCAACGGAACTCCCACCACCTGCACCGGAAGCTGTGGAGCCAGCCGGCTCACCAGGCTCACCGTCACCTCCACCGCCAGCGCCGCCGCCATCACCGGAGCGGCCAACTGCAGCCCCGCCAGAAAGATCCCGCCCGCCATCTTCGCCAGTGCAGCACCCGTGGTCGCCTGGAACACGGCGTTACCCGCCGGCACCACCACAAAGCTCCGCACCATCGCCGCAAGCAACACCCGGTCCAGCCCCGCGCCGATCAGCACCAGCGTCCCCAGCCAACCCAATAACTGTCCCAGGACCGCCGTCTCCACCATCGTATTCGGATCAAGCAAGTTCACCAGCGAGAACGAAAAACTCTGCCCCAGTAAAGTCCCCGCAAACGTCAAAGCCTCGGTCAGCATCAGCAGCGAGAGCCCAAACACCATTCCCACGCCCAGCTCGCCCAGAATCGCGCCCACATCCAACGTTCCCTTCGCACCCGGCACCGCAGCCACCACCGGAGCCAGCAGCACCGTCAGCCCAAACACAAACCCAGCCTTGACCCGCGGAGCGATTGCGCTCGAGTTGAACACCGGCGCAAAGACCATCAACCCGCTCAGCCGCACCGCCACCAGCACTCCCGCACCAAAGAAGTCCGTCAAGCTCTGCTCCCAGGCCGCCGTCATGCGATATACCGGTGGAAGTCCGAAAGCAGCCGCACCGTATACCCTACCAGCCGATGAATCATCCAGGGCATCGAAACCATCGCCACCACAAACACCACCAACAGCCGAGGCACCGCCGTCAGCGTCTGCTCCTGCACACTCGTCAACGTCTGCAGCAAACTCACCAGCAGAGAGATAGCCGCGGCAGAAAGTAACAGTGGAGCGCACAATATCATCGCCTGCGTCAGCAACTCCCTCATCATCGCCACCGTCTGATCCGGTCCCATCGTTCGCCTCGCTTCTCCCTGAATCCTGACCCCTGATCCCAGACCCCTGACCTCTGACCCCTGACCCCTGACCCCTGACCCCTGACCCCTGACCCCTAAAAGCTTTTCAAAAGCCTGTCCGCCAAAAGATTCCATCCATCCACCATCACAAACAGCAGAATCTTTACCGGAGTCGAGATCACCACCGGCGGAAGCTGCAGCATGCCGATCGAAGTCGTCACACTCGCCACCACGATGTCCACCAGCAAAAACGGCAGAAACAAAACCGCGCCAATCTGAAACCCAGCCTTCAGCTCGCTCAACATATAAGCGGGAACGATCACCTGGATCGGCAGCTCCGCCGCGCTCTTCGGCCGCACCGCCAGCCCCGCGGAAGCGAACACCGCCAGATCCTTCTCCCGCGCATACCGCAGCATGTACGCCTTCACCGGTTCCACGCCGCGCTCAATCGCCACCTCACCCGTAATCACCCCCTCGCGGTACGGCGTCGTCGCCTTCGCCTCCACCTCCACCAGCACCGGCGCAATCAAAAACCACGTCATCATCAGCGCCAGCCCCATCAGGATCTGGTTGCTCGGCGCCGTCTGCGTCCCCAGCGCCTGCCGCAGGAAATGAAACACCACCAGCAGCCGAACCATCGGCGTCATCGCTAGCAGCAGCGAAGGAAGCAGCGTGAGCAGCGTCAGCCCCACCACAATCGACCACGGCGTACTCCCACCCTTACTCAGCGCCGCCGCAATCGAAGGCTCGTCCAAAGCCGCACCCGCCGCGCCCATGGGACTGATCGCTCCCACCTCCGGCGCCCCCACGCGCTTCGCCGCGGAAGGCTTCACCCGCACACCCTGTACCTGCCTTCCCTGAGCCTGCCTTTGCTGAGCCTGCCTTGCCTCAGCCTGACCAGGCGAAGGCGCAGCCCCGGCAACCATCAAGCCGATCGCCAGAACCCAAAGCCACGCACTTGCACGAATCCCCATCACCCCGCATCTCCCGCATTCCAGCCGCTTCCATCGCCACGGCTCACCGAACCCGAGCCCTCCACCCGCACCATCGTCTCCACGCTCTCCGCCCCCGTGCCCACCAGGTACCGCTCGCCCCCGCACTGCACCAGCACCAGCTGCTTCTTCCCGCCCAGGCTCAACGTCTCGACCACCTTCATCTGCCGCTGCGCATCGCCGCGCATCTTTGCCCGCAGCCAAACCGCATACATCCGCTCGAACACCGCCCCCGCAATCCCGCCCACGCTCCGCGCCGGCACCGTCTCGCTCTTCTCCTGTCGCACCAGATACATCCCGTCGCCTCTCGTTCCCGCCTCAAGCCAGCCGCGTCAACCGAACCGCCAGACACTCCCCCACCACCTCAAACTCCGCCCATCCCAGCTGCACCTGCCCGCAGTACAGCGGAACATCAGCGCCGCTCGCCGCCTCGCTCTCCACCACACTGCCCGCCGCCAAAGCCAGGAGATCCTTCACCTTGAAGTGCTCGAGCGGCAGTGCCACCCGCATCCTCATCGGAATCTGCGCCAACAGAGCCCACTCTGCGTGCGTTTCAATCTGTCCCATCCGGGTTGCCGGCGCGGAGTTAAACTTCACCAGCCCATGCCCGAACTCCGGCGCCTTGACCTGCAGTCCGCGCTCCTCCGCCATCGCGCCTACCTCTGAACCAGAAACTCAGTGAAGAACAGGTCAGCCACCTTCATCTCCGGCACATGCTTGCCGATCGCGTACTTCAGCTTCTCCTTCAACTTCTCCTTGCCGTCCGGCGCCAGCAGCGCATCGCTCGTCTCGCCGCCAATCACCCCCAGCGCCGCATCCCGGATCTCGCTGTTGTGCTCGATCACCACCTTGCCCTTCTCGGGCGGCTTCTCCTCCTCCTTCGGCTTCTCGCCCTTCGCCGGCGGCGGAGGATCTTCGACACTCAACGTCAGCGTCACCCGCAGGTACGCACGTCCGCCCGCATCGGCAAGATTCACCAGCAGAGGCTCGAGCGCCACCTCATGCGTCTTCGGTGCAGGCGGCGCGACCATCGTCACCTCGGTCTTGCTTCCGCCCAGCGGCAGCTTGCCGCTCTTAACCAGCCAGAACATCGCGCCGCCTACACCAGCGACCGGCAATCACCACCGCCAGCACAATCGCCACAACAATCGGAACGATCGGAACTCCGGGAGCCTTCGCTTCAGCGGCTTGCGCCGCGCCTGCTTCCGCCGCATCTGCCATAGTGCCCGGGACAGATGCACTCACCCTGCCAAGCAGGAGGGCAGTGGATTAGGGATCGTTCATGCTTCGTTTTGAAACATAACCTGCACGCGAAGACAGCACCGGCCAGGCGTCATCCGCCCGGCCGGCCTCTTCCAGGAACAAAGTACCTACCGGATCATCGCGATCGCATCCTGCGTCACCGTATCGAACGTCGTTACCGTCTTCGAGTTCGCCTCGAACGCCCGCTGCGCCACAATCAGGTTCGAGAACTCCTGCGAGATGTCCACGTTCGAACCCTCCAGCTCAATCGTCGACGATCTGCGCCCGTCCGCCAGCACCTGCCGAACCCACCGAGATCTGCCCGGAGGCCGCCGTCACCGTGTAGTTGTTGCCTCCATCCCGCACCAGCCCGTCCGTATTCGCCACCGTCGCCACCGCAACCTGCCCGATCACCGTCGTATGGTTGTTGTTGAAGGTCGCCGTGATCGTTCCCGTGCCGTCCACGGCAAAGCTCTCGTACGAGCCGCTGGTGAATCCATCCTGATAGGTGTTGCTCGTGTTGGAGGTTCCCGCCGTCTGCGTCACCAGCGAGTTGCCCGTCGAGCCATACAGGTTGAAGTCCAATGTCAGATCCGCCGCGCCATCCTTCAAGCGCGGTGAAGCTCACCCCCGCCACATTCGCGGCCGGAGAGGTAAGATTTCCGTTCGCATCGAAGGTCAGTGTCCCGGTCGTATTCGCCGATCCGGTCGCGTCGCCCGAGGGCAGCGCCACCGCATAGGTCCACGTCGTCGCCGAGGTCTTCGTATACGTCACCGTCGCGTCATGCTCCGTACCCAGCGAGTCATACACCTTCACCGGCGAGGCAAGCGTCGCGCCCAATGCCGCGCTCGCATCGAGCGTGCTCGTCAACGCCACATTGGTCGTCGCCTGCGCCGCCTCGGTCGCGCCCAGCGGAACCTGGATCGGGGACCAGACCGCCGTTCTGGTTCACCGCGCCGTTTCTTCACGCCGTATCCCATCACGCTCTCGCCATCGACCGTGATCAGGTTGCCGTTGTTGTCGGTCTGGAAGTCGCCCGCACGCGTCAGCGACTGCACCCCATCCCTCTGCACCAAAAAGAATCCGTTGCCGCTCAAGGCCATATCCGTCGAGCTCGCGGCTGTGTTCAGGCTGCCTTGGGTATAATCGCTGTCCGTCGCCGAAACCCGCGTTCCCACGCCCACCTGCAGCGGGTCGGAGGCGCCCGAGGTGCCGATGTTCTGATAAAACAAGTCCTCAAACGAAGTCGTCTGCGACTTAAAAGCCGTCGTATTCAGGTTCGCAAGATTGTTGCCGATCGTGTTCAGCGCGACCGTATCCGCCTGCAGACCCGTGAGGGCAATCGAAAAATTAGGCATTTCACTTCTCCTTTAAACCGGAGCCCCGCAACGCAGGCCTCGTGCTAGACCCGCGTTAGTAGTTGTTCCCCTTCGACGTCGCGGCCCCCGTAGCCGCGTCGACGGAAGACGTAGGAGAAACAGAAGAAGTCGTAGTGGTCCCGCCAACCGCCGTGCCCAGCTCCTGGTTGATCGAGATCAGCTGCTGCAGGCTGTTCACGCCCACCAGCTGCTGAATGTAAGCGTTCGGATCCGTGGGCTGCGTCGGATCCTGATTCTGCATCTCGGTCACCAGCAACGTCAGAAAATCATTGGACGTAATATCGTTTGTCGTCCCCGAACTGGTCCCCGAGCTCGTTCCCGCCGCGGCTGTCTTCGACGTCGCCGCCGTTGCCTTCGCGGGAGCCGCCGCACCCTGGATCCCAAGTGCCTGCGCCACCCGTGCCGACGACGCCTTCATCTCCACTTCGCTGACCTGCATACCGTCTCTCCTTTATCTTTTCGCTATATGAACCGACTTCGGTTACAAACTTACAAACTCATGAAACTCGTCACGCCACCACGTTCAACCAACCGCCGCTGCCGGCTCCATACCCCGCCCCTCCACTCAAAGTCCCCCGCTGTAACCCCAGCCAAGCTCGGAGCCACACCCTGCAGTTCCGTCGCTAAAACCTCCCGCCCAAACTCCTGCACCGCCTCCCCTCCGCCCGAACGATCCTGCCCCGCCTGCGCATTCGCACCCGAACCCGAGCCCGAGCCCGCCCCAAAGCTCATCCCCGCATCCCCTCCCATCGACCCACCCTCCGCCCGGTTCACGACCAGAGAGCTCACCCCCCACCGACTCCTCCTTCAAGTAAGCCGTCAAAGCCGGCAGCTCCTTATGCAGCGACTCCAGCGCCGTACTTGTACTCGCCACCACCGAAGCCGCCACTCCGCCACTCCCATCCATCTCCGCCCGCACCCTGAGCCCATCCGTTCGTCCCGCTCGCCACCCCAACCTCCAACACATCCGGCGTCGCCACCAGCGTCGTATGCTCCACCGCAATCGCCCCACTGGAACCAACCCCCGCACCGCCGCCACGAGACCCATCCCCAGCCGCGAGAGAGGTCGCTCCGGCCGTTCCCAGCGCCACAGCGGCCATGTCCAAGGGCACCACGGAGCCCGCCAGACTCTGCGCCGTACTCTGCGCCGTACTCTGCCCTGCGCCGGACGCAGCCTCAGCGCCAACTCCCTGCACCATCCGCCGCGCCAGCTCGGCCCCAAACGGCTCCGCGGCCGACTTCGCCTCCGCCCCATCGCCACTCCCCTTCATCGGTGCTCCAGCGGCCTTATCGGTTACCGCCGCCACATCGCTCCCCGGTGCGATGAGTGCAGCCGCCGCGGCCTTTGCCCCTTGAACGCCAACGCCCGTCTTTGCACTCGGCGCTAACCCCGGTCTTCAAAGCCGCTACAGCAACCCCGGCATCGCTCGTCCCCGTGCTCACCGGTCCCGACACACTCGCAGTCTCACTCTTCGGCTCACTCCCCACCGCCCCGGCGTACAAGATCGCGGCCTGATCCGCCGCCGGAGCCGTCACTGCAAGCGCGACCCGGCGCATCGACCCATCCAACCTTGGCTCTCATGCGTCTTGGCACCCGTCGAACCACTCCCACTCGTCGCGCTCCGCCCCCGCGGGAGTCTCTGTCGGCGAGACCTCAGTCGCCTCAATCGTCTGCACCGGATCACTCACACGTCCAGCAGCCTCTGCAAACACCAGCTTCTCCGGCGCCATCGAAACCGCTGCCTGCCCTGTCCCCGACACCTGTTTACCCTGCACCTGCACCCGTCCGTCGTTCCCCGAGTTCCCAGCCGCAGCCTCCACCGGCTCCCCACTCACCTCCGTCGAGCCCTCACGGTCGATCGCCAACCCTTGTGTCTTCTGCGCTCCCATCAGCACCGCCTGCCCCGGCTTCTCTGCAGAACCCGGCTTCTCCGCAGAACCCGTCTTCTCTGCAGAACCTGTCTTCTCCGCAGAACCAAACCGCACAGCGCCCGAAAGCCGTCCAGCCGTCTTACCCCCAGCCGCCACCGTCGACTGCCCCGTCGCGGCTCGCCTTCCCGACTCCGGGCCCAGTCACCTCCAGTGCCCCGGTCGCAGTCGCCCCGGTCGCAGTCGCCTCGGTCGCAGCCGCGCCAACCGTCTTCGCACCAGGGGGACCCACTCGCAGGCGCCTTCTTCTCGCCAAGCTCAACCCCGGGCGTGGGCCCCCAACGGCGCCTTCCCCTCCCCAACCTTCTGAAGACGTCTCGACCCCTGCGGGTTCCGCCTTTGCCGCACCGCCCCTAAGCGCAGCCAACGGCATCTCTGCCAATACCGTCCCTGCCCCAGCCAACACGGTCTCTCCTCCGGCCACTGCACTCGCAGGAGCTGTTGCGAGCGTCGCCGTCTCACCTCGCGTCATCGCCGGCCGCACCTCTACGGTCCCCGGAACCGGCACAGCGGCCGTCGGCTCCGCACCTGTTTTTCCTACGTCCGCACTTGGTTTTCCCAACGCCGCGCCTGGTTCTCCCAACATCGTCTGTCTCGTAACCGTCGGTCCTGGGTTCGCGGCGGACAACGCCTTCTTCGATCCAACCTCCTTCGGTCCCACCGTCGCATCCGCATTCACCTCAGCGTCTGCCCCCGCCGCTTTGACAGCAGCCGTCGTCGTATTGCCCGATGCCTCGTTCCCCGATGCCTCAACCCGCACTCCGGAAGCATCCAGTGCTCCAAGCTTTCCCTCTCCCAGCTCTCCGTTTCCCAGCTCTCCGTTGTTCCCCCCCCACCTCCGCACCAGGCTTCCACAACGCAGTGCGCCCAGACGCAGCCAGACCAGACGCCGCCAAATCCGCTGGCCCACGGCTCTCCGCCCCAATCGTCCATCCCCCGCTGGTCTCTGCGCCTTCGTCAACCGCATCTCTCCCCCCCCAGAAACGTCCCATCCTGCGCCTTACCCGCGACCGCCCCTCCGGCCTCACCCACACCGTCCCCCAAACCCGCGGCCAAGCTTACCGCCGAACCCAAACCAGACTCTTTCCCCGAGCCCGCAACCAAAGTTGCCTCCGCGCGTACCGGCTCACCCACCGAACTCGTCGGGGCAGCCGCAGGCGACGCAACCGTCGGTAACCCACGCAATCCCGCCTTCAATCCAGTTCCCAACCCATCTCCAACAAACCCCGCATCCGCTAAACTCTCCCGAAACCCATCCATCCCGGAGCTCACACCGGACCTCGCGCCGGAGCCCACGCCGAAGCTCACCTCCGTTCCTGCCGTCTTCCCCGCCACAACACTCGTAGCCAACATCCCCAACGGCGACGCCGCCTTCAGCAGCCCGCTCCCCCCTCCACTCGCCGCCCCGCCTTGCAGCACGCTCTCGATCAAGTTCGTCTCCCGTCGCGCTTACAATTGCACCCGGCTCGCCAAAATACGGGTCGCAAACATTAGTGACCCCTTCACGAAAGCTCCGCGTCCTCCAAACTCTTTCGCCGATCCTCCATCCCCCGCACCCACGCCCGCCGCGCCAGGTACCGGTCATCCGTCTCCGCCTGCCTCCGCCGTCCCGCCTCAAGCTCCTCGCTTACTCGCCCCCGCTCCACCACACTCTCCATCTGCTCCATCTCCAGCCGGCTGTCCTGGTACGCCACCCGCGCCTGCTCCCTCACCATCTCCCGTTCCACCCGCACCCCCGCAATCCGCCGCGCCCTTACCTCCGCCGCCGCACGCTCCGCCTGCACCATCGCCCACTCCAACTCATCCCCTTGCTCGAGCGCCACCCGGCCCGCATCCCCGCGCCTCCCGAATCCACCCCGCCTCCAGCGCCTCGGCCCGCTCCCGCCTCCATCACCGCGGCGGAAGCCGTCCCCAGCTCCATCGCCCGGCTTCGCTCCATCAGCCCATACAGCCGAGCCAGGCGCTTCAATCCGCCCTTCGCTCCGCTCGAAAGACCCGCGCTCATAGCACCATCGTCTCCAGCCGGGCCACCGTCTCCCCCAGCGTCACCCGCTCCTCACTCCCCTGCTCCAGAAACCGCCGCAGCGAAGGTATCGCCCGCATTGCCCGGTCCAGCTCCTCATCCAACCCCGGCTTATACGCTCCAATCCGCACCAGGTCCTCGCTCTTCTGATACGCCGCTAACAATCGCCGCGCCACCGCCGCCTTCGCCCGGTGTGCCTCGCTCGTCACCGCCGGCATCAGCCGGCTCAACGAATCCAGCACATCCACCGGCGGATACTGTCCCGCCGCCGCCAGCGCCCGGCTCAACACCACATGCCCATCCACATAGCTCCGCACTGCGTCCACAATCGGATCCTGCTGATCGTCCCCCTCCATCAGCACCGTATAAAACGCGGTAATGCTTCCCCGCTCCAGGTTTCCCGCTCGCTCCACCAGCTTCGCCAGCTTGGCAAAGACACTCGGCGTATAGCCCTTGCTCGCCGGAGGCTCGCCCGCCGCCAGCCCAATCTCCCGCGCCGCCATCGCGTACCGCGTCAGCGAGTCCAGCACCAGAAGCACATGCATCCCCTGCGCCGCATAGAACTCCGCCACCGCCGTCGCCGCCATCGCCCCCCGCATTCGCAGCAGAGGACTCTGATCACTCGTTGAAACCAGCACCACCGACCGCTCCAACCCCTCCTCGCCCAGCGAGTCCTCCACAAACTCCCGCACCTCGCGCCCGCGCTCCCCCACCAGCCCCACCACCGTCAGATCCGCCGCCGTATTCCGCGTCATCATCCCGATCAGCGTGCTCTTGCCCACCCCCGACCCGCCAAAGATCCCAATCCTCTGACCGCGCCCGACCGTCAACATCCCGTCCAGCACCCGCAGTCCGGTCTGCAGCGGCATCCGGATCGGCTCCCGCGCCATCGGCCCCGGCATCGCCCCCTCGAGCGGCCAGTGCCCGCTCGTCCGCGGCGCCGGCTTGCCGTCCAAAGGCTCCCCCGTCGCACTCAAGACCCGCCCCAGCATCTGCTCCCCCACCGCGATCGAAGGCCGCGTCCCTAGCGCCTGCACCCCATCCCCATACTGGATCCCCCTGGTCTCATCGAGCGGCATCGACACCACATGCCGCCCGCGGAACCCGATCACCTCCGCCGCGCTTCGCTTCCCCAGCCCATCCACCACCTCGCAGCACTCCCCCACAGAGCACAACGGTCCCTCACTCTCCACCGTCTGCCCATTCGCCTGCACCACCCGCCCCATCCAACGCCAGGCAGGCCGCCGCTCGAGCGCCGCAAAGTAAGCGCCGAACGCTTCACCCTGCTCCTGCGGGAAAGGGAACCCGCCGTTCACTCCGCCCGCCCCAACAACTCGCGAAACCCGCGCTCAATCTCTCCCAACTGCGACAGCACCCCAAGCTCCACCCGCCCGATCGTCGTCTCGAGCACACAATCCCCAAGCCGCATCGTCTTATCTCCCACCACCTCCACCCGGTTCCCCCCGTCTTCGGCAAAGACCTGCTCCCAAACCCCAATCTCCTCCGGCCGCACCCGCATCACCGCCGTACTTCCATCCTGGATCCGGCTCAGCGCCGCCTTTACCGTACCCGCCAGGTGCATCGCATCCACATTCACCTCGCGCTGCAGGATCTTGGCCGCTACCATCAGCGCCAGCCGCACCAGCTCGCCCTCCACCCGCGCAAAGTACACCTGCCGCTGCTCCCCAAACTCCAGCAGAAATCCCTCCACCCGCCGCCGCTCCTGCTTCACCCGCGCCTCATACTCCTCACCCAGCGTCCGCCGCGTCTCCCGCACAGCCTCCTCACGCGCCGCATCGAGCATCACCCGCAGCTGCCGCGCACGCCCCATCTCCTCGCTCTCAACCGTCTCCTCCGCCGCGGTCGCCGCGTCCACACCCTCGTCCGCGCCGACCGCCATAAACTCCAGCAGCTCCACCCCGCGCCCGCCGCGCTGAACTAACTCCACCGGAATCTCCCCCGCCGCATCCATCCGCTCAAACAGCGACGTCATTGTCGGTCTCCATGCGCAGGATGATCTTGCCTTCGCTCTCGAGCCGCTTCGCCGTGTCCAACAGCTCCTTCTGTGCCGCCGCCACATCCTTGCTGCGCACCGGGCCCATCACCTCCATGTCCTCCTTCAACATCTCCGCCGCGCGCGAGCTCATCGCCTGCAGCAGGTGCGCCTGCACATTCTCGTTGCCGCCCTTCAACGCCATCGCCAGCACCTTCTTATCCGCAGCCCCCACAATCTCCCGGATTCCCTGCTGCGGCACTGTCAGCAGATCCTCGAACGTAAACATCAGCGCCCGGATCGCGATCGCCACATTCGGCTCCTTCTGCTCGATCTCCTCGAGAATCACCTTGCTCTCCGCCTGCTTCATCATGTTCAGCAGCTCGGCCACCGCCTTATAGCCGGCATAGTTCTTCCGCCCTACCCCCGCGCCCAAGGAGTCCATCCTCCGATGCAGCACCAGCGCCACCTTCTGCGCCATCTCCGGTGAAAACTGCCGCATCTCTGCCAGCCGCTGCACCACCTCCACCCGCATGGAGCTCCCAAGGTGCATCAGCACATTCGAGCCCTTCAACGGGTCCAGATGGGCCAGCACCAGAGCCACCGTCTGCGGATGCTCGTTCTCCAGGAACTTGCTCAGCTGCGCCGGCTCCATCTTCTGCAGCATCGCCAGGTCGCCGGTCGACCGCTCCCGCACCTTGTTCACCTGCGCCAGCAGCTCCTTCGCCTTCTCCGCCCCAAACGCCTCCGTCAGCAGCTTCATCGCATACTGCGGCCCGCCCCGCACCATGAACTGCTGCGTCTCCAGCAGCCCGTAAAACTCCGTCAGCACCTGTGTCATCTGCGTCGAAGGCACCTTGCCCAGACGCGTCAGCTCGTTGGTCACCTTCTGCAGATCGCCCTCGTTCAAGCTCTGAAACAGCGTCGCCGCCAGCTCCTCCCCGACCGCCATCACCAGAATCGCCGCCTTGCGCAACCCCGGCAGGGCGCTCGCCTCGAACCCCGCCTCCGCCGTCAGCCGCGCCGTCGCCATCACTCGCCTTCCTCATCCGCGCCAATCCAGGTCTCGAGCAGCCGCGTACTCTCCGCCGGCGACCGCTTGATGTGATCTGAAACCTGCTCGAAGATTCCGTTCCGGCTATTCAGCGCCGGAAGCCTTCCGCCCGCGCCGCCCGCACCCGCCAATCCCGGCTCCCACCCACCCGCACCCAGCCCACCCGCACCGCCTTCGCTCGTCACCGCCTTCACCGACCCCTTCAGCTCCGCCGCCACCACCGTCGGCTCCTTCAACGTCGTCACCACCTGCCCCGCTACCGGCTTCAGCACAAACCAGATCAGCATCAGCCCCACCATCCCCGTCACCACCGTACGCAGCAGCCCCGGCTGCGCCCCCAGCACCAGCTTCGCCTGCTCCATCACCTTGTCGAGTCCGCCGACCTTCGCCTCCGGCACATTCCCGCTGAAGCTCACGTTCTGCACCACCACCTGGTCCCCGCGCTTTACGTCAAACCCCGCCGCCGCCTGCGCCAGCGCCTCCAGACGATGCATCTCCTCCGCCGTCCGTGGATGCCACACCGTCTTCACCTCCTTGCCCGTCCCCTCAATCGACTCGCGGTCATTCACCACCACCGCCACGCTCACCCGCTCGAGCCGCCCCGGCCCGGTCTCCTCATGCGAGGTATGTTTGGTCACCCCGTACGTCGCACTCTCCTGCTTCATGTTCTGCAGCGTCCCGCCCTGCGTCGGATATACCGGCAACCCGTCCTTGCCGGTCTCCTTCGCCTGCAGCAAAGGAGGTGTCCCCGGAGCCGCCGCCGTCGCACTGCCCTGCACCGCACCCTTCGGCGCCGCCGCCGGTGTATTGCTCGCCGTCCCCGGAACCCCGCTCGGCCGGGCCCCGCCCGAGCTCGTCTGCTCGCTCTTCTGCACACTCAGCGGCACAGCCGAGTTCGGGTCATACACCTCATCCGTCTTCTCCTCCGACCCATGCGTATACGTCCCTTTCACCACCGCCCGCACATTCCCCAGCCCGGCCAGCGGCTCCAACATCGCCACCAGCTTCCGCTCCATCTCCTTATCCGCATCACCGTCCGCGCCCGACCCCTCATGCGCCATCAGATTCACCCGCCCCTCCGCATCCACCAGCGACACATTCTCCGCGCTCAGATTCTCCACCGCCCCCGCCACCAGGTTCCGTATCTGCTCCGACTGCTCCGGCGTCACCGTCGACCGTCGCAGCCGCAGCACCACCGAAGCCTTCGCCACCTTCTCCTCGCCCGAAAACAAGCTGTCCTTCGGCAGCACCAGGTGCACCCTCGCCGACCGCACCACCTCGAGCGTCCCAATCGTGTGCTCGAGCTCGCCCTCGAGCGCCCGCTGGTAGTTCACTTTCTCGTCAAACTCACTCCCCACCCAGTTCGGCTTGTCGAACAGCTCGAATCCCAGCCGCCCGCTCTGCGGCATCCCCTTTGCCGCCACCTCCATCCGAGCCTTATCCACCAGCTCCGCCGGAACCTCCACCCCCGTCCCATCGCTCGTCGTCTGAAACGTGATCCCCGCCGCCGCCAGCTCCTGCGACACCTGCTGCACGTCCCGTCCCTCGAGCCCCGAAAATAAAACCCGCCAATCCGTCCGCTGCGCAAACCAGGCCATCGCCCCCACCGCCGCCAACACCAGCAAAACCGCCGCCGCCAGCGCATTCCGCCGTCCCGGCTGCATCGCAACAATCGTCTCCTTGCCCTTCGCCACCATCGCCGACGCACGCTGTCCCGTCCCTCCAGCGCCCGCCGCGATCACCTGTCCCGCATCCGCCATCCAAACCCCTCAAACCAGTCTTGCTCTAACCCGCCGTCACAGATCCCGCAATCAAACCCCGAACAGTACCCCCGTACCGTCCGTCACTGCCTCATACTGCCGTTCACTGCACTTCACTGCCCCACACTGTCGTCAAAACTGCATCTGCATCATCTGCTGATACGCCCCCACCGCCTTATTCCTCACCTGCAATGCCAGCTCAAACGCCATATCCGCCTTCTGCGTCGCGATCATCGCGTCATGCACCTCCACCCCCTGCCCATTCAGCAACCCCGTCACTGCATCCTGCGCCTTCTTATCCAAAGCCGAGGTCTCCGCCACCACCGACTGCAGAATCCCGCTAAACGGCGAGCTGATCCCCGCCCCCGCGCTCATCTTCGCCGTCCCCGTCAACCCGCTCGCAACCTGCGCCGCCGCCGACCCAACCTGTCCCGCCTGAATCATCCCAACCTCCTAAGATCCCAAACGCAATCCCTACTTCAACAAATCCAAAGAAGCGCTCAACATCCCCTTCTCCGCCTGCACCGCACTCGCGTTCAGCCCATAGCTTCGCGAAGCCCCCATCAGGTCCACCATCTCCGTCAGCGGATTGATATCCGGATACGCCACATACCCATTCGCCCCCGCATCCGGATTCGTCGGATCGAACTTCTCGAGCGGTTCGCTCTGATCCTCCACCACCCCCGCCACACTCACCCCGCCCGAAGCCGTCGCGCCCGCCATAGGCCAAAGCAGCATCTGCCCCGCCCCTATCCCAGTCCCGCTCAAAGGATTGCTCAACGGAACCCCCGGCATCATCGCCGGCCCACCCCCCTGCCCCAGCAGCGAAGCCCCAAAGCTATTCGCATCATTGGCGGAAAACACCACATGATGCCTCCGGTACACCCCGCCATCCGCCGTCTGCGTCGTCTCGGAGTTGGCCATATTCGAAGCCACCACCTCCGCGCGCACCCGCTCCGCCGTCAAAGCCGACCCACTCACATCCATCAATCCAAAAAGATTCATCTACGCCTCCTCACTGCCTTTTCACTGCAAGATCACTGCCTCACCACTGCTTCATCGCTGCTTCACTTCGCATCCGCATGAATCGCCGACATCACCGCGTCGAAGCTATGCTTCAGAAGCTCCGTCCCCATCCGAAACTGCAGCTGCGTCTTCGCCAGCTCCATGCTCTCCCGGTCCAGCGAAACCGTATTCCCATCCGGCCGAGCCACCAGCCCATCCACCGCTCCCACCGCCGGTTGCGCCCCGCCCGTCCCATTCAGAGCCGAAGTAAACTCCCGTTCAAAATCGAGCCCCTGCGTCTTGTACCCCGGCGTATCGATGTTCGCCATATTCCCCACCGTCAGCTTCATCTGATCGCTGGTCAGGTCCAGATACTTCCCTAAGGCATCAGCCATCGGCGTACTCAAACTCATCGTGTCGTCCCCAGTCGGTTGTTCTAAGCGTCTGCTCAGAACAATGCACCCATCAAGCCAAAGCAAAGCCCCAACCATAAGAGCCCTCCAATCAAACCCCACCGCCGCACCCAAAAAAGCCGCCCTGAACAACACACCAGGACGGCCCAAAGCAAAGCCCGAACGCTTCCGAGCGCGTATCGACTCCACAAATCAGCTACCGTGTTCTTGCTTACAAGAACAATCTGTCATCCGGAGCGAAGACTGGCGCGTTCTTTGCGCCAGACGCAGTCGAAGGACCCCGAAGAATCTCCTCGCGCCTCAATCACGTCCAGTTCCGCGCGAGAACCCAAAAGGCCCAGCCGAGGCTTATCTAGGTTTGTATAGTCCCTTACCCCCGCCGCCCACTCCTCAACCGAATCTCCTCCACCCCAATCCCCGGCCGATCCTCCGCCAGAATCGCCCCTCGTTCCAGCACATGCATCAGCTCCCGCACATTCCCCGGCCAACCATACCCCCGCATCGCCTCCATCGCCTCCGCACTCACGCTCTTCCGGGCAGCCTCCCGCCCCATCTGCTCCAGAAAGAACTCCGTCAACAGCGGCAGATCCTCCATCCGCTCCCGCAGCGCCGGAATCTCCAGCGGAAACACCGCCAGCCGATGATATAAATCCATCCGAAACGTTCCCGCCTCCGCCCTCTGCTCCAGCATCTGGTGCGTCGCCGCAATCACCCGCACCTCCACCCGCATCGTCTCGTTATCCCCCACCCGCTGGATCTCGCCGTTCTCCAGAAACCGCAGCATCTTCGCCTGCAGCACCAACGGCATCTCCCCAATCTCATCCAGGAACAGCGTCCCTCCATGCGCCGCCTCAATCCGTCCCGTCCGGCTTTGCACCGCCCCCGTAAACGCCCCGCGCGTATGCCCAAACAGCTCCGCCTCCAGCAAAGACTCCGGAATCGCCGCGCAGTTCAGCACCACAAACGGCTTCGCAGACCGAGCGCTCAGCCGATGCACCGCCTTCGCCGCCACCTCCTTGCCCGTCCCCGTCTCCCCCTCCAGCAGCACCGTGGCCGAGGTCGGCGCCACCAGCCGGATCATCCGCGCCAGCTCCAGCATCGCCTCACTCTCCCCCACCATCTCCGGCAGAGAAACCCCCACCCGCCGGCTCGTTTCCTTCCGTGCACCCTCCACCCGAACCTCTGGCGCAGACACCGCGGCCATCTCCTCCGCTACTCGCTCCACCACAATCGCCGGAGGAGCCGGAGGCAAAACCTCCTGCGCCTCCCGCATCGCATGCAGCAGCTCATGCCGCCTGGGACTCCGCGTCCCCGTCATACTCTTCCCCATCCCCCCATCCATCTTCAGCAGGTCCATCGCCGGATACATCGTCACCAGCTGCCCCGTCAACTCACCCGCCTCCAGGTCAGGCAGCCAGCTATCCACCAGAAGCGCCTCCGGCCGCTCCCGTTCGACCAACGCCATCGCCTCCGCCCCGCCCCGCGCCTCGCGCACCGTCCACCGCAGTCCCGTCAGGCAATGGTTCAGCCTCTGCCGAAGCTCCGCATCCGCGCTCGCCACCACCACCGACCGCACCCCCATGCCAAAGTCCGTAGCCCGCGTCCCCTGTGCCCCCATCATTGTCTGCGCCATATGCCCTCGCCTTTCATCTCCATCTCAAGCCGTTCCAACCGATTCTGAAGGTGATGAACCCAGCCCATCACCCGTTCGCAATCCACAACGCCATCCTCCACCGTCTTCCGCAGCCCCGCCGCATCGCTCTCGAGCGACCCCACATATAACCGGCACTGCAGCGTCGTCAGCGGTTGGCTCATGTCATGCAAACCACGTTTCAGCTCCTCCAACAGCCCCTCGACATCCTTCGCCTCTAAGTTCTTCCTTCCATCTCCTGAATCAAGCAAGATAGCGCCCCCTTACCTCGGCTGAAACCGGCGGCTGCCCTTGCATTGGCTCTCTCCACCCTCCATCCTGCACCCTCAACCCTCCGCCCACGCCGATCGGCACGCGTCCCACCAGCCCAGGCGCAAACCGCTCCTCCTGCACCCTCGCGCCTTGGCTCTTCACCGCCTTACGTTCGCCGCCCATGCCCATCATGTAACCCGCGCCCCGCACCGTCTCGATCACTTGGTCGCCGTCATCCCCCAAGCCGGCTGGCCGTGCCACCGCCGCGCCCAGCTTCTTCCGCAAATAGTTCACATACACATCCACCACATTCGTCCCAGCGTCCGGCGACATCTGCCAAACCTCCCGCAGCAGCTCACTTCGCGCACAGCAACGCCCCCGCGCCTGCATCAGGAACTCCAGCAGGGCAAACTCCTTGCCCGTCAGCTCCACCAAACGGCCCTCCCGCGTCACCCGCCGCTCCATCCGGTTCATCTCGATCCCCCGATGCCGCAACGTCGTATTCACCATCTGCGTTCGCCGCCGCCCCAGCGCCTTGCAACGAGCCGTCAACTCGCTAAAACTGAACGGCTTCGTCATACAATCGTCCGCTCCCAGGTTCAGGCACTTCACCCGCTCCTCCATCCCGATCCGCCCGGTCAAAACCATCACAGACGTCTGCGCCAGATGGCCCTGTAGCTCTTCGAGCACCTGGATCCCATCCTTTCGCGGAAGTGTCAGATCCAGCATCAGCAAATCCGGCGCATGCTCCAGCACATACTCCAGCCCGCTCTGCCCATCCTGCAGGAGAACCACCTCATGCCCGTCTAGCTGCAGACCTTTCTGTAGAAACATCCCCAAGGCATCATCGTCGTCCACAATCACAATCCGCATGGCCGCTCTCCTATACGTCATTCATTTCCATAGCCCGGAAGCGTCGTACCAACACGTCTAACTCCCGCTAAGTTGTTCTGAATACGAGGAACAATCTGTCATCCTGAGCGTAGTTTGGCGCGCTCTTTGCACCAGACGCAGCCAAAGGACCCCGATGGAGTTCCTCGCGCCCGGGCCGCGTCCAGTTCCGCGCGAGAATGTCTGGCAATCGCTACAGCCGTGACTCACATGCATCGAGACGGCTAGTAACCGTCTTGGTGCCTGTACCACTCTGTCCCGTCCGCGCTCTTGTGAGAAAACTAATCTGCAGGGAAGTCCCTCCTGGTCTGCCAATTCAGCACCGCCTTTTCCACAGAACCAAAATGGGGAGCTCAGCCTCTAAAGACGCCTGAATCTACTTATGTACTTGCACTTCGCTTTTTATTCGCTACAATCTCGTCATGGCGATCACGCGGCGGCAAAAAGAGGTTATCGACTTTCTCTCCGGCTTCACCCAGAAGAACGGCTACTCCCCTTCCTATGAGGAGATCGCCTCCGGCCTGGGTCTCAACTCGCTCGCAACCGTGCACAAGCACGTCACCAACCTGCAGAACAAAGGCCTGCTCCAGCGCGCCCATAACCGAAGCCGCTCCATCGACGTTCTCCCCGCCCGCACCAGCAAAAAGGGCTTTGAGCGCCTGCCGCTGCTAGGCCGCATCGCCGCCGGTCAACCCGTCGAAGCCATCGAAACCGCCGAATCCATCTCCCTCGGCGACATCATCGGCAACCGTGAGGTCTTCGCCCTCGAAGTCCGCGGAGACTCCATGCGTGATGAACACATCGTCTCAGGGGATTACGTTCTCGTGGAAAGGACCCGGACCGCACGCGAAGGCGAGATCGTCGTCGCCCTCATCGACGGAGCCGACGCCACCCTCAAGCGCTTCTACCGCGAAGGCAGCATGATCCGCCTCCAGCCGTCCAACTCGGAGATGGCTCCCATCTATGCTGCCGCCACCAACGTCAGCATCCAGGGCAAAGTGCTGGGCGTCCTTCGCAAATACGCCTGAAAGGCGTGTCCTGCCGGACGGGCCCACTGCGCGTGAGGCGGTCACTTCGTGACGCGTATTGGGCTTCGCGTGGTCCGAGCGTTGCTCGGCACAAACTTCTTACCCCGACCAACGGGAGGGCCACGCAAAGCAGTTACCCGTCACGAAGTGACCGCCCCGCGCGCAGCGGGCCCGTCTGGCAGGACAACATCTCTAGACCACCGCAGTAGAGGCGAACTTCTTCACCATAGCCAGCAGCAGCCGCCGATCGCTATCCGATAAGTTCGCCGAATACCGTTGCACCTGTGTCAAAAACCGGATCTCCTCCTCATTCAAATTCAAAGAGGAAACCTCCCGCGTCGGCTCCGTCTCAGCAAAAAACTCCGAAAGCTGCAGATCCAGCGCACCCGCAATCTTCTGCAGCGTCTCGAGCGAAGGCACCGTATGCCCATTCTCCACCCGCGATAAATAGCACCGCAGCAGCCCCGTCCGCTTTTCGATATCGCCCTGCGACATACCCTTATGCAGCCGGTAATCCCGGATTGTGCCGCCGATATTCATCGAAAGATTCTTCACTGGAGCATTCGCCTGCATAGGAAGGGTAATTTGCATGTCAGCCATTAGCGGTAAAGTAACGTCCCGCAACCACCCAGGGCAAGCCCTATCTTGAAACGCCCGGTTACCCGCACCTGCCAAGGTTCCCATTTCAGGCACTTCGTGCCGTGCTCGGCTTCGCACTGTCCTCCCGTTCATCGGCACCAACATTCGTGCCGAGCAACGCTCGCGCCGCGCGAAGCCCAGGACAGCACGAAATGCCGAAGTGACCGCCCCACGCGTAGCGGGCCCGTCCGGCAGGACACTTTCTTCAACCATCACTTGAACCCTTCAGTTACCCGGAACCAAATCGTACACTCCCGCCCCATCACCCCATATACATTCCGCCATTGACATCCAGCGTATGCCCCGTAATATATGAGGCCCCCTCGGAAGCCAGAAACGCCACCGCCGCCGCGATCTCCGCATCCGTACCCCCGCGCCCAAGCGGCACCTGCGACGTCATCGCAACCTTCTGTTCCTCGTTCAGCGCCGCGGTCATGGCCGTCTCGATAAACCCCGGAGCCACCGCATTCACCGTAATCGACCGGCTCGCCAACTCCCGAGCCAGACTCTTCGTCAGCCCGATCAGCCCCGCCTTCGAAGCCGCATAATTCGCCTGCCCCGCCTGCCCCGTCTCCCCCACTACCGACGTGATGTTGATCACTCGCCCCCACCGCCCCTTCAGCATGGAAGACATGCAAGCCTGCGTCATCAGGAACGCTCCGGTGAGATTCGTCCCCAGCACCTCATCCCAGTCCGTGCGCCTCATCCGCATGGAAAGCCCGTCTCGCGTAATCCCAGCGTTATTGACCAGCACCTCAACCTTCCCAAAACGTCCGATCACCGCCTTAACACACCCTTTGATCGACTCCTCCGCCGCCACATCTAGAGCAAAAGCATGAGCCGTACCCCCCGCCGCCTCAATCTCCGCCTGCACCGCACCCAGCTTCTCCAGATTCCGGGCCGCCAGCGCGACCTGCATTCCCTGCCCGGCAAGCGCCAGCGCACAAGCCCGTCCAATCCCCTGCGAAGCCCCGGTCACCAGAGCCACCCGTCCCGTCCCTGAACTCAACTTGAAACTCCTTAAGCCCCAACGAACCGGGAGGCACGACGATTATACGGACCTGCCTCGCAGCAACCTGCCAAACGTGGATCGCAAGTGCAAGATCGTGGACGAAATACCACACGCAGAGAGCCAAATCGTGGACGGATCCTTCGAATTATGGGCAGATAAGCCCGTTTTCCTGGCTCATCCACCACGTTTTAACCATCCACCACCAGCGACCAGATATACACCTCCAGCCGACGTGAAAAATGCAGCACCGGAGCCACATCCGGCAGCGCCAACCCGTGCGCCACCGGAATCTCATTTCGCCGAAGCTCCGCCTCAGCCGCCTGCAGCGGCCAGGGCCGATGATGCACATCCCCCCGCAACAACCTCCCAAAAGAAGAGGTAAACAGGCAATACCGCTCCGTAAGAAAAGCCTCCAGCGACCCAGGCCTGCTATGCGTGACCTCCCCAACAGGACCAAAAGTCGCCTCAAATGAAGGGTTCGCAGCCGCCAGTACACGCCTGCTCCGGTACTGAATCACATCCTCGCTCCCGGTCCGCTGCATGGAAGCAAAGTAGTAAGGCAGGTGAAACCCAATCCGGGCCCCAATCACCGCCAAAGGGCTGGAGCAGTCCAGAGAAAAGAAGAAAACACCCTGTTTCCCACTACTTAGCGACCGCACATACGTCCGAAGATTCAGCTCAGAGAACCGCCGCACCGAAGGCACGGACAAGCTCATCTGACCCGTAACGCGAACCTGCACTCCATCCATCCAAAACGGCACGACTCCGAGCCAAGCCTCACCATCGAACGTGTCAACGTCAAGATTCTGCGGTAGATACGGCGCAACCATCGCAGCCGGCACAGGCCAGTGAGCGAACAGAAGCTCGTTCCAGTTCTGCCGCATCAGCCACGGCCGCGTTGGAAGCGGCCAGGGCCGGTGGTCGACTTGATCTAAAGGTGACTCTGGCACCATGTGGAATTCGCGTCCTGTCTAACCTATGGGATGCGGATATGCTGAACAAACGATGATTGATGAGGAGAACGCGGCCAAACTGGCCACTGAGGTATACGCAATCCACGGGGCCGACCCCGAAGTTCTGGCCTACGCGATGGCCAAGTATTCCCGCTCCAGCCTAACCATGCGGGAGTCGCTAGCGGAGATCAGTTCCCAACGAGCAGAGCAGTTCCTCAACACCTTTTATTTTCAATATGGCCACCGCTCCATCGCCGATCTGGCGCATATCCCATTCGCTATCGAACGTCTCAGTCTTCTGGCCGCCATCACCCTCGTAGATGAGCAGCGCTGGGACGGACAGGAACGCTCCACCCGTTACCAGGACTTCCGCAAGAGCGGCTGGTTTACGCCAGATCTCGGACCTCTGAGCGAGACGTATGACGCCGCAATTCAATCTTTATTCAAGGCATACGAGGGCGTAGGTTCGGGCATGCTGGAATCCCTGAAGAGCGCCATCCCACGACCCGAGACGATGAAACAAGAGGCTTATGATCGCACCTTAAAAGCCCGGGCATTCGACGGAGCGCGCTACCTGCTGCCGCTGGCAACGAACACCTCGCTCGGCCAGATTGTGAACGCACGTACGCTGGAGACGCAGGTCTCCCGGCTGCTGACAAGTGAACTCGCAGAGGTGCGGGCGCTGGGCGAACGACTCCGTGCGGCGGCGACCGAGCCCGCATGGGATGTCCGCGGGAAGGAGTTGCGAGAGCTTGTAGAAGCCATCGGCAACGCAAGCGCGAAACTAGGCGGCCAAGCGGAAGAGATGCTGCTGCGACCGGTGAAGACAGCTCCGACCTTAGTCAAGTACGCGATTGTCAATGACTACCAGAAAGAGACTCGAATGCTGCTAAGGACTGCGGCGGCGGAACTGATGGGACGGGCTGAGATAACTCCAACTCCGTTGGTGGACCTGATCGAGGACGAGGGGAGCTTGGAGGTAGAGCTTGCGACCTCGCTGTTGTACAGCGAGTGCCATTACGGCTACCGGCAGCTCCGGAACCAGGTTACGAGCCTGACGGCGGGTCGGGTGGCTGAGGTAATCGAGTTAGGAACGCGACACCGTGGGCGGCATGATGAGCTCCTGCGAGCGTTCAGCGCCGGAAGCGGATTGCGGTTCGACATTCTGATGGACATCGGCGGCTTTCGGGACATGCATCGGCACCGGAGATGTGTCCAGCTGTTGCAGAGGTTTACAGACCTGCATGGGTACGACGAGCCAGTTTGTCCGGGGCAGCCGACGCTTGAGGAAGCGGGGCTAATCAACATGTACCGCGCAGCAATGGAAGCTGTGTTAACGGCATACCGTACGGTGCGTGACTCCAAATTATGTGAGGCGGCAGAAAGCGCACAATACCTGCTCCCTTTGGGAATGCGTTGCCGAGCAATGTTCAAGATGGATTTTGCTGAGGCCCTCTACATTTGCGAACTGCGCAGCGGGGTCGCGGGCCACTTCAGCTATCGACGCGTGGCGTGGGAGATGTATCGCGCTGTGTCGCAGCGACACCCCGCTTTAGCGGAGCTTTTCCGCATTCGGGACGTTTCCGAGCCCGTTGATCTGCTACAAAGGTAGACATTTCGCTTTTTCTTTGCTTTACAATGGATTTTAGTGCTAGGATTTGGACTGATTAAGGAGATAGATGTGGCCGACGATCGTGCGAAAGCAATTGACGCAGCAATGTCGCAGCTGGAGAAGCAGTTTGGCAAAGGCTCGATCATGCGTCTTGGCTCAAAAGAGGCGATTGTTCCGATTTCGGTGATCTCGACGGGATCGATCTCCTTTGACGCGGCTCTGGGGGTGGGGGGCGTGCCGCGTGGGCGAGTGATCGAGATCTTCGGGCCGGAGAGCTCGGGTAAGACAACGATTACCTTACAGATCATCGCGGAGGCGCAGAAGAACGGAGGGCTGGCGGCGTTTGTGGACGCTGAGCATGCGCTGGATCCGGCCTATGCGCGGAAGCTTGGGGTGGATATTGACAACCTGCTCGTCTCGCAGCCGGATTATGGGGAACAGGCACTGGAGATTGTGGAGGCCTTGGTAAAGTCCGGAGCGATCGATGTCTTGGTGGTGGACTCGGTGGCAGCACTGGTCCCGAAGGCAGAGTTGGATGGTGAGATGGGCGACTCGCATATGGGGCTGCAGGCGCGCCTCATGAGCCAGGCGCTTCGCAAGCTGACCGGAACGGTCTCGAAGTCGAGGACAAGTTTGATCTTCATCAACCAGATCCGCGACAAGATCGGTGTGATGTTTGGGAATCCGGAGACCACGACAGGCGGACGGGCACTGAAGTTTTATTCATCGGTACGAATCGATATCCGACGGATCGGGGCGGTGAAGGAAGGCGACGTCATCGTGGGATCGCGGACCAAGGTGAAGATCGTGAAGAACAAAGTGGCTGCGCCGTTCCGGGACGCGGAGTTCGACATTTTGTACGGCGAGGGCATCTCACGCGAGGGTGACACCCTGGATTTAGCAGTGCTGCATACCATCGTCGACAAGAGCGGAGCTTGGTATAGCTTCCAGGGCGAGAGAATTGGGCAAGGCCGGGAGAACGTGCGGAACTTCTTGAAGGAGAATCGGGAAGTCTTCGGGCGAATCGATACGGAGCTGCGGAAGAAGTTGGGGGTCGTGGCGTTGAATGTGCCGGTTCCCTTAGTTCCTGATGAGGGAGTAGAGACGGCTATGGCGGCGGTAAAAGGGAGAAAGAACTAATCTGCGCCAACCCTTCCAGTGGTTCGTACCTGCGTCACTCAGTCTTCGGAAAGCTCCGCTGAGCCAGCTTCTGAGCCGCAAGTCACTTGACCGAGTACATCAAAGATCTGGCGGGAGGGTCAGGAAGCTTTCTTGGAGCGGAGGCGGTCCATCACTAAGGGTGGGACGAGGGCGGAGACGTCGCCGCCTAGCTGGAAGACGCCTTTGATAAGGCGGCTGCTGACGTAGGTGTACTTTTCGGCGGGCATCATGAAGAGGGTCTCGAGGTCGGGGTCTAGCTTGCGGTTCATCATGGCCATCTGAAATTCGTACTCGTAGTCTGAGATGGCGCGGATGCCGCGGAGGACGGCGCGAGCATTTTGTTGGCGGGCGAAGTCGACCAGAAGACCATCAAAGGTGGTGACGGAGACGTTGGCGAGGTCGCAGGTGGCCTCTGCGATCATTTCAAGGCGCTCCGGGACTGAGAAGAGCGGGATGCCCTTCTCTGAGTTGCGGAGGATGGCTACGATGAGCTCGTCGACGATCTTGGCGCCCCGGGCGATCAGGTCCAGGTGACCGTTAGTGAGAGGATCGAAGGTTCCCGGGTAGATTGCCTTGACGGTGTGCATGCCAGAGAAGCATACCTGTATTGGGCGCGAAAAAGATAACCGGCGATGTAGTCCTGGAGTGGCCGGCTGCGTCCATGTTATTGAACGCTATGACCTCTGCTTTGATTACACCCAATCTGGTGACTGGCAATGCGGATGGCTCGCAGGCTGGCGGGCTGGCTTCGACCGAGGTGCTGCATGCGCAGTATGGGCCACGCATCTTCCGTTTTGTGCTGCTCAGCGTGCGGGACCGCGACGTGGCGCAGAGTTTGACGCAGGATACCTTCCTCCGGGCGTGGGCCGCTCGCGCGAGTTTTCGCGGCGACTGTTCGCCGGCGACGTGGCTGACGCGCATTGCATTGAACCTGGTGCGGGATCATACGCGGACGAACCGGTTTCGGTTCTGGAAGGGTGTGGCGCAGACCGCAATCGATGTGCAGGATGTGGCGACGCACCTGCCGGACGACGCGACCTCAGCCGAGGCCAGCTTGATTGCGCGGGAACAGCTGAAGCTGGTCTGGGAGACAGTGGCGGAGCTTTCTGAGCGGCAGCGGACTGTCTTTGTGCTCCGGTTTGTGGAGGAGTTGGAGCTGGCGGAGATCGCGGAGATTACGGCGCTGCCGATCAGCACGGTGAAGACGCATCTGTACCGAGCGCTGGCGGCGATTCGCAGCAAGCACGGCGTAGCAGGGCTGGGCGAGGGAGGATCGGGCGCAGGAGGATCAGGCGCAGCAAAACCGGGAGACCGGACAAAAGGGAGCCGGAGATGAGGACGGAAACGATGTACCACTTGACTGAGGAGCAGCTTTGTCAGGCGCTGGTCTGCCCGGAGTTTGGGGCGGTCCCTTCGGGAGCGGATTTCCTGAGCCAGGAGGACCTGATTCAGGAGCACCTGATTCAGGAGCACCTGAGCCAATGTTCTCAGTGCACGAACGAACTTGGGTCGCTGCGCACGGCGTTGGCTGGGTTCCGCGATGCGTCGAAAGGCCTTGCGGCGGCGCATTTTTCGCCCCGCCTGGAGGTACGGGGGCATGGTTTGCTGCACGGGATGCGGGCTTCCATGTTGGCCTGGCCTTTGTCTTTGGCGGCGGCTGGGGTGCTGTGCGCGGCGAGCGTCTTCGTGCTGCATCGTCCCGCAGTGCAGTCGAGAAGTGAGGTGACGGCTGCGGCTCGGCAGACGGTCTCTCCGGAGTCTGACGAGAGCCTGCTGGATGGTATCAACAATGATTTATCCGCGCCTGTTCCGCCTTCGCTCGAGCCGCTCGCAGTTTCCGCTGCGGAAGGTTCCGGCCGCTCGAATTAGAACGAACACGCTTTCTTAACCAAGACATTTCTAGCCAAGACAAAGGACGCCTTGTATGAATCGCAAACACCTGCTCTCGCTCGTCAGCCTCGCTTTGCTCTCAACTCCCGCGCTTCTGGCGCAGGCTGGTCCTTTGCAGCAGAACGGTCCGAGCGGTTCGGGCGGAGCGCCATCGGGAGACCGTGGGGGAGAGATGGGTTCGATGCGCGGTGGACGCGAAGGCCATGGCGAGATGGGCATGGGGATTGTGCCGCCTGGGATGTGGTGGAGGAATCCGGAGATGGTCGCGCGGCTGGGGCTGACGCCGGACCAGCAGAAGCGGATGGATGACATCTTCCACCAGAGCAGGATTCAGTTGATCGATCTGAAGGCTTCGCTGGAGAAAGAGCAGTTGAATATGGAGCCGCTTCTGAATGCGAATCCGCCCGATCAGGGGAGAACGCTCGGGGAGATTTCGAAGGTTGCCGATCTCCGTGCGGACTTAGAGAAGGCGAATGCGAAGATGCTGCTGGGGTTGCGCGGTGTGCTGACTGCGGATCAGTGGACGAAGTTGCAGGAGCAACGGCGGAGTTTGGAGGGGCGTGGGATGCGGCCGATGGGTGGGCAAGATGGTGGACGTGGCCAGCGTGGGATGGATGGCATGGGTAAGCCGCCTGCTCCTCCTTCCCAGGATTGACGACTTGGGGTAAGTGGCTCATTCCGCATGGGATACCTTGATTGTTCCACGTGGAACATCTTTGGATTGAAGTGTTTAGGGTTGGTGAAGACGCCTGGAGCGGACCAGGAGCCTGGTGAATTTCTCCACGATTCTGTTCTCAGGTTGTGGTAATTCGCTGGCTTGCAACCCACGTTTGGGTGGTTTGCGAATGCTAGTCTTCGGCCAGGAGAGCAGAGGCGGGTTCGGGGGTTCGGTTGGGGGTGCCTCGACGGAGGGTCCGGGGGTGACGGATGAGGACGTCTCCTCGTTCCAGCTTCGCTTCGCTCAGGATGACAAAGGGAGAAGGGCCTACTGGGACCGGGCTAGGGGCGGGTGCCCAGGGTGTTGTTGGTGGTGGCGATGGAGCGGGGGGTGACGACCGGGGCGGCCACGCCAATAATTTCGGTGACGTAGTCGGGGAAGCTGGTCTGGTTGTCGGTGCCGGTGAGCCAGAGGTTGCCGGAGGCGTCGATGGCGATTCCGCCGGGGGTAAGGGGCAGGTTGGGGAGGACGCCGGAGGCGGTGAAGCCGGTGCTGGGTGACAGCAGGTTACCGGAGTTCGAGTACTCGAGTAAGCGTGCCCGGGGAGGTTGTGCCGATGTAGGTTCCGGCGAAGACGTTGCCGAGACCGTCGATGGCGATGTTCTGGGGGTGGGTCGAGCCGTCGGCGATATAGCCGTTTGTGGGTGAGAGTTGAGCGCCGGCGTCCGAGAACTTCATGATGGAGCCGTTGCCGGTGGTGACGACCCAGGCGTTGTTGGCGGCGTCGAGGGCTACACCCGCGTTCGAACCTCCGGTGGAGATGTTCTGGACGGCGTGGGAGGTGAGGTCGATGCGGCTGACGTAACCGGGGTTGGAGTAGTCGGTCTCCCAGACAGCTTTCTGGTCGATGGCGAGATCGACGCCTCCGCTCTGGACGGTGTAGGGGCTGGCGGCGGCTTCGGTTCCGTTGGCGAGGAGCTCGACGACCTGGGATCCGCTAAAGTTGGCGATCCAGGAGTTTCCGGAGGCGTCGATGGCGAGGCCGTTGGGGCCGTTGAAGTGGGATGAGGTGAGGGTGGACTGGAGGGTGCCGTTGGCGTTGAATTTGAGGACGTCATTGGCGCCGTTGTTGGCGACGAGGACGGCTCCGTTCTGGTCGATGGCGAGGCCGACGGGGGTTGGTAAGGAGCGAGTTGCCGAAGCCGCTGGAGGCAGAGACGGCGGAGCCGGAAAGATAGACGCCGGCGGGAGAGATCTCGGTGAGGGAGTGGACGGAGGAGCTGAAGAAGCCGGTGGTGATCCAGGCGTTGCCGGAGGCGTCGATGGCGACTGCGATCTCACCGGAGCCCTGGGTGATGGCTCCTCCGTTGAAGCCGAGGGCGAGGGTGAAGTCTGCTGGGGCGGCGGTGAGGGTGGGCTGATAGGGGGCGTTGGCGGTGACCAAGCCGTAGAGGGCCGCGATGTTTGCAGACGGGTGCAGAGCGATGTTGAGGGGCGGCCTGGAAGGTGTCGGTGGGCGCTATGCCGGAGCCTGGAGTGGAGGCGTTGAAGAGGGTGGTGCAGGCGCCGGTGGTGGTCCCGGTCGAGGCTGAGGCGGTGCCCTGGTTGATGCAGGCGGCGAGGATGTCGGCGAGGGTATTGAGTTGCGTTGTGGGAGGGACGATGCCGACGAGGTCTGCGGTGACGCGGGCGCGTCCCGACGCCGTGTTCGCGAGGTTGGCGGCGGTGCCTACGGCGTTGGCGAGGCCGAGCGCGTTGCCGGTGGAGGTGCCGATGGCGGTCGCAGAGGCGGGCGTGGCCGCGAACGGGGCGAGCACGTAGGCGGCGGCGACGGTGGTGATCTCCGAGATGCTGATGAAGGTGGCGGCGGTGAGGGAGGAGCAGGGACCGAGGACGGCTGCCTCAGCGATGGCGGCGTTGGCGCCTGCGCCGGCGTTTCCTCCGGTGGCGAGAAGGTAGGTGAGGCTGTTGCCGGCGGGACAGGTGTAGGGGCGGGGCAGGCTGAAGTTGCCGTTGGCGTCTGTGGTGGTGGAGGTGAGGACGGTCCCGGCGGAGCCGTAGCCGGTGGTTCCGGGAGCGATGAGGGCGATGGTGGCTCCGGCGACGGGCTGCTGGCCTCCGTGGACGGAGCCGGTGAGGGCTGCGCTGTCCGAGATAACGGTTCCGGGGATGGCGGTTCCCGGGGCGGCGGTGAAGCTGGCGCAGCCTGCGAGGAGAAGAAGGGGTGCCAGGAGCGCGGCGGGGGGTGACGAGATGAGGGCGCATGGGCTCATGGTAGCGGGGGTTTCCGGTTCTGGGAATAGCTGTGTGGGGTTTGGGCCGGCCAAGGCGGGATTTTGGCTGGGCCTTTCTGGGGATGGAGGTTTTTGGAGGTCCGTGGTAGCGATGAGCTATGTCCGGGAGGACCGGGTTCAAGGCGTTTGATCCTACTGGCTTTGATCCTAGTGGCGATGACACCGCGTACCGTCTCCTCGGCCTCTTCAAAACCCTGCGCGAGGCCTCTGGAGTTCTACGTCCAGCGCGACACCAACCCAGAGAAGTACTATCCCCACGCAAACGGCAGGTGATGTCATCCTCCTGCCCAAAGTTCCGGGCGGCTGACGCTATCTCATCAGCCGTGCCCAGCGTAAGCGCGGCGAGCCGATCAAAGCCATAGAGCTCCCCCGTTTTGCTGCGAGCCTCGACCACGCCATTATGGCGCCAAAAACGTAAGGTGTCTGGCGGCATCGCGGCGCCGCCAGACACTTGCTTCTTCGGAAGATTTCACCCACGCTCTATGCCGCCGCAGGCTATGCCTTCCTCCGTCTGTTTACTCTCGTGCACGTTCAGACCCATTTGCGATCACGAGAAAAGTTATCAGTGCACAATAATGGAGATGTTCGTGTTGTGTGTCGTGGTGCCATTTGTGGCAGTCACGACGGCGGTGTAGGTGCCGGCGGGGACCAATCCTGGGCCTAGCGGCGCAATGGTGACCTTACCGGCGCCGCCACAACCAACCACGGCTCCTGAACCAAGCGTTATCAGGAACAGCAGAAGCAGCAGTGACTTCCAGTTCCGCCGGCGAGAGGGAGTTGCCAGCAGGAACATAAAAGAAAATGCCAGACTGGCCCCCGCGGCCAGAAGCCCGCGGGACGAACGTGCGGGTATTTGGGCGACCGTGGCCGGGATGGACGTAGCGATCTGCATGGCTACAGATGCCTGCTGTGCGGTAGACATTAAGGTGGTGGTGGACGGGATGGAGCAGAGCGGCACGAGACCGCTGCCGCCCGTGATCGCGCAGCTTAGCGTGATGTTGCCGCTGAATTGCTTGATGGATTCCATCAAGACGGTCGCGGAAGCTGACGCACCCGAGGCAACGGTGACGTTCGGGGTTGTGGTTGTAAGAGTGAAGTCTCCAATGTTTCTGGGGTACTGGACTGTGTCGCTTGTAGAAATGTTGTAACTCGTATCGCCCATGTATACCGCGTACAGGATGTCGATACCGGACCATCCCTCATAGTCGGGAAGGGTAAAGGTCGCTGTGGCGGTAGCGCCTGGTCCTGGGATGAGTGCAACAGGTGAACCGGCGTTCGGACCCTGGGTGTCGGCGCTGCTGAAGAACTGAACCCTACCGGAAGGAGCGGTCTTGGAGCCGGCAGGTCCCGTAACCGTCGCGGACACGGTGATCAAGGTGCCGGGTTGAACGGTCGACAGATTGGTTGGCGAAGTAATCGCAATCGACGTCGTAGTCGGCAGCAAAGACGAAGGAGCAACGACGATGGTTTGTGCAGTGGACGTGCTTGCGGTCCAGTTTGCATCGCCGGCATAGCTTGCCGCAAGCTGGTAGCTGCCGGCCGCCAGGTTCTTGAAGACCGCGGTGGCCGTGGCCCAGCCTGGGGTTGTCGCATAAAGCGGAACCGTCTGGGGCGGCAGGTTACCCAGCGTGATGGTCAGGTTCCCCGATTCAGAAGTACCGCCGCTCCCGGAGAGGTTGACCTGAACCACGAAGTCGCTGCCCGGGGGAAGGGTACCTGTCACCGCGGTTCCCCCGATGGGATGCCCATACCAGGAAACAAACAGGAACGGCTTGGCTTGCGCGACCGTGAAAGTGATTGGTCCGGGCAGATTGGTCACCGTGGACGGATTATAGCTGGGGTCTCCGGAGTAGCTGAAGGTCAGGCTATGGGAACCGATCGCGAAGAATCCAGTGTCGTTGTAGAACGATTGACCGTTACTGTCCAACGCACTCGTATAAAGCGCGGCGCCATTATCATAGACGGTGGTCGTTCCCGTGGCATTGCCGTCCGCACCGCCCGCCGGGGCGTTTACGCCTTTTGGCTGCATGTCCAGGTTGATCCCGACACCGTATGGAATGCTTGCTCCATTCACAATGGGCTTAGACGTTGTGCGATTCTCGGTCGTAACATTGATGATGCTGTTTTCGGCATTGACTGTGAGGGAAACCGGGGTGGACGCGCTCTTGGTGAAGACGCCGTCTCCGCCGTAGCTGCCATAGATCGTGTAGCTTCCACCGGGCAGGTAGTTGGCCGACGTTGTTCCGGTGCCGGTCGTACCAAGCTGGATCATGGTCTGAGCCTTGCTTGCGGGCAAGGTGGTATTGGCGATGACGGCGACCGCTCCCGAAGGCGTTCCGGCGGCGAGTGAGATGGCGGCGACACTTGCCGTGAGTGCAGCTTTCTGTCCATGCGTGATTGTCGTAGGATTCACTGTGAACGTGGTAGTGGTGGCATTGCCCGTGCTGATGCTGTTCCAGTTCGTGATCAAGGCATTGACGTCGAGGCTGCCAAGACCGGAGGCGAGATCGTAACCTGTGGTAGCAGGCCACTTCTGCTCGGAAGCGCCGCCGCCGGTTGCGTCGGCGGTGCAGTCCCATGCAGCATATTTGAGGTAGCACGGCTCGTTATTCGATCCCAAAGTGATGTCGTGGAACACGGCAGGAAACTGTTTTGCCAGCGGATACAGGACGAAGTCGGCCTGTCCCTGCGGACCATACTGCTGGTCCACCAGCGCCATGATTCCCGCAAATGCGGGGGCGGAGGCCGACGTGCCGCCGACTCCCGTATAGGTCACCGTGGTGCCGCCCGGGATGTCGTTGACACAATCGCCTGCTCCGGCGCAGATCGCGTAGAAGCTAAAGTTGATACCATCTGCCGCAAAGAGCGAGAGGTCGGGCAGGTCTCGGACCAGGTCGTTTGGTACGCCGGTGCCCGCCTGCCACGCAGGCTTGGCATATCCTCCCAGGCCTTTGCAATACCCATATGCCTTTGCAGGATTCTGTCCCTGCAGGGGCCCGCCCGCTACGGAGCAGGTGCTCTGTCCACCACCACCGCCGGCGATGTACTCCGGCGAGGCGACAAGGCTATTCAAACCATATTGGCTGTCGTTCCACGGCTGTTCCGGAACCGGGCTTTTGAGAGAGCCGAGATTGACGTCGTTGGTCGCACTCCAATACTTGCCTGCACTGGCGCCCCCTGTGGCATAGTCGCTGTAGTAAAAGTCCGTTCCGCCGACCGCGACGTTCCACGGAGTGGAGGCCAGGCCGTTGACCTGCAGGCCGTCGAAGGCGGCTGGGTTGCCTGCCGCGTCGGCACCGGTCGCGCCGGAATCCCCTGTGGAGACCACCACGGTTTGTCCCTGTGCGGCCGCCTGTTCCCAGACTGTGCTGTAGAACAGGTTTCCGGCTGCGCCGATGCTTGCTTCGGCCCCGCCGAAGCTGAGGCTCAGCACGTTGGCCGTATCGTCGGTGACCGCCCGCTGAATGGCGAGATCGAGTCCTGAGGACAGATCCGTGTTCGCGGAAATATAGAGATTGACGGTAGCCAGGGGAGCGATGGCGCCGGCGGTTTCGACATCCAGATAGGCCTCTTCTGCATCGGTGAAGATACCGGGGTCGTTTCCGTCGATGATCACGTGCGGGAGATTGGGATGGGTCGGGTCCGCGTCAAGCCCGTAGATCTTTCGGTATGCACTTACCAGGCCGAGGTCGATGTTGGAATCGTTGATGATGCCGATGACCTGGCCGGCACCCCGGGTGCCCGCGCTGTAAACAGGCGTAACGTTATATTGTGTTGCGAAGTCCTTCGGTCCTATGGCGAAGTACGTGCCCCCGCTCCCGTCAGGCGCAGGAGTAGTCCAATTCGGCTTTACCTGGTGCGACGCCAGGTTGTAGGTGGCTTTGCCGAGTGAGTGTACCTGCGACTTCGGCAGGAAGTCATTGAGCCGGCTCACTCCGGCGACCACTGGCGTCAACGCCGTTGGAATCTGCGGATCCGTGGAGTTGGCGTGGTGGACCGTACCATTCACATTGTACGAATGCAGTTCCGTGTGGAATGCGCTCTTCACCTGACCGGCGGTTCCGGAGAACTCGATGGTGCTCCTGCCGGGGCTTACCTGGCCGACGGAGAACCCATGGGACTGCAGCCACGATGTGACAAGGGCTACGTCGGAGTCGGCCGGACCGTACTTTTGTCCGAATTGCACCGGGGTGAGCCACTGGTGATAGCCGGCAGAGCCCTTGGAATGCGCGTCGAGGAGAAACTGCTGCAGCGCGCTCTCCTGGGTGGAGGAGCGCTTTAGAACCAGCATCAACCGTCCCGTCTGGGCGGAATCCGCCATAGCACCCTGATCGTATTCGGCCTTGGCGTTCGGGTGAACGTTTCCCGAGAGCGTCGTGAGCTGCGACTCAGAAAGCTGCTGGGTGATCTGAGGACGTGCTTGCGCGACGGCAGTGAACGGAAAAGGTCCGGCTACGGTTGCCAAAAGCAGCGAGCCTACGAAAAGCAACTTCAGCGAAGTACGGTTCATTTCGGTTCCTCACTAAAACAAATAAAGGATTGCTCCATACGGCAGCCGGACCCCGTCCGATGGGTGAATGTGAAGAAGTCCAAGGCGTGTCGTAAGATGAAGTTGTATTCACGGCTCTGTCAACTTAATTACCCTCAACAGTTCCTTACCGTATAAGTCCAGACGAATGAACGACTTGCCATCCATGGTATGCTCAATGCATGGGGTAAAAGTGCAATCGGGATGTGAAAGCCACGGTCGAGAACACGAACTTCAAAGTGAACGGCTACCTGTTTGAAGGTTATGAGGCAAAGGTACTCTCCTCGACCCTTCTTCATCACGGCCACCGTGTTCGCCTTCAGCGACTCCCTTTCCGCCTGCTGCTGGTCTTGCTGGAAGAGCCTGGGCGAGTCTTCACGCACGGAGAACTGCAGAAACGGCTCTGGGGAGAGGACATCTCCGCGGATTACGGCGCCGGCCTATGGACAGCGATGGCAAAGCTTCGCGAGGCGCTGCGCGACGATCCGTCTAAGCCGCGCTTCATCGAAACTGTAGCCCGGGAGGGCTATCGGTTTATCGCTCAGGTCACCCCGGTCGCTTCTGATACTCCCGCTATCGTACCCTTGCCCGCCCAGACCGCTCCTGAACAAGAATCATTGCCCCGCTTGGCTGCAGTCGTTGAAACGATCCGCAGTCCTGGTCTTGTCACCGGGAAAAACCTTGCCCTGCTTTCGGTGGCCGCAGCCCTGGCGATCACGGGTGTTCTCGTATTTCGGAACGAGAAGACGCCCGTAATTGACGACCAAACACAGGTCGTCCTTGGCGGATTCGTGAACCGTACCGGAGATGGGTCCTTCGACAAGACACTCAGTCTTGCGTTTCAGGTAAAGATGGAAGAATCGCCCTACCTGAGCGTTATTCCCGACCGGCGATTCCGGCAGATCATCAAGGATCCTTCGTCAGCCAACCTCCAGGACGAGTTGCATGCCTGTGTCTCCCTGGGGGGAAAGGTAATCCTGACCGGTGAGATTCAGACAAGAAGGTCGGGCTACGCGGTGATGCTCAAGGCATGGAGGTGCGACAGCGGTCGTCTGCTGACCACCCAAGAGAGCCGGGCGGGATCAAAGGACGTCGTTTTGCCGGCACTCGATCTGGCGGGTGAGCAACTGCGGCGAAGACTTGGTGAGTCTGACGTCTCGCTGCGCAAGTTCAACGTTCCACTCAAGGATTCGACGACGAGTTCTCTTGCCGCATCGAGAGCGTTCACTCAGGGCGAAGACAGGCGCTTCAACGGATCGGAGTCTCAGGCGATTGCTGACTATACCCTCGCGATCGATCTCGACCCCAAATTCGCTTTCGCTTATGCGAGGTTGGGCACAATTTATCTCAACGCGGGAGAACAAGCTCGCGGCCGCCAGTACTACCAGAAGGCCTTCGACCTTCGCGAACGAGCTACGGACCGTGAACGGCTGGATATTGTGAGCCACTACTACTCGGCGATCGGGGAGATTCAGTATTCGATCGATGCGTACGAGCTTTGGCACTCCTTGTATCCGCACGACGATGTTCCGGTCAACAATCTCGCCTCGTGGTACCTGACCCTTGGGAAACCTGACCTGGCGCTCCCGCTGGCTCGCACCGCACTCGAAATGAATCCATCGGCTCCGATGCGCTACGCCACTCTGGCGATGGCTGACCTGATGGATGGAAGAACTTCTGACTTACAGGCTCTTTGTCATGACCCGGTGCATGGCAGATCGGACGTTGGCATGTTTCATATTGCCTGCTTTGATGAAGCGGTTCTACAACGGGACGACGCTTCCATGCAGCAGCAGTTGCAGTGGGCCCACGAGAACCCTGAAGGTACTGTCCTGCTGAAAAGCTATGCCATCGTGAAGTTCGACGAGGGCCAGGTAAGCGAGGCTCGTCGTCTGTTCGCCGAAGTTATACAAATGGCGATGGGAAACCATCTCACCGAGCTTGCAGCGGAGATGAGTCTAGGTGAGGCCGAACTTGAAATCGATTTTGGATTTCCGCGAGAAGCAAAAGAGGATGTCTTCAAAGGTCTGCAACTGGATTCAACCAGTACGCACGTCCGGGCTTTTGCAGCCTTGATGTTGGCGCGTCTGGGTGATACGGAGCGTGCCGAGTCAGAGGCCTCCAGTATGGCGGCGGAATCTCCGTCGGACACGATCCTGAACACTGTTGTTGTGGCCTCGGTGCGAGCAGCTATTCAGCTGAATAAAGGCGATCCGAACGGGGCGATTCGATCGCTGGAGGCCGTGCGTCCCCTTGATTTTTGCCTGGCGATGTCGCTTGCACCTGCGTATTTCCGAGGGATGGCTTATCTTCAGGCTGGAAGGCCTGAGGATGCCAGCAAAGAATTTGGGCGAGTGATTGACAACCGTGCCATCTCGCCGGAGTCGCCCTATATTGTGCTGTCACAAATGGAATTAGGCCGATCACGCCAGCTCATGGGCAAGCCTGCTGAAGCGATGAAAGCGTTTAAGTATGTTGAAAGCGTCTGGAAGGATGCCGATGCTGACTTTCCTTTGATTAAGCAAATTCGAATGCATGAGCACGAACTGGAGTTAGCAAGTTCTCCTGCCCGTGTTCACTAACGGGGGCAGCTCAAGAAACGGAACTTTGCGTACCTATCGAGAACGGTATGCAATACCGGCATCATCGCGGCAGCGGTTGAGCCCGGCCCACTGGCTCAGGCTTTGCGAGCTTAGCAGGCAAGTGAATGGCGCTTCTCGCAGCAGCGTGAAGCGCCGCCGGTTAGAACTCAAGCCGTAACGATAGCTGACCCGTGCGATTGCCTCCAAAATCGGAGCCGCGGGCCTGGGTGATCTGGCCGAAGTTGGACTGGGTGATGTCGAGAACGGGGTCGGCCAGGTTGGTGTGGTTGAGGATATTGGTGAAGGTACCTTCGGCGCGCAGGCGGATGCCTTCAACAATTGCAAAGGACTTGCTGAGGCCACTTGACAGGCTGACCGTGCCCGGGCCGTGCAGATCGCCGACGCTTTCCGTGCCGTAGCGTCCGATGGGCAACGTGCCTACGCCGACTGTACACGGAGTAACCCCGTTGACCGGCGTGAGCGAACTGTAGCCGGTCTGTCCCGGGCAGGCGAAGGCGTTGTTATTGAACCAGTGGTTGCGATCATGCAGGCTGGTGTTAGCGTTCGCGACGCGGTCGGGCCGCTGGGCGGCGCCGCCGACGTAGGTTCCGGAGCCCGTGCCTGAAGGGTCGATGGTGCCGGCGGGAAGATAGGCCGTGAGGAACGGGCCGGTTTGCCAGAGGAAGATGTTGCTGGTCTGCCAGCCGCCGACGACAAGGTCTGCGAGGCGGCTCATGCCGGAGCCGAAGCGCCGCCCGCGGCCGACGGGCAGCTCATAGATAGCCGTGGTGAGGGAGCGCTGGCGGCGAGTGCCGGCGACGTTGCCGTAGTCAAGATGGCGGTTGTAGCTGTCGGTAGCACTGTAGCCGCCCTGCTCATCCACGAAGCCGGCGGAGTTGAAGTTGGCGTAGCTGCCCTGGTTGTCGGAGAGGTTTTTGGCGAAAGTGTAAGCGCTGGTAAGGGCGAGGCCTTTGTTCATGCGGCGGTTGATCTCAGCCTGAAGCGACTTGTAGTCGGCCTGCGCAGCCGTGTTGCGATCGGTGATCTGGTAGAAGTTGGGGAAAGGGTAATCGGTCTGCGGAGCGGAGGAGGAAAGCCGCGTGGAGGAGCTTGGAAGCTGATTGAATTGAGGCTGCCAAACCAAGTGCCAGGTGTGCAGCGCGACGTAGGAGATGCGCGCGCCGACGTTGTGCCCGAAATCGTGGTCGAGCGAAAGGTCGGACTGGAGCGAGTAGGGATCGTGCCAATGAGTGTCGATGGCGGAGTAGAAGTAGACGCTGCCGAGCGCGGGAGCGAACTGGCCCGAAGCGGAGGTGTTGGGGAATGCAAAGGTGGGTCCGGCAGCGGTGTAGCTGTTGGTGAAGGTCTGATAGTTCTGCTGGAGAGTTTGGGCGATGGCGTAAAACAGTGCACCTGTGGTGGTGATGTTGTAGTAGCCAGCGCCGCCGCGGATGGAAGTTTTCTCGTTGCCGAACGGCCGGTAAGCGAAGCCGACGCGCGGCATAAAGCGCAGCGCGGGCGAGGTGCGCAGACCCGCGGGCAGGCCGGCCTGCACATTGGTGACGACGGGCGTGCAGCCGACGCCATTCATTGCAGCCCCGGTGGCATAGGGATTGGTAACTCCGGCTGTGGGGCAAGCGTTTACGTTAGCGAGTTCCTGCGGGTCGAGCGTGCCGGCATACCCGGCCGGATAGATGAGCCGGCCGGTGCGCGCGATGGAGGGATCGAAGTTACCGGTAAGGCCGTTGGTGGCGGCGAGGGCGGGGTGGTACTCGTAGCGCAGACCGAAGTTGAGGTTGAGATTTGCGGTGGCTTTCCAGCTATCCTGGGCGTAGACGGCGTAAGCATTCGCGGTGCCGTCGTTATCCTGGCGTATGTTGTTGCTTTGCGTCTGGTATGGCACGCCGATAAGGAAGTCGGCGAACTCGTTGCCGGTTGCGGAGTTGTTGGGGTCGAAGAAGAAGTTGCCGTAGTTGATGGAGGGTGTGGCGCCGCCGGCCTCGGTGTGTGCACCCAGACGGCGCAGATCGGCGCCGAAGCGGAGGGTGTGGGTGCCGAGCTGGAAGGTCAGGTTATCGACGTACTGGAAGAGGCGCGAGCGCTCATCGTAGCCCAGGCGCGAGCCGATGGACTGAATCTGTGCGTCGGCGAAGTTGATGTGAGGGATGCCGTTGAAGAAGGCCGGCACTGTGAGCACGTTGAGGCCGGTACTCGCGGTAAAGCCGGGACCATCGAACGGATTGGCGTTGCCGTCTTCTTCAAGTGTGAATCCGAAGCGGAACTCGTTGACGAGCCTGGGTGTGAGGACGTAGTTGAAGCTGCTGGCGAAGATGCGGTACCGGGCATAGGCGGTGCTGTTGGGTAGGGTGAGATCGGCGGGCTGGACCTGGTTGTCGTTTTTGAAGGTGTATCGGGCGAAGACGGTGGCTTTGGTCCCGAGGTGCTGGTCGCCGCGAAGATCGAACTGGTTAGACTCGATGTCGTCGCGGCGGGTGCTGAGATAGTTGTACCCCTTGTCGGCGATGGCGGCCTGGAGCGACAGGTTGGCGTCGATGTTTGGGTCTGGATAGAACTGAAGGAATTTTGCGGAGCTCGCGTTGATGGGCACGACGTTACCGGCGTAGGTGGTGCCGGCTTTGAAGGGATTGTGGAGCGGGGCGGAAGTTTCCTGCGAGAAGTTGCCGCTCTTCATCAGGATGGTGGGGACCTTGGCTTGAAGGACGTTCGATTGCGGGAAGCGCAAACCTTCATAAGTGCCAAAAAGGAAGGTGCGGTCGCGGCCGTTGTAAAGGTGTGGCAAGACAAGCGGGCCTCCCAAGCTGGCGCCGAAGTTGTTGGCAACCTTGTGCGGCTTGTTCATGCGGTCGGTTCCGTAGGGGATGGCGTCAAGGAACTGGTTTTGCAGGTACTCGAAGACGGAGCCATGAGGGGTGTTGGTGCCGCTCTTGGTGATGGTAGTGATCTCGCCGGGCTGGCCGTACTCGGCGTTGTTGTTCACGCCGTCCACGCGAATCTCGGCGATCGATTCGGCGGACGGGAAGGCGTCGCCCTGGATGTTGTTACTGGTCTGGTTTTGCGCGGAGATGCCGTCCACGGTCGTCTCGCTTTGTGACGGCAGGCCACCCTGGATAGAGAAGCGAACGCTGGGGGCGGGATGAGTGGAGGGCGCGGGCGGGTAGCTTGCGTTGTCGGGCTGCACGCCGGGAAGCGCCTGCACGACGACAAGCGGCGAGGTCGACCCGGCACCGCGATAGTTGGACGGAAGGTCGATCACGGCTTGCGGCGACAAGGCGGCGGAGATTTGCGCGTCTTCGGTGTTGATGACGCCAGCTTCGGCTGCGTCTACGGACACGGTTTCGGTGGTGCCCCCTGGAACTTCGACGAGGTCATACCGCAGCTGTTGCCGGGCCAGCAGGTTGATGTTCCGGGCGGTGACCAGCTTGAAGCCGGGAGCCTGCACGGCGATATCGTAGTGGCCGTCCGCAACGTTGAGCGCGGAGTATGCGCCGGAGGCATCGCTGGTCGCGTGGACGTCGGTGTTGCTTTCAATGCGGTGCAGCCGGATGTCGGCGCCGGGAATGACGGCCCCGGTTGGATCTTTGATTGTGCCGCTGATGCTGCCCAGGGTAGATTGAGCGAAGGCTCCGGTGGCGATGATGAAGAGGGCAAAACCGCAGATGTTGCGAGTCCTGAGGTGCCAGGGGATACAGAAAACGGAAAGGGTCATGACGAAGGTTTCCTTGTGGCTCAGGTTGCGTACTGAAAGGTTAACGAGCGGCAAGGGGTGCCAGAAGTTGGAGTACTTGCGATCGTTCCGCGTGCTGCTCCCTGCGCATGCGGGCGTACCAGCTGAGGCAGAGCGCGGCACCCGAGGAGAGCGACGCTGCGGCACGGCCCAGCCACAGCCCGCGCAAGCCGTAGCCAAGCGGAAAGGCAAGCAGATAGGCAAGCGGCATGCCCAGAACCCAGTTGCAAACGATACTGATCCACATGGGAGTACGAGTGTCGCCCAGGCCGGTCATGGCCGAAGCCAGGACGACGAAGCAGGTATCGCCCAGGATGAGCAGGCTGCAAAGATAGAACAGTGGTACGGCAGCGAGCACGACCTGCGGGTCGTTGGTGTAGACCGACGCCAGCGGATGTGCCAGCATGAGAAACAACACGGCCGCCGTCACGCTGTAGCCCAGCGCCAACGCAAGCGAGGTGTTCGCCGCGAGCTTGACTTGCCGGAGGCTATTGCGCCCCGCCGCCTGCCCCACGCGGATCATGGCCGCGTAAGCCAACCCCGTGGGAACCATGTAGACGAACGCGTTCAGATCGAGCGTCACCTGCTGAGCCGCCAAAAGCGTGCTTCCCAGGCGCGCGCAAAGGATGGACATGAACGTGGAAATGCCCAGTTCAAGCGAGAACTCCAGCCCTGAAGGCCACCCCAGGCCAAGCAGAGCCTTCAATCGTCTAGCATCCGGGTGCAGCATAGAAAGCTTCGGCCAGAGATTGAGATCGCGGAAGCTGATGAATGCGCCGGGAAGCAGCAGAAAAAGCATCCAGTATCGAACAATGACAGTAGCCCATCCAGAACCTGCGATGCCCATGGCAGGAATGCTCGCAGTTCCGTACCGATGACCATAAAGAAAGAGCCAGTCAAAAAACCAGTTCACCCCTCCCGCTGTAATGAGCGAAAGGCTGATCAACAGCACCTTGTTGATCGATTGCAAGTAGCGCCGCAACGCCATGTACAACATCAGCGGAGGTGTAGACCAGATCAGCACGCGAAGATAGCCGTGAGTGCAGACAACGATGTCCGCCGGCGTCCCCAGATACGGCAAGAGCCAGAGACTCCCTAGAGTGAGGCCCATGACGATTGGCGTGCCGACGGAAACGATCCACATGGATTGCATCAGCATGACGACGCACTCTGACCGGTTACCGCGGCCGGCCGCCTGCGCAATATAGGTCTCCATCCCGTTCAGCAGATAAATCATGAAGAACACGATCGCGTAGTAGATTGTGTTTCCCAAAGAGGACGCACCGATGGCCAGAGCAGAGTGCGGCAACCGGCCAATCATGATTGCGTCGACGATGTAGGTCGACATCCAGCCCAGTTCGCCCAAGGCAAGCGGAACTCCCAAACGGGACGTCGTCCGTACCTCTTCCGAGTACGAGTTGGCACCCTGGCTGCCAAGGAACGCTCCGCTGCGCTCCTGCTTAGAATTTGCTGTCATGCTGGAACAAGTCTAGCCATCCTTTCAGGCGTTGCTATCGCTACGATGATGCGGTCAACACTTTATCCGGCCGGACGTTCCCTGGTAACAACCATCCAGCGCCCACTAAAAGATTTTGCCTGAAACGCGACGTGCTTCGCGTGCTCAGGACGCGCAGACACGCAGGTGGACAGGAACGACGCTGCATTCTCCAAAGCGCATGCTGGCGCGTATGTCGCGCTAGATGCATTGATACGGCCCAAACGCTCATGAGGAGCACTCTAGAGGCGATCTACCTAGCCCCAACCGTTTGCGAAGTCGACGATTGCTTGAATCAGTGATTCGTGGGACATCTTTGTTGGAGTTCCGTCCTGAGTCGCGCAGGCGGTATGGGTGAGCTTACAGGATCACTTGTTGCCCTGGCTATCTTTGTGGCGTGCAAGCGACGCAGAATCGAGTGGTAGAAGCGTATAAGGAGCTTAGGGAATGACGCTCTGCGGACGTCACACGAGGCATCACGGTTGAAAATTGAACGCGTACGGTCCGAGACACGGACGGAACATCGCGCGGCGGAGGCGGGTTTGCCCTTGATGCGGATGGGGCTCGGCCGCAACGAGTATGTCTTCTGGCTGGAGCAGCTGCACGGGATTGTGGCGAGCTGGGAAGAAGGAACGGCGGGATACAAGACCGGAGACTGGCAGCCGGAGTGGATTCAGGCGCTGCTGCGGGCGCGTTCCAGGCGAGCGATGCTGGAGCGGGATCTCGCGTTTTTTGGGGTGTTGTGCCATGACGGCGGACGGGCGACGCTGCCGCCTCTGAAGGGAACTGCCGGCGTGCTGGGGGCGATGTACGTGATGGAGGGGTCTACGCTGGGCGGCCAGTTGATTGGGCGGCATGTGGAGCGGGTGCTGGGGCTGGAGAGCGGACGCGGGAACAGTTTTTTCCTGGGTCATGGTGAAGAGACCGGCGCGATGTGGCGAGAGTTCTGCGCAGAGCTGGAGACGCGAGTTCCGGAGAGCGAAGGGGACGCGGTGGTGGCGTCGGCCAAGGAAATGTTCCGGATGTTCGGGGCCTGGCTGGAAAGCGGAACGCCTGTACGGGCGGCTTGAACGCTGCTGTTGAGAGGAAACGATGACCGCCAAGGGAGAGCAAGAGAACGGAGCCGGTCAAGCGGGATCGGGGAAGGATGGGCAGGGCAAGCGATTTAACGTGCGGACGATTCTGGGACATCCAGCCGAGTCCGTGACGGAGACGCCGCTGCTGTTTGTGCGATGCGAGGACGAGCCGATCCGGACTCCGGGAAGTATTCAGCGGCACGGATTTCTGCTGCTGCTGGATGAGCGGGACGACCGTGTGCTGGGCGCAAGTGAGAATGCGGAGGAGTTTCTGGGCGTTCCGCTGAAGCTGATCCTGGGGACCAAGCTGGACGCGATCCTGGAACGGGAGGTGCTTGCGGCGGTGCGGACGCAGGGGCGGGTGCCGGATGATTCGGGGATTTTGACGTACCTGGGATCGTTCCAGATACGGCATGAGTTTTACAGCATTGTGGCACACCGGGTGGAGAAGCAGCGGGTGGTGGAGTTTGAACGAATCGACCGGCTGGTGCGGCCGGAGATGATGAACGTGGTGATCACGAACTTTGTGAGCAAGCTGGGCATGCTGGAGACGGAGACGGAGCTTTGCCGGGCAATTACAAAGCAGGTGATGGACCTGACAGGATTCAATCGGGTGCTGCTCTACAGCTTCGACGCGCTGGGGCATGGGACGGTACTGGCGGAGGAGAACGACGGGACGATGCCGCGTTTTCTGGGACTGCGGTTTCCGGGCGGAGATATTCCGCAGCAGGCGAGGGATCTATATGTGCTGAATACGGTACGTATTATTCCGGATGCGGCGTATGTGCCCTCTCCGCTGCAAAAGCTGATGAGCGAAGCGGGGACGCCGGTCGATCTTTCGATGGCGCTGCTGCGGAGCGTGTCTCCGATCCACCTGGAGTACATGCGGAATATGGGGACGATCTCTTCGATGTCGATCTCCGTGGTGTGCGACGGGAGGCTGTGGGGATTGATCAGCTGTCACCACGCGGTGCCGCGGACTGTTCCGTACCTGGTGCGCAGCGCGTGTGACCTGCTGACGAAGATTGTGGGGACGCAGCTGACGGGGCTGCGGACGACCTCCAAGCTGGTGAAGATGGTTCATTTTCACGCGGTGCAGAGGCGGATGCTGACGCAGATGGCGGCGGAGAACGACTATGTCGCCGTGATGTCGGCGCAACTGGAGACGCTGACCGAGGTGACGGACGCAGCGGGCGCTGCGCTGGTGATCGAAGGCGAGTGTGAGCTTGCGGGCAGCACGCCGGAGGTGGCGGAGGTGCTTCGGATTGTGGAGTGGCTGAATGAGGAGCCTGGGCTGGAGCTGTTTGAGAGCCGGGAGCTAAGATTGCAGATGCCGTGGGCGGAGAGCATCCGCGATGTGGCGAGCGGGGTGATGGCGATCCGGATCTCCGACGTGCGGCAGAGTTATCTGCTGTGGTTTCGGCCGGAGCTGGTGCATGCGGTGAGCTGGGCGGGTGAGCCGGGCAAGCTGCAGGAGACGGAGGAGCAGTTTGGGCCGCGGCGGTCGTTTGTGGCGTGGAACGACATGGTGCACGGGCAGAGCGAGGCATGGTCTGAGATGGAAATCGAGTCGGCGCGGGAGTTTCGCGCAGCCGTCATGACGATCAGCCTGAGGCGGGCAGAAGAGGCTGCGGAGTTGAGCGAGGCTCGGTTCCAGCAACTGACGCATGCGCTGCCGAACCTGGTGTGGACGGCTAATGACGACGGCCGGCTGAACTACGTGAATGAGCGATGGCGGGATCAGGGGCTCGGCGACGAGGGGCGCTGGTATGAACGCGGGCGGGTGGAGGCGGAGGATGCGAAGCGGTGCATGGAGCTTTGGAAGGCGGCAGTGGCGGATGGGACGGAGTTTGAGGCGGAGGTGCGGTTTTGTTGTGGGCCGGATCGGCTGGAGCGGTGGAACCTGGTGCGGGCTGTTCCCTTTCTGCGGGTGAGTGGAGAGCGCGCAGGCTGGGTGGGAACGTGTACGGATCTAACGGACCGGCATGAGCGGGAGCTGGCGCTGAAGATGACGGAGAAGCTGGCGCTGACGGGGCGGATGACGAGCGTGATCGCGCATGAGATCAACAATCCGCTGGAAGCAGTTGGGAACCTCCTTTACCTGCTGCGGGATGAGGTGCATGGGGGCGGTCCGGCGTTGAGCTATATCGGCATGGCCGAGAGTGAGCTGCAGCGGATCTCCGGAATCACCAAGCAGACGCTGCGTTGGTCGCGCGAGGCGGCGAAGCAGGCCGAGCATGGGACGGCCGCGGTGGTGTTCGACGATGTGCTGAAGCTGCTGGCGGGAAAGATCCGGAATCGCGAGGTGACGATTGCGGTGACGGGCGGGGCGACGGCGATCTACGGGGTGATCGGGCAGTTGCAGCAGGTGGTGGCGAACCTGGTCTCGAATGCGGTGGATGCGGTGCCGGTAGGTGGGCGGGTTTGGGTTTCGGCCGAGAGGGTCGGGGATTGCTTTGTGTTCGAGGTGCGGGATGCTGGAACCGGCATGACGGCGGAGATGCAGCGGCAGATCTTCCAGGCTTTTTACAGTACGAAGGGCGATCTGGGGAACGGGCTGGGGCTTTACATTACGCAGGAGATTGTGGAGCGGCATGGCGGGTCGGTGGGGGTGACGAGCGAGGTGGGCGTGGGGACGCGGGTGAGGGTTGAGCTGCCGAGCGCGGTCGCCGCGGCAGCCTAAGTTGTGGAGTGGCGGACGGGTTTGCTTTTGAGGGACTGCTTTTTGATGGGGGGCGCGGAGTTGGGGGGCGGGATCTTGCTGCTGCGGCGGCGTTTGGCGGGGACGGCGGAGTCTTCCATGACGGCGCGCATCCAGTAGTTGCCGTCGCCGTCGACCTCGATGCCGTGGACCTCGCGCTCGAAGCCGGGGAAGCGCTTGCCGAAGTCTTCCATGGCGAGGATCAATCGGATCACGGGGGAATCGCTGTTTCCCAGCCGCTCGCCGGGCATGGACATGGGGATTCCGGGCGGGTAAGGGACGAGCATGACGGCGGCGATGCGGCCGGCCATCCCGGCGAAGCGGATGCGCTCGGTGCGGTGCTTGACGAGCTTCTGGTAGGTTTGCGCGGGGGTGAGGACGGGGTCGAAGTCTTCGTCGCAGGCGGCGTTGACGAGGCCGGCGAGGTCGAGCTCGACCATGCACCTGTGCATGTCGTCCGAGAGGTCTTTGAGGGTGGTGTTGCGGTAGCGGTTGGGAAACTTGTGGACGAGCTCTGGGAGGGCCTCTTCAAGGGGGGCTTCGGAGTCGTAGAGGCGCTTGAACTCGAAGAGGTTTTCAAGGAGTGAGCCCCATTTGCCTTTTGAGGTGCCTACCGAGAAGAGGACGAGCACGGTGTAGTCGCCGACGCGGGCGATTTCGACGCGGCGGGAGTCGAGGAACTCGGTGAGGACGGCTCCGGGGATGCCGAAGGGCTGGATGACGCCCTGGGCGTTGACACCGGGGGTGAGGATGGTGACCTTGGTGGGGTCAAGCATGCAGTAGTCGTCTGCAATGTCTTCATCCTGGTAGCCGTGCCAGTCTTCGCCGGGCTTGAGGGTCCAGCAGGAGGAGGCTGTGCCGAGGAGGGAGTCGGGAGCTTCTTCAAAGACGAAAGACTCGTCGGTGCGGGGGTCGATGACGACCTCGGGTTGATAGAGGCGGAAGAACCAGCCGTTGCCGTTGGACTCGGCGAGGCGGAGCCGGTGGGCGATGCTCGACATGGCCTTGCGGAAGCTGATGGCGTCCTGAATGGTCTCGTCCATGAGGGTTGGGCCGGCGGGCTCGTCCATCATGGCGGCGGCTACGTCCAGAGATGCGATGAGGGGGTAGAACGGGCTGGTCGTCCCGTGCATCATGAAGGACTCGTTGAACTGATCGAAGTCGAGGTCGGCGCGGGGGCTGAGCTTGATGTGGATCATGCTGCCCATGGAAAAGGCCGCAAGCATCTTGTGGGTGGACTGGACCGAGAAGATGGCCGGCCGATCGGGCATGTCTTCGGGGACGTCCATGGCGAAGCGGCCGCGATAGATGGGGTGGAACTTGGCGTAGGCGTACCAGGCTTCGTCGAAGTGGACGCGGGGGACGGATTTCGAGAGCTCGGAGACGACGCGATTGACGTCATAACAGAGGCCGTCATAGGTGGAGTTGGTGACGACGGCGTAGGTGGGGGCCTTGTCCGGGGCTCCGGCAGAGAAGGGGGATTTTTCAATCAGAGCCTGGACGTTTTCCGGGGAGAAACGCTTGAGGGGAACGAGGCCGATCATGCCGTAGCCATTGCGCGTGGGCTTGAAGTAGACGGGGCGGGCGCCGGTGACGGTGAGGGAGTGGCAGATGGATTTATGGCAGTTGGCGTCGGCGAGGACGATGTCATCCTGGGCGATGACGCCGTGGCCGATGATCTGGTTGGAGTTGGAGCTGCCGCCGAGGACGAAGAAGGTCCAGTCGGCGCCGAAGATGCGGGCGGCGTTGCGCTCGGCTTCACCCGGAGGGCCGATGTGGTCGAGCCAGGAGCCGAGGGGGGCGGTCGAGATGCCGAGATCCGACCTCATCAGGTTTTCGCCGAAGAACTTGTGGAACTCCATGCCTACGGGGTGCTTGAGGAAGGCGACGCCGCCCATGTGGCCGGGGGCGTCCCAGGAGTAGGCTCCTTCGTCAGTGTATTTCTTGAGGACGCGGAAGTAGGGCGGAAGGAGGGTTTCGTGGTAGCGCTCGACGGCGAAGTCGACGCGGTTGGCGATGAAGGCTGGGGTGTCGCCGAAGAGGTGGATGTACTCGTGGACCTGTCTCACCACTTCGAGCGGCAGCTCTGAAACCAGCGTTCGATCCGCGATGAGGAAGACGGGGATCTTCTTGTTGCGGCGGCGGACGGCGCGGAGGATTTGGAGGGCTTCGCGCTCCTGGAACTGGTTGTCGCCTTCGAGATCCCAATCGAGGAGAATGGACGAATAGCTGGGGTCTGAGGTGATGAGCGAGAGGCCATCCTCCGGCGTGGAGGTTCGGACGACGTCGTAGCCTTCTTGCTTGATGGCGTCGACGAGGCGCTCCATGGCGCGGTCGGAGACGGAGTCGGTTCCGCCGACCTCGGATGCGATCAAGAGAACCCAACGGCCTTCCGCCATGCCACCTCATTCTGCTGCCGGGGAGACGTGGAGCCTCGCGAGATCGGCAAACAAGTTATGGTATCGCGGAATGGTGAATGGAAGTTGTCGCTGGGTGCAGGCGGTGCGATATGGTTTGTGCTATGAGCATGTTCGCGGGCAGAATTTCGGGTTGGATGGTGGCGCTGACGGTTGCGGTAGTGAGCGTGGCTGGGCGAGGGCAAAGCTGCAAGCCCGGCATGGCGATGGGCGGCGCGACGATGAGCGGAATGCAACCGATCCCTCCGCCCGAAAAGCTTCCTGCACCGGTGAAGATGACGGGGATCGGCAACGGACATATCGCGATCAAGGCAACGCCGGAGGCGCAGATGTGGTTCGACCAGGGTTTGAACCTGATGCACGACTTCTGGGATTACGAATCAGCGAAGGCGTTTGAGCAGGCCGTGCGGGTGGACCCGAAGTGCGCAATGTGCTGGTGGGGTTTGGGACAGGCGGAAGGATTCCGCGGCGGCCCGGATGCAGTGTACGGCAAGAAGGCGCTGAGCGAGGCGGTCCGCCTGAAGGGACATGCGAGCGCCGCAGACAAGCTCTACATCAAGGCGGCGGAGGCTGAGACGAACAAGCACGATAAAGCCGAGATAGCGACGCTGCGCAAGCTGGTGCAGAAGTATCCCAGGGACCTGCAGGCGAGGATCTTCCTGGCGAATGCGATCGGCTCGGACTGGGCCGGGTACGACGATGCGGGAGAGCCGAAGCCGTCAACCAAGGAGAAGCTTGCCATTCTACAGGGTGTTCTGAAGGATGCTCCAAACGACTCCGCGGCGAACCACTACTGGATTCATGCGGTGGAGGCGAGCAATCATCCGGAGCAGGCGTTAACCAGCGCGGCGCTGCTTGCGAGCCTCGCTCCCACCTCTGGACACATGGTGCATATGCCAGGCCATATCTACTATCGCGTGGGCGATTATGCGAACGCCGACAAATGGTTCGCGGCTTCCACGGCGGCTGACGAGGCCTACATGCGGGAGCAGCACGTGGGGCCGGACGACGACTGGAACTATGTCCACAACTTGATGTACGGGATCGCAAACCTGATGGAGCAGGGACGATTCAGGGAGGCAAATGCGCTCTCTGACCGGCTCGCCGGGGCGCGGGGCAAGCTTTCGGCTTCCTTGTACATCTGGTCGGCGAGAGACCAGATGTCACGCGTGAGCCGCAGGCTCCCGGTGGCGCTGCGGCTGGGGGATTGGGACGGTGTTCTGACTCTGCTCGATCAGGCGCCGGTAGCGGAGAGCGAGCGAACCTCCAACCTTCGCTTTCTGGCCGCGGAGTTGAAAGATTTTGCGACGGGCATGCGAGCGCTCGAACGCGGCGAAGTGGCCGAGGCGAAAAATGCTTCCGCACTCATGGATGCGGGGCTATGGCGCGGGCAGCAGGATCATGCGGAGAGCAGCAAAGATAAAAAGGTGGGCGAAGCGAAGGACATGCCGCCAATGACGCCTGTGATGCCTGACGCGGATGGCGAAGCGCTCGTGAAATCACTGGCGGTGGCTTCCAAAGAGCTGCGGGCTGGGGTGCTGGTGGCCGAAGGCAAGCTGAGCGAGGGTAAGGCGATGTTCGCCGCGGCGCAAAAGGGGGAGAAGGCCCTGGGCTACCATGAGCCCCCGCTCTACATCCGGCCGATTGGCGAGACGGAGGCCGCTTTTCTGCTTCGCGCCAAAGACTATGCGGGGGCAAAGGCAGCGTACGAAGCTGCGCTGGTGGAGCGTCCGCGGTCCGGCTTCGGGCTATATGGACTGGCGCGGGTGAAGGAGCTGTCCGGCGACATGATGGGGGCAAAGACTGCGTATGCAAGCTTCCTGAAGGCGTGGCCCACCGCCGATCAGGCTCTGCCGGAGATGGGTCATGCACGGGAGATGACGCGCGGCGCAAGCGTGGCGGCACGCTAGCGTTGCTGCTAGATTACAATGGGATGGGGTCAGGGCGGCGGGTGGTTCTCCAGCCGAACCATGTCGTGAAGCCTGCGATGACCAGCACGACTGCGGTGAGGGCGGCGGTGCCGGGCCATGCGTAGAGACGCCAGATCGCACCCGGCAGGATACCGCCTGCTGTGCCGCCGATGTAGTAGCTGCAGATATAGAGGCCGGCGGCGGAGACGCGGGAGCCGGCAGGGGCGGCGTCGCGGATGAAGCTGTTGGCGCAGGTCTGCGCGATGAAGACGCCGGAACTGAGAATCGCAAGGCCGATGGCGACGATGGTGAGCGAGTGGACGAGCGTAAGAGCCAGGCCAGCGAGGCAGAAGGTGACGGCGGCCAACATGCCATGGCGCAGGCCGTAACGGGCAAGGATGGTGCCGGCAGCGAGGGTTGCGACGAGGCCAAAGATGTAGACCGAGAAGAGCCAACTGATCTGCGGCGTCGAGAGCTGGAAGGGCGCGCCGGTGAGATAGAAGGTGATATACGAGAAGACAGCGACCAAGGTAAAGAGCATGCAGAAACCGATAAGGAAGGTGGCGAGCAGGCGTGGGTTACTCAGATTTGCGAGCAGGGGGGCGAAGCGGGATTCGCCTGCCGGTGCGGATGGGAGTGGCTGGCCCGGGCGAAGAAGCCGCTGGGTGGCGAGTGCGCCGAGCAGGCCACAGCAGCCGAGGGTCAGGAAGACGGCCTGCCAGCCGCGATGCGAGCCAATGAGGCCGCCGCAGGCGCGGCCGAGAAAGCCGCCGAAGACCGTGCCTGCGACGTAGATGCTCATGACGCGGGGGACGAGCGCGGCCGGCCACTCCTCCGTGATGTAGGCGATGGTGATGATGAAGATGCCCGGGGTGACGAGGCCCTGCAGAAGCCGCCAGAGAGCGAGGGTGCGGAGATCGGTTGCGGTGGCGGTGAGGGCGGTGCAGACGGCGAGCGTAACCATGGAGGCGACGATAAGCCGCTTGCGGTCGGCGCTCTCAGCGAAAAGGGCGAGCAACGCGGCAGAGACGGCGACGCCAAGGGTGGAGGCGCTGATGGTAAGCGAGACGTGGGCCTCGGAGGCGTGGAAGACGCCGGCGAGCAGGGGAAGCAGGGGCTGGGTGCAGTAGAGGTCGATGAAGGCGAACATGCCACAGAGGAAGACGGCAAAGACCTGGGAGTAAGGTTCGAGGGTCGGGCTGCGGGACGGCAGCTGCTCAGCGAACGTGGGTGCCGGACCAGAGTCGGCGACTGCGAGGAACATACCCTAGAGATGCCGGGTCTGCGGAATGGGTGGCAAAAGCTTCCTTTCAAGCTTGAGGCGTCTGCTGGGGCTGAAGTGGCGCTTCGCGGATGTCGCGATGCTGGTTGGTGAACGGACGGGCGAAGAAGGTGATCCAGAAGAAGTTGATGGAGTAACGGGCGGCGGTGGCGAAGATGCCTTCTTTGAGAAGACGGCGCGGGCTGGTAAGCATCTTGAGCGAGAAGGTGAAACGAACCGGGCCGACTTCGTTGAGGCGGCAGGCGATGTCCGTGTCCTCGCCGTAGAAGGTGATGTCGCAGTTGAAGCCGCCGATTTGTTCAAGCGCGTCGCGGGCAATGATGAAGTTGCCGCCCTGGACCATGGATCCGACGCGGAGGATGTAACGATTGAGCGCGTAGGCGAGCCAGGCGCACATGTAGAAGATGCGGACCGAGAGAGACTGCAGCGGGGTGAGGCCGTAGTAGACGACTGGGCCGGAGAGCGCGACGAGGCGCGGGGTTTCCGCGAAGGTGGCGAGGACCTGATCGATCCAGCCGGGAGTGAGGCGGGAGTCGGCGTCAACGTTGGCGACGAGGGCTCCGGTGGTGGCGAGGAAGCCGGCCTGGCGGGCCTGGGGAAGGCCTTTGCGGGGCTCGTCCACTAACTTGACCAGCGGGCTTGAGGTTGCAAAAGCGAGGACGAGGTCGCGGGTGCCGTCGGTGCTGGCGTTGTTGACGACGATGATCTCGGTCTCGCTTTCGAGCGAGGGCGTCTGGGTGATCTGGGTGAGGATGGACTCGATGCAGGGGCCGAGGGTGGCTTCTTCGTTGTAGGCGGGGATGACGAAGCTGAGTCGCATGGGGCGACGATAACGGGCGCATGCGGGTGGTGTGTTGACGGCGGAATTATTTTTTGGACAATTCTAGGCGGCGGTTCGGAAATGGGCCGGGTCATGCCGGCTTGTGGATGACGGCTTCGAGGTACTGGCTGGGGAGTACCAGGGTGGTGTCGCCGGAGATGTTGAGGGAGTCGGCGAGGGTGATCAGGTCCGCGGTGAGCAGGGATTGGGTGGGCTCGTCCAAGGCGGCGAAGGCTCGGTTCATGGGGCCGTAGTAGGTGCGGAAGTTATCCAGCCAGTCTGCCGACGAGAGGGAGCGGAAGGTGAAGGCACGCTCGGTGACATCAATCTTGGAGGCGGCGGGAAAGAGGGTGTGGAGGTGGGACTCGGTACCCCAAAGGGAGGGTGGCTGCAAACCGGGTGGCGGCGGGAGGTATTTGCCCATGACGCCGAAGATGCGGCCGACGAAACTGTCCGGAGTCCAGCAGGCGAGGCCGATGCGGCCGCCGGGCTTGATGACGCGGAAGAGCTCCGAGGCGGCCTGCGGCTGATTGGGCGCGAACATGACGCCGACGGTGGAGAAAACGGCGTTGAATTGAGCGTCCGGGAATGGGAGTGCTTCGGCGTCGGCGACTTCAAAGTGGATACGCAGGCCTTCGGCTTCGGCGCGGAGCTTGCCGCGCTCGAGCAGCGCGGGAACATAGTCGGTGCTGGTCACGCGGCAGCCGCGGCGGGCAGCGGCGAGCGAGGCGTTGCCGCTGCCGGCGGCGATGTCCAGCACCTGCCAGCCGGCGCGGGGGTCGAGCGCTTCGAGGACAAGCTCCGCGATGAGCTGGATGGCGGTGCCGATGACGGCGTAGTCGCCTGCGGACCAGGCGGCTTGCTGGCGGGCTTTGACGGCGGTGAGGTCTGGGGTCATTGGCATTCCACTCCCCATGCTGCTCGCCGATAATCTCCTGATTTGAGCAGTGGCCATGCGTCTTTATAGGCCATGATGTATTCATGCGCCGACTTCCAGTGAGCGTCAAGGCCACCCCAGCCTTTGCCTTTGCACGTGTGGCCGCATTCCGGACAGATCTTGGATTCTTCGAGCATGCGTCCATCCTGCGCCGCCCACCGAAGGTCCGCAAGAGGAAAGATCAGAGTTCCGTGCTCAGTTTAGCGGTTGGGCTTGGTTCTCTCTTCCAGTAGTGCGAGCCGCGTGTCTTTATCACCGTCGCGCTGGACCAGCATGACGATGTCCCCGTGGAAGGAGTCGCGCATGGCGACGATCTCGCCTCGAAGACCGTTAACTTCAAGCTTCAGGTCTCGCAGGTCTACCTTGAGGTCTCGCAGGTCCATGCGCATGCCATTTACCGCATTTTGATTGAGGAGGATGCCGACCAGCACCATGAGCGAGGGGGCGCCGACCGCGAGAATGACCGGAAGAGAGGCCTTCAGAGCTTCGTTCATCGTGTCACCTCGCCTCTTCAGAAGATGCTGAAACAACGATACTCGTCCGACCAATGAAAAGCGATAGATTCTCATGAAAGACTAAGGCTGGACTCCCAATTCGGTGCGGATAGCCTGGGCGATGGCTTCGGCGTGGTGGCGCATCTGCCGTTCGTCCTCTGCTTCAATCATGACGCGGGCCAGGGCTTCGGTGCCGCTGTAGCGGATGACGACGCGGCCGGTGCCTTGCAGTGCTTGCTCGGCTTCGGCAATGGTCTTCGCTATGGCGGGGATAGTATCCAGCGGCTTCTTTTCGCGGACTTTCACGTTCAGGATGACCTGCGGGAAGGTCTTGAGATCGGAGGTCAGTTCAGCCAGGGACTTGCCGGTGCGGTGCAGGATATCGAGCACCAAGAGGGCGGTCAACAGGCCGTCGCCGGTTGTCGAGCGGCCGGAGAAGAGGATGTGGCCGGACTGCTCGCCGCCGAGCGAGGCTCCGGTCGCGAGCATTCGCTCGAGGACGTACTTGTCGCCGACCGGCGCGCGGAGCATCTGGATGCCGGAGCGGGCGAGCGCAGCTTCCAAGCCCATGTTCGACATGGTGGTGGCAACGACAGTGGCGTTGGCAAGCTCGTTTCTGGAGTGCAGGTCGCGAGCGGCCAGTAACAGGACGGCGTCGCCGTTGACGACCTTGCCGTGCTCGTCGGCAAAGAGGACGCGGTCGGCGTCGCCGTCGAAGGTGATGCCGAGGGCGGCCTTGTGCTGGACCACTTCAGCCGCGACGACCTCCGGGTGCAGGGCTCCGCAGCCGGCGTTGATGTTCCGGCCGTTGGGGCTGGCGTGGGTGATGATAACGGTGCCTGCGAGGTCGGCGAACAGCTGCGGGGCGACTGCGCTCGCGGCTCCGTTGGCGCAGTCGAGCACGATGCGCTGATTGTCGAGCGAGAGGCCGGGGACTGCGGCCAGCAGGAAGCGGGTGTACTCGGCGCGGTCGGCCTCGTTGACCTGGGGAGAGTGGTCCGTGGTCCGTCGTGAGTGGTCAGTGGACGAGGCCAGCTGGGTGAAGATCTCTTCTTCGATGGCCAGTTCGGTGGCGTCGGGGAGCTTATAGCCGTCAGGGCCGAAGAGCTTGATGCCGTTGTCCTGCCAGGGATTGTGCGAGGCAGAGATGACCACGCCGGTGGCAAAGTTGTGGGCGTGGGTGAGGTGCGCGACCGCGGGGGTGGTGATGACGCCGGCGTTTTCTACCGATGCTCCTCCGGCCACGAGGCCCGCGGTGAGGGTAGCGGCGATGGACTCGGAGGACTCGCGCGTGTCCATGCCGAGCAGGACGCGTGGGTTTGGCGTTGTGCGGCTGAGGATGTTTGCTAAGGCCTGGCCAATGGCGTGGATGGTGCGATCGTCAAGCGGGGGCTGGCCGGCGACGGCGCGAATGCCGTCGGTGCCGAAGAGCTTCTTCATTGGTTCTCCAGGTTTATCTCCGGGGTTATCAAGGCGGGGTCTGCAGCTGCAGGGGGAACGGAGGCGGCGGTGATGCGGGCGGTGACAGTGCCGTGGGCGAGCCGGGCACGGATCTGGTCGCCGGGCTGGGTTTGGACGGCGTCGCGCAGGATGGCTCCGGCGTGGCTGCCGGAGTCGGTGAAGACGATAGCGTAACCGCGGTTGAGGACGGCCAGGGGGCTTAGAGCTTCAAGGCGAGCCGAAGCCTGGGCGAGCTTCGTCCGGCGGCTCTGGATGAGGTCGCGGGAGAGGCGTCGAAGACGTTCTTCGGCGGCTGCAAGTTGACGGTGGGACTGCGCCAGGCGGACGCCGGGATCATGGCGCCGGAGGCGGGCTTCGAGCATTGCAAGGTGCGAGGTGAGGCGTGACTGGCGGCGCGTCGTGGCGGCGGTGAGACGGAAGCGGAGCTCATCGATCCGTTGTTGACGCAAGAGAACCGCATCAGCGATCCGCGCCAGCACCTGCTGGGCGGAGAGGCGGCTGAGGCGCTGGCGAGCCTGCATGAGGTGGAATTGGGCGGCTCGGAGGACTCGTCTTTCGAGCGAAAGGACGCGATCTTCGATGCGGTGCTGGGCGGAGGTGATGAGCTCGGCGGCGGCGGAGGGCGTGGGGGCGCGAAGGTCGGAGACGAAGTCGGCGATGGTGGTGTCGATCTCATGACCGATGGCGCTCACGATGGGGAGCTGGCTGGCGGCGATGATGCGGGCGAGGGTTTCGTCGTTGAAGCCGGCAAGGTCTTCGATGGAGCCTCCGCCGCGGGCGATCAGGATGAGGTCCACGCGCTCCGGGTGAGCGTTGAACCAGCGGACGCCTTGCGCGACGGAGGACGCGCACTGTACGCCCTGCATGGTCGCAGGATAGATGAGCAGGTTGAGCCGGGCGTGGCGGCGGCGAGTGACCTGGATGATATCGCGCAGGGCGGCGCCGTTGGGGCTGGTCACGATGCCGATGCAATGCGGGAACGGAGGCAGGTTGCGTTTGCGGGCGGGGTCAAAGAGGCCTTCGGCGGCGAGGCGGCGCTTAAGTTGCTCGAAGGCGAGCTGCAGCGCTCCCTCGCCGCGCGGGCGCATGGTGTCGGCGATGAGCTGCAGCTGGCCGCGGGTCTCGTAGACGGCGATGCGGCCGCGTACCTCAACTTGCATGCCGTCCCTGGGTTTAAAAGGGAGCAACGACGCCTGACGGCGGAAGAGGACGATGGGGAGTTGAGCCTCGCCATCCTTGAGCGTGAGATAGAGGTGGCCGGAGGCGGCGGGGCGGCAGTTGGAGATCTCGCCTTCGACCGAAAGCGCGCCGGTGTAGGCCTGCTCGACGTGTTGGCGAATCTCCTGGAGCAGGCGGCGGACGGTGTAGACGGTGGGCTCTGGGGCGCGTACCGGGATGGGCCGGGCTGCTGGTTTCAGAGCCGGTTCGGCGGGTTCGAGATCGAACACCAATTGTGGAGCGGCGTTTCGAGAGGCTCGGCGGGGCGGGGATTTTGACTGCCGCAGGCTGGCGAGGGTCGGGATGTCGTCGCCCTGGGGCATGCGCTGAGTTTATCGCACCAGGTATGTAGCAGATTCATCCAGCAGGATTGCATCTTACGGATAGAATCAGGTGACTTTCTCTAAATCAGGTGACTTTCTCTAGGAGATCTTTTATGCGGCTTGCGATGGTTGGTCTGGCGATGTGCGTTTTGGCGGCTCCGGCTGTGGCAGAAAAGCACGACAAGCAGGTGCTGGTGGTGCCGTTGAAGACCTCAAGCGGGCAGGACGCGGGCACGGCGACCTTTAAAGAGACAAAAAAGAACAAGCTGGAGATCAAGCTGGCTTTCAAAAACCTGCCGATGGGCGACCATGCCGTTCACATCCACCAGAAGGCGTTGTGCGACGCTCCCGATTTCAAGACCGCCGGCGGCCACTTCAATCCGGATGCCAAGCAGCATGGGACGATGAACCCGATGGGCCACCACAACGGCGATCTGCCACAGAATGTTGCGGTTGGCGGGGATGGCATGGCCAAAGCTACCTTCACCGTGGACTACCTGACGATGGGCACGGCAACCGCCAATGACATCCTGGAAAACGGCGGCACCAGCATTATGGTGCATGAGAAACCGGACGATATGAAGACGGATCCGACCGGCAATGCGGGCAACCGGATCGCTTGCGGCGTGATTATCGCTCCTCCGCCGACCCAGTAGACGCCTGCGAAGTATAACTACGACGAAGTAAGACAACGACAACGGGGACCACTCAGGGAACCTTTTCAGTTCGGGTTGCGTAAGGGGAATGCATGGGCGTTCTCAACATGACGATCCCCTTTCTGAGCGGCTCCAGCTCCGTGCCGATGGCCAAGCGGTTCGTACCGGGCGGCGAGGGGAGCGATTCCGGGCCAAGGCTGGGGGGTACACTGCAGCCCGTGCCTCCGAATGCGAATCCGTCGCTGAAAGCGCCTGAGGTGAAGAGTCCTGAGGTCCGGGCCCAGCGCACTCCAGAGCAGCAGGCGGAGCAGGACGCGCTGGCGCTTTTGGTACGGCGTTGCATCGCCGGCGATCAGCGATCCTGGCACCAGATGGTGACCAGCCAGCATAAGCGGGTCTACGGCATCTGCTACCGCTTCACCGGCAGCCAGCCGGACGCAGAAGACATCACGCAAGATGTGTTTTTGAAGGTCTACCGCAACCTGGCCAGCTTCGATCCCGCCAAGGGAAGCTTTCAGACATGGCTGACGACGTTGACGCGGAATATGCTGGTGGATCAGTTTCGCCGGAGCAAGCTGGAACGCGCGACCGACTCGATGGACGTGAGCCTTGGGGCCGATGACGACGGGCCCACCCTGTCCGAGCGGCTGGCCGACACCGGCCCCAGCCAGGAGCAGAGCTATGCCGGGCTCGAGCTGAAGGCCCGGATCCAAAGTGCGCTCGCGAAGGTCTCGCCCGAGCTCCGCGAGGCGGTCATTCTGCGCGATCTGGAGGACATGGACTACAAAGAGATTGCGCTGGTGCTGAAGATCCCGGAAGGCACGGTGAAGAGCCGTATCAGCCGCGGACGAGCGGAACTGGCGAAGCTATTGCAACGTATAGAAGGGCAGGTGATGTAAGTGGCAAAGATGATCCAATTCGAAGATTTTGAGGAGTTTGACCCAACGCAGGCGCCGCATTGCATCGCCTGTGAGGCCATGCTGACGGACGCAGTAGACGGCACGCTGGGTGAGATCGACCGGGCCTGGTTTGAGCAGCACATCGGCAGCTGTGTGCGGTGCGCGGAGCGGATGGAGCAGGCGCAGCGCGGCTCGGCGTGGCTGGGGATGCTGAAGAGCTCGCGCCCTGAGCCGGCGGGGGATCTGGTGGCGCGGATCATGGCGCAAACCAGCGGCCAAACCAGCGGCCAGACCAGCGGCCAGACCAGCGGCCAGACCAGCGGCCAGATCACCGGCCAGACCTCAACCGCTGCCCTTACGCCTCATACGCTCCCCACGCCCAGCACCCCCTTCCTCACGCCCATAGGGACAATGCATCTCCCGGCGGGCAATGTGGTTCCGTTGGCCGCCCGGCAGCCTGCGCGGCGGTTCTGGATTGAGCCTCGGCTGGCCATGACGGCGGCGATGGCCTTCTTCTCGCTCGCCCTGACGCTCAACCTGACCGGTGTGCGGCTGGACCAGCTCCACGCCAGCGATCTGAAGCCGGGCAACCTGCAGCGCAGCTACTTTCAGGCCAGCACCAAGGCCGTGCAGTTCTACGACAACCTCCGCGTGGTGCATGTGATGGAGTCGCGCGTGGAGGATCTGAAACAAGCCAACGAGGACCGGGAACAGCGGTTTGCCGCTCCCGAACCAAAGCATGAGGAGCAGCCCGAGCAGAAGAAGCAGGAGAAGAAGTCCGAGCCAGGCGCCGGAACGAGCCGTTGGGAGAGCCCGCTCGCTGGCCCTCGGTTGCTGGTGGCGGATGACCGTACGAGCGGCTTCTGGCGCGAGGCCCGGCTCTCCATACCGACATCCACAGGGCCGACGTCCACAAGTCGCAGCTCCGCCCAGGCGATGCAGGCAGCAGGGGGCCGCTTATGAGCGACTTCGACCCTCTCCAGGAAAGCCCGAAGTACGAGCCCGTCGCGGGCGCTGAGGCAGCCAAACCTGCCGCCTTCTGCCAGAACTGCGGGAAGGCGCTCGATGAGCAGACAAAGCGTGTCGTAGGCCCGGCGGTGTATTGCGAGCCGTGCCTGCAGGCCAGGCTGGGAGCCGCGCCAAACGCTGCTCCACTGGGCGGAAGCACGCACTGGACCTCGACCATACCGCTCAACTGGAGCCAAGGCTCGATCCCGAACCCGGCGCTTGCCGGTCTACTGGGCGTGATCCCCGGCGTGGGCGCCATGTACAACGAGCAGTACGCCAAGGGCTTCTTCCACCTGATCGTCTTCGTGGTCCTTATCAGCCTCTCGCATGCGGTGGGCATCTTCGGGCTCTTTGCCTTCGGCTGGATCTGCTACATGGTCGTGGAGGCGCACCACACGGCGCACGCCCGCCGCGATGGCACACCCTTGCCAAACCCCTTCGGGTTGAACGACCTGGGTGAGCGGCTGGGCTTCAGCCGGGCGTGGGATGCGGGTTCCTTTCAGAGCCGCGCCCAGAACCCACCGCCACAACAGCCTCCCACGGGCTGGACGCAGCCCGGCGCTTACCCGCCCAACCCGGCGGCGGCTCCTGTCCCTCCCGCAACTCACTGGGGTGCGCCTGCTGAAGCCTTTGACCCGAACGCAGCGGCCAGGACGCACTTCCCCGCAGTCAATTACGGGCCGCAGTACGGGGCGGTGTTTGGCTCGGGCGCTGGTCCTGGCTACCAGCCGCCCTACGGCACAGGCTATGTGCCTCCCGTGCCGCCTGTCCCGCCGTACGCTGTGCCCTACGCGCCGGTGCCTCCGGTGGGCGTGGTCGAGCCCCCCTTCATCCCGCGCACCAACCGCTTCCCTGCCGGAGCCGTCTGGCTGATCGGGTTGGGCATCCTGTTCCTGCTCTCCACCACCGGTATCTTTGAGACCCTGTTCGGCTGGTCGCTGGTAGGCTTTGTGCTGATCGGCCTGGCGGTATGGATCTTCGTCAAGCGGATGATGGACACAGGGCCGACCCTGGGAAACGACGGCTCCGCAGGCTACCTGCTGCGCGTGGTGCGGGCGCTCGGGCCTTCCGTCTGGATCTTTGCCACGGGCGTGCTGCTTCTGCTCAATGAGTTCGACATCGTGCGCTGGCACCGCAGCTGGCCGCTCTTCATCATCCTGGCCGGAGTGATGGCGCTCCTGCAGCGCGCGGCGTACAACACGGCCGCGCTCGACTCCTATGCGGTACCGCCGATCTCCAACCCGGCCGCCGGTCAGCCGCACCGTGTCGTACCACCGTCCGAGCCAATCGTACCTGCTCAGGAACCGGGCTCCCACGAAGGAGGTCTCTAGTCATGGCAAGCTATCCTCCCCCCTACCCGCCTCCGGGTGGACCTTATGGCGGCAGCCCCTACGGCATGGATCCGAAGCTGCAACGGCGCATGCTGAAGGAGCAGGCGCGAGCGCAGCAAATGGCCTTCAAGGCGCAGCGTGCCGCCTATAAGCAACAGGCGCGGATGACCCTGATGCGCGCCGCCGCCCTGCGCCGCAGCTCGATCCTTGGTCCGCTCATTGTGGTCTCGCTCGGCGTGGTGCTGCTGCTGGTCCGCATGGGCACGCTTCCGTTTGACCGGTTCGCCGCCTGGTACGGGCGCTGGTGGCCTCTGCTCTTCGTCGCTGCCGGGCTGGTGCTGGTCGCCGAATGGGGATTCGACCAGATGCAGTCCAGCGAATCCCGTTACGTGCGGCGGGGCGTCGGCGGCGGAGTCTTCCTGCTCATCCTCGTGCTGGCCGTCACCGGCACCATCGTCACCGGCGTCTCCCACCGCGACCGCTGGATGCGCCACTTCGACATGGACTCCGACAACTTCGCCGAGTTTCTGGGGGACAAGCATCAGCGAGAGCAGACCATCGACCAGGCCTTTCCCGCGGGAACCAGCCTCTCCATTGGCAACCCGCACGGAGACGTCACGCTGAACGGCACCAGCACCGACGGCCAGATCCACATCGTTGCCTACAAACAGGTCTATAGCCAGTCCGACTCCGACGCCGATCAGAAGGCGGAGGAGCTTTCGCCCAGCATCCAGACCTCCGAAGGCCGCATGAACGTCACCGTGCCCACCCGCACAGGGTCTACGGTCGACCTGACGATCACCGTGCCCGCCGCGACAGCCGCAACCATCGACGGAGGCCATGGCGAGATCCACGTGACCGGGCTGAAGGCCGCGCTCAGCCTGACTGCCAACCACGGGGATGTGGAGCTGAACGACGTGCAGGGCGCCGTGGACGCGCGCGTCAATAATCGCGACTCCTCCTTTTCCGCCCACACCATCACGGGCGGCGTCTCGCTGAAGGGCAAGGCAGACGACCTGAACCTCACCTCTGTTACAGGCGCAGTCACGCTGGAAGGCGACTTTTACGGCGATACCCACCTGGAGCGCATCACCGGCCCAACCAACTTCCGTACCAGCCGCACCAGCCTTTCCTTCGCCAGGCTGGACGGTACGGTCGACATCAGCCCGGAGGCGGAGCTTACCGGAGAGCAGATTCTCGGGCCGACCGTTCTGGCCACGCGCAGCCGCAACATCACCCTGACGCGCATGGCCGGGGACGTCAACGTCTCCGATAGCAACGGCTCGGTGGAGGTCGGCAGTGCGGGCCCGCTGGGCGATGTGACCGTCAACAACCGCTCCGGCTCCGTGACCCTGACCGTGCCGGACAACGCCGGCTTTGCCGTGCAGGCCGAAACCACGGGCGGCGAGATCGCGAGCGACTTCGGCTTTTCGCCGCAGCAGGAGAACAACCGCAGCAGGCTGACCGCGAAGGTCGGCTCTGGAGGCTCCCACATCTTCCTGGCCACCACACATGGCGACGTCGCCGTGCGCAAGGGCACAGCCGCAGCGGTCGAGTCTTCGCCCATGCCTGAACCCTCCGCGAAGCCCGGCAAAGCCAGGCAGGGCAAGGTAGGAGCGAGTGTCAGCTTTTAGCATCTGCCTGTAGAGGCGCCGGTTGCCGGGATACGAAGGCTACCGGGTTGACGATGGGGCGTGTCAGGCTTAGCAGCCGGGTCATCCACGGAATTGCATATCCGGAGAACCACGCCGCCAGCACCACGCCCTCCGCGCCGAAGGTCGCCAGCCAGATGGGCGCGGGCAGCTCGCCTTCAGGCGCCGCATGGACGAATAACGCGAGAAACAACAATCCCCAAGGAGCCTGGCGTACGTCGCCGGAGAGCGAATCTGTCACCAGGAAGAGCACGAACATGATGAACGTTTCAACCACGATGACGCCGAACCAGGTCGCCTCATGGTACGCATCGCCGGTGGGGCTGAAGGAGACTCCCGTCTCCTCATCGTTCTCTGCGATCACACCAATCTGCCGCCCGTAAACGTTGCCGGAGTGGTACTCCGGCTTATCCCGCCAGAGAACACGCGGGATGCTGTTGACGAAGGTGCCCACGGCGGGCGCCAGGCCGTAGACGCTGCCCTGATCGGTGATGCTGATGAGCGCATCGTCGAAGGCGAGCATCTGGATACGGTCGAAGAGGCCGCCAGACTCGTCATAAAGGTGCGGCAGGTCACTGATATCGACCACGTCGCTGCTCTGCAGGTAGGCAGCTCGCGTGGTATTCAGATGCGTCAGGTAGTCCCAGGCCGCGTCGAAGTTGTTGTAGATATTCTCCGGGTCTCGCGCGATCCGGCCGACCTGCGAGTACGGCACCAGGTAGTACAGCGTGAAGCCGAACGCAAGTGCGCCCGCAGCCACCTGCTGGCGTGAGAAGTTGAAGCGAAGCACGATCGTCGGGATCAGCCAGGTGACGATGGGCGCAAACATGCCTTCCTTGGAAAACGTCAGCAACCCGAAGCCGAAGAGGTAAAGCCCCGCCGCCCAGACGATCCAGTTCGTACACCTTCGTCCCTCCGAATGCTGAATCTCATACATGGTCGCCAGCAGGATGGCGAGCTGCACGAAATGGTTCAGCTGCGCCAGCGCGCTCAGCAAGGACGCCGACTCCGCTTGCGCCTTGTTGGTGAAGTAGTTGATCACCACACCCAACACCAGGCAGCCCACGGCGGACTCCTTCAACCGCTCGCCCACGGAGAGATTGGCCAGCAGCCCACGACGCGGACGCAGCAGCCGGCTCAGCCAGGCGGCCAGCCCCATGCCGGCCATGCCCACGCAGTAGATCAGCATCGTCTTATCCGGCTGCTGCAGGTGGCTTTGCGCGGGTTGGCCCAGCAGCGCCTTATAGCAGAGGCCGATCAGCGTCGTCTCCACCCCGGTAAACAGGATCCACGCGCCGGAGGGATAAAACATTCCTCCCGCTCCGTTATAAGCGAGCGCAACGAGAATGACATAGGCCAGAGTGAGCAGTGCGAACTCTGGCTCCGTCCCTTCCAGGAGCTGGACTGTCAACAGACTGAGGCCGGCGCTGAGTGTCTGGCGCGCCGTAAATCGCTCTGGGATAGGAATCCGCATGGCCGGGATGGGTCCACTCTAGCGTGAGAGCGGACGGATCCGGGCGTCAGTCGGGAGACTTCCGCCGAAAATCTGCGCGTGAGTTCTATTACGGGAAAACAGTGGGGTATCAGCCTGGTCTACCCCTGAAACGGATTCGCCGCACGTGCGAGGGTACGATGGAGTCACGCAGCGCGTAGCACCCTCAATCTTGCGACAGGTACCCTGGATGACCGGATTTGGCAGAGCCCTACGAGCGGAGCGCGAGCGGTGCGGACTCGCTTTGGAGGTGATCTCCAGCCAGACAAAGGTTGCCGTCCGGCACTTGGAAGCGGTTGAGGCAGAGGACTTCGGTTCGCTGCCCGGAGGCGTGTTCCGAAAGGGGATCGTGCGCGCCTACGTCGCTTCCCTTGGCCTGGACGACACGGTCTGGATGGAGCGCTACCAGGCCAGCCATCAGGCCTTCGCACACGCTACCGGCGCACCGCTTGAGCCCGAACCCGAGGCCTGGGAAGCCTTCGCCGAAAACGTAAAACGCAGCCGACCCAAGGAGCGGCGTTCGCTCGACCTCCGCTGGCTGGGTCTGCTCGGGCTGATCCTGCTGCTGATCGCAGCCGCCTGGGCGGCCTGGCATTACGTTTTGGAAAGCCGCCTTTCGAACCCCTGAAGACGTGTATAGTCTGCGCATCCCTTGACGGGCCGGGCCCCTTTCTGAGGAGCGATCCGCATGCCGACTACCCTGCCCAGCCCCACCTCCAAATCCCTCTCCACCACCTTCGGCCCCATCGACTTCAAAACGCGTTTCCCCGCGCTGGACGGGCTCCGCGCGCTCGCCGTCACCATGGTCTTCTTCGCCCACTACGGCGGCGGAGCCCACGGCGGAACCCTCTTGCGCTGGTTCAACGTCCTGCGTCTGCGCGGGGGCTCCGGCGTCTCGATCTTCTTCGTCCTCTCCGGCTTTCTCATAACGGGAATCCTCTACGACACGCGCAACGACAGCGAATCCTTCCGGCGCTTCTTCGCCCGGCGCGCCGTCCGCATCTTCCCCGTCTACTACCTGCTCTTCCTGGTGCTCGCCCTGCTAACGCCGTTCTTCCACTATCAGTGGAAGGCAACGCACGGCTGGTTCCTGGTCTACGCCGGCAACCTCGCGGCCAACTTTGACCCGAGCCTCTATGGCCTGCCCAGCCCGAATCATCCCGCAGCGTCCGCCGGTCTTTCACACCTCTACAGCCTCTGTTTGGAGGAGCAGTTTTACCTCCTCTGGCCCTGCGCCGTCTTCCTCATCCGCGATCGCGTCAAGCTCCTCTGGCTCTGCGGCCTGCTTTGCGCCGGCGCACTCGCACTGCGTCTGCTCGCCTTTCATCTCTGGAGCTACGACACGGTGCTCTTCGTCGTCGGTCGCATGCTTCCCTTCCGTATCGACGACCTCTGCTGGGGCGCCCTGCTTGCCCTGCTCCTGCGCGGACCCTCGGCCGCCATTCTTCAACGCTCGATGAAGTGGCTCTTCCTCGCCGCCCTCATCCCATTTCTGCTCCTTCAAGCCACGTGCGATCTCTTCTCCTGGCAGTCGATCACCTTCGGCTGGACTTTGTTCGCGCTGGCCAGCATGGGCCTCATCGGCATGACCCTTACGCCCGGCACGGCGGCCTTTGGCCTCTTCAACCTGTCGCCGATGCGCATGCTCGGCCGCTATAGCTACGGCTTTTATCTCTGGCACGCGGTCTGGGCAGATGCGTGGCGCCAGGCGCTCGTCTGGATCACAGCGCGGGTCCATTCGCTGCTGCTCGGCGGGATAATTACCCTACCGCTCTGCTTTGCCTGCACCCTGCTCGTCGCCAAGCTCAGCTACGACCTCTTCGAGGTTCGTTTCCTCAAGCTCAAGCACCGGTTTGAGTACGACTCCGAACTCGCCACTCACCGCACCGCCTTTGCCATCGACGGAAACTAGTCCTGCCGGACGGGCGCCCTGCGCGGGCGGCGGTCACTTCGTGACGCGTATTGGGCTTCGCCTGGTCCGAGCGTTGCTCGGCATAGAAGTCTTTGCCGACCAGCGGGAGGACCACGCGAAGCCGAGAACGGCACGAAGTGCTCCGGCAGGACACGTCTCTAAGCCTCCAGCAAGCCATACCGCCGCTGCCATTGCAGCTTCAACCGAGCCCAAACCCCATCGATCTCCTCCTGGCTCAGCTCCGGGTCGGGCCGCTCGACAAACCGCGCCGCCTCCGCCTTCGCCAACTCCAGCAACTCACGGTCCCGCACCAGGCTCGCCACCCGAAACTCCGGCATCCCTGCCTGACGCGTCCCGAAGAACTCTCCCGGCCCACGTTGTTCGAGATCCACCTCCGCCAGCTCGAACCCGTTCTGTGTCCGCACCATCGCCTCCAGCCGCTGCTCCGCTCCCTCGCTTACTTTTCCGCCGGTCATCAGGATGCAGTAACTCTTCGCCGCTCCACGTCCGACGCGCCCGCGAAGCTGATGCATCTGCGCCAGCCCAAACCGCTCCGCATGCTCGATTACCATCACCGAAGCGTTCGGCACGTCCACTCCCACCTCAATCACGGTCGTCGCGATCAGCACATCCGTCTCGCCGCGCTGAAACCGACGCATCGCGACCTCCTTATCATCCGCGCGCATGCGTCCATGCAGCAGCCCCACCCGCAGCCCGCTCAAAGCACCCTTACGCAGCTCGTCATACATCTGCGTAGCAGAACGAAGCTTCGCCTTAGAAAACAGTCCAGCACCTTTGCCCCGTCTCCCTGATCCCTCTTCCCTCTTCCCTTGATCCGCCGCAAGCTCTTCGGCTTCTTCCGGAGCAAAGTCCAGCTCCGGAAGATCCTCTTTAGCCCCTTCGATCACCGGATAGACGAGGTACGCCTGCCGCCCCAAACCCACCTGCGTGCGAACAAAATCCCAAACCTGCGCAGCCTTGTCCTCTGTCGTACGCCGCGTCGTAATCAGCGTTCGGCCAGGGGGCAGTTCGTCGATCACGCTCACATCCATATCGCCGTAGATGGTCAGCGCCAACGTTCGAGGGATCGGCGTGGCGGTCATCACCAACACATCCGGATCCGCATCGTCCGTGCCCGCCTTCATCAGCTTGAAGCGCTGCTCCACGCCAAACCTGTGCTGCTCATCCACCACCACCAGCCCCAGCCGCGCAAACTCCACCTTCTCCTCGATCAGCGCATGGGTGCCGATCGCAAGCTGCGCCTCGCCGCGAAAGATCCGTCCCCGTCCTTCCCGCTTGCGGTCTTCCTCCAGCGACCCCGTCAGCAGCGTCACCCCATACGGCCGTCCTGTGCGCGGCGAGATCTTCTCCGCCAGCAGCTTCCGCGCGCTCAGATAATGTTGCGTGGCCAGGATCTCCGTCGGCGCCATCAGCGCCGCCTGATAGCCGTTTTCGATCGCCACCAGCGCCGCCTGCATCGCCACAATCGTCTTGCCTGAGCCGACGTCTCCTTGCAGCAGCCGCCGCATCGGCTGCGTCCGCTTCATGTCTTCGACAATCTCCGCCAGCACCCGCTTCTGTGCCGCCGTGGGGTGAAACGGAAGCACCTGCTTGATCGCCTCGCGCACTCCGTCGCTGGTCTCAAACCGCGTTCCCACGCGCTCCCGCAGCCGCCGCCGCTTCAACTCCAGCCCCAACTCCAGATAAAAGAACTCCTCAAAGATCAGCCGGCGATGCCCCGCCGTCCGCGCGCCCATCAACGCCTCCATCGGCGTACCGACCTCCGGAAAATGCACCTGCCGCAACGCAGCTAGACGCTCGGGCAAAGAGAGCCTTGCCCGAAGTCCATAAGGCAGTGTCTCCTCCACCTCCGCCCCGCTCTCGACCAGCTCCTCAAAGACGCTCCACATCACCCGCCGCGTCCATTTGCTGGTAAGCTTCGCGCCCCATGGCGTCGTTCCGCCCAGACTCTCATACACCGGCACGATGCGCCCCATCTCGAGCATTGCGAACTCCCTGTCTTGCTGAGAAACGTCGGCCCCGGTCGCACCCTCTTCCGGCAGGATCTCGAACTGCGGCTGGATCAGCTTGAACCGCCCCGACCCGCCGCTCCGCGAAGCCTCCAGCTTGCCGTAAACAGCCACCTGCTGGCCCAGCTTGAAGCGCTCCCGCAGATAGCTCCCGTTGAACCACATGCACGTGATCGTAGGCTGCGAGATCCCGCCGCCGAACCCCAAGCCCCGGTCGCCGGTCCCCACCAGCCCCAGCGTCATCTCAAAGATCTTTGGCCCCCGCGTCGTCAACAGCGCGCTGCCCCGCACATCGCCCACCAGCGACGCCATCTCCCCCACCTTCATCTCGCTCAACGGCTTCGGATTAAGCCGGTCTTCGTACCGAAATGGCAGGTGATACAGCAGATCCTCAACCGTCTCAATGCCGCGTTTCGCCAGCCTCTCAGCAACGCGCTCCCCCACGCGCTTGACGAACTTCACGGGAGTAGAAAGCGTCAGCACCACACCCTTGATGCTACCAAGCTGCTACTGTCTTCAGATTCATCGACTTCGCTTTGCACGGGTACAATCTCAGACCTGAGGAAAAGCAATGGCGCAAATAGATTTGAGCCAAGTTGAGGCAGATGGATTGATCGCTATGGAGAAGCAGCGGACAACCGAAGACAGCTTTGACTTCCCTGCACAAGGTGGGCGACTGACAATCCCGCTCGAGTCCGTGGACCGGCGCGAATCGTTTACGCTTGATGTAACCCGTGCCAGCGTAAAATTGATGAAGGGGACGTTCCAGATGCGAGGACGGCAGGTAATCGTCCTTCTCCGGCTGGATCTTGAGGGCGCACCTCACAGGAATCCCGATGGAACCGAAGTTCCTTGCCCTCATCTACATACCTACCGCGAGGGATTCGGGGATAAGTGGGCCGAGCCCGCTCCATTGGAGCTAATTGCTCAAGACGGAACCTTGTATTCCACTTTGTGGCCTTTTCTCACCCGCTGCAAAGTCGTTCTGCCGCCAGCCATCCAGAAAGGATTGTTCTCGTGACGATGGTTACTGAGATTGAGAAGCTCGTTGATGAATATCGCCACTGGTTGAAACAGAAGACCTCAGTCCGCGAACTCGACGAGTCATGGATAGAGATAACGACCCCCTACATCGACCGACACAACGACCTGCTTCAGATTTACGCAAAGCGCTCGAACAACGGCTTTCTTCTGTCAGATGATAGCTACACGATCCATGATCTAGAAGCATCTGGCTGCAATCTGAAGTCCGCTAAGCGCCAGGATTTGTTGCGGATGACTCTGAATGGATTTGGCGTAAAGCTAAATCAGGATGCACTTGAGGTAAACGCGACCGTAGAAACATTCCCGGCGAGGAAGCATAACCTGCTTCAAGCAATGCTCGCCGTGAATGATCTTTTCTATTTGGCGCAGCCAATCGTCGAAAGCTTATTCCTTGAAGACGTAACAGCGTGGATGGACACAAATGAAGTCCGTTATACACCTAATCTTAAATTCACTGGAACAAGTGGCTACGACCACCGCTTCCACTTTGTAATCCCGAAATCTAGGGTGCGACCCGAAAGAGTCGTCGAGGCGATCAATCGCCCAACAAAGGATTCTGCTGCGGACTTCATCTTCCGATGGAATGACACTCGCGAGATTCGCTCGCCTGAGTCGAAGGCGTATGCCATCTTGAACGATCGCGACCATACCCTCTCTTTAGCTGTCGCAGACGCGTTCAATAATTACGGGATCAGCCCGGTTCCGTGGAGCACCCGCTTCGCCTTGGAGAGCGAACTAGCCGCCTAAATCCTCGGCGTCGCTCCCGCCTCACCCCGGGCCAAAAGTACCAACACCCACCCGCCCTTCCACCCAACCCAACCCTCCATCCCACCATCCATCCGCTGCTATCCTTCACCTAGCCCAATGCCCATCGTCGAACTCCACCACATCCGCAAGGTGTATGAAACCAAGGTCGCCGTCGAAGGCCTTTCCCTCGCCATCGAACCCGGCACCATGTTCGGCCTCCTCGGCCCCAACGGCTCCGGCAAGTCCAGCACCATCCGCATGATGATCGGCATCACCCGCCCTGATTCCGGCACCGTCCGCCTCTTCGGCCAGCCCTTCACCCGGGACGCCCTCTCGCGCATCGGCTACCTGCCCGAAGAGCGCGGGCTCTACAAGAAGATGCACGTGCTCGACCAGCTCGTCTTCCTCGGCCAGCTCCACGGCCTCACCTCTGCCGTCGCCACCCAGCGCGCCCGCGCCTGGTGCGACCGCCTGCAGATCACCGAAGCCCTCCCGAAACGCACCGAAGAGCTCTCCAAGGGCATGCAGCAGAAGATCCAGTTCATCGCCGCCCTGCTCCATGAGCCGGACCTCATCATCATGGACGAGCCCTTCAGCGGCCTCGACCCCGTCAACGCCACTCTCCTCATGGACACCCTGCTTGACCTCCGCCGCGCCGGCAAAGCCATCCTCTTCTCCACCCACCGCATGGATCAGGTAGAAAAGCTCTGCGACGAGATCGCCATCATCTACAAGGGCCGCCTCGTGCTTGAAGGGGACATGCGCGCCATCAAGTCCCGTTACCCGGCCAACCGCCTCCACGTCAGCTTCACCGGTGACGCGTCCTTCCTCAAAAATCCCGCCATCGCCACCCACAAATGCTACGCCGGCCAGGCGGAGGTCGTCCTCCGCGACACCCCCGACACTGCCTTCGCCGCCCAGCAGATCCTCGCCCAGGCCATTCGCGCAGGCACCCTCATCACCCGCTTTGAGGTTCTCGAGCCAACCCTCGAAGAGATCTTCATCGAGACCGTAGGAGAGCACGTTGACGCCTAAGCCGTTGTCTTCCAGAACCAGCTCCCTTCAAAACGTCTGGCTCATCGCCCGCCGCGAGTACCTCGAGCGCATCCGCACCAAAGCCTTCCTCGTCGCGACCATCATGATCCCGCTGCTCATGGGCGGACTGGGATTCGGCAGCGCTTATCTCGGGTCCAAGACCAAATCCTCCGCCCACATCGCCCTGCTTCCCGCCGCCAGCCCGCAGGACACTCTGTTCGCCCGCGACCTCAAGCAGGAGCTCGAAGAGGGTAAAGACAGCCACATGACGGTCGATGTCGAGCCTAACTCCCCCGAGCTCCGCGCCAGCCTCGACGCCGAACTCAAACGCAGCAAAGGCCTCGCCGGCTACCTCCAGATCGTTCCCGCGTCCACGCCCAACACCCGCCCCGTCTTCCTCTACAAGCCTCGCTCCGCCTCGGACATCAGCACCAACTCCGCCCTCAAGGTCGCCATCAAGAACGTTCTCACCCGCGAGCGTCTCGCACTCCAGGGCATGCAGAACGTAGAGATCGAAGGCCTCATGGCCCCCGTCGATATCGACACCAGCTCCTCCGGCGACACCACCGTCGCCTTCTTCGCCGCCTACGTCCTCTTCTTCCTCATGTACATGGTCATCATGCTCTACGGCATGAACACCGCACGGTCCATCATTGAAGAAAAAACCAGCCGCATCTTTGAGGTCCTCCTCGCCACCATTCAGCCGGAGGAGATGCTCGCGGGCAAGATCCTCGGCGTCGGCTCGGTCGGCCTCACCCAGATCGGCGTCTGGATGACCGCCGCCGCGGTCATTGGCACCGTCTACTCCGGCTCCATCCCCGGCGCCTTCGGCGGCCACCCCATCATCTCTGCCACGCAGATCTTCTTTTTCGTCACCTACTTCCTCTTCGGCTTCCTGCTTTACTCCTCGATCGCCGCCGCGCTCGGCGCCATGACCAACTCAGAGCAGGAACTCCAGCAGCTGAATCTGTTCTTAGTCCTGCCGCTCGCGTTCAGCATGCTCATGCTGTTTTCGATCATCAAGGACCCCGACTCGACCCTCTCCCGCATCGTCTCGCTGATTCCTTTCTGCAGCCCCTTGCTGATGAACTTCCGCGTCTCCATCGGCAACCCGCAGCCGTGGGAGATGATCCTCAGCTTCGTCCTGATGGGCTTGACCATCTTCGCCATCCTCTGGGTCGCCAGCCGCATCTACCGCGTCGGCATCCTGATGTACGGCAAGAAGCCCAACCTGCCGGAGATCCTGCGCTGGCTTAAGTACTCCTAAACCACTGGCCGCCGCCGAATTTGGAAAAAGGTCGTTTCAGTTAGTCCAAGACGGAAGTGCGACTCTAAGATGTGATTATGTTTGCTGTCACAATCTCGGTCGTGTCGCTGCTGGTTTCCCTCACGACAGCATGGCTGACGTTGTTTCGACGGGGTACTGTCAAGATGACGCAGCCTACAATCATCTTTTTTGGGCCGGATACGCCCCGCTCGCAAAGTGCTGTGTCTTTCTCCAAGGTCTATCTCCGAACCTTGCTGTTTGCTACAGCAAAGCGGGGGCGCATCATCGAAAGCTTGCACGTCGCCATAGCACGAAATGAAACACATCAAAACTTCAATGTCTGGGTATATGGCAACGAAAAACTTGCGCGCGGAAGCGGCTTGTTTGCGGGGGAGACCGGGGTTGAGGCAAACCATCACTTTTTGGTGCCTCATGACGCAGGTTCGTTTCAATTTGTCGAGGGACAGTACGAAACTACAAGTTTTTGCCCACCTATTGGGTGACCGGAATCGCATCCGCCTGTTCGCCCAGACCCTCACGATATCGCAAAAAATCGCAGTAAAACTGGCTACTTCAAATGCTGGCGTTTATTTTGACTGGGGGCCGGATTCGTCGCGCTACATACCCCATGTCGAGGACCGTCCGCCGTCAACTAATGCAGACACATTCCTGAACCTTTTGCACGGCGTTGCCCCTCGAACTGACGCCTCGTCATGATAGCTATCTCTTCCCACCACCCTCTTTCACCTTCAACACTAGAACATGCTTCCTATGCTCCGCCCCGGCAAGATGGAGAATCACTCTATCCATTGTTGCTAAGACCAAGCCCCCTCGCACGGCAAGACCGAGAAGATAAGCATCCGTGACCTGCTTGGTGCCATAGAGCCGAGGAAAGAAAGAACCGCACAAAGTCTGCCAGTCATCCTGGATCGGAAGGTGGTGATAGCCTGGATGCTTCGCGAGCTCCTTCAGCAGCTCAGTCGCTTCACTCATCGTGATCTGTCCAGGCCGCGCCGCGGTCGCATTCCGAAGAAAGCCCGCCTCTGTGAACGGGCAAAGGGACCACTCCATCTCGGGAGTATCGAACCAAGCCTGAACCAACGAGTGGTGTACATGCTCTTCCGACAACAAAGCCACTAGAACATTCACATCGAGCAGGTAGTTCGGCGTTGTAGCGCGTCCCTTAGACAAGCTCGTCCTCTGAGGCTTCTTTCACCATCTCCGGCGTGAGCCCATGGCCCATCTTGGCGATCACAAGATAACCACGTTCATTCCGTCTCAGCCGGGACGATGGCCCCCCAATCTCTGGCACCTGCTCCGCCCGGCGCACCAGCTCACTCAACGCAGCGGAAAGGCTGATTCCCTTAGCTCCCGCATAGGCAGAGGTAAAGTCGTAAACATCTGGATCGAGATTGACAGAAAGCCTCATAGTCAGCATTATGCACCAAAACATTTTATGGTGCACACCTCGAAAGCGGTGCGGCACAATCACTCTGCATCTGCCGGCACTATCCCCAGCCCCATCCGGCAGTCGCCCAGACACCTCCTCAGTCAGCCGCGTGCCTCCACTTCCCGCACCAAATACAACCGGATTCGTCTTGCCCGGAGCATGCCCGCTCCAGCCGTATTGCACGAAGCCACGCGCCGGAGCATCATGGAATGCGTGACCCTCCGACGCCTAGTTCTTGCTCTCTCAGTCCCAGCTCTCGCCCTGCTCGCCGCCCTCACGCTCTCGTCTCCCGCCCTCGCCGCCAAGCCCGCCCCTGCGCCCGACCACTGGGTCGGCACCTGGGCTACCGCCGACTTGCAAGCCGACAACAAAGACGCCCGTTTCGAGACCGACACCACCCTCCGCCAGATCGTCCATGTCTCCCTCGGCGGCCCGCTCGTCCGCGTCGAGTTCTCGAACGAGTACGGCGTAGAACCGCTCACCCTCGGAGCCGTCCACATCGCCCTCGCCCAAGGCAAACAAGGCGACATCTCCCTCCCCACCGCCAACGCCCTCACCTTCGGCGGCAACCCATCCATCGTGATCCCGCCCGGCGCGACCGCCATCTCAGACCCCGCCGCCCTCAACCTTCCCGCCTTTGCCGATCTAGCCGTCAGCATCTTCCTGCCAGCCCAGAACCTCACCAAGCTCACCTATCATGGCTCCGCCTTCCAAACCAACCTCATGGTTCCCGGCAACATGGTCGGCCAGGCCTCTATCGCAAGCGCCTCCCCCAAGCCCTTCGCCAACTGGTTCTTCCTCAAAGGCGTCGACGTCAAAACCACCCCAGACTCCGCCGCCGTCGTCGCCCTCGGCGACAGCATCACCGACGGCACCCGCAGCACGAAAGACCTCAACAACCGCTGGCCGGATGAGCTTGCCCGCCGCCTCGCCGCCGACAAGAAGACCCGCACCCTCGGTGTCCTCAATGAAGGCATCGGCGGCAACCGCCTCCTGCACGACGACACCGGCCCCAGCGCCCTCGCGCGCTTCGACCGCGACGTTCTCTCGCGCCCCGGCGTCCGCTTCCTCATTCTGCTCGAAGGCATTAACGACATCGGCCACGCCGCCGATCCCGTCAAACCCCACGACATCATCACCGCGCAGGACCTCATCCAGGCCTACGCTCAGCTTGCCGAGCGCGCCCACTCTCACGGCATCAAGGTCTTCGGCGCAACCCTCACCCCGTACGTCGGCGCAAGTTACGCCTCACCCGCCGGCGAAACGATGCGCCAGGCCCTCAATCAATGGATCCGTACCACCAACCAGCTGGACGGCGTCATCGACTTCGATAAAGCCACGCAAGACCCCGCCAACCCCGCCGTCTTCTCCGCAAAAACGGACTGCGGTGACCACCTTCACCCCAACGACGCCGGCCTCAAAGCCATGGGCGACGCCGTCGACCTCAAACTCTTCCTGCCCACCGCAAGCTACGACATCCGCCGCGAACCATAAGCACTTCGTGCCGTTCTCGGCTTCGCGCGGTCCTTTCGTTGGTCGGAACAGTCTCCGTTGCCGACCAACGGAAGGACCACGCGAAACAATGACAAGTCACGAAGTGACCGCAGGCGGCCCGTCCGGCAGGACAAATCCTTACTGCAGTTCAAGTCCAGCGAAGAAGTACCCAATCTCAAACGCAGCCGTATCCTCTGCGTCCGACCCGTGAATCGCATTCTCGCCAATCGAGCTGGCAAACTGCTTGCGAATCGTACCTCCATCGGCGTTCGCCGGATTCGTCGCGCCCATCAGCGTCCGGAAATCCGCAATCGCATTGTCCTTTTCAAGCACCATCGGAAAGATCGGCCCGGAGCTCATAAACTCCGTCAGCTCGCCGAAGAACGGTCGCGCGGCGTGCACGTGATAGAAACCTTCAGCCTGAGCCTTGGAGATGCTCATCCGCTTGATCGAAACAATCTTAAACCCGGCCTTCTCGATCGTGGCGAGGATGGCGGCGGTGTGGCCTTTGCGGACGGCGTCCGGCTTAATGATGCTGAATGTGCGCTGTGACAAACGAATCTCCTTGGCAATCTCTACCATCATTCTACGTGATTCGGCATTACATCCCGACCAACGGGAGGACCACGCGAAGCAGTTGAAAGTCACGAAGTGACCGCGCGCCGCGCAGAAGGGCCGTACGGTAGGACACTCGTCTCTAAGCCAAAGCCAGCGGAACCGCCTCTTCCCAACGTCCCTGCGCCTTCAGGATCAGCTCAATCACCTCCCGAGCCGCACCCTTGCCTCCGCCGCGGTTGGCAACATAATGACAAACCGCCTTCAGCTCCGGAACCCCATCCGCAACACAGACCCCCAACCCAGCCCGCTTCGCCAGGTTGATATCCGGCAGATCATCCCCCAGATAAGCTGTCTCCTCCTCCGTCACCCCGGCCTGCCGCATGCAATCCTCAAACGCAGCGGTCTTGTTCCCCTGCCCCAGGCAAACGTAGTCCACATGCATCTCCTTGGCCCGCTGGGTCACCGCCGGCGAACGCCGCCCCGTAATGAACCCTGTCTTGATCCCCATGGTGTGCGCCAGCGAAAGCCCCTGCCCATCCTGCGCATGGAACGTCTTCATCTCGGTCACGACAGCCTCCACCCCCGGCTCCGCCCGCAGCGTCGAGATCAACGACACGCTTCCATCCGTCAGCGTTCCATCGACATCCATCAGAAACAATTTGATCTTTTTTGCCCGCACCAGGACATCGTCGGGAACACTCGTTTCAAAACTCCACGTAGCCATATCTTCATCCTAAAGGAGTTCGCCCCCTGAATCCGCGGGCGGCTCATGGTGAGGATATCTCATCTAGAATGAATACTTTAGCAGCCCCATCAAGACTTTAGCTGGACTTTGACCCTCAAGTCCGGACCTAAGTCGAATGTTTTGAAGACTTTGCGCAATTTTGACCGGGGTGGGGACCCACCATCCCCGCCCGCCGTTTACGCCTTACCCAGCAACTTCGCCATCGCCTCGCCGATATCCGCCGGCGACTTCACCACAGTAATTCCGGCCTCTTCCATCGCCTTCATCTTCTCAGCCGCCGTTCCTTCGCCGCCGGAGATGATCGCGCCGGCATGGCCCATCCGCCGTCCCGGAGGAGCCGTCTGCCCCGCGATGAACCCTACCACCGGCTTCTTCACATTTTCCTTGATGTACTTCGCCGCAGCCTCTTCCGCCGAGCCACCAATCTCGCCGATCATGATGATCGCCTCTGTCTCCGGATCCTCGTTCAGCAGCTTCAGCGCGTCGATATGCGTCGTCCCAATAATCGGATCGCCGCCAATGCCAATCGCCGTCGATTGTCCAATCCCCCGCGTCGTCAGCTGATACACCGCCTCATACGTCAGCGTCCCGGACTTCGACACGATCCCGACCGAGCCTTCCTTATGGATCCGTCCCGGCATAATCCCCACCTTCGCCTTCCCCGGCGAGATCACACCCGGGCAGTTGGGCCCGATCAGCCGCGACTTGGACCCCTTCACGAACTCCCACGCCTTCACCATATCGAGCGTCGGAATCCCTTCCGTAATGCAGATCACCAGCGGCACCTCAGCCGCCGCCGCCTCCAGAATCCCATCCGCCGCAAACGGTGGCGGCACAAAGATTACCGACACATTCGCCCCGGTCTCCTTCACCGCCTCTTCCACGGTATTGAACACGGGAAACCCGTCGACCGTCGTCCCACCCTTACCCGGCGTCACCCCCCCCACCACCTTCGTCCCATAGTCCCGGCACCCCTGCGCATGAAACAACCCCTCACGCCCGGTAATCCCCTGCACAATCAGCCGCGTTTCCTTACCAACCAGAACTGCCATGTCTATCTCCCGGACTACGTCCGCTCTTCCTTGTTTGTCATCCCATAGGGATCTGCGGTTGCACTTGCAGTTGCTCGTTAGCCCTTTGCGGCCTTTACCGCCAACTCCGCTGCTTCTTTCATGGTCGTCCCGACTTCAAACTTCAGCCCGGACTCCGCCAGAATCTTCCGGCCTTCCTCAACATTCGTGCCCTCAAGCCGAAGAATGATCGGAAGCTGCACATTCAACTTCTTCGCCGCAGCAACAACCGCCGTAGCCAGCACATCCACCCGCAAAATCCCACCAAAGATATTGATAAAGATCGCCTTCACATTGGGATCCGAGAGCAAAATCCCAAAAGCATTCTCAATCTGCTCCTGGTTCGCCCCGCCGCCAACATCCAAAAATTCGCCGCAGCCCCACCCGAGTACGAAATGATATCCATCGTCGCCATCGCGAGCCCCGCCCCATTCACCATGCAGGCGATATTCCCATCCAGCTTGATGTAGTTCAGCGCAAACTTGCTCGCCTCAACCTCCAGCGGATCCTCCTCCGCCATATCGCGAAGCTCCTTGAGATCCTTGTGCCGGAACATCGCGTTATCGTCGAAGTTGATCTTGCAATCGAGCGCCATCAGCTTGCCGTCCCTCGTCGTGATGAACGGATTGATCTCCATCAGCGTCGAGTCGGTCTCGATGAAAGCCTTATACAGCCCCGTCATAAAGCTGACCGCCGGATTGATCTGCGTCGTCGTCAGCCCGAGCTTGAACGCCAGCTTGCGCGCCTGGTACGGCGAAAATCCAACCGCCGGATCAATGTATTCCTTGTAGATCAGCTCCGGAGTCGCATGCGCGACCTCCTCAATCTCCATGCCGCCCGACTGCGAGGCCATGAAGACCACCTTCGCACTCGCGCGGTCCAGCACCAGCCCCAGGTAAAGCTCACGCTCAATCGCCGAGCCTTCTTCGATCAGCAGCCGCTGGACTTTCTGTCCGGCCGCGCCAGTTTGGTGAGTGACCAGCTGCATCCCCAGAATGGCCTTACTCGCCGCATTCGCGTCATCGAGCGTCTTCGCGACTTTCACGCCGCCGCCCTTCCCTCGCCCGCCCGCATGGATCTGCGCCTTAACCACGACCACGGCATTGCCCGCACCGAACAGCGCCTTCGCCGCGTGATCCGCCTCTTCGAGCGTCGTGACCATCTCACCGCCGGGAACCGGCACGTTGTACTTCCGCAAAATCTCTTTTGCCTGATACTCGTGGATCTTCATGGGAATATTCTCTCAGCGCCGGATACGGCTTCGCATGTCATCCTAGAGAACTGACTCGACATTTCGCAATTGAGAGCGTCGCTAATCGCCCATTAGTTCGACTAGAAAGGTTTACGCACGTTCCCTTGTTTCGGGTGTCTTTCTCTCTCCAGACTCCACAATCGTCATCCTGAGCGGAGCGCAGCGAAGTCGAAGGACCGCGAAGCGCCTCATCGCGTCACGATCTCTGGCAGGCTCGCGCGACACAATCCGGAGACTTGCCCATCCTTGGTGGCACCCTTTCAACCCAGCCTCCCCGCGACGATTGGGAACTTCGTACCCTGCTACCCTCAAACCAACATGCAAGACCCAGAAACTCTCCTCCACACCGCACTCAGGCAGGTCCTCGAACGCAAGGCAACACTGTTCCGGGAGCAAACCCGCGACCTACTCAACGCGATCCTTGAAAGCCCCAGCAACTCCGAATCCGAACTCCGCCTCGCGGCCCTGCTCGGAGCCCTCGCCGCTCGCGGCGAGACCGAAGAAGAGCTCGCTGGTTTCGTCGATTCGCTCCGCTCCCACGTCACAGCCATCCCACTGACCGCCCCCGAGCGTGCTATGCTGGTCGACAACTGCGGCACCGGAGGAGATCTTAGCGGAACCTTCAACATCTCCACCGCCGCCGCCCTCGTAGCCGCCGCTGCAGGAGCTGCCGCCGGGGCCAAGATGATGGTTGCCAAGCACGGCAACCGGGCCGTCACCTCCCGCTCCGGCTCCGCAGACGTCCTCGAAGCTCTTGGCATCCCCGTCAAGCTGACGCCCGAGCAGGCCGCCCAATCCCTCCGCACCCACCGCTTCGCCTTCCTCTCCGCACCCGCACTCCAGCCGGCGATGAAGGCCGTCCTGCCCCTTCGTAAAGCCCTCGGCGTTCGTACCGCATTCAACATCCTTGGCCCGATGACGAACCCCGCTGGTGCTTCCGCGCAGGTCCTTGGCGTCTACGCCGAACACCTTGTCCCTCTGGTCGCCAGAACCCTTGCAAATCTGGGCACGCGCCACGCCTTTGTCGTGCACGGCTCCGGCTTGGATGAGTTTTCCCTCTCCGGGCCGACCTCCGTCGCCGAAGTCCGCGCGGGCATAGTGCTTTATTCGACAGTTCAACCGGCAGACTTCGGCCTTGCCCCCGCCCCCATCGAAGCCCTCGCAGGAGGCGACGCACAAGCCAACGCCCAGATCCTCAAAGCGATCTTCGCCGGCGCCCCCGGCCCACCCCGCGACGTCGTCCTCATGAACGCCTCGGCCGTCCTCATCGTCGCCGGATGTGCCGACAATTTTCTTGACGGAGTAGCGCTCGCCGCATCTACTATCGATCAGGGAAAGGTCAAATCGCTCGTGACGTCCCTTGCCCAAGCCGCTCCGGCCTCCAGGTAACTTTCAGGCAGGTACGAAGGTTGATACAAGGCTAAGTAGCTTGTTTTGAATATTTTGCACACTTTTCAGGGGGTGGGGTATGGCGCGAGTCACCGGCATCGGCGGAGTTTTCCTCAAGGCGAAAGACCCAAAAGCCCTCAGCGCCTGGTACGCCGAACACCTCGGCATCGCTATGGAATCTTATGGCGGCGCAACCTTCCTCTGGTCGGATGAAGTCCCGGCCGGAACCGGCATGACCACCTGGGCCCTCTTTCCAGATTCCAGCACCCACTTCGGTCCAGGCTCCCAGACTGCCATGCTCAATTACCGCGTCGACGATCTCGACGCTCTGCTTGAGCAATTAGCAGCGGCCGGCGTTACTATCGATCCCAAACGGGACGAAGCGAGCTACGGTAAATTCGCCTGGATCGTCGACCCTGAAGGCAACCGTGTCGAGCTCTGGCAGCCCCTAGCCGACGAGGCCTGACTACGGCTCGCGGGAGCTCAGGGCGAACAGCGCACCTTGTGGATCGACCCCCTGCACAATCCAGCCGCCGCCCGGAACCTCTCGCGGCCCCATCACCACCCGGCCGCCGGCCCCGCCGATCCGCTCAACCGCCGCCTCAATGCTGTCTACGTTGCAGTAGAACAGCCAGAACGGGGCCGGCATCTGGGGAAACGTCTTCATGATGCCGCCGCCGGCGGCGCCCGTGCCAAAGCTCTGGTAGACCCCCATTGGGCCCATGTCGAAGGCCATCTCTTTTTCCCACCCGAACAGCCCGGAGTAGAACGACCATGCCACGTCTATCTCTCCGGCGTACAGTTCATTCCAGCCAATCCGCCCGATCTCCCTGGAGTCAAAGGGCGGCATCTGCTGGTCGCCGTTCGGCTGAAACAGCATGAACATGGCGCCACCCGGATCGGCCACGACACTGAACCGCCCGACCGTCGGAATATCATCCGGCGCACGGCGCACAGTACCGCCGGCCTCTTTCACCTTCTCCGTGAACGCATCGACGTCATTTACGCCGATGTACCCCATCCACATGGGCGGCATGCCTTGAGCCTCCGGCGGCATAGGCATCAACCCGGCGATCATCGTCTTGCCGATCGAAAGTATTGAGTAGGAGCGGTCGTTCGAGCCTGAATCAGCTGCATCCCAGCCGACAACTTCTTTGTAAAAGGCGGCCGCGCCGGCCGTATCCGTGGTCATCAGGTCATACCAGACAAACTTGCCTTGCATCGGCGGCATAGTTCTATCCTCCTCGAGCTCGGAGGAAGTTTAGCCCACGTCTGGCCTTTTAGACTGAGAATTCCACTGGTTCCTTGGCGATTACGATGAATTTATGTCTAGTGTGCAGCCGGGCCGTTTGGAACTGATCGTCGGGCCTATGTTTTCTGGGAAGTCTGAGGAGTTGATTCGACGGCTGAAGCGGGCGCAGATTGCCCGGCAACGAGTCGCTTGTTTCAAGCCGGATGTTGACCTCCGATATCACCGGACGGCCATTGCTTCGCACTCTTCGCAGACGCATGAGGCGGAGACGATTGCTTCTGTGGAGGAGCTTCGGGGGAGGCTCGCCTTGGTCCTTTCCGAGGTGGAAGTGATCGGCATTGATGAGGCGCAGTTTCTCGATAGCTCTATCATTCCATTGACGATAGATCTGGTGCATCTGGGCAAGCGGGTGCTGATTGCGGGGCTTGATACCACGTTTACAGCGGAGCCTTTCGGTCCAATTCCGGCGCTGATGGCGGTCTCGGATGAGGTGACGAAGCTTTCCGCGGTGTGTATGGTCTGTGGAGCTCCAGCCATTCACACTCAACGACTTGGACAGTCTCAGGAGCTGGTGGTGGTGGGCGCGGCGGGGCTTTATGAGGCTCGTTGCAGAGCTTGTTTTCAGCCCTGGGTGGATGAAAACCAGGCTGAACAGCTGGAGCTTCCCACGGGTGCGACCACGATCTGATGTGGCCGCAGCGTGAAAAGTGCGGTGAATCGGCGCTTTGCGCGTGGATTTCTGCTGGATATTTAGTGCTTGCTCACCAGATCCTGCACGTCCTTGCGCAGAGCCAACGAGCTGCCGAGCCGGGCGTAGTACATGTGGCCTCCGGGGTACTCATGGACCTGAAGACGGGTGGGATCTCCCATGATGGGAATCTCGTTCACCGTCAGGACCGAGCCCATGAAGGGGCAGGAGAGGTCCGCCCAGCCGTGGGCGATCAGGACGCGAAGCTTGGGGTCGGTGGCGATGGCGACGCGGAGGTCCGTGGACGAGGCTGAGCCGCCGAAGGCTCCGTTGCGGCTGGCGCGGTCCCAATTGCGGGCTACTTCATCCGACAATGCGTTGTAACGGGCATCGGTCTTCCAGCCCACGGTGCGGGTGACGAAGTCGACCATGGCGGTGGTTGTCGGGGCGATGATGCTCAGCAGGATGGGGTCGTTGGTCTCCTGGGACGGGGCGTAGGGGAAGGGGTCATAGGCGGTGACGTTGGGGTCGTAGCGGCTGCCCAGCTTGCCGGTCTCGCGGAACTCCTCGCGGAGGAAGGCCTGGGTTTCGAGACGGCCGCCGGACTGCTTGACGAAGGTGGGATCGAGACCGGTGAGCTCCGTCACCTTTTTGACGAGGCGTGGCGTGGCCTGGGGATCAGAAAAGCCGTGAATGAGGTCTACGGCGTACTCGCCTTGCGCGTACGCGAGAACGGGCGCCATGGCTTCATTGGTGAGCATGCCTTTGCGCTCATAGTTGGCTGCGACGATGGAGGGAAGGGTGATCATCCAGGGGATGGGCGAGATCTGGTCGGAGCCGGAGGTGGGAGCGAGCGCAGGCGAGACCATGATCATGCCGTTCATGGCGACGCCGATCTGGCTTTGCAGGTATGCGGTGAGGCGTGGGGCACGGTAGCCGCCATAGGACTCGCCGACGAGGTACTTGCGGGACTGGAGGCGGTTGTTCTTGACGAGCCAATCGTAGACGATCTTCGAGAGATAGGCGATGTCCTGGTCGGGGCCGTAGAAGAGCTTCTTGGTCTCATCGAGAGGGACGAGCGAGCGCGAGAAGCCGGTGCCGACGGGATCGATGAAGACGATGTCGGTGAAGTCGAGCCAGGTTCCGGGGTTGTCGGTGAGGGTGGCGGGGTCGGACGGGCTCTGGCCTTCGGCTCCGAAGTTGACGCGCTTGGGGCCGATGGCTCCGAGGTTGAGGTAGACGGATGCCGCGCCGGGTCCGCCGTTGAAGGCGAAGGTGACCGGACGATCCGGTCCGTTGACAACGTAGGAGGTGAAGACGACCTCGCCGGTGGGCTTGCCTTCCGCGTCCTTGACGGGCAGGGTGCCGACGGTTGCGGTGTAGTGGAGGCTCTTGCCGTCCATCTGAATGGACTGGTCGACGTGGGCGTCGGGCGGGAGCGGGTTGGCCATGGGTGGGGCGGGCTTGGCGGCGTCGGCGGCAGGCGGCTCAGCGGGGCGGCCTTGACGGCCCTGGGCATGGGCGAGCGATGTGAGGGGAACAGCGACGAGCGAAAGGGCGAGTGCGATTCTCGGGAGATTCATATAGAGGCAGGATACATGGCAGGGTTGGGTGCGGAGTTCGAAGTGGGCGTTGCGTAAAGATCGTATTGCGAGATGGATAAACGTTCTCTGCTTTGTCAACAGCAGCGCGTTTCTTGAGATCATCTTTCCTGGCTCACCTGAACGTTGCTGTTTGAGCGCATTGGCCTGCTAGCAACATTTGAGAACCGGAGTCAGATTGCATCCGAGAAAGCGTCATGCAAGGACTTGTAAAAAGCGCAGGCACACCAGAGAATGGTGCGCAAAAGGTGAGTGGCACGGATGTCTACGCTGCAGAGATTCGCGATATCGCTGGTACTCATCCCGACGGGCCTTTTGGCAGGCCTGCAGACGCTGATGTTGATGGGTCTGCTTCCTGCAATCGCACGTATGCCGCTGGCCACCTATGCAGGTTCGTGGCAGGCTCTGGACCACTTCATGGCTGTCCGTATGCCGATCTTAGTGAATGTGACGTTCCTGCTGTACCTGGTTGCCATCGCCTGTTTTTCCCGCTACAAAAACAAGTGGATGTTCTGGAGCCTGCTTGCTTGTTTCACCCTGCTGGTAACGGACACGGTCTTCACTGTCACACAGCAGTTGCCAATTAACAGGGCCGTTCAGGCATTGGACGTGGCGCACTTGGGTGACCCAGGGCAAGTACGACAACTGCGCGATGCAACGATTGAACACTTTCATCTACGCGGATGGTTATCGGTCTGCGCGTTTATCTGGCTCGTTTTCGCTGCAGTATTTTTGCTTGACCAACACGAGTCAGTGCTTCACGAGGAGCGGAATCATGAAGAGTCTGTGTAAAGCTGTTCTTTTCGCATCATTGGGCTCAAGCCTTCTATGCGCCCAGAACGCTGCAGCTGCACCGCCTGCGCCCGCAGACTCGTCGTTTAGAGATATGCTCGTTGCTCACGTGGATAGCTTCATGCTCGCCTGGAAGAAGCAAGATGCAGTGGCGCTTACTGCGACCATGGCTCCAGACTTTCTCTACGTTTCATCGCGCGGAGTTACTGGGAGAGAAGGAGTCGTTGCGGCGCTCACACACGCATGCGCGCTCACGAGTTATAGCTTGAGCGATGTGCAGGTTGTGCAGATCTCATCAGAGTCGGCTGCCCTGGTTTACAAGATCCATCAGAGCGCGTCGTGTGCAGGACATCCAGATCCGGCTGTGGTGCTGAATACAGACACGCTGGTACGCCGTGAGGGCAAGTGGGTCTTTTTGCTAACGACTTCAACGCCGGCGGAGTAGGAGCCGCCTCCAATCGAGCAGCGGCGCAAAGCCAGAGGTCTACAGTCCCCTTAAGGCCTCAAAGCGCGCTTTTCGTCAGTGAGGCGTCTCGATCAGCGTCAGATCGCCATTGCTGTTGAGCCCACATCCAGCGCATAAGCTCATCCCTCACTCACTCCTGACGATTAGCCGACTCCCATCCCCATTCCGGCCTCGGCCCGGCGTCTGAGACGGAGCGAATCTGGAGCGGCGCGGGTAGCATACAGCGTGTGTTAAGGGGTTCGGGCGTAGTGAAGGTGGGGATTCAGCAAAACAATGGCGGGGTAAGCTGCCGCGAAAGCAGTGAGAAACGAATTGAGACCCATGAAGGCCGAGTTGCTCAGGTGGAAGAGGAGGCCCATGCCGAGAAAGAAGAGCACGACAGGTAGCGGAGCGAAAAGCGCGAGCGGGAACAGACATTCAACGAGGATAGTGGCCCATGCGACGAGTCTGGAGCCGGCGGGAAGGCTTTCCATGATGGCGAGGCCTGTGGCGGAGCCGTAGGTGGAGGAGCGCAGGATTTCGCGCGGAGCACGCCCGGAGCGCCAGATGGGTGAGACCGCTTTGGCGATTCCGGCGACGCAGTAGGACATGGCGCACTGGATGGCGATGAACCAGAGCCCGGCATCGCGGAGAGGACCGGTACCGGTAGCGAAGGCGTCGAAGGCGAGGCCTGCGAGGACGATGTTGGACATTTGGTCGGAGCCATCGCCGCCGAAAGTGCTGCGGTAGGAGTGGAGGAAATGCAGCGCAAGCAGAGCGAGGTAGAGGCAGCCGGTGAGGTGGCGCGGGAGTGACGGGATGAAGAGGATGACTGCGATGAGGCCACCGAGCGTATGCAGAGAGAAAAGTCCGTCTGCACACAGGAGGCGGTTGCGGATGCCTTCGATGAGCTGGCTGCGGCGGCGATGCGCGGTGACGAGCAAGGGCCAGCCGAGCAGGCCTTCAGCGGCGAAGAGCGAGCGGGCAGCGAGAAGTTCGAGCGAAGAGATGAGTACGGTGAGCGCGATGAGATAGCGCGCGATGAGGACGGCGAAATCGTGGGTAAGTTTCATATCGCGGGTTCCGGCGTAGCGAGATGCGGAGCGGGTACGGTGATAGCGGAAGGTGCGGAATAAAACGGGTGTGTGGCGGAGCGATAGAGGAGGACGGGTTCGCTATCTTGCTCGGGGCCGTAGGTCTGCGCGATGCCAAACTGGCGAGCATGGGCATTTGCAGCGGGCTGGCTGTGATTGAGCGTTAGCTGAAGCAGCGCGAGATACGGGATGGAGAAGGTGGCGGCGTCGTTGTTGTCGACGGCGAGCGACGAGAGCGATTGCGCCATATCGACGAGGACCTTGCGGGCGCGCTTTTGCGGGTTCCAGATGAGGGATAGGCGAGAGCGCAGGGGCATGTGGACTTCGTGCCAGGGGGAGCATGGCTGGCTGGCGGCGTCGAAGTCGCGGTAGACGAGGTGATAGTCGGCGGTGCCGGGGTTGGGAGCGAAGAATGTCCAGCGCGGAACGAGGTGGCCAACGTCCCAGCGACGGACGCGGTCGTTGAGGGAGACTTTGAGCTGGTTGAAGACGGAGAGCACGATCCAGATGGCAAAGACGAGCGCGCCGGCGATGTCGAAGAGGGGGAGATGGTTCATACGGGACCGTGGGGGATAACTGCCGCGCGGGTTTACATCACCGCAGGCTTTCGCGGAGATTGACGAGGTTAGGGAGGGAGACTCCTGCGGCGGATGCAGGCATGCTGGGGCTGGCGGCGAACTCTTTACGTACTCGGCCCCCAACTACGTTTTCGGCAACGACGCGGGCTTCGGGAGCGGCATTTGCGGCTGCAACTTTTGCGGCTGCGGCTACGGCGGCTGCGTTGGCTGCGGCTGCGGCGTGAGCGGCATTGCCTGCGACGACGTTTTCAGCGACCGCGGGAGCGACGTTGACTGCGGGGGCAGCAATGGCTGCACCGGCTGCGACGACCGCGGAAGTTGCCTGAGCGGCGAGCGCATGCACGGCCTGCACGGCGATCACGTGGTTTATGACGGCGTGCTCGGCTGCGGCTGCGAGTTGCTGGTCGTTGAGCATGTGGGCGGCGGCGTGAGCGTTGGCGTGGGCCCGATCGTGCGCCATGGCGACGGCCTGGCGCTGCGCCGCCACCTTTGCTTGCTGCGCGTTGGCGGATACGTTCGCCTGTGCGACCTGCTGGGACATGTTCTGGTCGGCCTGCTGGGCAGACATCTGAACGGCGGGGATTTGCTGGGCGGCCATCTGAATGGCGGGAATCTGGCTGGCGCTGTGGACCTGATTGATCTCCGCGATATGGCCGTCTTCTGTGTTTTTGAACTCGGCGAAATCCAGCGCTTTCTTTTGATGGTCGGAAAGTTTCTCTGCCATGTTCGCTCCTGAGTTTTTCTGGGGGGACTCAATGGGAAAGTAAACGGCGCTGTAAATGGTGTCAAGAAGACAGTCGGTTATTGGTGTCGACAACAGTTTGTTGGGTGCGGTGGGACGATGTGAGGATCCTTTCCAACTTACGTGAGAGAGATGACCTTTCGCGCTTAGGGTTCGCGGCGGTCCTGTGAGCGAACTTGGAAAGACGGTGAACCGGTACATCCCGCAATTCGGAAGTCCCGTCAGTAGCCGCTGGTTCTCTCACTTGGCGCTAAATCGCCAATGTACTCGTTGAGGCCGGAATCGTGATGGGAGTCGGCTAATCTTCAGGAGTGAATTAGGCATGAGTTTGTGCGGTGGCTGTGAGACTAAGAGACGGAGTCCTTCGTCGGGGGCCACGCGGTAGGCTGCATGGCCCCCGCTCCGGATCTGGTGCGGGCGGGGGACGGTTACGGCACGTCTGAAGCCGTGCTCTTAAGCTAGGCCGGAGGTGGGATGCTTCGGGCGGCCCGGAAGGGGGGTGGGCGATGATGGGTGAAGACGGTGTGTTGGGGCTCTACCTACGGCGGCGATCGGGAGGACGGTCGAGGTGCCGAGCGGGTGCGATCAGGCTTGCTGCGGGGTCTGGGGTTGGGCGGTGGGACTCTGCCGGAGGACGAGCAGGAAGTATGCGGCGATGGCGACGAGGCACAGGCCGAATCCACCGACGGCGACGGGGATGCCGAGGACGGGGATCAGTTTGCCCAGGAGGAGCGCGCCAAGCGGGATGCCGGCGCGGATGGCGATGTTGTAGACGCTCATGACTCTTCCTCGCATGGTATCGTCCACGGCGAGCTGCACGACGGAGAGCAGGAGCGAGGCGGAGGCCATGACGGCCATTCCGGTGAGAAAGATGAGGAGGCAGGAGATAGGCAGGCGCTTGGAGAGGGCAAAGGCGGCGGTCGTGAGGCCGAGGGCGATCATGCCCAGGAGGGCGAGGCGGCGCTGGCCCTTGAGCTTTTCAATGGCCGCGACGCCGAGGGCTCCGACGATGGAGCCGGCTCCGGAAAAGACGAGCAGGAGCTCATAGGTTCCGGGGCCCCGGTTGAAGATGGTGCGGACGATGACGGGCAGGAAGCCGGTGAGCGAGAAGCCGAAGAGGGTGGTGCAGAAGGCAAGCAGAACGAGAGGGGCGAGGCCTTCGCGGTCGCGGATGAAGTGGATTCCTTCTTTCATGCTCTTCCAGACCGACATCTGGGTTTTGGGTGCGACGAAGTTCACCCGAATAACCAGAAGCGAGAGGATGACCGCAAGAAAAGAAAAGCCGTTGAGGGCGAAACACCAGGTGGCGCCGAAGGCGGTGTAGGCGAGGCCGCCGAGGGTGGGGCCGATGAGGCGCGCGAGGTTGAACTGGATGGAGTTCATGGAGATGGCGTTGGTGAGGTCTTTGGGCTCGACCAGGGTGGGCAGGAGCGCGGAATACGCCGGTCCTCCGAAGGACTGGCCGACGCCGACGACGAAGGACAGAGCGAGGATGTGCCAGACGTGGACGGTGCGGGTTTGGAAAAGGATGGCCAGAACGAAAGCGCAGGTCATCTGGATGTACTGGGAGGCGAGGAGCATCTTTCTTCTGTCGAGACGGTCCGCGAAGACGCCGCCGACGAGGGAGAAGAGCATGATGGGAAGCTGGCCGAGGAAGAGGTCGAGGCCTAGGTAAAAGGGGTCCTTGGTGAGGTCGTAGACGAGCCAGCTTTGGGCAAACTGCTGGACGAAGGTGCCGATGGTGGAGACGCAGGCGCCCAACCACATGATGCGGAAGTCGCGGTACCGAAATGCGCGGAAGATGCGGTTGAGGAAGGATGAGAATGCGGCCACGTAGGGTTCGGCTCCGGTGTCAGTGTAACCGGGGGCACGCGTGCGCGGCGGAAGGTGGGGCGCTTCGAAGATGAGGCGGAGGCGCTGCTGGAGGACGCGCGGGGTATGCTGCCGGCTGGTGCGTTGAGGTTGTTGACGACGTCCTGGCGGCCGTAGAAGAGGCGGCTTCCATCGACCGGAGAGACCAGGCTTTCCTGGTTGAAGAGCGGATCAGGCTAAGCGGAGGAGGGAGTCGGCTTCGCGGAGGAGGTCTACCGGGGGACAGGGCTTGGTGAGGATACGGACGGGCTGGCGAAGGGTTTCGGCGGTATCCGAGACGAGGGCTAGGGCGTGATAGAGGCCAGTGAGGACGAGGATGGGGCAGCCGGGGAGGTCACGGCCGAGATCCTGCATGAGGGAGATGCCGTCGCGTCCGGGCATGTCGATGTCGGTGAGGACGAGGTCAGGCGGAGTCTCGCGTGCAGAGGCGAGAGCGGTGTCAGCTTCATAGCAGGTGACGACGTCAAAGCCGCGTTTGCGAAAGAGGGCGCTGACGGTTTGGGCAACGAGGGGTTCGTCGTCCACGACGAGAATACGCATGAGTTGCCTCTCTCATAGAATCGGCAGGACTGGTCCGAGCATCTGGACGGAAGAGGAACAAGGCGGGCAGTGAGAACTTTATACTTTAGCGTTGCGTGCGCAGATCGTCCGGTATCGAACATACGGGTGCTTATTCCAGCGAGCCTGACGCTGGCGGACGGGTTTTTTGATGATGGGCCACGTAGGATCGATTGAGATTGATGAGAGATTAAAGGACGGCGCGGATGCACGTGGTAGCAATGACCTTTGGGGCAGGATTTTGCCTGGGTGTGGTGCTGGATGCGTTCCAGACGATCATCCTGCCGCGACGGCCCGCGGGGCGGTTCCGGATTACTCGCCTGTTTTACGTGATGACATGGCAGCCATGGTGCTGGATGGCGGACCGGGCGCCGCGGCGAGTGAGAGAGCAGATCTACAGCATCTACGGTCCGATCTCGCTGCTGCTGCTGCTGGTGCTTTGGGCGGTGCTGTTGGTCATGGGGTTTGCACTGGTTTATCTTGGATCGGGCTCACCATTCACCGACCCGATGCATGTGGCAAACCGGCTGCCGGATTGGTTGAACCACCTGCGCACGTGTGTGTATGTCAGCGGGACGACACTGTTCACACTCGGGCTGGGAGATGTGACGCCACAGAACCATCTTGCGCGAGCGGTGGTGGTGGTAGAGTGCGGGACGGGGCTGGGATTTGTGGCCCTGGTGATCGGGTATCTGCCGGTGCTGTACCAGGCGTTCAGCCGGCGGGAGGTGAGCGTGGCGATGCTGGATGCGCGAGCCGGCTCACCGCCGACGGCGACGGAGCTGCTGCGGCGGCACGGGTTTGAGGGTGGACAAGAGGAGCTTCGGCTGTTGTTGAGCGAATGGGAACGGTGGTCGGCGGAGATACTGGAGTCGCACATCAGCTATCCGATTCTTTGCTATTACCGATCACAGCACGACAACCAGAGCTGGCTGGCGGCATTAATCGCGATCCTGGATACGTGCGCGCTCTTGATAACCACGATTGACGGACCGACGGTGCGGCAGGCGCAACTGACGTTTGCGATTGCACGTCATGCGTTGATCGACCTGGGGCATGTGTTTCATGTGGAGAGCTGGCCTGATGCGGCGTCGGCGGAGTTCCCGGAGCGACTTCCGGCGGAGGTGTTTAACCGGCTTTGCGATGCTCTGGGAGAGATACAGATGCGGCTATGCGGCGATCCTGCAACGATGCGGCGGCTGACCGCAATCCGGCAGCTGTATGAGCCGCATGCAGCGGCGCTTGCAGACTACCTGCGGATGCCGCTGCCGCTCTGGGTCGCGGAGCCGAAAGAAAAGGACTCGTGGAAGACGGTGGCTTCCTTGCGCGTGTCCGCTGAGGCACTGAAGAGCGATCTGCATGTGAGCGACCGGTCGACGGCATTGAACCTGCATGATAAGGAGCACGGCTTCTAAAGGATCAAGAACGTCCTCCCGGACGGGCGCAGTGCGCGTGGGGCGGGTGCTCCGCACCTTCTTGACTGGTCTGGGTGAGGCGGGAGGCTTTAGGCCTCCCGCTGGCCGGGGAGGAGACTATTCGGTGGGAGGTGCGCCGGGGGCTGCGGCGGCGGTTGGGTTCAGCTTCTGGGATGCGATCGTGCTGGCTACGCCTGGACCGCCTTTGGCGTCCTTGTCTTTGTCCTTGAGCTGGGCGTAGATCTTGCGGGCCTGCTCGGTCTTGCCTTCGGCGGTGTAGAGCTCAGCGAGAGAGATCTGGGCGGTGGCGGCGGGGACGGTGCTGGTGGGCTTTGCGGTGAGCTGGTTGTAGAGATCAACAGCCTGGGAGTCACGGCCGGTCTGGGTGTAGAGGCCGGCGAGGGAGAGCTTGGCGAGGGCGGAGAGGTCTGAATCCCAGCTGTTGGCGACGGATTTCAGGGTAGACTCGGCGGTGGCGGTTTGGCCGTACTCCATGGCGGTGAGGCCGGCCAAGTAACGGGCGTTTTTACCGTCCTTGGTCATACCGTAGGTGTTGGCTACAGAGACGAACTGCTGGTTGGCGGCTTTGGCTCGCTCCTGGATGGACTGATAGGTCTTGACTCCGGGAAGCGGAGGCTGGCCGGCTACGGCTATGGGTGCCTGGAAGGTCTGCATGGCCTCGCCGAAGCCGATGGCGGCTGCATTGGAACGCTGGTTATAGATCACACCGACGACTACGGCGACCACAATCACCGCAAGCAGGAGAGAGGTGGTGACGATGACGGACTTGCGGTTCTCACTCACCCAAGCGAGGCCGCTGGGAGTGGTGGTGAGGAAGTTGTTCTGCTTGAGAGAGGCTTTGGTTTGCTGATCCACGGTGTTTGGGGTCTTCCTTTTAGACCGGCGCACAGTGGGCGGCCGGAGAACTTTTCGAACCTCTAGTTTAGCAGGGCCGGTCAGGCTGCTTCGATGACGGTCTGGGGGACGCGGACCCAGGGCATGCCGGCAGCGACGGCTGAGGCGATGCCGGCTTCAGCGTCCTCAAAGACGAGGCAATGCTCCGGGGCGATATTAAGGCGTTTTGCGGCAGTGAGGAAGGGTTCGGGGTCTGGCTTGCCGTGGGTGTAATCCTCTGCGCCGACGATGGTGGCAAAGCGGTCCGTGAGGCCGAAGGTCTTCAGGACGCGATGAATAGACTCCCGGGGGGAGCCGGAGACGATGGCGAGCGGGATGCGTCCGTGCGCTTCAAGGACGTGGAAGAGGACGGATTCGATGGGCTTCATCTCGCCGACATTGGTGAGGTAGAGCTCTTCTTTCTTGCGGACGGTCTCGGTGGGGTCGAGGTTCATGCCGTAAAGCTCGTTGTACATCTCAACCGTCTTGGGAAGGGGGATGCCGCCCCAGGAGTAGAAGAGATCGAGGGGGAAGTCGCCGCCGGCTTCGGCGAAGATGGTGGACCAGGCGCGGTAATGGGCGGGCATGGTGTCGGCTACGGTGCCGTCGAGATCGAAGAGGTAGGCGCGGAAGTCGCCGGTGGGGAGGGCGAGGGGGGCTACAACGGAGGGCATGAGTGTCCTTGGAATTCCAGGAAAGATTGACTTCGGTCTGAGCGGTTAGAGCTCAAATTCATCGCCGGGATCTGGTGGACGGGAAGGTGCCTTATCCAGGAGCTCGCTGAGAGAACGTGAGGTTGCCCGGGAGGCGCGACGATCGAAGTAGTCGTCCGTTTGGCGTTCGAGTCGGAAGCGCTCTGTAAGGATGGCAGAGATCCACTCCTGCGGCGACACTCCGGCCTGCTGGGCATGTTCCGAGATGTCGCGATAAAGATCCTCTGAAACAGGAATATTGGCGGCGGCGCTCATCATAGCAACCTCTCCTTTATGATACGACCGGGCCGAGAGACTTGGATACCGAAGGTTTGAGCGGCAGGTAAGAAGTCTGCAACGTTGTGAGTCACAATCGCTTCAGCATGTCCGTTGATGGCTGTCGCGAGCACATGTTCGTCGCCAGGATCGCGTAGTTGCGGTCTCCATCTGAAGTCCGGTGTAACGCGGATGGCACGTGCGGCGAGAACGTCCAGCACTTCTGATACCTCCAAGAGAGAGAAACCATGAACGTCCATCTGCTCTGGACGGGTAAGCACATCCTCATACTCAAGAAGCATTGCGGTTGAGAGGAGAAGACTGAATCGATTTCGGCTGAGCGCATCCATGATGCTGCGGCTGGCACCTAACCGGCTCCGAAAGGAGGAGACGACGACCGAGGTGTCAAGGACGAGACGCACAATCCAAGCGTACGCCGACGCATATTCTTAGCTATGGGTCACTTGATGTCACGCCAGTTGTGGCCGAGGCCTACGTCGGCGGTGATGGGGATGGAGAACTCGGCGACGTGTTCCATCTCCTGCTTGACGAGGACCTGGAGCTCTTCGGCTTCTTCGGGAACTACGTCGAAGAGGAGCTCGTCGTGAACCTGGAGGGTCATTTTAGAACGGAAGTTTCGCTCCGAAATCTTCCTGTCCAGCGCGATCATGGCTAGCTTAATGAGGTCGGCGGCGGTGCCTTGTAACGGGGTGTTGATGGCGGTGCGCTCGGCGAAGCCGCGCATGTTGGGGTTGCGGGACTGGATGTCCGGGATGGGGCGGATGCGGCCGAAGTGGGTGGCGACGGAGCCGGTGCGGCGGACCTGGTCAAGGGTCTCGTCGATGAAGCGCTTGATGCCGGCGTAGCGCTGGTAGTAGGTCTCGATGTAGGTGCGGGCGACCTTCTGGTCGATGTTGAGCTGGGCGGCGAGGCCGAAGGGGCTGATGCCGTAGACGATGCCGAAGTTGACGGCTTTGGCGCGGGCGCGGGTCTCCTTGTCGAGGGTTTCGGGGTCCAGGCCGAAGACCTCGGCGGCGGTGAGGGTGTGGATGTCCTTGCCGGTGCGGTAGGCGTCCAGCAGGAGCGGGTCCTGCGAGAAGTGGGCCATGAGACGGAGCTCGATCTGGCTATAGTCGGCGGACATGAGAAGGTTTCCGGGAGCGGCGATGAAGGCGGCGCGGATCTCGCGGCCGATGGCGGTGCGTGTGGGGATATTCTGCAGGTTAGGGTTGGTGCTGGAGAGGCGGCCGGTGGCGGTGCCGACCTGGTTGAAGGTGGTGTGGATGCGGCCTTCGGCGTCGATGAGCTGCGGGAGCGCGTCGAGGTAGGTTCCCTTGAGCTTCTGGAGCTGGCGATGCTCGATGACGAGCGCGGCGATGGGGTGGCTTTCGGCTAACTCCTCAAGGACGTCCTGGGCGGTGGAGACGACCTTGCCTTTGCCGTATTTCATGGGCTTGGGAAGACCCATCTGGTTGAAGAGGATTTCGCCGAGCTGCTTGGGGGAGTTGATGTTGAAGCGGTGGCCGGAGTCGGCGTAGATCTTCTCGGCGAGGGTATCGATCTCGATGGCGAGGCGGGAACTCATGTCGCGCAGGACGGCGGGGTCGATGCGGACGCCGGTCTGCTCCATGCGGAGGAGGACCGGGACTAAGGGGAGGTCGATGGTGGTGTAGACGTTGGATAAGGGAGTGGAAGCAATGACGACCGCAGATCCCTCCGCTTCGCTGTGGGATGACAACAAGGAAGGCTGATCGGGTGAGCCGAAGAGCATCTCCTTGGTGACGGCTCCGCCCAGGGCGGGATCGTCCTTGGGGATGTAGTGTTCGACCTGGGCCAGGGAGGCGACCTCGGCGCGGAGTATGGGAGCTACGCGGTGGATCGCGTTGGCGGACTCGGGCAGGAGGGTGGGGCTGACGACGCCTTTAACGGCTGGGGTGAGGGCCCGGTTGGTGAAGCGGGCGGTGACGTCAGGGAGAGTGTGGGAGCCGTGAGTGGGGTTGACGAGGTAGCTAAGGAGCATGACGTCGTCGCGGACGCCTCGCAAGGTGACGTTGTGCGGGGTGAGGGCTCTGAGGACAGCTTTGAGGTCGTGGAGGTCTTTGGGGAGGGACTCGTCTTCAAGAGCTTTGCGGAGGCCGGGGGTGTCTAGCGGGAGTTCGATCGCCGCGGTGTCCGAGACGGCCAAGGCGATGCGGCAGGCGGGGTCTTTTGGAGAGAGGTCAGGGGTAAGGGGTATGGGATCAGGCGACGGCGCGCTGAAGAGGGACATGTTTTCGGCGGGCGGGGGTTCGGGGACTTCGGCTTCCGGATCGGGGTCGGCGGCGGTTTCTTCGGAGAGGGCGCGGGCGTCTTCAAAGAGTGCGATGGAAAGGCCGGCGTTGTCCCTCCGGGCTTCCGCGAGGAGGGTTGCGAGGTCTGATTCGGTGGCTTTGAGGTTGTAGGCGATCGGGGTGTTGTCTACGGCGGGGGCGAGTTCTTTTAATAAGGTGGTGAACTCCAGCTCGGAGAAGAGGTCGCGACAGGCGGCATTGTCGACCGGCTGGGTGCGCATTGCCTCCAACGTGTACTCGATGGGGACGCTGGTGTGGATGGTGACGAGTTCCTTGGAGAGGAGAATGTTTTCGCGGTTGTTCTGGAGCGATTCGCGGTAGGTCTTCTTTTTGACCTCTTCGGCTCGTTCCAGGGCGGACTCTACCGTGCCGAACTGCTGGATGAGGTCGACGGAGCCTTTGTCGCCGATTCCGGGGGCTCCGGGTATGTTGTCGATGGCGTCGCCGCGGAGAGCCATGACGTCGACGACGCGCTCGGGAGGAACGCCGAGGATCTTCTCGACTCCGGCGGGGTCGAGGATGAGGTTGTCTTTGGTGGGGTTGAGGATGCTGACGTTCTCATGGACGAGCTGCATCATGTCCTTGTCGGAGCTGACGACGTAGACGTGATGGCCAAGGGCGGAGAGCTTGCAGGAGAGGGTGCCGATGACGTCGTCGGCTTCAAAGCCCTCGTAGTAGAGGATGGGGATGCGAAAGGCTTCGAGGGCTCGGCGGATGTAAGGCTGCTGCTGGATGAGGTCGGGTGGGGTTTCGGTGCGGTTGGCCTTGTAGCCTCCGTAGGCGATGGTCTCGAAGGCCTGGGTTTTGATGTTGAACTTTTGCACGTCCTTGAGCTGGCCGGCTAGCTCGTTGCGATGGACGGGGGCTCCTACGTCGTAGATGGCGGCGAGGTATTGCGGCGCGAAGTCCTTGCGGAGCTTGTTGATCATGTTGACGAAGACATAGGTGGCGGCGGTGGGGATGCCGGTGCGGGTGGACATGGGGCGTTGGCGCTGCATGGCGTGGTAGGCGCGGAAGATGAAGGCCATGGAGTCGAGGAGGTAGATGGGGGGCTTGGTCGTCGCCATAGACCTTTGATGTTACTTGGGCGGTGCGGACACCATACCCCCCTCCCCTATTTGTTGCGCAAAATATTCAAAATAGGCGGGTTAGGCTTGTATCAACTTTTGTGTATAGGAAAAAGTTACCCAGAGGCTGGAGAGTCAAAGGATCAGCATGCAGTCTCCGTAGGAGAAGAAGCGGTAGCGCTGCCGGATGGCGTGGGCGTAGGCGGCTAAGGCGGCTTCCCTGCCCTGCTCGCCCAGAAAGGCGGCGACCAGCATGAGGAGGGTGGACTGGGGGAGATGGAAGTTGGTGAGGAGACCCTGGACGAGGCGGAAATGGTGGCCCGGGGAGAGGAAGATGTTGGTTGAGCCGGAGTGTGGCTCTAGATTGCCGGTAGCGGCGCAGTGCTCGAGAGTGCGGGTGGTGGTGGTGCCGGCGGCGATGATGCGGCGGTCTTCGGACTGGGCCCGGGCGATGGCCTGGACGGTGGCGGGAGGCAGGGTGTAGTGCTCGGTGTGAAGGCGGATGTCTTCCAGGCGTTCGGCGCGAACGGGTTGGAAGGTTCCTAAGCCTACGTGGAGGGTGATGGTTTCGATCTGGATGCCTTTCGTTTTGAGGGCTTGAAGGATCTCCGGTGTGAAATGGAGGCCGGCGGTGGGGGCCGCGGCGGAGCCGGGGGTTTGGGCGTAGATGGTCTGGTAGCGGGTTTTGTCTTCGTCGTTGTCCGGACGGTGCATGTAGGGAGGGAGGGGCATGTGGCCGATGCGCTCTAGTTTGAGGAGGAAGTTGGGATCAGGAGCGAAGCGGAGAGTGCGTTCGCCGAATTCTGCCTGGGCGAGAACTTCGGCGGTGAGGACCGGGGTGCCGGCCTGGTCGGAGAAGGTGAGGGTTTCGCCGGGAATGATCTTTTTGGCGGGGCGGACGAGGGCGGTCCAGTTGGTTGGGGTGAGCTGCTGGGTTAACAGGACTTCGATACGGCCGGAGGGGTCTCGGGAGGATTTCTGGGTGTGGAGGCCGGTGCGGGTGGCGTAGAGGCGGGCAGGAATGACCTTGGAGTCGTTGAGGATGAGGAGGTCGCCGGGGTGGAGATGGCGTGGGAGGTTGGTGAAGAGGTCGTCCGACCAGGTGTGGGTGTGACGGTTTACCGCCAACATGCGGGAGGAGCCACGGATTGCGGGCGGGGACTGGGCGATGAGGTCTTCTGGGAGGTCGAAGTGGAAGCCGGAGACGAGCACGTTCCAAGTTTATGTGTGGGAAGGCTGGGGAGGCTAAAGCTCGGACGGCAAGTAGGCGGTGGGCCGGAAGGGTCGATGGTTTAAGGCGAGGCGGAGGACCTCGGGGTCCTTCGACTGCGTCCGTCGATGAAGCTGGCGGACTCCGCTCAGGATGACGTTGTTGCCGGATTATTCAGCAGTGATTTGGGCCATTTGGACGGATTGGTTGAGGGCTTGCTGGATTGCGTCTTGTTCGGGTGCGACGTGCGGGGGGAAGGTGACAAGGACTTTGGAGAAGGGCTTGGGGATGAGGAATTTGTCCCAGGAGTTGAGGGTCCAGGCGCTGATCGGGAGGGCGTAGAAGGCTCCAACCCAAGTGGCTCCTACAAGCTGGGCTAGCTGGGCGGCGCCCGGTTTGGCGATCTGGGATGGGCCACGTGGGCCGTCGGCTGTTATGGCGCAGCGGTGGCCGGCCTTGTAGGCTTCGGACATGGCGCGGAGGCCGGCTGCGCCTCCGCGACTGGAGGATCCGCGGATGGCGACGAAGCCGAGACGCTCGACGATGCGGGCGATGAGCTCGCCGTCAAAGCTGCGGGAGATGAGGATGGCGATGTCCTTGTTGCGGAAGCGGTGGGCGCAGGCGAGCAAGGAGCGGTGCCAGAAGGCGAAGATGACGGGGCTTGGGATGGTGTCGCCAATGGGGGTGTTGGGGGCGGTGATATCCCGGTAGCGCAGGGTCAAGCCGAGCAGGCGAATCAGGAGCGCTGCAACGGGCGGTATGAGGGCGAGGCTGAGGCGTTGCGAACGGGTGTAAGCCACAGATTCAGTTTATCGGGAGCTTTGGTCGCCGCACGCCTGTGCTGAAGCAGGCACGCTCGCGCGACTGACGGCTACGGGTACTACAGCAGATTGCGATGAGCACAGCATGGACGCACAAACGTTGCGAAGGAACCGGGAAGATGCTTCAATCGGATGATTGCGTAGACTTCTTTCCATTCTGTTGCTGGCCGTGTTCGGCTTGCCGTTCGTCTCTCCTCTCCTGGCGATGACCGCCAAGAGTGAGTCGAAGCTGCCTGCCTGCTGCCGCAGAAATGGAAATCACCACTGCATGCTGAGCGTGGGCGAACGAGCTCAATCCGTGGATCAGGCTCCGCTTTTTGGGGCACCCGTCGAAAAGTGCCCTTACTGCCCGGCAGCGATTACGCTGACGCACGGGGGCACGTTCGGCCCACCACCGGGGCAGGCCATCTTCGCGGGATCGATCGCTCACCTTGCGGTCGCAGCTCAGGCGGAATCAAAACTCCGCATCTCACGCAATCGTTCACGACCAAAGCGTGGACCTCCAGCGACGCTCGTCCTCTAGCTCCTCCCTACGAGCCTGAGTGCCTCTCCGCACGCTCTGCATGGCAATCATGCGCCTGCTTGGAAAGGTCCAGTGTCTTCCTTTTGGACGCGGCTCCGCCTGGAGCTCCGTAGAGGCGCTCTCGCGAAGGTGTGAACGGGTTGCAAACAGATCGACAGAAGAAGAAGCGAAGTGGACGGGGCCGGCTCAGCGCTTTGCTGTTGATCGTCAGCCTCCTTCTGCCGTTTGGGCAACTCGCCTTCGGGCTGACCGCACCCGCTGAGGCCGCGCTGCCGGCGTGTTGTCGCGCGCGTGGGCAGCACCAATGTGCGATGCGGCAGCTGGTGCGCTCTTCCGCAGAGACACCATCGCCGCAAGTTGCTCAGGTTATCGAGAAATGCCCGTGTTCCGCTGGCGTAGCCCCGGCTGCACACGGCAAGCCCCTGAGGGACTTCACGCGTGGGTTGGGAGAGTTCCACGCATGCGCTGTTTGGGGTTGCGATACCGCTTACGGCGGTGAGCACGTCTCCTCTCCACAACCCGGCAATCGCAAACGAGGACCTCCAGCTTCCGGCCAAGACGCCTAAGATCCTGATCTTTTGGCCTGCAGCCGCCTTCTGGCTGCCCCGACGCTGGAGGTACCGATGTTTCGCTTGATCCGACCTTGTTTCCTACTTGCCCTTACGCCCCTCAACTTCGTTACGAGCGCAATGCACGCGCAGGAAACTCTCAACAACGCTTCCGTAACCGGCCGTGTTGTCGACCCGACCGGAGCGGCGGTTCCGCAGGCTGCGGTCACCGCAGTTGAACCTGCAACGAACCAGACCTACACCACCCACACGGACGCGCAAGGACGCTTTCGGCTGCCCTTCCTGCCGATTGGGCAATACCGCATCTCTTCGCAAGCACCGGGCTTGGCTGCCGCTGCGCGTGACATCGAACTTTCAGTCGGGTCGGCCTTCGACATCACCCTGCAGCTTGCGATGGCTCAGACATCCAGTGCGGTGCAGGTCTCTGCCGAGCCACCGGTTGTCGAGATCGACCGCAGCCAGATTGCGGAGACCGTGCAGCAGGCGGAGGTACAAAATCTGCCGTTTGAGGGTCGAAACTATCTCGATCTCGCGTTATTGCTTCCGGGAGTGTCCCCAACCAATACCGCCAGCACGCAAACGCTGGCAGAAACGTCCGAAGTGGTTGGTCAGGGATACTCCGTCAACAGCCAGCGAAATTTTTCAAATAGCTTTATTGTGGACGGCCTCTCCAACAACGACGATGCGGCAGGCGTTGCGGGGAACGTTTACAGCATGGACGTGGTTCGCGAGTTTCAGGTGGTGACCTCTGGCGGACAGGCGGAGTTTGGAAGGGCGCTCGGCGGCTATTTCAACCTTGTCACGAAGAGCGGCACCAACCAGTTACACGGCACGGCGTACGGCTTTCTGCGGAACCAGCGATTCAATGCAGACAACGCACTTTCGGGGACGAAGCTGCCGCTTACACAAGGGCAGTACGGCGCAAGCCTCTCTGGTCCTGTGCAGACAGACAAGACCTTTCTATTCGGCAACTTTGAGGAACAACGTCTGCGAACCAACGGCATTATTACAGTTACGCCTGCGAACGCGACAACGATCGATAACCAACTGATCGCGGTGGGCTATCCTGCACCCTTGCTCCCCGTGGGCACGGGCGCGAACTCACCTTACCCAACAACCTTACATACGGACACAGTCTTTCTGCGCGGCGATCACAGCTTTAGCGAGAAGGACCGCCTTGAAGCTCGCTACAGCTTCTATCAATTAAGCAGTCTCAATGCGCGCGGTGTTGGTTCGTTCAATGAAGTCAGCAATGGGACATCGGTCTATGACACCAACCACACATTCGCCGTCAGCAACATCGCGACCTTATCGCCGCATCTCTTCAACGAAACCCGTGGCCAGTTCATCTACGACGATCTCTATGCGCCACCGAACGATCCAATCGGCCCGGCGGTCACGATCTCCGGCGTGGCAATCTTTGGACGCTCGACCTCTTCGCCCACAGCCCGGCTGAACTATCTGGGAGAGATGGTAGACAATCTGGTGGTGCAACATGGGGCGCATACCTTCAAGACGGGAGTCGACTTTCTCTACAACGATGACACGATCACCTTTCCACAGTCGCTCCGTGGCTCTTATTCTTTCTCTTCGCTCGCCAACTTCTTGTCTGGCACGTACAACACCGGTGGATTCACAGAAAACTTCGGAATCCCGACCGTCGAGCAAACGAACCCGAACGTTGGCATGTATGCGCAAGACGAGTGGAAGATCTCTCCGAACTTTACGTTGAATCTTGGGGTTCGGTACGACCTGGAGTTTCTGCAAACGATCATCGTGGACAAGAACAATGTCTCGCCACGCGTTGGTTTCGCCTGGTCGCCCTTCGGCGATAGCCGTACCATCGTGCGAGGCAGTTACGGACTTTTCTACGACCGTGTCCCTCTGCGGCCGCTGGCGAACGCACTTCTGTCGGCCAACAACACCACGGACTACAGCCAGGCGCGGCTCTTGAGCTACACGTTTACTCCAAAACAAGCGGGCGCCCCAACGTTCCCGAACGTGGCGGCAGCTCCGCCCGCAGGCGCGCTGGAGAATTTCTCCACCATGCAGAACAACATACAAAACCCATACTCTCAGCAAGCAAGCCTTGGAGTGGAACAGCAGCTTTCTGCCAAGAGCACGCTTGCTTTAAGCTACCAGCATGTGCGTGGAGAACACCTCATCAGCTCCTACAACACGAACATCAACCTCAATGGGACGCGTCCTGATCCGACCCGCGGAAATGTAAAACCGTACAGCTCGGTCTTCGATTCCTACTTCGACGGGCTGGAGGTCAGCTTTCAAGAGCGACCGGTTTCCTGGGGATCGGCACGTATTTCTTACACCTGGTCCCACGCAATTGACGACGTGGGCGAATTCTTCTTTAGTTCACCCATCAACAACTTTAACTTTGGCGTCGATCGGAGCCGTTCTGACGACGATCAGCGTCATCGTGTGGTCTTTGATGCGATGCTGACCTCATCGGTAAAACCAGCGAATCGGCTCACCGAACACTTGACGCATGGCTGGCGTCTCGGCGGCATTCTGCAGTACTACTCCAAGCTATCTTTCAACATCGTGACTGGAGGGAGCACCCTCCAGCAGACCACGCAACGTCCTTGCGCAGCCGGGGCCGGGTACAGCGTCGTTGCACCTGCGGGCACGACCGGCACTCCTGTCAATCCGTGCACTGAAGGTGTGGCGGGCGCCGTGCTTGGACGCAACACAGGGATCGGCTTCGCCTTCTTCAGTCTGAACGCCCGGCTAAGCCGAACGTTCGCCCTAAGCGAGCGGATTCACCTGGAGGGCATGGCAGAGGCCTTCAATACGCTCAATCACCGGAACGACATGATTCCGAACGCAACCTTCGGCACGGGCTCTATCACAGGAGCGCCCACCAACGCGACGTTCGGGCAAGCCACCGCAGTGGGCGATCCAAGAAGCGTTCAGCTTGCAGCACGCGTCGTTTTCTAAATCGGGAGATGGTCAGCTGCATGGCTGTCCATCGACTTCAAGGAGATCCATTTATGTCGATCGCGTCCGTCATCACACCGAACGAAGCACGAGGTCTCGATCAACGCACGGTCTGGCGGTGGCATTTCTATGCCGGCCTGTTCTGCATTCCTTTTGTTCTCTGGTTGTCCGTCACAGGAACGATATTTCTCTTTCACCCCCAAATACAGCACTGGCTGGACCGGCCTTACGACCACCTTGTCATCAATCAACGGGCTACCGCCAATGCGCAGACGCAAGCGGCGCTCGCCGCTGTCCCTGGCTCGACGCTGGACTCTTACCAACTACCTTATACGGCTACTTCTGCTGCTGAGATTCTCGTTGATAAAGGAACGGCGCAATACCGCGTCTATGTCCATCCGGAGACGCTCGGCGTGTTGCAGATTGACAATGAAGACCATCGTGTCGATGTCTTCATGTCACGCCTCCACGGTGAACTGCTTATTGGCCAGTATGGTTCCTGGATCGTTGAGCTCGCCGCTGCGTGGGCGGTGGTGATGATCGTGACAGGCCTGTTTTTGTGGTGGCCACGCAACGCCAAGGGTCTGGGTGGTGTCCTGTATCCCAGACTAGGGGCAGGAGGCCGAACCTTCTGGAAGGACATTCATTCTGTGACCGGCATCTACGTGTCGTTCTTCGCACTATTTCTTTTGTTTACTGGTTTGCCTTGGGCCAAGGCCTGGGGAGGCTATCTCAAAGCGATCCGGCACTTCAGCGCCGGTCATGTTGTCAAGCAGGATTGGATTACCAGCAGCGCGGATGAGCTCGCCGTCCGCAGAGCGCGGAGCACCGCCATGGCGGATATGAGCGGCATGTCGATCATGCACACGATGCCAGGCATGCCCGCAGCACCCCCTTTAGAAGGCATGCCGAACAGGGATGCTTCTCCGCATGCGCAACATCTAGGCTTTGGAAGACACAGCACTTCCCTCAGCGGTCCGAATGCTTTCATCCCCCTCGATGCGATGGTTGCATCGATCTCACCGCTCGGACTGCCCCGCCCGGTACTCATCTCGCCACCGATGCGAGCAGGTGGAAACTGGACTGCCAAATCAGATACTCGCGATCGACCCTTGCGGGTGGACCTCATATTGGATGGCAGAACGGGCGCCATTCTGAACAGGACTGACTTTCGTTCGAAGCCGTGGCTTGATCGGGTCATAGGAACCGGCATCGCTGCGCACGAAGGACAGCTATTCGGCTTCGCGAATCAACTCGTCAGCTTGCTCACGGTCATAGGTCTGGTGATGTTGAGCGTAAGCGGTCTCGTCATGTGGCGGAAGCGCAATCCTGAACACGTACTCGGTGCGCCGGTAGCGGTTCGGCCAGTGAGGTTTTCCGCAGGACTTGTCACCGTCCTCGTGATGTTTGGCCTTTATTTCCCCCTCCTCGGCGGATCGATCATCTTGGTCGCACTGACTGAGCGATTTATTCTGAGGCGATTGCCCGCCACTCGAATGTGGCTTGGACTGCGGGTGATCGATGCCTAGAGTTCAGTCCTGGACAAATGTGGCCAGTGCGTTCAATATAAAACGGAACGCGCGGTTCTCCATGGGGGCGAATGCTTCATGGTTCCGGCGAGCGTGCCTCACGCCTATGTCGTATTGAGGGGAAGAGCCCTTGCGCCATCTAAACCTCTACGACCCCGCAATCGAGATAGAAGCATTCCTCGAAAGGTTCGACCGCGATTACGAGCATGGAAGAGCGCTAGACGCAGCCCGCGCCGCCATCCTGGAGCAGAGATACCGAACGAATCGCGGTGCCTTCCCTCAAGGAGTCAAGCTTCGCTACTTAGGTTGCGTTGATGGATCGTTGGGCTGAGGGGCATCCCTGCGAAGGCTTGACTGGCGAGAACAGGCCAATGCACTTTTTCCAGATCGAGTCTTACTCGCTGAGTACGTTGGCGATTTGTACCTATTGAGGACTGTTCCAGATGAAGTCGTTTAGAGATTCATCCGCTGAGCGTTCTTTATACTGTTTGGGTGAAGCGCCACGCCCTTATCTTCGGTCTTGTCGGCGGATTTCTGATCGCTGCCCTCCAGTATACGCAGTACCGCTTCATCGTGATTGAGCACTCCTTAGAGATTTACGGAGCACTGGTCGCCATTCTTTTTTCGGCATTTGGAATCTGGCTAGGATTGCGGTTGACGCGAGGGCGCGAAATCGTGCGTGAGACGGTGGTGATCAAGGAGGTTCTTGTCCCTGCCGATGTGCGGGCACCCGGTCCGTTCTCCCCGGATCGGGCGCAGCAGAAAACCTTTGGAATCACCGAACGCGAGCTGGAGGTCTTGACTCTTGTCGCGGGTGGGTTCAGCAATCGCGAGATCGCCGCACAGCTTTTCGTCTCGGAAAATACAATCAAGACGCACTGTGCTCGTGCGTTCGATAAGCTGGGGGCCTCCCGGCGGACTCAAGCCGTTCAGCGCGGCAAAGAACTGGGACTTTTGCCTTAGCTCGTCACCCGAAAGATTGAATTGAGACTTTTCGGGTAAAATCACCCGAAAGAATGACTCGCTCTCGCCCTCAAAGCTGACATTCTTGCCTCATCTGACTCGTTTGCAGGGAGCTTCTATGAAGAAAATTGTTTTTACCTTTGGTCTGATCTCCGGCGTGATGATCTCCGTTTTGATGGACGGCTCGATCCTCATCTCCAGCAAGACTGGCTCCGGCCACAGCATGGCTCTGGGCTACACCATGATGGTGGCGTCCTTCCTGCTGGTGTACTTTGGCGTACGCAGCTACCGCGACAACATCCTCTCTGGTCAAATTTCTTTTAGCCGCGCTCTCGCATGCGGACTTCTCATCACAGCCATCACCTGCGTCTGCTACGTCGTCACCTGGGAGATCGTTTATTTCACCTTCATTCCCCACTTCATGGATGGCTACTTCGCCGCACAGGTGCATCGTGTACAAACTTCTGGTCTCGATCCCGCAACGACGGCCGCGAAGATCGCCGCTATTCAGCATTCTCAGCAGCTCTATCAGAATCCGCTTGTCAATATGGCTTACACCCTGATCGAGCCCTTGCCGGTGGGAGCGGTCATCACCCTCATATCAGCCGCTTTGCTTCGCCGCAAAGAACCGCTGCTCTCACCTTCTGCGGCAGCGTCGGTCGCCTGAGAAGTCCAACTCTAAAACGCCGATGCAAGCGTCGGCCCACCTGAATTACTACAACTCGAGGAGATTCTATGGCGGCAGTAACCGGCTTTGGTGGCATATTTTTGCGTGCGGACGATCCCAAGACCCTCTACGAATGGTACGAACGTCATCTTGGACTCCGCAAGATCGATGGGGCTCGCGCCTTTCCTGCACCGACGAACGGTGGCCAGATTGTCTTTTCCTTCTTCAAGCAAGACAACACGTACTTTCCCTCTGCGCAGAAAGCAATGATCAACCTTCAGGTGGACGATCTCGATGGCTTGCTGGATCGTTTGCAAGCGGAGGGTGTAACGGTTGACCCAGAGCGCCAGAGCTTTGACTTTGGTAAATTTGGTTGGCTCACGGACCCCGCAGGCAACCGGATCGAGCTTTGGGAGCCTGTCACAACAGAGAGCGCAGTATGACTATCTTTCTGGCTCGTCCCTGAAGCCGCATACCCGGAGGCAATCCCCAGGCGTTCTCGACTGACGCGAACAGGCCAATGCACTCATCGAGCAAGGCTTTTGTTTCCTGGAAAAGCGGTGAAGGGCGTCCTCCATTGGTATCTGACAGGCTTCGACCGGCTTACCAGAAATCTGAGAGAGCACTGCCACCTCTTGGGCAAACGACGTGGGTTCACACACTGCTCTGCCGTATGTTTCTTGCCTCGTGCCATCGAAGGCTCCTCTCCTTACCAGTTTTATCGTTCCTAACTGGTACAGAAAAGATCGGGCATTCCAACACCATCCTCAACAATAAGGATCTTCACTGCTTGATCCCCTCCTTTGCGTGCCGATACGCTCGTGGCGCGACGGCTGTCTTATCGCAACCACACGCCTCTAGAGAAGTACACAGGAACAGTCATAAGGAGGGCATCTGTCGAATGGGGATTGGTTACGCTTCGTGCAATGTCACCTTACCGCACAAAGCCGCTACATCTTTATCTATTCCATATGTAATTGCGCTATGATCCGCCATAGGCCCTAAGGTGTTCATACTTCCGTTGTGGGTTTCGTAGCGGTACGGGTTACGTAGCGTTGTTGTGTCGAGGACATTCTATGATCCAACTCGACAGTAAGCGGAGCCCTTCTCGACGTGAAGGTGTAAGACAAGCGGCTAAGAATTTTTTCACGGCAGTACTGCTGATCGGGTGCGCTGTTGCCGTTGCTTACGGTGCTTATTCCCTGCATACTAATCTCTCAACCGCAGGATCGGCCGAGATGCTTCTCGTTCTGTTGGTTGCTCTGAGATGGGGCTTTCTTCAAGCGACGCTCGTGTCACTGACGGTGATCTTCTGTCTGAACTTCCTCTTTGTCCCGCCGATTTTCACGTTTACGGTAGCCGATCCTCAAAACTGGGTCGCCCTCTTCACATTCGAGACCACAGCCCTTCTCGTTAGCATCCTGTCATCAAAGGTCCAATCACACGCCGCTCAGGTCGAAGAGCAGCGAGAACGAGCAGTGAAGCTGTACGAATTGAGCCGCGCTATTCTCCTGATCGACCAGCGACAACCAGCTGCCGCACAGCTCCAGACTCTCATTACAGAGATCTTCAGGGTAGAACAGGTAGAGGTGACGATCTCTCCGGAGCCGCTCCTGTCAGTCACTTCTGAAACTTCTGGACAACATGGCCCGGTGCACCTTGACGGTTCCTCCACTCCGAAGGACCACGACGATCCCCTTCTCGGCACTTCCTGCCGGCTTCTACGCCTTGGCGAGACAACGATTGGGAGTATCAGAATGAATGGTTGGAGCGTTGATCCTCTAACCGCCGATGCGGTGGCTTCACTTGCGGCTATCACCTACGAACGGGCGCAGGCTTTACGCAGAGAAGACAGAGCGGAGATCCAGCGGGATGGAGAACGCCTACGCACGGTCATTCTCGACGGGCTTGCACACGGCTTTAAGACCCCGCTGACCGCAATTCAAACGGCAAGTTCGGGACTTCTTGCGATCGAGCATCTGAATCCAGCGCAAACGCAGCTTGTGTCAATCATCGATGAACGTGCGACGATGCTGAGTCAGATGACCAGTCGTCTTCTTCAGACAGCAGCACTAGAAGCAAGAGAGATCCGACTCCGCCGCAAATGCGATTCTATGGCGGACGTCCTCTACACCCTAGTACAAGATCAAGATGAGGAGACGAAGCGGCGTACCATTATCAAGTTGCCTGAAACGCTGCGGGACGACCAGCTTGACAGGCCCCTCGTGGAACTGGCGATTCAGCAGCTGATCGATAATGCTGCAAGGTACTCGGCAGTCGGCAGTGTGATTGAAATCATCATGACCCAGAATCAATCTGAGACAACGGTGATCGTTCAAAATACATCGATGCCGGGTTTTTCGATTAAACCGGAGGAACGTACCCGCATCTTCGACCGTTATTACAGAGGCGGGGATGCAGCTTCGGGCCCCGCAGGCACGGGACTCGGCCTTTCTATTGTGAAGAAAACCGCCGAAGCACATGGCGGGCAGGTAGCAGTGGAATGTTTAGATAACAGAACTCGTTTCATATTCTCGATTCAGCACTACTCGGGGGGAAGGAATGAATAACGCGGAGATCCATGTGTTGCTTGTAGAGGACGATCCGCACATCAGGCAAAGTCTGAAGACAACGCTATGTGCTCTCAATTTCCGGACTGGTGAGGCTGCAAGCGGAGAAGAAGCTCTTCTACGCTTGCGAGAGAGCGACTACGATGTGGTTTTGATGGACCTTAACATGCCGGGCATCGGAGGTGTTGAAGCTTGTCGCCGCGTTAGAAGCGAATTTCCTCAGATGTGCATTCTTGTGGTAACCGTCCGGGATAGACAGGAGGATAAAGTTGAAGCGCTGGACGCTGGGGCGGATGATTACGTGACGAAACCCTTTCAGATTGGCGAACTAACTGCTCGGATGAGAGCAGTGCTGAGGCGAAGTCGCAATCCTGTTGTTGCTGTAGAGGAAGAGATTGTCGTGGGGATCTTCGAACTTAATCCAGCTAAGCGCTCCGTCAAAAAACGGGGTGAGGAGATTCGCCTGACGCCGACCGAGTTCGATTTGGTGGCTTACATGATGAGCCATACAGGACATCCCGTGCAGCATACACGTCTCTTGAGCGCCGTTTGGGGGCCGGAGTACGGCAATGAGCGGGAGTATCTACGGACTTTTGTGATGCAGCTTCGAAAGAAGCTCGAAGACGATCCATCTCGTCCGGTGTATCTGAAAACTGTCAATTATCTTGGGTATCTATTCGCAGATCCTGCAAACGGCAGCGGCTAGTAATAACGTTCGTCGATCCTGATGCTTACTTCATGGACACTGATAGATCATGATCAGGCCTGTATCAGGCTCACGTGTTTGCAACAGTACGCCGTGTTGGGACGGAGCCCTGAATGTGGGATTAACTTGCCTCGCTGCGTAGTGGCGTCTTCACTCTCGTCATCGCCTCTACCCTTTCCTTGTGACGGGTCTTGCTCAGCTCGTCTTCAAAGATAAAGCCAATGGGCAGCTCATCACTCGGAAATGGAGAAGTTGTCGGCTCAAGGATCATAGGCCAGCCTTTCTCCTCATTGATCTACTTTCGCTCTCGCCCCTCGGCTGCTGGTGCCGGTTATGATGTCGCGAACTCTGGTGGTTCGTAAGCGTCCTGTGTTGGACGCGTGTACACGGTTTACTTCTGCTGGGGTGCGATTCCTATCGAACTGCGGGGCAAGGTACGGATCACCCTCGATGGCAGCGTTATCCAGGCGTTGTCCGTGCGGAGCTAAAGAGCCTCGCTCGTGATCGGGCTGCCGGTGGGGACGTGGATCTGGATTGCGGCCGGCATGACGGACCTGCGACGCGGCTTTCATGGGCTGAGTGCGCAGGTGCAGACGGTGCTCGAGCAGCATCCGTTGTCAGGCCATGTGTTCGTCTTTTGCGCGCGGCGTGAAGACATTCTTAATTGAGCGTGTCCTTCTGTATCATGGAGGGCTTCTGCTGTAACGCCACACCGATTCATGGCAAACTGCGCGTCAACGGCTCTGACGCCGAGGTACTCAGTGCTGCGGAGATACGGTGGGATGTGATCCTGAAAGCGGCCCGACGATCCTCTGTTTAGCGTAGTCGTTGCGGCAGCTTACGCGCGTACACGTGGCCCTCAGCGATAGCGGTAGAGCTTGACATGCTGAAACATGTAGCGATCGCCGCGCACCCGAAGTGCTTTGCCTGAGAGTATCTCGTCACCGTTCAGGCTTCGGCCGGCGATCCACTTGCCGTCGATGAAGCTGCCATCCTCCACCGACGCAAACCCTGTCATGGGATCCCCGGGTGTGTTCGCGGTAAAAGCTACCGTGATGCCGCGGCCCGAGACAAGGTACTCGTCCGGACCAAGCTGGATGAAGATGCCGGCTGGAAACTCGGGCGTAGGAAACGTATAGTGCCGGGCAATGCCAACGTCGAGCGTGTAGTCGCCCACCTGCAGATGCTTGGTCGGATGATCTTTGTCCAGCACCGCGGCGCCAATCGTGCCGGTGCCCTGGTGCTGCAGAATCACAGGTGCGATCTGGGACAAGGCCTTGTACGTCTCGCTAAGATCTTCCTGGAATTTTGGCACACTCTCCAGACCGAAGGGCGAGACCCCGATGGCGTCATAGTTGCCGATGGTGTAGAAGATGTCGCTGGCCATTCTGGTCTCACGCGCCATCTCGGGAATGAACATGGCATTCCAAGGACGGTGGTACTCGTCCAGCCTCTCATAGAGAAAGCTGTACACGTCAGGCGAGAGAATATCGAGTTGGGGCGCTCCTGCTCTCCAGACATCCAACACATGTGGCATGGGCCCGCCGCTGGGATAGGTACCAGGCTTCATGGGCGCAGTCTCCTGCCAGCGATCAAGCCACGTGTTGACGAACATGGGTAGGGGATATTGAGCCTTCCCGGCCTCCGCGACATTGCCGACGTACCGGGCATAGTTCCACGCCATGAATGCCTCGTCGGTCTCGTCGCCGGTACCGAAGACTTCTTCCCAGCTACCGGATGTCTTGAAGCCGTTCGCCTCCCATCGTTTGCGGAATCCCGGAATCAGTGTCTCCTTATTCTTCTGGATCGAGGCTATCAGTTCCTTCGGTACCGGAGCTCGGAAAGCCGCTGTTGCCTGACTGGACTGATCGCGAGTCTCCGTGAGAACGCCCACCTCGTTCTCCACTTGGACCATGAGGACCGTGTGGGCCTCGCCGTCTACATCGCGAACGTGTTTCATGACGGCAGCAAACGCACGCGCGTCGGCATTGCGATTGGCTAAACTCAGCGTGGAAAGAATCTCGAGGCTCTTTCCATCCTTGTCCTGGGCGCGCGGAAAACGTTTGTAGTCGCGCTTGACCCAGACGGGGTCGTAGGTGGACACGCCGTTCTTCCAGCTTCCAAACCAGAGCAGGACCAGATGCATGTTATGTCGCCGGGCGCCCTGAATCAGGCCGTCCACCTGGCTGAACTCGAACCTGCCCTCCTCCGGCTCCACAAGGTCCCAGCAGACAGACCCTAGGACGGTATTCAGGTGCAAGGCGGAAAAGCGATCAAGGATGGGTTCCATGTACTCCGCGCTGGACGAGGTAGAGTTATGCAACTCTGCTCCGAGCACCAACATGGGCTTTCCGTCCACGATCAGTTGCGTAGCAGCTCCCCGCTTTTCAAGATGCGGCATTGCCTGGGATGCAGGCGTCTGAGCTGTGCCATTCCATGCGGCCAGGATACCCAAAAGAGCGATCGCGGGCGTGACTTTGAGATTCATCCACCTTCTCCTCTGCACGTAAAAAATCACTTCCGTATTGACTGTGCCCGCCGTTCTCGGCATTGGCCGGAAGAACTTGGGGCGAAGCATTCGGCAAACGCTGGCTCTCCAACTACAGGAGCAGTATTCATACCAGCCCGCTCTGTAGTGGATGCCTCTTCTGAACTGCTCTAAGTGATCTTTTATGAGAGCCCTTCATACTCCAGACCTGCCCGGCAGCTCAAGATCCTGTCTACATTTTGCTTGAGAGGTCCTCTACCGGGACGAGGTCTTTACCTATCGTTGCAGCCCGGAAGCCGGACACTAACATGTTTGTCTCCTGCAACTCATCTATGGACAATAAGATCTATCGCGTTAGATCCAATGCGCGGAACATGGCGATTCGTTGTTCTCGCAATGGATCATTGGCTACCTTGCTGGTGTTGTTGATGACCATGGTGGCCCGGTCCGCGGCGCTAAACGCAGGCCAGTACGGTAGTTTTGGGGTATTGGGATTACCAGTCCGGGCGAACGCAATCCACGCATCGCTAACCTTATCGGCAAGAGCCATCGCTTCCGGTCCCCCGCCGGTGAGATTGGCGCAGATCTGGACGTTATCGAAGGCGAACGGCCACTCGATGTTATGTGGGGATTTCAACTGGCCTCCCTGCACAGGGGTCTCCCATGTGAAGTAATACAGATACACCGGTCCTCTTCCCAACGCTGCCCGTCGCTCCGCGATCTTCATCGTCTTCGCACCGTAACGGTAGTCGCTTTCGATGAGGAAGAAGATATCGCTAGGCGTCGCCTGAGGGCTTTCTTTGCGGTATAGGTCGATCACCGCCTGGGATGCGCCACCGAGCAGCTGATTGATCCGGGTTCGCATTCCAGCTTCATCCAGGTGCCAGAGCGCGGCATCGGTTGTCAGGCCGGTGTACTCCGTGCGTGTACTGCCGATCATCACCGGCACATCGGCTGATATAGAGGATGCCGATGGATAAAAGGGATGCTGCGGAATGATTTTGCCGTCGACGGTTGGCGAAAAGCCCATCGTGTCGAGGTCAGCGTCGCCCAGATCGCGATCGACTCCGGCTGCCGCAATGAGAATTTGATCTATTGGAAGCTGCTGGATCTTGCGCACATCCGCCTTGGAAATGCCCAGTTTAGCGAGGAGCGCCTCCGCATTGCGAGTCGCGGCATCGCGATCGACAATCTTGATTGCGATGCCGCTTTCGATCACGGCGCGATGGAAGAGTCCTTTGGCTGCCGGCATGGCAAGCAGTGTCTCGACCTTTCGGCCGCCGCCCGACTGCCCGAAGATCATTACCGTGTTCGGATCGCCGCCAAATTGAGAGATGTTGCTGCGTACCCATTTCAGCGCGTGCACGATGTCCAACATTCCTACCTCGCCAGATGCCGCGAAGTCGGGATTGAACTGGCTGAAGTTTGCGAATCCCATGGCGCTGAGGCGGTGATTGATGGTGATGACCACGACGTCGCCACGTAAGCAAAGGTTGGTTCCATCCCAGCCCGCATTGGATCCGGACCCTCCGCGGAAGCCGCCGCCATGCAACCACAGCATCACGGGGCGCTTTCGGCCGTCGTTGAGCGCGGGGGTCCAGACATTCAGGACGAGGCAGTCTTCGCCTTGACCTGGATTCTTGTTTCCGGGGACGCCCAGGGCTGAAAAGATTGACGGCCCAGGCGCAGGCTTAGGGGCCCCATCAGGCGGCGCCGCGGCCGGCGCTGCGTTTGCAGCGGCTGAGTCTCGGGCTCTGGGAGACGGGTTGCCCTGCGGGCAGCTGTGGCCGTAGTCCAGCGCATCGCGAACGCCGCTCCAGCTCACCGGATCAACCGCGGGCATGAACCGGTTGGCTCCCCCTGTGTTGGCGCCGTAAGGAACGCCCTTGAAGATCTTGATGCCGCGGTTCGCGGTTCCTCGGATCTTGCCCGAACTCGTCTCCGCAATGACAAACTCCCCACTCTGTGCCCACCCCCGTTTGAGCAGACCATTAGAGGAGAGGGCAATTGCGGAAGCTCGCGCAAGGAAGGCACGACGGTTCATCCCTTGCTGAAAGATAGAACGGTCAGAACTCATCCGAAGGATTCTCCATGGAACGGGCTTGCTTCCTCATCGGTGCGGACGGCTTCCCGAAAGCGGTTTGCGGCATGTCGTTCCGGATGACCTCTCCACCCTTCATCACGAACTTCACGCGCTGAAGCTCGGTGATATCGACCAGGGGATCACCAGAGACGGCCACGATATCGGCGTACTTACCTTTGTCGATGGAGCCGACTCGATCCTTCCAACCCATGGCTTCAGCGTCTACGATAGTGCCGGCTTGTATAGCTCGCGCCGGAGTCATACCGGCACGTTTTACCAGCGCTTCAAACTCCAGAGCCTGCGTTCCGTGGGCGATGGTGGATCCGTCAGCGCCGCTGCCCATCATGATCTTCAGCCCTGGGGTATTTACGGCGAGCGTAACGGCCTTTTGGAAGATCGGAATCATGCGATATTTGCCGCCGGTGTTCCTGGCGTCGTTGTCGTCCATGTTGGGTTCGGTATACCGAACAAAGGTCGGATCGTAGTAGATACCCTTCTGCACCATCATGTCGGCCTGCGTCTGGTCCAGACCCAGCGCGTGCTCGATTGTGTCACAGCCCGCAACGATAGCGTTTACTTCCCCTTCGCCGCCAAAGACGTGGCACGCAACCTTATGGCCAAGCTGATGAGTTTGGTCGATGAGTGCCTGCAGAACAGGCATCGGATAGGTGAGCCTGTACTTGACCTCGCCGGTGGGTGTGAACGAGTAATCAACCGCAGGATACAGTTTGATCCAGTCCGCCCCGCGGGCAATCTGCTCCCGCACAGCCGCACGCGCATCATCCACTGACCGCACCAGTTTTCCCGCCAGTGGGTTGTCCGGCTTGGCCGGGTCCTCAGGCTTGCCTGACCACTCAATACCGCGCGTCGAGACCTGGTATCTGGGGCCTTCTATGCGCCCTTCGTTGATGGCCGCCCGGATCGCCAGGTCGCCGTATCCGTTACCGTGGGTGCTCAGGTCTCGTGCGCTGGTGAATCCCGCGCGCAGATCCGATGCAGCGTTCTGTGCCGCGATCAGCATGGAAGCTTCTGTCGTTCCATCCCGCCGGCGGTCGTTGAACATATGGGTGTGGGCGTCGATCAGCCCAGGCAGAACGGTAGCATTGCTGAGATCGATCACCTTTGCTTCCGGCGGAATTTTGACCTGAGCCTCAGGTCCAACAGCAGTAATTCGGTCGTCTGAAATAACTATCACCTGCCGTGCCGACATCCGGCCGGTGATGCTATCGAACAGGTGCCCAGCTCGTATGGCGACCAACCCGCGCACGGGAGGGCACTGGTAAATGCCACCATCCGAACCCACACATGGAGCCGGCCCTGCGCCACGCCAGTTGGGCGCCTTGACTTGCGCTCTGGCGGAAGTGATGCCCAGGGAAAGCGCCAACGCTAGCACCGGGCTAAATCTAGAACGCATACTTATCATCTCCGCGGGATCGAGATAATGGATCAATTCCGGCATGGACATCGATAGGTCGATTTGCAGCCTACCGAGGTAACAGGACTTAGAGAGCAGCATCGATCCGACAAAGTCGGCGACGAGCCTGAGACTTTCAGAACTCGATCCATTTAGAAGACATACTTCGCCGCCAGTTCGAAGAAGCGGGCATTTGGATTATAGGCCTGCGTACTGTGAGCCGAAGTGATCAGGCCGCCGGTATTTGAAATGCTGCCGCTCGGTCCTCCATACGCGGGTGTGTTAAGCATGTTGAATCCATCGGCCCGAACTTCTACATACTCTTCTTGCAACGTATGAAACCTCTTGAATACGGACATATCCATGCGTTGGAAACCGGGACCGTAAACGTTATCGCTTATTCCTCCGAGAAAAAGCTTTGCGGTTGTTGGATCTGTGATGTACGTGGGATAGGCATATCCAGGAGCTGCAACTGTCGGATTGCCATTGTTCTTCGCGAATGGTGTCAGCAAAGACGAGGGCAGTGGGTTTCTAAACGCACATGGATTGAACCAATGCGCCTTGTTTCGCAGAGACGTCGGACAGGTGATCGATGGATTGCTGGGGTCCGGAGTGCCGCCAGGAACGAACGGGTTTCGCGTCTCGATTGCGTATGCGGAGCCGCCACTTACGTTCGTTTGATTCGCGGTACCAACGGAGAAGGGCTGGCCCGACTGCAGTTGATAAGTGATATTGGTGGACCAGCCACCGAGAAGAGCGTCAACAATCGGAGAGCTATGATTCATGTGAGATTCACCTCTGCCAAAGGGCAGCCTATAGAAGCCGTTAAAGGTGAAGCGGTGACGTGTGTCCCAACCTGAGTTGGTCATCTCCTGACGAATCGGGATAATGGCTGGGTTCCGGTATCCACCGATGCCTCCGCCTAGGGGATCGCCGGCGTCATCCATGGAATGAGACCAAGTGTAAGTAGCCAGGAAATCCACCCCGTGAGAGATGCGCTTCTGAAGCTTTGTCTGGAGAGCGTTGTACTCCCCGATACCCTCGTACAGGATATTCGCTGAACCGCCAAAATCCGGAAAGGGCGTGTAGGCAGTCGTACTGCTGCCGGAGGGTAAAAGCACCGGTTGGGTATTGCTATTGATGTTGATAGGGAGATGCCTCGAGAGCGTGCCAACATATCCTATGGTCGCAACGAGATCATTGCCGAATCCCTTCTCAAACGCCAGGTTGTAGTCCATCGCATAGATCGACTTCATATCCCGCGTTTGGCCAACCAGCGTAGGGGTATTGAAGTAGCTCGTCAGCCCTTGAGCAATCGCGTTGGAAAATCCAGTCTCGAGCGTATAGCCGTTGTTTGCACAGTTCGTAGATCCTGCGGCACAGCCAGGCGATGGAAAGTTATCGCTGAAAACAAACGGGTAGTTGAAACCTAGGTCGTTCGCCGCCCCTGTGTTCTCCTGTCCTTGATAAAACATGCCGAAGCCACCGCGCAGCACTGTCTTTGGGTCGGCGGTGTAGGCAAATCCGACACGTGGGGCAAAGTTGTAATGCTGTGCGTGAACAAGTTGAGGATTGCTGTCATAAACCAGGCTGATGTTATCTTTTGCCAGTGTATTGATAAAAGTCGGATTAAGGTTGAGCTTGCCCTCATCCTGTGCAGGGAGAGCGTAAATAGCCGTTCCTGTTCCTATACCTACGGTATTGACAAAGAAGTTGGCCTGGAGTCCGGCCAGTTCCTTGTAGGGTTGGAAATAGTCGTATCGCACGCCGAGATTAAGGGTGAGATTTCTGCTTACCTTCCAATCGTCCTGGGCATAGGCGGAGGGATTATTCTGATCGTTATTGAACGCGGCGTAGGGACCGATCGAGCCGCTCGACATGTTGTCGGTAAGAAAATCGGCGATACCAGACCCGGTATTCGCAACCCCAGGCTTCGAAGTTGACGTGCCGCTGAAACTGTATTGAGGGCGTGATGATGGCGGTTCCAGGGTATAGGAGCGCACGCTCTGGTATGCGAAGCCAATTCGCAGCGAGTGGTTTCCGAGTGTCCAGGAGACGTTGTCGAGAATCTGGTATTCATTTTCGAACTCCGTCTCCGGCCGGTAGGCTCGTGTGCCAAACTGCGGAAGGCCGCCAACCGTGAAGTATGGAAGGCCGCCATTGTTGGGAGTGGACGGGCCAAATGGAACACCGCCCAGGCCAAGGGTAGCAGCCAGGTTGACCGTGGCATTCTGTTGCACCACATTGAAATGTGCGTAATCGTAGGCAAAACGAAACTCATTCACCAGTTTGGGGCTGAAGACGTGGGTTTCGCTTAACACAAAGTTGTTCGCATAATTAACCTGTCCGCCGCTCACGTTGGACGATCCGGCTCCGCCGCCGCCATCGAGAATAGGACCGAGTGGCGCCGGGTAACTGCCTCTGGTATTCGAGTAGCTGAATCGAGCGAAGGCCTGGTCCTTTTGACTGATGTCCCAGTCCGCACGCGTGTCCCACTGAAAGGTGTTGATTCTCTGCTTCAAGCTGTAGGTGTAGTTGTTGTAAGTCGCACCGTTATTCGCATTGGGAGCGGGAAACAGGTTGAGAATGTTCTGCGCCACTGCGTCGATTTGGTTTGGGCAGAGTACATTTTGTGCGCCGTTACAGGTCAACAGTGTCTGGTTGTTGTGCGGCTCGTACAGGGTTATGGCGGCTCCTCCAGAAGTCAACGCTGGGTTCAGAAGCTCGGAAAAATTTCCCTGCCGCTCCAAAGCCGTCGGGACGGTCAGAGGGGATTGCGACTGGGTGATCACGATGCGGTTTGCCTGTAAATCGCCGAACAGGAACAGCTTGTTCTTAATGACGGGGCCGCCGAGAGTTGCACCGAATAGATTCTGACGAAACGCTCCCTTAGGAATGGTGGGTGTCGTCCAGTCGTGGGCAGCAAGAATATCATTGCGCCAGTACTCCCATAGATCGCCATGGAACTTATTGGATCCGGACTTGATGCTCGCGCTCACCACAGCGCCGGCGGCATGCCCGAATTCCGCGCTGTAGTCAGCCGTGGACACCTTGAACTCTGCCAAGGCGTCGGGGGGTGGATTAACGAGATAGCTATTGTTGCCAAGGTAGTCGACGGATACCGCATTGTTGTCGACGCCGTCGATCACAAAGTTATTCTGCTCGGCTCGCATGCCATTGGCCTCAAAATCTCCCGTACTGGCTCCGCGGGAACCATGGCCCATGGCTACACCTGCGGCTAGCTGTGCAAGGTAGATTGTGTTGCGGCCATTCAACGGCGTGTCGTTGATCTGCTGGGTGCTTAGAACCTGCCCGACAGAGCTGTCCTGGGACTGGAGGAGCGGCGGAGCTTCACTAACGACAACGGATTCGGTCACCGATCCCGTCTTCAGCTTGGGCGAAACCTCCATCCGTTGTCCCTGTGAAAGGCTGATGTTTTCCTGCACCGCGCTTTCAAAACCTGGCGCAGATGCAGTGAGGGTGTACGTGCCGATCCGAATCGGCGAGAAGACGTAAACGCCGCTTTTGTCAGCTGTGGTAGTCAAGTGGAACCCGGTGGCCGGAGTCTCGATCTTCACAGTAGCGCCAGGAATAGCTGCACCGGTGGCGTCCTGAACGGTCCCGGTTATAGCTCCCTGATCAAGAAACTGGGCAAACGCCGTATTCATGCCGCCAAAACCATATGCGCCGAGGAGGAGGGACAGAAGAGCACAAACAATGCGCCGAGCCTGAACTGTCACTGTGGAATCAATACTCTTTTTCATGGTTACCTCAATCTGATCTTTTACTTACGAACGCGACCCAGGCTGCCTCTATCTTGGCGCGAGCGCTTTCGTTTTGACAACGCTGTCATTAATATCGACCGGAACACTATGCAGAAGGGGACAGTCCATTGTCAATCATTTATTTTTGAACGACGAACAATTGAAATATCGTTGCCGGTTTTCAGTCTTCCAATGCTCGCGATCCTGGCGTTGTTGATAAGGACGTTGAGGTCTGGATATTCAGACGATCTTGTCGGCCAATGTGACATCGCCTCAGAGTCCGTCACATCCAAGACTTGGGCAGATGTGCCGGGATGAGACGACACGAAGGCGTCCAGCGCTGACTGACGCCGGCCCGTGATGATGACTCGATTCAGCTCTGGGATCGAACATCTAGATAAGGGCGGCTCGAATGTGGCGGCTCTCGACGCCATCAATGCCGGACGAAGCAAGCGGACCGTCGTGCGTCAGGTCAAGTACCGGAACAACATCGTGGAGCAAGACCACCGCGCAATCAAACGTCGAACCAGACCGATGCTCGGCTTCAAGAACTTGCGCTGCGCCCGCATCCTTCTCTCCGGCATCGAGCTCATGCACTTGATAAGGAAAGGGCAGATGAAAGACGGAGACAAGGGACAAACTCCAGCACAGCATTTCTACTCCTTGGCAGCATAAGCAGCCCCACCCTCTCGGACTTTGATCGTCCACGCATCCTTACCGCGACAGAACCTGTTGAGCTGCCGCGGCGTTTCGGGGGAAGCTGGACTCGACGGGAGCGATGACGGGGTAAGCTTGGCCATGGCGAGTGGCACCGACAAGGCAATACATCCAGCTCTGACCAGAACCCGCCTTCCTCTCCTTTGTTCCGGGGCATCTTCCGGACCCATCTTCGTCGTCACTGTTCTATCCCCTGGTACGTTGCGTCTGGGACCTTACCGCGATGGCAACTTCCCGAAATAAAGGCTGATGTGGCCCTTGTACTCACCCTTGGCGATCGCCTCCTGCCCCATTGGGCCCATAGTACTAGGGCCGCCGAACTTGTTCCCAATTGCTGGAATGCCTTGCAGGAAACCAATTCCGGCAACTGGAAATGGCACGGCAACTTGGCCGACCAGGCTCTGATCCGGCGTCTTGGGAGTAAAGAGTTGCACATAGACGGGAGAGTCGCGCTGCTGGTCGATCATCGCCGTAATCGAACCTTCGGAGGTATTGAGTTGAAGCCAACGTACACCCGAGTAGAAACCCTTGAAGATGGGGTAGTCGAAGTGTTCGCCCGGCTTGAGATCGTCCGGGTCCCCGACCACGGTGTTGTTATAGTGATTGCTCCAGACGTCAAGAGTACCGCCCGCGAGGCGATCCTTGTAGACAGTTGCTGGGCCTTCGCCGAGGAATCTCATGCCCTTGACATCCGCTTCGGGGTAGTCGAACCCGACCCCGAAGTACTCGTGCGCGCCGCTCATCGCGTACACGTAATCTACGGACAGCCAACCGTTCGGCTTGAGACGGTAGGTAAGCGTCTTCATGGGACCGTCAAATGCCGCCGTAATGACCAGATCGCTGCCGTCGATCCGATGCGTCAGCGAGTTGAGCTTCGAGTCCGGCGCGACTGTGGGTGGAGGCGGGAGCGGGGGTTGCGGAGTCTGCTTGCGCACAGGAGGGTTCCTTGGACTCATACCTACGACCCGAGGGCCGTTCGCCAGAGAGAAGGAGTTGCCCTGCCGGGAAGCTGAAACCAGCAGCCCGGTCGTTTTGCTGATCTGAAGCGAGAGGTCGCCCATAAATGCCGTGAGCGTGTCAGCATTTTCACTTGCACCGGGCTTAGCACGGCCTGCCGATGCCTCCATTCTATTGAGCTGGGTTGCAAGACCGACCATCGGCCAGACGTAGGTCTGGATCACGCGTCCGGTTGAGTCACTAATGATGAGTCGAGTGGCATCGGCGGTCGGTCCTCTTTTGCCGGTGACAGCAACAACCGGCGGTCCCCAGCCATCCCAACTCGCCGATTTCCCCGGCGCCAGCGGACGGCCATGATCGGTCCGCGAAGCGAGCACGACCGATCCAGCGGCTCCGTCGTTGGGCTTCCGGAAGGCGATCGCCTGCCACTCGTAGGTGCATCGATTTGCGTTCAGGAAGCCGTAACGGTTCGTTACTGTGTAGGCATGCGAGTTGTCGACCGGCGGAGTCACGATGATCGGCGACCAAAGCTGCTTTACAGTGTAGAAGCTGGCCTCCCGTTCGCGATACGGGCCGACAACACCGTCGGGAGCATAGTTGCCCTGAGAGTCGAGAATGCCTCCCTTGTCCACGCGTTTTACATCTTCATCCAAAAACGCCCAAATGAACCCACCCCCGCCCGCCTTGCTCTTGAGGATCGCATCCCAGTAGTCCTGCAGTCCCGCGCCAACTCCGCCATCATAGAGCCCATGCAGCATCTCAGTGGGCATCAACACTGGGTTCTGGGCGAGCTTTTGTTGCAGATTCTCAAAATTTGGGTAGTGGTTGGTGTCCGCGATCCCCGGAGGATAGGCGGCCCAAGGATGGAGTACCGTGCGCTTTTGCGGGTCGTATTTGGCGTAGTCTCCATCTAGATCAAAGTTGAAGCCGCCCTCGTTGCCGTTATCCCAGAAGAGGATCGATGGATGGTTCACGTCGTGCTCCACCAGCTCCTTAACCAGCTTTTTGCCGATGTCGGTGTCGTACTTTGCCTGCCAGCCGGTAAGTTCATCGAGAACGTAAAGACCAAGTTCGTCGCAAGCGTCAAGGAAATGGCGATCCGGCGGATAGTGGGTGGACCGGACTGCATTGGCGTTCATCTCCTTCATAAGGTTGATATCATCCCTGGATATCTGTGCGGAGAGCGTGCGGCCAGAATCGGGCCAGAACGAGTGACGGGCGAAACCCTTCAGAAAGACCCGACTACCATTGACGAACATGCCCCGCCCGGGGCGAACTTCAATAGTGCGGAATCCGAACTTCTGATGCACCGTGTGCACGATGAAATTGCCTAACTTGAGTTGTACCTGCAGCTGGTAAACATTAGGGGTCTCTGCGGTCCAGAGTCGCGGATTGACTATCTTCGCAGAGAGATGCGCGACGGCTTCTAGGTCAACGCCCTTTACTGTTATTGGATCGCCCACGGGGTTGCCGCCGATGTCGAGCACTCGCATCTCTACAGATGCTGCAGACCCAGTTGCAGCTCCTGTACGCAGATCGGAAAGCTTGACATCTACATCGAGAGATCCGGCAGCAGTCGCATTGATGGCCATGTGATCAATGAACGTCTTCGGGACGGCTTCGACATAAACCGGCCGGAAAATGCCGCCGTAGTTCCAGAAGTCGCCGCGACGCTCGGCGTGATTTACCGATTCGTTGGCCGAATCGTCGTCGACATCTACCTGAATCTCATTCTGCTGAGTGGCCGGCTTGAGGAGGCTCGTTACGTTATACTTGAAGGCGTAATACCCACCTTGGTGCATTGGACCAGCCGACTGGCCGTTGATCGTGACCTTGGTGTCGGTCATCACACCTTCGAAGTTGACGAAGACCGCTTTTTCTCGCCAGGTGACAGGTGTGGTGAAGGATCGCTTATAGGTGCAGTGTACGCGAGGCCACCCACCTTCAGGCTTGACCCGGCCATACGTGTAGATCCCAAAACCCTGCAACTCCCAATTGGACGGAACGCCGATAGTTGACCACTTATTGGCGTTCGCACCGTTATCGCACATGATCTGCCACTCGACCGGATCGTCCTTACCGAGTCCAGATAGATACTGAGTCTCAGTCTCCGCAGCTCTTGCTTTCGAAGCCAGTAGGAAGAGCGATAAAGCAGCACAGCGAAAGAACCGATCCATCAGAATCTCCTAAAGCCAAGGTCTCGACATCAGTGATAACGTCCAGAATGAAATTACCAGCCCAGCCAGGTCAAAGCTGGCGGCTGTGTTAGTTCGAACTGGCTGGACTGATGATCACCTAAGTAAAACGCTAAAACATAGCACGTTCCATCAGAAGATGATCTTCCTCGAAATTTGCAGGTCTCGTCCAACACTTCCTAGTCCCTAAGAGCTTTTCTGGATTGTTCCCCAGTTGTTGCTGATTGGGTCATCGGTAGAGCTGTCGCCCGGTCCAGTTAGGATGATTGAGCACGTTGAACGCGTCCAGCCGAGTCTTGACCTACTCCCCAGGATCTCTACCAGTCTGAGTTGGAGTTCTCTCGTAATGTAAAGCGAGGGAGCGGATTGATGAAGAAGGGTCCATTCAGCGGAGAGCAGGTGGTTGAGATACTGAAGCAACATGAGGCTGGAGTGAAGACGGCGGATTTTTGCCGGGAGCATGGGATCAGTGCGGCGACGTTCTACCAGTGGAAGCAGAAGTATGGCGGGATAGACGTGAGCGAGGCCCAGCGGCTGATGGCCTTGGAGGATGAAACCGGCGGTTGAAGCTTTTGGTGGCGCAGCTGAGCCTTCACGGCGAGGTGATCCGAAAAAACGGCTGGAGCTTGCCGGTCTAAGAGGAGAGATTGCGTTCGCCCAGGCCGAGCACGGTCTGAGCGAACGAACGGCATTGCAAGCTGCTGGGCGTGGAGCGTTCGAGCGGCCGATATGAATGGTGTCAGAGTTATGTATCCACATAACGGTATGTAGGTACATAACTAAGAGGGTGCCGGCAGGGCCAGGTTCCAGGGCAGAAGGTCGTTGATTCTGCTGGTGGGATGGTCGGCGATGCGTTCGAGGACGTGGTGGAGAAAGATCTCGGGGTCGAGGCCGTTGAGTTTAGCCAAGCCGAGCAGGGAGTGTATGGCAGAGGCGCGTTCTCCTCCCGAATCTAAGCCGGCGAAGAGGAAGTTCTTGCGACCGAGTGCGTCGTCGACGTAGCGGGTGAGCGCACGCCAGCGCGAGAGCGCGTAGTGGATCGCAGCCGCGGTGTCGGACTTGGTCGAGAGCTTCGCGAGCGTGGCTTCAAGCCAGAGGCGCATACCCACGGGGCCAGCAGTTAGCTGGTCGTGCCGACTCAGCCGGCCAGCGTGGAGCGATCCAGGTCGACGCCTTCGCGGGCATAGATGTCCGACTGCCGAAAGAGCGGCTGATAGTCGGCGTACTTCGACACGAGCCCATGCGCTAGCAGCCCTAGGCCGGCAAGACCTCGATCGATGGGCCGTGAAGGTGCCGGCGCCTGCACAATGCGGTCGCAGTCGTCGCAGATTAGCTTCGGGCGCACATGGCGCGGCACCTTAAAGCTCGCCCGGACGTACTCCAGTATCTCGGCCACATCTTCGCTCAGCTCGCGGAGAACTTTCCACCGCTTAAACCGCAAAGGGGATAGCCGAAGCCATCCCCCTTACGCAAGAACTTGCAGCTAACAACTACAGAGGCTGAATATCAGCCGCCTGCCAGCCCTTCGGTCCCTTGACCACGTTGAACTGCACAGCCTGGCCTTCCTGAAGGCTCTTGAAGCCGCTGGAGCTGATCGCGGAGTAGTGGGCGAAGACATCCTCGCCATTCTGACGGCTGATGAATCCGAACCCCTTTGCATCGTTAAACCACTTCACTGTTCCCTGTTCCATGTAATTCCTCATTCTTGAAGCAAATTGCCGTGCGGATCAAAGGGGTTCCTTCACGAGCCGCTGGAGAAGCCGGTTTGATTCCATACAGATAACCAAATCGTAGCACCTTTCTCGCCAATGCCCCGAAAAAGGTCTAAACTGGCCTCCCTTTTAGACCAGAACCCGCCCCTGTCTAAAGCGCCTGCACCTCATGCACCAGGCTCCCGATAGGATGTTTTAGCGCCTCGTTCGCAATCTCCCCCGCCGGGACACCCCGTTTATACATAAAGTAAGCCGCCCCAATTCCGGAAAGCACCGTAGCCCAGAAAATCACCTTCTTCATATCCACCTCCTGCAACCCTCGGATGCAAAACACTCACACCTCGATCGCCCTAACCTCATCCGTGCCGGACGATCCCTCCGCTAGCGGCGGATCAGCCGAGCAGGGACTCCGTTCTTTGGTCGAAGATTAATCGACGCCTGCAACGGCAACCGCGCCGGAGCTCCTGGCGCGGCCTCAAGCCTCCACTCGCGGGCGATCGTTGCCAGCGTAAACACACCCTCCATCCACGCTAGTGCTTCTCCGATGCACTGGCGGGATCCTCCGCCAAATGGAAAATACGCGTACCGCGGTCGTTTGCTGTCCGCTGCGAACCGCAGCGGGTTGAAGCTCTCCGGATCGTCCCAGAACCGGGGGTCGCGATGGACCACGATCTGCGGTGCTAGCAGCGCGGCTTTCGGCGGAATGGTGAAGCCGTGAAACTCGTAAGGCTCTGGCCCGGCGCTGCGTCCAATCACCCAGACAGTAGGAAACAAACGCATCACTTCGGCGAAAACCATATAGCAGTACTTCAGATTCGGATAATCGGCTGCCTGCGGACGCCGTGTTCCCAGCACGCCCACCGCCTCCGCGTGGAGCCTCTCCTGCACCTCAGGATGGCGGATCAGGACATCCATCGCGAAGCTTAGAACATTGGCGGTCGTCTCGTGTCCCGCGAGGATGATGGTGAGGCATTCGTCGCGAACCAATTTGTCTGACATCGTAGCGCGGCCATTCGGCGACGAGCCCTCATCTTCGGAGTCCGTCGCTTCGAGCAGCATGGAGAGCAGGTCGCCGCGGTCTCCGGGAGCCTTGCGCCGTGCGGCAATCATGCCGTAGATAATGCGGTCCAGCCGGTCCATGCCCTGACGCACCCGCAGCATAGGCCCAAACGGAAGGTTCTGCAGCGTCTCGAGCACCCTTTCAGGAACCCACGCAGGCGGCGGAGGCACACCGCGCATGGAACTGAAGGCCTCAGTGATCGCCAGCGCTTCGGCCTCATCGTCGATGTCGAACAGCGTCTTGCCCACGATGCGCAGCGCAATCAGCAACATCTCCGGGTGCATGTCACGCACCCCGGGCTGCCATCGTCCGCTCACTTCGGCGGCGAAGTGTGCAATCGCGTCCGCATAGCCGTTGATCCGCTGACGATGGAAGGCAGGCGCGGCCATCCGGCGCTGACGCATATGGAGAGGCTCTTCGCTCGTCAGCAGACCATCCCCCAGAAAACTGCGGGCGCGTTGCATCACAAGCACCCGCCGATTGTGCTTCTCATTCTCCGTCAGCAGCTCCTGAATAAGCGCCGGGTGGTTGAACTGAAAGACATGTCCGTCGAGCGCCCGGAAATGGACCAGGTCGCCATATCGGCGGGCGCTCTCCGTAAGGGTGTAGATCGGGCTCTGCCAGAGTGGTTTGGCACTGAGCAGATGCGTCCAGAGAGGAGGACCGGGAGGGTAAGGCGAGCCAGCATTCCGCAAAATGCGGGGTTCGGACACGGGAAGACTGGTCGGGAGCGCGTTCGCCATGCCGTTATGGTAAGGCCTTCCCTGAAGCATAGGGCACCGGCAAAAAGAGATTGTGGCCCGTGTAAAAATCTCCGACACCTCTGGAAGCGCGGTGCCCCATTCATCGCAGTCTCACCGCGATGAGTGGGAAGCTCCACATCCAACCCGCCACGCCCTTGCTGTTGCTCTTCAGATCAGGTCCCGGCTTCAGCCCGCACACAAGCCCTCACCTCAACAGCGCCAACTTCGATCCGCTCCGGCCAGCAAAAAACGTTGACGTTGCCGAAAACCCCGACTTCACGGAAGCCGCGCTCTTGCGGCGTTCGCCCTGCTCTGCAGCCCCCCCCTGACGTGTTCAGCCCGCGAGTGATAGTAGCGTCTACTTCGTTCTGCCGAAAAGATCCTGACAGCCGATCGACTCGCCTTCTGCTAGATCGTTCAGCACCACCACGCATATCTCGCCCTCGGCCCCGAGGTAGTGAGATTTGATCAACCCATGACCTTCCCTTAGGCCTGTGATGGTTCCCGTTTTCGGGTTGAGCCGAATTACAGCGGGATCTATGTTCTTGATCGAATACTGCACTTCTGCCGGGTTCAATTGGAACCGGTTCGGACGCCCGGCAAAAGAGAGGAACGGAAATAGCCTGCGCTCGCCCCCCGGCGTCAGGCGTAAAGTTGTCGCATCGGTGTTCGAACCTCGCACTGAGTCGTCCAGAGCATTCGAGAGCTGTGGCGATAGACCGGCGGGGAATCTAACAGGCAGCCGAACGATGCGATGGGCGACACCTCCATCCGAGAACAGTATGCTGACGCGGAACTCCGCCGTCCCTGGCCTGAGTGGAATGATATGAAGATAGGGCGTCCCGTCAGGATTGCGGCCAATCCTTCCTGCATTTCGCTCCTCTACGAATGCAGGTTCTTCAACCCCTATCTGAGTATGCTGCGGGGAATATCTCACCAGCTCCTGCCAGATGGAAACTGACAGCACCTCTGGTCCTGTGATTCGTACGGGAAGCTTGCCGGGGCGCGCCAACTCTACGGTCAATCCCTTTTGCAGAACTTGTAGCCGAGAACTTGCGTCAAACCGATCTCGAACACTCGGGGAAAGTTTTGCTCCAGTAAGAGCGTCCACGAAGGGAAGCTCTGTAGACCTGACGGGCGAAGTCGCCATCGCGAGCCCTAGTACTACTCCTCCTGGACTGCCGGCTCGATCAATTTCATCCGCTAGGTTTGGTGGTCTGACTCGCACCTTGGGTTGAGGCAAGGGTGTCCCAGCCTGTGCTCGCATCCGCCTACAGTTTGATACATCCGGCTCACCCTGAAGTTCGACGACGACGCATGTGCTCCATTTAAGGCCTGCAAAAGACTGTTGCACTAAAACTTGTCCCACGTGGAGAGCCGTGACCTTACCGGTCGAGGTATCCAGATCGATAGAGGGTCGAGCTTCCTCACTCAAAAGGCGATACTGCACAGCTTTTGGTGGCAGCGGGACGGCCAGCCTAACACCCTGATAACAGGCGAACGGGACGATGGAGGCCGTGCCCGGGAAGACCTCCCTGCCGTTTTGGGGTGGATGCAGCTCGACCGGGGCGTTCGCCTCCGGAGCTTCCCGGCTGCACCATGATCCGATAGCGGTCGGCTTGATGCTTCCAGCATCCACCTCTGTATCGATCTTCTTGAGTGCGACGCCGCCGTCCTCAAACAGGATGAAGAAAATGAACTGCTGCTTTCCGAAGCCCATGGGAAAGATATTCACCGTTGCGCTTCCATCGCTGTTTTGCTGCAAGGGTAGACCTTCGTGCGACCATTGACCTTGCCACGCACTGCACGGGTCCCCAGAGAGCGAGTGGCACTCTACCCTAGCCACATCCGGAGTGTGCAGATCAAATGTGACCGGATTGTACGATCCAATGTGCAGGGCCTGACTTGGGGTGAGCACGTCTACACGTTCGTCAGCTAGGAAACGTCCTTTTCGATTGTCCGTAGGGCTGTATGGCAGCTGCGATTCATAGGCTTGCGCTGGTCTGGAACCCAACGTCACCCCTTGTTCACCGCCCTCCTGGAGATCGGTGCAGTCAGAACGGTTATAACTTTCTCGGTTTTCCAAGACTTCAATGCAGGCATCTTTTGACAAGCCGTTGTACCGTATTTCGATAAGAGCTCTTCCTATTCGGAGAGCCTTGATCTCCATCGTCTTTTCATTGAACTCGATTGGAGGGGCCTGATTTGACATCAGGACTTTGAACTCAGCCTGTCCCGCCTCAAGCGGCAGCGGTTCCTTGACTCCTGGATAGACCGCACGGATTCTCAGGAAATCTCGCCGCCCCTCCTCAGAAAGGTCCATCCGCCGAATTGAGGTGAGACCTCCAAACCCACTCTGGTCAACAAGTTTTAGCGGAGACCGGTCCGCAACAACGTCAAGAAAGGTGCTGGCCTGGTTAGGCTCCCCATCGGAGTAGAGGGCATGGACGCGGACTTCAAGTTTGCCTGGCCGAAGCGGCACGAACTTCACGCAGGTTGTCCCGTCTTCGCTCCGTTCGAGATGAACCTCTTCCTCTCCCCCTTGGATCCAAGGCGAAACGCTGCCTGCATCGACGGTTCGCTGCATGATGAAGATATGAGTCGGGGCTGGCCCTTTGAGCGTTAAGGTCAGCAAATTCTCCTCTCCGAGATGGAAGCTCTTTGAGGATGGCGGAATATCGAGGCGGTTCTGAGTTTCCATTCGCTCGGATAGCGGCAACTGTGCTCGGCGCACCGAGGGCGCTTCTCCGGCAGGTACCGCCTGCGCGAGCATTTGGCGGCCCGTTTCCTGTCTAGCGATTGAGATACTCAACGCCAACGCGACTATGTGGAGGATTCTCTTTCGATTGTGCATCTCGGCCGCGAACAGTTTTACTGAAAAAGCGGTTGAGAGATATACCCCTTTAGGTTGGTGTCCTCCCGAGGGACTCTGCCACACTCGTTGGTGTACGTAACCGGTATGATCGAAAACTGCACTTCTCCCAGAAATGCGGCTGCGCAATGGGGCAATTTGAACCCCGGCAAACCTCCTAACGGCTCAACCCGCAGTCCCAAACCTGACAGGTTGACCCCAGCCAAATGGTCGCCCGCTGCCCACGAACGATCACCTCCTGCACCCCCGAGCCTAGCTTCGCCGACATCCAATTCCCCTTTTGAAACAGCAAAACCCAACTTTCTTCGCTCCTGCCCCCCAAAACACCCCCAAAAACCCCAGCAAATTCGCATGTCAAGCCCCAAAAAGGCTTATCTGCTACATTCTAAAGGAAATAAAGTTGGCATAATACCCCCTGCCAATTTGCTACAATTAGAACAGATCAAATAACAAGCAAAGAGTCCTCACGGTGCCCAAAAGGTGCCGCGATCTCCTTTGTTTACACGAATTTAGCCGTAACCCCAATGGATGCACGATTTTAGCCCGTACCACCAGGGCTAAAATCGTGCATCCATTGCCTTTACGCCAAACATACCGGGGGGGTACCCCCCGCGAAAGAGAGAAAACATATGCAATACGATCTCTGCCGTCACATCAAGACCAACGGCGTCCAGTGCCAGAGCCCCGCTCTGCTGGAAAACCCGTACTGCTTCTTCCACACACGGCTCAACCAGCGCCACAGCGCCTACCGCCACACACCTGCAACCCGCGGCTACCTCATCCCCGGCCAGCACATCCAGCTCGCCCCGCTCGAAGACCGCGAATCCATCCAGGTCGCCCTCTCCGTCGTCATCAACGCCCTCGCCACCGGTCAGCTGGAGCCTCGCCGAGCCACCGCCCTGCTCTACGGCCTCCAGCTCGCCTCCAACAACGCCGTCCGCCTCCATCTCGAACCCATGCCGTCCGAAATCGTCCGCTCCGCCGAACAAACCGAAGACGGTCTCGAGCTAGCCGATCCCGGAGCTACTGCCATCCTCGACACCTTTGAAGAGGAAGACTACGAAGACAAAGAGGAAGAAGACGAGGACGAGGAAGACGATGAATAGCAAAGCAACCTGCTCGAAGCCAAAAAGAGCCCGGGCCAAAGCCCGGGCTCTCCACGTCCTGCGAAAAGAAAACTAAGCCTGCGGCTCGTCCGCCATAGCCTTGGTCTGTGCAACCGTCCAATCCGCAGCCCCAACCTTGAACCGCGCAAAGCGCCGAACGGAAATATTCTCGCCCAGCTTCGCAACCTTGCTCGCAATCAGCTGACCGATCGTCTGGCTCGCCTCCTTGATGAACGGCTGGTCCAGCAGGCAGACCTCCTCGTAGAACTTGCTCATCTTGCCTTCCAGAATCTTGTCGATCACGCCCGCGGGCTTGCCCTGCATCGCCGGCTGCGCCAGGAACACCTCCTTCTCGCGGTCGAGATCAGCCTGCGAGACCTCTTCACGCCCCACAAAGCGAGGATCGGTCGCCGCAATGTGCATCGCGATATCGCGCAGCAGCTCCTGAAAGTCCTCCGTCCGGGCCACAAAGTCCGACTCGCAGTTCAGCTCGATCAGCACACCGATCTTGCCGCCCGCGTGAATGTACGTTCCCACGGCGCCCTCATTGGTCGTCCGCGAGGCCTTCTTGGCAGCGGAAGCCATGCCGCGCTTGCGCAACACCACGAAAGCATTCTCCATGTCGCCCTTGGCCTCCTGCAGCGCCTTCAGGCAATCGCCCATGGGTGCCCCGGACTTCTCACGCAGTTCCTTCACCAACTTCGCATCGATCTTCACAGCAGTTTCCGTCGCCATCACTTCATCCTCTTCTCACGGCAGCTTACGCCGCGAATCTTGCAACTCTGTCCTAAGAACAACCCAAACGCAGAAAGAGCGTGGTCTGCGGCTCGCCGCCTCCACGCTCTCTCCAATCCAGCGTGTAAGACGAGCTTACGCAGTCGCTTCCGCGTGCTCTTGTTCCGGCTCCGGCTCGGTTGCCGCTGCGGGAGCCTTCTTGATCCCGCCGCCAAGCACCGCATCCAGATCGATTTCCTCAGCCTCACCATCCTCAACCGAAGCCTGAGCCGTTCCGGTCGACTCCTGCACCGGAGCATCGACGACCGCCTCATCATCCTCTTCACCAATGAAGTGCGACTCGGTCGGAAGCTCGCGAACGTCGGAAGCCTCAGTCGCAAACGCGCGCTCAGACACCATCTGAACGCCCTCGGCAGCCGAATCCGCCATCTTCATGGTGAACAGGCGAATCGCACGCAGCGCATCGTCGTTGCCCGGAATCACGTAGTCCACAACCGTCGGATCGCAGTTCGTATCCACAACCGCAACCACCGGAATGCCCAGTTTGCGGGCTTCCGCAACCGCAATCGCCTCATTGTTGGAGTCGATCACGAACAAAGCATCCGGAAGACGCTTCATGCTCTTGATACCCGAAAGGTTCGTCGACAGGTGCTTCCGCTCCCGCTCCAGCTTGATGACCTCCTTCTTGGTCAGCAGCTCATAGCGTCCATCGGTTGACATATCGTCCAGCTCCTGCAATCGCTTCACCGACTTCTGCACCGTAACCCAGTTCGTCAGCAGCCCGCCCAGCCAGCGGCTGTTGATGTACGGCATCCCAGCGCGAGTCGCCTCTTCGGCCACCGCATCCTGCGCCTGCCGCTTGGTCCCGACAAACAGGATCAGCTTACCCGTGGACGTCAGGTCGGTGACGAACTTCGACGCTTCCTTGAACATCTTCAGCGTCTTCTGCAGGTCGATGATGTAAATGCCATTGCGCTCCCCGAAGATATACTCCTTCATCTTCGGGTTCCAACGCTTGGTCTGATGTCCGAAGTGGACACCGGCTTCGAGCAGTTCCTTCATCGTGATGCTAGCCATAAAGAGCTCCTGTTTTAAGACATGCGCTCCGCACTCAAGCGGCCCAAGTCTGTGTTAATCCCTGGCGATAAAGCCTCGGGAGATTTGACTCCAAGCCCCAGGTGATCGATCTCCCGGAGGTGATGCGATGACAGGTTGTCCGTTCTCCATTATCAGTTCCAAGCTGACAACGAGCGACGGAGAACGGACAAACCAAGTCTTTACCGTTTGCTGAACTGGAACCGTGCACGAGCGCCCTTCTGCCCGTATTTCTTGCGCTCCTTGCCGCGAGAGTCGCGGGTCACCAGACCCTCGCTCTTCAGCGCCTTGCGCAGCTCCGGGTTGAACTCCATCAGCGCACGCGCAATGCCCAGCTTGACCGCATCGGCCTGGCCCATCACGCCGCCGCCACGAACCGTGGTCAACACATCGAAGGTCTCTTCAATGCCCGCAATGCCCAGCGAGCGCTTCGCCGCGGCCCGCTGCTGCGCGGTGACGAAGTAAACGTCCACTTCCTTCTTGTTGACGATGAACTTACCGCTTCCGGGACGAAGGAACACACGCGCAATGCTGCTCTTGCGCCGTCCCGTGCCGTAGTACTGAATGAGGTCTGCCATGATGCTCCTTGAAATCCGTTTCAGAGATCTGCTCTTGAAAGTCGACCACCGGCATGCGCCGGCGAAGGGCTCGGGCGGCGCTTAGCCTTCCAGAACCGGAATGTGATGCGTCGGCATGCCAGGCTTCGGAGTTCCCGGAGCCTTGGCGGCATTGCTCGCATGGAACTCAAGCGGCTCCGGCTTCTGCGCCAGATGCGGATGCTGTCCGCCCTTGTACACCTTCAGCTTGGTCGCCATCTGCCGTCCCAGCTTCGACTTCGGCAGCATGCCCTTGATTGCCTGCTCCACAATGGCCTCAGGACGGCGCGCCAAGAGCTTGATAAAGCTCTCTTCCCGCAATCCGCCGGGAAATCCTGTGTACCGTCGATACAGCTTGCTGTCCGCCTTCAGGCCGGTCAGCACAATCTTCTCGGCATTGATCACAATCACGTGGTCGCCCATGTCGATATAAGGCGTGTAAAGCGGGTTGAGCTTGCCCGCAAGCAGGCTCGCAGCGACGGTAGAGAGGCGTCCGAGCGTCTTGCCGGAGGCGTCAATTACATACCACTTGCGCTGAATGTCTTTGCCGCTGGGAATGGTGGTCGATTGCATGGCGTTTGGGTTACTCCTTGATTCTGCCGGCTTCAGTAAGGTCCGGCGTGGTGCATGAAGGGTCCAACGAGGGCAAACGCAGGCGGCAAACAGCGCCGTCCGCACAAAATGCTTATGCAGACATCCTGGCGAATGGTGGCGGAGGCTCTGCGCCTCGCGTGACCGAACTCCCCGGGACAGAATTGCTGCTTCAGGCGCTCAGGATTGCTAAACCTGGGTTCTCAGGACTGCCGGCCTGTCACAGGACCGTTCCGGCAAAAGCAGTTGGCACTTAGACGCCTCACCGCTCCACTCCGGAAACCCTGCTCCCGCTTCGAAAGACTGCTTTATATGTATCATCCTGTCAGATTGTGAAACAGAAGGAATGTACGGACATGCAGACGCGAAACTGCGCGAGCCTGTAGATTACCCGATCGATAGCCGAGAGTCAATGAAACGTCTTGCCAGTGCGAACAACGTCGGCCCGAACCGCCAGAAACCTAATCGCGGGAGTGACGAAGCCGGTATTTCGTAATACCCTTGCTGCGACACCAATTCCTGCTGGCAAAACAAAGGAGCTTCTTCCATGCACGTCCGCCATCGCCTCGCCTCCGCCGTCCTGACTATGCTCTTGGCCTCGGCTCCATGCGTGCACGGCGCCAGAACCTCTGCCGCAGCCGTCCCAACCACACCCATTGCCGCATCGACAGCCCCTGCGCCCGCAGATCCGATCGACCTCAACACCGCCACCGCCGCCCAGCTCAAAACACTCCCCGGCATCGGCGATGCTTACGCGGACCGCATCATCAAGGGCCGACCCTACGCCGCAAAGAACCAGCTGACCCAAAAAGGCATCCTTCCCGACGGCGTCTACGCCAAGATCAAAGACATGATCATCGCCAAGCAGCCCAAGAAGTAAGCCCAAGCCACACGAAACGAGACCGGGAATCCCGGCGAATCGGAAATCCGCCAAAGCTCTGGATTCGCGCTTCGCTTCAACCAGTAAAACGGATAGAGTGAAGCAGTCGCTATGCCCATCGAGCAAGCATCAATACAGGAGACTATGACCGCGTCCCGCCAGACCTTCTCTCTGGAACGCCCCATCCGTCCAGCCACACGCCGCGTCAGCAGGGCCCTCAGCCTAGTTGGCCTGACAGCGCTCCTCGCCTTTCCCGGCTGCTCGAGCATCACCGGCTCCCCCTCCACCGCCCAAGTCCGCATTATCGACTGCTCCCCGGACACCGCCGCCATTGACGTCTACCAGGGTACCGGCATTCTCGCCTACAACATCGGCTTCGGCACCCTCACCTCCTACGTCCCCACCTCGCAGGGGACCTTCAACATCACCGTCGATCTCGCTCAGACCAAAACTCAGCTCGCCGCCGCCTACGGCACCTTCATCACCGGCTCCCAGTACACCGTCCTCGTCGGTGACGCCTCCACCGCCCTCCAGGAGACCATCCTCAAAGATCAGAGCGTCCCCGCTCCCACCGGTCAGGTCGCCATCCGCTTCGTAGACCAGTCCGCCCACAGCGGCGCAGTCGACCTCTACCTTATCCCCTCCGGCTCGAACATCACCCAGGTCCGTCCCATCCTCACCGGCGTCAGCCTCAACACCAACACCGGCTACCTCAACATCCCCGCCGGAACCTACACTCTCTCCGCCGTACCCAGCGGCACTACCCCGACCGCTGCCAGTGCAACGTACTACACCAGCGCTGCCGTCTACTACCCCGCTACCAGCGCCCGAACCATCGTCCTCATCGACCAGCAACTCATCACCACTCCTGGCCTCCAAGTCGTCGTTGCCGACGACTACGACTCCGTAGGCACCCCGAACTAGACACCCGCCTGCATAAGCAAAGGCCACCTCAGTGAGGTGGCCTTTGCTTATGCAAAACCGTTTCTAGATGCCGCTCTAATACCGATAGATGTCCGCCTTATACGGCCCATCCACTGGCACGCCCAGATAGTCCGCCTGCTTCGAAGAGAGCGTCGTCAGCTTCACCCCGATCTTCTCCAGGTGCAGCCGTGCGACCTCCTCATCCAGCTTCTTCGGCAGAATGTAGATGTCGTTCTTGTACGTATCTTTGTTCGCCCAAAGATCAAGCTGCGCCAGCGTCTGATTGGAAAAGCTAGCCGACATCACAAAGCTCGGGTGTCCGGTCGCGCAGCCCAAGTTCACCAGCCGCCCTTCCGCCAGGACAAAGATGCTGTTGCCGTTCTCGAACGTGTACTTATCCACCTGCGGCTTGATGTTCAGCCGCTTGGCTCCAGACGCATTCAACGGCTCCATCTGGATCTCGTTGTCGAAGTGCCCAATGTTGCACACGATTGCCTGATCCTTCATCAGCTTCATATGCTCCAGCGTGATGATGTCCACGTTCCCGGTGCAGGTGACATAGATATCGCCGCGCCCGAGCGTCTCTTCGAGGGTTGTGACCTCGTACCCCTCAATCGCTGCCTGCAAAGCGTTAATAGGATCGATCTCAGTTACGATCACCCGCGCCCCAAGGCCACGCAGGCTAGCAGCCGACCCCTTACCCACATCACCAAACCCGCAAACCACCGCAACCTTACCCGCAACCATGACGTCGGTTGCGCGCTTGATGCCGTCGACCAGCGACTCCCGGCAGCCATACAGGTTATCGAACTTTGACTTCGTCACCGAGTCATTGACATTGATTGCAGGCACCAGCAGCGTGCCCTTTTCCTTCATCTTGTAAAGGCGGTGGACCCCGGTCGTCGTCTCCTCGGAGACTCCGCGCCAGGCTTTTGCCACCTCATGCCAGCGGTTTGGATGCGCGGCCTGCACCTTCTTGAGCAACGCCTTGATCACACCCTCTTCCTGGGAACTGGACTCGGAGTCGACCCAATCGTGTCCCGCTTCCATCTCGTAGCCCTTGTGGATCAGCAGCGTCACATCGCCACCATCGTCGATTACCAACTGAGGTCCAAGCAGCCCGCCATTCCCATCCGGGAAGCTCAGAGCCTCATTCGTGCACCACCAGAACTCCTCCAGCGTCTCGCCCTTCCAGGCGAAGACAGGGACGCCGGCGACCGCGATCGCCGCCGCCGCATGATCCTGGGTGGAGAAGATATTGCAGGAAGCCCAGCGCACATCCGCACCCAGGTCCACCATCGTCTCGATCAGCACAGCGGTCTGAATCGTCATGTGCAGCGAACCCGTCACGCGCACGCCCTGGAGCGGCTTGCCGGGAGCGTATTTGCGCCGGATCGACATGAGGCCCGGCATCTCCTGCTCGGCAATCTCGATCTCCTTGCGGCCGAACTCGGCCAGACTGATGTCAGCCACTTTGTAGTCATGCGCTTTCGTTGCCGCAGGTGTGAGTATTGCTGTCGCCATGAAAACCTCTATTTGAACTATATCGAGCTTGTTTAGAGTATCATTTCGAATCTTTCGCCGGATGGCAACAGATTCATAGTGTGGGCGGGCCCCCCCCATCCCGTACAAATTGCACAAAATATTCATTCTATAAAGGTTAGGTCCGGACCAAACCTTCCCATCCATCACCTTTGTGCCACAATTTGTTACCCGCTCACTCGGCCGCCAAGACCTGCGCGAAGACCTCCGCATCGACGTTGCCGCCGCACAGCACCACGCCGACCCGCTTGCCACGCATCCGCAGCTTCTCCTGCAGGAGCGCCGCAAAGCTCGCCGCACCGGCACCCTCTGCCACATTATGGGTCGCGGAGAAGAGCCCGCGCATCGCCACGGCGACTTCGTGTTCGCTCACAGCCAGTACCCGTTTCACGCCTGCCAGCATCGCCTCCAAACACTCCTGCTTAGGCGACCGGCAAGCGAGCCCGTCGGCCAGAATCGTCGTCACGTCGTGTTCAATCACCCGCCCCGCTTCAAACGAAAGCTTGTACGCCGGCGCGCCCGCGCTCACCACCGCAACAATCTTCGTTTCCAGACGCAGCGCATCTCGCGCCGCAATCATCGCGCAGATCCCACTCCCCATCCCCACCGGCACATACACCGTATCGAGCGGCGGCGCACTCCGCAGGAACTCCAGGCAGTATGTGGCCACCCCGCAAACCAGCCGCGGATCAAGCGAAGGCAGTCGATGCAATCCATCCTCACCCGCCAGCGCGTCTGCGTACTCGCAGGCCTCCTGGAAGTCCACCCCGGCCTCGATGACATGCACCCCCAGCGCCCGCATCGCCGCGTTCTTTTCCGGGCTATTGCCGTGGGGTACGACCACCGTGGCACGAGTTCCGGTAATCCTCGCCGCAAAGCCCATCGACTGCCCATGATTGCCCCGCGTCGCCCCGACGACGCCCTTCACCTCAGGGTGTTCCCGCCGCAGCGCATCCATATAGACAATGCCGCCGCGAATCTTGAACGCCCCCACCGGCGTATGGTTCTCATGCTTTACCCAGACCTCGGTCCCAGCCAGCAGATCGAGCAGCGGCCAATTGTACTGCGGCGTCGGGGGCATGTACCGATACAGCAGGGCGGCCGCCGACTCGATCTCGGCCAGACTTGGCAGTGTTGAGGACATACCGTATCGTATCGGTTTCAGGCTTGTCCTGCCGCATGGGTGCACTTCGCGGACGGCGGTCACGTTGTGACGGGTGCCAGGCTTTGCCCGGTCCGAACGTTGTTCGGCACGTAGAACTTCAGCTGGCCGGTCTGGACTTCGGCAGCAGAAGACAGAGCGCGGCTCCAATAAGGGCGAGGCCCGCAATCACCAGAAGTCCCGCCGTAAAGTTATGAGTGATGTCCTTCAACCGGCCGGTCAAGCTTGGCCCAGCGAAGCCGCCGAGACTTCCCACCATGGTGATGATCGCCACTCCGCCCGCAGCTGCCTGACCGCCCAGCACCCGCGTCGGCAGCGCCCAGAACGGCCCCATTAGGCTCCAGTAGCCCATCGAAGCCAATGTCATGGCAATCAGCGCCGTGGGCAGCGAATGCGCGTACGCCGCCCAGCAGAAGCCGATCAACGCCAGCAGAAAACATCCCGCGATATGCGTTCGCCGTTCGCCCGTGCGGTCGCTCGACCAACCGATGAAGACCGTAAAAGCCGCCGCCGCAAGATAAGGAATTGCCCCGACGCGCGCCACCCGCGCCGCCGCCGCCGGCCCCGAGCCCGTGTGCAGGAACCCATTGAATAGCAGAGGCATCCACAGGTTCACCGTGTACACGCCCACCTGATCCAGCAGGAAGATCCCTGCCAACACCCACACCATCGGCATTCTGAAGGCGTCGGACAATTTGTGTTTGTCCGCCGCACCGCCTTCCTTGCGGTCGCGCTCCAGCTCTTTATCCAGCCACTTCTTCTCGTCATCGGTCAGCCATGGCGCATCGTCCGGCTTGTCCTTCAACACCCATAAGACAGAAAACCCCATCAGAAATGTCGGCAGACCCTCCAATAGAAACAGCCACTGCCACCCGTGCAGGCCGCCCACGCCCTCAAGCTTCAGCAGCACCCGCGCCAGTTCCGCTCCGACGACCCCGGCGATCGAGGTTGCCGTCATGAACTTCGCCACGGCCCGCGCCCGTTCGCCCGATGGGAACCAGAACGAGAGATACAGGATCATGCCGGGAAAGAAGCCCGCCTCGCTGATCCCCAACAGCAGCCGCATTGCGTAAAACGAGTGCGCTCCCTTCACAAACATCATGCAGGTGGCAATCAGTCCCCAGGTGATCATGATCCGGGCGATCCAGAGCCGGGGGCCAACCTTATTCAGCAGCAGGTTGCTTGGAAGATCAAACAGAAGCTGACCCAAAAAGAAAATCCCAGCGCCCAGCCCATAGACGGAAGCCGAAAGATGCAGGTCGCGCTGAAACTCCACCGCCGCAAACCCCACATTGACGCGGTCGAGGTAAGCCAAGATGTATAGCACAAAGATGTAAGGAATCAGCCGCCAGGAGATCTTGCTGTAGATGCGCCGCGCCTTCTCGCGCTCTTCATCGCTCGGCTTGGCTGGGTCGATCACCTGAGGGCTTGCGCTCATGGCTTCTACTCTAACTGCGCCCGGCTGCGGAAGCGCGAAACCGGACAGAGGGATTTTGGTAACGTCATTGTTTCAGGACGCTGCATTCAGATTCAGGAACCAGCCAGCGGATTCAGTTAGATTCACCCGCTCGCCACAGGCTCTTCAGGGCTGGGGATCCGAAGGCTCCGGCGGAAGCACCTGCACCCGCCGTCCCTCGCGCCAGGCCTGGAAGCCGGCCGTCGCCATCAGCAGGAAGAAGCCGCCGAAGCCCAGCAGAACGCCCAGCACCGCAATCACCCCAAGCACAATCACCCAAAGCGGCGTCGTCTGCTGATTGAAGCTGAAGAAGACCGCGCACACCACGATCGCCAGCAGCAGCAGAGAGCCCACCAGCACCGCAATGCTGGCGATCAGCCAGACCTTGTACGACCGCGGGATGGGCTGCGACACACTAGTCATGTTGGCTCCTGAGCGGCAAAGCTCCTTCGCTTTCCAGCAGCTGCCGCTTGCGCTCAACGCCCCAGCGGTACCCCGTCAGCGAGCCGTCCTTGCCGATCACGCGGTGGCAGGGAACGAGCACGGCGAGCGGGTTTGCCGCGCAGGCGTTGGCGACGGCGCGGACCGACTGTGGCCTGCCAAGCGACTCCGCAAGCTGCGAGTAGGTGCGGGTCTCGCCGCGTGGAATCGCCTGCAGCGCGCTCCACACGCGGGTCTGGAAGGCGGTCGCGCGGACATCCAGAGGAAGGCTCTGGGCGCTTGGAGCTTCGGTCAGTGCGGCGATCACCGCCGCAACCGCATAGCTCAATTCGCGATCCATTTGCTTCAACTCAGCCTGAGGAAAGTTCGCGCTCAGCGCCTCCAATAGCGCCTTCTCACTATCGGCAAATGCGATCTGGCAGATGCCTCGGGCGGTAGCCGCCACAAGCAGCGGTCCCAAAGGCGAGTTGGCCAGCGCGTAACGGATCAGTTCTCCCTTGCCCCCGTGCTTCAGAGCCGTAGGCGTCATCCCCAGCGCCTCCGGCGCAGACTCGTAGAGCCGCGATGACGAGCTGAAACCTGCGTCGTACAGAGCCTCGGTGACGGTACCCTTTGGCAGCTTCTCTTTGAACTTCGCCAGCCGCTGCGCCTTCGCGAACTCGCGCGGCGTAACCCCCAGCACCCGTTTGAAGCCGCGAAGAATGGTGAGCGGGGCTACGCCGGTGGCTTTGGAGACATCCTTAAGGCGGGTTCTTTCGCCTGCGTTTTCTGTCAGATAGCGGGAGACGGCGTCGATGGCGGCGATTTGGGGGTCGGCTTTGGGGGTGGCGGCGTCCGGGTCACAGCGGAGGCATGGACGAAAGCCGGCAGCCTGGGCGAGGGCCGGGGAGGGGTAAAAGGAGACGTTCTTGCGCTCGGGGCGGCGGCTTGGGCAGGCGGGACGGCAGTAGATCCTGGTGGTTTTGACGGCGTAGACGAACTGGCCGTCTGCTTTGGGGTCGCGAGCCAGCACCTGCTGCCAGGCTTTGCCGGCGAAGAGGCTTGGGAGTTTGGAGGTTGGGGGCATGGTGGTTGCGGACGTCATACCAAGTATCCTCCTCTTGCCGCAAATGGGGCGCACTCCGGTTTTAGACGTGGATGTTTTGTGGTGGATTTGTGGTGAAACGTGGTTATTTTTCGAAACGTGGTCAAGGGTGCGTCTTTATTGAGCTTTCATGATTTCGACCAGGGGTTTGTGGTGTCGAAAACGTGGTGTTCTGGTGCTTTGCGCGTGGCTTTTTGTCCAGGATTTCGTGCTTGCGAGCCACGATTTGCGTCAGGATTTTCAGTATTGCGGGAGGGGGATGGGGACGTTGTTCTCGTCGACCTCGAAGGACTCGACGTAGAAGCGGGTGAGGTTGGCTACGCCGAAGCTGGTGGTGATGGCGACGTCGGTGGCGTCGCGGCCTACGGCCATGAGGACGCGGCCGATGCGGCCGTCGTTGTGGCGGGCGTCCATGGGGTACCAGCGGTCGTTGAGGAAGACTTCATACCAGGCGCTGAAGTCTCCGGCTCCGGAGTAGGGGCGGCGGATGTCTCCGAGGTAGCCGGTGACGTAGCGGGCGGGGATGTTCATGGCGCGGGACATGGTGACGGCGAGATGCTGGAAGTCGCGGCAGACGCCGACGCGCTCGGTGAAGACGTCGAGGGCGGTTTTGGTGGGGCGGGCGGAGCCGTAGCTGAAGCGGACGTGGTCGTGGACCCAGTCACGGATGGCGATGGCTCGTCCCCAGCCGGGGGTGGTGTGGCTGAAGAGGTCTCCGGCGACGAGCGAGAGATTGTCGACCTGGCAGTAACGGGAGCTGAGGAGAAACTGAAGGACCTCGGTGGGGAGGTCTTCGACGCGGTTCTGGACGGCGTTGACTTCGATGGGGTCGGGGACGAAGTCGGAGTGGATGAGGGAGTCGCCGGTGATGCGGAAGGCTCCGGCGGGTGCGAGGAAGCGGGAGCAGCGGTTGCCGAAGGAGTCGGTGTAGTCGGTGATGGGGATATCGGTGGAGAGGGGTGCGGCGTTCTGGACGAATTCGAGGTGCTCGGCGCGGAGGTTTTCCGGGGATTGGAGCTGGGGGTCGAGGGTGGGAAAGAGGCGGAGGAGACCGATCATGGCAACCGTTTGGGGGAGATTGAATTCGATGGAGAACTCTGAACGGATGAGCATGAGGGGTCCTTGGCTGCTTGGGCGTTATGGGTATGATGCGGGAAAGGGTAGAAGCTGCCCGCTTGAAAAAATGTGAGTTTAAACCTCTTGTTAAATGTAAAGATTGCGATTGCGTGCTGTTCCATAGGACACATGACGTGCAGCCGTCTTCGAAGGTCTAGGTCGTTAAGCTTAGCTCCAAGATCGAGGAGCGACTCTTGTAAGCCCCCCGGGAGGTGCCCGGCCACAGTAAGTTCTTGAATCCGCTTGGTTAGAGTTCTTCCTTCGGCATTTCCGAACGCCAACGCAGTCTGGTAGGCTCTGAACGGCTAACACTATGGAATTTATATGACGTCAGACAACTCCGAGACTAGTGCGGTCTCAATTGACCACTCGCCCGCGTTCCCAGATTTCTTTCCTGCTGGCTGCCCCCCTGCAACTGCCGCAGACGCCGCGGGTGAATGTTTTCGGATCATTGGGTCAAGTGTGCTTACTGAAGACGACTTCAAATCGTATAAGGAGTTGGGGAAGGTGAGTACAGCAGCAGAATGCTCGAAGTGCGGCGTGTCGGTCTATAACAGCCTTGAAAAAGCCCGCTTCACACTGAGGCTAAGGCCATACCTTGGGAAAACCATCTCTAAAGGTAATCTAGAAGCGCAACATGGGAAGCTAGGGAGCGCGAAGGCGAGTTCCGGTCATATGGAATGGTGGCCATATGCCGATGTGGATCGGCGCTCTTGCTTTGAGGAGCCGATATCATGAGTCTGACCAAACCAATTACGGCTCACTTACCGAACGGCCTCATCCCCGATCGCCTCACTCCTGAAAGCATCTTTCATGATGAAGAGATTCCCGTTCTCTACACGACTAGAACCTTTCAGGGGCAGGAAAACCTCGCTTACGTCGCGGACATCAACGCTGAGGGCACCTTCACTATCGTTGTCCCACTTATGCCGCAAACGCTCAAAGGGCTGCAGGCTGGCACTATCACCATTTTAGAAGCTCTATTTGCATCCCCAGCCGCGATTCACTGGACAGATGGAAATGACGCGAGGGCTTGGGCTCTGGACCTATCTGAAATACCAGATCTTCATCTGCCCAAGCGGGGACTGACGCTGCATTTAGAGCAAGAGCCCATATTCAGAACTCGGGCAATCGGTGAGCAAATACAACTAGGGCACATTCCTGCAAGTGCAATTGCGTTCGTTGCGGATTCAACCCGCAAGGCTTTGAAGACTGTATTGGATTATGTCTTCGCTGCAAAGACAGAAGGTAGACCTCGGGATGAACATAGAACCATGTACGATTTGCCAGTTCAGAGCTTTGCTTTCGCAAGTTTTGAACTGAGTTTCGCACCGCCAGACGAAGGCATATTCTCGAGGGAGGACGTAAGGCTTGCCGCTGAAAAGCTCGAAAGCGGTCTGGCCTGGGCGAGCGGTAAGGATCCTACGAACACGCTGACTGAAAACTCTGAAGAACGCGAGGTCATCCTCCGGGCCGCGCTGCTTCTTACCCCTCCCTCGTCAGGTCCAATTAGCGAGGTACAGGTGTCGGGAGCATGGCTGAAGGATACGGACATCGTCCTCACTCGGGGATCTAGACGGAAGGTCTTAGAAGCACTTAGAGAAGTTGATACAGAACGTCACGCAGTTCTCGTTGGACGATTAGGCGAACTGGATAGTGACAGGCTTACATTCATATTGCGTGACACGCCCGAGGGGGAGGAACGGCGAGGCGCGTTCGGAGAAGAACTCCTTGCTGATATGGTGGCTCTCCTCACCAAGGTTGTCGTTTTAGTCGGAACTGAGCGAAAAGGCAAGTTCGCAGCTTCTGCGGTAGCTGACATTCAGACTGTAAGAACGATGCTCGCTCAGCAAGAAGCTGATGCAACCGGCGAAGAGCATTCTTGACAAGCTGAGCCTTGCTTACGCTTTCGATTTGCATTTTAGTAAACCCTTGAATGAGGAGTCAGCTGCGGTCTGGTTCTTCGTTGGCTTGTTTGGCTGCTATTTGCTCTAGTTGGCGGCGCCAGTCGAGGTCCTCGATGAAGGCGGGTTTGGTGCGCCAGTCTTCTTGTACCTTGACGAAGAGTTCGAGGAAGACGCGGGTGCCTAAGAGGCTTTCTATGTCCTTGCGGGCGGCGGTGCCGATCTCTTTGAGCATTGCGCCCTGTTTGCCGATGAGGATGGCCTTCTGGCCGGTGCGCTCGCAGAAGATGGCGGCGGCGATGCGGGTGAGGGGGAGTCTAGCTCCGGGTTTGGGCTTGAGGGGCTTGCCGGTCGAGCTTAGGGCCGGGGGCGGGGGCTCTTCGAATTTTTCTATGACGACGGCGGTGCTGTACGGGACCTCTTCGCCGGTGAGGAGGAGGATCTTTTCGCGGATGAGCTCGGCGACGAGGAAGCGCTCGGGCTGGTCGGTGAGCTGGTCGGGCGGGAAGTAGCGCTGGCCTTCGGGGAGGTGGGAGATGACCTTGGCGAGGAGGAGATCGAGGTTGATTTTTTTGCGGGCGGAGATGGGGATGATCTCGGCGAAGGGGTAGAGGGCGCTCCAGTGGGCGATGAGGGGCATGATCCCGGCGGGGGAGATCTGGTCGATCTTGTTGAGGAGGAGGAGGACGGGGCAGTCTAGCTTGCGGATGAGCTGCAGGGAGAAGTCGTCTTCCTGGGCCGAGAGGGCCATGCGTCCGGTGATCTTTTTACTGGGCTTCGCGTCGCCTGGAATGACAGCAGCGGCGGGCGTTGCGGGGGCAAGCGTGACGGGGTCAGGCGTTCCGGGGGTCGGGTTGGCTGCTTCCGCCTTCGGGAGGCGGTGGGTGACGTCGACGATGAAGAGGACGGCGTTGCGGCTCTCAAGCGCGTCGTGGACCTCCTGCATCATGCGGCGGTCGAGCTGGGTGTCGGGCTTGTGGATGCCGGGGGTGTCGACGAGGACGAGCTGGGCGGCGGGATGGCCTTCGGACTGCTTGGACTTTTTGAGGGCGGGGAGCTCGAGGACGCCGAGGATGCGCGTGCGGGTGGTCTGGGGCTTGTGGGTGACGATGGCGAGCTTCTGGCCGAGGAGGGCGTTGAGCAGGGTGGACTTGCCGGCGTTGGGACGGCCGATGATGGAGACGAAACCGGAGCGGAAAGGCATTGGGTCTATTATGCGCTGCTGGGGGTGGGCGACGGATCAGCCTGGGGCCAGGGCCTGCAAGGCTTGCTGGACGGTGACGATCTGGACCTCGCGATAGTGGCCGACGGAGAGGAGTGGGTGGTCGCCGGTGACGAGGAGGGTGGCTTGCGCGGCGAGTGCGGTGCCGAGGATGACGTCGTCGTCCGGGTCTGGTGCTATGTTGATGAGGGGAAACGGGTGCACGAATTCGGCGACGTCTGTGTAAAGGTGAATGAGTTGGGAGACGGTCAAACCAGATTCGGCGATTTTTCTGGCAAGTTTGGGCCGGGTTAGAACGTCCACCAACTCGGAGATGATCGGAGAGCTGGTGAAGAAATCGAGGTGACCGAGACGGTGGGAGTTCATCAGACGCCGTGGCGAGCCGTTCCATAGGAGTGCGGACACAAGAACGTTGGTGTCTAGCACAAGCCGCATTAGCGCGGGGCTTGAGTGCGCCGTTCAGCCCGCATTGTCTTCATCTCCAACGCGACTTCTTCGGGTGACATCTCCGGCAGGTCATTGACAGCCGAGATCTTGTCCATTGCCTGCGAAAGACGCTCGAAGGCCTCGGCTTTGAGTTGCTGGCGAAATAGGGATTCCAGGCGCTCCGGTGCGAGGAGGCCGGCTTTTTGGGCTTGCTCGGCGAGTTGAGCCGGGAGGGTGATCTGGACGGTGATGCTGACCGGGGTCTGGATTGCTGACATGGCTGGGCTCCCGAAGAGAAGTGCCTGCAAGTCGATGATAGTCCGGGTTGGGTGAGGGTTCCAGGGAATTGCGGGGACTATTCGGCGAGGCGGACGCGGACTCGGTCGATGCGGCGGTCGGTGGAGGCGAGGACTTCGAGGCGGAGGCCTTCGGCTTCTACGACTTCTCCGGGGAGGGGGATGTGGCCGGCTAGCTCGGTGACGAGGCCGCCGATGGTGGTGGATTCGTAGTGCTCGGGGAGGCGGATGGCGGTGGGTTCGTCTTCTTCCGGGTCGGCGGCGGGGTGCGGGGATGAGGGGGCGCCGGGGTTGGGGAACTGGTCGGCGAAGAGGTCGCGGAGGCGGGAGAGCTCGAAGGTGCCGGAGACGGCGTAGGCTCCGTCGGGCTCGCGGAGGGGGGCGTCGTCTTCGCGAGTTTCGTCGTGCTCGTCCGCGATGTTGCCGACGATGGCTTCGAGGAGGTCTTCGATGGTGACGATGCCGGCGACGGCGCCGTACTCATCGATGACGATGCGCATGTGCTGCTTGGCGGACTGCATTTCGCGGAGGAGCTCGGCGACCATTTTGGTTTCCGGGACGAAGGCGGCGGGGCGCTGGATCTGGGCGATGGTGAGGGTGGCGGCGTCGGTGTCGGCGACCTGGAGGAGGTCATGGGCGAAGGCGATGCCGGTGATTTGGTCGAGGGAGTCGCGGAAGACGGGGACGCGGGAGAAGACGTGTTCCTCGATGGCGGCGGTGAAGTCGCGCAGGGTGAGAGTGATGGGGACGGCGAAGATCTCGGGGCGCGGGGTCATGACCTCGCGGACGACTTTGTCGCCAAACTCGACGACGGAGCGGAGGAGCTCGCGGTCGGACTCCTCAAGGATGCCCTCTTCTTCGCCGGCTTCGAGGAGGGCGTCGACTGCTTCTGAGGGGTGGTCTTCTTCCTGAGAGTTTTCGGGCTCGGCGAGGGAGGCGATGGAGAGCATGAGGCTGAGAAGGAGGGTGATGGGGAGGATGAGGTAGAAGAGGGCTTGCAGGAGGAAGCGGATGCGGAGGACCCAGAGGCCGCGAGTGCGGGTGAAGAGGAGCTGGGGGATCAGGCGGTCGAAGAGGAGGATGAGGAGGATGAGCTCGAAGAGGGTGGTGAGGAGCTCGGTCCAGGCGCCGGGGAGGGCGAGGCGCGGGGCGAGACGGAGGCCGGCGAGGAGGGCGATGCCGGCGAGCGAGAGCTGGCGGAGGACGGAGGCTGACTGGGCGAGGGATTCGCGGGCGAGGCCCATGCGGGGCTCGATGCGTTCTTCCCAGGCGTCGATATTGTCCTGATATTGGCGGGCGAGGAACTTGCCCATTTCGCCGTAGATGCGGTCGACGTAGGAGGTTAGGGCGAGGAGTAGAAGCAGGACGAAGAAGAGGATGTTTTGGATCATCGGGCCTTCCCTGCTTTGGTGGTGACCCGGGCTATGAGGGTGTTGGGGAGGCGGAGCTGGGTGCGGAGGGTGGATTCGCGGGCGGCCATTTCGCCGGAATCGGTTTCATGGTCTTCGCCGGCGAGGTGAAGGAGGCCGTGAAGGAGGAGGATGCGGAGTTCGTCGCGGAGGCTATGGCCATGCTCGGCGGCCTGGCGGGCGGCGGTGTCGAGCGAAATGGCGAGGTCGCCGGCGTGTTGGGCGGAGATTTCTGGTGGGGTGGGGAAGCTGAGGATATCGGTGGGCTTGTTTTTGCGGCGGAAGGTGCGGTTGAGGCGCTTGATTTCGGGGTCGGAGGTGAGGAGGACTTCGACGGCACCGGGCAGGCCGATGAGGGTGCGGGCGCGGTTGAGGAAGCGGGCGAGAGCGGACTTACTGAGGGTGGGCAGAGCTTCGAGCGCAAGGGGACTACTTGGAGGGTCGATGTTGATCATCGGGTATTTGGAGTTGGATGCGCGAGGTTCTTCATCGCTTTTGGGACCCGAAGTAAAAGCCAAGAGCTGTTCCCAGAACGGAGGTGACGGCTGGGAGGACGGACTGCATGGCCTCTTTGATGTGGGTCCAGGTGGGGTCGGAGCTGTGGGCGGATTCGACCAGATAGAAGGCGATGACGATGAGGAAGGAGAGTGCAGCTACGAGGGTTACGAGGCCTCGGATGATCTCACGGAGGCGGTCCGGATCATAGGGGGTGAGTTGAGGTCCTGGGAAAGGCGGCTGATCAGCGTCCATCAGGAGAAGCCTTTTAACTCCTGATACTTGCCATTTCTTTCCACGAGAACTTTGCTCTGCGGGTCGTTGATGTTCTCTGCGATGAAGTAGGCCATGTTGATGCTTTTATCGATCGTTGATTCGATGTCAGAAGCACCGAGCTTCTTCTGCATGATCTGCAGCTTCGAGAGTAAGGCGGGAGACAGCTCTGCGGTGGACATTGTTTAGCCTCGCTGCATTAAGCGTAGCATGTGGGCGGTCTGATGGTTCGTGGACCGGGAAAGCCGCTGCCGGGCTTCCCTTGGGGGCTAAAGCCCGCGAAAATTGGGTTTGAGTTGCGGCGGGACTAAAGTCCCGCCGTTTCAGAGTGCCGGATAGATTCTGCTTACTGGGGTTTTTGGATGGGGTTGAGGGTGGGGGATGTTGGGGGGAGGTTGGGGTCTGCCATGGTGAGCGGCAGGGGCTGGGTGCGGGTGTAGGTGTCGTAAGCGCGGACAATGCGCTGCACGAGGACGTGGCGAACGACGTCCACATCTTCAAAGTGGACGAACTTGATGCCTTCGACGTTGTTGAGGACGTTGAGGGCTTCGAGCAGGCCGGACTTTTTGGGGTTGGGCAGATCGGTCTGGGTGAGGTCGCCGGTGATGACAGCCTTGGAGTTGTTGCCGAGGCGGGTGACGAACATCTTCATCTGCTCGGTGGTGGTGTTCTGGGCCTCATCCATGATGATGAAGGCGTCGGAGAGGGTGCGGCCGCGCATGAAGGCGAGCGGGGCGACCTCGATGACGTTGCGTTCGAGGAGCTTGTCTACTTTTTCCTGGTCGAGGAGGTCGTAGAGGGCGTCGTAGAGTGGGCGGAGGTAGGGGTCGACCTTCTCCTGGAGTGAGCCGGGGAGGAAGCCGAGGCGTTCGCCGGCTTCGACGGCGGGGCGGACTAGGATGATGCGGGAGACCTTTTTCGCCATCAGGGCAGAGACGGCCATGGCTACGGCGAGATAGGTCTTGCCGGTGCCGGCAGGGCCGAGGCCGAAGGTCATATCAGAGGCTTCGATGGACTCGACGTATTTTTTCTGGTTGGGGGTGCGCGGCTGGACCATGCGCTTGACGCCGGCGGAACGTTGTTTGCCGGAGTCGACCAACTGGCGCAGGGTGATGGCGGGGTCGGCAACGACGAGCTTGAGGAGGGCGTGGAGCTCGCCGTTTTGGAGGGTGACGCCGGAGCGGCGGAGGCTGTCGAAGTCATGGAAGACCTGGGCGGCGCGGGCTACTTGAGGTTCTTCCCCGGAGATGTGGATGGCGTCGGAGCGGAGATCGATCTGGACGTTGAGCTTGTCTTCCAAGAGGCGAAGGTTTTCGTCGCGAGTTCCGTAAAGGGGTTCGATACCAGGGGTAATTTCAAGCGCTTTTTTGATCAATCGAGTGTCTGACCTCCGTCAGGATGAGGCTGGGTTGGAAGCTGGGGCGTCTTGCTCCGAGGCTTTGAGCCTGAAGGTTCGACACGCTTGTTGCATGGAGGTTTGCCGGGGATTGAGGTGTCCTGATGAGAGCGTTGGGGACAGACCTCGGCGAGGCGGACTGGCGAGGGCCGGGATGGTGAGCGTTACCAATCGGGTGCCGATAATGGTTGGAGACTAGAACTTTGCGGAGAGAGCGTCAAGAGGGGATTGCTTGAATTTTGGTGTGACTTTTGAGGGACGGAGGAAAAGTGGAGCGGAATTGGGATGATGGGAAAGGAGGCGGTTCGATTGACGGGCGGGGTTTGGTGCCGTAGACTTAGTGATTGCAGGGAGCGCGGCCGGCGTTGACCGAGATGGTCTTGCCTGGCTTATGGCCTGCACTCCATTTTGCCCCGCTGCGGCCGGGCCTTATTCAAAGAGAGTCTATTCATGGCAAATCATATTTCATCGTTGAAGCGCGCCCGTCAGACCATCGTCAAGGCTTCCCAGAACCGCTCCAACCGGAGCAAGTTGCGGGGAACGCTGCGGACGCTCCGCGAGGCCATTGCGAAGGGCGATCAGGGCGAGTTGATGAAGGTGTATAGCGCGACCGCTTCCATCCTGGACAAGAGTGTGCAGAAGGGTGTTCTGCATAAGAACACTGCCAGCCGGTATAAGAGCCGTTTGAATGCCCGGGTGAAGGCTGCGGTTTTGGCGAAGAAGGCTGCGTAAGCAGTTTTGAGTTTATGAAAGGCCGGTCCCGTTTTGGGGCCGGCCTTTTTGCTTTGAGGTGGGATTCTTAGCTCTAGGGCTTGGGAGAGGTTTCGGTGGAGGGTTTGGGGTCGCCTTTCTGGTGGGGGTGTTCGGCGTCGTAGAGGGTGGGGATGGAGCGGCGTTTGTCTGGGTCGGGGTCGCCGTTGACGGGCGCGTTGGGCTCTTCGGCGCGGGCGGCCTGGGCTTGGGTTCTTTCGACTGTCTGGGAAGGGACGGGGTCTGCAGCGACAGAGGGTTTGGCTCCAACGGCTTCATCGGCGGTTTTTTCTTCCGGTGGGCCGGTGATGTGGGTGGGCTTGCCACCGAGCGAGATGCGAGCCTGGGTGGGGGGAGGGGCGTAGGTGACGGAGAGCTTGAGGGCATCTACGTCTTTGCGCGAGAGGGGTGGCAGGGCGTAGGTCTGGATGCGGCCGTCGTGGATGATGGCGACGGTTTGGCCGGATGGGGAGAGGTCGAAGTTCTGGCCGGAGCGCTGGAACGGGGTGGCGTTGAGCTTGAAGAGCGGCCGTCCATCCCAGCTTTGCAAGACCGTGACCTCCTGGCCGGCGATCTGGTCTGGGATGAGGTTGTCGATGTCGATGTAGGTGCCGGTGAGGATGGTGCGGCTGAGGGCGAAGCGGCCGGCGGCCGGGGCGGCGGCTATCGATGGGAAGTAATGGCGGTTGGGGAAGGCGTTGATCCAGGGCTCCTCCCCGTGGAGGTTGAAGGCTGCCATCTGCTGCTTGTCTTCCGAGCCTCGGCAGCCGAAGGCGATGAACTCGGTGGGGCTGATGAAGTGGGGGCTGGGAGCGCAGGAGGTGTCGAAGGGGGAGAGTTCGAGACGCTTGCCTCCGTTGTGGGGTTGGAAGTCAAAGAGGAAGACACCGGGCGACTCCTGGGAGACGTCGAGGTAGCCCTCAGAGGTGGCGGGGATCTCGATGAGGTTTTTGGAGCGGACGATACCTGCGGACTGGATGGTGAGGTGCTCGGAGCGGCCGGGCGGGGTGTCATAGGCGAGACGGAAGAAGTTGATCTGGACCTCAGAGGCTTCCTGGGTGGTGAGGCGCGGCCTGAGCTGAAGGCCGGAGGAGTTGACCGCGGGTGCTGCTGTTGCAGCAGCATGGGCCGGCTTGGATGGGGTGTCGGGGATAGTTTCCACGGCGACGAGATCGCCGGTGGGAGAGACGGTGATGTAGCCGACGGTGCGGTGCAGCTCGACGAAGGATTCCTCCTCAAAGGGCTTGCCGGCGGCGAGGTTGGCGAGGGGGTCGATAAGGGTGAGCTTGCTGCGGATGCGGAGGATGAAGCGGCCGTGGCCAATGGGCCAGAGATAGCGGCCGTGGTCTCGCTCACGCCAGGTGGTGCGGGCGAGGATCTTGCCGGTGGGCAGCTCAAGCAGGACGGCGGCTACATTCTGGTCCTGGTCGGTCTCCTTTGCGTCGGGCATGCGGGTAAGCAGACCGCGGCTGGTGAAGGTGGCGAGAAGGTGGGTCTCGTCGACGAAGTGGAGGGAGAGGATGGAGTCACCGAGCAGGAAGTAACGATTGGGGACGGGCTGGTAGCCGAGATCCTCGAGGGCGATGTTGAGGATGGGAGCGGGTGGCTTGGCGGCGTGGGCGCAGAGGGGCAGAAGGACGGAGAAGAGGGTGGCGAGAAGCTTTTGGAGGCGCGGAACCGTCATGGGAGTGAATGCGTAAGAAACGGTGCAGGAGAGCGACGCGTTGAGTTCAATCCCGTGTGCCTGCGCGTTCTTGACTCTACTGTTTCATAGGACGGCGGACTGGACAAACGAGCCGCTTGACGGTGTTACAAAGGAGTTTGAGATTTCAGAAGGAAGAGGGTCAGGAATGGTTGAGATGGGCGGAAGGGCGGCGATTGTGGCTGTGGCGATGGGCCTGATGACGGGCGTGATGGGGGCGCAGGGTGGGAGCGTGGGTGCAGGACCGGGGACTGGGACGACTCCAACCGGGGCGACTCCGCCGAGGGAGCTGTATACGCCGACGCCGAGTTTCGATCTGTCTTCTATCGATAAGACGGCTGATCCTTGCAATGACTTTTACAAGTTTGCGTGTGGGAAGTATGCGGCGAATCATCCGATTCCGGCGGACCAGGCGGGAGCCGATGGGTTCTATACGCTGTTCAACGTGAATACGCAGCAACTGAGCGGGATTCTGGAGAAGGCGGAGGCGGGTGGCGCGGGTCGGACGCCGGATGAGCAGAAGATCGGGGATTACTACCATGCGTGCATGGATGAGGCGGAGATCGAGCGGCGAGGGCTCGAGCCTTTGGAGCCGATGCTGAAGCAGATCGACAGCATGAGCCTGTTTGGGCTGGCGCGGGTGGTGGGTGAGCTGCAGAGGGAGGGCGTGACTGTGTTTTTCAGCTTTGGCGAGCAGCAGGACTTCAAAGACGCGACGGAGCAGATTGCGACGATCGACCAGGGCGGGCTGGGGATGCCGGAGAAGGACTACTACCTGCGTTCCGGAGCGAAGGACGAGGAGCTGCGCAAGGATTATGTCGCTTATATGACGAAGATGCTGGCGTTGGGGGGAAGCTCGCCGCAGCAGGCGCTGAAGGATGCGAATGCGATCATGGCGTTCGAGACAGGGCTGGCGAAGGCGAGCATGGGCGTAACCGAGCGACGCGATCCGGAGAAGGTGTACCACCTGGTCCCGGCGAGCGAGGTGGCGAAGCAGTTTCCGCTGGGAATGTTCGGGCAGTTTGAGGAGGCGGTTCATGCGCCGCATGTGAATGAGCTGAACGATGCGAATCCGAGCTATCTTCCGGCGATGATCGCGCTGGTGAAGGGGACGGAGATCGGGACGTTGCGGGCTTACTATGCGGCTGCATCTGCTGCAGGCGTTCGCGGGCGAGCTGCCGAAGCGGTTCGATGATGAAAACTTTGAGTTTTATGGGCGGCAACTGAATGGGACGGAGGCGCAGCGAGCCCGGTGGAAGCGATGCAGCGGGCAGGTGAATGAGGAGATCGGCGAGGCGCTGGGGGCAGTGTATGTGAAGCAGTACTTTGCCGGGGACAGCAAGGCGAAGATGCTGGAGATGGTGGGGGATATCGAGCGGGCGATGGACAAGGATATCGACCAGCTGGACTGGATGAGCGCGGCGACGAAGGTGCGGGCGAAGGAGAAGCTGCATGGGGTCGCGAACAAGATTGGATATCCGGATAAGTTTCGGGATTATACGGCTTTGGCGGTGAAGCCGGAGGATGCGCTGGGGAACTATGCCCGGGCGAATATCTTTGAGAACGACCGGGAGCTGGGAAAGATCGGTAAGCCGGTGGACCATAACGAGTGGGGGATGACGCCGCCCACGGTGAACGCTTATTACAACCCTTCCATGAACGACATCAACTTCCCGGCGGGGATCCTGCAGCCTAACTTCTACGACCCGAAGGTGGATGATGCGGTGAACTACGGGCATATTGGGGCGGTGATCGGGCATGAGCTGACGCATGGGTTCGATGATGAGGGGAAGAAGTTCGACGCGAAGGGAAATCTGAGCGACTGGTGGACGCCGGAGGATACGAAGAAGTTTGAGGCGAAGACGGATTGCCTGGTGGGGGAGTATGGGAAGTTTGTGGCGGTCGACGAGGTGCATGTGAATGGCCGGTTGACGCTGGGGGAGAATACGGCGGATAACGGCGGTCTGCTGCTGGCGTCGATGGCTTACATGGAGCGGGCGAAGAAGGATGGGACGGATCTGAACGCGAAGATCGATGGGTATACGGGCCCGCAGCGGTTTTATATTGCGTGGGCGCAGAACTGGTGCACGAATGAGCGTCCGGAAGCACTGCGATCTGGAGCGGTAACGGATCCGCATTCTCCGGATCAGTTTCGCGCGAATGGGCCGGTGGTGAATCAGCCTGGATTTGGGGCGGCGTTTGGATGCAAGACGGGGACGCCGATGGTTCCGGCGGCTAGTTGCCGGGTATGGTAGGGAGACCGTGTAGGAGCAGTGATGAGGCGGTGATGGAGCAGGGGCGAGGCCGTGGACCCTCCCCTGCCCTGTTTCGCTCAGAGTCTTCTATTTAGAGATTTTAGGTTCGGACTTGGAGTGTTGGACCTGGACCTTTGCGCGAGGGAAAGTTACTGCGCGGTGGGCGGGTGTGCGAGAGTTGATGGATGGGTTTGAAGCGGAGAGGGTGGGGGTTTGCGGCTTGCTGGGGGGCTAGTGCGCTTTGGGGGAGTGGGTTCTTCTTTGGGAAGATTGCGCTACGGGAGATGAACGTGGGGGCGATGGTGTTTTATCGCTTCTTCTTCGCGATGGTGGTGCTGGCACCGCTGCTTTGGAGGCATCGGCCAGGGTTTAGCAGGCGGGAGTGGGGGGTGCTGCTGTGCTGCTCGTTTCTGGGCGTGCCGCTGCAGTTCCTGGTGCAGTTTTATGGGCTTTCGCTGAGTACGGTGAGCCATGCTTCGCTGATGGTGGGGACGATTCCGGTGATCCTGGCGGTGGGGGCGGCGGTGTTTGCGGGCGAGCGGATGGATGGGGTTGGGTGGGTGTCGCTGGCGGGGTCGACGTGTGGGGCGGCGCTGATTGCGCTGGGTGGGCGAACATGGTGGAGCGGGACAGGCTTCGGTGGAGGGGGATCTGCTGGTGGTGCTTTCCATGTTTATCGGGGTGGGATGGATCTTGATGAACAAGCAGCTGATGGAGCGGCACTCGCATGTGACGGTGACGGTTTACGGGCTCGCGGTGGGGTTGGCGATGCTGGTGGTGATTGTTCCAGTGTTGTTTGGGGTTCCGCCGGTGCATGGGGTGAGTTGGAAGGCCTGGGGTGCGCTGGCGGCGAGCGGGGTGTTATGCACGGCGACGACGACGTTGCTTTGGAACTGGGGGTTGACGCAGGTGCCGGCTTCGCAGGCGGGCGTGTTGTTGAACATGGAGCCACTGGTGGGTCGGTGCTGGGTGTGGTGGTGCTGAAGGAGGTTTTGGGGGCGGGCGCGTGGGTGGGGGGCGGGATGATTCTGGTGGCTGCGATTTTGTTGACGACCGGTTCTAAGACGAAGGTGGTGGAGGTTGTCGGGGTGTGAATCGTTTATGGCTGACGCGACTTTGCAACTCCTCAGGAGGGGCCGCGAAGGGACTCTTCTTGACCCCTCATGCTTTCACAACGAACGCTAAACGGGGGTGATGATGCCGCCGACGGGAAGGGATGTGGGGAGGGTGCCGGGGCGGGTGAGATGCATGGCTTCGGCGGTCATGTCGGTGTATTTGAGGCCGGCTCCGGTGTTGAAGAGGACTACGGTTTGAGTTGGGGTGAGTTCGCCTTCCTGGATGAGGCGATCGTAGGCGGCAGTGGCTGCGGCGCCTTCGGGGGAGAGGAAGAGGCCTTCGTTCTTGGCGTAGTCAAGGATGCTGGCGAGGATCTCCTCGTCGGTGCTGGCGATGGCTCGGCCTCCGGAGGCGCGGAGAATGTCGAGGATGATGGCGTCGCCGTAGGGCTTGGGAACGCGGAGGCCGGAGGCGAAGGTGGCGGCGTTTTCAAAGAACTGACTGACCTGGGCTCCGGCTTCAAAGGCGGTGACCATGGGGGCGCAGCCGGAGGCCTGGAGGGCGTACATCTTGGGGCGGGGTGTTCCCTTTTCGATCCAGCCGAGCTCTTCCATTTCTTCAAAGGCCTTCCACATGCCGATGAGGCCTACGCCGCCGCCGGTGGGGTAGAAGATGGCGTCGGGGTACTTCCATCCGAGCTGCTCGGCGAGCTCATAGCCCATGGTTTTCTTGCCTTCGACGCGGAAGGGCTCTTTGAGGGTGGAGATGTCGAACCAGACGTCTTCGGGAGGCAGACCGGCGGCTTTCTGGGCCTTGATCTCTTCGCCGACCATGCGGGCGCAGTCGGAGATGAGGCCGTCGACCATGTGGACGTCGGCTCCGTAGACGATGCCTTCGAGGTAGTTGGCGAAGGGGACGTCCTGCGGCATGTAAAGGTGGGCGGTGATGCCGGCGGCGGCGGCATAGGCAGCGAGGGCTCCGGCGGCGTTGCCTGCGGAGGGGACGGCGAGATGCTTGAGGCCGTTAGTGGCCTGGGGCCATGGTGACGGCCATGCCGAGGCCGCGAGCCTTGAAGGAGCCGGTGGGATTGTTGCCCTCTTCCTTGATGAGCAGACCGGGGGTAGCGTTTGGAGCGGAGCATGGGAGTCCAGCCTTCGCCGAGGGTGACCGGGGTGACGGCGGGGAGGACGTCCTTGTAACGCCACATGCCGAGCGAGGTGGGGGAGGCGGCGGGCGTATTTGGCGGGGTTATCGCGGTGGGCGGTGCGCTTGAGCTCGTCCATGTCGTAGCGGACGTAGAGGGATTCTGCGGTGGCGGGGGTCGAGGGTTTGCGGGGTTTCGGCGGAGACGCGGTTGTGGGAGCGGACGGATTCCAGGTAGGCGATTTCGGGCATACGTTGATGGTAATGGAGTGAAGGCGACAGCAACGAGCAGAGCAGCGGCGGGCTGCTTCGGGAAGACAAACAAAGAGGCAATGGCAAAAGCAACGGCAGAGACAGAAGCAGGTTCTTCGCTTCGCTCAGAATGACAAACAAATGGGCTCAGAGTGACAGGCAAAGGGAACGCAGTAAGGGCAACCGGGTGAGTGAGAGAATGGTGGGTATGGGAATGGCTGGAAATGGGTTGGATTTGAAGACGATTCGGATGATTGCGGTGGATGTGGATGGGACGCTGCTGGGGCTGGATGGGAAGGTGAGCGAGCGGAACCGGGCTGCGTTGGCGATGGCTGCGGCGGCTGGGGTTGAGGTGGTGATCGCGACGGGGCGGCGGCACAGCTATGCGATGCGGGTGCTGCGCGGGCTTGGGCTGAGCGAAGAGACGGTGCTGGTGAGCTCGAACGGGGCCGTGGTGCGGACGCTGGGAGCGCGGCTGATTGAGCGCATGCATATGGCGGCGGAGGGCGTGGAGATCCTGTTTCGGGTGCTGGGAGAGTTTCGCAATGCGCTGGTGGTGACGTTCGATAAAGTGGGCGCGGATGGGGAGGATGCGCGTGGGGCTCTGGTGGTGGAGGAGTTGGCCGATTTGCATACCTCGATTGGGAGATGGATGGAGGCGAATGAGCCGTATCTGGAGCGGGTGGAACCGTTGGAGCAGGTGCTGGGATGGGCGGATGCACCGATCCAGGCGATGCTGGCCGGCACGGTGGAGCGGATGCGGCTGGCGGAGGCTAGGCTGGTTGAGGATGCGAGTGTTGCGGCGGTGGGGGAGAATCGCAGCGGCGGGTTGATTCAGTTGAACCGGACGGAGTATTCCGGAGCGGAATCTTTCGATTTTGGATATTTTGCCGGCGGGGTGCTCGAAGGGGGCTGCGCTGTTGCGGCTGGCGGCGAACCGGGGGATTGAGTCCGCGGAGATGATGGCGATCGGGGATAACTGGAACGATCTGTCGATGCTGGAGGTGGCGGGGTATCCGGTGCTGATGGGGAATGCTCCGGAGGATCTGCTGGCGATGGCGCGGGAGCGGCGGTGGCGAGTTGGGCTGCGGCATGAGGAGGATGGGGTGGCGGATGCGGTGGAGACGGTGCTGGCGGTTGGCGCTCGTTAAGGTGCCGGATTGGGGGATGGGCGAGTCCAAAGGGTGTCTGGTAGGCTTTTGGGGTGGATGTTTTGTTGAGACGGGTTTTGGTTGGGGCGGTGATGCTGGCGGGCGCGGCTGGGGCGCGTGCGGCGGAGCGGGTGACGCTGAGGAATGGGTCTGAGTTTGAGTGCGTTCGGCGGATGGTGGATGGGGATCGGGTTCGGCTTTACTTCGGCGGAGTTTCGGGTGGCGAGGATGGGAATTACCTGGAGGTTGCGGCGAGCTCGGTGGTGAGCGTGGAGACGATTCCCGATCCGCCTAAGGTGAAGGCCGCGCCTGTGGGCAGCTCGCTTGTGGCGGTGGTGAGTGTTGTGGCAGAGATGAATCCGACGGTAGCGGAGCTGCGGGAGATGCTTTCGAAGGCGGGGGCGGCGCACCATATCGACGAGGATCTGCTGGCGAGCGTGGTGAAGGCGGAGAGCGGCGGGCAGGTAAAGGCGGTTTCGCGAACGGGGGCGAAGGGGCTGATGCAGTTGATGCCGGGGACGGCGGCGGAGCTTGGGGTGAGCGATGCGTTTGTGGCGAGCCAGAACGTCGAGGGCGGGACCAAGTATCTGGATGGGCTTTTGACGCGGTATAACGACAATATCGCACTGGCGTTGGCGGCTTATAACGCGGGGCCTGGGGCGGTGGATAGGTATCACGGGGTGCCTCCGTTTCGGGAGACGCGAGCTTATGTGAGCCGGGTGATTCGGGAGTTCAACAAGCGGAAGACGGTGCTGATGGCTGCTGCGAAGTGAAGCTGCGGCGGGTGGTGGGCTGGGTTCTCGCTTTCGTGGTCGTCGGATTTTTAGTGTGGAAGCTTCGGACCTCGCACTTTGATTGGGCAGGGTTTGGGCGCAGTGTTCGGACGGCGGACTGGCGGCTGATTCTGGCGGCGGTGGTCATGGTTTACAGCGGGAACGTGCTTCGGGCGATGCGTTGGGCGGTGTTTTTGCGGCCGGCGGGGATCAAGACGCATTGGTGGTCGCTGGTGGGGCCGCAGTTTGTGGGGTTTACCGGGCTGGCGATTTTTGGGCGGATTGGGGAGTTGATTCGGGCCGTTGCTGGTGGCTCGGCGGACGGGGCTGACGTTTGCTTCGCAGATTGCGGTGGTGACGGTGGAACGGGTTTTCGACCTGGGAGCTTTTGCGCTGATCTTCTCCGCTAATCTGCTGCTTTCGCCTTCGCTGGGGAATCTGCCGCATCATGAATATTTCCGGCGGGTGGGGGTGGCGATTGCTTTGCTGGCATTGATTCTGGTGGTGTTTGTGGTGATGGTGCGGGTGGCCGGCGGAGCGGTGGCTCGGGCTTTGGGGCAGATGGTTGGAAGGATTTCCGAGCGGGCGGGGTTTGGTATCGCCGAGAAGGTTTTGGCGTTTCGGGATGGGCTCGATGTGATTATGGGCTGGCGAGAGTTTTTGACGGTGAGTGGGTTGAGTGTGGCGGTTTGGGCGGGGATCGCGTTTGCGTATGTGCTGGCGATGCGGGCTTTTCCGGAGCCGGTGCATGGGCTTTCGGTGGCGGAGGCGCTGGTTCTGATGGGGTTCAGTGTGGTGGGAGGGGTTGTGCAGCTTGCCGGGGGTGGGGGGTGGGGCGCAGGTGGGGACGATCTCTGCGCTGACGCTGCTGTTTGGGGTTCCGGCGGGGCTGGCGGTGGGGGCGGGGATGGTGATCTGGTTGACAACTTCGGTGAGCATGGTGCCTGCGGGGTTGGTGTTTGCGAAGGTGGAAGGAGTGAACCTGCGAGGTGTCCTGCCGGACGGGCCCGCTGCGCGCGGGGCGGTCACTTCGTGACTTTCCATTGGGCGGTAAGAATGATTGCTAATGTATGGGTCCGAGCGTTACTCGGCACGTGCCGGACAAGGTCCGGAGCATGGGTGTGTGAAGCGACTCGTCAAGGTATACGCGTCACGAAGTGACCGCCCGACGCGCAGTCGGCCCGTCCGGCAGGACACGAGCAGTTAGAATCAGTAACGATGAAGTGTCCTTATTGTGGATTTGCCGAGGATCGTGTGGTGGACTCCAGGGAAAGCAAGGAGGCCGACTCGATCCGGCGAAGGCGTGAGTGTGAGAAATGCAACAAGCGCTTTACGACGTACGAACGGATCGACGAGATCCCTTACATGGTGGTGAAGAAGGACGGCCGGCGCGAGCGGTTCGACCGGCAGAAGGTGCTGCGAGGGCTGCTGCAAGCTTGTCAGAAACGGAAGGTTTCATCCGCGCAGCTGGAGAAGATTGTGGATGAGACGGAGGCGTACGTGGTCGATTCTCCGGAGCGCGAGCGGCTGACGAGTGAGGTGGGGGAGCTGATTATGGATCGGCTGCGGGGGATCGATACGGTGGCTTATATCCGGTTTGCGAGTGTGTATCGGGACTTCAAGGATGTGCGGGAGTTCAAGGTGGAGCTGGAAGAGCTTTTGAGCGGCAAGGATGTGAAGCGGAGTCTTCGGCGGTAAAGGTCAATTTGTAACAGTGGATTGGAGAATGCTTTGGCTGTAGCGAACGGTAAAACGCATGCGATCACCCTGATTCCCGGCGATGGGATTGGGCCCGAGGTGACGGGGGCTACGGTGAGGATTCTTGAGGCTGCGGGGAAGAAGACCGGGGTGGGGTTCGATTGGCGGAAGCATGATGCGGGGGCGGATGCGTATGCGCGAACGGGCGAGTATATCTCGCAGGCTCTGTATGACTCGCTTGAAGAGACGCGGGTGGGGTTGAAGGGGCCCGTAGGGACTCCGATTGGGGGTGGATTCAGCTCGATCAATGTAGCGCTGCGCAAGAAGTATGAGCTGTTTGCGAACTTTCGGCCGATCAAGAATCTGCCGGGGATGGGGACGCGGTATCCGGGGATCGATCTGATTATTGTGCGGGAGAATACCGAGGATCTGTATGCGGGGCTCGAGGTGATGGTGGTGCCGGGGGTGGCGCAGGGACTGAAGATTATTACGGAGAAGGCTTCGACGCGGGTGAGCAAGTTTGCGTTCGAGTATGCGAAGAAGCATGGGCGGCGGAAGATCCATGTGATCCATAAAGCGAACATTATGAAGCTGACGGACGGCTTGTTTTTGAGCTGTGCGCGGAAGGTGGCCGAGGGGTTTCCGGAGATTGAGTACAAGGAGCACATTGTCGATAACACATGTATGCAGCTGGTGCTGAATCCGTATCAGTACGATGTGATTTTGACAGAGAATCTTTATGGCGATATTTTGAGCGATCTTTGCTCGGCGTTTGTGGGCGGGCTGGGGTTGGTTCCGGGAGCGAATCTCGGGGAGAATATGGCAATTTTTGAGGCGGTGCATGGGTCGGCCCCAGATATCGCGGGAAAGGATATGGCGAATCCGACGGCGGTGCTGCAGAGTGCGATTCTGATGCTGTGGCATTTGGAGGAAGGGGCTACGGCGGAGCTGGTGCAGGCCGGGATGGAGAAGGTTTATAGCGCGGGAAAGGTGCTGACGCGGGATGTTGGCGGGACGAGCGGGACGACGGCATTTGCGGATGCGGTGATTGGGGCGATTGCGGCTGCTTGACGGCTTTGTCCTGCCGGACGGGCGCCCCGCGCGGGCGGCGGGCACTCCGTACCGTGTGATCTGGTTGGGGTGATGCGAGGGATCGGAGTCCGACTTTGTTCGGCACGATGATTGGGAGAGGATTTGCTATGAATCATTGGTTGCGTGCTGGAGCGGGGCTGGGGCTGACGGTTTGTCTGGTAAGCGGGTGTAAGCCGGGGTCTGCGGTGAAGACGCCGGGGGTGATTGGGCGGGGCGAGAAGCCGCTGGGGACGCCGCCGGGGAGTGAGCCGCAGAGTGCGAATGGGGCGGTGCCGAATATCGCGCCTGTCGGCGAGGAAGCGGTGTATAGCGGGCCTACAGGGTCTGTTGGGGGGACGATTTCGTTTCTGGGGAAGGCGCCGAAGCCGCTGGTGATCGATACGAGCATGGATCCGGCTTGCGGGGTGGGGGGCAGCGGGACGGTGTATGCCGAGCAGTATGTGGTGAACGCGGGCAAGCTGAAGAATGTGTTTGTGTATGTGAAGAGCGGGCCTCAGGCGGCGATGGCGGCGGCGGGCGGGGCGATGAAGCCGGTGGTTCTGGACCAGAAGAGGTGCCAGTATGTGCCGCACGTGATCGGCGTGATGCAGGGGGGGTATGTGGAGTTCCACAACTCCGACCCGACGATGCATAACATCCACACGATGCCGACGGTGGTGGGAAATGAGACGGTGGATGTGTCGCAGGGGCCGCGCGGGGCGGCAGTGACGAAGCAGTTCAAGAAGGCGGAGTTGATGATGCCGGTACGGTGCAATAACCATCCGTGGATGAGCGCGTTCATCAATGTGTCGCAGACGCCGTTCTTTGCGGTTTCGGATGAGACGGGGCGGTTTAGTTTGAAGGGGCTTCCGGCGGGCGACTATGTGCTGGGGGCGGTGCAGGAGAAGATGGGGGAGAAGACGATTCCTGTGACGGTGACGGCGGGTGGGACGGCTAAGGTGGATTTTAGCTTTGGGGTGAAGTAGGGGGGCCGAGTCTCCCGTAGATTACTCAGCGTCGTTGTGGAAACCTGTCTACGATGCTTGTACCTACTGCGTCAAAGTCGTCGTCGTGGACCCAAAGGTTGAACGCACGGTGTGGTTCTGGAGAATCTTCATTCCAGGCACACCAAGCTCTGAGATTCTCCTCATCGCGAGTGGAGTCTTCAGTAATTTTAAATCTTACGTGACGATCCTTGAGAAGTTCAGCAACAATTCTGATGTCTTGGGCAGACCACAAACCGAAGTAGTGATGGAACTCATCTTCAGCCATCGTCGTTCTCCTTTAGTCACGAAGTCGCCGGTAAGGATCATGTGATCGGCAGACGAGTTATTCTAGCTGGATGGATGGGATGAGCTAATGGAGAGACGGAAGGTTGGGATCTTAGGGGCTACGGGGATGGTGGGGCAGCGGTTTATTCAGCTGCTGCATGGGCATCCGTGGTTTGAGATTGTTTGGCTGGCGGCGAGCGACCGGAGCGCGGGCAAGCGGTATGAAGACGCTTGCCGGTGGAAGCTGGATACGCCTTTGCCGGCGGCGATCGCGGGGATGACGCTGATGCCGAATGTGCCCGAAGGGACGGCTTCGACCGAGCTGCCGAAGATCATCTTTGCGGCGCTCGACGCGGGCGTTGCGCATGAGCTGGAGCCGAAGTTTGCGGCGGCGGGGTGTGCGGTGATCTCGAACTCAAGCGCGTTCCGCATGACGACCGATGTGCCGCTTGTGGTGCCGGAGGTGAATGCGGAACATCTTTCGTTGATCGAGGGGCAGAGCTGGCGGAAGGAGCCCTCGGCGAGCGGTGAGCCGGGCGGGTATATTGTCACCAATCCGAACTGCTGTGCCATCGGGCTGGTGCTTGCGCTGGCGCCGTTGCAGGAACGGTTTGGGATTGAGAGTTTGTTTGTGAGCACGATGCAGGCGGTGAGTGGGGCGGGGTATCCGGGGGTGGCGTCGCTCGATATTCTGGGGAATGTGGTGCCGTTTATCAAGAATGAGGAAGAGAAGCTGCAGGAAGAGATTGGCAAGCTGCTGGGCACGGTGAAGGGCGACCACGTGGAGATGCTCGACGCGAAGCTGAGCGCGCACTGCAACCGGGTGGCGGTGGTGGATGGGCATACGGAGTGCGTGAGCATCAAGTTCAAGCGGGCTGCGACGTATGAAGAGATTTTGGCCGCGTGGGCGGAGTTTCAGCCGTTGAAGGGTATCCACGAAGGGCATGATCTGCCGAGCGCGCCGGAGTTTCCGGTGGAGTATGTGGAGGCGATCGACCGGCCGCAGCCCCGGCTGGACCTGATGCGCGGAAACGGGATGACGACGACGGTGGGGCGGCTGCGGCCGTGCAACCTGCTGGACTGGAAGTTCGTGCTGCTGAGCCACAATACGATTCGGGGTGCGGCCGGGGCGGCGCTGCTGAATGCGGAGATTCTGGCCATGCTCGGGAAACTGGCGACGCCGGGCAAGCTGGATTGGAAGAAGGTGCCGGCGCTGGCGGGCGTGGGCCGGGCATGAGCGGTGCGGCTTTGAGTTCAGTGCGCGAGCAGCTGGTGGTGATGAAGTTCGGCGGGACCTCGGTGGAAGATGCCGAGGCGATGCGGCGGACGGCGGGGATTGTGCAGGGGCGGCGGGAGCGCGGGCTGCAGGCGGTGGTGGTGGTGTCCGCGATGGCGAAGGTGACGGATCAGCTGCTGGCGGCGGCCGCGGCGGCGGGGCGGGACGATCGTCATGGGGCGATTGCGATTGCGGTGAGGCTACGGGAGCGGCACCTGGATACGGCGGCGGAGCTGTTGCGGGGCTCGACTTTGAGCGAGCTGGCGGTGAAGATTCACCATGAGTTCGACGCTCTGGATGATCTGCTGCGGGGGATTGCGGCGGTGGGGGAGCTGACGCCGCGGACGAACGATCTTGTACTGAGCTTTGGGGAACGGGTTTCGAGCCGGATGGTGGCGGCGGCGTTCTGGCAGATGGGCCTGAATGGGGTGCATGTCGATGCGCGGACGTGCATTGTGACGGATTCACATTACGGCAAGGCGGCTCCGCAGGAAGGCCCGATTGAGGCGAAGCTGCGGGAGCTTGTGCTGCCGTTGATCGAACAGGGTTTGACGCCGGTGCTGGGCGGGTTTATCGGCGCGAATGCCGAGGGGATTACGACGACGCTGGGGCGCGGTGGCAGCGACTACACGGCGGCGCTGGTGGGTGGCGCGCTTCACGCGGGGGCGATCGAGATCTGGACGGATGTGAACGGGATCATGACGACCGATCCGCGGATTGTTCCGGAGGCTCTTCGGGTGAAGACGATCAGCTTTGAGGAGGCGGCGGAGCTGGCTTACTTTGGGGCGAAGGTGCTGCATCCAGCCACGATTTTGCCAGCGGTGCAGAAGAGTATTCCGGTGTGGGTGCTGAACTCGCGCAATCCGGGGAATGAAGGCACGAAGATTACGGCGATGGCGGCGAAGTGTGCTTCGCCGTTCAAGAGCATCGCGGCGAAGAAGCGGCTGACGATTATCGATGTGGTGGCGAGCCGGATGCTGATGTCGCATGGGTATCTGAAGGCGGTGTTCGATGTGTTCGACCGATATCAGTGTGCGATCGACATGGTCTCTACGAGCGAGGTGAGCATCTCCTTGACGGTGGATTCGAACGAGCGCCTGCCGGAGATCTGCGCGGAGCTGGGCAAGATTGCGGATGTGAAGTATGAGGGGCGCAAGGCGCTGGTTTGCCTGGTGGGCGAGGATATTCGCGGGCATAACGGAATTGCGGGGCGGGTGTTCAGCGCGGTGAGCCATGTGAATGTGCGCATGATCTCGCAGGGGGCGAGCGAGATCAATATGAGCTTCATGATTGATGAAGAGGATCTGGAGGAGGCGGTGCGGTCGCTGCATAGGGCCTTTTTTACCAATGCGGATGAGACGGTCTTCGATGTGGCGGCGGCCAGGAGTGCTGTGGTTTAGGTAGACTTGTGGGGCTGTTGGTTTTTGGAAGGATCTGCTGCGATGCGTGTTTTGGTTTTGGGTCATGGGAAGACGGGGAAGCTGGTTGCCGAGGTTGCGGCGGAACATGGGCATGGGGTGCATGTGCTGGACGCCAAGGAGAACCAAGGCGCGGCGGCGCTGACGCCTCCGTTTGTGGCGGGTTTTGATGTGGTGATCGACTTCACGACGCCCGAGGCGGCGGTGCAAAATATGCGGGCGTGCCTGGCGACGGGCGCGAAGATGGTGATTGGGACGACCGGGTGGTATGACAAGCTCGGGGACATGCGCGGGATAACGGAACGGCGCGGCGCGGCGCTTTTGTATGGCACGAACTTCTCCGTCGGGGTGCAGGTGGTGCTGAAGATGGCGGCGGAGATGGGGGTGGCGCTGAAGGATGCGGGCTACAAATTCTCCATTGAGGAGACGCACCATGCTTCGAAGCTGGATGCGCCTTCCGGGACGGCGATCAGTTTGGGAGAGATGGTTTCGGCTGCGGGGCACGGAGAGGTGCCGATTACTTCAAATCGTGAAGGGGATGAGACAGGGCTGCATGTGCTGACAGCTACCAGCGACTCGGACCGGATTCTTTTGCGGCATGAGTCGTTTTCGCGGCGTAGCTTTGCCGAGGGGGCGGTTCGGGCGGCGGAATGGGTTTCTACGCGGACCGGGTGCTTTGATTTTCGGGATGTGTTTGAGAAGCTTTAAGTGCGCCCTGCGCGGGCGGCGGTCACTTCGGTACTTCGTGCTGTCTTGGGCTTCGCGTGGCCCTTCCAATGGTCGGAGGTGGGGTTTGGGGTTAAGATCAAGGAATGGCTTCTTCTGTTTTGACCCCGGCTGCTTCGTTTGATTTTGCTGCGCTTCCCTTTGAAGAGAAGCTGGACCGGTTTGCCAAGGTTGCCGTCCACGTGGGGCTGAACCTGCAGGCTGGGCAAGAGCTTCTGATCTCCGCCACGACCGAGATGCTTCCGCTGGTGCGGCGGATTACGGAGCATGCGTATAAAGCGGGGGCGACGCTGGTGACGACGCTCTATGCGGACGATGAGACGGCGCTTGCGCGGTACAAGTTTGCTGCGGATGCGTCGTTCGATAAGGCCCCGCAGTGGCTGGCGGATGGGATTGCGGCGGCGTTCAAGAGCGGGGCGGCGCGGCTGGCGCTGGCAGGGGCGAATCCGGCGCTGCTGGCGGGGCAGGATCCGGGGAAGGTTTCACGGGCGAATATTGCGGGGTCCAAGGCGAATAAGCCGGCGATGGAGTTGATTACGCGGCATGCGATCAACTGGTCGATTCTGGCGGCGGCGACTCCGGCGTGGGCGAAGCTGGTGTTTCCGGGGCTCGGGCAGGATGAGGCGGTGGCGAAGCTTTGGGAGGCGATCTTTGTGGCTTCGCGGGCGACGTCCGACGATCCGGTGGCGGCGTGGAAGGCGCATTCGGCGCATCTGCATAGCCGGGTGGCGTATTTGAATGAGAAGCGGTTTTACGCGCTGCGGTTCCGGTCGGCGGATGGCGGGACGGATCTAACGGTGGGGCTGGCGGACGATCATCTTTGGGCAGGCGGCGGCGGTGAGGCGGGCAATGGCGTGTTCTGCAACGCGAATATTCCGACCGAGGAATGCTTTACGACGCCGCATAAGGATCGGGTGGATGGATTTGTGAAGGCTTCGAAGCCGCTCTCGCACCAGGGGACACTGATTGAGGAGATTCAGTGCCGGTTTGAGGGCGGGAGGATTGTGGAGGCGAAGGCTTCGGCTGGGGAGGATGTGCTGAATCGGCTGATCTCGACCGATGAAGGGGCTCGGAGGCTGGGCGAAGTGGCGCTGGTGCCGCACTCGTCGCCGATTGCGCAGAGTGGGATTTTGTTCTGGAATACGCTGTTCGATGAGAATGCGGCGAGCCATATCGCGCTCGGGCAGGCGTATGCGACGTGCCTGATTGATGGCGAGCATATGGATGAGGCGGCGCTTGCGGCAAAGGGTGCTAATTCGAGCTTGATCCACGTGGACTGGATGATCGGGTCGGGGAGTATGGATGTGGATGGGGTGGCAAAGGATGGATCGGCGGAGCCGCTGATGCGGGCGGGAGAGTGGGTGTGATGGGGCGGGTGGTGTTCCGGCTGGGGCTGAGTGCGACGGCGGCGGTAGCGGTAACCGTGATGGCGTCGACGGCGCTGTTTGTGACGACCTGGCCGAAGTGGCTGAGCCTGGGGCTCGAGCCACTGAGTTTGCTCCTGACTCCAGGCGTCATTGCTTCCATGCTGTTTACGGGCAAACATGATTACCAGGCGGATCCGTCGCTCGGGGGTTCTTGCGTGTTTTATTTTCTGGTCTTCTTCCTCCTGCTGATGGGGCGGGACTGGCTTGGGTTGCGGCGGCGGTAAGGGTTCAGGTTTGGCCGGGATCGCGGTAGACTCGATTTGCTATGGATTTTTCCGGATGTGGCACAGCCCTGGTAACCCCTTTTCGCGCGGATGGCGCTGTGGATGAAGCTGCGCTGAAGCGGCATGTGGAATGGCAGATTGTCAGCGGCATTTCTTTGTTGGTGCCTTGCGGAACGACCGGGGAGGCCGCCACCCTGGGGGATGCGGAGTGGTTGCGAGTGGTGGAGCTGACCTGCGAGGTGGCTGCGGGGCGGGCAGCGGTTTTTGCGGGGTGTACGCATAATTCGACTGCCGCGGCGGTGGAGCGGGTGGGGCGGGTTTCCCAGGTGAAGGGGTTGACGGGGGTGCTTTCGGCGAATCCTTACTACAATCGGCCGGGGCAGGAGGGGCAGTATCAGCACTTCCGTGCGGTGGCTCTGGCGACCGAGTTGCCGGTGATGCTCTATAACATTCCCGGCCGGACGGGGGCGAACCTGGAGGCGGCGACCGTGCTGCGGCTGGCGGAGCTGCCGAATGTGATGGGGATCAAGGAGTCCAGCGGCAACCTGGGGCAGATCACGGAGCTGCTGACGCAGGCTCCGGAGAGCTTCCGGGTGTTCGCAGGGGATGATGGGCTGGCTTTGCCGGTGCTGGCGCTGGGCGGTGCGGGGTTGATCTCAGTAGCGTCCAATGTGATTCCGGCGGAGATGGCGAGGATGGTCAATGCGGCTCTGGCGGGTGATTGGGCGGTTGCGCGGGCGGTCAATCGGCGGTTCTTCCGGCTGATGCAGGGGCTGTTCGTGGAGCCTAGTCCGGGTCCCGTGAAGGCTATGCTTGCGCTGATGGGACGCGGTGAGGAGATGCTGCGGCTGCCGATGATTCCGGTCAGTGAGACGACTCGGGCGCGCTTGGAGGCGCTTCTGGCTGAACTTGGTTTGCGCACGGAAGAACGGGTGGAGGGGGTCGTTTAGGGGAAGACCCCTCCCTCGCTACCCAAATTGCGCAAAGTATTCAAAGCAGATACTTTAGGTCCGGACTTGCTCTGAAATTGCGAGAGCAAAGACCCGGACCTTCGTGTAGCGGCAAATGTTACCTGCTAGGCGGCCAGTCTGAGGGAATCGGCGGCCTGACGGCTTGTCTGGCGAAGTGCCCGGCGGGTCTGCAGGCCCAAGGCACGGAGATGGCTAAGGTCCTGAGCAAGGTTGCGGCGACGGCCGGCCAGGACAGCGAAGACGATGGCGTTCATCAGCAGGGCGCCGGTGGTGTCGAGTAGAACGTCGGTGACGGTGGCGGTGCGGCCGGGCAGGAAGGACTGGTGGACCTCATCCGCACAGGCGATTAGGCAGGCGCTGAGGACGCCGAGAGCGGCTCCGCGGAGATGAACGCTGCGCCAGGTGAGGATGGCGAAGCGGTTGAGCTGGGCGGTCCAGGCGCGGCAAAAGATGACGCCGAGGGTGCCGTAGCCGAGGAAGTGACCGGATTTGCGGAGGATGTGGTTGGTGAGTTCCAGAGTGGGGCCGGTGAGACGCTTGTGGAAGAGGCCGACGAGCTCGATGATCCACTGGCCGGTATGTCCGCTGCCCATGGTTTTGGTGGATTCGCAGGCAATGACGACGAGGCCGAAGAGGACGGTGTACCAGGCAAAGCGCTGGTATTCCGCGGTGCGATCTTTGCGGGTGAGGGCGCGGGACTGGAGCGAGGTCAGGGCTGGGGAGGTCATGGCCGGGGCGTTCTCCGAGAGGATTGTGGACGAGTGCATTGGTTTGTTCAGACTGCTTGTTAGCACGTAGCGCGCCAAAGTTTAGAATCGGTCAAAAGCTCCTCGATAGAACAGCTTGTGCGATTGGGGGAATCTTGTCAGCAGAAGTTTGCCGGGTAGAAAGTGCCGGTGTTTGTAACAAACGGAGTCAATTTGGCATGAGGGCCTTTTGCGCAGAGTTGGTTACAATCGGCAGAGTGATGACTCAGATAACGGGCAAGACGCGCGAGCTTTCAGAACGAATTGAATACTTTTTCAACCTGGGAGCGGCGGCGATCGGTGATGTCGATGCAGAGGCTGCCTTTCTAAAGCTGCGCGGGCACCTGGAGTGTGGAGCGCTGCGGGCAGCCGAGCCCGATGCGGCGGAGGCGACAGGCTGGCGGGTTAATTCCTGGGTGAAGCGAGGGATCCTGTTGGGTTTCCGGTTGGGCAAGATGGTTGGGATGGAGGGTGGCGGGCTCTCTTTTATCGATAAGGACACCTATCCGGCTCGCCGGTTTGGGATTGCGGACGGGGTGCGAGTGGTTCCGGGGGGGAGCTCGGTTCGGGCTGGGGCGTATCTGGCCAAGGGTGTGGTCTGTATGGCTCCGATGTATGTCAACGTTGGGGCGTATGTGGATGAGGGAACGATGATCGATAGTCATGCGTTGGTCGGGAGTTGTGCCCAGATTGGGAAGCGGGTTCATCTGTCGGCTGCGGCGCAGATTGGCGGGGTGCTCGAGCCGGTGAATGCTTCGCCGGTGATTATTGAGGATGATGCTTTGATCGGTGGCAATACCGGGGTGTATGAGGGGACGATCGTTCGGTCGAAGGCGGTGCTGGCGGCGGGGACGGTGCTGACGCGCGGAACGCCGGTGTATGACCTGGTGACGGGAGAGATCCATAAGGCTACGGCTGAAAGGCCGCTGATTATTCCGAGCGGAGCGGTGGTGGTGCCGGGTTCTCGTGCGGTGACGAGTGGGAAGGGCAAGGAGTGGGGGTTGAGCGTGTCGAGTCCGGTGATTGTGAAGTATCGGGATGAGAAGACGGAGCTGTCGCTGACGCTGGAGGATCTGCTGCGGTAGGCACTTCGTGCCGTTCTGGGCTTTGCATGATGCTCCCGGTGGCCGTAAGCGTGCTGGGTTGCTGCATGCAGAGGATGCAGGATTGACTTTTTGCGGATGGTGGCATCTGATTGTTGAAGAAGCCTTCCAGTGGGTTGTGACACTGGAAGGCGGTTTTACTACTTGAGTAGCAATACGGCAGCTACACCAAGCACGGCGAGCAAACAGACAAGTGCAAGGATTAGGAGTCCTGGCACCTCGAGTTCACCCGAGGCTTTTACGCGAAACAAGTTTCGCAAAGAGTCTCCTTCAGTGGATTGAGCGGCCCAGCAGAGATGCTGGGCCATTCTGCTTTATCAGGGCAGAACTGTTCTTCTCCTAAGCGCCCGACTTGCTAAAGCACTGCAACCATCCACGGAATGCCGCACTCATTTTGCACCGAGTAAGGGTCGCTCTCTGTCTTCATGTGGGGGTTACGGGTTCTTTTTGCTGAGATGAGTTCCGGAATGGAATGGACTGTCCGTGGGAGATCGTCCGTTGTAAGCTTTTGGCATGACGGGCGTGCCGTTGCGGGAGCATCTGGAGAAGGATGGATTTCGGTTACGTGGGATCGAAGTCTCGCGGATCGATGCGTTTTCCGACGTGGTGTTCGGGTTTGCGCTGACGCTGCTTGTGGTTTCGCTGCAGGTGCCAAAGACCTACGCGGAACTTCACCTGATGCTGGGCGGATTTGTGCCGTTCGCCATCAGCTTTACACTGCTGACGCTGATCTGGTTTGCGCATTACAAGTTTTTCCGGCGCTTTGGGCTGCGGGATACCGGGACGATCGCGATCAATGCGATGCTGCTGTTTGTGGTCCTGTATTACGTGTATCCATTGAAGTTTCTGTTTACGTTCGTGACCGCTTGGATGATGGGCGGGAGTTTTCACGCCTACTTCACCTCCGACGCCGAGGTCCGCCAGCTAATGGTGCTGTACGGAGTGGGGTTCGCGGGGATTTATCTGTTGTTTGCGGCGCTTTACTGGAACGCGTGGCGGCAGCGGGAGGCGCTGGGTTTGACGGCGCTCGAACGAGTGCTGGTTCAAGGTTACGTCTCGGATACATTGGGGAACGCCGGTGTGGGGCGCTTGCCTGCTTGTTGGCCAGGCTGCTGCCGGCTGAGATCGCGGGCCTGTCCGGGTGGACGTACGTGCTGATCGCCGTCACCTCACGGGTGGTGAAGCAGTGGACGCGGCGGCGAGTGCGGGCGTTGCAGCGGAGGGAAGCGGAGGCGACTTTGCGGCTGGCAAAAGCGACCCAAGCGGTCTCCCAGGCGTTGAGCGGAGATATAACTGATAAACTCAGGGGTTGATGACACAAGATAAATTACGCATGATTCCGCTGGGTGGGCTGGGCGAGTTCGGTATGAACTGCATGGCTCTCCGCTGGCAAGACGACATTATTGTTATCGACGCTGGTCTGATGTTTCCTGAAGAAGAGCTGCTGGGCGTCGATATCGTCGTGCCGGATATTTCGTATTTGACCGAGAACCGGTCCAAGGTACGAGCGATTCTGCTGACGCACGGGCACGAGGATCACATAGGCGGACTGCCGTGGATTCTGTCCGAGCTGAACGTGCCGGTTTACGGGACTGAGTTCACGCTCGCGCTCGCCGAGGGGAAGCTGGACGAGCATCGCCTGCTGGACGACGCGGACCTGATCGAGATGATCCCGGGCAAGAAGTTTCAGCTTGGGCCGTTTACGATTCAGCCAATCCATGTGACGCATTCGCTGGTGGACTGCGTGGCGCTGGCGATTCATACGCCGGTGGGCGTGGTGCTGCATACGGGCGATTTCAAGGTGGATCTTTCGCCTCCGGACGGGAAGGCGTTCGATCTACAGGCGTTTGCGGATCTGGGTAAGAACGGCGGGGTGTTAGCTTTGCTGCAAGATTCCACCAACGTGGACCGTCCGGGGTGGACGCCGAGCGAGCGAGCGGTGCGGCCGCGGCTGGATGAGATCTTTGCGCAGACGAAGAAGAAGATTTTGTTCAGCTGCTTCTCTTCTTCGATCGCGCGGATTGCGCTGGCGTTCGACCTGGCGCAGAAGCATGGGCGGAAGGTTGCGGTGATTGGGCGGTCGATGGATAATGCGACCGAGATTGCGCAGGATCTGGGATATCTGAAGGTGCCGCAGGGGCTGCTCATTCATCCGGGACAGATTCGCGATTTTGCGAGCGAGAAGCTGCTTTTGATGATCAGCGGTACGCAGGGCGAGCCGATGAGCGCGCTGAGCCGGGCGGCGGTGAACAACCATAAGTTCGCCAAGATCGACGCTGGGGATACGGTGCTGATGAGCTCGAGGGTGATTCCGGGTAATGAGAAAGGAATCTACCGGGTCATCGACCATTTGGAGCGGCGGGATGCGAATGTCATCTTCGACGACGGCACGAATGGGATGATTCACGTCAGCGGACACGGCAGCCAGGAAGAGTTGAAGCTGATGATCAACCTGGTGCAGCCGAAGTTCTTCATTCCAGTGCATGGGGATTACCGGCACTTGAAGCACCATGTGGCGCTGGCGATGTCGACCGGGGTGCCGAAGCAGGCGCTGCTGGTGGAAGATGGCGATGTGGTCGAGCTGACGAAGGATACGATCCAGAAGAATGGGAAGGTTCGCGTTGGACGGATCTGTATCGATTCAGGTGGGTCGATCGATGTGGTCGATGATGTCGTCATCAAGGATAGGCAGCATCTTTCCGAGGATGGGATTGTGCTGGCGATCATTGCGATCGACAAGCGCACGGGGCAGTCTGAGGCGCAACCGGAGATTGTGATGCGCGGGTTTGCGATCGACGATGCGCAGGTGGTGGCTGAGGCGCGGGAGATTGTGCAGCGGACGCTGGCGAGCTCGAGTGCGGAAGAAAAGCAGGACTATGGGGTGATCAAGGAGAAGATTCGGGGCGATCTGAAGCGGTTCATTCAGAAGGCTACGAGCCGGCGGCCTTTGATTATGCCAGTAATTATGGAGATCTGAGAGACTGTCCTGCGCGAAGCCCACGACGCGCCAACGAAGTGACTTTGAGCATCGTAGTAGAGGCAAGACAAAGGATGTGATGAGACGCCCTTCCCTGCCTCGCCGTTCTTCGGTCCGTCGCGCTCATCTCGCGCGGATCAGCGATCAGCTGCGCCGGTCTCGCACCGCGGCGGTGGTGGCTCGGGGGCGGACACGGGTCAGGGATTATCTTGGGGCGTTTTATGCGCTGCTGTTGGCAGGGCTGGTCGTGCTGGGGATCTCTGCGTGGCCGTTTATGCGGGCGCACCTGCAGGCGGTGGCGATCTTGCAGCAGGTGTCGGGGCAGCCGGTGCCACGGCTGATCGGGTATGTCGTGGGTGCGCCCACGTTGACTGAGGATGTGACACTGGATACGGAGAGCGGTCCCGTGCGGGCGCGTCTGTATACGCCTAAGAACAAGAAGAATCCTCCGGCGTTGATTGTGCTGCATGGAGTGCATCACCTGGGGATCGATGAGCCGCGGTTAGAGGCGTTTGCGGCGGCGATGGCGAGTTGCGGTTTGCAGGTATTGACCCCGGAGCTGCCGGATATCAAGGATTATCACGTGGATTCGACTTCGATCAAGACGATCGGCGAGTCGACGCAGTGGTTTGCGAAGAAAACGGGTGGGCCGGTGGGCGTGATGGGGCTTAGCTTTTCTGGGGGTCTGGCGCTGCTGGCGGCGGCCGATCCGCTGTATAAGCCGGAGTTCAAGTTTGTGTTCGCGGTGGGGTCGCAGGACTCGATGAATCGGGTGGCTCAGTATTACCGGACGGGTGCGGACATAAGGCCGAACGGCACGACGGAGCTGCTGCCGGCGCATGAGTATGGGCCGCTGGTGCTCGAGTATGAATATGTGGAAGATTTTGTGCCGCGGCAGGACATTGCGGCGATTCGGGCTGTGCTGCGGGCGCATTTGTATGAGGACAAGGCGGCGGAGGAGACGGCTTCGCTGAAGCTGAATGAGCGGCAGAAGGTGGAGGCTCTGGATCTGATGGATGCGGCTTCCGTGCGGACACGGGGGCTGATTGCGAAGGCGGCGGCGAAGCATGCCGATGAGCTGAACGGACTTTCACCGCGCGGGCATTTGAAGACGCTGATGACGCCGGTGTACCTGCTGCATGGGCAGGCGGACAACATCATTCCTTCCGCGGAGACGCTTTGGATGGCGAGCGAGCTGCCGAGCGTATCGTTGCAGGCGATGCTGGTGAGCCCCGTGATCTCGCACATTGACTTTGAGGGGACGAAGCCTGGGATGTGGGATGAGTGGCGGTTGATCCACTTTTTTGCGCTGGTCATGCACGCGGCAGCAACGCCGAACGGGCGGACTCCGCTCTTCTAAGCGCGTGTCCTGCCCACGGGCCAGCTGCGCGGCAGATCGTGCTGTCTGGGGACAACGCGCAACTCCGAGCGTTGCTTGGCGCCAGAGATCAGGCCCGAACATCCAGGTGTCCCGCCAGGGCAGCGACGGTGGAGGCGCTTGTGACGGTGGTTGAGGTGGTGATGCCGAGTTGCTGGTCCACCTGGGCGACGGGGATGGCGAGCTGGGTGGCGATCTGCGAGGCGGTCGCACCGGAGGAGGCAAGATCGTTGATCTGCTCCGATGAGGTAGGCGCCGGGACGGGCTTGGCGACGGGTGCGGGTTCGATAATGGGCTGGTTCGCGGAGACAACGGAGACGGAGAGCGACATTGGGTCACCTCGAGGAGACGAGATTCCTGCATAGGCACTATCGGCAGAACGCGGTGGAGTGTTCAGTTTTGCGCGAGTCAATCCTTCTCGGGCCTCACAAGGCGGACCTTTCGGGAAGGGAGGATCGCCATGGAGCGCTGCAGGTTCTGCGGGGTGATGATGCCGACGATGCGCTCGCCTTCGAGCACGGGGAGGAGTTGGGCGCTCTGGGCTGTCGGGGCAGCGATGCGGCCGAGCGCCTCGATGATCGGTTCTGACGGAACGGCCGTGGAAAAGCTGCGCGTCATGAGGCCCTGGACGTAGCTGTTGCCACTGATCTGGATGTTTTCGAGAATGGTGTGGCGAGCGATGGCTCCAACCATGTTGCCTCCGCGGACGACGGGAAAGATATCCTGGAGGGAGTGGCGGGCGTGTTCAAGCGCGTCTTCAAGGGTTGAGGAGGCGGAGAGGACGCTGTAGTCGGTGAGCATGACGTCCTTGACGAGGACCTGGTCGAGATCGGTGCGGAGGAGCAGGCCCTGGCGCTCGATCTGCGCGCCGAGGAAGATGCCGAGGCCGGCCATGATTACCCACCAGTTGGTGTACAGCAGGCCGGAGACGACGAGGATCATGGCAATCAGAGGTCCGAGGCTGGCCAGAAGACGGGGTCCGGCGGGTGCAGCGGCAATGAGGGAGAGCCGTTGCAACGGGGTTCGGGTCCGCGAGGAGGCAGCGGCAGGTGGGGGCGGGAGGGGAGTTTCGGGGAGGGTGCGCTGGTTGCGGCCGATGATCTCCGTGCGCATGACGCGTCCGGCGTCAAGCGGCCAGGCAGGCAGCAGGTTGAGTGCACCAAGCAGGAGGTTGACCCAGACCATCGTGCGGAGCAGGTGGTCCGGCGTAACCCAGCGCAGGCTGTAGAGGTTGACCGTGGGTGAGACGGCAAGGATGATCGCGATGAGCACGGCCCCGAAGGCGAAGCTGGCGGTTGGACCGACCAGCGCCAGGCGCTTCTGGATGCGCGGGGAGGCTGCGCGGGTGAGCGAGTCGGAGTTGGCGTAGGTGAAGATGCCGCCGGTGGGCAGGAGCAGGATGGAGCGGAGATCGAGCGAGAACCAGGCTGCGGCGAGGGCGCGGGCGGTCTCGCGCACGAGGACGGCGAGGAGCAGGAGCAGCCAGAGACCGATTCCGCGGGTCAGCATGACGCCCAGCGAGGAGGCCCAGGCGACCGAAAGCAGCAGGAGAAGAACAAAGAAGGCGTGCAGGCGGATCTCGACTCCGAAGATTCTGCCAATTGAGAAGGACCAGCCGAGCATGAATACAGTGTAGGGCAGTGTGGGGCAGGAAGGGGCGGTGTAAGGCAGTGAGAAGCGAGCCGGAAGCGATTTAGCATGATGAGATGAGAGTGATTGCGGGGCTTTACCGGTCGCGCCTGCTGGTGAGCCCTCCGGGAACGATCACGCGGCCTACCAGCGACCGGCTGCGGGAGACGATGTTCAATATCCTGGCGGCGCGGCGGGCGGGAGGGCTGGAAGGGTGCCGGTTCGCCGATCTTTATGCAGGGACAGGGGCAGTGGGCATTGAAGCGATCAGCCGGGGCGCGTCGCATTGCTGGTTTGCGGAGAGTGCCGTACCGGCTCTCAAGGCGCTGCGGGCGAACCTGGCCGCGCTGAAGATCCCAGGAAGTCTGTTTACTGTAGAAGATCGGAGTACGGGCGCCTTGATGGCCGGGTTGGTGAAGAAGGCGGTCGCGTTGGATGTGGTGTTTCTCGATCCGCCGTATGAGGCGGAAAACGAGTATGAGGCGACCCTTGGATTATTGGGGAGCGTTAGCGGAGGACGGGTGATCACGCCGGGTGGGGTTGTGGTGGCGGAGTTTGCTACCAAGAGCAAGTTCACGCTGGCGGAGCGGTACGGCGGGCTGGTGCAGGTGCGAAGGTATAGGCAAGGGGAGAGCTCACTGGGCTTTTATGAGCGAGCGGACCTTCAGGAGCCCGGGGGGGCATCCGGCGGGAACGGCGAACCGGTGTGACGGCCGGTGGCAAGCTCAACCGAGAACGGGACCTCTTTGTCGGTCATGAGGTCCCATCCTTGGCCTTCGAGGTGCGTGGCGGTGGCATGGGTGATGGTGAGGCCTTCCCAGGTGAGGCGGGCGGTCTGCCAGGCAAGCCCCTCCCTGCCCCAGGCGAAGATCCGATCGAAGCCCAGCAAGAGCAGCAGGTTGTGGGCCGGTAGGGGGTGGAGCGCAACGACTGGTTTGAGGGGGAGAAGGGTGGGAATTTCCGGGTGGAGGGTGTCTGAAAGATAGGCGTAGCCGCCAGCGAGGGCACAGAGGTGGTTGGGGTGGGGACAGGGATGGAGGCCGGTGGGGAGGGCGGGATCGGTGAAGCCGAGGGCGCAGGTGATGAGGTAGGCTGCGCCCGTGCGAGGGCGGATCAGGGCTTGCAGAGCTCCGCGGGCGAGAGCGTCTTCTTCTCCGGGGATGTTCTGGGGGTAGATGAAGCTGCGGGCAGGGGCGATGAGGGGTGGACTGGTGAGGACTTCGGCTTGCCAAGATCGCTCGAAGGTTTCGGTCACGCCGGGAGGTCCTCGAGCGAGTCGAGGGCCTGGGTTACGTCGGCAATGAGGTCTTCGGAGTGTTCGCAGCCGGCGGAGAGGCGGATGAAGCCGAGGGCTACCCGGTCATGGCCCCAGCGGGCGCGGCGCTCGGCGGAGGTGGTGAGGCCGCCGAAGCTAGTGGCCTCGGTGATGAGGCTGGCACGGGCGAGGAAGCGGTCGGCGTGCTGCTGGGTGGGGAGGGTGAAACCGAGGACGGGGCCGAAGTGGGTCATCTGGGCGGCGGCTATGGCGTGACCGGGATGGGTGGTCAGGCCGGGGTAGAGGACGTTCGTGACCTCGGGGCGGGTCTGCAGGAAGGCGGCAAGGGTGAGGGCGTTGGCGCAGCTGTGCTCCAGGCGGAGGGGCAGGGTGGCGAGCGAGCGGTGGGCGAGCCAGGCCTCGAACGGGCCGGGGACGGAGCCGGTAAGGGTGCGGACGCGGTCGATACGCTCCGCTAACGCCGAGGCCCTCGTGGAGACGTGGCCTAGCAGGAGGTCGGAATGGCCGGTGAGGGCTTTGGAGTCGGAGCAGACAGAGAGGTCGGCACCGAGGGAGAGCGGGGATTGGCCAAGGGGGGTTGCGGTGGTGTTGTCGACGGCTACGAGGACGCCGGCCGCATGGGCTGCGGCTGAGGCGGCTCGGATATCGGTAATGTCGAGGGTGGGATTAGCGGGGGTTTCGAGCCAGAGGAGGGTTGCGCCGATGAGGACTTCGGGGTCTGTGAGGGACTGAGTTGGGACGCCGCGGAGAGTGATGCCAAGCGGGACGAACTGCTCTTCCAGGAGCTGGTTTGCGCCGAAGTAGGCGTCCTGCGGGAGGACGACGATGGCGTTTGGGCGGGTCAAGGTTGCGGTGAAGACGGCGTGGACGGCTGCGAGGCCGGAGGCGAAGATGCGGGTGTGGGCGCGGTCGTGTTCCTCGTCGAATTCCAGGAGGGAGATGGCAGATTCGAGATCGGTCCAGGTGGGATTGTGGGAGCGGGCGTAGGTGTATTCCGAGAGACTGGGGTCGCCGGGGGTGTGAAAGGCGGTGGCGAAGACGGGGCCGGCGTGGAGGGGTTGGCCGGGTTGGGCGGGGGTGAGGGTGGCGCGGAGAAGACGGGTCGAGGGGTGCATGGTGGCTTGGGTCAGGATACCCCCTCCCTGGGTTAACTGCGCAAAATATTCATTCTATTAGACTTAGGCTTGTATCAACTTTTGGGTGGCCTGGAAAGTTACCTGGCGGGACGAAGAACAGGCAACGGACGGGTTCCTTCCCCTTCGCTTCACTCAGGTTTCGGAACGATAAAAGGGAAAAGAGCTGGATAAGAGCGGATACGGCAGATGCTTGTTCCTGTTTAGTTCTCCGGTTTCAGATGTTCCCAGCCACCAGGTTGGAGGGGTTCGGTAGTGGTTTGGGTTTTGAGGGTGATGAGGGGGTGTTTTGAGCTGCGGCGTGAGAGGTGGCCGATCTCGGTGATCGGGACTCCGGCGAGAGTGTGGGGGATCCGGGCGGCGGGTGAGGCGGTAAAGAGGAGTTCGTAGTCCTCACCGCCGTGGAGGGCGAGCGGGAGGCGGTTGGCGGCGAGGGGGTGGAGCGGGATCGCTGCGGCGTTGAGGATCGCGCGAACCCTGGAGGCCTGGCAGAGGTGGGTGAGGTCGGTCGAGAGGCCGTCTGAGAGGTCGATGCAGGCGGAGACCAGGTTGCGGCGGAGGAGGGCCTGGCCGACGGCGAGACGCGGGGTGGGGAATAGTTGAGGGTTCGGGTTGATCCCACCCATCGCAAGCGACGCGATCGATGGGGCGTCGCGACGAGCTCGGCGGGGCGAAAGCCTCCCGGCGGCGAGGGTTTCAAGTTGGGCGACGGAGCCTCCGAGGGCACCGGTGACGAAGAGGCGGTCGCCGGGACGGGCGGTAGAGCGGCGGAGGGCTCGTCCGGCGGGGGCGGAGCCCAGGAGGACGATGTCGGCGAGGATGTGTTGGCCGGGGGCTTGAGCGGTGTCGCCTCCGGCGAGCGGCACGGCGTGGAGTTTTGCGAGGGCGAGCAGGCCCTGGAGGAAGCCGTCGAACCATTTCTGGCTGAAATCGGGCGGGAGAGCGAGCGAAAGGAAGGCTGCGAGGGGCTTGGCTCCCATCGCGGCGAGGTCGGAAAGGCCTCGGGCGAGGCAGCGGTGGCCGGCAGATTGGGGAGTGTGCCAGTCCTGGCGGAAGTGGCGGGATTCCAGGGAGAAGTCGGTTGTGATGAGGATCTCGTGGCCGGGGGGTGGAGCGAGGATCGAGCAATCATCGCCGATGCCGAGGCGGAGCGTCTTGCTGGCACGGCTGCCGGGTGCGGCCAGGGTCTGGATGCGGTCGATGAGGGCGAGTTCGCCGGGACGGGGAGCCATGGCGGCGTTAGGAGCGAACCCAGTCGAAGACGAGGGTTTCGCGAAAGCCGAAGCGCTGGAGGTGGGCGTGCGAGATCGTCATGGCTCCAGTGTACGACTGGAGGCAGCACGCCGTCGCTACTCTGCAACTGCGTTAGCTTCTACAGCCGCGGCCTGTGCGGGATACTAGCGGCGGGACTGAAGTCCCGCCCTGTCAGAACTCGGTTCTGGCGGCTTTGCTATGCTGCGAGCTGGGTCAGCCGGGGGGATTTCTGAAGGAAGCGCACCAGATCCTCTACCGTGACCAGGGGCTCATGGTGCAGGCCAGGCTGGTGGAGACGCTGGTTGATGGCGAGCAGGTCGCGCACGGACTCTTCGATGTCCTCCGAGTCGAGGCCAAGATCCTCATCGAGCAGATCCTCTGCCTGGATGGGGAAGCTGACGTTCTGTTTGTCCTGGAGGTACCGGTAGGTGGAGCGTGCGATCTTCGAGTCGAAGCCGTAGGTCGACAGGAAGCCGACGAACGTATCTTCACTCACACCAGACCGCTCTTCATTCATCTTCATGCGCCGGCTGCGCGCGGAGAGAAAAAGGACGGTCATGACGAAGGCGAGGAGTAGGACAATGAGAGCAAGTGGCAGGGCCTGTTCGCCCAGCCATGTAGAAAGGCTGCTTGGAGTTTGCATGTGTTCCCCTTGAACAAGAGGTGCGGACGATACACAGAGTCTGGATCGAGTGCAATAGTACTATAGGTTCCGAGGCGTGACAAAGGTTATATGAGGGTTAAAATACAGATTACGACGCGGATGGGAAACTCGCATCCAAACAACAGTTTTGCTGCTCCAGGTTGGTCCATCACGGACCTCTGCTGGCGCCGGTAAAGGCCTGATGAGCGCATCCGCTGTACTCGATTTGACCGAGATCCCCGTGGCGTTGAAACCGGCAGGCACGCAGATGCGGCTGCGAGACAGCTACGGGCGCGCGATCACAGATCTGCGGGTGTCGATTACGGACCGGTGCAATTACCGATGCGTGTATTGCCGGACAGGGAATGAAGGGGCAGTTTACGAGGAGCTGCCGATCGCCGATTACCTGCGGATCATCCGTCTGTTTGTCTCGCTGGGGATTGAAAAGGTGCGGCTTACGGGCGGCGAGCCGCTGCTGCGGCGCGGGTTGCTGGAGCTGGTGCAGGAGTTGGGGCAGATGCGGACGGAGTTCGATGCCTTGGGCGAGCCGACGTTTGCGGGAGCGCCGCTGGATGTGGCGCTCACCACCAACGGGCATCTGCTGGCGGGGTTGGCGCAGCCGCTGAAGGATGCGGGGCTGACGCGGGTGACGGTTTCCATGGACGCGGTGGATGCGGAGACGTTTACGGCGATTACACGGGTGCCGCGGTCGTTCGACAAGGTGCTGGAGGGGGTGCGGGCGGCGAACGCTGCCGGATTGGGCCCGGTGAAGGTGAACTGTGTGCTGCTGCGTGGGTTTAATGACTCGCAGGTGGAGCGGTTTGCGGAGTTTTCCCGGGCTGAGGGCGTGATCGTGCGGTTTATCGAGTGGATGCCGCTGGAAGAGGCTTCGACCGAGGTTGCCGGGGCCGGCGTTGCGGCTCGGCGCTGGAGCCAAGAAGCGGTGGTGACGCTGGAGGAGATTGTATCCCGGCTGGATGCGTATCGGCGGGAGGAGTGGGGCGGACTGGTGGAGCTTGCTGCGAATGCGGCGAGCGAGACGGCGAAGCGATATACCTTTGGCGATGGGCTGGGTGAGATTGGGGTCATTGCGCCGGTGTCGAGGCCGTTTTGCGGGCATTGTTCGCGGGTTCGGCTGACGTCGGATGGGAAGATTCGGACGTGTCTGTTCTCCCAGACCGACCATGATTTGTATGGGCGGATGCGGCGGGGGGCTTCAGACGCGGAGTTGCTGGGGTATATCCGTGGGGTTGTGCGGGGCAAAGAGGCTCGGCACCACATTGGCGAGCCGGGGTTTGAGAAGCCTTCCCGGTCGATGGTGCATATCGGCGGTTGAGCGCTGTTATTTTGGTGCTATTTGGCAGGGACGGGCTTGATGACCAGGTTTTTCTTGGGGTCGAGCTTACCGGCGGTGGCGCTTCGGATGACCAGGACGGCGGCGAAGAGGCCGATGATGACGGCCGCCACGAGGAAGAAGAAGACCGGGGAGTACCGGTTGGATCTCGCAGCGATGGAAGTTGACATCCCTGTGTGATGGTTTGTATGCGGGAATGGATAGCCGGATGTCCGATCCGCTGCATTGGTTTTGAATGTGGCGCTGAAGGAGGGCGACTATCTTTCGGCGGAGAGCGGGCATTTTTCTGGTTTGCGAGTCGGCCGGGAAGCTGATTTGATGCTGCAACTTAGGTGGTAACGGTTGTTGCAACGGTGTCGTTTTGGGATATCTTGGTGCTTCAAGGACTCTTGTGGGGCAGCCGTTATACGTGAGGGAGCGACGTCAATTCGAGGTCATTGAGAGCCGGCAGATGGATCATCTGCGCGTGTTCCATGACGTTGCGCGGACGCTGACGACGTCGCTGGATCTCGAAGTCATCCTGCGGGCGATCATGGACAAGATGGCGAATTTCTTCGGTCCGGAGCGCTGGTCGCTGTTGATGATCGACGAGGATCGGCAGGATCTTTACTACGCGATTGCGGTGGGTGAAGATTCGTCGTCGCTGAGCGGTCTGCGGGTTCCGCTGGGCGCTGGGGTTGCGGGGTGGGTGGCAGCTACGGGCAATCCGCTGGTGGTTCCGGATGTTTCTTTGGACCCGCACTGGTCGGCCTTCTCCCGGGCGCATCCGGATTTGAAGATTGCCTCGATTGCGTGTGTGCCGATCCGGTCGGGCGAGCATACGCTGGGGGTGATTCAGCTTTTGAACTCGAAGCTGGATCTTCTGAGCGAGTACAGCATCTCGTTTCTGCGGATTTTGTGCGATTATGCGGCGATTGCGATCCAGAACTCGCGGTCGGTCAAGCTGATTCATGAGCTTTCGATCACGGACGACTGTACGGGGCTGTTCAACTCGCGGCGGCTGTACGCCATGCTGGAAGAGCAGACGGTGCTGACGACGATGGACCGGGGCTCGGTGCGGCCGGCGCCGTTCTCGCTGGTGTTTATCGACCTGGACTACTTCAAGAGTGTGAATGATAGCTACGGCCACCTTATTGGGAGCAAGCTGCTGGCTGAGGTAGGGAATCTGATCCGGCGGCTTGCGGGAGCGCAGAATGCGGCGTTCCGGTATGGCGGCGATGAGTTTGTGGTGCTGCTGCCGAACCTGGGTAAGGATGCCGCGGCGGCGATGACGATGGATCTTTGCCAGGGGCTTCGGGACGCTTCGTTTCTGGAAGGGGATGGGCTTTCGCTGCACATCTCTGGGTCTTTTGGGTGCGCGACCTTTCCGGAGGATGGAGCGAGTGTGCATGCGATCATGCGCTCTGCCGACTCCATGATGTATGAGGTTAAGAATACGAGCCGGGACAACGTGGCGGTGATGGGGCAAGGGCGGCTGATGGCGGCGGGCAAGCCGGTTTCTTCGGAACGGCGGGCGGCGGGCCGGCGGTAACGTCCTGCCGGACGGGCGCCTTACGCGGGCGGCGGTCACTTCGTGACTTGTGTACCGGTCGGGGTGCTCCAAGACTTAGAGGGTTCGGACGTTGTCCGACTTACGGGGCTCTTCGTTCGAGGGTGGATGGGCGTTTTTTCTCGGGGAGGACGGCGTCGCGGTTTTCCGGGGCCGTCGGATGGATGCCGAAATCCCATACGCCTAGATTTAGCTGGTTTTCGCCCAGGACTTCGACGAGGGCGTACTCGCCGATGAGCAGGTTGGTTTTGGGAACGATCTTGGCCCAGTGTCCGCCGGGCATGGGTGTGACCTCGGTTTCGGTGACGTCGTCCTGCGGGCGCACGCCGAGCAGCGAGGCCTGAAAGCTGGTGACGATGCGGGCATCCTGGCGGACGTCAACGCGGACGATGGCGTACTCACCGGGGCCTTCGCGGGGTTTGTCGGGTGGGGGCGTTTTGCCATGGGTGTCGACAGTGAGGGCCTCGCCGCTGGCGGGCATGGCGTCATCGAGGCGGACGTAGAGGATGGGGTCCTGGACGTGGAGTTGTACGTCGGCTTTCTCGCCTTTGAGCTGGACGACCTGGTGGGCGGCGGAGCGGGGGCTGATGATGCCCTTGAGGATTCCGTGGCCGGTCTGCTTGTTGAGGTCGGTGTGCTGCTGTTCGAGCGGGATGAGCTCGGGCGCGCCGCGCCAGGTGTCGAGGGCGAGGATGTTGTCTTCGGGCGGCAGGCGGAGGTCGGGCGCGACCTCCGGGGTGATCATGGCGCGGTCGGCTTCTTCCTTGGCGAGCTCTGGGTCGAGAACGGGAGCTCGATCCTGACCTGAGTGGGCGGATTGAGGGTCCGAGGGGTCGGCGTGCTGTTTTTCCCAGGCCTTGGTGGCGGGCAGGTCGACCAGGGCGAGGGGGATCTCTTCGGTTTGGCCGGCACGCTCGGCGGAGAGGAAGCTGACGCGGTCGCCGAGGACCTTGTAGCGGAGCACAATCTGGTAGCTGCCGTCTTTGAGGATGAGACGGATACGGTGGGGGCCGGCGGGTGTGGGCTGGACGGGCAGGGCTTCGCGCTGGGCGAAGGACGGCGTCCCGAACGCCAGCAACGCCGCCATGAGACCGATCGCAACCCTCATTTTGCAACCCTCATGTGTTGAGAACCTCTGGCATTCATCTTAGCTGTTTGAGCTGTTTGCGACGGTGCTGTTGGGAAGCGAGGATCTTCGGTTCGACAATGCGCTTGCCCCGTTCGTGTGATTGAAGCGTGGAGCGGCGTGGCCGATAGTCGCTTTACGATCTTTTGTTCACCTGACCCGGAGTTTCTCATGTCCTTTTTTCTTGCAAATCGGCTTGGCGCACTGTCTGCGCTTGCACTCTCTTCGACGCTGCTTGGTTGTTCGGGTGGTCTGGTTCCCACTGCAGCGGTGAGCTCTATCGCCGTCAACGGCAACTGGCAGCTTTCTTCAAGCGCGACGGCTGCGGCGAAGCTGCCGGTGATCTCTGGCGAACTGAGCGGTTCCGGCGCGAACATCGCGGGAATCTTTCATTCGAGCGCGGCTTCTACCTGCATTGCGCCGACGAGCGTCTTCGAGCTGACCGGGGCGGCAGATGCAAAGAATGCGGTGACGCTGACGGGAGCGAATGTCGCGGGCGGGACATTGACGGTGAGCGGGACGCTGGCTGCCGACGGTAAGAGCTTGACGGGCGCGAGCTACAACGTGGTGGGCGGAAGCTGCGCCTTCGCGCAGGCGGCGACGGCGACGGCGCAGGCGTACGCGCCGATCAGCGGGACCTTCAACGGCAGCTTCTCCGACCCGGATGGACACTTGCTGGATGTGAGCGCTGCTTTGAGCCAGACGCCGGCTTCGGACACCAGCGGAAACTATCAGCTTTCGGGCACCGGAACCTTTGGCAGCAATCCGTGCTTCAACAGCCCAGTGACGGTGTCCAACACGCAGGTTACGGGCGGCAGCTTTACGCTGACCTACAGCGACGCGACGACGATGAACAGCGTGACAGCGAACGGGACGTTCTCCGCCGATGGTACGACCCTGACGGTGACCGGCTGGACGTTGAGCGGGAGCTGCGGGCCGGACACGGGGACCGGGCTGCTGACCAAGCAGTAGGTCACTTGCGGGCAATACGATTCTGTCGTTTTAACGACAGAATCGATCTGCTTGCGGGCGGTCCCCGCACGCTGCGGTTCGTTGAACACCCCTATGGGCATTGAGGCTCAGGTTCCGGGCGGACGGCTGGCGACCTTTTTCTGACGTTTTGCGTCTGACGTTTTGGTTATGTCAGGCCTGCTTCCAGAATGCTTCAAGAAGATGGCATACGCGCTTGCTGCGGCGGCGTTCGCACTGTGCAGTGTGCCTGCCCGGGGCTCCCTGACGCTTCTGGTCGGCGAGCCGTTTGGCAGCTTTGGCACGATGATGCCGGTGGGGCATACGGCGATCTATCTCGATCACCTCTGTGCGGACGGGCCGCTGAAGTTGCGCGAGTGCCACACGGATGAGCCACAGGGTGTGGTGATCGCGCGCTATCACCGGATTGGGCAGACGGACTGGATCGCCTCGCCGGTGATGCAGTTTTTGTATGCGACCGACCGTGCGGAGGATGTGCCGAAGTACATGACTCCGGAGCTTGCGTGGGAGATGCGGGAGACGTATCGGGGGCGGTACATGGAAGCGATCGTCCCGGACGGCACGGAGAAGGACCAGGCGACGGATGAGTGGTGGGAGACGGCGGGGGTTGCCTATAACCGGCGCGTCTGGGGCTACCAGGTCAACACCACGCGGGATCAGGATCTGGCGTTCATGAAGACGATGAACGCGGATGCGAACCATCATCTGTATCACCTTCGGAAGACAAATTGTGCCAACTTTGCGGCAGATATGGTGAACCTCTACTTTCCAGGGACGGTGACGCGCGGCGATCACGTGGCTGACTTCGGGCTGATGACGCCGAAGCACGTGGCGCGCAGCCTGTATGAGTATGGCAAGGCGCATCCGGAGCTGCAGTTAAGGGCGATCGAAGTCCCGCAGGTGCCGGGGTCTTTGAGGCGCAGCAGGCCGGTGCGCGGGGCTGCGGAGTCGCTACTGACGACCAAGCGGTACCTGTTTACGCTGATTGCGATTCAGCCGGAGGTTCCTGTGGGATTGATGGCGCTGTATCTCGCTCATGGGCGTTGGAGCATGGATCAACACGCGGAGAGGATGGGACCACAGACGTTTGCGCCGGTGGTGACGGCGAAGACGCCTGCCGCGGGGACGGAGGTTGGCAGTGGTGGGGGTGAGAGCCAGCTCGAAGTGCTGCAGCCGCAACCGGAGCGGTAGGGGCTCATTGGATGGCAGGAAACGGGTGATTGTAGGTGTAGACCCAGCAGGGGAGTTGGGTTCCTTCAGGCAGCATGGCTGATGTGCGTTGGCGCAGAAAGAGGCTGGCGGCTGGGTCGTGGGGGTGGAACCCTTCGTACGCGTCCAGACGATCGAGCAGCGTGGGGCCTGAGGATATTTCGAAGGGTAGCTCGAAGAGGTGACCTTGAACGCGGATTGCGGTTTCCGCTGTCAGGCGGACGGCGGGATAGCCGGGAAAGTGGTGCAGGGTTCCGGCAATGGTCGCAGGGCCGCGTGGGATGAGACGAGCTACTTCGGCGGCGATCTCCATGGGAGCCCGGCCGGGATGGAGGGTGCCGTAGACGAAGAGAAGATCTCCAGCCACGCGGTCAGGCTCCGGTTTCGAGCGGTTTGCGGGCGAAGTAGTAGAGGCTGAAGGCGAGCAGGGCGAACATCAGGATGCTGACGCCCTGGTTGTACAGCGGATTGTGGGTGGAGAAGTGCCAGAGCTGCCAGTGGCCACCGCGCTGCTCGGAGACGCCCTCCACTACCTTGGCGGAGACGCCGATGAGGCCGACGATGCCTCCGGCGGCGATGAGGCCGGAGGCGTAAAGCGAGCCGGGGGAGATCTCGGATTCGAGATCGAGTGACGGGGTTACGGAGGTGGGGACGGGTAGGCCGTTGGCGGGGTCGATGTGGTCTGGGTTGGTTTGGTCGAAGTCAGGATGTTCCAGGAAAAAACGAGCGCGGTCCGAGTGCCAGAGCGCGAGCGAGGCTTCATAGGCGAGGGCGGCGTTGCGGGCGTGGTGGTGGAGCATGGCGCGATCAACGAGCCAGCGCATGAAGCCGCCGACAAAGATGGCGAGGGTGGTGGCGATGGAGAGATAAGCGCCGACGGCGAAGGTGAGGGAGCGGACGCCGAGCAGCTCGACCACGATGACGAGGGCGACGCCGAGAAGGACGAGTCCCCAGGGGAGTTTCTGGGAGAGGATTCCGTTGATGACGGTGGCCATGAGCTTGCCCTGCGGGGCGGCGGCCTTCTCGCTGCCGATGCCTTGGGTCCACTGGATTTCGATCCGGTTGGTGGCGGGATCGAGGAGGTATTTGCCGTCAGGCAGGGTGGCGGAGCCGATGGCGTTGAGCAGGATGTAGGAGCGGCCGTCGGTGATGGGTTCCCGTGCGCCGGATTTGCTGGTGAGCGAGAAGCGGTCGCGGGGGAACTGGCCTTTTTGCTGCACGCCGTCGGTGAGGAGCTGGGCGGTGTAGGGGATGGGGGTTGGGAGGCGCTGAAAGGATTCAAGCGCGCTGTTCATGGCTTTGAGGGTGGCGCCAATCGAAAAGACGCAGATGACGACGCCGGCCATGAGGGCGACCTGCTGCTTCCAGGGGGTCGCGCCGATGAGGTAGCCGGTCTTGAGGTCCTGCGAGGTGTCTCCGGAGTTCGAGGCCGCGACGCAGACGATGCCGCCGATGGTGATGGCGAGGGCTCCGAAGGCAGGAGCGGTCCAGCCCTTGACAAGAAAGATGGCGCAGGTGGCCATGAGGGTGGCAATGGTCATACCGGAGACGGGCGAGGCGCTGCTGCCGACGATGCCCACGATGCGGGCGGAGACGGTGACAAAGAGGAAGCCGAAGACGACGACAAGCAGCGCGGCGGCGATGTTGGCGGGTAGGCCGACCTGGGCTCCGGGCACGGGATGGAACTGCAGGAAGGCGACCATGAGGACGACGAGCAGGGCGGAGCCGCCGAGGACGACGGACATGGGGAGATCGTGCGCGGTCCGGATGGGCGCGGCGGTTGTAGTTGTGGAGGAGTTCTTCTCGCGAATGGAACGGATGCCTTCCGCGAGGGCGGAGAAGATGGTGGGCGCGGTGCGCAGCAGGGTGATGAGGCCGGCGGTGGCGACTGCTCCGGCACCCATGGGGCGGACGTAGGTCTTCCAGAGCGTGCTGGGGTCCATGGAGGAGACGGGCGCGGTGCCGGGATAGATAATGAGGTCTCGTCCAAAGAAGTGGATGGCGGGCATGAGGACGAGCCAGGAGAAGACGCCGCCGGCCAGCATGACGGCGGCGACGCGGACACCGATGATGTAGCCGACGCCGAGATACTCCGGGGTGCAGTCGGCGCGGATGGCCGCGCCTTTGAGCAGGTGCTGGCTGCCGAGATCGGGCTCGTAGTTGGGGCCGGAGGGCCAGAGGGAGAAGAGGTTGTCGTTCTGGAAGAGGGTGTAGAGGCCGCCGAGGCCGAGGCCGAGGAAGACGCGGGAGGCGAAGGAGCCGCCGCGCTCGCCGGCCATGAGGACATCGGCGCAGGCGGTGCCTTCGGGGTAGATGAGGGTGTCGTGCTCTTCCACGATGAGCTGGCGGCGGAGCGGAATCATAAAGAGGACGCCGAGCCACCCGCCGAAGAGGGCGAGGGCGAAGATCCTGGACGACTCCAGGTCAAAACCTAAAAAGATGAGGGCGGGGAGGGTGAAGATGACGCCGGCGGCGATGGACTGGCCGGCGTTACCGATGGTTTGGACGATGTTGTTTTCAAGAATGCTCGCCTTGCCGAAGGCGCGGAGGATGGAGATGGAGAGGACCGAGATGGGGATGGAGGCGGCGACGGTGAGGCCTGCGCGGAGGCCGACGTAGACCGTGACGGCTCCGAAGAGGACGGCGAAGACGGCACCGAGGAGCAGGGCGCGAAGGGTGAACTCGGGACGGGAGTCGGAGGCGGGGACGAAGGGCTGGAAGAATGCGGGCATTCGCTTGGGGGCTCCGGCTGAGTGAGGCTTTTGTCGGAGTGTACCAGCGCAAACTACTCATCCTTGGCTAACTCGAAACCTGATCGCACACTAAGCGATACTGTTCAGTGCTAACCCTGAATTTGGGGTCGCAGATCCAAAAACGCCCTCACCTGTTTAGTCATATTCTCCCCAGTTGCGAACTGAGGGTGTCGAAAACCGCAAACTAGAACTCGATGGTCTCCCACCATGTAAGTTCCCCAGTTTGGATCTTTTTGACCCTCCAGCAGGGGTGTACATGTATCGCCGCTGGACTCTTCCACCGTTGTCTCCGGAAAAGCGCGCCAACCTTTGCTTGTGAATACGAAGACTTTATCGGGTTTCTCAACTTGGATGATCTTCAAAAAGCGACTCTTGCCTCGCTCAAGCTCTGCCGCCGTGCCAACAGCATATTTCTCACTCCTTGGGCCAATCGCACTGGGCAAGAAGTTGAAGAAGATCACTTTATGCCAAAAGTCTGCGGGGTCGTCAAATCCGAAATATCGCATAATTTTGTCGAAGAACTGAAACGTGTATTCACCGTCCGTGATGGATTGAACCACCTCGTTTGTGACGCCGTCATGATCTATGCCGTCAACATAATGTGAGTAGCCCACTATTGCGATCTTTTGGCCTTCTATACCGCTCTCATTCGTCGGGAGCCATGGTTGATGCTCAATTTGCATGGGAACAAGATACCACCGGCATATTTCGGCCATTCTATCGATGCTCGACGTGAGAGATTGACGGATTGAATGTGCGTGGGACTATACTTCGAGTCATGGCGCGGTCTGACCGACCTGGAGCGCCGTCGAGTAGGTGAGTCTTCAGCGAACGCTTGAAGGGGCAGCTCGAGGTTGTGCAAGGGGGTCCGCCCGGTGTCGTGGCCGGTGGGGCTTCCTATGAACGCGCGGGTAGCCGTCCTGCTGAGAGTGCTTGGCGCGCAGTGATACGGGTACTGCGAAGTCCTGTGAGGGTTGCTGGGAGCGTCGCTAAGACTGCGGTTGGGGATCTCGTGACGACAGTTTTTCCTGGGGATTGTCGCGTCTGCGGCGGACCTCTGGTGCATGCGTGGGGCGTGCCGGTTTGTGACGAGTGTACGGGTGGGTTGAAGCGGCGGGTGGCCTCGGCTTGCTGGCGGTGTGGAGACTGGATCAATACAGAGCTCGAGATGGAAGACCTGCGGTTTCGCGGGATGGAGTGTCTTGCGTGCAGGCTTGCGCCACCGGAGTTTGCGCGGGCGGTCTGCTATGGGAGTTACCAGGATGAGCTTCGGGAGATGATCCACCTGCTGAAATACGAGGGGGTGAGGTCTCTGGCGGAGTTGCTGGGGGCGCGGCTGGCGGAGGCGGTGCTCGATCTTGCAGGGGAGGCTGCGGGGGATTTGCGGGTGGTCTCTGTGCCGCTGTTTCCGGCTGCGGAGCGACGGCGGGGGTTCAATCAGGCTCGTTTGCTGGCGGATGCGGCGGTGAAGCGGATGCGGGTGCTGCGGCCGGAATGGAAGCTTCAGGCGGCGCATGGGGCGCTGGTTAGGCGGAAGAGTACAGAGCACCAGTTTGAGCTTTCGCGTCGGGAGCGGCGGCGGAATCTTATTGGCGCGTTTGAGGTTACGGGCGATGTGCGGGGGCGAGAGGTGCTGCTGATCGATGATGTGCTGACTACGGGCGCGACGGCCCGGGAGTGTGCGCGGGTTTTGCGGCGGGCCGGGGCAAGCAAGGTTTGGGTTGCGACGGTGGCGCGGGCTTGTGGCGCGGATGAGGTGGAAATGGCCGGAAATCCTGGGGCTTACGTGGCGGGTTGGGACCTGAAGGACGGTGTGAGGCAGTAAGAAGCAGTGAAAGGCAGTGTGAAGCAGTCATCAACGTTTCGGGAGGAATGAGGGGACGATGCAGACGAAGAAGCAACGGGGGACGTCAGGGCGGCATGCAGGACATGGGACTGGACACGGACTTGCGACGGGGGCGCGGCGGAACGCGAATGAGGGGCGTACGCCGGCGGTACGGCAGACGCAGATGCAGACACCTGTGCTGGTTTTGAATGCGAGCTATGAGCCGATCAATATCTGCGGGGCTCGGCGGGCGCTGGTGCTGGTGCTGAAGGGCGTGGCTCGGACGGAAGAGGCGCAGGGCGCGGTGCTTCATGCGGCGCGGATCAATGTGCCGATGCCGAGCGTGATCCGGCTGCTGGAATACAGGCGAATTCCGCACCAGACCCGGGCGCTTTCGCGGAAGAATATCCTGCTGCGGGATGGGAACTGTTGCCAGTACTGCTCGATTGCGCTGACGGCGGGGGAGTTGACGCTGGATCATGTGATTCCGCGCAGCCGCGGAGGGCTTTCCACGTGGGAGAACCTGGTGGCCTGCTGCCATAGCTGCAACCGGCGCAAGGGCAACCAGATGCCGCATGAGCTGACGGGAATGAAGCTGCAGCGGGAGCCGAGGCCGTTCTCCTTGCATACGAGCCGGCACATCATGCGGATGATCGGGAGCGCGGATCCGAGTTGGAGACGGTATCTTTATTTCGATTCGGAAGAGGCTGCTTAAAAGCCATGTCCTGCCGGACGGGCCCCTGCGCGCGGTGCGGTCACTTCATGACTTGTATTGGGCTTTGCGGGGTGCTCCCGTTGGTCGCCGCGAGATTCTGTGCCGACCGACGGGAGGAGCTCGCGAAGCTTAATACGCGTCACGAAGTGACCGTGATAAGTTGGTGGTTTCATACCTGGGAGATGGATTCAGCATCCCATGTATTTTGCTGAAGGTCTGCGCGTTCGAACCATAAGAAGTAGCCCAAGGAAGCCGCACGATGAGAGATACGCTTGGAGTCCTGCTCGCCGGTGGCGCCGGTGAACGTCTCTTTCCGCTAACCCGCGATCGCGCCAAGCCTGCTGTTCCGTTTGCCGGCCAGTACCGCATCATCGACATCACGCTGTCCAACTGCATCAACTCCGACCTGCGCCACGTGTACATCCTGACGCAGTACAAGGCGCTTTCGCTGAACCGTCATATCCGCGAGGGGTGGGGGTCGGTGGTGGCGCAGGAGCTAGGCGAGTTTATCGAGATCCTGCCGCCGATGCAGCGGGTTTCCAAGAGCTGGTACCAGGGTACGGCGGATGCGGTGTACCAGAATATCTACTCAATCGGGTCGGAAGAGCCGAAGTACGTGATCATCCTCTCCGGCGATCACATCTACAAGATGAACTATGCGCGCATGCTGCAGCAGCATGTGGAGACACGAGCCGATGTGACGCTAGCGACGCTGCCGATCCATCCGGATGAGGTGTCTTCCTTTGGCGTGGTGGAGGTGGCGCATAACGGCGAGGTGACGTGTTTTGAGGAGAAGCCGAAGTCGACCAAGGTGCGGTCGCCATTTACGCCGGACTCGGTGGATGCTTCGATGGGGATTTACATCTTCAATACGGACACGCTGCTTCCGGCGCTGATTGCCGATGCTGAGAAGCCGGATTCCAAGCACGACTTTGGACACAACATTCTGCCGGACCTTTTGGGCAAATGCCGGATGCACGCGTTTAACTTCGTGGATGAGAACAAGAAGAGCGCGCTGTATTGGCGCGATGTGGGGACGCTGGACGCTTATTACGAGGCGAACATGGATGTGGCGGGAGTTTCGCCGGTGTTCAACCTGTACGACAAGAGCTGGCCGATGCGAACGCGGGCTTACCAGTACCCTCCGGCAAAGTTTGTGTTCGGGGAGCCAGGGCGGACGGGTATGGCGATCAACTCGATCGTTTGCGCGGGGTCGATTATCTCAGGTGCGGTGGTGCGGAACTCGGTGATGAGCCAGGATGTGCGGGTGAATTCATATGCGGATGTGGATTCATCGATTGTGTACTCGCATGTGAATATTGGGCGGCACTGCCGCATTCGCAGGGCAATCATCGACCGCGACGTGCATATTCCGGATGGCACGGTGATTGGGTACGACCAGAACGAGGATAAGAAGCAGTACCACGTGACGCCGAGCGGGTTGACCGTGGTGACACGGGACTACAGCGTGTATGAGAATCCGGTGAGCCCGGAGTTTATGCAGGCAGGGAGTGGGTTTTAAGGGCCATGGAAGGATAGGGCACTAGGAAGTCGCCAGCATTATCCCCTTCTCATTCTTTGATCTTCACGACGGAGAATGAGCCCGAGCCCTTGACATGAGGGAAACTCCTTCCTACGCTGAGGAATGGAAATTCCGCTCACCGCAGAACAAGAAGCGTTGCTTTCCCACGTCGCAAGTCACGAGGGTAAGCCTGTGGGACAGCTGCTTACCGAGGCTGCTGCTTACGTGCTGTGCGACAACGACCGCTTTCTTGCGGAAGTTGAAGAGGGCCTGGCAGCAGCGAAACGCGGAGAGTTTCTTGAGGAAGATGAGATGGATGCTCGTGTGGAAGCGATGCTGAAACGCTGATGCGGATACGCCGGACGCTTCCTGCCGTCGATGACCTGGAAGACATCAAGAACTATCTTGATCTGCACTCTCCTCACTTCTCCCGCTCAACCATCCGCAAGCTCTACGATGGTGTTCGGTCCTTGAGATCCATGCCGGAGCGGAGGCGCGGAGGTCTCAAGCCAGGCACACGGGAGATCCTCTATCACCCGCTGCCATATATCGTGATCTACCGAGTTATAGGACAGACCGTGGAAGTGCTTCGCATTTACCACGGAGCACAGAACCGATGAAAGACAATCCCTAGCGGGTGCGCTGGAAGCGGTAGACGACGCCGAGAGAGATGGCGAAGAACTCGCGGGTTTCTGTGCCGAAGTGTTCGAGCAGGAGGTCCGGGGAGAGACGGATGGCGACCTGCTTGGAGCGGTTGAAGTCTACCGAGCCGCCGAGAGCGATGAGCGGGGCGTTGCTATTGGGGTAGAGGCCGACGTCGCCGACCAGGCCGGACTCTGTGAAATTGCCATGGGCGAGTCCTCCGTAGGCGTGGAAGTTGATGGCGGCACGCTGGTTTTTGGGGCCGCGGTATTGCACGCCGCCCAGGCCGGAGTAGAGCACGACAAGAGGGCGGCTAGTGCCGTTGAGGTCGCGGGGGCTGGGGAAGACGGGTGTGGTTCCGGCATCGCCGCGGAACTCCGCTCCGAGGCCGATCTTCGAGGTGAGCCAGTAGGTTCCGAGGAGTTCAATGCCGCCCAGGTTCATGCGCTTGGGGAGGTTCTGGCCGGCCTGGAAGTTCATGAACTGGACGCCGCCGTAAAGCTCATAACGGTTGTCGTAAGTGACGGGCGGGGCTGCGGACAGCTTGGCGGTCGAGACCAGGGGGCCCTGGGTCTGGCTGGTGCTGGTCTGGTCTTGCGCTTGCGCTTGCGCCCTTGCGGCGGACAGTGTGGCTACGCTGATGGTGGCCAGGATGGCTGCCAGGGCTCTTGTGGCTTTGTGCATCGGTCGTTATATCTCCACTTGCTGGAACGCGAGTTCTGCAGTTGCTGGGACGTATGGGTGAGCGAAATGGCGTCTTCTTCCACGATATAACGTTCGGCACCCATCCTGGGTGGAAGCGGCATCGAAAGGAGGAGAACGGTAGCGTGCCGTCAGCTCGGGGCGACGGTCTTTTCGGGATCGTCGCTTCCGGAAGATCCAGGTCTTCCGGGAGATGCGGGAATGGTGCGACAATAGAGAGTGGCGGATACGCTCCGCCGCGGGCAGGACCGCAAGGGAGACACAATGGAACTTTTTCAACCGTGGCATATCGTGATCGTCGTTGGACTGGCCGTACTGTTCTTTGGCGGCAAGAAGCTGCCGGAGCTGGGCAAGGGGTTGGGGGAAGGGCTGAAGGGCTTTAAGGAAGGGATGAAAGGGATTACCAGCACGGACGACGCGCCGACGCAGAACCAGGCGGCGAAACCGGTCGATGCTGCGCATACGGTGACGCCGAAGGCTGAGGAGCCTGTGGCGAAGGTCTAGATGCGGGTGTTTGATCGGAACGAACGCGTAGCACGTCCTCCACTGTCGCGCGCAACGGGACGCGGTCAGGGCGCGAGCCGGTTGTTTTGAGTCCTTCGGCTGTGTCCGGCGCAAAACGCGCCAGGCTTCGATCACGATGACAGTTCAGCGTGGGTTCCAGGCTAGAGAACGATAAGCACTACAGCAGCGGCGGCTACGGCCATGCCCCAGCCTTGGCGTTGCGTGGGTTTCTCCTTCAGCAGGGCTGAAGCGAGCAGGATGGTGGAGGCGGGGTAGAGGGAAGCCAGGACGGCGGCTACGTCCAGGCGTCCGGCGCGGGTGGCGGCCAGGAAGAGCATGTTGCCAGAGGTATCGAAGAGGGCTGTCGAGAGAACCCACAGGACGGTGCGGCGGGTGATGGTGGCGGGGCCGGCCTTGCTTCGTAGGATCAGAAGGATAAGGCTGCAGAGGCTGATCGAGGCCATGCGGGCGGTGGCCATGGGCCAGACAACGCCGGCTGGTCCGGCATACTTCAGCGCGACGAAGTAGAGGCCGAAGCCTGTGCCGGCGAGGATGGCCAGGACTGTGGTGCTGCGGGCTTCGTGGGCGGAGTTGCCGGCGGCGATGAGCCAGATGGCGAGACCTGCGATGAGGAAGCCCATCAGCCTGCGCGGGCCGGGGGAGCCGTCTGCCAGGCTGGCGATCAGGACGGGAATGGCTGCGGCGAGCAGGCCGCTGATGGCAGCGGAAGCGCCCATCGCGCCGCGCGCCAGGGCCACGTAGAAGGCGATGAGCGAGAGGCCTCCGGCGAGGCCTGCGGCCAGGCCGCAAAGAAGCGGGCGGCCGTGTGGGAAGGGCTGGCTAAAGGAGAGTGCGAGGACGAGGAGAACGCTGAGGCTGGTGAGATGGCTGAGCAGGACGACACGCAGAGCGGCACCTGTTGTACCGCCTGCGGTCTTGGCTCCCATGCCGCCGGAGAAATCACCGACACCCCAGAAGGCCGCGGCGAGCAACGCCAGGGAGGCGTTCCCGGCCAGAAAGCTGCCCACGGCTACTGCTGGCTCGGGCTGGGTATGCTGCTGGAGGTCTTGTCCGGCGTGGCGGCGGGCTTGGGCGGCGGCTGGCGTGTGGGTGTTGGATAGTAGCCGTCCTTGGCGATAACCTGGAGGTTGGGCTTCAGGACCAGAACCTCGATCTTGCGATATTTGCCGTCAATGAAGGGCTCGCGGCTGTAGTAGCCGACGGTGTACTGGGTGCGGATCTGCTCGGTGACCTTCTGGAAGCTGTCCTCTATGGCGCGGGTGCGGTACTCGGCGAAGGTCTGGCCGCCAGTGGCATTGGTGTAGACGGGCAGGTTGTTGTCGCGCATCATCAGGGGCAGGTGGTACTTGTCCAGGAAGCCGAGGCCGGTGACGCTGGAGTCGCCAGTGAGGGTGGCGTAGACGGCGATCTTGTTTTCCTGAAGATAGTGGATGACGTCCTTGGTCTTGGCGACGGACCCGTACTCCTTGCCGTCGGAGATGACGTAGATGATGCGGCGGCGGGGCTCGGGAACTTTGGACAGGGAGATGGCGGCGGCGAGGATGGCGTCGTTAAGGGTGTGGACCTCACGGGAAACCTGGGAGACGCCGTGGGTGCCTCCGGGGGCGCTGTTGTTGGTGAGCGGCGTGAGATTGTCCTGGGCGTGGTTGTTGATGTCGATGCCGCCGCCGAGGGCCTCGCCGGGGGCGTAATACATGGAATCGCGGCCTCCGGATTTCGAGCGGTCGATGACGGCGGAGAGCAGTGCGCTCTGGCCGGCGGTGAAGCCGGTCTGCTGCTTGGGGCCGTTGTTGTAGGTAAAGAGGGCGACCTCGTCATACGGGGCGAAGGCGCTGGGGAGCGCGCCGAGCGCATTGTTGACGCGGGTCATGGTATCAGTGGACATGCTCTGGTCGATGACGACGGCGACCGACATGGGCGCGGGATCGACGGTGAAGACCTGCATGTGCTGGCGGATGCCGTTTTCACGGACCTGAATGTCGCGCCAGTCGAGTCCCGGGACAAGGCGGCCCTTGTTGTCCTTGACGGTGAAAGGGATGTCGACGAAGTTGGTCTGCAGGACCAGGGTCGGGAGGGCTGTGGAGGAGAGCTCGGGGGGCGGCCCAGTTTCGGCGTCGGCGGCGCTCTGCTTTGGGGAGTCGGGGAGGGCGGAGGTTGGGGCGTTTGGGTCGACCGGCGTCGCGGGCGTCACGCTGTTGGAGGTGGCGCCCTTTCCCGGAGCAATGTTGCCCAACGGAAGCGCCTGCGGTTTGGGGGCGTCGGGAATGGTTTGCTGCTGAGGGGTCTGTTGCCCCATGAGTGTCAACGCCAAGGCGCCAGCCAGTACGATCTCTTTCAATTGCCTCTCCCACGGCCGGAGGGGAACTTCGGCCAACTACCACAGTATCAGTATGATGTTTGGACGCATGAAGCGGAGGCTGGGGTGCCTTACGGCGAGGGAGCGAAACCCCTGCCGTCTTAAACCCGTCTAAGGAGGTATGCGTCGCGTCCTCCCGTGCCCTGCCCTTTCCGTTACCGCTCTCGTTGCCGCCTTCTCGTTTGCCACGCCGTTCCTGCTTGCGCAGGAGGCGCCGAGTCCGACGGGGCCGCCGCCAAAGTCGAATGCGCCGGCGCAGGTGGAACAGAGCCAGGAGCTTCAGACGTTAAAGATCGGGACGAACCTGGTGAACGTTTACTTTTCCGTGCGGGATAAGAATGGGTTTATTACGAATTTGAAGAAGGACGATTGCAACGTCTACGAGAACAAGGATCAGCAGGTGATCAAGAACTTTACCCAGGAGAAGAAGCTTCCGCTGACGATCGGGATTCTGCTGGATACGTCGGGGTCGCAGCAGAATGTGCTGCCGCTGGAGCAGCAGTCGGGTGCGGAGTTTTTGAAGGACGTGCTGACGCCCAAGGATGAGGCGTTCTTGATCTCGTTCGACATCAATGTGGACTTGCTGAGCGACTATACGAACTCGCCGCGTGAGCTGAAGCGCGCGATCGAGAAGGCGACGATCAATACGGGGGCTGGGACGGGATCGGTCACGGGGAACTCAACGCCGCGCGGGACGCTGCTGTATGACGCAGTGTTTCTGGCGGCGCATGACAAGCTGCACCAGGAGGCGGGACGCAAAATTCTGGTGATGCTGACCGATGGCGGCGACCAGGGCTCGCAGGAGACGTTGAAGACGGCGACCGAGGCGGCGCAGAAGGCGAACGCGATCGTGTACGTGATCCTAATTGCGGACCGCGGGTTCTATGGCGGGTTCCAGATGGGGTACTCGGGCGACCGCGATATGGAGAAGCTGGCGACCGATACGGGCGGGCGGGTGATCAATGTCGGCAACAATGGAAAGAAGCTCGAAGACGCGTTCGATCAGATTCAGGATGAGCTGCGGACGCAGTATCTGCTGAGCTACACGCCGAAGAACCTGGAGACGGATGGGAAGTATCGAACGATCAATCTGGACTGCGGCAAGGGGTATAAAGTCCAGGCCCGAAAAGGGTATTACGCGATTCCGGATAGCGCGAATATCGATTGATCGGGCGCGGCCGGAGTTATGATGGGCGTGAGAATATCCATTGAGCGCGGTCGACGATGAATGACACCATGAAGTTGGTTCTTCCGGTCTTCCTGACCATCGCAGTCCCTTCGCTGATGGTCATGGCCGGCATCCTGGTCAACAAATCGGAGATCACCCGGCTCGAAGCCAAGATGGACAAGCAGCACGATAAGCCGAAGGGGAAGATCGACAAGCTGACGGAGTTGGTCCATCAAGGCATCCTCAACCTGACCGTCCGGTCGGGAGAGCATGACACCCGCCTCTCGTTGCTGGAAGAAAGGCTGAAGTCCTAACACCTGTCGCGGCGTCGCTCTCACGGTAAACCATCTCCCGAGTGGTACATGGGCTGGGCGGTCTTTTCGCGAGGTGATCTTGTTTGGGTTTGGCGGGCGGCTTCGGTGCGAGCGTTGCTCGGGCCTGGCCGCCCGTTTTCGCTAGTCATCTTCGAGCGAGTGCCAGGTATGGCCGCGTTTCGCCAGGAGCTCATCCGCCGCGTCCGGGCCGGACGATCCGGAGGCGTAGTTCGGGAACGGCTCTTTGGGCGGCGTCTGCCAGGCAGCGACGATGGGCTCGATGATGGCCCAGCCGGCATCCACCATGTTCGCGTTGTTGAACAGCTTCGGATCTCCGCGCATGCAGTCGTAGACCAGTCGCTCATAGCCCTTGCTGTATTTGCCGATGGGGCTTTGCGCCAGGGAGAACGTGAAGTCACCCGTATGCGTGCTCAGCTCCAGCTCTGGCGTCTTGCTGTCGAAGGCGATGGTAATCCCCGCGTCCGGCTGAATGCGGAAGATGATCCGGTTGTGCTGGAGCACCCCGGGAGCCTTCTCGAAGAGGTCGATGGGTGGTTTTTTGAAGGTGATGACCACCTCCGTGAGCGCACGTTTGAGACGCTTGCCAGTGCGGAGGTAGAACGGAACGCCTTCCCAGCGCCAGGTATCCACCATGAGGCAAAGCGCCACGTAGGTGTCGACGAAGGAGCCTTCCGGCACGTCCTTCTCATCCTTGTACGCGCAAAGGTCACCTCTATCCGTGTGGCCGGCTCCGTACTGCCCGCGCACCGCCCACTGGTCGACCTCATCGACCGGGATGGGACGAACGGCTTCCAGGATCTCCGCCTGCTTTTCACGGGTGTGCTCCGCACTGAGGCTTACCGGAGGGTCCATCGCAACGAGTGAAAGCAGGTAGGCGAGGTGGTTCGGGACCATGTCGCGGAGCGCGCCGGACTTCTCATAGAAGCCCGCGCGTCCCTCCAACCCGACCGTCTCCGCCGCGGTAATCTGCACGTTGTCGATGAAGTTGCGGTTCCAGAGCGGATCAAAGATGGTGTTCGCAAAGCGCACGACCGTGAGATCCTGCACGCCGCCCTTCCCGGCAAAGTGGTCGATGCGGTAGATCTGGTCTTCGGTAATCTCTTCCAGAAGCTCCTTGTTGAGTTGCTTGGCAGACTCCAGGTCATGGCCGAACGGCTTCTCGATGATGATGCGCCGCCAGCTTTCGCCGTCCTGGATGCAGATCTTCTGATCGGCAAGCTGCTTGACGATGGGACTGATGTAAGACGGAGCGGTTGCAAGATAAAACAGCCGGTTGCCCAGCGTCTTGTGCTTTCCCTCGAGATCGTGGATGGTCGCGTTGAGACCGGCAAAGGCTTCGACCTTGCTGAAGTCGCCCTGCTTGTAGAAGGCGCGGGCCATCATCCACTCGATGACATCCACGGGCGCGTCGGCGCTGCGGAACTGGAGCAGGCTATCGTGGATATGCTGGCGGAAGTGCTCGTCCGTCCAATCTTCATAGGCGAAGCCCAGCAGGGCGAAGTCGTCCGGCAGCTTATGCCCGCAGGCCAGGTTAAACAAAGAAGGCAGCAGGAGCCTGCGAAAAAGATCTCCGGTCGCGCCGAAGACCACCATCAGGCACGGAGGCGCAATCTCGCCCCCGTGGTCGCTTTTTACGGGTGTGCTCAAAGGCTTATTCCTTCCCTTCCTTGTGACCGCCAAACTGGAAGCGCATGGCCGAGAGCAGCTTGTCGGCGTAGACGGAGTTGCCGCGGGAGGAGAAGCGCGAGTAGACGGAGGCGCTGAGCACATCGGCGGGAACGCCCTCGTCGATAGCAGCGATGAGCGTCCAGCGGCCTTCGCCGGAGTCGGAGACGCGTCCGCCGTAGCCTTCGAGATCCGGCTTTTCCACCAGCGCGATGGCGGTGAGGTCCAGCAGCCAGGAGGCGACGACGCTTCCGCGCCGCCAGACCTCGGCGATCTCCGGCAGGGGAAGGTTGTACTTGTAGTGGTCCGGGTTGCGGAGCGGCGTGGTCTCTGCGTCCACCTTGCCGGCTTTTTCGCCGACGTTGGCGTTCTGCAGGATGTTCAGGCCTTCCGCGTAGGCGGCCATGAGGCCGTACTCGATGCCATTGTGGACCATTTTGACGAAGTGGCCGGCTCCGGATGGGCCGCAATGCAGATAGCCGTCCTCGGCGGTGGTGTCCATTTTTTCGATGCCGGGGGTGCGGTCGATGGTGCCCTTGCCGGGAGCGAGCGTCTTGAAGATGGGGTCGAGGTGCTCGACGACGTCCGTGGGGCCGCCGATCATGAGGCAGTAGCCGCGTTCCGCGCCCCAGACACCGCCGCTGGTGCCGACGTCCACGTACTGGATTCCCTTTTCAGCGAGCTCTTTGGCGCGGCGGATATCGTCAATGTAGTAGGAGTTGCCGCCGTCAATGAGGATGTCGTCCTTCTCAAGCAGGCCTCCGAAGGTCTCGACTTCCTTATCAACGATGCCGGCCGGCACCATGAGCCAGACGGCGCGTGGGGCTTCCAGTTTGCTGACGAGATCCTGCAGCGAGGAGCTCTTGGCGGCTCCATACTTGGACGAAACACTCTCCATGGCGTCCGCGCTCATGTCAAACACGACGCAGGAGTGACCTGCCTTTTGCAGGCGCTGCACCATCTGTGCGCCCATGCGTCCCAAACCAACCATTCCGATCTGCATACGTTCTCCTTTGTATTGCTTACCTGTCTCGCATCGCCTGACTTACCGGGGCACGGAACCAATGTACAGGAGGCCGGTTTCAGAGACGATTCTTTTTCCGGGAAGTTGAGCAAAGTTCGCCGTCTGTCCGGTCAGGCGGCGCGTCACATCTGGAGGAGCCAACAGCCTCTATAGCCAGCAGACTGTATAAAGAAAGAGATGCGAAATCACAGTTTCATCACCCCCCTGACTCTTGCCCTGGCTCTTCTGCTTCCCGGCCGCTCGGCGCAAGCGCAGGCCGGCGACGCTGCCGCGATCCAGAACAAGGCGCATCATGCCATCTTTGTTCTGACCTCCGGCGAGGACGCGGACTGGCAGATGACGCTCGCAAATATGCGTAACATGATCAAGGGCTTTGCACCGGCGAAGGTGGAGATCGAGCTGGTCGCCTATGGGCCGGGGCTGCCGTTCCTCAAGAAAGGCTCGGCTGTCCAGACGGAGATTCAGGGGCTCGAAGCCCAGCAGGTCCGTTTCGTCGCGTGCGAGAACAGCATGCGACTGCAGCATGTGACGGCGGCGGATCTCGCGCCGGGCGTGACGGCGGTTCCCTCCGGCGTGATCGAGCTGGTGACGCGGCAGGAACAGGGCTGGGCGTATATTAAGGCCGGACGTTAGTTTCTGAGCGAAGACCTTCTGGAGGATGCGCATGAGCGGCGAAGACGATCTGAAGCAGCCGGAACAAAACGAAATCGCCCTTGAACTCCGGGCGGCCAGGGAACACGTCAGCTCGCTCGAAGAACGGTTTGAGCGGTTCGAACAGCATTTCAACGCCCGGATGGATGCGTTTGAAAATACCTTCCTGAACGAGATCAGGGCGCTGGCAACGATGATCGCCGCGAACCACGAGATGCTGTTGCAGGAACTTCGACTTCGCCAAGGGGAGCAGATAGACGAGGATGAAGCAAAGCCCGCCACCCGCCGCGCCCCCATCAACTAAGCAGTCAGGTGGGCATTCAAGTAAGCTTTCAGGCCTCCATCGTGCCGGAGTAGACGGCCATGCCGGCGACCGCGTCGACTCCCATTGCGTCCAGCGCGTCGACTTCGGCGCGTTCCTTGATGCCGCCGGCCACGATCAACTGTTTGGCCGTGCAGGCACGCAGGATAGCCGCCACATCGATCGGGAAGCCGGTCATGGTGCCCTCCGTGTCCACGTGGGTGTAGAGGAAGGCGGCGCAGGAGTCCTCCAGCCAGGTCACTGCCTCCTCCGGCGTCAGGTCCACCGAATCCTTCCAGCCCTTGACCGCGACCTTGCCCGCCTTGGTGTCGACGGAGAAGCATAAGGCGTCTTCGCCAAGGGATTGCTTGAGGGATTCGGCGAACTCCAGACGAATCAGTTTGTGGCGGCGGAGTCCTTCGCCGGGCGTTGCAGCGCCGAAGAGGGATGAGCCGTAGATGACGCGCTTGGCTCCGGCGTCGAGCAGACGGCGTCCGTCCCCTGCCGTCCGCAGGCCGCCCCCGACCTGGCAAGGCAGGCGCTTGGCGATCATCTCGATCAGGGCGGTGTTTTCACCTTGCCGCATGGCCGCATCGAGGTCGATCAGCTGGACTAGGGGGTACTTGGCGAAACGCTCGATCCAATATTCGAAATCGTCGAAGGCGAGCTTCAGCTTTTCGCCCTGCACCAGTTGCACAATTCTTCCGCCCATCAGGTCGATCGAAGGGATCAGCATTCAGTAGCCTCTTTCAAAGATTTTGCGTTGCGCTTAACATGGCAGCCGGACGCTGATGCCTGCCCTTTGGAGTTCCTCTTTGAGGGCCCGGGAATCGGTCACGCCGAAGTGGAAGATGCTGGCTGCGAGGGCGGCGTCCGCTTTGCCCGCGCCGAAGACCTCTGCGAAGTGCGCCGCCGAGCCCGCGCCGCCCGAGGCGATGACCGGAATCTGGACGGCTTCGCTGACCGCCGCGGTGAGCTCGCAGTCGAAGCCGTTGCGCATGCCGTCCGTGTCCATGGAGGTCAGCAGGATCTCGCCCGCGCCGCGCTGCTCGGCCTCTTTGGCCCACTCGACGACGCGCAGGCCAGTGGGCTTGCGGCCTCCGCTGACGTAAACCTCGGCTTGCTGTGGGGAGTTTGTGCCGCGGCGAGCGTCGATCGCGACGATCACCGCCTGTGCGCCGAAGCTGGAGCCGATCTCGCCGATCAGCTCCGGGCGGGCGATGGCCGAGGAGTTGATGCTGACCTTGTCGGCTCCGGCGTCGAAGACCGCGCTGGCGTCTTCTGCTGAGCGGATGCCTCCGCCTACGGTGAAGGGGACGAAGAGCTGTGCGGCGGTGCGCTTGACCGTTTCAATCAACGTCCCGCGGCCTTCGTGCGTGGCCGTGATGTCCAGCAGGACGATCTCGTCCGCGCCGGCGGCGGCATGGCGATGGGCAAGCTCGGCAGGGTCGCCGGCGTCGATGATGTCCACGAACTGCACGCCTTTGACGACGCGGCCTCCGCGTACGTCCAGACAGGCGATGATGCGCTTGGTGAGCACGCTGGCCGAGCCTCCTATCCTAACCGGGTGGGGGTGGACGGAGGGACTTCAGACCGTTCGCCTTCGCAGACGACGCGGGCGATGCCGTCGCCGCCGCAGACGCGGGCGCCATGCTCGACGAACCACTCGACGATGAGGCCCTGGCGAGGGGCGGGGACGTGGAAGTCCATCGCGCCGTCCGTGATAGTGGCGACGGCCTGGCCGGTGCCGACGAGGGTTCCGACGGGGATGAGTTGTTGGACGAAGGTCATCTCTTTGGTTTCAGAGTCGAGCTTGAGGTCATAGACAAAGGGCATTCAAAGCTCCACGAAGTTCTTCAAGACCTGTAATCCAACGGCGGAGGACTTTTCCGGGTGAAACTGCACGCCCATGACGTTGTCCTGTTCGACGACACCGGTGAAGGCTCCGCCGTACTTTGTAACCGAGGCGGTAGCAGAGATGACGGGGGCGCGCCAGGAGTGCGTGTAGTAGACGAAGCCGCCGGAGGCGACGCCGCGCAGGAGGCGGGAGGTTGGGGCGATCTGTTCGAGCGAGTTCCAGCCTACGTGCGGGCTCTTGAGCTCCCCGCCTTCGAAGGTTGCGGGGAAGCGTTCACAGCGGCCTTGAAAATGGCCGAGGCCGGGGGTTTCCGGAGCTTCGGTTGAGCCTTCAAAAAGCCACTGGAGGCCTACGCAGACTCCGAGGAATGGCGTGCCCTTTGCGACTGCTTCACGGACCGCGTCGGTGACGCCGAGTTCCTGGAGCAGGGAGGTGGAACGAAAATGGCCTACGCCGGGGAGGACGATCTTCGAAGCGGAGCGAATGAAGTCCGGATCTTGCGTGACGGTCGTCTCCCCGCCGAGATAGTCCAGCGCCTTGACGACGCTGGTGAGGTTGCCGGCTTTGTAGTCGATGACGGCGATCACAGAAGCCCCTTCGTGCTGGGCAGCATCTCGCGCATGCGTTCGTCGCGGCTGCAAGCTCCGCGCAGGGCGCGGGCGAAGGCTTTAAAGATTGCCTCGATCTTGTGGTGGTTCGAGCGACCGTACATCGTCTTGACGTGGACGTTGCAGCGGGCGCCGCGGGCGAAGCCTTCGAAGAAGTCGGTGACGAGCTCGGTCTGGAGGTCTCCTACGATGGGGACATCGACCTCGGTCTCGACGGCGTAGGCGGTGCGGCCGCTGAGGTCGACGGCGGCGACGGCGAGGGTCTCATCCATGGGCATGACGAAGTAACCGGCGCGCAGGATCCCCTTCTTATCGCCGAGCGCCTCCAGGAACGCCTCGCCCAGCGCGATGCCCGTGTCCTCGACCGTATGGTGCTGGTCGACGTCGAGATCGCCCGTGACCTTCAACTGCAGGTCAAAGCCGCCGTGCCGCGTGAAGAGCTCGAGCATGTGATCGAAGAAGCGGATGCCGGTTGAGACCGTGTAGCTTCCCTGGCCGTCGACGGTCAGGGTCAGGGCGATCTGGGTTTCAGTGGTGTTGCGATTGACGGTTCCGGTGCGAATGGGTTCACTCATACTCGCGCTCCGTACTTCTAGTGAAAGCTCCGTCGTGCGCGGGAGCCGGGCCGGACCAGCCGATCTCCGCCAGCGAGGCGCGCAAGGCTTCAAGGCCGGTGGTCACCTGCTCGGCGACTCCGACGGTGATACGCACGAAGCCGTCGCAGCCGGGGTCGGAGGAGCGGTCACGCAGAAGCACGCCGCGGGAGCGCATCGCGGCGACGAGCTCCTTGTGTTTTTCGCCGATGCGCATGAGGACGAAGTTGGCTTCGCTAGGAAAGTACGGGATGCCCAGCGCGTCCAGCGCCTGCATGATGCGGGCGCGGCCCAGGCGGATCTGCTCGACGTACCAGGCGATGTAGGCGTCGTCCGCAAGAGCGGCGGGCAGGCAGTCCAGGGCGACGCCGTTGACGTTGTAGGGCGAGCTTGCCTTGCGCAGATAAGCCATCAGCTGCGCGTTGCCGGCCACCATGCCGACGCGCAGGTTCGCCAGGCCGTACGCCTTAGAGAAGGTGCGCGCGACCAGCAGGTTGGAGATGGTGGAGACATCGTTCAGAGTGGTCTCGCCGTGGAAGTGGAAGTAGGCCTCATCGACCAGCAGAACCGCATGGGGAGCGGCTTTGGCGATGGTCAGCAGATCTTCCCGTGGGACGACCGCACCCGTTGGATTGTTGGGTGAGGCTACGATCATGAGCTTGGTGCGTTCGGTGATGCCGTCGAGGAAGCGATCAAGGGGGAAGGCCATGGACGCGTCGGACTGTACCTTGCGCAGGCCGCCGGTGGACATCAGCTCCACGCTGACGTCGTACATGAAGAAGCTGGGCGTCCAGACCAGGGCTTCGTCGCCCTGGTCGAGGAAGGTCACGGCGATGAGGTGGATGGCTTCATCGACGCCGTTGGTCAGCAGAACCTGCGCAGCATCAAGCCCGAACTTGGCAGCGACGACACGCTCGACCGGCTCGCGCTCCGGATACTTGGTCAGACCCTCGGCGGTGATTGCCTTGAGACGTTCGAGAACTCTGGGCGAAGGGGCGAAGGTGTTCTCATTGAAGTCCAGGCGCAGCGCATCGCGGCCCGCCAATGGCGGGTGGTACTCGGGCATGGCGAGCACCGCCTTGCGGGGCTCGACCATGCAAACCTTGTGGGCTACGGTCATTGTTTTGCTCCCATCTTGACGCGAACGCTTTCGGCGTGACCGGTCAGGCCTTCAGCCTCCGCCATGGCGATGGCATGGGGTCCCAGAAGATCCAGCCCGGCGCGGCTGTACTCCTGCACGGTGATGAGCTTGAGGAAGTCAAAAACGCTCAAGCCGCCGCGGATTCTGCCCGCACGGCCTGTGGGCAGCACGTGGTTGGGACCGCTCACATAGTCGCCCATGCTCTGCGGCGAGTAGCGGCCCACGAAGACGGAACCCGCGTTCTCCACCCAAGCAAGATCGTCGGCAGTATCGACGGAAAGATGCTCGAATGCCAGCCGATTCGTCAGCTCGCGCGCTTCTGCAACCGTTTCGGTCACAAATGCAACGCCCTGCTCCGCAAGGGATGCTTCGGCGATTTCATTTCCTTTCGCCTGGTTTTGCGTTTCACTCACCACGGCCTCTGCGAGTGTTGCGTTCGGCGTAATCAAGACCGCAAGCGTCTCGGGATCGTGCTCGGCCTGTGCGACGAGATCCGCCGCGATCCCCGCAGCCTCCCCGTTCTCGCTCATGACGCCGATCTCGGTTGGTCCCGCGGGCATGTCGATGCCGCACTCGGACGAGACCGCGGCCTTGGCAGCCGTGACGTACAGATTGCCCGGACCGACAATCTTGTCCACCCGCGCGATGCTCTCCGTGCCGTACGCCAGCGCCGCCACAGCCTGCGCTCCGCCAACACGGTAGAACTCTGTGATGCCGCAGAGCCAAGCCGCAGCTAGCGTCTCGCGGCCAGGCTTTGGCGAACAGACCACGATGCGCTTGACTCCCGCCACCTGCGCCGGAGTCACTGTCATCAGCAGCGTGGAGGGCAGCGGATATCGCCCGCCCGGCACGTAGCAGCCGACGGCGTTCAGCGCACGCACGATCTGTCCAGTCTGCACGCCGGGGGTAACTTCGAGCGTCCACTCCTTCGGCCTCTGCGCTTCTGCGAAGGCGCGGATGTTAGCCTGGGCGGTCTGCATCGCGGCTTTCAGGTCTTCGTCCGTCTGCTTCCATGCTTCCTGCATCTCCTCCGGCGTGACGCGCAGCGGCTTGAGCGATCCGTCCTCCTGCTTCAGGCCGTCGAAGCGGCCCGCGTACTCCAGCAGCGCTTCGTCGCCGCCCAGCCGAACATCGGCGAGGATGGTGGAGACTACGGCCTCCACCTTGGCGGTGTTGACCGCGCCCCGGAGCTGGATCGCCTTGATCTGCGCGGCCGCAAGCTTTTCCGTCTTGCCGAAGGTCTTAAGCAGCTTCATCTTCGTTTCCAATCTGTGTTCGGTTCAGGTCTGTGCCTGATACGGTTACAAAACAACCTTGCTCAACGGATACTCGACGATGCCGGTAGCGCCGGCTCCTTTGAGTTTCGGAATAACCTCTCGCACAACGCGCTCATCGAGAATGGTATTCAGGGCGAACCCATGGCCTCCGCTCAGCTGCGAGACCGTCGGCGCGTTCAACGCAGGCAGCTCCCCAAGGACCGCATCGAGGGCCGCCGCCGTCACGTTCAGCATCAACCCGACGCGGCCCTGCGCGGCAATGGCTGCGTTCAACATGAGCGAGATGTTGTTGATCTTCTCCCGCTTCCACTCATCCGCGTAGGCGTCTTTGTTGGCGATCAGCTGCGTCTCGGACTCCATAAGCGTCTCGATGATGCGCAGCCGGTTGGCCTTGAGCGAGGAGCCCGTCTCGGTCACCTCGACAATGGCGTCGGCCAGCGTGGGCGGCTTGACCTCGGTCGCGCCCCAGCTGAACTCCACCTTGACCGGAATGTTCTTGCCGGCAAAGTAGCGCTTGGTGAACTCCACAAGTTCGGTCGCGATGATCTTGCCCGCAAGGTCTTCCGGCTTTTCGAAGGGCGAATCTTCCGGCACCGCCAGGACCCACTTCACGGTGCCGCGGCTTACCTTGGAGTAGGTAAGACTGGTGATACGCTCCACGTCGGACTCGTTTTCGAGCACCCAGTCATTGCCGGTCAGGCCGGCGTCCAGTGCGCCATGTTCCACGTAGCGCGCCATCTCCTGCGCGCGCACCAGCATGCACTCGATGTCCACGTCGTCGATCTGCGGAAAATAGCTTCGGCCATTGGCGAAGATGCGCCAGCCTGCGCGCTCGAACAACGCAATCGTCGCGTCCTGCAGGCTTCCCTTGGGGATTCCCAGCCGTAACTTATTCTCCACGTGCGCCTCCTACGGCGATCGGTTTTGTGAAGCAGCTGACCGTGCCCTCATGGCAGACCAGGCCGTCGCCTTCCACCTCCACGCGGAACAGCAGCGCATCGTTGTCGCAGTCGGTTGCAGCGGAGAGGACGCGCAGCCGGTTGCCGCTGGTCTCGCCCTTCATCCAGAGCTTCTTCCGGCTGCGCGACCAGAAGGTGACGTAGCCGGTTTCAAGCGTCTTGCGGAAGCTCTCTTCGTTCAGGAATCCAAGCATCAGCATCTCGCCCGTCTTCGCGTCCTGCACGATGCCTGCGACCAGGCCGTCGGTCTTGCCGAAGTCGATCGCGACCTCGTCTGCTGCCTTCACTGCGTTCATCTCGTGCTCCTGTTCTCTTATGGCTCCGCGGGTGCTCTTGTGGCTCTGTCGGCTGCGACATTCGCGCAGTCAAAAGGCCCGCGCGCGGTGTTTCGCGTCGGCGGGCCTTCTTGAAATCCTGTTGTGCGTTACTTAGTTCTTCGCACCGGACACGGCCGCCAACACGCTGAGCGCAGGGTGATGGGGATGATGCCGATGCTGAAACTTGGATCGCATTGAGATCAAGGCTATCGGCGGCGTTCGTGCTTGTCAACCGCGGAGCCATTAATGTTCCAGCTGCGCGGTGCTCGGCTGCTGGCCCATCTTCGTCTTCAGTGCCTTGGGGATGGACTTGCGGCGGCGGTTACCGGGCGCCGTTTCGAGCGAATCGTCCAGCCGATAGACGATGAGCAGGTTGCGATCCGGATCGTCCATGGCGGGAAAGGCCGCGACCCGTTCGAGATGGTAGAACGGCGTCAACGCGTCCATCTTGTCATCGTCAATCTGGTTCCAGGCGACGTACCAGCCGGGCTTGTACTGGCGGACGCGGTCGACAAGCTCCAACGTGCCGAAGTCGTCGCAGATGCTGTGCAGCCCGGTCATGAGCGAGAGATCCGAGCCGGAGATGGAGAGCACGAGCGGATTGTGATGCGGGTCTTCACGCTCATGGGAGGCGATGACGCCGGCTACCTCCTTCGCGGCTTGAAGCAGGGTGTACTGCGGGTGGCGCACGTAAGAGATCGTCTGTAGCCCGAAGCGGGTGGCGATGCCCACGAGCAGCACAGCCGCGGCAGCCGGAATCAGCCGCCGGATACCGGCGCGGGGCAGGCCGGTCGCAAGCAGTTGCTCGACGGTGACCGGGACGAGCAGCGTCAGGGGCACGGCGACGACCAGGTAATACCGCGGCTGCAGGTTGTTGTGATACGCAAGGAAGGCCGCGTAGCCGCCGGCCCAGAGCAGCAGCGCCGGGATCAGAGGGTGATGTCGCAAGCTGCGCATCTGCGCTACGGCCAAAACCATACAGGCCATCGCGGAGAGGAAGAGCGAGCGACCCATCCACATGCCGTCTTGGAAGGTCTTGGCGAGCACCGTGCCAGCCGTCGCCAGCGTAATGCGGGTGTAGCCGTTGGCGGAAAAGAGATAGCGGTAATCCAGCAGGTAATGAGGCCGAACCACGAGGTAGAAGTAACCCAGCCAAAGCAGTGTTGCGAAGGATACGGCGGGCACGGCAAATCGCAGGAACGGCCTCCAACGATATCCCATCCGTGAGAATGTCAGATAGGCGACAGAAGGGACGAGAAACAGTCCCGTCGTTTTCGTCAGAATGAGGAGCGGGAGAAGGGTCGCGAGAGCGAACGTCTGAGGAGCGTTGACGCGCCAGCCTGGCTGTGGCTGCACCCATCCCGCGGTCAACAACAGGAGCAGCATCAGCAAAACGAGCATCGGTTCCAGGATGGCAAGCCGCGTAAAGACGAAGCAAAACGGGCTGACCGCAAGCAGTAGAACGGCAAAGTCAGCCGCCAGCTTCGGCGACTCGGCCGGGCTCCAGCGCCGCACCAGCCTATAGGCTGCAAGCAGGATCGCGCCGAAGACCACGACGGTAAGCGCACGCGCTGCAATCAGCGATACTCCGGTAAACCGGAAGACGAGCGCCTCCAGAAACGGCCAGACGGGAAGCGCGGCTGCCGGATTGAAGTCGCCGGGAACGTACCAGTGACCCAGCTGGAAGTGACGAATGGCTGCATCCCCATACCAACCCTCGTCTGTGTACTTGGACCAGTCCATCCAAGGCGAAAAATTGGGGAAATCCGCGGAAAGATGCACAAAGTGCAGCGCAAAAAAGAATGCCGCGACGCTTAGCAGGAGGACTCGAAGCAGACGGATTGCGGGGTTGGTCGGGTTCGCCATGAGGGAATACAGTTCCCTACTATAGATGCCCGGAAAGCCCGTTGCCCAACCCGCCGTCGCCGCATAAATCTGCGCTGTGACCGGCTCGCTTATTTTGGCTGCTGCGCCGTGTCTCTGGAACGGTCGATGGAGTAGGTGACCGTCACCGTCGTCTCCACCTCAATGGGTTCGCCGTTCAGCAGATAGGGTTCATAGCGCCACTGCCGCACTGCTTCCAGAGCGCTCATATCGTAGTCGCGCCGCAAACTCTGCTGAACCATAATGTTCTGAACCACGCCATCCTTGCCGATGATCACGCGCAGCATCACCGGCCCGTCGAGCGTGTCGTGGTGGGCTTTGGCCTCAGCCGGATAGACGGGCGGGACCTTGTAGACCAACTGCCCGGCCATGATACCTCCTGAGACCTGCTGCTGGCCGGCCGGCGCCGGTGCCTCCAGATGGAGCGCAAGCGCGGAGGTGGTGAAGAGGGCCACCAGCACGACCGCGGCCATGGCCATGAGAGCGCGACGGGTACGGCTTACAACAATCGGTTTCACGCTTAGATACATAATTCTCCTTTCAAACGTGTACGCATCGAACAAGCCGATAGGGTTAAGGTAAGGGGCAGACGTAGGTGGCAAGAGGGTCTCGGCCAGCCGCAGCAGCGAATGCGCGTAGCGCTCGGTCCCGCCGACTGCATTGGCCGCAGCTGCATCGCACACCATCTCCCGCGACTCTGCAAGCCGCTGGCGCGTCCACCAGAGCGCGGGGTGAAAGGCAATGGGGAGCGCCAGCAGTGCGTACAACAGATTGAGCGCAAAATCCCGGCGCCGGATGTGCTCAAGCTCATGCCAGAGCAGGGCGAGACGATCCTCTTCGGAAACTTTCGCGAAGAAATCCCCGGGCAGCAGGACCACTGGCCTGCGAACGCCGAGGGTTGCGGGTCCGGAGAGAAGATCGGATGTCGCGGTTCGGACCCCCGCCAGCGCCGGCAGCGCTGGCCAGGCGGGGAAGTCTTTCGCCGCTGCGACAATACGGCGTGCCTGCAAGAGACCGTGCAGAAAGCGGAGCAAGAAATACGCCACAGAAAGCACGTATGCTGCGGCCGTCAGGGTCAGCGCTGCGGGCGGCATATGAGATTGGGAGCGCGCGGCCGGCCCCAGCACGACCTGAATCAGACCGCCGCCGCGCAGACCGGAGTGCATGCTCAACAGAGCGAAAACACTTCGCAGAAGGCCACGTAAGGTCAGGCCGGGCAGACGTATCGCCGGCAGAACAACCTCAAAGACGAGTGCAGCCACCCAGACACGGTGCCGGGCGAGCGCCGGATTGGATCCGAACACGTGCGCCGCAAGGCTTGCGACGACAGCGGCCGCCAACGCGATGAGCGGAACCTTCCATACCGCGTTGAGTGCGTAGGAGAGCAGAAGCGGCTGGAAAGGCATCATCTCTCCTCCTGCTTACCCAGCCTGCGGCCGATCTCGGCCAATGACTTGGCATCCAGCTGGCGGGATTTCACCAGACTCATGACCAACTCTTCCGAGGAGCCGCCGAACATACGATCGATCAGGTCGCGCAACGCATGTCCGGACGCCTTATCCTCGCTGACAGTCGCCGCGTAGACGAAAGCGCGGCCCTTCAGCGTCCGCTTTAGCTTTGCCTTGCGCTCCAGGATGTTCAGCATCGTCTGCACCGTGGTGTAGGCCAGCGGCTGCTTCCGTTGCTTCAGGGCCGCCTGCACCTCCGCCACGGTGGATGCGCCCAGCGACCAGACGGCCTGCATGATCTGCAATTCGAGTTTGGTGAGAGTTTCAGAGTCGGGCACAGAGGTTTCTCCTAATTGATTAGGAGTGAACGGCACATCGCTTTCATGTCAACTAAGTTTTTAGGAGTCATGTCAATCTAAAGAGGTCTTCTCATGCACCCCCTTCTATCGCTGAAATTCTAATGAGCTTCTGGCGCCTTGCCCCCTGCGCGGAAGTTGTTCGTCAGCAACACGAGAGGCGCGGCAATCAGCGTGACGACTCCCAGCACGTGGAAGCAATCCATAAATGCCAGCAGCCGCGTCTGTGCCTCAAGCTGGTTGTAAAACCGCGCGTAGGCCGCGGATGCCGCATCTATTTGCGAAAATCCCTGGCTCTGGAGAAACGCCGCCGTCTGCTTCACGTACTGGCTAAACGTCTCGGACGAGGCCGTGAGGTTGCCCCCGACTATGGACTGATGGAAGTTCTGCCGCCTCTCGGACATGGTCGTAATGAACGCGATGCCGAAGCTGCCGCCCCAGTTGCGGAAGAAGTTTGTCAGCGACGATGCCTTATTGTTTTGTGCCGGACTGAGTTGCGAATACGTTACCACCGAAAGCGGAACGAAGAAGAAGGCGTAGCCAAGCCCCTGCAATGCCCGCGCCCACGCGTAATGTGCGTAGTCGGTCTGCAGGTTGAAGTGGCTGTAGTGGATCATGGAGATGCCCACGACCATGACCGCGCCGAAGAGCAGGATGCGCGGATGAACGATCCCGCGCTGCACCAGCTGCGCTCCCACCGGCGCCAGCAGCGTGATGACGAAGGCTCCCGGCCCAAGCACCAGCCCGGCATCGATCGCGCGATAGCCGTAGAGCGACTGCAGCAGTTGCGGAATCATGGTCGTGGTGCCGAACAGGCCAAGCCCGAAGACGAAGTAGAAGACGCAGGCGATGCCGAAGTTTCGCACCTTCAGCAGACGGAAATCCACCAGCGGATCCGGCTGGCGCAGCTCCCAGAAGACTGCCGCGGTCAGGCACAGCACGCCTACCACAAAGCACCAGCGGATGAAGACGGAGCCAAACCAGTCGTCAATCTGACCCCGGTCCAGCAGGATCTCCAGCGCAGCCGAGCCGATGCCGATGAGCGCAATGCCAATGCCGTCGACGTGCAGATGTCCATCCACCCGGACGGTCTTGCGTTCCGCTGCAAAGGACGGTGGATCCTGGACGAAGCGTGCGGTCAGGAACAGCGATGCGACGCCGATGGGGATGTTGATCAGAAAGACCCAGCGCCAGTTGTAGTTGTCCGTAATCCAGCCGCCCAGGACCGGCCCGATGGCCGGCGCGGTCACAATCGCCACGGTGTAGAGCGCAAAAGCAGACGCCCGTTTCGCGGGTTCGAAGGTATCCACCAGGATGGCTTGTTCGACCGGGGCCAGGCCGCCCCCACCGATGCCCTGCAGCACTCGGGCCATCAACATGACGCCAAGTGAAGGTGCGATCCCGCAGAAGAACGACGTAATCGTAAACAGCGCCACGCAGGTCATGTAGTAGTTCTTGCGGCCAAAGACACGAGACAGCCACGCCGACATGGGCAGGACCACGGCGTTTGCCACCAGATAGGTGGTCAGAATCCAGGTAACCTCATCGTAGGAGCGGCCCAGACCGCCTGCAATATAAGGCAGCGAAACGTTCGCGATGGAGGTATCGAGCAGCTCCATGAACGTGGCGATTGTGACCGTCAGCGCGACCACCCACGGATTCACCCCGAGTCGCGGAGCGGATGCCGTCTTTGCGGCGGGCAGCGTTGCGGTTGCAGAAGCCATGCTCGTCCTTCAAAAATGCGGTTGAGATTAAGAGACCGTTTGGTTTCTTTCTGCATCTGATTCAGCAGAAGGCATAAACGATGCGAAGTTTTCGTCACAGCGGCGCGGAGAGACGATGACCAAGGGCGAACAGACGCGGCAGAGGATCCTTGAGACAGCGGCTCCCCTCTTCAATCGCCGCGGATTCAAGGGTTGCTCGCTCCATGAGCTGATGGAGGCCACGGGCCTGGAAAAAGGAGGTATTTACCGGCACTTCGCCAGCAAGGAAGAGCTTGCGGCAGAGGCCTTCCGGTATGCTCTCGCCCACTCCAACCGGTTGAAGGCGCCGGATCTTTCCGCCATTGCAGGCGCCACGGAAAAACTCCGCTGCACCGTACGCCGCTTCGTCTCCACGCCGTCGGATATAGCCGGCGGATGCCCGCTCATGAACACTGCCATCGACGCCGATGACGGCAACCCTGTCCTTCGTGAGTTGGCCCGTGAAGGTCTGCGCGCCTGGCGGCAACGCCTCTGCACTATTCTTGAGGATGGCCTCAACCGGGGGCAGATTCGCCCCGGCGTCGAGCCGCGAGCCGTAGCCAACACCCTTATCTCCACGCTTGAAGGTGCGCTCATGCTCAGCCGCATTGAGGGCAGCAGGACCGCGCTCAAGGACGCCGCGCAGTCGCTTGAGAGCCTGATCGACAGCTTGGAACCTGCCTGACCGCAGCGTTCAAGGCGTCAGCGTCTGGCCAAGCCCAGCCACTCCCGGCTTTACCTCGTCCACTGGAATCTCCAGCGCTCCCACGCGATCCGCCGTGACGTCATGCACGCCGGCGCGTACGAAGTAGTTCCCCTTAACCGGAATTGCGATCGCCTGCCGGATGCCGAGGCCGTTTTGAGCCGTTTTGCGATACGTCGCGTCGCTCAGGTCCATCTCGACCGCTGAGATCATACTGTTCACCAGCTCGCCCTGGTCGTCATAGGCCAGCGTGACGAACTCCACGCGGCCATGACGGATCCCGTCAGGCGACTGCGTCCACTGCACGCTTGCCGGGCTCATCCGGAACAGTACCTGGTACTCGTGTGTTGGCTTGTCGTGATACTTGGCTGTCAGGTAGCTGTCCTTCGGCAGCGGATCGTTCTTTCCCAGCTTGCTCACCGTCGAGCCCGGCGTGAGGCTCAAACTGAAGATGATTTCCGTGGGAGGAATTGCGCCCAGTGCCATCGCTGCCTGCATGCTCTCCTTCGGCGCGCGGCGCAGCATCACACCGCCCCCCACATCCACCTGCTGGTTGCCTGTCGCCGGCACAAACGGCGCGCCGCCCTTGCTCACAAGCCGCCTCTCCACCGCGGCCCCATGACGATCTTCCACCGCCTGCCGGTTCCGCGCCCGGTATGCGTGCCGATACTGCAGGCTCAGCCCTTCCTGGTCGACCTGCAGCTTGATGCTCCTGCGCCCGCCATCCCAATTCTTGTTTGTAGGGGAATAGGCGATCGTGTAGTAGTTGGAGCCTGCGTCAACAATCTCCGCCAGCGAGTTTTTCAGCCCGTTGGTGTTGTAGTAGGCCTTCCCGCCGGTCGCTTCTGCCACATCGTCCAGCGCGGCATGGTCGAAGAACTGCCGCGTCCCAAAGCCAGTCGGAGAACGTCCCACACCACCGGAGCGGCCGGCGCCGCTGTTGGCCGCACTGAAGGCCGGGTCAGTCTCGAGCCCCCGCGCATCGACCGGGTAAACCGCGACACGGCTCAGCACGAGTTCGTCCGTCGTCTGGGCGATGTCGTCAATAAAGCTGGATGAATCCTGGAACGGGTTGCCGATCCCATACTCATACATCGTCCGCGGCACCACCCCGGTAAACCAGATGAGGTTCTTGCGCCCGGGAAAACCGGCCAGGTATCGCCCCAGCATCTGCATTCCGCTGACTAAAATGTCCTGGCGAAACTGCCGCGAGACCTCGTTGCGCGTTCCCAGAAGCAGGGAGAGCTTGGGTTCGTCCCGCTTGCTCTTCACCGCGTCCAGCAGCACCTGCGGATCGGAGGAGAAGCCCTGGATCAGGTGCATCTCCGTATCCAGCGAAAAGATCGCAATCGAGGTCCCTGGCGGAACGGTCTTCATGTAGTCGATCACCTGCCCGCGCAGGTACATCTGCGCGCTCACCGGCGTATCCAGCGCATCCAGCAGAATCACCGTTGACGCGTTGGTGTTTGGTGCGGAGATAAAGTTGGTAAAGGTATTCGGCGGCATCTTCAAGCCCGGTTTTGCCTTGGCAAGCTCCGCCGCCGTCATCGCCTGGTGCTCCTCAAAATGATTGAAGCGTTGCGGCGCGCCGTCTTCGAGCAGCGTAAAGTCGGACTGCTTCAACCCTTTGACCGGCTTGCCCTTGCTATCGGTCACGACCACGTCCAGCAGTACCTCGCGGACGGTCGGCCTGAGCGTCATCACCGGGCCCGCGGGTTGTTGCGGAAGGGACTGCGGACCAGCACCCGGCAAGGTCAAAGCCAACCCAACGGCAGCCAGCCAGAAAGACGATCGTACATAGAGTCGTTGGCGCATGCTGGCCGAAGCATACCGCAGAGCCGCGAGCCACGCGAGATTAACTTGGCGCGCCCACCAGGCCAACCCATCGGGCTCCCGGACAGGGCGGCTATCGTTCCCGCCATCTGTAGCGCCTTCCGGGCAGCGCTCGGGACTGACGCGGCACAGACAACACCGTGCGACACGGAAGCCGGCGGCGGCACTCTCTTTGCTACGATGCTCTCATGTGGCAACGGGCTACGCTCACGGCTTTTCTCCTGCTCGCGTTCGGACCGCTCCACGCCCAGGCGATCCCAGCGGCAGGAGCCGAGATCCCCGGACTGGGCTCAGGCTTTCACCTGGACAGCCCGCTCACCCAGCCCACGCTCACCCCAGGCGCGGTGGAGCTGCTGGAGCTGGAAGCGCGTTTCGCCGAAGCGGTCAGCGCTGGAGGCGGAAAAGCCTTCGTCCAGTGGTTCGCAGACGATGCCGTCGTCCTCAACAATGGCAAGCCCGCAGTCCTGGGACGCGGCGCCATTGCCACCCAGGCAACCTGGGACCCAACGGTTTACCACCTCAGCTGGACTGCTCAGGGAGCCCAGATGGGGCCGTCCAACGACATGGGCTTCACCTGGGGACACTACGAAGGACGATCTACCGACAGCAACGGACAACCGATCCTTACCTCCGGACGGTATATCACGGTGTGGAGAAGAACCAAAGCCGCCGGTTGGAAGGTTGCCCTGGACGCCAGCGCCGTTGAGCCCCCCAACGCCGGCGAGTGCTGTGTTTTGCCCAAGCCTTAGTGCAACAAGAGCCCGATTCATCCAAAACTGGAAAGGAAGGGAAGGAACGTGTAGGGTGACGGGTGATGCGTGTTCCCACAACGGGAATGAACTGCAACGATCGCGCTCCGGTACGTCTTTCGTATCAGAGCCACCACGGAGCGCATCTCCTAGCATTCGAAATAGATGGTTAATACGCTGGCCAAAGAAGAGGCGCTTCGGCTCGACGCTCTCGATGAACTCGGGATTCTCGGCAGTGCGCCTGATCCCGCCATCGATGAAATCGTCGCTCTCGCCCGCGCCATCTGCCAGACTCCGATCGCCGGCGTCTGCCTCATCGGTTCCGACGCCCTTTACTATCCTTCCAAGATCGGCCCCGGCCCCAGCCGGCTTCCCCGCGGGCGCCGCCCTTGCGAGACGGCCATTCTCGGCGATGGCGTCTACGAGATCTCCGACGCTCGCTACCACCCGGCCTACCGGCCGGACGGTATCATGGTGTCAGGCCGTGTTTATCGCTTTTATGCTGCCGCCCCGCTAGTCACCTCCGACGGCATCAGCCTTGGCTGCCTCTTCGTCCAGGGAACCGCACCCCAGACCCTCAACGAGCTCCAGAAGCAGACCCTTGCCGTCCTTGCGCGCCAGATCGTCGCGCGGTACGAGCTCAACGCCCGCACCCGCTCGATGGAACGCGCCGGCCGTGTCCGCCACCGCGTCGAATCCGCCCTCACGGTCGAGCGCAACTTCGTCTCCACCGTGCTCGACACGGTCGGCGCCCTGGTCGCCGTCTTCGACACCGCGGGCCGCATCGTCCGCTTCAACCGAGCCTGCGAGCAGGTCTCCGGATATGATTTCGCCTCGCTCGTCGGCCGCTATCTCTGGGACAAACTCATTCCTGCCGACGCCGTGCAGGCTGAAAAAGAAAATTTCGAGCGCGTCCGGGATGGAGCCTTCCCGGCGAGCTTTGAAAACTATTGGAAGTGTCGCGACGGAAGTCTGCGGCGTATAGCCTGGTCCGCCACCGCGCTGGTCGACCCCCAGGGCCAGACCAACTTCATCATCGCCACCGGGATCGACGTCACCGTCCGCCGCGAGGCCGAGGCGACCCTCCAGGAGAGCGAGGCTCGTTACCGCCAGCTCGTCGAGGGCTCGCTCGGCATGGTTTGTACCCACGATATCGACGGCGTCCTGCTCTCGGTCAACGCTCACGGAGCCGCCAGCATCGGCCTCACCGTCGAGGAGATCGTCGGCAAGAACCTGCGGGAGTTCATGAAGCCCGAGTACCTGACCGCCTTTGCCGGCTACCTCAAGCAGATCCGCGCCACCGGCGAGGCCCAGGGCCGGCTCTTCCTCCGCCATCGACAGGGCGGCGAGCGCATCATTGCCTTCCGCAACAAGCTCATCGAGGTCCCCGACCGCGAGCCCTACGTCCTCGGCTTCGGTGTCGACATCTCCGAGCAGGTCAACGCCGAAGAGCGTCTCCGCACCCTCATTAACCAGTCCAACTCCATCCTCGAATCCGTCGGCGACGGCATCTTCGGCGTCGATCTCGAGGGCCGCGTCACCGTGGTCAACCCTGCAGCCGCCCAGATGCTCGGCTACCGCCCGTCCGAGCTCCTCGGCCGCCGCATCCACCCCATCCTCCAGCACACCCGCGCCGACGGCGAACCCTTCCCTGAAGAAGAGTCGACCGTCATGAAGTCCATCGACCGTATGGACGCAATGCGCGTCTCCGATGAAATCTTCTGGCGCAAGGACGGCACCAGCTTCCCCGTCGAATACGTCGCCCGTCCCCAGATCGAGACCTCAGAAGGCCGCGCCGGCAAGGCCATCGGCGTCGTCGTCGCCTTCACCGATTCCACCGAGCGCCGCCAGCTTGAGCGCATGAAGGACGAGTTCATCTCCACCGTCTCGCATGAGCTGCGCACGCCGCTCACCAGCCTCCGCGCCGCTCTCGGCCTCATCACCGGGGGCGCGCTCAACTCGCGCCCGGAAAAGATGAAGAAGATGCTCGAGATCGCCATCGGCAACACCGACCGGCTCGTCCGCCTGGTCAATGACATCCTCGACATCGAACGCATCTCAAGCGGCAACGCCGAGCTTCACGTCATGCTCTGCTCCGTCAGCGACCTGCTGCACCGCGCTACCGAGCTCCAGTCCGCAGCCGCTCTCAAGACCAACATCCGTTTCGTGATCTCCACCGGCGCCGTCCAGGTCTGGGGCGACCCCGACCGCATTCTCCAGGCGCTCGCCAATCTCATTTCGAATGCCATCAAGTTCTCTCCGGTCAGCGGAGCCATCACCCTTACCGCTCGACCGATCGACGAGGGCATGGTGCAGTTCGACGTCCACGACGAAGGCCGGGGCATCCCACTGGAGCGCCTGGAAAGTATCTTCGAACGCTTCAGCCAGATCGATGCCTCGGATTCGCGCGCCATGGGCGGAACCGGGTTGGGACTGGCGATCTGCCGCAGCATCATCGACCAGCACGGAGGCCGCATCTGGGCCACCAGCCCCCCGGGCGAAGGCGCCACCTTCAGCTTCACCCTGCCCACCGCACCCAGCGGGCACCTGCGCTAAAGCAAATTAGCTGTTGCTGTGGAGTGGAAGCCTGGTGCAGTGTCATTTGCCTTGAGAGAAAATGACGTTTATGGCAACGCCTTCCTCTACACCCACAGCTAATTTGCGCTAATCCCGCTAGCTGTCACCCAAATCGTGCGGCAAGGTCTCTCGCTCCGTGGATGATAGCAACGATCCGCAAAGGTTTGGTATCGGGTTGATAAACAACCAGGTATTTGGGAAACCGGCTCACCGAGGTGAATCGCACAGAATCAGAGGTGACTTCCCGCCGAGTATGACCTAACTGCGGATGCTCACTGACAAAGCCGCATGTCCGATAGATCGCTTCTTCGACTCGGTTTGCATTGCGCGGACTGTCCGCAGCGATGTGAAACCAGATCGCCTCCAGCTCGCGGCGACAGAGGCCGTAAGAACATACGATTTCAAGCGGCAGACCGGCGCTTCATAAACTCGGCCTTCACCTGTGCCATATGCTGCCTGACTTGCTCTTCTGTGAAGAGCTCCCCGCGCTCAGCCTCTTCCAACCCCTGCGCAATCTGCGCCCGGACCTTTTCTTCGTCGTCCGGCACCCAATCCGCTACATACCGGCCGCCCATCAGGATCATTTCCACATACTCCTGAATATCCTCGAAGCCGCCCGCTGCGGCGTCCTTGCGAACCTGCTCTTCCACTTCCGGACTGAGTTGGATCGTCATGGCTTAGATCTACTCCTCGTTCTCCCGCAGACCGGCAATCACGTTGAAGTCCTCGAGCGTCGTCGTATCCCCCGTGACCGTCCCAGTCGTGGCCAGCTCCCGCAGCAGCCGCCGCATGATCTTGCCGGATCGGGTCTTCGGTAAAGACTGCGTGAATCGCAGGTCATCCGGCCGGGCCAGCGCGCCAATCTCCTTTGCCACCCACTGCCGCAGCTCCTGCTTCAGCGCGTCCGAAGGCTGATGCCCGCCCTCCAGCGAGACAAACGCCGAGATCGCCTGCCCTTTCAGCTCATCCGGCCGCCCCACCACCGCAGCCTCCGCGACTTTTGGATGTGCCACCAGCGCCGACTCAATCTCCATCGTCCCCAGCCGGTGCCCGCTGACGTTGATCACGTCATCCACCCGGCCCATCAGCCAGTAGTATCCATCCTCATCCCGCCGAGCCCCATCGCCGGAAAAGTAAGCTCCCGGAACCTCCGCAAAGTAAGCCGAAAGATACCGCGCATGATCTCCAAAGATCGTCCGCGCCATCGCAGGCCATGGCTTGCGAATGACCAGCAGCCCGCCATGTCCCGGCGGCACAGGCTCGCCTTCCTTGGTGACGATGTCTGGCACCACCCCAAAGAAAGGCCGTGTCGCCGACCCCGGCTTCGTCGCCACCGCACCCGGCACCGGCGCAATCAAGTGCGCGCCCGTCTCGGTCTGCCACCACGTATCCACAATCGGGCAGCGCTCATGCCCGATCTTCGTGTGATACCACATCCACGACTCCGGATTGATCGGCTCGCCCACCGTACCCAGAAGCCGAAGCGACGCGAGCGAGTGCTTCTGCAGCCATTGCTCGCCCCACTTGATGAACGCCCGGATCGCCGTGGGAGCCGTATAAAAGACCGTGACCTTGTGGTCGTCGACGATCTTCCAGAACCGGTCCGGCTCGGGATGATTCGGCGCGCCCTCATACATCAAAACCGTAGCCCCGCACTGGAGCGGCCCATACACGACGTAGCTATGTCCCGTCACCCACCCAATATCCGCCGTGCACCAGTACACATCCTCATCCCGCAGATCGAAGTTGTACTTCGTCGTCAGGTACGTCTGGACGGAGTAGCCTCCAGTCGTATGCACCAACCCCTTCGGCTTGCCCGTCGTCCCGGAGGTATAGAGGATGTAAAGCGGATCCTCCGACTCCATCGCCTCCGCCTCGCACACCGGCTCAGCCTCGGCATAGAGCTCATGCCACCAGAAGTCCCGCCCTTTCTGCATCGCAATGGAGGTCTTCGTAACCGGAGACCCATCGACCGTGCCACGCTGATACACCACCACAGCCTTCACAGTCGGACACGTCTCCAGCGCTTCGTCCACAATCCCCTTCAGTGCCACCTCGCTGCCTCGCCGATAACTCACATCCTGGGTCATCACCGCGACGCACTGGCTATCGTTGATCCGGTCCACCAGCGCTTGCGCCGCAAAGCCGCCAAAGATGACATTGTGCACCGCCCCAATCCGCGCACAGGCGAGAAGAGCAATCGCCAGCTCCGGCGACATGCCCATGTAGATCGCCACGCGGTCGCCCTTCTTCACGCCCAGGCCTTTCAGCATGTTCGCCGCCCGCTGCACCGCCTCATGCAGCTCCGCAAACGTCAGCCGGCGGATCTCTCCCGGCTCACCCTCCCAAACGATCGCCGTCTTCCTGCGCCGCGCCGGGTCTGCCGAATGCCGATCCACGCAGTTATGCGAAAGATTCAAGCGCCCGCCGCCAAACCACCTCGCAGACGAGATCTCGCCCTCAACTACCGAGTCAAACGGCGTAAACCACTCCAGTTCGTTCGCCGCCTCCGTCCAAAAACCCTCAGGGTCCTCGACACTCCGCTTGTACATCGCCTCATACTGCGCCAGCGAGGACACATGAGCCTTCGCCGCAAACTCCGGCGGCGGCGGAAATACCCGGTCCTCGCGCAAAAACGAGTGCATGCTGGAGCTCTGGACGGGGGCAGTGATAGGGCTGGACACGCTGCGTTTCTCCAAGTTTCTCTCGAACGGCAAGAGGTCTGACCAGAAAGGTACGCTATCGCTCTGTGAGGTGGCAACGCCCCGCAAGCCCAGGCCGAAACGTTAAACTTCCCTCACAGCAGCGTGTCGACGCCCGCCTCTATAATCACCTTCACGCCGCATGACCCTGCCCCCCCGCGTCTCCGTAGCCCTTTGCACCTATAACGGCGCCCACTATCTCCCTCAGCAACTCGCCACCATCCTCAACCAGACCCACCTCCCCTCGGAGCTCATCGTCTCCGACGACCGCTCCACCGACGCCACCCTCACCCTCCTTGAAGCCTTTGCCCGCACCGCACCCTTCCCCGTCCAAATCCAAACGAACCGCAAAACTCTCGGCGCAGCCCAGAACTTCGCCGTATGCCTCAGCCGCTGCGCCGGCGACCTCATCCTGCTTACCGACCAGGACGACCTCTGGCTCCCCACCCGCGTCGCCGACACCCTCGACGCCTTCACCGCCAATCCCAAGCTCGCCTTCACCTTCTCGGACGCACCCCTCATCGACGCCCAGGGCAACGATCTCCACCGAACCATCTACTCGTCCCTCCCCATCTCCGCCGCCGACCGCCGGCAGCTCACCCTCGGCCGCGATCTGCTCCCCATCCTGCTCCGCTGGGGCGTCGTCTACGGCGCGACAATGGCCCTCCGCGCCTCGCTCCGTCCGGCTTTCCTGCCCATCCCGCTCACCTGGAGCCACGACGAGTGGATCGCCCTCACCCTGTCAGCCACCGGCGCCTCTGCCCGCATCCCGCCGGTCACAAGCTACCGCCAGCACACGGCCCAGCAGGTCGGCACGGGCGACTGGAGCCTGCAAACCCACCTCACCGTAGCCCGTCTCCATCATGATGCCGCCTTTTACCAATGCGAACGCCTCCGCTACGCAAACGCAATCATCGCCGCAGCCGCAAACCCCACACTCTTGGGCACTCTTCTCCCGCACCTCAAAGCCAAGCACCGCTTCCTCGAGGAACGCCTCCGCATCCACGCCGGAGGCCTCACCCAGCTCCCCCGCTTCCTGCGCCTGCTCCTCACCGGCCAGTACGCCCGCTACGCCTCCGCCCTGCGCTCCCCGCTCAAAGACCTGGCTCTGCTAACCCGCCTGCACCGGCGCTGACCCACACCTCGCCCGCTGCTATCATCACTCTGCAAGCCCGGGGAGGCGTCTTGACCAGCAACGCGCCGCCTCAGACCTCCAGCCCAGGCCGGACCTACAGCCGCAACGTCGCCGTCACCGCCTTCGGCCTCTTCGTCACCACGGCCAGCGGCCTTGTTTTACCATCTTTTCTCACCCGCCACTTCCCCATCGCGCTCTACTCCGCCTGGATCCTCATCCTCCAGATCGCAGCATACGTCGGCCTGCTCGATTTTGGCATCCAGACCGCCATCAGCAAGTACATCGCCGAGCACTCCACCGGCCAAGACAACTCCACCAACGATCTCGTCCACCAGTACGCCTCCGTCGGCACCACTGTCACCCTCGGCCTCGGTTCGCTCGGCCTGCTCCTCAGCGGAGCCCTGTCTCTCCTGGTCCCACATCTCTTCCACGCCCTCACCCCCGCCCTTACTCGCGACGTGCAGCGCGGCGTTCTGCTCGTCGGCGGCTCCAACGCCATCCTGCTCGCCTGCTCCTCCTTCGCCGCCTTCTTCCGCGGCCTCCAGCGTTTCACCGAACCCACCCTCATCGCCCTCGCCAGCAAGCTGCTTTCCGTCGCCCTGATCGTCACTCTGGTCGCCCGTCACGCCAGCCTCACCGCCATGGGCGTGGCATTGGCCATGCTGAACCTCCTCACTGCTGCCGCCCAGGTCCTCGCCTGGCGCGTCCTGCTCCCGCAGATCAAGCTGCGCCTCGCCCTGGTCACCCTCCCCGTCATCCGCCAGGTGCTCGCCTACTGCGCCGTGCTCGGCCTCTGGGGCGCCGGCATGCTCATCATCATGGGCCTCGACCTCACCATCGTCGGCCGCTTCGACTTCCCCTCCACGGCCTTCTACGCCGTTGCCTCCACTCCCATTACCTTTCTCCTGCTCCTGCTCCAGGCCACGCTTGAACCCCTCATGCCCGCCGTCTCCGCCCTCAGCGCCACCCGCGACGCAGCCCGCATGGGAGCGCTGCTCGTGCGCGTCACCCGCTACATCGTCCTTCTGCTAGAGATTGCCGGCCTGCCCCTGATCCTCTTCGGCTCCATCGTTCTTACCCTTTGGGTCGGCCCTGTCTACGCCCGGCACTGCCTGCCCATCCTGCGCGTCCTCATCACCGCGCAGCTTATCCGCAACCTCTTCGCCGCTTACGCCACCATGATCATCGCCACCGGCCAGCAGCGTCACGCCACCCTCTCCGGCCTCTGCGAAGCCTTCGCAAACCTGCTCGCCAGCATTCTCCTCGGCCGCCATTTCGGAGCCATCGGCGTCGCCTACGGAACCCTACTTGGAGCCTTCGTCGGCATTGCTGTCCATCTCATCCTCAGCCTGCCCCGAACCACACAAACCCTCGCCATCCCACGCCTCACCCTCCTCCGCGAAGCCTGGCTCCGCCCCGCCCTCGCCGCCATCCCCACCCTCCTGCTCCTGCCGTTCTTTCCCAACTCCCAACCCACCCACGCGCTTTACTGGGCAAGCATCCCCTGGGCCGCCGCAACCCTGCTCATCCTCTGGCGCTTCGCCCTTACCCCATCCGAACGCAGCCTGCTCGCCTCCCCCGAGCGCCGCCGCTTCTTCGCACTTGCCTGACGTACCGGCCTGATCCGTACCGGCCTCACCCGTATCATCAAAACCGTGCTCTCCATCCTCATCCTCAACTGGAACGGCAGACGCTTTCTCGGCCCCTGCCTGGACTCGCTCCACCGGCACATCCTCGTCCCCTTCGAAGTAATCCTCGTCGACAACGCCTCTACCGACGCGAGCCCAGACTTCCTCGCCGAGTCCTACCCTTGGGTGAAACTGATCCGCAGCCCGGACAACCTGGGATTCGCCCGGGGCAACAACCTCGCCGCCCGCCAGGCCGCCTTCCCGTACCTCCTCCTGCTCAATAACGACACCCTGCTCCACACAGGCCTCACCGAAGCCATCCAGGCCCTCAAAGACGACCCCCGGATCGGCGCGCTCGGCGCAACCATGCTCGCCGCCGACGGCTCCCCACGCCCGGCCTGCGGCCGCTTCCCCACGCCCCTGCGGCTCTGGCGCTTCGCCAACCTGTGGTCCTTTCGCGCCAGGATGTATCCCTCGCCCGCCGCGGTCCCGCTGCTCCGCTGCGACATGGTGGAAGGGTCTTTCCTGCTCACCCGCGCCTCCCTTTGGCAGCAGCTCGGCGGCATGGATGAGCGCAATTACATGTATGGCGACGACGTTCAGTACTGCCGCTCGCTCGCCAACCTCGGCTTCGCCACGGTCCTGTGCCCGTCGGTCCGTTACACCCACTTCGGCGGCTACGATCACACCCGCATGGGCTACCTCTACGCCGGTTTTCGCCGCTACCATCGCAAGTTCTCCTCACGCAGCACGCAGATTGCGGCTGACATCGTCTTGCGGGCAGGCCTGCTCGCGCGTATCCCCTGGTACTGGCTCCGAGCACAGGTCAAGCGGGATGAGCCAAGCCGCAGCGCACTCAAATACGCCATCGCCTTGAACCAGAACTGGGCCCAAACCCTGAGAGACGCTCACCGCTACCACTAGTTGAGCTCAAGACGGACAACGTCCGGACCATAGCCGCCCACATCACCCCGGCCAGATCACCCGTCACGAAGTGACCGCCCCACGCGCAGTGAGCCCGCCCGGCAGGAGCACTTCGTGCCGTTTTGAGCTTCGCGCAGTTCTCCCGTTGGTCGCCACAGACTCCCACTCCGACCAGACTCCCATCCCGATCCACGGGCGGACCACGCAAAGCGATCACCCGTCACGAAGTGACCGCACCACGCGCAGTGGGCCCGTCCGGCAGGACAAAGCTGTAAACGTCCTCAATCTCGCGGTTGTATCGTTCCACAGAAAACCTTCGGAAAGCCCGTTCGCGCCCCGCCGCGCCCATCCGCTCACGCCCCTCTTGATCGTCCAGCAACCCCGCAATCGCCGTCGCCGTCCCGTCCACATCCCGAGGCCCCACCAGCACCCCCGTCACCCCGTCCTCCACGATCTCTCCCGGCCCACCCGGCCCCGTCGCCACCACAGCCAGCCCGGCCGCCATCGCCTCTACAATCGCCAGCCCAAACGGCTCCGGCTCCGTCGAAAGATGCGCATACACATCCATCGCCGCTAGAACCTCCGCGACATCCGTCCGAAAGCTCAACAGCCGAACCCGATCTCCCACTCCAAACCGCGCGACCGTCGCCCGCAACCGCTCCAAAGGCTCCCGATCCTCCCCGAAAACATCTCCCAGGATCCAGTACTCCGCCCCCGGAAAACGCTCGCGCAGCCGAGCCGCACACTCCACCAGCACCTCCTGTCCCTTCCACGCATTGATCCGCCCCACCATCCCCACCACCAGCGTGTCTGGAGCCACTCCGAGCCCGGCCCTCATCGCATCCCTGCCCGTGCCCGTCAGAAACCGCCCCAACGAGAGGCCATTATGGATGACCCGCACCTTTCCTCCCGCCCAAGGCTCATCGGCGAGCACATTCGTCTTCACGGCTTCGGAAACGCAGACAGTAACCCTCGGAAGCCGCGTACAAGCCGAATGCAGCACTCGCCGAAACCACGCCGGATGCCTGACAATCTCATGCACCTGCCAGACCTGCGGAACCCCTGCCAGCCAGGCCCCACACGCGCCGGCGAGCACCGCCAGCGTATTGCCATGCACCAGCGAAACCTTTCGTTCCCGCAGCAATCGCCGGACCAGCCAGACCGCCCGCCCAAACTCCCCCGCAAAGCGAACCGCACGTGCCCCGCGCAGATACTTCCGTCGCAGGATTGCCATCGGCAGCCAAACCTGTTCCACCCCCATCTGAGCCAGCGCCGCGCTCAACCCGCCCAGGCCACGGCTATCCTCCGGCAATGCCACCAGGGGCCGCCACACCGCCCGGTCGAGCCCCCGAACCGTCTCCAGCAGCATCACATCCGCGCCATACAGATCGTTACTATGGTGCAGATACAACACCGTCCGCGCACCTGCCATCCACTTCCCCCGTCCTGCTTTCCCCAAGCCTGCGCCGAAGCTCGTCCCGAACCGCTGATTCTGGGCAGCTTCCATCTTTCCATATAGAATTTTCCCTAGCCAACCGATATGGACAACTCCCTCCGGCGTCCCCCATTTTCCTCTGAGGCGGCCAACGCGCATCCGGCCTCGCTCGGTCCCGGGGAGTCCAACGATATCAGCCTCGTTTCGCTCTGGCGTCTGCTCCTCCGCCGCCGACTCATTGTCTTCCTTGTCCTAGCTCTTGCGCTTGCCGCCGGCCTCCTCCTCGCATCGCGTCCGCGCAAGTACATCGCCTCCGGCTCTTTGCAGATCCGTTCCGGCTCCGCCGACAAGTACAAAGTCGAAGCCAGCGAGCTCGCCGGCGCAGGCTCCGACTCCGACGACCGCATCGAGTCCGAAGTCGCCATCCTGCAAAGCAAAACCCTCTACACCAAAGTCGCCGCCCAGCTCTACCTCGCCTCCAACCCAGCTATTATGGGCAAAAAAGCTCGTCCCGGCGCCTCCCTCGACGACCCCTACGTCCAGGCTCAGGTCGTCGGTGCCATGGCCCGCATGATCCACGTCGAGCGCCTTCCCAAAACCCAGATCATCACCGTCGAATGCACCTCCACCGTCCCCCTGCTCGGCGCCCAGATCGTCAACACCCTCGTCAACCAGTACATCGAGCGTATCTTCGAAACCCGCTTCAGCTCCACCCAGCGCGCCGCCAAGTTCCTCACTCAGCAGCTCGATGACCTCAAAAATCAGGTCCTGCAAGACCAGCAAAAGCTGGTCGATCTGCAAGGCCGCCTCGGCGTCATCGGCTTTGACGACTCCCACAACCTCGTCACCGCCCAACTTGAAGAGCTCGCCCGCGCTAACCAGCAGGCCAATATTCAGCGCATCACCGCCGAAGCCCGCTACCGCATCCTTGAAGACGAGCAGCCCAACCTGATCGACGGCGGCCCGCCTCTGCTCGCCGGAAACAATCCCAACATCGTCGGCTCTCTGCTCCAGACCCTCCGCAGCTCCCAGGCCCAGATCGCCAATGAATATGCCAGCGTCAGTGAGCAGTTCGGCCCCAACTACCCCGAAGCCAAACGCCTCAAAGCTCAACTCGCCGAGGCCACCCGCCAGGTCAACACCGAGCAAACCCGCGTCCTCGAGCAAGCCCGTCTCGCCTATCAGGCCGCCGCCAACAACCAGCGCATGACCTCTGACGCCCTCACCCAGTCGCGCAATCAGGCCTTCCAGCAGCGCAACGACATGGTCAACTACCAGATCCTGCTGCACGACTACCAGTCCAGCCGCACCCTCTACGAAGGCCTCATGCAGCGCCTCCGCGAGGCTGGCGTCGTCTCCGGCCTGGAATCCGGCGAGATCGAGCTCATCGACCTCGCCACCCTCCCCGTCGCGCCCACTGGATACGGCCCCATCGCCCTCATCCTCATATCGCTCTTCCTCGGCCTCATCCTCGCCGTCATCCTCGTCACGCTCGTCGAGGCAATGGACACCTCCGTCCACAACGTCGACGACCTCGAGCGCTACCTGAACCTCCCCGTCCTCGCCGTCCTCCCGAGCTTCACCATAGCTGCCCGCACCTCCCCAACGAAGACCGAACCCCTCATCGAGCTCCTCCGCTCCCCGCAATCCCACTTCAGCGAGGGTATCCGCCTCCTGCGCTCCAGCCTCCTGCTCGCCCGCGCCGGCCACCGCCCGCGCACCATGCTCTTCACCAGCTCCATGCCGCAGGAGGGCAAATCCACGGTCTGCAGCAATGAGGCCTGCGCCCTCGCGCAAAACGGCTCCCGTGTCCTGCTCATCGACGCCGACCTCCGCCGACCCAGCCAGCACACTCGCTTCGGCATCCCCAACATCACCGGCCTCTCAAACATCCTCACCGGCACCACGACGCTCAACGAAGCCGTCCAGCCCGTCAGCCCCCTGACAACGCTCTTCCTGCTCCCCAGCGGCCCCATCCCACCCTCCCCCGGCGAGCTCCTCGCCTCCATCCCCATGCGCGAGCTCCTCGACCAGGCCTGCACCCTCTACGACTTCATCCTCATCGACACCCCACCCTCGCTCGCCATCTCCGACGCCGCCATCCTCGCCGAATCCCTCGACGCCGTCGTCCTCGTCGTCCGCGATGGCGTCGCCAACAAAAAAATGGTCCTCCGCATGCGCAACACCCTCACCCGCCTTGGAGCCGTCATCCCCGGCTTCGTCTTCAACGGCGTCAACCGCAACTCCATGGAATACCACGAGTACAAAGGCCAGTACGGCTACGCAAAATACCGCTACGAAGAGGAGGCCCGCTGATGCCGCGCATCCATCTCCTCGCCCCCGCACTCACCGCCTTCGCCCTGCTGGCGAGCGCCCACGCCCAATTCCTCGGAGCCGCCCCCGAAACCCATATCGCCCCCGTCCCCGGCGTGCAGGCCTCCCCCGAAACCGTCCAGACCCTCCTCGCTCAGCAGCGGCCGCCCTTCCTCATCGGCCCCGGCGATGCCCTCCAGGTTCAGCTGTATGAGGTCGAGCGCTTCGACTACAAAACCCGCACCGACAGCAAAGGAAGCATCTCCCTTCCCCTGGTGGACGAGGTCAATCTCCTCAATCTCACCACGGAACAAGCCGAAACCCTCATCGCCCATCGCCTCGAAGACCTCGGCATGGTCAAGAACCCACACCTCCACGTCACCATCACCGAGCAGCCCTCCCAGACCTTCACCGTCGCCGGCGACGTTGAGAAACCCGGCCTCTACGCCTCCTTCGCCCCGCATACCCTCCTGGCCGCCGTCTCCCAGGCCGGAGGCTTCAAGGAGACCGCCAGCCGCAGCCTCACCCTGCTCCGCCCCGGCGCGCCCCAGGGCTACATCCTCAATCTCGGCCCGGACCCCGCCACCTCCCCCGCGGCCAACATCCCCGTCTATCGCGGCGACGTCGTCGTCGTCGGCTCGGTCGGCGTCCTCTACGTCGTCGGAGCGGTCAAGCTGGCCGGCGTCTTCAAGCTCAAGACCACCTCTGCCACCACCGTACTCGAGGCCGTCAGCATGGCCGGCGGCACAGGCTTCGAAGCCCAGACTGCCTCCGCCGAGATCGTCCGCAACAAGGACGGCCGGCGCATCGAGCTCCCCATCAACCTCAAACGCATCGCCCAGGGCGCCGACCCCGACCCCATCCTCCAAGCCGACGACATCGTCCTCATCCCCTCGAGCGCCCTCAAGGCCGCCATCAAGGGTGGAGGAGCCAACGTAGCCGTCAGCCTGGCCACCGCCGCCATCCTGCGCTAGAGCCCGGAAAACAATCCGGGTGCCCCACCTCTCGCTGCTGAGATGTGGGATCGAAGAGGAGGGACACAGCATTGCCTCACCGCAAGACCATGCTCTTCATCGGCCTCTTCCTCGCCGCCAACGCCGTCCACAGCGGTCTCGAGACCGCATGGGCCCTCGCGCTCATCTTTTCCTTCCTTCTGCTCCTGTCCCGCCCCACCCCGCTCGCCATTCCGCGCCAACTCGCCCGCATCCTCATCTTCCCCACGCTGCTCTTCTGCACCGGCCTCCACGGCGTCTACACCCACCCCCCCGCCGACGTTCTCAAGGACCTCTGGTACTTCGCCGGCCCCATCGTTTACATCACCTTCGGCTTCCTCGCTTTTGAGCGCGTCGACACCGGCGAACAAGCCTCCTGGCAGACCTTGCTCCAACCCTTCCTCGTCGTCGCCCTCATCTCCGGCCTCTGTGACATCTTCAACGTCCTCACAAACAGCGCCGCCCTCCTCGCCAGCACCTCGGTCGACAACTACCGCAACCTTTCCGGCACCGGCTCCTACGTAGTGCTCATTCCGATCGTCCTCATCGTTCTCCTGCGCCAGCACGACCAGACCACACACGGTCTCGAGCGCTTCCGCCTCGTCCGCGTCCTCGTCTATCTCAGTTCGGTCGGCTCCATCCTGCTCGCGCTCTCCCGCACCCTCATTGTCATGCTTCTCTCCGGCGTGGCCCTTGCCGTCAATCCCCGCCGCGTGGCCCGCCGTCTGCTCGCCCAGGGCGGCCTCGGAGCCGTGGCGCTTCTGCTCGCCGTCGCAGCCGCCGGCTACGGCCTCTCCCGCGCAAAAACCACCGTTCCCGAGCTCTTCGCCGCCAAGCTTCTCAACACTCGCGCCGAGGTCCAGGTCCGCGGCTATGAAACTCTCAGCCAGATCAACGAAAACTGGCGCGGCTTCGAGGCTTTCCGCGCCCTCCGCACCTACGAAAACTTCAACCCCGCCCAGAAGCTCGCCGGCGGAGGCTTCGGAGCCACCGTCGACCTTGGCTTTGCCACCCGCATCTATCCCACCCAGTACATCCCCATCATCCACAACGGCTACATGTACCTCCTCGTCAAGACCGGTCTCGTGGGTCTCGTCTTCTTTTGCTGCTTCCTGGGTCAGATCCTCTCGCTCGCCCTCCGCACCCTCCGCCACCCCGTGCCGAACATCCGCATCGCCGCCCTCCTGCTCCTCTGGTCGGCCATCGTCTTTGCCTCCACCCAGGCCGTGATCACCGGCATCTACAACAAGGGAGCCCTCGCCGGAAACCTCTTCCTCCTGGGAGCCGCCTGCGCCAGCCTGGCCGCGCACCGCCCCATAGAACCCGCCTCAGCCCAGGAACCCGCGTCCCCCATCCATCTCCTCCAAACCTGAAACTCAGCCCTAACCCCTGACCTGACCCCTGACCCCTGACCCCTGACCCCTGACCCTCCCATGCTAGCCTCGACTCCATGCCAACGGCCTTCGTCCACCTCGGCTACGGCATCGACGCCGCCACCCACCGCCGCCGCTTCCTCGCCGGCGAACTCCCCGACCAGACCCCCTACGGCTTCCACCACGCCGAAGCCCTCGGCTACAACGTCCTCTTCTCCGTCTCCCGTCCGCTCTCCCGCCCCGTAAACCTCCTTCGCCGCGCCCTCCAGCGCCTGCTTGGCTTCGACCTCCTCCACGCCCTCCACAATCTCCCGCGCATCCGCCAGGCCGACGTCCTCTGGACCATGGAAGAGATTCAGTACCTCGCGCTCTTGACCCTTCCTTACGTCGTCCCCCACTTCAAGCTCCCCCCGCTCATCGCCCAGACCGTCTGGCTCTTCGACCGCTGGCCCAACTACTTCGCTCCGCGCCGCTGGATGCTCCGTAAGCTCCTCCGCGCCTTTCAGGCCCCAGCCGGTCAGCGGCCCACCAACGCCCTCACCGTGCACTCCAGGCAATACCTCGACCTCATTCCCCGCCTGGTCCCCGGCCTCACCCCGCACCTGCTCCTCTTCGGCATCTCCCTCGACACCTTCCCCCTCACCCGCAAACCCGTCGCCCTCCACACCCCCATCCGCATCCTGTCCGTTGGAGGCGACCCCACCCGCGACTGGCCCGCCCTCCTCGCCGCCTTCGGCAACGACCCCGCCTTTGAGCTCCAGGTCGTCTCTCCCAGCCTTACCGACGCCCAGACCGCGCCCTACCGCAATTTGAAAACCCCGCGCAATCCCACCATGGCCCACTTCCGCGCCCTCTACGCCTGGGCCGACCTCGTCGTCATCCCCATGCACGCCAACCATTACTCCGGCATCACTGTCGCCCTCGAAGCCGTCAGCCAGGGCGTCCCCGTCCTCGCCTCCCACACCGGAGGCGTCCCCACCTACTTCGCTCCCGGAGAGCTTCTTTACCTCCCCAGGGAAGACCCTGCTGCCATCCGGGAAACGGTCCTCATTGCCAGCCAATTCCAGCTCCAGCAGTCAGCCGCCAACGCTCAAGCCAGATTTCTCCGGGAAGACTACTCCACCCAGGGCCTCGCCGTCCGCTATGTCGCCCTCTCCGAGAACCTCCTCGCAGCCCATCAACAGAAAGGCTGAAAGTTACCAGAGAGACCTGTTCAAACGTCCATCAAAGGGACTACAAGTGACTCCGGCCGGCATCTTAAACGGTGTAAGTGTTTCTCGGAGTTACACATTGCTAGCCTTTCTCGATCGTGAACGTTCCATCGCACCAGAGGGCTACAGCCGTTGGCTCGTCCCCCCCGCCGCACTCGCCATTCACCTCTCCATCGGTCAGGTCTACGCCTTCTCCGTCTTCAAGAACCCTCTCCTCGCCCTGCACGGCGCCGGCGGCGCAGCCTGGGACCTCAAGGCCATCGGCTACATCTTTTCCATCGCTATCGCCTTCCTCGGGATCTCCGCCGCCCTCTTCGGGGCGTGGCTGGAGAAAGCCGGACCCCGCCGCGCCATGTTCTACGCCGCCCTCTGCTTCGGCGGGGGCTTTATGGTCGCTGCTGCCGGAGCCCAGGCGCACTCGCTTGCGCTCATCTACCTTGGCTACGGCGTCGTCGGCGGCATAGGCCTCGGCTTGGGCTATATCTCTCCCGTCTCGACCCTCATCAAGTGGTTCCCTGATCGTCCCGGTCTCGCCACCGGCCTCGCCATTATGGGCTTCGGCGGAGGAGCCATGATCGGCGGTCCGCTCGCCAGCCAGTTGATGGCCCACTACAAAGCCGCCGGCCAGCCGCCCATTCCCGCCACCTTCCTCACCATGGGCGTCCTCTACTTCCTCTTCATGATGTTCGGCGTCTTCACCATCCGCGTTCCGCGCCCGGAGTGGAAGCCCGCCGGCTGGTCCGGAGCCAACAAGACCTCAGCTCTCATCTCCACCCACAATGTCGCCGTCACGGAAGCCTGGAAGACGCCGCAGTTCGTCCTGCTCTGGATCATCCTCTTCTGCAACGTCACCGCCGGCATCGGCATCCTGGAACAGGCCGCGCCCATGATCCAGGACTTCTTCAAGGGCTCGATCGGTCCTGCCGCCGCCGTAGGCTTCGTCGGCATGCTCAGCATCTTCAACATGGCCGGCCGCTTCTTCTGGGCCTCCACCTCGGACTTCATCGGACGCAAGGGCACCTACTTTGTCTTCTTCATCCTGGGAGCCATCCTTTACTTCTTCCTTCCGCTCACTCGCCAGGATCACCTCAACTCCGTCCCGCTCTTCGTCGCCATCGCCGTCCTCGTCATCTCCATGTATGGCGGAGGCTTCGCCACCATTCCCGCCTACCTCAAGGATCTCTTCGGCGGCTATAACGTCTCCGCCATCCACGGCCGCCTGCTCACCGCCTGGTCGACCGCCGGCATCGTCGGCCCGCTCATCGTCAACGGCATTCTTGATCACTACGTTGCCGCCCATCGCGCCAAGCTCGACGCTTACCCGCTCATCCTCCACATCATGACCGGTCTGCTCGTCGTCGGCTTCATCGCAAACCTGCTCGTCCGCCCGGTCTCGGAGAAGTACTGGATGAAAGAGCAGCCGAACTACGACTCAGTCGCCGCGGCCCACTAGAAAGCAGGAAAATCATGCCAGACACCGCCAAACCCTCATCCCCGCTCGCAATCGGGATAGCCTGGATCATCGTCGTCGTCCCCACTCTTTGGGGACTTACCTACACCGTCCAGAACGCACTCAAGCTCTTCGCGAAGTAGAAGACAATGCCCTGCCGGACGGGCCCGCTACGCGCGGGGCGGTCACTTCATGACACGTATACCGGTCCTGGCGGGATCATCGGCAAGGGTCCGGACGTTGTCCGGCACGTGCCGGGCAACGCTCGGACCCGGCCTTCCGACACACCACGACCAGATAACACGTCACGAAGTAACCGCCCCACGCGCAGTGGGCCCGTCCGGCAGACTAGACTTAAGAAGTGACCTTCCCGCTTTCTGTCTGCATCGGCTTCTTCCTGGGATTCGTCTTCGGTGTAGGCTGCGCCCTGGCCGTCATGTACTCCATCTACATGGGCGGCTACCGCGCCGCCGTCAAAGACGCCTCGCTCTCCACCCCACCCGAGCGTCTCACCCAAGCCGTCGCCAAACTCAACCGACCCGCCTGATACCATTAAGCAGCCCTTGGAGGTCCTCATGACCACCCAAATCGACATTCCTGAAGGCGACTTGGTCCTTCTCGACAAGCTTAGCGAGAAAGAATCGATCCCCCGCGAAGAGCTCATCCGCAAAGCCCTCGCTGCGTACCTTGAACCTCACCGTAAGCACGTCCTCTCGGACTTTCGCGGCGCATGGGTCAAGAACGGCGGACCCTATGAAGATGGACTCGCCTTTGAAGATCGGATCCGTGGTGAGTGGGAGAGGTGAGTTTCCTCTTCGACACAAACATCCATCTGGGCGACTGCCATGGCCGATGACCGTGTACTCGTCACGCGCAACACCCGCGACTTTCCCACCGACGACCCTAGCATCCGCATCCCCTACAAGATTTAGCTCCTGTCCAAACGCAAGACGCCAAACGTGGACGATTCGTGGAGCGCAAACCAGCAAAAGTCCACACGCAAGCGACCACTTCAGCACCTCATCTCGCAAAATCCACCAGAGCGTGACCACACATTCACCAACCCTCACCAGGTTTTCCCAACGTCTCGGCTACCACAAAGGTGTTGGTTTTTGTAAGAAAACGCCTCCCAGTGAAAAGTGTCCCCGTTACCAACGTCTAGGCCGCCGGACGAGCCTTCAACTCCGCTCGCAGCTCCGCAACATCCGCTATCAGCTTGTCCATCGCCTTTGTTAAAGCCTGCCTGTCCAGATCCTCGGCCGAAGGCTTCTTCGCCTCCAGGTAAAACGTCCCGCCCGGCTCCAGAACGCACTTCGCCACCTCCTCAAAGTGGTCGAAGTTGTTCTTATGCAACACCGAAAGCAGCTCCTGCTCGGTCAGCGTCTCGCGCTTCAGCGCCTCATGATCCAGCGTCCCATCCAGAATCAGCAGCGTCTCCGTCCCCTCCAGCGCGTCGTTCACCCGCGGCAGGTTGTACAGAAACCGCATCAGCAGCCAGTTGATCGCCAGCAGTGAAAACGCTCCAATGATCCCGCCGCTGACCGAGTTGTCGTTCCCGATAATTGCGTTCTGCACTGTATTTGAAAGACTTAGCAGCACTACCAGGTCGAACGGATTTAATTGCGCCAGCTCCCGCTTGCCGAAGATCCGCAGAAACCCTACCAGAACCAGATAAACAATGATGGGGCGCAAAATCTTCTCGAGAATCGGCAGCTGCAGTTGAAACATACTCTGAAACATCGAAACCCCCTCAGACGAACCGGCAAATTAGGATGACGAGCGCAGCTTCTGATGCCACTCCCAGGCGCTCGCAATGATGGCGTCCAGGCTGGCGAACTTGGGCGTCCAGCCCAGCTCCCGCTTCGCCTTCTCCGAGCTCGCCACCAGCACCGCCGGATCGCCCGCCCGCCGCGGGCAGTGCTCCACCGCAATCTCCTTACCGGTCACGCGCCGTACGGAATCAACGAGTTCCAGCACAGAGAACCCCTGCCCCGTTCCCAGGTTGTAGATCATCCTCGACTGCCGCGACAACCCCTCAAGCGCCAGAATATGCGCGTCCGCCAGGTCCTGCGTATGGATATAGTCGCGGATGCACGTCCCGTCGGGCGTCGGATAGTCTTGCCCGAAGACTTTGATGTTCGGCCGCGCCCCGATCGCCACATCCAGCAGCAGCGGAATCAGGTGCGACTCCGGCTCGTGGTTTTCTCCGTATCCAGGAATCGCCCCCGCCACGTTGAAGTAGCGCAGCGCCGCATAGCGAAGCCCATGCGAGTGGTTCATCCAGCGCATCATGTGTTCGGACAGCAGCTTTGACTCCCCATACGCATTCGTCGGGGCAAGCTTCGCATCCTCCTCGATCGGCGTACGCTCCGGCTCTCCATAGACAGCGGCCGTGCTGCTGAAAACAAGCTTGTTATGCCCCGTCGCGAGCATCGCCTCCAGCAGAGTCAGCGTCCCAGCCGTGTTGTTGCGAAAGTACACCTCAGGCAGCTTCATCGACTCGCCCGCCTCGATCAGCGCCGCAAAGTGTAAAACCCCATCGAACTGTCCCGCGTGCAGCGTCTTCTCGAGCAGCGCCCGATCGGCCAGCGCGCCCTCCACAAAGATCGCCTCCGCAGGAAGCGCGGCCCGCCGGCTATGGCAAAGGTTGTCGTAGATCGTGACGGTATGACCTTGACCCAGCAGAATGCGGCTCACCGTGCCGCCTAGATACCCGGCTCCGCCTGTAACCAGAACTTTCATACTCATTCCTTGTTTATAGCGGGTGTGAGGCGTTTCAGGAGATGATTTCTGCGTCTAAACAAAGAACATCAGCCCTCTGAAACGTTCGCTGTCACGCTGCAACAAAAGTATGAGTGTCCCATACGGGTGTTTCTGGGATGCTATCCCTGTTACCGGAGTTCCAGTGCGGAATCGTCATGTGAATTTGAGTGGTCGGCCTACCGGAACGGTCCACGGATGCCGAAGAAGCAATGGAAGGCTAACGTTTTCTGTGGCGCACGCCCCGGTATGCGCTTAATATTATTCCGAGAGGGGTGGGAAAGGTCGCTTCCGTTCCGGAAGTCTCGGCCCCGTCGGAACCCAAAGGCAGGTTCAGACAGATGACCTTCGATACACTCCAAGAGAACAGAGAGCAAGAGAGCCGCGAAGACGGTTTACTGCGAAACACCCAACCTTCACCTTCGCGCCTCATGCAGCATGAGGCCTTCGAAAAAGGACCTCGTCCCATGCCCAAGCCGATACAGCCTCTTCGCAGTGAATCCCAGTTCAACCGCCAAGATATACAGTTTAAAGACTTCGGCGTTCTAAATGACGGCTCGCAGAGCAAGGCGTCCCTTTTCACCTCCATCACGCTCAATGTGGTCCTGCTGATCATCGCCGTCATCGTCGGTGCGGCAGCCAAAAAGACGATGGACAAGAAAAAGCTGGAGAACCTCACGTTCGTGACTCCGCTGAAAGAAGTTCCCAAGCCGCCGCCGCCCAGGATCGTTCCCCCGAAGGTCATCCCCCGGCCGCCCATTATGAAGCCGGTCGAGCCGAAGATCGTGATGCCGGAGGTCAAGGTTGAGGCTCCAAAACCTGTGCCGATCAAGCCGATGGAACAACCAAAGCCGGTTGTCGTTCCCGCTCCTCCTGCTCCGAAGGTTGCCGCCGCCGCGCCTGTACCGGTCAAAGTGAACCTTGGTCAGTCCGCCTCCGTCGTCAATCACGACGTACACCCCTCCGCTGTAGCGTTAGGTTCCGCAAACAACCCCATTGCGCCTTCAAACCGGCCGGCAACTGCAGCCGTCAACCTTGGCCAGCGCGGCCTGGCTGGCATGCCAGCCTCTAACAATGGCGGCGGACCTCCGGCGGCTGCGGTTAACCTGGGCAGCGGTCAGCCGAACGGCAGTCTAGGGGGGCGCAGCGGAGCCGCCGTCCAGGGAGTCAAGCTAGGAGTAACCGGCGGAACGGGTACCAACGGCAACGGGATCGGCAGCCAGCCTCCCAGAGCCGTACAACTGGGCCAAGCCACTCCCCCCCCGGCACTTGGCCGCGTCCAGACCGAGCATCCCCCAGTCAGGACCGGGCCGCAGGTCATCTTTAAGCCTCGTCCTGTCTATACGGCTGAGGCCACACAATTGCATCTGGAGGGAACGGTATCGGTTAAGATCCGGGTGTCGGCCAGCGGTGCAGTCTCGGTGGTCGGGGTAACAGATGGACTGGGCCATGGCCTCGATGAATCGGCCATACACGCCGTACAGCTCACCCGCTTCAAACCGGCGCTTGACGCGACCGGCAACCCGACCGACTGGGAAGGCGTCGTGAAGATTTCATTCCAGATGGCAAGCTAAGCTTTCGCCCAAGATTGAACAGGGGCAGCCATTTTGCCACAGCAGCAGATTCGACTAGCATTTGGAAGATAATGGAGACGGCCGTGAGGCTGTGTCTCAACCGTCCTCAACTTACAGGAGCTGTACCTACATGATTTTCAAGACTCAATCCATCACCGGACTATCGCTGGCGCTTCTGGCGGCCACCGCTGTTCCCGCGCACGGTCTTCCGGTGTTCGGGATCGGCAGCAAGAAGAAAGACGCCAACACTGGCAAGAAGCTAACTCCGGCGCAGAGCGCCCTGATCGACAAAGCCGTCATCCGCGAGAAGGAAGTCATCAAGGTCGTCAAAGAGCGAGCGCCGGTTGTTGAGACCTATATCCAGAACATGAAGCCGGATCCGGTGATGCGGCAGGTCCCAGACTCCGATGAACACTTTCTGGGCAGAGTCGAGTTTGGCAAGGTGATTGGGGATGAGGCTTACAAGGAAAATCCGAAAGGCGCTGAAAATAAAGGCCACTTCGGATTCCTGAAGGGTTCGGGGAGTTTTCTGGGCAGCTTAGGAGGTTCGCTGCACCTGCAATTTCATGAGGCCGGCTTTGTCTCTATGCTCTTGATGGATTCGAACGAGTTCGACAAAGCACACTACAACTTTGGCTTTGTTCGGAACGACTTTCTCGGAACGATCCCTACAGCCGTATTTGACGTAACCCCTGCGAAAACGAACGATCGGGGGCGGTTCTTCGGCCGTATTTGGATCGACACCCGCCAAGGCAATGTGGTCCGCTTCAACGGCGACTTCGCCGGTTCCGACAAGGACTACCAGGATTACTACCACTTCGATAGCTGGCGGACCAACGTGCAACCGGATCTTTGGCTTCCGACCTCCGTCTACATCGAGGAGAGTGATCCGAAGAGCAAGACCAGTACGCTTAAGTTCAAGGCCATCAATCATATCTGGGGCTATGTCCTGAAGGTGCCTCCGAAGGAAAGCGAGAACACGAGCCTCGAAGTTGTCGGAGCACAGGACGTCAGCAACGACGCTCAGGACGTTAGCCCGCTCGGAGCACAACGGGAGTTTGTACAACAAGCCGAAGACAATATTATCGAGCGCCTCTTCCAGGCAGGTCTGCTGGATGCGCCGAGCGAGTTCGATAAGACGCTGGAGGCGCTGGCCAACAACATTCTCGCTTACAACAACATCACCACGAGCCGGCCGATTCATGTGCGGACGCTGCTGACGGAGCCGCTGGAATCGCTTGCGATCGGGAACACGATTGTGATCTCAAAAAGCTTAGTTGACACGACAGCAGTTATCACGGCGGACGGGGCACAGCAGACTGGAAACCTCAACGCGATTCTGGCATTCCAGGTTGCGCATATTATCTCCGGCCACCGGCTTGACACCAAGTACGCCTTCAACGACCGCCTGCTTTTCCCGGATAACTCCGCCTTCAAGCGGATCAACCTGCACCACACGGATGCGGACAACACTGAGGCGGCGAAGAAGGCCGTAGAACTCTTACAACCTAAGGAACTGGCCGATAGCCAGAAGTACTTTGGCCTTTACCTGCAACAGCTTCAGGCCCGAGTGAAGGGGCTGAAGGCATTGAACCAGCCGCTCATGGGAGATGGACTGGTCAAGAGCGATACGGACACCAGCCTCTGGCTGCAAGCTTTAGTCCCTAAGGGCGATAAGCTGGATGCCAAAGACTTGAAGCAGCAGGCTGCGGTTCCGTTGTCCAGCTTTCTGCGGTTTGATCCTTGGACCGACCAGGTCATCACGCTTCACACGGCCTTCGAGCCGATCCTCAGCGCAAGCGACAAGATGCCGTTTGAGGTTGCGCCCGTTTACATCAAGCTGGGCTATTACAAAGCTCCGGCAGCACCAGTGGCACCGGCAGCACCGGCAGCCTCACCCGCGACCACAGCAAGCCCTGACCAGGCGATACCGGCAAGCGACACTACGGCACCGGCGGCAACACCAACTGCTCCAACGCCACCCCCGTCGACTCCACCCTCCCTTGATTAGGTGAACTAAGGCAGTTGAAGCGTTCGCCCGCTTCGGCTGCCCTCGTCTTCTTAGCCGAACTGGACACGGGCACAGCGCCTCACCTATCGTCGTCCGGTCAGCCGAAATGCCTTCAGCGTATCCCTGAGCCGGTAATCGAGGAGGGCTGGTTGACCGTCTTACTGTTCGTTGGCATTGCTGTGCGGTAAAGCATCGGACTCGGCAAGGGAGCTCTTCTTGTTCAAACGTATCCTTCTCACGTGCTTTGCAGTGCTGTGCTGCGGCTCACCCCTCCTGATAGGTCAGGCAAAGTACACAGCCTCAAGGAAGGGCGACTTCCAGGTTGGAGTCGGTTTTGTTGCGGGAAGCTCTGACTACGCCGGCCGCCTGCAAGGCGCGGGCCTGTACACCACCTTCGACTTTACCAACCATTTTGGGGCGGAGTTTGACCTGAACCAGGCGGATTTTCCAAATTCAAGCGTCTATGAACGCACCTATGAAGTCGGCGGCCGCTACTACCGCAACTACGGACCAGTATCTCCGTACGCGAAGGCTATGATCGGTCGCGGTGTGTTCAACTTCGCCACGGAAAACGTGACCTACGCAAACTTGGCTTACAACATGTTCTCTCTTGGGGGCGGTGTCGATGTGAGGATCAATCGTTACCTGAATGCACGAGGTAACTATGAGTGGCAGGACTGGTCCAGCTTCCCGCCGCACGGCTTAACTCCACACCTTTTCACAGTGGGCGTAGCGTATCACTTTCCTGGTGGGTTAGGGCGAGGTCGTCATTACTGAATTGGCGTTTGCTGCAAGTGAAAGGGCTTCTTTCAGAAGAAGCCCTTTTTTTATTTAGAAATTGACCGCTATAGCAAATTAGCTGTGGGTGTAGAGCGGGGCTTTGCTATGAACGTCATTTTCTCTCAATGAAAATGACACTGCACCATGCTTCCACTCCACAGCAACAGCTAATTTGCTCTAGAAGTGGTATGCAACACCGATGGAAGGCATACTGACCACTTCATAACGGCCGCTGTTGAAATCAGAGATGAAGCTTGGAGCTTTGACAAGCACGCCACGATACTCTGCGCGAATGTCAAAGCTGGGACTAATCTCATAGGCCAGTCCGGCGCCGAAGAGGCCACCTACTTTTGTTCCCTGCTTAGCGTCGATCCGAGAAGTTCCGTTATTCAGGATTGGCGTGAAGATGACGGCGGCAGCACCGGCCTCTACGAACGGGTTATAGTTTTTGAAAGTCAACCCGAAGATATAGGCTGCGGAGAGCTCCTGCTGCCGGGTATTGATGGGGTTGAAGGTCTGATTACCTTGATATTGAAAATAGTTCGTGTTCTGCGCGAAGGAGTAGTTCAGTTCAAGGGCACTGTGCGGGGTGAGCAGGTAACGATAGCTGAGAAGAATTCCCCCGGTCTTGCTCGGCGTAATGATCACTGAGTTGCCGTGAACGATGGGAGTGATTAGGCCGAATCCACTGACGCTGACATCCTGCCGGCTTTCCTGTGCATATGCGGCGACAGATGAAACCATCAGTGCGCCCAACAAAATCGTCTTCTTCATTCTTTCTCAAACCCTCTCGAAGTCGGGCGACGACACCTTGGACTCCGGCGGCCAAGGTGGGCTGCAGGTGGTTCACAGGGGAGTCTCTTCGCTCCGTCAATTGTACCCGTTGGACTGGCCCGTAGGCTTGGCGGTAGCAAAAAGGACCGGAAGCGCAGATGCGCCACCGGTCCTCTTTAGACTTCAAGCGCCATCGTCTTACTACGAGGCTGACGGCGGGGCTGGAGGGGCTTCGGTGGCATTCCCCCCTCGGTGATCCTGCCTGCGCTCCAGCATTCTGGCCTGCATCGCCTCGTATTTCGTCTTCTGCTCCCCGGTCAGCATGGCCATCACTTTGGCTTGCTGATCCTTGTGGATTGCCTCCATCTTGGGCCGCTTCTGCTCCCGCGGGGTGGTGGTGTCCTCCCACAGCGCCTTCATCTGCTGGCGGGATTGATCGTCAATAGCCTTGAGCTGAGTGACTTGGTCCGGAGTAAGATCCAGATGCTTGGTTAGCATCTCAATTTGTCTTTCTTCCATGTGGCCACCGCGGTATGCGCCGCCGCGAGGTGGACTCTGTTGCGTTGATGGGGCAGGGTCTGGTATCTGGCCACGCGCCGTGAGGGGCACTCCTAGCATTGCGGACGCACTGAGCGTTAACAGAACGACGCGCATACGAAGGGAAACGGATTGTGTGTGCATGGTCTTCATTGTGGTCTCTCGCTTTCGCCTGATCGGCCCGGCGAATCGAAAACTCAACCGCGCCGCTCTTCTACCAAGTACAGACGCCGACGGGAACAATTTGTTTCTACGTCGCGGGTGCATGCTATTGGGATCTAAAGCTGTAGGGGTCGCCGTGCGACCCGGCGTGTGATTCCACTACTTTCAGGAAAGCGAGCGCGGCGTGCGACAGGCTGGCATTGCGGCGGTAGACGAGCCGCAGCTTGCGTTCGATCTGGAGCTCTTTGACGCGAATGCGCACCAGCGATCCCATCTTGAGCTCCTTCTGAACCGTGAGTGAGGGGACAAGTGCGACGCCGTTTCCCATCTCGACAAACCGCTTGATCGCTTCGAGCGACGGGAGTTCCACACCCATATGGAGGGGCGTCTTGTGTCGCCGGAACGTTTGGATCACCTTCTGGCGTTGAGGAGACGCAACATTGTGCGCAATGAAATTCTGCGCGCCCAACTGGCGGATCGAAACGTCCGCTGTGGATGCCAAGGGGTGGCGTGGACTCGCCACCAGGACAAGCTCGTCGCGGTAAACCACGATGGAATGAACCTGCTCGTCATCCGGCTTGAAGGAGAGCACTCCGATCTCAACAGAGTGGTTCAAAACCTCGTCCGGAATGCGGCTTGCGAGGGAACGTTGAACGGCGATCTTGACATTCGGATGTTGGTGCCGGTATGCATCCAGCAGAGGGAGAAGGTATAGGGAGGTGTACTCGTTGGCAGCCAGATTAAGGCGCCCATGGTGCAACTCCCTAAGTTCAGAGAGCGCAACAGTGGCCTCCGCACGTAGATTCAGCAACTTTAAGGCATATTCGCGGAGAACCTGTCCGGCGTCCGTGAGTGTGCCATCGCGTGAGGATCGTTCCAGCAACGTTTCGCCCAACTCGCCCTCGAGTTTGGCGATTGCCTGGCTTACGGCGGGTTGCGTTCGGTGCAGGCGGGCGGCGGCGCGGGAGAAGCTACGCTCCTGAGCCACGGCCAGGAATGTCTCTAATTGGAAGAGGTCCATCGAATTCACTCCGATCTTTCAGAGAATAATGCCGTAGACACGTGCAACAGGTCAGAGCTCTAACAGCGCGTCTGCTGTTTGCTATGCTGTTCGCTAAGGCGGTGTCTATGTTCAGCACCAATACCGCGATTAGAAAGAATGATACTGCTACCGTTTTTGATAAGAGGTGATTATGCTCATCTAAGCGAACGATGCCGGGAAAGTAGATGTATGAGCACATCAGCAGAAAACAATCTGGATCGAATTGTCTTCTTCGACACAACGCTGCGTGACGGAGAACAGAGCCCCGGCTGCACCATGCACCACGATGAAAAGCTGCGCATGGCCCATCAACTTGCGGAATTGGGGGTGGACGTCCTGGAAGCGGGGTTCGCTATCGCCTCCAAAGGTGACCTGGATTCGATCCGAGCGATCGCCCGGGAGGTCGCCGGGCCTCGCATCACATCGCTTGCTCGCTGCAAGCGGGAGGACATCGAGGCTGCAGCGCGGTCCATCGAACCTGCCTCTGTGAATCGAATCCACGTGTTCCTGGCGAGCTCCGACTTGCACCTCGAAGCCAAGTTGAAGATCACGAGAGCTGAGGCGTTGGAGCAGGCTGCGAAAGCAGTAGAACTGGCATTGCAGTATACCGATGATGTTGAATTCTCTGCCGAGGACGCGACCCGTTCCGATACTGCCTTTCTCCTCCAATTGGTGTCCGCGGCAGTCCAGGCCGGTGCTCGGACGATCAATCTGCCAGACACCGTGGGATATACGACGCCAGATGAATACAAAGCGCTTTTTGCCTTGATGAAGGCGAACGTTGAAGATGCAGCTTCGGTGATCTTCTCGACCCATTGCCACAATGATCTTGGCATGGCGGTGGCTAACACAATGGCTGGCATCGAGGGCGGCGCGCGGCAGGTGGAGTGCACGGTAAACGGAATCGGCGAACGCGCCGGCAACGCCGCACTCGAAGAGATCGCAGCAGCGTTGGCTACGCGCCGAGATAAGTTTCCATATTGCAACGGTATCCAGATGAAGCAACTCTATCCAACCAGCAAGCTGTTGACTGAGATGATCAGCTTTGGGTGTTCTCCCAACAAGGCTGTTGTGGGGGCAAACGCTTTTGCCCATGAGTCTGGCATTCACCAACATGGCATGCTGGCGAACCCCCTCACCTATGAGATCATGACACCCGAATCTGTAGGAGTGACATCGACCAGTCTGGTTCTCGGCAAGCACTCTGGCCGGCGTGTGCTGGAACAGAGACTGACGGAGCTGGGCGCGACTCTGAACCGGATGGAGCTTGATGAGGTCTACCAACGATTTACTGCTCTAGCGGACCGCAAGAAGGCGATTTATGAGCAGGACTTGCTAGGAATTCTTCAGCCTGAAAGAACTCCGGCCGGCGTGAGCCACTAGTTTGTAGCAGTCCTTGTTACAGAAAACAAAGGAATACGATGCGTCTCAAGATTGCAGTACTCGCCGGAGATGGGATTGGACCGGAGGTGACCAAAGAGGCCACCATGATACTCGCCGCCGTTGCCGAGCTTGGAGGTCACGACTTTACCTTTCACCCGGCGCTCATTGGGGGCGTGGCAATCACGGAGGCAGGATCTCCGCTGCCTGCCGCCACGCTGGAGATCGCGCTCGACTCGGACGCGGTCCTCCTCGGCGCAGTCGGGGACAGTCAATTTGCGGCATTGCCGCCCGAGCAACGTCCGGAAGCAGGACTGCTGAAGATCCGGCAGGCGCTTGGAGGTTTTGCGAATCTCCGCCCGTCGGTGGCGTACGCGGCCCTCAAGGAGAACTCGCCTCTACGAGCGGAGATATCTGAGGGAGCCAACATCCTATTCGTTCGAGAGCTGCTCGGCGGCCTTTACTTTGGCGCGCCGCGTTGGTGGAATCGCGAGACTCATGAGGCCATCAACACCATGCGATATACGCGTGACGAAGTAGTTCGAGTCGCACGGGTTGCCTTCCAGCTTGCAGCTCAGAGAAAAAAGAAGGTGACCAGCGTCGACAAAGCAAATGTCCTTGAGGTCTCCCAGCTTTGGCGAGCTGCCGTCACCGAGGTTGCAAAGGAGTTCCCGGAGATCAAGCTGGAGCATCAACTCGTCGACTCCATGGCAATGCATCTGATGAACTCTCCAACTAGCTTTGACGTGGTCCTTACCGAAAACCTGTTTGGCGACATTCTCTCCGATGAAGCTGCCGTAATCACGGGTTCTCTCGGCATGCTGCCGTCCGCGACGATCGGGGGAACGGTAAACTTATACGAGCCGGTGCATGGTTCGGCGCCCGACATTGTGGGCACTGGAAAGGCAAATCCGCTCGGTGCCATTCTTACAGCAGCGATGGTCCTGCGCCACTCCGCAAAGCTCGAGTCAGAGGCCAGAGCTGTCGAAGAGTCGGTTCAGGAAGTGCTCGCCGCAGGACATCGTACGGTGGATCTTGCACGGGGCATGGACCCGGCCTACACAATCGTCTCCACCAGCGACATGGGACGGCTGGTGCATCAGGCTTTGACCGAGTCGCTTGATCGCAGCCAGGCCATGCACGCGGTGTAGTCATGACGATCCGACACAGGACTCAGTATCTGCTTATCGACACGGCCATCCTTACCGCCAGCATCATTCAGCTTGCCCGCGGCCTGCGGCTGGTTATTGTGATTGTTGCGGCCCTCACCTTTTTGCTGGTGGGCAATGGGACGGTATATTTGGCAGGCAGCAAGCAGCGGGCGATGCAGAAAGAACAGAAACGCAAGTATTATGCGGGGATTGAGTGAAGCGAACAAAGCAGAGTGCGTGGGATCTCAGCCGGACGCTTGCAATCGTGACCTGCTGCTGCGCGTTCGTGCAGGCTGAAGCGCAGCTGATCGGTGAACCTCCCATTCCACCGAAGAACAGCAGTGCAGAACGGAAAACAAAACAGAAGCGTACCGATGTGGAGTGGCTCTGGCAGTACTCGCCGCCTCCAAGTGAGGGTCGCGAGCACGAGTTGATCCAGGATGCTCATTTTCAGCCGTTTCTGGAGCAAAATTTCACGGCACCCCAGTCGTTCTGGGGGTTACAGAAAGATGGGCCGCGCAAGACATTGGCCCAGACTGCCTATGACTTTTTGACCATACCTGGCAGAGTGGTGGCGGATGAAAACCGCTACATTACGGTGACGGGATCTGTCTTTCACCTGCGCACCTCGCGAGGACTGCTGTTTGTTGATCTCAACGAAGCACATCCGCTTGCGGTTTTTGCCGCGATCGACTGGATTCGCGATAGTAAAACGCCTGAGCAGCCGGGCGCGGAGTTCACGCTTTGGATCTTTCCGAATCGCATCGTGGGGCTTGAGTCCAATCCAACTGCTCTCCCTGCCCCATTGAAGCGGTCTCTGACGCGATGGATGGCGGAGCCGCTGCCAGGCCTGGGAACTGTGGAGAATGTAACGGCGGCCATCCTGATCGATCCGGATGGAACCCCGCACCAGATACCTGTACCAAGAGAATTGGGGAACTGACAATGAAAATTCCAAAGACGATGTTCGAAAAGGTCTGGCAGCAGCATCTTGTTGCAGCGCCTGTCAATGAACCCTCATTGCTCTACATTGATCTACACCTGGTACATGAAGTCACCAGCCCCCAGGCCTTCGATGGTTTACGCCTGGCCGGCCGCAAGCTGCGCCGGCCCGACCGCACCTTCGCAACGGTGGATCATAACGTGCCTACGTCTTCTGTGCAGGATCGGTTGCATATTCTGGATCCGATCAGTTCGCGCCAGATCGATGCACTCCGTATTAATTGTGCGGAGTTTGAAGTGGAACTCTATGACGTGCAGGCACCGGAGCAGGGCATCGTGCATATTATTGGGCCTGAGCTTGGGCTGACGAAGCCGGGAATGACCATCGTCTGTGGTGACTCTCACACGAGCACCCACGGCGCTTTTGGGGCTCTGGCCTTTGGAATCGGAACCAGCGAAGTGGAGCACGTGATGGCCACTCAGACTTTGCCGCAGGACAAGCCAAAAACCTTCCGCATCTCAGTTGAAGGAACTTTGCCTCTGGGGGTCACTGCGAAAGATGTAGTGCTCCACATCATTGGGCGGATCGGCACCGCGGGAGCGACCGGTTATGTGGTGGAGTACGCAGGCTCGGCAGTTCGAGCCTTGTCAATGGAAGGCCGCATGACGATCTGCAATATGAGCATTGAAGCTGGAGCGCGAGCGGGAATGATTGCTCCTGACTCGACTACCTATGCCTATCTTCTTGGAAGACGTTTCTCACCTGCGGGTTCGCTTTGGGACGAAGCGGTGGCACACTGGTCGGCCCTGACGACCGATGAGGATGCAGTCTTCGACCGCGAGCTTTTCATCGATGCATCAACACTGACCCCGACGGTAAGTTGGGGCACAAGCCCGGGGATGGTGACGGGGATCGATTCCACAGTACCTATGCCAGACCCGGATGCGAGTGAGGCAGACCAGAAGGGCTTTGAGCGGGCGCTCGAATACATGGATCTCAGGCCAGGAACCCCTATGCAGGAGATTGCAATCGACCGCGTGTTTATCGGCTCGTGCACCAACGCTCGGATCGAGGATCTTCGCGCCGCGGCTGCGCTGATAAAAGGGTACAAGGTGGCGACCAGCGTCCAGGCGATGGTGGTTCCAGGATCTCAATCGGTAAAGGCTCAAGCCGAGCGGGAAGGATTGGATATCGTTTTTCAGCAAGCAGGCTTTGCCTGGCGGGAACCAGGTTGCAGTATGTGCCTAGGGATGAACCCAGATATTCTTGCCCCCGGGGAACGATGCGCCTCGACCTCCAACCGCAACTTCGAGGGGAGGCAGGGCCGGGGAGGACGCACTCACCTGGTAAGCCCCATCATGGCCGCAGCAGCAGCGATCACGGGCCACCTGACGGATGTCCGGCGATGGAAGTTCAACGCAGCGAGCTTCGATGAGAGCCAGATGCTGGCAGAAGGAGGATCGCGCTAATGGAACCGATCAATATACTGATCTCAACTGCAGCCCCGCTCGAGATTTCAAATATCGACACGGACCAGATTATCCCGAAGCAGTTTCTCAAGCGTATTGAACGAACAGGATACGGGGAATTTCTTTTTTACGATTGGCGCCGCATTCAAGAGGGTCCGGATACAGGGAACGAGAACACCCACTTCCCCTTGAACGATAGCGCCTATGCGGGCGCAAAGATCTTGATTGCGGGAAAGAACTTTGGTTGTGGAAGCTCCCGTGAACACGCTGCTTGGGCCCTGACAGATTTCGGCTTTCTAGCGGTCATCGCTCCTAGCTTTGCGGATATCTTCTTTTCCAACGCTGGAAAGAACGGAATGGTCCTGGTGCGGCTTTCGGAAGAAGATGTGACGACGTTGACGCATCGCAGCCAACGTAATCCGAAGCACAGGATCACGATCAACCTGGAGGCACAGACGGTCAGCGACGATTTGGGCTTCAGCGCTCGGTTTGAGATCGATGCCTTTCGGAAGTACTGCCTTCTGAACGGGCTGGATGATATTGGACTTACCCTGCGGCATGAGGCCGAGTTAGATGGTTATGAGCGTAAGCACAGCACTGAATTCTGGTATTCACCTCGTACGAGCTCAGATTTGAGGGCTTCATGAGTAACGAGATCAATCCGAAGAAGTACTCCATTCCTCTGACCGAAGGTCCCTCCCGTGCGGCGGCCCGATCCTATCTGCGGGGCGTCGGTTTCAGTAAGAAAGACCTGCATAAGCCGATTATCGGAGTGGCGAATACATGGACGGAGATCGGGCCCTGCAACTTTCATTTGCGCGATGTGGCAGAGGCGGTGAAGCTGGGCATCCGCGACGCCGGAGGCACCCCCATGGAATTCAACACCGTCACGATCTCCGACGGCATCACCATGGGGACGGAAGGAATGAAGGCTTCGCTCATCTCGCGAGAGGTTATTGCGGATTCCATTGAGCTTGTGGCGCGCGGCAATCTCTTTGATGGAATCGTTTGTATCGCCGGGTGTGACAAGAACATGCCGGGAACCATCATGGCCATGGCTCGACTGGATATCCCGGGAATCATGCTCTACGGCGGCTCCATCATGCCAGGCAAGCTGCCGCAGGCGGATGGATCGACCAAGGACATCACCATCCTGAACGTCTTTGAGGCGATCGGCTCCCATGCCGCGGGCCGCATCGACGATGCAGGGCTTGAAGCCGTGGAAGCTGCGGCTTGTCCCGGCCCGGGCGCTTGCGGCGGCCAATTTACGGCGAACACGATGGCAATGGCTGGTGAGTTCCTCGGTATCTCGCCGATGCAGTTGACGGGCGTTCCGGCGATGGCGAAGGAGAAGGCTACAGCCTCGCGCGAGGCGGGGCGGATGATCATGGATCTGTGCAGGCGTGATGTGCGGCCAAGCAAGATCCTGACGCGGAAGGCGCTTGAGAATGCCATTGTGGCCGTGTGTGCAAGCGGCGGATCGACCAACGCGGTGCTTCACCTGATCGCCATTGCACGTGAGTTGGGGATTCCGCTCGATATGCAGGACTTCGATGACATCTCCGAGCGCACGCCCTTCATCTGCGATCTGTCTCCGGGCGGGAAGTATGTCGCCAAGGACTATCAGGATGCAGGTGGATCGCGACTGTTGGCCAAACGATTGATCGAGGCCGGGCTTATGGACGGCAACACGATCACGGTCTCTGGAAAGACGGTGGGCGAAGAGGCAGCCGAGGCAGTTGAGACGCCGGGACAGCCGGTGATCCGGGAGATGAGCAATCCGCTCAAGAAGACGGGAGGACTTGTCATCCTGCGTGGGAATCTTGCACCGGAAGGCTGCGTGATCAAAGTGGCGGGTCATGAGCGTGTCTTTCATCAAGGACCGGCGCGAGTATTCGACTCCGAGGACCTCTGCTTCGCGGCCATTCAGGCCGGAAAGATCAACCCGGATGACGTTCTCGTGATCCGTTATGAAGGGCCGAAAGGCGGACCGGGCATGCGCGAGATGCTGGCCGTAACGGCGGCCATCAAGGGCATTCCGGAGCTGTCTGAGACCGTCGCGTTGCTTACCGATGGGCGGTTCTCCGGGGCGACACGCGGGCTGATGGCCGGACATGTGGCTCCGGAGGCGCAGCTTGGCGGGCCGATCGCTGCGGTGCGCGAAGGTGATCTGGTCTCCTTTGACATCGCCAAGCGCGAGCTGCGGCTCGAGGTTCCGGCCGCGGAGATCGCCGAACGGCTCAAGGGCTGGAAGGCTCCGGAGTCGCGTTACAAGCGCGGTGTGTTTGCAAAGTATGCGGCGAGCGTGAGCAGTGCAAGTGAAGGAGCGGTGACGACATGAGCAGCAAGATACGCAATGACCAAGAACATCCGACATTAACCGGTGCTGAGATCCTTTGGGCCGCGCTGGCAGGTGAGGGCACCACCACCGTCTTCGGCTATCCGGGCGGAGCGATTCTGCCGATCTACGATGCGCTCCGTAAGTTCCCTACGATCCATCACGTGCTGGTCCGGCATGAGCAAGGCGCTTCGCATATGGCGGACGGATACGCACGGGCTTCCGGGCGCGTCGGCGTCTGCATGGCGACGAGCGGGCCGGGGGCGACCAACCTTGTGACCGGTATCGCCACGGCGATGCTGGATTCCATCCCGATGGTGGCGATTACGGGTCAGGTGTCGAGCAAGGTGCTCGGGTCGGATGCGTTCCAGGAGGTGGACATCACCGGGATCACTCTGCCGATCACCAAGCATAACTTCCTGGTCACGCGCGCCGAGGAGATTGCTCCGACGGTGCGTTTAGCCTTCCAGATCGCCCAGCAGGGACGTCCGGGGCCGGTACTGGTAGACATCACCAAGGATGCGCAGCAGGCGAGTTGTGTGTTCGACTACGAGGCTGCTCAGCCAAGTGCGGCCCGGCCGCATCCGATGCTTCGGGCGGAGTCGGGCGCGATCCGTGAGGCGATTGCGCTGATCCAATCGGCCAAGAAGCCGGTGATCCTTGCGGGTCACGGCATCATGCAGGCGGCCGCGGAGGCTGAGGTGCTGGCCTTCGCGGAGGCTCGGCAGATCCCGATCGCCAGCACGTTGTTGGGCCTGGGCGCGATTCCCGCGGCTCATCCGCTTTCGCTCGGCATGATGGGAATGCATGGCGAGAGCTGGGTGAACCAGGCGATTCAGGATGCGGACCTGCTGCTGGCGTTCGGGATGCGGTTTGACGACCGCGTAACCGGCAACCTGGCGAGCTACGCGCCGAACGCGCGTAAGATCCACGTCGATATCGATCCGAGCGAGATCAGCAAGAACGTCAAGGCCGATGTGGCTTTGATTGGAGACCTCAAGGCCGTGCTGCAGACGCTTTTGCCACTTGTGAGCAAGAACGATGACGGAAGTTGGCTCAACGCGATTCGCCGCAACAAGGGAACGGCTGCGGTGCGGGACATCGTCAACCTTCCGGACGACGGTCACCTGTACGCGGCGCATGTGATTCATGACATCTGGCGCGAAGCGGTCGCTGCGGGACGCGAGAAAGAGACGATCATCGTGACCGACGTAGGACAGCACCAGATGTGGGAGGCGCAGTACTTCAAGCATGAGGCTCCACGCTCGCTCGTGACCTCCGGCGGGCTGGGAACGATGGGTTTTGCGCTGCCTGCCGCGATCGGCGCCAAGGCGGCGTGTCCCGAGAAGGACGTCTGGGTGATCGCCGGCGACGGCGGCTTCCAGATGACGGCGAGCGAGCTTTCGACGATCGTGCAGGAGGGCCTCGCGATCAACATTGCGGTGATCAACAACGGCTTCCTGGGCATGGTGCGGCAGTGGCAGGAGGCGTTTTACGACAAAAACTACTCGGCTTCGCCGATCCTGTCGCCTGATTTCGTCATGCTGGCCGGTGCGCATGGCATCGCCGGAGCGCACATCAGCAAGCGGCAGGATGTGACGCCGATGGTGACCAAAGCTAGGACCAGCGGCAAGGCTTTCCTGATCAACTTCCAGGTGGAGAAGGAGGATGGGGTGTACCCCATGATCGCTCCCGGTTCGGCTCTGCACGAGATGGTTCGGCGGCCTGCGAGCGATCCTTTGCTCGAGACTGCGGGGGATATTTAAAAGTACCCCCCCCCATGCTTTTTTGCAAAGTCATTTCGAATGTTGCGGATACGGCGGGGCGACCCGATAAAATCCTGCAAACAAAAGGGTTACGCGCAAAATCGTGTAAACAAAGGAGTTAGTAGAAGATACGGCGGCAGGGAGAAATAACTCACTTTCTCGACCTCTGATTTCTATTATATCAACCTGGATGGCATGACTATGCCAACTATTTTTAGGAAAATGCATCATGGTAAGTCGTTCATTCGATGAGTTTTCCGGGCCTTTTGGGAGGCATCGAGAGCGGCTGGGGGGCTTGACAAGATTTTGGGTCGAAGCCGGTTGGTATGTTTAGCAAAGCCGTTGAACGGCAGTGTAAAGGCCGTGATGGTGCGGAGATAAGGCAGTTTGGAAGGGGTTCGATGCTTCATACGTTTGTGGCTTTGGTGCAGGACAAGCCGGGAGTTCTGACGCGAGTGGCCTCGCTGTTTCGGCGGCTGAGCATCAATATTGTCTCGCTCACGGTGGGCGAGTCGGAGCGGCCGGACACCTCGCGGATGACGATTGTGTGCGAGGCTCCGGAGCATGCGGCGCACCGGATCCGGGCTTCGCTTTATAAGCTCGAGATCACTGTTGATGTCGATGAGGTCGGGCGGAGCGAGGCGGTGATTCGCGAGCTTTGCCTGATCAAGGTGGCGGCGGGTCCGAATGCGCCGCTCGGACAGAACTCGCGGTCGCAGATCTTCGAGCTGGCGAGTGTCTTTCGGGCGCGTGTGGTCGATCTGGCGCCGGAGTCGATCATGCTGGAGATGACGGGGAGTTCTTCAAAGATTGAAGGGCTGGTGCAGGTCATTACCGAGAGCGGATATACCATTCTGGAGACGAGCCGCACCGGGCGCATGGCGATGCGGCGCGGACACCATACGAGCCGGGTGCTGAAGGCTTTGGGGACCAAAGGCGCGCCTCAGGACGCCGCGCCGGACTACGAGGAAAAGCCGCAGACGGCTGAGTTTCTCCCGAACGAGTTTGCGGATGTACATGAGGAAGAAGATTAGGTGCAAGTGTGCCCTTGCGCCGGGCGGGCGGTGCTTCGCACGGTTTTGGACGCTTCGCGTGTTTTTCAACGGCTAACACTAACTTAGAAAGAAGAGATCATACTGACCCATGGCTAAGACCTACTACGACAAAGACGCTGACCTCTCCCTGATTCAGGCAAAGAAGGTCGCCATCATCGGCTACGGCTCCCAGGGCCATGCGCATGCCTTGAACCTTAAGGACTCCGGCGTGGACGTGCGGGTCGGCCTGCGCGAGGGCTCAGCCAACGCGCAACGGGCGAAGAACGCAGGCCTGGTGGTGGGCACCGTCGCCGAGGTGAGCAAGTGGGCCGACGTCATCATGAACCTGACGCCCGACCAGACGGCGGCGAAGGTGTATCACGCCGAGATTGAACCGAACATGAAGCCGGATGTGACCCTGATGTTCGCGCATGGCTTCAATATCCGCTTCCGCACAATTACTCCTCCGGCTGGCGTGGACGTAAGCATGGCGGCGCCGAAGGCTCCGGGCCATCGCGTGCGGGAGGTATTTACAGAGGGTGGCGGAACGCCGGCCCTGGTGGCTGTCGAGCAGGATGCCTCCGGGCATGCGCTGGCACTGGCGCTGAGCTATGCCAAGGGGATCGGCTGTACGCGAGCCGGGGTGCTGGAGACGACATTTACGGAAGAGACTGAGACCGATTTGTTTGGCGAACAGGCTGTGCTTTGCGGCGGGTCGGTCGCGCTGGTGAAGGTGGGGTTCGACACGCTGGTGGCGGCGGGATACCAGCCGGAGTTGGCTTACTTTGAGTGCTTACACGAACTGAAGCTGATCGTCGACCTGCTTTACCGCGGCGGGGTAGAGTACATGAACCACTCCGTCAGCGACACGGCGGAGTGGGGCGGATACCTGGCGCAAAGCCGCATCGTCACGGACGAGACGCGCAAGGCGATGAAGGCGATGCTGACGGAGATTCAGGACGGCTCGTTTGCGAAGAAGTTCATTGAAGAGAACGAGACCGGGCGGCATGAGTTTGCGAAATTCCGTAAGGCAGAGCGCGAGGATCAGATTGAGACGGTCGGCAAGGCCCTACGCGCGGGCATGCCCTTTCTGGATCCAGTGGTGGTGCATGAGGGAGCTGTGGTCAAGGTCTCTTAGGCGCGGCGCACGGTGGTTGGTGGGCGGGAAGGGTCGCGAGGGATCGCGACCCTTGCTGTTTCCGGAACGCGGGTGAACCGGTCCGCATCCGTAAAGAGATGAAGAACTTTGTGGCGACCATGATAATGACAAGTGCACTGGCGGGAGTGGGCGGGGCTGGCGCCTCTGTTGAGGGGTATAAGGATGTTGCTCGGCCGCTGGTTGTATTTGCGCCTAGCGAGGCGGATGCCCGCTTTGTGCAGGAGGTGCGTGAACTGGGGGCACAGACGGGTGGGCTGCGGGAGCGGCAGGTTGTTGTGCTGGCGGCGCTCGAGCACGAAGAGAGGGGCGAGTGGAGACATGGGCTGGATGCCCGGGTCTGGCCGGAGTTTGGGCGGGGCGAACAGGCGTCGGCTCGGACCCGGTTTGGAGTGAAGCCGGGGAGCTTTGCTGTGGTGCTGGTGGGCAAGGATGGCGGCGAGAAGCTGACCCAAGATGGAGTGCTGGGATTTGAGCAGCTGCGGTCGACGATCGACTCGATGCCGATGCGTCAGGATGAGATGAAGGGACGTTCAGCGCGGGCGCGGAAAGGTGGAACCGCTATCCATGTTCCGGCGTAAGGGTTAGCATAAACAGATGGCGACGACTGAGATTTTTCAAGGACAAGACCTCGCACAAGACGTTCTCGCAGGCGGTTATCCGAGCTCGTTCACCCCTGGTGAGCCGACCCCGCACGACGAGATTGTTTCCGCTTTGAAGACGATTCAGTCGTTGGCGGGCTTGAAAGATGAACACTACGACTGGCTGGCTAACCACGGCACGGAACGCATGGGGGAGGGTGGCGCACTGATCTTCCGTGAGGGGGAGCCGGCAACGCACATGAACTTCGTCCTGCGTGGAGAGATCCATGTTCGGCGGCGTCACTCCGGACCGATGGCCTTGTTCATCGGTCGAGCCGGGCAGATTACGGGCAAGTTTCCCTTCTCGCGCATGAAGGGCTACGGCGGGGACGGCTACACGAATGGACCGACGTGGGTGCTGGACATTCACGAAGGTCTGTTTCCTGCCATGCTGCAGGCAATTCCCCCGATGGGACAGATCTGCGTTTCCGCACTGCTGGATCGGGTGCGCGAGGTGACGCGCATGGAGCAGCAGGCGGAGAAGCTGTCTGCGCTGGGTAAGTTGGCTGCAAATCTGGCACATGAGTTGAACAACCCAGCCTCTGCTGCACAGCGGTCCGCGGCTTCCCTGTTTACGGAGCTGCGAGAGTATGGGGATCGGAAGTACAAGCTTGGGACGCTGTGTCTCACGCCGGAGGAGTCTGCAAAGTTGCAGGCGTGGACGCTCGAGACGCGGGAGCAGATGTGTACGTACAAGCCTCCGACTGCGGAGAGGCCGAGCGCGCTGGCCGCGGCCGACCGTGAGGCGGAGGTGCTGCGTTGGCTGGAGACGCATGGAGTCAAGGACGCGTGGTCAATTGCGCCGCAGCTTGCGGAGACTGGGATTCCCGTGTGCTACATGGACCGGTTTGCGGAGCAGTTCTCCGGCGAAATCCTGACAGCGGCGATGGCTACCTTTGCGACGGCGCTTCGGGTCGAGCGGATGGCGGAGACCATCGTGGGCTCGACGGTGCGGATCTTCGACCTGATTTCAGCGATCAAGGACTATTCCTATATGGACCAGGCGCCGATTCAGAATGTGGATCTGGCGCAGTCGCTGGAGATCACATTGAGCATGTTTGCTTCACGGCTGATAAAGATTTCGCTTGAGACGGAGTTTGATCCGAAGCTGCCAGCGATCAGCGCGTATGGGAGTGAGCTGAACCAGGTTTGGACGGCGCTGATTGAGAATGCGTTGGATGCGATGCCGGATGGCGGGACGCTGCGTCTGACAACCAAGCTGACGGGACAGATGGCTACCGTGGAAATTTGGGACTCAGGGGGCGGGGTTCAGGAGGAGCTGAAGAGCCGAATTTTCGAGCCGTTCTTTACGACGAAGGCTCCGGGGAGTGGGTTGGGATTGGGGCTGGATACGGCACAGCGGATTGTGAGCAAGCACTCCGGCTTTATCACCGTGCAGAGTAAGCCCGGAGAGACTTGCTTTCAGGTTCGGTTGCCCTTGGATCAGGCTCAGGCTTACTGAGCTTTGTTTGCAGGTGCAACGGCAGAAAAGCCCATCCGGGTGGATGGGCTTTCGTATGTTTATGCCGGCGATCACCTAATCTCCCACACACTTACGCGTGCAGTACCATCGGCCCAACGAGGCTTAACTTCCGTGTTCGGGATGGGAACGGGTGTGACCCTCGCGGTAAACTCACCGGCAAAGTTTAGAAGGATTCGCTCTCGCGATACTTCACAACTGAATAGATTGGGTGTTCCCAGACGTTATTACGTTGTTGCGTTTCCAAAAGATATAACTACAAAGCTTGTTATTGAATGTTCTCCAGAACAGTGGATTGGTCGTGTTAGGACCTGTGAAACTCACTGCGCAGAGTAAATTCTATGGACAAGCCGAACGGGCGATTAGTACTGGTAAGCTACACGTGTTACCACGCTTCAACCTCCAGCCTATCAACCAGGTGGTCTTCCTGGGCCCTTCATTTCCCTTTTGGGTTGGGAGATCTCATCTTAGAGCGTGCTTCCCGCTTATATGCATTCAGCGGTTATCACAACCGAACTTCGCTACCCAGCCGTGCCCTTGGCAGGACAACTGGAACACAAGAGGTTCGTCCATCCCGGTCCTCTCGTACTAAGGACAGCCCTCTTCAAATCTCCTACGCCCACAGCAGATAGAGACCGAACTGTCTCGCGACGTTCTGAACCCAGCTCACGTACCACTTTAATAGGCGAACAGCCTAACCCTTGGAACCTTCTACAGCTCCAGGATGTGATGAGCCGACATCGAGGTGCCAAACCGAAGCGTCGATATGAACTCTTGGCTTCGATCAGCCTGTTATCCCCGGCGTACCTTTTATCCGTTGAGCGATGGCCCTTCCATACAGAACCACCGGATCACTAAGGCCTGCTTTCGCATCTGCTCGACTTGTAGGTCTCGCAGTTAACCACACTTATGCCTTTGCACTCGACGGCCGATTTCCAAACGGCCTGAGTGTAGCTTCGCGCGCCTCCGTTACAATTTAGGAGGCGACCGCCCCAGTCAAACTACCCGTCTTACTATGTCCCTCTTCCAGATAATGGAAGGAGGTTAGAGTCACAACAACCGCAGGGTGGTATCTCACCGTTGGCTCCGCCAAACCCGAAAGTCTGGCATCAAAGCCTCCCACCTATCCTGCGCAGCAATGGCCGTAACCCATAGTAAAAGTATAGTAAAGGTGCACGGGGTCTTTTCGTCTAGCTGCGGGTAACCGGCATCTTCACCGGTACTACAAGTTCGCCGAGCAACTCGTTAAGACAGTCGAACGATCGTTACTCCATTCGTGCAGGTCGGAACTTACCCGACAAGGAATTTCGCTACCTTAGGACCGTTATAGTTACGGCCGCCGTTCACCGGGGCTTCAATTCAAAGCTTCGCCTTGCGGCTAACCTCTCCTTTTAACCTTCCGGCACCGGGCAGGAGTCAGCCCCTATACGTCGTTTTTGACTTTGCAGAGACCTGTGTTTTTGTTAAACAGTCGCCGTTCGCGTTTCACTGCGGCCCATCTTACGATGGGCGACCCTTCTCCCGAAGTTACGGGTCTAATTTGCCGAGTTCCTTAACAAGCTTTCACTCGAGCGCCTTTGGATATTCTCCTCGTCTACCTGTGTCGGTTTGTGGTACGGTTCCCAATCTCTCTCCTTAGAGGTTTTTCTTGGCACCATGAAATCAGCTGCTTTCAGCCATACGGCTTACTGCTTTACGCCTCACTGTTAAGTCTCGACGGATTTGCCTATCGAAACCAGCTTACGCGTATCGAACCCCATAGCCATAGGAGGTCCAGCTTATCCTTATGCGTCACCCCATCGTAATAACGAAAAATCGGGAGTTCCGGAATATTAACCGGACATCCATCGCTTACGCCTTTCGGCCTCAGCTTAGGGACCGACTAACCCTGAGCGGATTAACCTTCCTCAGGAAACCTTAGACTTTCGGCGTGAAGGGTTCTCACCTTCATTATCGCTACTTATGCCGGCAGGGTCTCTTCTCTAATGTCCACGTATCTTCCCAGTTACGCTTCATCCACGAGAGAATGCTCTCCTACCACGTCAATTTCTTGACATCCGCAGCTTCGGTATACAGTTTTAGCCCCGTTGTATTGTCGGCACCGGACCCCTTGACCAGTGAGCTATTACGCTTTCTTTAAAGGATGGCTGCTTCTAAGCCAACCTCCTGGCTGTCTGAGGGTTCCGACTTCCTTTCCCACTTAACTGTAATTTTGGGACCTTAGCTGGCGGTCTGGACTGTTTTCCTCTCGACTGTGAAGCTTAGCCCCCACAGTCTGACTGCCGTGCTGGTTGTGATCGGCATTCGAAGTTTGGTTGGATTCAGTAAGCCGGAAAGCCCCCTAGTCCATCCATGTCTCTACCACCGATCCAAATCACACGACGCTAGCCCTAAAGCTATTTCGGAGAGAACGAGCTATCACGGAATTTGATTAGCCTTTCACCCCTACCCTCAGCTCATCCGAGCTTTTTTCAACAAACACCGGTTCGGTCCTCCAGTGAGTGTTACCTCACCTTCAACCTGGCCAAGGGTAGATCATCCCGCTTCGCGTCTATTCCTGCCAACTTAACGCCCTATTCAGACTCGCTTTCGCTGCGGCTCGCTCACGCTTAACCTTGCTGACAAAAATAACTAGCCGGCTCATTATGCAATAGGCACGCGGTCAGACATTGCTCTTGCGAGCCATAGTCCTCCCACTGCTTGTAGGCACACGGTTTCAGGTACTTTTCACTCCCCTCAATGGGGTGCTTTTCGCCTTTCCCTCACGGTACTGGTTCACTATCGGTCAGAAACGAGTATTTAGCCTTACGGGATGGTCCCCGTGGATTCAAACAGGGTTTCTCGTGCCCCGCCTTACTCAGGTACCTGCTTCGAGTCTGGATCACTTTCGCCTACGCGACTGTCACGCTCTTTGGTTCCCCTTTCCAGAGGACTCAGCTAGCGACCAGATTGGTAACTCTACTGTTGCAGGCCCTACAACCCCCGAACTACCGAAATAGTACGGGTTTGGGCTGTTCCGATTTCGCTCGCCACTACTCTCGGAATCGAGGTTTCTTTCTTCTCCTGGAGGTACTGAGATGGTTCACTTCCCTCCGTTCGCTTCATCCTACCTATGTATTCAGTAGGTGATACCTGGGTTTTGCCCAGGTGGGTTTCCCCATTCGGAAATCTCCGGATCAACGCCTGTGTGCGGCTTCCCGAAGCTTATCGCAGCTTGCCACGTCCTTCATCGCCTGTTTCTGCCAAGGCATCCACCGTGCGCCCTTAGTAGCTTGACCATAGAATTTACTCGCACGCAGCTGAGAATCAACCTCAACCAAAGTCACGAGAATCGTAGTCTCTGTGTGTGTGTTACTGTCCACTTTCGCCGGTACGGCCAACATCGCCGTACGAATATTCTAAAGACACTCAATAACTGACAGCGTCCAGATCGGTTGAAACCCGATCTGGCTGATAGCTGCTCAGCCTTGTAGTTATATTTACCCAATCTATTCAGTTGTCAAAAATCGTAGAGCAGTAAAAGCATCTCTGCTGAACTGCTTTATCGCGCCCTCAGGCGGCTTGAGCATTCGCTCAAGGTTCAGCCTCCGCCGCAGCGGGAGCTCAACCTCAAGCGAGGTTGCTTGCTTGTCATTCCAATCGAGTGGAGGATGGTGGAGCTGACCGGGATCGAACCGATGACATCCTGCTTGCAAAGCAGGCGCTCTCCCAACTGAGCTACAGCCCCATCAGAGCTGATTATAGCAAAATGAGTCTAATCAGCGGCCGGATGAATGGTGGGCCTGGGTAGATTCGAACTACCGACCTCACCCTTATCAGGGGTGCGCTCTAACCAACTGAGCTACAGGCCCGGCTTCGACCCCTGGCTGCATCCCAGGTCAGGCCTGCTCCGGTAGCTCTGTCGCGGCAAGCCGACCTGCATCGACCTGCCGCGCTAAAGCTCTCTCGAAAGGTTTCGAGGACACAGTTGAACATGCAGAGCGGCTAGGCCGCTCGGGACCATCGCTGTTGATCAAGATCCGAAGATCGAATGCAAAAAAGAGAAGGTTTCGTTCAGGCTCATGCAGGCTGACCGAAGCCAGCTTGCATGGTACTCGATCGTTGTATGGCTCAGCAGGATCGTGAGATCCATACTGTCTGCAATCGCAGAGCGCTTCTACAACACCGAGAGTGTTCTCTCTTAGAAAGGAGGTGATCCAGCCGCAGGTTCTCCTACGGCTACCTTGTTACGACTTCACCCCAATCATGAATTACACCTTGGGCGGCTGCTCCCTTGCGGTTAGCGCACCGACTTCTAGTGCAACCCACTTTCGTGATGTGACGGGCGGTGTGTACAAGGCCCGGGAACGTATTCACCGTGGCATGCTGATCCACGATTACTAGCGATTCCAGCTTCATGGAGTCGAGTTGCAGACTCCAATCCGAACTGAGGCCGGCTTTTTCCGATTAGCTCACCCTCGCGGGGTTGCAGCGGTTTGTACCGGCCATTGTAGCACGTGTGTAGCCCTGGACATAAAGGCCATGAGGACTTGACGTCATCCCCACCTTCCTCCCCGTTATCCGAGGCGGTTTCGTCAGAGTGCTCAACTAAATGGTAGCAACTGAAGATAAGGGTTGCGCTCGTTGCGGGACTTAACCCAACATCTCACGACACGAGCTGACGACAGCCATGCAGCACCTATACTAGTGTCTCTTGCGAGACGCCAACGTTTCTGCCGGATTCACTAGCATTTCGAGCCCAGGTAAGGTTCTTCGCGTTGCGTCGAATTAAACCACATGCTCCACCGCTTGTGCGGGCCCCCGTCAATTCCTTTGAGTTTCAGCCTTGCGACCGTACTCCCCAGGCGGATTGCTTATCGCGTTAGCTTCGGCACGGCAGGATTGGGTACCTGCCACACCAAGCAATCATCGTTTAGGGCTAGGACTACCAGGGTATCTAATCCTGTTTGCTCCCCTAGCTTTCGTGCATCAGCGTCAGTTATGGTCCAGTGAGCCGCTTTCGCCACAGGTGTTCCTTCCGATATCTACGCATTTCACCGCTACACCGGAAATTCCACTCACCTCTCCCATACTCAAGCCCGACAGTTTCGCCTGCAGACTCTGGGTTGAGCCCAGAGATTTCACAGATGACTTATCAAACCGCCTACGCACCCTTTACGCCCAATAATTCCGAACAACGCTTGCCCCCCTCGTATTACCGCGGCTGCTGGCACGAAGTTAGCCGGGGCTTCTTCTATGGGTACCGTCATTATCTTCCCCATCGAAAGGAGTTTACGTACCAAGATACTTCATCCTCCACGCGGCGTTGCTGCGTCAGGGTTTCCCCCATTGCGCAAAATTCCCCACTGCTGCCTCCCGTAGGAGTCTGGACCGTGTTTCAGTTCCAGTGTGTCCGTGCGCCCTCTCAGGCCGGATACAGATCATCGTCTTGGTGGGCCATTACCCCGCCAACTAACTAATCTGCCGCGAACTCCTCTTCAAGCGCATTGCTGCTTTGACCCGTAGGTATTATGCGGTATTAGCCAAAATTTCTTTTGGTTATTCCCCACTCGAAGGTAGATGATTCACGTGTTACTCACCCGTGCGCCACTATACTCAGAGCCGAAGCCCCTTTCTCGTTCGACTTGCATGTGTTAGGCACGCCGCCAGCGTTGATTCTGAGCCAGGATCAAACTCTCGTTTAATCTTGGTTTGCATGCTCTCCAGCGACAGGGGTCGGGAGAGTTATCATGCGCCCCCAAAGCTCGAAAGCTTTCGGAGGGTTATAACTAGTGAGAATGACGAAACCAGATTCCGCATCATCTCACGACTGGCATGTTCAACTATGTTGTCAAAGATCCGGACTCATCAGGCCTAAGCCGTGAGTTTTGGATCAAGGACCAACCGGGCCAGAGCCACGATTTGTGTCCTCGAACTTGATGCGCTGCGCTCCTCTTACAGAGCCGTCTCTTGGGGTCTTGTGTAACCTTGACCAGCTTGGGATCTGCTTACCGGAATCGCATCCTCAAGGTACCTTTCGATGATTCCAGGTTTACCCGATTACGATTCGCTCAGCAGTTCGTGACGTTTACCGCGAACTCTCTAAGAATATCGAACTTTCACTCTCTTGTCAACTTCTTTTCTTCCTCTTTTTCTCTATCGCCTTTTTCTTGCGGCTGAAGAGATACAAGGTTTGTTGACGTTCGCACAGCGCAGAAATCTCAAAATAGCGTAACGGCGATTCCTCGCCGCGGAGCACTTAGCTCCAGATAACCGATAAGCCGGTCAGGCTGCGGAAGAAGCAAAGGCGAAACCCTCGCTAGATCCATTTGGTACAGTGCTTGGGTGGATACGGCTGGCCGGTAGTTCCTGGGCTCTGCTGCCGCGATCGACGCTTGGACTGCGCTCCGTCTTCCCTCACTTCAATACAAACCAAAGCCGAGGTGCGAAGCTTGTTCAGTTGTTGCTTCCTGCTTGATTGCTCACTTAGAGTAGCCCATCATCCGGTTGTTTGCAAGACAAGCTTGCTGATGTGCTTCCGGAAGATCGTACCGCTCTTTGCGACTCCCTGAGAGTAGCAGCGAAGCGCGCCGCATGCAAGCGTCCGGCTGTTAAAATCCGGCGGTTTCGGTTGAAAAGATCATTTCGCCCAATGAATACGCCACCGCGCGCAAATGGTCGCGCTGTCCCGTTGCGTCTTGCTGCTGGTGCTCGCAAGGGAGCTTAGAATCCACTCCATGGAACCTACTGAGATCCAGGAGTTCTCCAACCACATGAAAGAGGCCGGCGACGAGAGGGAATCGCTCACGACGATCTCGCTCGCCATCTCCATCCTCGCCGTCCTGGTCGCCATGGTGACCGTGCTGGGCCACCGCAGCCACACGGAGGCGGTGTTGAACCAGGCCAAGGCAAGCGATCAGTGGACTGAGTACCAGGCTAAGAAGATCCGGTCCGATAACACCCTAACTGCCATGGACCTGCTGCGGCTTCAGCCCTCCTCAAACGGCCCTGCAGTGCAGAACAAGCTGGAGGAGTACCAGACGCATGTCGAAAAGTGGACAGACGAGCTCAAGGAGCTTGAAGACCATGCCCGGGATTTCGAGGCCGAGGTGCGCTACGCCGAGGCTCAGGCGGAACGCTACGATCTTGGCGAGGCGCTTCTACAAATCTCAGTCGTCCTCTGTTCGGTGACGCTGTTTACCCGCCGCAGGCACTACTTCTATCTTGGGTTGGGGATCGGTGCGGTGGGCGTGGTGTTTGCCGCCGGCGCCCTGCTGGTCCGCTGAGCGACCACTCCGGCCTTACTGGACGGAGTCCTTGATGACGTCATACTCGGTGGAATCCGCTGCCCACCGCTGGATCAGCGCGTCGCGATCCGCGGACGGAACCAGCACGTTGCCGCCGGCCAGCAGAATGACCGGGACCGGTCCCGATTCCACCGGTCCCTTGACCCACATCTTCTTTGGATTGAGGTTCGCCACGGTCAGTTGATCGTTGGACAGCGGACGGGTGGAGTTCAACGGCAGAAAGTCGCCCTGATAGACCACGGTGCCCTTCTGGTCGGTCACCCGGCACCAGTCGAGGTTATCGGCCTCATGCAGGCTGCAGGCGATCCAGCTGCCCAGCGGCTCGCCATCCGAGACGTTGAAGCCTGTCTGCAGAAACTTGGAGTTGGCTGGCATATCCGCCGGAACCCTGATCTGCTCGGTCCGCGCATACCGCACCGCGAGCACCACCCCAACCGCTACCACTGTCCCCATCACAAGCTTGCCTGTCGTCGTCACAATTCCTCCACGCTAATCCTCCACGCTAAGGGTTCCCCGGCCAGAGTCGATCCCTAAAACGATGTAGCCCCATTCGTGTACGGTTCGCTTGGCCCAGCGGATTGCTTATCCTGCCTCGGCATACTTGGCGATGACACCCAGGTCAACCAGCCCGTTGACGAAGTATTGAACCGCCAGCGCGACCAGGAGCAGGCCCATGATGCGCACGAGGATCCTGATGCCAGTGTCGCCCAAAGCGCGCGCCACGCGGTCGGAATTTCCCAGAATTATTCCGCAAATAAGCGCCGTAATCAAGATCGCCAGCTGAATCGCGGCGATCAACGCCCAGCGGCCCTGCGCTTGGCCGACCAGGACCATGACGCTGGTGATCGAGCCGGGTCCGGCCAGCATGGGGATACCCAGCGGCACAATACCGGCGTCTTCCTTGGAAGCCGCCGCCTCGGTATCGCCGCCGGTCTCCTGCGTGGGGGAGCGCTTGGCTTCGAGCATATCGAGGCCGATCAGCAGCAGAATGATGCCGCCGGCGATCTCAAAGGCGGGCAGGGTGATGCCGAAGAGATGAAAGATCAGCTCACCGGCCAGAGCGAAGATCGTCAGCACGACCCAGGCCGTGACGCTTGCCTTCCAGGCCATGCGGCGGCGGCGCGCTGGATTCGCGCCGGCTGTCACGGCAAGAAAGGTGGGCAGCGCCGCAAAGGGGTCGACCAGAAAGAAGACGGAACTGAGCGCGAGTACGGAAAAACGTACGTAGGCCGAGTGCTGCAGCCCAGTCAGCAGGACTCCGGGCTGAAAGGCAAAGGCGTTCAAGAGAGGCAGAAGATGAATCGAAGACATCCCTCCATTCTTTCACGCGGGAACCGCTGAAGCCGGATCCTCATCGCGCTCCGCAACCCGAAGTGCCAATGCGAGCGGACGTGAACCCTGTGTCGGGCCGGTGCCTGCCCGGTATAATCGTAAGTGAAGAACGCCGGCGAAGACGCCATCCAGGAGCTTGAGCGATGCCCTTACAGACCACGAAAAACATCTGGCATAACGGCCAGATGATCGCCTGGGAGAACGCCACCATCCACATCATGTCGCATGTGGTGCACTACGGCAGCTCCATCTTTGAAGGGATTCGCTGTTACACGCAGGGGGCCGGCGTCTCTGGAGAGACGGGCGCCGGTATCTTCCGGCTTGAAGAACACATGCAACGCTTCCGCGACTCCGGCCACATCTACCGCATGCCGCTGGGCTTTACCGTAGACGAGCTTTCCCAGGCGGTCATCGACGTCGTTGAGGCGAATCAGGTTGCGCCCTGCTACATCCGCCCCGTCGCCTTCCGCGGCTACGGCGAGGCCGGTGTCAACCCCATGACCAGCCCGGTCGAGGTCTACATCGCAAACTATCCGTGGGGCAAGTACATGCCCGGCCATGAGGGCGCGAACGTCTGCGTCTCCAGCTGGAACCGGCACGCGCCCAACACCATGCCCGCCATGGCCAAGGCCGGCGGCAACTACCTCAACTCCCAGTTGATCCGCATGGAGGCGGAGGTCAACGGCTACGACGAGGGCATCGCACTCGATGTCAACGGCCAGCTCTCGGAAGGCTCCGGCGAAAATCTCTTCCTGGTGCGCGGCGGCGTCCTCTACACCACGCCCATGTCCAGCTCGGTGCTGAACGGCATCACGCGCAGCTCCATCATGACGCTGGCCAAGGAGCTCGGCATCCCGGTCGTCGAGCAGTCGCTGCCTCGCGAGATGCTCTACATCTGCGATGAGGCCTTTTTCACCGGCACCGCGGCCGAGGTCAGCCATCTGCGCTCGGTCGATCGGATCCTCATCGGCGACGGAACCATGGGCCCGGTCACCCGCGCCCTGCACGATGAGTTCTTCGGCATCGTGAACGGCACCCTCAAAGATCGCCATCACTGGCTTACGCCGGTCAAGGTCAAGGTGGCCGAGACGGTGGGCGTCTAACCTGTGGGTACACGGCCCCAGGTCTCGACCACGGGCCTGGGTTCCAGCAGGTTTGCGGGGTCAGCCGCTAGCGGCTGATCCGCTCCCGTTCCACTGCCTCCTCCACTCTCTTCCGCCGCTCCGGCTGCTCCACCCGCGCCGGGCCGCCGCGCTTTTCCTCATACATCCGCGCGTCCGCCAGGTTGCGCAGCGCGTCCGCGCTGGTACAGTCCTTGGGATACAGCGCATAGCCGATGCTGGCCGAAAGCTGCGTCGGACACTCCGGCGGCATCACCACGCGAGCAACGGCATCCCGCAGCAGCTGGGCCACTTTCCCGCAGTCCGCCTCGCCGACGTCCGCCATAATCACGCAGAACTCGTCGCCACCCAGGCGGGCCAGCGTGTCCGAGCTGCGGATCCTCGCCTTAAGTTCCAGCGCCGTCTGCTTCAGCACCCGGTCGCCTTCCGCATGCCCGCAGGAGTCGTTGACCTCCTTGAAGCCGTTCAGGTCGATCACAAACAGCCCCAGCGGCGTGCTGAAGCGGCGCGTCCGCTCAAGCGCATGCGCCAGCCGGTCGTCAAACAGCCGGCGGTTCGGAAGCCCGGTCAGCGGGTCGTGCAGCGCCTGCTCCTGGCTGCGCTCGGTCTGCTCCTCGAGCAGCACCAGCAGCATGCCGATGGTCACGAAGAACTTCTGCATATGCCAGACTTCGGCCAGCACCGGTGCAATGACCGGATCACTGCGCAGACTGGGATGCAGCGCAAAACATCCCGCCCAGATCACAAACCCCGTGACAATCACGATTCCGCCCATGCGTCGCCGGCTGATCGAGCGGCGAAAGGAGAAGCCGGCCAAAAGGTAGAGGCAGCACAGCCCCCAATAGATCATCCCGCGCAGCCGTCCTTGCTCTGAGAGCCAGAACATTGGCAGCCAGATCAGCGCATGCGTGGTCGCCAGGCCAGCCAGAAGCCTCCGGTTACGGCGCCAAATCCTTACGGTAAGCGCTAAACCGACCACAAAGCTGGCCGCCGCGATCCACAGATAAGCCATCACCTCTTTGACATCGAGCCCATACAGCGTACTTAGAACCAGCATGGGCAGAGCTGGAAGCAGCACGAAAGGAAACCGAGCACTCTTTTGCCACGTACTTCCTCGGGCCGCCCAGGAAAACGTGGCCGCAGCCAGCACATAGGCATCCAGCGCCACCACATGCATGCTGCGTTGCAACGACGGGGTGCCGTTAAAGATGGAAACTGCGACAGCCTCCACCAGCACCAGCGTCAGTCCCATCAGCCAGAGCTCCACCCGCTGCCCCGGATGGCCACGCATCAGGCGCCAGAGGATCATCATCAGGATGACCATGGCAACAAGATCTGGGAAGGAAACAGGTGTCATGGTCGGGATTGATCGCTCCTGGTCGGCCTCTCCCGGTTGCGGTAAACCTGGTTGGCCTACCGAGAGCATACCTCCTGCGCGTTTCGGCGCAGTCAATCTTCCCGATCGATCGACAGTTCAGCGGCGACCGCTGTTTCCTCCGCCGCTGCGCACTGCGTTTGGCCGAAGCGCTTAGCGCCGGCTTCCCGGCTGCGTCCCGCCCTCCCGCAGCACGTCCTTTTCCTGCGGTGCGCTGCGGATCACGGGAACCGTCAACTTCAGATGAGCAGCGGCCATCCTGTCGGGCATGCGTGCGATCCACTGGTTCAAGCTGACGTCCTGGTATTCGGCTGCCTTGAACATCTCCAGGAAGATCAGGTCCTCAGTCCCAGTGTTTTCAATCATGTGCCCCGCCATCGTCGGAACAAACCCCACGTCGTTTGCGTGGAAGTCCATCGTTCGCGCCTTTCCTCCGGTCGTCACGACCGTCATCCGCCCCTGCCCCTGTATCCAGTACTGCCACTCGCTCACATCGGGATGCCAATGCATCTCGCGAATCGCCCCCGGCCTGAGCGTCACCTGCGCCGCGGCTATTTTCTTCGACACCGGAAAGTTCTTCGAGTCCACAATGCGCACCTCGCCGGCCGCCGAACGCAATGTGGGCTCCATCCGCGAAAGCGGAAAGGTGTACTGGAGCTGCGTCTCCAGCCTGGACCCCAGGAAGGCCTTATCCGCCGCCAACGGACCCGGCAACTCCGCCTCGAAGATATACAGCTGGGTCTTCGGTAGTTTTTCCCACTCCGCCCTGGGCCAGCGCATATTCTTTTCAATCAGATCCGGCGCCGTGTGGGCCACAAACTCCGACAGCAGGAACGTCTCATCCTCGGAGAACGCGCCATCGTCGAAGACCAGCAGAAACTCGCACCCCTCACCCTCCAGCCCTTGAATGGAGTGCGGCAAGCCGGCTGGAAAATACCAGAGGTCGCCTTTACCGATATCGTCCACAAACATCTTTCCGTCGGTCTGCATCAGGCTCACCCGCGCCCGGCCGGAGAGCATGATCGCCCACTCGTCCGCGGTGTGCCAGTGCAGCTCCCGGAACGATCCCGCAGTCAGCCGCATGTTGACGCCCGCCAGGTCCTTTGAGGAAGGCAACTCCCGCTCTGTTACCTGGTGCGTCCAGCCGCCGCCCTGCAGCCGCTTCGGTACCAGGTCAAAGGAGTACCAGATCGGCCCAATATTGCCATGATCCGTCACCGGCGGCAGATTAGAGCTCGGGTTCTGGTCCAACAGCACCCGGTTTTCCGGCCCGGGATCGCTCGCGTTCCCTCCCTGCCGTCCCTCTTCGAGCTCGTGGCTGGTCTGCGCCAGAGCGCCACTCGTCGCCAGTCCAGCACTCGCCAGCGCCGCCGCGCCCATAAACATACGCCGGGAAACCATCTCGCGATCGTGCGATGGTATTTCGCCGTCTTCCTCGTGCAGCAGATCCTTCATAAAACCACCTTCGTGAGCGAACAGGCCTTGTGTGCCAAAGACCTGATCTGGATAAGTCGTTCAGCCAACCAAAACGGGAGAAAACCAGTAAATTTTCTCGTAGTTGATGAACTTGGATGCCTCTGGCGGTAGATTGAAGGCAGGCTGATCGCAGGGCTCGTTCACTCAGCCACAAATTCCCCTCAGGAGAGTTCCCATGGCACTCGATCGAGTCTGTCCGGAATGCCACTCCACCGTCAGCACGCGGCATCGTCGCAAGGGCTTGCTCCACAAGTTCTTTTTCCCTCTCTTTGGCTACTTCCCATGGGAGTGCAGCGATTGCCAGACCGTCTACCTGCGCAAGTCTCGAGGCCGCTCCGGCACGCACGACGCTGCGCAGGGCGAGGTGAGCCTCTGACCGGTCTCATGGGCTAGCCTAGTTGGTTTTAGGCGAGCCCAGGTCCAGCTTCCGCACTGCCGCGTCTAAGGTGGTGGTGGTGATGCTGCCGTGTGGAGCACCCTGTACCTCCCAACCCGGAAGCGCCTGTGAGCCGGTGATCAGGCGCGCGCCGTCCGATAGGACGAGATACGTCCACGCCCACTGCCGGAAGACTGAGAACCGGCTGCGAAAGCCGATCAAAAAGAAGATATGCACCGAAAGCCAGGCGAACCATGCCGGAAATCCGCTCCAGTGGCCCTTGAACGGCCATTTAATATTCGCCACCGCCGCCGAACGCCCGATCGTGGCCATATCCCCCTTGTCGAAGTAGTGGAAGGACTTCTTATCTAGCTTGCCTTCCAGGTCCTGCTTAATGCGCTTGGCGGCGTAGCTTCCCATCTGCATCGCGGGCTGCGCGACGCCGGGAACCTGCTTGCCGTCCTGCTCAACATGCGCCAGATCGCCGCAGATAAAAACGTTCGGCAGCCCTTTGGGATTGAGAAATCCATCCACAAGCACGCTGCCTTTCTTATCCGTGTCCACGCCCAGCAGCTTGCCCAGCGGCGAGGCCTGCACTCCAGCCCCCCAAAGCGTACAAACGCTGTCAATCCGTTCCCCTTCAACCATCACATATCCCGGCTGTACGTCGGTCACATGGGCGTCCGTACGCACCTTAACTCCGAGCCCCTGCAACTGCTCGACCGCCTTCTCCTGCAGATCCGGTGGATAGCTCCCCAGAATCTTCGGCGAACCTTCAAGAATCAGCACCTGCGCCTGGGACGGATCGATATGGCGAAAATCCCGGGTCATATAAAGTTTGGCGATATCCGAAATCGCCCCGGCGAGCTCCACCCCAGTGGGACCGCCCCCGATGATCACGAAGTTCAACGCCGGATGCGTGCCTGATTCCAGCATCTGCCGCTCCGCAAGCTCAAACGCGAGCAGAACCCGCCGCCGGATCTCAATGGCGTCCTCAATCGTCTTGAGACCGGGGGCCAGCGCCGCCCATTCATCATGGCCGAAGTAGGAATGCGTCGAGCCCGTGGCGACGATCAGGTAGTCGTATTCAACTTCCGATCCTGTCTGCAGCTTCACACGTTGGCGCGCCGTATCGAAGCCTACGGCCTCGTCCATCAGCACCTCTGTATTCTTCTGGTCGCGGAGAATCGAACGGATGGGCTGGGCGATATCCGCCGCCGAAAGCACCGCCAACGCCACCTGGTACAGCAGCGGCTGAAAGGTGTGGTGGTTGCGCCGGTCGACGATCGTCACGTCCACGGGAAGCTTGCCCAGCCCCTGCGCCGCCAGCAGACCGCCAAAACCGCCGCCGATGACTACCACCCGTTTCCGCACACTGCCGTTCTGCTGCGCTGTCGCTGCCGCCATCCTCTGTACCTCACCTGAGCGTTCTGTTTCTCTGATGCGGCTTATGCGCGGAAGGCGCGTTGCGCGAGCCCCTAAAGCGGGCTCCAGACCTCGGCCGTCGCCGAGCCTTGCGTTCCCACGGTGAGCAGCAATTTGGTCTCGGTCGCTGTGCCGCCGATCGTCTTCGGATTCTGACTTACCAGTCCGTTCCCGTCTGAGGTCAGCGTATCCACCTCGGTCGCCAGCACCGGAGCCGCCGGGCAGCGGCCTGTCGCGGGGCAGGGTGTGCTCCCAGCCGAGACCGTCTGATAAACCGTCACCATCGCGCCCGCCACCGCATGCCCCGCGGCGTCATTGACCATCGCAACCACCGGCACCGGCACTCCGCCCGAGGCCAGGGTTTGCGTTGCCCCGCTAACCACCGTCAAAGTCAGCGCGGAGCTCGCCACACCATATGCTTCAAAGGGCGCACAAACGATCGTCCAGGCGCAAGCATCCGCCTCCGCCGTCGCTCCCGCCGCCAGCGGACCCCAGTTCGCCTGCACCCGTGCGCCGCCGGAGGCATCCGTCGTGCTGCTCCCCGCTGCCAGCGTCACGGCTCCCTTAGCGGTCCAGCTCACCGCCGTCCCGTTCGCCGGCGATCCATTCAATGTCGCCATCACGGTTAACACCTCGTTGAAGCTCGCCTGCTCGGCCACATAGATCGCGGGATTTGCCGCATTCAGGCTTTCCTGATCCGCCACCACCTGCAGCCCCGCGGAGACGCTCGCCCCGCCCAGGGACGAGCTCAGTCCCGCGACCAGCGTCGCCGCACCCGCCGTCTGGCCCATCACGCCGGTCGAGGCCGCCCCATTCTGATCCGTCGCCACCGTGCACACCGCCCCTCCGCAGGCGGTAAACTGCACCAGCCCGGCACCCGTTCCACCGTTGGTGAACGCGACGGTCACCCCGGCTGCTGGGGTCGTCCCGTCCGCTTGCGTCACCCGCACCGCGAAGCTGCTCGTGCTCGCCGCCCCGACATACACGCTGCTTCCGGGCGTCGACGTGCTACGGATCAGGTCCGTCCGCACCGCTGTGCTGAAGCTCATGGATTGGTTTGCCGCATCATCGGCCGCCAGCACCGTGATGGCTCCCGGCGCCAGCGCGACACCCGAGACAGCAGCCTTCCCGTTCGCATCCGTCAGCACGTAGCACGGTGCGCTGGGGCAGCCATGAAACGCGAAGCTCCCGCCCGTCACGCTGAAGGTCACAAACTCGTTCGCCGCCGGCGTCACCCCGTCCGCCTCGATCACCTGCACCACAAAGCTCTCCAGATCCCCCGTCGCCGTCCCCGCTCCCGGCTGGCTCAGCACCGTCATCGTCTTCACCCCGCCCACCGCCGTGAAGCTGATCGTCTGGCTCAGCGTTCCATACTGCGCGGTCAGCAGAATCGTTCCCGCTCTCAGCGGCGTCACAGTAGAGGTCGCAACACCGTTGCCGTCGATCACCAGCAGACACCCACCCCTCCCGCACGCGCCCAGCGTCTGTTGGTCGAGCGGCCCCGTCATCGGCAACGAGACTCCGCTCATCGGGTTCCCGTTCGGGTCCACCATGCGCACGGAGAACGGCTGCGTTGTCGTCTTCCCTACCACCTGCGTGCCGCTCGGCGCACTCAGCAGCTGCATCTGGCTGGACTGCTGCGCGTAAGCCACCGTCGCCGCCTGCGTCAGCTTGCCAAAACTTGCCTGCACCGTGGTCGATCCGGTCGTCTGCATCGATACATTGACGCTTGCGCTGCCATCGCTCCCCGTCTTCACCGCGCAGGCAGCCGTGCCGCAGGGGTAAAGAATCGCTCCGCCCGTCGCGTTGAACGCGACCATCTCCCCCGCGTCCCCGGTCACGCCATCCGCGTGGAGCAAACGCACCGCAAACGCAGGAGCCTGCCCAATCAAGGCCGTCGCCGCCGGCAAGCTCGTCACTTGCAGCGTGTCGGTGTTGTCGGTCGACGTGAAGGTCGCCGTCTGGCTCACCCCGCCATCCGTCGCCTTGAGCGTCACCGTCCCGACCGCGGCCGGCGTTACCATGGCCGACGCGGCCCCGTTCCCATCCGTCTGCACTGCGCAGCTCGCATTCGAGCACGCCCCATACGTCGCAGACCCGCCCGTCACCGTGAACGTCACCATGCGCCCGGAAGCAGCCGTCTTGCCGTCCGCCTCGAGCACCCGCACCGCGAAGGGCGTCGCCGCCGCCGTCCCGTTCGGCACACGGCTGGGCGGGGCGCTCGTTACCCTCATCGACCCATCCCCGGCCGCCGCCGAAAAGCTCACCGTCTGCGTCAAACCCCCATCCGAAGCCCGCACCGTCAAGGTGCCGGCGCCACCCGGCGTCACGCTGGTCGAGGCCATCCCGCTCGCATCGGTCGTCACCGTACACGCCGCCGCAGCACACGCGGAGAACACCGCCGTGCCTCCGGTCACCGTGAACGATACCGGCTCCGCGGCCACCGGGGTCACGCCATCTCCCTTCAAAATCTGCACCGCGAACGCCGGCGTGGCCGCGCTCCCGACCACCATGGTTCCCACAGGCGCGCTCACCAGCTTCATGCTGTTCGGCAGTACAGGCGAGCTATCAAACGTAAGCGCCCCCGTCATCGTACTTACCGCGCCGGTCGAGACATCGTTCGCCACCACATCCACCGCGACTTGATCGACCGCTCCCACCGCCGTCATGGGCGGCACCGTCACCGAGAGCGAAGTCGAGCTCCAGCTCGTCACCGCCGCCAAGACCCCATTCACCCGCACCTGGTTGCCAATCCGAAAGCCCATCCCCGAGATCGTCACGGCCCCACCCGCCGGAGGCAGCCGCTCCGGCAGAATGGAGTCCGCATAAAAGATCCGGCCCTGGAACGCAAAGTCCGGCCGCCCATCCCCTCGCTGATCGGCAATCCCAATTCGCAGCTGCGTCAGAGACCCCGTTGCAGCCGTCAGCGTCGTCGTCCCCAGCCCCAGCGCATTGAACGCCCCTGCCTGCACCGCCACCGACGGCAGCGCTGTCGGCGCATCCGTCGGGGCATACACCCCGATCGCCGGCATCATCTTCCCCGTCGTCGCAAACCCGTTTTCATCCAACCCCGTCACCTGGACGGTTAAACTCCTCGACGGCCTCACGTCGAGCGTGAGATAGGAAGCATGACCATACCCGCAGATCAGCCCGTTCCACCAACCCGAGGCGTCCGCCGGAACCGGCGTAGCCGCCGTCCCATCCAACCCGGAGCCGCACACGCTCGACGCATCCGCGATCGTGAAGAACCCGTACGCATCCCCATTCGAGGTCGCCTGCGGATACCACACGGGCGCCGGCGCAGACCCCGAAGGCGTCACAATCCCAGCCGCATAAGGTTCGACGCTGTGCGTCCCTGTATAAAGCGCATTCACCCGCTCAGTGGAAACCACCACCGTCTGTTGGGTCGTGCCCGTCTGCAGCGGCAAATACGCCACCAAGTACCGCCCCATCAGCGATTGATCGTTCGTCCCCTCGCTCCCGATCACGGTGTTATCCGCCGCCACAAACGGCGACGTCCCATTCCGGCGATGGAGAGTTCCCGTCACCGCAGACGCCTCCACCCACCCCTCCAGCGCATTCGTCGCCGAGCTCTGCCGTTGCGCCAGAACATTTACCCCCGCCATTCCCTGCCCGGTCGGAAAATCCACCTCTCCAAAGACCCCTTCAGCCGCCGCCAGGCTCACCTGCTTGCCCGCCGCCAGCGCCGCACCCTGCACATTCGGATACAGCAGCACCAGCGCAGCGATATCGTCTGGCCGTAGCGTGAACGGGCTCGGCAGGCACTGGTACGTGTAGGTCCCGCAGATGATGTCCAGCGGATGCATGATCGGCCAATGCATCGCCTGGTCATAGGTCGGCGTGGGCGTCCCGGTAAACACGTTATCGTTCGCCTGCGACCAGGCAAGCCCCAGCACCCGCCCAAACACCCGCTCCAGCTGATACTGCAGCTGCGACTGCGCCGCCGCGGCCGCCCCCGTACAACGCCCGTTCACCACGATGATCGCATGCAGAATGTACCCCGCCGGATCAAACGCATCCACGCTCTCGCTCACCCCGTTCTGCCGGCAGCTCGAAGGATCGCTCGCCCCCGCGCCCAGCAGCAGGTCCGTCACCGATCCATCCGTGTCATACACCACCGCAATCGGGATCGCAGCCGCATTCGAGCTCGCCACATCCGCCGGCCAGACCATCCCGTTCGTCCCCAGGTAGGTATTGTTCCCGCTCACATGCTCGGCCAGCTTCCCGCCGTTGCCGACCGTAATGCTCGCCACCGGCACATTCCAAACCCCGGCCGCCGCCGCCACCAGTGCATCCGCCGCCGCATGGTTCACACTTGGGCTCAACGAACCCGGGTCGGTCGAATAAAGCAGAGTGCTCTGCTTCCAGACCACTGGCTGCCCCTGGTTTCCCGTAAAGAACGGCCGCCCCGTCACATACCGCGGTCCGCTCGCCCATCCCGCAAGCGGCAGCACGAAGAACATGACCCACCATCGCACCCCCCAACTAACGCGAGACATGCGCGCTCCCGGCCCCGCTCAGCAGCGCAAGCACCGCACTCAGCTTCGTCCCCTCCGAACTCCCTGCCGAACCAGTCGTCGCGCCGGAAGGCAACGGCGCAATTGCCCCCGTCCATCCCCCTTCTCCCGAGCCTGGCTCGATCAAAATCGGCACAATCGGCATCGGATGCACCCGCACCGGCATCGCCGGCTCAAGCGGCTCTTCCATTGGCCCCGACTCCGGCTCCAGAATGACCCGCGCCTTCGTCTGTGCCGCGCCCTCAGGACGCGCCGTTGTACTTCGCACTGCCCGCGCCGCCAGCCACCGCAGATCCACCTGCGCCTCCGGAGCCGCGACCGCCGCATCCGCCGGCCCAACTCCCGTTCCATGCGCAAGCGCCGCATCCCCGCCGCCCACCAGCGGAATCGCCCCATCCATCCCTCCCACCGGCGCGCTCATCCCGGATGAGCCCCGCGCCGTCAGCAGCATCAAATATCGCTGCCCGACGCTATACCGCGGCGGCTGCCCGATCCAAAGCCCAGCCCACTCCCGCAGCACATACCCCCCGCCTCCCGCAAGCCTGCCCACGCCGCGCACCGCCGTCTCCACCTTGAACGTGGTGTCCACATACCCGCTCGCGTCCGCCCGCGCAATCGACGTCACCTGCCCGGTAAAGATCACCCCGGCACGCCCAGCCATCTCCACCAGTACATCGGAAGCCGTAGCCGGAAGCGCCTGCCCAAATCCCGCAGCGCACCCCAGCCACACCGCCGCGCCCCAAGCCCAACATCGTCCGGCCAGTCCGAGCAAGGTCACGTTACCTCCGCGTCACCTTACCCTTCGTCAACCCGGCAGACGGGCCCTCATACTGTCCTATTCCCACACACAAAATTCCTGTGCCGGCCAACGGAAGCCGTCGAGGCAGAAGGAAGCGGACCTGACGAAGTCTCGGTACCCGTCAGGAAGGCCTACGCGAAGCAATTACACGTCATGAAGTGACCGCCCGACGCGCAGTCGGCCCGTCCGGCAGGACAGTCTCTATTGAATCTCCGGATAAAAATCAAAGAAAGCGTCGATACTCAAGCGCAACTGCGCCTCAATCGCTTCGCGCGACCCTTCCAGCACATGCATCGTCACATGCGCCTCATTCCCGTTCTTCAGCTCGATCGGAGCCTCCCCTACCTTCGCCACCTCATCCGCCGGCAGCAACCGCATCCCGTACACCATCACTAGATTCGCCATCCTGTAATTCTTTCACTGAATCGTGGCCGCCGCGCCGGACCTGGCGCTAAGCCCCTCACAATCCGCAAACCCGGTGTTATATGCGTGACAGAAGAGAGCCGTCCAGATAGCCTGTATCCGTTCTGTCCTGCCCCGTTCCGTCCTCAACCAGCTACCAGGAGACCTTCATGCCATCCGCTCGCATCCACAAACCGCTTCGGACCTCTCTTCTCAGCCTCATTCTGTTCGCGTCCGGCGGTCTGAGTCTCGCAGGGGCACAGCAGACTCCCATCATGGACCCCTTGCTCGGCATGAACGCAGACCTCATGACCTGTGAGCATGGTTGGCACTGTGAAGGCCGGCTTATCCGCAATCCAGCCTCCATGGACCCTCAGGTCATCGTTTCGAAGATCCGCGACGACGGCCGCGCCGGCTTCATCCTGCCCATCAACGTCTGGACGGTCTGGCCGCGCGGAGCGGCGGTCGCTGGATCGGGTGCAACCGTCGTGCAGCCCATGCCCGCGGTCGAACTGCTCCAGAAACTCATCCTCCCACAACGCATTGCAACCATGTTTCCTGACGCAAAGCCGGTCGGTGTGCAACATAACGCCAACTGTCCCCCGCGTGGTAACGGGCGCACAGACTGCGCGACCGCCCTGCTGAACTACACCTCGAAGGAGGGCCAGCCCATGGAGGCGCTAGTGGACATTGACGTTCGTTACGATCAGCCAGGCGCCGGGGTGCAGTCGACCGACACCCTTGTCCTGATTACCTTCGCCCCAAGCGGCCAGGTGCGATCGCTGCCGCTTACCGGGCCGCAGTTGAGCGTCAACCCCCAGTGGCGGCAGCAGGAGCAACTGCGCGCAGCGCAGTTCTCACGGGACTACCAGAACCGCATGCGCGGGCAAAACAATCAGATTGTCGCCACCGGACAGCAGCAGGTGGACTCCATTCATCAGTGGGGAGAGGTCGTGCGCGCCTCCGACCGTCACACTCAAAACGCCATCGACGAGTCCTCGGCAAAGTTCGCCGGATATGTCGGGGATCATGCTGTCTCATGGGCCTGGCGAAATACCCAGGACGGCAGGATCATCTATACGGATCACAATGAGTCCCCGGGACCCAACTGGGTGCCGAACTAGCTGCGCCCCGTCCTGAACATCGAAGCAAGGAGTCTCGGAGACGTCGCTGCCTTCGGCGGCACGCCCGCGTGTGCTCCCCTGAATCCTTTCCCTACCCGCGGCATTTACACTGGATAGGCCTATGACTCCGCAAAGCTCCGCCAACACCCCCGAAGTTCGTGATCTCGTCATCCTCGGCTCCGGCTGCTCCGGCCTCACCGCAGCCATCTACGCAGCGCGTTCCAACCTCAAGCCTCTGGTGCTCGAAGGCCACGAGCCTGGCGGCCAGCTCTCCATCACCACTCTGGTCGAAAACTTCCCCGGCTGGCCCGAAGGCATCCAGGGCCCCGAGCTCATCGAGAACATGAAGCAGCAGGCCACCCGCTTCGGCGCTGAGCTGCGCATGGCACACCTGGACGCCGCCGACTTCACCTCCAGCCCTATTACCCTCAACCTCGGCGGCCACATCGTCCACACCCGCACCCTCATCATTGCCTCCGGCGCCAGCGCCCGCTGGCTCAACCTGCCCTCCGAACAGGCCCTCATCGGCCACGGCGTGAGCTCCTGCGCCACCTGCGACGGCTTCTTCGCCTCCGGCAAGGAGATTGCCGTCATCGGCGGCGGCGACAGCGCCATGGAAGAAGCCCTCTTTCTCACACGCTTCGCCAGCAAAGTCACCCTCATCAATCGGACGGAGAAGTTTCGCGCCAGCCCCATCATGCTCGAGCGCGCAAAAGCCCATGAGAAGATTCGCTTCCTGCACAACACCCTTGTCGAAGAGGTCCTCGGCGTGGAAGAAAAGGATGTCAAAGGCCTGCGTCTGAAGAATCGCGTCAACGGCGACGAGTCCGTCCTCCCCGTATCCTTCATGTTCCTCGGCATAGGCCACGAGCCCAACGCCAAAGCCTTCCAAGGGATGATGGACCTCGATTCCGACGGCTACATCCTCTGCCAGGACGACGTCTACTGCACCCTGGATGGCCGGATCATCCCCGGCGTCTTCGCCTGCGGCGACATCAAGGACAGGAAGTACCGCCAGGCCATCACCGCCGCCGGCTCCGGCTGCATGGCCGCGCTGGAGGTCGAAAAGTACCTGGAGGCCCGTGGCCGCTGAGCCGCACTCCTCCCAGCCGCCTGTTGATGGCATCGAGGAGATGCAGATTTTTCGTCAATGTTCTCCCAAACCGCGACCACCGAGGGGAAATAGCGTCTATACCTCCAGAAACCCCGAACCTTTTGATGAAGATCCTTGCCTTGCCCTTGAATAGGACGGAACCTGTTTGCGCCTTTTAACCCTAGCGATGTCCCTCACTCTCCTCGCGTCCGCCTCCGGCGTCCCCGCACAACAGCCTTCCCGGCTCCCAGAAGCATTGGCCGCCATCCTTCCGGACGCACCTTCCCAAATCCTGCTCCATCCTTCAGAGACATCAGACCGTCTGGCCGGAGCTACCGTTGAGCTCCAGCTCGCAGCCAACACAGAACCTTCTGGCATATCCACCTCCCTGACGCCCGCCGCCCTCTACGACTACACCCTCGCTCCCTCCGGCTACCAGCAGGACCCCGCCCAGACCGCCAGGCAGTCTGACAAAGGCAAACCCAAAGATAACTCCAAGCTCGGCCCTGAGTTCGACGAGAACGGCAATCCTATCCCGCTCAACCGCCGCCAGCCCAAGCGCATCCTCGGCTTCATGCCCAACTACCGCTCTGTTTCCGCCGGCGCCGCCGTTCACCCCCCGGGCTGGAAGTATAACTTCGGAGTCGCCACCAAACAGGCGTTCGACTACTCCTCCTTCATCTTTCTCGGCATCACCTCGCTCACCGCGGAAGGCATCAACTCCCATCCCGTTCTCGGCAAAGGCGTTCATGGCTTCTACAGCTACACCTGGCGCGGCCTGCTGGACAAAACCGACGGCACGTACCTCTCTGCCTTCGTGCTCAACAGCGCCCTTCGCGAAGACACCCGCTACTACCCGCTCGGCGACGGCCATTCCATCTTCATCCGATCCATGTATGTCATCAGCCGTCAGGGAGTCGCCCGCGACTACTCCGGCCACAACGTCTTCAATGCCGCCGGTCTCGGAGGCAAGGTCCTCACCCAGTACATCTCACGCTTCTACTACCCGACCGGAGCCACCGATCTCTCGGTGCTCGCGACCAAGTTCGCCTACGCCTCCATGCGCGACATTGGATTCTCCGCGATTCGCGAGTTCTACCCGGACGCCGCCGCGCACTTCGTCCGCAAGCACCGCGAAAAAGTTGCCGCCCAGGCCGCCCGCGATGCAGCCGCAGCCGGCCAATCCGCCCCCGCCAAACCCTGACTCTCCCGTGTGCGGCTACGCAATCGACTGGGAATATAATTCCATCCATGGCGATTCACATTCCCGAAGAGCTCGAGCAGTCAGTCCAGCAGTTGGCCGACCGCCTTGGCTTTGCGAAGGACGACTTTGTACGCGATGCCGTCGCTCAACGTCTCGCAGAGTACGAAGAAGAGCCTGTTTTAACCGAGGCTCAAATCGCTCGCATGCGCGAAAGCATCGCTCAACTCGACCGTGGCGAATACGTTACCAGCGAAGAGGTGGAGGCAAAGTTCAACGTACTCTTTGAGGAGCTGGAAGCCCGCGCGAAACGTGAGGAGCAGAGCCCGGCCGTCACAAGCAGATGAGCCGCTACCTCTTCTCGCTCTTTGCTGACGCGGATTTCGATGATGTCGCTCACTACTTGGGTCGCTTACCCGCCCGACCGGCTACCCGGATAGCCGTCGAGATCCAAAGAACTCTTGACCTGATCGGCCAGTACCCCTATCAAGGCCAGGCTCACTCAACCTACACGCGACTCCTCGGTCACGAAGTACGAAGCCGTCTTGTCGCTTCCTATCGCATCTACTACCGGTTTGATCGCAAATGTCCCGAGATCCTCGCCATACTCCACGCCTCGCGTGATCACTCCGCAATCCTCTCCGCCCGGCTAGCCTGAATCACGTCTCACATCGAACATTCACGAAGCGTTACACACCCTCAGGCATCCAAACAGCCCCGTTCCACCGAAAAGGTAAAGCATGCACTACAAAACTCTCGGCAACACCGGGCTTCTCGTCTCCACCCTCTGCTTCGGCACCATGACCTTCTCCGGCGGCAGCGGCATGTGGCGCAAGATCGGCCAGCTTGACCAGGACGCCGCCGACGCCCTCATCAAGACCTGCCTCGACACTGGCATCAACTTCTTCGATACCGCCGACGTCTACTCCGAGGGCGAAAGCGAGACCATCCTAGGCCAGTCCTTCAAGAACCTCAACCTCGCCCGTAAAGATGTCGTGGTCGCCACTAAGGCCTACAGCCGCATGGGCCCCGGCCGCAACGACGTAGGAGCCTCCCGCGGCCACATCATGGACGCCGTAGAAGCCTCCCTCAAACGCCTCCAGACCGACCACATCGACCTCTACCAAATCCACGCCACCGACCTCGTCACCCCGCTCGAAGAGACCATGCGCGCCCTCGACACCCTCGTCCAGCAGGGCAAAGTCCGCTACATCGGCTGTAGCAACTGGCAAGCCTGGCGCATGGCCCAGGCTGACGGCCTCTCTGCCCGCCTCAACCTCGCCAGGCTCGACACCGTCCAGGCCTACTACAGCATAGCCGGCCGCGACCTCGAGCGTGAGATCGTTCCCTACCTCGAAGACACCAAAACCGGCCTGCTCGTCTGGAGCCCGCTCGCCGGCGGCCTGCTCTCCGGCAAATACACGCGCGAAAACCAGAAGCCCGAAGGCGCCCGCCGCTCCGAGTTCGACTTCCCCCTCGTCGACAAGGAACGCACCTGGAAGATCCTCGACGTCATGACCCCTATCGCCAAGGCCCACGGCTGCAGCCCCGCCCGCATTGCTCTAGCCTGGCTCCTTACCCGTCCAGCGGTAACCTCGGTCATCATCGGAGCCAAGCGCGCCGACCAGCTCGCCGACAACCTGGCCGCCATCGACCTCACCCTCACCCAGGAAGAGATCAAACAGCTCGACGAAGTCAGCGCCCTGCCACCCGAATACCCCGGCTGGATGATTCCCTTCCAGAACCAAAACCGCCTCGAAGACGTCGCCCGCTGGTAGACCTTTGTTTGTCATCCTGAGCGCAACGAAGGACCTGCTGCTGTCTTGAGTCTGTCAAAGGACTGGGAATGTCTCAAGCCCCATCCATCGCAGCTTCACCGCTGTGGGATGGGTACACGCGATGGGTGGGTACACTAAATCCAGATGTCTATCGCAGAAAACCTCGCCCGGATCCACACCCAGATCGCCGCCGCCTGCGCCCGGGCGAACCGCCCTGTTGCCAACGTAGCCCTGATGGCCGTCAGCAAGATGCATCCCGTCGAGCTTCTCGTTGAGGCCCACGCCGCGGGCCAACGCCTCTTCGGCGAAAACCGCGTCCAGGAATGGCAAGGAAAGGCTGAAACCGCAGCCCAACTCGAAGAGCTGGAGATGCACCTCATCGGCCCGCTTCAATCCAACAAAACCACTCCCGCCGCCAAACTCTTCGCAAGCATCGACACCGTCGACAGCCTCCGCATTGCCACCCGCCTCAACGAGGCCGCCCACGCCCTCGCAAAGACCCTCCCCATCTACCTGGAGATCAAGCTCTCCTCCGAAGAAACCAAGCACGGCGTGGCCCCAAGCGACCTTCCCACCCTCCTCGAAGCCCTCCCCGCGCTCGAACACCTCCGCCCGATCGGCCTCATGACCGTCCCCCCCTGGCCCGCCGACATCGCCAACGCCGGCGAAGAAGCCCGCCCCTATTTCCGCGAACTCCGCGCCCTACGCGACGAAGCCCAAAAGAAAATCCCCACACTCACCGGCCTGAGCATGGGTATGTCCAATGACTTCGAGGCCGCCATCGAAGAGGGCAGCACCTGCATCCGCATCGGCACCGCCATCTTCGGCCGCCGCAATCCTACCCCCAACGAGCCGCCCGCTTGAAGCCACTCCTCCAGCGCCTCACCCCGTCCACCGCTCGCGTCGCCACAGCAGCGGCCGTGCTCGTCCTGCTCACCCAGTCAGCGATTCTCGCTCTGACAACGCTCGCCTCCTTCAACCCCCACCCCATCATCGATCTCGCCGTACGTCTCAACTGGTTGGCCCTCGCCATCTCTGCTGTTTTCTTCCTGCGCCATCCGCTCCCCACCATCCTCCTCGCGTTGTCTCTGCTCACCCCGACGACACTCCTCTTCGTTACCGCACCCACACCGCACTCAATCTTCTGGTTCTTCGGTCAAAACGGCCTTCCGCTAGCCTTCTTCCTCCTTACGCTAGCCGCCCTAGTCCGTACAACTTCGCCACGCACGCCGGCTCCCGAAAATCCGGATCGCTCCTGAGCCGTTGCCCGTTCCTAGAGCAAATTAGCTGTTGCTGTGGAGTGGGAGCATGATGCAGTGTCATTTTCCTTGAGAGAAATGACGTTCGTAGCAAAGCCTCCCTCTACACCCACAGCTAATTTGCTTTATCCCGCCTTTCTCCCTTCAATCCCCATTAAGGCCGTTGCCTTACTGCCCCGTAACCTTCCCTTCCGGCCCCATCACCAGGTTCTTTCCATCCGCCGCCTCAATCTTCACCTGCTCCAGCCCAACCGTCGCATACCCCACCTGCAACCCCTTCTTCGCCTGAAGGAAAAGCGGTTTCAGCGTGATATCCGCCAGCGCGGCTCCGGCAGCCCCACGATCACCCCCGCCCAATCACTTCTTCATCCTACCGGCCGTTCAGCCGATAAAGCCTCCGAGCGTTCCGCCGCAGCGGGAAACGGAGAGATCATGGCCAGTCTATCGAGCAGCAACTCCTCACCCCAACCACTCATCCCCCCAAACCCTGCCGGCGGCTGTGCGGAAAAGCGCCACGAGCCACGCACCCCAGTCCAGGGTGAGGCCGCCATCCTGCGCGACGGCAACCTCCTCTTTCATGGGCGCGTGCTCAACATCTCCCCGTCCGGCTGCTTCATCCAGACCCCCGACCCAGTCTGTTTAGGTACTTGCAGCCAAATTGAAATCGATCTCTCAGTCGCGAGCCGCATCGTCCGCGTCCCCGCCGAGACCCGCTTCATCAGCCCCAACGCGGGCGTCGGTTTCCGCTTCCTGGAGGCAAACCAGGCCATCCAGTCCATCCTCGACGGCCTCATCAGCGGCTTCCGCCCCCCACAAACAGAAGACCCGGCGCACCTGGCACCGGGTCTTCCCCTGCTTCCATCCCGCTGAACCTTGAAACTTACGCCTTCGCCGAGGCCTCGATCTCCGCCCACTCTGCGTCGCTCAGCGTAATCTCCGCCGCCTTCCAGTTCTCCTCCAGGTGCTCGAGCGAAGAGGTCCCCGGAATCGGCAGAATCACCGGCGAGTGCTGTAGCAGCCACGCGATGGAAAGCTGCCCAACCGTAACGCCATGCTTCTTCGCCGCCGTCTCCAGCTTGCTCCCCGGCTTGGCCAGCTTGCCGGAAGCCACCGGAGCCCAGGGAATGAACCCAATGTTGTTCTTCGTGCAGTACTCCACCACATCGTCATGCTTGCGGTCACCAATGTTGAACTGATTCTGCACACTGACGATCTCAACCACCTTCCGCGCCTGCTCGATCTCCGCCGGCTTCACCTCGCTCAAGCCCACATGCTTGATCTTGCCCGCCTTCTGCAGCTTGGCAATGGCGCTCAGCGACTCCTCCGCCGGCACCTTCGGATCGATCCGGTGAAGCTGCCAAAGGTCAATGCAGTCTGTCTTCAGAAACCGCAGACTCAGCTCCACCTGCTGCACCAGATACTCCGCGCGACCCACCGGCATCCACTTGTTCGGCCCCTGCCGCGTCAACCCGCCCTTGGTCGCAATCACCAGATTCTTCGGATAAGGCGAAAGCGCCTCCGCAATCAATGGTTCACTGATCGCCGGCCCATACGCATCCGCCGTATCAATGAAGTTGACACCCAGCTCCACCGCGCGCTGTAGCACCTTCTTCGCCGTCTCAGAATCCTTCGGCGGACCCCAGACACCATCCCCGACAAGCCGCATTGCACCAAATCCAAGGCGATTCACTTCCAGATCGCCGCCCAGCTTGAACGTTTTCGCTACCTTCGTCGCAGTCGTCATGCAGTATCAGATGCTCCCGCAAACAAAACGTTTCCCGCCTGATCCCGGTCCGTCTTCGCCTCCATCAACAGCGTTTCGCCTTCAGCCAGCACCTTCACCCGCGGCTCCAGCCCGCGCCGGCTCGCCTCCGCCATCAGCCGCACCGGCGGCTCTTCCATCGGCTCCCGTCCCAGTCGAAAGGTCCCAAAATGCATCGGCACCATCATCCTCGCGCCCACGTCCACGAACCCCTGCAGCCCTTCCTCCGGGCTCGTATGCACGGACCGGTAACTGTCAGGGAAATAAGCCCCGATCGGCATTAACGCCACATCCACCGGCCCAAGCCGCTGCCCGATCTCGCAAAACCCGCCAAAGTAAGCCGTATCCCCGGCATGGTAGATCCGCTGCCCGGCACCCTCCAGCACGTACCCGCCGAAGCCTCGATGCGTATCCGTAAACATCCGCGCACCCCAGTGTTTACAAGGCGTAAACGTCACCCGCAACCCCAGAAACTCCGTCGCGCCCCACCAGACCAACGCCCGAATCTCGCGAAATCCGAGTCCCTTTACCAGATCCTCCACGCCCTTCGGCACTACCACGATGGGCCCGCGTCCAGTCAGCCGCTTCGTAGCCCGTGCAACCCTCCGCAGAGTCGGCCGATTCAGATGGTCCATATGCGCGTGCGTCAACAACACCGCGTCAATCGCAGGCAGATCCTCCACCCGCACCCCTGCCCGCCGCTGCCGCCGAAGCACCACCAGCCGCGTAGCAAACACCGGATCCACCAGCACATGCCGCCCTCCCAACCCGAGCAGAAACGAGCTGTGCCCCAAAAACATGACCGTCCCTTCACCCTGGCTGACCCGCACCGGCCGACCGGGCTCTCCGGCCATTGGCGTCGCGTGACTCTCTCGCACCAGCCGCCAAAGCTGCCTCAACTTCTGTACTCGAAATACGCCTCGCCGAGTCTTCTTCATACCGATTTGATGTAAAAACCCTCTCGCCGGTTCCCGCCCGGCCACGCGACACCCACCATATGGCATCTATTCCTGCAAACAGGCTGCACGACGCACCTCGCGGACACTCCTATGACCCCAAACACCAGCCCGCTTCCCGGCAACGTCTCCGCCAAGCTCGACCACACTCTCACCCCATCCGGTGTGCCTGACCCCAAGGACCACACCCTCGCCCACGTCGACCCACTCAAGCAGCGCATCTGGGATCACGTCTCTCACACGCCCTTGCACAATCTATGGGACTTTCAAGGCGTCGCGCCCAAGGCCGTCGCCCTCCGCACCTTCCACTCCTTCAATGACGACAACCTCCTCTCCCGCGCCGCCGAGCTCGGCTACTACTTCTTATTCGCCCTCTTTCCCACCCTTATCACCGGCTCCGCCATTCTCGGCCTCATCGTGCAGAACAGCAGCCTGTACATGAAGCTGCTCAACTACCTCGCCCTCGTCGTCCCGCACGACGCCTTCAAGCTCGTCATGGAGACCTTCAACCAGACCACAACGCACTCCTCAGGAGCCAAGCTCATCTTCGGCCTCGCCGCCGGTCTCTGGTCCGCGTCGGTAGGCTTCTCCGCCATCCAGGACACCCTCAACGTCGTCTACAAGGTGAAGGAAACACGCCCCTACTGGCAGGTCAAAGGCGCGGCCATCCTGGTCACCGTTCTGCTCTCCGCCATCGTCGTCTCCATCCTCGGCAGCATGTTCGCCGGCTCCTTTGGAGCCCACTGGCTGTATCTCCACATCGGCCAGCATCAGCTCGCCCTCGCGGTCGACGGCGCCGTTCGCTTCGTCGCCTGGCTCGCCGCCGCCCTGCTCTGCGTCCTCCTCTTCGCCGTCATCTACTACTTCGCGCCTGACGTCAAGAACAAGCACTGGCGCTGGTTCACACCGGGCGCGGCCGTCGGCATCGCGGGCTGGGTCCTTGCCTCCATCTCACTCCGCGTCTATCTCCACTACTTCAACAGCTACTCCGTCACCTACGGCTCATTGGGTGCAGTCATCATCCTGCTGACCTGGTTCTACATCACCGGCCTCATGCTCCTCATTGGAGCCGAGCTCAACAGCGAGATCGAAGCCGCCGCAGCCGAGTGCCGCCTCAAATCCGAAGGGGTCATCCCGCAGCACGCCACCACCGACGCCGCCACACCCATCCAAGCCGCATAGCCGCTCAACAGGCATTCAAAACCACTCAAGGAGGAAGGGAAGAGGGTGAAGGGCCGAGAAGGCATCATGCCCGCTTCACCCTATACCCTCTACCCTCCACCCTGAGCAGCGAAGACTCTTCAGAGAGTGATCGGCGTCTTCAACGCCGCTGAAGCAACTACTTCGTCATAGGCGCCACAATCTCGTCCAGCCGGTCCGGCGTTCCCGCCACCCGCTCCAGCCAGGGAAACTTCTCGCCCTCGTGATAGTCGATCTTCAACACCTTGTAGAACCCTGTATTCTCCACGATGAACTCCGTCGGCGCTTGCGATCCCTTGGCCTCCTGAATCGCCGTCCGCAGCACGCCATTGGAGAAAGCCCGCCCATTCACCGCAACGATCTTCATCCCCGGTCCAAACCCCGCCTTATACGCGACGCCGTTCATCTCCACATCCGCAACCGAGCCGTTGCCCGTCACATACATCCCCAGCGAATACCACGTATTCACCCGGCCGCCGTTCGCAGCCGCGGCCATCGCCGTCCAGGGATTCATCGTGTCCTTGTACACCAGCTTGTAGCCCCCATGATCGATCCCCCCGAGTGGAGCATCCGGAGTCAAAATCGTAAGCCGCTCCTTCAAAAATCCTGCCCAATCATTCGCCACAACGCCATTCAAGCCCGCAACCACATCCTCAAACGTATAAGGCACAACCTTCGGCTCGGTATTCCCGCCCAGCCCATGGAACGCCGCCACAAAGTCGTTCAAGGTCTTCTTCCCCTTCGTCAGGTTGCGGATTGTCGTATCCACATCGAGCCAGACCAGCTCGCCCTCATCGTAAAAGTCCGTCCCCAGCCGCCAACTCTCATACGGTCCACCCGCGACGTACAAGACCTGCGCCATCCGCGCCGTATCCGCCAGATCGCGCCACGTCTTGCCCGGACGATGCCCATACAGCGCCGCATACCCCGCCAGCCGCTGCTTGTACTGCTCCGGAGTCCAGATTCCAGAACGCGCCGCCAGCACATCCCCCAGATACTCCGTCAGCCCTTCATACACCCAGAGCAGATCCCCAACCATCGGCACTTGGTAGTTCGGCGTAGCCAACCCCGCCGGCCGCCGATACTTCCCGTTCCAGCTGTGCGTAAACTCATGCGGCAGCAGCAATCCATCCAGCACAAACTCGCTGTCATCGGTAAACGTACCCGGCGCAACCCGGTCATCGCTGGACTGGTGATGCTCCAACCCGAAGTGGCTGGTCTCATCGCTCAACGTCACCAGGAAGTGGTACGCCGCATAGTGCCGGCTCTTGTACAGGGCCCCCGTTTCCCGCACCAACTTCGTGAACTGATCGATATGTGCCTGGGAAATGGCAATATCCTCCGGTCCATCTCCCGCCATATCCAGATAATGCTTCGGCGACACCTCCGGAGCCAGCGCAACCTCCCGGAAGAACCGCCCCGTCAGCACCGGCGAATCGATCAACTGCTCCAGCGACACCGTCTTGAACCCAACCTGATCGCCAGGCGCCGTATTCCCCGCGCCCGTAGGCTCCAACGCCGTCCCATAGTGCCAACCCTCCGGCAGCGTCACGCTCGGCGTCACCATCACCTCCGAAACCTTCATCGAAGGCCCGCTATACGGATACAGCAGCACCGTATTCCAGCTCAACACCGCCAGATTCTGGCTGCTCGAGCCACCGGCCGTAAAGTCCCCGCCCGTGGCCGCCGTAATAAAGTCCATCTTCACCGTCAGCGACGTCACCCCCGCCGGAACGGTCACATGATACGTAAACATCTCCACCGGATCCCGTTCCCACCGAACCGTCTGCCCGTTGCCGGTGATGAACAAACCAGCCTGGTTATTGATCGGCCCGCTTGGCATATGCTCCCCCGGAATCCACTCCGGATACACCAGCTTCACTTCCCCCGGTGTCACCGGAATCGTCTCCGTCGCATGAATGATCTTCTTCGGCGCATCCCGCAGATCCACGCTCAACGTCATCGGGCCCGCCTGCCCCGCCGCAATCCCCACCCCAACCGCCAATACCGCAACCGATCCCGCAACTCCAAGCCAAACCTTCGCCATCCGCTTCATCTCCCCTTCACAACTCCCAACAGTGTACCCAAACCGTCACAATCGCCCACCTGACAGCAAAACTTGCAAGTCTATCTGTTTACTTCTACGATGGAATGCATGCTGTCTCGGCCGTCCCAGACCGCCGTAGTCGAGCTGGCCCAAACCGTCGGCCAACTCGTCCGCCGCTTCAAAGCAGCCTCCGGCCCAAGCGATCTCTCGCTCTCAGAAATCTCCGTCCTCGCCCGTCTCGGCAAGCACGGCCCCGCCACCACCGCAGACCTCGCCCGCGAGCAGGGCATGCGCCCCCAGTCCATGCGCCCCATCGTCGCCGCGCTTGAAAAAGCCGCCCTCATCGCCCGCAAACCCCACCCCACCGACGGCCGCCAGGTCCATCTCCTGCTCACCCCTGCCGGCGCAGCTAGACACCGCTCCCTCCGCGCCGCCCGCCGCACCTGGCTCTCCAACGCCATCGCCCGCCTCCACCCTGAAGACCGTCAGACTCTCTTCGCCGCCGGAGCCATTATGTCCCGCATGCTGCAGGACCAAAGTCAGGAGCAGCCAAATGGCCGCTAACCCCATCGCCATCCCGGAAAAAACTCCACGCTTCGCCCACGCCTGGCGAGCCCTCCATCACCGCAACTTTCAACTCTTCTTCGCCGGCCAGACCATCTCCGTCATCGGCACCTGGATGACCCGTCTCGCCACCACCTGGCTCGTTTACCGCCTCACCCACTCCGTTCTTCTCCTGGGTGTCGTCAGCTTCGCCGGCCAAATCGTGTCCTTTCTCCTGGGCCCCTTCGCCGGCGTTTGGGTCGAGCGGCTCGACCGCCGCACCCTCCTCCTCTGGACCCAGATCGGCGGCACCGTCCAGTCCCTCGCCCTGGCCGCCCTAACCCTAACCCAAGTCATCAACCTGCCCGAGATCATCGCCCTCACCGCCCTGCAAGGCGTCATCAACGCACTCGACATGCCCGCACGCCAGTCCGCTCTCGTCCAAATGGTAGACGACCCAGCCGACCTCCCCAACGCCATCGCCATCAACTCGTCCATGGCCAACGGAGCCCGCCTCCTCGGCCCCGCCTTCGCCGGCCTCATCGTAGCCGCCTACGGAGAAGGCTGGTGCTTCCTCATCGACGGCCTCAGCTACCTCGCCGTCATCGCCTCCCTGCTCGCCATGCGCCTGCCCCCCCTCACCCTCCGGCTCAAAAAAGCCACCATGCTCCAGCAGATGCAGGAAGGCTGGCAGTACGTCCGCGACTTCCGCCCCATCCGCGCCATCCTGCTCCTCTTCGCGCTCTGCTCGCTCATGGGATACTCCTGGTCAACCCTGCTGCCCGCCTTCGCCGCGGTTACCCTCCACGGCGGAGCCCGCACTCTCGGATGGCTTTCGAGCGCCGCCGGCGTCGGGGCCCTCACCTCCGCCCTCTCGCTTGCCTTCCGCAAAACCGTCGTCGGCCTCACCCGCATGCTCCAGGTCTCGACCGCCATCCTCGGCCTGGCCCTCATCCTCTTCGGCTTCTCGCACGTCCTCTGGCTCTCGCTCCTGCTCATGGTCTTCGTAGGCTTCGGCATGATCCAGGCCGCCTCCGTCTCGAACACCGTCATCCAATCCCTCGTCCCGGACGACAAGCGCGCCCGCGTCATGAGCTTTTACACCATGGCCTTCTTCGGCGCAGCCCCCTTCGGCAGCCTCATCGCCGGCCTCATCGCCCATTGGATCGGGGCTCCCCACACCGTCATGATCACCGGAGCCTCCTGCCTGCTGGCCTCCGTCTGGTTCACCCTTGAGCTCCCCGCGTTACTTCCCATCATGCTCCCCATCTACCAGCAAAAGGGTCTCATCCCCACCTGACGAACTGGAGAGAACATCATGCACTGGCCCAACTACCTCGCCGCCTTGTTCGCCGGAGCCTTCCTCGCCAACTTCATCCCTCACTTCGTCAAAGGCATCTGCGGCGACGCCTTCCCCACCCCTTCGCCAAGCCACCCGGCAAGGGCCTCTCCTCTCCCACCATCAACGTTCTCTGGGCGCTCCTGAACCTCCTCATAGCCGCAGTCCTCACCCATGCCGCCCGCCTCGCATCCCTCGAACCCCCACTCCTCCTGACAGCCTTCGCCGGCTTCACAGCCCTCAGCCTTCCCATCAGCCACCACTTCCAATCCAGGCACAACTCCTGACCCTTTACTGCCTCATACTGCCGTTCACAGCTCCACACTGCCCCACACTGCCCCTATGACCCTGGACCCGACCCCCGCCCTCCTCGTCATCGATCTCCAAAGCGGAATCGTTGCCCTTCCACTCCTCCACCCCGCATCCGGGATCGTCGCCCGCTCCGCGGCTCTCGCCCGCGCCTTCCGCGCCCGCAACTATCCCGTAGTCCTGATCAACGTGGTAGCCGCCCCACCCGGCCGCACCAGCCTGCCCCCGCGCGTCCGCACCTTCCCGGAAGGCTGGGCAGACCTCGTCCCAGAGCTCTATGCCCAACCCACCGATATCCTCCTCACCAAGCGAAGCCCTGGAGCCTTCCTCACCACCAACCTCGACCAACTCCTCCGCGAACGCAACGTCACCCAGGTCGTACTCACCGGAATCGCGACCGGCTCCGGTGTAGCCGCCACCGCCCGCAGCGCCTTTGACCTCGGCTACAATCTCCTCACCGTCACCGACGCAGTAACCGACGCAGATGAAGAAGCCCACACCTTCACCCTCACCAAGCTCCTCCCAAAGCTCTCCGAGCTCACCACTACCGAAGAAATCCTCACCCTCCTCCAAGCCTGACTGCACCCCACTCGCATCCAACAAACATGATCGACACAAAACTTATCGTTGAAGATCTTCGCCGCCACGGCCACACCGTGGACGAGGTCGTCTCCCTCCCCGAAAACGCCGGCTCCTACGAGTTCATGGTCGACGGCGCGATGCTCACCCTCGCCCAGGTCAATGAGCTCCTTGAATCCGAGCAAAGCGCCTAGCCGGCTGCCCGCATCAAATACGTCCATGCCGCATCTGGACACCAAAGCCGCAAAGTTCCTCAACACCCCCGCAGCCCGTATCCAGTACCTCGAGTTCGGCGCACCCACCGGCACCCCCGTCATCCTCCTCCACGGCTTCCCCGACGCCCCCATCGGCTATGCTGACCTCTTAGACCAGCTCGAGCCCTTGCACAAAACCCACCGCTTCCTCCTGCCCTACCTCCGCGGCTTCGGCGAAACGGAAGTCCTCGATCCCAACCTCATCGCCGGCCAGGAAGCCGCGCTCGCCGACGACCTCCTCGCCTTCGCCTCAGCCCTCTCGCTCGACACCTTCCACCTCGTAGGCCATGACTGGGGAGCCCGCACCGCCTACGCAGCCGCCGTCCTCGCACCCCAGCGCATCAAGACCCTCTTCACCATCGCCAGCCCTTACATCAGCTACGGCGGCAAATCACTCCCGCCCGCGCAAGCCCGCGGCTACTGGTACCAGTGGTACTTCCAGCTTGAACAAGGCTCGAAAGCTATGCACGAAGACTCCGAAGCCTTCTGCCGCCAGCTCTGGGAATCCTGGTCCCCCACCTGGGCCTTTTCCAAACGAGACTTCGCCCGCGCCGCCGAATCCTGGAAGAACCCCCAGTTCGCCGACATCGTCATCCACTACTACCGCACCCGCTGGGGCAACGCTCTCTCGAAGCCCGCTTACGCCGCGAGCCAAGCGATCCTCAACGCCACCCCCAAGCCCAAAATTGCGGTCCCGGCCATTTACATTCAGGGCGGATCGGATGCCTGCGGCCTTCCCGCTTGCTCTGAAGACCAGGCCGCCTGGTTTACCGCCTCGTACGAGCGAGCCGTCCTGAAATCCTCCGGCCACTTCCCCCACCGCGAAGACCCCAAAGCGGTAGCCAAGCTCCTCAAGCGCCAGCTAGAATCCGCCTGACATCAGTTCTCCCACCCCGGGCAACGCTCGGACCGCGCGAAGCAATGACGTGTCACGAAGTGACCGCTGCCCCCGCAGGGTGCCCGTCCGGCAGGACGCAAGCCTTAACTAAACGGTCTTAGCCTCATCCATCCGATGCACGCGCTCCAGACAAGTAGCCGCCAGCGCCGTCCACCCGGTCTGGTGGCTCGCCCCAACACCCCGGCCCGTGTCCCCGTCGAAATACTCGCTGAACAAAACCAAATCCTTCCAGTAAGGATCGTTGATATACCGTCGTTCCTCTCCGTGCCCCGGTCGCCGACCGTTCTCATCCCGCAAAAACAAACGCACCAGCCGCCGCGAGATCTCCTCCGCCGCTTCCAGCAGATTCAACATCGTCCCGCTTCCCGCCGGACACTCCACCTTCACGCGATCGCCATACATCGCGTGATACCGCTCGAGAGCATTGAGCAGCAGCATGTTCACCGGAAACCAAACCGGCCCGCGCCAGTTGCTGTTTCCGCCGAACATCCCGCTATCGCCCTCCGCCGGCACATACTTGACCGTAAGCTTCTGCCCCGCAAGCTCCACCTGGTACGGCTTGTCCTTGTGACACCGTGAAAGCGCCCGCACGCCATGATCGGAAAAGAACTCCGTCTCATCGAACACGCATCGCAGAATCCGGACCAATCGCTCCTTCGGCACCAGCGCTATGAACCGGTCGTCGGCAAACTCCGAATCGCTCGTCTCCGCATGCGCTACATACTTCGCAAGTTGCTTTTTGTTCTTCAAAAACCAGTTCATTCGCTTGGTAAACCCCGGCAGCTTATCCAGCTTGCTCTTGGGCAGCACACCAATCGCGTACAGCGGCACAACGCCCACAATCGACCGCACCTTCAGCGGCGTCGGATCGCCATTCTTGCCCATCAGCTGATCGTAAAAGAATCCACTCTCCTCATCCCAAAGCCCGGACCCGCCCAGGCTGTTGATCGCATCGATGATGCTGATGAAATGCTCAAAAAACTTACTCGCAATGTCTTCATAGGCCGGCCGTGTCTGCGCCAGCTCAATCGCAATCGTCAACATGCTCGAGCAGTAAAGCCCCATCCAGGCCGTCCCATCCGCCTGGTTCAAACTCACGCCATCCGGCAGCTTGGTCGACCGGTCGAACACCCCGATGTTATCCAGTCCCAGAAAGCCGCCGCCAAAAAGATTCCGCCCATCCGAATCGTTATGGTTCACCCACCACGTAAAGTTCAGCAGCAGCTTCTGAAATGCTCGCTCCAGGAAGTCGAGATCCCCGTTTCCGTCCTTATCCATCGTCGACTTGTACACATGAAATACGGCCCACGCATGCACCGGAGGATTCACATCGCTGAACGCGAACTCATACGCCGGCATCTGCCCGTTCGGATGCAGATACCACTCACGCAACAGTATAAGTAACTGTGATTTGGCATACTCTGGATCCACCTGCGCCATCGGGATCATGTGAAATGCAGTATCCCAGGCCGCAAACCACGGATACTCCCACTTGTCCGGCATCGACAGGATGTCCCGGCAAAAAAGATGCCGCCAATTCGCATTCCCACCCTGCAGCCGCTCCGCCGGAGGCCCAGGCTGCGCCGGATCGCCCTGCAACCATCGCTCTGCCACATAATAGTAAAATTGCTTGGACCAAAGCAGGCTCCCATACGCCTGCCGGGACACATTCCGCTCATCATCGCTGAACGTCTCCGGCATCCGCTTTGCATAGAACGCATCCGCCTCCTTCAGCCGCTCCGCAAAGCATCCCTCAAACCCCGCCAGGTCGAGCTCCCCCGGCTCGCCTTGATCCTCCCGCACCAGCCGCAGCCGCACCACCTGCGTCCCGCCCGCGCCAATCTTCAGCCGATACACCAACGCCGCCTTCGTCCCGCACATCTCCGGGTTGACTGCGTCTTTCGCGCCCTGCACCAGGTACCGGTCAAATGCATCCTTGGAATATCCCTGCGGACCCGTATAGCGGTTATCCAGCCGCTTCACATTCGTATCGTTCTCAGTAAACAAGATCTCTTCCGGACTCGCCGTCCCCTCACCCGCCACCGCATAAAATCGGTATCGCCCCAGCGTCTTATGGTTCGCAATCACACGCTCGCCATCTCCATCCGACAGCTTCATCCAGGGCTTCGTCTCCTGCCCCGGCTCCAGATTCCGCCAGGACCAGTTATTCCGCAGCGTCAGCGTAGGAGCCACCGTCAACTCCGCCGCATCCGGCCCTCGATTGGAGATCGTCAGCCGAATCAGCGAGTCCTCATCCGTACACTTCGCATACTCCACCTGCACATCGAAGTATCGTTCCTCATCGAAGATCCCCGTGTCCAGTAGCTCATACTCCAGCTCCCCATACCCGCGAGACTTATTCCTCTTCACCAGGTCCGCATACGGAAAAGCCCGCTGCGGATACTTGTACAAAGCCTTCGCATAGCTGTGCGTGGGCACTGCATCCAGATAGTAGAACTGCTCCTTCACATCCTCGCCATGATTCCCTTCGGGGTTCCCCAACCCGAACAGCCGCTCCTTCAAAATCGGATCCTTCCCATTCCAAAGCGAAGTCGAGTAGCACAGCCTGCACTCCCGGTCCGTCCATCCCAGCAGCCCATCCTCGCCCCACCGGTAAGCCCGGTAACGAGCCATGTCATGCGTAAAATTCCAGGCGTTCCCGTCAGCCGAGTAGTCCTCCCGCACCGTCCCCCACTGCCGCTCCGGGAGATACGTCCCCCAACGCTGCCAGTTCGCCTCCCGCGCACTCGACTGCGCCAGCCGCTGCTCCTCAGCTGAACTCTCTCCCGCCTCATCCCGCTCGACTAGCCCATCCATCGTCCCCAGCTTCTGCTCCCGTTCACTCATCCCGTCTCCACTTTGCCTTTCCGTGTCCCTCGATTAAACCACGCCGACAGCAGCCCTTCCCGCCGGGAAGTATGCGTCGAACGTTCTCCAATTTTGAAAAATATCGCCTCTCTCTCATTCCTGCCGATAGGAAGATTTAGGACCATGCCGGAGAGCCACCCATCCCGCCCTCTTGACCCCCTGACTGCATCTCAGGTTCTGCAGATGGGACTCAACCCATCTGCGGGAGGCTTTCGCTTCATGGATCAACGTCCGGCTCTCAACGGAGAGGATCGCCCAGACAGTCAACCAAACAGTCAACCAGACACTCCCACTCCTCCCCCATCCACTCAGCGCATCATGGGCGCGGGCCCCATGCCGGCCCTCGTCAGGGCCTTTGACTGGTCTTCCACCCCGCTCGGCCCCATCGAGCAATGGTCCGAAACCCTCGTCTCCAACGTCAACCAGGTCCTCTTCTCGCCCATCCCCTCCACCCTCTGCTGGGGAGACGGTCTCACCCTCTTCTACAACGAAGCCGCCATCCCGGCGCTCCAGGGAAAGCACCCCCAGGCCCTCGGATCCTCCTACCGCGAGATCTACAAGGAGGTCTGGCATCTCATCGGCCAGGACCTTGAAGACTGCTTCTACCGCGGCGCAACCATCGTCCGCGAAAACATGCTCATCCCACTTCTCAAGAACCACGTCATCGAGGACTGTTGGTTTACCTACTACCTCATCCCCATCTTCGAAGGCGGCAAAATCGCCGGCATCTACAATCCCTACCAGGACAACACGGAAAGGGTCCTTGCCGACCGCTCCCTCAAACAGACCAAACGCCAGCTCCAGCAGGTCCTCGACGCCACCACAGACGCCGTCTTCTCGCTCGACCGCGACTGGAACTTTACCTACCTCAACGGCAACGCCAAACGCCTCCTCTCACCCTACGGCGACCTCATGGGCCGTAACCTCTGGGAGAGCTTCCCCCACACCCAGTATGAAGACTCGCCCTTCGTCCGCGAGTACACCCGCTCCATGAACGAAGGCCTGCCCGGCCAGTTCCAAACCTACTACCCTGTCCCCGAGGGTTGGTTCGAAGTCCTGAGCCGCCCCGCGCCCGACGGCATCACCGTCTTCTTCCGCGACATCACCGCCAGCAAAAAATCCGCCGACGCCCTCATCGAAAGTGAAAAGCTGGCCGCAGTAGGCCGTCTCGCCGCATCCATCGCGCATGAGATCAACAACCCGCTCGAAGCCGTCACCAACCTCATCTACCTCGCCGCCACCAGCGATTCCCTCCCCGACATCCGCCACCAGCTCCACGCCGCCGACCACGAGCTTCGCCGCGCCGCCGCCATCACCAACCAGACCCTCCGCTTCCACAAGCAAGCCACCAATCCCACTGAAATCCCGCCCGCCGCACTGCTCGAAAGCGTCCTCACCATCTACCAGGGCCGTCTCGCCGCAGCAGGCATCACCGTCGAGAGCCGCACCCGCGCCTCCCACCCGCTCCGCTGCTTTGAAGGCGAGATTCGCCAGGTCCTCAGCAACCTCATCGGCAACGCCATCGACGCCATGTCCTCCAAAGAACGCCGCCTCCAGCTTCGCATCCGCGAAGCCCACGAACCCAAATCCGGCAGACCCGGCATCATCTTCACCGTAGCGGACTCCGGCGCCGGCATCTCTCCAGGCTCGCTCGCCCGCATCTTCGAAGCCTTCTACACCACCAAGGGCTTCACCGGCACCGGCCTCGGCCTCTGGGTCAGCAAAGAGATCGTCGATCGCCACTCCGGCTCCTTCCGCGTTCGCAGCTCACAGCGCGCAAACCGCGCCGGCACCGTATTCACCCTCTTTCTGCCCTTCCTCGCCGTCAGTCGTTAGCCCCGCACGCTGCGCCGCCTGAAACCGCCCCTGTTGTTTAACGCGCACCGCCATCACGGATCCACCATATCCAGTAGGGGATCTGTACGGCTCATGTCCAGTTCATGGGCGGATGCAATTTGTGAAAGCCGGTCGTCTGTTGATAGGCGTTCGCGAAGGCCAGCAGTTCCGCGTCCTTGTACAGGCTGCCCAGGAAGGTGAGGCTGACTGGAGTGTCCGGGCCTCCCCCCTGGTTGGAGGCGGACGCCGCACCGGAGCCGGCGCGCTCCGGACTCTGAAGCACGGGCGGGAGGGGCGCATCCTTGCCTCGTATGCCGTTGGGCACGATCACCGCCGGATGCCCGGTCTGATTCGTGACCGTGACCTGGTTGCTGGGGCCATTGGTCGGCGTGACGATGATATCGACCTGCGCGTACAACTTCGCAAACTCACGAATCACGCGTTCACGCACGCGCATGGCTTGGATGTACTCCACCGCGGAATAAAATCGTGCGGCTCGCCAGGAGTTGGGCCAGCTGCTGCCACTGGCCTCGCTCAGCAGCTTGTCACGTCCGCTCAGCGTGAGCCAGTCGAACGCCGCTGCCGACTCCGTATTGATGATGTTGCGAAAGGCATCGTAGGGAAACTTGGGAAATGAGACGGGGATAAGTTCAACCCCCATCTTGCGCAAAACGTCCAGCGCGGCAAGGTCGTACCTCCGGTCGTACTCGCGCGCGGCCATGGTTGCAGGCTCGGCGTTCTTGCGACGCTCGTAGGCGCGCTTCTCTTCGTCGGTTGCATCGGCGCTGGGCGGCGCGTTGGGCGTGACCCAGGGCTGCTCGAAATCATCTTTGAGGTAGCCGATGCGAAGCTTCTTCCAATCGAACCTGCCATTCCATTGGAACCAGGTGTTCAGGCACGATTCATCCTGGCCGTCCGGTCCCCAGATCGCCTGCATCACCAGCGCGGCGTCTTCTACCGATCGAGTGAGCGGGCCAAGCTTGTCCAGCGTCCAGGAGAGCGTCATAGCACCCGTGCGGGGAACGAATCCGTAGGTAGGACGCAGGCCGGTCACGCCGTTGCGCGTCGCAGGGCCTGAGATGGAGCCAGTCGTCTCGGATCCAATCGAGAACCCGACGCAACCGGCAGAGGTCGCCGAGCCCGGCCCCGCCGATGAGCCGCTCGCACCCTGCTGCGGATTCCAGGGGCACTTGGTCTGGCCACGGAACCAGCGATCGCCCTGGGCGAGCGAACCCAGCGAGAGCTTTGCAATGAGCACCGCCCCGGCGGCGTCAAGGCGCTTGACCACCTCGGCATCGTAGTCGAAGTGTTGCTCTTCAAACCCCCCTGCACCCCACGTGGTGGGATAGCCTTTCACGGCGAGCAGATCCTTGCCGCCCCAGGGGATGCCGTGGAGCGCACCGCGAATCTTCCCGGCTGCCAGTTCCTTATCCGCTTCCCTGGCCTGCGCCAGGCCACGCTCCTCAGTGAGGGTCACGTAAAAGTTCAGCTTGGGGTTGTACTTCTTCAACCGGCCAAGGTACATCTCCGTCAAGGCGACAGAGGTGATCTTCCTTCGGCGCAGCAGGTCGCTGAGCTCCCGCACCGTGGAGAAAGCGAGAGCCTCCACATCCTTGGGCACGTCCTTATCGGCGATGGCCGGAGCGGCACTCAGCGCGAGTGGCTTCCGCAGGTCCGCGCCGGGCGGCGGCGGCACCGGCATCTGACCGGGAGGCAGCGGATCGAACTGGATTGCCGGCGCCACATCGTTGCGCATCTCGAGTGCGCGAATCTCCTCAAAGCCTTTACGGTTGGTGTTGAGGATGGAGACCATGGCGGCGCGCTGATCGGGCGCGACAGGCACGTCGGCAATCACCGCCGCGTCTTCGATCATCGCAAGCGTGATGCGCTTGTCGGCAGCCTTCGCCGCCTTGGCGTACAGGACGCCGGGCAGCAGTGTTGAGGCGAAGCCCAGCTTGCCGCATGAATCCAAAAATGTTCGCCGATCCAGCTCCATCGTCTCTCCTGTAGGTCCGATTACGTCCGATTCTCTTTCCTGCGATCTCCCGGCCGGTCGCTGCTTCTTCCGCTCTGATCCGCATCCCCAAGCTCAGGCAAGCGGAGGATGAAGCTTGTGAAAGCCAGTCAACTCTTGATAGGCATGAGCCAGCCCACAGGTTTCCGCGTCCTTGTACAGGCCGCCCAGGAAGGTGAGACTCACCATCGTGTGAGGGCCGCCGCCTTGATTGCCAGCCGTGGCAGGACCTGCCGGGGTCGGCTGCGCGGGCATCTCCGGTGCATCTGGACCGCGTAAGCCGTTCGGGACGATCACCGCGGGATGACCGGTCAAGTTAGTCACCGTGACCTGGTTGCTGGGGCCTGTGGTCGGTGTCACGATGACGTCCACGTGGTCGAACACCTTGGCAAAGGCGGCGATGGCTAACGTGCGAGCGCGCATGGTTTGCAGATACTCGACCGCGGGAAAAAGCCGGGCCGCCCGAAAGGCATTCGGCCACGGGCTGTGACTGGCCTGAAAGAGCAGCTTGTCGCGGCCGGTAAGGGTAAGGTCATCGAACGCCGCCGCGCCTTCCGTCGTGTAGATGGTGCGCATGGCGTCATAGGGAAACTTTGGAATCTCCACCGGAATGAGCGTGATCCCCATCTTCTGAAACACATCCAGGGATGCCAGGTCGAACTTGCGATCGTACTCACGCGCCGCCAGCACCGCGGGTTCATTGGCTTTCCGGCGCTTGAAGGCGCTGATCTCTTCCTCGGTCGCGCCTTGCGCGGGCTCTGGGGTGGCCTGCATCCACGGCTTCTCAAAATCATCTTTCAGATACCCGACGCGCAGCTTCTTCCAGTCTGTCTCCGCGTTCCACTGGAACCACGCATTGCGGCAGCCCTCATCCTGTCCATCAGGGCCCCAGATAGCCTGCATCACCAGCGCACAGTCCTCCACCGACCGGCAGATGGGGCCTAACTTATCCATCGTCCAGCTAAGCACCATCGCGCCGGTGCGCGGCACGAAGCCATACGTCGGGCGAAAGCCGGTCACGCCGCATCGTGTGGAAGGGCCGGAGATGGAGCCGCCGGTCTCTGAGCCAATGGAGAATGCGACACAACCCGCAGAAGTCGCAGACGCCGGACCCGCAGACGATCCGCTTGAGCCCTGGTTGATATTCCAGGGGTTCCGTGTCTGCCCGCCAAACCAGCTATCGCCCAGCGCAAGCGAACCCAGCGAGAGCTTTGCGATGAGCACTGCGCCGGCGGCGTCCAGGCGCTTGACCACTTCGGCGTCGTAGTCGAAGTGCTGGTCTTCAAACCCGCCCGCACCCCACGTCGTGGGATACCCCTTTACGGCGAGCAGGTCCTTGCCGCCCCAAGGCAGGCCATGCAGCAGGCCACGATACTTGCCCGCGGAAATCTCTCGATCCGCTTCCCTGGCTTGCGCGAGGCCGCGCTCCTCCGTCAGATTGATCACGAAGTGCATCTGCGGGTCGTACTTCTTCAAGCGGCTGAGATACATCTCGGTGAGGTTGACCGAGGAGACCTTTTTTCGCCGGACCAGCTCGCCAAGCTCGCGGGCGGTATAGAACGCGAGCTCGTTCAGATCTTTCGGCACATCCTTGCCCGCGATCGCCGGAGCTCGACTGACCTTGAGCGGTTTGCGCCTGTCTACGCCAGGAGGCGGCGGCACGGGTTCCTGACCAGGCGGCATGGGATCGAAGTTGAAGGCGGGAGGATCCCAGTTCTTCAGGTTGAGCGCACGAAACTCCTCGATCGACTTGCGGTTACCATTCAGCGCCGTAACCAACGCAGCCTTCTGCTCGGGCCCAATCGGAATATCCGCGATAGCCGCTGCCTCATCGATCATCGCAGCGGTGACGCGCTTTTCCTCCGCCTCTGCCGCAAGGCTGTACAGCACGCCGGGCAACAAGGTGGAAGCAAACCCAAGGCGGCTGCAATTCGATAAAAAACTTCGGCGATCGAGCGGCATAACACTCTCCTAATCTTTTTGGCGGCCGGCGGACTATTCCACCCGAACGGGCGGTGCAGGATCTTTCGTCGCCGGGGCTGCAGGGGGTTCGGCCACCTCGACCGACCGGACAGGATTGGCCGGCGCGACCAGGTGTTGATAAAAGAAGGTGTCGCTGCGGCGCCATGCGTCTTTCAGCACAAAGGCGCGCCGGAAAAAGTGAATCTCTCCCGGGTAAAACGCCATATCGAACGGTGTCCCCAGCTTCTCCAGCCGGTCGACCACCTTGATGGTCTCCCAGAGTGGCACGTTCGTATCGTTCAGGCCCTGCAGGATCATCAACGGCCGTTCAATCTTATCCAGATGCTTCACCGGTGCGGAGCGATCGTAGAAGGCCGGGTCCGTCACAGGCGTTGACCCAAGCCGTCCCAGCAGAGCGCCGCCCGTCGTCCACGTCTCCCAGTCGCCCACTCCCGCGACGTCGATCGCACACGCAAACAGCTTAGGAGCCCGGATAATGGACTGCAGCGTCATGAAGCCCCCATAGCTCAATCCCCAGATCCCGATGCGATCCGGATCGACGTAGGGCAAAGACTTCAGATAGTCGGCGCCGCCATTGACGTCCTGCGTCTCACCGCCGCCAAGATCGTGAAAGGCGCCCGTGGTCCACTCGCGGCTATAGCCGGAGCTTCCACGGTAGTCCGGCGTCAATACCACGTAACCCTGCTGCGCGAAGTATTGGCTCACGGAGTAGTACATCCGGTACGAGCCCGGATGCCACGCGAGATAATTCTGGTCCGCGCCTGAGCCATGAATCCAAATAATCGCAGGATGCTTCTTCGTCGTATCGAAGTTCTTGCCCAGCATCAGCGTCGCCGGAACCGGAGCCTTATCCTCGCGGCTTGGATAATGGACGGCCGTAGGCGCAGTGAGGTCGGCTGGATCGAGCCCGGCCGGCAAGGAATCCGTCAGCCGCACAGGAGTTCCAGGCCCCGCCACGGCGACCGTATACACCTCCTGTGGATGCTCCACGGCAGACCGCAGATAGGCAAGCGAAGCTCCGTCCGGCGAGAAAGCCGGCTCATAGTTGACGCCGCGCGCCTTCACCACCGGCGTCACCTTGCCGGTCGCTACCTCCGCAACGGAGAGAAACCGCTCCTGCTGGTTGCCTTTCTCACTATGCGCGAAGGCAACGCGCCTGCTGTCCGGAGACCACGCAAGAAAGCCATCGCCGAACTCCCCTTTACTCAACTGCCGCGCCTGCGTCTCAGCCGTGGCGTCATACGGGATCACATACACATGCGCCCATCCCGTGCGATCGCTGATAAACGCGACCAGCTTGCCGTCCGGCGACGTCACCGTCCGCGGTCCGTTCGCCAGCGAGATCCATTTAGGGTCATAATCCTCCCAAAGCGTCCGGCTCGTGCCATCGACGTTCGTGACTTTGATCTCACGTCTCTTGCGGTCGCCCGAGTACTCCTCATGCACGATGCCAGGCCCTTGCACCCACTGCGAGCGCCCTCCTCCCCCGCCGCCACCACCGCCGCTGGTGTCCACAAAGACCGGGTCGCCATAGAAGACCGAGACGATCCCCAACCTCGTCCCCCACGTGCGGGTGCGCAGCACTTCCATGCGGTTGCCGTTATACGGCATCGGCTCCGGCAGCTCGGACGAGTAGCTCGTCGTGAACGAAACATACTGGCCATCCGGCGAAAACGAGGGTCCCGAAAGACGCGAGCCATCCGAGATGCGCGTCAGCTGGCGCTCCGTCTTGCCCTCGAGCGAGCCCACCCACACCTGACCGCCCTTGATGTACGCAATCTGCTTGCGATCCTCCGACAGCGAGAAGTTCGCTACGCCCGCGAATCCGGAGAGACGCGAAGGTTTACGCGTCTTCGTCGAAACACTCCAGAGACCACCCTCCTTTGAAAAAATAATCTCATCGGCAGACGACCATTCATAGTGGCCAATATTCGAGGTATAGATCTCGGGGTCGATCGGAAAATCGGTCAGCGCAATAGGCGTCCCGCTTCCCTGCGACATATACAGATCCTGCTTGCCTGCCCAATCCCACAGGAAAGCGACGGTCTTATTATCCGGCGACCAGGTCTGGTCGGTCGGATACTTGATCTCGGAAATCCGGTCGATGGTGATGCTTCCCTTGGGCGCCTCCTGCGCTTGCACAACCGCACATCCCAACAGCGTAATCAACGTAAAGCACAGACGTCGCATCGTCATCGACAAGACCTTTCAAAGACGGACGGAAAGAATAGTAACAGGGCAGACCAGTTACCCGGCCTGCCCCGCGTTGGGTTAGAAGCTCAGCTTTGCGCTGAAGCGAGCGATGAACGGACCCAGGAAGTTGCTCGGCCTGGTAAAGGTTGTGCTGTTGACGCCGTTGGCCTGCGCTTCCGTTGCCGTCTCCGTCGTGATGGCGTGGGAGTTGAAGAGATTGAACAAGTCGCAGTTCGTCTCAAGCGTGAAACGCTCACGGATCGGCGTGACGCGTCCAAAGCGGAGGTTGGTGTCGTTGACCGCAGGGTAACGGAGCGCGCCGTTCGGTGCCATGTTGACGAGCTCCGTTCCCTGGGCAAGACCGTAGGTCGCCCCGTTGTAAGTGGTCAAAGGCAGGTTGAAGCTGTTGGTGGGGACGATCGGAAAGCCGGTCTCATGCTGATAGTTGACCGAGGTCTGCAAGCGCCAGGGAAGACGATAGGTCGCATCCAGACGAACGACAAATTCGGCATCCTGATCGATCGCGCCATAACGGTTCAGGTTGACGTTTGGATCGTTGAAGTCGCCCGTCGTCTGTACTCCATGATCCTTCTGGATCGTCAGACCGCCCTGCGCGGACCAGCGTCCAATCAGGCGGCGGCTCACCGTGAACTCAAGCCCGTTATAGTGGTTCTGGTTTGCGTACGGATTGTTGGTGGTCTCCGTCCAACCGCAACCGACGTCCGTCTGGTTTGCCGATGCGGCACAGGTTCTGCTGTTGCCAGTCAGACTGTAGAGGGTAATGGGCTTGCCGGTAAGTGGGCTAAGAATCGGCTGGGGAGACAGTACCCCGCCGACGGTCTGTGGGTAGAGCGTGATGGGAGTGTAGTCGGTCAAAGGAGCGTTGATGTTCGCGGTGGTCTGGATGTTCCTGTTGTTGCGATAGTAGTAGGCGATGCCGAGCGCGATATTTCGCCGCACCGTCTTCTCATACCCCACATTGTAGGTAATCGAATACGGACGCTTGAGGTTCGGATCGACGTACCCCGCGATGCCACCCGAGGTACTGAGATATCCGCCCTGCCCGGTCTTGCCGACACCGCTGTACTTGCCAAGGTTGAGGCAGCCGCCGGTTCCCTGCGCCACGCCCGCCGCGCAGTTGGGAATAAATACCGTATAGTCCGGCGTGCAGGAGTTGATGGCGCCCGGAGTACAGAACCCAGCCGCCGTGCCCCCGTTCAGGAAGCTGCCATTCCAGCCATAGGTGATATAGCTGGCGCCGTTCGGGTTTGCGGAATCGGCAAGGCTGCTGCCCACGTTATTCGTGAAGATGTTGAACCCTGCCCGGATCACCTGGTCGCCCTTCCCGGTTGGGTCGTACGCCACACTCACCCGCGGAACCACATTGTTGTACGAGTCCACACTGGCAAAGTTGGTCAGAGGACCAAGCTGGGTCCGGGTGATGCCGGGCGTTGAAACCTGCGACGCATAGGCTGCCTGCACCTGCGAGATGCACCGATTCGGAAACAGGCCCGCGAAGACGCCCGTCATCGCAGGGTTACACTGCTGCGGAACATTCGCATCGCTATGGTCGAATCGTACGCCCAGGTTCAGCGTCAGGTGACGGTTCAGCGTCCAGGCATCCTGCAGGAAGACCGCGTTCGAGTGCGTGGAGGTGTTGAATCTGAGGGGACCCGGCTCAATACGCACCGAGTTCGGCGTCGTGTCTGGGATGGCGCTGCTCGAATAAATCTCGAGGATGTTCTGGTTGTAGGTGTAGCTCTGGATGCGCTGGCCGAACTGATACTCCGCACCGGCCTTGAAGTTATGGGCGCCGTGCCAGCCGCCCTTGAAGTAGCTCGCAATCTCCGAGATCCGCGCCGTCTGTTCCTTGTCGACGTAGTTCTCCTGGCCCGCATACTTCAAGGTGGAAAGACCGCTGTCGGCCGCGGAGATCGTATCGCCCGCAACGCCCGACTCATAACGAAGCGGGAAGATCACCTGCAGGAAGCCGCCCCGCGTATCAAAGGTCCAGGAGGAGTTCGGCGTGAAGGTCTCCTGCGCCTGCAGAATATAGGCAGGCTCAATCTGCCGCTGTGCCGCAACCTGGTCGACATAGTTATAGGTCAGGCGGCGGAAGAAGCGGTTGATGTACTGCCAGTGCCAGATCGCGTTCGCGACATTCTTGCTGTTGATCTGATAATCGGTGCGCAGCGTTGTGTTTTCCTGGTGGTTGACGTCGGTTCCGAAGCCGTAAAGACCGGGGTTCGTCGTCGGCGGAGGCGCGCCGGTCACCGGGCTCGGAAGCGGGCTGGCGCGAAGCTGCTGCTTTAGCTGATACGCGCGATAACCGCCAAAGATCCACCACTTATCCCGAATGAGCGGACCGCCCATATCGGCCGATGAGTCATACGCACGGATAAAAGGAGACCCCGCGTTGAGAACCGAAACAGGAGCCGCGCCCGCGACCAACGGAGTGAACACGGTGGGCGGAAGCTGACGCTGCGTCTTATCGTCCTCATAGTTGAAAAGCACAAACCCGTGAATCTGATTCGATCCCTGGCGGGTAATCATGTTCAGGTAAGCGCCGCCCGTGGGATACTGCGCGGGAGCAGCATCGGTCACCACCTGCGCTTCCGAAAACGAATACGGATCGACATAGTAGTCGGTTGAGGTTCCGCTGGTCCCTTCAAGCACCAGACCATTGAACACATACGTCTGCTCGGTCGTTTTGCTGCCGTGAACCGACTCGGACGACTGCTGATAGCTGTTGTTGCCACCCACATCGAAGGTGCTGGTTGTGACGCCCGGCGTCTGTGCAAGCAGCGACCACGGATCGTCGCCGTACGGAGTATTGCCAAGAAGTGTGGTATCGAACGTTGTCGGCGTCGTGGCACTGGTCACGTCCACAACCGGGTCGTTCGCCCCGCTTACCGTAACGAAGTCCGTCGCCTCACCGATCGATAAGGGAACATTGATGGTCGCCACGAACGAAGCCGTCAGTGTGATTCCGCTTTGCTGGAAGGTCTTGAACCCCGGCATCGTAACCGTAATCCGGTAGTCGCCCGGAGGAAGATCTTCAATCAGGTAGACGCCACCCTCTTGCGACTTCTGCTCCTTCGCCTTCAACAAGGCGGGGCTGGTCACGCTGATCTCCGCTCCAACGACGACCGCACCCTGGGAATCGCTGACAATGCCTTTGAGACTACCCGCGACGGAACCTTGTGCCAGCAGCAGCGGCCCCGGTACACCCAACAAAAAGAGAAGAAATGCCAGCACAGCCTTACGCATGAGGCTCTCCTGAACGGCCCGTAGCCGCCTTTGTTTCGTCACAGGTTGATGGTCGACAGGCGAACGCCTGAAAGAAACAGCTCGTAGAGATAGGGATCTGCAAGGCTCCGGACAGAACAGGAGGAGCGAACGAGCAGCAAAGGAGTTGAATGAGGTTCTGACATCAATATGACATGAAGAAGAGATTTCGCAAGAAATAATTTGAACCATTTGTAACAAGGAGGCCCCCCAGCGACTTCCAATCATCCCTGAGTAGACGTGGCCGTCCCCCAGGGTATGCGCCCCCGTTCACGCCCACGCGCCGCAGCGCGGATGGCCGAACCCGATTCTGCAGCATGGATCGTTCGCCACGCGGAGGTAGGTACGGCGCTTAGAAACGTCAACTTCAAGGCCGGTTGCACGAGGCGAGCATCGTGACCCCATCAAGTTCACAGCGCCGAAACCGGCCTCGATCCCCGTCAGGATCAGGCGTTCTCGGACGTCAACGCGTTCTCCCGTTTGAAGCGCTTCCAATCCTCAGTCGCCTGTTCGGCATACGCTTGCGCAAACGCGAGAATCGCCCGATTGAAACGGCCTCCGTTGCCAAGGTAGCCGGCGATCTGGCGTACCTCTCCCGACCGGGCATGCCCGCGGGCAAGAAGCTCTCCGCATACTGTTGCATATTGGCGAAGATCGACACCCTTCATGCCGGTAAGGTCGACCGAAGCCTTATGGTCGTTCAGCTGACGCACCAGATAGTCATACCTCCCGATGCTCGTCCAACCAAGCAACGGGTCTGATTGGAGCTGCATCGACCTCTGGCCTTCAACGACGCGGCGACCCTGATGGCTCCTCTTCGCGTGCCCTACATACGGTGCCCAGCAGGAGGGCAGTTCCTGCTTGATCTGCAGAAAAAGCGGGTCGGCTGGTCCATTCCCTTCAAGGTAAACAACGTAGTCGCGCATGCCTACGGATCCGGTTCCAACCACCTTGAATCCCACATCGATGGGCTTGAAGCGCGCGAAGAAGTGACGGCGCTCGGGCTGTAGCGTCTGCACGTAGGGCTTCAGCGAACCGAGAACGAGCTTGCGTTCTTCTGGCTCGAGACGGCGAAGCACAGGAGGGTTCGACTTGAAGACGCGACCCTTGGGGTAGAGCGTAGTGAGCGATTCGAGCAGCAGCTCGGGTGTGGCTCGTTCAGCCTTGGCGAGAATCTTCGAGATGGATGCGATGCGCTCGAGACGGTGCACTTGATACCGCGCGACCTGAAGCACAGGCAGTGGAAGCAGGGATTGAATGAGCCCGTTGTACGAATCGAGGAAGCTTACCGCGGCCTCCTCGAGGACGCTCGCTTTGAGCTGCGCCTCCCGCCCGGCAAGCAGAATGCTGGTCGCCATTCGCTTTATCTCCCACTCAAACGGTCCTCGGATGGTTTCATCGAAGTCATTGATGTCGAAGATGAGGCGCCCGTCGTCGCCTTCGAAAGCGCCGAGATTCTGCACGTGAGCATCGCCGCAAAGCTGGCTGAGGATGCTGGTGTGCACGCCAAGCGACAGATCGTAGGCCATGACGCAGGCGGACCCACGAAAGAAGCCGAAGGCGGAAGCAGCCATACGCTCGAAGCGTAACGAAGTGAGCTGAGGCAGGCGATCTCTAAGGCTTGCCTGAAGCAGTTGCTGGAGAGTCTTTTTCCGTAGCTTCGGTTCCCAGGCAGCTAGATCGTCGGGTGGAGAGCTTTTGCGATGATCGCGCGCTTCGGCATAGAGGGGATCGAGAACAGCGGAAGCCTTTTTCGAAGTCACGGTACAAGAAGTCTAGTGCATTCCCTTGTACTTCATACCGTTCTCGGCTTCGCACAGTGCTCCCGTTGGTCGCCACAGACTCCCAAGCCGACCAACGGAAGGCCCACGCGAAGCAATTACAAGTCACGAAGTGACCGCCCCACGCGCAGTGGGGTATTTCGTACCGTTCTCGGCTTCGCGCAGTTCTCCCGTTGGTCGCCCCAGACTCCCAAGCCGACCAACGGAAGGCCCACGCGAAGCAGTTACAAGTCACGAAGTGACCGCCCCACGCGCAGTGGGGTACTTCGTACCGTTCTCGGCTTCGCACAGTGCTCGCGTTGGTCGCCACAGACTCCCAAGCCGACCAACGGAAGGCCCACGCGAAGCAGTTACAAGTCACGAAGTGACCGCCCCACGCGCAGTGGGGTACTTCGTACCGTTCTCGGCTTCGCACAGTGCTCGCGTTGGTCGCCACAGACTCCCAAGCCGACCAACGGAAGGCCCACGCGAAGCAATTACAAGTCACGAAGTGACCGCCCCACGCGCAGTGGGCCCGTCCGGCACGACAAGCCGTCATCGTTCCTTAGCCAACGTCTTCTCCGCCCAGGCCTCATACGTCAGCCGCCCCTTCAGCCCTTCCCAATCGCTTTCCGGCATCACCATCAGTTGATCCCGCTGCAGCCCCGGATACCCCGTTCCCAGCGCCATCAACCCACCCTCGAGATCCTCCCGGATATACCCCTTTGAAATGTCGACGTGATTCTCCGTCACCCACTGGCTCACATGGGTCACCGGCATCTTGGCAATGTCTTTCGCCGTCCAGTTCGCAAAGTGGATCTGCTCGTTCAGCCATTCCACCGAGGGCCGTTCCACCCACGCCGTCCGATGGCTCATCCCCTCATCCACGTGCGTCGTAAACATCGTCTTCGCCGGCCCGCCCAAAGCCAGCGCCTTCGCCCGGATTTGGGCAAACCACTCCGGCCCACGATGCGGAAGGTCCATCACCGTATCCTGCGATCCATTGACCACAAACATAGGTCCTCGCGCCGCGTTCAACGCATAGATCACCGCCCCGCGCTCATCCGGCTCAGGCCCAAGCACCTTCAGCGCATGCCAGGGAGGTCCCTGGCAAGGCAGCGTACTGGTATCCAAGCTCTTACCCCCATCCGCCGCATCGTCGAACGTCCCCCCGCCGCTCAGCAGCACCGCATGAATCTCCGGCCTGTTCCCGTCGATCGCGCCCGCAATCCCGCTCACGAAAGATCCCATCGAATACCCCACCGTAGCAATCCGCTTCGGGTCCACCTCCGGTCTTGATTGTAAGTAGGCGACCGCCTGCATCTCGTCCACCTGCATCAGCCCCGCCAGCCGCTGCCCCCAACGCTCATGAAACCCGTCCGCATCCACGCCCGCCGGTGCCTCCTGGATCATGTCGTGCGAACTCGCATGGCTCTTCCGCTCGAGATTCCGCTCACCCGCCCCGATCGGGTCGTACGTCACCACCTCCGCCCCCGCCTGCGCAAACAGCATCCCGCTGTACATCGCATACCAGGTGAACTTATCCCCCCCATGCCCGTTCACCACCACGATCCCCGGCAGCTTGCCCCCCTGCCTTTTGGGGTCAGGGTGAGCCGGCCGGTACACAATCGCCGGCACCAGCATCCCATCCGCCGTCTGGTACGTCACCCGGTCCGCCACCACATCCGGCGTCACCTCAAAGGTCGACCAGACCTTTGCCTCGAGCGGGAGCAGCGTCTTCGGTACGAACAGAGCCTCCCGAATCTGCTCCCGCCACCGCTCAAAGTTGTCCTTCGGGCTGACCTTGGCCTCCACGGAAATTGCAAACCACCCGAACATGGGGAGCAAGATGAAAATCGTGGACAAAAACACCACAGCAAAGAGCAGTTTCTCCGGGCTTCCTCTGAAATCTCTGGTCAAGCCACCACCTCCGCACGACGCCCCAAACCACGCCAAAAACCACGTTCCCAACCACGCCCCACTCTACGCTGGTCCAACCATTCTCCTCAAGTACACTGACCCCACCCATGAACCTCTACGCCGTCGTCCTAGGCCTCATCGTCCTCACCCTCCTCGGCGTCTCTCTCGCCCGCGTCAACAAGGTCAAGACCAAGGCCGATTACCTCGTAGCCGGCCGCTCCCTCCCCGCCTTCGTCCTCATCTTCACCCTCCTCAGCAGCTGGATCGGCTCCGGCTCCCTGCTGGCAGGAGCGGAAAACGCCTACAAACACGGCTTCCCCGCCCTCTGGCAGGCCGCCGGCGGATGGGCCGGCCTGCTCCTCATCTACTTCATCGCCCCAAGAGCCCGTAAATTCGCGCAATTCACCATCCCCGACCTCCTTGAAGCCCGCTACAACCAGACCGCCCGCATCCTCGGCGTCATCGCCGTCCTCTTCACCTACACCGCCATCACCAGCTACCAGTTCATCGGCGGAGGCGACATCCTCCACCTCATCTTCCCCACCGTCACCGCCCGCCACGGTCAGGAGATTATCGCCGGCTTTGTCATCGTCTTCACCGCGATCGCCGGCATGAGCTCGGTCGCCTACATGGACGTAGCCATCGGCCTCCTCGCCACCTTTACGCTTCTCATCGCGCTCCCCGTCCTCTCCCACAACGCAGGTGGTTGGACCAATATAGCGGCCAGACTCCCGGCCACCCACTTCCAGCTCATGGGCGACTTCGACCTCATCCGCATCGTGGAACTCTTCCTTCCAACATGTCTCCTAATGCTAGGAAATCAAAGCATGTACCAGAAGTTCTTCTCCGCCAAAACCGAAAAAGACGCCACCCGCGCCGTAGTAGGCTGGTTCATCGGAATCGTCATCCTCGAAACAGTAATTGTGGCCCTATCTATTGTAGGATCAGCGCTTTACCCCGTAGGTGAAGTCCACGAAAACCCCCGCGAGATCCTCGCCTTCACCGCCCTCCACGGCCTCCCCCACATCTTAGGCGCAATCATGGTAGGAGCCATCTTCGCCAAGGTCATCTCCACCGCCAACAATTACCTCTTCTCCCCCGCCACCAATCTCATCAACGACGTCTTCGTCCGCTACATCCGCCCCGAAGCCTCAAATCGCAGCATCCTCCTGGTTAGCCGCATCCTCGTCATCTTCCTAGGCCTCTGGTCCCTTGTTCAATCCCTGGGCACCCGTTCCGTGCTGGAAAAAGCGCTCTACGCCTACACGATCTACTCCGCCGCCCTGACCCCCGTCATCCTAGCCGCCTTCTTCTGGAAACGAGCAACTGCCTACGCCGCCGTCGCCTCCATCGCCGCCGGAACCTTCGTCACCGTCTTCTGGAACTCTCCCATCGTCCACGCCCTCTTCCCTCCGTCCATAGCAGACCGCGACGCCATCCTCCCCGCCCTCATCGCCTCACTCCTCTGCCTCATCCTCGTCTCACTCGTGACCCCACGTCCAGGCGAAGCCCAGCTAGCTCCCTTTGCAGAACCATGACGCCTACACAGCAAACGGCCCCTCCGGAAGGGGGACCGTTCGCTTTATGGGCGAGCACGTTAGAAGTTGAGCTTCGCCGCGAATTGCAATTGCCGTGGTCCGTACAACGTGTTGTTGGTGCCGCTGGTTGCGCCAAAGGCCGACAGGCCCGTTCCGGTATAAGGCGTGATACAGCCTTGCAGCGGAGCTGATGCTGTGCCGCCAGTTGAGCTGTTGCAAGTCGTGCTGGTGGCCGTAGCAGCCACATAGCTCGAATAGTTGGACTGAACACCCGTGACAATCGTGTGATTGACCGCGTTGAAGGCATCAAGGCTGAACTGCAGGGTATAGCGATCGTAGAGAGGAATGGTGCGAGCGACACGGAGATCCAAATTGTTGAACCCGGGTCCGACGATGCTGTTTCGTCCGATCTGAGGCGGACGTCCGCTGGTAGCGGCTCCAGAACTGGAACTCATCGATCCGCCATAGATGTTGCCATCCGCCCCATAACTGGTCGCTGAGCCGTTGTAAACGGTTCCGCTGAGAGAAGCAACAATCGGCTGACCCGCTGATGCGATATCCGTACCCGAGAAGATGAAGTCATCCAGGATGTGCTTAACGTAACGGTTGTCGCGGAACAACTTCGGCTGATAGACGAAGCTCAACACCCAGCGATTCCGCACGTCGATGTCAGAAAGCCCGTTCTCCGCTCGCACGTTATTGGGATCGAGAACCGGATTTCCTCCATAAAACGTTCCAAAAGCGCCCTGGACCTGGTCAGTGTCCGTTGCCCGCGACCAGGTATAGTTCATGATGATCTCCAAGCCATTGTCGAAAGGACGGCGCACTGTCGCATCAAGCGAGTTATACCAGCTGTTCGCCACGCTAAATCCGGTGTTATAGGACTGCAGCAATTGATTCCGGCGATCGGTCAAGAGATAAACCGGAACTGTCAACGTTTGGAGCAGCTGATTGCTCGCGTTGAGCACGTTGTAGCTGCGGATGCCGTGCGGTGTTTGGCCGATCAGGTTGGCATCCAGAAACACCGGCAGTCGCAGCGCTCGCGTTCCTACATACCCCACCGACAAGGTCATCTTGCCTGGTAACTGTTGTTCAACCGACAAGTCCGCCTCATGCGCGAGTGGGGGAACAAAGTTCGGGTCCAAGCCATGAAAACTCTGTGTGCCGGATAGGGTAGAACCAAGTACTTGAGGAACAGCGCCGCCCACGGGATGCAGAGACCCACTCAGAGCAGGCCCGGTTGGGTAAGCCGGCACATTCGGGAACTGAACGCCTGGTCTTGCGAAGGTCGCCGCGCAGGTAACCGCACCGCAACCCTGGTAGTTGTAGTTCAGCTGCACTACACCGTTCTCCACCCGCATGGCGTAGTAGGTGCTGCCCTGATTAAGGCCGGAGAAGAGGCCGTATCCACCGCGCACAACCGTACCGGCCATGGGTTGGAAGCTGAAGCCAACTCGTGGCTGAACGCGGTCCGTCACGTTCTTGATGGTCGTACTGTACTCCGTCGAAAGCGGAGCGAAATTTGTGTTGTTCTTGATCGGCGGCGGCGTCAGTTGAATGTCATAGCGAACGCCCGCGTTGATCGTAAGCTTTGGCGTAACCTTCCAGTCATCTTCAACGAAGCCGTCGAACATCTTCATATAGAAGTCATCCGATCCCGCTTTGGCATAGCTTGTAGCAGTAGCTGGGTTCAGTTGGTCGACTGTCTGGACAAGCGAGGTGTAATGATAGCCGGCAAATGGGTCGGTATCCCCCGGCTGGCCGGCAAATGCGTCCTGTACCCAGGCCTGGAAGTTAGCCGTCGGATTCGCCCCGCTGTAGGCATAAACACCGCCGCCCTGGAAGAGGTTAATCATAACCTCGTGGACGATGTTGACGTCCCCGCCCGCCTTCAAGGAATGGTGGCCTCGGGTTGTTGAGAAAACATCTGTTAACTGGATGCGGTGTTCATCCGGTTCAGCGACCCTGGGTAGCGCGTTCGGTTGACCATAGGTGAACACTCCCGTAGCAACGCTTGGCCCAGGTGCGTTCGAGCCCGCAGTCTCCAAATCCCGCCCATACTGAGCGTGGATCTGGTTCACGGAATGTGCGCCTATCTGTGTTGTGAGGCCGCCTACGAGAAACCGCTCGTGGTAGCTCGTAGGACCATTCGTGCTTGGAGAACTGTTGGTAAACGTCGGAGCCGGGCTATAGCCGTAGGACTGGTCGAAATCTGCGAAGTTGTAGTTAACAAATGCGTCATTCTTGCTATTGATGTGGTAATCCAGGCGCGGGAAAAACAAATTCTCCTTCGCGAAACGCGACGGAGGCACAGCCGTCTGACCGGAGTTGGTCAGAATAAACTGAATGGCACTGAGGCACTGCGCGGAGGTGATGGTTGCCGGACACTGCGTTGGTGTAACCGTGCTGGTGTTCGTCGTCACCCCGGACGGGGTAAGCGATACGTTGTTCGTATCCGAGTAGAGAACTCGGCCAACGCGACGAAAACCGTCATAAGTCGCGAAGTAGAACAGCCGATCCTTTAGAATGGGTCCGCCCACGCTTCCGCCAAACTCCTGCTGCTGGTGAACCGGTTGTGTCAGCAGAAAAGCATTTCCCCCATTGTGCAACGCTTGAAACTTGCTGAACGGATCAAGCGCGTTCAGAGTCGGATAACGCAGGTAGTAGAACAGATCACCATGAATGGTGTTGGTACCGGACTTTGTGATCGCATTGACCTGCCCACCAGCCGCTTGGCCGAACTCAACTGAGTAATTCGAAGTCTCAGCCTGGAACTCCTTGATGGAATCAAGCGAGTAAACAAAAGGAGCACCCGAGGAACGCCCACGAGCCTCCGAAAATAACATCTGGTTGTTATTCGCGCCATCGACATAATTCTGGTTATAAAGACCGCTGATTCCGTGGAAGGCAACAAGTCCCGTACCGCCATCCTGAACAACGTTTGGCGTGAGCAGCACGAAATCACTCCAATTGCGTGCGTTCACCGGGAGATTGGAGATCAGGGTCTGATCCACCGTCTGCGAGACCTCGGTCTTCTGGGTATCAATAAGCGGCGACTCGCTCGTAACTACAACCTCAGTCGAGACTGAGGTCGCAGGAAGCGCTAAATCCAACGTCAAAATTTCTCCGACGGTGACCACGAGGTTCTTGCGATCTACCTTGCCGAACGATCCGCCGCCCGCCACAACTTCATAATGTCCAGGCTGAAGGAAGGTTGCTGAATACGAACCGTCACCGTTGGTGGTGAACGAGCGCGAAATCCCCGTATCTGTATTAGTCACGACAACGACTGACCCCGGAATCACTGCCCCGCTTATATCCGTCACCGTGCCGTTGATATTCCCAACGCCAGACGTCTGTGCCATCAGCGAATACGGCGCGGGGCATAGAAGCACGGCGGCAGCCGCAAGCGGTGCCAATCGTCTGCCAAAAAGGGGAAGGGTCATGAGGTGGGATTTCCTTTCAAACAGCAGGTCAGGAACAACGTGAGAACCGGATCCAGGTCAGCACAACATGGCTATGCGGACGTGGAGGGGACTCGCGCGAGAGAGTTCGGTTGGCCTGTTCTCCCCTGATCTGGCGCAGAGATAGAACGGCATCATTTTGCAGCTATGTTGTGTACCTCAAGACTCTAGGCGAAGAAGCGGAATGTCAAGCGATACTTCTCGTCCGGCAGAATCACAGCTGCGCCCTGACCCAAGGTGGTCATCTGCGGAAGAGTCCCGGAATGTGATTGAAAGGGTTTATTGCAGCTGATCCGGAATCACAGCGTACTGAATCAACAGCTCAAACGGCACGATCTTCAACGTATTTTCGTGAGTCGCTTCCAGCACCACTGGGCATCCCGCTCCGGCCTGCTGCACTTGCAGCCAGCGAGCCGCACACACACACCACTTATTGCCGGGTTTCAACCCCGCAAAGCCATACTGTGGCATCGGCGTGGAAAGATCGTTCCCTAGCGCCTTCGACTTCGCCAGAAACTGTTCGCTCACCACGCAGCAGATCGTATGAACCCCAAGGTCGTCCGGACCTGTCTCGCAACACCCCGTCCGGTAGAACCCAGTCATCGGCTCGCATCCGCAAACCGTTAACGGCTGTCCCAGCACATTCTTCCCGCGCGACTCGACCGGCTCTACCTCTGGCATACATCCCCCGAAGACGAAAGCGCCCGGCGAACCGGAGCGCCTCTGATTGTACGTGCCGAAGCCTGCTACTTGCCCGCAGTCATCGCCATCTGCTGCGCATACTCCTCGTAGGGCCCCTTGTGATCCGTGATGTGAAAGTTCGTCGGACCACCCTCGAAATGCCAGATCCGCGTCCCCGCCTCTTCAATCAGGTCCTGATCGTGTGTCACCAGGAACACCGTGCCCTCATACTTCTGGATCGCCTGGTTCAGCGCGTTGATACTCTCCAGGTCAAGGTGGTTCGTCGGCTCGTCCAACACCAGCACATTCGGCTTCTGCAGCATAATCTTGCAGAACAGCAGCCGAGCCGCCTCGCCTCCGCTCAAAGCATCCGTCTTCTTCAGACCCTCTTCGCCGCGAAACAACATCTGTCCCAAAATCCCGCGAATGTCTTCCTTCGTCGCCGCTGGATCGAACTGATGCAACCAGTCGCTTGCCGTCATTCCATGCTGAATCGAGCCCTTATGGTCCTGCGCAAAGTATCCGATCGACGCCTCATGCCCCCACTTCACCTTGCCGGAGTCGATCGACACATCCGTCTCCTCAACCCCCGGCCCATTCGCCAGCAACGCCTTGATCAAGGTCGTCTTTCCCTGACCGTTGCGCCCCATCAGGATCACCTTATCCCCACGCGTCACCGCGGCGGAGAACTCGTGGATCACATGCTCAACCTTGCCATCCTTCTGCGTGTAACTCTTGTTCACCCCCTCGAACTCGAGCACCGTCTTCCCGCTCGGCCGAATCATGTCGAACCGGATAAACGGCCGCGCAATATTCGACCGCGCCAGTTCACTCGTCGCCAGCCGCTCCACCTCCTTCTTACGGCTATTCACCTGGCTGGACCGCGTACCCGCGCTGAATCGGGCGATGAAATCGTTCAACTGCGCAATCTTTTTCTCACGCTGCTCGTTCTGACTCTCAATGCGCGTTCGCACGCTGGTCTTCTGCAGCACCATATCGTCGTAGCCGCCGTTATACGTGATGATCGTCTCGTAGTCGATATCCGCAATATGGGTGCAAATCGCATTCAAAAAGTGTCTGTCATGCGAGATCGTAATCACGGTGCCGTTGTACCGCAGCAGAAAGTCCTGTAGCCAGTGGATCGACTCCAAGTCGAGATAGTTCGTGGGCTCATCCAGCAGCAGCGCTTGAGGATCGCCAAACAAAGCCTGCGCCAGCAAAACCCGCACCTTCTGCCCCCCCTGCAGCTCGCTCATCTTGCGCTCGTGCAGTTCATCCGGAATATCCAGTCCCTGCAACAGAACCGCCGCATTCGGCTCCGCCTCGTACCCATCCTCATCCCCAACAATGCCCTCGAGCTCGCCCAGCCGGGAACCATCCTCATCCGTCATTTCGGCCTTGTTGTAGATGATCTCTCGCTCCTCAAGCGCGGCCCACAAAGCCTTGTTCCCCATAATGACCGTATCGATCACCCGGAACGCGTCAAATTCATACTGGTCCTGTTTCAGCACGCCGATCTTCTTCGGCCGCGTCACAGTGCCCTTCTGCGCGTCGATCTCGCCGGTCAGAACCTTCATAAACGTAGACTTGCCCGCGCCGTTCGGCCCGGTCAAGCCGTAGCGCCGGCCTGTGGTGAACGTGACGGAGACATCCTCGAAGAGCAGCTTCGAGCCATAGCGCATGGTGACATTGGATACGGAAATCATAAGTTATAACCTTTATTTTAGTACTTCGTACCGTTCTCGGCTTCGCGTTGCTCCTCCCGTTGGTCGGCACAGCATCCCATGCCGACCAACGGAGGGCCCACGCGAAGCAGTCACACGGCACGAAGTGCACGCCCCGTGCGCAGCGGGCCCGTCCGGCAGGACCGTCTTTACTCAAAGAAAAGGGGTGCAGCCTCAAAGGCTGCACCCGCCTCATTCGAACAGCTTAATGACCGCGACGAGCCGGGCCAGACCGGCTCGCACCCGGCCGCGAGCTACCCGCCGGACCACGTCCGCCCGGACGCCGGTTGCCAAAACCCCCGCCGCCACCCGGACGAGCCGACCGCCCAGCTCCGCCATTCTTCTGCCGGTATGGATTCGGAGCGTTCTGCACCTGGTTCTGCGCCGAAACATCCCCCGACCGCCACGCCCTCGTCTCCATCTGAAGTAGAGAGTCCATCGGCGCGCTGGCAGTATCAAGCGGACGATTCCGCTCTTCCTTTTCCAGATTCTTATCCGCCTCGCGCCACTCGAACTTGATCTTCAGTTCGCGCTCCAGTTTGCGGGCATCGCTGCGCTCCTGCGGCATCACAAAGGTCGTCGCAACGCCCTTCTTACCCGCTCGTCCCGTCCGCCCAATGCGGTGCACAAAGTCTTCCGAAGCATTCGGCAGATCGTAGTTCACCACATGCGCGATATCCTTCACATCGATCCCGCGCGCGGCCACATCCGTCGCCACCAGAATCCGGTGCTTTCCGCTCGAGAAACCCTTCAGAGCCGCCGTTCGCTGCGACTGGGAGCGATCTCCATGGATCACCTCCGCATCGTGCCCCAGCTTCTCCAGCTTCTTGGCAATCCTGTCAGCGCCATGCTTCGTCCGCGAGAACACCAAAAATGTGCCTTCCTCGGTCGTCAGCATCTGGTTCAGCAGGCCAAGTTTCTGGTCCTGCATAACGGTGTAAACCCGCAACTCAACCTGGTCGGAAGGCTTGGACGTCGAGCCAATCTCAATCCGAACAGGCTTTGTAACATAATCGCGCACAATCTCAGTAATGTTCGCGTCCAGCGTAGCCGAGTAGCACATCGTCTGCCGCGTCTTCGGTAAAGCGCCCACAATCCGCCGAATCGCCGGCAGAAAGCCCATATCGAGCATCCTGTCCACTTCATCCAGCACCAGCATCTCCACGGAGCTCAGATTTACAGACCGGCGCCGCAAAAAGTCCTCGAGCCGTCCAGGCGTAGCCACCACGAGACGAGGCCCGCGGCCCAGCTGATCCAGCTGCGTATTCTCGCTTAGCCCGCCGCATACCAGCACGGAGTCGCTCTTCGCCTGCGGGTTGATCTTGGCATACGCCTCCAGCACCTGCATCGCAAGCTCGCGCGTTGGAAGCAAGATCAGGGAGCGAATCGGCCCACGCTTGCCGCGCGTCGAAGGCTCGGAGTTCGCCTCCATCCGCTCGATCATGGGAATCAGAAAGCTCAGCGTCTTGCCCGTTCCGGTCGAAGCCGTCGCCAGAATGTCATGACCTTCAAGCGCCGGGGGGATCGCCTTCGCCTGCACCGGTGTTGGCGTCGCAAATCCACCAGCCGCAAGCCGAGACTTCAAGCTCGCGGAAATGTTGAAGTCCGCGAAATGCACCCCCTTCAGCATGGGAAGGCCAGTCGCGGGGTCGATCTCGGTATTCATCGCGCTGATGTCGACCGGAATGGTCTGGTGAGAGGTGGGTGTCGCCGGCGTGAGAGCGTCGTTCTTAATCGTTTCCTGTGGTTCAAGCATTGCAGAGTTCAAGTGTCATCCTTTGGTCCTTCAAGTCGCACACGCGGGTGCGAGTTTGCGCGGCGGCGCACCGTTGCAAGCGGCGCCCAAGCGTCATTTGTCATTGCCTGATCAGCATTGCTGTCGATGGTGCGCGAAGCGCTGCTGCTGCACGGCGAGGCAAGATCCTGTGACCTTGCCTTCCAGCCAGAGCGAACCAGCGCCGCGTCTTTCTAAATGCCTTGTCCCGGCCAAACCAAACGAGCAGCCGAACCCAGAAAGCCAATGCGGTGGAGAGGAGTATCGCCCGGTCTCTGGCCAGACCTGCCTCGTGCAACACGAGTCACAAGCCTTTCCCCGAAGCGTCCTACGCTTACGCGTGCTATTAGCGTACCACAGCCGCCTGGCGGCCTACTCCAGCCGTCCCGTTCGCCCCCGCAGCCCATCCCGAACCCCCCGTAAAAAAAACCGGCACTTCCGCGCCTTATCCTCTTCCACCAGCACAATCTTCAACAGATCCTTCGCACTGATCAGGAACTGCCCCATGCAAAAACCCAGAAAATCCCGCCAGTAACGCTTCGCCACCCAGATCTTGTTCCGCTCCTGGTAATACCGCCGCACCGGGCTATAGTTCGCCACCTGAAACCGCTTGCCCAGCATCGTGTGATACTGCGGCGTTCCCGGCGAGTGCAGCAGCTCCGCTTCCACACACTCGTCTATGCCAAACCCCAACCGCCGCACCCGCAAACTGAACTCATAGTCCACCCCATCGATAAACAGCTCTTCCGCAAACAGTCCCGCAGCCTCAAACACCCGCATCGGCGTCAGGCTTCCGGAGGTCGTCGCCGCCTCCAGCCCCACGCCCCTTCCCCGAGGCGCCTTGAGTACCGACCCGAACCGCCGGTCGACATACCGCGGCACCAAAATCCCCAGCCGATCCCCCAATTCGCTCCCTTCAAAGCCCGCAAGCATCCTCCCCACGTAGCCCTCGGTCACCCGGCTGTCCTGATCGAACAGAAACACCCACTCACACCCCTGCTCTCGCGACCAGCGGATCCCCTGGTTGAGCGCCGTCGCGATTCCCATATTGGTCACGTTCTCAATCACCGCAAAACCAGCCGCCCGGATCCCCGCGAAACTCTCCGCGGGCGACCCATTGTCCACCACCACAACCCGCCCCAGCTGCAACCGCAACGCACAAAGATTCGCCATCACCTCCGCATCCGGGAAGTACGTCACCACCACGCCGCAAATCCCATCCACGCTCATCCTCTTCGAGCCTCGGCCATCCCGCTCCAGCCTCAACAGCATACAGACAGCCCAAATCGCTCACCGCCCCTGATTACAATGAACTCCTGCCGCCTATGCCGCCCACTCTTGGCATCATCATCCCCACCTTCAACCGTTCTGCCCAGCTCCTCGAGTGCCTTCGCCACCTTGAGGCCCAAACCACCCGCGACTTCGAGGTCCTCATCGTCGACGATGGATCGACCGACGACACAGCCGCCCAACTCGAACGCTACACCGCATCCTTTCCCCTCCGCATCCTTCACCAGCCCAACTCCGGCCCCGCCCGCGCCCGCAATCTAGCCCTCCAGCATCTCACCGCCCCCATCTGCCTCTTTCTCGGCGACGACACCTTCCCCACGCCCAACCTCCTTGCCACCCATCTCGCCTTCCACCGTCAACACCTCGAACTCGAAGCCGCCGCCGTCGGCTACACCCGCTGGGCCGAACAAGGCCAGACCGTCACCCCGCTCATGCGCTGGCTTGAGGCCGAAGGTATCCAGTTCGCCTACCGTTCCCTGCTCGCCGGCCAGCCCCCCACCTGGGCCCACTTCTACACCAGCAACCTCTCCGTCAAGACCGCTCTGCTTCAAGCCCACCCCTTCAATGAAACCTTCCGCAGCTACGGCCTGGAAGACACTGAGCTCGGCTACCGCCTCACCCGTTTGCAGAATCTCAAGATGTTCTTCCTACCCAACGCCATCGCAGACCATCTCCACCCTGTCACTCTGTCTCAAATCTGCCGCCGCTCCATCCAGGTCGGCGCCGCCCAGCTTCGCTTCGAGCAGCTCTGGCCGGAGCAGCGACCCCTACTTGCTCCGGGTCTCAAAGGTTTGCTCCTCACCCTGCTCTCGCGCCCCATCATCCTTCCCCTCTTTACACTCGTGACCCTGTTCATCACCCGTTTGCGCTGTCCCAACCCTCTTCTCTCGCGTCTCCTGCAGTGTTACCGTCTCGAAGGGTATCGCAAGGCAAAGCAAGCCGAAGCCGCCCTATCTCGAGATGCCGCCTTGTCTCGATGAGAGCCTTTCCTGGATGGCGCAGCGCTCAAAACCGGTATCCTCTCCCATAAAGCGAACCGGAGCCTCGCACGCCATGGAGTGTTGCCCTTATGACGAACTCGTTCTTACGGAAACAGGCATACGTCACCGGTTTCCAACCCGGCGTCCTCCTCAACTCCCTGCGTACTCTCCCTACCTTTCTCCGCGACCTCCGCGCCTACCGCCACGCCAACCCATCCCTGCCCTTCCGCCTCACTGACGCCTTTCCCATCCTCAGCGATATGGCCGCCTCCGCCGGCATCACCGGCGGCCATTACTTCCACCAGGACCTCTGGGCCGCCCGCAAGATCTACGCCCGCCGACCCGCCCAGCACCTCGATATCGGCTCCCGCATCGACGGCTTCATCGCCCATCTCCTCACCTTCATGCCCGTCACCGTCGTCGACATCCGCCCCCTCACCAGCAACATCCCCGGCCTCACCTTCCTCCAGGACGACGCCTCCAGCCTCGCCAACCTCCCCACCAGCTCCGTCGACTCTCTCTCCACCCTCCACGCCGCCGAGCACTTCGGCCTCGGCCGCTACACCGACCCCGTCGACCCCGAAGCCTGCTTCCGCTTCATGAACGCCCTCGAACGCGTCCTCGCACCCGGCGGCCGCCTCTACTTTTCCCTGCCCATCGGCCGCGAACGCGTCGAGTTTAACGCTCACCGCGTCTTCGCCCCGCAAACAATTCTTCGTTCATTCCCAAAACTGGAACTCGTCTCCTTCTCCTTCGTCGGCGACGACGACGCCCTCTACGACAACCGCGATCCCCTTACGATGCCCCCCAGTGAGTTCGCCTGCGGCCTCTTCGAGTTCACCAAACCCGCAGCCTGATCCCACGGAGACCTGATGCAGATCAACCCCTGCCAGATCAGCGGCCTGGGCAACAACTCTTCCAATAAACTCGGAACCTCCTAAGATGAGCGTCAGGCCGCACACTGCAGGCACAAGGGTTGTGTACCTAAGGATTGAGGACCGCTGGTGAATCTCGGCACCGAACCGCAAAGTATCGAACCTCAAAGCCTCCAGCCGCACGAGCCCGAGGAGTTCGATCCTGACCTTTCCACGCCGGCCGCAGTCGCCATTCGCCAGACCCGCGGAGGCCGTATCTTCCGCGTCGTCTCCGGTTTTCTCCTCGGCCAGGGCGCCGTCCAGGCCTCGAACGTCCTCATCGGCCTCTTCCTCGTCCGCTTTCTCTCAGTCGAGGCGTACGCCCAGTTCGGCGTCGCCACCGCCTTCCAGTCCGTCTTCTCCGTCCTTATGGACCTCGGTTTTGCTGGCACCATCATCCCGCTCGTCGGCGACCGCCATCGCGACCACGCAGTCATCGGCCGTTACGTCCGCGCCGCACGCCACCTGCGCGATCGCACCTTCCTGCTCCTCGCTCCCCTCGCCTCCATCGCCTTCCTCATCACCGTGCACCGCCGCCACTGGAGCCCCGCTCTCCAGGCTGCGCTCATCGCATCCATCCTGCTCTCGCTTTACTCCGGCGGCCTCGTCTCCTTCTTCTCCGCGCCACTCTTCCTCGCGAGCCGCCTCCGCGCCTACTACGTTCCGCAGGTCATCGGCGGTTGCGCCCGCATCCTCGCGTACCTCGCCCTGGTCGGCACCGGCGCGCTCAACGCCTGGACCGCTGCCGTCTGCGGAGCCCTCAATGTCACCCTCAATGGCTGGCTCATCCGCCGCGCCGGACGCAGATATCTCCTCTGGCCCGCCCACGACGATCCCGCCGCCGACCGCGAGCTCCTCCGCTACGTCATCCCCGCCACCCCCGCCATCGTCTTCTCCGCTTTCCAGTCGCAGATCTCGCTCTTTCTCATCAGCTTCTTCGGCAGTACCGTCAATATCGCTGAGGTCGCCGCATTGAGCCGCATCGGCCAGATCTTCGTCGTCATTGGCGCCTTCAACACCGTCGTCGTTGAGCCCTACATCGCCCGCCTCCGCCAAGAACGCCTCCTCGCCAACTTCGTCTTGTTCCTCCTGCTCGCCTCCGCCCTCATGACCTTGCCCGTGTGGATCGCCTTCCGCTGGCCCGGAGTCTTCCTCCTCCTGCTTGGTCCCAGGTTCCACGGACTCCTGCCATCCATGGGATGGTATGTCCTCTCCGCTGCCATGAACTTCGTCTCTGGCCTCCTTTGGGTTATGAACCGCGCCCGCAAGTGGGTCTTCTGGGACGGTTCCATCCTGGAGGTCGTCCTTCTGCTCGTCATCCAGATCCTCTTTCTCATCACCCTCGGCGTCCGAACCACGCAGCAAGCGGTCCTCTTCAATCTCGCCTCCAGCGGCTGCTACGCCGTTGCCCACCTCTACGTCACCATGAGGGGCTTTCTGCAAACACCCGCACAAGAAAAAACCGGCCCGCAGGCCGGTTGATCCGTTTCACTCACCCCAAGAGATGAAGAACACCCCATCTATGAGGGACGCCATAAGCTCTGAGACGCAGCCCAGCCGTAGTCGAGGCACTACACAGGCACCTTGAGGGATGCCGCTGCAGTGCGGCGAGCCGCTGAGCTCCGCCTGCTAAAGCCCCCCGCAACTCCAATGGCTTAGATGTGGCAGCTCACCATACCGCGCTTCTCCAGATACCTCTGGTGATACTCCTCCGCCTTCCAGAAACGCGTAGACCGGGTCACCTCTGTCACAATCGCTTGGCGAAATACGCCGGAAGCACTCAATTCAGCAATCTTCCCTCGAGCCGCGGCCTCCTGCTCGTCGCTCTGCGCAAACACCACGCTCCGGTACTGCGAGCCCCAATCCGGTCCTTGCCGATTCAACTGCGTCGGATCATGCAGGCTGAAAAACGCATCCAGCAGCGTCTCATAGCTCACCCGAGACGGGTCGAAGGTCACCTCGACCACCTCGGCATGCCCCGTCTTATCGGTACAAACCTCTTTGTACGTCGGGTGCTCCAGCGCTCCGCCCTCGTATCCAACAGCAGTGTCCAAAACACCGCCTATCTCGCCGAATCGAGCTTCCACACCCCAAAAACATCCTGCTCCAAATGTTGCCTTCTCTATTGCCACGCCGGTTACTCCTTGCTTCCGTTTGGATGCTCGCCCGACGGAAAGGTCGTCAACAGCCAAGATGAAAAACTGGAGTATTGTGAGCCGCGTTCAGCCCAATCGTCAAGAAACCTCCCACCAGCGGGCCGCCCTTTACGCGTCGGCAACATCCCTGTTCGGAACCTCGCTCATCAATCCCAGCGTATTGCCCTCTGGATCTTTCAGAAATGCCATCCAAAGCTCATGCTCCTCCCGCTTCGCCACGCAGTGCGGGGTCCGGATAAAGTTCACCCCGCGCTCCCTGAGCACCGCGTAGGTGTCCTCCAGATCCTTCACCCTGAAGTACACAATCGTTCCATTTGTCCCCACCGACCGTTCGCCGACACCAATCAGAAACCGCACCGGACCACACTGAAAAAAAGCCATCGTGCCCGCGTCATACAAGAACTTCATTCCCAGCACATCCCGGTAGAACACCGTAGACGCCGCCAGATCGTTTACCGTCAACGCAATCTGCCCGATCTCCCCCAACGCAACCTGCACCATCTCACCCATCGCGAACCCTCCTTCGCATTTGAGCCAAAATCATAAAGCACGTTGCCACGTTGGCAGCATAAAAAACTAACGGCTCGGCCTCGCCTTGGAAGCAAAGGGCTTTCGTGCTCCCGGCCTCTTAGCCTTCGCCGGAGACCGCAGCTTGGCAAACTCCGGAAGCGTCTTCTTCGGTTCCACCTTCCGGCCCTTCGCCGCACGATCCAATGCCATGACCTCACCCGGCTTAAGCTCACGGAACTCGCCAGGAGCTACATCCAGCCGCAGAGCCCCATATCCGATCCGCCGAATCTTCTCCACATGATGCCCAATCTCCTCAAACATCTTCCGCAGCTGACGATTCCTCCCCTCCGTCAGCGTCACCTCGTACCAGGGGTTATCTCCTCCGCGCACCAGCTCCACCCGCGCCGGAGCCGTCAGGATCCGGTCCCGCCGCCCCGCCCTGACCTCATCCAGCCGCCCCCGATCAATCATGATCCCCCGCCGGATCTGATCCAGCCCCGCGTCCGGAGGCACACCCGACGTCTTCACCAGATACGTCTTCTCCACCCCCGCAGCCGCCTTGCTCAAAGAGTTCGCCAGCTCCCCGTCGTTGGTCATCAGCAGCAAACCTTCGCTCAGGTAATCCAGCCGCCCCACCGGATACAGCCTTACCTGATCCCCATGCGGCCCGCGCTTCTGCGTCATCAGCTGCATCACGGTGGGCCGTTTCTGCGGATCGTTCAGCGTCGTCACATAGCCCCGCGGCTTGTTCAGCATGTAATACCGCTGCTGCTCCTTGCCTTGCAGCAGCTTGCCATCCACCCGTATATGGTCCTTGTCGAGATCAGCCCGCGTCCCCAGCTCAGTCACAACAGTCCCATTCACCACCACCCGGCCTTCCAGGATGATCTCCTCAGCCTTTCGCCGGCTCGCAATCCCTGCCTGCGCCAGAATCTTCTGCAGCCGCTCCCCCGCCGGAGTCTCCTTCGCCGCGCCTTTCATCGGCACAACCTGCTTCTTGCTCGCTCTCTCGCTCATACCCCCTATTATCCGCCCTGGAAAGCAAACCCCGACCAAAGGGAGGACCAAGCGAAGCCCAACACACGTCACGAAGTGACCGCGCGCCGCGCAGGCGGCCCATCCGGCAGGACACGCTCTTGCTTTAGCTCACCACCAAACAGGACTCCGCCAGGCAAACCCGATTCCGCCCATCCGCCTTCGCCTGGTACAAAGCCCGGTCCGTCTCCTTGATCACCGCCTCTACCGACATCACCTCGCCCACACCCCGCAGCGCAATCGCTCCAATGCTCACCGTGACCCCCAGCTTGCCGGAAGACGTCTCAAACGGCCAATCCGTCACACTGCGCCTCACCCGCTCCGCCTGCTTCAGCAGGTCCTCCGGCCGGCAGTTATGCAGCAGGATCAGGAACTCCTCCCCGCCATACCGTCCCACATAGTCGCCCGACCGCACCGAGCTCTGCAGCCGTGATGCCACCTGCTGCAACACCTCATCACCCACCTGATGCCCACACCGGTCATTGAAGCTCTTGAAGTGGTCCACATCACAGAGCAGCACGGAGATCGCATTCCCATGCAGATTCCGTCGCTCCATCCCATCCTTCAAATAAGCCAGAATGGAAGACCGGTTCCAAAGCTTGGTCAGCGCATCCCGCGTAGCCCGCGTCCGCATCGCCTCCCGAGCATCCACCAGCTTGTCCTCGAGCTTCAAGATCCGCACACCCGTCATCAGCCGGGCCTTCAGCTCTGCCGGCCGGCAGGGCTTGGTCAAATAATCGTCAGCCCCCGCCTCCAGCCCCTCGACGATATCCTCGCCGGACTGCTTGGAGGTCAGCAGCAAAATGTAAACATACGCCTCAGACTGCTTCCGCCGCATATGCCGGCAAACGCTCGGTCCATCCAGCCCCGGCATCATCCAATCGATCAACGCCAGCCGAGGCCCATCCGGCTTCGCCAGCTCCTGGCAAGCGCTGATGCCATCCTCCACCAGCAAAACATCGTACCCGCTCCGCTCCAGCATCCCCTGCATCATGCGCCGTGAAATCGGATCGTCATCCGCAACTAGAATCCTCATCCCACCAGCTCCGGGCAGAGCGTCTGCAGCGCACAATCCACCTCAACCAACTCCCGTTCCAGATACTGCAGCGTTACCGCCAGCCCATCCAGCTCGCCGATCTTTCCCATCTCCTCCACCGAAGCCGCGAGCCCCGCAGCCTCGATCGCCGAAAGATTCCCCAGCGCCCCTTTCAGCGAGTGCCCCACCCGCCGCACCGCTGTCGCATCGCCGTTCGCCATCGCCTCGCGCAGCGCGCTCAGCTGCACCGGATACTCCCGCCGGTAGATCTCTCCGAGCTCCGCCAGAAACCCCATATCCCCGTCAACCCGTTCCATCAGATCGTCCATGTTCAGCGCCGCATTCGCCTGCACCGGCTGCCCCTCGCGCTCCCTCGGAGCCGCCATCGCGCTGTACTGATCCAGCACTCCATCCAGCTCCTGCGGCCGGATCGGCTTCGTCAGATAGCCATCCATCCCCGCGCCCGTGCAGCGTTCCTTATCGCCCTTCATCGCCAGCGCCGTCATCGCCACCACCGCCTGCCGAGCCACTCCATTCTGCTGCTCCCTCACCCGCAGCCGCCTGGTCGCTTCCAGCCCATCCATCTCCGGCATCTGCACATCCATCAGCACCAGGTCATACGTCTTTGCAGCCAACGCCCCAAGCGCCTCCCTGCCATTCTGCGCCAGCGTCACCTGGTGGCCGCGCTTCTCCAGCAGCCGGATCGCCAGCTTCTGATTGACCAGGTTATCCTCCGCCAGCAGAATATCCAGCCTCCTGCTCGGCGCCTTCGTATCCTTCGTCACCGCAAGCGAGTAAGGCGTAATCATATCGCTGCCCCCCGTCTCGTACTTCGCCTGCAGCACCCGTGCAATCGCCTCCCGCAACTCCGTCTGCCGCACCGGCTTCAACAAATACGCCGCAATCCCCATCTCCGAGCAACGCGCCGCGTCCCCCCGCTGCCCGCCCGAGGTCAGCATCATGATCGTTGCCGTCTCCGTTGCATCCGTGCTGCGAATATTCTCCACCAATCCAAACCCATCCATCTTCGGCATATGCATATCGGTCAGCACCAGCTCAAACGGTGTCGACGCCTCCTGCGCCGCCTTCATCTCCACCAGCGCCTGTGCCCCGTCACTCACGCACGTCGGATTCATCCCCCAATGGCGCACCAGCCCTTCCAGAATCCGCCTATTCGTCCGGTTGTCATCGACGATCAGCACCTTCACCCCGTCCAGTACCGGATCCACCACCCGCGGCAACACCGGCCCCGGCTCCTGCTTCGCATGCTGCAGCCGCATCGTAAAGTGGAACTTCGACCCCACGCCCACCTCGCTCTCCACCCAAACCCGCCCGCCCATCATCTCCACCAGCCGCCGAGAGATCGTCAGCCCCAGCCCCGTCCCGCCAAACTCCCGCGTCGTGGAAGTATCCGCCTGGCAGAACGACTCAAAAATACTCTTCAGCTTCTCCTCCAGAATCCCCACCCCGGTATCGGTCACCGTAAAGTGGATACTCTCGCCCTTATCCTCAATCACATCCAGCTGCACCTTCAGTGAAACCTCGCCCTCGCTGGTAAACTTCAGCGCATTTCCCACCAGGTTGATCAGCACCTGCCTTAACCGCCCCGGATCGCCGCACACCATCTCCGGAAGCTGTGGCGAAACCTCGCACAGCAGCTCCAGGCCTTTCTCATCGGCACGAAGCGCAAGCGTCTTCAGCGCGCCTTCAATGCAATCGGTAAACACAAAGTCCAGCTCTTCCAGATCGACCTTCCCCGCCTCAATCTTCGAAAAATCCAGAATGTCGTTGATCACCGCCAGCAGCGCGTCCGCACTCACCTTCACCGTATCCAGATAATCCCGCTGCTCCCGCGTCAGCTCCGTCTCGAGCGTCAGGTCCGTCATCCCGATAATCCCGTTCAAAGGCGTCCGGATCTCATGGCTCATATTCGCCAGAAACTCGCTCTTCGCCTTGCTCCCCGCCTCCGCCGCCCGAGCCTTATCTCGCGCCTCCGAAACCTGCTCCATCATCTGGATCTTCTGCTCCCGCAGCTCGAACTGCACCATCTGCAGAGAAAAATGCCGGTCCAGGATCGAAGTCACAAACACAATCCCCAGCAGGCTGATCGCCGTCACCACAATCCCCGCCAGGCTCAGATCCGTCATGCTGATCGTATGTACCAAATCGGCATCCGTCAGCGGAGCTGGATAGAACTTCACCGCCGCCATCCCCACGTAGTGCATCACCGGAATCGCGAGCCCCATCACCACCGCCGCCCCGCTCTTCCGCCAGCTGAATCCCTTACTGTCCCCGCGCAGCGTAAACGAAATCCAAAGCGCCACCGCCGAGATCCCCACCGCCAGCGCCACACTCAACCCCACCGTCCCGTACGAGTAGCTGCACATCGCCGGCAGCCGCATCGCCTCCATCCCCACATAGTGCATCGCCGCAATGCCCATCCCCATCAGCACCGCGCCGCACCCCACTGCCATCCACCCCATCGTGGCCCGTGAAACCACAAACAGCGCAACCGCAGAAGCCGCTACCGCCGCAACCATCGAAAGCACCACCGTAGGCCAGTGATACGCCACCGCAACCGGCAAATGCAGCGCCTCCATGCCGATATAGTGCATCGCCCAGATCCCGATCCCCAGCGCAAACGCCCCACCCGCAAGCCAGACCGCCCGCACCCACCCATGCGCCGCCGTAATCCGTCCTGCCAGATCCACGCGCCGCATACGCCGCCAGAATTGCAATCACAATTGAAAGAAACACCAGCCGGCTGTCATAAAAGCCGACCAGAGCCGCACCGTTCATGGAGGTCATGGGCACCGTGATTCACCTCTTTGAACGCTAAGCTCCTGCAAGCCCAGGCAATATGACCACTTCGGGTCACAAACCCGGACAAAGGTTCCCCGGCCCGCCAAGGTCCACCGGCCCGCCACCCAGCGGGAGACTTAGGCCCACAGCAATCTCTATCTCTGGCTCCCCCCGAAAGATACGTCATCCTAGGCGAAGTCTGGCGCGTTCTTTGCGCCAGACGCAGTCGAAGGACCCCGAAGATCTCCTCTCGCCCCGATGTTCCCCTGTTTCGCGCGACCCTCGACAAACGCCCAACTCTTTTCCCACAGCCACAAACCTTGGGTCCCCCTTCATCGTGCCCTTGCTCTACGCGATGAGTGGGATCTGACGCCATCAACAAGCCCACGCCTCGGCCTCTAGGTACCCCAAGGCTTCAGCCTTGGGTCTCTCAACACCACCACCTATACCCAATCCTGAGCAGGGATCTTAGGGTGCCCCATTCATCGCGTCGTTGCTTCATGCGATGAGTGGGATCCGACGCCGTCAACGCACCCAAGCCTAGGCCTCTAGGTACCCCAAGGCTTCAGCCTTGGGGCTCTCAACACCACCACCTATACCCCAATCCTGAGCGGGGGTCTCGCAGCCTCATCGCGAGACCCTCGATGAAGGACCACGTCTTTGAATTCGAAGTTGCCGCAAACGCCGTTTTCCGGGCGTAACGATGTTTGCAAAGAATGGTGGTCCAGAGAATACAAGCGTAGCTAAATACGTTGACCTAACTAACTGACTCAGCGTTCACTCTCCAGCGGAGGTCTCACTTCGCCGATCCAGAGCATATCAGAAGCCCCTAGTTCCGCAAAAGTTAGCCGGGCCTCATGCAGCGTCAGGATGTTGTTTGGGCCGCCCCTGTAGGTTCTGGGATCGATGCCACGCTGTGCGTCATCTTCCCAATAGCAAACAGGACATATCTGGAGTTCACCATTTTTGCGCAAGGTGCGAAAGCAACAGCAGGGACATGGAATCATGCTGCCATCTTCTCATTGTTACTAAATGGGCGGCCTGATCACCGACGGCAACTCCGGTGTCAGGGTGATTGCCGATAACCCCGTTTTCATGTAATCAGCGGCTCCCGGTGATCACCTTTGATAGAGTTTGTCGATGGCTCCATCTCAGCAGCAGCCCGTAAGTACAGCGGTTTTCTCCATCGGTGCCGCCTGCGGCCTCGTTGGGTGTGGGATGGGTGTTCTTACGTTGTTCTCCCATGGGCAGAATGACTCTTCGCTTGCAGTGTGGTTAGGTTGGCCGTGTCTAATGCTCTTCTCCCCGTTTTGCCTGCTGGCGTTGTGGCAACGGCGAGTCGCGGCTGGATTCTTCCTTTTAGCAGCGGTGAGCTGGACCGCATCGGTTCTAATCCAGCATCAATTTGGAGTAAGCATAGGGCTCCCAAAGCGAGGTATTGCAGAGGACTTTGGGAACCTAATCTATACGGCTATCTTTGCTGGGTTCGCTGCATTTGCCGCCTTCTTCCGAGAGAGACCTGCGTAGGAGGAGAGCGAAAGTCCCGCGAAGTCGTTGTTTTCGGCAATGACAACGTTTTCGGCGGTCCAAACCGAACGAAGTTTCCGAAAAACCGTTTTTCAGTCGTCAGGGGTGCTCAGGGCAGTTGTGAATCGAGACGCGATCCTATGACGCTGGTTGTCGAGTACCCAGCTATCGAAGCCTTCATAGAGTGAACGAAGAGTATTTAGCTCGGCGGATACGATGTCGAGTCCTCTGTCGTCGTACATGTGCATGATGATCTTGGAGCTGGGGGCAATGGCAAACACCCCGCTTGAAATCTTTGGAGAGCCCTGCTGTTCTCGATTAGCAATCCCCTGAAACATCGCTAAAGCATTGATGGAAGCTGGAGGCAGACGAGTCCACGTCAGGCGATAGGCGGTCTCATCAAGAGGAGAAACGTCTAGCGTTTCCAGCCGGAGAGAATCAGGCGTGCAGATGCCCGGTGTTTGGAACAATGGAGTAAAACGGCCATCTAAGGTTTTATCCGTTACCCAGTCTTGGGATACGAGAATGCAATCCGGCGACTCCGCAAAAACGAAGTCAAAGAGCGTCGATGCCCGGGTGACCTGCTCTATTCCAATCTCAAAGCGAATTCCCGTTGGTCTCTGGTCGAACAGGTTCGGCCCAAAGTCCATCCGGTTGAAGTTCGAGAGCATGAATGCTGGCAAATCGAATGGTTCAGTAGGGGCCATGGAAAGAGGATAGTCCCGGAAAGTCAGGTTTTCGGAAACCTCAAATATCTACCGACCCCCTACCGCCCCAAAACCCCCTGCAACATCAACCAAACCCCATTCGTCCACCCAAACCCCACCACATTCGCCTTATACCCCGCACTCACCGCCACCTCATCCGACCTCGACCCCACGTCATACTTCTCCCGAATCGTCCCATCCCGCTCATAGTTCTCCCGCACCGTCCCGCTGAACCTCCCGGCAATCCGCCGGGCATCCCCCGCAAACCCATACCGCTCCAACCCGCTTACCGCCAGCCACGTCGTAGGAGCCCATCCATACGGCGCATCCCACTGCACCCCGGACACTGTCGTCGACTCCGCCAGCCCGCCCCCCCGCTCAAACTCCCCCAAATGCCTCTCGACCGCCGCCGCCTGCGCCTTCGAAGCCGCACCCGCCCACAAGGGATAGAACGCCGTCACATACCTGTACCCCGACTGCCGCCGCAGCACAAAGTCATAGTCGAAGTACATCCCCGCATCCGCATTCCACAAGTACTTGTCCATCGCCGCCCGCCGAGCAGCCGCCTGCCGCTTCCACCTCGCAGCCTCACCCGGCCGCTTCAAAGCGGAAGCGAACGAAGCCATATCTAACTCATACTTGAACAACAAAGCATTCAAACAAACCGGAGCATACGCATCCGTTGATCCGCTAAACGGCCCAAACCGAAACGTCGTATCGAACCCCGACTCCCGCATCGCCCGATCCCCTCGATAAAACCCCGCAGAAAGCCGCTCCCCATCCACCACCGCCCCCGCACACACCTTCGAAGCCGCCGCATCGCAGCTCGTCCGCGCTACCGTCGCCGCATCCTTCGAATCCGCCACCAGATACTCCGGATGCTCCAAAGGATGCGCCAGCAGCCACCGGATCACATCCGGGTAGTACGTCGAGTCATCCGCCATCTCCGGCACCGGCCCTTCCCCCAGGTCCCGATACCGCGCCAGCCCCGTTGTCCCCGCCCGGTGCACCGGCGAAACCCAAAGCCCATAGTCCCGCTGAGCCATCGCATAAGCCCGCGCCAGCCACTTCCCATCCAACCCCGCCCCGGGAGCCTCATACACCGCCCGAATCATGCTCGTCAGAAACGGAGGCTGCGACCGCGTGAAGAAATAAGTCCGGTTCGCATTCAAAACCGCCCCATAGTGCTCGATTTCGAAGAAAAAATTCTCCACCATCCCCTTCGCAAGCGCAACCTGCCCGTCATGCACCAGCCCCAGCAAAATGAAGTAGCTATCCCACCCATACATCTCATTGAACCGCCCGCCCGGCACCACATACCGGTTCGGCAGATACAGCAGACCCTCCGCCGGAATCTCTCCCGGCTTGATATCTCCCAGCCGCCGCACCACTCGCGGCAGCCGCCGAACCTCCACAGCACACTCCGCCTGCATCGCTGAAACCGCCGCCGGAAGCGGCACATCCACCGGCAGATACAAAATCGGAGCCGTCGTCACCTTCAAATCCACCACGGACTTGCACTCGGACATCGACCGCGAAAGCGTCTCCCACGACTGCGCAATGTACGTCCCAATTGGCGTCTGCGGCGCGGCAGCCGGCACCCGAGGCGTCTGCGCCCCCGCCACCATACTCGCCAGACCCGCCACCACCAGCAGCCCAGCAATCCATCCGCCGCTCAGTCCCGCTCCACACCGCTCGCGCATCACCTTGACTTCATACAGCTTTCCCCCAGACCGGTCAACCAAAGCCTCCATGACGAACCCCACCCACAGGAGCTACACTCGGGGGGCAGCGTCACACCTTCGCTTCCCGGAGAGAGCCCGCCCTTGGCCATCAACACCAGCAGCTTCGAACACGTTCCCTACAGCCTCGACGCCCCCGCAAAAACCGACGTTCGCGCCATGACCGTCGCCACCGCCCTCTTCTTCATGGTCGGCTTCCTCACCTGCCTCAACGACGTCATCATCCCCCACCTCAAAAGCATCTTCGAGCTCTCCTACGCCGAAGCCCTCCTCGTCCAGTTCGCCTTCTTCTCCTCCTACTTCCTCTTCAGCTACCCCGGAGGCAAGCTCGTCGACTGGCTCGGCTACAAGCGCGCCATGGTCATCGGCCTGCTCGTCATGTCCGTCGGAGCCCTCGGCTTCCTGCCCGCCGCCAACTACGCCGCATACCCCATCTTCCTTACCGCGCTCATCATCCTGGCCGCCGGCATGACCACCGTCCAGGTGGCCGTCAATCCGTTCGTCACCGTCATCGGCCCGCCCGCCACCGCCTCCAGCCGCCTCAATCTCGCCCAGGCCTTCAACTCCGTCGGAACCTTCATTGCGCCCTTCCTCGGCTCCTACTTCATCCTCAAAGGCGCCAAACCCATCTCGCCGCAGCGCCTCCGCAGCATGGCCGAGGTCGCCCGCCACGCCTACCGCCAGGCCGAAGCCTCCTCCGTCCGCCTGCCCTACATCGGCATGGCCCTCATCCTGCTCCTGCTCGCCATCGCCCTCGGCCTCATCAAGCTCAAGCCCCAGGCCGGCGACACAGACCTCACCCAGGACTTCCGCCCCGGAGCCTTCGCCGACGCGCTCAACGCCCCTGACACCATCTGGCGTCACCCCTGGCTCCTCGCCGGAGCCCTCGGCATCTTCACCTACGTCGGAGCCGAGGTCTCCATCGGAAGCCTCCTCGTCAGCTTCATGGGCCTGCCCAACATCGCTGCCCTGCCCGAGGCCACCGCCGCCAACTACCTCATGGTGTACTGGGGCGGAGCCATGGTCGGACGCTTCATCGGCTCAGCCGTCCTTCAGAAACTGCGCACGGGTCCCGTTCTGGGTACAGCCGCCGTCTGCGCCTTCTCGCTCGTCATCCTCACCGTCCTCACCCAGGGCCATCTCGCCATGTTCGCCCTGCTCGCGGTCGGCTTCTGCAACTCCATCATGTTCCCGTCCATCTTCACCTTAGGCATTCAGGATCTCGGCTCGCTCACCAGCAAGGGTTCCAGCCTTATGATCGCCGCCATCGTCGGCGGAGCCATCATCCCCCTCGGCACCGGCCGCCTCGCCGACGCCATCGGCCTGCACCACGCCTTCCTGGTCCCCGCCATCTGCTACATCTATATCGCCGCGTTCGGCATAGCCGCCATCAAGCGCCCCATCCGCGCCCACCCGTTGCACCCATAGGATCCTCCAGCCGACCTCCGTGCCGGACAAACGTCCGGGCCGCGCGAAGCCCAGGACAGCACGAAGTGCCGAAGTGACAGCCCCACACGCAGTGGGCCCGTCCGGCAGGACAAGTCTGTTCGCCTTACCGCAGCACCAGGCTACCCTCGCTCACCTCATGCCCGGCCGTGTGAACCCGATTCCGCCCCGCCTGCTTCGCCCGATACAGCGCCTGGTCCGCATCCAGGATCAACCGCGAAGCCGAAACATGAATCCCCGAAGCAATCCCAAAGCTGCACGTCACCTCCAGCGACATATCCCCCACGCACGTCCGAGTCCCCGCAATCACGCTGCGAAACTCCTCAGCCCGGCGCTCCCCATCCGCCAGCGAGCACCCGGGAAGCACAATCAGAAACTCCTCCCCGCCATACCGCCCAGCCGCGTCGTACGATCGGATCAAGCTCATCACCCGCGCCGCGACCTCCTCCAGCACCCGGTCCCCCACCACGTGCCCGCACGTGTCGTTCACCCGCTTGAAGTGGTCCACATCCACCATCAAGACGCAAAGCGGCTGCCCCTCCCGCAGAGCCCGTCCCGTTTCCGTATCCAGAATCTCCAAAATGGTACGCCGGTTCCAAAGCTTCGTCAGAGCATCCCGCGTCGCCTGCTCATGCAGCTCATCCCGGGCCAGCGCCGCCGCCTCGAGCGCCTCCTGCAGCTCCTTGGTCCGCTCGGAGACTTTAGCCTCCAGTTCGTGGTTCAGAGACAAGAAATACTGAACCCGAAGCCGGTACAACACCACACAAATCACCAGCACCACCACACCGCACATGGTGAAAAACCACCAGGTCTGCCACAAACGCGGCCTGATCTGCAGGTCAAACCTCGTCGTCGCCGTACCCCAATCCCCATTTCGATCGGCGCTTTGCAGCAGAAACCGGTAACGCCCAGGAGGCACCCTCGTATAGAAAGCCTCCCGCCGGTTCCCCACCTCCACCCAATCCTGATCGAAGGGATCCAGCTTGTAGCGAAAGCGGAGCCGCTCCGGAGCCGTAAAGTCCGGAGCCGTAAATCGAATCTCGACATCCCCCGTCCCCGGTCCCACCGACACACCGGATTGAAGGGAAACGTCGTGCCGATTGAATCGCACCTCCTCAACCCTCGCCACAGGCTGGCTGTTCTCCGTCTCGCTATGCACCGGGTCCACGCTAAGCAGGCCCGCTACCGTGATGAACCACAAGTGACCGTCGGATCCCTTCCACACCGAGGGGTTTGAGCCGAAGTTGCACTCCGCGGAGCGCATCCCGTCCACCGTCCCGTACATCACGCTATGGATGGACGCTGCTCTTCCCTCCGCAAAGTCGTTCAGCTCCTTCTTGCTCACCTTGTAAATGCCCTTATTGCAGCTCATCCACAGGTTTCCCAGGTCGTCCTCGATGATGGATCCAACAGTTGGATCTGCCAGTCCTTGGTCGACCGAATACGTCGTGATTCGTCCGTCCTTGATCCGGTTCAACCCACCCGGCGATGTTCCCGTCCACACCACACCCTCTCGATCGACATAGATTGCGCCCGCGAAGTTGCTCAGCAGGCCATCTTTCGTGGTGTACGTTCTCTCCAAAACGCCCTTTGCAAAATGGCTGATCCCGCCATGATCCCCGCCAACCCATAAAGACCCGTCGGGAGCCAGCCTCAAAGTCGTAGGCAGACCGGGTACCGCATAGTGCGTAAAGCTTCCATCGTGGAAGCGCACCAGGCCACTCGCCTCGTGAAAGCCCAGCCAGAGATCGCCGCTTGGATCCTGAAGAATCGCCTGCAGCCTGTTCTCTGCGCTTGCAGGATCATGATAGTTGGTGATCCGCCCATCCTTCAGATGACCCAGCACACCTCGCTCCGAGCCCACCCATAAGCTGCCGTCGCGGTCCTCCCACAGCGCATCGACGGAGCCTTCGGCTAGACCATCGCGGACCGTATAGTGTCGCACCGCCCCGGTCCGCTCAATATGATCCAGGCCTTTCGTGTCGGTACCCGCCCATACCGTTCCATCGCGTGACACCAATACAGACCACAACATGTCTTGGGCAAGCCCCTCCGGTGTTCCGAAGCTGCTGAACACTCCGTCTCGAAGCTCCACCACACCTCCTTCCCCCAAACCCACCCAGAGATGCCCTCCATGATCTTCAAAAAGTTGTGACGTGTCGTCGTTTGGCAAACCCTCCTTCGCCGTATAGCGCACCACCTTGCCATCCCGCAGCGTGGCGATCCCATCATGGTCGAAGCTCATCCAGAGATTGCCGTTACGATCTACCAGCAGCGACCTAAGTCGCGAACGCAGCGGCAGAGCTGACGGCAGCCAACGCTCCAGCACCTTACCCTTCCAGTGCGTCAGTCCTTCCACGGAACCCATCCACAGCGACCCGTCCGCTGCCGCTGTCAGGGACAGCACCGCTCCTGCCGGCGCCCCTTCGGCTGACGTGTAAAGTCGGAAACGCCCGTCGCGCTCCGCGAACAGCCCCTTCTCCGTCCCCAGCCAAAGCGTGCCGTCTGCCGTCTGCGCCACACCCTGCACACTGATTTCAGGCATTCCTTCCCGTGCCGTAAACAGGTGGGCTGATCCGTGGTCGATCGAGTAAAGCCCTTTGGTGCTGCCAACCCAAACCCTGCCATCCTGCGCTTCAAAGATCGTGTTGATCTGCGATTGTGCCGAGATGACGGTGTGAAACGCCCCATTCCGAAGCTCCATCACCTCGCTCCGCGTTCCCACCCAGAGGCCGCCGTCTCGGCTCGCCGCCACAGCGCGGATAAGGTTGTCCCGCATCTCGTGATTGCGGCGCGTATCGAAGACGGTCATTTGCTTCCCGTCAAAGCGCGCCAGACCCTCTTCCGTTCCAAACCATAGATAGCCGTCGGCGGACTGCGCAATGGCGTTCACCGAGTTCTGCGGCAGACCCGTCTTATCAGTAAACGTCGTCTGCACATATTGGGTGATCTGCTTATGCTCATCCAGTCCAAATGAGCGAGGCGCTAGCAGGTGAGCCGCCGCCAAACAGACCAGCATCATCCACGCCGCGCGGAGACGCAGCCCCGCGACCTTCTGTGCCTTAAACCGGCAGCCTTCTCCAGGCAGCGGAACTCGGGCGGGCGCGGTGTCCTTTTGAATCAACTCCGCGGCCATGCCAGGTCCCCTCTCCTGAAGCACCGGACCGCATCTGCAGCCTGATCTCTCCATCCTTCCTGTGGGTATACGGCCCTGCTAGACCAAACTCCATCCCCCACCCGGGGGATCGATAGCCCTTCTGTGGGAAACAAGGGGATCGGGATGCGCCCGCAAGCTCCCATAGACCGTCGCCGCATCCGCCTCGGACGCTGCATAGAGTCAGGCCAGGCGATCGAATGCGCAGGAAAAATCTCCCGTGCCCCTCATCCGATCGCCCACCCTCCTGCCGCTTGGGGAATGCTGATCGGCTTCAGTCCGCCGCAGCAGCCCCCTGCTTCAGAATCGCCGCCAGCGCATGCATCCGAGCCGCATCCGCCGGCATCTTCGCTGAACCCGCCTGCGCCTCCAGCGTCGTTCCCATCCCGCTCAGCCTCGCCGCATCCTTGCCGTGCGAGCTCTCAGCTTTACTCATCATCGACTCCAGCGCGGACACCTGCTTGGAAGTCAGCGCATTCGACCGCTGCAGTTGATCCACATAAGCCCGCGCCACCACAAAGTTTGCCGGCCACGTGATCTTCGGCTGATTCTGCACATTCAGTTCGTTGAAGCGCACCTGGTTGGCCGCGTCGATCTCATGCTGCGAAAGATACTTGCTCGGCACCAGCTTGAACACATCGATCCCCCGCGCAATCTCCGACCCATAGATCATGCCGTTGTACCAGTACCCCGACCAGTCCCCGCCCAGCACCATCGTCTTCGCATCGATCGGTCCGCGGTCGAAGTACGCAATCTCAAACGGATGCGCCGCGTCGGTAAAGTCCATCACGCTCAGCCCGCCCTGATACCACGCCTGCACCTCGATATCCCGCCCCGGAACCGGAATCAGCGAGCCATTATGCGCCACACAATTTTCCATATCCGTCTGCGGAGCCGGCATCTTGTAATAACTCGCCAGCGTCAGCTTGTCGTCCTTCAGGTTGAAGATCGCATCCGCACCCCAGTTCTTCGGGTCGGTCGACCGGCAGCGCGGCTGAAGCCCGCCGCCCCATTCATCGGTAAACACCACCTTCGTCCCATCGTTGTTGAACGTAGCCGAATGCCAGTAAGAGTAATTCGCATCGTTCACCGCATCCACCCGCACCGGATGCTCAGGATCCTTGATATTCAGCAGAATGCCGTTTCCCGAGCAAGCCCCGGCAGCCAGCCCGATCGCCGAATACACCGTAATGTCATGGCACTGGTTCGAAGCAGTAGGCGCATCCCCCGCCTTATCGTGGTTGCCCGCGTTCAGCAGCCCGTTCAAAGCGCCGCTCCGCGGATCGATAAAGACCCGCGGGCTCGAAACGATCTTCGCCTCCTGCGGCGCGTTCAGCGGAACCTTGATCACATCGATCCGAAACAACGACGTGTTGGGATCCTTATCCGGCGCATCCCCCGAGCAGCCCGCCAGCTCCTCCGATTGCCGCACAAAGCTCGTCCCCGAAACATAGACATACACGTTGTCCTTATCCTTCGGATCGGACACCAGCGTGTGTGTGTGCGAGCCCCGGCAGGTCTGCACGGCCGCAACCTGCTTGGGATTTGCCAGGTCGGAAATATCGAAGATCCTTACCCCGCGGAACCGCGCCGCATCCGCAGCCGGAAGCCGCTGCGCCGGGCGCGCCTCCGCTGGAGCTCCAGCGGGTGGCGGAGGAGGGGGCGGCGGCGCGGGAAACCCCTGCGTCCCGCAATCTAGCCGCCCATTCGGCTGCTCCACCGACATAAACAGCAGATGCCCATACACTGACACATCCCCTTGCCCGCCCGGACACACCAGCGACGTCTTCAGCGCAATCTTCTCCGGGTTCGAGATGTCATAGAAGTTCACCCCGTAGAAGTTCCCCTGGAACAACGTCGTCCCCGCAAACGCAAAGTCGGAGTTCGCAAACCCCAGCTGCGCAGACATCACCGCGCGAGGACTCGCACCGGGCGCAGGAGCCGGTGGCGTAAACGCCGCCGGCTTGGGCAAAGAAGCCAGCCGCACCATCCCAGAGGCAGCCTCGCCCGCATCGTGCATCCCGGCTGAAAGCCCCACACGCGGATCCGCAGAGCCAGCCGCCTGCGTTTGCGCCATCCCCATCGGCACCGTCACCAAAGCCAGCGCACAAGCCAAACCCATCGCCCATCCAGAACGTCGCGTCATCGTTTCTCCTTTTCAAGCATCCCTTGCATCAAGCCGATCTCCGCCCGCTGCGTGTTGTCCACGTCCGTCGCAAAGTCGAACAGATCGGCGTCTTGTCCGCCGGCAGGACTCTCAAACAGCTCCCGCACCATCACCAGCGCGCCGCCATGGTGCTGAATCATCCCGGTCAGGAACAGGTGGTCGAACTCCGCACCCCGGCTCTTGCGCAGCGCCTCCATCTGCTGCGCCGACAGCATTCCCGGCATCAATGGCATGGCCTTGGCGCTCATATCCATCGTCCCCATCTCCGCCGCGCTCATGTGGCTGTGATCCATCGGCGCCATACTCTCCACAGGCAGCCCGCGCCGCTCCAGCCACTGCCGCATAAACTTCATCTCATCTGTCTGGGAGAGCCCGATCCGCCGCCCCAGAGCCAGAACCTCCTTGTTCTCACCCCGCGTCCGCAGCAGCTCTGTCATCTCCACAGCCTGCCCGTGATGCATGACCATTCCCTGCATAAACTTCACATCGGCTTCCGTCGGCTTTTGCGGCGGAGCGACGGTACTGCCCGGCAAAACCTTGCTGTTCTGCCCAGGCGCTCCCGGCTGGACGATGGGAGCCGCCTCCTTCGCCTGGCAGCCGCCGCGCACCGCGCCCGCCAGCAGCAGCGCCGCCACCATCCCTGCACCCAGAACATTCTTCTGATTCATAGCTGTAGGCAAATTCTACACACGCCATTCCCATTCCGTCAGAAGCCCGCCTGCATCCCACGCCCGCCGCCATCGCTCTAACCCTCAGAGGTCACGACTCATGCAGAAACGCGCACTCGGACAAACCGGCCAACAGGTCGCCCCGCTCATGTTGGGCGGCAATGTCTTCGGCTGGACCATCGACCAGGAACAATCCTTCCGGATCCTCGACGCATTCACCGAACGCGGCTTCAACTTCATCGACACCGCCGACGTCTACGCCCGCTGGGTGCCTGGAAACCATGGCGGAGAAAGCGAGACCATCCTCGGCGCATGGTTCATCCGCACCGGCCTCCGCGACAAGATCGTCCTCGCCACCAAGGTCGGCATGGACATGGGCGGCGACCGGAAGGGCCTCTCCCGCCACTACATCCTCACCGCCGTCGAGGCCTCACTGACCCGCCTCCAGACGGACCACATCGACCTCTACCAGTCGCACAAAGATGACGAGGCCGTGCCGCTCGACGAAACGCTCGAGGCCTACGCCCAGCTCGTCCAGCAAGGCAAGGTCCTCGCCATCGGAGCCTCCAACTATTCCGGCCCACGTCTGCGCCAGGCCGTCGAGCTCGCCAGGCGCGAACAACTTCCCATCTACCAGACCCTCCAGCCCGAGTACAACCTCTACGATCGCGAAAACTTCGAGTCAGACCAGCAGCCGGTCTGCAAAGAGCTCGGCATCGGCGTGGTTCCCTACTTCTCCCTCGCCAGCGGCTTCCTGACCGGCAAGTACAAAACCAAAGCAGACGCCAAAGGCAAGAACCGCGGAGCCCGCGTAGAGAAATACTTCGACGATCGCGGCCTCAAGATCCTCAAAGCCCTCGATCAGGCCGCCCAGCAGACCGGAGTCAAACAAGCCACCATCGCCCTCGCCTGGCTCCTCGCCCAACCCACCATCCTCGCCCCCATCGCCAGCGCCACCAGCCTCGACCAACTCGACGACCTCCTCGCCGCAGCCGACCTGAAGCTTCCTGCGGAGATCCTCAACCATCTCACAGAAGCCAGCGCCATCTAGCCTTCGCAAACCACCCAAACGTGGAACTGCAAACCAGCGAAAAACCACAAGCTGACGACCAAAACGTGAACAAAAAAGCATCCCACCCACCACGTTTCGGGATTGTTCCACGTGGAACAATCCGCTAACCCATGCACTTTCAACACATACAGAGAAAGCACAGGGGAGCGCAAAAGCCGTTGCCTGTTCAGATCCCGCTTTTCTCCTCCTGATCCCCGTTAAAGCCTTTGCTTCTAACTCCTGACCACCGTCCGCAAACTCAACTCCCGCATCTGCTGCTCGCTCACCGGCGTAGGCGCATCCACCATCAGGTCGATCGCCTTCGCCGTCTTCGGGAACGCAATCACCTCTCGCAAGCTGCTCGCTCCCGCAAGAATCATCACAATCCGGTCCAGACCAAGCGCAATCCCGCCATGCGGAGGCGTCCCATACTCCAGCGCATCCAGGAAAAACCCAAACCTCGCCTTCTGCTCCGCGTCATCCATCCCCAGAGACCGAAAGATCTCCGCCTGCACATCCTTGCGGTGAATCCTGATCGACCCCGACCCCAACTCCGTCCCATTCAACACAATGTCGTAAGCCAGCGCCCGCACCGCACCCTTATCGCTCACCAGCCGCCCGGATGTAATGTCATCCTCATGCGGCGAGGTAAACGGATGATGCGCCGCCTGCCACGTCTTCGCCTCCTCATCCCACTCATACATGGGAAAGTCCGTGACCCAGCAGAACCTGTAATCCGCTGCCGTCCCCGTCTGCTTGAAGAGTCCATGCTTCTCCGCATACTTCTTTGCCAGCTCCAGCCGTAGCCCGCCAACCTTCTTGTAAATCCACTGCGGATCGAAGTTCCACCGCTCTGGCGTCCCCAGCTTCGGCGTAATCACCACCACCAACTCCGGTGCCCCATTCATCGCAGCATCATCGCGATGAGTGGGTCCCGCCATTGCCGTCTCTATAGAGACCGCCAGCGGCGCAAAGCTCTCGTTCGTCTTCAGCCGGGTCACATCCAGAAAATCCAGCCCACAGTCCCCGAAGAACCCGCGAATCTCCTCCACCAGCCCACGCTTCTGCGTCCCGCTCATCGCCCCCGCATCAGGAATCACAAAGCCCAGCACCGGCAGCCCCTGTTCAATCTTCAAAGCCGTCCGCAGCTCCGCCGTCACCACCTCGGTCAACTCCACCATGCTCGGCAGCCGCATATCCGGCTTATCGATCCCATACCGCCGGATCGCCTCGTCATACGTCATCTGCACAAACGGAGCAATCAGCTCGATCCCCGCCCCAGCCTTGAACGCCGCCCCCAGAAACCCTTCCACCACCCGGAAGATCCGGTCTTGTGAGGGGAATGTAGTCTCCAGGTCGATCTGCGTAAACTCCGGCTGCCGGTCCGCCCGCAGATCCTCATCCCGGAAACACCGCGCAATCTGAAAGTACTTATCGAACCCGGAAACCATCAAAATCTGCTTGAAGATCTGCGGCGACTGCGGCAGAGCATAGAACTCACCCGCATGCACCCGGCTCGGCACCAGATAATCACGAGCACCCTCCGGAGTCGACCGCGTCATGAACGGCGTCTCGATCTCCAGAAAGCCGGCGTCCGACAGGTAATTCCGCACCGCCCGCGCCACCTCATGCCGAACCCGGAAGTTCTTCTGCATCTCCACTCGCCGCAGATCCAGGTACCGGTACTTCAGCCGAACCTCCTCATTCGCAATCGCATCCTCAGCCGGAGAAAAAGGCGGCGTCTTTGCATCGTTGAGCAGCAGCAACTCCGAAGCCACCACCTCAATCTCGCCGGTCCCCATATTCGGGTTCATCAACGAAGCATCCCGCAGCCGCACCGTCCCCCGTACGGCGACCACATACTCCGGCCGTGCCGCCTCCGCCTTCGCATGCGCCGCCTCACTCTTCTCCCGGTCCAGCACCACCTGTGTGATTCCCGTCCGATCCCGCACATCCAGAAAGATCAGGCTCCCGTGATCCCGCCGACGGTTCACCCAGCCCATCAACACCACATCCCGCCCCGCGTCGCCCGCGCGAAGCTCTCCGCACATGCCCGTGCGCTCCAACGTGCCTAAAAAGTCCAATTGCATGATCTATCCAGTATGAAGGAAAACTCCGCCGCCCGGCGGCCCGCCCGGAAACTGACCCTCTCGCCTTCCCACGCGGACGCTTGGTCAGCGGCTAATGCCTTCCATCTCCGCCAGGTAAATCTCCGAATAATCCAGATAATTTCTCGCATATTTCAGAATCATCGCGTGATCCGCCTCCCCGAGCTCCCGCCGCACCTTCCCCGGAACGCCCGCGACCAGGCTCCGTGGAGGAATCACCATGTGCTCCGGAATCACCGCCCCGGCGGCAATGATCGACCCCGCTCCCACCCGCGCATCGTTCAAAATCGTCGCCCCAATCCCCACCAGAACCTCGTCCTCGAGCACGCATCCATGAACCGTCGCATTATGCCCGATCGTCACCCGCGCCCCCACAATCACCGGGTACAAATCGCGCATTCCATGCAGCACCGCGCAGTCCTGCACATTCGACTCCGGCCCAATGCGGATCGAGTTCACATCGCCCCGGATCACCGCGTTCATCCACACGCTCGCCCGGTCACCCAGCACGACATCGCCAATCACCTGCGCACTCACGTCCACATAGCAGTTCGTCCCCACCACTGGCTCGAAACCCTTATATCTCCGCAGCATGAGCCCTCCGGCACAATTGAATCCAGATAAATCCCATTTCGGGAGCTACGTCTTTTTGCTGACACAAATTGCCATTTTCCCGTGCATCTTTTACCTGAAAGCATTACTCTTGATCTTAGCCGTTCAGGCCCGATTGTGAGGTGTATTCCCCTTGGCAGAGATTCGCGTTCAGGAAGGCGAGCCGCTCGAAAACGCTCTGCGCCGCTTCAAGCGCAAAGTGCAGACCGAAGACATCATCAAAGAGGTCAAGCGTCACTCCTTCTATCTGAAGCCAGGCGAGAAGAAGCGCGTCAAAGAAGCGCTCGCTCGGAAACGTAATCGAAAGAAAGTTCGTAAGGAACAGGACTAATCGCTCACACCTGGTGTGAGTGGACGTAAATCCGCAGAGACCACGTCCCTTTCCTTCGACCTCAACCCGTGGGCCGGCCTCCATGAAGTGCCGGTCCACCCTAACCCTGCCGGGAGCCTCCTCTCCCCCCTGCTTCGCCGGCTCGCGCAAGCCTCGCTTGTTCCACTCAGCCCCGCTGAGTGTCGGTTTTCAGGCCCCCTGTTCAAAATCTCCATCGAAGGCCAGCTACCAGAGTGTATCGGCGCGGCTTTCCCTGGATGCCAAACGGGAGAAGTGACATGCAGGAACAATTCCAAGACAGACTCTTGACCTGTGTCGATTGCCACAGCGAGTTCATCTTTACCGCGGGCGAACAGCTCTTCTTCTTCGACAAGCAGTTCAAAAACGACCCCAAACGCTGCAAACCCTGCAAAAGCCGCCGCTCAGGCCTCGCCGCGGCGGCCAACGGGAACGGACCAGCTGCCGCCGGACTCTCCCGCACAGAGACGAGAACCCAGTGCTCAGACTGCGGAATCGAGACCACGGTACCCTTCAAACCCACACAGGGTCGCCCCGTCCTCTGCCGCCAGTGCTTTCAGCTGAAAAATCGAGCTGCCGTTCCGGCGTCCCCGGATCATGCGACCGAAACTTCAGTTGCCATGCAGACGGGGACCTCCATGGTGGCTACGTTATCTTCGCTCGCCAGCCCAGCAGACCTCGCCTACGTCGCGGGCCTGGAGGTGCCATCCGCCGTCCCTCCCACTGCCGCCCAGTACGCCACTCAACTGATCGCGAGTGGTCCAGCGGAAATACTCGGTTCGAAGCCAGTCCAGGATCTGCAGAACATACCCATGGAAGCGCCAGCCGCCTGATGCCCTCAGGCGGCCTCGCTTTCCGCCAAGAGCCTCCAGCCGTTATCCTCACCTCATGGCTATCGCTCCCATCGCGCAGGAGGCTCTGCTCCGCGCACGCATTCCGCTCGGTGACCTCGAACTGATCCTCTGCACGGACGGCACCTACCTGCTGGACGGTGGCGCCATGTTCGGCGTCGTCCCCAAGACTCTCTGGCAAAAGCGTATCCCCGCCGACCCCGACAATCGCATCCTGCTCGGCCTCAACACAACCATCGTCCGCACCGGCAACCACGTCGTCCTGATCGAGACGGGCATCGGGAACAAGCAGCCTGCCAAACTGCAGCAGATCCATCAGAATCAAGCTCTTCTGCCGGCCTCCCTTGAAGCCGCTGGCGTCCGCCCGGAGGAGGTGACGCACGTCGTAAACACCCATCTTCACTTCGACCACTGCGGCTGGAACACCACCCTCCTCCCTGACGGCCGTATCACCCCCACCTTTCCCAACGCCCGCTACATCGTCCATCGCGGCGAGGTAGAGCACGCGCACCGGCAGCTTGAGCGAGATGCTGTCTCCTATATCTCCGCCAACTACGACCCCCTGCTCGCCTCCGGCCAGATGACCATGATCGACACGCGCCCCGGCAGCGCCGAGTGCGAGATCGTTCCCGGCATCTGGGTCGAACATCTGCCCGGCCACACCGCCAGCATGATGGGCATCCACATCGAATCGCGGGGCCAACACGCCTGCTTCCTCGGTGACCTGATTCCCACCCACCACCATCTCGACCCCACATGGGTCATGGGCTACGACCTCGACCCACTCACCTGCATCGCCGAGCGTAAGCGTCTCCTAGCCCGCGCAGTCCCGGAAAACTGGCTCATCCTCTTTCCCCACGACCACGAGCTTCCCGCCACCCGGATCGCGCTCAACGAAAAGGGCAAACCCATCGCGGTCTGAGCACTTGACTGCTCCATCAATGTCCACCACGGTTCTATGCGCTCCTACCTCTATAAGCTGACCTCCGACCGCGGCGGCGCGCCCTGCGCCCCCCCACCCGCAAGCGGCGAAGACCCACTCCTCACCCTGGCCATCTGCAAACCCGCCATTCGCCGCACCGCCCAACCCGGAGACCGGATCCTTGGTATTACCAGCCACTCGCTGGCTCATTCCGAGGGCTATCCGCTCTCCTCCGTCATCTACGCCGCTATCGTCGGCGAGGGCGTCGACGCGCGTGACTACTTCACCCCGGCTTTCCTGCATCGCCCCGACTGTATCTACGAATTCCACCGCCAGAACGGCACTGCGGCCCACTCCGGCCGAAGCCTGTTACACGCCGCCCCGGAGCACATCCTCAAAGATCTAGGCCGCTACCCTTTCTATAAGAACGGCCGCATCCTGCTCGCGCACGACTTCCGCTACTTTGGCCCCGCCGCCGTCAAGATTCCTGCCAGCTTGCATCTCCTCCGGCACGCTGCTGAGGCGCTCGGCCAGGGACACCGCGTTTATACGGAGCGCGACCCGGAATCCCGCGAGCTGGACCGTCTTTTTGCGCGACTCTGGAAGCTCCCCACCGCCTACACGCCCACGCAGGTCGACTCCGATGCCTACGACCACACAGCAAAGAAAAGAACCGCCCCAGGGGACGGCCCTCTCATAAGAAGATGTTGATGCGTTAGGCCTGAACCGCCGGGAAAACCCATCGGCGCCGCCTTCTTCAGTCCTAGTCTTAGGCCGGAATCACATCCTGCCAGGGATCGATCACGATCTTGGTCACCGCATCCTCCTTCGCCGCCCACATCTTGAACGCCTCCGGAACCTGCTCAATACCAATCCGGTGTGAGATCAGGAACGAAGGATCGATCTTCCCCTCTTCGACGGACTTCAACAGCGGCGCGAGATACTTATGCATGTCCGTTTGCCCCATGCCCATCTTGACGCCCTTGCCAAACGCGGCCCCAAAGTTGACTTTGTCTAGCACGCCTCCATACACGCCCGGGATCGACAGCGTTCCCCCTTTTCGCACCGCTTGAATCGCCTGGCGCAGCACAAAAGGACGATCCGTCTCCTGCATCAGCGCCTGCTTCACCGTGTCATAACCGCCCACAAACGTGTTTGAGTGGGCCTCCATTCCAACCGCGTCGATACACGAGTCCGGTCCCACACCTCCGGTCAGGTCACGCAGCGCCTCCACCACAATGACGTCTTTCGCCGAGTAGTCGATGGTCGTTGCCCCGCAGTACTCCCGCGCCAGCTTCAGCCGTTCCGGAAAGCGATCGATCGCGATCACCTTTCCGGCGCCGAGCATGTACGCGCTCGCAATCGCAAACAGCCCAACCGGTCCACACCCCCACACTGCAACCGTGTCGCCAGGCTCGATGTGTGCATTCACCGCGCCCTGGTAACCCGTGGGATAGATATCGGAGAGGAACAGCACCTTCTCATCCGGCAGATCGTTCTCGATCTTGATCGGTCCCACATCCGCAAACGGCACCCGTGCATACTGGGCTTGACCTCCCGCATAACCTCCATAAATGTGCGAGTAGCCAAACAGAGCTGACCCTGAATAGCCGTACATCTCCTCTGCAATATGCGCATTGGGGTTCGTGTTATCGCAGAGTGACCAGAGATCCTTCTTGCAGAACAGGCAGCTGCCGCACGCGATCGTAAACGGCACCACGACGCGATCTCCGCGCTTCAGCTTCTTCACCCCGCTCCCAACCTCCTCCACAATGCCCATAAACTCATGACCTAGAATGTCTCCTGATTCCATGGTTGGAATGTACCCGTCGTAGAGGTGAAGATCGCTCCCGCAGATCGCAGTCCGCGTAATCCGAATCACCGCATCGCTCGGGTTGATGATCTCCGGATCCTTCACTGTCTGTATCTCAATCTTTTTGGTGCCCATCCAACAAACTGCCTTCATCGCATCTCTCCTGTACACCCACCTGGTTGTCTGTTTAAGATCGCGTTCTGACGCGGCGTCATCGATACCGCCTCTTCACTCTTGTTCCGAGGATCCCGGGGGAGTGGGATTCGTTTCGCCCAAAAACCACTCTTTGACCCCACCAATCGTGCCCCGAGGCCCATGTGGCTGCCCCTTCACGCTCGGAATCTCACCCGCCTCTGCCATCTGCTTGAAATGCCGAAGATCTTCGATCACCGTCTGCTTCGGTCCGCGCTTCGCCACCGCAGCAACCGTCTTCGCCAACACCCCAATCTTGAAATGCTGTATCAGGGTCACAACGGTCCCGCGACCATCCTTCCGCGCATGAAAGGTAACCTCGCCACCCTGCTCAACATCTCCCGCAATGCTCTTCCAGGCAATCTTCTGTCCAGGAACGTCTTCCGTAATCTCGCTGTCGAACTCGATTCGCTTCCCCTCAGGATCCTCCGGGTCGCCCATCACCCAATGGCTCTTGCCTGCTCCAAGTGGTGTCACAGACACCACCTGCTCCTGCCATAAAGGGAAGCCCGTTTCGTCCCGCCACAGCTCGTACAGCGCCTTCGGCTCAACCAGAACCGTCTGACGCGCATGTGCCCAGGTGACACCCTCCGTCGTTCCCTCCGGCAGCGACTCGTACTCTTCGCCGGCCTGCCTCGCATCCGGAAGAAGGGCGAAAATTTCCCGCGCTGTGTTCTCCGGCCGTTTCACATCCTCTGCCATAACTTCCTCCAACTCCGGGGCCGCACATCTCTGCGAAACGTCCAGAAGTATCAGCATGGATGTCGCTTTTCTCACTCGCGTTTCCTTTTCGTGGAATGACCCCCACTACGCAGCAAAGGCCCGCCACGAGGGCGGGCCATGAGCAAGCAGGAGGACAACGCTAGGCGGGTGTCTTCTTCAATCCGGATGTCGATCCATTCACGGCCATCCGAGTACGGCTGCTCGTGAAGCCGTTGACACGGCTACCCTGCACTGCGCCAACCGGCTGTTGCAATGTCACGATGAGTGCCGTCGCTGAGCTGTCGCCCGCACAGCTGTAGCTGTGGATCGTGGTCGCGTCGAAGTAGATCGAGTCACCCGCCTCTACATGATGCGTAACGTCGCCGTGCTGCACATCCAGGTTGCCGGTCAGTAGATAGAGAAATTCGCAGCCGACGTGCTGGTGCGCCTTCGGCTCACGGCCAGCCTTCTTTGGCAGAAACTCCGCAAAGTAGGGGTCCAACTGACGATCCGGAACCTGGTAGCCGAGGCTTTCGAAGAAATACGAAGGGTCCGACACTCCGGTCTGCGGCAAACGAACCCGGTCTTTCACCCGGTGCAGCCGGAAGAGCGTCTGCGGCTCCGGCTCGAAAAAGAAGTTGAGGTCCTTTGAAAACACCATCGCGATCCGCGCTAAATTCCGCAGCGTGGGAACGACGCGCCCCGTCTCAAGCTGAGACAGAAAGCTGGCTGAAAGCCCGGTATGCCGGCCCAAATCGACAAGGCCCATCGACTTCTTCAGCCGCAAATACTTGATTCGTTCGCCGATCCGTTTTTCAGAGATAAACTGCTCGGCCGCTTCACCATCCACCTGCACACCGCTCAGTTCGCGCGGCGGCTCCGGCAAAGGGTGCTCCCTGTTGAGGGGATCGTTCACGAGGAGACTGCTGGGTTGCGTGGAGGTCCTATTCATAAGGTCAAAAGACGTTGCGGGCTGATGAAAGGTTGTCTTCCGCTCCCGTGAGCCAAGTTTTCTTCGCATCAACGACCTTCCCCGCCGCTCAATCGCTTCCGGAGCCTGCCCACCCGCACTCTCTCCTGGATATACGGGTGCTAGCCTGTTCTGGATGGGCTCGATGCAGGAAAAACTTCAGTCGCTGTTCCTTCCCCTCGCAGTGGCCTCCATCCTCGTGTGCGCCGCAGGCTGCGCCAGCCGTGGCAATCCACAGCCCCCCTCTCTTCACCTGCCCGCCCTAGCGACAGAACTCCGCGCACAGCGCGTTTCCAACCAGGTCCTGCTCACCTGGACCGTCCCCAACAAAACGACCGACGGCCTCCTGCTCCATGACCCCATCACCGTAATTCTCTGCCGGGATCTTTCCCCACTCAGGTCCTCCAAGCCGCCAGCCTGCACCCCGGTCCGCCGCCTCTCCGCCACTCCCGGCGAAACACACGTAGCTGATATCCTCCCACCCGCCCTCGTCGCCGGCGAACCCCGGTTGCTCGTCTACCGCATCGAGCTCTGCAACGCGAAGAACCGCTCCGCCGGTCCGTCCAGTCCCGTTCTCGCGCCTGCCGGCCAGGCCCCAGCGGATCCCGGCATCTTGACCGTAACCGCCTCGCCTCATGGCGCAATCGTGCATTGGCAAATCAGCCCGTACCAGCCCTCCAGCGCGCAGCCGGCGATGGAACTCACCCGCACCCTGATCGCTGACGACTCCAGCCCGGCGACACCCCTTGCGAAGGGCAAAACGTCTAAGCCACGTCTCTCCAGCACCACCGAATCCAGCTCTCCCGTTGTCCTCCGCGCAACCTTCTCCGGCTCGAGCTCTGCCAAAGACGCAGGCGCAATGGTCGACCCTACAGCCCTTCCGCACAAGACGTACACCTACACTGCCCAACGCGTTCTCCCCGTCACCTTGGCAGGTCACGCCTATGAGCTTCGCAGTGCTCCCTCCCCCGCCGTCACTTTCATCGATAAGGACGTCTTCCCCCCCAGGCCACCCACCGGCCTGCAGTCCATTGCCGCCGCCCCGCTCAACGGTCCACCCTCCATCGACCTCTCTTGGGAACCCAACCTTGAACCCGACATTCTCGGCTACAACCTCTACCGCAGCGACACCCCTGACGGCCCATTCACTCGCTTGAATTCTTCCCCAATCCCATCTCCCACCTTCCGCGACCTGACCGCCGCATCCAACCACATGTATCGTTATCGCGTCACCGCCGTCGACCAGAACCACAACGAAAGTCTGCCCAGCTCCGCCATCCAGGACCTCATTCAAGCACCCTGAAACCATCCCATAAACCAGCTCAAGAAAGCAGAGAGCCTGAATGCGCTACGCAAAAATTAGCACCCCTGAAGGGCCACTTTACGTGACCGTCGAACTCCGCGAATGCACCCTCTTCGCCGCCGCCCCAATGGCCGCACCGGAAGAAGACCCCACCGGCACCCGTCCCGCCATCCAATTCCGCCCCGCCCCGCTCGCATCCTTCACCCTCCTCGCGCCTGTCCGCCCCTCCAAAATCGTCTGCGTCGGCCGCAACTACCGGGACCACGCCGCCGAACTCGGCAACGAGGTCCCCAAGCAGCCGCTGCTCTTCTTCAAACCTCCGTCATCCCTCTTGGCCCCCGGCGGCACCATCCTCCTGCCGGCCCAATCGCAGAAGGTAGACTTCGAAGGCGAACTGGCACTCGTGATCGCGAAGCGCGCCCGCAACCTCCAGCCCACAGACGATCTTGCCCAGTACATCCGCGGATATACCCTCGTCAACGACATCTCCGCCCGCGATCTTCAAAAGTCAGACGGCCAGTGGACCCGCGCGAAGGGTTTCGATACCTTTTGCCCCTGTGGTCCCATCGTCTCCTCAGATCTTGACCCAGCCTTCGGTGATCCAGTAACCCTCACCACGCATCTAAGTGGTCAAGTTAAACAGACCGGCTCAACCGCCGATCTCATCTTTCCCATCGTGGATCTGCTGGTCTTCATTACCGCCTGCATGACCCTTGAACCCGGAGACCTCATACCCACCGGAACTCCTGCAGGCGTCGGTCAGCTCACTCCGGGTGACCAGGTTTCAGTGCAAATAGAGGGTTTAGGCACCCTCACCAACTCCGTCGCGGCAGCATAATACCGCTGCAAATTCAATCACCGGAACGTCAAACAGGCATAGTATTGCAAGCACCAGACGTGCAAACAATATAGGAGGCGCTCACGTGCCCAGCTTACTCGAACAGCTCAAATCCATGACTACCGTCGTCGCCGATACCGGCGACATCAACTCGATCGAGAAGTTCAAGCCCACGGACTCGACCACCAATCCGTCTCTCATCGCCGCCGCCGCCGCGCTCCCTGAGTACCAGTCCATCGTCGACGACACTCTCAAGGCCGCCCGCAAGGACCTTGGCGACAAAGCCGACGATAAGGAAGTCGCCGCCGCCGCCTTCAAGTCTCTCGCCGTAGCCTTCGGCCTCAAGATTCTCAAGATCGTCCCCGGCCGCGTCTCGACAGAAGTCGATGCCCGCCTCTCCTACGACAGGGAAAAAACGATGGAGCAGGCCCACGACATCATCTCCCAGTACGACAAAGCCGGCATCGGCCGCGAGCGCGTCCTGGTGAAGATCGCGTCCACCTGGGAGGGCATCAAAGCCGCCGAAGAGCTCGAAAAAGAGGGCATCCACTGCAACCTGACCCTCCTCTTCGGCCTCCACCAGGCCATCGCCTGCGCCGAAGCCAAGGTAACCCTGATCTCGCCTTTCGTCGGCCGCATCCTCGACTGGTACAAGAAGGACACAGGGAAGGACTATACCGGAGCCGACGACCCCGGCGTCCAATCCGTCACCACCATCTACAACTACTACAAGAAGTTCGGCTACAAGACAGTCGTCATGGGAGCCAGCTTCCGCAATATCGGTGAAATCACCGAGCTGGCCGGCTGCGATCTCCTCACCATCGCCCCCAAGCTCCTCGGCGAATTGGATTCCAGCCAGGACACCCTCACCCGGAAGCTGGACGCCTCCAAGTCCGCCTCCATGGACATCAAGAAGCTCACCATCGACAAGGAAACCTTCGAGAAGATGCACGCCGAGGACCGCATGGCCCACGACAAACTCAAGGAAGGCATCGAAGGCTTCTCCAAGGCCCTCGAAGACCTGGAGCAACTCCTCGCCAAGCGCCTCAGCGAGATCGAAAAGGCCGTAGCCGTCTAACCCTCAATCAAAGGCGAACACCAAGGGCGACCCGCAAGGGTTGCCCTTCTTACTGTCTTGTCACCGCTCGATCGCTGCCCCACCGCTGCCCCACCACTGCCCCACCCCTGCCCAAACACTGTACTATCAAGCCATCCCACCAAGGTGCCCAAGCCCATGCGACCCATCCTCGCCGCCCTCGTCGCCGCCTCCTGCTTCCTTCCCGCCCAGGCCGCCGCCCCAGACAATACCGCCTCCGGCAAAGCCTGGTTCGCCCACGTCCAGTACCTCGCCTCCGACGACATGAAGGGCCGCCTCACCGGATCACCCGAGTACCTCAAAGCCGCTGCCTACGTCGTAGACCACTTCAAATCCGACGGCCTAAGCCCCGCCGGCGACCAAGGCACCTTTTACCAGCAGGTCCACTTCGACGTCCAGCGGGTCCTCGCCGCCAAGTCCTCTCTCACTCTCATCACACCATCCGGCCCCCAACCTCTCACTTTGGGCGAAGACGCCACCCTGGGCTCCCGGACCCCGCAACTCCCCAGAATCGAAGCGCCTCTCGTCTTCATAGGCTACGGCCTCCACCTTCCCGAATCCCACTACGACGACTTCGACTCTGCCGAAGTCCCTTCCGCCTCGCTCAAGGGCAAAATCGTCGTCTACCTCAACGGAGGCCCAGCCGAGCTTCCCGGAGCTCTCAAATCCTTCGCCCGCACCTCCCCGCTCGCCGCAGAACTCGCCCGCGCCGGCGTGGTAGGCACCATCAACATCCCCACACCCAAGTCCATGGACTTCCCCTGGCCCCGCGTCGCCTCCAACGCCTCCCAACCCGGCATGCGCCTCGCGCCCTCACCCGAGGAAGCAGCCGTAGCCGCCAGACATCCAGCCCTGGCCGACCATCATGACGCCATGTTCACCGCCACCTTCAACCCCGCACAAGCAGAAAAACTCTTCGCCGGCACCGGCCACACCTTTGCTTCCCTTCTTGAGCTAGCCGACGCCCAAAAGCCTCTCCCACGCTTCCCCCTCAACAAATCCATCCGCGCCTCCGTCACCGCCGAGACCTCGCACGTCACCTCCCCCAACATCGCCGCCACCCTCAAAGGCTCCGACCCCGCTCTCGCCGCTCAATACATCATGGTCTCCGCTCACCTCGACCATCTGGGCGTCGGCGAGCCCATCAACGGCAAAACCATCTACAACGGAGCCATGGACGACGCCTCCGGAGTCGCCACCGTCCTCGAAGTAGCTCACCAGCTCTCCGCCCTGCCTCCGGCGCAACGGCCCAAGCGTTCCATCCTCTTCCTCATCTTCACCGCCGAAGAAAAAGGCCTGCTAGGCTCTCGCTACTTCGCCCAGCACCCCACCGTTCCAGCCTCCGCTCTCGTCGCCGACCTCAACTCCGACATGCCCATGCCCATCTTCCCGCTCAAGAAACTCCACGTCCAGGGGCTCGAGCAGTCCACTCTCGCAGACCAGGCCCGCGCCGTCGGAGCCACGCGCAACATCGTCATCGCCGGCGACCCCGAGCCGGACCGCAACTCCTTTACCCGCACCGACCAGTACAGCTTCGTCCAGGCCGGCATCCCCGCCCTCGCCTTCAAGTTCGGCTGGGAAGCCGGCTCCCCCGAGTACAAAGCCTGGCGCACTTGGCTAGCCCAGCGCTACCACAGCACCGCGGACGACCTCTCGCAACCCATGGACCTCACAGCCGCCGCTCAATACACCCAGTTCATCGCCGCCCTTGCGATAACAGTAGCCAACAACCCCACCCGCCCCCACTACCTGAACTCCAGCTTCTTCCACCGCTTCGAGACCGGCCAGTAAGTGGCAAGTCACAAGTGGTAAGAAGCTTTTCGCGTCGTTCAAGCGATGTACGTGCAGGAACCGGACGCCCGCATCAGATCACGACGAATTCAAGGTCATGGCCAAATACTGCTCCCCAGGCATAGGGGCGCAGCCTTCTCCGCACCCTCCCTCGTCCGAGCCACCCCGCTCCTCGTTCGAAGAGAAACATCCACGAAGCGTTACAAAATATACCGGCTCAAATCCTGATCTTTCACAATCCCAGCAACCTGCTGCCGCACATACTCCGGGTCCACCACAATCACCATCTCCGTCGTGCCGTCCTCTTTCTTTCGCTCGATCACTGGAAGCGGAGCGCCAGCCGTTGCACTCACCTCACCCAGCGGAGCCGAAGCCGCCACCTCGGCCACAACACCCTCCTGCGAAGCCTCGCCCTTGCCCTTCTTCACCACATCCGGAGCCTGGAAGCTGATCTCATCCAGCACCCTTTCCAAAATCGTATGCAGCCGCCGAGCCCCAATATTCTCTGTCGTCTCATTCACCTTGAACGCAAACGCCGCCATCTCCGCCAGCGCTTCGGTCGTGAACTCCAGCTTCAGTCCCTCCGTCTCAAGCAGCGCCGTCGACTGCTTCACCAGCGAGTTCTTAGGCTCCGTCAGAATCCGCACGAAATCCCCAACGGTCAAGGACTGCAGCTCCACCCGAATCGGAAACCGACCCTGCAGCTCCGGAATCAGATCGCTCGGCTTTGAAACATGAAACGCCCCCGCCGCAATAAACAAAATGTGGTCGGTAGAAACCATTCCATACTTCGTGCTCACGGTCGTCCCTTCAACGATCGGCAAAATATCCCGCTGCACACCCTCCCGCGAAACATCCGGCCCATGCCCGCCCTCCCGCCCGGCAATCTTGTCGATCTCATCCAGAAATACAATCCCGGAGTCCTCCACCCGCTCCACCGCCAGCCGCATCACCTGATCCATATCGATCAGCCGCTGCTCCTCCTCCTGCACCAGGTAGTCGAACGCCTCCGCAACCTTCATCTTGCGCTTCTTCGTCCTCGGCCCAAACAGCCCCGGCAGCACATCCTTCAGGCTGATGTCGCCTTCCTCCATCCCCCCATTCAGTCCAGGCGCAGCAATCACCTCAAACCCCGGCTGATTCCGATCCCGCACATCGATCTCCACCATCCGTTCATCCAGCTTGCCCTCACGAAACTGCTGCCGAAGCTTCTCTCGCGTCCGCTCATAGGAAGTCGGCTCCGCCTTATCCTCCCGCGGAACCTCCACTACCGGCTTCACATATTCCTCCGACTCCGTATCCATCTGCGCCGGAAGCTGAATCACATTCGTCCCCGCAACTTCAGTCGCTGCGGCAGCATTGGCCGCCGTCGCCGCGGCAGGCGTAGGCGGCAGCAGCAAGTCCAGCAGACGATCTTCCGCGTGCAGTTCCGCCTTATCCTCCACCTCTTCCAGCTTTTCTTCCCGCACCAGGTCGATCGCAATCTCCACCAGATCGCGCACAATCGACTCCACATCCCGCCCCACGTACCCGACCTCAGTAAACTTGCTGGCCTCCACCTTCAAGAACGGCGAATTCGTCAGCTTAGCCAGCCGCCGCGCAATCTCCGTCTTCCCCACACCCGTAGGCCCGATCATGATGATGTTCTTGGGCATGATGTCATCCGCCAGCTCCGGCGCAAGCTTCTGCCGTCGCATCCGGTTGCGCAGCGCAATCGCCACCGCCCGCTTCGCCGCATGCTGCCCCACCACATATTTATCTAACTCAGTGACAATCTCCCGCGGGGTAAGTTCATCCAGAGCCAGCGCCTGATCCTCAGCCGCTCCCGGCAAAAATATAGCCATAATTCCTTTCAGTAAATGCCTCTTCAATGCCGGTCTGTGACTTCTCTGTTGCTTCGCTTCCCGGAGTTCGCTACCTGCCTACTTCGTAGCCGCAGCCTCGACTGTCAATTCCTCAAACGTCACATGCGCATTCGTATAAATACAAATCTCCCCAGCAATCTTCATACTCTTCCCAGCGATCTCCCGAGCCGACATCTCAGTATTCTCCATCAGCGCCACCGCCGCAGCCTGCGCATAGCTCCCCCCAGATCCAATCGCCATGATCCCTCCACCCTCAATCGCATCCGGCTCAATCACATCCCCCGTCCCGCTCAGCATCAGCGTCTGCGTCGTATCCGCCACCACCAGCAAAGCCTCCAGCTGCCGCAACATCTTATCCGTCCGCCAGTCCTTCGCCAGTTCCACCGCCGCCCGGCCCAGATTCCCCGCATACTGCTCCAGCTTCGCCTCAAACCGGCTGAACAGACTGAACGCATCTGCAGTCGATCCCGCAAACCCCGCCAGAACCTTGTCGTTGTAAAGCCGCCGTATCTTCTTCGCCGAGCTCTTCATCACCGTAGGCCCCAACGACACCTGCCCATCCGCCGCCATCACCACCTGCCCGCCCCGCCGCACACAAATCACCGTCGTCGACCGGATCCGCCGCCCCTCACTCAGATCCCGAGGCTCCGCGCCCCTCTGTAACATCGTTCCCATCGAAGATTCACGCTCTTTTCGCACTACCCAGTATACCGCTCGCCACCTCCCACCTCGGAGCGGTGGCACGCCTGCATCTCCGCATCTATCCTCATAGATGATGGTTCCCCCCGCCCAGCTTGTCCTCCGGCATCCCGTAGCCACCGTCGTCGTGGCCGCCGGAACCTTCTCGCTTCTGACGCTGTCTCTCTACTCTCGCCTCCGCAAACGCCCCTCCCGTGAAGAGCTCGAGCTAGCCCGCCGCACCCACCTCGCCGCCACCGGCCGCATCATCGACGGATCCCTCCTCGACGCCAACCCCACCTTCACCCAGCCCACCGTCATCATCTACCAGTACCGCATCGCCGGCGTCGTCTACGAGTGCTCCCAGGACATCTCCCTCTTCACTCCTCAAATCCACGACCTCGACATCGACCTCCCCATCCAGGTCCGCTACGACCCCGCCAACCCCGGCGACTCCATCGTCATCGCCGAATCCTGGTCCGGCCTCTGGTCCATGAACCCCATCAAACCAGTAATGAAACAGTAAAGAGCTGTATAAGGCAGTGTGAGGCAGTAAAGAGCAGGACACGGCAGCAGGGCCCTGGATCGAGCAAAGGAGTCCTAAGCTATGCCAAATCGTTCTTTCCGCGATCTCCAGGTCTGGCAGAAAGCAATTGAGCTCAGTCTCGCGGTTTACGCCCTAACAGCCGTATTTCCGCACGACGAACTCTTCGGCCTCACCTCCCAACTTCGCCGCGCCTCCGTGTCCGTCCCCAGCAATATCGCGGAAGGTGCAGACCGCGGCACAACCGGCGAGTTCCGCCAGTTTCTCGGAATCGCTAAAGGCTCCAACGCCGAACTCCAAACTCAGCTCATCATCGCCCGCAGCCTACACTTCGGCGAACCGACCAACCTGGACCGATGCGAGTCCCTCTCAGCTGAGGTAACCCGCATGCTCTTAGGCCTCCTCGCGTCTCTGCCCAAGCCGTAGGTCGTTGCTCTTACTGCCTCACACAGCCTCACACTGCACCACACTGCCTTACACTGTACTTATGCACCTGGTCGCCTCCAACAATCGCACCATGCAGCGAATCCTCAAGACTTCGCTCGCCCTGACTGCGATCTACGTGTGCGCAACGTTCTTTTTCGGCATAAGAGCCCACTCCCTCGCCCTCATCTCGGAAGCCGGCCACAACGTCTCCGATGCCCTCGCCATCGTCCTCAGCTTCGTCGCCGTCTACTTCCAATCCCGCCCCGCAAACGACCATAAAACCTTCGGCTACCAGCGCGCCGGCGTCCTCGCCGCCTTCGTCAACGCCCTCACCCTCATGGTCCTCGCCGCCTGGATCGCCTTCTCCGCCCTCCACCGCCTCGGCGAACCCGTCCCCGTCCAGCCCCGCCTCATGATGTACGTCGCCGCCGCCGGCGTCCTCATGAACGGCCTCATCGCCACTCTCCTCTGGCGCTTCTCCGGCGACGTCAACATCCGCTCCGTCTTCCTCCACATGCTCGGCGACACCCTCTCCACCGCCGCCGTCATCCTCGGCGGAGCCGCCATCCTCGTCACCGGCCTCCAGTGGATCGACCCCGTCCTCTCCCTCATCATCGCCGGCATGATCCTCTGGTCCTCCTATGGCATCGTCCGCGACACCCTCAACATCCTCCTCGAAGGCACCCCAAAAAACCTCTCCATCCCCGCCATCCGCGAATCCATGGAGTCCGTAGCCGGCGTCCGCGGCGTCCATGACCTCCACGTCTGGAGCCTCGGCTCAAAATCCCACGCTCTCGCCAGCCACGTCCTCATCGCCGAAATGCCCATGAGCAACTGCTCAGCGATCCTCGAAGGCATCCAGAACGCCCTCTGGGACAAGTTCCACATCGCCCACACCACCATCCAGTTTGAAACAAGAGGCTGCGAAACCACTCACGGCTGCTCCGCCCCACCGCCGGTAGAGTTGGTCTCCGCGCACGCTCACGACCACGCCGCCCACGACCACAGCCACTCCCAATAACTCAAAGTCGCTCCCCAAGCCGGACATCGTCCGGCCCCCAACAGCCCGACCTACCGCAACCGGATCACGCGGTACGAAGTACCCGCCCCACGCGCAGCGGGCCCGTCCGGCAGGACGCCTTTCATCTTTAGCCCCACAAACAGCTAATTTGTTCTAAACGGTAGCCACGCCGATTCAGCCACTCACGGAACCCGCGCCGCACCCGAGATCGGCGTCTTCACCGGAGTCGCCAATCCTAGAAACTTCGTCACCGTATCGCTCCCAAAGTTCGTCACCCAAACCCCTCCGCTCGCATCCACCGCAATCCCGTAAGCTTCCAGCAACCCCGCATCCGCCCCATACCCCGCCGCCGGCGTCAAAGACGCCCCAACCAACCCACTCACCCCCGCCAACTCCGTCACATAAGGCTGCCGATAGTTCGCCACCCACACATTCCCCGCCCCATCCACCGCAATCCCCTGCGGATGATCGATCCCGCCCAGCCCCGTGTACCCGCCGTTTGAAAGAACCGTCCCATCGTTCGAAAGCAGTGAAACACTCGCCCCATAGTAGTTCGCGACCCAAACATTGTTCGCCTGGTCAATCGCCACCCCCGAAGCCCCATTGCAGCAGTCATAGTTCAAAAAACTCGTCCCATCCGCCGAAACCTTCGTCACCGCCGTCCCCGCCTGGTTCGCCACCCATCCAGCATGGTACGCATCCACCGCCACCGCCACGGGAAACGCAAACTGCCCACTCGCATACCCCGCAGCCCCTGAAACCGGCACCCCGGAGCTGTTCAACAAAGTCAGGTGCGAATTCCCATACTGCACCACCCAGGCCGTCTGGTTCGGATCGATCGCCACCGAAATCGGATAGTTCATCCCTCCCGCCGTATACCCGTTCGTCCCCGCCAGCGAACTTCCCGCCGAACTGAACTCCGATACACTCCCCGTCCCCGCCGCCCCCGCCGGCTGCTCATTCGGAATCCACGCATTGTCCTTCAAATCCACCGCCAGCCCGTACGAGTTATTCAGCCCACCCCCCGTCACTCCATTCGCAAACGCCAGACCGCCCACCGGCGTAAACTTCGTCGCGACTGAAAAATAATTTGCCACCCAGACACTCCCCATCGAGTCCACCCCAATGCCCGAAGGCCCATTCATCCCGCCGCCGCTCAACGTCAAAAATATCGTCCAATCGGTCGGCGCAAACACCAAAGGCGGCCCATACGCCACCACCCCACTCGCCGCCGTAGGCTGCGCAGCCGCAAACACCGCGCTCACATGGTTCGCCGGGTGCCGAACCACGTTATACATCGCGTCCAGCGTATTCGCCGGAGCCATCCCATTCACCGTAGCCGCCGCAAACAACCCCGCACACCCGCTCACCGCACACCCGTTCACCGCATTCGCCAGCGAGTTCACCCGAGCAGTCGGAGCCACCGCATTCCCCGGCAAAGTCGCCCCCGGAGCCTTGCCCGTCATCGGATTCGCCAACTCAGCCGCCGTCAAAAACCCATTCGCCAGCCCCGTAGCGTTGGTCGCGCTCGCCCCAATCACTCCGCCCGTCGCATAAAACGGCGCCAGCGCCACCATCCCAGCTACCGTAGTCGCCTCATCCACAATCACCGTCTCGCCCGCCGTCACCCCACCGCAGGCCCCTACCGCCGCCATCATCACCAGACTTCCATTCGCCGCCGCGCTCCCCACAGTGCCCCCGCTGCTCACCACATAAAGCTGCGTCCCAGCCGCCGGACACGTATACCCCGCCGCAATCGAAATCGCCCCCTGCGCATTGGTCGTCAACCCGTTCTTCAGCGCCGTCGCCCCGCTGCCATTGCCCGTCATTCCCGCCGCATACAGGGTCACACTTGCCCCGCTCACCACCTGCGACCCCGCCAGCACCCCCACCCCAAACGCCACCCCCGTATACGACGAGCTCCCCGACCCACTATCCATCCCGGCCGCCACAAACGTACCCCCGCCACACCCCGCCAGCAGCGCCGTCCCTAACACGCCCATCGCCCGCAGAAAGCCCTTCAAGCACAAACTCACGTCGAAGTCCCTCAATCCCGCTACCACAATCCCTTACAGCCGATACGGCCTCGTCAGCTCATCCAGCGGAACCCCCGCCAGAAAAGCCGTCAAATCCGCTCCCAGCTGCCGCCGCGCCGTCTCCACAGGCAAAGTCGTATCGATCGTCTCCGCCTTCAATAGGATTGGTATCGGCCGTCCCGCATCCTGCATCAGCAGCGATTGCGGCCGAATCCGGCTATAAACCAGGCCAAAGTGCGTCCGTGGCGAAGCATACTCCCCGCAGCTCGTCCCATTGCAAAGCGTCGTCGCCTCGAGATACTGGGTCGACCCGTCGTTGTAAAAGGCCTCGCTGAACGCCACCGCCTGCCCCGCCGTCCCATACTCCTCCTGCCCATGCCACAGCGGATCCTCCCCCCGCGCCGTATGGCACAGCAGCGTGTCATGCGCCCCCATCGCCGGACCAATCCCAATCGACACATGCGTCCCGCCACCCTCCCGCGCATACTCCCCCCAATGAAACAGCAGCGCCCCGGTCAGCAGCGTCTCATTCCAGCTCCGCACCAGCGTATACCGCCCCATCGTCGCCGGAAACTGCCCCGCCCGGCTCTCATCCTCCGCCATCGCCGCGCTCACCGGGGCCGCGCGATAGAACCGAATCACCTCCATGCTCCCCAGCAGCGCCAGTCCCGCCATCGCCGCCGCCCGCAGCCAGAACCCGCGGCTCACCGGCCGTTCCACCTCAACCCGTGGCAAAGCCAACACGCCCGAGCCGCCACCCAGCCGCTGTATCGCCACAGACAACAGATACACCGCTATAAAAAACAGACCCGCCCCAATCAGGTAATCCGCGTTCTCCGCCCGATCCTGCAACGCAGGAAACTTCAGCGCCACCAGGTAGAACAACACCAGCACACACAGCCGCACAAAATTAAACACATACCCCAGCATCACCGCCGCCAGCACCACCCCGGCATGCGCCCGCCACCGGAACCGGTACAGATACCCCGCCACCAGCGCAAGAAACCCCATCGTCACCGCCCCGCGGATCCCATTGCATCCCGGCGCAATAAACATCCCAAACTCCGGCGTAAACATCAGCCGCAGCTTATCCGCGCTCAACGGCTGCCCCAGCGCCATCGCAAACCCACGTGCCACGTGCGCGGAAGCCCGTTGCAGCGGCAGGTCCACATACACGTTGAAGACATGCGGTACAGGATTCACAAACACCAGCAGCGCCAGCGGAAACACGCTCGCCCGCACCAGCCTCGGCCCGCCAAACAGCAGCACCGCGCCCACCCCATACGCCAAAGCCACCAGCGAAAACGGAGGAAAATAGAGATTCCACTGCGGCGAAAGCACCAGCACCATCACGCTCTCTTCCCGCAGTCGAACCACCGCCGCCGTCCCTGCCAGCAGCGCCAATCCCCACCAGCTTCCGTTCGTCTCCCACCCCAGAGACCGCCAAACCCGCAAAACCAGCACAAAACTCACCGCCGGGACCACCATCCCGATCGACTTCAGCGGATCTGTCGTCCACAGTCCCCAGAGCAGCAGCGCCGTAGACCAGACGCTCATCAGCCCGGCAACAGAAAGCGCGGCTGCCAGCCAGGCAGCCCACGCCGCCTGCCGCACCCTTCCACGCACCTCACCGGCAGGATCGCTGTACGCTAAACTCTCCACATCCGCGCCTGCCGGCTGTCTCAATCCAAGCTACTTCGCGCTGCGCCGGGCCTTCATCCGCGCCCGCGCTGCCGCAACAAACGCACCTGCCGAGCCCACCAGCGCCAGCACAACCGTAGGATTCTCCGGCGAGTCCACACATCCACCCTGCGCGTGCAGCGGAAGAGCAACAGCCAGGAAAAACGCACAGCCCATTACCATAATCGAATTTTTCTTCATGGGGTCCTCAAGTCTGAAAATTAGCCTACGACCTGCGCCTTGTCAAACTAAGACCGCCCCTTTCGGGAACACCAGGCCGGCAGACTGCCGCGCAACCCAAACCCTTCCATCCCCTCACGTCCGCCCAGCCAGCCACGCCTTCAACCTCGGCTCCTGCTCCGCCTTCAACCGCACACAATCATTAATGCTGTCCACCGCCTTCGTCACCGCCCGTTCCGATGCCTCCACCGGATGCGCCGAGAAAAACTCCTTCACCTCATCCCGCTTCTGCACCGAACAAAAGCTTCCCGTCGCCGAAATCAGGTTCCCCCCGCTCGCCGTCGTCAGCTGCCCCTTCACCCGGTCCCAGTGCGTCGTCATCCAGGCCCACGCCAGGTCCCGTGTCTGCGCCCGGCTCAGCTCAAGCGCAATCAACACCCACGAGTCCTGGTTCCGCACCTGCCCGCTCACCGCATACTCCAGTGTCCGCACCGCCAGCAGAGGATCCTTGAAGCTCGCCAGCGTCTCCAGCGCCTCACTCTGCAGCCCCGGATCGTTCGCCTTTTCGCTCACCGTCAAAATCCGGTTATAAAACTCTTCATTCCCCACCGTCGCAGACAAGGCCACAGAAACATCCACCAGATCCTCATCCTCTATCTTCTTGCCGGAAAGCAGCGCCAGCGTCAGCGTATGCGCCTCCTCGAGCACCGCCGGATCCCCCGCCAACCCCAGAGCATGAAACAGCGCACTCCGTATCTGCTGCCGTTCAAAACCCTCCCCCTTCTCCGGCCTCTGATACCGAGCCCAAACTGGACCGAACTCCGCCCGCACCACAGCGTTCAGCCGCTCCGTCTCCTCCACCGTGGCAATCTTGTTCCGAACAGTGGCCACGCTGCCCAGCGCAGAGTCCAGCACCTCCGGATTCGTGTCGTTCTTCAGCGCCAGCACCAGATCCAGATACTCCCCCACCCCGCCCTCGCCCGCCAGCGTCAAAGCCCACCGATCCCCCACAAATCCCACCCGCTCCGGCACCGTCAACCCCGTCTCAGCCCCCGCCGTAATCGCCTTCAGCTGCGCCGCCGTATACGCCGTCCGAAAATACCCTTTATCCCCCGCATTCGCAAAAAAGAAAGGCCGCGCAACATCCGCCCCAACCTCCAGCGCAGCCGAATCCCGCCCCAACAGCCTGCAAACCGGCTTCTCGCCAGCTTTTACGCACACCGGCATCGTCCATCCCACCGCGACTGCGTTCGCATCCACCCCGTCCTTCTGATCCGGCTCCGCCGTAGGCCCGCCCACAAAAAACCGTCTCTGCGTCACCGGATATCCAACCGCCTGCTTCTCCCCAAACGTCAGCAGCGGAACCCCCGGCTTGTCGATAAAGCTACTCATAATCCGGTCTACCGGCTGCTTCGAGTTCGCCGTCTCCCCATTCCAGAAATCCTCCGCGGTCGCATTCCCATACAGGTGCGCCGTCAGGTAGTCGTGTACGCCCTGCCGGAACGCCTCCGCCCCCACAAACTCCTCCACCATCCCGATCACTGCCCCGCCCTTGCCATAGCTGATCCCGTCGAACATCTCCTGGATCTGCCCCGGCGTCTCCGCCGTCGCCCGGATCGCCCGCGTCGTCCGAGCCGCGTCATAGTTCAGCGTCTCATCCACCTCACTCGCCACATCCTGCCCAAAATGCCACTCCGGATGCCACTCCCCTGCCGCCTTATCCTCCATCCAGGTCGCAAAACCCTCGTTCAGCCACAAATTGTCCCACCACTGCATCGTCACCAGATCCCCGAACCATTGATGCGCCATCTCGTGCGCCACCACCGAAGCCACCCGCTTCTTCGTCGGTACCGCCCCATCCTTCTCATCCACCAGCAACTCCGTCTCCCGATACGTAATCGCCCCGAAGTTCTCCATCGCCCCCGCCTCAAAGTCCGGAATCCCAATCAGATCCAGCTTCGCCAACGGATACTTAACCCCAAAGTAGCTGTCGTAATATCTCAAAAAATGTTCCGCCGCACTCAAAGCAAACGGAGTCAGCTTCACCTTATCCGGCGTGCTGCAAACCCGGATCGCCACCCCATCCGCCGCCCCCTTCGTACAAGCAAAATCCCCCACCAGAAAGGCCACCAGATACGTCGACATCTTCGGAGTCGTCCGAAACCGCTCTATATGCTTTCCCGGCCCAGCCTGCATATCGGACACCACCTCCGTATTCGAGATCGCCATATCTCCCGCATCCACCGTCAGCGAAACATCAAACGCAGCCTTCAGCGCCGGCTCATCGAAACAAGGAAAAGCCCGCCGCGCATCGGTCGCCTCAAACTGCGTCACCGCATAGCTCCGCGTCTTCGTCTTCGAAAGGTAAAACCCCCGCAGTTTATCGTTCAAAGTCCCCGCAAACTCCACCTCCAAGGTCGAAGCCCCCGCCGGCAGAGCCTTCGCAAACGTAAAAGTAGCCTGCTCCTTCGCCTCGTCGAAACTCACGCTCGCAGTCTGCCCACCCGCCCTGACAGCGCCGATCGAAAGCTCCACCGCATTCAAGGTCACCGTCGTACTAGCCTCCGCCAGCACCACATCCAGCCGCTCCGACCCCGTAAACCGTTTCCCCGCAATATCCGGACTCAAGCTCAACGAGTAATGCACCGGCTTCACGTTCCCCGGCAGCCGCTGACCCCAAGCCGGCACCACCATCAAAACCAAACCCAACCACAAACCCTTCATCAGCCCTAGCCTCAAACTGCCTCATCACCGCACCATCACGGCCGTATACCTGCCTCATCACTGTTCGCATCACTTCACCCGAGCCACACACAACCGAGCCGGCCAATACTCCCTGACAACAACCCCCCGCTCCCCCAACCCCGCCCGTTTCAGCAGCCGCCGCCAGTCCTCCACCCGAAAGCTCCGCAAAATCGAAACCGGCCCATCATGCTGCACAAACGCATGCCAACGCATCAGCCGGCTGAACACCCGGAACAGCCGGTACGGCGTCGCCTGACGATGCAGATCGTTCACCAACCATCCCAGCCGCGCCGTCCGCTCCATCCACTCCAGAAACTTCACAATCTCGTCATTCTCCAAATGATGCGTCAGCAGCGAGCAGACCACCACATCCACCCCCGTCACCGGTTTGAACGCAAATGCATCCCCCGCCAGGAACGTCGCCACCCCGGGCCGCGTCGCCGCCCGCGCCGCCCGCACCGCATCCGGATTGCTGTCGATCCCGGTCAGCACCACCGGCAGATTCCGGTCCTCCGCCCACGCATGGATCCGCCGCAGCATATCCCCATACCCGCACCCCACATCCACAATGTGCAGCGGCTTCTGCTGATACGGCATCCCGTCATAAAGGTGGTTGAGATAGTCGAGCGTAGGCCGATAAGCCCCGGTCAGCACATTCACCTGCGCCAGGTCATGCAGGCAAGCCCGCAGCTCATCGTAGCTGCACGGCTGATCCATCTGCTCGGGGTACTCTGCTAGTGAGGCGCGTTGAGAAAAATCGAAGGGAATGGCCGGGCTTCTTCCTTAAAGTCGTTCCAGCTCAAAGGCTAAGCGAAGCGTTCCCCCGTGGCAAGAACCGCCACCCCCCATCGACTTCGCCGGGCGGGCCATGATGCGAACATCTCCTTTGCTTTGAAGACTTTACGAGCTAAACCGGCATTTTGGCAAGGTTTTTCACCCCAAGTCCAAAGCTAAGTGCAATGGTTTGAAGACTTTGCACGACTCAGGTACGGGGGTAGGGGTTCGTCTAAGCCCCTAACCCATGCAGAGAGGCCGCCCGCCCGCTCCTCCCCGTCACCTCCGCCGCCCGAACCTCCGCATACGCCGCCGCCCCCAAAAGCGCACACGTATCGTCCAGGATCACCCGCACCGGAATCGACTTCAAAATCCCATCCATTCGTCCCTTATCCAGAAACGCCGCAACAAACCCGCCGCTCTGCAACGTCTTCAACGTCTTCGGCGCAATCCCGCCGCCCAGGTAAATCCCGCCCATCGTCAAAGCCGTCAGCGCCACATTCCCCGCCATGGCCCCGTAGGCCGACGCAAAAAGCGCCATCGTCTCAGAACAAAGCGGGCTAGACCCGTCCTCCGCGCAGTGCCCAATGACCGAGTTCGGATCCTCCTTCGCCATCCGTTCCTTCAACCACGCCGGCTCCTCCATCTTCTGGTCGTCCCGCAGGAATGCATACACATTCTTGATCCCAATCCCCGAGACCACCCGCTCAAAGGAAACCCGCCCCGCCAGCGTGCCTTGCAGGTACTTCAACAGAGCAATCTCCCGGTCATTCCGAGCCGCAAAGTCCACGTGCCCGCCTTCGGAAGGCAGCGGGAGATGCACCTGCTTGACTGCGTCGTACACCAGCAGCGCCACTCCCAAACCCGTCCCCGCAGAAACCAGCCCCCGGTGCCCCACAGAAGCCGGATCTCCCGCATGCAACGTAAAAATCGCCTCTTCGGAAAGCTCGTTGATCCCGTAGCCGTTCGCCTCCAGGTCGTTGATCAGGAAGATATGCTCAATCTTCAGCGATATCCGCAGCTCCCTCCCATCCAGCGTCCAGGGCAGGTTGGTCAACTTGATCTTCTGATCCCGCACCGGCCCCGGGCATCCAAAGCAGGCCCCCTCAATCAAGCCCGTCTCGACCGCCTCATGCCCCTCGCCTGCGCCTAAAAACCGCTGCACGACCTCTTCCAGCGACGCAAACTCATGCGCCGGAAACTTTTGCTCGCGAATCTGCTTCAGCTTTCCCGATGCAAACTCATACAGCGCCAAGTGAACCTTCGTTCCACCCACATCCCCAGCCAGAATCATGAAAGCTCCATCTTTCCTGTCTTCGAATCTGCACCCGAGACCAAATCCTTCAAGCTCAAATGAGATGCGGCCGCCTCATCCAGCAGCAGCGTCAGCTCCCCGCTCGCCGGCCGAATCAGCTGCGAGGGATATGTCTCCGGGTCATACGGCCCCTCAAACACCGTCTTCAGCACCTCAGCCTTCGCAGAACCCTCAATCAGAAACGCCACCTGCCGCCCCTGCGTAATCACCGGCCACGTCAGCGTAATCCGCCAGGATTCCTTCTGCGGCACGTGGTTCGCCACGCAGATGCGAGCCATCTCGTTCAGCGCGTCCGTATGAGGAAACAGCGAAGCCGTATGCCCATCCGGCCCCATCCCAAGCAGCACCAGGTCGAACGTAGGCGTCTCCGCTCCCTCCAGCTTAAAGCTGTTCCGGATCTCCGCCTCATACCTGGAAGCCCCAACCTCCGGCTCCAGCTCACCCTCCATCCGGTGAACGTTCGCCGCCGGCAGGGGCACACCATCCAGCATCGCTTTCTTCGTCATGCCAAAGTTCGACTCCGGATCCTCCGGCCCCACGCATCGCTCATCCACCCAGAAAAGCTGCAGCTTCTCCCACGCAATGCTCCCTAGAAACGGCTGCGTCTTGTCAGCCAGCAGAGCCAGCATCGTCTTCGGCGTACTCCCGCCCGAGATCGCAATCTTCGCCACACCGCGCGTCTTCACCGCCTCGGCGACAGCGCTGGCCACCAGCTCGGCCGCCGCACGAGCCAGGTCCTTCGCCGCCGGGTACACCTTTACACTCACATCCACATGCCGTGGCATAGCTCTCCAGCTCCCATCTCCCGTTTAGCACAGCAATGAGGCGTCCGGACCATCCGAGGCCCGGACGCCTCAACCAACATCCAGTCCTAAAGCTTACGCCACCGCCGGCCATCCGCCTTCAGCATCGCGTCGGAGGTCGAAGGACCCCAGGTCCCAGCCGCATAATTTGGAAAATCCTTGATCGGATTCTTCGCCCATGACTCTAGGATCGGCGTCATCAGAGCCCAGGTTGACTCAACGCCATCTCGGTGCGCAAACAGCGTCGCATCGCCCAGCATCGCGTCCAGCAGAAGACGCTCATACCCGTTCGCGGAAGAAGCGCCAAAAGCTTCCGCATAGCTGAAGTTCATATTCACCGGGCTGATGCTCATATTCGGCCCCGGAAGCTTTGCCCCAAACCGCAGCGTAATCCCCTCATCCGGCTGAATCCGCATGGAAATGATGTTGTTCCGAATCCCCTCGGCGCCCTTACCCTCGGCATCCTTGAAGATGCTCAAAGGCGGCTGCTTGAACATGATCGTGATCTCGGTAACCCGCTTCGCCATCCGCTTGCCCGCCCGGATATAAAACGGGACCCCAGCCCAACGCCAGTTCTCAATCTCCAGCCGCAGCGCCGCATACGTCTCCGTCTGCGACCGCGGATGCACCCGATCCTCTTGCCGATAGCCGACAACCTCCTTGCCATCCACAGTGCCCGGCCCATACTGCCCCCGCACCGTATCCGCCGGATGAATCGGCTGGATCGACTTCCACACCTTCACCTTCTCAGCCCGCACCGCAGACGCCTCAAACGAAACCGGCGGCTCCATCGCCACAAAGCTCAGCAGCTCCATCACGTGGTTCTGCACCACGTCGCGCAGCACCCCGGCCGTCTCGTAGAAAGGCCCGCGGCCCTCAATGCCGATCGCCTCCGCCGCCGTAATCTCTACATGGTCGATATAGTTCCGGTTCCAGACATTCTCAAAGATTCCGTTCGCAAACCGGAACACCAGGATGTTCTGCACCGTCTCCTTGCCAAGGTAGTGGTCGATCCGAAAGATCTGATCTTCTTCAAACACCCTGTTCACATCATCGTTCAGCGCTCGCGCACTCTCCAGATCATGCCCAAATGGCTTCTCGATGATCGTCCTGACCCAGCTCCCCGCCTTCGCCGAATTCGGCTTGTTCATCTCATGCTTGCCTAACGAATTGATAATGTCGGCAAAGTACTCCGGAGCAGTCGCCAAATAGAACAGCCGATTCCCCTTTGTCCCACTCTTCTCATCGATCTCCGCCAGCAACTTCTTCAGATCCGCATACCCGGCGTCATCGTCGAAGTTCATCGCGTGATAGCAGATCTTGCCCACAAACGGAGCAAGCTTCTCCTCGTTATCATCCACACCGCCGCCGGCAAGAATCCCTTCTTTCATGTCAGGGGCAAACGTCTTCTCCAGCGGCCGCCGAGCCACACCCACAACGGAAATCTCAGGCGGCAGCAGCCCGCCTTGGTCCAGGTGATACAGCGCCGGAAGCAGCTTCCGCTTGGTCAGATCGCCGGACGCTCCAAAGATCACCACAACGCATGGATCCGGCTTCCGCTCAGCCGTCTGCGGAACCACTGGAGCCGCGGGAGATGCTTTCACTACAGGTATAGACATGTCGATCCTCGAAGAACTCTTCACTCGGTATTGCCTGCTCGGCGTCTCAACCAGCCCGCACTCCCTGTTATGGCACGGCTCGCCGACTCTTAGCCCTGCAAAACCCTCGCAGACCGGCCTAGTTTAGCGCACCTGCCGCCTTCAACGAGAGGAAAACAGCACACCTCCGCTCACTCCCAACATCTATCCGGCCCGAATCCCAAATCCCCGAAGAGCCTCGCAAAGCTGAGCCGGAGACTCGAAATGGATCGCCTGCATGCCCAGCGCCTCCGCCGCCTTGCAGTTCGCTCCCTTGTCATCGATGAACAAAGCCCTGCGAGCCTCATACCCGGAGATATCGAGCGCCGATTGATAGATGCCCGCCGCCGGCTTCATCTCATGCACATACCCGGAGCAGATAAAGAAATCGAACAGCGGACGCAACTTGAATGCATCCAGCCGATATTCATTCAGCTCACGCGACTCGTTGTTCAGGGTCGCCAATTGATACCGATCCTGGGCCCTGAGTTCTGCAAGCATGTCCAGGCACTCCGGATGCAGCACCTTCGACTCCGCACACACCTGCGGCCAAAGCGTCTCGAAGCACAACCCAAGCTCCTGGTTCCGCTCGAGCACGGTCTGCGTAAAAAACGCCCGCGCCGTCAATAACCCGCGCTCCCACCTTTCATTGGCCGCCGTATGCAACTCTTCATAGCCCGCCAGATCAACCCGAAGCCGCGTCAAAACCCGCGCCCGCTGGTCGCGGTCCCAGCCATTCGTCAACAGAACTCCGCCAACATCCCAGAAGATCGTGCGGATCGAACTCGTCACCGAACGCCTGCCATACTTGGCTCAGCCCTCTCAGGCTCCGCAGCAAAGTCCGCTCCCAACGCCGTCTCCTTCGTCTCCTGAAGTTGCTTCTTCCATAGCTCCAGCCGGGCCTGCATCCGGTCATGCGCCAGCTTGCCCAGCAGCAGATGCTTCGGCGGATTCTCAGACCGAACCGCCGCAATGATCGCCCGCTCCGCCTTGTCTGGATCCCCAGCCTGCTTACCCGCCTGCGTCGCCTGGTACTCGCGCGTCTTGCCCGCTGTCCCGTCGTAGTCCGCAATCTGCTTCTTCGCCGTCTGTCCGGAAGCCCCCAGAAACTCCGTTCGGAAAGGCCCCGGTTCTACGATCGTCACATGCACCCCAAGCGGCTCCATCTCCGCCGCCAGCGCCTCCGAAAGCCCATTCACCGCAAACTTACTCGCGTTGTAATACCCCCACCCAGCCCCGCCGATCAACCCAGCCACAGAAGACAGATTCACAATATTCCCGCTCTTCTGCTTCCGGAACTGCGGCAGCAAAGCCCGCGTCACGCGCAGCAACCCAAAAACATTCGTCTCGAAGACCGGCATAAACTCCGCCTCCGTCGCCTCTTCAATCGCGCCCGCAAGCCCATACCCGGCGTTGTTCACCAGCACATCGACGCGCCCAAACTTTTCGAGCGCACCCTTCACCGCAGCCGCGACAGACTCATCGCTCGTCACATCCAGCACCACCGGAAGCGCCGTCTCCGGGTACCGCTCGCCGAACTCCGCAATCTGATCCAGCTTGCGCGCTGTAGCGACCACCTTATCGCCATCCGCCAACAGCTTCTCAACCAACCCCCGGCCAAAGCCCGTTGAGGTCCCCGTGATAAACCAGACCTTCTCTGTGTTTGTTGTCATCATGGCTCTTCAGATGGCTCAACCTTCGCTTGCGATTCCTGCCCGGCCTACAAAGCCCAGATCTAAGCAAACAGCTCGGTCACCCCATCATCGCCCGCAACCAGCGCCATCGATCCCATCCCCAGAAAGAATCCATGCTCCACCACACCCACAATCTGCCGAATCTCCGCCGCCGTCCCCGCCGGATCAGGAAAAGCCCCACACCAGCAGTCCACAATAAAGTTCTGCTCATCCGTCAAGTAAGGGCCCGTCCCGCTCTTCGCCATCCGCTGCTTCGGCTCAAGCCCTAGCCCAGCCAGCCGAGGCACGACCAGCGGCAAAGCCATCTTCACCACCTCAACCGGCAGCGGAAATTTGCCAAGCTCTTCCACCACCTTGCTCGAATCCACCACCACCACAAACTTCTTCGCCGCGCTCGCCACAATCTTCTCCCGGAGAAGCGCCCCGCCACCACCTTTAATCAATTCCAGTCCAAAGCCAGCCCTGGCGCAGAGCTCATCCGCCCCGTCGATATAAAGATCCAGCTCCGGCAGCTTCTCGAGCCCCACAACCTCCATCCCCAGCGAACTCGCCAGCTTCGCACTCGCATCGCTCGAAGCCACGCACCGGATCTTCAGCCCCGCCTGCACCTTCGCCCCAAGCTCCCGGATAAACATCGTCGCGGTCGTCCCCGTCCCCAGTCCGACCCGCATCCCGTCCTCGACAAACTCCACCGCCCGCCGGGCCACCGCAAGCTTCGCCTCATCCTGTGTCATCACCTACTCGTCCTCATCCCAATCATCGTCGGCCTTCGGCGGCACACTATCCTCATACGTAGGCTGCAGCGAAGTAAACCGCTCCTCGAGCCGCTTCTGCTCATCCAACTCCCGAACCATCTCCCGCTCACCAGAAACCATGGCACCCTCTTCCAGCAATCGAAGCAGTGGCTCGATTGCACCACTGCCTCTCACTGCACCACACTGCCTCTTACTGCTTCTTACTGCCTCTCACTGCCTCTCACTGCTTCTTCAACAGCTTCTTCGCCGCGTCCACCACAGCCGTAGCCGAGATCCCTAGCTTGTTCTGCACCTCCGGCGCCGAAGCCGACGCGCCAAAACGGTTCAGCCCGATCGCCACGCCGTCACGCCCGATGTACTTCCACCAGCCCATCGTCGCGCCCGCCTCCAGCGAGATCTTCGGCACGCCGTGCGGGAAGATCGACAGAATATACTCCTCGCCCGCCTCCTCCAGCAGCTTGAAGCTTGGCATGGAGACCACCGTCGCCATGATCCCTTCATCCTTAAGCTTCAGCGCGGCTTCCATAATCATCGCAACCTCTGAGCCCGTCGCGACCAGGATCACATCCTTGCCGAACGACTCAAGCACATAAGCGCCCTTCGGCACGCCCTCGGCCACCTTGTACTTCTCTGCGTCGAGCACCGGCAGATCCTGTCGCGGAAAGCACCAGCACACTCGCCGACTTGCGCTCCAGCATCAGCTTCCAGCATGCCGCCGTCTCGTTCGCATCCGCCGGACGGAAATCCGTCAGCTGAGGAATCGCCCGCAGGCTCATCAGCTGCTCGATCGGTTGATGGGTCGGCCCATCGGACCCCAGCCCGATCGAGTCATGCGTGAAGATATAGAGCGAGTGCGAACTCTGCAGGGCGCCCATCCGGATCGCGTTTCGGCAGTAGTCGGAGAACGTAAAGAAGGTCGACCCGAACGGAATGACCCCGCCGTGGGCGGCCATGCCGTTGACCGCGGCCATCATCCCGAACTCGCGCACGCCGAAGTACACGTTGCGTCCCTTCGGATCGACATGGAAGCTGGGCGAATCCTTAAAGATCGTCTTCGTCGAGCTGGTGAGGTCAGCCGCGCCGCCGAAAAGCTCCGGAACCACCTTGGAGATCGCATTCATCACCTGCTGGCCGGCATTGCGGGTCGCAATCGGCTTCTCGGTCGTAAAGACCGGCAGCGACTTCGCCCAGCCTTCCTTCAACTCGTGATCCGTCACACGGGAGTACTCTGCGCCCTGCTCGGGATAGGCCTTCTTGTACTCCTCGAACTTGACGTCCCAGGCCTCGTGGAGCTTCTTGCCGCGAACGACACACGTCTCCGTCCAGTGCTTGGCCGCCTCCTCAGGAACGTAGAAGCTCTTGTCCTCAGGCCATCCCAGGTTGCGCTTCGTCTCCTTGGTCGCCTCCACTCCAAGCGCCTCGCCGTGCACCGCGCTGGTGCCGGCCTTCGGGCTGCCGTAACCAATCACCGTCCGCACCCGAATCAGCGAAGGCCGAGTCGTCTCCGCTTTGGCATTGTTGATCGCCTCTTCCAGCGCCTTCAGATCGTTGCCATCGTGAACCATCTGGGCGTGCCAGTGATAGCCCTCAAACCGCTTCGTCACATCTTCCGTAAACGAAAGCTCCGTCGGCCCATCGAGCGAGATCAGGTTGTCGTCATACAGAACGATCAGCTTGCCCAGCCCCAGCGTGCCCGCAAGAGAGCACGACTCGTGCGAAATCCCCTCCATCAGGTCGCCATCCCCGCAGATAACGTACGTGTGGTGGTCGACCGGCGTGTGGTCCTGATGGTTGTAGAGCGCGGCCAGATGCTTCTCCGCAATCGCCAGTCCAACCGCCTCCGCCAGCCCCTGCCCAAGCGGTCCAGTCGTTACCTCGATGCCTGGTGTCTCGCCATACTCCGGGTGGCCCGGCGTGTGCGAGCCCCACTGCCGGAACTGCTCCAGTTGCGAGATCGGCAGGTCGAACCCGGCCAGGTGCAGCGCGCCATACTGCAGTGCAGAGGCATGGCCGTTCGAAAGCACGAACCGGTCGCGATCGGACCAGAGCGGATCCTTCGGATCGAACTTCATGTACTTGGTGTAAAGAAGGTACGCGATGGGCGCGCATCCCAGCGGTGCGCCGGGATGGCCCTGCTTCGCCTTTTCTACCTGGTCCACCGCCAGGAAACGAAGTGTATTGATGGATAACTGGTCGAGTTCGTGCTGCGTAAGGTCGCTCATTCTGCTCCTGGTTCCTTCTTCCTCGAATTTGTTCTAACCTGCTCGCGCCGCCTCTTCGCAACGCCACATCCCCGTTCAACCCGGCCGGCATTCTCTATTCTGCCTCAAGCCAGCCATGCTATAACTCCCGGCAGATTTCATCTTTGTGAATAGCCCTCAAGAAACCGGCTTCGTCCCCGCCGGCATCGTCTCCGGAGAATCCGCCGTCACCTGAACCCGGTAGTTTCGTCCCAGCCAGTGCGCCGCGGCATCCGCCGTAGCCGGCCAGAACAACGTGAACTCCACAAAACCTGCCTCAGCCGTCGCAGCCAGGTCCACAAAAGACCCCGGATACCCCACCACGCGGGAGTTCACCTCCGTCTGCGTCGCCCAGTCATCTACCGTATACACCACACGGAACCGGTTCCGGTCGACAATCCGCAGCACATACCCCGCGGGCACCGTCGCAATCGGCCGCGCTACAGAAAAAATCTCCGTCGTATTCCGGAACGTCCGCTTTCCCGGAGCCGTCCCATATCGCTCGTCCACCACAGAGATCCGGTCGAACACCTTCCCATCCGTCACACTCCTCAGCAGCTTCAAATACTCCGCATGCGCCCAAACCAGCGGCTGCGCCGACCCCGCGCTGCGTCCCTGATACAGCCCCTCTTCAGGCCAGTCCTCATGATCCCAGACCTGCTCCGGCAGCATCCCGCCAATCGAAGAAAACTTCTCAAAAGCCGTGATAAAGCTCTTCACATCCTTACCCGCCGCCAACTCATAGTGCGCCCGCTCGCCACCCAGCAAAGGCCACGCCCGCCCTTGCCCGAAGGTCAGGAACGGGCCGCCATCCTTCCGCTGTCCATACCCGTCGTGGTTATACCGCCGCCAGCAATCCCCATACGGCGTCTTGTACTTCAAACAGCTGTCCACCACCTTCACCGAGTCCACCATCAAGGGATCATCCGCCCGCCGGATCCCATACCGCACCAGCTCCAGAAATCCGCCGTCAATCACCTCCCGCGCGTCGAACTCCGTCTGCTCCCCCGGCTCGCGGTTCGCCAGCCGGATATGCCCGGGCGCAACCTCCGGATTATGAAACGGCTCCCCTTCAGCCGGAGGACGAATCCGCATATAGTGCCGCTTGACTCCCGGCAGAAGCACCCCATCCTCGGTCGTAGTCCACTCATCCAGGTGGCTCTCAATCCAATCCGCAAACGTCTCCAGAAACCCGCCCAGCTCCGTAGCCTTATAAGCCCGGGCAATGTCCGCCGCACAAAGCAACCCGCTGATCACGACCGCCAACGTCGAAGGCGAATACCCCGCGTTCTCCTCCCAACGCTCCTGCTGCGTCACCGGTGCATACTTCACCAGGAAAGCCGCCGCCTGCTCCACAAACGGAAACACATCGAACTGTCCCAGCCCATCCAGCTTCCAAAGCCGCCATGCCAGGATGATCGGAAAAGCGACCTCATCCAGCTGAATCCCGGTCCAATACGCCTGCCCATCGATCCAGAAGTTCTGCGCAAACCCGCCGTCCGGCCGCTGCGTACAAGCCAGGTACACCAGCGCCCGCCGAGCCGTCTCAATCCGCCCGCAAGCCAACAGCGCACTCGCCGACTGCACCATATCCCGCGTCCACACCAGGTGATACCCGCCCAGGTCGTCATCCCCCTTCGCCGAGCCCCACGGAATCGAAGCCGAAGCAATAAACGCACCCGAGTAAGTCTTATCCTCGTGCGTCAGAATCACCCCATGGCTCACCCGCATCAGCCGCCCCTCATCCGTAGAAGCCTTTGCGAGCTCCATCGGAGGCATCGCACGGTGCCACTGCGTAATAAACCGCTTCACATGCTCGTCGTACGGTGTAGAGAGCGTCTGCATCAGCCCGCTCAACGCCGCATGATGCCCGGACCCGAACGCGATCGCAATCGTAAACTCCCGGTTCCGCGCCACGTCGATCTCGCCCATCATGGCGATATTCCCGTCCAGCGCGCTCCCAAACTGCCACTTCATCCGCATATGCGCGGAAAGATCCTGAAACCCGTCGCTCGTCCCCACAAACCCGCAGGAAGAACGCGAAAACCCGCAATCCGCCCCCATCGCCAGCGAGTTATGACTCCCCTTCCAGGCCAGTAAACACCGCCGCCCCGCAACCGCCAGCGACCGCGCCGAATTTCCCGCCCCGCCCCCATTCAAATGCGGAGCCAGCAGCACATAGCACTTGAGCCGGGACAAAATCGCCTCATCCCCGGCAATCTTCACATTCATCAGCACAACCGGATGATGCGGATCGGCCACAAACTCCTTCGTCACCGTATAACGCCCATCCAGGTCCGAAGCCGAAACCCGAACCACCGGCGCACCCGTATCGATGTAGTGGAAGTCGTACTCAAAATCCCGCTTTTCTTCATGGAAAAACGTCTCTTCATCCGTAAAGAGCAGCTCCATGTCCCGCATCTGCGGCCGGTCGATCGTAGGATAGTACACCTCGTTCAAAGTCCCATGCGAGATCGTGTACCAGACCCGGCTCGAAGCCGAGTAAGCCGTCACCACGGCATCTTTCTTGCTCGAAGTCCAGCGCGGAGGCACACCCGGTCCGCCAAACGCGGCTCCATCATCATCCAGCCAACGGTATTCTGAAGCGGAACTTTCCATAGGCACCGATTAGAAACCAAAACCATCCCCAGCGCGACCCATCTCTACAATCTTGAAAGAATTCCGCGCCTGTCTGCCTGCTCCTTGCTCCCTGACCCTGCTCCCTGATCCCTGATCCCTGATCCCTGACCCCTGACCCCTGACCCTGACCCCTGACCCCTGACCCTGACCCCTGACCCCTGACCCCTACCAATCATCTATTAACATCGCAAACCCCCACCCCCGCATCGAACCCCATGAGACGCGGGCTCGTTCCCGCACAGCACCACAGACACCTTCAAGGAGATCTCACGTGGCCTTTGAACTTCCCCCGCTGCCCTACGCCTACGACGCCCTCGAGCCCTACATCGATGAAGCAACCATGAAGCTCCATCATGACAAGCACCACCAGACCTATGTGACGAACCTCAACGGTGCCGTCGAAAAATACCCCGACCTCGGGAAAAAGACTCCCGAAGAACTGCTCAAAGACCTCGCCTCCATTCCTGAAGACGTCCGCAAGGTCGTCCAGAACAACGGCGGAGGCCACGTCAATCACACCATGTTCTGGCAGATCATGAAGCCCCAGGGCGGCGGAGAGCCCTCCGGCAACCTCGCAGACCAGATCACCAAGGACTTCGGCTCCTTTGAAGACTTCAAGAAGAAGTTCAACGAGACCACCGCCAAGCAGTTCGGCTCCGGCTGGGGCTGGCTCATCTTCAAAGGCGGAAAGCTCGAGATCGTCACCACCCCCAACCAGGACAACCCCATCACCTCAGGCTCCTACCCCATCCTCGGCAACGACGTTTGGGAGCACGCCTACTACCTGAAATACCAGAACAAGCGCCCCGACTACCTCGCAGCATGGTGGAACACCGTCAACTGGGAAGAAGTCAACAAGCGCTTCGAACACGCACAGAAGTAAAAGCGCCCCCGTTAGTAAAAGCCTCCGTTTAACAAAGGCCGCCCATCCAGGCGGCCTTTCTGCGTCTACGCCCGAGGGAACCCGGGATCGTTACCGGCTTCGTTTCCTCTTCCCGTCTGTGGAAATCATCCCGTGCACCTGCACACTTCCCTGTGCTCCAACAAGATTGATCCGAACCTAAACCTAAGCGAATGAATATTTTGCGCAAAACTATGGGGTGGGGGAGGAAATCTCCACAGGCACACTGAATCCAGTCCAATCAACGCCGCACAGCACCTTTAGGAATCTTCCCAAGCCCGCAAAACGTCCTATTGCTACAAAGAGCGTGTCGCAACCCCCGCTTACCCGTCAGCAAGCATCGTAGAAGTTTCAGGGAGAACCCTCAGCAATGTGGATCGTCAAACTCGCCCTTAGGCGTCCGTACACCTTTGTCGTTCTATCCCTGCTCATCTTCCTGCTCGGCATCGGCTCCTCCATTGTTGCCCCCAAGGACATCTTCCCCTACATCAACATCCCCGTCGTCACCGTCGTCTGGACCTACGCCGGCCTCACCCCAACCGAGATGGAGGGCCGCGTCGTCACCCCCAGCGAGCGCGGCATCACTACCACCGTCAATGACATCGAGCACCAGGAGTCCGAGTCTTACCAGGGCGTCGCCGTCATCAAGGTCTTCTTCCAGCCGGACGTCAAGGTAGAGCTCGCCGTAGCCCAGGTCACCTCCGTCGTACAGACCATCCTCCGCGTCCTTCCCCCAGGCTCCTTCCCCCCACTCATCATCAAGTACGACGCCTCCTCGGTCCCCATCCTCCAGCTCTCACTCTCAGGCCAGGGCCTCACGGAGGCCGACCTCTACGACCTCGGCATCTCCTTCATCCGCCCCCGTCTCTCGAACGTCAAAGGGGCCTCCATCCCTCTCCCCTATGGCGGCAAGGTTCGCCAGATCATGGTGGATGCAGACCCCAACCTCATGTACGCCAAGCATCTCTCCGCCTCGGATGTCAGCACCGCCATCGCCCAGCAGAACCTCATCCTTCCCGCCGGAACAGCCCGCATGGGAGACCGCGAGTTCGTCGTCAAGCTCAACTCCTCGCCCGGAGAGGTCTCCGCCCTCAATGATCTCCCCGTCCGCGCCGCCAACGGCTCCGTCGTCTTCATTAAAGACGTCGCCCAGGTCGAAGAAGGCTTCGCAGTCCAGACCAACATCGTTCGCCAGAATGGCAAGCACAGCGCTCTGCTCACCGTCCTCAAAAACGGCAACACCAGCACGCTCGATATCGTCAGCGGTGTCCTCAAGAACCTCCCCATCGTCAAGGCCGGCCTCCCGCCGAACCTCGAGATAACCCCCCTCTTCGACCAGTCCATCTTCGTCCGCGACTCCATCTCCGAGGTCGCCCGCGAAGCCGCGATCGCCGCCGCCCTCACCGGCCTCATGATCCTGCTCTTCCTCGGCTCCTGGCGCTCCACCCTCATCGTCTGCACCTCCATCCCCCTCTCCATCGCCACCTCGCTCGTCATCCTCACCGCCCTCGGCGAAACCATCAACGTCATGACCCTCGGCGGTCTCGCCCTCGCCGTCGGCATCCTCGTAGACGACGCCACCGTGGAAATCGAGAACACCCACCGCAACATGGCGGAGAAAAAGCCCCTCGTCCGAGCCATCCTGGACTCCGCCCAGCAGGTCGCCGCGCCCGCCTTCGTCTCCACCCTCTCCATCTGCATCGTCTTCATCCCCGTCGTGCTCCTCACCGGAGCAGCCAAGTACCTCTTCACCCCCCTGGCCATGGCCGTTGCCTTCGCCATGATGGCCTCCTACTTCCTCTCCCGCACCATCGTCCCCACCATGATGCACTTCCTCCTGGCCTCAGAGATCGCCCTCTACCAGGATGAATCAGCCTCAGAGAAAGAAGAGCGCGAAAACTGGGTTTGGCGCTGGCACATGGCCTTCGACCGCAAATTCGAAGACTTCCGCCACCTCTACAAGGGCGCCCTCGAGTGGTGCCTCGAAAACGCCGCCCTCACCCTCATCCTCTTCTTCGGCTTCGTGGCCCTCTCGTTCCCCATCATGTTCTTCATCGGAGAGGACTTCTTTCCCTACGTCGACTCCGGACAGATGCGCCTCCACATCAATCCCCCTGTCGGCATGCGCATTGAGGACTCCGAGCAATACTTCGCCGCCGTAGAAAAGCAGATCCGCGTCCTCATCCCCGGGGATGAGATCCAGCTCCTGCTGGACAACATCGGCCTTCCCAACAGCGGCATCAACCTCGCCTTCGGCACCAGCGCCACCATCTCCAACACCGATGGCGAGATCCTCGTCGCGCTCAAGCCAGGAGGACGCCTCACCACCAAATACCAGCGACTCCTCCGCGAGCAACTTCCCAAAGCCTTCCCCGGAGCCACCTTCTTCTTCACCCCCGCCAACATCACCAACCAGATCCTTGACTTCGGCCTGCCCGCACCAATCGACATCCAGGTCCAGGGACGCGCCAAGCAAAACTATGAGATCACCCGCCGCATCATGAAGCGTGTCTCTGAGATCCCCGGTGCTGTTGACGTCCACATCCACCAGCAGGTCAACTACCCCACCATGCAGATCAACGTGGACCGCACAAAAGCGAGGCAGATCGGCCTCACCCAGCAGGACGTCGCTCAATCTACCCTCATCTCCCTCACCGGTACCGGCCAGACCGCCCCCAACGAGTGGCTCAATCCGCTCAACGGCGTCAACTACCAGGTCGTCACCCAAACCCCCATCACCCAGATCTCCTCGTTGCCGGAACTCTCTCGCACCCCCATCAGCAGCACCAGCGGAAACGTCTCGCAGCTGCTCGGCAACCTCGCTACCTTCAAACGCGACGAGTCCCCCATCATCATCGACCACTACAACATCCAGCCCGTCTTTGACGTCTACGCCGACGTCGACCGCACCGACCTCGGCTCCGTCGCCTCCCAGGTCAACAAGATCATCGCCGACGAGATGAAGACCGTCCCCGCCGGAACCACCATCAACCTCCGCGGCGAAGTCACTACCATGTCCAGCTCCTTCATCCGCCTTGGCATCGGCATCATCTTCGCCGTTATGCTCGTGTACCTCCTCATGGCGGTTAACTTCCAGTCCTGGCTCGATCCCCTCATCATTCTCATGGCCCTCCCCGGAGCCTTCAGCGGAATCCTCTGGATGCTCTTCGTCACCCAGACCACCTTCAGCGTCCCCTCCCTCATGGGAGCCATCATGACCATCGGTGTCGCCACCGCCAACTCCATCCTCATGGTCGTCTTCGCCAACGACGAGCGCATTGCCGGCAAGAATCAAATGGAAGCCGCCCTCAACGCCGGCTTCACCCGTCTTCGCCCCGTCCTCATGACCGCGCTCGCCATGATCATCGGCATGCTCCCCATGGCGCTCGCCCTCGGCGAAGGCGGCGAACAAAATGCCCCGCTAGGCCGAGCCGTCATCGGCGGCCTGCTCTTCGCCACCATTGGCACCCTCTTCATCGTCCCGGTCATCTACTCGTTGCTGAAAGAAGAAGCGCCCGTCGACTATGACAAGGAGATCGACGAGTTCGACCCCGACCTCCACCCCGAAGAGCAAACCGCATGACCTCTAACATGCTCTCTTCGCCAGCAAACACATCTGTCAGCCTGAGCGAAGCTCGCCGGCCTCATCAGCGAGCGCAGTCGAAGAACCTTGAGGGTCTCCGGTTACCCCAGCTCTCCAACCCTCTCAGCCACAGATTCGATCAGGCCCTTCGTCTCTCAGCCGCACAGCACTAGGAGCCTCCTGCATCATGCCGACCGACCAGAACCCAGACCCAAACCACCGCCTCCCAGATCGTTTGTCAGACGGCCGCGAAGACATCGGCGACTCTCTCGCCCACCCCATCCCACGCGAAAACCGCAACCTGGGCCAGGACTTCTCCGCACGCAACGCCTATGACGGCCCAAGGCTCGGCGATGAATTCGCTGACCCAGCCCTCGCCGAGGAGCGCTCCGTCGGCAACGCCTTTGCCGACCCCAACTCCCTCGACGACGCTCGCCTCGGCAAAGCCTTCGAGCAGACCAACTCCAGCGCCAAAAAACGTCATCGCCCCGTCCTCCAAACGGCAGAAGCCCCCTTCAAAAAGCCCGGCTCTAAAAAAGTGCTCTTCCTCGTCCTAGCCATTGTCCTTGTCTTCGCAGTCGTCGCCCTCATCATCGGCATCCTTCCGCGTCGCGAGCGCAGTAAACAGACCAATGAGCAGGCCGACCAGGTCAAGAACTCCAAGCCCATGATCGACGTCGTCCGCGTCGCCACCGCAAAGCAGGGCGCGGGCCTCGTCATTCCCGGGACCACAACCCCGCTCACGGAAGCCCCCGTCTACGCCCGCGCCAGCGGTTATCTGAAAAAGCGCTACGTCGATATTGGAGACCACGTTAAAAAAGGCCAGCTCCTGGCCGTAATCGATGCCCCTGATCTCGACCAGCAGGTCGATCAGGCCCGCGAGCAGCTTAGCCAGGCCCAGGCCCAGCAAGCACAGCAGGAGACCCAGCTCGCCCTCGCCAAGGTCACCGTCGACCGATACCGCGTCCTCGTCGCCAAAGGCGTCTTCTCCCGCCAGGACGGCGACCAGCAGGAGACCAACTACCAGGCCCAGCGCGCCAACGTCGCTTCAGCCGAGCGCAACGTAGAAGCCTTCCGCGCCAACCTCGCCCGCGTCATCGCCCTCCAATCCTACGAGCGCGTTACCTCACCATTCGACGGCGTCATCACGCAGCGCAACGTCGACGCAGGTGCTTACATCTCCACCACCGGAGCCGCCGGAACTCCCGCACCGACCCCAGCCGCAACCCCGGGCCTCACCAACGGAAGCTCCCAGACCGCCGGAACCACCAACACCGGCGGAACCAGCGGCTCCGGGAACTCCCTCGCTACCCCATCCACCGGCGGCGGACAAGGCGGAGCCCTCTTTTCCGTGGCCCAGGTCGAGCGCCTCCGCATCCTCGTCTCCGTGCCCGAAGGCTACGCCGGCATGATCTACCCTGGCCAGGGCGCCAGCATCCACTTCCAGGAGCTTCCAGACAACGACTTCTACGCCAAAGTCACTCGCACCGCCGCTGCCATCGACCAGAACTCCCGCACCCTCCTCACAGAAGTTCAGGTCGACAACCGCAACAACCAGCTCATGGCCGGCATGTACGCAGTCGTCACCTTCGCCCCCAAATCCCAGGCCCAATCTGGCGTTGCTGGCAAGGCCTCGACCGCTGCCGGTCCCGTCATCATCCCCGGCGACGCCATCGCCATCCGCGAAGACCGTCCCACCATCGCCGTCATCGACAATGGCACCGTCCACCTGGTCCCCGTGGTGATCGGCCGCGACTTCGGCTCAGAGACCGAGGTCGTCTCCGGCCTCAAACCCGGCGAACTCATCGCCACCACCTTCACCGACGACATCATCGAAAACGCCAAGGTTGAAATCCGCGAAAACAAACAAGCCGAGCAGAAGACCACACCGCCCGCCCCGCCAAACCAGAACACCCCGCCCGGAGGCTCAACCCAGTACGGTGACCCCGGCATCACCGATCAGGACATGCAAGGCCAGAACGCCAAGCCCCAGCAGAAAAAGGGGCCCGGCGACAAGAAAGCTCACGGCAGCAAGGGAAGCAACTGATGAACAAACTCACCCCGTCTTTGAGAGATCTCAGCCCCTGCAAGACTGCACGTCATCCTGACTCTGTGCGCAGCGAGGGGGAAGGTCCCCTCTATTTCGCTCTTGCTGTTGCACTTGCCCTTGCGATTCCCACATCCGCCCTCGCTCAACAATCCTTCCAATCCACCCCGCCCGCCGCCCCCACTACCCTCCCCGACGTCCCGAATGTCCCGCCCATCTCCACCTTCACCCCTGGCGTCCCCACCACCCTGACCGGAACCCCCACCACCATCCCCAGCCGCTCCGCGCCAACCGGCCTCGTCGGCAGCCGCTTCTTCGGCCCCTTCCGCCGCCCGCAGGTCCCGCAGCTCTTCCCCGGCAACGGAGATCGCCTTCGCTCCCTCGTCCGCGACAACAAACTCTATCTCTCCGCTCGCGACGCCATCATCCTTGCCATAGAAAACAACCTCGACGTCGAAGTCGAACGCTACAACCTCCTCCTCGCCGACACCGACCGCGCCCGCGCCGCCGGCGGAGGCTCCCTCCGAGGCATAGACTTCACCATCGCAGAGCCCCCAGCAGGCGATGGCGGCCCCGGCTCCCCGCTCCTCAATACCACCGCTACAAACCCAAACCCCATCACCCCCACCGTGACCGATCTCACCGCACTCAACGCAACCACCCAAACCACCACCAATCTCTCCGCAAGCACCACCGCCGGTACCCAATACAGCACCGGCCCCAACGTCCCTCTCTTCGATCCCAACGTCTTCCTCGAATCCGGCTACCTCCGCCGTTCGGACACCGTCACCCTCGGCAACACCACAGGAGCCGGAACAACCACCGGCGGCACGGGCGGAACCACCACCAGCGGCGGAACTGTGACCGAAGCTCAGCCCCTCACCTTCATCACCGCCAACATCAGCTATCTTCAGGGCTTCCACTTTGGCGGCCAGCTTGAGGCCACCGTCAACAACGACGCCGCAGTCATCTACGGCTCCAACTCACAGCGCGATCCCTTCTCCACCCCCAGCACCTCCGTCACCTTCACCCAGCCGCTCCTTCGCGGCCTCGGCAAGGTCAACACCCGCTACATCCGCATCGCCAACGAAAACAGGAAAGTCTCCCGCCTCCTCTTCGAGCAGCAGGTCCTCGAAACCGTCTACGGCATCTCCCGCATCTACTTCGACCTCGTAGCCCTCGGCGAAAATGTCTCCGTCAACGAAGAAGCCCTCCTCGCCGCCCGCAAGCTCCGTGACGACGACGCCAACCAGGTCATCGAAGGCACTCTCGCCCCCATCGAACTCACCCGCGTCTCCGCCCTCGTCTCCTCCTCTGAGTTTTCCCTCGCCCAGGCCCAAGGCCTCTACCGCCAGCAAGAGGCTATCCTCCGCAACCAGATCCTACGCACCAACTCCCCCGTATTCGCCACCGCCTTTACCGAGATCGTCCCCACCGACCGCATCATCGTTCCCGACCTCCTCGAAGACGCACCCCTCCCGGACCTCGTCCAGCAAGCCCTCGCTCGCCGCCCCGATCTCGCTCAATCCCAGCTGCAGATAAAGACCGGCCAGATCAGCGTAGACGCCGCCCGCAATCAAGCCTTGCCTCAAGTCAATGTCTTCGCCAACGTAGAAACCCGCGGCTCCTCAGAGCAAGCCTACGAGCAGCTCGGCTCCGCGCTGGGCACAGGCCTTCCCACACTTCCGCAAAACTTCGCCTTGGGCGGGCTCCGCGTCTCCACCATCGCCCAGGCCGGCGTCCAGCTCAATCTCCCCATCCGCAACCGCATAGCCACCGCCGACGCGGCCCGCGACGCTATCCAGCTCCGCCAGGTCCAGGCCAAAACTGAAAAGCTCTCCAACCAGATCCGCCAGGACATAGAAAACGCCACCATCGCCCTTGATACCGCCTTTGCCGCCTACAAAGCCGCCCGTTCCAGCAGAGGCTACCAGGAACAGCTCCTTCAGGCAGAAAAAGACAAGCTTGAATTCGGCCAATCCACTCCCCTCAACGTAGTCCAGGACGAGGCCTACCTCACCCAGGCCAAATCCACCGAAATCGCCGCCCGTTCCAACTACCAGAAAGCCCGCATTGAATTAGACCGCGATCTAGGCGACCTCCTGGACAAATCGGGAATCACCCTAGAAGATGCCGTCCAAGGCCAGATCAAACAATAACCCGCTCAAGCCCTGCTAGATCAAATTAGCTGTGGGTGTATGGGGAGGTGTTGCCATGAACGTCATTTTCTCTCAAGGAAAATGACACTGCATCATGCTTGCACTCACAGCAACAGCTAATTTGCTCTAATATCTCCCATGCTCTTTGACTGGGATGACGGCAATCGAAACCACATCGCACGTCACAACGTGACTATCGACGAGGCCGAGCAAGCGGTAAACAGATTTACCTGGGACCTTGATCGCTACGAAGTACGAGGCGAAGAACGCCAGGAGGCGGTCGGCGAGACAGAAAACGGGCGCATCCTGTTTCTCGTCGTCACGGATCGGGACGACCGTCTGCGTGTCGTGACAGCATACGACGCCACCCGATCCCTCAAACTACAGTATCTTGCTATCAGGGGAGCATTTGATGACCGTAAAAGTTAACCTGCCAGAGTTTGCAAGCGAAGCTGAGGAAGCTCAATGGTGGTTCGACAATCGCGAGGAGCTGGGTGAGGAGTTCGCTCAGGCAATCCGCGAAGGAGTAGCTACGCAGGGAACTCTCGCTCGACGTGTAGCTGTAAGCAAGCTCGATGGCGCCAATCTAAGGTTGGACCCGTCCGATCTGGAGAAGGCGGAGACCCTCGCTGAGCGTAAAGGCGTCGAGGTCCAAACTTACCTCGCTGAACTCATCCACAAAGCCCTTCAGCAGGAACTCGAACACACCGCCGCGTAACCCCGCACCTCCGAATCGCGTCACACCATACACGCGCTCGCACGGGAGGCATTCAAGCTTGAGACTTAGCGGCACATCCATAGCCCCTCGCATCCTGATCCTCGTGGCCGCATGCCTTCCGCTCGTACAATCCGCCCCCTCTCAGCCGATGACCTCCACCCGAACCCTCACCGGCTCCGTCCTTGATCGCCAAAAGGAACCGCTCAAAGGCGCCATCGTAGAAGTCCAGAACGAGTCAACCATGACGATCGTCTCCTACATCACAGACGCCAATGGGAGCTTCTCCTTCAAGCGTCTCAGCGCCGATACCGACTACCGCGTTACAGCCACCTATCGTGGCCGCAAAACCAAGCCCCGCGAGCTAAGCCACTTCAGCAGTAATCCCAACCCAGTAGTCAAGTTCATCATCCAGCTTCAATAACAGAAAAGCTCAGCCGAAGCCGAGCCTTCCTGCAGTCTCACTGCGCCATCACCGCATCAACACTGCCCGCCCACTGCTACTCAAGAACCGACCCACCCCGGTTTCCCTTGGGTCGCCGGTTCGCCGCCAGCACCTTCTTGCGCATACGCAGCGACTTCGGAGTCACTTCCACCAATTCATCGTCCGCAATAAACTCGATTGACTGCTCGAGCGTCAGCACCTTGAAAGGCACCAGCCGAAGCGCATCATCGGAGCCCGAAGCCCGCATATTCGTCAGCTTCTTCTCACGAACCGCATTCACATCTAGGTCGTTATCGCGGCTGTGTTCGCCCACGATCATGCCCTCATACACCTCAACGCCATCGCCAATGAACAGCACGCCTCGCTCCTGCACGCCATCCATCGCATAGGTCGTCGTCACACCCTGACGGTCCGAAATCAAAGCCCCGGAAGGCCTCTGCGGAATCTCGCCCTGGTACGGAATATACTCACCCGCAATCGAGTTCATCACGATCGTTCCACGCGTCTCCGTCAACATCTCGTTCCGCAGCCCGATCAACCCGCGCGAAGGCACCTTGAACTCCATCCGCACACGCCCCGAACCGTGATTGGCCATCTTCACCATCTCGCCTTTTCTCGGTCCAAGCCGCTCGATCACCGTCCCAACAAACGCATCCGGGATATCGATCGTCAGGATCTCACTCGGCTCCATCAACGCCCCGTTGACTCGCTTGGTCACAATCGTCGGCCGCGAAACCATCAACTCGAACCCTTCGCGACGCATCATTTCGATCAGCACCGAAAGCTGCAGCTCACCGCGTCCCAGCACCTTGAACGTATCCGCCGTCTCCGTCTCTTCCATCCGGATCGAAACGTTCGTCAGCAGCTCCCGCTCTAAACGATCCTTGATATTCCGCGAGGTCACATACTTGCCCTCCCGCCCCGCAAACGGAGAGTTATTCACGCTGAAATTAATCGCGATCGTAGGCTCATCAATCTTGATCGTCGGCAGCGGCTTCGGATCCGTCAGCGAGCAGAAGCTCTCGCCGATCGTGATCCCCGGAATTCCGGCAATCGCAACGATATCGCCTACCGCCGTCTCCGTCGTGTCCTCCCGTTTCAACCCGTTGAACGTAAACAGCTTCGTAACCTTCACCGGCACTAGCGTTCCATCGATCTTCGAAAGATTGACCTCCTGCCCGGTCTTCAGCGTGCCGTTGAACACCCGCGCAATCGCCAACCGGCCCAGATAGTCGCTGTAGTCCAGATTTGTGACCAAAACCTGGAGATCTCCGTCCGGCGTTCCCGGTGCCTCGGGAATCGTCTTAAAGATCAACTCAAATAAAGGCTGCAAATCCGTCCCCGGAACGGCGAGATCCATCGTCGCCGTCCCCGCCTTGCCGTTCGTGTAGATCACCGGAAAATCCAGGATCTCCTCATCCGCATCCAGATCGATGAACAGGTCATAGACCTCGTTCAGCACCTCCTGCGGCCGCGCATCCGGACGGTCGATCTTGTTTCACCACGATAATCGGCGTCAGCTTCGCCTCGAGCGCCTTGCTCAATACATAGCGCGTCTGCGGCAGCGGCCCTTCGGAAGCATCGACCAGCAGCACCACGCCGTCCACCATCTTCAGCGCGCGCTCCACCTCACCGCCGAAGTCGGCGTGGCCCGGTGTGTCCACGATGTTGATCTTCGAATCCTTGTAATGAATCGCCGTATTCTTGGCGAGAATCGTGATGCCTCGCTCTTTTTCCAGGTCGTTCGAATCCATGACTCGTTCGGCCACGGCCTCATTGGACCGGAAGGTCCCGGACTGGCGCAGCATGGCGTCTACCAGCGTGGTCTTGCCGTGGTCAACGTGGGCGATAATAGCGATATTGCGGATAGCTTCAAGCGAGGCGGTAGTGCTCACGGCGGGTATACGTCCTGTTCTGTGCGCAGAGGTTTGGAATAAACAAAAGTCGGCAATTGCGCGTCCCTCTTAGTTTACCCCACAGGCCCTAAGCCACCTGCCGAGCAACGCAAGGTCCACGGCTCTCAGCCTCCCCCCGACAAGTTAAAAACCCATGGAGTGGGCACCCACGCGCACTAGGCCCGTCCGGCAGGACAATCAGGACAATTGCATTTTTTCATCATCTATACTCAAAAAACCCAAATGAGCGACGCCCAAACGAAACATTTCGAAGAGATGGCCCTTCAGAACTACCTGCTCGACCATGCCTATGACGAGATGTTTCGCGGGCCGGCCGCCCCTGGCTCCCAACCCCATCTCCGCGACCACTACAACCCACTCTTAGACCACTTCGGCGCCCTTCCCGAAGGCGAACTCCTCCGCCGCAAAGCCGCCGCAGACCTCTCCTTCCTCAACCAGGGCATCACCTTCACCGTCTACGGCCGCGACGAAGGCAAAGAACAGATCTTCCCCTACGACCTCATCCCCCGCATCATCACCTCCGCCGAATGGGCCACCGTCGAGCGCGGCCTCACCCAGCGCATCATCGCCCTCAACCTCTTCCTCCGCGACATCTACAACGAGGGCCGCATCCTCGCCGACGGCATCGTCCCCCGCGAAGTCGTCTACAGCTGCAAACACTTCCGCCGCCAGATGATCGGCCTCCAGGTCCCCCGCAACATCTACGTCGCCATCTGCGGCACAGACCTTATCCGCACCGAATCCGGCGAGTTCGTCGTCCTCGAAGACAATCTCCGCGTCCCCTCCGGCGTCAGCTACATGCTCACTAACCGTCGCGTCATGAAGCGCATCTTCCCTCAACTCTTCCGCCGCTACAACGTGCGCCCCATCGAGCAGTACACCCAGGCCCTGCTAGGCACCCTCCGCTCGCTCGCCCCTGAAGGCCGCCCCGAACCAAACATCGTCCTGCTCTCTCCCGGCGTCTTCAACTCCGCCTACTTCGAGCATGCCTACCTCGCCCGCCAGATGGGCATCGAGCTCGTAGAAGGCCGCGACCTCGTCACCCATGACAACGTCATCTACATGCGCACCACCAGCGGCCTGCGAAGAGTCGACGTCATCTACCGCCGCGTAGACGACGACTTCATCGACCCCCTAGCCTTCCGCCCCGACTCCATCCTGGGCGTTAGTGGCCTCTTCAACGCCTACCGCGCCGGCAACGTCACCCTCGCCAACGCGTTCGGCACCGGCGTCGCGGACGATAAAGCCCTCTACGCCTACGTCCCCGACATCATCAAGTACTACCTCAACGAAGACCCCGTCCTCAAAAACGTAGAAACCTTTCTCCTCACCCGCCCCAAAGAGCGCCAGCACGTCCTAGCCAACCTCGACAAGCTGGTCGTCAAAGCCGTAGGCGAGTCCGGCGGCTACGGCATGCTCATAGGCCCCCAATCCACGGCGGCGGAGCGCGAAGAATTCGCCGCAAAGATCGAAGCCGACCCCCGCAACTACATCGCCCAGCCCACCATCAGCTTCAGCCGAGCCCCCTGCCTCATCGGCGACGCGCTCGAACCCCGCCACGTAGACCTCCGTCCCTACGTCCTCTACGGCGACAAGGTCACAATAGTCCCCGGCGGTCTAAGCCGCGTAGCCCTCAAGAAAGGCTCCCTGGTCGTCAATTCCAGTCAAGGCGGAGGCAGCAAAGACACCTGGGTCCTCAGCCAGTAAACGAGAGGAGACTTATGAAGCTCAACTGTCGAGCTGGAGTTTTAGCAGCAGTGCTAGTCTCGGGAACCATCAGCCCGATTGCGTCTCCGCAATCTTCAGAGCCCGAACGTCCTCCTGCAGCCGCATCGGAAGCCATGCGAACTCTGGTTCGAGAGATCAAGCAATGTGGCGAAGAGAAAGAGATGGGAGATGACCCCGATCACGGCGGCGTTTACATGATAGGTGGCCCTATAAACGTCATATGGGATATCAAGCGCGTTGATTCAATAAGGTCTCCCTTCCAGGCATTCGTCGAGTTTTCTACCCCCGTAGATTCATTCTCTCCAATAAGGGCAGGAGTACTCATCTGCCGACCTACGAAGGAGATATGCTTCAAGGTGCCTGGACTCAAAAGCACCGTTATGAGTTCGATGCCACCGATACAGGCATTGAGCTCACCCGGACCCTACGGTATGGGACATCGAAGTGGATCGACGAGGAAAGGCATGACTTTTGCTGGCAGCAGGTTGCTCGCAAGTTCGTCGTGAAAGACTGAGGCTCGCGATGACCCAACCCAAAAGAGGCTCACGATGACCAACCCCGAAAAATGCACTGTACTGACTTCGATAGAAGGCAGCGAATACCTCCTCGATATAGAGAGAAAAATGGCGACGCTTTGAGGAAGAGATTCTTCTTCAAGGATGAATTATTCGCCTTCCTCAAATTCCTGGGGATCAGTGACAAAGAGCTGTGGTCATTGCAAGCAAAGTTTGAAGTTGAGCCATGGGGATGTGAAGCCGTTCTCTCTCTAAAGTTTGAGAGACAATGTCTTGCCCATCTCTAAAAGAATTGTTATGGATCTAAAATACTCAGCTTCAGCAAAAGGACACCAAATCGTCGGTCCCTGATCGTTCAAAACTGCAATCTAGACGAGCGCAATCTGCTCATACTCGTATGAAGTGATCGAAAATATTAGCTGGTGGTACGCTTCTCCGCATGCCAAACAAAGTCAAGTTCCTCATCCTCGAAGCCGACCTCACCACCGAGCCTGAGATCGAGGCCGTAGAAGGCAACGCACCCGTCCGCCTCATGCTCCAGTTCGAAGGCAACTCCGCCCCCAACCCGAACTCCATCACCTTCCGCAACCGCAACCAGCTCGAGCGTACCTTCGAGTCCGCCGGCCTGGCCCCCTGCCTCCTCAATCCCGCCGAATTCAACTCCTTCTGGTCCGTCACCGACGAGCAACTCCAGCAACTCTCCCACCCCGCCGACCCCGAATGAGCGAAGAACCACCCATGACCGGGTACTTCCGCGAGCAAGTCCTCCGCAAGCGACCGTACCTTAGAATCGAGTGGTGTCTCGCAATACTTGCCTCCCCAGTCCTTCAGGAAGTACAGCCGGACGGTCGCATTCGCAGTTGGGGCTTCGTCGACGACTTACCCGGCAAAGCAATCCGCGTCGTAACCCTGGAAGACGGCCTGACGCTGCACAATGCCTTTCCCGACTCTGGCTTTACCCGCAGGAACGTGTGACGATCAGGAGAACTCCATGAAGCTCCACTACTACAAGGAAACCGACTCCCTCTACATCGATCTTTCGACCGCCGCCAGCGCAGACTCCAAAGAGATCGCCGAAGGTCTCGTCGTAGACTTCGACGAAGCCGGCCGCGTCGTAGGCTTCGACATCCAGCACGCCTCGGAACGGATCGATCTCACCGAACTCACCGCCGAACATCTTCCCCTCATCGCCCAGGTCGCCTAATCTCTCGCCCGAGGTAAAGCTTTGCTCTCACGCGTCGCCGATTCCCTCTACTGGATGTCCCGCTACCTCGAGCGCGCCGAGCACACCACCCGCCTGCTCGACGTCAACCTCAACCTCATGCTCGACGAAAGCTCCACCTCCGCCGACCGGCGCTGGCAGCGCCTCCTCCAATCCCTCTCCAACCCCAAAGACGTCGAGTGGCAGGGCGACCCCTACGCCCTCACCCGTCAGCTCACCTATGACGGTGAACTCCCCGCCTCCATCCTCTCTCTCCTCATCGGAGCCCGGGAAAACTCCCGCCACGTCCGCGAGCAGATCTCCACCGAGCAATGGCACCGCCTCAACTCCCTCTACCTCGACATCACGCGCCCCGAGATCCAGCGCCGCTCCCAGTCCGCCGAGCCCGGCACCATGTCGCTCGAGCCCGAACAGCCCACCGAGTTCCTCCAGCAGGTCATGGAAGCCGTCCATCAGTTCCAGGGCGTCACGGACTCCACCATGAGCCACGGCGAAGGCTGGCAGTTCATCCAGGTCGGCCGCTACATCGAACGCGCCTCCGCCACCGCAGCCCTCCTCGAGGCCTACCACACCGAACTCTGGGGCGATCCCACCCACCATCCGGACCGCGTCTCAGAAGGCAACGAGTACCTCGAATGGATGGGCCTGCTCCGCTCCGCCACCGCCTTTGAAGCCTACTGCAAGGTCTACACCGCAGACCTCACCCCAGAACGCATCCTCGAGTTCCTCCTCCTCGACGAAGAATTTCCCCACAGCCTCCGCTTCTCCATCGACTCCCTGCAAAACGCCCTGACAGCCATCGACCAGGAGTCCGGCAAAGCCCGCGCCGAGCCTCTCCGCCGTCTCGCCGGCCGCCTGCAAGCCCAACTAAGCTACTCCGGCGTCTCCGAGATCCTCTCGCAGGACGTCGTCGCCTATCTCAAATCCATCCAGCACCAATGCCACGAGATCCACATCAACATCTACAAGCTCTACATCGACTACAGCATCCAAGCCGCCCTGGCCAGCTAGGCTGCCTCTCCACTGCCCCACCACGGCCCCATCACTGCCTCACCACTGTCCTGTAACACCGGAGGCCCATTGTTCTACTCCATCCGCCACCTCACCAAGTTCCTCTACTCCAAGCCCGTCTCCGAATCCATGATGGAGACCCGCATGCACCCACGCTCGGACGCCAACCAGCGCTGCCTCACCTTCCATCTCTCCGTCTCCCCCCGCACCCGCGTCTTCTCCTACCGCGACCACCTCGCCAACAACGTCCATCACTTTGACATCCCCGGCCCCCACCCCCAGCTCGTTATCGTCGCCGAGTCGCTCGTCGAAGTCTCCCCAGCCCTGGAAATCCCGGCATCCCTAACCCGCGAAGCCTGGCAGGAGCTGGACGCCCTCATCGCCCAGGGCGACTTCTACGAGTTCCTGGCCCCCAGCGCCTTCACCCAATCCACGCCTCTCCTGGAAGAACTTGCCAACAAGCTGGACCTCCGCCGTCGCGACGACCCCCTCCAGCTCCTCCATCAGCTCAACAAGAACCTCTACGACCACTTCGACTACGTCCCCCGCTCCACCAAGGTCGACTCCCCCATCGATGTCGCGCTCGAGTCCCGCAAAGGCGTCTGCCAGGACTTCGCCCACATCATGATCACCCTCGTCCGCTCCCGCCTCAAGCTTCCCTGCCGTTACGTCTCCGGCTACCTCGCCCACCGCGGCGAAGCCGAAACCGACCGTTCCGCCTCGGCCGCCACCCACGCCTGGGTGGAAGTCCTCATGCCCCACTACGGCTGGGTCGGCTTCGACCCCACCAACCTCCTCGTCGCCGGAGACCGCCACATCCGCACCGCCATCGGCCGCGACTACGCCGACGTTCCCCCCCACCCACGGCATGTTCCGCGGCCGCGCCAAATCCGAGCTCACCGTCGCCGTCCGCGTCACCCCCATCCGAAGGCGCACCCGCCCTGGACCAGGACCTCCCCGTCCCCGAAGACTGGTCCATGCTCGTAGAAAAAGCCCAGCTCCTCCCCGACCAAATTCTCCCCGGAACCCGTCAGCACCAGCAAGCCCAGCAACAGCAATAGTCTCAACAGTAAGGCCCGTAAGCGATCCCGCCTCGCCTACGGGCCGTATTGTTTGTCAAACCGGCGACAAACCTTACGGTTCAATAACAGCTTCGGGCGACGTCATCCTACCCATTGCAGACACACCCTGCGATCCCCCAAGCAGCGAAGTCACAGTCCGCCCCCCTGTCCCCTTCAGGCTCGTGGTCGCAGACGAATTTGGTGTCCGTGTGAACGGGAATGGACCAAAAGTGGTCGGCACCAGGTGAGAGTTCAGCGCCACCACCGTCACAGAGTGCGTTCCCACCGAGAGCGCGTTCGCGCTGAAAGAGCCGGTGTAACCTGAGTTCGCATACCGCGGATTTCCCGTCGTCACCACCACGTCCGGACGCGCTATACCCTGCTTCAAGTCCTCGACCTGATTGCCGTCCACCAACAGATGAAGAATCGGCAGGGGGGTCCCATCGGTCGGATCCGCAGCCCATCCTGTCACCGTCACGACGTTATACTGCGTTTGCGGTGCGGAGCCAAGCACCGATTCGAAGTCCACATTGTCCAGGTGTCCAACCGGAGCCGGATACGCACTTTGGATTGTGATCGTCTTCGGCCCAAAGGTCGTTGAGAGCCCCAGGCTATCAGTCGCAACGACCGTCACCGCATGCGGCCCATCCGACAACTGCGACGCCGGATAGAAGAAGTGGTAGCCCGAGTTCAAAAACGCTGGGTTGGCGTACTGCGTGGCCACGGCCGCCCGGGCGTCCCCCATGTACGGCATCCCCACAGCTTTTCCATCCACATACACCTGCACATTATGCAAAGGAGAGCCATCCACCACATCCGCCGTCCACCCCGTCACATACAAATTGTCGACCGTCGTAATCAGCGTGTTGTCGGTCGCCGCGCCCACAGCCGCCTCAAGCACGCCCAGTGGAGCTGTAGCCGCCGCAAACGTCGCGTGATACTGGCCGCTTGTTGCCGGTGCAATCACCGTATCGGTCGTCCCTTTCGTCCCATCCTGCCACCCGCTGAACACGTACTGCGTACCCTGCGCCGTCAGCTTGGAAGCAACCGTCAGCGTGCAGCTGGAGTTCGGCGTCCAAAGCAGCGTCACCGGCGTAACGTAGCTGCCCGGAGCGCATCCCGAACCGCTCGCCGTCAAAGCCACACCGGAAGGCGTACTCGTGATCGTCGCGCTCCCCGCAGGCAGGCCGGGTGCAAGTGCAACCCCCTTGAAGTTCGAATCGGCCGGCGCCGCAGCCAGCTGCGTAAACGCGGTCGCAGGCTTGCTCGTCGCAGCCAGCTGATCGGTAAAGCCGTAAAGATAGGTCGCGTCCAGGTCATTGATCGTAAAGTTGGTCGCATACAGGTAAACCGAAGAGCCGTTAACCACCCCAGTCACACCGTACAAGCCTGTACTCCCGGAGGTGTTGGCCGGAGTCACGGTCGGATTGCTCACCAGGTTCAGACCCGCAGAAATCGTATACAGCAGCTGCCACGTTCCGCTTCCATCCGTCTTCGTATTCACCCACTTCTGCAGCCCCCCATCGCCCAGCAGCGTACTCGCCGAGTTCTGCTTCGGATTCCCGGTGTCCGCAATGTACATCGTGTACGGATTCGCAAAGAAGTAGCCCGACGGGCTCAGGTTGATCTGCTGGCCTGCAATATTGATGCCGTTCGTCTCCGACGCCGTCAGCACCAGCTTGCCGTTGCTCGTTACAGCCGTCGGCGAAGCCGCGTTGTTACTGCTCACAAGCTGCGTTGCCCCCGCACCTCCCATATACAGGCTCGTCGCCGGGGGCGTCCCCAGCGTCCCCACAAACGACCGCGCCGCATTCGAGCCCTGCTTGGTGTCCGCCGAAACATACAGCGTCCCGTTGTAGATCTGCACATCCCGCGTATCCTGCGAGGTCGTATTGCTCGTCGAGTCCAGCCCGGTAATCGCGGTCGGCGCAGTATTCGTAGTAAACAACGGCGTATAGAACACCCCGCCATAAGCGTCCGTACCCGTGCTCTGGCCCGAGATATAAGCCGTCAGCCCGTCCGCCGTGAAACCGCTCCGCGGATTCTGCAGATTGTAGATGTTGAACAGCGCCGAGGACGTATTCACATTGCCATACGCGTCGATCAGAGCGATCACCCGCGCCACCGGCGTATAGCTGCTCTGCCCAGTCAGCGAGCCCGACTGCGCCAGCGCATTCGAAGGTGCCGCTCCATACGTCGTCGGACTCGCATCGAACGTCGGCGCGTCGATCCCATACGCCGCAATGCTCAAATACTGACCGCCCGTTGAAAGATGCAGCGTCGCCTCAGACGACGAACCATACTCACCTGAAATCGGCAGGTTCGCCCCGGAAGCCGTCTGCGGAAGCACCAGCGAGTTTACATACGTCACCCCCGCCGTCCCCATCGGAGCATACTGAAACAGCGTCAGCGGCGCAGCCTGGTTATCTCCATACCCACCCGCGGAGCTGTTGCCCGCGCCCGTCCCCGTCCCATTCGGCACAGAGGCGCAAGTCCCCCCATGAACCCCGCACCCTTCGACCGTCACCACCACATTTCCCGGCGTAAACACAGCACTCTGCTGTGCCATCGCACTCAAACTCAAAGCGGCAGTCGTAAACGGAAGCAGAACAAAAGGAAACAGGCGCGGGACAGTACGTCGTGACATAGGGGTCCTTTAAGGCAGTCAGATTTTAGGGAAATCAGATTTCTGCGGAAAGCAGGCACGACAAGTATGCCTCGACCCAAGCTCCATCTTGTGAACTCAAGGTTAATGCAAAAGGAAATTTCGCTCTCCACAATCTCACCGGCCAAACCTGATCCACCGCCGGCCGCTGCGCCCCTTCAATCACCAGCGCCTGCACCGCCCCACGCATAGGCTCCAGCCTTAATCCCAGCTGCTCCCGAATCGCCTCGAACAGCGGAAGACTCTTCGCCGTCGCCCCCCGCATCCTCCACCGCGCCGCCAAACTGGCTCCAATCCGGAGCCCAGCTCAAGTCAAAGTCATACCGCCCCGCCAGCCCCGTCCGATCCACCACCGGCCGATCCACCACCCCACGCTGTTAGCATTTCGTTGCCTTAATAGGCTGAAGCCCCCGCAGGGCCCCAAATAGTCCGGGGAGGAACGATAAACGACGCCGCCGGAGAACTACGACTATCACAATCGATAGGTCAACTCTTACAAATTCAGCTTCTTGAACACCCGCTCCGGGATCTCCCGAATCACAAACATGATAGGCCGCCACTGAAACGGCACATACAGCACATCCTGCCGCTTCTCAATCGCCTTCACAATGCTCGCCGCCACCTTATTCACATCCGCAAACTTCTCCGACCCCTTCATCCCCGCCGTCATCGCCGTCCGCGTCGGCCCAGGCTTGATCGTCAGCACCGTGACCCCCTCACGATCCACCCGATTCCGCAACCCGCCCAAGAATGCGGTCAGCCCAGCCTTCGCCGACCCATACAAATAGTTCGACTTCCGCCCCCGATCCCCCGCCACGCTCGAAAGCACCGCCAAAACCCCCGCATGCCGCTGCACACAGAAATTCGCCAGCCACGTCAGCAGACTCACCGGTGAAACAAAGTTCGTATGCAGTATCTGCGCCGCCGTATTGAACTCGTGCTCCCCCGCAGCCTGATCTCCCAGCAATCCATGCGCCAGGTAAGCCACATCCATCCCCGTCAGCGAGTTCACCGCATGCGCCAGCAGCGCCGCATGCCCTTCCGTATCATCCAAATCCGCCACAGCCGTGTCCACATAACTGGCGCCTCGCGTCTTCAGATCCGCCGCCACCGCCGCCAGCCGCTCCGGATTCCGAGCCACCAAGAACAAACTAGCCCCCTGCTCCGCCCATATCCGGCAAGTAGCCTCGGCAATCCCGGACGTAGCCCCCAAAACTAAAATCTTCTTCGGAGCCAGTCCGTCCCGCCTCGTATGCACCAGTTCCACCAATCCCCCCTGACCACTCACCACTCAAAACTGACCACTCGCCCTACCCCGTACACCGCTCCCAAAAACTACTCGTCAACAAAGGATCCCGAAACTTCGCCAGCTCCGTCCACTGCGGATAGAACGTCTGGAACTGATCCGCCGTCATCGCTGCATCCTTCGCCGGATAAAGCCGTCCGCCAAACTCCCGAGTCATATCCGCCAACCGTTCAAACAGCGGAAACGTCACATCCGCCTTGATCGGAAAGTCCAAAGCCAGCGTAATCCCTGGCTGCGGAAAGCTCATCAACCCAGGGCTTGGCACATCCCCAAAGGCCTTCAACACCGCCAGAAAACTAGCCAGCCCGCTCTTCGCCACCTCCTGCAGAATCGCAATCGTCCCCTCTCGCGCCGCACCCCAGGGAATCGCATACTGAAACTGCAGCAGCCCAGCCTTCCCATACATCCGGTTCCAGTGCAGCACCTTATCCAGCGGATAAAAAAACGGCTCATAGTCCTGCAAAGCCCTTACATTCGGCTTTATCTGTTTATGAAAGTAAGCAAAGTTGAACATGGAAACCGTCGTATGGTTCAGGGCGAAGCCCGGCGCGTCGAACGGGAACACCAGTTTCGGCTCCGGACTAGGCCTCAGCTCGCCCGCCATCCGCGAGTGATCTCCCAGCATAAAAATCCCCCGCGCAAAGTTCTTCCCCGTGCTCGCACAATCGATCCAGCTCACCGTATATTCCACATGCTCCGACTGCCGCGTCAGGTCCAGAAACTCATCAATCCCATGAAACTGGATCCCCTCATAATCAATCATCCGCGAAACGATCGGCCGCAGCTTCACCTGCGCCCACGTAATCAGCCCCGTCAACCCCAGCCCGCCGATCGTAGCCCCAAACCAATCCGCATTCTCTCCCGGAGAACAAATCCGCCGAGACCCATCCGACCGCACCAGCTCGAACCCCGTCACATGCCGCCCAAATGTCCCCGCAACATGATGGTTCTTGCCATGAATATCGTTGGCAATCGCCCCGCCTAACGTCACATACTTCGTTCCCGGCGTAACCGGCAGAAACCATCCCCGAGGCACCGCAAAGTCCAGTATCTGCGCCAGCGTCACCCCCGCCTCCGCCGTCAGCACGCCCGTCTCCGCATCGAACCCCAGCAGCCGGTTCATTCCCGTCGTCACCACCAGGTTCCCGCCATTCAGCAGGCAACTATCTCCATAGCTCCGCCCCATTCCCACCGGCAGCGCCCCATCCGCCAGCCCCGCTACATTCGCCGGAAACTCGCCCTGCCAATGCATCGGCACCAACTTCGCCCCGTACTTCGGATACCGCCCCCAACTTTCAAACGCACCCGTCTGCCCTTCGCCATCCCGCCCCGAAGGAGTTCCGCCGTCACTTACCGGATAAGTCGCAGACGCAGCCATACCACAATCTTACTTCCTTCCGCCCCAAACAAAAGAAGCACAGTCCATAAGACCGTGCCCCTTCCGTTCGCAACCGCAACGCGCTAGGGTAACCACGAACCTAGGCCGCCTTCTGCCGCTCCGCAAGCCCCTTCGCCGCCTCAGCCCGGGCAGACTTCGCCACCTCGGCCAGCGCCGTAAAGCCTGCCGCATCGTTCGCCGCGATATCCGCCAGGATCTTCCGGTCCAGCGTATTGCCCGCAAGCTTCAGCCCATTAATAAACGTGGAATAGCTCATCCCGTTCTTCAGAGCAGCCGCGCCAATCCGCACGATCCAAAGCGAGCGATACTGCCGCTTCTTCTGTTTCCGGCCCGTATAAGCAAACTTCAGCCCACGCTCGACGGCCTCTTGCGCCGCCTGGTACAGCTTGGATTTGGTAAGAAAGTAACCGCTCGCCCTCTTGAGAATCTTGCGCCGGCGATCAGCGCGTTTAGTACTCCGTTTGACACGGGGCATCGTAAAACTCCTCTTTGCGACATCGTCTCAGCGGCTGGTGGAAGGGGTTCCACTTCACACGCTCTACAAATCCTGCTCTCCATGGAGGTCGCCGAAGCTAATCCAGAGGCCTCACGCATTCGGCCCACTTGAACAGAACAACTCACCCGAAACTCCCAGCAGTCACGGACCCCTGAAACCTGGCCCCTGACCCCTCTTCACTCAGGCGTAAGGCAGCATACGGGAAACGTTGTAGTGATCCGCGTCGGAGATCAACCCAGACTTGCCCAGACGGCTCTTGGTCTTGTTGTTCTTCGACGTCAGGATGTGCCGCATCTTCGAGTGGCCCCGCTTGAACTTGCCGGTACCAGTCTTCTTGAAGCGCTTCGCAGCTCCCGAGTGTGTCTTCAACTTTGGCATCGTAATTCCTTTGTTGGCTCCCCATTGACTCCGCGCAAAAGCGAAGCTCTAGGCAACCCTGTTAGTCTACACGATCCCCCTCCCACGCCCATAGCATCGAATCAACGATGTCTGAACCCTCGACCCTCAAAGGGAAAAGGGAAAAGGGAGAAGGGTATAGGGAGAAGAAGACATGCTCTCCCCTGATCCCTGATCCCTGATCCCTCTAACCCTCTACCCTCGAGCAGCCAACAACTCCAAAAAGAGGCCCCGCCATGCCGATCATCCGCACCTGCCCCCAATGCCAGCAGAAAAATCGCATCGCCGCCCAGAACCTCGCCCGGGCGGGCCGCTGCGGAGCCTGCCAGGCCCCCATTCCACCCCTCACCGAACCCCTTCCAGTCACCGAAGCCCTCTTCGACGAAATCCTCGAAAACTCCCCCGTCCCCATCCTCGTCGACTTCTGGGCAGAATGGTGCGGACCCTGCCGCGCCGCCGCCCCCGAAGTTGCCAAGACCGCCCGCACCATGGCCGGCCAGGCTCTCATCCTCAAAGTCGATACAGAAGCCCACCCAAACCTTTCCGCGCGCTACCAGGTCCGCGGCATCCCCAACTTCCTCGTCCTCTTCAAAGGCAAAACCATCCTCCAGCAAGCCGGCCTGGTCAACCACCAGCAGATGGAGCAATGGCTCCTCTCAGCCGCCGCCGCAGCCTGATCTGGGTCGGCAAACCTAAACCCAGAATTCTGCCTCAATGCCATCAAACCGCGCTATCCTCTCTCCGGAGAGGGAACGAAATGACCGCTGGACCCAAACTCGCATCGGCACTGCTCCTCATGACCTTTGCCTTCGCCCAGGCCCAGACATCACCCACCCCACAGCCTCAGCAAACGCCTCTCCCACCCCCCTATCGCGGCGTCGACGTCCACATCCCCGGCATCTACGTCACGCCAGTCCCCAACGCACCCTTCACCGCGAAGGTCCAGATCGTCTCCCAGCAGCAGTTGCCAGACGGATCCGTCCAGATTCGTAAGACCATCAACCACATCGCCCGCCAGTCCTCCGGCCGCATCTACAACGAGCGCCGCCAGCTCGTCCCGCCCACCTTCCAGCCCGAGCCACGCCTCCTCTCCGCCCACATCTACGACCCCAACACCCGCCTCAACACCTTCCTCAACCCCTTCACCCACATCGCGGAGGACAGCACTCTCAAGCGGCCGCCCACCGTGCCCGCCAACTCCGTGCCGCCTCGCATCGTCCAGCAAAACCCGCTCCTCAAAGAGGAAGACTTAGGCGAGCAGCCCCTCGGACCCGTCACCCTGAAGGGCATCCGCCGCTCCCGCACCGTCCCCGCCGCCGCCAGCGGAACCGGCAAGGAGATCGTCATCGTGGATGAGTATTGGTACTCCCCAGACCTCTCCATCTACATGATCATCAAGCATAATGACCCCCGCACCGGCGAGCAGATCGTCGCCGTCTCGGAAGTCGAGCGAGGCGAACCCGACGGCCTCCAGTTCGCCGTCCCTGCAACCTACAAGCGGGTCGACGTCACCCCAGTCGAATAGCGCCAGTTGAATGGAGCCAGTCGAATAGCGCCCGCCCCGGCAACCTCCAGCACAGGAAGCGATGGCTTCGCTATAGCAAATTCGCTGTAGGTGTAGAGGGAGGCGTTGCTAGGAACGTCATTTTCTCTCAAGGAAAATGACACTGCACCATGCTTCCACTCCACAGCAACAGCTAATTTGCTCTGCGCAGAAGCCGCTCAGATCGTCACCGCGCAGGCAAGCTCCGCCGCCACCTCAGCGATCACCTCACTCCACTCTCCCTCCACCGTCTGCCGGAACAGCCGTGCGCTCGGATACCACGGACTGTCCTTCCGCTCCATCATCCACCGCCAATCCGGTCTCACCGGCAGCAAGATCCAAACCGGCTTCCCAAGCGCCCCAGCCAGATGCGCCACAGAGGTATCCACCGTCACGATCAGGTCCAGATCACAGATCGCCGCCGCCGTCTCCGCAAAGTCTCCCGTCTGCGGCTGAACCCCCGCAAACCGCAGCCCGCCGGTGTCCGCCTCAACGCTCACCGGCCCCCGCTGCAAAGAATAAAACGAAACCCCGTCCACCTGCCACAACGGCCGCAGCGCCGCCAGGGAAAGCGACCGCTCCCGGTCAACTACATTGATCGCCCCGCCCGCCCAAACCACCCCAACACGCAGTCCCACGCCGCCTTTTTCCCGAACCCACGAAGAACCCTCCCCCTTGCACCGCAGGGCATTGCACCGCAGGTAAGGAACCACCCCAGGGATGCTCTCGACCTCCGTCCCAAACGCCAGAGGCAAACTGAGCAGCGGACAATGCCACGTAAACTCCGGCAGCACTTCCCCGCGCGCAATTACCTCCACCCCATCGAACGTGCCGGCAACCAGCCGCTGAAGCTCAGGATGAACCTCCAGAACAATCCGCGCTCCCTGCTCCTCCACCAGCGGGACATATCGCAGAAATTGGATCGTATCCCCAAACCCCTGCTCCGCGTGCAGCAAAATCCTCGCTCCCCGAATCGGCTCGCCCTTCCACTGCGGCTGCCGAAAGTTCCGCTTCGGCGAAGGAAACTGCTCCCACCGCCACCTCCACTCATGCTCCACCCAGCCCTCGCAAAACGCCCCGCGACACAAAAGACAATGGCTCAGATTTACATGCGCCTGCGCCAGATCAGGCTTCAGCGCGATTGCTCGCCGGTAATACTCCTCCACCACTGGCCCCGCCTTCTGCTGCAGCGAAGATAAATACCCCAGATTCGCATACGCCTCCGCATACCTCGGCTCAACCGACAAAGCCCTCCGCATCCACTCCTCCGCATCGCCATACCGCCCGGCCAGCAGCAGCACATGCCCCAGCGAGTTCGCATATTGAGGCTCCTCCGGCTTCAACGCCGCAGCCTGCCGATAGCTCTCCACAGCCGCCTCGATCTCCCCCCGCTCCATCAAAAGATGGCCCAAGTTCCCATGAATCTCCGCCGACCCCGGGCTCAGCGCAGCCGCCGCCCGCACAAAAATCAGCGCAGTCTCCCAATCCCGCAGCGAAGCAAACACGCTCCCCAGCGCGTTATAAGCCGCAAAGCAAGACCCATCCAGCGCAATCGCCCGCCGAAAACACTCCACAGCCCCCGCCAGATCACCCGCACCCTGCAACAAAAACCCGCGAGCCACCTCCTCCTCAGACGAAGCCTCCCTGCTCAATCCCTCGCTAATCGCATCACCTCGCACCCGGCCTTACCGCGTCCCAAGGCGTTTATACCGCACTTCCCTCATGCAAACTCCCGCAAACCCAAGCGTATCCTCTCAACATGCGCCGCTTCCTCCTGCCCCTCACCCTCCTGCTCCTCACCCTTCCGGCCGCCGCCCTCCCAGCCCTCACCCAATCCCCCGCACCCCAACCCCCCACACCCGAGCGCCACGAATTCATCCTTCACAACTTCCACACCGAATCCGGCGCCGTCCTCCCCGAAGCCCACATCGTCTACGGCACCTACGGCACCCTCAACCCCGCCCACTCCAACGCCATCCTCCTCCCCTCCCACTACATGGCCAACCTCAACGGCTACACCTTCCTCCTCAAATCCCCCGCCTACCCCGCCGGCGCACTCGACACCACCAAGCTCTTCCTCGTCACCTCCGAGCTCTTCGGCAACGGCCGCAGCTCGTCTCCCTCCAACACCCCGCCCCCCTTCGACGGCCCCCGCTTCCCCGTCATGACCATCCGCGACAACGTCAACGCCGTCCACCAGCTCCTCACCGAAGAGCTACACATCCAGCACCTCCGCGCCGTCATCGGCTTCTCCATGGGAGCCCAGCAGGCCTTCCAGTGGGCCGTCAGCTACCCCACCTTCATGGACAAAGCTGTCGCCACCAGCGGCACCGCCAAAACCTACGGCCACGGCATCGTCCGCCTCGAAGGCCAGATCGCCGCCCTCACCGCGGACCCCGCCTTCCTCAACGGCGACTACAAGACCGAGCCCGCCAAAGGCCTCGAAGCCTTCGGCATGGTCTGGGCCGGATGGCTCTACTCGCAAGAATGGTGGCGCAAAGAGCTCTGGCGCTCCGCCTCCGCGCCCAACACCACCTTCGACCAATATATGTTCAGCTTCCGCCACCGCTTCTCAGCCGACGCCAACAACTACATCCTCCAGGCCCGCACCTGGGAGTCCAACAACGTCGGCAACACCACCCTCGCCGACGGCAAACCTACCAGCTTCCACGGCGACGTAGAAAAAGCCCTCGCCTCCATCCAAATCCCCTTCCTCTACATGCCCTCCGCCACCGACCTCTACTTCCCCCTCGAAGACGCCCAGTACGAAGCCCCCTTCATCCCGCACGGCACCCTGCTCCCCATCCCCTCCCTCTGGGGTCACCCAGCCGGAGCCGGAGCCAGCCCCGCAGACAAAGACTTCCTCAACCAGCACATAGCCGCCTTCCTGGCTAACTAAAGCAAATGAGCTGTAGAGGGAACCTCGCCATGAACGTCATTTTCTTTCGAGGAAAATAACTCTGCACCATGCTTCCCACTCCACAGCAACAGCTAATTTGCTCTAGCCGCGGCCTCCTCATCCTGCAGCAACCCGTTCAATTGACGGTTAGAGTGAGAGTAGCTGCTGTCGGCGTCGCCACTCCCGCCACAGTGCTCGAGCCAGTCACCGTTACCGTATAGCTCCCCGTAGACGTTCCCACGGGCGCCGGCGCTGGAGCAGGCGCGCTGCTCCCGCCGCATCCGCAAAGCACTCCGCCAAAAGCCAGCAAGCCGAACACCACCATCAACACCCGTCCCCTCACCCGCCGCCCAGAAATCACGCAAAGCATCAGGCAGGAAAGCGCCGCGCCAACCCGCAACCCTCCCGGAAGCCGCAACGGCGAATCCAGCCTCGCAGCCCCACCCCGCCGCACACCATGAGGAACCGTCGTCGTGATCGTCAGCACCGTGGAAGCAGCCGCGGCGTTCACGCTCACCGCACTGCTCGCAAGCCCACACGTCGGCGGATACGTCGGCGTCCCCGTCCCGTTATAAGCGACTCCGCAGCTCAGATTCACGACGCCCACAAACCCATTGCTCTCCGTGATGTTTACCGTCGCCGTATTGCCGCTGCTCGCCCCCGCGCTCACCGCCAGGCTCGCCGGACTTAGCGCAATCTGGTATGCCGGAACAGGCGCATTCACCACCAGGGAAGTCGACCCGTTCCCAGGAGAGTACACCGCGTCCCCCAGGTAATACGCCGTCACCGTAGAGCTCCCGGCCGTCGAAAAGCTCGTCGCCCCCGTCGTAGCCGATCCGTTGACCAACGGCATGACCGCAAAATATCCCAGAACGCTGTTGTAGAACCGCACCAGTCCGGTCGGCGCAGCCAAACCGGCCATCCCCGTCAGCGCAACCGTAAAGCTCGTCGCCCCTCCAGCCGTGATGCTCGCGTTTGCCGCGCTCAGCTTCACCGTCGGCACCGCTCCCAGCACGTCCAAAGGCACACCCGGCGCCGTCGTCGTCGCAAAGTTCGCATCGCCGGAATACACCGCGGTGATCAGATAATTCCCCGCTGCTGGAAACGGAAGCGCCCCACTCGTAGCTTTCCCGCCCGCAACCGCAACCGCTGTGCCGATCGCCGCATCATCCGCATAGAACTGCACGCTCCCGCCTGGCGTCCCCGCGCTTGAAGAAGTAAGCGTAGCCACAAAACTCGCCGTTCCCCCATCAGAGATCGTGCCAACGCTGCTCGTAACCGCCAGCTTGGTCGGGGCAAGCGTCTTCGCAGTCAATCCCGCTGCGGCAGTCAGAAAGTTGTTCACCTCCAGCGACCCAAGCCCCGTCGCCTGGTCATATCCGGTCGTCAGCGAGAAGCCGGCAAGCCCTCCGCTCAGCCCCGTCGCCGTCGGCGTACTGTTGTTGCACATACTCGCCGTGCTCACGTCGCACACGGAGACTCCGCTCGTCGCAGGCGTCGCATCATGGAACGCGCTCGGCGACTGCGCCGCCAAACGGTACAGCAGCGGATTCATATTGCCCTGCTGGCTGCCCGTCTTCTGGTTCAGCAGAGCCGTAATCGCAGCCATCGTCGGAGCCGCGGCAGAGGTCCCGGAAAAATACTCGAAGTGCCCCGTCGAGCAGTCCCCGCCCGCGCTCGCATAGCACGCATAGTACCCATCGTGCGCCGCTCCCGGGAAGCTCACATCCGGCACATCCCGGGCCATATCGGCCGGCACGCCCAGGCCCGTCTGCCACGCCGGTTTCGTCACATACAGACTCGCCCCGCCGCCCCCGGAAGCAGCAACATACGTCACCGCCCCCGTCGTCCCATTCGTCGTCGAAGGCTCATTCCACGCGCCCTCCGGAATGTAGCTCAACGCGGACACACGGCTCGCCGTATTCGTGCTGGACCAATACTGCGCCGGATTTTGAAAATCCGCATACTCCGTCGCCCCCACGCACGTCGCATAAGAGCTCGAGCAGATGTAATTGATGCTCCGGAACTGGTAAGGCCCTGGAGTGCCAAACTGCGTGTCGCAGCTCGCCGCCCCGGAGTCCGCCGCGGACACAAACACTGAGATCCCCTCAGCCGCTGCCTGCGCAAACAGCGTGTCCCAAAGGTTCACCCCGGAGGGCCCGCTATACACCTCGCACGACCCAAAGCTGATATTCATCACCGGATCCAGCACCGTATTGACCTCGTACTGCGCCGCAACGAAGATCCCGTTGTAGCCGCCCGCGGTCCCACTCACAATCAGGTCCGCCTGCACCCCAGGTGCCGTTCCAATCACCCGCACCACATCCAGCAGCGCCTCGCCCTCATCGGTCGTAGAGATCCCCGGATCGACCCCAGTGGTCGGAATAATCGTGTTGGGCAAATTCGCCGCCAACCCGGTATTCGCCTCAAACTCCGAAATATCGGTGGACACAATGCGCGACCGCCCAATGATCGCCACCTTCTGCCCCGTGCCGTTGATGCCCGAGCTATACACCGGATTCAGATCGAAGATCGTCGCAAAGTCCCCCGGCGTGACAAAGTGGCTGCCCGCGCCGTTCGTGTACTCAGGCCTCTCGCTGGACGAAGCATGCAAAGACCCCGGCTCAAAGTGCGCCATCGGCCGAAGCATCGGATCCGACAGCCCGCTGATGGAAAGCACAAGGGGCGAAAAAGCCGCCGGCAGCTCCGGCTCAGATGTAGGCGCGATATGCCCCTTTGACTCCGCGGATTCGTCCGCGCCCCCAGACCCTGAACTCCCTTGGGGCAGCTTGAATTGATGAAAGCTCGTCCCTAGCGCCTTCGCCGCCACCCCCGCCAACCCATCCACCTCCACGAACATTCTGCTCAGACTTACCTGCCGTACGCTGAGTCCCTGCGCCGCAATCCACGACGTCAGCGCATCGACATCATGCTGCGTCGGACCATACTGCTCGCCGATCTGCTCCGGCGTAAGCCAATGATGAAAGCTGGGCGACGAGGGGTTCTGCTGATCCGCAAGATAGGCCGCAAACGCCGCCTGCCGCTCGGAAGCACGGGTCAGCACGAAGGTCAGGTGAAGAGGCGTCGCCACATCGGTCATACCGGCGTCATTCGCGGCAGAAGCCCACCCAGGCACATGACCCGTAAGGCGAACCCGCTTCGTCAGATCTGGTTGAGCCGCCACACGGTCTGCCTGCGTGGAAAGCTGTGCCGTTGCGAGCTGCGGCCGAACCGTAAACAGAATCAGAAAAGCAACGGTCAGTCGAGCGCACAGCAAGAAAAGACGATGGGCCGGAAAGCGCATGGAACTCCTTGGAACGGCATCAGAGTTTCTGTTTGGGTAATCTACCGCAGACCAGCTAACCTTGAACACGGAAATATAACCCTTCACAACGGAGCACTCACTCTGAGGACGCTCTTTGCTCGGGAGTACCGCCAAAGCTGACCAAATGACCCTGGAAGCCACTTTCCACAGCATATCCACAAGGAACGCTTGACACGCATGCTATAATGTGCTTGTAGGTTGAGGTGAGGAGCCAGGTCAGCACCGGCCCGCACCCAACACCTCTCCAGACCGTCTGCCTCCCGTGGGGGGAGGCAGCCCAAGTCCGGACCTAACCGCAATCGTTCGAAGACTTTGCACCATTCACCCCAGAGGGAGGGGTACACACCATGACTTCTGAAACCAACACCACATCCGCATCCGAAACCAACGAGCCCATCCGCTTCCAATGCCGCCATATCCGCACCGATGGACACCGTTGCGGCTCGCCCGCTCTGCGCTCGGCAGATTTCTGCTTCTACCACCATAATTGCCGTAAACCCGTCCCAAAAGCGGAGGCGCAGGAACGGCAAGCCGAACGCAACCGCCGCGCAGCCTTCGTCCTCCCCAACCCGGAGGATCGCTTCGCCATCCAGGAAGCCATCGGAACAGTCCTGTTACGTCTGGCAGCCAATGAGCTAGACCCCAAGCGCGCCGGCCTGCTCCTCTACGGCCTCCAGATCGCCAGTTGCAACCTGCCGCGCCAGAAAGAGCAGCCCGACCCCGCCACCACCGTCGAAGAGGTCGAAGAACACCCGGAACAGGGCCTTATCGCAATCCCCCAGGACTTCACCAAACGGCACGGGTACGAGAAGTCCCTCGCGGAGATCCTCGAAGAGCAATGGGCCAAGGACCAGGCCCAGAAAGCCGAGCGAGAAGCCGAAAAAGCACGCAAACAAGCCGAACACGCCACTCCCCCACCCATCACCATCGACCTCCAGGCCGTAGCCGGGCAAGAGCACGCTGATCCCTGTTCCCTGGTCCCTGATCCCTTGAGCCGGGTGCCCCACATCTCGCACCTGAGATGTGGTCTCAACCAAACCAGCCGGAAACCCTGCCTCCGCCCCAGAACCCGCAAAATGTCGGACAATACTTCTGTAGTCCGAATGAGGTTCCCCGCCAGTGCCGAAGATCGCCTCCGCCCTCACCGTCTCCCTGCTCGTCGTCGCCCTCTCCGGCTGTCATCCCGCACGATCGGCAGACGTCGTCGCTACGGTCAACGGACACCCCATAACCAAATCCGATCTCGACAAGGTCTACAACGAGCAACTCGGCGACTCCCAGCAGGGCCAGCCCGGGCAACCGGCGGAGCAGCCCTCCGCCGAACAAGCTGATTCGCTCCGCCTGGGCCTGCTTTCGGAACTCATCAGCCAGGAGATCGTCCAGCAGCGCGCCGCCAAGATGAACCTCACCGCCACCAACGAGGAGGTAGAGGCAAAACTGGCGGAAGCCAAGGCCCCCTATACCGACGACCAGTTCGAAGCACGCCTCCGCGAGCACCACTCCTCGGTGGACGACTTCAAACGAGACCTCCGCCGCAGCCTCACCTTCAACAAGCTCCTCAATAAGGAGATCAACTCCAAGGTAACCGTCTCGGACTCGGATATCCAGGCCTACTACGCCGCCCACAAAGCCGAGTTCAACAACATAGAAAACCAGTACCACCTCGCCCAGATCCTCGTTACCAGCGCACCCGCCGCCCGCCCCAGCAACCTGCAGGGAAGCAAAGCCCAGTCGGAGGCCGAAGCTAGAAAAAAAATCCAGGCCTTGAAAAACAGAGTCGACTCCGGCGAAGACTTCGGCTCCCTCGCCATGAACTTCTCGGAAGACCCCCAGACCTCAGCCTCAGGCGGAGACCGCGGCCTCGTCTCCGAGTCCCAGCTCGCCTCCAACCCCACCGTCTATGCAGCCATCTCCAAGCTCAAGCCCGGCCAGGTCACCGACATCATCCCCTTCCCAGACCCCCAGGACCCCAAAAAGGACGCCGGCTTCGTCATCCTCCAGCTCCTCTCCAAGGAGACCGCTGGCCAGCACGACGTCTCCGAGCCCCAGGTCCAGCAGCGCATCCGCCAGGGCCTCCACGACGCCCGCTCCACCCTCCTCAAAAACGCCTACTTTGAAATGCTCCGCGATCAAGCCAAAATCGAGAACTTCTTCGCCGAGCAAATCTTCAAGTCAGACGCCCACTGATCCTAGAACTTCGGCCTATCCTCCGGCATCACCGCCCCAGCCTTCACCCACCGAGCCACAGTCGCAATATCACTATCGGGAAGCTTCGCCCCCTTGTTCGGCATAGGCATAGGATCGTTCGCCGGCCCCTGATGCCGTATCAGCCGAACCAGCAGACTCCCATCCGGATCGCCCGGCACCAAAGCCGGCCCATGCTTGCCCCCCTTCAGCATCCCCATCCGGGTACTCATGCTCAGCCCACCACGCCGGTTCATCCCCCCGTGGCACCGGTTACAGTTCCCCTCAAAGATCGGCTTTACATGAACGGAGTAGAACTCCGGTCGGCTTGCATCTTCCTCGGCCCGCACCTTAAAGATTATTGCCATCAGTACCGTAGCGGCCATAGTGAAACCCACTACGAACCTGCGCATCCAGCCTCCTATTAGTCGACCAGTCAACAGAATCTGCCACAATATTTACATACCTCACCCGGGCGAGATAACGTAAGTCTTGCTCTGCTACTCCGCGCCTGTTTTCACCATGTGCATGCGCATCTTCAAACACTGTTTGCTTCTGAGCCTACTCATGATTTGGGCTCAAGGCCCATTTACGCCCGCAGCTTTCGCTGGCCCACGCAAGCACCTTGAGGCTTCTTTCACTCATTCAAAGGCCAGACCGGCTAACAGAGTCTCCCGAAACTCCACAACTAAGAAGGCTTCACACTCATCTGTCCATGAAAAGCGCTCACGTCGATCTGCCCCGGCGTCCCGGCCATTTAAGGCTCATCTTCCAGGACATAGCGGGTCGCCGCTCCACTTGAGTCATAGGACCAAGGCGCAGCCGGCAACGAATCCTGTCCAGCCTAAAGCGCCAACCACGTCACTACCGCCCGTCGAAGTGCATCATGACAGAAAGGCACATCATAAGCCCGCCGCTCCACCTGGGGCTGAGATGGTTTAGGTGAGGTTGACGGTGTGGTGGGCCAGGGCGGCACGAAGTTTGACGACGTGGGTGCCGTGGGTGCGGATGGCCTCGTGGAGGAGGCCTCCGGAGATGTGGAACTCTTTGGACCAGAAGGCGATGTCGGAGGCGATCTTGGGGTTGATCTCGGTCTCGCTGGTGGGGACCTTGTGGCCGTGCTCGGTTTTGGGTTCTTCGATGGGGGCTGCGGTGGCGATGATGTCAGACATGCGTTCCTCTTTCCGGTTCTTCTTATTGGATGAGGATCGTCTGCTGGAGGGTACCCCCCTCCCACCTATTCTGCTAAGTTCTCTGCATTGAATGATTTGCAGAGCGTGCGTCCTGCAAAATCGTCATTCGGAAGGGGTTACGGCTAAAATCGTGCAAACAAACGGCTTACCGCCTCTCCTCTGCCTTTTCACTGGTCTTTTTGTCTCCCTTAATTATAGCGAATCGGGTGCAGGTATTATGCCAACTATTTTTCAGCGATAAGCTGCCTGCAATGAGCTACTTAGCGGCCCTTTTGGAGTTCTAGGGGCTTGACACGCAATTTTGCTGGTGTTTTTAGGGGTGTTTTGCGGCTGGGGAGTGAAGATAGTTGGGGTGGGATGTGCCCTTTATGGGAATGGACGTTATCGAAGGGTTGGAACGAGCGCCATAAGGTTCAATGCGACGCTAAGGGAACGGTAGGGCATTTTGATCGTCCATGGCAGGCTAGAAAAGTCTCTTGTGTGTCGAGCGGTTGGCCTGTACTGTTGGCTCGTCCCTAATCTGAGTTTCTTACAAGGAAGATCCCATTGAACTGGTTGGCCCCTGCCCTTTTCTGCCTGCTTTCCTCCCAACAGTCCACCCCAACACAATCCACAGCATCTCCTGCCGGCGCGGCGACTCCTTCTGCGTCAACGGGAAGTGCCCCTGCAGTCGCCGGCACGACCGCCGCTTTGCCGAACACCTTGATGGATGGGACGGCAATCAAGCTGAGGCTGGCCGAGACGATCACCTCTGCTACGGCCAAGGTGGGGCAATCGGTCGCCTTCGAAGTGGTCGATGATGTGGATGTAATGGGTGTGCCGGTGGTGTTGAAGGGTGCGCAGGCCCTTGCCACCGTGACGACGGCGGAGACGAAGAAGAGCATGGGGCGGGGTGGGAAGCTCGATGTAAATATCGATTCGGTGCGGCTGGTAGATGGGGAGAAGGCTACGCTGCGGGCGACGGAGGGCGGCAAGGGTGGAGGCCATGTCGGTGCGATGACGGCCGGGATGGTGGGGACAGCGATTGTGTTCTTTCCGGCTGCTCCGCTGCTGTTGTTCATTCACGGCAAGGACATCACAATCCCGAAGGGGACGGAGGTGACGGCGTTCGTTTCAGGTGACATGCGCCTGGATATGGCGAAGATGGTCCCTGCTGCAATGCCGGGTGTGGCAGTGCCGGCGGTGGTAGCCGAGATGGCGAGCGTGACGGTGGGGTCGAATGTGGCGGGGGCGGATATTGAGGTGGACGGGGCTTTTGTGGGGAGTACGCCTTCTACGGTCTCGGTGACGCCGGGGCAGCATACGTTTGCGGTGAAGAAGAAGGGGTATGGGGATTGGAGCCGGACGATGAGTGTGGCGGGGAGGGGCGTTCGGCTGGAGGCGGAGTTGGAGGCTCAGAAGTAACGGGGTTTTCCTCGCGATCCACATAACCCGCCTCATTCCGGCTTTACCTGCCACCTTAATGCACTTTTCAATGCAATTCTGCTGAACCTCCATAGAATAGAAGGCGAAGACTAGATGGTCTCGCAGTGGCGACGGAGTTCTGGATTGAGTTCCAAGCAGACAAAGGTCGTAGAGTTTCCGAAAAAGAAAGCTTCCAATCCGCCGACAGGGACGTCTAGTATTGATGTAAACGCAAGTTCCGGGCCAGCGTTTCCTGCGCTAAGCCTGGACGATCTCAGGCAGCAGATCGAACGTATCGTCATGTACGGGAAGATTCGCGAGACGAAACACTCTGCTCAGGACAGGGCGTATCGCGATGTTTCACAGGACGATATTCTCGCGATGCTGGAAGGCGAGTGGGTTCTTTCCGCGGAGCCGGACTGGGATGCTGAGCACGGGAACTGGGAGTACAAGTTGAGCGGCAATGATATTGAAGGCGATCCGCTCACTTTGAAGGTTGACGTGAACGTGGAGATAGAGCGCATCACCATCATCACGAAGTATTGAGAGGCATTATGGAGAGTCTGGCGAGAGACGCTCACGATTCAGAGGCGATCAGGAAACATTCCACGGAGTCCGAGCCTTACCACTTTGTGGGTTCGGGGCTGGAGAACGTGTATCTGGTTGGCGTGGACTACGAGGTCACAGACGACCAGCTCCAGGCTGCGGAGATTCCGTGTCTGCCGAAGCTGATGGAGGCTATCGGGAAGGTGCTGGTAGAGAAGAAGACGCCGCTGAGCGCAGACGAGGTGCGGTTTTTGCGGAAGCGGCTTCGGTTTTCGTCGAAGAAGTTTGCGGAGTTGATCGGGATGAGTAGCGAGCAGTATTCGCGGGTGGAGAATGGCGCGAAGGTGACAGCGACGGTGGAGCGAGTGGTGCGTCTGCTGTATGCCGCATTGGCGGAGTTATCACCAAGCGAGTCGCAGGAGGTTGCGACTACTCTGTGGACGGCGGGGTTGAATCACGAGGAGCGAATCGTGGCTTGCCGGGATGGGGCGGATGGTTGGGTGGTTCTTACGCGGGCGGCCTGAAGCGGGGCCAGTAACTGTAAGTTAGGCCATTCACCGCGTGAGAGATATGGGCGCGATGAATGGCAAACCAGTGCATAGTTGTTCGACGGTCTCGGCTAAGCGCGCTGTCCACTACCCGCCTCTACCGTTACTCTGACCTGTTTCTGGACTAAGCTTCATTTGTGAGAATCGCGTGGACCAATGCGATGTGATGATGGATTTGCCGACGTTTGTTCATGGCGAGCCCCGGGAAGTTTTGATTGTTCACATCTTCCGCATAGCGCTGCAAGGCCTCATCGTCACCAAATTCTTCCGGGCGCTCTTCCACGACCTCTACGAGCTTCGCAGCAGCTTGTAGATATTTCTGCTCGACGGACCCCACAGCGACATCGGTGTCATTGGAAACAAAGTGTTCGACCCAAATGCTCCCAGAAGCAACTTGGTACACGGCATGAATAACAACTGCGTAAGCTTGTCCGCCGCCGGGAACAAAGCGAAAACCGATGACTGAATAGTCACCGAACCCAACGGAATCTACGGAGAAGGTTAAATGATCGTCACTGAAAAATTCTTGCCCTACATAGTCTGCATTCCGTGCCAACCGTACAAAGTGATCTTCAACGTCTACCGCCTTCGTGGCGGGAAGCAAGGCTCGTTGCGCCGAAGACATCTGGTTATGAAGGTTGATGTGAAACTTTATGCGATTCTCGTTCACAAGATTCTGCAGGAAGGCATTTATAAGGTTTGGGCTCCAGTATAAGAGAGCGACTTCGCGGTCTGGGTAATCTCCGAGAAACTGAGTTACTGCGGCACTTGCAGTATTGGACCGGCAGACAAAAGATGGCATCAGGCTGGGATATTCCGTGAAGCGCACTGCAAGTGTTGCGCGCCACGCGCCGATTAGAGATGAATCCGCAAAGTCGCCAGTGTTTGGATTTACGATCACACAAACTTGGATTTGAGATTCACCTAAGACCTCTAAACATCGGAGAAGATCAGCCGAATCTGATTTCACAGCCTCTAGAATCGGCACGGTAGTAGAGGCAATGGGCAGTTCTTCACAGACGTCACGTAAGGCTAGCAGTTCAGCTCGACGAGCAAACAGGTGGGGGAAATACATGTTGCCAACTTTCTCTACATGGCCTGGAATGTTCTGCTAATGACTAAACAAGTGAGACAGTAACATTTTCCCCGAGTGCTGTAAGCATATTTCTTCTTCCCGGTTTCGTTAGGGGTGTCGCGTATCCTAACGCGCGTAAACACCTCGGAAGCGCGGATACGAACTTTACGGTTGATGAATCGGTCGTGCGTGTTCTGAGAAGCCGAACATAAAGTGCATGAGCCTCGCACAGACTAAGCTGGGAAAACATGCGTTCGCATTCAGCGTGGATTAAACCATTGGGAAGCGTAATCTGCGCGGCATGTATTTTCTCAAGAGCGCCCTTGTACTCTTCCCTGCGTAAGCAACGAAACATAAAGGCATGATCGAGATGCTGCTTTGAGCTTTCAGCCTCTCTGACGGTTTCTAATCGTCCACGATGGCTTAGTGAGAGAACCCCTATCTCGGGTGCGACCGTGTTCACATAATTTTGGGCAAGATCAGGATGGGCTACGACATAGACCCGCTCGAAAGAGCGTAAGTAATCCTTTGTCTGCGAGGCTAGGCGACGCGCGGAGTCGTATTCAGTCTTAATTTCGTAGGCAGTTGAAGTGCCGTTGTATATCGCGACATCTACGATCGACTTTCCTATTGGCAGTTCAACGTGCAGCGATGCCTCGGATGGCCGATGTAACTTGAAAACGATCTGGTTAGCCAACTCATTTTTATAGACATATTCATTTCGATACTGACGTTTCAGCTCACGCCAAGCATCCTCGAATATGGAGGATAGGGGGCGGGGACTGCTTGATGAGACAACTCCATGAGCGCTCAGGAAGGAACAAGCATGCTCCCACTTACCTGTCCGCGCCAATGAGGCGAAGACCGGGCGAGTGAATAGTTTCGCAATGACCCGAAGTCGATCTTGAGACGTCAGCATAATAAAAGTTTGTGGACAGTGTAACTGCTATTTGTGGCTCTATGTCTAGAGGTACACGGACATGTGTTCTAGCAGCTAAGACATGCTGCTGACGCTGAGGAAGCAGCCCCAGCAGCGTCAAAGCTTTGCTCTTACTGCAGGAGCGCGCCGTCTTCGGGTTGGGTTTTGGCGTCTTCGGGGGGGATGACCATGGCGGCGGCTACCTTGTCGCCGTCGTCAAGGTTGAGGAGCTTGACGCCAGAGGTGCTGCGGCCGGCAGAGCGGATGGTCTTGGTGTCGATGCGGATGATCTTGCCGAATTGGCTGATGAGCATCATCTCCGAGGTGTCGTCTACGAGCTGGATGGCGGTGACCTTGCCGGTTTTGGAGCCGGTCTTCATGTTGATGACGCCGGTGCCGCCGCGCGACTGGAGACGGTAGCGGTCGACATCGGTGCGCTTGCCGAAGCCGTTTTCACTGACGGTGAGGATGAGGCAGGGGGTGAGGCCTAGCTTCTCGTCCAGCTTGTCTAGTTTCACACTGCTCGGTGAAGCTGGAGCAGTGAGATCATTCGGATCGCCTTCGAGGACGAGCGAGCTATCGGTGGCTTCGTCGATTGCGTCTTCGAGCTGGGCGGTGAGGCCGAGGGTTTCGGCGCGCTCACGGCGCTGCTTTTCACGGGCTTCGGGCGATGGGGTGACGGCGGCTCCGATGACGAAGTCGGACTTGCGGAGGTTGATGCCGCGGTTGCCAGTGGCGGGGCGACCCATGGGGCGAAGATCCTGCTCGTTGAAGCGGATGGCCATGCCGTCATGGGTGGCGAGGAAGACGACGTCCGTGCCGGTGGTGACGCGGGCGGTGATGAGCTCGTCCTCCTTTTCAATGTTGATGGAGATGATGCCGCGGCTCATGACGTTGGAGAAGTCCTTGAGGGGGGTCTTCTTGACGGTGCCGTTGCGGGTGGCGAAGAGGATGTTTTTGCCTTCTTCCGAAAGGTTCTTGACGGGAAGTATGGTGACGACCTTTTCGCCGGGCTGGAGGTCGACCAGCGAGGCCATGGCCTTGCCCTTGCCGGTGATGCCGGTGTCGGGGATCTCGTAGATTTTGAGCCAGTAGACGCGGCCGGTGTTGGTGAAGCAGAGGAGGTAGGAGTGGGTGGACTCGATGATGAGCTGGGCGACGAAGTCCTCGTCGCGGGTCTTCATGCCGGTGCGGCCGGTGCCGCCGCGGCGCTGCTGGCGGTAGGCGGAGATGGGGGTGCGCTTGAGGTAGCCGGTGTTGGAGACGGTGACGGCGACCTGCTCGTCGGCGATGAGGTCTTCGAGGCCGAGCTCGGCGGTCTCATCCATAATGAGGGTGCGGCGTGGGTCGCCGTACTTTTCCTTGATCTGGGTGAGCTCATCCGCGATGACCTGGCGGAGCTTGATGGCGGAGGAGAGGATCGACTCGTACTCGGCGATGTTTTCACGGATCTGGGCGAGCTCGCGGAGGAGCTCGTCAATGGAGAGCTGGGTGAGGCGGTAGAGCTGGAGTTCGAGGATCGCGTCGATTTGTTTGAGCGACAGGATGAGAGTGGCTGCTGTTCCACCGGCCGCGCCGGTTGCGGTTACCGAGCTGGGCGGCAGGAGGCGCGGGTCGATGCCGTACTTGGCGGGATCGAGGGTGACGCCGGCCAGCTCCGTGCCGCGGAGCGAGATGGTGCGGTTGGAGAAGAAGGCGTAGAGATTTTCCCTGGCGTCGGCGCGGGAGTTGGACTGGCGGATGATGCGGATGACCTGGTCGAGGTAGTCGAGGGCGATCTGCAGGCCGAGGAGGGTTTGTTCGCGGTCGCGGGCTTTGGCGAGGAGGAAGGCGGTGCGCCGGCGGACGACGTCGCGGCGGTGATCGAGGAAGGCGCGGATGGCCTGGTCGAGCGGGAGCTCCTTGGGCTGGCCGTTGTGGACGGCCAGAAAGATCATGGAGAACGACTCCTGCATCTGGGTGTGCTTATGTAACTGATTAAGAACGATTTGGTGTTCAGACCCGCGCTTGAGGCCGATGACGATTCGCATGCCGTCGCGGTCGGACTCGTCGCGGAACTCATCGCGGGCGATGTCTGAGATGACGCCTTCGTTGACGAGCTCGGCGATGCGCTCCATGAGCTTGGTTTTGTTGACTTGGTAGGGGATCTCGTCGACGATGATGGCCTGGCGGCCGCCGCTTATGTTCTCAATGTGACATTTGGCGCGCATCAGGAAGCGGCCGCGGCCGGTGCGGTAGGCCTGGGGGATGTTGGTGCGGCCGAAGAGGGTGCCGCCGGTGGGGAAGTCGGGGCCGAGGACGTGTTCGAGGACGAGGTCGAGGTCCGGGCGGAAGTCCTGCGGGGATTTGAGCAGGAGGGCGATGCAGGCGTTGAGGACCTCCGTGAGGTTATGGGGGGGGATGTTGGTGGCCATGCCGACGGCGATGCCGGAGCCGCCGTTGACGATGAGGTTGGGGATGCGGGCGGGGAGGACGGAGGGTTCCTGGGCCGACTCGTCGTAGTTGGGGACGAAGTCGACGGTGTCCATGTCGATGTCGGCGAGCATTTCCCCGGCGAGGCGGGTGAGGCGGGATTCGGTGTAGCGCATGGCGGCGGGCGGGTCGCCGTCGACGGAGCCGAAGTTGCCCTGGCCGTCGACCATGAGGTAACGGAGGGAGAAGGGCTGGGCGAGGCGGACCATGGTGTCGTAGATGGCGGAGTCGCCGTGGGGATGATAGTTTCCCATGACGTGGCCGACGACCTTGGCGGATTTGGTGTACTTTTTATTGAACTGGAGGCCCATCTCCTGCATGCCGTAGAGGATGCGGCGGTGGACGGGCTTGAGGCCGTCGCGGACGTCGGGGAGGGCGCGACCGATGATGACGCTCATCGAGTAATCGAGGTAAGAGCGGCGCATCTCCTCTTCGATATTGATGGAGAGCATGGAAAGGGCGCCGCGGCCCTGGACGGTGCTGTCTGGCGGGGTGCCGGCGGGCGGGGGGTTGTTCGAGGCGGCGTCCTGGCTCAGGTTTGATGGCGTGGGATTGCTTGGGTCTTCTGGGAAGAGATCGTCTGGCATGGTCTCTTCTAGGATAAACGAGAAGCAATGCAGGGGTGACACAAGTTCCCGTAGTGCGTTTGGTGCGAGGTCCCGCGTGGCAACAGTTAGGCTCGGCCTTTCCTTTTAGGAAAGAGGGAGTGTTGGAGTGCTGGCGAATCACGGTTTCGTCCGAATCGGTGTATGTGTTCTTCAAAATTCTTCCAAAGATCATAGACTCTGTGCTCCGTCCGTCTGATGTCGTTGTAAACAAAACGCCAAGGGCTTTTCCCGATTGGCAGCAAACATGCATTCACAGGTTATCGGTACGCATCCGGCGACCGGTGTGATCTTTCCGTCAGCACCGGATCGACTGCGAAAACCATGAGGAGAAGACCCGATAATGAAGAGATCTGCACGATTTATGACCTTTGGGGGAGTGGTTCTGGCGTCTGTACTGACGGCAGGAGCCCAGTCCACGACGTCCGGCGATATCCAAGGCACAGTGAGCGACCCGACCGGAGCAGTGATCCCGGGCGCAACGGTTACGGTGAAGAATGTAGGAAACGGCGAGACGAAGGTGGTCACTACTGGCACCACGGGTACCTTCCGCGCCTCCCTGCTCTCTCCCGGGTCCTATTTGGTGTCGATTACAGCACCCGGATTCGGAATTACAAGCTCAACCGTCACGGTTGCGGCCGGCAACGTGGCAAATGACAATATTGCTCTGACCCTTGGTTCGGGTGGGACCACGGTTGAAGTAACGTCCTCTGCAACGGAGATCAACACCACTAACGGTGACGTCACGACGGCATTTACAGCGGAAGAGATACAGGCGCTCCCAAATCCAGGGAACGATCTGACTTTTGTCGCGCAGACGGCCCCCGGCTCAGTCATGAACACGGGTACGGCTTCTGGTGGTTACGGAAACTTCTCCAGCTTTGGTGTTTCTGGCCTTTCAAACATGTTTACGCTGGACGGAGGCTATGAAAATGATCCGTTTCTGAATTTGAATAACACTGGCGCTTCCAACTTGACGCTTGGGAACAATGAGGTGGACACAGTTACGGTAGTTTCTCCAGCGTTCAGTTCGCAGTTCGGCGGTCTTGGCGGTGCACAGGTAAATGAGATCACAACGGGCGGAACCAATCGTCTTCATGGACAGCTCCAGTACTACTGGAACGGTCGCATCATGAACGCGAATGACTACTTCAACAAGCAGAGCCAAGTTCTAAACGGCGAACAGAACATTCCAAATTTTGTGAATGCAAATCAATGGGCAGCTTCAGTCGGCGGCCCAGTGATCCGGGACAAAGTCTTCTTCTACGTAAACACTGAAGGGCTTCGGGTGACGACACCGACCTCTGGGCAGGTTTACGCCCCGAGTCAGGCGTTCCAGAACTGCTCACTCAACGGCGGGACAGCTTGCACCACATTGAATGCGGCAGCTTTGCAGAACTGCGAACCGGGCGGTGTGTTGAACCCGAACTCTACTTGCGTCGGCGACCCAACCTACAGCTATGGATCGTTCGCGCAGGCTGCTGCTAATCAGCGTCCTTTACTGCAGGCGATCTTCAACACATACAACAACAGCCCATACCGTCCAGTGGCTTCTGCTGTTCAGGCCGACCCTAATGACGTGAGCGCGGTCTCCTACCGCGCAAGCGCGGCTTCGTTCCTGACGGAGTATCTGATCACAGCACGTGCGGACTGGCACATTAGCAATAAGGACACCTTCTTCATCCATTACAAGCAGGATCACGGTATTCAGCCCACGGTTGTAGACCTGGTAAGCCCGCTGTTTTCCGCCTCCAGCCCTCAGCCCGCCTGGGAAGGTCAGGTCAATGAGACGCACACCTTCTCCCCAAACTTGACCAACCAACTGGTGTTTACCGGTAACTACTACAGTGCGCCTTTCCAGAACACGAACAACTATCTGCCGGTCGCTCCTTTCGAATTGATCTTTGAGGATGGCGACCTGGCCAATACCATTTACGGCGGCGATGACGCGGCATTCCCACAGGGGCGCCGTGTGGCTGGGTACCAGGTGATCGACGATGTCAGCTACACCAAGGGGCGTAACAATCTCCGGTTTGGCTACAACTTCAGGCGCGATAACATCACCGTGCTTCCCCAGAATGTTTCCATTGCGACCGAGGACTTCACCAGCGTGGAAGCGGTCGGAGCCGGCCAGGAAGACGTTGAGCATCTACAATACTTCCCGACTCGTTCCGAGCAGCCGATCGCTGTCTATAACATGGGTGCCTATGTTGAAGACAGCTACAAGCTACTCCCGAATCTGACGATCACTGCTGGGCTGCGCGTTGAGCGTAACTCCAATCCCACCTGTCTAACTCTTTGTGAAACGGCCTTATCGACAACGATACCCAATCTTCCAACCGGTACGACTAGTGCTTCGGCACCCTACAACGCAGCCTTTAGTGGAGGCCTCATCCGGGCTGGCCGACGCCGCACCTTCCAGGGCTTCCAGGAGTACGCGCCGATGCCACGTGTGAGCTTTGCGTACCAGCCGTTCGGTACATCCGGAAAGACGGTGATTCGCGGCGGGTTCGGCTTGTTCTCAGACACGCCTCCAGGCCTGGTGGCACAAGATCTGTTGAGTAATGCACCCGGTATCTTTCATGCCGTCGTTCTTGGAGCGGCCTCCGGCGGGAGCGTCCTACAGCTGGATCCCTCGACCACAGGAAGTGGCGGCGATGTTGCCCGCAAATCCAACGCAGCTTTCCAGAATGCATTTGCAACAGGAGGAAACTACACGACGACACGGGCCGCAGTCGCGGCTGCGGGTGGTTCCTACTCTGCACCAAGCTTTACTGCGACCGCGCCGTTCATCAGCTACCCTACCTACGAAGAGTTCAGTATGGCGGTGGAGCAGCAGCTAGACAGGAGAACGAGTATCACGGCAACCTACGTGGGTAACCACGGCTACCATGAGCCTTATCAGAATGGCGGACAAAATCTAACTCTGGCCAAGGCGAGTTCTACGCTGTTCCCCACGGTAGCAACCGTGAAACCGGTTACTCCTTTTGCAACGCTAACCAGCATCAACTCCGGTGCGAGCAGCAACTTCAATGGTGTGGTGGTAAGTGCGACGCGTCACTCCAAAGACCTGACGCTCCAATTCAACTACGAGTTCAGCAAGGCGTTAGACGAGGTCTCTAACGGTGGTCTAGAGCCGTTTGCTCCGGACAACGGAGACGCTGAGTCAATCGCCAATCCGAACAACCTTCACGCGCAATACGGTCCGGCGGACTACAACATCAAGCACAACGTCACAAGCAGTTTTGTTTATACGCTGCCGTCCTATCACAAGTACAAAGCGATCACCGGAGGCTTCGAGTTCAGCGGCGCCGTCTTCCATCAGAGCGGGCTACCTTATACGATTGGACAGAGCACATCCAACCTTGGGATAGCGGGCGGGGGAACTGGAACATTCGCAAATGGTACCGTGAATCTTTATGCACGCCAGTTGACTAACAACTTTGACCACCATTGCGGTGGCGAGGCTCACGTGCTAATTAACGGAACCACCAACCCCTCTCCTTGCAACTTCACCGCTGCATTTGGCGCTCCAACGAACTTTACGCAGCAGAGTCGCAACAGCCTGGTTGGACCTTCGTACACCAACGTGGACTTCAATGCACAGAAGATCATCACGATTCCTCATGCAGATTTTATGAAGTTCAAGGTTGGCGCACAGTTCTTCAACCTTTTCAACCACCCCAACTTCCAGAATCCGGCTCACACCCTAACTGGAACCCCGAACAGCGCTTACGGCGCAATTGCGAGCACGGTGAGTTCTCCGACCAACATTTTTGGATCTGTCGGAGCAAACTCTTCGCCTCGGTTGATTCAACTAAAGGGTAGCTTCACCTTCTAATCTCAACTCGTACAGCAAACAAGTGCGGACAGCTCTGGCTGTCCGCACTTTTGCGTTATGACTTAGACCAAACCTGGGATGCTCAAGAACTGCCCTGAAACGGTACAGTAAGGCCTTGAAGTAATGCGTTCGAGCTCTCCGTCTCTCATCCTTGAGACCGGGCTGCCGATGACCACCGAGGAGGCATGGTGGACAACGGTTTGCATGGGAGCACTTATGTTAGGCAGGCGGGTTAGAGCGGTTACCCCTGAAAGGTTCGGAAGCGAGGGCGGGTCGGCGACCGTGATCGCGGCCTTCGGTATGGTTGCGATCATGGGAATGCTGTCGCTGGCGTTTACGGTGGGACAGATGCGGTATCAGCAGCGCGGGCTGCAGAAGCTGGCGGACTCCGCTGCGCTGGCGAGTGTGCTGGAGCTTCCGTACTGCGCCGGCTCAACCAATTGCACGGTGATGAAGACCGCAGCGACGAGCGCATTGGCCGAGAACGGGGTGACGGTCAATAATCTCGTGACGAGCTGCGGAACGATCCCCGCGACGGGGTTGACGCTCGAGATCAATGCACCACCGTGCGGGCAGAGTGCGAAGGATCCTTACTTTGGCAAGAGCGGCAACGTGGAGGTGTACGTCTCGCAGCCGCAGGCTTCGGTGTTTGCGGGCACGATGGGGTTTGGCGCGACGACGATTACGGCGCGGGCAGAGGCGGCGGCGAGCGGTGGAACCAACTGCATCTATGCGCTGGACCCGAGCGGGAGCGGCGCGCTGACGGTGGCGGCGGCGGCTTCGATTACGTCCCCGTGCGGGATTGTGGTGGAGTCCAATTCCAATAGCGCGCTGAGCTGCGCGCTGCTGGGCGTGATCGGCGTGAGCAAGATTACGGTGGTGGGTGGGGTCTCGAACTTTCTGTGCTCGATTGCACCGGCGCCGATAACGCACGCGACGCTGCCGGTTCCGGCCGATCCACTGGCGTACCTGCCGCAGCCCACGATGCCTGCCTGCGGGACGACGACGGCGAGTCCATATCATGGGGCGCCTTCGGTGGTGAACATTACCGGGAGTGCGACGCTGTATGCGGATGGGGCGTACTGCGGGGGGATCATTATCAACTCGGGCGCGACGGTTTCCTTTCAGCCTGGGGTCTATGTGCTGACCTCGACCAACGGAGGCGCAAACCGGAGCCCAGGCGGGCTGACGATCAACCTGGGGACGAGCGTAACGGGCACGGGGGTAACGTTCTTCAACTACGGGCCGAGCGGCGGGATTAACTTCAATGCACCGAGCCTGAGCCTGGCGGGGGTGAACCTGGTCGCGCCGACAACGGGGACGTATGCGGGCATCCTGTTTTTTCAGCCGGCGAGCAATACGAGTGCGGCGACACTGTATGGCAGCTCGGCTTACAGCACGGTGCTGCAGGGGGCGTACTACTTTCCTTCGGCGAGTGTCTCGTTCTGCTTTAACGGGCCGGTGGCTTACAACATCCTGGTCGCGTACCGGGTCAGCTTTACGCTGCTGACGTTCGGGTTTACGACCGTCACAAGCGGCTTTGGCAACGACTATAGCTCGCTGGCGAACGGGTCGCCGCTGGCAGGGATTGCGGCGGTTTTGTCGCAATGAGGCGGCTGGTGTGGGGTGAGGAGGGGTCAAGCTTGATTGAAGTGGCGATCCTGATGCCGCTGCTGTTGCTGATCCTGGTGGGCGCGGTGGACTTCGGGCAGGCGTACTACGTAGGGATCGAGGTGGCGTCGGCGGCGCAGGCGGGAACGACGTACGGGATGATGAACTATAACGATACGGCCGGAATGCGGATGGCGGCGGCAGCCGATGCGAGCGATGTGCCTTCGATGACGTCGGTGGCGACGTGGGGGTGCGAGTGCTCGGACGGGACGGGGGCGAGTGTCAGCTGCGCCACGACGCCGACTTGCGGGAGCAATCTGGTGGACTACGTGGACGTGACCACAAGCGTAAGCTTCACGCCGATCCTGAGCTATCCTGCCGTGCCGGCGAGCTTTGTGCTGAGCGGGCACTCGCGGATGCGGGTGGCGCCTTGAGGGCGGATGGTTGGGTGGGACGGCTGATTCGGGAAGATGCCGGCAGCGAGATGATTGAATTCTGCGTCTCGACGACGGTGCTGCTGCTGGGGATCTTTGCGATTATGGATGCGTCGCGTGCGGTGTACAGCTACCACTACTGTGCGCACGCGGCGCGGCAGGGCTCGCGGTTTGCGTCGGTGCGCGGGGCAAGCTTCAGCACGGTCAGCTGCTTGACCTCGTCTTACGCCTGCATGGCGACGAGCACGGATGTGACGAACTACGTCAAGAGCATTACGCCGCTGGGGTTTGCGGCGGGCAATCTGACGGTCGCGACGACGTGGCCGGGGACGACGGCTGCGGGAAACACCTGCAGCCCCTCGGCGCACATCAATAACAGTCCGGGCTGCCTGGTGGCGGTGAAGATTACGTACGCGTTTACGTTTGTGCTGCCGCTTTTGCCTAATCCGAATCTTTTGCTGACCAGCACCTCGAAGGTGACGATTACGGAGTAGCAAGAGGTTAGAGGCGTTGCGCGAGGAGATGGTCGGCGACGCGGAGGGCGTTGGCGATGATGGTGAGGGATGGATTGACGGCTGAGGCGGAGACGAAGCAGCTTGCGTCGACGACGTAGAGGTTGTCGAGATCGTGCGCCTTGCAGTGGGGGTCGAGGACGCTGGTTGCGGGGTCGGAGCCCATGCGGCACGTGCCGTTCTGGTGGCCGACTCCTTCGAGCGGGATGCGCTTTTTGAAGTAGGCGTGCAGCGGGACGGAGGTGGTGGCGTGGCCGGCCTTCTTGAGGCTGTCGACCCAGCGGTCTTTAAGGCGATTGAAGGATTCGACGTTGTTGGGGGTGTAGGCGAGGCGGATGCGGTGGGGCGGACTCACGGTGGTGGCGGCGGACTGGTTGGTGCGGCCCGTGTCGCCGGCGGGGTGGGCGTCTGCGAGGCCGGGTGAGGCAGCGTCTACTGACTCCGCGGATGAGGGTGTGGTGTTGTGCAGGGTGACGCGGTTTTCGGGGTCGGGAAGGTCTTCGGTGGTGAGCCACCAGGGGACGGCGTGATGCTTCATAGTTTCGAGGACGAAGCCTGGGGTGAGCGGCGGAGCATCGCCCTTCATCATCTCGAAGTGAAAGCTGCCGACGGGTTGAACCTGGCCGAGTGGGTAGGGGTAGGCGGGATCGGAGTCTTTGAGGTAGAAGTCGTTGGTGCCCCAGGTTTTGGTATAGGAATCCTCGTTGCGGTTGGTGTCGAGAGCGAGCAGGGCGTCAGCCTGGTGGTACATGAAGTTGCGCCCGACCTGGTCGGAGGAGTTGGCGAGACCGGTGGGGTGTTTGTCGGTCGCGCTAGCCAGCAGGAGTACGGCGGAGTTGACCGCGCCGGCGCAGAGTGCGAAGAAGCCGGCCTCATAGGTCGCCAAGCCTGCTTCCTGATTCAGGGTTGCGCTGTGCTGCACCTCAATCGCGGTAACCGCCGTGCCGGTGGCGTTGGTGATGAGGCGCAGGACTCGGCTGCTGGTCATCAGGGTGACGTTGGGCAGATGCAGGATCTGCCGGATGCAGTTGATGTCGGAGTCAGATTTAGCGTGGACCAGGCAGGGATAGCCGTCGCAGGTGTCGCAGCGGACGCACTTGCTGGCGAGCGGGTCGGCGGCATTGAGTTTCAGGCCGAGCGGGATGGGGAAGGTGTTGACGCCGAGTTTGCGGACGCCGGCTTCGACGGCAGCCATGCGGGGCTCGTTGGCGAAGGCCGGATGAGGGTAGGGTTTGGAGTGGAAGGGCTCGGTGGGATCGAACGAAGAGCCGAAGCCTCCGGGGACAGAGGGGGCGGTTCCGAGGTCTCCGTGGACGTGGAAGAGCTCTTCTGCCTGCGTGTAATAGGGCTCGAGATCCGCGTAGGAGATAGGCCATGCGGGCGAGAGGCCGCCCTTGTGGTGGATGACACCGAAGTCCTCTGCGCGCATGCGGAACATGGCCGCGCCGTAAACCTTGGTCTGGCCGCCGACGAAGTAGGCCTGCTGCGGGTGAAGGTCCTTGCCGTCCTTGTCCTGCCAGACCTCCTTGGTGTGGTAGCGGTTGTCCAGAAAGACCGCGGAGGTGTCCCAGTTCAGCTTCTCCTGCGGCATAAAGGGGCCGCGCTCAAGGATCAGAATTTTCTGGCCGGCCTGGGCGAGCTTCAGCGCAAGCGTACCGCCGCCGGCGCCTGTGCCGATGATGATTGCGTCGTAAAGATTGGACATATGTGCTCAGATGCGTCCTGCCGGACGGGCTGGCTGCCCGGTACTCTCGTCAGCCGTTTACGTTCGCTGGACCGCTTTGTAGAGGGTGTAGCGCTCGTGTTGGATTCCGTGGCGATCCGCTGCGGCGTCTCCCTCGGAGAGCGGGAAGTCCTTGGTCCAGATCTCCTGGAAGGCCGGGATTCTGGAGAAGATGCGCGGATAAGTTGGATTTGCGAACAGGATGTAAAGCTCGCGAGGAAGAGTGGCCCGTTGGCGCAACAAGTTGGATAACGCCTGCCGCAGCACCTTCGCCAGAAACGGGTGATAGAGGAAGATCACCAGGAGAGCGCCGGGATATTCGACCAAGGTCGCATCCTGGGTCCGGACTTCGGCGTTCGGGAATCGTGCCAGGTTGGCACGAGCGATGGCAGCGAGCGTGGGCGAGATCTCGACTCCAAGCAAGCCGCCGAAGCCGTGGTGCGCGGCCACCAGCAGAGCGCGTCCTTTGCCGCAGCCGAGATCGACGAAGGTGAAACCGGCGGGGTCCAGCGGCAAGGCGGCAAGAGCGGCGCTCAGGCTTGAGGGCGAGATGGCCCAGTAAGCCGTATTGTAAAAGTCGGCTGGCGAGCCTGTGTTGATCTCGCCTCCGAAGACGAAGCCTGAGGTATCAACACCGTGCGCCTGGTCGAAGGGGTGGACGGACGGAATGGGCCGCACCGGCGAGGGTCTGGCCCGGCTTGGGAAAAGGCGTTCCCAAACGCGGCGAACGACTCCGCGAACACCATGATTGTCCAGGAGGTGAACCAGGCTGCGATAAAGAGGCAAGCGGCGCTCCTAACATCATTTCGTGGTCGACTATGGTGCGGTTGTGGACAGAACGTGGCTCGCAACGTGGTGCGTTTTACCGTTTGTCCAGAAAACCGTGGATGAGGCGGCGGTCGCGCTTGGTGGGGCGGCCCTGGCGCGGCAGGTCGAAGACACCCAGCGTTTTGCGCTCCTCGGCCGCCTTCCTGCGCGCTTCCCTGCTCTCTGCGGACTCTGTGTAGAGCGTCTGCGCAACCTGCGCCGAGCCGCGCACGTGGGTGACTTCGAGGACCTCGATCTTGAAGTCGCCGGCTTCATTCTTGATCTCGAGCCGGTCTCCCACTTTGACCAGGCGAGAGGGTTTGGCGGACTGGCCGTTGGACTGGATGCGGTTCATGTCACAGGCTTTCGAGGCGAGTTCGCGGGTTTTGAAGAACCGCGCGGCCCAAAGCCACTTGTCGATGCGGGTTCCATCCATACCCTATTTTCCTACGTTTCAAGCCTGCGAAAATGAAGCTGGAGAGACTGAATTGCGCAAGATCAAGATGCCGGCCGCGGCTGCAACGACGAGGCCGGGTTACAGAAATGAAAATGGGCAGGTGGTGGTGCGGGATACGGGCTTCGGGTCTGAATCGTTTCCGGGGCAGCGGGTTTATCACCTTCGCTGCACGCATTGTGGGCATGAGTATGGGGCCAACGGGACCGATATAGCGAAGAGGCTCTGCCCCTCGCATCAGGGCGGGATCAAAGGAGAAAAGCTGCGGGAGGCAGGGCCGCGGCTGTTTGACTAGGCGAAGAGAACAGAGGCAGAAGCAGGTGCTTCGCTACGCTCTGAATGACACGCAAAAACGGCTCCCGCGCAGAAAAAGAAATCGCTAATTGATTTTGCGGAGGATGTCTTCGGCTTGCGGGAGGGTCTGGGCGGGAGATGGATGGAAGTCGGATTTGACCTCATCTTCCTGGTCGCCGATGGATTTGAAGAAGAGGGCGTGGCCCACTATGTGGACGTGAGACTCGGTGATCTGCCAGTGGCGCGGGGCGACCTCGCGGCGCTCGACCTGGAAGGTTCCTCCCTTGCGCAGGCGGCCGAGGATGCCGTAGCCGAACTTGACGTCGTCCGTCAGCGCGCCGCGGATGGTGGCGATCCGGTTCTGGGGGCGGGAGATGACGATCTGGCCAGCCATGGCGGAGAGGACGCGGGCTTCGAGATTGGTCGGGCTGAAGGCAGGGTCCGGCTTGAAGTCCAGGGTAATCAGGTCTCCCTTTTCCGCTGCGACGGTCCAGAGATAGGCGACGGGGAGGAGCTTGAGCATCTGCTCGGCCTGTTCGCCGTCGTGCGCGTCATTGGCCTGCTGTTTCTGCATAGCGGAGTGATTGGCCACGAGGGCGGCACGGGCGGCGTCATCTGCCTGGCGATCCTGCGGGCTGAGCGGATGGCCGTGGTCCTCCAGCTTCTTGCGGAGGTTGCCGGCGGGGGTTTCGACCTCGTAGTAGAGCGTGTCGTGGTCGGGGGTGATGTCATGATCGCGGTACATGAAGGCGCTGTGGTCGACGCGGTTGGAGTGGAGCTCGGAGTCGACGGCGGCGGCGACCATCGCTTTGGTGTCCTGCGCGCGGGCGAGGACCGGGGCTGCAAGAAGGCAGAGAGCGAGGGTTCGGCACGTGAGGCTAGGTTGTGTGGACATGCAGTTGGTAAGACGTATTGTAGGGGCTGGAGGATGAAGGAAAGGTAATTGGAGGGGATTCGAGGGTTGACACCCCCTCCCGGTGTTTTTGCGTAAAGTCTTCGAACGAGATGTTTTAGGTCCGGACTTCGTTCTTGATTGCACAAAGAAGTGTGCAAAGGCGAGGGGCCAAGAGAGCTTCGTAGAATGGGTTTATCTTTCCAGGCCCCACTGGTTGATGAGGTGGAAGCCGCGGTCGAGCAGGGGGTAATGGGTGGGGATGGGGGTGCGGGTAAGGGTGATGGTTTCGGGAGTGAAAGGCGCGGGCGGAGGGGTGGGCTTCTTGTGCTTGGGGTCAGGTTTCGGTGGATCAGGTGGTTTAGCAGTGAGGATGAGGTGGTTGGGGTCCGGGAGGCGGTAAGTGTAGAGGACGGGGTCTTGGGGGAAGTCCATGATGCTGAGGGTGGAGGCTTTGGGATCGAGGGTGAGGTAGGTGCGCCAGAGTGCGCCGTCGGTTGAGCGGGTGAAGGCGCGGACGGGGGAGTCGATGTAGAGGTCGGAGGCGGGCAGGCCTTCGCCGGTCTTGAAGGCTCCGGTGAGGGCTGGTGTGGCGTCCAGGTGCCAGGCTCCGAGGAGCGGTGTGGGGACGCGGACGGCGGCGCGGTTTTTGAAGTAGCCGATGCCGGCGAAGACGGGGAAGACGGCGAGGAAGAGGATCGTAAAGATGAGCTCAATCGTTCGGGTGCCGATGCGGAAGGCGCGACGCTCGGCCGGCGGAACCCAGATACCGGCGGGAGCCGCGGGCTGGTGCAGCCAGAAGAAGCGATAGAGCGCCTGCAGGTCCGGCAGGGTAATGAAGAGGAGCGCGAGGAGCAAGGCCATGGCGAAGAGCTTGACCGGGACGTCGAAGAAGAAGTTGTAGAGGACGACGTTGGCCATGACGAATGCGGAAAGCAGGGCTCCGGCCAGGGCGGTGCGGCGAAAGAGGAGGAGGGTACCGCCAAGGACCTCAGCCGCGCCGCAGACCATTTCATAGAGGGGGTTCATGCCGATGAGGGACCAGAGGAGGGTCATGGGGGAGCTTTGGCCGACGGGCTCATTGAGGATGGCGATGGAGATGGGAGCCATCTGGATCGGGAAGAGCTTGGCCATGCCGTAGTTGAGCATGAACATGCCGCAGGTGAGGCGGAGGCCGAAGCGGAGCCAGGCGTAGAGGGTCTGGTATTGGGTGCGGCGGGAGCCACGGGCGTGGGCGATGGCGGTCCAGAGCAGGCCGCCGGCGAGGGCGAAGGCGAGAAAGAGCCCGTTCAGTATCCAGTTGAGAGTGGTATCGCCGGAGCCGGTGGGATGCCAGGCGGCCGCGAGACCGGTGAGGTGGAAGACGTACTTGCCGGTGAGGACGGCGAGGTGGTTGAAGGGCCAGGTGAGGACCGTTTCGAACCAGCCGCCGACGAACGGGATGAAGCTGAAGACGGTTCCGTTGCCGAAGCAAAACATGAAACAGAAGAAGTACAGGAAGGCGATGCGGAAGGCGGCGCGGGAGAGCGGGGTCCAGTGGGCAGGAACGGGGGTGGCTGCGGGCGCGGGCAGGAGGGGTTCGGCGTAGGGGGTGGGGGCGGACGGCTCGGCGAAGGAGATAGGTTCGGCGGGGGCAGCTGTGTCCACGGGAGCCTCGTTCTGAGTTGGGAATGAATCTTTGTATTGTGCCTTGGACGTTCGTCTGAGCTCAAGGGTGAGGGGGTGGAGAAAACCTTTGGTCCGCAAGGTCCCAGCAATTCATCGCTGCGCCTGGATGGAGCCGATCAGAGGGACGCGAGGGCAATTTTGGCGGCGTGGAAGCCGGCCATGCCGTGGACGCCGCCGCCGGGGGGGGTCGAAGCGCCGCATAAGTAGAGGTTGCGGAGGGAGGTTCGATAGAGGGATGGGGTGGGGCGGAAGAGGAGCTGGGTGGGGCTCATGGCGCCGCCGGAGAGGTCGCCGCCGACGAGATTGGGGTTCCAGGATTCGAGCGCGGCGGGCGGGGAGATGGTGCGGGCCAGGACAACGTCGCGGAACTGAGGGGCGAAGCGGACAATCTGGTTTTCTATGGCTTCGGTATGGTCGAGCAGCGAGCCGTTGGGGACGTGGCAGTAGGCCCAGACGGTGTGTTTGGCGTTTCCCTCACTGTCTAAGGGAGCGCGGGTGGGGTCGAAGAGGCTGGGCTGGACGAGGAGGATGAAGGGTTTGCCGGTGTCGAAACGGGATTCTGAGGCTACGATCTCTTCAAACGAGCCGCCGAGGTGAACGGTGGCGGCACGAAGACATTCTTTGGCGGTCCAGGGAATGGGGGCGGAGAGGGCGTAGTCGATCTTGAAGGCTCCGGCTCCGTAGCGGAAGGATTCGAGCTGGCGACGGTAGCCGGGGGTAAGCTCGGGGCCGGCTAACTTCAGGAGTTGGCGGGGGGTCAGGTCGGCGAAGGTGAGAGCGCCGCGATCTTGTCCGGGGTTGGGGAAAGTGGTGACCTCGTGGGAGGTTTCGAGGCGGCCGCCGAGGGATTCAAAGTGCTGGATGAGGGCGTTGGTGAGGGTCTGGGCTCCGCCCTGAAGGATAGGCCAGCCGACGGCGTGGGCGGCGGCCATCAGGACGAGGGCGACGGCGGAGGTGGTGGGGGTGTCGAGCGGGAGGACGGCATGGGCAGCCATGCCGGCGAAGAGGGCTCGCGCGCGCGGGCCGCGGAAGCGCGTGCGGGCGAGCGCCGTGGCGGGCAACAGGGCCGAGAGGCCGAAGCGGGCGAGCGAGATGGGGGCTTGGGGGATGTGGGCGATGGGGCCAAGGAGGTCTGGGACAAGGGATGGGAAGGCGTCGGCGAGGGGTTCGAGGAGGGAGCGGTATTTTCGGGCGTCTTCTACGTCGAGATTGGCGATCGTATCGGCGATAGAGCGCTCGAGGAGGACGGCGGTGCCGTCGTCGAGCGGGTGAGCGCAGGGTGCGGGGGAGTCGAGGAAGGGAAGATGGAGCGAGAGGGATTGGAAGATGGGGCTGCACTTTCCCATAGGGAAGACGGCTGCTCCGCGGTCATGGTGGAAGCCGGGGAGGGTGAGTTCGGCGGTAGTGCAGGCTCCGCCTGGCTGCGCATTGCGCTCGTAGACGGTGACGGGAAGGCCGGCCTGGGCGAGGGTGATGGCGGCTGCGAGACCGTTGGGGCCAGAGCCGATCACCGTGGCGTTCGGTAAGGGCGGCAGGGCTCAGGCCTCGTCTTGGTCTTTGAGGGTGGGGGTGCGGGAGAGGCGAAGGGCGCGGCTGAGCTCAGCGAGGCGATTGCGCCAGGAGTTCATCTCCTGCTGCTGGCGATGCTTGCGGGTGAAGGCGTCGAAGCTGAGGGCGTTATCGGGTTTGGCGGCGGGATCAGTCGCCGGTTCGGGCTTGATGGCCGCGCGGAGGTTGCCGTTCGAGTGGGCGCGGGTGCGGAGCTCGGGTTCGGCTTGGAGCTCAATCAGAGTGAGTTCCGAGGGGGAGGCGGGCGTCGCAAAGGCGGAGGCGGCGGCAGGTGGTATGACGGCTGGGACGCGCGGGGTGAGGGCGTATTTCAGGGCGGAGTCGGCGCTGATGGGGGTGCGGTTTTGGTTGTAGAAGAGGCCGGAGGGGGCGTCGAGATGGATGTAGCGGAAGGTTTCGCGGTGCTCGTAGGTGTGGATGGTGCCGGTTTGGGCGATCCAGGTGAAGTCGGCTGCTTCAGGGCCGAGGGCGGCGATGATTGGAGCGTAGTTGGGGTCGGGGGAGCTCGAGAGCTCGACGTGTTCTGGCTCTGGCTCGGGCTCGGCTTCGGGCTCGGCTTCCTGGATGGCGGAAAGGGAGGGTGCCTCAGGCTGTGCCGCAGCTTCGGCCGTGCTCATTTCGACAGCGGCAGGCTCAGGCTGAGGCTCGAAGGTGAGATCGTCCTGCTGCGTGAGCCGGTCAGGGGCTGGTTCGACGACCGGTTGCGAGGCAGCTTCGGGTTCCGGGGTAAGGGGTTCTTCGGCTGCGAGGTCCTGGGCTGCGAACTCCTGGGCTGCGAGCTCCTGGGCTGCGAGCTTGTGGGTTGCGAGCTTGTGGGGTGACTCGGCCAGGAGAATGGCCTCGGGCGAGAGGGTGGAGGGCTCGGGGCTGGACGTTTCAGCGGGCGGGGCGGGAGAGTCTTGCGACGTCGAGACGGGCTCAACTGGTTCCTGCGGGGCTAGATGCTCGGGAAAGTCTGCGGTTTCGCTGGAGAGCCAGGTGACGTCCTCTGCCAGAGACTCGGGCTGCGAGTGTGCCTGGATGGGGGCGGCGGCTTCCGGTTCGGGGGTGAGGGAAGCTTCTATCTGGACCAGGAGCTCGGGTTCTAAGTGGGTTTCGGCAGTGTCTTGGATTTGGGCGGAAAACGCAAGCTCCGGCTCTGCTTCTGGAGCAGGTTCGGGCTCGGCCACGGCATTGGGCTCAAAGTTTTCGTGGAAGTAGATTGTGGCTGGCGGCTCGGGCTCTGCCGCTTCAAAAGCTGCCTCTAAGTTCGCTTCGGGTTCCGGATTGGCGCTCCATTCGAGGGCGGAGAGATCTGGGTCGGGGTTTTCGGCGAGGTGATCGGAAAGTTCGGCTTCCGCCAGCTCGGCTTGGGCCTGTTCGGCGCGGAGACGGTCTTCTTCCTGGGTGATGCGGGGCGCGGGTGCGGCGGGCCACGGCTCGGGGGTGTCGTCGATGTAGACGGTGCGGTCGTTATAGAGGTTGCGGACGGCGAGGTTGCGATCGATGTGGATGAAGCTGCGGCTGATGGTCTGGCCCGCGCGGGAGCGGATTCGAACCGCGTATCCGTCTTCGGATTGCAGGGGCATGGCGCGCTCCAGTTCTACGGTACGGCCGTCGTCGAGCGAGAGGGACAGGCGGGCGTTTTCAGCGTCGTAGGTGCGTGCCCCGAGCGCGTTCCCCTGCCCAGGCTCGATAATGCCGAGCTGGGCAAGGATGTGTGCGGCGCTTCCGGGCAGGGGTTCGTACAGCATGCTGCGCAGGAAGCGCGCGTCAATTGCCTCGCTCAACGGGGAGCGGGCGCTCGGCCGGGAGGGATGGCTCTGCGGATACTGGTCTTTCTCCAGTGGCGTGGCGCTCGACCGGAAGTGATCCCACAGGGGCCGCAGTCTCGCGAAAGTGGTTCTGAGACGGCTTCTCCGCACCGTTTCCTTCCAGTTCGCGGCCGGCGTCGATGGTGAAGCCGTTAGAGGGGCGTCCGCTCCACTGGGGCAGGGCGGGTGGACCGCCGGTCATATCGGCGAAGATGCTGGCGAGGTCGGCCGCCATGGCGATCTTGCTCTGGAGCTTCTTGGTGGTCTCCTCGGTCTGCTGGAGGAGGCGCTCGAGCAGGTCGGGAATCTTGTTGACGGCCTCGATGCGCATGGCGCGGGGCGCGTCGTTGAAGGCCCAGACCTCTTCGGAGTCGTCGTCGTGGTCCAGGTGGTTGCCGGTCACGTCGCGCAGGGCAAGACCCCACTTGCCGCCGACGCGGGCGTAGCCGAGGTCGCGATTCCAGTAGGTGGTCTCATCCGAGCTGCCGCTGATCTGGACCCATGCGGGGAAGCCGAGGCCGAGCTTCTTGAGCGAGGCGTCGAGCTGGCGGATGACCTTGCGCAGGTCGTCCGAGGCGGTGTGCAGGGTTTGGGCGGCGTTGGAGAGCTGCTTGAAGGAGTTCTCAACCCGTGCCGTCGATGCATTCGTGCTTTTCGGAGCCATTCAGTGTACCTGTCGAAGTGCCTGGTCTCGCCGGTGAGGCGGAGGAATCGAGTCTGGTTTGGGACTCGATTGAGGAATCAGTATAGCTCCTGCGTTGACGAAAATTGCAAGGCGAAAGGTCTGGGTTAAAGGTTGCAAACGATCAGGTGATGACGGCTCGTTTCGCCTTTTTGCCGAGGCGGAGGGTGAGGGTCGCGGGAAGTTCCGGGAGGGTGAGGATGAGCTCCTTGTGGACCTCGCCGTCGATTTTGACGGCTCCTTCACGGAGCTTGCGGGTGGCTTCGGCGTTCGAGGGAGTGAGGTTGCAATGGGTGAGGAGGGCGGGGATGCGGATGGTGAAGCCGTTGACTCCGTCTTGCACAGTCGGAGCTTCGGGGCCGGCGATTTCGGCTTGCGAGATGCCGATTTCTTCGATGTCGTCCGAGACGCCGCCCTGCTGGAACTGCTTGGACCAGTTTTCTTCGGCGTGGGCGGCGATTTCGGGCGTGTGGAAGCCGGCAGTAACGAGGCGGGCGAGGTCTCGCTTGGCCTGCATGGGGTGGAGCTGGCCGGAGGCGATCTTTTCTTCGATAAGGGTGATCTCGGCGGGAAGCAGGTCCGTGAGGAAGGTGTAGTAGCGGGGGATAAGGGGGTCGGGGATGGTCATGAGCTTGGTGAACATGTCGAAGGGGGAGTCTTCGACACCGACGGCGTTGCCGAGGGATTTGCTCATCTTCTGGACGCCGTCAAGGCCTTCGAGGATGGGAGTCATGAGCACGATCTGGGGGGGGCTGGCTGGCGTCGCGCTGGAGCTTGCGGCCCATGAGAAGGTTGAACTTCTGGTCGGTTCCGCCGAGTTCGACGTCACATTTGAGCGCGACGGAGTCGTAGCCCTGGGCGAGCGGGTAGAGGAGCTCGTGGAGGCTGATGGGCTCCTCGTTGTTGAAAGCGGGCGTGGAAGTCTTCGCGCTCGAGCATCTGCGAGACGGTCGCCTTGGCGGCGAGGCGGATCATGTCGGCAAAGCCTAGTTTGGAGAGCCATTCGGAGTTATAACGGATCTCGGTTTTGGATTCGTCGAGAATGCGGAAGACCTGCTGTTTGTAGGTTTCGGCGTTCTGGTCGATTGCGGCCTGGGTGAGCTGTTTGCGGGTCTGGGATTTGCCGGTGGGGTCGCCGATGAGGGCGGTGGAGTCGCCGATGAGAAAGATGACGGTGTGGCCGAGTTGCTGGAAGTGACGCAGCTTGCGCATGAGGACGGTGTGGCCGAGATGGAGATCGGGGGCGGTGGGGTCGAAGCCTGCTTTGACGCGGAGGGGGATGCCGGATTTCAAGGAGGCTTCAAGGCGGGTGCGGAGGTCTTCGAGCGGGATGATCTCGGCGGCGCCCTTGGTGAGGAGGGCGAGTTGTTCTTCTACTGGGAGGAAGGTTTGCATCAACTATCAGTATAAAGACGGGGGAGTATAAAGATGGGCCATGCCGGATAAGGTGCGGAAGCCGGAGCGAGAGACGCCGAAGAAGGAGAAGATCTGCAAGACGTGCGGGCGGGCGTTTGCCTGGAGGAAGAAGTGGGCTGGTGATTGGGACATGGTGAAGTATTGCTCGGATGCCTGCCGGGGGAACAAGCCGGGCGAGGCAGATGCGGCTTTGGAACGCGCGATTCTGGAGCTCCTGGTGGAACGCGGGCGGGAGAAGACGATTTGTCCGAGTGAGGCTGCCAAGGCGGTTGGAGGCAAGCAGGAGAGACGAGACTGGGAGGGATTGATGGAGCCGGCGAGGGCTGCCGCGCGGCGGTTAGTGGCGGCAGGGAAGATTGTCATCACGCAAGGCGGGCGGGTGGTCGAGCCTTCTACTGCAAAGGGTGCGATTCGTTTGAAGCTAAGGTAAAAAATCTTTTTCGCTGCGAGTTTCGTTTGCCGCCGGGCGTGCTTCTAAGGGCGCATGGCTACTGCGAAGAAGGCTCCGTCGAAGAAGAGTGCAGCAAAGAAGGCGGCTGCGAAGAAAGCTCCTGCAAAGAAGACTGCCAAGAAGGCCGCGAAGAAGAGCGCGGCCACAACGTGCTGGCCGGGATTCGAATCGGTTCCAGGTAAGGAACCGGGAACCAAGGGAAGCTGCAAACCGAAGGCGAACCAAACTGCCGGCGAGAAGAAGGCGGACAGCAAGGCTGCGGCGGCAAGCAAGCGGGAGAAGGGTCAAGGCTAGGACGCCCCTGCGCTAGACTGTCTGGCATGAACGCGGAGCGGGTGAGAACGTTTCTGCTGGAGCTGCCGCATGTGGTCGAGAGCGAGCAGTGGGGTGGGCTTGTCTTCTGGGTGGGCGATCGAGAGGTAGGGGGCAGGATGTTTGTGATGCTTCCGCTCGACGGGGCCGCGCCGGTGATCAGCTATCCTGCGGGACCGGAGCGTTACGGCGAAATGCTGGAGCGCGAGGGGCTGATTCCGGCTCCGTACATGGCGCGGATCTTCTGGGTAGCGGCGGAGCGGTGGAATGCGCTGCGGGATCGCGAGTGGGAGGATGAGCTGCGGGCCGGGCACAAGCTGGTCTTTGAGAAACTGCCGTCGAAGGTCAAGGCGACGCTTGCGCTGCCCAAGACGGAGTACAAGAAGGCGCTTGAGGCCGGACGCAAGCGGCGGGCGGAGTGGGAGGCCAAAGAGGCGATCCGCAAGGCGGGTAAGAAGAAGGGCAAGTCGCCGATGAATCTGGACTGAGTGTCTGGCTTGGTTAGGAGACTTCCGGTGCCGCGTCCAAGAGGCCTCGAAAGCTGAGGCGGTAGGCCCAGATGAGGAAGAGCTCAAGAACGGTCGCGATCAGGCCGGGAACGATGCCGCTGCCGCCCATCATTGTGATGTGGAAGAGCAGGATGTTGACCAGGACGGGAGCGAGAATGGTGAGGCCGAGCGGGACGTATCGTCCGACGAGCAGCAGAAGTCCGCCGATCACCTGGCAGAGGCCGACGAAGGCCATCCATTTGTGGGCCATGAGGATGGTTGAGAGCGTCGTGGCGTCACTGGGTGGCTGCGCGGGCATGGGCAAGAAGGGAAACAGGATATTGGCGCCGAAGACGAGGAAGATCAGGCCGAGCAGGATGCGGACGACGAGGATGGCTTTCTTCATGGGTGCGGGTCTCCGGCTTTGCGCCGCGCTTCTATATGGAATGGATACAGAATACGGCAAGGTTGAATATTGGCGGAACTGATTGGCTTAGGATTGCGAGGAAGAGGTGTTTGCGGATGAGCGGTGTGGTGCTGTCGTTGGAGGGAAAGGTTGCGCTGGTGACGGGCGGGTCGCGGGGAATTGGGGCGGCGACGGTGCGGATATTCCAGGCCGCGGGGGCGAGGGTTGTGTTCAGTTATGAGAAGGCGCAAGGGGCGGCGGATGCGCTGGTGGAGGAGCTTGGCGGCGAAAAGGTTTGCCGGGCGGTGCGGCAGGATCTTCGAACGCCTGCGAATGGAGCGGCTCTGGTGAGCGCGGCCGTTGCCGCGTTCGGGCGGGTGGACTGCCTGATCGTGAATCATGGGGTTTGGCCGGCGCATGATCAGCCGATCGCGACCATGACGGACGAGCAGTGGCGGGAGACGCTTTCGATCAATCTGGATAGTGTGTTTGGGCTGGTGCGTGCGGGGGTTCAGCAGATGCTATGGCAGCCTCCCACTCATCGCGATGCTACTGCGATGAATGCATTTACCCCTCCAGTAAAAGGCCACATCGTGCTGATCGCTTCCACGGCGGCGCAGCGGGGGGAGGCGTTTCATGCAGACTACGCGGCGAGCAAGGGAGCTCTGATCTCACTCACAAAGAGTTTGTCGAGTGAACTGGGTCCGCAGGGGATTCTTTGCAACTGCGTGGCTCCGGGATGGGTGGGCACGGAGATGAGCATGGCTGCCCTGAGGGATCCGGAGACGTCTAAGAAGGCGACTGCGCTGATTCCGCTGGGACGAGTCGGGCATGTGGATGAGATCGCCGGGCCGGTGGTGTTTCTATGCACGCCGCTGGCTGGATTCATCTCCGGCGAGATCTTCAATGTGAACGGCGGGGCGGTTCTGGTTGGGTAGGAACAGTTTTGAGGCAGAGCAGGGCAGTATGGAGCAGTGTGAGGCAGTGAAGGGCGTGGCGATGAGACAGTTTGTCTTTGGGGTGATCGTTGGGTTGGGGCTGAGTGGTGCGGCGCCCTCGCGGGCGCAGAGCGCGCAGGAGATGCAGAATGCGAAGCCCAAAGGGATTCCCGGCGAGACGCAGGAGCAGCAAGGGGCTCGTCTGATGGCAGCGATGCTGAAGGCGCTGGGTGGAGATGCGTGGCTGAATCAGGGCACGGTATATACCGAGGGCTCGGTGGCGGCGTTCTTTCGCAGCCAGCCTACGGGGAGCGTGGTGCGCTTCATCGAGTATAAGAAGCTGGCGAGTGCGGGAACGCCGGAGCTCGACCGGGTTGAGTTTCTGACCATCCGCGGGATGATCATGCCTGGGATGAAGAAGGACGTCGCCCATGTCTGGACTGCGGAGAATGGCTACGAGCTCACGTACAAGGGCCGGACGGAGCTTCCCAAGCCGCAGGTGCAGGACTATCTCCGTCGCCGTGCGCATACGCTCGATGAGGTGGTGAAGGTGCTGGCGAAGTCTCCGGGGGCGATTGTGATTGGCGAAGGGACGGGGATGCGGGACCGCATTCCGGTCGACAAGGTGACGGTGCTCACAGCGAACAATGATTCGGTCACCCTGGAGCTGAGCCAGGAGACGCACCTGCCGGTGGAGCGCTCGTTCGAGTGGCGCAACGAGCAGTTCAAGGATCATGACGTTGACGAAGAGGTTTATGGCGACTGGAGGATGATCCAAGGCGTCGCCACGCCGATGAACATGACGCGCTACCGGAACGGCGACATGGTGGACCAGAACTTCTATACCAAGGTGGAGTACGGCAAGCCCTTTGATCCGGGCCTGTTCGATCCGGATAAGCCCTGGATCAAGAAGAAGTAGATCAAGAAGAAGTAGATCAAGAAGAAGTGGCGGGCCAGGAAGAAAAAGAGCCGCGGTTTATACTCAGGGCTGCTATGAGCGACACCGAGAGTATTCCGCAGCCTGAGTCCGCGGCTGTGAAGACGACGCTGAACATCCAGGAGATTATGGCTCTGCTGCCGCACCGGTATCCGTTTCTGCTCATCGACCGGGTGCTGGAGATGGAGTCAAAGAAGCGCATTGTGGCGATCAAGAATGTGACCGCGAACGAGCCTCACTTTACTGGGCATTTTCCGGATTATCCGATCATGCCGGGCGTATTGATGGTGGAGGCGATCGCGCAGACCGGCGGCGCGCTGCTTCTGCGCGAGATCCCTGACCGCGATGAGAAGCTGATGGTCTTTACCGGCATTGAGGCGGCAAAGTTTCGCCGGGCCGTGGTGCCGGGCGATCAGCTGCGGATCGAGGTGACGGTGCTGAACTGGCGCTCGAACGCGGTGAAAATGCTGGGGCTGGCGACGGTGGAGGGCAAGCTGGCGTGCGAGGCGACGGTGACCTGCATGCTGACGCCGCGGCCGCGCAGGGACAGCGCGGCGTGAGCGTTCACCTGAGCGCGATCGTTGAGCCGGGGGCGGTGATTCCGGCAAGCTGCACGGTGGGGCCTTACTGCACGATCGGCAAGGATGTGGTGCTGAGTGAGAATGTCCGGCTGGTCTCGCATGTGGTGCTGGATGGGCATACGACGTTGGGGCGCGGGGTGCGGGTGTTCAGTTTTGCCTGCGTGGGGATCGCGCCGCAGGATCTGAAGTATAAGGATGAGCCGACGTGTGTGACCGTAGGCGATGGCACGGACATTCGCGAGTATGTGACGATCTCGCGGGGAACGGCAGGCGGCGGCGGGCTGACCAGCGTGGGCGCGGGTTGTCTGATCATGGCGTACACGCATATCGGGCATGACTCTTCGATTGGCAACGGATGCATCCTCGCGAATGCGGCGACGCTGGCCGGGCATGTGACGGTGGAGGATTATGCGGTGGTCGGGGCGCTGTGTCCGGTGCACCAGTACTGCCGGATCGGCAGATACGCGTACATCGGCGGCGGGACGACGATCACGCAGGACGTGCTGCCGTACTCGCTGACCTCGATCGAGCGGAATAATCATGCGTATGGCTTGAATAAGGTTGGGCTGGAGCGGCGAGGGTTTACGCCGGAGCAGCTGAAGGAGCTGCGGGCGGCGTATCGGACGCTGGTGAACGGGAAGAAGAATGTTTCGCAGGCGCTGGAAGAGCTGCGCGGACGGTTGGACGCTGGGGAGGCGGGTGAGCATGTGCGCTACCTAGTGGAGTTCGTGGGGGCGAGTGAGCGTGGAGTGATCCGGTAATACACGGCGAGAATGAGACGGGGCGATGAACGACAGGCTGGGGTTGATTGCGGGCAATGGGCGGTTTCCGTTTTTGCTGCTGGATGCGGCGCGGGCGCATGGGTTGCGGGTCGTCGTTGCCGCGATCAAGGAAGAGACCGACCCGGAGATGAATGAGCGAGCCGCGTCCGATGAGATGGTGCGGGTGCACTGGCTTTCGCTGGGTGAGCTTTCGCGATTGATTCAAACCTTCAAGGCGGAGGGTGTCTCGCGTGCCGTGATGGCCGGGCAGGTCAGGCATAAGCAGATTTTTTCGAGCATCCGCCCGGACTGGCAGCTGGCCAAGCTGCTGATGAACCTTCGCACACGCAACACCGATATGCTGCTGGGCGCAGTAGCCAAGGTACTAGGCGACGAAGGGATCGAATTAATCTCGAGCACACAGTATCTGGAGCCGCTGCTTGCTATTCCCGGCGTGATGACGGCCCGGCCCCCCGATGCGGGGGAGCATGCGGATATCCAGTACGGGCGGCGCGTGGCGTTGGGACTTGCGGGGTTCGACCTGGGGCAGACCGTGGTGGTGGCTGCGGGCGCCTGCGTCGCGGTCGAGGCGATGGAGGGAACCGATGCGACCATCGCTCGCGCGGGAGCGTTGTTTCAGACGCTGGATGCGGGCGAGTCCACGCTGCGACGTTCCCTGACGGTGGTCAAGGTGGCCAAGCCGAATCAGGATATGCGCTTCGATGTGCCGGTGGTGGGGGTGGCGACCATCGAGGCGATGCGTGCGGCGGGAGCGACCTGTCTTGCAGTCGAAACCGGGCGTACGCTGCTGTTCGACCGGGAGGCGATGGTGCGGCTGGCGGACGAATACGGTATCGCCATCGTCGCCTGAACACGCTGAGAGCGTAGAATTGCGCTGGACTGCCTCGACGGTGTTTCTCAACCATCAGGCAAGCGGCTCCGGTCCGTGGCGGTCGCGTACCACTCAGATATTGAAAGAGGATGCTATGCGTAAAGCAGTGATGAGTTTCATAGTAGCTGGGATGGTTGCCGCGACATCGGTCGCGGGCGTGAAGGCCCATGCGTTTTTTGCGGATACCCCGCTGCAGCCGGGCACAGCGGCGCCGAGCTTCTCGTTGCCGTCGCAAACGGACACGATGGTGAGCCTGAAGGACTACAAGGGCAAGTACGTGGTGCTCTACTTCTACCCCAAGGATCAGACCAAGGGCTGCTCGCTGGAGGCGCATAACTTTGAGCGCGATACGGCGAAGTATGCGGCGCTGAACGCGGTCGTGCTGGGCGTGAGTCTGGATACGGTGGAGAGCCACAAAACCTTTTGCAGTAAGGATGGACTGAACTTCAAGCTGCTGGCGGATCCGGATCACAAGGTCGTCGACGCGTACGGCGTACCGACCATGGAGACCCCTCTCGGAAGGCTGGCGCAGCGGGATACCTTCCTGATCGGGCCGGACGGCAAGGTGCTGAAGATGTGGAAGGTCGATTCGATCGCCACCCACAGCGATGACGTGCTGGCGGCGATCGCTGAGGCAAAGAAGTAAAAGCGTCCCGCCGGACGGGCTGGCCGCGCCTATCTGAGTAGCGACAAGGTCGGTCACTTGGCGACGTGTGATCTGGTCTCCGGGGGACCGGCGGTTTAGGTCAGATCGTTGTCGGCTTGAACGACAAATAGCAGACGCAGAAAGGCCCGGACTCTCTGGTGAGAGACCGGGCCTTTTTGCTTGCCTGGACTGCGTTTGCCGCGGTTGCCGTTTACTTCTTTGCTGCGGTCTTCTTTGCTACTGTTTTCTTTGCTGCGGCTTTCTTAGCGACTGTCTTCTTTGCCGCTGCCTTCTTGCCAGGTACCTTCTTCGCGACAGTCTTCTTCGCGGGAGCGGCCTTCTTTGCGACTGTTTTCTTTGCAGCTGCTTTCTTCGTTGCCAAGGTAGTACCTCTCGTTATGGTTTTTTTGCTGCTTGCGGTGCTCTTGTTGCCGACCGCCTTCTTAGGGGCTGTCTTGCTGCCGCGCAGAGCACTCAACTTCTTCGCGGCAGATGCTGAAAGCGAAGTGGACTTCTTGGCGGACGCCCTCTTGGCCCCGACCTTCTTCGCAGGAATCTTCTTGGCTGGAGCCTTTTTGCCGGCAATCTTTTTGGCTGACGTTTTCTTACCCGGAGCCTTCTTGGCCGGCGGCGGCGGCGGTGGAACCGGCTTCTTCGCCGGCGTCTTCTTGGCGGCAACAGCCTTCTTCGCCGGAGCCGTCTTCTTTGCGGGGGTTGTCTTTTTGGCTGCGGACTTCTTGCCTACGAGAGGGGAAAGGACAGTGCTGATATCGGGCTCCGCGTCGTTCTTGTGGGGCAGGGTAGATTCCTTACTCGGAGGATCATACGGATCGACCGGCGTGCTGGGCTTGGCACGAAGGTCCGTATCCTCTGCGTGGGTGTTGTGGCGGGCGTGTGGGGTGCTATCTTCGTCGTCGTCCTCGCCGGCTTCGTCGTCCTCTTCGTCCTCGGCTTCCTCCTCATCGTCGTCAAGGTCGTCTTCGGCTTCTTCGTCCTCGTCTTGATCCTGATCGATGTCCTCGGCGATGACGCTGTTGCCGGTCAGATCGTCGTCCTCGGAGCTTACGGTGATCTCTTCCTCTTCGTCATCCTCATCCGGGGTGGTGTGGGAGCGGGTCTCATCCGTCTCGTTCTTGCCTGCCGCGGCGTGGAGCTTGATGACATCTTCCAGAGTTTCGGTGTGCTTCATGTTTTTCCCCTTGGTCCCTTGGCTGCAGATGGTCGGACAGACTGCTCAGATTGTGTGATGCATCCTGCATGGAAACCCGTACGCAAAACTCAGGCCGCGGCACGAATGATAGCAACAGGATGCATCGCTGCGCCAGTGATGGCAAGCCTCTTTTTCGAGAGGAAGCTGATCAGCCATGTTTATGTTTCCCCGCTCCGGTCTTTGCATGCGCTGCACCCTTTGCGGTGCTCTTTGCAGAACCCCTGAAAGCGCCCTTTGTCGCGCCTGTTGTCGCGCTCTTGCCTGTGCTCTTTGAAGCTCGCGAGGAACCCGCAGCGCCTCGTCCCGAAGTGCGGGCTGAGCTGCGTGCTGCGCCTCGGCCAGATGAGCGTCCGCGTCCTCGGCCGCGGGCGCGTGTGGAGGGTGCAAGCCGCACCGGCTCGGCCACATAGATGGTGCGGCCTGGACGAAGGCTCGAGCTCGACAGCTTGTTCCAGAGCCTCAGGTCTTCGACCGAGACGTTGAAGCTGTCGGCTACGGTCACCAGCGTGTCTCCGCGGCGCAGCGTATAGCGTTGCGGATGCGCTGCGGTGGCGACGGTCTGGATGGGAACCACGAGCTCATCATCCACCGCCATGGGATCCTGCTGGGTTATGCCGTTGGTGTCGATGATGTCGGCCACCCGCGCATGCAGCGTGCTGGCGATGCTGTCCACGGTCTCACCGGGCTTGACCACGTGGAAGCGCCAGCTGGCACGGCGGTCTTCCGGAATATCTTTGAGGCGCTCCGTAAAGAGGTCCTTGGTGCCGGGCGGAAGATGCAGGTCGAAGCTGATGTCGCGCGGCGTGCTCAGGCGCAGCAGCGCGGGATTGAGTGTCACCAGCTCCTGCACCGTGGAACCCGTGACATCCGCTACCAGGCGCAGATCAATGCTGTAGCTGGTTGCGACAGTGTCATAGATGACGGGCGGGCTGGGCACCAGCTTATCCAGGCCGTAGCGCTCCGGGTTCTTGGCCATCAGCACAGCGGCCAGAATCTGCGGGACGTAGGCACGGGTTTCGGCGGGCATGGCTTTCAGCTGGTAGAGCTGCCAGAAGTCCGCGTAGCCGGTGCGTTGGATGGCGTGCTGCATGCTGCCCGGACCCCAGTCGTACGCAGCCATGGCGAGATACCAGTCGCCGAACATCCCGTAGAGCTTTTTGATATACCGGGCGTAGGCGCGAGAGGATTTTTCAGGATCGAAGCGGTAGTCATAGAAGCTGTCGCGTGTGAGTCCGTACTCGACTCCGTCGCGCGCCATGAACTGCCACATGCCGCTTGCCCCGGACTTCCGGTTGACAGCGTGGGGCTGGAAACCGGATTCCGCGACCGCGAGGTAGATCAGGTCCTGCGGGACGCCTTCTTCCTTGAGCATCCGCTGGATAAGGCCGCGGTACTTGCCCACGCGCTGCAGCGACGCGGCCATGTGGGCGCGGAAAGAGTTCGACTGGGAGAAGACGCCGATATAGCCGGCGACCTGGTCATTGATGACCAGCGGAAGGTCCGACGTGGTGTTCAACTCCGAGCGCAAGCGCGCCACCAGCTCCGGGTTGGGCGCGAAGGTGATATCCTCGGCGGCTTCGAGCGGCGCCTCTTCCACCTTGGGGGAGAAACCGTTGCCCTGCTTCAACGCGGCGAGCTCGAGCGCGTTGATGGAGTCCAGCAGATGCTCAAACTGCTGCGCGACCTCGGTGTCGCCCTTAAGGTCGAGCCCGCTGGTAAGCATGGTGTCGATGGCGAAGTCGAAGTCCATGCGCGCGGCGTCCAGGCGGTTGGCGCGGTAGTTCGTTACGCCCGAGTTATAGCTGGCTTGTGCGCGGTCGATCACCTGCTGGGACTGCGCGGGGGTAGGACCTGCGACTTGGGCGACACCTTCTGACGATGCCGCTGCGGCTCCGGGTGCAGTCGCCTGCGGCTTGGTGCCGGAGGCCGTTGCGGTTGGCGTTGCGGGCGCGGTGGCCTGCGCGGGAACGTTGCCCGGCGAGCCGGTTGGACTATCCCCGGGACAGCCGGAGAGCAGGACGCAGAGGCAGGCGAGGGCAAGGCGAAGCGAAGCAGGAGTCATCCGGGAAGAAGTCATCAAGAGGAGGTCTGGCTCCCGTTCTGGTCTATATGCCGCACGCTTGAAGCGAGCGGTGTGGGCCGGCGTGAACCGGTCGTTTTTGCCACGTCTGATTGTAAGACGGATAGCGCAGCCGGTGCGTTCCTGGTGCGCTACCGATCGCTCCCTTGCTCCGCGGACGCACCCGGAACGGGAGCGTGGCCACGGTGGTAGCATCGGGTTTGAGGCTCTTCTCAAGACAAACGCATGGATCTGGATCACATACGCAACTTCGCGATCATCGCGCATATCGACCACGGAAAGAGCACTTTAAGCGACCGGCTGCTGGAGATGACGGGCTCGCTGACCTCGCGCGAGATGCAGGCGCAGGTGCTGGACGCGATGGATCTGGAACGCGAGCGCGGCATCACCATCAAGGCCCACACGGTGCGCATGATGTACACGGCCAAGGACGGCGAGACCTATCAGCTGAACCTGATCGACACGCCGGGGCACGTGGACTTCAGCTATGAGGTCTCGCGTTCGCTGGCCTCGTGCGAGGGGGCGCTGCTGGTGGTGGATGCGTCGCAGGGTGTCGAGGCGCAGACGCTGGCGAATGCCTATCTTGCGGTTTCAAACGGGCTTGAGATCATTCCCATCATCAACAAGATCGACCTGCCCTCAGCCGATATTCGAGCGGACCAAGGAGATGATCGAGAAGTCGGTTGGACTGCCGGCCGAGGATGCGGTCGCGGTCAGCGCGAAGACCGGGCTGAACGTTGCCGCGATTCTGGAGGCTGTGGTCGAGCTGCTTCCGCCTCCGCTGGGCGATCCAGAGGCTCCGCTGCAGGCTTTGATCTTCGACTCCTGGTTCGACGCGTATCGCGGTGTGATCGTGCTGGCGCGCATCATCAACGGCCGATTGAAGAAGGGCATGAAGATTAAGATCATGTCCAACGGACGGCAGTTCGATGTGGAGAGCATGGGCGTGATGACGCCCAAGCCGGTCGCGCTCGACGAGCTTTCGGCGGGTGAGGTCGGGTTCTTCGTCGCCACGATCAAGAACGTCGCCGACACGAAGGTGGGCGACACGATCACCGAGGTCGCGCGGCCGTGTGCCGACGCTCTGCCCGGCTTTGAAGATATCAAGAGCATGGTCTTCGCCGGGCTCTACACGGTGGACTCACATGCCCATGCGATGCTGCGGGATGCGCTGGAAAAGCTGCGGCTGAACGATGCTTCGTTCTCCTTTGAGCCGGAGAGCTCGGTGGCGCTGGGCTTCGGCTTTCGCTGCGGCTTTCTCGGCCTGCTGCATCTGGAGATTATCCAGGAGCGGCTAGAGCGCGAGTACGACCTGGACCTGATCACCACCGCGCCCGGCGTGCGCTACCAGATCACGCTGACCGATGGCAAGACAATCGAGGTCGACAATCCCTCGCGCTGGCCGGATCCGTCTGAGATCGAGCAGATTGAAGAGCCGGTCATCATCGCCAAGATCCTGACGAACGAAGAGTATGTCGGCGGGATCCTGAAGCTGGTTGAAGATAAGCGCGGACGGCAGCAGAATATGGAGTACGTTTCCGACACGCGTGTGCTCATCACCTACGAGCTTCCGCTGAACGAGATCGTGCTGGACTTCTACGACCGGCTGAAGACGGTCAGCCGCGGCTATGCCTCGCTGGACTACGCGCTGGCGGGAACCTGGATCTCGCCGATGGTGAAGATGGATATCCTGATCGGCGGCGACGCGGTGGACGCGCTTTCAATCATCGTTCATCGCGACTTTGCGCAAGCCGGGGCAAAGCGCTGGTGAGCAAGATGCGCGAGCTGATTCCGCGGCAGATGTTTGAGGTGGCGATTCAGGCCGCGATCGGGTCCAAGATCATTGCGCGCGAGACCGTCACAGCGATTCGCAAGAATGTCATCGCCAAGTGCTACGGCGGCGACATCAGCCGCAAGCGCAAGCTGCTGGATAAGCAGAAGGAAGGCAAGAAGCGCATGAAGCGGATCGGCAAGGTGGATATTCCGCAGGAGGCCTTCCTGGCGGTGCTGAAGGTTGGAGAAGACTAGCACTTCGTGCGGTCTTGGGCTTTGCGCGGCCCTTCCGTTGGTCGGGATGGAAGTCTGTACCGACCAACGGGAGGAGCAACGCGAAGCCCAACACGCGTCATGAAGTGACCGCCGCCCGCGCAGGGCAAAAGAAAAAGGCGACCGCATCTCTCATGAAGAGACGGTCGCCTTCTTCACCTTCTAACCAGACTACTTGGCAGCCGGCTTGGGTGCTGCCGTCCTGGGCGCGGTAGAAGTGGCCGGACGCGCCGCAGACGGAGCCGAAGGCGCCGGAGCCGCAATGCCCGAGCTCTTGTTATAGGCATCGACGACTGCCTGCGAGATGTCCGAGTGCGCGGTGGGCGAGGTCCAGAGAACATTCGACTGCTGGCTCGAGACATCCAGCAACAGCGTGTAGCCGTTGGCCTGGGCGTAGTCCCGCATTGTCCCGGCGAGCTTGGAGGCGACCTTGGACAGCGCTTCCTGGAGCTCCGTGTTGTAGGCCGTGGTGGCGTCTTCGACATCACGGTTCAGCTGCTTTTCCTTGGTGTCGATGGCGCGCAGACGGCTGGCGCGTTCATCATCCGGCAGGGTCGCGGGCAGGTTCTTCTTGAGCGAGTCGACTTCTGCAGCCGAGCGCCTCGATCTGGCTCTTGCGCGGCTCAAACTTCTTCTGCGTGTTGGCGGTTACCACCTGGCCTTCGTTGGAGGCGAGGACGACCTGCTCGAAGTTGATAAGGGCGACCTTGGAGACGGCGGCGGGACCGCCAGCAGCAGCGGCAGCCGGCGCTCCGGCGGCAGGAGCGGCAGCAGCCTGGGCGGCGGCAAAGGAGGCGGTGGCGAAGCTGGCGCTAAGCGCGGCGATGAGGGTGAGAGTGCGATTCATGCTGATTGTCGTGCTCCTTGGAAGTTGTTGAGGATTGGCGGTTGAGAGAGGAACGGGAATGTTTTTGGGAAGATCTCTTTGGCCGTCGCGAACCATGCGGGCGAGGTAGGGTCGGGAGCGGGTTCAATCGTGAGGATCGTAGCTCTCAACTTCAGTTCCCGGCAGGGATGGATTGCGGGAGCTCAGCGCTTTAGGGCTTTTGCTTGCGCTACGTTCGAATCGCTACTCCACGCCACCCGGAAGAAGCACTGCCTGGCGGCTCACACGAAAGATGGGCCTGACGCCTCTCCCGAATTCGAGCCTTGCCTTGCTTACAGGGTCGGACGCAGGGAGTTGCCAATCAGGAATCAGAAACTGGTCAAATTATAGGTGTGGGAAACAGACGGGTCAAACGAGGAAGCTTGGGATTCTCCCGAAAATTGGAGCCGTTCAAAGGCGACTCTCTGATTTTTAGATTGGCTCATAAAGCACTTTTGCGAGTTTGGCCCATTCCCGCGAATCCTGATTTGGCACCATGATTGCTCCTCATCTTCATGTGTTGCGGCATAGAATCTGACACTGGTTTCCGGGACAGATCGAGTGAGGACACAAGGTACGGCCTTTGGCACAGGACAGAGTTCACCCATGCAGGTGACGCTCGCCGGTCAACGGTTCCCGTCGCAGCTGCTGTGAGGCAGAGCGCGACGATTCTCGGAGGCCAGTGACTGGCCATTGCGGAGAGCGGCGGACCACCTTACGGGGAGTGAGGTGGCCGTGCCTACCCCGCCTTTCTGCTTGGGTTCTCTCCGTTCGTACAAGATTCCCCGGAAAATATATTGCCACTGCACTCAATTGAGCGTAGTCTCATGCTTGACCGAGGACGGCCGTGGGTGCCGGATGCCGGGAAGGCATCGAGCCGTGGCCTCGAGACTGGCACGAGACTGGCAATCGATCAGGTTGATCCGGATCAGGCCGATAGAGAGACTGAGAATTCGTCTCTGTGCATGCAGGCCGTGAAATACCCGGCCTTCTGTCCAGAGCCTTGCGGAGCAACTCAAAGAAGAGCATTGCGAGAAGGACGACGAAGCAGCGCGAGTGTTCAGCCCTAAGTGTGCAGCCAGGTAAAGTGTGCAGCCAAGTGAAGTGTGCAGCGGCTCCTCTGCTCGATCCCTTGGAGAGTACAGCAATCCGAGCAATCCTGGAGCTTAGCAGCGTGTGTGGGGGAAGACGTCAGGCCTTGACCGAAGGGCGTTCAGTCCTGAAATCAAAGGGACTGCAGGCTGCGAACCAGCGGAGAGATTCTGCGGGGCATGCAACCGGAAGCAGCAGAAAGTGGAGAACGCCCGCGGCGGTTCGACCGGCCGGGCAAGAGGAAGCAGAAGCATGAGTGCAGAGCAGAATGTAGTGGAGGCGCCGGCTGAGCATCGGTCTGCGCAAGGAACGGGCGAGAGCTTCGGACAAGAGGCCGGTGGGCAGTACGAGATGGACGAGAACGGCCAGCGGGTTCCGCATGGCATGGGTCAGTCCAAGAGCAGCCGCAGGCGCCGGCGCAAACGCAAGAAAGGCGCGGAAGGCGGAGACGGCCCGGAACAGGGCCACGCTGGCGGCGCGAGTGACGGCGAGATACCTTCCATCCAGGCCAGCGCCCCCCCAACCCCCGCGCAGCAACGCCCCCAGGGTCAACAGCAGCGCACCTTCCAGCAGGGAGGACAGAACAGCAACGGCCAGCAGAACAATGGCTCCGCGCCCGGCGGGACCAAACGCTGGAAGAAGAAGTTTCGCGACCGCGACCGCGGCCCTCGCACCAACGACAATCCCGGCAATCAGCAGAGCGCGGGCGGCTTCAGCCAGAGTAACAACGGCGGCGGCGCGCAGCAGTTCCGCGGCCCGGACACGCATCAGCCCGGCAACGGCGGAGGCTTCAAGCGGAAGGGTGGCTTTGGCGGGGGGGGCGGCGGCGGAGGCAAGCAGCAGCGCGGACCACGCAGCTTCGTCGGACCGATGGACCACAGCTATCGAGCGGTGAACGGAAACTTCGTGGAGACGCCGCCTTCTACCATTGAGCCGAATGGCAGCCATGGCGGACATCATCGCCGCGCGGGCTACCAGAGCGACTCGCAGCCGATCGACTACTCGCAGGGCCGCGCCATCCCGATCCCGGAGAACGCTCCAACCCACATCTACTTCTTCATTGAAGATCTCTTCATCACCGCCAAAATCCAGGAGACGGCACGCAAACTGGGCGTCAAGGTCGCCTTTGTCAAGAACGACAAAGAGGCCATCGCGCAGCTTACCGCGGGCGATGATCTGGATCGACCCGCGCTGATTGTGGTGGATCTGAACAACGCAAACGCCAAGCCGCTGACGCTGATCCCCAAGCTGAAGACCAAGCTGAAGAAGACCGCGTCCATCGTGGGCTTCCTGTCTCACCTGCAGGGAGACCTGAAGGCCAAGGCCGTGGAAGCGGGATGCGACACAGTGATGCCGCGCGCCGCGTTCTCGCAGAACCTGCCGAATCTACTTCGTCGCTACGGGATTGAAGAGACGGAAGAGGCAAACTACAACCAGTAGTACTGGTTACCATTCTGGGCTTCGCGTCAATCCTTCCGTCGGCCGGCATAAAGTCTGTGCCGGGCAACGCTCGAACCGCGCGAAGCCGAATCCATTTCACGAAGTGACCGCCGCCCGCGCGAGACGTTTGTCCGGCAGGACAGATCTTTAGCCTGGCGGCCAACGCATGGGCCGTCCGCCCAGCACGTGCAGGTGCAGGTGCTGCACAGTCTGGCCCCCGTCCGTACCGGTGTTGGTGACGATGCGGTGCCCCTCCGGCAGCTTCTCCTTGGCCAGAGCCGCCGCAGTCTGAAGCAGATGGCCGAGCAACGCCGCCGGCACCGCGGTGACATCTTCGAAGTGCTCCTTCGGAATGACGAGGAGGTGGCTTGGCGCCTGCGGGTTGATGTCCGGGAAGACAAAACATTGATCGTCTTGATAAATCGTCAAAACGGGAATGGAGCCGGAGGCGATCTTGCAGAAAAGGCATTCGGACATGGACTCGATTCTAAGGCAGAGCTCCGCTTGTTGTTTTGTTGCCTAAGATTCGCCTTCCTTTCGCTACAATCCCGGTATGGCTGAAGTGCTTGCAACGCCACAGCGAAAGATCGTTCACGTTGACATGGACGCCTTTTACGCCTCCGTCGAACAGCGGGATGATCCCGGTCTGCGCGGGCGTCCGGTCGTTGTTGCCTGGAAGGGCAGGCGGTCTGTCGTCTGCGCGGCCTCCTATGAAGCACGGCGCTTCGGGGTACGCTCCGCGATGCCCGCGCTTACCGCCGAGCGTCTGTGCCCGGAGGCAGTCTTCGTGCCGCCTGACTTCTCTCGCTACAAAGCGGTCTCCCAGGCCATTCGCGCCATCTTTCAGCGCCACACGGACTTAATCGAGCCGCTCTCGCTCGATGAAGCGTACCTTGACGTGACGGAGAATAAGACCGGCCTGCCCACGGCCACGAAGGTCGCCATCGCGATCCGCCGGCAGATCCGTGAGGAACTTAACCTGGCCGCCTCAGCCGGCGTCGCACCCAACAAGTTTCTGGCCAAGATCGCCTCCGACTGGCGCAAGCCGGATGGGCTCTTCGTCATTCAACCCGCGGACTTGGAGACATTTTTACCGCCGCTGCCCGTGGGCCGCATCCCCGGCGTGGGCAAAGTCACCGAGGAGCGGATGAAGCAGATCGGCATCGCTACGGTAGGGGACCTTCAGCGCCTCGGCGAAGCGGCACTCGAAGCACACTTCGGACGCTATGGCGCACGGCTGTATGCGCTGGCGCATGGCCTCGACCACAGCCCGGTAACACCCGACCGTGCCGTCAAATCCATCTCTGCCGAGGACACCCTGGAGCAGGACATTCCGCTCGCGGAAACGGGTGACCTCATCCGCCGCCTGGCGGAGAAGGTATGGGCTGCCGCGCTGCGTGACGGACGCACCGCACGCACGGTCGTGCTGAAGCTGAAGACCAGCGACTTCCAAAACCTGACGCGCAGCCATACGCCCGAAGCGCCGCCTGCCTCCTGCGAGGAGCTGACCGCCATCGCGCTCTCTCTGCGCGAACGCATCGGCTTACCGCCCACGCGACAGTTCCGCCTGGCCGGGGTGGGTCTGAGCAACTTCATGCAGCCAGCCGGGACCCACACCGCCCAGCCTTCACCGCTCTTCCAGGCCTAGAGCAAATTAGCTGTTGCAGTGGAGTGGAAGCATGGTCCAGTGTCATTTTCCTTGAGAGAACATGACGTTGATGGCAACGCCTCCCTCTACATCCACAGCTAATTTGCTTTAATCGATCCTGTCGACAGCCGGCCGGTCGGCCGACCCAAGCCTCTCCAGAAACTCCACCTGCGCCGCAAGCAACTTCCCTCGCGCCTCGGGCAGCGCAAACCAAGCTCCGCAGTCAATCTCAGCAAAGCGAACCCGCTTTCCCGACCGGGGCGGCCACTCCATCTCGAACTGGTTGCTGACCAGCGTCTCCGGGTCGCAATTGCCTTCAAACGCCCATGCCTGCACCCCCTTGCCGCTCTGGTTCACACTCCCAAGCGGCAGGAACGGCGGAGACGCGCTAAACCCGGTCTCCTCCTGAAACTCCCGGATCGCGGCGCTCAGCGCATCCTCGTTCCCGGTGAACTCACCCTTGGGAATCGACCAGGCACCCAGGTCCTTCTTCGCCCAGAAAGGGCCGCCCGGATGCACCAGCAACACCTCCAGGCCACCCTCCCGCTTGCGATACATCAGCAGACCCGCGCTCTGCTTCGCCATTTTCATCTCTACTGAACCATCTACTGAACGACAGCCCCATCCGCCTTGCTTGCCGGCCGGCTTGCCCGCGAGGGTCCAGAGGTCACGGCCCAGCCGTTCGGCGTGTTGGTCAGCGTTGCCGTCGCTGCCGCAGGTGCCGCGAGTTGCGCCTGCACACCCGGGAACGCGCTCTGCGTCTCCGCAGCCGTTGCCCAGCCCGGTGCGCCGCTGACGGTCGTGTGATAGTTGACCGTGGTCGTAGCCCCGGGCTGATCGGCGGTCGGCGTGTTACCGTCGATGCTCGCCACGGTCGGCTTACCGTAGCAGAAGTTGCCGTAGCCAGGCTGCTGCGGGTCAGGCGTCCAGCTGCTCCGGCCCTTATCGGAGATGTCGTAGTTGGTCACCTGCTTGGAGGCCACAATAAACACCTTCTTTTCCGCCGTCGTGCGCGTCAGCAGCCCTTGATCCACCAGTGCGTCATAGCCCTGCGTCTTGGAAGTATCGGAGGTATCGGCCTGCACCGGGAACTTCACCGGATCTGTCCAAAGGCAGGCCGGACGTGACGTGTAGTACGTGTTGATCGCCGCAGTAAAATTTGGTTTCGTGTCAGCTGTCTTCTTGCAGGCCGCTATCGCCGCCAGGCCAAGGCAGGCCGCGCTCAAAATGATCTTGTTTGTTTGCATCGCGTTCGCTCCGTTCTATACCTGCTTTGGGATGCCGAACAGCCGCCTGCGGTTATCGGATCACATGTACTCCACGCCGTACTGCACGGGAATCTGGGTAAACGCAATGCGCGTCGGCGCGGTCTCTCGTGCGGGCAGCATGCCGGCAAAGTGCAGCGTGGTGTGGCCGTACTTCAGGTTCAGCTTGTCCATCGTGGCGGAAAGCTCGGCGCGGTTATCCGGATCGCCGAACAGCGACGCCTGGTGCTCGGACTCCGGGATCAACTCACGCAGCGTCACGCCGACAAAGAAGGGCCGCTCATACCGTTCCCCGCGCGGCCTCTGCTTCCACACCTTGCGCAGCACGTCCAGCAAGGAGAGCGTGTCCTGGCAGTCCTTGAACCGCGCCTCCATCGCCCAGCCGGTCTGCTTGATGCCGCTCGAGTGCTGCTTGGCTCCCATCTGCTCGGCCTGCTCGCGCGTCAGCGCGTACTTCACCGTCAACGTCATGGCGGCCGTGTAAAAGTGCTCCATGCGCAGCCGCATGGAGGCCTTATGCAACAGCTTGTGCGCGACCGCCCATGCACCCTCATCGTTGCGAAACTCCGGCCCCATCACATGGCTGTGTCCCAGTGTCTTCTGCACCTCGCTCGGCACCGGAGCGCCATCATCGCCGGTGTTCGCGCCGCGCAGCCAATGGTACAGCCGGTCCCCCCATACCGAATCCCACAGCGCATGCATGCCGTTGCGGTCGAGCGCGAGCAGCTGCTCCATCGTGGTGATGCCCTTGGCCGCCAGCCGCGCCTCCGTTCGCGCACCGACGCCCGGCAGATCGCGCAGCTCCAGATGCGCAATTGCCCGCGGCAGCTGCGAAGGCAGCAGCCCGATCAGCCCATCGGGCTTCTGCATATCGCTGGCAATCTTCGCCAGATACCGGTTCGGCGCCATGCCGATCGAGCAGCGCAACGTCTCGCCCACATCGTCCTTGATCGCCTGCTTGATCTCGAGCGCGATGCGCCGAGCATTGGGCGGCTCACACTCGCGCCCAATCAGCTGGCACACCATCTCGTCGATTGAAGGCGTATGCGCCACCGGGCAGCAGCGCTCCACCGCCGCGGCAATCTTGTGCGAGAACTCCGAATAGACGCTATGCGAGCCGCTCACCAGGATGATCTCCGGGCACAGCCGCTTGGCCTCGCCCACCTTGGTCAGCGTCTTGATGCCCAGCGCCTTGGCCTCGTAGCTCGCGGCGATCAGCGCGCCCGTGTCCGCCATGGTGCCGCACACGCCCACCGGCTTGCCCCGATACTCCGGATGCAGCTGCTGCTCCACCGACGCGAAAAAGCTGTTCAGGTCGATGTGTAGAAAGCCGAAGCGATCAGCCTGCGCGGAAGCATGGAAGCCGGCGGTGGTCAAAGCGCAAACCTCGAGCCACTATTATATTCGCCGGCTATTCGCCAAAGTAACAGCCTCTCATATCCGCTACGGGCGCGCGTTCGTGGCTCAAGCCGCACGAAGCAGAGGTCAGCCGCAGAAAAATTCCCCCCCGCCTAAACCTTCTCCGTCTCCACGTTCCTCCCTTCGGCTTGGTACGAGTGAGCCGCCGTATAGCAGCCCGCTGCGATGATCAGAGCCGCGCCAACCATCATGGACGCGCTGAGCCGCTCATGCCAAATCAAGTATGCGATCAGGGTTCCGGTCAGCAGTTGACTGTAGTGATACTGAGAGACCGTCGCCGCGGAGGCGGATCGCAGCGCATGGAAAAAGCATAGACTCCCGAAGACGCAGAAGAGTCCCGCCGCACCCAGGACCGCGCTCAAGCGAAGCGTAACCGGCGCAGCCTTCGCCAACATGGCAGTCAGCCCGATTACCCCCACAACAGCGCCGGAAAAGAAGGTCAGGCTTCGCGCAGACTCCGTCCTGGTCATCACACGGGACCACACCATATTGGCTGAAAACGAAGCGACACAGACGGAACAGGCCAGATAGCCGTTCCAGTCTCCAGGCCGCGTCAGACCAAACGGATTCACCGCAAGGACGACGCCCAGAAATCCCACCAGAATCGCGACGCTCTTGCTCCACTCCAACCTCTCACCCAGAAAGGCTGCGGCAAGCAGCGTCGTCACCATCGGCGAGCAGAAGACAAGAATGTAGAACAAGGCCAGGGGCAGATGGCGCAGTGCAATCACAACGCAGACCCCATTCGCCAGATCCAGCAGCGACCGAAGGAACTGCCGCAGCGGATCCTTTGGCCACAGCGTCCCGGCGTCGCCTGACCAGAGTCCGTGGACCAGCAGGAGCCCCGCAATCGAAAGTCCAACGAAGCCGGCAACCTCGTACGCCGGCAGACGCGACGCACCGGCTACCTTAAGGCTGGTATCGGCAAACACCCAGAAGGTATAGCCGGCCAAGGCCAGGCCTACCGCTTCGAGATGGGACAGGGAGTTCACAGAGCAAAGCTGTAAAGCGAGAATACACGGAGCGCACAGAACTCTTTTCCCGAATCGATCCTGTCTTGGCTCATATTCTTGGCTCATACAAAACCAAAACTTCACCGGCCGCAGCCTTACATCAGCATGCCCCGTTATACTGAAGCTACGCGCTGCAACGTTGCTTCTCCGAATAATCTCCTGCACGCATGCATAGACGCGAATCACAAAACTTTACTCGCCCGCGGCGCCAGACGCACGGACGAGCTGTGTCCCTCCTGCCGAGCCTCACCCATTTTGTGTCTCGGAGCCCCTGTTGTGAACGTGCTTTCTCCCCTGCTCGCCGCCGCTATCGCTTGCACTGCCATCCTCCCGTCCCAAGCTCAATCTACAGCCCAATCCCAAAGCCCGTCTCAGGATCAGTCCGCCGCCTCGCTGCCCCCGGGAGCCGCAGAAGATGCCTCCGGGCCTGTCCTCTTCACCTCCTCCTCGCTCGGAGCCTCGTCTCCGTTGCCCGACGCTCCCTCAGAGCATCAGGACTCCCGCCGCCGCTATCCCAGGCCGGAGCTCGCTGTCGCCTCGCACACCCGTCCCTTCTCCACCCTCGCTCTGGCCCTCACCCTTGGAGATGGAGGGATCGGCTTCGATCTCGCCACTCCGCTCAACACCCGCATCAACCTCCGCGCCGGAGCCGGCCTTTTCTCGTACAACACCAACTTCGTCGTCGACACCATCCCCATTAGCGGCGCCCTCCACCTCGGCAACGCCCACGCCAGCCTCGACTGGTTCCTCTTCAACAACTCCTTCCACATCAGCCCAGGCATCACGCTCTACAACGAGACCGACTTCAACGCCCGCATCCTCGTCCCCGGAAACCAGATCGTCACACTCAACGATCAGGACTACACCTCAGACCCCAGCGACCCTATCCATGGCAACGCCCTCATCAACTTCGGCAACAAGATAGGCCCGCGCCTCACCGTCGGCTGGGGCAACATGATCCCACACCGCGATCAGAACTGGACCTTCCCGGTCGAATTCGGTGTCGACTACCGGAAGGCTCCTACCGCAGTCTTCACCTTAGCCGGCAGTTCCTGCGACAGCCAGGGCGACTGCGGCCCTATCCAAACCGACCCCGACACCCAGATCAACATCGACGAGCAGCAGAGAGAGATCGTGAACGATCTGCGCCCCTTGCGTTTCTTCCCGATCCTTACGTTCGGTGTCAGTTACAAATTTGGACACTGACTTTAAACCCTTGCTTCATCTGGGCATCGGCCTGTTGGTGCCAGTCGAGATATCTCCGCCGCGGCTTATCAAACACAAGACGCGCTTCTCGGAGTTAATACCGAAAGTGCTCCCCCAGCCCGCTCCTAGAAGTAGTACTTCGTTTTCATCGCCCAGTCGCTCTTGGGATAGCGGCTGTGTAACAGCGTGAAGGCTTCTTTGCTCACAGTTGACGGGGACTTTCCGTAGTCTCCGGTCCGGTAACATTCATAACGCGTCATCTTCACAACCAAAGCCAGCGCCTCTGCCGCCACGGGCTCGTCCGGGTGCGCTGTCACGTATTGAATCGTTCTTCGTCCGAGCCACTCCATGCCGATGGGGTGCGCATCCAAGGCTGCAACTTCGTCCTTCGCCTGTTGCTTCTGCTCGCGGGTGAGAAAGGCCGGTTCTGAGACCTGGAGCATCCGGGCATTCGCATCATCGTCTAGCGGCACGGCTTGCTCCATCGTGGAGCACCACAGATTGTTGCGGAAGTTGTCCGTCTCCGTATACATAGCCGCTCGCTGGACGCCTGCATCGATAAAGGGCCGCAAGCCAGGGGAGTGCAGCAGCACCAGCGTGGCAGCAAATCCCGTCGGATCATCCGACTTCGCGAGAGACGCCTGCACCGGCGGTGGCAGCAACGGCATCAGAGCCTTCGCTTCGTCATCGCGCTGCAGCAACAAGGCGCGAAGCCAGCCGGAGAGCGCAAGGGTCTCGCGGAGATGCCTGGGCAACGCTTCGTTCCTCGCCGCATCCATCCAGAGGCTGAGCGGCATGTGCACGTTGAAAAGCTTGGCCGCATCCTCATCGAACTGCAGGGCAGGAATTTTGCTCTTGCAGGTCGCCCCCTCCCACGACGAGCAGCCGGCATCGGCTGCCGATTTAGACTCCGCCGAAATCATGGTGCGAGGCGCATCCTGCAGCAGCGTCGTCAGATCACCCGCTGTCTGCAGGCGAACCTCCAGCAACGCGTTGCTTGCTGCGACTTCGTTCCGCCTCCGTGTGATCTCCAGCGCATGGCTCGCGATCTCACGCGCGCTCTGCAGATCCTTGGCTTCCACGAGCAGCCTTGCCCGCTCAAACGCAACCGTGACATACGCCGGCGAGCTCTCGGGCACCGCAGCCGCGGCCTGCAGGAGCTTGGGATCGCCGGTCTTCGCGTTCATCAGCACAGCGACCAGACCCGGAAGATCCGGATGCCTCTCCCATTCCGCCTCCGCCGCGGGCGACTCCACAGCCGCGCCCTTGCTTGCGGCCATGGAAGTAGACGCCGCCGTAGAGTAGGCCAGCGGGCTGCCGGTCAGCGACATCCAGCGCAGCAAAGGTGCATCGCCATGACTCCCGTGATCGAGCACGAAGCGCAGGTCGACCAGGTGTTGTCCAAACTCCGGATCATGTCCCGGTCCCGCGAGCGGTCGTGCGAGTATGCTCGCCTGCTTCACCGGATCCAGGCGGATCATCACGAAGTTCAGCTCTGCTTCCGCCGCATGCTTCACCCGCGGATCGGAAGCTGCCTCAGCCTGCTGCAGCATCTCCCGTGCCGCCTGCAGAGTGGCCGGATCGAACTGAGCCTGTTCGGAATCGTCGCGGGCGACAGCCGTCTTGGCGGCCTGACGCACCAGGCTCCGTGCCGCCAGGTAAAGCCCCCACCTGGACCACGGCGATGCCTTATCGTTCGCAATCGCCAGGAACGCATCCCGTGCGGAGAGGTAGTCGCCACGATAAAACATGGCAGCCGCCATCTGATACGAGCGATCCTGCTTCAGCAGCATCGGTGCATTCGCCGGCACAGCGCTCGGCCTTTGCCCCGAACCGCTGCAGTTTGAAAATACCTGGTCCTGCGCGGCAATCCAGTCCTTCAAGGCGGCGCTCGTCTTCCCCCACTTGGCGGCGCGGTCTGCAAGGGTCGTCGTCGCCGTTTCCAGCGCACTATCGCTGCAGTTCACAATGCGGGAAAACCAGCCGGTGTTCGCAGTGGGAAAGGAATCGGGTTCAACGCGCGCCAACTCAGCTCCAGGGCCGTAAGCGGTCCGGGCCGTGTTCCACCGGTCCTGCGCCGTGGGAGCCGTGACCGCGGGCTGCGATGCCTCATCCGTCGCATCATCGTAGCCCACGCCAGGTGCAGCTACCGGCTTCAATTGCCGCTGCTCATCTTCATTCAGCGTCCCGCCGTTCAGATAGCGGAACGCCACAACTTTCTCCGCGATGAAGTAGCCCGGCTGCAGAACGCCCAGCTCGCCTTTCGCGAAGTTCTGCGGCGCCACCGGACGATGCGCGGGCACGAAGACGTCCGGCTCGAAATACGGTCCGCACGCCTCCAGCACTGCCACCGATCCGGCCACAAGCAACAAAGCACACGTCAGACGCTTCAGTCTCATGGGAGCTCCTTCAATACGCGCTGGGGATCATCACGATGCCATCCGCGGTCGGCAAACAGGTAAATACGCTCGCTGTGCACAAGATGGGGCCAGGGCTCGTGCGTGGATAAGCCAATGGCTCCAGCGCACAGCGGCTCCCGCACCGTCACCTCGGGGTCGTTCTGTCCTCGGAGTCCCGGTTCCATCTGGAAAAACATCGGCACCGCCTCGTCGATAGGCAGGCCCGCCATCCACCGGTCCCCGGAGCACCAACTGGCCAGCGCCGTAATCGAGAGCGGCATCTCCGCCGGCATCCCCGCACGCACATGGTTCAGCATCGCCCGATACCACGCACGCTCGGACCGCCGGGCATCGAAATCAATCTGCAGCGCGGAGGAGCCGCGAACGTCCGCAAGCGACTGCAGGACCGCATCCGACACAGCCTTCGCCGTAGCTTCCGTCAGATCCGGCGCGTGTGTCTCGATGCGCACCACGGTGATACGCCGCAGCCGCGGATCCGAAGGCAGGCGGAGGCCATTGCGCTGCAGGGATGTGTGAATCGACCGTCCCGAGAGGAAGACCGTGCGGTCGAGCGACGCGACCGCCGTGCTGGCGGGATCGATGCTGCTCAGATCCTCGCGCCGCTCCCACGTCCAGAGTGTGTGTGAGGGTAGAGCATCCATGCGTGGCCGAACGCGGGAACTCAGTCCATCGGAGCGAAGCGACAGCAGGAGACACACTGTTCCGCACATCAAAGCTAGCCGCAAACGACGCATCGTATTTCGAAGCATGACGCCCCGCGGCTGCACCGTCAAGCTGCGGATCTGAGTTCGCGCTGGGGCCGAAGAAGCGGTACGATCCGCACTCACTATAAGGGCTCGTACGCTTCCCAGGCGGCAAGCCGTCGGCAAGTTGGGTCAGGCGATGCCCGCGAAATAACCCAGAAACGCTCTTCTCGATCGATCTCAGGTCGTCGGGAGTCTCAACCCGTCAACTCCCGCAGGACCGTCTCCCACGCGTCCCCATAAGCATCCCATCCTCCCAACCCCTTTACCCGCTCCAGACCCGCAGCCGACATCCGCTCATACAGCCCATCCTCCTCCACCATCCGCTCCATGCGCCGGGTCAGCGCCTCCACATCCCGCACCGGCACAATGAACCCCTCCACCTCATCCGTAAACAGATCCTCTGCCCCAGTGTTGGTCGTCGCCAGCACAGGACACCCGCACGCCATCGCCTGCGCCTGCACCAGCGCCAGCCCTTCTTCAATGCTCGGCAGCACCAGCAAGTGACTGCCGCTGAAGATTTCCGGAAGCTCCGCCTGCGCCACCGGCCCCAAAAACTCGACATTCTCCAAAGGAAACCGCCTCAGAATCGCTTCTAGCCGCCTATCCAGAGCGCCCACCACCCGAAGCCGTTTCTGCGGATGCCGCACCCGCGCAAACGCCTCCAGCAGGTACGGAATTCCCTTACGCAGACTCACCTGCCCGGCAAAAACAATCTCCAGCCGCTCCTTGATCACGGGAATCACGGGCGGCCGCGCCGGCGAAAACCGCTCCAGCCGAACCCCGTAAGGAATGACCCGAAGCTTCTCCGCCCGAATCCCCATCTCCACAAACGTCCGCGCCGCAAACTGCGACGGCACCGTAATCGCATCGGCCAGATCATAGATCGCCGCATCCCGCTCGATCACCCCAGCAGCCTCCGCCCGGTGCTCCACCCCCCAGCGCGCATGCTCCTCTTGCACCACTTGCTCCTGAAACCGGTGATGGCTCGATCCCCGGTCGCAGACGAACCTGGCCCCCCGAGCCTGCACCATCAACCCCGTCTCCAGCCCAAATCCCGAAAGCCCGATCAGCACATCGCACTCCGGCACCTGCCACTTCAGCCAAGCATCGAAGCTCAGCGCATTCCATCGCTTCATCCGCGAAGCCAGCGCCTCCGGATAAAAGCCCGTCTGGCCCAGCAGATAGTCCGCCGTGTGCACCACCGGAAACGTCTTCACCAGCCACCACGGCAGCCCCTCCCGCTTCACCCGCGCCCACGGCCAGGTCGTATAGATCCGCTCCAGCCACCCCCGCTGCTCGAGCTGGCGAGCCAGCTCAAAGCTGTGAAACACCCCGAAGGTGGCCTGCACGACTCTCATTCCGCTCCCTGCTGGAGTAACTTTTTACGAGGTCACCAAGGTACAGCTCTCGCCTGCGCCCTTCAACCACCTTCTAAACCCAAGTCCAAACCTAAAGTCTCTCGTTCGAAGACTTTGCGCAGTTAGTGGGGGGAGGGGAGCCCATGCGCCGGAAGCTCGCCCAGACCAGTCATTTCGCGAATCTTTCCATCCGCGCTCAGGTAAAACGTCGTCGCGCCCAGCTCGTCCACGCGGAACAGATGCGTTCCTTTGGCGGCGATCCGAGCAATCGTCTCGGCCTTAGGATGTCCAAAGCTGTTCCCCCGGCCATCGCTCACCACCGCATCCACCGGCCTGGCCGCAGCCAGGAACCGCTCCGTGCTGGACGTGTTACTCCCATGATGCCCTACCTTCAGCAGCGTCACCGCGCCCAGCCCGCGCGCTACCATCCCCGCCTCGCTGGCCCGCTCCGCATCCCCCTCCAGCAGCACGCTCGACTGTCCATACTGCAGCCGCAGCACCAGAGAGTCGTCGTTCCGCGGAGCACCCGGATTCCCATATCCAACCGCCGGACTCAGCCCATACACATCCACCTGATCCCACCGCAAAGCATCCTCTGCCGCCAGCCGCCGCACTGTAATCCCCAGCTGATCGGCCTCCGCCAGCAGAGCCCGGTAAAGCCCAGACCGAGGCTCCGCCGGGCCCACCCAAAGCTCCCGAGGCCGCAGGTCCCGGAGCACCGCCGGCATCCCGCCCATGTGGTCCGTATGTGCATGCGTCAGCACCACCACATCCAGCCGGCTCACCCCGCGCGACCACAGGTACGGAGCCACCACCTCCTCCCCTACGTCAAACCCCGCCACCACCTCGCTCGCCCCCCGCCCGACCGGCCCACCCGCATCCACCAGCATCACCCGGCCTCCCGGCCCAACCACCACCAGCGAATCCCCCTGCCCGACGTCGAGCGCCGTCACCTCCAGCACCCCCACCCGCCGATCCACCCCCCAAGGCCAAAGCACCGCCAACGCCACCCCCGGCAAAACCCCCGCCCCCACCAAAGCCCACCCCTTATCCCGCCTTACCGCCCAGCAAACCCCACCCAGCACCACCAATACACCCCCGCCCACCCCCCAGGAAGGCCCACAAACCCGCCAATCCGCCGCAGCAAGCCCGCTGATCCGCCCAATCACTCCCGCAATTCCGTGCAGCAATAACGCCGTCGCCGCCCCCGGCGCCGCCGCCACCCAGGGGCTCACCAACGACCCCACAAACGTCCCCACCGCCGCCGGTGCCAGCACCGCAATGACCGGCAGCACCACCATATTCGCCGGCAACGCAAACAGCGCCGCACGATGGAAGTACATCGCCATCGGCAGCGCCATCACCAGCTCTGTCACAATCCCAAGTAAAGCCAGCTCCGCCATCCAAACCGCCCCACGCACCGTCCAGCCCGGCGCATTCCGCAACCATGTCCACCCCCAGACCCCCGCCAGCCCCTCACCCAGCATCTCGAGTGTCAGCCGAAGCTGCCCTAGCCGCGCATCCAGCCTTACTCGCCGCACCCGAAACACTTCCCCTGCCGCGCGCCCGTAGCTCAAAAACCAACGCTCCGCTAGCGGCCGTCCGATCCCCGCAATCGCCACCACTGCCAATGCCGTCATCTGAAATCCCGCCTCAAACGCGCTCGCCGGATCCCATACCAGCATCGCGACCCCTGCCGCTCCAAGCGCCTGCAGCGAGTCCCGCCCCCGCGAAAGCAGCCGCGCCACCAGGAACACGCTCACCATTCCCAGCGACCGCTGCGCCGGCTGCCCCAGCCCGGTCAACGCCGCATACCCCGCCGCCGCCGCAATCGTAACCAACGTTGCCGCCCATTCCGGCACTCGCATCCGTCGCAGTCCCCACAGAATCCCGCCCGCAAGCAATGCAATATGTAAGCCCGAGACCACAAACAAGTGAAACGTCCCCGTCCGCTCAAACCCGGTCCGCAGTGCCTGGTTCAGCCCCATTCGATCCCCAAACAGCATGGCAGCCAGCATCCGCGCATCCACCAGGTTCAGCCGAGCCGCCCCCGGCAAACCCCGGTTCACTCCCGACTCCACATATCCCAGCAGCCGGGCCGAAGCCCACGCCTGCGCCGCCTGAAGCCTGCATCGCCAACCTGCCGGCTCACGCCCAATCACTCGCAGCGCAGCGCCTGCCGTGTTCGCACGGACTGAAATGCCCTGCCCCGCCAAATAGTCCGCATACTGCCAAGCCCCCGGATCGTTGAACCGGTCCAGCCCCCAAAGCCGAAGCGCTCCTGCAACCTCCTGCCCGCACTCCAGAGCAGGCAGCGCTCCCTTGCCTGCATACAGCGTCAGCCGCACGATCCCAGACGCCGGAACCAGCTCCGCCAAATCCGGTGTGACCCGCTCCACCCGTTCCACCGCAACGTCTACCGACAGAGCCCCGCCCGAGTCCTCTACGGTCTCCTCCGCCGCCTCCCAAGCCTCCACCCGATCTAGCTCCGGACCCGACGCTACCCGCGCCGGCAGAGCCCGCACCCGTACCACCCGTCCCTGGACCTCGCGCTGTAGCCCATCGGCGTACGCCTTCACCGTGCCCAGCCTCGGAGAAGTCCGCCACTCCGCCGTCGCCATCCCCAGGATGATCCACACGCCCGCCACCGGCACCCAGGCCACCCGCCTGGCCCACCCGAGTGCCGCCCCCACCAGCCCACCCAGCAAAACCAGTGCCGCTGCCAATACCACGGCAGGCTGATACGCCAATCGCTCAAGTCCAATGCCGCACCCAAGCCACACCACCGCAGCCGCCAGCGGAACTCTTCGAAACCGCAGCCGCTCGACCGCGAACGCAGCCGGCGTGGCCCTAACCCGGCTCACACGCCGTGTCCGAACCTCAACCGCCGCCTGCAACGCCGTTGCGCCCACGCCTTCTCCTCAGCACACTCAGGCCCGGCGCAGCGTCACCACCGTCTCCAGGTGAAAGGTCTGCGGAAACAGGTCGATGAGTTTGACCTGTTGGACATCGTACCCGCCCGCCACCATCGCAGTAAGATCCCGTACCAAAGTTGTCGGATCGCATGAAACATACACCACCTCAGCCGGCCCGATTCGGGAAAGCAGCCCGCATCCCTCCACCCCAAGCCCCGCCCGCGGCGGATCAAGCACCACCAGCTCCGGCCGCTCCCGCTGCAAAACTCCCTTCGCCAGGAACTCCACGATAGGTGCCCGCAACGCCTCAAATCCTGCCGAGCCCTTGGTTCGCGCGGCTCTTGCCAGGTCCGCGGCCGCGGCTTCTCCCCCTTCGACGGCTACCACCTGGCTAAACCGCTCAGCGAGCGCCCGGGAAAACAGTCCCACACCCGCGTACAGATCCCACGCCAATCTTCCGCCTCGACCATCCGTTACCAGCTTCACCAGCCGGTCCACCAGGAAGCGGTTCACCTGGAAAAATGCTCCTCGGCTCACCCAGTAGGTGCGTCCCGCAGCCTCATAACTCAACCCCTCCGCACCCCAGGCCGCCCCGTCCCAAGCCCGGCGAGCCCGCCGGCCCAGCTCCGGATCGAGGAGCGCGCCCGCTCCAACCAGCTCTGGCACACTCGCTTTCACTCGCTCACAAAACGCAGCAAGCCCCTGCCCCTTCTGTCGAGCCACGTCGGAGTTCCGCAGAAACACCTGCATCTGCACCTTGGCCTCGTCGCCTGAGCAGAAAAGTTCCACCTCGAGCACCGTCTCCAGCCATCGCCTGCAGAGCGCATCCTCGCTGCCCAACCACATCAGCGCCTCCGCCATTCGCCAAAGCACCGGTGCCGCAATCGGACACATCCGCACCGCCAGGAAGTCGTTGCTCCCCCGCCGGCTGTACCCAAGGACAACGCCATCGTTCCCTGCCTGCACACGCAAGCGCACCCGATTCCGATAGCCCCACGGCTCCCCAGCAAGCACCTTCGGCTCCGGCAGACCCAGCCCGGCACCCTCTACCAGGCCGCGCCAGATCCCAGCCTTGAGCGCGAGTTGTTCTTCATACCCGGCATGCTGGTACTGGCAGCCGCCGCAGCTGCCGAAGTGGACACACCTCGGTTCCGTACGGGAAGAAGATCTCTCCAGAACCTCAACCAGACCACCTTCGCCCAGTTCGATCAGCTCTCCCGGCAGCACAAACGGCTGCAAACCGCCACCTTCCGTGGCGAATCCACCGCCATACAAAGCCCCTTCGACCCGAACGCCCATCCCCTCATCCTAAGTCCCGCCCTGAGGCCTTCATGGCTCCCGTTTCGACCACCGCGCAACTTTCCCTCCCCTTTTGAGTTCTTATAGACAGGCAGGCGAAAGGCAAGCGGATCGTAAAACACGCAGCCCGCGCCAGCCCGGGCCGATGGATCGAGTGGACGCACGAGCGATTCCAATCATTAGTCCGCCCTGCAAGGAGGGGCCATGAAAATTCTTCGTTATCTCGCACTGCTCAGCATCTTCGCGATTCCAGCTGCACTCATCACCATCCCGGCTCAGGCACAAATCGGCGTCGGAATTGGCGTGGGCGTCCCGTACGGCGGTTATGGCTACGGCCCCCCGGCCTGTGAATACGGCTACTACGGCTACGCTCCTTACGCCTGCGCTCCCTATGGCTACTACGGCCCCAGCTACTTCTCGGGTGGACTCTTTATCGGTGCCGGTCCCTGGTTTCGCGGCGGTTACGGCTACGGCGGATACCGCGGCGGCTATGGATATCGTGGCGGTTATGGCGGATACCGTGGTGGATACGGCGGAGGCTATGCCCGTGGCGGCTTTGGCGGCGGCGAGCACGGATTCGCAGGTGGCGGCGCTCATGGCTTTGCCGGCGGCGGCGGTGGATTCCACGGCGGCGGCGGCGGATTCCACGGCGGTGGTGGTGGCGGCTTCCACGGTGGGGGCGGCGGCGGACGTCGCTAAAACCGCACTCGATGAAATAAGAAAGGCCGGCAAATCAGCCGGCCTTTTCTTTTTCATCCATGCTCCATATAAAACAAGCTCAACCTTGGAAGTCCTCGCGCCTCCAGCAACCGCTTCTGGAGAAATTGTTGTTGAACCTGTTTGATCTGCACCGCCTGCATCTTGCCTTTGAACGGCGCAAGCTCCCGAGCAGCCTGTGCCCTCAACCCCACCAGCTCCTCCTCAGGAGCCGCCGCAAGCACTCCCGCCACCATCTTCTCTTCGAGCACTGTAAGCACCTGATCGAGCTCCTCGATCCCCAAACTTCCCGCCCGAACCTGCCCCGCAACCTCTCTCAGCCGCACCGCCACGACAGTATGCCCGGCCGCCGCCACAGTCACAGCATTTCCCTCCAGAAAAGCCGAGACACGATCCCGCTCAAAACCGCTCTCCGCCTTTTTCTGCGCCACCGAAGCGCCGGTTGACGCCTCGACCGCAGCCTCCGCAGCCTGCATCACGCTCTGCGCCGCCCACGCCAGTCCATTTACCTTTCGCAGCCGTCCCTTCGCCTTCTGCGCGCGCACCTCATACTTATCGAAAGCATCATCGATCCCGCGCAGCACCGCCTCAAGCGGCACCCCGGCCTCCCGCCACGCCTCAATCAAAGCCCAATCCAGGGTAGACAGCATCAGGATTGACCCGCGCCGCTGCTGAAATCGCTCCTCGATGTCCGTAAAATAATTGAAGTAGTTCAGGCCAAAACTCCTCAAGACATGTCCTGCCGGACGGCCCACTGTGCGTGGAGCGGTCACTTCGTGACAGGTTTTGGGCTTCGCACGGTCCGAGCGTGGCTCGGCACAATCGTCGTTTCCTGTCACGCGAAGCAGTTACACGTCACGAAGTGACCGCCCCGCGCCCAGCGGGCCCGTCCGGCAAGACACGACGCCGCTGCTTCTCCTGCCGCTCCAGGTTCCGCTCCCAAACGATCCGCAGACCGGTCAGCGTCAACATCTCATCCACCGCCCCGATGTACTTCGAGCCCCCCGCAATCAGCTTCGCCAGCCCGCCCGTAGCCACCGTCTTCGTCTCCGGCCCAAGCTCCGCCAGCATTCGCTCCAGAATTCCATCCACCAACCCGATGTACCCGTAATAAAGCCCAATCTGCAGGTTATCCACCGTCCCCGTCCCAATCACCTTCGCGGGCTTCTTCACGTCGATCCGCGGCAGCCGTGCCGCCCTCGTAAACAGCGCCTCCGCCGAAATCCCCAATCCCGGCGCAATCGCCCCGCCCAGAAACTCCCCCTTCGCACTCACCACGTCGAACGTCGTTGCCGTCCCCATATCCACCACGATCACTGGTCCTTTGAACCGGTCATACGCCGCCACGCAATTGACGATCCGGTCCGCCCCCACCTCTGCCGGATTATCCGTCAACACCGGCAGTCCGGTCCGTACACCCGGCTCGACAAAAAGAGGCCGCAGCTTGAAGTAAAGCTCACACACCTGCCGCAGCATGGAATCCATCGGCGGCACCACGGACGAGATCGCAATCCCGGTCACCACCCCCATCTCAACACCCTTCAGCTCGAACAGATTCCGCAGCACCACGCCAAACTCATCCGTAGTTTGCGCGCGCGGCGTTGTAATTCGCCATTGCGCGACTACTTCAGGATCAGCCTTCCGCTCGCCCAAAGCCGACTCCAGCCGGTACAGCCCCAGCACCGTATTCGAGTTTCCCACATCGATCGCCAGCAGCATCCGCACTCCCAAACCTAAACTCGTCGAACCCCGCCATGCCGCACAACCCGCACAGAAGTATCCTCCAGACGCACCCGGAGAAGCCCACGCTCATCGAGTCCATCCGTCACGCCAGTATAGCCACCGTCCTCCTCAACACGAACCCGCAGCCCGCGTACCCACGTACTCGCCCGCTCAAACCGCGCTCCAACTTCAGTCCCACGCCCACCCGCAATCTCTGCCTCCAACCCAAGCATCTCCCGCTCCAACCCAAGCAGCAGCGCCATCAAAACCTTCTCCCGCGAGACCCGTTCCCCAATCACCATCCGCAGAGAAGTCGCGATCCCCCGCAACTCCTCCGGCAACTCGGCATGGTTCAGATTCATCCCGATCCCCACCACGGCATACGCCAGCGCCCCAGCGCCACTGTCCATCGCGGACTCCGTCAGAATCCCGCCGAACTTCCGCTCCGCCCCGTCTGCACTCATAACCATCAGGTCATTCGGCCAGCGGAGATCCACTATCGGAATATTGGGCTGCTCGATCTCGGCCTTCGGTTCAATGTCGGCTGCACTCGCTCCCATCCCCCACTCGGCCGCTCGCTTCGCCGCCAGCCCTGCCGCAAGCGAAATCTTCAATGCATTCGCCCCGGTCAGCTTAGGCCGCAGCAGAACACTCACATAGAGCCCATCCCCAGCCGCCGAGTGCCACCCATGCCCCCCACGCCCGCGCCCCGCCGTCTGCTCATCCGCGACCCAAACTCCACCCGCAACCCCGTCCTGCGCCGCCTCAATCGCCAACGTGTTCGTTGAGGGTGTAGTCCGCAGATGAGTCACCCGCCCCGCAAAAGTGGACCCCGCCAGCCCTGCCTCAACCGCACCCAGATCGAACTCCGGACTAGCTGACATCCGCCGCAATCCGCATACTCAGATCCACCGCCACCGCCGAGTGCGTCAGCGCTCCCACCGACACAAAATCCACCCCCGCCAGCGCATACTCACGTACCGTCGCCAAACTCATATTTCCCGATGACTCAATCGCAATGCCCGGCAGAGCCTCCCGAATCTGCTTCACCGCCTTCTTCGTCGCCGCAGGCGTCATGTTGTCCAGCAGGATCGAGTCCGGCGCGCCCGCAATCGCCTCATCCAGCTCCGCCTGCGATCGCACCTCCACCTGCACCGCCTGCTTGCCGCGCCGGTGCTCCAGCGCATGCGCCAGCGCAACGGTCAGGCCGCCACCCATAGCAATGTGATTGTTCTTGATCAAGATTCCATCCTGCAGATCCAGCCGATGGTTCACCCCGCCCCCACAGCACACCGCATACTTATCCAGCGCCCGCAGCCCCGGAATCGTCTTGCGCGTATCCAGCACCTTGCACTCGGTCCCCGCAACCGCCTTCACAAACTCCTGCGTCAGCGTCGCAATCCCGCTCATCCGCTGCATCAGGTTCAGAATCACGCGCTCCGTGCTCAACACCGCATGAGCCTTGGACCGAATCACCGCGATGGTCGCTCCCTTCTTGACCTTAACCCCGTCGAAGATCTCCGGGTGCGAGATCACCTCAAACCGTCCCAACGGCGGCATCCCCGCCTTCGCGCTCAACGCCGCAAACGTCTCCAGAAACACCGGAATCGCCCCCAGCCCCGCCACCACGCAAGCCTGCTTCGCAAGGATCGTCCCCGTTGCCCGCAGCTTCGGATCGATCGTCAACGCCGTCGTCACATCCTGCGCCGCCTTATCCTCCAGCAGCGCCGCCTCAAGAATCGCCCGTATGCGTTTGCTCTTCCAATCCATTCCTAAATCCTAAACCCGTCCAGTAAATAGCACTTCAATCGATCAGCCCCGCATCCAATCCCGCAGATGCCTCTCGCCGACATGCCGCTCACCCACCAGTTCGCTTATCTCATGCTGCTCGCGCTCCCCATCGCCTGCGCCTCATGGACTGTGACGCATGAAGAGGTCTTTCGCGAGCCGCGCGACCTCTGCAAAGACCGAAGCACCACCTCGCGAAGCCTCCCCGCCCGCAAATTCTTCTATCTCTTCACCTGCGAGTACTGCTTCTCCCACTACACCACAGCCTTCTTCCTTATCCTCACCCGTTTCCAGATGCTCTACGACGGCTGGCGTGGCTACCTCATCGCCTGGTTCGCCCTCGTCTGGGTCGCGAACGTCTACATGAGCATCTTCAATCGCCTGCGCCTCGAGATCAAACACGAGAACGTCGTCATCGCCACCGAACAAGCCGAGCAGAAGAAGGTCGAAGCCGCAGTGAAGTGAAGACATGTCCAGCCGGACCGGCTCCGCGTCGCGAGGTCAATTCTTGACATGAATTGGTGGACGCGGCGTTCTATGCAGCAAGGTCCGAGCGTTGCTCGATACATGCCGGACACGTCCGGACCCTCATCACTGCCTTACCTCGACCAGGTATACATGTCACGAAGTGACCACCCCGCGCGCAGAGGGCCCGTCCGGCAGGACAAGCCTGTTACGCCATCGCATACCGCCTGCAATGCTCCAGATACCCGGCCTCATGGCTCGCCACCAGATCCACCACACTCCGCCACATCCAGCCCGGAGCCTCCAGGCTCTTGGAACGTCCCCTCCCCAACTCCGCCTTCCAGCTTTTCCGCACGCCCGCATCCATCTGCCGCGCGTGAGCTCTCCCAACCACGCCCGCCAGATACTCCGCCGCCGCTACAGCCTCCTCGCACGTCAGCTGTTCAAGTTCCAGCTTCAGATCCTGCGGCATCAACTCCCGTGCCACCACCGGCCTCTTCAGCAGCGTAGCCGACACCATCCGTTCGCCCAGAAACGGCGAAAGCGCCCGCGCACCCGTCACCACTCGCATCGCATAATCCTCGGCTTCCTCGACATCCTTCACCGCCGGTGCCGCCGCCTTCACCGCCTCCTTGACATCCACCAGGCAATGCCGCATCTCGCGCTTCTTCCCAACGCCCAGAAGCACCGCATACCGCAGCCGCCCCAGCGAACTGCAGCCCTTCATCCAGTACGCCGCATCCAGCACGCGCACCTTCACATCCCCATCGCTCCGTTGCAGCCGCCCCATCAACGCCTTCATCTCGTCGCCCGCAAACAGCTCGTCGATCGCCGTCCGCTCTTCCACCTTCAACGCCCAGAACCGCCGCCCCAGCGGAATCCGCGGCGTCACATCCTCAATCCGTTCCTCTGCCAGGTGCTGCCACCGTCGCCGCACCGCCTGCTCCATCACCTTGTCGATCACCCCAATCTCAGCCTTCCCCTCCTTCTTCGCCGTCCCACCCAGCGCCCGCTCATACCCCACCACCATGCGCTCCATCATGTGCGCCGTCGTCACGCCGGGCAGATCATTCCCCCGGGCCGCCATCGCCAGACTCAGCCCCAGCCGCACCAGATCATGCGCCGGATTGCCCATCACCGTCTGGTCCAGATCCCGTATCTCGATCTCCACCTTGCCGTCGATATTTGCCACCGGCCCCAGATTCCCCACATGGCAGTCCCCGCAGATCCAAACCGGCGGCCCATCCGGCAGACCGTCGCCCGCCCCGGCCCGCAGCCAGTCATAAAACTTCAGCGTGTTGCCCCGCACATAAGCGTGGGCGGATCGGGCCATCTTTGTTCGCCGAGCCTGCTCTAAGACCGCCGCGCGCCGCGCCGGCGCTACACCCCCGTTTGCTGACTTCATCGGCAGTCAGATGCAAGAATTCACAATGCTGCAACAATCCTCGTTGCGACCAACGGGAGCACCACGCGAAGCCGAGAACAGCACGAAGTGCCGAAGTGACCGCCCCACGCGCAGCGGGCCCGTCCGGCAGGACAGGCCGTTATCCAAGTTCCGCCAGCGCAGCAGTAGCCTTATCAAACAGCATCTGCGTTTCGGACGCCTGCTTTCGCAGCCCTTCGACAATATGCGCCGGAGCCCGCGCCACAAACCCATCGTTGCCCAACTGCTTCTGCGCCGCCGCCAGCCCCTTCTCAAACTTAGCCAGGTCCTTCGTCAGCCGCTCGCGCTCGGCAACAACATCCACCACCCGCTCATAAACCACCTGCAGATCGAACTCCGCCGCATTCCGAACACCGTTCCCTGTCAGCGGCGACGCAACCCACTCTACCGCACTCACCCGAGCCATCTTCGCCAGCACCAGCGCATGCTCGCTCGCCACCTGTGCCGCCCGTTCGCCATACACCCGCAGCGGCGCAGCCTCCTTCTCCGGCACCCCCATCTCCTTGCGCAGCCCGCGCACCCCGACGATCACCTCTTGCAACAGCCCCATTGCCGCCGCACTCACCTCGTCCGAACCCAAATCCGCAGCTAGTGGATATCGCGTCAGCGCAATCGACTTACCCGGCGCAACACCCGCACTCGAATGCGCCCAAAGAGCATGCCAGATCTCCTCCGTAATGAACGGCATAAACGGTGAAAGCAGACGCAGCGCCGCCTCAAACACCGCCACCAGCGTGGTCAAAGCAGCCGTCGTCTCACCCCGGTCTGCCTCCCCGCCAAAGTTCAACCGAAGCTTCACGACCTCCAGATACCAGTCGCACAACTCCCCCCAGAAGAACTGGTAAACCGCACTCGCAGCCTCGTCAAACCGGTACTCCCCAAACGCCCGCTCCACCTCCGCGCAAGCCACCCCAAGCCGCGTCAGAATCCACTTCCCCTCAAGCGTCTCCGACGATCTCAACCCAGCCGCCAGCCCATCGAAGTCAACCGCAATCCCTGCCTCATGTCCTCGCTCTATATTCATCAACAGAAACCGAGCCGCATTCCAGATCTTGTTCGCAAACGCCCGGTACCCGTCCGTCCGCTCCTCCGAGAACGCAATATCCGTTCCCGGACTCGCCATGCTGGCCAGCGTAAACCGCACCGCATCCGTTCCAAACCGCCCGATGATGTCGATCGGGTCGATCACATTGCCCTTCGTCTTCGACATCTTCTGCCGATCCGCACTCCGCACCAGCGCATGAATATAAACCTCTCTAAAAGGCACACAATCCGCCAAGGTCCGTTGCCTTAGTGCGCCGGCCCCGTCCGCCACCGGCACATCCCCCATAAAGTGCGTCGCCAACATAATCATCCGGGCCACCCAGAAGAAAAGAATGTCGAACCCCGTCACCAGCAGCGAAGTCGGATAGAACGCTGTCATATCCTTCGTTGGCTTGCCGTCTTCCACCGGCCAACCAAACACGCTCACCGGAAGCAGCCCGCTGGAAAACCAGGTATCCAGCACATCCGTCTCCTGCACCAGCCCCGCTTTCCCGCACGTCCCACATACGCTCGGCGTCTCCCGCGCAATCGTGGTGTGCCGATTGCCGTCAGCGTCACGCCCCTCGCAGTACCAGGCCGGAATCCGATGCCCCCACCACAACTGCCGTGAGATGCACCAATCATGAATATTCCCCATCCACTCGAAGTACGTCTTCTCGTACATCTCCGGCGTGAACCGGATGTGCCCTTCCTTCACCGCAGCAATCGCCTTATCCGCCAGCGGCTGAATCTTCACAAACCACTGATCGCTCAATCTCGGCTCGATCACCGACCCCGACCGCTGCGACACCGGCACCGTCATCGCATGTTCCTTCACCTCCACCAGCAGCCCAGCCTCAGCCAAGTCCGCCAGGATCGCCTCCCGAGCCACAAACCGGTCCATCCCGTCATACTTCGAGCCCGGCAGCGCAACCTTCGCCATCACATCCAGAATCGTGATATTTGGTAGCGAGTGCCGTTGCCCAATCGCAAAGTCATTCGGATCATGCGCCGGCGTCACCTTCACCGCACCCGTCCCAAACTCCGGATTCGCCCAATCATCCGCAATCACCGGAACCTCACGTCCGGTTAAAGGCAGGGTCAACATCTTCCCGATCAATCCAACATACCGCTCGTCAGAAGGGTTCACCGCAACCGCCACATCTCCCAGCATCGTCTCCGGACGAGTCGTCGCAATCACAACCGATCCCGTCCCATCCGCTAGCGGATACCGGATCGAATACAGCTTTCCAACCCGCTCCTCGCTCTCGACTTCCAAATCCGAAACAGCCGTCTGAATCGCCGGATCCCAGTTGACGATATACGCCCCGCGATAGATCAGCCCCTGCTCCCAAAGCCTGACAAAAGCCTCGTTCACCGCCGCGGAAAGCCCATCATCCATCGTGAAGTACTCACGCCCCCAGTCCACCGACGCACCTAACCGCCGCATCTGGTCCGTGATCGCCCCGCCATACTGCTTCTTCCAGCACCACACCCGTTCGAGAAATTTCTCCCGCCCAACCTGCTTGCGGCTCGTTCCCTCTGCCACCAGCGCCTTCTCGACCATCATCTGCGTCGCAATCCCCGCATGATCGGTCCCCGGCAGCCAAAGCGCCTTAGCCCCCAGCATCCTGTGCCACCGCGTCAGGACATCCATCTCCGTCTGGTTCAGCATGTGCCCCATGTGCAGCCGCCCGGTCACATTCGGCGGCGGGAGCAGCATCGTGAACGCCTCAGCACCCTCATCCACCGGTGTGTCGAACACCCGTTCCTTCACCCAGTAATCAGCCCACTTCTCTTCAATCGCAGAGGGGTCATACGCCTTGGCCAGTTCACTCGTCTTGCCTGTTGAAATCTCTTGATCGCTCACCCTTTAAGCCTAGCACCGCCCCGCTGCGCAAAAATAGGAATGGCCCACACCCGCAAGGGCGTGGGCCAGATCCATACGTGGCGCTTATACCGTGGGAATGATCTTCTTGATCCCCTTCTTCTTCTGGTGCTTGCTGGACGACTCATCCTTCTTATCGAACTCGCCCTTCGTCTTCTTTCCATCCGCCCGCGCACCCTGCGCCGTCGGCGTCTTGTCCCCGGCAATCTCATTCGGAACGTCCGGAGCCGGAGCAGCCTTCTCGGCCACAGGCAGCGGAGCCGAGTTCGCCGGTCCCACAGCCTTCAACCCGCCCGGAGTAGGATTCGCCGCCGTCCCGTTCGACGACGGATTCAGAATCTCCACACTCATCCCCGCCCCAGTCGCGCCGCCGCTCCTCGTCGTCGCCGCCGGCACCGCCGTCATATCCGGAGCCGCGCCGCCTGGTGTCGCACCCGCGTCCGCCGCGCTCGTAGGAACGTCACTCAACACCAGCGGAGCCGCCGCAACCGGTGCAGCCGCAGGAGCCGATCCCGTATCCGCAGCATCCGCCGTCTTCGTCCCAGCATCCGCAGCCGGAGCCGTCCCCAACGCGCTGTTGAAGTCCGATACCACTCGCTTGGTCACGCTCGGAGCCATGGTCGCCTTCGGATCCGCCATCAGAGGCTCGCCCACCCGCGCCGCCGTCACCGTATCCGGCTTATGCATAAACAGCAGCGTCGCCCGGTCGGATAGCTTATACGTGCTCCGGCTGTTCTCGAGCGCTGCACTCTCCGCCATCTGCTCCTTGGTCGGCACCGGGATCGGCTGTCCCATCGCCTCGAGCCGGTCCCTTGCATCTTCCACATGTGGCGCAGCCGAGTGCTCCAGAACCACCTTCTTGTAAGCCTCTGCCGCCTCCCCGTCATACAGCGCGACCAGCTTCTCCTTCGGCCCTTCCGGCAGCTTCAGCCCGCGCACATACCGGGCCTGCGCCTCATACGCGTCGCCCAACCCCACCAGCACGTCATCCATATGGCTATAAAGCGGATACGTATCCACCACCGTCTGATCCCGCGCGATCACCGCCGCCCAGTTCTCCCGCGTAGCGTAATAACTCGCAATATCCGCCTCGCGCGTAGCCAGCACCTCCTGCACATCCCGCAGCCGCTGCTTGGCCTGCGGCACCAGAATAGAGTCCGGATAGTCCGTCAGCATGCGCCGATACTCTTCCTCCGCATGCGTCGCCTTGGCGTAATCGCGGTCCGGACGGTCCATCTGCCGGAAGTAAATATCCCCAATCCGCATCTGCGCCTCGGCCGCCTCCGGAGCGTTCGGGAAAAACACCCGGAAGTCCGCATACTCGCTCTCCGCCTGCGTCAGGGATGCCGTGCCGCCCTCCTTATACCAGCTGTCCGCGATCGCCAGCTTCGCCCGCATCTGGTACTGGGAGTCCGGATACGTATTCAGCATCGTCTGCAAATCCAGCCGAGCGACATCGAAGTGCCCATGCTTGGTTGCGTCCATCGCCTTGTCGTAAAGCTGCTTATCCGGCAGCTTGGCATCGATCCCGGCCGCAAGCTCCGCCCGCTTGTCCTTGATCACAGCCTTCTTGGTCGCCTTCGTCTGCACGACCTTGTCAGCCTTCTGATCCGCGTCATCCTTCTTCTTCTTGCCCCGCGTAAACGTAGTCGAAGACGTCACCGTCGTCTGCGGCACGCCGTTCTTGTCGGTCGCCGTTCCCGTGGTCACCGTGTTCGTGCCGCCGCCCGGAGTCTGCGTCGTCTGCGTGGCCGTCGGCGGAGTAGGAACCGTCGGCTCCTGCGCACCCATCACACCCAGCCCGGCAAAGCTCGCCGCAATCAGCAAAACCGCCATCCGATTCGGAAAAAAGCTACGAGAAGACAAAACCGTACGATTCATAAGCACCATAGTCCAACCTGCCCCTTATTCTACCGCGACGTCCTTGTCTTGACCGCCTTGCCACTGCCTCGTCACGGCCGTATCACTGCCCTCTGGCTGTCTTCAAAAACTCCTGCGCGTTCCGCACCGTCTGCTCCAGATCTCCCGGCGCGAAGATCGCCGACCCCGCCACCAGCATGTCCGCTCCTGCTTCGACCACGCTTCCCACCGTATCGTGAGCAACCCCGCCGTCCACCTCGATGCGAAAGTTCAGCCCCATCTCCGCCCGCAGCTCTGCCAGGTGCGCAATCTTATCGAGCGCCAGCGGCAGAAACTTCTGCCCGCCAAACCCCGGATTAACGCTCATCACCAGCACATGATGCACCATCGGCAGAACCTCGATCAGCGTCTCCACCGGAGTCGCCGGATTGATCACCACCGCCGGCCTCACCCCATGCGATTCGATCAGTTGCAGCGTCCGGTGCAGATGCCGGCACACCTCCTGGTGCACACACAGCATGTCCGCCCCCGCCTTGGCAAAGTCCTCGATAAAAGCATCAGGGTTCTCAATCATCAAATGACAGTCAAGCGGCAGCTTCGTCAACGGCCGCAGCGCCTTCACCACCGGAGGCCCAAATGTGATATTCGGCACAAAATGTCCGTCCATCACATCCACATGGACGATCGTCCCGCCCCCACGCTCGGCGGTCGCCACCTCGTCCGCCAGATGCGCAAAGTCCGCCGCCAGAATCGAAAACGCCAGCTCAATCACGTCGCTACTCCTGTGTGTTTGTTAGACCAAAGTCTAACCCGGGCCGCAACCCGCCTTCAGGAGAACACGTTTGCCCCTCACTTCGGCGGTGCCGGCTTCCCAGCCTGCGTGTCCGCTTTCTTCTCAGCCTTCTCTGTCAGCGTCAGACTCCGCGTGATATGCATCGTCCCATCGAACGAACTGATCGTCTTCGTATCGCTCCGTCTCTGCTCCGTCTGCGCCCAGAACTGGTAGTCCACGTCCTTTTGCAGCGCTACAAACCGAAACGTCCCCTTCTCATCCGTCGTCACGCTCAGCGTATTGGAGTTCTTGAGACTCTTCACATACACCTGCGCTCCCTGCACCGGCTTGTCATTCGCGTCCATGACTCGCCCATCGAGCGTCCGCACCTGCGGCGCATTCGGCGTGTTGCTGTTGCCGCCCAGACCGCCCAGGCTGATCGTAGGCGAAGAAGACCGCCCGACTCCCGGCGAACCCGGCGCCTGCGCCCCGCACAACGAGGCAGACCCCGCCAGAGCCATCATCCCGCCCACGGTTAGCAACGTCCTTCGCAACCCAGCTCGGTTCGCCATCAGAACTTCCTCCATCCAAGCGCTCTACCGCGCTCCCGTATCGTTACCCTTAGTGTAGGCCCGAACCCTACGCTGGCCGCCCTATTTCATCTAAATCATTCTTATGAAACAAGATCGACTAAACGTCGTCTCAGCTCCGACCCGCTTCCCCCGACCGCTCCAGCACCTCGACCGCCGCCTTTCCCTTCCGCCGCCCGCGCCCCTCCACCACCGGCACCGCCCGCTCGACCCCCTCACGCCCCTCATGAAGAATCCTCACCTTCGCCGCCGCCACCTGATCCCGCTGCGTCTCCGCCATCACCTTCGGCTCTCCCAGCGCCATCCGGGCAGCCCCACGCAACACCCGCCGCACCGGCCAGCTCCCATCTCCGTTCGGCAGAAAACATTCCCCCGCCCGCTGCTTCTCCGGCCGGTAATACCAACGCCGAAACAAAGAAAGATGATCCCCCATCAGCAACAAATCGGGTGCCCCATGTCCCGCTTCTGGGACGTGAGATAACGAAGCCTCCAAAGCTCCAATCACCCGCTCCGCCCGAACCTCCGGCGAATCCACCGCTGAAACTGCACCGCCCTCTTCCAGCGGCACCGCCTGCAGCATCAGCGGCTGCGCAAACAGACTCGACCCCACGCTCGTCTGCTCCTTCACCGCCCTCACCCCCAGTGTCGACATCCGTTCCGGCCCAATCAGACCTCCACCCGCCAGCAAAAACACCGCCGCCTGATCGGACATCTCGTCCGCACCCAAAGCCGCCTTCTGCACCACCAGCGCCCGAACCCCCATCACCGGCCCAACCACCTCATCCGCCAGCCCCGCCACCGCCTTCACCTTGGCATACTGCGCGTGCATCGCCGCCGCCCGCTCAAAGTCCATCTCGTCCGACGCCCGTTCCCGCTCCGCCGCAATCCCCTCCAGCATCGACTCCCCCCGCGTGTCGAAGAAAGCCTTCACCGCCCGAGCCTCCGCCCCATACTCCTCCGCCGTGCACCCCATGTTGCAAGGAGCCATACACCGCTTCATCTCCCCATACGCACACCCCGCATGCGTCGGCGACACCTCCAGCTCCTCATAGCACCGCCGCAGCTTGAAGAGATCGAGCACCCCATCGCAGTACCGCTCCGCCGCCATCCGCGAAGGAAATGGCCCATACGTCGTCCCCAACCCCCGCCTCGAAAGCCGGTTCGTCGTATAAACCCGGGGATGCACGTGCTCCATCGTCAACCGGACAAAATAAGGCGCATGCAGCCGCATCCGGCGCCGAGCCTCCCCCACCCCAAACAGCCCCGCCAGCGCCCCATACAGCACCAGCAGCGACTCAAACTCTGACCCCGTCACCGTCCACTCCACCCACCGCACCCGCTCCCGCAGATTCAGCCGCTTCGACTGAGATTCCGGCGGAGCCAGCAGCCGCGTCACCCGCCGCCGCAGATCCGCCGCCCGCATCACATACGGCTCATCCGACTCCCGCTCCCCCCGAAGCGCAAAAACTCCCGGCAGAGCCGGAACCCCGCGTAAGACCTCGCCGGAGCTCTCCGCAGAAAACTCCACCCGCACCGCGAACTGAAACTCGCCGATCATGCATAGATTCTAGTCGCGTGTAACCGATCAGTCGCAGCCCAGATCAGCCCCAATCCTCGCCCACCACTTCACCTCATCGGGGTCAATCTGTAGTTGATCGACAAAGACACACCGAAGCGTCGCCCAGACGTCTTCGGCGTTCCACGCGACCGGCGTCAGATGCAACATCCCTCTAGGTATCCGCCCTACACCCACTGCGTCCCCAGGCTTGCTCAAAGCCTGTAATCGCAGCGCCTCACAGATCAATTCATAAAGATCCCCAACCGTCGCAACATGACCCAACCGCTCATCGGGCAGGGAGACGCCGAATACTTCCTCACATCGCATCACGATTTTCGACCGTATCCAGCCCCACTGAACTCCACCGTTCTATTTCGGCACACAGTTTAGCTCACCACGCTCAATAGCCGTATACTTCCCCCATGCAGCTCACACTCAATCCCGAAGTGGAAGCGCTCCTCCAGAACGAGTTGAAGTCCGGCCGATTCCGCAATCCAAATGACGTCATCGCGACAGCCCTCCACGTCCTCTCGGACACCACCCCACAGGACCTTGCTGCCCTCAACGCCTCCATTCAGGAGGGATTGGATGACCTTGACCGCCGCGACTACTACTCGGAGAGCGAAGCCCGCGCTCACCTCGCATCCATCCGCTCCAAGCTCTAGTGCAGGCCTTTCGACTCAGCGCGAAGGCCATGCGCGACGTTGCAGAGATCGTGACGTACCTTCACCGAGAGGTCAGCGCTATGGCAGCGAGCAAAACGGAAGATCAACTCTTCGCCGCATTCGGCCAGATAGCCCACTTGCCCGGCCTCGGCCATCAACGCACTGACTTGACCGACAAGAAAGTCCTCTTCCAAACGTCTCCGCCGTACCTTATCGTCTTTCGGCGGTCTAGAACCTCCGTTTCCATCGTGCATGTCGTCCATGGCTCGAGAGACCTGAAACGCCTGTTCAGCTCCTGAGTTAGCACCACCCATCCAATCGACTGGCCTTTGTCAGAACGACTTGCCTTTATCAAAACGACTTGCCTTTGTCAGAACGACTTGTGTTTACCAAAACAGGAGCCCGCCATGCCCGGCCAGAGCGCCCCGCCCAAACCCACCACCCCCGTTCCCCCAGACGACCTCACCCGCCCCCTCACCCAAGCCAGCCTCACCACCCGCCCCCACATCGGCCTCGTCGGCGACACTTACACCGTCCTCCTCTCCGGCCACGACACCGCCGGCCGCTACACCCTCATCGACATGCACATCCCGCCCAACGGCGGCCCACCCCCGCACCGCCACGACTTCGAAGAGACCTTCACCCTCCTCTCCGGCGAGATCGAAGCCACCTTCCGCGGCGCCAAATCCACCGTCCGCGCCGGAGAAACCATCCACATCCCGGCCAATGCCCCCCATCAGTTCCACAATGTCTCGAACCAGCCCGTCCATCTCCTCTGCATCTGCTCCCCCGCCGGCCAGGAGGAGCTCTTCGCCGCCGTCGGCGTCCCAGTCCCCACCGCCACCACACCCCCGCCGCCCCTCGACGCCGAAGCCGAAGCCGCCTTCCGCAAAAAGTCCGAAGCGCTAGCCCCCCAATATCAAACCGAACTCCTCCGCCAGGCCTGACCCACCACCCACTCCTGAAACAGTCACCCCATGCCCGACCGCTCGACCATCCATCTCCGGGACTTCGATCCCGCTAGCCCCGCAGATATCCAAGCCTTCCGCACCCTCAGCGAGGAGTGGATCACCCGCCACTTCGCCCCCGAATCCAAAGACACCTACAACCTAGCCCAACCTCAGGAGACCATCCTCACCCCCGGCGGCCGCATCTTCCTCGCCGTGCAACAATGCGAGCAGCACCAAACTCCCATAGGCTGCGCCCTCCTCTCCATATCCCCCGGCGAATACGAAGTAGCCAAGATGGCCGTCACCGCGACAGCCCAGGGCACCGGCACCCTCCCCCCGATGCTCAAACCACCATCGAGCCTCTTCCGCCTCGTTCTCAAATCTCGGCAGCTTCTTATCGGCCATACCGACCCTTCGTCCAAGAACCCGTCCCTATAGCAAATTAGCTGTGGGTGTAGAGGGAGGCGTTGCTATCAACGTCATTTTCTCTCAAGGAAAATGACACTGCACCATTCTTCCACTCCACAGCAACAGCTAATTTGCTCTAGAACCATGATCGGCCTCGATTCCCTTCAGTGCTCGAAGCCTTGAGGCCGTCATATTCCCACTCTGCTATCCCTACCAACCATGATCCACCTCGAACTCCAACCCGAGATCGAAGCCCAGCTCACCGCCGAAGCCCAAGCCCGCGGCATCCCGGTAGAGCGATTCGTAGAAGAACTCGTCATCACCCATCTTCCCGAACCAGAGCTCCCACCGACCGCCGCACGCGCAGCAGCCACCCTCCGCGAGCTCCGCAAGTATGTCCGCCTCGAAGGCCTCTCCATCCCCGATCTCATCCACCAAGGCCGCCGCTTCTAATGCCTTTCGTGGTCGACGCCTCAGCCACCCTGCCGTGGTGCTTTGAGGACGAGGCCACCCCATCGCCGAAGCCCTACCTCGTTAGAACCATGCCCCGCGCCGAGCGACCTGGAAGCGTTCTACCTCTACATTCATGACGCCAGCTCACCAGCCGTGGAACGCTGGTTCACCCGGCTTGTTCTCGCAAGAGAAAGCCTAGCCAATCACCCACAGCGAAGCCCAGCAACAGCCGAGGATCCCCGCGCTCATGCATCTTCTTTTCGGACATAAGCCGCACATCGATCGCATGATCGACTCGATCGACCAACCTTCTCAAACGGTAATATTTTTCAAGTTCGTCACGGCGTAAGAAAGCCTTCGGATCCCGGCGACCCCCGCGCCTAAATCAGCACCACAACCCCACCCGGCCCCACCCGCCAACGATCCCCACAAGGACATCCTGCGCCCAGCCCGCAGCACAGCATACCCCAAACCATAAGCCAGATTCGCATGGAAGCTCTTCAGGAACGAACCCGGTCTACCCCCCGAATCCGACCCCCACCCATGATCAGCTTATCGCCCTCAAATCAAGACTTTACCCCCAAAGTATACCCGAACAAACCCCAAGTCCGGACCTAACCCCAATCGTTTGAAGACTTTGCACAAAGAAGTACGGGGGAATGGGGGTCACTCCCCCGCCACCATCATCCCTTCCACCCGCACCGTAGGAGCCGCATTCGCCCCTCGAAAAATCAGATCACTCCCAATCCCGGAAATGTTCCGATACATCTCCTTCAGATTCCCCGCAATCGTAATCTCCTCCACCGCGTACGTCAGCTCCCCATTCTCAATCCAAAGCCCCGCCGCCCCCTGCGAGTAATCCCCTGTCACCAGATTGATCCCCACCCCCATCGTCTGCGTCACATAAAGCCCCGCCTTCACCCCTCCAATCAGCGACTCCGCCTGTATCTCACCCGCCTCCATATAAAAGTTTCCCGCCCCAGTCCCTGGAGTCCCCGCCAGCCCACGTGAAGCATTCCCAGTAGAAGCCAGCCCCAGTTTCCGCCCATTGTAGGAATTCAAGATGTAGCTCTTCAAAATCCCGTTCTCCACCAGTACCGTCCGCCGTCTCGGCAGTCCTTCCCCATCAAACGGAGCCGTCCCAAACCCGCCAAACCGAATCCCATTCTTCTCATGGATCAAAGTCCCGTCATCAACCAGCGTCACCCCTTCCGCCGCAATCCTCTCTCCCAGCATCCCGTCCAGAAACGTCGCATGCCGATAGATCGCATCCCCATTCGCCGCCTCGAAGATATTCCCCATCAGCGATCGCGCCACCTCCGGCGCAAACACCACCGGACACTGCTGCGTCTTCACCCGCCGCGCCCCCAGCCGGCGCAGCGTCCGCTCCGCCGCAATCCGCCCAATCTCCTCCGGACTATCCAGCAGCCGAGCCGTCCGTGCACTTGAAAACCAGTAGCTCCGCTGCATCTGCCCCTTCGCATCCATCGCAATCGGCGAAGCCGAGAACCCGCAGTACGACCGCCGATATTCCCCCTCAAACCCCCGCGAGTTCACCATCACCTTATGTGTCACCGCCGTATCGAAGTCTCCGCCACCCGAGTTTGTCAGCCGCGTGTCCGCAGCCAGCGCCGCCGCCTCGCACCGCCGAGCCATCTCGATCCGCTCCGCCGGCGCAATCTCATTTACATCCTCAAAGTAGAGCGCCAGATCCCCACCCAAGGCCCCAAACTCCGAAGCCTCCGGAAGTCCCGCATACGGATCCTCGCTGGTAATCTTTGCCAACTCCACCGCCCCCGTCACCAGCCGCTCCAAACCCTCCCGCGAAAGATCGGAGGAGGACGTGCTGGCCGTCCTGAGTCCATTGAAAACCCGCAGCCCAATCGCCCGCGACCCCGACTCCTGCAGCGTCTCCACCTGTCCTAACCGCACCAGCGCAGAGAACTCCTCCCCCTCATACGCCACCGCCTCGGCATCGGTAGCCCCCGCCCGCAGAGCCGCCCCCAACACCTCAGCGGCAACCCGCCTCAACTCAACCTGTGTCTCAGCCGTTCCGCTCAAAAAGCTCCCTTACCGCACCGGAGCGCTCGACCGCCTCGCCTCACGCCCATCGGTCGCCTTCAAAAAGTGCAACCCCGCCAGGCAATACTCGCTGTCGCTCTTCAGCTTATGCTCCACATGCGCCGGAGGAGCACCCACCGTATGCCGCCGAAACAGCTTCACCGCCCCGCCGCACTCTTTGCAGCGAAACTCCGTATCCTCGTCCACTAGCGCCTCGGCCAGCATCTTCACCTTCCAGAAAGGCTCATACCCACCCGCGGCCCGCACCCGGCGACGCTTCACTTCACACTCATAAAACTTCTCGCGTTCCGCAACTGCCACAATGCACCTCATAGCCTGCTCGGTAAGTGGTGCGCCAGCCCTTCTCCAAAAAATTCAACGCGCGAAACCATCGTTCGCGCAGCCCAAGTACAACACCAACTCCGTCTAAAGCACAGGATTCTCAGACAACTTAGCCTCCCGGCCATCTGTCGCCTTGCGAAACCCAATCCCATTCGCACAATACTCCGCGTCCGCCGGATTCTTGTGCTCGACAAACGGCAAACCGCCCGTCTTGCTGTTCTTGCCCAGCAACTTGACCGGGCCGCCGCAATCCTTGCAGCGAAACTCCGTGTCAGCATCTTCCAGCGCAGCCGCAACCGTCTTTACCTTCCAGAAAGGCTCATAGCCTCCGCCCTCTTTCATGCGCCGGCGCTTCACTTCACACTCGTAAATCTTCTCTCTCTCAACTGCCATCAGCGTCCCGTCCCTCCGACCGTCATGCGGTCAAGCTTTACCGTCGGCATTCCGACGCCCACAGGCACACTCTGCCCCGCCTTGCCGCACGTCCCAACCCCCTCATCGAGCGCCAGGTCATTCCCCACCATTGACACATACTTCAGCGCCTCCGGCCCATTCCCGATCAGCGTCGCGCCCTTGACCGGGCGCGTCACCCGCCCGTCCTCAATCAAATAAGCCTCGCTCGCCGAAAACACAAACTTCCCATTCGTAATGTCGACCGAACCGCCGCCAAAATTTACTGCGTACAGCCCGCGCTTCACACTCTTGATAATGTCCTCCGGCATATCCTCGCCATTCAACATATAAGTATTCGTCATCCGAGGCATCGGAATATGCTGATAGCTTTCCCGCCGTCCGCTCCCCGTACTCGCCGTCCCCATCAGCCGCGCATTCATCTTGTCGGACAAAAACGTCTTCAGCACACCCTTCTCGATCAGCACCGTCTCCTGCGTCGCTACGCCCTCATCATCCATATTCAGGCTGCCCCGCCGATTCGCAATCGTGCCGTTATCTACCACGGTCACCTTTTCGCTCGCCACCTTCTGCCCGATCAACCCGGCAAACGCACTCGTCTTCTTCCGGTTGAAGTCAGCCTCCAACCCATGCCCCACCGCCTCATGCAGCAGCACTCCCGGCCATCCCGGCCCAAGCACAACCTCCATCTCGCCCGCCGGAGCCTCCACTGCCCCCAACTGCAGCATCGCCGTCCTGGCAGCCTCCCGCGCAAAATGCTCCGGACTACGGGCGCCCTCAAAGTGCTCGAGCGTCACTCGCCCGCCGCCGCCGCTCGTACCCCGCGCCGTATTCGCCCCATCCTTCGCAATCACGCTCACATTCAACCGGGCCAAAGGCTGCGTATCACTCGCAAACGTTCCATCGGACGCCGCAATCAGAATCCGCCGAACCTCATCGTTGATCCCGGCCTTCACCTGCGTGATCCGCGAGTCATACGCCCGCGCCGCCTTATCCGCACGTTCAATCAGCTTCAGCTTCTGCGCAATCTCCGCATCGACCGAAAACCCCGCGATCGGATAAAGACCTGGCGTCTCCGCATGCTGAAACCCGGCCACCCGCTCCACCTGCGGCCCACTCGCAATCAAAGCCGCCGTTCGAGCCGCCTTCAGGAGCCGTTCGCTCGAAAGATCGTCCGTATACGCAAATCCCGTCCGCTCCCCGCTCACCACCCGGATCCCGCACCCCACGCTGATCCCTTGGCTCGCCGTCTTCACCAGCCCCTCATCCATCCCCAGTGAGGTGCTCGTAACCGATTCAAAATAAAGGTCCGCATACTCCCCGCCCGCGCTCAACGCCTCGCCCAGGCAGCGCTCCATCAGCCGCTCGCTGAGACCAAGCTTTTCCACGAAGTAACGCTTATGGTCCGTCTTTTGTTCGAGCAGTTGTTCCACAGCTGGAAAGGTCATTGACCCTATGATAGTCTCCCCATCCCCATTCACCAAACAGGTACCTGCCGACAGCCCTCTTCAGCCGCTCGCCCTTTAGGGTCTTGCGCTTCTAGGTGACCCAAAGACTTCAGCCTTGGGTCTTTCTACTCTCCCAGGAATGTGGGGCTTCATCCCCTGGAGTAAGCCTTTGTGTCGCACGGTAAGTCTCGCCACACCTGTTGAACCGCAACCCATCTTTGCTACGATGGCTCCAGCCCCGGAACCCTGCAAAGCCGCATCCTGCGGATGACCCGAGTGGCACAACCATCCAACCCAGCCAGATCGAGGTCCCATCCTTGGCAACCACCAGCCTTTCCGCCATCCTCCGCACCCACGAATCCGACCTCCTCGCCGCCTGGATCAACCACCAGTCCCAGGTCGGCAACCTCCGCGGCCGCATCAAGGAAAACGACCTCCGCAGCCACTCCCGCGAGTTCCTCCAGCTCCTCCAGCAGGCCACCACCGAGTCTGCCCTCCAGGAAAAACCGGACGCCGCCACCGCGCCCTTCCGCGACCTCCGCCAGTTCCTCGAGTCCCTCACCGCCACCCGCACTCAGCTCGGCTTTACCCCGTCCGAGTCTGCCCAATTCGTCTTTTCCCTCAAGCAGCCCCTCTTCGACCAGGTCCGCACCGCCGAATCCGACCCCGGCGCCCAGATCACCCTCATCACCTCTGCCTCCAACCTCCTCGACGCCCTCGGCCTGCTCGTTATGGAAGCTCACCAGAAGGCCCGCGAGGCCATCATCCTCCGCCAGCAGCAGGAGATGCTCGAGCTCTCCACACCCGTCGTCAAGCTCTGGGACGGCGTCCTCGCCCTCCCCATCATCGGCACCCTCGACAGCTCCCGCGCCCAGGCCGTCATGGAGTCTCTCCTCGAGCGCATCGTCGAAACCGGCTCCGAGATCGCCATCATCGACATCACCGGCGTCCCCACAGTCGACACCCTGACCGCTCAACACCTCTTAAAAACCGTCACCGCCGCCCGCCTCATGGGAGCCGAGTGCATCATCTCCGGCATCCGCCCCCAGATCGCCCAAACCATCGTCCATCTCGGCGTAGAGCTAGGCGACGTCATCACCAAAGCCTCTCTCGCCGACGCCTTCAAGGTAGCCCTCAACAAATCCAGCTACGCCATCGTCAAACGCACCACGACAACAAAGTAGAAACTTTACTCTCTTTGCTTGTCATCCTGAGCGCAGCGAAGGACCTGCTTGTTGTCGTTGTCTGTTCCACCTTGTTGTCATTCCCGAAGGAAATCTGCGGTTGCTTTCGTCGTTGTACTTGCATCGCCGTGTTTGCTGAGCACCTCCGCCAACCCTCAACGTTCCCCTCTTATCCCGCTGTTTTGTTTTTATCCCCGTTAAAGCCGTTGCCCTTCTCTTGCTGTTGCTTCCCCACTCACTAAAGGACCCTCATGGAACACATTCCAATCCTCCGCATGGGCGAGTTCCTCCTCATCACCATCCAGGTCGACATGCACGACCGCCTCGCCATCACCCTGCAAGACGACCTCTCCGCCCAGATCGTCCGTTACTCCTCCCGCGGCGTCCTCATCGACATCTCCGCCCTCGAAGTCGTCGACTCTTTCATCGGCCGCATGCTCGGCTCCATCGCCTCCATCTCCCGCGTCCTCGACGCTGAAACCGTCGTCGTCGGCATGCAGCCCGCCGTAGCTATCACCCTCGTCGAGCTCGGCATGAACCTCACCGGCATCCGCACCGCCCTTAACGTAGAACGCGGCATGGAGATCCTCCGCCGCGAAGCCGCCGCCGCAAACCTTGTCTCCATGGAAGACGAAGAGGTGTCCGAAGAGGACCACCTTGTCTGAATCCCTCCCAATCCGCATCCAGGAAGACATTGTCCTCGTCCGCACCGCCGTCCGTAAGGCCGCGCTCAGCATCAAACTCGGCCTCGTCGACCAGACCAAGCTCGTCACCGCCGCCAGCGAGATCGCCCGTAACACCCTCGAGTACGGCGGCGGAGGCGAAGCCAAGATAGAAATCCTCTCCTTCCCCAAATCCGGAGTCCGCCTTACCTTCATAGATCACGGCCCGGGCATCGAAAACCTGGAACGCGCCCTCACCGACGGATGGAGCTCCGGCACCGGCATGGGCCTCGGCCTTTCCGGCACACGCCGTCTCATGGATGACTTCGAAATTGCATCGAAGCCAGGAGAAGGGACTACGGTCAAAATCACAAAATGGAGCCGATAAGAGATTCCGTCATCCTGCCCCTCGACGAGGACTCCCAGGTTCCAGCCGCTCGCCGCGCCGCGCGCGAGCTCGCCCAGCGCATCGGCCTCTCGCCGGAAGCCATCGCCCGCGCCGAGCTCGTCGCCGTCGAGCTCGCCGGAAACATCCTTCACCACGCCGCCCGCGGACGCCTTTACCTCGCCTCCACCGCCTCCGCCGACGCCCTCCAGATCATCGCCACCGACGCCGGACCCGGCATCCCCAACCCCACGCAGGCAATCCGCGATGGCTTCTCCACCTCCACCACTCCCGGCTTCGGCCTCGGTGCCATAGGCCGCCTCGCCTCGGACTTCGACCTCTACACCCAAACCGAAAGCCAGACCGGCCCCCGCCCCGGTAAAGGCACCGTCATCTCCGCCATCGTCGCCGAATCCCGCGACGCCACCCTTCACCCCACCCTCGCCGTCCTCTCCACCCCACTCGAAGGCGAAACCCTCAACGGAGACTCCTGGGTCGTCTTCACCAGCCCCAGCCGCAACCGAACTGTCTATACCTTGATCGACGGCCTTGGCCACGGCGTCTTCGCCTGCGAGGCCGCCGGAACCGCCCGCAACATCACAGAGAAATCCCTGCAAGCTGAACCCGACCTGCCACTCGACCAACTCCTCGAGCGCATGCAAAACCCCATGCGCGCCACCCGCGGAGCCGCCATCACCCTCATCGCCGTCACCCAGAACGAGATCACCTGCTGCGGCGTCGGCAACATCTCCACCACCCTCCACGCCCCCAACGGCGCAGACCGAACCCTCGTCTCCAGCAACGGCACCCTCGGCCACCGCATCCCGCGCCTCCAGGAGTTCCGCTACCCCTACTCCCCCAACACCCTCCTCGTCATGCACTCGGACGGCATCTCCACCCGCTGGCGCATGGGCCTCTACCCCGGCCTCACAGAAAGAGCCCCAGCCACCATCGCCGGAGTCCTCTACCGCGACTCCGCCCGCGGCCGTGATGACGCCACCGTTCTCGTCGCCCGCCTCGGCACCGAACCCTACACCGGAGCGGCCTTTGCCTAAGCAAACTCCCTCCATCCTCACCGTCCACATCGCCCAGGAGACCGACTTTCTCCTCGCCCGCCAGCGCGCCAAGCAAATCGCGGCCCTCCTTCAATTCGAGCTGCAAGACCAGACCCGCATCGCCACCGCCGTCTCAGAAATCGCCCGCAACACCTTCGAATACGCCAGATCCGGCAAAGTCGAATTTTTCTTGGACGCGCTGCCACTGGAAAACCAGATGCGCATCGTCGTCACCGACCACGGCCCCGGCATCCCCCACCTCGACGCCATCTGGAACGGTACCTACAAATCCGCGCAAGGCATGGGCATCGGCCTCATCGGAGCCCGTCGCCTCATGGATGACCTCGACCTTCAAACCAGCGCCCAGGGCACCACCGTCACCCTCGTCAAGCGCCTCCCCCGCAACGCCGACCCACCCTCCCTCGCCGACCTATCCACCGCCCTCGCCCGCTCCCCCGTAGCCCACTCCAGCGTTCTCCTCGACCAGAATCAAGAGCTCCTTCGCCTCCTCAACGAGAACCGCGCCCGCGAGTCCGAGCTCCGCGTCCTCAACGAAGAGCTGGCCGAAACCAACCGCGGCGTCCTCGTCCTCTACGCCGAGCTCGAAGACAAGGCCCGCGCCGTCCAGCAGGCCTCCGAGACCAAAACCCGTTTCCTCTCCGGCGTCACCCATGAGCTCCGCACCCCGCTCAACTCCATCGTCTCCCTTACCCGCCTCCTGCTCAGCCACTCCGACGGCCCCCTCACCCCCGAACAGGAAAAGCAGGCCCACTTCATCCTCCGCTCCGCCCAGAACCTCACCGAGATGGTCAACGACCTACTCGACCTCGCCCGCCTCGAAGCCGGCAAAGCCCAGACCACCCTCACCCGGTTCACCGTATCCGAGCTCTACGCCGGCCTCCGCGGCATGTTCCGCCCACTCGCCACCAACCCAGCGGTGCAACTCATCTTTGAAATCCCCACCCAGCCCCTCCCCCTCTACACCGACGAGGGCAAACTAGCCCAGATCCTCCGCAACTTCATCTCCAATGCCCTTAAATTCACCGAATCCGGCACCATCACCGTCACCGCCAAACCCGGAACCCAGAATGAAATCACCTTCTCCGTCACCGACACCGGCGTAGGCATCGCCCCGGAGAATCACGATCTCGTCATGCAGGAGTGGGGCCAGGTCACCCAAGCCACCACCACCAAGCACAAGGGCAGCGGCCTCGGCCTTCCCCTCTCCAGGTCCCTCGCCGAGCTCCTTGGAGGCCACGTCCACTTCACCTCCACCACCGGCCAGGGCTCCACCTTCAATCTCACCCTCCCGGCCCTGGACACATCCGCTCTCAACCAGCACCACGCCGCGAATTGCTCCATTACCCCCGCCTCCCCCTTGTTGTCATTCCGCAGCGCAGTGGATGAATCTGCGGTTCCCTTGAGCCCCGGCCTCCAACCCCCCACCATCCTCATAGCCGATGCCGACGAAGTAGCCCGCTACCTCCTCCGCCGCACCCTCACCCTCTTCACCACAGCCAAGATCCACGAAACCTCCACCCCCGAGCAGGCCCTCACCGCGATCCAAAACCAAAAACCCGCCCTCGCCTTCCTCGACCTGGGCCTTCCCGCCCTCGACCTCGTCCGGCAGCTCCGCGAAGATCTCGCCACCCGCGATCTTCCCATTGTTCTCGGCGTCTCCCGCCCCCTCACCCAGTCCGAGCGCGAAGCGATCGACCGTTACGACCTCACTCCCGTCACCCGCCGCACCGATAGGTCCAATACAACTGCCCCAGATGAATCCGCGACCCAGATAGAGCGCGCCCTCCTTCAGGTAGGCTTATCCAACATGCATCAGGACCCTGCACTATGATTCAAACCCGCGAACGTCAGCTCCTCTACGTCGACGACACCGAGGAGCAGCGCTACGCCATGCGCCGCATCCTGGAGCAGGCCGGCTTCACCGTCCTTGAAGCCGGAACCGGAGCCGAAGCCCTCCGCAAGCTCCATCCCGACATCCTCGCCGTCATCCTCGACGTCAAGCTTCCCGACATGTCCGGCTACGACGTCTGCCGCAAGATCAAAGCCGCCCCCGCCACCGCCGCTATCCCCGTCCTCCAGATCTCCGCCTCTTTCGCCGACCCCACCCTCCGCGCAGCCGGCCTCTCCGGCGGTGCCGACGCCTATGTCGCCCAACCCGTCCATCCCGCCGAGCTCCTCTCCCTCGTCAACGCTCTCATCAAGTCCCACGACTCCGAAAAGACCCTCCGCTTCCAGGCTGAAATCTCCTCCCGCCTCGCCTCCTCGCTCGACTTCGACGAAACCTTCCACCTCATCGAGCAGGTCTTCCTCCCCCGCTTCGCCGACCAGACCTTCATCGTCCTGCTCCGCACTCCAGCGGCCGCCCACATCCCGCTCCATATAAAAGAAGGCCCGCTGCCCGCCGACACCCCACACCTGCCCCCCACCCTGCAAGCCATGGCCCTCGAGGTCGCCAACTCCGGCATCTCCCGCAAGGTCGACCAGACCGCCCTCATCGTCCCCCTGGAAGTCGGACGCAAGCGCCTCGGAGCCCTCGTCTTCGCCGTCGATGGCTACCACCGCTGCTACACCGGCACCAACCTCTCACTCGCAGAAGACCTCGCCGACCGTGCCGCTCTCGCTCTTCAGAACGCCAGCCTCTACACTGCCCAGCAAACCGCCCAGAAAGCCCTCATCCAGAGCGAAAAACTAGCCGCCGCCGGCCGCCTCTCCGCAGCCATCGCCCACGAGATCAACAATCCGCTCGAATCCATCACCAACCTCATCTACCTCATCGACACCTCGGACGAGATTACCCCCACCCTCAAGACCTACACCCAGGAAGCTCTCTCGGAACTGAGCCGCCTCACCCACATAGCCCGTCAGTCCCTCGGCTTCTATCGCGAGCTCACCGGAGCCGTCCGCTTCGACCTCAACCAGTCCGTAGACGACACTCTCAACATCTACCTCAAGCGCTTCGAAGCCAGGAACATAGACATCATCCGCCACTACGCCCCCGGCCCACTCGAACTGACAGGTGTAAAGGGCGAAATCCGCCAGGTCATCTCGAATCTCCTCGTCAACGCCTACGACGCCCTGCCCCCGAATGGCCGCCTCACCCTGGAAACCTCGCATACCGGCACCTCCGTCCAATTCCGCCTGACCGACAACGGCACCGGCATTCCCCCCGAGGTCCTCGACCGCATCTTCGAGCCTTTCTTCACCACCAAAGACGGCACAGGCACCGGATTAGGCCTGTGGGTCTCCGACACCATCGTCACCAAGCACGGAGGCACCATCCAGGTGCATACCCAAACCCACGGCCCCACCCAGGGCACCACCTTCGAAGTAACCCTTCCCACCCAACCACCCCAGTCTTAGACGCAGAGCCAGTTACAATCGCCTTTGCCGTGCCTTCTTTGCTTGTCATCCTGAGCAAAGCGAAGGCAGTCGCTTTTCCATCGTCTTCGCACTTGCCTCGCTGTCGTAACCGTCCCCCGTTTTCCTTGTCAACCCCCCAAGTCTGTGCGAAACTCAGAAACCCCAACAAAGACGCACCTCAATCCATTTTAAATAGGTGGCATAATCACCCCACCCAACTTGATATAATAAGAAGAGTTAGAAAAGCCCCAGGCGACCAAGCCAAGGGGCTTTTCTCATGTCCACTCATAACCCTTTCAGAATGACTATTTTACCCGTAACCCTTTTATTTGCTCTATTTTGCACCATACCCCCTACGCTAAGTCACTCATGCAAGAGAATTTAGCCCGGAGAGGGTAGAGGGGTACCCCGCCTCACCCGAAGTGAGAGAATAGACCGTGAAGCCATGCTCATCACCCCGTTCGACCTGGAAAAAGAATCCCTCATCCTTCACGAGTCCATCGCAGCCGGTGTCATCGACTATGCCATCGACACCCGCCAGATCGGCCCGCTGCCCCTCGATGGCAAAGCTGACCTCATCGTCGAACATCGCGGCCCACAAGAGGAAGTCGCCGACATCCGCGTTCGAGCCTCCTATAAAGGAGACTTTGAAGTCTCCTGCGCTCGCTGCCTCGAGCCCGTAGAAGTCCCCCTCGAAGGCTCCTTCGACCTCCTCTTTCGCCCCGAGGACGCCGACGCCGAGGCCGGAGAACGAGCTATTACCGAGGACGAGACTGAAATAGGGTATTATGGAACCAGCGGCCTACTGCTGGAGGACGTCGTGCGCGAACAGGTGTTGCTCTCCCTGCCCGGCCGTACGCTCTGCAAAGAGGACTGCAAAGGGCTCTGCCCCCACTGCGGTCAGAACCTCAACACAGGCTCCTGCGACTGCGCGCACACCGTCTCCGATCCACGGTGGAACGCACTCCAGGGCCTCGCAAGTACGCTGAAGAACTGACATTTGATCCCTGAGAACTGATAACTCAGCAAAGGAACTACATCATGCCTAATCCGAAACGGCGCCACTCCAAGCAGCGCACCGCCAAGCGCCGCAGCCACGACTTCCTCACCCCGGTTAACTCCGGCAACTGCCCTAACTGCGGTGAGCGCAAGCTCTCCCATCGTGCCTGCCCGAAGTGCGGCGAGTACAAGGGACGCGCCATCGTCGCCAAGGCAGAAGCAGTCAGCTAACTGAGTCCATCCCAGCAGATGCCGGTTGAAATCGTCGTCGATGCAATGGGTTCCGACAAGGCTCCCGAATCCGAGATTCGCGGGGCTATTCTCGCGTGCCGCACCCTCCGCGAGCACATGGACCTTCGCATCGCCCTTGTAGGCCCGGAGAACATCCTCGCTCCAGCCCTCGAAACAGCCCTTGCTGCGCCCGGAGGAAGATACCTCCTGCGCGGAGAACACCCCATCCGCATCGTCCCCGCGAGCGAGTGGATCACCATGGACGACAAAGCCGCCCAGGCAGTCCGCGCCAAGCGCGACTCCAGTATGCGCGTCGGCCTCAAGATGGTCCGCGAAGGCGCCTCCGACGGCTTCTTCACCGCCGGAAACACCGGAGCCGCGATGGCCACCGCCAAGATGGTCCTGGGCTCCTTGGCCGGCATCGTCCGTCCCGCTCTCGCCACCATCCTCCCCACTATCACCGGGTGCCCCACCCTGCTGCTGGACGTCGGAGCCAACGTAGACTCCGACCCGGAAAATTTAGTTCAGTTCGCCGTCATGGGCTCCATGTACTCACGCAATGTCCTCAAGGTTCGCAACCCGCGCGTCGGTCTCCTCTCCATCGGAGAAGAGGACTCCAAGGGCAACTCTCTCACCCGCGACACGCTCCCGATTCTGCGCACCATCAAGAGCATCAACTTCATCGGCAACGTGGAAGGCAGAGACCTCTTCAACGGCGCAGCCGACGTCGTCGTCTGCGATGGCTTCGTCGGCAACGTCGCCCTCAAGACCTCGGAAGGTGTCGCCAAACTCGTCAGTGTCTCCCTTCGCGAGTCCCTCAAGTCCACAGTCACCTCGCAAGTCGGTGCCCTGCTCTCCCGCACCGCCTTCAACGCCTTCAAGCGCCGCCTCGACTACAGCGAATACGGCGGCGCTCCCATGCTCGGCGTCCGCGGCGTTTGCATCGTTGGCCACGGCTCCTCGAACGAAAAAGCAGTCATGAACGGCATCCGGGTCGCAGCCGAGTTCGCTCAAGCCGAGGTCAACGCTGCCATCGAAGCCGCCATGATCCGCCTCTGACGGCCCTGCTCCTGAGTCACCTTGATGACTGATCGCCAGCAGTTGTTTGCTGCAAGATAAGCGACTAAAGTATGCTTCACCAGCTATAGTTTCTTCTACACCCAATAGGATGACTCGGCCTCATGGCTTCCGAAACACAAGACAAACAATCTGCTCGGGAGCTTCCCTGCCCCAAGTGCAAGTCCAGAACACTGATGCGGACGCCGCGTTTCGGGCTCCTGGAGCGCAGTATCTACTCACGCCTGGGCTTTTACCCGTGGGAGTGTTCCACCTGTCGCGCTCACGTCCTGAAGCACGACCGCGGACCTCAACTACGGAAGCGTTCCTCGTCCGATATCCTTGGCAACGCCAGCTCCCCCCCGGTTTGAGGGTGAATTTGACTACACTGCCTTCAACTTGAGGACTGCATGTCCTTCATCAGCCCTTCTACATTCAGTTCCACGCCGGTCATCTCCACGCACCGGTCCCAGAGCCGCATCTGCGCCTCCTCATCCAGTGCCTGCGTTGCGATCTTCGCCAGGCCCACATCGCCGCCCCGCATCTCAAGCCATCCTTGAGGTCCGTAATACCCTCCGCCCACGACCTTATCGGCCGTGGCTGCATAGAGCGTTGGGAGTGCACCCTCCTGCTCGTCGTTCAGCAGCATCCCGATACCTACTCCCACAGCCTTACGTACCGCCCGTTCCCACGCCGGATACTCTCCATTCACAAACAACATCGTGTTCGCCACCCCAGGGTGTGCCGCAACAGAGATCGCCCCCAGCCGCGCTGCTCGCAGCCGTTGCTCCAACTGAAGGGAGAACATCAGGTTCGCCAGCTTGGATTGCGCGTATGCCGCCATCGGATCGTAGCTTAGTTCGCTGTTGAGGTCTCCAAAGTTCAGCCTTCCCCGCTTATGCGCGATCGACGCAATTGTAACTACTCGCGGCGCATCTTCTATTCGCGCCGCCCTTGCGCGCTCAAGCGCTGGCATGAGCCGACACGTCAAAGCGAAATGACCGAGCACGTTGGTACCAAACTGAAGTTCGAAGCCGTCTTGCGTCTTTTGTCGCTGTTTGGGAGCCATTACGCCCGCATTGTTGATCAAACCAAACAACGGCTGAGTTCGTGCGAGCTCTAAGTCTGATACTCGGCGTATGCTTTCGAGCGATGCCAGATCCAACTCCACCACCTCCGCCGACTCAGCAGCTGACTTTGGTCCCGCTGCCTCCACTCGGAGTTGTGCCAATGCCGCGTCACCCCGTGCTTTGTCCCGGCATGCGAGCATTACCAATCCGCCACACTGAGCCAGTTTCGCTGCCGCGGCATACCCAATCCCGCTGTTCGCACCGGTAACCAAGAACCGCAGCCCTTGAACCGGGGGCATTGCCTCTATTTCCCATTTTGTCGCCATACATCTCAAGCATGCACTACAGCCAGCCCTTATCGCCAGCATCTGGCTTGATCCGGCAAAAACCTTGCGCTGTCCAACTTTCACGATACCCTGCCGGTATGAACCACCCCCGCCTCATTGCCTCGGCTCTCCTCTGCATACTCGCCTTGATGTCACTGCCAGGTCAACAGCCCACCACGGCCCAAGATCCCGTTGCCCAAATCACCGGCATCGAGCCCGGATCGCATATCCTGTACGCCCTGATCTCTGTCCTTGGTAAGCTCCTCATTGCCTCCACGACCTCTGCGCCACCGCAACGCCTGACCGCGCAATGCACTCGCCACCCCCGCCGGCAAGCTCGAGTTTGAGCTGCTCGCAGATTTTGGCAAAGTCTCCAAAATCTCCTATGTCCCATCCTGGAAGCCTAGCGGCCCCGACGATCTGTTTCCGCCTCCGCCTTCAGCGCTTTCAGCTCACCATGGACTTTCTCGGCTACACCCATGTCACACCCGTCAAGCGACAGTGGGAGACTCTGCGACAGTCCTTTGGGGAACTTCGTTACACTACTCCGGGCCTGGGCTCCGCCAACATGGAGCCTATCGCTTTTTACCTGCAGTATCTCAAGGCGCTTCCCACTCTGCGCATCACCGGACCCCAACAAGGCGTCGTCCAGTTCGAGACCAAGCGTGGCAACAGGCCGTTAACACTGAGCCTCTCTGCCACGCCTCCGGCCTCTGACTATGCCCTACCCGCTAGCTGCCGCAACACATATTGCAAGATCCCGCCGTGCTGGTAGTACAAGATCTCCTGCGGCGTATCAATCCTTACTGTCACCGGAAACTCCATCGTCGTTCCCGTCATATTCTCCGCCTTCACCAGAATGTTCTTACCCGCGGCAAACTTGCTGTCGAGCATCTCTTTTAGACCAATAATCTCGAAAATCTCCTCGCCTGTCAGCCCGAGCAATTCAGCGGACTCGCCTGCCTCAAACTGTAGCGGTAGAATACCCATTCCCACCAGGTTCGACCGGTGAATCCGCTCATAACTCTCCGCAATTACGAATCGGATCCCCAGCAGTCGCGGGCCCTTCGCCGCCCAGTCCCGGCTTGACCCCGAACCATACTCTTTGCCCGCAAGAATCGCCAGCGGCGTCCCACGCTTGGCGTATTCGACCGAAGCATCATAAATCGACATCTCCGTCATCTCCGGCAGCAGCCGCGTCACACCGCCCTCCGTCCCCGGAGCCATCTTGTTGCGCAGCCGAACATTCGCGAACGTTCCCCGCACCATCACCTCATGGTTGCCGCGCCGCGAGCCATAGCTGTTGAAGTCAGTCGCATCAACCCCATGCTCCATCAGGTACTTGCCCGCCGGCCCATTCTTCTTGATCGACCCCGCCGGCGATATGTGATCTGTTGTCACCGAATCCCCCAGCACCGCCAGACACCGTGCCGCCTGAATATCCTCGACCGGCGCAGGTATGGCCGGCATCCCGTCAAAGTAAGGAGCCTTTCGGATATACGTCGAATCAGGCTCCCACCCATACGTATCCCCAACCGGAAACACCAAATTCTGCCAGTTCTGGTCCCCATCGCTCACCGTCGAGTACTGCATCCGGAACATCGTCGAATCGATCGATCCCAACACCGCCTCACTCACCTCCGCCTGCGTCGGCCAGATGTCCTTCAGATACACCGGCTGTCGATCCCGGTCGTACCCAATCGCATCCTTCTCAAAGTCGTGATAGATCGACCCCGCCAGCGCATACGCCACCACCAGCGGAGGGCTCATCAGATAGTTTGCCCGCACATCCGGCGAGATGCGTCCCTCAAAGTTTCGATTCCCGCTCAATACGCTCACCGCTACCAGCCCATGCTCCTCAATCGACTTCGACACGTCCGTCGGCAGCGGCCCCGAGTTCCCGATGCACGTCGTACACCCATACCCCACCACCTGGAACCGAAGCGCATCCAGATACTGCATCAGTCCAGACTTGTTGTAGTAATCCGTCACCACGCGGCTGCCCGGCGCAAGCGACGTCTTCACCCATGGCGGCGTCCGCAGTCCCTTTTCCACCGCCTTCTTTGCCAACAACCCGGCCGCCATCATGACATACGGGTTGGAAGTATTCGTGCAGCTCGTAATCGCCGCAATCACAATGCTTCCGTGGTCGAGATACTGGTCCACCTCCACCCCATACCGCCCCTTCACACTCGTCACCGGAGCCTCAAAATGAACGGCGTTGGTCAGTGTAGCGATCGGCACCAGCCCGCCGTCCAGCGGCATATTTCCTGCCGTCCCCGGAGCCGGCGTAGCCGTCGCGCTCGTCACATCCCCGGTAGCCGAGGCATGTCCACCCTCACCCTCCCAGCGCACCATCTGCCGAGCCGCAGACTTGTTCCCACTTGGCCCCAGCAGATTCGGCAATTGCTTCGCAAAGCTGGCCGGCGTCTCCGACAACAAAACCCGATCCTGCGGCCGCTTTGGCCCAGCCACACTCGGCGCAACCGTCCCCAGATCCAGTGATAAGGTCGCCGAGTACTCCGCCTCCGGAGCCTCCGGAGTATGAAATAGCCCCTGCGCCTTCATGTAAGCCTCAACCAATTCAATCTGCGCATCCGTACGCCCGGTCAGCCGCAGGTACGCCAACGTCTCCTTATCTACCGGGAAGATCCCGCACGTTGCTCCATACTCTGGAGCCATATTTGCAATAGTCGCCCGATCCGCCAGCGGTAGCTCGCTGATTCCCGGCCCATAGAACTCCACAAACTTACCCACAACCCCCAGCTTCCGCAGCGCTTCCGTCACCGTCAGCACCAGGTCCGTTGCCGTCGTCCCCTCTTTCAGCTTGCCCGTCAACTTGAACCCGACCACCTGCGGCACGAGCATGCTCACCGGTTGCCCCAGCATAGCCGCCTCAGCCTCAATCCCGCCGACGCCCCATCCCAGCACGCCCAACCCGTTCACCATCGTCGTATGGCTATCAGTCCCCACCAGCGTATCCGGATACGCGAACACTTCACCGCTCGCGTTGGGAGCCGTCGTAAACACCACCCGAGCCAAATACTCCAGGTTCACCTGATGACAGATCCCCATCCCCGGCGGCACGGCAGAAAAGTTATTAAAAGCCGACTGTCCCCACTTCAAAAACGCATACCGCTCCCGGTTCCGCTGAAACTCCAGCGCCGCGTTCAGGTCATATGCATTCACCGTCCCAAACTCATCCACCTGCACCGAGTGGTCGATCACCAGCTCCGCCGGCTGGAGGGGATTGATCTTCTCCGGATTGCCTCCCAGCGCCCGCATCGCATCCCGCATCGCAGCCAGGTCCACAATCGCCGGAACCCCAGTAAAGTCCTGCATCAGCACCCGCGCCGGCATATACGCAATCTCCCGGCTAGGCTCCGCCTTCGGGTTCCACATCGCCAGGAACTTGATATCGTCCGCCGTCACCGTTCGCCCATCCTCATGACGCAGCAGGTTTTCCAGCAGAATCCGCAAGGAGAAGGGCAGCTTCGTCAGGTCGTACTCGTTCAAAGCCGCGAGCGCAAAGTAGCTCAACTGCTGCGTGCCGCTGGTCAAGGTCGCTTTCGCGCCAAAGGAATCGGGATGCGTCGTCTGGGTGCTCATATATAGCTCTCCGTAGGGGTGCCTGCCGCGTCCACAGCGGCTTTAGGTCGGAATTCAGAATTCATCAGGAATGTATAGGAGGGAGGCGGCTAGCAACGGCCACGGTCAGGCCGACCGTGGTAAAAACGCTTCAACTTGAGCACGCGGGAAGCCATCGCATCCATACTACGCCGGACCCGCATTTCTGTGCAGCGTCATTCTTTTCGAACCTGGGTTCAACAAGGTGTAAAGCCGCATCCAAATCGATAGCAAGCTCAAGAAAGCAAACGGGTGTCGCCATGAACACACTACGCAATCCAACCTTCGGCCTCGCAGCAGCAACCTTCGTCTGCGTCGCCCTTACCGGTCTTTCCGGCTGCAGGAGTGGCGCACAGTCCGGCTCTGTCCCCAACGGCTCGGCCCCGAATGGTCCTGACCCCGCCGCCGTCAACTTTGCAGAGGCCGGCAACACTCAGACCTACCCAGCGCAGTCTTATCCCGCCAGCGCTCCTCAAGGCCGAGTCCTCGGCGCTCGATCGGAGTATCAGGCTACCCAGACGAGCGAAAGCTACCCTCAGCAAAGTCAGCAGAACGAGTCTCTGCAGTACAAGACGCAACAACCTCAAACTCAGGGTCAGCCTTACCCTCAGGGGCAGCCCCTTTCTGGAGCCAATTACGCCCAGGACTACACCTACGACCAAAGCGCCATCGACGCTGGCCAGGAGGCCCTTGACGAGCAGGCTCTTTACGCGGACCAGGCACCGCCTCCACTGCCTGTTTATCAGCAGCCAGAGCTAGCCGCTGAAGGCGACCTCTGGACACCGGGCTACTGGTCCTACGGTTCGGGCGGGTACTACTGGGTCCCCGGAGCCTGGGTCGCGCCGCCCTACGTCGGTGCTCTTTGGACTCCGGGCTGGTGGGGTTACGAGGGTCGCCGCTACCGCTTCTACCATGGCTTCTGGGGTCGCCACATCGGGTTCTATGGCGGTATCTCGTATGGATTTGGCTACACCGGATACGGCTATGACGGAGGCTATTGGAACGGAAACGTCTTCTTCTACAACCGTGTCGCAAACCGCATTAACGCCAGCTATGTACGCAACGTTTACGTGCATAACATGACCTATCAGGGCAATACTCGCGTCAGCTTCAACGGACCCGGGGGTCTCAACGTGCGGCCCCGCTCCAATGAGCTCGCCGCCTTCCATGAGCAGCGCCTGCCAGCCATGCAGACCCAACGCGCAAACGTCCGCTTTGCCCAAGATAACCGAAGCCAGTTTTTCTCGGAGAATCATGGGCGGCCCGCCATCGCCGTAGCCCCGCAGCATATCGCGGCGGACCGCAACATCCAAGCTCCTCGCGGCGGCTTCGGTCAGCCCAACCTGGCGGGTCAGCAGCAGCAAAGAGGCATTTCCCAGCAGCCGGAGCAGCAGCGCAACCAACTCCCACCACAGCTACAGAATCAGCAGCAACGAACTTTTGAGCAGAATCAACAGCAGTACGGCGTCTTCCAGCAACCCAACCAGCAGCCGGCTCAGCAGCAGCGCGGCTTCGAACAGCAACAACAACGCAATCAGCAGCAGGAGCAACAACGCAATCAGCAGCCGGAGCAACAACGCGATCAACAGTCAGAGCAACAACGCAACCAACAGCAGGAGCAACAACGCAACCTACAGGTCCAGCAGCAACGCGCCCTCCAGCTTCAGCAGCAACCGGCTGATCTTCACGCGCCGCACATCGTCACAAACCCGCAGCAGCGCATCGAGCCGCAACAGCAACCGCACGTTCAGCCTCAGCAACCGCACATTCAGCCTCAGCAGCCGCGCGCCTTGCAGCCTCAACAAGCCCCGCAACCCCAGCAAGCACCCAGAGTCGAGCAGGCACCTCACGTCCAGCAGGCGCCTCATGTGGAGCCCCCCCACGTGCAGGAAGCCCGTCCGCAAGCTCCTGCTCCACACGCCACAACAGCGCCAGCGCCAGCCGCTCATGAGGGCGGTCACCCGCGATAACTTTATGCCCGCTGGATCGCACGTCCAGCGGGTGAGAAGTATCTTCGACCCTCCGGACTCAGGACCAGTAAGCTATGCTCCAACTTGATGCTTTCGCCCGAGATAAGCCTGGTTCTCACCACCTGTAGCCGAGCTCCACTCCTGGCCCAGGCTATGGCCTCTCTCATCCCTCAGTTTGAGTGCTTCCCACTGCCCACCGAACTCGTCCTCGTCAACGACGGCTCGACGGACGAGACCCCTGAGCTTCTCGCCTATCTTCAGCGTACCGTACGCGTTCCCTTCCACATCCTGCAAGGACCTTGCGCCGGAGTCGCCGCCGCGCGTAACCTGGCTGCCTCGAAAGCGTCCGGAACCTTCCTCGCCAGCTTTGACGATGACCAGATCGCTCTTCCCGGCTGGCTGGCAAGCCTCCACCGCACCGCTATTGAGACCGGTGCCGCGGCCGTCGGAGGGGCTCTCCATCTCAGCCTGCCTCCACAGGTTCCGCTCGCCTCCCTCGGCCCGCGTACCCGCAGCATCCTGGGCGAGCATCTCCCCTTCGATCATTCCGCACCATACCTCGACAAGATTCGCCCCGCCACCAACAACGTTCTCCTCCGCCGTTCGATCTACGAGTCCCTAAAGGGCTACAATCCCGACTTCACCGAAGGAGCAGAGGACGCCGACTTCTTCGAACGTGTCCAAGCCGCGGGGCACCTCCTCTACTTCGAACGCAAGGCCGAAGCCATGCACATCACACCCGCCTCACGTCTCGCCCCATCCAACCTCCGCTGGACGTCCCTGCGCATCGGGGCCGGCGACGCCCGCCTGCATCATCGCCGCCGTCCCTGGATTGGGCCAATGAAGCTCGTCCTCAACCGCTGCGCCGTAGCCCTCCTCCGCGACCTTCCTCAGCTTCCCTTCGCCTCTCCCACCCTTCGCCTGAATTCCCAATGCAGCCTTTGGTACACGGAGGGCCTGCTTCGTGCCCTTCCCGCCATCCTCCTTCAACAGAACACATCCTCGTTCCTCCGCTCCCTAAACTTTCGCTGCCGGAACGGGGAACGACTCACCTGAGTACAGTCAACATCAACACCTAGAAGGTAAGGCGTCCTCCAAGCTGCACAAGCCTTGGAAATCCAAGCGTTCCAGTAATCTGCCCGGCGCCAGAGTTGTAGCTCGTATTTGTTCCATTCACGGCGGATGGCGTGGTGCTGTAGTTCCCAATGGACAATCCGGGCGTGCTGAACTGTGGAGTGTTGAATGCATTCAGCGCCTCTGCACGGAACTCAATCCCCACCCGCTCCGTAACCCGGAACTGCTTGTTCAGCGATAGATCCGAGTTGATATACCCCGGGCCATAGCAAGGGATCGAGCGGGGAACGTTCCCGTAGGGAAGCCCGCCGCCGGCGGTCGGCGGTGCCGTGGCTGTGAAAGCATATGGGTTGAAGTACTGCAGGATTCTGCCCTCGGGCGAGCCGCTCTTGCAAGGATTGACGCCGGGAATATAGGTCGGCCGCTGCGTGCTGTTTCCGTACGACGTAAGATTGCTCGTCTGCGTGATGGACAGCGGCCCGCCGTTCTGGACCACGGTGATGTCATTAAACCTCCACCCGCCCACAAAGGCGTCCACCAGGTGGTTCGCGCCGCCCAGGAAATGCTTTCCGCGTCCGAAGGGAAGCTCGTAGGTCCCGGCAAAGCTGGCCCGGTTCGGAATATCGTTGGTCGCCCGGGCATACTCCGGTGAAAGGTTAGCAATATCTTGCGGACCATTGTTGCCCGTGTTGAGTGTATTGGAAGAGCCATACGCTCCCCAGATATTGTCCCAGTTCGATGCCCACGTGTAAGCCGCCAGCAGCGTGACCCCTTTGCTGAAGCGCTTCTGAACTTTGACATCCAGCGAGTTGTAATCGGAACGGCCCAGACTCGTAGCAACCGTCACACTCTGATATTGCGGGAAGGGCAGCAGCGTCTGATAGCGCTGCACCGAGCCGGTGCTGAAGTTGCCCAGACCCGCGAACGGATTGGCCGTAGCCGCCGTGAGAGCCGTCGCACCCAGAGCAAAGTTATTGTCTGCTAGTTGATCGATGTTGAGGCTGTTCGGCAAATTCCTTCCATGGCCGCCCACGTACCCTACCTTGAACGCAATCCCCCAGAAGAACTCATGCTCCAGCTCGAGCGAGTAAGACTGGTAAATCGGAGATCGGCGAGACTGGTCGATGAGCGATAAAGTCGTTCCGATATTTGTGCTCAACCCGTTGGCATTACCAGTAGGCTGCGTCTTCAGATTCGGATATGGGTTGCTGAGCGTAATCGGAACCGAGCCGACTGACTGCGTCGGAAGGGCATTCGTCAGCACATAGCCCGGAGCATAGGAGTTTGTGTTCGAGTAATAAAGAGGGGCATAGAAGACGCCGTAGCCGCCCTTCACCACCGTGTTCTTATCGACCGCGTAGGCAAACCCGCCGCGTGGATTGATCTTGCTCCCCATGTTGCCGGTGTTGGTGCCATACCCGTTCTGGCCAGCAAACTCGACGCCTCCTCGAGCCTGTACACTGCCTCCGAAGGCGTTGTAAACCGCATTCCGGTCGAAGCCGACCGAAATGTGATTGTTACGCTCGTGAATGCCGGGCTCGAACTCATACCGAACCCCAAGGTTGAGAGTCAAACTGTTGCTCACGTGCCAGTCATCCTGAACATAAGCGGCCTGATAGACCGTGTTGTAAGCAAGCTGGCTGGGAACGATAAGTTGACCGGTAGTTGGATACCCCTCAAGGAGGTCCGCCGCTGCATGACCGGACAAAGCATTGAAATTGAAGTAGCCAGATGTGTCGCTCAAGCTGGTAAAGGTCTCGCTGATGGAGCGATAGTTGTATCCAGCTTTCAGACTATGCGCACCAAAGTTGCGCGCGGCTCCCACTACAAAATTGCGGGAAAAGAACACAACCGGTCCGGAGTTCGAAGTACCTTCACTGACCAGACTGCTGTCCGCCGTGATGCGCGGGAAAGACTTCTTGGATTGCGCGCTGACGTAAGACGCAGGGAACCCAAGCGTCAGTTGATCAAATCCGTTGCTGATATCGCGCGTGTCATTCGGGAAGCGATTGAAGCCAAAGCCGACGGTAAGCGTCGTCTGCTTGGGTAGCGAAATTGTATTCTGGATTCCGATAGCGTCTACCTTGCGGTAAAGCAGGTAAGAGCCCGAGGAGCCTGGAACATTAGTCAAAGGATTTCCGCCGGGTTCCTTAGAACCATAATGAAGGTAATAAAAGTCGGCCAGCCACTTGTCATTGAAGAAGCTATGCGTAAGCTTCCCGTTGAACTCATCTGCCCGATCCCCGAGCGTGTCATACCCGTTGAAATTCGCAACGCCCTTGGCCGTGATGGAAGTGTTTGGGTGAGGATATGTATTGAGAATCGCCTGCCCAATTGGGTTGATGTTCGTGACCGTGTTGTTCGGGTAATACACGGAGACCGCTGAGGTAGAGAGCGCGAGATTCTTAATGCATGTTCCGGATCCGCAAACGCCTGAGACACCGGCCCCGCCGACACTCGTGACGGTGCCGATCTCAGAGAAATTTCCGGTTCTCTCCAGCTCGGTCGGCACAACAAACTGCGTGCTGTTCACATAGGGCGACCTCTGGCGATACCCCTCCCCCGTAATTGCAAAAAACGTCTTGTCCTTGCCCCCAAGAAAGCGTGGCAGAGGAATCGGTCCCGAAAGGCTCCCCACATACGAGTAAAATTCGGCAGCACCGCGCGGACACTGTGCATAGTACACGCCATTGACCGTGCAATTGCTGCGGTTGTTAAAGAACGTATTGGCTCCCCAGTTGGTCTGGCGGGTCTCGCCCTGAAGCACACCGTGCAGCGTGCTCGTGCCCGAACGAAGCGTCGTATTGAAGTTTCCGCCGCTCGTCCGGCCGATCTCCGCATCGTAGGTGTTGGCCTGCACTTTTACCTCTTCCACAGACTCAATGCTGGGGATGATCACAGCGCGGTTAGAGAAGTCGGTGATGGGAACTCCATCGATCAGATAATTATTCGAACTCATAGGCGCACCGGCAATCGAGATCGTCGAGGAACCGCTCTGGTCTTGAAATCGTACAAAACGCGGATCGCCAACAGCGGTGACGCTATTGTCCAGCTTCGAAAAAAGGAATGGGTTTCTGCCTGGATTAGGCAGATTCTGCAACTTCTGAGAATCGATGAGCTGGCCGCTGTAAGAAGTGCCGTTGTCGACCAACGGCTCCGCTGCAGTAACCTCGACAACTTCCGTACTCCCCCCGGCCTGAAGCGTCACATCGATCGGAATCGTATGGCCTGAATCCACAATAATATGTTCCAAACTCGTCGTCTTGAAACCTCCATTGCTGATCCTGACCGTGTACGTTCCTGGATCGACCGCGCTGAAGACATACTCGCCGGATCCATTCACCGTCGCCGTTCGCACAACCTTTGTGCCTTCTGAGATCAGCTCCACGGACGCGTTTACAACCACCGCTCCCACCGAGTCCGTCACCACGCCGCGAACAGCGCCATAATTCGACTGTCCGCTGGCCATCGTGAATCCACACACAATCAGCATAAGAAGTGCGAAAACGCATCCAGACCTACGCAAAACCCCGAAGCTCAAGCCAAAAGACCTAGCCAAGCCGGAAGAGCCCACATGATTCTGTGAGGATGCAATTGACATACAGGGTAGGTCGCGGAACTCGTGAAATCGGGATCTCATGGGCAAGTACCCTCCGGCCGCAGAGCGGCAGTCAAAAAGTCGTAAGAGGAGTGTCACGATGAATCAGGGTGACGGTCACCGAGGCACGTGATAGCGTCCGGATCCTCTCTGCAAAGAAGAGGATGGTCTGTGAGCTACATTCAGAGCAAGCGAAGGCCTGGTCCGCCGTAGAAGGTAACTGCAACAAGATGCTTTGGATCACCTCATCGGAGCAGCGGTGCAATGCGGCAGCAATACAGCGTTGCTTTCCCAAGCGGAGAACTTGAGTGGGGCCGGTTCACAGGTCCAGATCGGACCCGAGGCTGAAGCGTTGAATTGTGGTGATGAGCCTGACGTTAATGCACTATGAAGGGAGTGTCAACAGAAACCTTAGAAAACAAGCTGCTCGAACGATGTCCTTCATAAAACCAAGAGCTCCCAAGCGCACGTCCCCGGATCGCTCCAGCAGCACGCACAGCGACTGGGAATCAAAATCATAGACGTCTGCCCGCTGGAAACATGCAGTCCGCCATGTGCGGATAACAATCGGTCATCTTCCGCGGCCGCTATAGACAGAGCTTTGAGCACCCTGAGGCGCTCAAGCCCAACCAGCCAGAGCTCTTCAAGTTCGATCTCTCTCAGGTCAACCACATCTTTCAGCCCGGACACAGGATGATGGTGCAGGTGCAATCCTCCCTCTTCCCGGCTCTACGACCGCAACCCACAGACCTTCGTTCCAAACATCTTCAACGCAAAGACCGGCGACTAGCAGAAGGCGACCCAACGGATATGGAGCACCCCTGGAACTTCAAGCTTCATCAGTATGCCGGTTGTACCGGAGGCGAGATCAGCCTCGCATCTGCCCAGGCGGTTAGGCCAGCTGCCTAGCCGCGGTTCCCAAGCCGATGCCGCAAGTACCGGTTCCAGTACATCAGCACGCCCGTGATGCTCAGCAAGGCGAGCGTCACCCCAGCCAGCGCCCATAGTATCTTCACTCCCAGCCCCCAAAGCGTGCCGAAGTGCATGGGGTGCATTGCCCAAATAACCCAGTCTCCCGCCGTTTCATTCTGGCCGTAGTGCCACACCGTGAGCACCCGCGCATCCGAGGTAGAAAATGTAATGATATCCCGGTGAGAGAAGTCGCCCGGAGCCCTTTGGTCGACCAGCGCGTACAAGGTAGATCCTTGAAGGTCCGGATCGCTGAAGCTGTAGAGACTGCCGCGCAGAGAAGCATTTCTTATCGCACCAAGCATCGTCTCCAAGGACACATGCGCCTGGCCGGGAGCACCCGACCGTCCTGCCTTTGGTGAAATCATCCCGCGTAGCGGAGACACAACCGATACGGCCGCGGTGACCTCCCGGTACCATCCGAAGTACACACCGGAAAACGCCCACCAGAAGACCAGCGCAAACGTCCAGAAGCCAATCGCGCTGTGCGCATCGAAGTTGATGCGTCGCCAGTTGTGCCGCACGCTGATCCCTAACCCGCGAGTCCACGTCTTCGCGCCCCGCCACCAGATCACCAGCCCGCTTATGCAGAGAACCAGCAGGATCATGGCGCCTGCTCCATTCACCTGCATGCCGTAAGCGTGCGGCAGAAGCAGATAGACGTGCAGGTCATACACCCAATCGATCCACCCTTTTGCCTGAAGCGTAAGCGTCGCCGTCCTGGGATCCGCAACCACTGAAAAGGCCTGCAGACGCGCATCGGTCGCAGCCAGAAGATAGGCAGGAAACATCGGCGAGGGGAGATTCAAATTGGTAAGTTGAGCCTCGGGATACTCGGCGTGAAAGCGCTGGACCACAGCGTCGATAGCAGCTGTCCTGGCCGGATCATAGTGGTTTAACGTCTTGGGCAACTCCGCCCTCGTCAACTCCGCTCGAAAGACAAGCAGCGACCCTGTAAGCGCAATCAACACGACATACAAGGAAAGCAGAACGCCTGCCCAGAGATGAACATGGAAGAGCGCCCTGCGCAGCCAGAGCTTACGTGGACGGTGAACGAGCGTGCCAAGGAAGCTCATGCCTGCCTTCGTTTAGAAATAGCTCGAATGAATGGTTAAAGATGGCGCAATCAGCCTGCGATCATCCGGGGTGAAGTTCGTCTGCGTGCCGATGTTCCGGATCTAACCTGGCAGCCGATACCGGAGGACGCCTCCAGTGAAGCCGCTCATCATGGTCGTGCTTTCGAATAGAGATGCATTTGCGCACAAGCGTGCACCGCACAGGAACCTGCTTTTGACTTCCTGGTGGCTGGTGAACACGTCGCATACACTATGCGGGGGCGACTCACTTTGATGAAAACGTTCAATATACAACTAGAGGTCCTAGATCAACCGTACAGCCAACTTTGCTGTCGACAATCACCTTCGCACTACAGCGCGAAGTGTCCAGAAACGGCGAAAGGCCGTAGAACAGGGTAACTTTTTGCATGGGTACAGAAGTTGATACAAAGCTAACTTCTTCTATTTGAATATTTTGCATCAATTTCAGGGGGGGCGGCTACAGCCTCTCCCGAGGCCAACGATCTTTTCCACAGCTTTTGCAGAGCCACGCTCGGCAAGAGACCTACCCCTAAGAGGAAAGCCGCTTCCAGCATGCCGGGCCGATTCCGCAAAACCTTGCCCGCGATCAGCAGAAAAGCGCGCCAGTCTCCCGCCCGCTTCGCCTTCAAAGCCACCTTCGTCGCCAGGAAGGAGTTATAGGCTCCATCTCCAATCCACCGCCGGTACCGCTCTACCCATTCCAGCGAATCCGCCCAGTTCATCCTACGGCTCCGCGAGATGCTCTCCGTGGCAATGTTGTACACGACCAGCGGCTCCCAGCAGAACTCCACCCGTGCCTCGGCCAAATGCCAAGCCTCAAGCAGCCAAGCCCAATCCTCATGGTCCTTGTGAGTGGTAAACGGCACCTGCTCCAGCACACTGCGGTGGATCAGCAGGGTCTGCAGCGGAAGCACCCCAGGCCGCCCCAGAAGCGAAGGCCGCCGCAAAATGTACTCGGCCACATCCTCACCGGCACTTAGTGGCCGCCTCGGCCACACATCCTCCTGCTCACCTCGACGGTAGATCGTTCGGCAGGAGATCATCCACGTCGGCCGCTCGGCATCGGCCAGGGCCGCCGTACACTCCACCTTCCGCGGCAGCATGGTGTCATCATCGTCCAAAAACGTCAGCCACTCGCCCCGGCTCGCGCGCATCCCCGCGTTGCGAGCCTCAGCCGGCCCGCTATTGACCGCCAGCTCCACATACCGCACGCGCTCTCCCATCGCCGCCACCGCCGCACGAGCCTCCCCATCCGGCCCGTCCGCCACCACGATCACCTCGACCTCGGCGTATGTCTGCGCCAGTGCGCTCGCCACCGCGGTCCGCAGCTCCCGGACACGCCTATAGGTCGGGATCACCACGCTCACCAGCCCGATACCCACGCCGTTACCGCGCCCCTTTGAGCGCCGGCAGCGCCACACGCCAAGACTCAGGCTGCGGCTCCACTCCGCCAACGATCACCCCTGCCTCCAGCCCTCGATCGCTCTCCGCCTCGGATCCTGGCGTTAGACACATCTTCACTAGGCACACATACCCCAGCATGGTCGGCAGGTATGGGTCCAGCGGCACGGACTCAGCCAGCCCCGTCAGCGCGAGCCATGTCAGCAGAATCGCGGGTAGCAGCGCCGTCGCACTGGCCGTCGCACGATAGCGCCGCCAAGCCATCAGCCCCGCACTCCAAAGCGCCGCCGCATACAACAGCACCCCGACCGTTCCCAGCCCCAGCATCTCATCCAGGTACGTATTATGCGCATGCGGCACAATCCATCCCTGGTCCAGCGACACCCGGTTTAGCCGTGGAGCCGTCCAGAACGCTCCATACCCGTACCCTAACCAAGGCCGGGCCGCCGCGCTCTCCATTAACTCTTGCCAAAGTGGCGCACGGTTTGAAAGGCTCGAAGTATTTTCCGTATCTGATCGCCCCATCATGAAGACGCTCTGCGCTGTTCCTTCCGCATTCAGCCCGGCAAAATAGATCACAACCGGCACAGTCGCCGCGAGCCCAGCTAGCAGCGCCATCGCTCGAGTCGCCGGAGCCATCCGCTCCCGCGAGAACCGCGTAAGCACGATAGCCAATAACATCAGGCACACCGCCGCGCTGAGCCGCGACCGCGTCAAGTAAAGCAGCCCGAGCGCCGCGCTCAACAGCGGCATCATCACCCGCGCTGAATTCCGCCGGTAGAGCAGTACCGTCGACCCGCACACGATGCATACCACCAGGTTCATGCCTTGATAATTCGGCTGCATCACCCCGCCAAATCGGTAGTCAGGGTCGAAGACTGAGAAGATTCGCTGCTGCACAAGATCCACATACACCGCGATCAACGCCACAGCACCCGTTGTGCAGAAACCCCAGAGCGCCATCTCAAGCACACTGAAGACCCGCGCCAAGGTGTATGCCAACAGCGCGTCCATCGCGAACACCGCCAGCCGCTTGCCCGTCACCGCTGGACTCTCGCTCCACAGCATACTCAGCATCACCCAACTCACAAACAGCAGCACAGCTGAGCCAAGCGGACCGCCCAGACGACCGCGTTTCGGAAGCCGCCAAAGCAGGTACATGGCCACCGCGCACATCAACGGCAGCGCAATCTGCCGCTCCGTCGCGCCGTCGTTCGTTGAAGCAGCTATAGCCGCTGCCTGCCGAAGATCCTCCGGCCCCTGCACCAGCGTCCGGTATGGCACTGAGTACCAGAACCCCACACTCAGCGCCACGGCACAGACAACCTTGATGCGCCTCACCCAGGCCGAAGCCTCCGCCAGCCCCGCCGCATCTCGCGAATGCACGACTCTCCCGGTCATCGCCGGACTGGTGCTCATGCCTGAACCTCCTCTGACGCTCCCAACCGCATCTCGCGTGAATAGTAAAACTGCCGCACAAGGATCACCACGGAACTCCCCGCCAGCATCGCCAATGCCGCCCCCGGCAACGCGAATGCCCGCACTAGCCAGACACAAACCGCGACCTGCACTGCCAGTCCCGCCAGGTAAGCATAAAAAGTGTAGCCCGCCTTATTCAGCGCGGTCAGTCCGTACCCTTGCGCCATCGTCGCTGCAAACGCAACAAAATTTAGCGATAAGACAACCAGCAACACCAGCGAGTCCTCCGGCACCGTCTTGAAGATCAGCCGCGCCGCCCGTGGCCCCATCAAGGCAACCCCCAATGCGAACACCAACGAGCCCGCCAGCAGCGTCCGATCCACACGCCGCACAAGTCTTCGTAGCTCCGCCTTTCCCCCATCCACCAGCGCGTGCGCCAGCATCGGTGCCATCACGTTCTGCATGCTCGTCAAAGCCACCCGAGGGATATTCACCACGCTCTCGCACACCGCATACGCTCCCACGCTCGCGCCGCCCAGCATCGCGCTCAATACCCACGGGTTACATTGCGAGCTAACCATAAACACCATATTCCCACCAAACAGCCAGCGCCCAAGCTTCAGGTTCAGCCGCAGATCCTCCACGTTCGCCCACCACCTCACCTCCAGGCTTTGCCACTCACACACAACCCACCACGCCGATACCAAACTCGCCGCCGCCGAAAGTACCGCTAGCCCCGTCACCACGCTCAGTCGATGGTTCAACGCAAGCCACTCCACACCGATGATCTGGAGTCCGACCGTACCCACATCCGCCCAGAACGCCGCGCGAAACCGCATCTGTGAAAAATAGAAGCGCCGTGTGAATTCCCGGAACAGGATCCCCACACTCGTCACAATCAACGGCGCAAACACCCCATAATAGAATCCTCGCCCCGGCCCAGCCGCCCAACGACTTGCAAACCAAAGCACCGCCACCGACAGCACGCACCCGGCCATCTGCTGCATGACCATACTCCCGTCATACAGCCTGACCCGCTCCTTCGTCAGCCCTGGCAGATTGAACGTGTACGGCCCCCAGGAGAACACATTGCATAACTGAATCAGTACATCCAGTGACCGTTGCGTCAGGACATACATCCCGAACTCCCGCGGCCCTGCATGCCTGCTGAACAAAGCCGCAACGACCATATTCCCGAAGCTGTAAGTCACCTGGTCGGCCAGTGCATAGCTCATGCGCTCGCCCACCTGCGCGCGAGCCCACAGCCAAAGCCCAGGCGGGGGGCCTTCCTCGCCAATCCCTTCCTCAGGAAGCCGGCTCATGATCTCGCAGCCTCACCCACAAGCTCGCGATATATCGCATTCAGCCGTTCCCCATTGTTCTCCCACAAAAATTTCCGAGCCCGCTCCGTCGCCCCTTCGCTAAGCCGCAGCAGCCGCTCTCCATCCTTCGCGAGCCCTTGCAGCGCTTCTGCCCAATCTTGTATGGCATGTTTAGGTGAGGTCACAGCGATCTTGACTCCACTCACATCGTTCACCATATCCCGAGCCCCCTGATGATCGAAGCAAACCACCGGCACCCCCGCGGCCATTGCTTCAAGCACCACATTCCCGCTCGTATCCCGCAGGCTCGTAAAGCAGAACACCTCAGCCCGCTCGAACTCCTCCATCACCGCAGGGAACGGCAGCTTCCCGGTAAAGGTAACCGTTTCTGACAACCCAAGCCGCACACTTTCAGCCCGCCATTGTTCCTGAAGACGTCCCGCGCCAACCACCTTCAACTCCAACTGAACCTGTCCGCGCAGCAAAGCCATCGCCCGCAGCAAAATCGGCAGCGCCTTCCGTGTCTGCAGCTCCCCAATCCAAAGCAGCCGCAGCGGCCTCGTTATCTGCCCGCATCGTGAGACAAATCTGCTTCGATCCACCGGACCCACTGAATGCAGCCCAGTCTCCAGCAGCAGATCAACCTTCACACCGAACGCGGCCTCATAATCCCGCTGATTGGTCGAATTCGCCGCAATGATCCGCGCCGCAACTTTTGCCGCACTCCGCACCCGCCGCTTCAATCGCAGCGAAAGACAGTTGCTCACCCCACGAGCACCTTCCTTGCAGGCCTCTTTCACACCCAGCATTGTCAGGAAGCGCCAGGGATAGTTTTGCGTCCCCCCCACCGGCCCCCATAGATAAGGGATGCCCAACGCCCACGTATACCCCGGCTCGCGGAACGTGCACACATTCACCTGGTGCACCAAGTCAAACCGCTCCCGCGTATGAAGCCCGCGTACCAGCTCCATAGCCAATCTTTGCCAATGCTCGTATGCCGTGTAGTTGTATGCAAAGAAGGCGGGCTTCCTCTCCAGCTCACGCAACCGCGCATCGGGCTCTGGCGTATGTAACCTTACGCTCGCCGGAACAAGCCCCTCTGCCATCCCCTCCTGCATCAGCCGGAAGCTGCTCTCACTCGTCACAAGATGCACCTCCGCCACACGCAGTGCCTGCAACAGCCGCCCCCACCCAACCGCTCGCTCCGACGCGCCGAAAGGGCTGCACTCATACGCCATCAGCAGCACCTTCAACAGATCGCTCCTAAAAGATCCCGTTGCTTCCAAACGGATTGAGGTAAAATCCGATGTTCGCAAGCTTGATATAACGCCCAATCGACTCGAGCGTATCGTGCTGCACCAGAATCATGTCATCAGGCTGCAGGACAAGATCTGTCTTCACCGTCGACTTGCTCTTGTAGTGATCCAGATTCAACCGGTGCACCTCTGCGGTCTCACTGTTCAGCTTGCGGAAGACGATCACGCGTCCCATCGCGCTGTCCTCCTTCGGGCCGCCTGCCAGCAGGATCGCTTCGAGCGCGGTCGTCGGTTTGCGCAGCTCAAACTTGCCCGGCGTCTGCACCTCGCCCGCAACCACCACGTGCGGCCGTTCAAAATCCTTTAGCGAGACCGTCACCTCCGGATCGACCAGCTTCTCCTTCGCCGCGGCAAGGATCGAACGTTGCGCCTCCGGCACCGTGTAGCCGGCCAGCCGTGTATCCCCAACGGACTTCAAGCTTACGCGCCCGTCCGGCCCGATCACCACCTCATCATTAAACTCCGGCGTGTACCGAAACGTCACGTCCACCGCGTCGCCGGGGCGCAAGACGTAGTGTTCCATCGGAACGACCAGTGTCTGCCGCGGCGCCATGGAAGCACTATCCTTTCCAGTAGGAGCTGTCTGCGCCCCGGCGCCGCCAAACGCAACCAACATTCCTAGAATCATCCACAAACGCGCTCGTGTCCTCACTTCAGCCCTCCCATTACCACATCATCCGATGAAGCCATTGCGGCACCGGATACCGCCGGCGGTTCATAACGAAGCCCAGCAAAGGCGCGCCAGTATCCTTCAGCAAAGCTTCCATTTGTTCCACATTCTGCCGCCGCGCCATGCCCGCGCTCACCACCGCCACATAGCCATCGACGCAAAGGTCAAGCTCGCTGGCCAGCGTCGATGCGCGGAAGCTCGGGCAGTCCAGAAAGATCAGGTCAAACTCGCGCCGCCCTTCCACCAGCAGAAGGTTCAACCGGGATGCAAACTCGCCCTGAGTCCCACCGGCGGCTCGCACAACGGCCGTTCCACGCTCCGGTTCGAGTGCCAGCACCCAGTGGCTCTTGGCAGCGTCATACCGCATCCCAAAGCTTACATCAGCCGCCGTTTCAAAGCGCCGCAGCAGCGTCTCTACATCCAGCACCGCTACCCGGCTGCTGGCCTGTTTGGCGGCTACTTCAGCCAGACTGTTAGTAACATAGCTCGTCCCCTCCCCGGCCAGAGCAGAGACAAAAGCGATACAGTACCCCATGGCCCTGCCCGGCTCCGCTTCAAGCGCTGCGGTGTGCCCGCTGGTCAGCCCCCTCTCGACATAAAATGCCGCGCCATCGGACAAGGACTTCCGCAATCCAACCAGCAGTCTCCGCAGCTCCACGCTGCCGCTTCCCAACTCCTGGTTCGCATCCTGCTCGTCCGCAAGCACTGCCAGAGCCCTCGTGCCTGTCAAAGCATCAAGCTGCGCCGGCGTAAACACCTGTTCGGCGGACGTATCCGTATAGAGCGCCAGCAGCGTCCCCAGCAGCAAGGCAAACGCGAGCCCCGAAGCCAGATACAGCGCCGGCTTCGGACGCTCCGCACGCGGCGAGCTTACCGGCGCCTGCACCAGCGAAACATCAAACATCTTCTCCTTGTCCAGCTCACCGGCGATCCGCGCCTCATCCCGTTTCTGCGCATACAGCCGATAATCCGCCTGCGCCTGCTCAAGCCGCCGCTGCAATTCGGCATTCGGAGCCGTCGCATCCTCAAGCTCCCGCAGCCGCGCCTGCGCTGCCTTCAGCTCAGCCTCCAACTGCGCGTGCTGCGCAGTCAGCCCGCTCAGCTCGCCGCTGGCGCTGGCCACCTGGGAGCGAAGCTGCTGCCAGACCGGATTGACATCGGAAGAAGCTTCGGCCGCCGGATGCGTCGCCGCCGCCGCTATTGCCCGCTGCGTCGTGGCGATCTTCTCATTGATTTCGATAACTTGCCGGTCTGTCTCCGGATAAAGACGAATCAGCTCCGTCCTGCGATTCTGTAACTCAACCAATGACGTATTCAAGCGCTCCTGCGAGTATTGATTCGTAATCGTGCGCTCGGTCGTCTGTAGCCGGTTCGGAATCGAGGCAAGATATCGCTTCTCCGCTTCCTCCTTGCTGCGCTGCCGCGCCATCGCCGTGCCGGCGTCCGCAAACTGCTCCTGCAGTCCGGCGATGTGCGTGACCTGTAACTTCTTCTGGTCATCCAGATTGGCAAGGTGATGTAACACCTCAAAATCCGTGATCGCCTTCTGGGTCTCCGCCAGTTCCCGGCTCTTATCCTTCACCTGGCGGTCAAAGAAACCCTCCGCCCCCGTCGAAGTCGCCGCTCCCGACCGCTCTTCAAAGTAGGCGTCGATCACCTTCTTCAACTGCTCGCTCGCAGCCTGCGGCGAGGCTCCCAGCAGCTTCACATTGATTAGGTTCGTCTGGTGCACGGCCTCCACCTTGAGCCGCTTCTGCAGATCCTCCACCTCGCGAGCTTCAGCCTCACTCTCCGCTCCATCCGCCCGGTCTTCCAAGGCCCGCCTAGCCGTTCCCGCGCTCTGCAGCAGGTCCACCTCCCCGTTCACCTCGGTCGGGCTCACCTCGTTGGCCGCCACCAGACGGTCCGCCGGGCTCGTCGTCAGGGGCGCAGCCGCTCGCAGATTCTGCACCATCAGCTTCGCCTCTGCACCGTACCGCCGAGGCATTAATACAGTCACCAGCAGCACTGCGCTCATGACCAAGCTAACCGTCAGCAGGAAGATGCGCCGCCGCCGGAAGACGGCTTCCGTCACAATCTGGCGAATCTTCGGCGTAGCATAGCTTTTGACCATACCTTGATCTCTCTAGACTCCTGATTCCCTGTCTTGGCTGAGCGTCGTTAGTGTATCAACCGCCCGACTGGAACCCGCTTACAACTTTCAGCCTTGCCACCGAGTATCCTCGGTAATCGTCGCCGGCACCCTGCCCAACGCATGCCGCACCAACGCCGGACACTCCCAGGGCACATCGTGGAACGCCCCCGCCGGCACCCGCCCACGTTCCAGCGCGAGCGGAAACAATGCAATGCACGCTCCCGACGATCCATCCCGATCCTGCACCTTCAATCCCAGCACTCCCCTTGCATAGGCGGCCACCAGATCCCGTCCGGGCCCCAGCGACAGGTGCACCAGTTGCGTAGGCCGCGGGTTCATCTCGATCAACAAATTCTCGCCGCTTCTGCCGTCCACCATAAAATCAAACCCGCAGAACCCCGTTACTCCGAGTTTGGCGGCCACTCGCCTCATCGCCCGCGTTATGCCCGCATCCTCCACCACCCGCACCACGCTGGACGGTCCCCGTTCGCACCAGCTCTCCACCACTTCCAGGCACACACTGGCCAGCAGGTTGCCCCGAACACACACCGCCATTCCGGTACGTTCCTTACCGCCAGGAATAAAGCGCTGCGCCGTGACCCCTGACCGCTTCCGCCGCACCCAACACCGCAGATGCGTCCAATCGCCCGCTGTCGTCCCGCGTTTGATCGCCCGGGCCAGACTGGGAGGATGGTGCAGCAGCCCCCATTCCCGCCGAGCCTCGCGCACACTCCGTGCCAGCCTTACCCCCCGTCCGCCAGAGGTCGCATCGCCCTTCAAGATCAATGGCAGCCCTAACCGCGCCACCGCAGCATCCACATCGGACGCAGCTTCGATTTCGACCGTCTCGGGCGCCGCTACCTCAACCTCAGACGCCAGACGCAATAACGCCATACGGCTCTCGGCCGCGGCGATAACCCGCTCACCACCTAACGAGCGACACAGCAGATCCTTCACGTCCGGCTCATCTGCCAGCTCCTGCAAATGCATCAGCGCCAGTTCATCCACCGGAATCACCACAGCCGGTGCCGAAAGCTCCAGCGCGACCCGAAGCTCCGCGAGCGGCCAAAGCGGGTCATACTGGTACGTCCTCTCAAAAACCGCAGCGCTCCGCGCGGGGTGCTCCTTCGCTCCCAGAAACTCAACCGCACATCCACACTCTCGTAGCGCCATTGCCAGCCGCGCCGTCGAGACCCAGCGTCCCGTCGCCACAATCAGAACCCGCGGTTTCACTGAACTCTGATCCAACGTGCGAAGCCTCGTTTGAAAACGCTAGTCTACGCCTCGGGCCTGGGTCTCTCCTATTTCAGAACATTTCGGCTACCTTCGCTAACGCTTTCGTGCAATTTTCGCCGCATCCCTCACTGATGCCTACTATAAAGGCTCTTAGCGTTCCGCAAAGCACCGGGCCGATCCATGAACTCCAAGCGCGACACCACCATCTCCGCTGTAATCGTCGGTGCCGGGCCCTACGGTCTCTCGCTCGCCGCCCATTTGCGCGAGGCAGGCATTCCCTTCCGCATCTTCGGCCAGCCCATGCATAGCTGGGCTACTCAAACACCCGCAGGCATGAAGCTCAAGTCCGCCGGCTTCGCCTCCAATCTCTCCGCCGCCTCCACCCCGTTTACGCTGGAGGACTTCTGCCGCCTCACCGGCCGTCCCTACCATCCCACCCAGCAGCTCGTCGCGGTTGAGGACTTCATCGCATACGGCCAGGAGTTCGCCCGTCGCTTCGTGCCCCATCTCGAGTCTACAGAGGTCGTTCACATCGAGCGCCTGGACCCTCTCGACACCCTCGGCGATAAATTCCGCGTCACCCTGGCCACAGGCGAGTGGTTCTACTCCGACCGCGTCATCGTCGCCACCGGCCTCTGCCTCTTCCAGCACATTCCCCGGCGTCTCGCTGCTCTCTCCCAGAACTTGGTTTCCCACACCTCGGATCATCGTCACTTCTTCGAGTTCGCCGGACGCGACGTCGTGGTCCTTGGCCGCGGTGCCAGCTCACTCAACGCGGCGGCGCTCCTGCATGAGACAGGGGCTCGCGTCACTCTTATCACCCGCGCGGAGAAGATCCATGTCCACGGCCAGGTGACCGGGGCGCCCAGATCCCTCCTCGACCGTCTTCGTTACCCTGTCTCTCCGCTCGGCTACAGTCTCCGCTCCTGGCTTGCCTGTGCGGCGCCTGGCATCTTTCATGCGCTTCCCGCTCCGCTCCGCCGGGTACTCGTCTACAAGCACCTCGGCCCGGCCGGCGGAGCCGCCCTTCAGGGCCGGGTAGAAGACAAGTTCCCCATCCTGTTCGGTTGGCGCATCGAGGCGAGCGAACTCGCCGCCCGGTTGGACAAATCCTCTTCCGCGGAGCGCCTGGTTAGGCTCACCTTGGTCAACCAGTGCGGCGAACGCCGCCAGGTCCTCACCTCTCACATCGTGGCTGGAACCGGCTTCCGCGTCTCGCTCGGCCGCCTGCACTTTCTCGGCGACTCCCTCCGCGCCACCATAGCCACCGAACAGCGCGGCTCGCCGCGGCTCGATCGCTACTTCCAATCCAGCGTCAAGGGCCTTTATTTTATCGGTCCCGCCGCAGCGGGGGCCTTTGGCCCTCTGCTTCGCTTCGCTGCCGGCTCGCACTTCGCTGCGGTCCAGGTCACGCTACACCTACAGAAGGCCCTGCTCCACAAAACTGCCCAAGCCACCGCGCGTGAAGCCCAAGCAGCCTCTGCTCACTCAACCCACTGACAAAATCCGCCGCAAGACCGGTCCCGCGCATCTATTTCAAGGAGAGGCCATTCCCATGCTGAACCTACGGATGACTACCTGGCTCCTTCCCGCTGGACTGCTTGCCGGCACCCTTGGTCTCGCCCAAACCGGGCATTCGAGCCCTAGCCAGCCAAGTGCTCAGACCCACTCGGCCGCCTCTACCTCCACGCTGAAGCGATCGAAGATAACTGCAAAGCGCCAGAAACCCAAGGCGACCGCATCCCGTGTCATAACGATCCCACTTGAAACCACGCCTCCTACCCCAGCGACTGATGCCTCATTTACAGAAGAATCCCGCGAGAAAGCAGCTGACCAGCGCTTACTGGAGCAGCAACAGGCCCAATCCAGCCGCGCTGCGCAGATCACCAATCAGACCGTCGAGCAGGCTCAGAAGCAGCAAGACAGTGTTCAGCGTGAGCAACGAATCCAAGATGCGCCTGGACCAGCACAAACCGGTGTTGTCCCCATCGCTGGTCCGCCCGTACAGCCCGCCAAGAACGACACCCGCATCCAGGATGCCCCAGGCCCCGCGCAGACCGTACCTACGCAGGCACCCGCCCCACCCCCACAGTAATCCGTAAATTGTTCTCGAATAGTTAGATGGCTCAGCTGGACGTCCAACGAAACAAGCTGGTCCTAAGCCTCAACCGGATCGGTAGGGAACTCCTGCGTTGCCGGAACGATCTGTTCGGGCGCGGGTGCGACCGGCACAGGAGACACCTTCTTGCTAGCAGGAGCCTGCTGTTCAGCTTTCTTGCTCGGAGCCAGAATCGCATGCAAGGTCGTACCCTCCATGCGCGGCATGAATTCGACTAGGCCGGCGTCGCCAATATCTAGGATCAGCCGGTTGATGATCTTATAGCCAAGGTCGCGGTGAGCCATCTGCCTGCCTTTAAATCGGAGGGATGCCTTCACCTTGTCGCCCTCAGTCAGGAAACGTACTGCCATATTCTTCTTCGTGATGTAGTCGTGCTCGTCCACAGTCACGGAGAACTTGACCTCTTTAATGACGATCACCTTCTGCTTTTTGCGCGCAGCCCGATCAGACTTGTCTTTCTCATAGAGGTATTTGCCATAATCCTGTATCTTGCACACGGGCGGAACGGCGTTCGGGGAGATTTCTACCAGGTCCAGCGATCTCTCGCGGGCCATCTTCAGCGCTTCAAAGGGTGGCATCACCCCGAGCTGCTCGCCATTTTCGTCAATAACGCGAACTTCGCGGGCGCGTATGCGCTCATTGGTGCGGATGAATGACTTCGCGGAACGTTTATCGATTGGGGGAATATCTGCCTCCACAGCGCGCCTTTGCGGGCTGCGCTATGCGTTGTTGAACAGTTGAATGCCGTCCGACGCGATCTTCGCATTTTAGACGGCACAGATAGAGAGGAAAACAGACACGAAATGTCGCAGTGGTTGCCGAACCCACTGTATCGTTCACTATATCACCTGACGGGCGCAACGCCTGATTCGGGGAAGCAGCTGAATCGATCAGGAGACAACGAACGGGTGATGCGGTCATCGAACCAACCCAGGCCCATACAGTCGAGCTGTACACGGCCCCACGACGTGGGTTAGATCGGTTTGGGATTTCGCTCCAGAAATTGGCGCTGATGCCAGTATGGATAGGCCACTGGTGTCCGGCTTACCTGCTCAAGCTTGGTCGTCTGTTCCGCCGTGAGCGTCCAACCCAATGAGCCGAGGTTTGCCTTCAACTGCTTGGCATTCCGCGCCCCGATTATCACCGTTGAAACCGTCGGACGACCAAGCAGCCAGTTAAGAGCGATTTGCGGAACCGTCTTTCCGGTCTCCTGCGCTATCTCATCCAAGGCATCGACTACTTTGTAAAGATACTCGTCTGCCATCTGCGGCCCCATAGCGGCTGTCGTATGGAGCCGGCTGCCTTCAGGCAGCGGCTGTCCCCGGCGGACCTTGCCTGTCAACCGTCCCCAGCCCAGGGGAGACCAAACCAGCGCCCCGACCCCCTGATCCAGCGATAAAGGCATCAGCTCCCACTCGTAGTCACGGCCAATAAGGGAGTAGTACACCTGGTGGCCTACATACCGTTGCCATCCGTGTCGCTCCGACACAGACAGCGACTTCATCAGGTGCCAACCGGAGAAGTTGGAACACGCGATATACCGCACCTTTCCCGAGCTCACCATCTGGTTCAACGTTTGCAGCGTCTCCTCTACCGGAGTGGCGGCGTCAAACGCGTGCATATGGTAGATGTCGACATGGTCCGTCCCAAGCCGTCTCAAGCTGCCTTCGAGCGCCTCAAGCAGATGAAGCCGCGAGGAGCCGACCTGGTTTGGAGCCTTTTGATCGCTTCGACGAAAGGTCGCCTTGGTGGAGATCAGCAAGTCTGCCCGCGCATGCTGTTTCAGCGCCGCACCTAACATCGTCTCACTCGCTCCATCGGAGTAAATATCTGCTGTATCGAAGAGATTCACCCCAGCGTCCACGCACTGGTTGACGATCGCGTTCGCCTCTTCCTGGGTCGTCTCGCCCCAGGCCTTGAAGAACTCCGTGCCCGCGCCAAAGGTACCCGCGCCGAAGCAAAGCTCAGAGACCTTCAATCCTGAGCGTCCAAGTAATCTGTACTCCATGCAGCTGTTCCTCCTTGTACCCAACTCTCTGTCAGATGCGACCTCTCTGCGCATGACTCCGGCCCACGCGATGTAGCATGGGTCGAACAACGGAGACTGATGTGCCGTACATTTATATCGACCAGATTCTCAATGAGCTCCGGGACGAGTTGCTCACAGCCATGCATGCCGCAGTTGACCGTGAGCTGCGCCAGGGTCGCGTCGATGTGAGCAAGCTATATCGCGCTTTCACGCGAGCTTCCGCCAACCAGGTCTCAAATCCAGTCCTAGTCTCCGACAAGTGCATCGAGAACAACACGTCCCGGCCAAAAAAGGGTTCAAAGGTAAGGCCGGAAGATTAGTCCTCATTTGACGATTAGATTTGCCCAGCCAACCCGAAAGAATGTTCGTGAATCCAACCGCGATTTCCCTGCGTCTTATGGTTGAACCTGGAGGATGATGATGAAAACTTCCACTATGAAGAAAACCAGCAGATGGGGCATTGCAGCAGTCTTAGCAGCCGTCCTAAGCCCTGCTCTGGCGCTTGCACATCCCGTACCAAGCGAAGCTCACAAGGACCATAGTTCAAGACCACACCAGCATGAATCGGTGATACACCACTAACACCCTCCGGGACCGGGTACAAGCTGCCTGAAGTAGGATTCACGCGGTTTCCCGGGCAGCCCGGATGAATGCAGCAAGCTTCTTCGCATCCTTTATCCCGGGCTTTTCTTCAACCCCACTCGCGACATCGACGCCATAGGGCCTCAGTTGAGTAAGTGCCTCATTCACGTTCTCAGGTGTCAGCCCCCCAGCGACAATGACCCTTACCCCCGCCACCGACCGTATCGCGTTCCTCGCATAGGCCCAGTCGAACGGTACCCCCAAACCACCAGATAGGGTGCCAACTTTCGCATCCACCAGCAGTCGGAAGGATCTGAGCTCTGCCGCAAGCTCCTCCATCTGTGCTCGGACTTCGGCCTCAGAAGCCACGTCCGCTCCCAGCCTCCAATGTGCCGTTTGGATCACGTCGAACTTATCTCCAAGCCGATCTTTGAGCATGGAAGCCAGCTCGAGCGGAACCGCCCCATGCAGTTGCACCGAGGATAGACCAGCCGCTTGGGCCTCTATGGCGACCCGCTCGATATTTGATTCCGTTAGACCTGCGAAAACACCTACTCTTTCCACCCTGTCGGGAAGGCGAGCGGTAATTGCGGCAACTTGTGCGATCGTCACCTGTCTGGGACTTGGCGCAAACACGAAGCCAACGGCATCCGCTCCCAACTCCGCTGCGAGGAGCGCGTCGGCCAGAGACGTAGTAGCGCATATCTTGACCCACATAGGCTACAGCTCGGAGGCGTAATCGAAACCTGTCAGCAGAGCGAGTGCCGCCGCCGGTTCAGGTTGCCGCATCAACGCTTCGCCTACGAGGAAGGCGTCATATCCCACGCTCAGCAGGCGATCAATGTCATTGGACGATCGAATACCCGACTCCGCAACCCGGAGTACATTTGGTGGCAGATAACGCGCGAGATCGTGATGTGTCTGCGGGTTGACCTGCAACGTTTTGAGGTTTCGGCAGTTCACCCCAATCAAGTGGACGCCCAGCGCCACCGCACGTTCGAGTTCCTCTCGGTCGTGGACCTCGCAAAGCACATCCAGCTGCATCTCCCGAGCCACCCTGGCCAACACTCGTAGCTCCGGATCAGACAGCGCCGCCACTATGAGAAGAACAGCATCCGCACCAAAGGCGCGGGCTTCCACGATTTGATATGGGTCCAGTATAAAGTCCTTGCGCAACACCGGAATCATCACCTCTCGCGAAACCGCGGTCAGATCAGCCAGTGACCCCTTGAAGAAGTCTTCATCGGTCAAGACCGAAATGCAGGAGGCGCCCGCGGCGGCGTAGGTCTTAGCGATGGCTGCCGGCACGTAGTGCGCCCGCAGCAACCCTCTTGACGGCGACGCCTTTTTGAGCTCGGCGATGACCGCCGGCCCCCGGAGTGCGGAAGCGCGCAAGGCGGCGGCAAATCCACGCGGAGTATGAGATCCGGCGCGCAGTTCCAGCGCAATCAGGGGTGTGGCCTTCTTTCTATCGAGAACGCTCAGGAGAGTACGGGAGAGGATCTTGTCGAGATGAGTAGGCATGGGTCTTCTCAGAGGTACAAGAAAAGGCCCCTTGAAAGGGGGCCTTCTCTGGAAGTTCCGGAGCAAGTTCCGGGAAATTTTGGTGCCGAAGAAGGGACTCGAACCCCCACACCCTTGCGAGTACGTGGACCTGAACCACGCGCGTCTGCCAATTCCGCCACTACGGCACTGCTTCAGTCTTGCGACTGAGTCACTAGTATGACAAGGCTAGGGGCGAGGTGTCAATTCCGATACTTGTGCCTTACACTGACGTTGACCTTTGCACGTGACCCTGCCAGAGAGGCCCGGAATCAATGACGATGGACTCGCACGCTGACGAGACGGAAGCAACCGTGGAGATCATTCCAGAGGAGTTGGCGCTGGAGATCCGAAAGCTGGCCCATGACCTGTCAAATGCCCTTGAGATCATTGTGCAGACTAGCTACCTGCTTTCGACCGCGGAGCTGAAAGAGCCTGCGAATCAGTGGCTGGAGATGCTGGATTCCGGTGTCATTAAAGCTTTGGACATCAACCTGGCGCTGCGCACTTACATCAAGACGCATACTCCTAAGTAGTACCCCACACCCCGCCAAAATGTATCTAAAGTATTCGGAACATTGAACTTAGTCCCGGACTTGTATGATAAAGTCTTTATTTTGCAGATGCATCTTCCGTAAAGTATTCATTCGAGAGAAGATAGCATCATCAGGAGTCATGCTCGAGGTGGATCAGTCGCGCACCTACTCCGCGGCTACCTTCCTGGCGATCTTCTTGGCGGAGACATTGTTAGCTGTCAGTTTTTTCGTGGCTGATTTGAGCGGGGTGGAAGTTTTCAGTTTGCCCGCAGCAACCCCAGCGGCGAAGCCGGCGGCAAGCGAAGCGGCCGCACCATGTTTTCCGAGCTTCTTCAGCTTGGCCTGATGAGACTCAAGGAGCTTCTCAATGGACTGGATGAGAGCACGTGTCTGCATGGGTTTAACCAGCATCTTGTCCGCTCCCATGTCCTGCCAGTCGTCATCAGCGACGGGGAAGGCGGTGAGCAGAGCGACGGCGGGATGATATTCAGCGGTGCGGGCTGCGACGATCACGTCACGGCCTGCCTGCTCGGACTCCATGCGCATATCGGTAATGACCATCTCATAGACGCGGGTTTTTAGCTTTGAGCGAGCTTCGCGGGCGGAGGCGGCGGTGTCGACGTCAAAGCCAGAAATTTCAAGAACGGCTTTGAGGGTGAGGAGGACAGCGACCTCATCGTCGACCAGCAGGACACGGCGTTTTGACAAAATGCTCTCCTTTGCGCGTTGAGGCGCGAGTTTCATCATCCACGCAAAGCACGAAAGCTGCAAGGCAGGCCGGGAGCGCTAGAAGGATGGCACGGGACTTTGTCGGCGCGCCGGCGTGTTCTATGGAGGCATGGAAAGGCTGAATCTAGGGCTTTGGCTCGTTTTCATCCTGCCGTTCTACATCCTGCTCGTGCAGGATGCCGGCGAGGTCCTTGGCGGCGTGCAGCAGCCTTGCCGGGTAGACGGCGGGTTCTGGCTCGCCCTCAAACTCCACCAGGGCTGCGTTGTCCGTCTGGTCCACGTTGACAATTTGAGGATCCTCTGGGTTTGTCATAGGTGCAGGATAGGCGTGCTCTGTCACTTTTTCAATGCTTCCTTTTCCGATGAGTTGCCGGAAGGGTCCGAATCTGCTAGCCAGTTGTCAGGGTTTGGTCCTGCTGACGGTCAGCGGGTTAACGGGACCGATTCATGCAGACATTCAAGCGATGCAGGAGAGGCTGGGATCAGGCGGTGAAAGGCAGTCCGCAACAAATGGTTGTGGTTAGGTTTTAGAGAGGTGTCGACACGCAACACCGCTGGCGTAGCAGGGCGTCAAACGAAAGAGGAAGGGACTTTATGAAACTGAAAAATACATTGCATGCAGTGGTTGCTGTCGCGCTTCTTGCGGGTCCGATCAATGGGTTTGCCCAGGGGTATGGGGCTCCTCCACCTCCACCTCCCGGCGCGTATGGGCAGGGCGGCTGGAATACGCCTCCGGGTGAGTTCCGGGAGTTTCGCCGGCAGGGGTTTGTGGATGGCGTGCAGGGCGCACAGCGGGACTTTGAGAACCATCGGGTCTGGAATGTCAAGAACCGGGATGAGTTTCGGCATCCGCCGGTTCCGGGATTCGCGAAGAACGACTACCGGGATGGCTTCAAGCGCGGCTACTACTCGGCTGTAAGCCACTTTCAGGGTGCAGGGCCTGGGCCGGGGTATGGGCCGCCGCGATAGATGTTCTGAATAGAAGCTGATCAATTGACACGGCGCCCGGCTTCGGCTGGGCGTCGCTGCGTTTGCTTTCCGCTGGGCGGCGTTTCGCGCTAGCATCGAGAGTGCCGTTGCGACGGCTGGCAGGAGCTTGTCTATGCATCCGGATCTTGAGAGGTTGATGGCTTTGCAGACGCTGGACGTTGAGGCGAAGAGGCTGCGGGACGAGGTTGCGGCGCTCCCGAAGCATATTGCCGGTCTGGAAGCGAAGGCGAAGACGACGGCGGCACAGCGGGCGGTGGTGCTGGATCTGATCGCGAAAGAAGAGGCGATACGGCGGCGATGCGAGTCCGATATCGAGGACCAGAAGGGCAAGTTGGCGAAGGGCAAGCAGAAGATTGCGAATGCAACCTCTACGGCGCAGGTTACGGCGCTGGACCATGAGATTCAGTATGCGGAGAAGGAGATTACGCGGCTAGAGGATCTAGAGTTGGAGTCCATGGAGCGGTCGGACGGGCTAGAGGCGCAGAAGAAGGTTGCGGATAAGGCCTTGGCCGAGGCGGAGGCGACGCATACGAGCGAGCGGGCGCGGGCGATTGCGGTGGTGGACCGGAACAACGCGGCGATTGCGGAGGTGGACGGGAGGCGCAAGACGCAGCGGGGGACGATTGGCGAGAGCAGTTTGAGTTTGTATGACCGGATTGCGAAGAACAAGGGCACGGGCGTGGCCGAGGCGCTGCTGCAGAAGTGCATGGCGTGCCAGATGATGCTGCGGCCACAGCGGTGGAACGATCTGCGCGAGCGGGACAATACGGAGATGATGACGTGCGAGAGCTGCGGGCGGCTGCTCTTTTATGACCCGGCGCGGGATGCTCCGCGGCGCAAACCGGTGGCGGTGGAGAAGACGGAGAGCATTGCGGCGCAGATTGTGAGGGGGCTGTGAGCTTTCCGCTGAAGCGCATCTGCATCGACATGGATGAGGTGATTGCGGATGCGGTGGCGGAGCATCTGCTGCGGTATAACCTTGAGTTCAATGAAAATGTGACGGTTGATGATCTTGAAGGCAAGTGGCTTTGGGATGTGGTGCAGCGCGATCGTCATGAGGCGCTGGAGAGGTATCTGCGGTCTGCGGACTTCTTCCGGGTGCTGGAGGTGATGCCTGATGCGCAGCGGGTGATCCGTGCGCTGCAGGGGCGGTATGAGGTGTTTATCGCTACCGCGGCGATGGAGGTTCCGAACTCCTTTGGGGCGAAGTTCAACTGGCTTGCGGAGCACTTTCCTTTTATTGCACCGTCGCAGATTGTGTTTTGCGGAGACAAAAGCATTCTACGGGGGGATTACCTGATTGACGACAACCCACGGCAGCTGCGGAGGTTTGCTGGAGAGGGGATTTTGTTCAGTTCTCCGCACAATAAGCAGGTGCAGGGATTTCGGCGGGTAAAGGATTGGCGGGAGGTGGAGCGTATGTTTCTGGGGCCTGGGATGGATGAAGGAGTTCCAAAAGGGGAAAAGCTTTAGAAGTTTCTGTGGTTTGAGCGCGGGAAGTCGTTGGGTCCCGGGGGGAGCGCTCTGCTATATTTAGGCGAAGGAAAGTCGAACATGCTGCTTTGGATTCTAGTATTGCAGGGGATGGTGCTGGTGGCCGTGGCGGCTTTGCTGCTGCGAGGGCGCGGTGGTGCGGCTTCGGTTGAGGCTGCCGATCCTGTAGATGCCCGGAAGGCGCAGGTTCCGGATCAGCTGGAGCGGATGCTGGCCCGGCAGGAGGCGGCGGATGCGACCCTGCGGTCGGGCTTTGCGGAGCTGCGGCGGGATGTGGGACTGGAGGCGGCGATTGGCCGTGAGTCCGGGGCGCGAGCGTTTACGGAGCTGCGGACGGAGATTCAAGGGACGATCTCCCGGCTGGGCGAGACGCTGACGCGGGGCCTGGACGGATTCCGCAAGGACAATATGGACGCGGCCGAGGTGTTGCGCGCGGCGGTGCGGAAGGATCTGGAGAGTATTGGGCAGCGGCTGGATGGATTTATCCGGGATGCTAACAGCGATCAACTGCAGGCTCGGGAGGCGCTGCATAGCCGGCTGACGGAGCTTGCCGGTACGAATACGGCGCATCAGGAGAAGCTGCGCGGGACGGTGAGCGAGTCACTACTGAAGCTGAATGCGGACAACGCGGCGAAGCTCGAAGAAATGCGGGCGACGGTGGATGAGAAGCTTCATGCGACGCTGCATACCCGGCTGACGGAGAGCTTTGGGCAGGTCACGGATCAGCTTAACAAGGTGCATACGGGGTTGGGGGAGATGTCGAAGCTGTCCGAGGGCGTCGATGGGCTTTCGAGGATCTTTACGAATGTGAAGTCGCGGGGTGGGTTTGCGGAGGTGCAGCTGGGGATGCTGCTGAAGCAGATGCTGGCTCCGGGGCAGTACATCGAAAACGCGACGGTGAAGCCGGGGAGTCTGGAGCGGGTGGAGTTTGCGGTTCGATTTCCGAGCCATTCCGGGGAGCGGCTGATGCCGATCGATGCGAAGTTTCCGCGAGAGGCCTGGGAGCGGCTGGAGAATGCGTATGAGTCCAATGTTTTGGAAGCGATTGCCCGGGAGGGGAAGGCGTTTGAGGCGGCGATTCGGACGGAGGCGGAGCGCATCTGCGGGAAGTACATTCATCAGCCAGTGACGACGCCGTATGCGGTCATGTTCCTGCCGACCGAGGGGCTGTATGCGGAGGTGATCCGGCGGGATGCGCTACAGGCGGAGATTCAGTCAAAGTGTCACGTCACGATTGCGGGGCCAACTACGCTCAGCGCGATTTTAACGAGTTTTCAGATGGGATTCCATATGCTTGCGCTGCAGGAGAAGGGCGATGAGGTGTGGAAGGTACTAGAGCGGACGAAGACGGAGTTCAAGACGTTCGAGACGCTGATGGGATCGATGGAAAGGCAGGTGGCGACGGTGCAGTCGACGATAGAAAAGCTTGGGGTGCGGACGCGGGCTATCAACCGGTCTTTGCGGGAGGTGAGCGATGTGGATCCGTCGCAGCCGTTCTTAGTGGAGGAGATGGGAAAGATTGTGCCGTTGTTGGCGGCGAATGGAGAGGATTAGCACTACTTTTTGAGGCCGAGTTTTTCTGCGGCGGCGTCAAGCTCAGCCTGCGTTTGGAAGAACTGACGTTGCGGGTTGGAGCCAGGGAAGTAGTGGATGATGATTTCGGGGTCATCGACGGAATCCTCTTTGCCGTCCCGGATGGGGTAGCCTAGATTTTGAACCAAAGCTAGTGAGCCTTCGGCGCCGCTTTCGTTGCCTGAGTCGCCGACGATGGCGAAGGCGGTGCGGCCAGTGCGGCAGCTGTAAACAGTCGCGAAGTCGCCGAGTTGGACGTGGTTCTGCTTGGCAACGCGGCCCTGGACGAGGTAGTTGATGCGGGAGGCATCGACATAGCGGCGAGGATCTTCCATGCGCTTGATGGAGGTGTCGGCGAAGTCGGTCTGGGAGACGAAGTATCCGGGAGCGGGATCGCGCGGGCCTTGGACGGTTGGTGGGCCGCCGGGATACTCGGTCATATAGCCGACGATTTCACCGGGGTGGGAGGACTCTTTGGGGGCGCGGGCGTGTTGGTCGATGTCAAGCGCCTTTTTGCCGGGAGGACCGTAGGCGGTTGGTGCTCCATCAACGTCCACATTCATCTTGACTTGGACTTCGACAACGGGGCGATTGAACTCGGTGAGTTTGCGGGCTGCGCGTAGGTGCGGGCAGGGTTTGAGATTGCGCGCTTGGCTGGGTGGGTGGTATTCGGGCTGGGCCAAGGCAGCGGCAACGGCAGGGAGCAGGACGACTGCCGTCATCGTGGAAAGAAAACGCAAGGACGCCTCCGAGGGGAACATCTTCTGGTTGGACGCTTGAGTCTGGCGCAGGTCAGTTACTTTTCGCCGACGGGTGGGTTGGCCGGCGCGGGGCTGCGGTTTGCTTTACACTCGCAGAGGCGTTCCGTATCCTTGCGAGAGCAGAATGCGGGCAATCCGGAGTTTTGATTCAGACGTATATAGGAGACGTTACATGGCAGCAGTGGATGAGAAGGTCAAGCAAATCATTGTCGAGCAGCTTCAGGTAGATGAAGCCGAAGTTACGCCGGGCGCAAGCTTTCAGGAGGATTTAGGGGCGGATTCGCTCGATGTGGTTGAGCTGGTGATGCAGTTCGAAGAGGCCTTCGATATCCAAATACCGGATGAAGACGCGGAGAAGATTAAGACCGTGAAGGACGCCGTGGACTACATCGAGAAGAACCAGAAAGGCAAATAAGTACTAATGGCAGAGTCTTTGCAGCGCAGGGTTGTCGTCACCGGCATTGGTTTGATCTGCGGTGTCGGCAAGACCGCTTCTGAGGTGTGGGAGGGGCTGCTTGCGGGCAGGAGCGGAATGGCGGAGATCAAAGCTTTCGATCTCACTGGTCACTCGGTTCGGTTCGCAGCTGAGGTGAAGGACTTCGATCCCCTGTTGTTCATCGACAAGAAGGAAGCGCGCAAGATGGGACGGTTTATCCATTTTGCAATCGCTGCGGCCGATGAGGCGATGAAGCACTCGGGGCTGGTGGTGGACGAGTCGAATCGGGACCGGTTCGGGGTGCATATCGGTTCTGGCATTGGCGGGTTTGACGTCATTGAGCGGGAACACTCGGCCATGCTGGCGGGCGGTCCGCGGAAGATCTCGCCTTTTTTTATTCCGGGCTCGATAGTGAATTTGGCGGCGGGGCACGTCTCCATTAGGTACAACGCGCGTGGACCGAACGAGGCGACTGCGACGGCTTGTACGTCGAGTGCGCACTCGATTGGAGATGCATTCCGCATCATTCAACGCGGGGATGCGGATGCGATGATTGCCGGGGGCACAGAGGCAGCGATCACTCCTATGGGCGTTGGAGGATTCGCGGCGATGAAAGCGCTTTCCACGCGCAATGAAGATCCGGAGCATGCGTGCCGCCCCTTCGACAAAGATCGTGACGGCTTTGTGGTGGGCGAAGGAGCTGGGATTCTTATTCTGGAAGAGCTCGAGCTTGCCAAGGCGCGCGGGGCGAATATTCTGGGTGAGGTGATCGGGTACGGGATGAGCGCGGACGCGTTCCACATGACTGGGATGGCTCCGAAGGGTGAGGGCTGCTATCGGGCAATGCATGCGGCGTTGAAGGTGGCGGGACTTTCGCCAGACAAGATCGATTATTTGAATGCACATGCGACGTCGACGCCTCTGGGCGACGCGCTGGAGTCGAAGGCGATCGAAAACCTGTTTGGCGAGCGGGCGCTCAACCACGAGTTGCTGGTGAGCTCCACTAAAAGCATGACCGGACACCTGCTGGGTGGCGCGGGGGGTCTGGAGGCGGGCATTACGCTGATGGCGATGCTCAATCAGGTGGCTCCCCCAACGATGAACCTGGAGGAGGTAGATCCCCAGTGCCGGTTGAACTATGTTCCTAATAAGCCGCTGAGGGCGAAGATCGACTATGCGCTTTCGAACTCGTTCGGGTTTGGCGGGACGAACGGTTCTTTGGTCTTCAAGCGGTGGACTGAGTAGGCCGACGGGGGGGTTATTCCGGCGCCTGCATGATAGGTCTTTGGCGTATTAAGGAGCGATTCCGTCTCATGGTGAGTACCAGCACTCGCCGGAGATACATCGCGAGCAGGGGCATCACGACGGCAGCCACAACACCCCAGACGATCAGCGCGTGCCACTCCCATTGCCAGATGTCACGAAAGAGGCGTACGGGGTGATGGCTGAGATGCTCAATCTGTCGCCGGCTTAGTGGAAGCCTACGGGTGTGAAAGAGGTAAACACCCAATTCAATGAATGGAAGAAAGAGCAATAGGTGTATGGGCGCTACAACGTGAGCGCCAATCTGCGAGGCGACCTGATTGAGGCCGAAGACCCAAGCTAGCAGGATGACCAGCAGCGAGGTGACACCCACGGATGGGTTTATTCCGATAACAATTCCCAACGCCAGACTCCACGCCAGTCTGCGCGGCGTTACCCCGCCACGCAGAAGACGCAGCAGCGGACGCAAAATTCTGCAGCGAAAGAATTCGCGCACGAAGTCGGGTATGAGCACTTCGAATGAGATGCAGAGCGAGCAATGCGCGGTTTCAACGAGTGTGAAGACGCTCGGGTGCAAACTCCGTGAGAGCCATCTGGCCAACGTGAGACGAATAAAGGCTCCGCCGAAGCGGAGCCTCTATTCGTTCTCGTGCGAGGGCTTATTGCGAGGTCTAGGTGAAGAGACCGTTGAGACCGACGGGGAAGAAGACGCCGGCGGCCTTGGTGCCGGCGGTTGCGCCCTTGCCTCCGGTGACGATGTTGAGGACCTGGGTGGTGGTGCGGGACCAGGCTACGACGTTTGCGTCCGCGTCTACCAATTGGCTGGCGTTCAAGCCGGCGGTGGTGCCGAGGGTGATGGAGCGGTTGGCGAGGCCGAAGTCATCCGGGGTGGCGGTTTTGTCTGAGTTCATGCCACTGTTGGCGGCAAGCGACAAGGTGGAGCGCAGGGTGGAGATCTGGTTGGTAATGGTGGTGTAGGCACCGGTGGTGTCTAGCTGGTTGATGGTGGTTCGCACGAGGCCGGCGTGATAGGCCTCGACCGCAAGGATGCCGGCCGCGGCAGCGAGGTTGGCGCTGGGCTGGGTGGCGGTTGAGAGCAAGGGGGCTGCGCCGTGGTAGGCAGTGACACCTACGTCTTCAAAGATGTAGGCACCGATGAGGAAGAAGGCATCGCTCGAGAAGGGATCGAAGACGCCGCCGTTGACTTGGGCCGCGCCGGCGAGGGTGTTGAAGGCGGCGGTGGAGGGGTAGGCTGCGCCGCCGGTGAGGTCGATGGCGGGCTGCGCTACGGCCGCGCTCCCGAGAGTGGATTTGAGGATATTGACATGTTTGGCCTCTTCAATCGCCGTTTCAACAGCATAAGCGGCGACCGTGGGGAGTGTGAACGGAACCTGGGCGTTTGCCTTGGCGGTCACCTTGCCTGCGGTGCCGACAGTGGCGTTGAGGGTGACCATGGGTGCGCCGGCGGCCATGCTCTTGGCGTTGGCAACGTCAATGGTGGTGCCGAAGGCGGCGAGATAGTAGAAGTTGGCCTCAAGGTACTCGAGGTTTAGGGCAAAGTTGAGGATGTCGGCGTCGGTGTAGGCGGTAACGTTGGTGGCGGCTGCGGCCGGTTTGGTGAGCAGAAGGCCGGCGAGCGCGCCTCCGCCAAGGATCATCGCCCGTCTGCTGGTGATGATGTCGTCGATCATTTTCGTTTCGTTCGATGCCATGATAAAGTCCCCGTTCCTGGGCAAAACAGATAATGAAGGGTGGGCAGCGGATAAGACAGCTGCGTAAGAGGCTCGTGTGCAGTGGCCTTAGGTGGTGGTCGTTGCGAAGATGCTGTTTGTGCCGTTAGGGAAGAAGCCGCCCTTTGCTACTCCTACCGTGGCGCTGCCGTAGACGATGTGGTGGACCTGATCGGTCGTGCGGGCGAAGGCGATGGCATTGGCTGTGGTTGCTGCGACGATCGAGCTGGCGTAGACGGGTGAGGTGACCGCAGCGCTGCTGGCGATGTTCGCTGTGGGCAGGGTGAGGGGCGTCTCCATCCCGCCGCCGAGGGAAGAGCGCAGGGCGGAGACGAGGTTTGCATTGGGGATGGTGGCGTAGGTGGTTGCGGTTCCGTTGATGGCGCGGCCGGTGATGGCGGTGCGTATGTAGGCGGCGTGGTACGCCTCTACGGCGAGGATTCCGGCGGCTGCCCCGAGCAGACCAGCGGTAACGCCGGTGGGGGTGATGAGGGGAGCGGCTCCGGCGTATGCAGTGACGCCTACGTCTTCAAAGATGAAGGCTCCGAGCAAGAAGGCATCGAAGCTGACGAAGGGCGAGAAGGCCGTGGAACCGGTGGCTGTGACCCCGGGGATTTTGGCCGCGACTGCGAGAGCGGCGAAGAAGGTGAGGTCAATGGCGGGCTTGGCGACGGCAGCAGAGCCAAGCGCTGTGCGGAGGTAGCGGACGTGCTGCTGCTCGTCGTAGGCGATCTCGTTAAGGATGGACTGCTCTGTTGTGGAGATTCCACTCGTGACCTTGAGGGAGGTGGTTCCGGTGGTGGTGGCTCCAGCTGTGCCGGTGCCGCTGATGTCGGCCGCGGCGAGCCCTGTACCGGTGGCGGCCTGCAGGTAGAACTCGGCTTCCAGGTACTCCAGGTTGAGCGCGAAGTTGAGGATGTCGGAGTCGGAGTACTTGGCCGTCACCGGGGGTGCGGTGGACGTCACGCCGCTGTTGCTGCAGCCTGTGATTGCAGCCGCCGCTCCGACAGCACCTGCTGTGGCGAGGAAGTTGCGCCGGTTGACGCGACGTTTCTGTAAGGTTTTGAGCTGCTCGAGCGTATCCACGTGAGTTCTCCAAGGGTTGTTGCTGCGTGAGTAGAGCTAGTACGAACTGTCATGCTCACGACTCAGGGAGGAAAGTGGATTTAGGGCGAGGAAAGATTTCTTCTTTTTGTTTCCCGTCTGTGCAGGATCAACAAAATAGTGGACTTCGAGTTGTGAAGGGCACCAAATGTTTACTACATGGCAGAAGGTACAAGCAACCTCTGGAGCAAGAACGACGTGAGGTGGTCGGTGGATCGGTTTATGAGAGATAAAGATAAATTTCTTGAACAGCGACCGATTTGGTCTTAGATCATGTAAGGTGTTCATATCGGACCGGCGAGGTCGTAGATCTGGACCGGCACCAGGTTCTGTGCCGGAAGGAAAGCTGCGTCCAAGAACGCCAGTTCCGCGCCGAGTTCTGAATTTTGTAAGAGGAGAGTAAGCAATGGCTGAGAAGAACGGATTGAGCAGCGTGGCGACGTTGGCGATGGTGGCGGCATGGACGGCGGGAACGGCGCTGGGCGGCTTCGAAGCAGCGGCGGCGCAGATACCGAATGGCGCGACGACGGCGCAGGCTGCACAACGAACGTTCTCAATCAGCGCCGGGCGGCTGGCGGATGCGCTTGATGCTTACCGGGCGGCTACGGGCCTCATCGTGGAGTTGAAGAACGCCGGGACCGCGAGCACGGGGGACATTGCGACGCGTGGAGTGCTGGGCACGTATACGGATGAGGCTGCGCTGGCGATGCTGCTGGATGGGACGGGGCTGAGCTTTCAGTTTACTTCAGCCAAGGTTGCGATGGTCTCGTTGCAACGCGCGGACACGGTGAGTGTGCAAGGGACGGTGCCGGATGAGGTCTCGATGACGAAGTTTACTTCTCCGTTGCTGGATACGCCGCAGTCGGTGACGGTGATTCCGCGGTTTGTGCTGCAGGATGAGGCGGTGACCACGCTGCGGGATACTCTGCGCAATGTTCCGGGGATCAGCCTGGCGGCGGGTGAGAGCGGGGCTCAGGGGGATAACCTGACGATCCGTGGATTCACGGCCCGGAACGATATTTTCTTAGATGGAATCCGGGATTTCGGCAGCTACTACCGCGATGCTTTCAACTATGAACAAGTAGAGGCGCTCGAGGGGCCGGCGGGGATCGAGTTTGGGCGGGGATCGACGGGCGGGGTGATCAATCAGGAGAGCAAGGTTCCGGGGATAACGCCGCAGGTGGTGGTCTCGGGCTTATTCGGGACGAATGCTTCGGAACGGGTTGCGGTGGACATCAATGAGCCGCTGCCGGAGCTTGCGGATGGAAGCGCGGTTCGGCTGAATGCGATGGTGGACAATGCGGGCGTGGCGGGACGGCCGTTTGTGGCGATCCGGCGGCTTGGGCTTGCGCCTTCGATCTCGTTTGGGCTGAACTCGCCGACGCGGTTTACGCTGAGCTATTTTCATCTGAATGAGAACGACACGCCGGACTATGGGCTGCCCTGGTTTTATAACCAGCTGGCTCCCGGGGTGAGCCGGTACTCGTACTTTGGCTTTCCGGACGAGAACTTTTTGAAGACGAATGACGACATCCTGACGGCTCGCGTGGAGCATGTGTTCAACCAGCATGTGGCGCTGCACTCGATTGCGCGGGCGGCGAACTATCCGCGCAATGCACAGATTACGGAGCCGCAGATCTGCGGGAATGCGAGCATCAGTGTGCCGGTGGGTGGGTATGTTGCGGCGCTGCCAGCGTCTTCGGTGACCGGGAAGGCTTGTCCGTATGTTCCGGGGGCGGTGGATCCGAGCACGATTCTGGTGAACCGAAACCAGATCCAGGTGAAGAGCGTGGAGGGCGATCTTTGGGATCAAACGGAAGCGACGGCGCGGTTCAAGACGGGCAAGATCCGGCATGAGTTTGTGGGCGGTGTGGAGGGAGGGCAGGAGATCTCGAATCCCATTCGCTATAGCTATGCGATTAGCGGGTTGAACACGGTGCCATCGACGACGCTGCTGAATCCGAACATGTCGCAGGTGTTCAGCGGGAACGGGTATATCTCTTCGATTGTGCATACGAAGGCGGAGAGCGTTGGGCTCTATTTTGTGGACACGATGCATCTGGGGCGGCTGTTCGAGCTGAGCGGGGGGGTACGGTGGGATCGGTTTGACGCGGGATATAACGCGTATCAGCCAACGCCTCCGACTGGAGGTATGGTCACTGCCTCGATCAGCCTGGGCGCGTTTACGCGGGTCGATGAGCAACCGACGTACAGGGCGGCGTTTGTGTATAAGCCGAACCCGCATGGCAGCGTGTACTTCGACTACGGGACGAGCTTCAATCCTTCGGCTGAGTCGCTGTCTTTGACCTCGATCACGCAGAATGTGGCTCCGGAAGAGAACGAAACCTACGAGGTAGGCGCGAAGTACAGCTTCATGAACGAGCGGCTGATGATGGAGGGTGCGGCTTTTCGGACGGAAAAGGATAATGCGCGGGAGACGGATCCTACCAATTCGAACAACATTGTTGTGGCTGGGAACCAGGCTGTGAAGGGCGTGCAGATGAGCGTGGTGGGACGGCTACCGCAGGGCATGGATCTTGTGGCGGGGTACGCGTATCTGGATAGCAAGGTGATCTCTTCCAAGTACTATCCGACTTCTGTGGGGTATCCGCTGGCGAATGTTCCGGCGAATACCTTCAACGTGTTTGTGACGCATCGTCTGCCGGGGCACTTCAGCGCGGGGCTGGGGGGAAATTATGTGGCGAGCCGGACTGGGAGCTCGACTGTGCCTTATGTGCCGCTGACGTTTTCTGCCGCGCAGACGTTTGCGGCGGGAAGTGCACCTTGCGCCACGGCCACAACTCCTACGGTTACGACTTGCTACCAGGTGACTTCCGTGGCGATGAAACAGGTTCCGGGGTATTGGGTATTCAACGCGATGCTGAGACGTCCGCTGACTGACCACGTGGAGCTGCAGGCGAATGTGAATAATTTGCTGAACCGTTTCTTCATCGACCAGATTCATCCGAGCCATTTGGTTCCGGGTGAAGGGGTGAATGCGCTGATTGGGTTCAACTATAAGTTTTAGAGGTTAGGAGTGAGTGGTGAGTGGTAAGTGGTAAGTGATGAGGGGTCAGGGTCAGGAGCTCATCGCTGATCTCTATCCCCCGCTTTGAGGAGAGTGTGGGATGTTACTGGCGATTGAAAATGTTCTGAACAAGGAGCAGGTGGAGGCGGCGCGGCAGCAGCTTGCCGGCGCCGAGTGGGTGGATGGGCGGGTGACCGCGGGGTACCAGGCGCAGGAGGTGAAGCGGAATGCACAGGTGAAGGAAGGGACGGCGGCGGCGAATAGTGTCGGGGAGATGGTGCTGACGGGGCTGGCGCGGAGTCCGCGGTTTATGTCCGCGGCGCTTCCTCTGCGGGTGTTTCCGCCGATGTTCAACAGCTATGCGGGTGGGCAGACGTTTGGGACGCATGTGGATACGGCGATCCGGCAGGTAATGACGACAGGGATGAGGATTAGGACGGATCTTTCCGCGACTTTGTTTTTGACCGAACCGGAGGATTATGACGGCGGAGATCTGGTCGTGGAGGATAGCTATGGGGAACATCGGGTGAAGCTGGCGGCTGGGCATATGGTGCTCTATCCGGCGACGAGTCTGCATCGGGTTGAGCCGGTGACGCGGGGGAACCGGGTGAGCAGCTTCTTCTGGATTCAGAGCATGATCCGGCAGGATGCCCGGCGGACGCTGCTGTTTGATCTGGATAGCTCGATCCAGCGGCTGGCGGGGATAGATGGGGCGGACGTGAAGGAATCGGCGGTGCAGCTGACGGGGGTTTATCACAACCTGCTGCGGGAGTGGGCGGAGATGTGATGGTTGCGCGGCGGGCCTCGTAAGATGAGGGGATGGATTTGGGATCGGGGCCGGAATCAGGGCTGGGCGCGGCGGAGGTGCGAGGGTTTCGGCGGCGGCTCATGGAGTGGTATGAACGGGAGGCTCGGGTGCTGCCCTGGCGTGGGGTGCGGGACCCTTATAAGACCTGGGTGTCTGAGGTGATGCTGCAGCAGACGCGGGTGGCGGCGGTGATCGCGCACTATGAGGAGTGGATGCGGCTGTTCCCTACGCTGAGGGCCCTGGCGGAGGCTCCCGAGGAGCGAGTGCTGGCAGCATGGTCCGGGCTGGGGTATTACCGGCGGGCGCGAATGCTGCATAAGGCGGCGCAGTTCTGTGTCGCGGAGCTGGGGGGGCGGGTACCGGAAACAGCGGTGGAGCTGCGGGAGCTGCCGGGAGTCGGGGAGTATACGTGCGCGGCGATCGCGAGTATTGCGTTTGGGGAGAGCGTTGCGGTGGTGGATGGAAATGTGGAACGGGTGCTGCTGCGGGTGACGGGGCGGGCGGAGGATGCGACGGCCAAGGGTAGGGCGTTCGTGCGGGCGCAGGCCGGGGCGCTGGTGCCAAGGAAGCGGCTAACGGATGAGGAAAACGCGGCGGGGGATCACAACCAGGCCATGATGGAGCTGGGGGCAGTGATCTGCCTGCCCAAGGGTCCGCTTTGCCTGCAGTGTCCGGTGTACTCGCTTTGCCGGACAAAGGGGGAGCACGTCAGTGCAGTCCGGGGAAAGCAGCGGAGCCAGCGGGTGGCTTATTTACTGGCTACTAGGGATGGAAAGGTGCTGCTGGAACGGCGCGCGGCGGACGCTAGCCTCATGGCGGGAATGGTGGAGCTGCCGGGGATTGGGCTGGAGGCGGTGGAGGGGATGGAGCCGGTGCTGCGGGTGAGGCACTCGATTACCAATACGAACTACCAGGTGGAGGTGTTTGAAGGGGACGACCTGCGGGCGAGTTTACCGGGGGACGAAAGGATGTTGGAGTGGGTTTCAGTGGGGCAAATGCGGGAGATGGCTTTGACCGGGCTGGCTCGTAAGGTGCTGATGCGTGTCGGGATTATGGTTCGGACAAGGACTGCTTAGGAGGTAAGGCAAGTGGCTCTTGCACTGAGCGGGCGGTGCTTCGCGTTGTTCTAGACGCTTCGCGTGATCGAGCAGAGGGTTCGGCGCATCTGAGTACTAAGCAGAACCATGAGAGGGTACGAGGAGACGATATGGATCGGAATGCGCACGCGGTTTGGCATGGTGGGTTGAAGGATGGCAAGGGGACGATCTCGACCCAGAGCGGGACGCTGCACGAGGCGCAGTACAGCTTCGGTACGCGGTTTGAAAATGGGGTGGGGACGAATCCGGAGGAGTTGATCGCGGCGGCGCATGCCGGCTGCTTTACGATGGCGCTGAGCGGCCAACTGACTTCGGCAGAGTTAACGCCGGACTCGATTGAGACGACCGCGACGGTGACGATGGAGAAGACGGACGACGGACCGACGGTGACGAAGATTCACCTTGTGACGCGAGTGAAGGCTCCGAACGCGGAGAAGGAGAAGTTCGACGAACTGGCGAAGAAGGCGAAGGAAGGCTGTCCTATCTCGCGGCTGTTGAAGGCGGCGGAGATTACGCTGGATGCTTCGCTGGTTTAGAGGAAAATGCCGGGGGCCGGGGTCATACCCCCCTCCCCCGGCTCTTTTTGCGTAAAGTCTTCGAATCATTGGGTTTAGGCTTGGACTTGGGTTGGCTCGGGTTGGTCGGGACCTGCGCTTTCGTTACCGGCTGGAAAATTACCGCGAGGGGCAACGAATTGTCCTGCCGGAAGGGCCCACTGCGCCCACATCCAGGAGGACGGGGCGGTCACTTCGTGACGGGTATACCGGTCAGGGTCATTCAGGCGGCTGGGTCCGGACGTTGTCCAGGTTAGCGGCCTTGCGAAGGGTCCGGTGTGGCGGCTACGTTGAGATCCAGGAGTAGATCGTTGGTGATGCCGGCGTAGCAGTTGTTGTCCGGGGCGTAAGTTTTTCCGCAGGAGCGGGTGAGAGCGGGACGGCGGGGGGATTGCGCGTACTGCCAGACGATGGCGGCAGGCGTACCACTTTGGGTGAGCGGCGGCGGTGTTGCGGAGCAGCCGGGAGCGGGTGGGCAGCTGTCCTGGGCGACCCAGAGGGCAATGGAGTGAAGATGTTTGGCGGCGATGTGCTGCTGGACGTCCTGGGCGGTGGTTATGAGGAGGGGTTTGCCGTCGGGGCCGATGCCGTCCGGAGAGGATTGGCCGCTGAGGTAGGCTCCGGGGCGGTAGGGGCTTGCAGCGACAGTTTCGGTCCAGCCATAGAAGTAGTCGGCTTGCTCGGAGAGGAGACGTCCGCCTTCCTCCTGGTCGAGGAAGAGGATGGTTTTGGGCGGGAAGCCTTCGTGGTGGGCGGCTGCGATTGCGTTTTGGGCGTCTTGCTGGCCTTGCTGGGTGGGGGCGATGGATGTGCGGGCCCAGGTGGCTCTGATCTGGGCGTCAAGGCGTCCGTTGGCCAGGACGAGGAAGCCGTAACCGGCTTTGAGGAGCTGCGGGCGCTTGCCGATCCAGGTGTTTACGGTTTCGCCGGGGGGCGGGGTGAGCCAGTAGCCTGTAAAGGCGAAGTGCTGGTGGAGGGTGGCGAGGCGGTCGTCTCCGGGGTAGAGGTTGCGGTCGAAGCCGGCGTAGTGCCCTGCCGGGGCTTGGGCTACGAGGGGCAGCGCTGTAGCAAGAGCGAAGGCTGTTCGGATTCGGGAATGAACTTTACGCGCCATAAGGGCTTCCAGGCTCCGGAGGTGATCTCCAGGTGAGATGCGGACACGACTGTGCTACGGTCTTCGCATGAAGGAGATAGGTTCAGCGACACAGAGGGATGTGCGGTATCCAATTGGCTTGTTTATGCGGCCGCAGGAGATCACTCGGGAGATGCGGGTAGAGGGAATACAAGATTTGGAAAAGCTTCCTTGGCTGCTGCGAGATGCGCTGGATGGGCTGGACGAGAATCAACTCGGGACTCCGTACCGGGAGGGCGGATGGACGGTGCGGCAGCTGGTCCACCACGTCGCGGACAGCCATATGAATGTTTTTATTCGGGTGCGGCTGGCGCTGACCGAAGCGTGGCCTAAGGCGAAGCTTTACGACCAGGATGCCTGGGTGGAGTTGGCCGATTCGAAGGAGGCTCCGGTTCGTTGGTCATTGGAGCTGGTGGAGCGGCTTCATGCGCGCTGGGTAACGATGCTTCGGGCGTTGTCCGAAGAGCAATGGCAGCTGGGTTACGTTCACAGGGACGATGGGCGGGTGACGGTCGAGCTGGCGACGCTGCTGTATGCGTGGCATGGGCGGCACCACCTGGCGCATATCACCGGGCTGTGCGCGGCGCGGGGCTGGTAGAGTCCGGTGGTCAGGCTCGCGGAGGGGACGCAGACGCCGGAGCAGGTGGCTCAGGCGGTGGAGGAGTACCTGGCGCGGTATCCGGGGGCGCTGGTGCTGGAGGATGGGAAGGCGCTGTTCGATCTGCGGATGGCGAAGTATACGGTGACGGCGGAGCATGGGCGATGCACGCTGCATCTTTGGGGGACAGAGCGGAACCTGGTGCGGAGCGTGGTGGAGGCGGTGGTGCGCGGGGGTTCGATGCGGCTGGCGACGAGGCGATTTGGACAGGCGAAGACGCAGACGCTCGAGATCCAAGGGGAGAATGAGCGACGGACGCCTTCCGCGCGGGAGGTGATGCGGGAGCGGTATGTGCGGGTGCTGGAACGGGCGATGGAACGGCGGTTTGAGGGGTGGAAGACGGAGGGATTTCGTACAGCGATGGATCTGGAGAAGAGCTTTGGGCCGGCGTATGCGCGAGGGCTTCTGGTGCAGGGGACCAGGAGCTGGGCGGTGATCGGGGTGAACGAGGAGGAGATGCCAGCGACGGTGGATGGGATTTTGACGGTAGGGATTCTCTGGCTGGAGCTTTGCCGGAAGAAAGGGGATGGGCGGCGGGTGGTGAGCGGATTGCGGGTGGTGGTTCCGGCGGGAATGGGCGGGCTGACGGCTTCGCGGATGGCCTGGCTGAATGAGCGGATGGGTGGGTGGGAGGTTTGGGAGCTCGATCGGCGGGAAGATGTGTTGGAGCAGCGGGATCCGGCGGACCATGGCAATGTGCAAACGCGGCTGATCCATGCGCCGAATGAAGCGGCGGCCCGGGAGCGGTTTAGAGAGAGTGCGGAGCGGGTTTTAGCACTGGTGCCGCCGGGACGGCAGAAGGATGTGGAGCAGAGGATTCGGAGCGGGGCCGAGATGGGCTTTCTGCTGCATGGGCTGGAGTTTGCGCGGATCCGCATGCGGACGGGAGAAGACTTCAACCGGAGGGAGGAGATTACGTTTGGAGCGGGTGCGCAGGAGACGGGGTTGACAGCGGCGAATGAGGCGGTGATTCGGGGGTATATGGGAGGGCTGTTTCAGAGGCGGGGACCGACGGGGAGCGTGCGGGATCCTCTGTACCGGATGCAGCCGGAACGGTGGCTCGAAGGGGAGTTGCGGCGGGAGATGGGGGTTGTAGACCGGAGGCTGGAGGGTGCAGAGGTATATGGCCAGGTGCCGGCGTTTGCGGGTGGCGACCGGGGGATGATGGATCTGCTGAGTGTGACGGAGGATGGGCGGATGGCGGTGGTGGAGGTGAAAGCGGATGAGGATCTGCATCTGGCGTTGCAAGGGTTGGATTACTGGGTGCGGGTTCGGTGGCACCACCGGCAGGCTGCGGACGGCGCGACCGGGCTGGGGGAGTTCCAGCGGCTTGGGTATTTTGTGGAACGGCGGCTGGCGACGGACGATCCACGGTTGTTTTTAGTGGCTCCGGCGCTGCGGATTCATCCGGCAGTGGAGACAGTGTTGGCCTACTTTTCACCACGGGTGGAATGGACTGTGGTGGCGGTGGATGAGCGATGGCGGAATGGGGTCAAGGTAGTCTGGCGTAAGTCAAATGCGGTCCTGCCCGACGGGCCCGCTGCGTACGGGGCGGGCACTTCGTATCGTTTCACCTAGTCAAGGGAATCCCAAGCGGCTTGGGCCCGGACGTTGCTCGGCTTTAGGGATTGGAGATGGTGATGGCTTGGCCCAGATACTTGTCCGAGGTGAGTTGATTAACCAGGAATTGCGCCAGGTCGGCGCGGGTTAGCTTTGCGGCTTTTTCTTCGCCTTCCAGGATGTTGACGGTGCCAACGGCTTCTGAGTCTGAGAGGACGGGCGGGCGGACGATGACGAAGTCGATCCCGAAGACGGGTCCGCGGTGCTCGATCTCCTGCTCCATGCGTTCTTTATCGGGAATGGCTCCGCGGAGGAAGACGGGGATGAGGAGATGCTCGTAGAAGAAGCCGGCATGTTCTTTGGATTCGCCTGCGCCCATGACGGAGATGACGAGGAGGCGCTTGACGTTGTTGCGCTTCATGGAGTCGAGAATGACCTTGGCGGAGGAGGCTTCGAGGTCGGTCTCGCGGAAGGGGGTAGACCCGCCGATGGCGTCGATGACGGCGTCCTGGCCGGGCATGATCTGGTCGAGTCGGGAGGGGTTGCGGGTGTCGCCGTGAATGACTTCGACTTTGAGGGCTTCGAGGGCGTGATCGGCTTTGGACTCCTTGCCGTCATCATGGGCGTGGACGAGGGCGGTGACCGTGTGGCCGGCGGCGACGGCGCGTTCGACGATGAGGAGGCCGGTCTTTCCGGCGGCTCCGATGACCAGTACCTTCATCTTGATACCTCTATGGGGGTGAGATGCGGGGTTTTGCGGGTGGGGTTCATGAAGATCTGGCGGGTGTCATGAAGAGGCGGATGGCGGCGATGCCGGCGGCTCCTGCCTGGAGACATTGCGGGGTCCTTTCAGCAGTGATGCCGCCAAGGGCAAGGACGGGGATGGGAGCGGCGAGGCGGCAGGCTTCGGTGAGGGCTTCGAGGCCGGCGGCGGGGGCGATGCTTCGGCCTTGGAGGGTTTTGCCGAAGACTGGGGCGAAGAGGATGAGGTTGGGCTGCTCGGGGCGAGTGGTGAGGATGTCTTTGGGGGTGTGGCAGGAGACGGAGATTGCTGGCTTGGGGGTTTGGGCGTTGCGGTAGAGGGTGCGGATTTGAGTCGGGGTGAGTTCGGCAGGGTTCGAGGTGAGATGGACGCCGTCGAGGTGGGTGGCGAGGGCGATGTCGGCGCGGGAGGTGATGAGGACGCGGGTTTCCGGGTTGGCGGCGCGGACGGCGGTGAGGATCGCGCGGCAGAGGGTGGTGAGCCCGGCTGCGGGAATATCTTTTTCGCGGATGAGGAGGTAGTCGAGGCCTTCGGCGGCGAGTTGGGCGCAGCGGGCTGCTAACGCTGAAAAAGGTTGGGCCGATGAAGCGGGAGACGAGGGGAACAGCGTGCGGTCAGTGATGGCGTAGCGAAGCATGAGTGGCTGGGTTGATTCTAGGCAATAGCGCGGTGGATGGACGGACAACAACAACGACAGAAGCAGGTTCTTCCCCTTCTCTGCGCTCAGGGTCAGAATGATAAGCAAAGTAGAACAGACGACAACTACGGCTGAGGCAGTGTGGTTGCGGCGCGGTGAAGATGAGCCTTCGAGGCTACTAGGGGAAGAGGGTTTGGCGGCGGGGAGAGATTGGGGCGACTATAGTAGGTGGAGTCAGGTATAAACGAGGGTTTACTCCGGCGGGAACGCCTACCCAGGGAAGAGCGCGCTGAAGATGAGTACTGTTTACGATATGTTGGTGATCGGTTCCGGGCCTGCAGGGCAGCGGGCGGCGATCTATGCGGCTAAGATGGGCAAGAAGGTGGCGCTGGTGGAGATGCGCGAGGTGGTGGGCGGCGCGTGCATTTCTACAGGGACGATTCCTTCGAAGACGATGCGTGAGGCGGTGCTGCATCTTTCAGGCTACAACTATAAGTCGATTTACGGGATGAACTATCGGGTGAAGGAACGGATCACGATGGCGGACCTGGCGTTCCGGGTGCAGCATGTGATCAAGACCGAGATCGATGTGACCGAGGCTCAGCTCCAGCGGAACAACATTGAGATGTTGGTAGGCACGGCCAGTTTTGTAGGGACGACGGATACCGGCGAGGGGACCGGCCTCACGAAGATCAAGGTTGTCAATAGCCGGGGCGCGACCGAGTACGACTGCAGGAACGTGCTGATTGCGACGGGGACGAAGCCGGCCAGCTCGCCGAAGGTGCCAATCAATGGGACCTCGATTGTGAATTCCGACTTAATTCTGGAGCTGAAGACGCTGCCGAAGACGATGATTATCGTGGGTGGGGGCGTGATTGGGGTGGAGTATACGTGCATGTTTTCCGCGCTTGGGGTGCGGGTAACGTTGATCGAGCGGCGGCCCCGGCTGCTGGAGTTTGCGGACCAGGAGATTATTGAGGCGCTAAGCTATCACCTGCGGGACTCGCGCGTGACGATGCGGCTGAATGAGGAAGTGGATAGCGTGGAGGAGATGCCGGATGGAACGGTGGTCGCTACGCTGAACAGCAAGAAAAAAGTGCAGGGGGATGCGCTTTTGTATGCGGTTGGGCGGCAGGGGAATGTGGATGAGTTGAACCTTAGCGCGGTTGGATTAGAGGCGGATTCGCGGGGGCGGATTCCGGTCGATAAAGACTTTCGGACGAAGGTTCCGACGATCTTTGCGGGTGGAGATGTGATTGGATTCCCTTCTTTGGCTTCGGTTTCCATGGAGCAGGGACGGATTGCTTCGGCTCGGGCGTTTGGGGATGAGTCTGTGCTGAGTAATCCGAGTTTTTATCCTTATGGGATCTGGACAATTCCTGAGATCAGCTTTCTGGGCAAGACGGAGGAGCAGCTGACGGAAGAAGACGTGCCGTACGAGGTGGGAGTGGCGTACTACCGGGAGATTGCGCGCGGGCAGATTCGCGGGGATACGACGGGGCGGCTGAAGCTGATCTTTCACCGGACGACGCATGCGATTCTGGGCGTCCATATCATCGGCGAGGGGGCCAGCGAGCTGGTGCACATTGGGCAGGCGGTGATGGCGCTGGGCGGGAAGCTGGACTATTTCGTGGAGACGGTGTTCAACTATCCAACCTTGGCGGAATGTTATAAGGTTGCTGCGTTCAATGGATTGAACCGGGTCAGCAAGTTCGAGTAAGCGGGCTGGGCCGATAGGGCAAAGACAAAAGCAGGTTCTTCGCTTCGCTCAGAATGACAAGAAAAGCGCTGCGGAACAGGAGAGGGGCAGACGAGCATGGCGAAGACCATTGGCGTGGTGTTGTCGGAACGGATTATTTCGGGACTGGTGGTCGATCACGCGCTGCAGGGAGAGATCTATGCGTATCCGGTGAATCACGACGAGGATGAGTCGGCGCTGGTGGAGATGCATACGGATGGAGTGGTGGAGACGGTTTGCGAGCAGGTGGTAAGAGCGCAGGCGGGGCATACGGATATCGCGGCCGTGGGGGTAGCGATGCCGGGGCTGATCAAGGATGGGGTGGTAGATGATTCACCGAACCTGCCGCAGTTGAAGGGGGCTCGGATACAGGAGCTTCTGTCGAAGCAGCTGGTGGAGCATGGAGTCAATGCGCGAGTTTGCATCTTCAACGATGCGGATGGCGTGGCAGCCGGGCTGGCAGCGTCGCAGGGGAAGCTGGACCAGTTTATCCGGGTTTGGACGCTAGGGGTTGGGATCGGGTATGGGCGGTATCCTTGGGCTCCAGGGGTCTGGGAGGGTGGACATACCGTGGTCACGCTCGATGACAAGGAGAACTATTGCGGCTGCGGCGGTCGGGGGCACATGGAAGGGGTGATGGGGCATCGGGCGATGCGGCTGCGGTTTCTGGATATGGAGCCGGAAGAGGTGTTTGCGGAGGCAGCGGCAGGAGATAAGCGGTGCAGCGACTTCAAACGGCTTTGGCATAAGGCTTTGGCCGCGGGGATTGCGAACCGTATCCACATGGAGGGTGCGGGCAAGTTCTTTATGACCGGATTCAACAGCCGGTTTGTGGATATGGCGATGCTAAAGGACTACATCGCACAGATGGTGAAGATGAGCCCGCTGCAGAGTTACCAGTTGGAGATTGTGGGGGATGATCCGGAGATACGCGTGATTGGGGCGGCGGTTTCTGCCGAGCAGGCGGCTGGTGTGCGGACTTATAAGGCATAAGGATTGTGTCCTACCGGGCGGGCGCCCCGCGCAGGCAGTGGTCACTTCGTGACACGTATACCGGTGGATGCGATTAGACAGGTTTGGGTCCGGACGTTGTCCGGCAGGTAGATTTCATTGTTGGCAGGTGGGGCAATAGTGGGTGCTGCGGCCCGCTACCGTGATTTTCTGGATCGGCGTGGCGCAGACGCGGCAGGGCTGGTTGGTCCGGCTGTAGACGCGGTGTTCGAGTTGGAAGAAGCCGCGTACGCCGTCGGCGTCGACGTAGTCTGAGACGGAGGAGCCGCCTAGTTGGATGGCGTGGTGCAGGACTTCAATGAGGGACTGGCGGAGGGCTGCGAGTTGCTTACGAGTGAGGCGGGCGGCCTGGCGTCGGGGGCGGATGCCTGCGCGGAAGAGGCTTTCATCGGCGTAGATGTTGCCCACGCCATGGAGGATGGACTGGTTGAGCAGGGCGGCCTTGATGGGGGTCTTACGATGCTTGAAAAGGGCGATGAAGTCGGGCTCGGAGATGCTTAGGGGTTCGGCTCCGGGGCCGAGGTATGGGTCGGCGGTTTGGACGGAGAGGCGGCCGAAGCGTCGAGCGTCTACGAACCGCAGCTGGTTGCCTCCGGACAGGCTGAGGATCGCGTGGGTGTGCAGGGGGATGAGGACCTCAGGGGCGGAGACCAGGAGACGGCCGGTCATTCCTAAGTGAATGAGGAATTCGGCGTTTTGCCGGACGGGCCCGCTACGCGCGGTGCGGTCACTTTGTGACGTGTCTTGCTTGTCGTGGGAGTTCGTGACGGAAGTGGTCCGGACGTTGTCCGGCTCGGAGTGCGCAAGAGTCATGACGATGGTTTTACCAACGCGACGGACGCTTTCAATGCGGGCTCCGGTGAGGACGCGTTCAATCTCTTCCGGCGGGGACTTGAAGGTTTGCGGCTTGTTGCTGGTCCAGACGGAGAGGATGCGCTGGCCGTGGACGCGGTCGTGTACGCCCTGGGCTACGGTCTGGACTTCGGGAAGCTCCGGCATAGGTTTAGGATAGCGGGTTCGTAGAATGACAGAATGGGGTTTGAACGGCGGGAACGGTTTGAGTGGAGTTTGAGGACGCGGACGCTTGGGCTGGGAGAGCGGACGGTGCTGATGGGGATTTTGAATGTGACGCCGGATAGCTTCTCCGATGGCGGGAGCTATGTGGCTCCGGCGCGGGCGGTGGAGCAGGGACTGCGGCTGCTGGACGAGGGGGCGGAGATGTTGGATCTGGGGGGTGAGTCTACGCGGCCGGATGCGACGGCGGTGACGAGCGAGGAGGAAATGGCGCGAGTCGGGCCGGTCCTCGAAGCGTTGCTGCGGGTGCGTCCGGAGGCGATTTTGTCTGTGGATACGTATCACGCGGCGACGGCGCGGCGGGTGCTGGAGATGGGGGCGGAGATTGTGAACGATGTCTCCGGGTTTTTGTGGGATGAGGGGATGGCGGGAACCGTGGCGGCGTTTGGGGCGGGTTGCGTAGCAATGCATGCGCGGGGACGACCACAGGATTGGGCAGGACTTTCTGGATTGCGGAATGAGGAGGTTATGCCGCTGGTTCTGGATGGATTGAGGGACAGTCTGCGGGTGGCGGAGGCGGCGGGGATTGCACGGGAATGCGTGATGGTGGATCCTGGGTTTGGGTTTGGAAAGCGTGGCGCTGAGAATTTTGCGCTGCTTGCGGGGCTGGGCCGACTGCGGGAGTTGGGGCTTCCGGTGCTGGCAGGGACTTCGCGGAAGCGCTTTCTGGGCCGGGCTCTGGAGGCTACGGTGGCGAGCGGCGTGGCGGCGGTATTGGCTGGAGCGCATGTGCTGCGCGTGCATGATGTTGCGGGGATGCGCCGCGGCGTGTCGATGGCGGATGAGGTGCTGGCGAGGCTCTAACGTCGACTGGGTCGACGGCATCCTAGGGCGCATGTCGATTCTGGATATTTTATTGGGCAAGCCTCTTGCCTCTGAGGAGGATAGCGAGCAGCGGGTTGGAGTGCTGGCGGGTGTGCCTACGTTTGGGCTGGATGCGCTGGGGTCTGCGGCGTATGGACCGGAGGCGGCGCTGACGATTCTGATCCCGGCTGCGGCGGCCGGGATTGCGTACGTGATGCCGATCAGCCTGACGATCATTGGGCTTCTGGCGATTGTGTACTTTTCCTATCGGCAGACGATTGGGGCGTATCCGCATGGCGGCGGGTCTTACACGGTGGCGAGCCAGAACCTGGGTTCGAATATGGGGTTGCTGGCGGCGGCGGCGCTGATGCTGGACTATTTGCTGGATGTAGGGGTGGGGATCTCGACGGGTGTGGGGGCGTTGGTGTCGGCGGTGCCTACGCTGGCTCCTCATACACTGGCGTTTTGCCTAGGGATTTTAGCGATGTTGACGGTAATCAGCCTGCGCGGTGTGCGGGAGAACGGGTTGATCTATGTGGCGCCTACCTACTTTTTTGTTGTGTGTTTGCTGGGCGTTCTGGGCTGGGGGACGGTAAAGGCGTTGATGGCGGGAGGACATCCGCATGCGGTGGTGGCTCCTCCACGGGAGGTGGGTCATGCCGTTGCAGCGATGAGCGCCTGGCTGCTGATCCGGGCGTTTGCGAGTGGATGCACGGCGCTGACCGGGGTGGAGGCGGTGAGTAATGGAGTATCCGCGTTCAAGGAGCCGAGCGATGCGACGGCGCGGAAGACTTTGGCGGTCATTGTGTCGCTGCTGGCGGTGCTTTTGGCGGGGATTGCGCATTTGACACGGGTTTACGGGATTCAGGCGACCGAGCCAGGTGCGAAGAACTACCAGAGCCTGCTTTCCATGATTACGGCTGCGGTGGCGGGGCGCGGAGTTGTTTACTACATGACGATTGGGTCAATCCTGGTGCTGCTTTCGCTCTCCGCGAACACGGCGTTTGCCGATTTTCCGCGGCTTTGCCGGGCGATTGCGGAGGATGGCTTTCTGCCACGGTTCTTTGCCATTCGCGGGCGACGGCTGGTGTATACGGAGGGCATTCTGGTTCTGGCTGTGCTGTCTGGCCTGGTCCTCATTGCGTTTGACGGCGTGACGGACCGGCTGATTCCTCTGTTTGCGATTGGCGCGTTTCTAGCGTTTACCCTTTCACAGGCCGGGATGGTGATGCATTGGCGGCGCGAGCGAGGGAGACATTCCGGTCTATACATGGCCGTGAATGGAGTGGGGGCTCTGGCGACGGGATGCACGGTGGTGATTGTGCTGGTGGCGAAGTTTGTGGAGGGGGCGTGGATTACGGTGCTGATGATTCCGGCTCTGATTGTGCTGATGAAGACGGTAAACCGGCACTATGAGAAGGTAGCTCAGCAAACGGCTATAGAAGACCTCGAGATTCGGGTGATGGAGGAGCCGGTGGCGGTGCTTCCGGTAGCGGCTTGGAACCGCGCCTCTGCGGCGGCCCTGCAGTTTGCCTGTTCGCTGACCAGCGAGGTGCATGTGCTGCACGTGGATTGCGCGGACGAGCCCGGGAGGTGTGAGGACTGGCAGAAGCGGCTGGATACGGCTGCGACGCGGAGCGGGATGGAGGCTCCCCTCGCCGTATCCGTGGATTCACCGTTTCGGTTTGTTTTGACGCCGATTCTGACGTATGTGAAGCAGGTGCAGAGGCAATTTCCCGGACGCAAGATCGCCGTGGTCGTGCCAGAGTTGGTGGCGAAACATTGGTACCAGTATCTGTTACATAATCACCGGTCCACCGCGCTGAAAGGATTTTTGCTGATGCGGGGAGACCGGCAAACGGTGGTGATCAATGTTCCGTGGTATCTGGAGGATTAGGGGGTAACGACGTATAGTCTTTGCTCCGCGTGGTTGATTTGTTGAAGTAGAGACATGGCGACTCGATACGAACTGAGTGAAGTGCAGTGGGAGCGGATCAAGGATACGCTTCCTGGCCGGGTGGAACATGTGGGCAGGACTGCGGTCGACAAGCGGGTTTTTGTGAACGGCGTTTTTTGGGTTCAGAGTGCGAGCCAACATTACAGTGGTTCCAATAAAGAGAGCCTGATTACCATATTTGCCGCTCGCTCGACCACCGAACTGGTGTCGTGAATAGCCAGGCAGCCCTGAGCCCGAACTGATTCCGCGAAAGATGAAGGGCAGCACCAACTGCGGGAAAAGCAAAGAGCGCTACGGAGTTCAGGATTAAGACGGTCCCCAACGCTACGCTAGTCTCCTCTTCGGTGGCGTCGAGAACCGGAGCGAAAGCAGCGCTTTCACTTCCGCCGCAGATGGCTGTTCCGGCGGCGATCAACAAAGAGGGCTTCGGCAGCACTTTGAGAAAACCTGCGAGCAATAAACCCAGGATCAAGCTTCCGCGGATGCTTACCGCTGTGTAGAGAAAGCCCGAGCGTCCGACCTTGATGACTCAAATAGGTTCATTCCAAAGTCCAAAGCGACGGACAGTTGGAGCAATGTCTTGGCCCATCTGGAGCTTTCCGGCTTCATGGGGTGAACGAAGAGCAATCCGAAGCAAAGCCCAATGCTGAGCGCAACTGAGGGAGAGATCAGTTCACTTGATGCGATGTGATTCCCAAGAAAAAGGGGGTTGTGGCATGCACTGCCGCGATGCGGTTCCTAAGACTTGTCACGTGCCCGCTTTCCAGATGCCACTACGAGTCGAAGCTGTTCAACGCGAACTGCGCACCACATAGTTGGCGCACAGCGGAAATTTAGAACAAGATCGGCGTAGGTGACAACGGTGTCCTTCCAGTCCGTTTACGCTCTCCCTGCGGAGAGGCAAGCATCGACCCGGCGCGTATCTACGGCTAGGAAAGAGGATTAAGAGTTAAGATGAAGCAAATGGATCAAGTCAAGTCGGTCAGCCGGGCGACGATTCGGGATGTTTCACGCGTTGCGGGAGTCTCGATCAAGACGGTCTCTCGCGTCATCAATCATGAGAAGTACGTCACGGCTGAGACCCGCACACGCGTAGAACAGGCTATGGCGCAACTTTCTTTTCAGCCTAGCTTCGCCGCCCGCGCGCTTAAAGGACATCGTTCGCACCAGATTGCCGTCATCTGCGACAACCCAAGTCCTTGGTATGTCTACGAGGTGCAATCCGGAGTTCGGGCCCGCTGTCAGCTGAACCGAGTTCGCATGATCGCACAGCCCTATGATCGTGCCTCGCCTACTCTGTTCGAGGATGTCATGAGCTTGATGGATCAAGTACATCCCGATGGCCTAATTCTAACGCCGCCCGCCTGCGACGACCTGCGTGTCCTGGAAGAATTGTTGAGACGCAAGGTGCCTTTTGTGCGACTGCAGCCTGGAATCCGGCCAGAGATGAGTTCATCGACATTCATCAACAACGAGACGGCGGCCTTTCAGATGACCAGTCACCTGCTAGCGCTCGGGCATCGCCGAGTTGGTTTTATCGTTGGGGATCTCGCCTACGCGGCATCCGAACAACGCCTGGCGGGATATAAGCGGGCACTCTCTGAGATGGGACTGGTTTTAGATACCGGCTTGATTCAGCCGGGTAAATTCGATTTTCCTTCAGGCAAAGCGGCGGCACGGCTCCTACTCACTCTTCCGGATAGGCCGACGGCGATCTTCGCTTCCAACGACGATATGGCGGCCGGGACTCTTACGACGGCTCACGAGATGAAGATCGCGGTCCCCGAAAATCTTTCTGTCGTCGGCTTCGACGATACCGCGGTTGCCAGCATCGTGTGGCCGACCCTTACCACTGTGCGCCAACCGGTGCGCGCTCTGGCCGAGGCGGCCGCCGAACTACTGCTGGAATCGACGGGAGGGATCGTGCGCCGAGAGATCGATTACGAGCTAATCCTTCGCGATTCCGCGGGTGCAAAAAAGACAGTTGACAAACATTGACCCAGTGTATGACAACGGTATCGGAATTTTGTTATGCCTGCGACATACATCAAAAGAGAGTCGATCGATACAAGACGTCTGCTGATCGTCATTCTGACGTTCACCGCTATCATGTTGAACTACGTGGATCGGCAGATTATCGCGCTGCTGAAGCCAACGCTGCAGGTGGAGTTCGGGTGGAGTAACCGGGATTATAGCCATATGGCGTCGGCGTTTCAGTTCTCCGCCGCAGTGGCATTCCTGGGAACAGGCTGGTTTATCGATCGCGTCGGTCTGCGGCGGGGTTTTGCCATCGGGGTTGGCGCATGGAGCCTTGCTGGGATGGCGCACGCTTTTGTAAGCACGTTGACCGGCTTCGTCGGTGTTCGGATGTTACTGGGGGCCGCCGAGGCGGTCGGTACGCCGGCTCAGGTGAAGACCGCAGCGACGTATTTCCCGCCTGAACAGAGAACGCTGATGATCGGTATTGGGAATATGGCGGCGAATCTGGGAGCGGTCGTCGCGCCGCTCACCGTTCCTCTTCTAGCCGTCCGCTACGGGTGGCGTTCGACTTTTCTGATCACGGGCGGACTTGGACTGCTGTGGGTCGTCGTCTGGTGGATGGTTCGTCCTCCGCGGGCGATTGAAGCCGCCGCAATCAGCGGTGTAGCGGTGCCGTGGGGGGCCATGCTTCAGGATCGCAGGCAGTGGGCGCTGGTGGCGGCAAAGACCTTTAGCGACGAAGTATGGTGGTTCTTGCTTTTCTTTACCCCGGATCTTTTCAGCCGTCGCTTCGGTTTGAGCCAAAGTTCTCTGGGAACGCCAGTCGCCGTTGTTTATTGCATGGCTGCGCTGGGTTCACTTTCGGGCGGTTGGCTTCCGTCTCAGCTTCTCCGCGCGGGGCTCGACGCAGACCGAGCACGGAAAGGCTCTATGCTTGTCTACGCTGTGCTGATCTTGCCGGTGCCTTTACTGGTCTTCATTCATAATGCGTGGGGCGGAGCGGCGCTTCTTGGGCTGGCGCTTTTCGCTCATCAGGGATTCTCTACCAATGTCTTTGGGATGTCCGCCGATATGTTTCCGGCGAGGTTTGTCGGGACGGCAATCGGGATTGCGGCCTTCGCGGGTAATCTTTCTGGAATGGCAATGCTCGAAGCGGCAGGCTGGTCCTTGGACAAGGGCTATGGATATGGCCCACTTCTGATGTTATGCGGCGTGTCGTACCTGATTGGCTTGCTGCTGGTACAGTTGCTGGTTCCGAAGATTATCCTTGCCGAACCGGGTACGCGAGCAACGATGATTTTGCACTAAGTTCAATCCCTGTGGCGAGAAAAGATGCAGGAACGCAGGATGTGGAGTAAAATAAGACAACGGTGTCCTAATGCAAACCCAGTCAAAACACAGGTTTCTCGGGAATACAACGATCGAAGTAAGCTCCATCGCATGGGGCATGTGGCGCTTCGCCGGCAACGATGTGAGCGAAGCTCGAAAGCGAGTGGATGCCGCCTTTGCGGCCGGCGTAACGCTCTTCGACACAGCCGATATCTACGGACCGGACAACGGCGAAGCGTTTGGAGCGGCTGAGAGCCTGCTGGGCAGGGTCTTTGCGGAAGACCCGTCTCTTCGGACACGCATGGTGCTCGCCACCAAGGGAGGCATTCGCATGGGGGTTCCATACGACTCCAGTGCGGAGTACCTGCAGGAAGCAATTGAAGCCTCTCTTAAAAGGCTTCGCACGGAGCGGGTGGAGCTATGGCAGATCCACCGTCCGGACCTGCTTGCGCACCCTCAGGAGGTCGCGAAGGCGCTGGAGCAGGCCCATCACGCGGGCAAGATCGGCGCCATCGGCGTCTCGAACTTCACCGCCTCACAGACCTCCGCATTGGCTCATTTCCTTACCGTTCCCCTAGTCAGCCAGCAGCCGGAGTTCTCGCCGCTGGAGACGAAGCCACTGTTTGACGGATTGCTGGATCAGTCTATGGTGCATGGTCTCACCGTTCTGGCCTGGTCTCCTTTGGGAGGTGGCCGGCTGGCGAATCCGCAAGATGAACGGACCAAGGCTGTAGCCGGCTTGCTAGACGTGAAGGCGAACGAAGTAGGGGTCGATCGCGCGGCGGCGGCGCTGAGCTGGATCATGGCGCATCCTTCGCAGCCCATCCCGATCGTCGGCACACAGAATCCGGCTCGTATCGAGACCATTCCGGACGCTTATAAGCCGCAGTGGAGTAGAACGGAGTGGTATTCGGTACTTGAGGCATCCTTAGGAGTGAAATTGCCATGAACGACGATTCTTGTGAAGTGAGTTGGTTTTCAGCCCTCTGCGATGACGACTACGAGTTTCTGGGCGTGCCGGATCCGAAACTGAAGTCAAGTTGGGATCATTGCCGGGACATCGTGATGCAGGCCGATAGTGGCGGGTTCGACAACATCCTGCTGCCTTCGGGTTACTCCCTTGGCATCGACACGACAGCATTCGCAGCGGCCATCGCGACGAGGGTGAAGCAGATTCAACTGCTGCTGGCCGTGCGGGTCGGGGAGACCTGGCCGCCGCAGCTCGCGCGCCAGATCGCCACAATCGACCAGATGCTGGGTGGCCGGCTCACGGTCAATATCATCTCCTCGGATATGCCAGGCGAGACGATGTCGTCGGCTCCGCGATACCGCCGAACCATTGAGGCGATGCATATCCTGAAGACGATGCTAAATGGGGAGTCTTTAGATTTTGATGGCGAGTTCTGGAAGCTCAAGCTTGATCCTCCGCGGATCAAGATGGTTTCAAGCAAAGCTCCTCTGCTCTACTTCGGCGGAATGTCTCCTGACGCTCGGGAAGCGGCAGCTCAAGGCTGTGATGTCTTCCTGATGTGGCCGGATAAGACTGAAGCTGTTAAGGCGCTCATCGCCGATATGCGGACACGGGCGGAGAAGCATGGCCGCACACTGCGTTATGGATACCGCGCCCATGTTGTGGTTCGCGAGACTGAATCCGAGGCCCGTGCCGCTGCTGACCGGTTGCTCTCAAAACTGGATGCGGAGCAAGGCGCTGCCATTCGCGCAAAGTCATTGGACACGGCTTCGATCGGCGTAGCGATGCAGGCGGCGTTACGTGAGGCAGCCGCCGACGACGGCTATGCCGAAGCAAACTTGTGGACGGGTGTTGGCCGCGCGCGTTCCGGCTGTGGCGCCGCCATCGTGGGCGATCCGGACCAGGTACTCGCCAAGCTTGAGGCATATCGCGAGATGGGCATTGAGGCGTTTATTCTTTCCGGTTATCCCCATGCGGCAGAGGCCGACCTCTTTGCCCGTCATGTTTTGCCAAGATTGAATCATGGACCGCTTAAGCGTGACTGAGATGCGAAGCGGCGATGCTTTGTTCGCCGCTTGGAGTGCCTTGTTACCACTGCAAGAGAGGGAAACGATGACGCAAGCAGAAGCACCGTTGATCATTGGTGTAGGCGGCACCACAATCGTTGGCTCCTCGACGGAGCGAGCTCTCATGATCGCTTTGCAGGGAGCAGCATCTGCGGGAATGCGCACCCGCATATTCGGCGGTGAGTTCTTGGCACGTCTGCCGCTGTACACTCCGAATCTTCATGACCGTACACCAGAAGAGCGTGACTTTGTTGAAGCGATTCGCCAGTCCTCTGGGGTCATCCTTGCCAGTCCCGGATATCATGGCAGCGTTTCGGGACTGGTAAAGAACGCTATCGATCTGATCGAAGAGACGGCACGCGATAAGAGGGTGTATCTGGATGATGTTCCGGTCGGCCTCGTCGCGACCGCCTACGGCTGGCCGGCCACTGGAAGCACAGTGGCCGCGCTGCGCTCGATCGTTCACGCTCTGCGCGGGTGGCCAACTCCTTATGCCGCGGCGATTAACAGCGGCGTGTGCAAATTTGATGACGCGGGAGGATGCACAGACCCCGACGTAGTCGTCCAGTTAACCCGCGTGGGCCAGCAGGTAGCCCGGGCCGTCGCGCAGAAAGCCAGGGCGTGAGCACGCTTAGCCTCCGTGCCACGGGCGGCGGCTTCGAGCTTCTGGTCGACGGCTGCGTCGTGATAAGACATAGTGTCGAATCGCCCTCGTTTTTTCTGGGGAGAGGCCGTCCGGACGTAGCGATGTACCGGGGCAACTTTAACATTGAGGACCGGCTGGACGAGCGGATCGCGCTGCGCTCGGTGGAGGCGACCGAGGGTGGAGCCAGTCTGAGCGCGTGGCAGGGTCAGCCTGCGCTCCTGCATGTGACGATCGAAGACGAGCGGCTTTTGCTGAACGCAGTCGAGCCAACCTTCAACCGTATCTGGCTGCGCACGCTTGCCGAGCAAGGGGAGCGAGTGTGGGGCGGTGGCGAGCAGATGTCTTACTTCAACATGGCTGGACGGCGCTTTCCTCTGTGGACCTCTGAACCTGGCGTTGGCAGGGATAAGTCGACCCTTCTGACCTTCCAGGCTGACACAACGGCCAAAGCCGGCGGCACCTACTGGAACACGAATTATCCGCAGCCCACATACGTCTCATCGCGACACTACGCGTTGCACGTTGAAACAACGGCTTACAGTTGTTTCGATCTCCGTGATCCAGCATTCCACGAGGTCGAAGTGTGGGAGGTTCCGAAGCACTTTGAGTTCTACGCGGCGGACCGTTTTTCGATGATTGTCGAACGGCTTTCAACCCGATTCGGCCGTCAGCCTCGCCTTCCGGAGTGGGCGTTCTCCGGAGTCATTCTCGGTCTGAAGGAAGGGCTTCGCAGTTTTGAGCGAATGGATGCCATGATTGCCGCCGGCGCGGTGGTCACAGGCCTGTGGTGTGAGGACTGGGCCGGCCTCCGCGTCACCAGCTTCGGCAAGCGGCTCTTCTGGGATTGGAGAGCGAGCGAAAGCCGTTACCCGGGGCTTCGTGAGAAAATCGCCAAACTTGGCGAGCGCGGAATACGCTTCCTCAGCTATGTGAATCCTTACCTGGCGATGGATGGCTTGCTTTATGGCGAGGCTGTGCAAGGCGGTTACCTGGCATTGCAACTGGACGCGGACCAGCCGTACCTGGTCGACTTTGGTGAATTCTTGTGCGGGATCGTGGACTTCACAAATCCCGCCGCCGCTTCGTGGTTTGCTGAACGCATCATCGGCAAGGAGATGCTGGATCTGGGTATCTCCGGCTGGATGGCAGACTTCGGCGAGTATCTTCCGATCGATGTTCGTCTGTTCGATGGAAGGGATGGCATGATCGCGCACAACGCGTGGCCGACTTTGTGGGCTGAGGTAAATGCCAAGGCAATAGAATCGCGAAAAATGACCGGCGATGCTGTTTTTTTCATGCGCGCAGGCTTTACCAGTGTGGGCCGTTACTGCCCTCTGATCTGGGCAGGAGATCAGTCTGTAGACTTTTCACGTCATGACGGCATTGGGACGGTGCTGCGTGCTGCCCTCTCTTCAGGGCTGGTCGGCAATGCCTACCATCACAGCGACCTGGGCGGCTACACGAGCCTCTTTGGCAATGTACGTACACCCGAATTGATAATGCGCTGGAGTGAGTTGTCTGCGTTTTCACCCATCATGCGAAGTCATGAAGGAAATCGTCCGGATGAAAATCTTCAACTGGACGGTGACGCAGTCGTACTCGCTCATTTTGTCCGTATGAGTCGGATTCACGCTGCTCTCGCACCTTACGTCGCGAGCTTATGCGATCAGGCAGTGGCGATCGGCCTTCCGCTACAGCGTGCAATGTTCCTGGACTACGAACAGGATCAGGCGTGCTGGGGAATCGAGACACAATACACCTACGGTCGTGATCTACTGGTAGCGCCGGTGATCGAGGCTGGAGCCTCTGCCTGGGAGGTCTACCTGCCGGCTGGCGTGGAGTGGGTGCATCTCTGGTCAGCTGCATGCCACCTCGGAGGCGCAACGATCACGGTCGATGCGCCACTTGGTGAACCACCCGTTTTCTACCGCAGCGACAGTCAATTCGCCACGCTCTTCTCTGGTCTGGCAAAAACAAAATAACTAAATCATGTCCGTGTGGTCGTCCGCGTAGATAGGTTCTACGCTTCCTTCACGCAGCGCTTAAAACGCCCATGCAGGAGATCCTGATCTCTCAGGAGCCTGCATGGGCATTTCTTGTTCTGCGGAGTTTCTAGAACAGGATCTTCGCGCCAAACTGGAAGACGCGTGGTGTGTTTGCCGTGGTGATCTGTCCAAAAGTACCGGAAGACACCGTAGAGATGGGGTTAGAGAGGTTGGTGTGATTGAGCGCGTTGAAGACCTCCGCCCTGAACTGGCCATGAATACGCTTCTCTGTAAAGAGATCCTTGAACAGCGAGGCATCGATATCTTCATAACCAGGCCCACGAAGATTGTTTCTGCGCACATTGCCATAGGTACCCAGAGCGGCGGGAGCGAAGGCGGCGGTGTTGAAGTACTCCGTGATGCGTGACGCACCTGCCGGACGATTTGGGCTCACACCGGGAACGACGTCTGCGTAATCGTTGCCGACGCCCGAGAGAGAACGATCCGTGCCGCTAAGAACGGTGAACGGAAGCCCTGTCTGCAGCGTCACGATCGTATTCGCCTGCCATCCGTTCAGCGCAGCCTCCGCATAATGATTGCCGTGGAAGTTGGGAAGAACGTAGTTGATGGACGTGTTGGAACGGATTTTCTGGTCAAAGTCCGCGAGACCCCGGGACGAGTTGACGTTCAGCGGGTTCGGTGGACCGGTGGAGAGTTCAGTCGCATCAGAGCCGTTATCAATTGTCTTGGACCACGTCACGTTTGAAAGGAGAGTGAGCCCTTTCGTAAAGCGCCGGGTAACGTTGACCTGGAGTGAGTTGAACAACGCGTACTCGTATGAGTCTGCAATCACGACCGTACCCAATCCGGGATAAAGCCTGCGTGCATTCTCATTGCCGACCGTCGCGCCAGGGGCGTAGATAGCTGGGTTGAGAGCTCGCGACGAAGTGACGTGAATGGCATGGTTGCCCACATACGCGATCGACAAAGCAAGATTCGCAGGAAGCTGCTGTTCAAGAGTCAGGTTGTAATCTTGGGTGTAGCTGACCTTGGTGTTGGGGTTCAGCACGCCGCCCGCGAACGGCAACACGAACTGGTAGGACTTGAATTGGCTGGAGTTAAGGTGCGCCCTGGGAAAGGGGTCGCCGCCTGCAAAGCCGGCGTAGATGTTGTCCCAGGCCGGAGGATTCAGGATATTAAGGTAAAGATTGACGGGCTGGTTCGCGTCCGTGCGCTGGTAGAGAAGCGCCTCGGGAAAGCCGTAGAAGATACCGTAGGCACCCCGTAGTACCGTCGTGCCGCGACCGGCAACGTTGTAAGCAAAACCAAGGCGCGGTGCGAAGTCCTTGTAGTTCTTCGGGAAGATAGAAGGCTGAATGCCCGCGTCCCCACTGAAAAGGAGGCCGGTTGGCGCATTGGGAGCCACTGTTGACTGAGCTCCAGGAATGAATGCAACCAGCGTATTGTTTAGGTCAACCGGCGGCAACCATGGGTCCCATCTAACTCCTGCGTTGAGGGTTAGATCTTTCCGGAGCTTCCAGTCGTCTTGGACAAAGAGCGACGGGCGATTTTCGCGTAGGTAAAACTTGCGCCCGTTGTCTTGAAAGAAGCTGGACTCTAGGCCCAGATAGAAGTCCGCAATGGCATAGCCAGACTTGCTGCCGGTGGGAACAGTAACGCCGGATGGAGCTGCCGTGCGCTGGCCATTGAAGGTGTTATCGCCGGGGGTGTAGGAGTAATCCGTGGCGTCGATGCGCGAGCGCTCAAAGGTGCCTCCGAAGGAAACTGTGTGCGGCCCAAGTACCTTCACCGCGTTGCCCTTGTATTCAAAACTGGTTGGATCCTGGGTCAATCCGCCACCGGAGAAGATGTTGACGAAACCGGAAATGTTCGCGCGCACTCCCGTGAAGACGGGGATGTTGGTTGTGCCGAACGGAAGGTTTTGTCCGAGAGATTGCAGACTTTGTAGCCCTGGATCCGTGGGCACCTGGGTACGTGCAAAACGCCCGGCGCTGACCGTGAATGTTGCCGTTAGCGTATTGCTGAACACGTGCGTATCGGCAATGGTGAGAGACTGATTGCGGAACCGATTGGCGGCAAAGAAGCCGAGCGGCGCGTTGAAGGCACGCTGGAAGTTATCTTCGTTATAAAAGTAGCGTCCGCTCAGATGATCCTTGCTGCTTAAGGTGTGATCGATCTTGATCAGATACTGGGTGCGATCGATGTTGGAGTTGCTCGATGAGTTGTAAATCCCGGTTGTGGGATTAGACGCAAGCGGAGTAAGAAATGCATTAGCGACTGCCTTAGAGAGGCTATCGATAGGCGTTGTGATGACGTTATTCGCGTAAGGCAGGCCGGTTGTTGGATTGTAGATGATGATTGGCGTCGCTAATTTGAGCAAAGCTGAGAAGTCGCCGCCTAACTGCGTCGCAGTTGGAACCTGGATGCTAATCGGGTTGGGAGAAGAGCGCTGCTGAAGGTCTTCCGCGGAGAAGAAGAAGAAGGTCTTATCCTTGCGGATAGGACCGCCGATGGTGCCTCCGAACTGGTTGAGCTTGAAGGGTGGAACCGTCGACTGGAAGTAATTCCTTGCGTTCAACACGGTATTTCGAAGAAACTCGAAGGCCGATCCATGGAAGTCGTTGGTTCCGGAGCGGGTCGAAAGCTGCACCAGTGCACCGGCTCCGGGGTACTCCGCGCTGAAGTTTGCCGCTTGAATCGTAAACTCCTGCAGTCCATCAGGGCTTGGCAAGATCGGCACAGAGTCGAAGAAGCGATTGATGTAAACCGCGCCATCCAATTCATAGTTGTTCTGTGTGGCACGCAAGCCGTTTACTGTGAGCCCGACGTTATCCTGCTGGCCGCTTTCCGTGCCCACGCTCGTGAGCGCCGCGCCAGGGGTTAGCGTCGTTAACTGGAGTGCATTACGGCCGTTCAAAGGCAAGTCTTCCATCTGCTTCTCATCCACGGAGGTCGCCACCTCGGAAGTGGCCGTCTGAATGACGTCGCGGGCTGAGGTTACAGTGATGGAGTCAGTCTGCGTTCCGATTGCAAGCGTGATGTCGAGCCCAAGGCTCTGCCCCGTGAGAAGGTCGGCTCCTGTAAGTCGCTGTGGCGCAAAACCAGTCTGCGAAGCCTCGATCGTGTAAGACCCGATCGGTAGATCGGTGAAGACGTAGATACCGCTTTCATTGGTGAGCTGCGTCCGCCTAAGCCCGGTAGCGCTGTTTGTCGCGATGACAGTCGCGCCGGGTATGTTGGCGCCCAACGCATCGGCGACCGTTCCTCGAATCGTTCCGGTTGATTGCGCATGGAGATTTACCGCGAAGCCTCCCCATGAGATCACGAGCAGAAGCGGGAGAAGTACCTTACGAAGATAGGTGGACATGGATTTCCTTTCTGAATCGCGAAAAATGATGAAAAAGGTGAACAAGCGGCGGTCCATTGCAATCATCGGAGTGTCATGGCAAGTCCTCCGGAACAACCGTTGATCGACTCCAGTAAGATTGGAGCGCCATCGCCACCGGCAGCGTGGCTGCCAACCCAGCGGCCAAGGGGGCGGGAGTCTGCGAACCGGTCAGCACGGCATCCACAAAGCTACGGGCGTGGGCGGCATCGAGATCCTGGTCCGACTCGAAGACGATGCTCTTGCCTTCGTTCGGGGTGTACGTGTATCCACCCCGGGTGAGGTTGAGTGAGCCGGCTGTGCCCTCGAAGAACACCGAAGGATGATCGTCCCGAAGGGAAAGAACTGACGATTCAAAGGTCAGGTTCCACTTCGCGTATTGCACGATCGCGTTTACCGTATCCGGGTTCAGCCGTTCGTCGTGGAGGTTGTAGATGCCTCCTAGGGCGCTGGCTCGAAGCGGTTTGCTGTCGCTCAGCATCCACTGCGCCACGTCCACCCAGTGGGTCAGAATATCGGCCAGCACTCCGCTGCCGTACTCCGGGAAGGAGCGCCACGATGTATATCGAACGTACTCATAGGGTACCGCTGGGGCGGGTCCTAAGAACGCACTCCAGTCAAGATCGGCGGGTTTGGGAGCCGGCGGAATATCACGACGTTGCCATGGAAAGTTACTCCAGGATGCGCGTACCATCACCACATCTCCAAGGCGTCCTGTATCGAAGAACTCCTGCTTGACCCGTGCGTAGTGTGTACCGCTACGCTGTTGCATGCCGCACTGTAGCACCTTGCCGGTTCGAGAAGCGGCTGCCTGCAAGTTGCGACGATCTGTCCAGCGATGAACCGTCGGCTTTTCCAGGTAAATGTGCTTTCCTGCCGCGAGGGTGTCACACGCGAGTTGCACATGCAGATGATCCGGCGTTGCGATGAGAACTGCATCCACGTCCTTGCGCGAGATCAGCTCCTGGTAGCGCGGGGAGAAAGCGATTGCAGAATCCACGGGTATGCGCTCTTGGAATCGTGCCGATCGTTGTCCATAGACATCGCAGAGCGCCGTAATCCGTACACGGTTGTCTTTCATGAAGCCACCGGCGACCGTAGTGCCGCGCCGTCCAAGCCCAATGATTCCAAGGTTGATACGCTCGTTCGCGCCCAAAATCCGACCGTAAGACCGGGCAGAACTCGTCGAAATCAACGCTGCGGCGGCTGCGGTTTGCAAAGAGAACTGGCGGCGGTTCATGGAAGGAATGCCTCCTTGAGTGCCGCATAGGCAGGGCGCAGGTACGAGTCGCCATGCTTCCCACCATCCAACCGCTCCTCTTCAGCCTCAACCCAGCCGCTCCAGTTAATCGCATGGAGTGTCTGCGCAATCTGCCGCAGAGGAAGATCCCCGGAGCCAAGCACCACTTGCTGCCTGTTCTTGTAGTCGCGTAGATGAAGGCCCACGATGCGGGCATGATAGAGGCGAATGAAAGCGACTACATCTCCCCCCATTTTGAAAAGATGGCCGGCATCGAGGACGAAGCTTACGTGGGAAGGAGAGGTCTCGGCGTACAGAACGTCCAGTTCATTCAGCTGCGACCCAGAGTCGGGTTCTTCATTGTGATAAGCAAAACCGATCCCCTTATCCTGGCAGTAGCGGCCGGCGGCATCCAGCCCTGCGACCTTGGTCTGCAACTGCTCTGCGGATAGAGCAGGCGCTCCGCTGACGATCACGTTTTGCGCACCGAGAGCCTTGCCCCCGCGAGCGATCGGCTCGTAGACGGATCGTGGGGCAATCAGGGTCTGCGGATCGTAGGCGGAGCGCTGCATAAAGATGTGAACGCCGAAGAAGGTAAGACCCAAGGCAGCGATCTTGCTGCGGGTCTCCTCAGGAGCGGCAAAAAAAGCCGCCACGTTTCTGAATCCGGTCTCAAATCCCGCAAACCCAACCCCCTCGTAGTTGCTCAAGAGCCGCGATGAAACTAGACGGCTCGTTCGGCTGAATAGCATACGCGTTCGTCTGAGCTCCCACGCGAATAGAGCTCTTTCGACTCCACAAGCCAGCCGCCGCAAAGGCTCCTTGCCTCGGCGTGAACGCCCGCGCAGCGGCAAGACTCAAGAGCTTGAGGTGTCTTCTTCGATCGATTTGCAAACCCGTTCGCATACCCGGTCCAAACTCCGCGAAAGCCTTGTTTGATGACGGGCGGATTATAGGAATGCTAGGACACCGTTGTCAACAAACTTCGCTTCAGGGATGGAAACAAACAGGGAAGACTAGTGACAACGGTGTCTTTATATGCCACACTGGTCCACGAGGTTGATCGAGTGCCGCTTATGAAGCCATCCTTCCCGCTGTGCCTCGTTCTACTTGTCCTCAACCCCTTGTCTCTGAGCGCGGCGCAACAGCCTACTGCCGCGCGGCCTGCCAGCCCGGCGCCGATGATTCCGGCTCCGCGTACGGAACCTACGGTCCATCAGGACGGTTCCGTGACCTTTGACCTGCTGATGCCGCATGGCGAAGAGGTCCAGGTACAGATAGAAGGATTCGTCAAGCCATTCGCGATGGTGAAGAGTACGGCGCTCACCGAGCCCGGCCATTGGACCTACACGTCTCCCATCCTTCAGCCCGAGTACTACAGCTACTCTTTCCTGGTGGATGGTACGAACGTTGTCGATCCTCACAACATCGTGACCAAGCCCAGTGCATTTCGCGTCCAAAGCGTCTTCCTGGTGCCGGGACATGAACTCTGGGAGACTCGCGATGTTCCACACGGCGTCGTGCATCGTCACGAATACACCTCCGCGATCGTAAAGCGTCCCAGCGACTACTATGTCTACACTCCGCCGGGCTTCGATCCTTCCAGCAAGACAGCATACCCAGTGCTCTACCTGCTTCATGGCTATAGCGACGAAGCGTGGGCTTGGACGGATATGGCGAAGGCGAATGTAATCCTCGACAACCTGATCGCTGAAGGAAGGGCTAAGCCAATGATCGTCGTCATGCCGCTTGGGTATGGGGATATGGAGATGATCAAGCGTGGCTGGATCGCCTGGCAGGACCAGGCTCTTGTGCGCCGCAACTTCACCCTCTTCGGCGAAGCGCTCTACAAGGAGGTCATGCCACGCGTTACGTCGGAGTATCCCATCTCCGCCAACAGAATCGATCATGCCATCGCCGGACTCTCGATGGGCGGTGCGGAGACGTTGCTCGTGGGGCTCAACCATACCGAAGACTTTGCCTGGATTGGAGCGTTCAGTGCCGGTGGCATCGGTTCGGCCAACTTCCCGCAGCTCTTTCCCGCAATCACTCCGGCGACCGCACCGGGCATCGCTGCAAATAACCGGCTGCTATGGATCTCTTGTGGCACGGAGGATGGATTGTTGGAGCCTAATCATAAGCTGATTGCGTGGCTCCATGAGCAGGGATTGGGACCTAAGGCTGTCGAGACGCCAGGCATGCACGTCTGGATGGTCTGGCGTGACAATCTTGCGCACTTCGCGCCTCTGCTGTTTCAGCCCAAAATTTGATAGTGGGAGCGGGTTTTATGGGCAAATACCTCGGCGCTTTGGACCAGGGCACCACCAGCACGCGCTTCATCCTCTTTGACCGCGCGGGGCGGATCGTGTCGCAGGCACAGAAGGAACATGAGCAGATCTATCCAGAGCCGGGCTGGGTAGAGCACAACCCTCTTGAGATCTGGCACCGAACCATTGAGGTGATCGAGGAGGCTTGCGCTAGCAGCGGCATCCAGCCTGAGGAGATCGCCAGCGTCGGCATCGCAAACCAGCGTGAGACGACCGTGGTTTGGGATCGTCACACGGGCACTCCGGTCAACAATGCAATCGTCTGGCAAGACACCCGCGTCAGCGAGTATGTGAGCGGGTTAGACTTGGACGGCTTTCGTGAACAAATCGTAAGCACGACCGGTCTCCCGCTCGCGACCTACTTTTCCGGCCTCAAGATACGCTGGATCTTGGAACACGTCTCCGGCGCACGCGCACGCGCGGAACGCGGTGACCTGCTTTTTGGCAACATCGACAGTTTCCTGCTGTGGAATTTGACCGGCGGCATCCACGGTGGCCTTCACCTGACCGACGTTACCAATGCAAGCCGCACCCAGTTGATGGATCTCTCCACGCTTTGCTGGGATCAGGAGTTGCTCGACCTCTTCCACATCCCTCGCTCCTTGCTGCCGGAGATTCGATCCAGTTCCTCGTACTTCGGCACTATCGCCGCCACCTGCCTGCGGGGGATTCCCGTGGGCGGCATGCTGGGCGATCAACACGCCGCCCTCGTCGGCCAGACCTGCTTCAAGCCCGGTCAGGCGAAGAACACCTACGGCACCGGCTGTTTCCTGCTGATGAATACAGGGGATAAGAAGGTCGTCTCGCGAAACGGTCTGCTGACCACGGTTGCCTACCGCTTCGGCGACGCGCCCGCGGCTTACGCGCTCGAAGGCTCTATCGCCATCGCCGGCGCGCTCGTGCAGTGGCTCCGCGACAACCTCGGCATCATTGACTCTTCGGCTTCGGTGGAAGCGCTTGCGGCGGGCGTGGAAGACAATGGGGATGTCTACGTCGTACCCGCCTTCTCCGGGCTCTACGCTCCGCATTGGAGACAGGATGCGCGAGGCGTCATCACTGGCCTCACCCGGTACGCCAATAAAGCGCACATCGCACGAGCCGTTTTGGAGGCCACGGCATTTCAGACCCGCGACGTCGTGGAAGCAATGGAGGCCGACTCCGGCATCCGGCTTGACCAACTTCGCACCGATGGCGGCATGGTCGGCAATGAGCTGCTCATGCAGTTCCAGTCTGACCTGCTTGACCGAGCCGTTCTGCGGCCCACCATGCGCGAGACCACCGCATTGGGCGCCGCATACGCCGCCGGCCTCACCTGCGGCTTCTACAAGGATCTCGACGACCTCACCGCGAACTGGTCCGTGGAGAAGATCTGGACGCCCACGCTCCACGCCGCGCGGCGGGAACACCTCTACTCCCAGTGGAAGAAGGCGGTCACCCGCTCCTTCAACTGGCTTGAGCCACAGCAAGGATCTACGAGCGGGATTTTTGAAGGATCAACCCCGGTGAGGAACAATCAACGATGAATCGTGAGGAGTCATTTCTTTCCCTGGCAGACCCATTCGACGTGCTCGTCATCGGCGGCGGAGCAACCGGGTTGGGTATCGCTGTCGACGCCGTGACGAGAGGCTTTCGCACTGCGCTGGTCGACGCCGGCGACTTCGCCCAGGCCACCTCCAGCCGCGCCACCAAGCTGGTCCATGGAGGTGTTCGCTACCTCGCCAGCGGGCAGATTCACCTGGTCTATGAAGCGCTGCGCGAACGCGCCGTGATGATGAAGAACGCTCCGCATCTGGTCAAGCCGCAGGCGTTTCTCTTGCCCACGTACACCCGGTGGGAGCTTCCTTATTACGGAGCTGGTCTGCTCGTCTACGATCTCATGTCGGGCAAGGCAACCATGGGACCCACCCGTATTCTCGGCCGCAAGGCCACGGTAGCGCAGATTCCCAATCTCGCTATTCATCATCTCAGCGGTAGCGTCCTTTACCATGACGGCCAGTTCAACGACGCCCGCCTCGCCCTCACCCTGGCGCGCACCGCCGCGGACCACGGCGCGACGGTCCTCAACTACGCCCGCTGCACCCGGCTGCTTCATGAGCACAACACGGCAGGCGGCAAACTCACCGGTGCCATCGTTACTGACGTAGAGACGGGAGAGGAACATACCGTCCGCGCGGGTCTCATCTTTAACGCAACCGGCATCTTCACGGACGCTCTGCGCCAGTTGGATGATCCGGCCACGCCCCCGCTCCTCACTGTCAGCCGCGGCACGCATATTGTGGTGGACTCCTCGGTACTTGGCGCGGATGCCGGCATCATGGTGCCCAAAACCCGTGATGGCCGAGTGATCTTCGCTATTCCCTGGCAGGGTAAGGTCGTCATTGGCACGACAGACCTGCCCGCCTCCACGCCTGAGATGGAGCCACGCCACACCAGCCAGGAGATTGACTTCCTGCTCGAAACGATCAACCCGTTTCTTAATAGGACCATCTCTCGCACGGACATTCTCTCCGTCTTCTCCGGACTGCGTCCCCTGGTCACCGGCAAACAAGCCACTACCTCCAGGATCTCTCGTGAACATCATATCGACGTCTCCGAGACCGGTATGATCACGGTCGCGGGCGGCAAATGGACGACTTACCGGCGCATGGCATCGGATGCGCTAGACTTCGCCTCCGCGAAGCAGCTTCTTCCCAAACGACCTTGCATGACGCTTGATCTTGCGCTCCATGGCGCTGGTGAAAGGCCTCTCCTTGAAGATCTGCACCTGAATGAATATGGTTCGGACGTGCCCGTCATCCAGGAGCTCATCGCGAAAGATTCTTTGCTCGCCTCTCGCCTGGATGCCAGTCTCCCTTATACGTACGCCCAGGCGCTGTTCTCTGTTCGTTACGAGATGGCTCGCACGGTGGAGGATGTTCTATCGAGAAGAACTCGATCTTTGCTCCTCGATGAACGTGCTGCGGTACGCGCTGCAGCAGGCGTAGCTACTCTCATGTCCCGAGAGCTTTCACGTAGTAAGGCCTGGGAGAGAGAGCAGATAACAGCATTTTCCCAAGTGGCCTGCGACCATTATCGATGGTAGTATTCCCGGACTCGTGACACCTTGTCGTGAGTAGCTGCATCAGCTTGCTAGTCGCGTCGTCGATTAAAACCAGCAAAGTGCAAGGCTCACGCCAGTTCTCAAACCATCGTGCTCGCTGCCGTCTTCGGGACCAAGCACCGTAGCTCTCATGTCAATCCCGGCTAGGGGCCAGTTGCCATCGACGTCGCGCATCCGGGAGATGTCGTGCCGTTGCGGGCAGCGATGAGCGGGTCAGCTCCGGGATCGTGGCTTGCAACGCGTAGGCACTCCCCGAGCGGCAGCAGGTATGCCGGCGAAATGCAACGACAACGGCGTCCTGTTGAAGGGAAAGAACGGTGGACTTCGGTGCGGGCCCGGTCTTTCCATCCGCAACCGAGGTCCGCTTCCTCCACTTCGCGATGGTCTTCGGGTTCACTCCACGGCACGTGGCGAGGCTTCTCAGGCTCTCTGGACTATGCTGTATCGCTCGACGGACCGCCTCAATCGTACGGGCGCACCCGTGAAGAACCTGTCCCATAGTGCCTCCTTCTGGCGTTCAGAAAGTCTGCACCATCTATCTCTGAGACCAAACAGCCTAGTGGGAGCGGCTGCGGGGGGCGCTCATGCGGAGAATTTGGCCGGTGACGGAGCGGGAGCCACTTGGCTTGGGCTCTTCAAGAGTCTCCTCCGGGCGGTACTCGCCGGCAAAGACGAGTTTGTTGCCGCCGCGTCGCTTGGCGACGTACATGGCTTCATCGGCGGCCTTGAGGAGGCCGTCGATGTCGTCGGCGTGGTCTGGTGAGAGAGCGATGCCGACGGAGATTTTGACGTCGATCGGACGGCCGCCTTCTACGATGACGGGAACGGAGGCGGCTGACATCATGGCGGAGGCGATGAAGCGGAGGTGATGCTCGTCCGTGACGCCGGCGAGCATGGCGGTAAACTCGTCGCCGCCGGTGCGGGCGAGGATGTCGCGCGGTCCGATGTGCCAGGACAGACGGACCGCGAGAGAGGTAAGGAGTTGGTCGCCGGCGGTGTGGCCCATGGTGTCGTTGATGTTCTTGAAGTCATCGACGTCAATGACGAGGCAGGCGACCGTGGTTTTTTCTTCGTGGGCCTCCTGGAGGGCCTCGGTGAAGCGTTCTTCAAAGCGGCGACGGTTAGGGAGGTCGGTAAGGGGGTCATGGGTGGCCATGCGCTCGGTGCGCTGGAGATGCTCTTCGAGCAGACTCATGATGGAGCCGGCCATGACGAGGTACTGCGGCATTTCAAGGAGTCGTGAGTCGAGCTCGAGGCCCGGATAAAGGCGTTCAATGATGGCGGCGATGGGGTAACTGATCCCCCAGGCGGCGAGGCCGAAGCCGGTGACGAAGACACCTCCTGAGTAGCGAGGGGTGTTCGAGAGGTAGAGGTAGGCCACGGAAAAGAAGAGCATGGCCAAGATGCCGGCGGTAACGATCTCCGGGTAGCCGGCCGCGATGGGCAGGGTGGCAAGGCCGAAGACAGCGAAGGCGATGCCAATGACCGCGCGGTGGCGGCGGCGCGCGGCTGGCCGGTAAATGAGCGGGAGGACCGGGACGACGAAGAGGGCGTTGACGAGCTGATGGAGCAGGGAGTAGCGAGCGAGATGTGCGCCTGGCCGCAGGCCATAGAGGGCGGCTTGCGCGAGCATTGGAAGGGCGAGCTGTCCGAAGAAGACGTAGCCGACGCGGCGAAGTCGGGCGTTTCCGGCGGCTAGCAGGAAAAGGAGTCCGCAGGTTTCGAGCGAGATGACGGCGAGGAAATGGGGTAAGGGATCGTTGGCGCGGGCCGGTTTGACGGCGAAAAGGACAAAAAAGTGGGCGAGGAGGTAACACCAGCCGAGGAACCAGAGATTGACATGCGCACCGACGCGCCGGACCAGAGGTCTGTAAGCCCCGATCAGGAGGGCGAGTGCGAAGATCTCTGGCAGAACGGCTAAATCCACGGTGTTCCTGAGTAGTTTTTGTTGGCGCTATAAATACGACGTTGCGAACGGCTCTTCAGATTATCCAGCGGAGCGCGAATGTCCCTGAGGGTAATTTTTAGAACTTTAGTGGTATGTGTGCGTTGGGCGGGTCGTTACGGGAAGGAAAAAGTGTTTAGCGCTTTCCGAGGGAGAAGATGAGGTATGTCGCGGGTTCGTTGCCTGTGTTCTGGAATCCGTGGAGTTCATTGGGCGCGGTGTAGCCGACGCCGCCGGGGGTGAGGATGTGAGGTTGGTCCTGGTAAATGAAGTTGATGGTGCCCTCACGATGAGGATGAACTCGACGTGGGGATGCTGGTGGGCGGGGTGGGGCATCTTGCCGGGAGCTTGCGACGGGTTGAATTGTGTACGGTGATGCCTCGAAGAGCCCATGGTATGAGACAGGGGCGTTGCGCGGGGGCGCAGCCGTGAGCTCAGACCCGAGCTCAGACCAGGGAGAAGGCCGTGGCTTGTCTTTCTGCATGGCGCTCGCGCGCCAGGGTGATGAGGCGGTCGATGAGCGCGCGGTAGGAGAGACCGGAGGCTTGCCAGAGCTTGGGGTACATGGAGATGCTGGTAAATCCGGGCATCGTGTTGATTTCATTGAGGTAAATGGAGCGGAGGCCAGTTCTCTTGTTGGATTTCGGGTCCATGAGGAAGTCGACGCGAGCGAGGCCGGCGCAGTCGCAGGCTCGGAAGGCGGTCAGGGCCATGGTTTGGATCTGCTTCCGCTCCTTGGCGGAGAGCTTGGCGGGGATGATGGAGACGGATTCGTCGGGGCCGGAGAGCTGGTATTTGGCCTCATAGTCGTAGAACTCCTTAGCGGGAACGATTTCGCCGGCTACGGAGGCTTCGGGATTGTCGTTGCCCAAGACGGCGACTTCCAGTTCGCGGGGTTTGGCTCCGGGGCCGCCTACGCCCTGCTCGATGACGATTTTGCGGTCGAAGCTTGCGGCAAGGTCCATCGCAGCCTTGAGCTCAGAGCGATCGTGGACCTTGGAGATACCGACCGAGGAGCCTAGATTGGCGGGTTTGACGAAGAGGGGGTAGGCGAGGGTTTCTTCGATCTGGCGTCGGCAGCGGAGATTGGACGTCTGCCAGTCCGAGCGGAGGAGGGTGAGGTATGGGGTCTGGGGAAGGCCGGCGGCGGCGAAGAGCTTCTTCATGACGTCCTTGTCCATGCCGGCAGCGGAGCCGAGGACGCCGGAGCCGACGTAGGGGAGGTCGGCTAGCTCCAGGAGGCCTTGGATGGTGCCGTCTTCGCCGAAGGTGCCGTGGAGGACTGGGAAGATGAGATCGACTGTGCCGGCGAGATTGTTGGAGCGTTCTACGAGGCCGGTTTCGGCGCTGGCCTGGAGGGTAAGGGTGGTGCCGCTGGAACCGCCGGTGAGGAGGTGCTGGGCTTGATCGCCGCCGAGCCACTGGCCATGTTTCGAGATGCCGATGGGGACGATCTCATACTTTCTGGGGTCGATAGCCTTGAGAATGGCGTTGGCTGAGAGGAGAGAAACCTCATGCTCTCCACTTTTTCCACCGAACAAAATGCCGACACGCAGCTTTGCCTTGGACTTTTTCATGTGTTCTTTAGCCTACAGAAGTGGAAGGGATGGTTGAAGGCGATGGGTAGGGGGAACCTTGTGAGTATCCTTTGCAGCGAGGCTTGGGTATGCTTGAGAGACAGCGAAGATCACTAGGAAGCGAGGTTCCTCCCCGATGCATGCCGCCGCTTTGGACGCTGAGACGACTGAAAAACTGACGCCCGACGAGTTGATCGCGCTCGAAGACCGGTATGGCGCGCATAATTACCACCCCTTGGACGTGGTAATCGAGCGGGCTTCCGGAGCTTGGGTTTATGACACCTCCGGGAAGCAGTATTTGGATTTTCTCGCGGCGTACTCTGCGGTGAACCAGGGGCATTGTCACCCGGCGATCCTGGCGGCGATGGTGGAGCAGGCGCAGAAGGTGACTTTGACCTCGCGGGCTTTCCGGAACGACCAGTTGCCTTTGTTGCTGCGGGATTTACATGAGTTGACCGGGTTTGAGATGGCGCTGCCGATGAACTCGGGCGTGGAGGCGGTGGAGACGGCGATCAAGGCGGCGCGGAAGTGGGGGCAGACGGTGAAGGGCGTGGGCGCGGGGATGGGGGAGATCCTTGTGGCGACGAATAACTTTCATGGGCGGACGATTGCGGTGGTGGGCTTTTCTTCGGAGTCGCAGTATAAGTGCGGGTTTGGGCCTTTTGCTACTGGATTCAAGCAGGTGCCGTTTGGGGATGCGGCGGCGGTGCGCGCCGCGATTACGGAGCGGACGGTGGCGATTCTGGTTGAGCCGGTGCAGGGGGAGGCTGGGATTGTGGTGCCGCCTGAAGGGTACCTACGGGCGCTGCGGGCGCTTTGCGATGAGTACGGGGTATTGCTGATGTGCGATGAGATTCAGTCCGGGCTGGGGCGGACGGGGAAGCTGTTTGCGTTTGAGCATGATGGGATTCGGCCGGACGTTTGCATTGTGGGCAAGGCTTTGAGCGGCGGGTTTTATCCTGTGTCGGCGGTGCTGGCTTCGCGGGAGGTGCTTGGAGTTTTTACGCCTGGCGATCATGGGAGTACGTTCGGGGGCAATCCGCTGGCGTGCGCGGTGGCTCGGGCGGCCCTGAAGGTGGTGGTAGATGAGGATCTGCCGGGGCGGTCGGCGGTGCTGGGGGCTTATGCGCTGGATCGGCTGCAGCGGCTGAAGTCGCCGCATGTGGTGGAGGTGCGGGGTAAGGGACTTTGGATTGGGCTGGAGCTCAATATCGAGGCGCGGCCGCTCTGCGAGGCGCTGAAGGAGCGTGGAGTGCTTTGCAAGGAGACGCACGAGACGGTGATCCGGCTGGCTCCGCCGCTGACGATTTCTGAGGTGGATTTGGGGTGGGGGCTGGATCAGATTGAGGCTGTGCTGGCCTCGTTACCTTGAAGTGGAAGATGAGGCATCCATAGAGCGTGATAAAGTGCCCGGATATGAGACATCTCCTCGCTCTCCTCTCCCTATCGAGCGCCGTCGTGTGTGCGTCGGCCACTGCTCAGGCTTCGATTAGTTCTCAACCGTGCCCGTCCGCAAATGGTGCCTACTACAAGGCCGGGGGTGACTGGAAGAACATGGATGCTTCGCACTCTGTCGGATTCAAATCGACCGGGGTAGCGAAAGCTGCTTTTAGTTACGGAGCAGCTTCGGCGAAACTCAAGGCGCAATTCAGAGATTCAAAATCTCCCTATCAGCTTCGTGATCCACACATGATGATCTGCTTGGTTGGACTGACTGACACCGGTCGTGACGTCACGCTCGCGAAGTTTCAGGATGAGAAAGATCGCAGGGAGCTTCAGATGGCGAGCATCCGGATCTGGTCAGGTATCAACGCCCAGCTCGATCCGAAAAGTGTGGTCGCTCTCGACGTTCAAAAAACTGCGGACAAGGTTTATCTCATCACTTCCAAAGAGCCTTTGACTGACGGCGAGTTCATTCTTTTTACCACCGTTCCAGATATTGGCTCGCTCGCAAAGAACAATACTCCTCAGGGTTTAGGTGGCTATGACTTCGGAAGCCACAGCAAGTAGCAAAAAGAAAGAACGGGAGTCCCACTCGCATGAATCGTCGTAAGTTTTTGCTGGCCGGTGCTGCTGTTGCTGCGAGTCCTTTGAAGAGCAGCGTGGTGGATGCAGAGGAGATGGGGTGGCAGGCTGGGCCGGCGACGGTCTCGCCTGAGGGGACGCCACTTTGGGATATTTCGCTGACCGAAGCCTCGGCGCGGATCCGGGCGAAGACGGTGACCTCGCGGCAGTTGACTGAGGCTTGCCTTGATCGGATCGCGATTTACAACCCGAAGGTGAACGCTTACATCACGGTGCTACGGGAGCAGTCGCTGGCGCAGGCGGATGCGCTGGACAAGGAGGCCGCGGCGGGGCACTTTCGCGGTCCGCTGCATGGGATTCCGGTGGCACTGAAGGACAACATCGATACGGGTGGGATCCGGACGACGGCTGGGTCGCAGGTGTTTGATGACCGGGTGCCGACGGAGGACGCCGAAGTGGTGAAGCGGCTAAAGGCTGCGGGCGTGGTGCTCCTGGGAAAGACGAATCTGCATGAGTTTGCCAATGGGCATACTTCGGCTTCGACTTACTTTCGGCCGGTGCGGAATCCGTGGGCTCTGGACCGGAATCCGGCAGGGTCTTCGGGTGGGTCGGCGGCGGCGGTGATCAGTGGTATGGCTTTTGGGGCGCTGGGAACGGATACGGGCGGATCAGTCCGGATGCCGGCGGCGTATTGCAGCATGGTGGGGTTGAAGGCGACGTATGGGCTGGTTTCGATTCGCGGGATTGTGCCGCTGACGTATTCGCTGGATCATTGCGGGCCGATGACGCGGACGGTGGAGGACGCGGCGTTGATGCTGAACGCGATGACCGGATATGACCGCCTCGACGTAGGGAGCGTGGAGCATCCGGCAGAGGATTATGTGGTCGGAATGCGGAAGGTGAAGGTAAGCGGGTTGAGGATTGGGGTACCGCGAGCGCCCTACTTCGACTTTCTGGATCCGGAGGTAGAGGCGGCGGTCAATGCGGCGATCGCGAAGATTGCGACGATGACCTCGGGGGTGCACGACATGTATCTTCCCGCGACGGCGGGGTTCTCGGCGTTGAGCCTGGGGGCAGAGCGGGAGGCGTATCACCTGGAGCTGTTTCGGCGGAACTCGGGGCGGTACTCCATGTCGGTGCGGGCGAGTCTGGAGGGAGCGCAGAAGTCCATGAACGACACGACGAATGAGCCGTGCTCGGAGAAGGTGGTGGACTATGTGCTTTCGAACTGGGATCTGATCCGGATGCGGCGGACGATCGACGACTCGTTTACGGAGTGCGACCTGGTGGTGCTGCCGACGATGCGGCTGCTGCCGAAGACAATTAACGAGGTGCTGGCTCGAGAGGAGAAGCCGGAGCCGCGGGAGCCGGAGACGGATACGAATACATCGCCCTTCAATCTGTATGGGATTCCGGCGATTTCGATTCCTTGCGGGTTTTCTGCGAGCGGGCTGCCGATTGGGTTGATGATCGCGGGGCCGCGGTTTCACGAGGCTCGGGTGCTGGCGTTGGCCGCGGCGTATGAGCGGGCGACCGACTGGCATACGCGGCGGCCGAAGTTGACGCCGGAGATGGCGGTTCCGGCGGTGGTTCGGAAGACGTAGCTCGGGGCGCGAAAGCAGGGGTTTGAACGGGTGTGCGTGGTACACTTAGAGGACGGGTGAGTCCGCGAAAGTGCTGATTCGACGCAGGTTTTCGCGTTGTCTTCAGCCTTCGGTGAAGGCTTCCAAACGATTTGTACGGAGACGCACAACACCTCATGGCATCGATTCCCAACCAGCCTACTCCGCCCAACGATGGTCCTCTGGATCCGACCGCTCTTGCCAATACGGCTGCTGCTCAGGCGGCTGGGTATTCTGCTGAGAACATTACCGTGCTCGAGGGGCTGTCCGCAGTGCGGAAGCGGCCGGCGATGTATATCGGGTCGACCGGGGAGCAGGGGCTGCATCACCTAGTGTATGAGGTGGTGGACAACTCGGTCGATGAGGCGCTGGCGGGGCATGCTTCGCGGATTGATGTCACCATCCATGTGGATAATTCCATCACCGTGGTGGACGATGGGCGCGGAATCCCGGTTGATAACAAGGTCATCAATGGCGTGACGATGCCGGCGGTGCAGGTGGTGCTGACGATCCTGCATGCGGGCGGGAAGTTCGATGCTTCGAACTACAAGGTTTCCGGCGGGCTGCATGGGGTGGGTGTGAGTTGCGTCAATGCGCTGAGCGAGGAGTTCGACGTCGAGATCTGGCGCGATGGGTTTGCGTGGGAGATGGACTACAGCAAGGGCGATCCGATCTCTGAACTGCGCAAGATGGGGCCGAGCACGCGTAAAGGGACCAAGGTGCACTTTCTACCGGACAAGACGATCTTTTCGGTGACCGAGTTCAACTTCGATACGCTGCAGAACCGTTTGCGCCAGCTTGCGTTTTTGAATAAAGGCATTGAGATTACGCTTACCGATGAACGGGCCACCGATGCGAAGACGGGTGAGGCGAAGACGCAGGTTTACAAGTACATCGGCGGGATTGCGGAGTTTATCAAGCTGCTGAACAAGGGTAAGGCGGTGCTCCATGACAAGCCGATTTACATGGAGGCGGAGCGGGATAACGTCGCGATTGAGATTGCGATGCAGTGGAACGATGCTTATTCCATCACCGAGTTTTCGTTTGCGAACAATATCAATACCGTGGACGGAGGGACGCATCTTTCAGGGTTCCGGACTTCACTGACGCGGACGATCAATGCGGCGGGCAAGAGCCTGGGGCTGTTCAAGGAGGCGGAGGCGCTTTCCGGCGATGATGTGCGCGAAGGGATTGTTGCGGTGATCTCGGTAAAGCTTTCGCAGCCGCAGTTTGAGGGGCAGACGAAGGGCAAGCTGAACTCAGATATTGCGGGGACTGTGCAGGCGTTCGTGAATGAGCGATTTGGCGCCTTTCTGGAGCAGAATCCGCAGATTGCGAAAAAGATTATCAACAAGGCGATCGACGCGCAGCGGGCTCGTGAGGCGGCGCGGAAGGCGCGGGATCTGACGCGGCGCAAGGGAGCGCTCGACGGCGGTGGTTTGCCCGGCAAACTGGCCGATTGTTCCGAGCGGCAGCCGGACCGGTGTGAGCTTTACCTGGTTGAGGGGGAATCGGCCGGCGGGACGGCGAAGCAAGGGCGCGACCGGAAGTTCCAGGCGATTCTGCCGTTGAAGGGCAAGATCCTGAACGTCGAAAAGGCCCGGTACGACAAGATGCTGGGGCACGAAGAGATCCGGGCGATGATTACGGCGCTGGGGTGCGGGATCGGCAAGGATGACTTTGACGTGGCGAAGCTGCGCTACGGCAAGCTGATCCTGATGACCGATGCGGATGTGGACGGGTCGCACATCCGGACGCTGCTGCTGACGTTCTTCTTCCGGCATATGACGGAGTTGATCAAGCGCGGGCATGTTTATATTGCGCAGCCACCGCTATTCCGGATCAAGAAGGGCAAGTTTGAGCAGTACATCAAGGATGAGCGCGAGTACGTGAATGTGATGGTGAAGCGCGCTTCAGATGGAATGGTACTGACGTATGGGACTGAGGCTTTGCGGCTCGAGGGCTTGGCGCTGACGGAGTACATCTCGCGACTGAACGAGTATCTGGAGTTCTTCGATAAGGTTTCTAAGCGACTGCGGAACGACACGGCGCTGTACGAGTTTGTGAAGTTGTTCGCACATGCGGGCGCCTCTCCGGCTAAGAAGGAGGATTTTCAGCCGGTTGCAGCAGAGGGCGAGACGGCTGCGGCTCCGGCGAAGCTGGTGGAGATGGAGTCGCGGCTGAAAGGGATGGAGCGGGAGTTCCAGTTCCGGGCTGTGGGGGCGCCTACGCTCGATGCGGAGCACAATACCTGGTGGATCAGCTTTACGGATGCGCAGGGGGCGGAGCGGCGGATCGACTGGGCGATGGCGAATGCGGCGGAGATGCGGCAGTTGCTGGCGAAGTATGTGCAGATTGAGGCGCAGCTGCAGGGGCCGTTCCGGATCTCCTACGCTCCCAAAGCTGCGGCGACCACGCCTGAGCAGGTGACGCAGGATGCGCTGGACGAGGCGGATGAGGTGGCGCAGGAGGAAGGCGTCAATGAGACGATTGCGGCGGCTCCGGGGACGATGGCGGAGGCTAAGCCTGCCAAACGCAGCAGCCGGGCGAGTCAGGATCCGGTGGAGAAGGCTACGCCGCGTGAGGTGTTCGAGTATGTCATCGAGCAGGGGCGGAAAGAGTACCAGGTTCAGCGATATAAGGGTCTGGGCGAAATGACGGCTCCGCAGCTTTGGGAGACGACGATGGATCCGGACAAGCGCACGCTGGTGCAGGTGAGGCTCGAGGATATTGCGGCCACCGAAGAGATCTTTACGACACTGATGGGCGAGGATGTTGAGAGCCGGCGCAAGTTCATCGAGGATAATGCGTTGGATGTGAAAAACCTGGATATCTAGGTGCCCCCACCCGGCACAATTTGCGCAAAATATTCATTCCATGAGAGTTAGGTCTGAATCAAGGTGCGGAAATGGCGCTATTTCGCAGGTCTTGTCTGCAAGATACTCATTCTAAACGAGTTATTAGCATCACTGGACGGGGCCGGATTCGTGCCTTGAGCCGCCGCTCTGCGCCACGCACCTACTACCAGGAGACCGTCTGTTCCAGGGTTGGCCGCTGAGCTCTCCAGGACCGAGGTCAGTCGTGGTTCGGCTTGGTCTGTTTGGGGTCAGCGTTCGGCTCGACGACTGCGTCTTCTACTGGACGCGGGAGTGGCGGTATCCGGCTGCGGTAAGGGCTCCGAGGAGCTCAGCGACTTGTTCGCGGCCGCGGGTTTCCATGGTGATGTCGATGACTGTGTCGCCGAGGTTGACGCCGTAGTAGGCGCGGTTGTAGAGAGTATTGACGATGTTGGCGCGATGGGCGGCGATAAGCTGGGTGAGGTCGGCGAGGGCTCCGGGCTTGTCCAGCAGATGGATGCGCAGGAGGATGAGGCGGCCGTCCTGGACGAGGCCGCGCTCGATGATGCGGGAGAGCAGGGTGACGTCAATGTTGCCGCCGCAAACGAGGACGCCGGTGTTGACGTTGCGGCGGAGGCTGAGGGAGGTTTTGCCCTGGAGCAGTGCGGCGAGGGCGGCGGCTCCGGCTCCTTCAGCGAGGGTTTTTTCGCGTTCGAGCAGGATGAGGATAGCGGAGGCGATCTCATCTTCGTCGACGGTGACGATCTCGTCGACGTAGCGCTCTACGACGGGGTAGGTGAGGGTTCCGGCGCGGCGGACGGCGATTCCGTCGGCGATGGTGTTGTGGGCGTCCACAGTGACAGGACCGAAGGCCTCTTTCGCGCGGAGCATGGAGGGCAGGCGGCTGGTCTGAACGCCGATGACGCGGATGTTCGGGTTGGTCTGCTTCGCCGCGCAGGCGATGCCGGCAATAAGGCCTCCGCCGCCGATGGGAACGATGAGGGCTTCCAATTGAGGGACTTGTTCGAGCATCTCCAAGGCGATGGTGCCCTGGCCCGCCATGACGGCGGCATCGTCAAAGGGGTGAAGGAAGACCATGTTTTCTACGTCGCAGAGGCGAACGGCTTCTGCGTAGGCTTCGTCGTAGTTGGCTCCGTGGAGGATGACTTCCGCGCCGAACTCGCGGGTGGCAGTGACCTTGACGAGCGGCGTGGCAAGGGGCATGACGATGAGGGAGCGTACGCCTAAACGGGTGGCGTGGTAGGCGACGCCCTGGGCATGATTGCCGGCGCTGGCGGCGACGACGCCGCGGGCGGCTTCCTCCGGGGTGAGGAGCGAGAGGCGGTTGAGGGCGCCGCGCTCCTTGAAGCTGCCGGTCATCTGCAGATTTTCCAGCTTGAGGAAGACCTGCTGGCCGGTGAGGCGGGAGAGCGTCTCGGAGCGGGCGCAGGGAGTTTGGTAGACCTGGCCGCGAAGGCGCTCGCGGGCGGCGAGGACGTCTGCGAGGGAGATGGCCAGGGCGGTTTGGGGGGTGGCGTTCATCTGCTTAGGGTAAATGTTGCGAAGTGCCGTTGAGGCAAGGCTGGGGGCGGGCATATCCTCAATGAGGGGCAGAGCTTCCGGCATTCTTGCGCGGAATTGGACATGATTGGGGCTCAGCAGCTTTTCGGGTCCTTCGACTGCGTCTGGCGCAAGGAACGCGCCAGACTTCGCTCAGGATGACACCGTTGTTCTTATGTGAGGAGACGATTTAACCGCTTAGATATGCCCTAGGAGAGGCTGCGGGTCTGGATCTCTTTGGCCAGGATGTTGAAGAGACGGTCTACTTCTACCTGCAGGGCCTGGAGGGTGGACTCGTTTGGGATGATGAAGTCGCATTGGCGTGCCTTGGCTTCGTCGGGGATGAGCCTTTCCAGGCGGCGGAGGGCCTCGGTGCGCAAGGCTTGGACGTCTCCGGAACCGGAGCGGTGGACGAAGCGCTCCACCTTGAGCCAGTCGGGCGCGGTGACCAGGACCATCCGGTCGAAGCGGGTGCGCCATCCTTCGGAGTGTCGGGTCTCAAAGATGAGGGCGGACTCTATGACCATCAGTGCGTCTGGGTGCTTGGCGAAGATCTGGGCAACCATCTGGGTCTGGAGGGCGATGGTGGCGGGGTGAACGATGTCGTTGAGCTCCTCGACACGGCCTTCTGTGAAGGCAAGTCGAGCGAGGGCGGCGCGATCGAGCAGGCCCTCGGGGGTGACGACGGCGGGGCCGAAGCGGCGGACTATCGCGTCAAAAACGGGCGTCCCGGGCTGCATGAGGGAGCGGCCGATCTCATCCGCGGAGAGGACGTGTGCGCCCTTTTCCCGGAGCATGGCGGCGATGGTGGATTTGCCGCTGCCGAGGCCTCCGGTGACCCCGACGCGGAGGCCGCGCTTGCTGTTCGGCACGGCTAAATTCCTCGCCGCAGCTGAGCGGCCTGGACGGTGTTGGACATGAGCATGGCGATGGTGAGGGCTCCGACGCCTCCGGGAACGGGGGTGTATGCGGATGAGATGCGGAAGGCGGCGGGGTGAATGTCTCCGACGACGACCGAGCCTCGCCTGGCGAAGGTGGCGTAGCGGGCGGGGGAGTCTTCGGCGGCGCCGAAGAAGCGGAGGAGATCTTCCGGGCGGGTGACGCGGTTGATGCCGACGTCGACGAGGATGGCTCCGGGCTTGACCATCTCCGGGGTGACGAAGCCGGGACGGCCGATGGCGGCGACCAGAATGTCGGCCTGGCGGGTGACGGCGGCCAGGTCGCGTGTCTTCGAGTGGCAGATGGTGACGGTGGCGGAGGCGTTGAGCAGAAGCATGGCCATGGGCTTGCCGACGATCTCCGAGCGGCCGAGGACGACCGCGTGGGCTCCGGCTACGGGGAGGTTGCGGCGTTTGAGCATCTGCATGACTCCGGCTGGGGTGCAGGGCTGCAAACCGGGCTGGCCGGAGACCAGGCGGCCTACGTTGACGGGGTGGAAGCCGTCCACGTCTTTGTCCGGAGAGACGGCTTCGAGGAGGCGCTTGGTGTCGACGTGGGCGGGCAAGGGGAGCTGGATGAGGATGCCGTCGATTTCGTCGCGGCGGTTTAGGCTTTCGACCATGGCCAGGAGCTCTTCTGTGGTGACGGATTCGGGCGGGGTGAGCATTTCTGAGAAGATGCCGAGCTCCCCGCAGGTCTTGACCTTGCTGCGGACGTAGATCTCGCTTGCGGCGACGGAGCCGACGAGGATGACGGCGAGGCCGGGGCGCAGGTTGCGCGCGGCGAGGGCCTGGACGCGCTCGGCAACCTCCGCTTTGATCTCTGCGGCGATGGTGATGCCGTCAAGCAGGAGGGGTTCAGGGGGTTGGACCATGGGACCATGTTAGACCGCGGGCTTCTTCCAAGACCCGGCGTTCTTCTAAGATAAGAAGATGGAGCTTGTGCAGGAACATCTGGACCGCGTGGTGTGCCCGGTCTGCTTTGGCCGGCTAACGCTGGGGTCAGCGGGGATCGACTGCGGCGGATGTGGAAGGCGGTACCCGGTGGTGGACGGGCTTCCGGTGCTGATCGCGTCGCGGGCGGTGATGGTTTCCCAAAGCTGAGTTGCATCCTAGGAAGGCAACTGAGCAAAGAAAAGCAACAGTCGAGCACGCGCGAAGTACGCCGGACTGGTTAGGGTGAAGAGATGGCGGTTTGTGTGAAAAGAATACTGTCCCGCGTTGCATTGTTCACGATCTTGAGCGGTTGCGGGTTGCAGGGTTTTGCGCAGGATTCGAAGGCGCCGGTTCCTGCGGCACCCGGAACAGGAGGTACCCAGGGGAAGGGGTCTGCGCCGTCCGGCACACCGGCCTCGACCGGTCCGGGGGCGGGCAAAGAGGGTACGCAGGGGGGCGAGAGCAAGTCTGCGACGGGCTCTGGCGCGAAGGAGTCGGCGAGCGGCAAACAGGCGGCGCTTTCTCCGCTGGACCCTGCGCCGGCTCCGCCAAAGACAGGCGGGCGGCCGAGGATCGGGCTTGCGATGGGCGGCGGGGGTGCGCTGGCGTTGTCCGAGGTGGGCGTGCTGCAGTGGTTTGAGGAGCACCGTATTCCTGTGGACGTGATTGCGGGGACTTCGATGGGGTGCATGGTTTCGGCGCTGTACTCGACCGGGTATACGCCGGACCAGCTGAAAGATGTGATGAACGATACGGTGTTTCAGAGCGTCTTCTCGTTTTCGCAGACGTATACGTCGAAGTCTTTTCGGCGGCGGGAGGATTCGCGCGAGCTGCCGAATGGGATCACGATCGGGTTGAAGCATGGGGTGAGCTTTCGGAATTCGGTGCTGACCGACCAAGGATTGAACGCGTTTCTGGACCGGCAATTTCTGCGCTATGACGACCAAGTAGAGTTCAACAGTCTGCCGATTCCCTTGCGTTGTGTTTCGACCGACCTGAACGAAGCGCAGCCGGTGACATTTGCGCGTGGCTCGATTCCGGATGCGATCCGTGCTTCGGTATCGCTACCGGGAATTTATAAACCGTTCGAGATGAATGGGCATGAGTATGTGGACGGCGGCGTGCTCGACAACCTGCCGACGAGCTCCGTGCAGGCGATGGATGCGGACGTAGTGCTGGCGATATCGCTTCCGCTTTCGCCGGTGAACCAAGGGGATTTGAACACGATTCTGGGTGTGTTGCAGCGATCGTTTTCTGTGGCGATCGAAGGTGCGGAGCGGCAGCAGCGGAAGCTGGCGAAGGTGGTCATCATGCCGGAGCTTAAAGGGTTTACGGCAAACGATTATTTGAAGACGGTGGAGCTGGCCAAGCGGGGGTATGCGGCGGCTGAGGCCAATCGGGAGGCTCTACTTCGGTATGCAGTGTCAGACGCTGATTGGACGGCATACCTGGATCATCGTGCGAGCTTGCGGCGTGGGCCGGCCGGGCCGGTGCTGCGGGTGCGGGTGGATGCGCCTTCGCTGACCGCGCGGCTGGCGGTGGAGCGGCTGTTCGCGCCGCTGGTGAACCAGCCGGTAGATACGCGCAAGATCGAGGCGCTGCTGGACCAGGTGCGGTCGGATGGGCGGTATGACGCGGACTATACGGTCGGCTATGAGAGCGCGCAGCAGTTCCGGGCCCAGCAGGCGGGGAGGGCTGCGGTGCCGGCGGGCCCTGCACCGGTTCCGGTGGCGACGCGGCCGGATCAGGTGAGGGCGCAGGGCTCTCCGCTGGCGCCAGCGGAGACGAAGGTTCCTGCGCCGGGCGGCCCAACTCCGCAGGCGGGCACGGCACCTACCAGCCATCAGCCGGGCGGAGTACAGACGGCGTTGGCGGACGCTCCGGGTGAACCCGGATTGGCGGCGACGCAAGGGGTGACGGCGCAGTCGCTGGCGGAGATTGATCGGCGGCCTGTGATCCTGGTTTCTGTGCTGGATAAGAAGACCGGGCCGCCGTTTTTGCAGATCGGCGCAAATGTGGAGGCGCAGACGACGGCGGTGACGCGGGCGACGCTCGAAGGCATTCTGCTGAATCAGGATCTGGGCGGCTATGGCGCAGAGCTACGTACAAACTTTGCGGTGGGTTACCTGACGGAGCTCGGCACGGAGTATCTCCGGCCTTTCAATGCGGCCACGGCGAAGAACTTTGAGTTTTTTGCCGCGCCGCATGCCTCCCTGCTTCGGCAGCCTTTCTCCATTTATCAGAACCAGCTTCGGCTGGCGGATCGGCAGCTGCAGCACCTGACCGTCGGGGGCGATTTGGGGGTGACCAACCAGCGCACACAGGAGCTTCGTGTGGGGCTGGACTTCACTCAGTTAAAGTGGAGTCTTCTGGTTGGTCAGGATAACCAGCCGAACTATGAAGGCCAGTCGCAGCGGGCGCATCTTCAGTATGCGTTTGATAATCAGGATCGGGCGCTGGTGCCGCAGTTCGGCAACCGGATTACGGTGGATGCGGGCTATCTGTATAACGCCGTGGGCTCGGAGAACGCGCCGCAGATTACGGTGACGACCTCTTACGCGCATCGCTTTCACCTGCCCGGCCATGACGAGATCAAGGATCCGAACACGGGCAAGCTGATGCCGAATCCGGGCAAGCAGGTGTTTATCCTCACCACGTATTCGGGGACAATGTTCGACCGCAACGTGGCGCAGCCGTTCCGCTACACGCTGGGTGGACCGTTCCGGCTTTCGGCCTCGGCGATCGATGAGTATCGGGGCACGGACTTTGTGCTTCTAGAACCCGGTTTGCTGCGGCGGATTGCGCAACTTCCATCACCCCTGGGGCAGAGCATTTATATCGGCGGCGCGTACTCATACGGCAGGATGTACGCGCCTTACAGCAACACGATCGTGCGGCAGGATGTGCTTTTCGGCGTGCTGGCGGAGACTCCGCTGGGCGTCATCACCGTGGCCCCGGCGATTGGCACCGATGGGCACCGCAAGTTTGTCTTTACCCTGGGCAAGCTGTTCTAGAGCTGATTAGCTGAAGGTATATAGTTTGATTCTTTGCGGCAGCTTTTTTGAGCTTGAAGCTGGATGGATGGCTCGACCTTATAGCGACGATCTTCGTCGGAAGCTGTTGGAGGCTCACGATCAGGGCAAGGGCACGCTGGCCGAGCTGGCGGATCGGTTCGGCGTGAGTCTTGCATGGGCTTGGAAGATATCAAGTGCGCGCAAGCGCACCGGCTCGGCTGAGCGCACGGTGTACCAGGCCGGTCCCAAGGTTCGGGTCGATCGCGAGGCGGTTCGGCGGTTGCTGGAAGCCAAGCCCGATCTCTATTTGCGCGAGCTGCAGGCGGAACTGAAGGCTTCAACCGGGACGCAGGTGAGTACGCCGCACCTTTGGAAGATCGTCGGCGAGCTTGGCTTCCGGCTCAAAAAAAGTCGCTCCACGCCACCGAGCGCGGTACCGAAGCGAACCAGACGCGCCGCGAAGTCTTCCTAGAACAACTGCGGTCCCTCGCTCCGGAACGGCTGGTTTTCCTGGATGAGAGCGGCGTTTCCACGCAGATGACGAAGCGTTATGGACGAGCCCGGCGCGGCCGCCGCATCGCCGAAGCGACGCCCGAAGGCAACTGGAAGATTCTCACCATCCTGGGCGCGATGAGCGTGCGCGGCATGATCGCCACCATGACCGTTGAGGCCTCGACCGACGCGGAGATCTTCCTCGCCTATCTCGATCATGTGCTCTGCCCACAGCTTCAGCCCGGACAGGTGGTTGTCATGGACAACCTCAGTTCACATAAGGTCGCCGGAGTTCGCGAACGGATCGAAGGTGCCGGCGCATCGCTGCTCTACCTGCCGCCCTACTCGCCTGACCTCAATCCAATCGAAAAAGCCTGGGCAAAACTCAAACAGCAACTCCGCGCCGCAAAGGCAAGAACCGCAGCCGCACTCGAGCAAGCCGTCGCGGAACTTCTGCCCACCATACGCCCGCAAGACGCAATCGCCTGGTTCAGACTGCCACTCCACCCTCTACATCAATAGCTAATCAGCTCTAGGTTCGCTAGACGGGCTTTTCCGGCCACTGGTGGCGCGGATAGCGCCGCATGAGCTCCTTGCGGACCTGCGGGTAGAGCCGATCCCAGAAGCCCGCGAGGTCTGTGGTCATCTGAACCGCGCGATGGTTGGGTGCGAGCAGATGGACAACTACCGGGGTGCGCTCCGGTCCGCAGCGCGGCGTCTGCTTCATGCCGAAGAAGTCCTGCAGGCGGGCGGCGATCCAGGGCGGCTTGCCTGGCTCGTAGTGGACCTTGGCGGGGCGGCCACGCTGCAGCTTGACGGTTGGCGGGGCGAGTTCGCGCAGGCTCGGCCGGGTTTGCTCAAGTGCCAGGAGGAAGGACCCGGATGCGGTGCGCAGCTCCGCGAAGCTGCGCAAGCCGAGGCAGAGTTCTGTGAAGGCAGTCGGCAGATCGAGCGGCGGCAGGCCGGCAAAAGCGATGCGGGCTTGCAGGTCTTTGAGGTCTGCTGCCTCGATGAAGCGCTCTATGCCCGCATCGAGCGCCTTCTGGGCGAGCAGGGCGGCGGCAGCCTCTGGTTCGGGCGTGGCATTGCGCGTCTCCTCGAGCAGAAGCTCGTCGTAGAGCAGGGCGTTGACCGCCTCGACGCGCTCGGCTGTGCGGTTCCAGGTTAGGGTTGAGCGCTCGTGGACGCGGTCGGGGAAGAGGTCAAGCAGCCACTCAGGCTCGATTCTCGCGGTCAGGCGGACCAGCGGCAGCGGCTTCTCGGGACGGTCCTCCACGTCCAGGGCTAGGAAGAAGGGATACGGCGGGGGGTCGGAGGCGAGTTCGGCCGAGGCTCCGGAGGCTAGCAGTACCTGACGGCCGGAACGCAGGCGAGCGACGCGGTCGGGGAAGCCGGTCAGGAGTGCGAGCAGCAGCGGTTCGTCTCTTGTTGTGGGTGATGTCTGTCTGGGGAGCCTTGCGATGCGGCGAAGCTGGCGGAGCAGTTGCAGGGTTGGGTCGTCCTTGGCGGCTTCCAGGGCGGTCAGGATCTCCGGCGAGGCGGGGCGGGCGCCTGAGCCAAGCAGCGCCGCTGCGAGACAGCCGGCTTCGCCTACGCCGCGCTCTATGGCGTCGAGAATGACTCGTGCGAGCCGCGGGTGCAAGGGGAACTTCGCCAGCTGCCGGGCCGTGGAAGCGGTTGCACCGAGGCGGTCGAGCAGCGACTCGGCTGTCTCGATCGCTGAATCCGGCGGGCATGTCAGCCAGTCCAGCTCCCGCACGTGCGCGATGCCCATGGCGCGCAGGGTCAGGCAGAGCTGCGCGAGGTCGGCGCGGGCGATCTCCGGGGTGTCGTGCTCGGCGCGGAGGCGGAGGTCTTCTTCGGGAAACAGGCGGAGGACACGTCCGGGGCCTGTGCGGCCGGCACGGCCGGCGCGCTGAGTTGCCGATGACTTCGAGATGCGGCCGACGCTTAGAGTTGGCAGGCCGGTCCAGGGTGAGTAGGTGGCGATGCGCGCCTGTCCGGAGTCGATGACGGTGGTGACGCCTTCGATGGTCACACTGGATTCCGCGACATTGGTAGCGAGGATTACCTTGGGCTGGTCTGACGGTGCGAGGGCGCGGTCCTGCTCGGCTGGAGAGAGACCGCCGTGGAGCGGCAGGAGGAGGAGACCGTCGCGGCGTGCCAGCGGCTCGCACTCGCGCTGGGTGCGATGGATCTCAGCGGAGCCGGGGAGGAAGACGAGCATGTGCCCTGCGTGGTTCTCTTCGCGCAACTGTGTGACGGCTTTTCTTACCTGGATGGGCAGCGGGTCAGGCGAGTAGGGCAGGTGCTGGATGGTTAGCGGAAAGGCTCGGCCTTCCGAGCGGAGGCGGGGGCAGTCATCGAGGAAGTGCGCGATGGGTGCGGCGTCCAGCGTTGCGGACATCACCAGGAGGCGCAGGGTAGGCCGCCGACGTTGCAGGCGCTTCAGCAAGGCGAGCGCGAGATCGCTTTCAAGGTGACGCTCGTGGAACTCATCCAGAATGACCGTGTCGACGCCGTCTAGATTGGGGTCTGAGAGGAGGCGGCGGGTGAGGATGCCCTCAGTGACGAAGCGCAGGCGGGTTTGGGAGCTGGAGACGTCCTCCAGGCGGATTTGATAGCCGACGGTCTGGCCGGGCTGCTCGCCAAGCTCCGCGGCTACACGGCGAGCGGCAAGACGGGCGGCGATGCGGCGCGGCTCGAGTACGAGGATCTGCCCTGGAAAGGCTTGTAGCAGCGCAAGCGGAACACGGGTCGTCTTGCCCGCACCGGGCGGGGCTTCCAGCACGAGGCTTGGATGATGCTTGAAGGACGCGATCAGCTCAGGGAGGATCGCGTCGATCGGCAGGGTTGCAGTCACTCTTCCATCGTAACGGTCAGGCGTGGTGCGTCCTGGCGGTGAGCGGGTTGCCGGAGTTGTCTGTGGTCCAGCTTTCCGTCTGGAACGCGATAAAGATGGCGGTCCAGAGCTTAGTCCCGGGTGCGTAGAGGAAGACGGCGCCATCTTGCCAGGTGCCGTTGTCGGAGCTGAAACTGCCCTTGGGATTGCCCTGGTTCATGTGGATGTCGTGGATGCCATCTACCTTGCCGTTGTCCGAGTAGGCGCTGCCAAAGGCAAAGATCGAGGATTTGCTTCCGATGGCCTGGTTGAGCAGCGTATCGACCGCGTTGGCCAAGGGCGTCGCGTGATCGTTGGCGTCCGACATTTTGGGCAGAAGGGTCATCTGCGGCTTGGTGATCATGGGCTTGCCGGCAATCTGCTCCCGCACAAAATCGAGCGCGAGACCTCCGGCGACGCTCTTCAGCGCGTGCATACCGCTTTTGAGGGCAAGCAAAGCGGCGGGATTGGGCGGCGTGAAGTCGTTCAGGATCGCGTATAGAACCTCAGAGCCGTCGCTGGACTGGGTGTTGACCGCGACGGTGAACGGACCGGCCGTTGCCTGGACGGTAATCTGGTAGTGGGTGCTTGAGCCGGAGACAATCTTTCCGGCACTGGGCAGACCTTGAAGCACGCTGTAGTCAGCAATGGGCATCGGTTCCTCGTTTCGCCTTCGTCTCCAAGGATGCTCCTTCGCACTTTAATACGGGATGAATGGCGCTCGCTAAGAGACGGCAACAAACGTCCGGTCGTTGCATAATCGAGCCATGCCGTCTCTTTGGTCTCCGGTCTCCTGGCCGCAGCGTCTATCTGAAGTTTTGTCGCCTGAGGGCGATTTGAAGGTTGTTCCACTGCGCCGGGATGTGCGCTCACTGGGCATGCTCCTGGGCCAGGTGCTGCGCGAACAGGCGCAGCCGGGCATCTACGAAGCGGTCGAGCGGCTGCGCCAAGCGGCGATCGCACGGCGCGAGTACGAGGAGCCCGGAACCGGCGTCTCCACAGCGCTGCCGGCGGTGCAGGATGAGGCGAAGGACGCGACCCGGGCGTATCAGCTTGCGCGGGCTTTCTCCTTCTATTTTGAGCTGATCAACCTGGCTGAGACCAATCAGCGGAAGCGGCGCCGGTTGTCTCATGCGCTTGGCGATCTGGCTCCGCCGCAGCGCGGAAGTCTGCGCGGGACGCTTCGGGCGCTCAGGAAGGCGGGGCTTTCGCCGACGGAGATCCTGGAGCTGCTGAGCCAGGTGCAGATTACGCCTGTCTTTACCGCGCACCCCACAGAGATTGCGCGGCGGTCGGTCATGTTCAAGCGTCGGCGCATCTCCGATCTGCTGGAACGGCTGGATCGTACTCCGTTGCCCACGGCAGCGCTCGAGCAGCTCGAGCAGGAGCTGACGGCGGAGATCACCGCTTTGTGGCAGACGGATGACGTGCGTGACCAGCGCCCCACGGTTCGGGACGAGATCCGTATGGCGCTGGACTACTACGAGTCTTCGCTTTTCGACACGGTGCCGGTGCTCTATGCGGAGGTGCGCGAGGCTCTGGCGGCTGAGCTGGGCGCGCCCGAGCTGGTTCCCGAGTTCGCGGCACTACCGCTTCTGGTGCGTTTCGGCTCTTGGATTGGGGGCGACCGGGACGGCAACCCGTACGTCACGCCGGCTACTACCGGCGAGTCGCTGGCGATGGCGCGGGAGCTGCTCTTCGCGCATTATCTGCGGCGGCTGCAGAACGTCTTCGATCAGCTTGCGAGCTCTACCCAGCAGGCGCCTGTCTCAAAGGCGCTCGAGGAGAAGATCGATCATTACATGAAGGAACTGCGGCCGGTGGGCGAAGCGGCCTTCCTGCCTGAGGAAGGGCGGCCGCGGTTTGCCTTTCTGGAACGGCTTCCGCACGAATCTGTGCGCCTGCTGGTGACTTGCATGATGATCCGGCTGGGCGGCGATCCACAGCCGGGGATGAAATTTGTTCTGCCACCGTATACGCGGGCAGACGAGCTTCTGGAGGATCTTGGGACGCTGCATACCTCGCTTGAAGAAAACCGCGGACATCGGCTGGCGGCCATGCTAATCGATCCGCTCCTGCTGGAGGTTCGGACGTATGGGCTTCATCTTCAGACGCTCGATATCCGCCAGCATGCCCGGGTGCATGCCGCAGCCCTGGCGGAGCTTGCAGAGGTTGCGCCCTCCGGCGAGCGGCTGCGACTGGCTCCGGCGCTCACCCCCGCCACTGCGGAGGTGCTTGAAACCTTTCGTACGCTGGCCGCGCTCAAGCGGGTCTACCCGCCAGAGTCGTTGCCGCGCTACGTGATCTCCGGTGCGACGAGCGCGGAGGATGTGCTGAATGTCATTCGGCTGGCGCGCGCCGGCGGAGTTGCGGTGGAAGGCTCAGGGAGCGACCCGGGACTGCAGCCGGTGCCGCTCTTCGAGTCGATTGAGGATCTGCAGAACGCCGTCGGCATCTGCCGGGAGCTTTGGTCGAGTGAGACGTATCAGCCGCTGCTTGAAAGCTGGGGGCGCGAGCAGGAGGTGATGCTCGGCTACTCGGACTCGAATAAAGACGGGGGCATGATCACCAGCACGTGGGAGATCTATAAGGCGCACCGTGGGCTGCACGCCTTGGCGCAAGAGGCCGGGGTAACGCTGCGGCTGTTTCACGGGCGCGGGGGCACGGTCGGCCGCGGCGGGGGGCCAACGCATCGCAGCATCTACGCACAGCCGACGGCAAGCTTCAGTGGCCAGCTTCGCCTGACCGAGCAGGGCGAGGTGCTGAACTGGAAGTACTCCGATGTGGTGCTGGCTGAGCGAAATCTGGAGCTGATGATCGCGGCGAGTCTGGATGCGCTAGCCCGGCCGGTCAGTGGCGACGCGCACTTGACGGGCGTGCTGAGGCCGGAGTGGGAGGCGATTCTGGACACGCTTTCCGCCACCTCCTATGCGTTTTATCGGACGCACATCGTGGACAATCCGGAGACCTTCACCTACTTCGAGCAGGCGACGCCGGTCGCAGAGTTGGAATATGCGCGGATCGGATCGCGCCCGGCCAAGCGCACCGATGCGAGCTCCGCAAAAAAGCGAAGCATGGAGGACCTGCGCGCGATTCCCTGGGTCTTCGGGTGGATGCAGTCGCGGCATCTGGTACCGGCGTGGTTCGGTGTGGGGAGTGCGCTTGAGAGTTATGGCGAAAGCGGGCTGGAGGCGTTGCGGGAGATGTTCCGGTCGTTCCCGTTGTTCATCGACATGATGCGGAACGTGGAGATGGCATTGGCCAAGGCAGACTTCGGTATTGCCCGGCTTTATGCCTCGCTTGTAGAGGATGAGGCATTACGGGAGCGCGTCTTCAAGCGGCTGCAGGAGGAGTTCGACCGGACTGAGCGGATGGTTCTGGCGGTGACTGGGCAGAAAACTTTGTTGGAACGGAACCCGGTTCTCGAACACAGCATACGACTTAGAAATCCTTATGTAGATCCGCTTTCTCTGCTCCAGGTGGAGCTGATGCGGCGCAAGCGGGCACTGGCAGAAGGGGAGCAAGCCTCGCCGGAGTTGAATCGCGCGATTACGGCGACGATCAATGGCATCAGCTCGGGATTGCGGAACACGGGCTGAGAGGGTTGGCGCCAGTACGCCTTCCAGCTCGAGTCTCCCGCGATTCAGGCTGGTTGTGCGTCTTACGATGGATAATACTCGTACCAACAGAAGGCCATGACGAAGAGTGAGCATGGCTCTGCAAGACATCCATACAGAGTGAGGACGACGAGATGAAGCATTGGTGCATCGAGGGATTATGCATGGTTTTGGTGACAGCCGGCGCGGGTGCGCAGATCAACGCAGGCGAACAAAAGCCTGAGCCGAGCCTTCCGTTCCACCTCACCCAGGTCACCACCCTCAACCTTCCGTGGCGGATTGCATTTCTACCGGATGGCAGAATGCTGATTACGGAAAAGACCGGTGCTTTATGGCTTGTGACGCAGCAGGGAGCTAAGACTGAGGTTGCGAATGTTCCCGCGGTTCTCAGCAGGGGGCAAGGTGGCATGCTGGGAGTCTTTCTTTCGCCGCACTATGCGACGGATCACAACGTGTACCTTACTTATTCGGAACCTGGCGATGGTGGCTCAAGTCTGGCGCTGGCACGGGCGGAACTTGCCCTTGGCAAAGAGGCAGTAAGCCTCGAAAACCTGAAGGTGATCTGGCGCGATGGCGAGAGGGGCGATGGCGGCCAGTTTGGGGCGCAGGTTGCCTTCTCGCCAGATAGCCGGTATCTCTTTCTGGCTGTTGGCGACCGGCAGCGGATGACGCCGGCGCAGGACCCGAACCAGCCGTTGGGGAAGATTCTGCGGCTGACGCTCGACGGTAAACCTGCGCCCGGCAATCCGATGGCCGGGAAGACCGGCGCTGCGAGCGTCGGTGTGATCGACCCGCCTGCGGATACCGAGGCTGCAAAGACGGCTGCCGTGGTGAAGACGTACACCTTTGCGGGGCCAAACCTAACTCCTGCGGAGACCTGGAGTAGCGGACATCGGACGCCGTACGGGCTGGCGTTCGCGCCGGACGGAAGGCTCTGGGAGATCGAACACGGCCCTAAGGGAGGCGATGAGCTGAACCTGATCGAGCCAGGCAAAAACTACGGCTGGCCCTTGGTTTCCTATGCGACAAACTATAACGGCGTTCCAATTCCGAGCCCGGATACTCGTTCCGACCTGACGAAACCCGTTATCTACTGGACGCCGGTGATCGCGCCGGGCAACCTGATGTTTTACACTGGGGCGATGTTTCCCCAGTGGAAGGGATCCGCCTTCGCGACGGGTCTGGCCAGCAAGTCGATCACGCGGATTACCTTCGACGGTAAGGGCGGCGCAAGGCCAGCGGAACGTTGGGATGTAGGCCACCGCGCCCGCGACCTGGAGGTTGCTCCCGATGGAGCGCTCTGGATGCTCGAGGATGCAAGAACAGGCGGCGTCTTTCGAGTGACACCCAAGTAAGTTGGAGCACTTGTCTGGTTGTTTGTCTTAGGGTGAAGATTTGCGTCTGCCACTGTTCATGACACTGGAAGCGGCATTTAGCGCCGCTGCTATGTCGCTCATGCGTCATTGGGAAGCGCAGGCTACAAAGCAACCTTCAACATCTACATGCATTCCTAAGTTCCAACTGTAGAGTGGAATCCGGTAGGTGAGCCGTTCTTAGCGGCCCCCTTGTTCGCCCAATCCGCAACACAATAGATATTGCGCCTATCGGGTCGTTGGTGGGCTGGGGGTAATTGCCTGATGGTCGAAGCAGTCGTGCTTTGGAACGAGCCGAACAATCTCTCACACTGGAACTTTCATCTCGATCCTGACTGGTCTCGATTTGCAGAGATGGTGAAGCTAAGTTCGGCTGCGATTCGGAGGCAAAATCCCAGCCTCACCATTGTTCTTGGCGGCGTTTCGTCCTGCGACTGCGACTTCCTTCGCCTTATGGTCCGGTATGGCGTGATGCAGCACGTGGATGCGGTGGGCGTGCACGGTTTCCCGCTCGATTGGAATCATTGGGAGATCGATGAGTGGCCGGCCCGCATCGCTGAAGCGCACGAGATAACAGGACTGCCTATCTGGGTCACAGAGGTTGGGGTCTCGAGCTTTGGAGCTGAAGAGGTACAGGACTTCGGTCTGCAACGAACCTTGGAATTGCTCAAGGGGAAGGCGGAACGGGTTCACTGGTATAGCCTGTTCGATCTTCCGCCTAGCTGGCCGGCCGAGACTCGGCACAAGGAGGCTGAGGGCTCATCGTATTACCGGCACTACTATCTTGGGCTGATTCGGCCGGATGGCAGGCCAAAGATTGCTGCGAAACACTTCCCCAAAGACGGCAGCGTTGGATTCTGTCAATGGTTTCACTACGAAGACCCGCGCCTGGACGAGGCTGTGCTTTGGATGCGTCAGCACGGAGTTCAGTATCTCCGGACTGGACTGAGCTGGGCGGACTCTTTCCGTCCAAACGCGACCGAATGGTTCGACCGGCAGATGCGAGCATTGGAGCCGTTTCGCGTTGCGCTTACATTGTGCTTCACGCCCGCACACCTGGGTCTGGAAGAACACCACACCAGCCCACCAAGGAACAATCAGGAGTTTGCCGACTTCGCATCCTGGGCGGTTGCGCGCTACGCGTCTTCTCCCGGAATGCAGCCTATCGCCGAAAGCGAACTTCAGGAGAGCGAACTCGCCCTATGACGCCTATCCCCACTATCGCCGCTTCTATCCCGAAACAGATACTCATCACTGGTGGTGCGGGCTTTGTGGGCTCGCACCTTGCCGACGGACTTCTGGCAGCAGGACACAAGGTTCGCATTCTCGACGATCTCACGCCACAGGTTCACCACCAGGGACCGCCTTCCTACCTCAGCCCTCAGGCTGACCTCATCGTGGGCGATGTTCGCGATCCGAACCTGCTTCGCGAGGTCCTTAAAGGAGTGGATGTCATCTTCCACTTCGCCGCCACGGTTGGCGTGGGCCAGTCCATGTATGAGATTAGCCGCTATATGAGCGTCAACACGCAGGGAACAGCCGAGCTCCTCCAAGCTATCCTGGATTCGAAAACAAGGCTGCAGAAGCTTGTCGTTGCCTCTTCCATGTCAATCTACGGCGAGGGCGGATACGTCTGCAGCGACTGTGGCAAGTCATCCTTTCCCCCCGTACGTACCAACGGCCAACTGAGATCGCTCCAGTGGGAGATTCGCTGTGACTCCTGCCACGGCATACTCCGGCCAGAGCCTACGTTTGAATCGAAACCGTCCGAGATCAACTCGATCTACGCTCTTTCCAAGCGGGATCAGGAGGAGCTATGCCTCATCTACGGACGCACGTACGAACTTCCCGTGACCGCGCTTCGCTTTTTCAACATCTATGGCACCCGGCAAGCCTTGTCGAACCCTTACACGGGGGTCGCTGCAATTTTCGCTTCCCGGCTGATCAACAACCAGGCTCCGCTGGTGTTTGAGGACGGGGAGCAGCAGCGTGATTTTGTGAGTGTGCATGACATCGTGCGCGCGAACATGCTGGCGATGGAGCGAACCGAATCGAACGGAGAAGTGATTAATATTGGCTGCGGCAAGCCGATTACGATCCGCAGAGTAGCGGAGATATTGGCCGCTGCGCTCGGCAAACCAGAGTTGACGCCTGTGATCACACAGAAATACAGGTCGGGCGACATACGGCACTGTTACGCGGATCTTACAAAAGCGAAACGCCTGCTGGGGTATGAGCCGCAGGTAACCCACGAGGAAGGTTTTCGTGAGCTGGCCGCATGGCTTGTACATCAAGAGGCGGAGGACAAGGCTGAAACAATGCTGCAAGAGCTGAATACGTATGGCCTTACGGCTTAGAGGTCGTGCTCGGACCTAAAGGTAAAAGGGGTAGAAAGCAATGAAGGATTGGAAGCGACGCACGATCTTGATTACGGGTGGGGCCGGCTTCATTGGATCAAACCTGGCGGAGCGCCTGCTCGCTCAACCGGGCGTGACCGTCCGTATCTTCGACAATCTTTCCCGTGCGGGAGTAGAGCATAACCTTACCTGGCTGCAAAGGCTTGCGCCGGATGGCCGCTTGGAATTTGTGGAGGGTGACGTCCGTACGGCAGCGGAGGTTTACGCTGCAGCGGAAGATGCCGATGAGATTTACCACCTGGCGGCACAGGTTGCCGTGACAACCTCCATCGACGACCCACAGGCTGATTTTGCGGTTAACGTAGCCGGCACACTTCATGTTCTTGAAGCCGCGCGCAGATCCGGCAAGCGGCCGTTTGTTCTGTTCACGTCGACGAACAAGGTCTACGGATCCCTGGATGGCGTCCCGGTGCAGATCTCCGGAGACCGCTATGTGCCTACCAAGAGCTCGTTTCGAGGTGTGAGAGAAAGTGAGGCCCTCGATTTTCATTCACCTTATGGATGCTCGAAGGGCGCAGCCGATCAATACGTACGGGATTACGCACGAATTTATGGTTTGCCTACCGTGGTGTTCCGCATGTCGTGCATTGCAGGACCGCGCCAGTTTGGAACCGAAGATCAGGGATGGGTGGCACATTTCCTGTACTCGGTTCTGGAAAGACGGCCGCTTACCATTTATGGAAACGGCTTCCAGGTGAGAGACATTTTGCATGTGTATGACTTGATCGACGCCATGCTACAGGCCCGCGCTGCACAGCACCGGACGGCAGGTGAGATCTACAATCTGGGCGGCGGCCAGGAACGTGCCGTGTCCGTCATCGAAATGCTCAATGCCGTCTCCGAAGAGACGGGGATTCAACCTGTCTTGCGATACGACGGGACCAGACCTGGAGATCAGCCATTTTATATCTCCGATACGAGTAAGCTATCCGCGCATACGGGTTGGAGAGCGAAGCACTCATGCATGGAGACCCTGCGGGCGATCCACGGATTCTGGGCGGCCAACCGTTCGCTGCTTGCTCAAAGGCACACCTTCGTCGGTGGTCTTGAAAGTTCGAAGCTCATGGCGGAGGAGGTTGCATGAGATATGCGCTGGTGAACCCGAAGTGGAGTTTCGAGGGATCGACCTACTTTGGTTGTGCTGAACCTCACTTTCCTCTCGAGTTACTTTCTGCACGCGAGGTTTTGCGTGCGGCCGGACACGACGTTCTGCTCGTCGATGCATGGATGGAGGGGCTCACTCCACTCGAGGTGCGAGAGCGTCTCGACGCATTCAAGGAGGATTTTCTCGTTATCCCCACAGCGCCTTCCTACCTATTCTGGCGTTGTCCTCAGCCTGAATTAAGGGTGCCGCAACAATGGATTGCGGCGCTTGACCGGAGTTCTAGAAAGGTGGTGATTGGGCCGCACGGCTCGGTTACGCCAGTCGCTACGATGCGTAAGACCGGCGCCGATATCGTTCTTCGGGGGGAACCAGACCAGACGCTGGGCCAGCTTGCCACGACTCCTTGGGAGATGATTCCTGGTTGTGTGTGGCGCAATCAGAATGGCCGTACAAGTCTAACACCGGGGCTGGGAGCAACGGATATGAGTGCGATCGGCATGCTCGATTACTCTGACTATCCGGTGGAAAAGCATGCTCATCTTCACCATATTTTTCCGAAGAACGGCGCGGACCACCTGCGCCTGGGAGCGGAGGTGGAGTTTGCACGCGGATGCCCGTATGCCTGCAGCTTCTGCAATAAGACCTTGTTTCGGAACAAATATCGCGAGCGTCCACTGAACGCGGTGGTGGCGGAGATAGACCAGTTGATCGGACGCGGCGTGGACTACATCTACTTCATCGACGAGATCTTTGGTGTAGGCAAACAGGTGCGCGCACTGCTGGAGGAGATTGCGAAGAGGCCAGTCTCGATCGGGTTCCAGACGAGAATCGATCTCTGGGACGAATCGTCGATCGACCTGCTGGCGCGCGCGAACTGCGTTTCTTTTGAATGCGGCGTTGAGTCGATCACCGATGAGGGCCGTAACGCGATGAATAAAAACTGCCGCATCACGACGGACCGAATTACGAGCCTACTGCTTTATGCAAGGCAGCGCATCCCATGGGTGCAGGCTAATTTGATTAAGGTGCGTGAGGACGATCCAGCCCAGGTGGCAGCTTGGCAGGCACACTTGAAATTACAGGGCGTGTGGGTCAGTGAACCAGTTCCAATGTTTCCGTTCCCCGGAAGCCCGGAGTACGTGACCACCTTCGGCAGCGAGCCTGATGAAGCTGCCTGGGAGCGGGCGCATGACTTCTATCTAGAGATCTTTTCTGACAAGGGATTCAGCGATATTCAAAACCAGAGGCCTCTGACGTTACAGGAGCTCGAAGAGGTAAGCGAAGGACTGGCATGCGCGTCTTGCTGACGACCGACCCGGTGGGTGGCGTTTGGACGTTCACCAGAGAATTGGCGCTCGGACTGCTCCAGCGGGGAGACGCCGTGGCACTTGCAAGCTTTGGGGGCGAGCCTTCCATGGCGCAGCAGGTCTGGCTTCGAGAGGTTAAGGACCGCTACCGGGAGGCTTTTCATTATGACAGCGCGAAGGTACCCCTCGAGTGGATGGAACAGAATGAGACTGCTTACTCCGGCGCGGAACACTTGTTGTTACACATTATCGATGAATTCAAGGTAGAGGTGCTGCATAGCAGTCAGTTCTGCTTCGGCGCTCTTCCGGTCGACCTTCCCAAGATGGTGACAGCGCATAGCGATGTTCTGAGTTGGGCAGAGGCGTGCCGGCCAGATGGATTGGCAAGTTCCGACTGGCTGCGGCAATACCTCTCTCTTGTAACGGCTGGCCTTGCGGCTGCTCACGCGGTGTTTGCTCCCACTGTCTGGATGGGCGAGGCTTTGCAACGGCATTATGATATCCCTCAGGGCGTGAGCGTCATTCGCAACGGACGAACTGTGGCTGTTGCGTCAAGCAATGAGCGACGTCACTTACAAGCTGTGACCGTAGGAAGAGTGTGGGATGATGCGAAAGGCCTCGACGTCCTCGCTGGGGTGGACGCATGTATGCCAATCCTGGTAGTGGGAGAGGAACGCTTTGAGAGCGCGTGTGCGCCGGAGCTGAAGACAGTACAGTTCTTTGGCTGCATGGAGGAGAAGGCGCTCCTTGAGACATTTCGCAGAAGCAGCCTATATCTCGTCACTTCCATTTACGAGCCGTTTGGACTGGCGCCGCTTGAAGCTGCACTCTGCGGATGCGGCATCCTGGCGCGAGATATCTCAAGCCTGCGTGAGGTCTGGGGTGATGCTGCGCAGTACTTTGCGGACAGTGATTCGCTGAACCGCCTGATGTCCAGGATGTCTGACTCGCCTGCCGAGCTTAGGAACTTGCAGGCTCGATGCGGAATGCGTGCTCGTGAACTATCGGCCAAGCGAATGGTGGCCAGGTATGCAGCGCACTATGAGGACTTACTTGCCGCGCACAACGAGTCCAAGGATGTAGCTGCTTATGCCGTCTAGGCTTCGCTTGTCGTACGTGGCGCATACGGTTCGTTCCGATTGGAACAATGGGAATGCCCACTTCCTGCGCGGTCTGATGCGAGCGATGACCCTCTTGGGGCACGACGTGAGGATCATCGAACCTCACACGGATTGGTCCATTGCAAACCTTCGTACCGAGGCTCTCGGGGAGCGATCGCTCGCCAGCTTTGCCACAATCTATCCGGACCTGAACATCTGCACTTACCTGGATGAAGAGGATAAGCGGTGGTGGAAAGATGTGTTGCGAGATCGGGACGTCGTGATCTTGCACGAATGGAATTCACCGCGGCTGGCGCGATTCCTGCTGACGCTGCGGAATGAGTGCGGATTTCTTCTGCTGTTTCACGACACGCATCACAGGGCTTCCTCGACACCGGAGCAGATGGAACGGTTCGGCCTCGCAGAATTTGACGGGGTCCTTGCGTTTGGGAAGGCCTTGCAGAGCATCTATCGCGAGCGATTCGGGCTTACCCGAGTTTGGATATTGCATGAAGCCGCGGATACGACTGTGTTTCGGCCGCTCCAGTCCGTCGAGAAGACAAGTGATGGTGTGTGGATCGGCAATTGGGGTGAGGGAGAACGGTCGGCCGAAATCCGTGAGTACTACCTAAAGCCCGCGGCTTCTCTGCGGGGCGAGGCAAGTTTTCAGATCTATGGCGTCCGCTATCCGGAGGATGGATTAAGCGCTTGCGCCGATGCAGGGGTACAGTATCGAGGATATCTGCCCAATCTGGATGCTCCTGCCGTCTATGCCGGGGCGCGATTGACGGTTCACATCCCACGACAACAGTACAGCACAGCAATGGCTGGCATTCCAACGATCCGAGTGTTTGAGGCGCTGGCTTGCGGGATCCCCCTCCTATCTGCGCCCTGGTGGGATTGCGAAGAGCTCTTTCGGCCCGGGGATTTCATGATGGTTTCCAGCGGGCCGGAGATGGAGTCAGCCATGCGCTTGCTGTTGAACGATGAAGCTGCGGCTCAGGCGCAAAGCGCGCGTGGGCTTGAGACTGTGCTTGCTCGACATACGTGCACCCATCGTGCGCTGGAATTAACCAATATCTGTGAGGAGTTGAGCACGTGAAGATCTTCGCATTTGGGTCGAGTATTGTTTCGTCGTACTGGAACGGCGCGGCCACCTACTATCGAGGCTGCTACAAGTATCTTTCGCGTCTCGGACATGAGATCACATTTGCGGAGCCGGATGCGTATGGAAGACAGCAGCATCGCGACCTTGACGACTTCTCTTATGTGCGTTCCATCGTTTACCAGCCGGGCATCGACCTGGACAGGATGCTCCATCTGGCGCGCGAGGCGGATGTAGTCGTGAAGCATAGTGGCGTAGGTGTGGACGACGAGGTCCTGGAGCTTCGGATTCTGGAGTTGCGGGACCATGCCGCAATTACCTTCTGGGATGTAGATGCGCCGGCGACCATTTCTCGCATGCACGCGAATCCTGAAGACGCGTTCCGGGTCTGTATGCCGCAGTATGACGCGGTGTTGACCTATGGTGGAGGACCTTGGTGCCGCCAGGAGTATCTCGGGTTTGGAGCCAGGGCGTACTTCAGCATGTATAACGGGTTGGATCCGGAGACACATTATCCTGTGGAACCCGACGCTTTGTTGAAGTGCGACGTGGCATTTCTTGGCAATCGGTTACCCGACCGTGAAGCGAGGGTGGAGGAATTGTTTTTCAGGGCGGCCGCGCTTGCGCCGAACGGCAGCTTCCTCCTTGGAGGCGAGGGATGGGGAGACAAGCATATGCCGGCAAATGTAACCTATATCGGTCATGTTCCTACAGCGGAGCACAACCGCCTAAATTGCTCAGCCGGTATCGTGATGAACATCAACCGGGAGTCCATGGCTGCCTCTGGGTTTTCGCCGCCGACAAGGGTTTTTGAAGTAGCAGGAGCCGGAACATGCCTGCTCTGCGATGAGTGGCCGGGAATCAGCGACTGCTTCGAGCCCGGCTCTGAGATCCTGGTCGTGAGGTCCGCGGAGGATGTGGTACGCGCTTTGGCGGAGCACGATGATGCGAGCCGACGGAGGATTGGAGCGGCCTTCCGTGCCCGTGCTCTCCGGGATCACACCTACGCGCAGCGCGCGGCACAGGCAGAGGCAGCGTTTACGTTCTGTGTGCGACAGCGTGCGTTGGCATGAAGATTGTTGTGTATGGGTTAACGCTTACCTCGTCTTGGGGTAATGGACATGCGACCACCTACCGGTCTCTGTTGAAAGCGCTTGCCCGTCGAGGGCATCAGATCGTTTTTGTAGAGAAGGATGTTGAGTGGTATCGAAGCAACCGCGACCTTCCCTCTCCAAATTTCTGCCGTGTCGAGCTCTATGCAGACTGGGCCACAGACGAGGCGCGACTGACGGATTGCAGCCGGGACGCGGACGCAATTGTAATCGGGTCCTATTTCCCGGACGCGATTGCTGCTTCTCGGGCGCTCTTTGCGCACGTGAGCGGAGCCATTCTCTTCTACGACATCGACACACCGATCACGCTCCATCACCTGCGAGAGAATGGCCGAACGGACTACCTCGACGTGCGGGATATTCCAGCCTACTCTGCGTATCTAAGCTTCACGGGAGGCCCTGCACTTGTTGAGCTGGAGAGCAGGTTCGGCGCACGCCGGGCGATCGCCTTTTATTGCTCCGTGGATGCGGAGATGTATCACCACACTCCGGGAAGGTCCGAGTTCCAATGTGCTCTGAGTTACTTGGGAACCTATGCCCGTGATCGGCAGAACAAGCTTATGAAGCTCCTGAATGGCCCGGCAGAACTCTTGCCCGAGGAACAGTTTCTGGTCGCGGGGCCTCAGTATCCGGCGAGTGTTGCGTGGCGGAGCAACGTCAGGCGAATCATTCATGTCCCGCCGTCGGATCATCCTGCTTTCTACTCTTCCTCGCGCTTCACGCTCAACCTTACGCGGGAAGACATGATTATGTCGGGGTATTCCCCCTCAGTACGACTCTTTGAGGCATCGGCCTGTGGCGCCACGATCCTCTCAGACGCATGGTTGGGTCTGGAAGAGTTCCTGATGCCTGGAAGGGAGGTGTTGCTTCCTTCTTCCAGCGAAGACGTAGCTTGGCTGCTGCGTGAGGTTGCCGATGAGGAGCGCATCCGAATCGGAAGAAGAGCTCAGGAACGGATTCTGGCAAGCCACACGTCTGAGCACCGGGCTGCGCAGTTCGAGCAGATCGTGAGCGAATGTAGCTCATCACCGGTGCGGCAACTCAGGGAGTAGCTCGGCCAGCGTAGCTACGGCGCGGGTGGGATGTTCAGCCTGAAGGGTTTCCAATGAGAAGATCCCCGTCGCGACCGCGATGACATCCACGTCATTGGCTTGGGCGGCATGGATATCCGCCGGCGTATCGCCAACGACGCAGATATTCGCCGAAGCGCGGGTAAGAATACGGGCTTGTTGCAGCGCGGCTTTGAATACCTCATGCCGATGCTCGAAGGCATCGCTATAGCCGCCGAAGTCAAAAGAAGCAAGCAGCCCGGCCCGGCTCAATTTCAGACGTCCAATGGCTTCCAGGTTGCCGGTCGCGACCCCGAGAATGGCCCCTTTCGCGCGCAGATGAGCAAGCACTTCCGGAACACGCGGAAGAACATTCAGGCGAAGCTCTTCCTGATCCCGTGCAACCCAATCGCACATGGTTTGCTGGATCTTCTGCAAATGAGGACGCCATGCGGACTCCGAGACGTTCGCGAGCATGAATGCATCTCTCAAGATGCCGTTGTCGATATTGCCGTGAGCCACAACGCCATCCAGGTTGAGCGGCCTGCCCGCAGTTGCAGTAAGCGCCTCGCAGAAGGCGAAGTAATGAATGGCATCTACTTCGTTCAGAAGGGTTCCGTCTATATCAAAGAGATAAGCGTCATATGAATCCCAAGGTGTCATGAGTAGAGAGTACCTATCGTTTTCCGAATGGATTCGATCGGAGTTTGCCAGTCCCCGGGTGCCGGTTGACGAAATAAACGTAACGAAGGGTACCAAGGAGAGCTGTCAGATTCCGTCATCCACCTCCAGTCGGCGGCATGCTCCAAGAGAACGTACGCGGGGATGTCCAGGGCTCCTGCCAGATGCGCCGCCAGGGTATCCACTGTGATCACAAGATCGAGGTTCGCGATAGCTTGGGCGAGCGAAAGAAGTCCAGGCTGAATCGTCTGCAGGCTGGGATGCGCTTCCTGTTGCGGTCCGCCCTGCAAACTGATGAAGTCTAAGGACGAGACAGTGAAAATTTCGCGGAAAGCGTCGAATGGGACTGAGCGACTTTGTTTCCACTCACCGGCTGCCCATACAACGCCGGCGCGGGGTCTTGCTCCAGTTCTCAATTCATCCGGCAGAGCTAAGTACCCCGTCGCTATTGGCAGGTCTTCGAGTGTTGTGCGGAATAAGTACGGAAGCTCCATGATTTCTATTTGAAGATTCCAACGGCTGGGCTCCTCCCACGTGATCACTTGATCGGGACAGCAGAAGCACTTTGTCAGATCCAGCAGATTGGGCGGCACCTGCCACGTGACTGACCTGGCGAGCGACCGCAAGAGCGGCGCATAACGAAACATCTGTACGGCATCTCCCAAACCGTGGAGAGAGCGGATGATAACGTTTTTGCCAGCGATCGGCTCACCGTCCCAGAGACGGTTGGGATCAGGATTGTTCCTGGAGCGGATTCGATCGCTCGCTTGCCATGCCTGCTCAAAACTACCGCTGAGCATATGAAGTTGCCATAACCCTGCATCGAGACGGTTACATGCGGATGATGGCTGCTCCGCCTGCTGAAAGTAGTGCGCTGCGCCGACGAGATCGCGTCGGCTCAGACACAGCTCGGCATGCGTAAGGAGATCCATCTGGCGGCTTCCTACCACTTTGGATAGATACCGTGTGGGACGTCAGCGGGTAATCGGCGAGCATGGCTCCGGCGGAGGTAGACCTCCTCTTCCGGCTGGGCTTCGATGGTGAATCCAGCGGAGCGCTCGAGCTGACGCGGATCTTCAAGCAGTGGGTGCTCCGTAGCGGCCATCGGCAACGTTCTCCTCCGATTGTTGGATGCTGGCGTATCGCTTGTCCGCAAGCAGGCCAATCGCCTTGCGGTAGCCATTGAGAGTTCCCACATCGACATAAGCCTCGCCGGCCCGGATGCCAACGGCATCTCCACCATTGGCGATATAACAATTGACCAGACTGCCAAGATATTCATCCTGGCGTTCAGGCCGCAGCCAGAGCTGATGGAGCTCATGGAAGATGTGGCCCGGCATCCGGATTGCCCCCCAAATCCAGGAAGATGCGGCGTTCTTCTGCTTTACCTCGATATACGTCACGGAACCGTCCGGGCGAGTCATCACAGCGTCAAAGAACTCTGGATTTTCTACGGGGAAGAGAAGGAAGGCGAGCCGGTCTGCAGGAAGCTTTGCGAAGCCGTCCGGTGGAGTCCAGATCGTGTCTGGGAGCCCGATAAGGACCTGCTCGTCTGGCCGGATAAAGGGGGCAGCACGAAAGATTGCATCGCAGAGACCGCCGGGTGCGGGCTGAACCGTGTAGGCAATGTCTGCCCCCCAAAGGCGACCTCCGTAGTATTCAAGAATATCGGTCTTTCCTGGGGAGATGACAAAGCAGAGACGAGTGGCTCCCGCAGCAATCATCCGTTCTACAAGGTATTCGGAGACGGCCCGCGGACGTTCCTGATCGCCCTCGACACGGCTTCCGACGGGAAGCAGCTCTTTGGAGAATGCTAGTGGCTGCATACGGCTGCCCGCGCCTGCGGCCGGAATAATACCCCACATGGGAGGTCCCTTCGTTAGCTCATGACGTGAGATGCGGTTCCGGCAAAGACGGAGTTGCAGATGGCCTCAAGCTCGATGATGCGGTTGATGCCGGTATGCTGCTCGAGGGTTCGAGCCCGGCCTGCGTGCGCAATGCGCCGCAGCTCGGTATTGGAAAGAGTAAGAGCGTTGATCACGTCGGAAGCAGTTCTCACAGGGAGAATCTCTTCGTTAGGCACAAAGAAGGTATCAAGTCCGTCCCAGGTGTCAGAGAGTAAGGGCGCTGCACAGGCGGTGGCTTCGAAAAGGCGTCCGGATGGGCAAAAGCCATAGTTCGCCATGACGCCTCGCGTGACATTGAGGGTCGCCCTGCACGAGGAGAAGAAGGCGGGATGGTCAGCAGGTGAAACATGCCTCACGAAGAAGAGGTTCGGCAGCCAGGGGAAGCTGTCCGGATACTGAGCGCCGCCGATCAGGAACTTTTTTTCGGATGCCGCGGCGGCAGGATCAAGGAAAAACTGCTGCAATGCCGCTTGGCGATCTGCGGCAAAGGTACCCAGGTAGGACAGGTCGGCACGAAAGGTGGAGTCGGGCGGGACCGGTCGATAATGTTCATGGTCAACCGAGCCATACAGAGGAAGAGCAACGCGAGCGCCTAAGCGCGATCTTAGCTCAGAGAGAGCCGGGCCGCCTGTATAGCTGAGTACAAGGTCGAAGTCACCCAGACCTTGCGGCGGCAAATAATCAACCGTGGAGCCGGCACTCAGCGCACTTAAGGTGACAGGCGTGTCGAGATCATAGAACCCCTTGATGCAGGCACGGCTGTCGAGCAGGATCTGAGCAGCAGCTCTGCCGTCAGGACAGAAGCTTGTACACAAGGCCAAGTCAGCACGGTCAAGATCCCGGCGAGCAGCTGCGGCAATGTCATCGAAATTTTGATAGAGGATTAGACGGGCACCCGGTTGGAGCACAGTGAGGTCCCGCGTGTCGGCATAGTAGGAGAGATCGCGCTCGTAGAAGGAGACGGTGTGGCGCCTCTCAACGAGAGCTTTGACCAGCGAGCGCCAAAGGGTTGCATGCCCGTTCCCCCAGGAGGAAGAGATGGTCAGCCCAAAGATCACAATATGCATGCTTCCATCCAAAGTTGATGTGGAACCTAGAAGTTGCTGCAAAAGCGTTAGTGCGAGGAGGGGTCTGCAACGCAGCCGTAGCGGAGGTAGATGGCGGCCGTGATCCAGTAGGTTGGTTTGCTCTGCAAAGGAGGAGCTTTGTGTAAGCACCCCAGCTTCTGGATCCTGCGGCGCATATTCTGTGTGATGAATGTGCTTTCTGCTCGCTGGCAACCATTCCAACGCTTCTGTCCTCTACTTAGTCATCACGAAACGCACTCCTGTGCGCGACAACATTTTGGATCGTGGTGAGTTGTACGTCGATCGAACTTACCTTCACAGCCAAGCCCTATAGCACTCCCGCCCGGCGCTTTGTCCGGCTCGAGATAATCCCATTGTTTTTCTGGAGGCAGTCCCTTGTCCCGATACCCCTTTCAATCCCTGCTTTGCCCTACTGAATCGGTGAGCAAAGCGCAGCTCGAGACTGATCGCAGGATCCTCGAGTTTGACAACACAATTGCTCACCTAAACCGTCGTGGCTTTCTGGGAGCGATGCTGAGCGCCGCCGCGATTGCTGTCGCTTTGCCGGATCGTAAGGCTGCAGCGCAGACATCCACGGTTCCCGTGACAGACGTTCTCAACTTTGCGCTCAATCTTGAGTACCTTGAAGCGAATTTCTACCTCTACGCTTCAACCGGTGCCGGCCTGACTTCAGCGCAGAATGGATCCGGCGTCACCGTTCAGGGCGCTCCGCCCAAGCTTGCGTTGGATGCGAATACGCTTGCCGTGTGCCAGGCGCTGGCACGGGATGAGGTGAACCATATTGCCGATCTGAGGTCCGCCATCACGATGCTGGGAGGTACGCCGATCGCTCAGCCGTTGATCAACCTGGCCGCAAATGGTGCTGTGACAACGCAGGTGCAGTTCCTCGCTGCCGCCCGGCAGTTTACAGCTCTTGGGGGTTCCGCCTACGTTGGCTCGGCGCAGCTACTGGTTTCAAATCCTTCCGTCCTCACGACGGCCGGACAGATCCTTGGAGCAGAGGGGCAGCATGCCGGAGTACTCGCTTACCTGTGCGTGACGCAGAATGTCGTCAGCCCAGCCATTGACGCGCAGGACGTACCTCCTTCTTCAACCAACTACTTCACGGTAAATGCCACGAACGCCCTCTCGCCTTCCCGGAATACCTCTCAGGTGCTCGGAGTGGCGTACAAAGCTTCAGGTGCCACAACAATCACGCCGGCGATGGGTGTCACCATGGGCGGCTTCTTCCCGAATGGCGTAAACGGCAATGTCAAGTCGACCTAGTGTGTCCTTTTCAATCTTTGGCTGCTGCAACGTATTGCCCGGAGGCAAAGCTTCATGAATTCCAAGAACTATCCCCATTCTGACGACCATCTCGAAGAGGCCGTCCTAGACGTAACTGTTTCACGAGGCGAAAGCCTTCTGAAACGCCGCGGTTTCCTGGCGGGCCTAAGCATGACCGGAGCCGCTGCAGGGCTGTCGTTGACGAGCCCCTTGCTTGGCTGCGGCGATGGCACCCCTATCCCCTTGCCATCCACTTCGCCTTCCGTTGTTGACGTACTGAACTTTGCCCTGAACCTGGAATACCTTGAGGCAAGCTTCTACCTGTATGTGACGACGGGAAGCGGTCTGCCGGCGGCTGACATGGGGTCTGGAGCAGGAACCGTCACCGGCGGAGCGAAGGCAGCCCTGGTCAATCCGGTGGTCATAAGTGCAGCAAACCAGCTGGCGACTCACGAGCGAGAGCACGTAGAGTTTCTCCGCAGCACCATCGCCGCGGTTGGTGGAACTCCCGTTTCGATGCCGTCCCTCAACCTTGCGGCTGGCGGTGCAGTTACCTCCGATGCGACGTTCTTAGCAGCATCCCGGCAATTGGAAGCTGTCGGCGTAAGCGCCTACATTGGAGGAGCACAGTACCTCACCTCCAGCACCGTTGCTCTCACCTACGCCGCTCAGATCCTGGACACAGAATCTCAGCACGCCGGATTCATCCGGGAGCTTTGCATCCAGCTCGGGGTTACCTCGCCCGCCGTCGATTCGCAGGATCAGCCGCCGACTGCAGCCCAGATCTTCAACACCAGCAACACCACAGGGCTGACGCCGGTTCGCACCACCTCCCAGGTACTTCAAATCGTATATGGATCCGTGGGATCGATTGGTGTATCAAAAGGCGGCTTCTTCCCCAACGGGCTGAACGGAAACATCGTCACCAGCTAAACCATTTCGCAGGATCGCCCGACCTTTATGCTCGCGGCCCGTGCGTCGTTCGTTCCCATGGGCTGCCGGTGTTTCCAGTACAGGAGAGTATTCATGCTGCAAACGAAGTTTCGTCGCACTCTTATCGCTGCAGGTATCGCAATGCCGGCCTTAGCGGCCCACGGCCAGTTCTACAAGCTGCATGGTGCGGCCATCTCTGTAGGCGCAACCGGACCTTTCGACCGCTCGCTCGAATCCAACCCGGGTTCCGGCTCTTACGTCGTGACGACTCCTTCGGGAGGAGTCATCAACACCACCGTTTCGAATCAGCAACAATTTACGACGAACTCGGCAGGCTTCCTCACCTCAATCCAGTTTCACCCGAAGCCGTGGGCCGGGGTTGAAATGAACTACAGCTTCAGTCACTACTCAGAGCGTTACGCTTTCACCTATTCCAGCGCGACGCCGGCTCAATCGGTCAACGTTCCGACAACCGCACACGAGGCGACGGCGGCTTACGAGTTTCATCCGCCGCACATTCCCTTCCAGCCATTCGTGAATGTCGGCGGCGGCTCCATCGATTTCGTGCCGCGCACGGGTGAGAACCAGTGGCGGGGCGCCGGCCTTCTCGAAGCCGGCTTCGACCTCCCCACCCACAATAAACATCTGGGCTTCCGTGTCGAGGGACGTTCGCTCTACTACCGTGCACCCAACTTCAACAACTCTGCCATCAGCACCAAAACGTGGCGGGTGACCTTTGAACCTTCGGTGAGCGCGGTCTATCGCTTCTAACCAGACGCGTATGTCCCCTGGGCGCCGGCGTGACCGGCGCCCAGGCTTTCTTAACGTAGCCAGGGATTGAGAGATCTAAGCTGACGAAGAGCGCCGGGAAAGAGGTATGGCGGAAGAGGAGGGATTCGAACCCCCGATACCCTTCCGGGTACGCCAGTTTTCAAGACTGGAGCCATCAACCACTCGGCCACTCTTCCTTACGCCAAGTCTAGTACGGCGGTGGGACACGGTGCAAAGGTTGCTCCGTGATTTCCCCCCAAGAATGGCCGAACCGCTGCGATACTGAAGTGAATCCAACGGATTGGATCCTCCGGATGGAACGAACGACCATGGCCCAGGCGACGCAGACGAAACCGACCAGCTTTGAGCGCACCTTGGCAAGTGCGTCCTCGACGATCGCTTTTCGCGAGACGCTGCGCCTGGCGGCCGACAGCTTCAAGGCGAGCAAGGCCCGGTTCCTGCTGACCATGCTTGGCATGGTGATCGGGTCGGCTTCAATTGTGCTGACGGTGACGGTAGGGCTGACCGGGCGGCAGTATGCGCTGGACCAGATCCAAGGCATCGGGCCGAACATGATCGAGATGCAGTATGTGGGAGGCAATGTTTCGGGTCCGGAAAATACGAGTACCCCGGACAGCATGACGCGCGAGGATATGAATGCGGTGATTGATGAGATCCCCGGCATCGTCGCGTCTTCGCCCATGCTGGAGTTCCATGACCGTGTCTCCATGGGGTCGGGGATCACCAAGGACACGATGCTGCTGGGGGTCTCGCCTCAATATAAGAAGGTTCGAAATCTCAAGGTGCTCGCCGGGCGTTTCTTCGACGATGAGGACGCTTCTCAGCACACGAAGGTCGCGGTGATTGTTCTTCCGTTCGCCAATGCTCTGTTTGGGTCGGCGCAGGCGGCGGTGGGTCGAAGTATCTCGGTCAGTGGAATCCCTTTCGTGATCGTCGGAGTTTTCAAGGAGGGGACGGAGACCTTTGATCAGTCGGAGATCTCCAGCCAGACCATCCTCATCCCGTATCCCGTGGCGCGGTACTTTCAGGGCACCGATAACCTGAAGCAGATCTTCTTTACCGTGGCCGCGTCCAGCGACGTGGAGCCAACGTCTGCGCGGATTCTGAGCCTGATTCAGTCGCGGCACCGTCCTTCAAGCGTGTACAAGGCCATGACGCTTTCGACCGTGATCTCGGCGGCGGCCAAGATCGCAGATGCGCTGACCTATGTGCTGGTCTTTGCGGCGCTGATCACGATTGTGGTCTCAGGTGTGGGGATCGCGAATTCGATGCTGGCGAACGTGCAGGCGCGGACGCGGGAGATCGGCATACGAAAAGCGCTGGGAGCGACCTCGCGGGAGATACGGCTGCAATTTCTTGTCGAGGCGGTTTCGCTCTCGCTTTCGGGCGGAGTGGTCGGGACGTTGATCGGGCTGGCGATTCCGCTTTCGCTGGAGCTGCTGACGCCGGTAAAGATCCCGGTCAGCGGGTGGAGCGCGGTGATTGCGCTGCTGACCTCCGTGCTGGTCGGGGTCATTTCGGGAACCGTGCCGGCGAACAAGGCGGCGAGCCTGGATCCGGTCGAAACTTTGAAGTACGAGTAGCATTCCCCCCCGGTACTTTTCTCGCAAGGTATTCAAACGATGAGCTTTAGGCTTGTATCAGCTTTCGTAACCTGCGGGAAAGTTACCCTGGGACCGGACGCGTAGAATCGTCTGGTGCCGACTCGCCTGCGTTCCTATTCGAAGATTAATCTAGGCTTGGCCGTCGGGCCGACTCGGCCCGACGGCTTCCATGAGCTGCTGACGCTCTACCAGACTTTGGCGCTGCATGACTGGATTACGGTGAGCGCGAAGCCGGCCCGGGAGACCCGGATCCGCATTCAGGCGACCGATGCGCGCGTTCCGCTGGACGCGCGGAATACCTGCTGGAAGATGGTGGAGGCGGCGCTCGAGCAGCAGGGCCGGACGGCGGAGGTGGTGATCCACATCGACAAGCGGCTGCCGATCCAGGGGGGCATGGGTGCCGGTTCGGCGAACGCGGCGGCCGCTTTGCTGGGGTTGGAGCGGGAGCTTGGACTTCGGCTGAGCGAGGAGGCGCGGCTGGGGATTGCGGGACAGGTGGGTTCGGATGTGCCGCTCTTTCTGGTGGGCGGGGCGGTGCTGGGATCGAACCGGGGGGAGATTGTCCAGGCGGCTCCGGAGGTTACGGTGGCTGGATCTGGGGAAGTCTGGTGCGTCATTGCGCTGCCCGCGCACGGGGTCTCAACGCCCCAGGCGTTCCGGGATTGGGACGCGCTGCAGGCGGCATCGGACACCTCGCCGGCGCAAAATTCCAACCCCGATTTGCACAATCCTCGTATTCGCGGTACTCTAAATAGGTTGAGTCGCACTTATGCGTCTGTCTTCGGGGTTTTGCCTCAAGGACAAACGGCAAAGAACGGCACCTCCGGTATCTTTCCTGAACCGAGTTTGGCAGCATCTTCGGATGGCAAGCCAGGCAGCCCTGAGAACCTGCAGGGACCCTCCCGTGAGCAACTTCACCCCGGCATTCTTTTAGAAGAAGCGGGATCGCGAGGCGGAATCAAGGACGATCTGGCCGAGAATACCCTTCTCGCGCTTGTCCGCACCGGGATTGAAAACGACTTCGAAACGGTCGTCTTCAGGCAGTATCCCTCCCTGCGTGAGATCAAGCGACAACTGATGGGATCCTTGGATGTCCATACCTCGGATAGAGGTTTGGACGAGAGCAACTCCGCGCTGTACGCGGCGCTCTCAGGCTCCGGCTCTGCGTTGTTTGGCCTATACGAAAGCCAGGCGGATGCAACGGCAGCTCAACACAGGCTGAAAGGCCTGGGACTCCAGCAGTACGGCGTTGAGGCACTTGTCACGAAGACTCTGCCGCGCCCTCTCTACTGGAGCAAGATGTTCGCAGAGTGATTTCATCCGGCAACTCTTCACACAAACAGCAACCCCGAGGGTTTGTTAGTCTGGAGTGGCTGGTGATTACTGGGCGATCGATCAATGGTAGGTCAGGTGCCTTTGAAGCACTCAATCTAGGTTCGACTCCTAGTCGCCCAACCAAAACCCTCAGGTGGGGTTTGGAGAGAGGGCAGACCAAAGATCGCTCTCGACCAGCGTTCTTCCTCAGCCCACACGGGCGGGCAGAACATAAGATTCAGGGTTATTTCCTGGCCAACAATTTGGCCGTTGAAGTAAGAGCATTGGCACTTAGCGCGGAAACAAAACGCGAGCGGTAACAGAGCAGTCCCGAAGAACCGAAGTCTTCACCTCTTAGAGAAGACACGATGTCTTGAAGATGAGATGTGACCGGCCAAACAGCCGGAGTAAGACAAAGCAGCAGAGACACACCAAGGTCAACCAGCCTGGAGGGTTTCAACGTGAACTACCAAGACACGACTGTGGTTCTTCCCCCTGATTTAGCGCGGGACGATGAGATGAACCAAAGCTCATCCGACCAGACGCAAGCACCTGCAACAGCCCCTGCTTCGTCCTCAACCAACGGACAGGGGAGCAACGCGAAGGCCGCTCCGGAGAAAAAACGCTCCGGGCGGCTGAGCGAGGCGAAACGGTTCAAGATCTTTTCCGGCCTGGCGAACAAGTCGCTCGCCGAGGAGGTCTGCAAGTTTGTTGGAGTGCCGCTTGGCGAAACGAAGATGCAGCGGTTCTCCGACGGAGAGATTTACTTTCAACTGCTCGAAAACGTTCGCGGCGCGGACGTCTTTGTGATTCAGCCCACCTGCTTTCCTGTGGATGAGCACATCCTTGAGTTGCTAATCATGATCGATGCGCTGAAGCGTGCTTCGGCGGCTCGTATCACGGTTGTGATCCCGTACTACGGCTATGCGCGGCAGGACAGAAAAGACCGTCCGCGTGTGGCGATCAGTTCGAAGCTGGTCGCGGACATTCTGCAGACTGCGGGCGCCAATCGTGCCTTGCTGGTAGATCTTCACGCGGCACAGATTCAAGGCTTCTTCAATATTCCGGTCGATCACCTGTTTGCCAGCCCGGTGCTGGTGGGATACTTCCGAGACCTCAAGCTGCCGAACCTCACGGTTGTGAGTCCGGACGCGGGAGGAGTGGAACGGGCGAGATTCTTCGCCAAGAAGTTGGACGTACCGTTGGCGATCGTCGACAAGCGGCGCACCGACATGAACGTTACGGAGGTGATGAACGTCATCGGGGATGTACGCGGGCGCACCTGCCTGATTCTCGACGACATCATCGATACCGCCGGCACGCTCGTCAAAACCGTCGACGCGTTGCTGGAGCAGGGAGCGAGCGAGGTCTATGCCTGCGCCTCCCACGCCGTGCTTTCGGGCCCGGCGGTGGAACGGATTGCAATGTCACGCATCAAGCAGGTCGTCGTGACCAACACCATCCCGCTGCACGAGGCTGCGCAGAAGGTGGAGAAGATCAAGGTGCTTTCGATCGCCGGGCTGCTTGGACGCGCCATCGAAAGCATTCACATGGAGACCAGCGTTTCAACGCTGTTCAACTAAAGGCAGTGGTCGGTTCTCAGTGGTCAGTTGTCAGTGACCTTGTGGATCGGATGCTGTGTAACGCAGGACTAACGGATGGCGGAACCAGCCGCAAACGGAGCGATCGAAGCAGTAGCTTTGGCTTTTCTGATCATTGAAAACTAGCCACTGACCACTATCTTCTTCGTGCCCGAAAGGAAACAACATGGCCTCACAGAAGTTTGACGCAATCGTAGCCACGCCCCGCACGGGCAAGTTCAACAAGAACCATGCGCGCCGTGTGCGCGTGGAAGGCAAGATTCCGGCGGTGGTGTACGGCGCCGGTCAGGACGCGGTTGCCGTCACCGTCGACCCCCGCGTTGTCACCAAAATCCTCCACTCCGAGTCCGGCCACAACGCCATCTTCGACCTGAACGTTGAAGGCACCGCTGTCGTTAAGGCGATGATCGTGGACTGGCAGCATGAGCCCATCAAGGGCAAGCTCCTGCATATCGATTTCAAGCGGATTGCCATGGACAAGGCCATGCGCGTCTCCGTGCCGGTGCAGTTGACCGGCGTTCCTGTCGGCGTAAAGACCGCGGGCGGCGTGCTTGACCAGATTCTGCGCGAGGTTGAAATCGAGTGCCTCCCGGCCGACATTCCGGATCACCTGGATATCGACGTCAGCGGCCTCGAAATGTACGGCGCAATTCACATCTCCGACCTGCCTCACTCCGGCTCCATCAAGTACCTGGGTGACGAAACGGCACTCGTTGCGCACGTGACCGAAATTAAGGAAGAGGCTGCCGCAGCCGAAGTCACTCCGGTTGCCGAGCCTGAGGTCGCCAAGAAGGGCAAGGGCGATGCGCCGGCTGTGGATGCGAAGGCTGCTCCGGCCGGCAAGGCTGCTCCCGCTGCGGATGCCAAGGCGGCTCCGAAGAAGAAGTAAAGTCTTTTGAGCAAAGTCTGTTGTAGTTGTCTGTTCTTGCACTTCTTCTAACCCGCGCGGCCTCTCAACAAGGCCGCGCCGCAACACCCAGAGCGTAGCGCAGTGAAGCTGATCGTCGGTCTTGGAAATCCTGGCATCGAGTATCAGCTCACACCGCACAACGCTGGTTTTCTGGCGATCGATCGCATCGCGGAGGTCTGCGGTGTGACGCTCGCCAATCGCCGGGGCCGGGCATTGACGGCCAAGGCGATGCTTGCCGGGCAGGAGGTTCTGCTCGCCAAGCCGGAGACTTTCATGAACCTGAGCGGGCTTTCCGTCGCCGCTTTGCTTCGTGAGCTGGAACTTTCTGTACAGGACCTGATCGTCCTGTATGACGAGCTGGCGATTCCGCTCGGACAGCTTCGCATTCGCGAACGCGGCTCGGCGGGAGGGCATAACGGGGTCAAGTCGATCGTTTCTTCTCTGGCTTCGCTCGGCTCGCTTGTTCCGGAAGAGTGGACGCGGGTTCGGATTGGAGTGGGCAAGCCGCCCACCGAAACCGGACGCGAGCGCAAGGCAGGCGGTACCGACTACCTGCTCTCGCCACTGCGGAAGATGCAGTTGCAGGAGCTGGACGAAGTGCTCGACGAGGCGGTACGCGCGGTCGAGATGATTTTGCAACATGGCGTTGGTAAAGCCATGAATGAGTTCAACCGCAAGGTGACCGGCGAAGACGCCGCAAGCTGAAACGGATCCGAAGGCAGGCAGTCACAACACCTGCTTCAACGCAACACCACCAGACCGTTAGCCGGCAAAACGTAAGCCGGCACGGTGCGAAGCAGAACTTCGCGGAAAGTAAACGCAATGAATCGTTCTTACGAGATCATGTTCATCGTCCGCCCGGACGTGGAAGAGGAAGCGCTCGACAAGCTGATTGAGGGCTTCCACAAGAACGTCACCGATGGCGGTGGCGAGATCAAGAGCACCGAGAAGATGGGCCGCCGCCGGCTCGCCTACACCGTGCGCAAGTTCAACGACGGCTTTTACGTGCTGCTGACCATCGGCGCGGAAGGCAAGCTGATCACCGAGATTGAGCGCCGCCTGCGCGTCTCCGAGCCGGTCATCAAGTTCATCACCGTACGCATGGATGAGGAAGAGAAGCGCCTGGCAAAGATCAAGGCGCACCGTGACACGCACGTGAAACGCAGCTCGATTCCAGTCCAGCAGCCGCAGGCCGCGCCGGTTGCGATCGAGGCCTCCGCTGAGCCCAGCACCCCGCCCGAGCCGCCCGCGGCTGAGGCGGCTCCTGAATCCGCTCATGAAGCCGTCGCTGCAGCCCCAGTTGAGACCGCTGTCACGGCTTAAGCTTTCGTTCTTCGCGGGCAGTACGCTTCCCGCGAGTCAGTACCACCACGCACGATCTGCGCTTCCGCCCTTGAGCCTCTCAGGGGTGATCAGAGACTCCCCAGCGAGTCTGGAGCGCGGGGACGGCATAACGGATTGAAAGGAAATTCATCATGGCTGACGAAACCAGCAACGCACCCGAGCAACAGGCAGCGCCTGCCGCCTCGGCGCCCACACCCTACTCCGGTCCTTCTTCCTCCGGCCCTTCTTCGTCGGGTCCCAGGCCTCCCCGTCCCGCGGGTGGTCCTGGCGGTCCGCGTCCTGCCGGTGGTCCTGGCGGCGCAGGCGGCCCTGGCGGACGCAAATTCTTCCGCCGCAAGAAGGTCTGCAAGTTCTGCACGGAGAAGATTGACGCCATCAGCTATCGTGACGTTCGCCTCCTGCAGGGCTTCGTGGCAGAGCGCGGCAAGATCGTTCCGCGCCGCCTGACGGGTGTCTGCACCCGCCACCAGCGCCGCCTCTCGCTCGCCATCAAGCAGTCGCGCAACATCGCGCTGCTCGCCTTCGCCGCGCGGTTCTAACTCGCCTCACTGGCACGGAAATCCTGGAGAAACACATGGAAGTCATTCTGAAAGAAGATGTCGTCAAGCTGGGCCACCGCGGCGACGTGGTAAAGGTCGCGGACGGCTACGGACGCAACTACCTGCTGCCCGGCAAGCTCGCCATTGAAGCGACCGCGGCCAACAAGGCAGTGATCGAGCAGATGAAGAACTCGGCCGCCCGCAAGGCAGTCAAGGAGAAGGCCGCGGCGGAGGAGCAGGCTCGCCTGGTCTCTGCGGTCGAGCTTACCTTCGAGCGCAAGGTCGGCGAAAACGATCACCTCTTCGGCTCGGTCACCTCGGGCGACATCGCGCAGCAGCTTGAGGCGCAGGGCTTCGAGATCGATCGCCGCAAGATCGCGCTCGAAGAGCCGCTCAAGCAGCTGGGCGAGTTCCACGTTCCCGTGAAGCTCTATCGCGAGGTCACCGCGCACGTGAAGGTCACCATCAAGAGCGATGCCCCGGAAGAGGTCGCGCCGGCCTCGGCCGCGTAGGCTTTTTCCTGCATCACAAAGCGCCTCTCCGACCCGGGGAGGCGCTTTTTCATGCCTGAACAGCCACTTCGCAGCCCTCGGGAGAGGCCATGTTCTAGGATGACTCATGCCTCAAAGGAAAGCTTTCGCCCTTCTGCTTGCTCTCGCTTTGCCCCTGTTCGCGCAAGCTCCGGCGCGCACAGCCACACCGGGAACGGTCGCCGAGCGCCGGACCGCGAAGGCGTTTGAAGACGCCAAAGAGAAAGGCCCGCTCGCGCTGCACGTCTTCCTGGTGCGCATGCCCAAAGGCGCGGACCTGCACATGCATCTTTCGGGAGCCATCTACGCCGAGACCTTCCTGAAGGACGCGGCGGAGGACGGCCTCTGCGTTGACTCGGCCAAACTGGCCTTCGTGCATGGAAATGCCGGCAAGCCATGCAAGGAGGGCAGCGTTCCCGCCGCGAACGCTCTCAAGGACCAGCACCTCTACGACGCGCTAGTCGATTCCTTCTCCATGCGCTCCTTCCTCCCCTTCGCCGAGCGCAGCGGGCACGACCAGTTCTTCGACACCTTCGACCGCTATGGCGGTACGGACAAGAAGCATCGCGGCGAGTGGCTGGATGAGGTCGCCACCCGCGCCGCCGTGCAGAACGAACAGTATCTGGAGATCATGGAGACCCCCACCTTCAGCCATGCTGCCACCTTGGGTTACGCGGCAGGCTGGCCAAAGATCGGCCCAGCGACGACCGCCGGATCCTCGCAGCCCGAGGACGCGACCGGCACCACCCGCGAAGAGCTTTCCGCCCTGCGCGACAAGCTCCTCGCCAGCGGCCTGCGTGACGAAGTAGCCACCGATCGCGCCGAGTTCGCCGGCTACCTGGCGGATCGCGCGAAGCTCGAACGCTGCGGCACCCCCGAAGCCGCCCCCGCCTGCAAGGTAGAGATCCGCTTCCTCTACCAGGTCCTCCGCGCCTTTCCGCCCCAACAGGTCTTCGCCCAGACGCTGCTGGCCTTTGAAGTCGCGGACGCCGAGGCAGCCACCGGCCATCCCAACGTCGTCGGCCTCAACTTCGTCCAGCCGGAGGATGCCTACCTGGCCATGACCGAGTACCACCGCCAGATGCTCATGCTCGACTACCTGCACAGCGTCTACCCGCGCGTCCACCTCTCGCTCCATGCGGGTGAACTCGCGCCCGGCATGGTGCCGCCCGCAGGGCTCGGCTTCCACATCCGCGAGGCTGTGGAACTGGCCCACGCAGAGCGCATCGGCCACGGCGTGGACGTCATGTACGAGCGCGACGCACCGGGCCTGCTCAAGGAGATGGCAGACCGCGGCGTCATGGTGGAGGTCAACCTGACCTCGAACGACGTCATCCTGGGCATCTCCGGCAATCGCCACTCCCTGTCTGCCTACCGTGCCGCAGGTGTTCCCGTGGCGCTCTCGACGGATGATGAAGGCGTCAGCCGCATCGATCTGACCCACGAATACGTCCGCGCCGCCACTGAGTTCGGCCTGGGCTACCTCGACCTCAAGAAGATGGCCCGCACCGGCCTCGAGCACAGCTTCCTGCCGGGTGAGAGCCTCTGGGCCGACCGGGCCCGTTTCACAAAGCTGGCCGGCGCCTGCGCCAAAGAACGAGCCGGAACGGATTCACGCGCCACAGCCTGCGCAGCCTTTCTCGCGGCAAGCCCCAAGGCAAAGCAGGAGTGGGAGCTGGAACAGCGCTTCACAGCCTTTGAAGCAGCGCCGCAGTAGACTGGAGCAAAAGGTGAAGGAATGAAGAAGGCATTCTCGGCGGTGGCGCAGTTCGTGATGTTCTACGTGGTCTTCCTAGTAGGCTCCTTGCTCGATCCGTTCCACATGAAGTGGTTTGTTCATCAGCTCAGCCTCACCGCAACCCGTTACTTCGTCCCGGACGGCCTGATCCTGGCCGCCGTTCTGTACCTGGTTGTGCTGGGTATCGAGGCCGCGCGCAAACGCCCGCCCATCGCCGCCATTCTGACAACAGTAGCTTTCCTCCTTGCCATCCTGCTTGGCATCCTCTCCAAGTTCGGCAGGATCACCCACGATCTGTTGGGCTAAAGCGCTCACCTGAGAGTGGGTTTGGTAGACTGGTAGGACCAGAGAGAATAGAGATCACTTTGTACGGCGCAGGGTGGGCCGCACCGATGCCTTTCTCTACCTCAAACCGGCACATGTTAGTTGTATGGACGGCACACGCAGCGATTCAGGACCATATCTGATGACGAGGAATCTACCGCATGAAGCCTGTTGAACCGATGACCTTCCTTCCCCCCGTGACTGCCTGTCCTGATCTCTCCGCCCGCACCATCGCATACTTCTCCATGGAGATCGCCCTCTCCCCCGCGGTGCCCACCTACTCGGGCGGCCTCGGCATGCTCGCAGGCGACACCCTTCGCTCCGCAGCCGACACCGGCGCCCCCATGGTCGCGGTCTCGCTCGTCCATCGCCGCGGTTACTTCAAGCAGTTCCTCGATGCAGCCGGCCAGCAGACCGAAACCGACGTCCCCTGGCGCCCCGAGGCCCTGCCCGCGGCAGGTGAAACGGTCAAGCTGACCATGCAAGGCCGCATCATCCAGGTCCGCGCCTGGCGCTTCGACGTCGTCGGCGTCACCGGCCATATCATCCCCGTCTTCCTGCTCGACACCGACCTCGAAGGCAACGACGCCTACGACCGACGCCTCACCGACCACCTTTATGGCGGCGACACCTACTACCGGCTCTGCCAGGAGACCGTCCTCGGCATGGGCGGCGTCCAGCTGCTCCACCAGCTCGGCTGCCTGCCTGCGGTCTACCACATGAATGAAGGTCACGCCGCCCTGCTCGCGCTCGGCCTGCTCGAAGACCGCCTGGAAGAGGGCTCAACCCTCGCCGACATGACCGAGGAAGACCGCCTGGCAGTCGCCCAGCAGTGCGTCTTCACCACGCACACGCCGGTACCCGCCGGCCACGACCAGTTCGGCCTGGACCACATGGTTGCCGTCCTTGGCCGCGAGCGCGGCATCGCACTCGAGCGCTTCGGCTGCCTGCACAACAACCTGCTCAACATGACCTACGTCGCCCTTCGCTTCTCCCGCTGGGTCAACGGCGTCGCCATGCAGCACGGCAAGGTCTCGCAGGAGATGTTTTCGGACTACAAGGTCGAATCCGTCACCAACGGCGTTCATGCGGGCACCTGGGTCAGCGCGCCTTTGCAGGCCGTACTCGACGATGAGATCCCCCGCTGGCGCCGCGATAACCAGTACTTCCGTTCCGTCTACGGCATCAAGCCCGCGCGCATCGTCAACGCACACAAGCTCGGCAAGCGCCGCCTCTTCGATGAGATCGCCAAGCGCACCGGCGAATATTTAGACGAAAGCGTTCTCACCCTTGGCTTCGCCCGCCGCGTCGCCACCTACAAGCGTGCGTCTCTGCTGCTTGAAGACCCGAAGCGCCTGGCCAAGATCGCCGCCAAGATTGGCGGCCTGCAGATCATCTTCGCCGGCAAAGCGCATCCGGCGGACGCGGCGGGCAAGGGCCTTATCCGTGAGGTCTTTGAGCTCGCCGGCAGGATGAAGACCGGCACCCTCAAGGTCCTGTACCTCGAAAACTACGACTGGGAGCTCGGCGGCATGCTCACCCAGGGCGTCGACGTCTGGGTCAACACCCCGCGCCGCCCCTATGAAGCCTCCGGCACCTCCGGCATGAAGGCCGCGCTCAACGGCGTCCCTTCCCTGAGCATCCTGGACGGATGGTGGATCGAGGGCTGCGCCGAAGATGTCACCGGCTGGGCCGTCGAAGACGGTGACACCGACGCCGCCGAAGCCACCAGCCTCTATGACAAGCTCGAGACCCGCATCGCCCCCATGTTCGCCAAGCCGAACGCCTGGGCACGCATGATGCAGCACTGCATCGCGATGAACGGGAGCTTCTTCAACACGGACCGGATGTTGAGTCAGTACTTCGCCAACGCCTACTTCCCGGAGTCGCCGGTCAGCAACCAGAGCCCGGAGGGCGAACGCCTGGCCGGTGTGCCGGACGACGAGCGCGAAGAGGCCGTACTGGTCTAAAGCGTTTCGCTTTCGATTTGTTCAGAGACAGGCACAAACTCGCGGCTGTCGTCCTCCGCGATCCGTACCATGCCGCTTCCGATGTCATATACCCAGCCGGAGACCGTCAGCTGCCCGCGTGCCATCGCGCCGGCAACGCTCGGGTGCGTCTTCAGGTGCGCGATCTGCATCAGCACGTTCTCTTCCGTGAGCCGGCGCAGCCGATCGCCCGGCTGATCGTCCTCGGCAGCAAACGTTTCCGCAATCTTGAGCGCAGCCTGGCCGTTCGTCAGCCAGGACGTCACCGTGGGCATGTCCGCGGTCGACTCCGGGTTGAGCAGCGCCTTCATCGCGCCGCAGTCCGAGTGCCCGCAGATCACCACATGCTCCACCTTCAGCGCGGAGACCGCGAACTCGATCACGGCGGAGACGCCGCCCAGCATCTCGCCATAAGCCGGAACCATGTTGCCGATATTGCGAGTTATGAAGACCTCGCCAGGTTTGGAACTTGTAATCGACTGCACATCCACGCGCGAGTCCGCGCAGGCGACGACAAGGGTATGCGGCTGTTGCGGCGTGGTTGCGGCCAGTTGATAGGCCTCCGCCCGTTCAGCGTGGACCTCGGTTTGAAAGCGGCGCGCGCCTTCCTTCAGTCGTTTCAGCGCATTCCTTGTGCTCATGGGAGTTTAGACGGTAACCGCCTTTGAAAAGAAGGAGCCGGATTTCGAAAGTTTGCAGGTTCGTTTCGGTATCGTTCCGGCGAAATGCCCCGGAAGGTTGATTTCACTGCCCCGTGTCAGATGGTACGGTTCCCTTACCTTGGTCGATCAGGCGCTCGAAGTCGTGCTGAAATCCGATACGGTCGAGCCTTGGCTCAGCGCCTCGCGAGTGCGCGGCTACAGCCGCCTCTGTGCCCTCCTGTTTGCGGCGATCGCCCTCGTCTGGCTCCTCAGCGCGCGCCACATGGTGGACCTGAAGGGCAAACCCGTAGGCTGCGACTTCATCACCTTCTGGTCGGCCTCGCGGCTCGCACTCACCGGCCATGCCGCCGACGCGTATGACATCGCGAAGCTCTTCGCGGTGGAGAAACAGGCCGTTCCGGCTGCCAACGATGTCTTCGCCTGGTACTACCCGCCCGCTTTTTACCTGCTCGTCCTTCCCCTGGGCACGATGCCCTACGGCGTAGCGCTGATCGTCTTCACCGCCCTGGGTCTCAGTCTCTATCTTGGGGTGTTCCGACGGGCATTTCCCAGGTCGCAGGCGCTTTGGTGCCTGGCAGGCTTCTCCGGATTGTGGATCAACCTGCTCCAGGGACAGAACGGCTTCTTCACCGCGGCTCTGGCGGCGGGGGGTTTACTGGCCATGGAGCGTGCGCCGGGATGGGCGGGTGTGCTCTTCGGGCTGCTGGTCATCAAACCGCATCTGGCATTGCTGGTGCCGGTAGCCCTGGTGGCCGGCCGCGCCTGGCGGACCCTGCTCGCTGCGGCGTTGACCGCAGCCGCTGCGACCGCCTTGGGCGTCATCATGTTGGGCCTCGGCGTTCTGCATGCATGCTTGGCCAGCCTGTCGCTGGCCAGGCACTTCGTGGAAGATGGATCCCTGGCATGGTCAAAGATGCCCACTCTGTTTGGCTTTGTACGGCTGCTTGGGGGCCCGGTCGCTCTGGCCTATATGGCGCATGCCCTTGGAACGGTGGCGGCGACGGTTACTGTCTGGATGGTTTGGCGGCGCACCCAGGACCCGCAGCTCCGCGGCGCGGCCTTCATGACCGGAACGCTCCTGGTGAGTCCGTACCTCTTTGACTATGACCTCGCCTGGCTCGCCTTTGCGATCGGCTGGATGATCGTACTGGGCCTGCGCGACGGCTGGCTGCGCGGAGAACGCGAGGTGCTGCTCGCCGCATGGCTGCTTCCGTTCGCCATGGCTCCTCTCGGCATGATCCGCCTGCAGCCGGGGCCGTGGGTGCTCTGCGGCTTGCTGGCGTGTGTGGCGCGCCGTACCAGTTTGTCCCGCACTCCAGGTAATTGTGCTCTAATCGCCCGCCACCGGATGTGCCGCACCGAGACCGTGAGGGTGCACCGGCTTACGTCCGCGCAGCCCCTGGAGCCGCACATGCAGACGGTCGAAGAACAGGTAGACGACCGGCGTGGTAAACAGCGTGAGCGCCTGAGACACCACCAGTCCCCCAACGATCGTGATGCCCAGCGGCCGTCGGAGTTCGGAGCCCGTGCCCGTGCCCAGCGCCAACGGCAGGCCGCCCAGCAGCGCCGCCATCGTGGTCATCATGATGGGCCGGAAGCGCAGCAGGCAAGCCTCGAAGATGGCCTCTTCGGGCTTTTTGCCGTGCTGGCGCTCGGCAATCAATGCAAAGTCGATCATCATGATGGCGTTCTTCTTCACAATGCCGATCAGCAGGATGATCCCGATCATCGCAATGACCGAAAGATCGATATGGAAGAGGAAGAGGAAGAGCAACGCGCCCACACCGGCGGAAGGCAGCGTGGAAAGAATCGTCAGCGGGTGGATGAAGCTCTCATACAACACTCCTAAAACGATGTAAACCGAAACCAGCGCAAGCGCAATGAGCATCGGCTCGGTCGAAAGCGAAGCTTTAAACGCTTGCGCCGTACCCTGAAAGCCGCCGTGGATCTCTGCCGGCATCCCAATCTTGACCCGCGCAGCCTCTATGGCATCGGTCGCATCGGACAAGCTCGCGCCGAGCGTCAGGTTGAAGCTCAGCGTAGAGGCGGGAAGCTGCGACTGGTGATTGACCGCGAGCGGAATCCGCAGCGTCTCGTAATGAGTGATGGCGGAGAGCGGAATCATGCTCCCGCTTGAGCTTTTGACATAGATGTTGCGCAGCGCGTCGGGATCGCGCTGGAAGTTCTGCGCCACTTCCATCACCACGTGGTACTGGTTCAGCGTCTCATACAAGGTGGAGACCTGCGCTTGGCCGAACGCGCTTGAAAGCGTCTGGTCGATCGCCAGCGTCGAGACGCCCAGCCGGCTTGCGGTGCCGCGGTCAATCACCAGCTGCGTGCGCAGACCCTGCTGCTGCTGGTCTGTGGCGACGTCCTTGATCGAAGCAATGTGCTGCATGGCCTCCATCAGCTTCGGAGCCCACTCGTTCAAAAGCGCCAGATTTTCACTGGTGAGCGAATACTGATACTGCGTGGCGCTCCCGCGGCCACCGATATTGAGCTCCTGGGAAGATTGCAGGTAGAGCTGGGCGCCCGGAATATTGTTGGTCTTGCGCCGCAGGCTGTTGATGATCTTCTCCGCCGTCAGCCCCTGCTTCTCACGCTCCTCATCCGGCGCCAGCGCCATGTAAATGGAGGCGGAGGCGCCGCCGCCGCCGCCCACAAACATCATCGTGTTCAAAACGCCGGGCTCCTTGCTGACAATCTGTACCATAGCCAGAGCCTTCACCCTCAGGGCATCGAAGCTGACGTCCTGCTGGCCCCGGATCTGACCATTAATGCGCCCCGTATCCTGCTGGGGAAAGAAGCCCTTGGGCACAATGATGTAGAGCACGACCGTCAGCACGAAGGTCAGCACGGTGATCAACAGCACCAGCGGCTGGTTCTTCAGCACGATGCGCAGCGCGCGTTCATACTCGCCGCCGATGAAGTTGAGCGCACGCTCTCCGGCGTAGTACATGCGGCCGTGCTTGTTGGCGCTGTGAGCTTGCAGGAACTTGGCGCTGAGCATGGGTGTGGTCGTCAGCGAGACCACCAGCGAAACCAGGATCGCAGTCGAAAGAGTCACCGCGAACTCACGGAAGAGCCGCCCCACAATGCCGCCCATCAGCAGAATGGGAATGAAGACCGCAATGAGCGAGATGCTCATCGATAGCACCGTAAAGCCGATCTCCCTGGACCCCACCATCGCCGCCTCAAACGGATCCAGCCCAAGCTCCAGGTGCCGGCTGATGTTCTCAATCACGACGATCGCATCATCCACCACAAAGCCGGTGGAGATCGTCAGCGCCATCAGGCTCAGGTTATCGAGCGTATAGCCCAGCATGTACATTACGGCAAAGGTGCCCAGGATGCTCAGCGGCACAGAGACCGATGGGATCAGCGTCGACCGCACCTCGCGCAGGAAAAGGAAGACCACCAGGATCACCAGCACAATGGAGATGATCAGCGTCCGGGTCACATCCTTCACCGAAGCGCGAATCGTCGTAGTCCGGTCGAGCGCCACCTGCACCTTCATCGCCGGCGGCACAGCGGCCTGCAGTTGCGGCAGCAGCGCCAGCACATTGTCGACACTCTCAATGACGTTCGCACCCGGCGATTTGAAGACCTGGATGAGAATGGCGGGTTTCCCATTAACCTGGCCGCCGGTCTGGATATTCTCTACCGAGTCAATGACGTTCGCCACATCCTGCACGCGAACAACACCGTGCGCACGCCCCCCGGCGCCGGTGACGGCCGCCGCGGCCTGCGTCGCGGTGGTCACGCCGGTGGTCACGTTAGGAGCCTTTGTTATGACCGCCGAGGTCGCATTCGGGGAGGCGGCGGCGTCCGTAATGGAGGTGGCCGTGCTCGCCGAGGAGGAGCTTGAAGACACAGCTGAGGCAATGCTCGAAGGCAAACCGCTTGACGCCGTAGCCGAGCTCACCGGACCCTTGTCGGTCGCGATAATCAGAGGCCTGTACGCAGCCGCGCCAAACAGCTGGTCCGTCGTCGTGATCGCAATCCGCTGGTCCGCGCCATTGAAGTAGCCGGTAGGCTGGTTGACGTTCACCTGCGACAGCGCCGTGTTCAAAGCCTGCAGCCCAATCCCGTACCCCGCCAGCAGCGTCGGGTTCGCCTCCACCCGCACCGCCGGCTTGGCCGAGCCCTGCACCACCGTCTGCCCAACTCCCTGCACCTGCGCAATCTTCTGCGCCAGGATCGAGTCCGCCATGTCGTACATCGCCGGCACGGTCATCGTGTCCGACGTCAGCGCGAGCATCAGGATCGGGCTGTCGGACGGGTTGATCTTGCGGTACGTCGGGTTGGAGGGAAGGTTCGCCGGAAGCTGGCTGCGCGCCGCATTGATCGCCGCCTGCACATCGCGCGCCGCGCCGTTCACATCGCGGTTCAGGTCGAACTGCAATGTAATTGAGGCCGAGCTCAACGAGGAGCTCGACGTCATCTGGTTCACTCCGGCAATGCGCGCAAACTGCCGCTCCAGCGGAGTCGCCACGGATGACGCCATCGTCTCAGGGTCCGCGCCAGGCAGCGAGGCCGAAACCGATATCGTCGGGAACTCTACCTGCGGCAGACTCGCCACCGGAAGCAGCTTGTACGCCACACACCCGGCCAGGATGATCGCCACCGAAAGCAGCATCGTCGCAACGGGCCGGCGGATAAAGGGCGCGGAAAAATGCACGCCGGCCACCGCGCCCAGCGGCTCCTGACCCTCCTCAAACGCCTCGTCGACGTACGCCTGGTCCGCGGCAGAAGCCGCATCGTGCGGCTGGCGGTCGCCGCCGCGTGTCTGATCTCGCCCGGAAAGCTTCGCTGCATCGCCAGGACGCGCGTGATCGGTAGGGGTACGGTCGCCGGGTTGGAACTCTTCTGGATTCATCAACTAATCTCCGGCTGCGTGCGCGGGCGCATGTGGGTCGTGCTGTCTCAACTGCTCATCCGCCTCCGCCGTACGCAGATACCTCCGCCCGATCCGGTCAAAGAACAGATACACCACCGGCGTTGTAAACAACGTCAGAATCTGCGAGATCACCAGCCCGCCGATGATCGTGATACCCAATGGCCGCCGCAGCTCAGAGCCCGTACCCGTCCCCATCGCCAGCGGAACCGCACCCAGCAGCGCGGCCATCGTCGTCATCATGATTGGACGGAAGCGCAGCAGGCACGCCTGGTAGATCGCCTCTTCAGGTTCCATGCCCTGGTCGCGTTCCGCCTCCAGCGCAAAGTCGATCATCATGATCGCGTTCTTCTTCACGATGCCGATCAGCAGGATGATGCCGATCAGCGCAATTACCGAAAGATCCACGTGGAACACTAGCAGCGCCAGGATCGCGCCCACACCCGCCGAAGGCAGCGTCGAAAGAATCGTGATCGGGTGAATGTAGCTCTCATACAGCACACCCAGCACGATATACACCACGATCAGCGCCGCCATAATCAGGATTGGCTCATTCGAAAGCGAAGCCTCAAACGCCGCGGCCGAACCCTGGAACTCCGCGTTCACGCTGGCCGGAATCTGCAGGTCAGCCTTCACCTGGTTCACCACCTTCACCGCATCGCCTATACTCTTGCCCGGCGTAATGTTGAATGAGATCGTCTCCGCCGGAAACTGTCCCTGGTGATTGATCGCCAGGGAAGCCGTCTGCTGCTCAAAGTGCGTAAACGTGGACAGCGGCACCTGCATTCCATTCGAGCTCTTCACATAAATTTCCGCCAGCGACGACGGACTCCTCTGGAAGTTCGGCGCAACCTCCAGGATCACGTGGTATTGGTTCAGCTGCGTGAACATGGTCGAAACCTGCCGCTGGCCAAACGCATCGTCCAGCGTGTCGTCAATGTTCTGCGGCGTCACGCCCAGCCTTGACGCGGTATCGCGATCGATCACCAGGTGCGCCGTTAGCCCGCCCAGTTGCGCATCGGAGGCGACATCCGTCACCACATCCGTATGCTTGCGCAGCTCGTTCACCATCCTGTCGGACCACAGCGCCAGCTCGGCCGGACTCGCATCCTCCATCGAGTACTGGTACTGCGTCCTCGACACACGGTCTTCAACCGTCAGGTCCTGCAGCGGCTGCAGGAAGCACTGCACACCTTCCACCTGTGCCACACGCGGCTGCAGCCGCTGGATCACCTCGAGCGCAGTCGTTGAGCGCACCTCGCGATCCTTCAGGTTGATCTGGATACGTCCGCTGTTCAGCGTCGTATTCGTCCCGTCGATGCCGATGAACGAGCTCAGGCTCTCAACATCCGGATCCTCCAGAATGATGCGGGCCAGCCGCTGCTGCCGGTCAGCCATCTCCGGAAAGCTGATCGCCTGTGGACCCTCCGTGATGCCCAGCAGCACGCCCGTGTCCTGCACCGGGAAGAATCCTTTCGGCACGATCACGTACAGGTATACGGTCAGCACGAACGTCGCCAGCGTCACCAGCAGCGTCAGCGCCTGGTGCCGCAGCACGAAGCGCACACCCTTGCCGTATCCCGCGATCACGTACTCGAAGAACTCCTCGCTCTTGCGGTAGAACAGGCTCTGGTTCGCCTCCGGCGTATGCTTCAGCAGCTTGGCCGCCATCATCGGCGTCAGCGAAAGGCTGACGACGGCCGAAACCAGAATCGTCACTGCCAGGGTCACGGCGAACTCGCGGAACAGCCGTCCCACAATATCCCCCATGAACAGCAGCGGAATCAGCACAGCGATCAGCGAAACCGTCAGCGAGAGGATCGTAAAGCCGATCTGCTCCGAACCTTTTAGCGCTGCGTCCAGAGGGCTGTCACCCTCTTCCAGATAGCGCGAGATGTTCTCGATCATGACGATCGCATCGTCCACCACGAAGCCGGTCGAGATCGTCAGCGCCATCAGGCTCAGATTGTTCAGTGAGTAGCCCAGCAGATACATGATCCCGAAGGTGCCCACAATCGAAAGCGGAACCGCAACCGCGGGAATCACCGTCGCGGTCAAAGACCGAAGAAACAGGAAGATCACCATCACCACCAGCGCGATGGTCAGGATCAGCTCGAACTGCACGTCCTTCACGGACGCCCGGATCGTATTGGTCCGGTCCGTCAGCACCTTCACCGTCACGCTCGAAGGCAGCGACGTCCTGAGCTGCGGAAGGATCTTCTGCACTTCATCCACCACGCCGATGATGTTCGCCCCCGGCTGCCGCTGGATATTCACGATGACCGCCGGATGCAAAGCCGCGGGCTCTGCCTCAGCAGCCGGCGCGCCGTCCTTGGCGGGCGCGGCCTCGGTCGCCGCCGTCCCCATCCACGCAGCCTGATAAAGATTCTCAGAGCTGTCTACCGAGTTCGCGATATCCGACAGAAAGACCGGCGAACCGTTCCGGTAAGCGATGATCACGTGTTTGTAGTCCGTGCTGGACAACAACTGATCGTTCGCTCCAATGGTGAACGACTGCCGCGCCCCGGAGATAGAACCCTTCGCCTGGTCCACGTTCGCCGTCGCCAGAGCGGTTCGCACATCCTCAAGCGAGAGGCCATAGCCGGCCAGCGCCGTCGGATTGGCCTGGATGCGCACCGCCGGCTTCTGCCCGCCCGCAATCGAGACCAGACCCACGCCCGAAAGCTGCGAGATCTTCTGCGCCAGGATGGTATCGGCCAGGTCCTCCACCTTGGTCAGCTGCAACGAGTCGCTGGTCAGCGCCAGCGTCATGATCGGCGAATCCGCCGGGTTTACCTTGCTGTACGTCGGAGGGTTCGGCAGGTCCTTCGGCAGATACGTGAAGCCCGCATTGATCGCCTCCTGCACGTCCTGCTGTGCAATGTCGATCGACTCGGTCAGCGCAAACTCGAGCGTGATCACCGACCCGCCGCCCGAGCTCGCACTCGTCATCTGCTTCAGCCCGGGAATCTGCCCGAACTGCCGCTCGAGCGGTGCCGTCACAGAGCTCGCCATCACCTCCGGGCTCGCACCCGGATAAAACGTCTGCACCTGGATGATCGGGTAATCGACCTCAGGCAGCGCGGAGACCGGAAGCTGCAGGTACGCGACCGCACCGGCAAGCAAAATGGCCACCATCAACAGAGAGGTGGCCACGGGCCGCAGAATAAACGGCCGTGAAGGACTCATGGTCGACTCCCCGCATCCTTTGTCTGGCCGCCGTGGCGGCCCTTGCCGGAAGCACCGGGGTCGGGCGTGGCGCCCTGTGTTGAATCCTGGCCAACGTGGCGGCCCTTGCTGTGGCCGCTCTGGCCCGCATCATCGGACGCACCGGCCCCTTGCGTCACATCCGCCGCAGCCGCCGGCGTGGAAGGGACCTCGGCGGGAGTTCCGCTCCCTCCGTTAGCTCCTCGGGCTCTCACTGGAGCCTGCTTCGGCGTCACCTTGCTGTAGGGCTTCAGCTTCTCCTGCCCATCCGTCACCACCTGGTCGCCCGGTTTGACGCCTTCTTTCAGCACCACCTGCGAGCCTTCCGTCAGATCCACCGCCACAGGCTGCACGGTCACATAGTATTGCGGCCCGGCAGGCTTCTTGGCCTCGCCGTTTGCTGCCTCCTCGTCCCCGCCCGCAGCAGGAGCCGCGGCAGACGTGTCGGGAGCGCTGGAATCGGCTGCCGCCGCACGCTTGCCCTTGCCTCTGCCTCCTCCACCGGGAGCATTCGGATCCCGCGGAGCCTTGCCTTCTTTCACCAGGTACACAAAGTTCCCCGCAGCCCCGGTCTGGATCGCAGCCGCCGGAACCACCAGCGAGTTCTGCCGCTCCTCCAGCACCAGACGAACATTCACGAACTGGTTCGGAAACAGCGCATTGTCTCTGTTGTCGAACACTGCCTTCGCCTTCAGCGTCCCGGTCGTCGTGTCGATCTGGTTGTCCACCGTCAACAGCGTCCCCGTGCCCAGGTGCGTCGCCATCGACCGGTCATAGGCCTCCACCACCAGCTTCCTGCCCGCCCTCATCAGCTTCAGCACCGCCGGAATCTGGTCCTCGGGCAGCGTGAAGATCACCGCGATCGGCTGCAGCTGCGTCACCAGGATCAGCCCCGTCGCATCGGCCGCATGCACGATATTGCCCGGATCCACCTGGCGCAGCCCCACCACACCATTGATGGGCGAGGTAATCTTCGTGTAGGCCACATTCACCCGCGCCGCCTGGATCGCCGCACGGTCCCGCATCCAGCGTTCCCACGCTCTGGCCGGAGGTTCGAAATCTGCGCCTGCTCCGTCTCTTTGGAGACCACCCCCGCCTGGTAGAGCGCCTGGTACCGGCTCGCCTCTGCCGCATTGTTGTTCGCTGCCGCCTGGTCCTTCGCCAGCTGCCCGATCGCCTGTGCCAGCGTCGCCTCATACGGCCGTGGATCGATCAGCGCCAGCGTCTGCCCCTGCCTTACCTGCTGGCCCCTCGCGAACATTCACGCTCAGCAACTGCCCATCCACCCGGCTCTTGATCGTTACCGAGTTATAAGCCGTCACCGTCCCCAGCGCCGTAAAATAAATCGGCATCGTCCTGGACTGCACCGCCGCCACCGTCACCGGGATCGCCCGGTTGGCCGCGGCGCTCGTCCGGTTCGCCTCAACCGACTCAGCAGCTTTGTTCTGCTTGACCCGCCACCAGCCAAACGCAGCCGCGGCAATCAGGATCAACGCCAGCCCGGCCAGGCGCAGGATACCGCCCAGACCGCGCGAAGGCGGCGCGGGAAGAGCTTTCTGGGGCTCCGGCGCGGGCAGCTTGTGCTGCCCGGACTCGCTGGGAGGGACATCAAGGGAAGACACCGGCATAGATTTGTTCACCAATCTTCGGCTCGCCTGCCGATCATCGCGCTCAAACTCGGAAAGAAAATCAATTAGGAATGTGGGTAAATAATACAGACGAATGACGTATCAGGTGCCGCGAAGGTTTCGGCGATAATCAGGATGTTACGGTGCCACCACCTGGATTGACATCTAGGACAGGTTCAGTCCAACGACTCGCAAGCCACTCTCAGGGGCCACTCGAAGAGCCGATGACGATCGCAGGAAATCCCGCAAGCACCGCTCCCGGTGCAATCCTCACAGAGACCGCTCCAGGCCTTATACCCCTCTGCGTCGATCTCGACGGAACCCTCGTCAAGTCGGACACCCTCGTCGACTCCGTTCTCGTCCTCGCCCGCCACCACCCACGCCTCGTCCTGCAGATCCCCGCGTGGCTCGCCCAGGGCAAAGCCGCCTTCAAAGCCCGCGTCACCCAGGCCGTCGCACTCGACGTCTCCGCCCTCCCCTACAACAAGCCCCTGCTCGAATTCCTCTTCCACCAGCACGCTGCCGGCCGCGAAGTCTACCTCGCCACCGCCGCTGACCGAACCCTCGCGGACCGCATCGCCCAACATCACCAGATCTTCGCCGGCGTCCTCGCCTCCGATGGCTCCCTCAACCTCGCCGGCGAAAACAAACTCAACGCCTTCCGCACCCAATTCGGCGACCACTTCACCTACATCGGCAACGCCACCCCAGACCTCCCCGCCCTCACCCATTGCCTCACCCCGATGGTCGCCAACCCCACGCCGCGTCTCACCGCAGGCCTCCGCGCCGCCCGCATCGTCCCCGCCCAAACCTTCCTTGACCGCTCGAGCCCCCTCAAAGCCTGGCTCAAAGCCATCCGCCTCCATCAGTGGGCCAAAAACACTCTCATCTTCCTCCCCGTCCTGCTCGCCCACGCCTGGACCGCCGCCACCCTCATCAGTTCGCTGCTCGCCTTCCTCGCCTTCGGCCTCTGCGCCTCCGCCACCTACATCGTCAACGACCTCCTCGACCTCGAGGCCGACCGCCGCCACCACAGCAAGCGCCGCCGCCCCTTTGCCGCGGGCGATCTCTCCGCCCTCTCCGGCTGCGCCGTCGTCCTCGCCTTCCTCGCCGCCTCCGCCGCCATCGCCCTCGCCCTGCCCGCCATCGCCCAGCGCGCCGGCCTCTCGCTCTTCCACCCCTACGGCTTCGCCGCCTGGCTCGCCCTCTACGCCGTCACCACCAGCGCCTACTCCCTCAAGCTCAAGCGCGTCGTCCTAGTCGACGTCATCGTCCTTTCCGGCCTCTACACCATCCGCATCATCGCCGGCTCCGCCGCCACCGGCGTCGAGGTCTCCACCTGGCTCGCCGGCTTCTCCATCTTCTTCTTCCTGTCGCTCGCCTTCGTCAAGCGCTTCGCCGAGCTCGAAGGCCTTCGCCTCCGTGAATCCGCCCCCACCAACGGACGCGGCTACCTCCTCGCCGACATCGACCAGCTCCGCAGCTTCGGCACCGCCGCCGCCTACGCCTCCGTCGTCGTTCTCACCCTCTACATCTCGAACCTCAACACCCTCCTCTACCACCATCCCCGCCGCCTCTGGCTCCTGGTCCCCGTCCTCCTCTTGTGGCTCAGCCAGCTCTGGCTGCTCGCTTCCCGCGGCCAGCTCGACGAAGACCCCGTCGTCTACGCCATCACCGACCAACGCAGCCTCCTCCTAGGCGCCGTCGTCCTGGGCATCGTCCTCGCCGCCCTGTAGCCCCCGCGATACACTAAGCGCAGTAGACCGGCTTCATCCCTCGGAGGATTACCGCGATGAACTTCGACGAACGCCTTGAAAGAATCGCCGAACGCCACGAAGCCCTTGCCCAGAGCGTCGAGCTCCTGGCCCTTGAAAATCGTCAGCTCGCCGGAAACATCGGAAAGCTCGACATACTCGTCCGTGAGATCACCGGCGGCATTCGCGATCTGATGACCATCGCGCAAAGCCACGAACGCCGCATCTCCGGCCTCGAACACCCATAGCTCCACGTCGCAGCGCCAAGAAATCCATGACCGACCCCACCATCCCGAACCTCCCAGCCTACGACGACTCCACCCTCGACACCCACTTCGCCACCCTTGCCGAAGAAGTCCGCACCACCGCCGCAAGCCAGGCCCCCGAATCCTTCCGCCTCCTCTGGCTGGGCCGCAAGCAAGGCCGTCTCAAGCTTCTCTCCGACTCCTGGCTTAAAAACGCCCCCGCCGAGGCCCGCAAACCCCTCGGCCAGCGCTTCAACCACCTCAAACAGCAGATCGAGCAAGCCCTCGAAGCCGGGCAAGCCGCCCCCACCTCCAAACCCGCCCCATCCCCCGCGCTCGACATCACCCTCCCCGGCATCGTCCGCAACCCCGGCATCCCCCACCCGCTCCTCGAAGCCATGAACCGCGTCGTCCACGTCTTTTACCAGCTCGGCTACTCCACCCAACTCGGCCCCCAGGTCGAATCCGACTTCTACAACTTCGAAGCCCTCAACTTCCCTCCCAACCATCCCGCCCGCGACACCCAGGACACCCTCCAGATCGCCGACCAATCCGCAAAACCCAGCCGCGACCGCCTCCTCATGCGCACCCACACCAGCCCCGTGCAGATCCGCTCCATGCTCGCCCAGGCCCCTCCCCTGCGCATCGTCATCCCCGGCAAGGTCCACCGCAACGACGCCGCCGACGCCACCCACTCGCCCATCTTCCACCAGGTCGAAGGCCTCTGCGTCGGGCCAGACATCACCTTCTCCGACCTCAAAGGCACCCTCGACCACGCCATGAAGCGCCCTCTTCGGCTCCGCCGTCAAAACCCGCTTCTTCCCCAGCTTCTTCCCCTTCACCGAGCCCTCCGCCGACGTCCAGATCTCCTGCATCTTCTGCGGCGGCAAGCCGGCTGCCGCAAGTGCAAACACAGCGGCTGGATCGAGCTCCTGGGCTGCGGCATGGTAGACCCAGCCGTCTTCCAGGCCGTCACAGAAGAACGCCGCCGCCTCTCGCTCGACCCCACCCCCTACGACCCAGCCCGCATCAGCGGCTTCGCCTTCGGCATGGGCGTCGAGCGCATCGCCATGATCCTCCACGGCGTCTCCGACATCGGCCAGTTCTACTCCGGAGATATGCGCTTCCTGGAACAATTCGCCTAAAGTCTTGCTGAAGGGCACGGCTTCAGCCGTGCCGTATACCGCATCATAGAATCCGGCTTTAGCCGCTGAGGTCCGTTTCACGTCCATCAGCACAGACCAGAAACACTCGTCCCAAGGACCACCGCATGATCTCCCCACAAGAAGTCCCCGCCCTCAATCAGATCCTCACCGGCTTCACCGAACTCCTGCGCTTCGACCTCGCGAAGCAAACCGAACACTTCAATCTCACCCTCACCTTGGCCAATGCATCCGGAGAGTGAGACCGCCTCACCATCCTCCTCTACGAGGTCCAGAACCTCGAACTGAACCCCGCCGGCAACGGCTTCGAACGCCTCGTCCAACTCCAGGTAGAAGACGTTCGCGACGATGGCCTCCACCGCATCAACCTCTCGCTCGAAGAGCTCAAACGCGAAACCCTCTTCCTCCACTGCTTCGACATAGAAGTTGTGGAGCTGGTCGCATGATCCACCCGTCGATGCCCTGATGAAGCCGCTCTTGCCCTTATGCACATAGACCTCTCCGAACTCCTCCCCATCGCCGTAGCCGTCCTCGTAGCCATCCTGGCCGTGGCCGCCCTCTTCCGCGTCCGCCGCGTCGCCGCCAAGCGTCTCCGCATCGCCTTGCTCGCCCTGACCGGCCTGCTCTCCATCACCGCCATCCTGGTAGCCGCCGCATCCCTCTTCTTCTACCTCAACTACACCCGCCATCTCGCCCCGCTCGGCTCGCCTGACGGCCAATACCTCGCCATCACCACCTACACCATCAACGACGGCACCGGAGCCGACCAGGCCGAAGTCGCCATCCGCCACGCCTGGAGCCCCCTGTCGCACCGCGTCTACGCCGGCCCCGCCCAGTACGAACCCAACGCCGCCATCCCGGAGCCAGCCCTCCGTTGGATCGACAACACCCACCTCGAAATCGCCTTCCACACCTATGCCGCCAACAAAAAACTAACCACCGACCAAGGCTGCGCTCCCTTCGCCGGCCCCATCACCATCCTCTGCGAAGAAACCCGCGTCCATCCCCTCCAACCTCACTAGCGCAAAACAAACACAACAGCGCTTAACGGGGATAAAAGGGAAAAGAGCGGGATCAAGACAAAGACAAAGGATCTTTCTAGAACAAAGCTTTCGGTTTGTGTTCTTATCCCGTCTTTCTCCTTTTGATCCCCATTAAGGTCGTTGTTGTTGTTTGCTCTCCGGAAGGAGAGAATCTGTTGACATCCCGCGATCAAAACGCTCAAACTGACGATAGGTAACAAAAGGCCTTGACCCGGCTGGTACCAGGTCAGAGCTGCGTTGGTTTAGAACAAATGCTGAAGCAGTTGCAACAGCATGCACGGCTTGAACAGCAGCACGAACGTTAGTTCGGTTGGTATCTCTAACGTTAGGTTCTTCCATTGGACCTTTAGGTCTCATGGCCCATCACCTCCTCTACAGAGAAATCGCCTCGGGGCTGTCACCCCGAGGCGTTTCGCTTTTCAGGGCGAAACTTTGATCCCTCGGCTGCAGTCCCTGCGCGAACCAGTTCTGTAGAAGCCCGTTCAGTATGTCACCGGTCGCAACTCACTCGCCAGATGTGCTTAAGTGACTTACTCAAGTCACTGGTGCAACCTGCCCAGGCTCTCTAAAGGTGTCCTCCAGCGCCGAAGAGCCGCTGCTGTCGCGCCTTCTTTGCTTGTCATCCTGAGCGCAGCAAGGACCTGCTTCTGTACTTGGCGTTGCCGTCGCCTTTGTCCCTCCCGGCCATCGCCCGCGCAGCATCGCGTTACCATGTTGCGATGCATCCCGCCGAGACGCTTCAGGGCTTCCTGTCTGACCTTTGGCATCTACCGTTCCTCTTCAAGCTCGTACTGCTGTGGATGATTGGAGCCGGCTCCTGGCAAGGGTGGAAGAAGCGTCAACAGGCTCGCCTCCTCGACGCCTCCCAGAATTGGCCCATCCATCGTGCCCGCGTCGTCGCCGCACAGGTGTTGAATCAAAGGCAGAAAGGAGAAGACGGCCCCGTCTCCTGGGAAGCGTTGCTGACCTACAGCTACACCTTCCCCGGCCATGAGCTCGAAGTAGGCGACGCAAGAAAGAGATTCTTCGATCCCGATGAAGCGGAAGCCTGGGCCCGCGCCCTTCGGGACACCTTCGTAGACGTCCGCGTCAATCCAGAGAAACCCACGCCAATCCGTCTGGCAGGAAAGCACCTTCGTCTACCCACCCGCCCAGCCATCTTTCCAG
>CBDIOH010000002.1:0-478962 GCA_964282815.2 uncultured Granulicella sp.
CCCAGGCCCAGGAGATCGCTCCCGGCTTCGACCGCATTGGCGTCGAACAAGCTCTCACAGAGTCCGGCCTCCAATTCTTCTTCGTCGATACCCACCTCGTCGAAGAGTCCGAGTCCGTCAACTCCCCCTACGCCAGTTCGTTCACTGGCCTTAAAGAACCCCCGCGCCACCCCGCCAGGCCACTTACCGAATCTGAGCTCCACCGCGATCGCCGTTCCCTCTATCACCCGTATTACGTCGCCGAGTCCCAGCCCGGCGGAGCCCTTACCACCGTCTTCCCTCGAGACCCCCGCACCGGCATCCAGGTCTGGTCCGGAGAGCTCGGATACCCCGGCGACAGCGACTACCTCGACTTCCATAAAAAACGCTGGCCCGGAGGTCACCGCTACTGGCGCGTCACCGGCGCCAACGTGGATATGAACGATAAAGCCCCCTACTATCCCCAGGCAGCCGAGTCCCGCATCCACTCCCACGCGAAACACTTCGCATCGCTCGTCCAGGACGCCTTGGCCGACGCCCGCACGGCCTCAGCCGAAGACGACGCTCCACCCATCCTCTGCTCCCCCTTCGACGCCGAACTCTTCGGCCACTGGTGGTTTGAAGGCCCCCTCTGGCTAGAAGCCGTAGCCCGCGAGCTCCACGCCAACCCCGAAGGGCCCCAGCTCATCACCTGCATCGACTACCTTAAGCAATACCCGCCCACCGCCAGCATCACCATGCACGAAGGCTCCTGGGGTGCCGAAGGCACCAACCAGGTCTGGATGAATCCCGAAACCGCTTGGACCTACACCCATCTCTACCCCGCAGAGCTCTATCTCCGCGAGATCTGCTCGTCCAGCAACTGGCAAAGCTCCGAGCTAGCCACCCGCATCCTCCAACAGCTCTGCCGCGAACTCCTGTTACTCGAATCCTCCGACTGGCAATTCCTGATTACCACCGGGGCCGCCCGAGACTACGCCGAGCTTCGCTTCCTCACCCACAACGACCAGTTCACCGAGCTTCGCACCATCTACGAGTCCTTCCAGCGCGAAGCCACCCTCAATGACCACCAACAAGCTCGCCTCAACGACCTCGAAACCCGCGACGGCATCTTTCCCGACATAGACCCCGCATTTTGGGCCACCGGCGCCAAAGACGCCCCACCCCAGTAAACAAAGTTTGCCGTTGCACTTGCTGCCGCCCACGCCATCGTTCAGCTTCATCGAAACGATGATGAGGTAGAAGAGGTAGATGAGGTTTCGGACCAGCTCCGGCCGCTTCCCGCAACGCGCCTAGAATAAGTAAGTGCCCCCGACCGTACAACTCGCCCGCACGCGCTCCTTCACCGCCACCCGGCCCATCATCCTTTGGCACCTGCTCTCCCTTGACGCCCCCACCGCAGCCACCTTCTGGACCTTTTTCATCCTTCGCACCACCCATACCCAGGTCCCGCTCACCTCGCTCGCCGCCATGTTCCTCGCCGTCTGGATCCTCTACGCTGCGGACCGCCTTCTCGACGCCCGTGACCTTACGCAGACTCTCGAACTCCGTCATCTCTTCCATCATCGCCATCGCCGTCTCTTTCGCTTCGCGATTGCCGCCGCTTCGATCGCTTTGGCCCCACTTCTCCTGACCATCCCGCCCGCCGCCGTTCGCCTCTATCTCCTTACCGGAACCCTCCTTATAGGCTGGTTCCTCCTCATCCACATCGCCCCCGCCACCCGAGCCCCGCATCGCCTCCCAAAAGAGCTCGCGGTAGGCCTATTCTTCGCCGCCGCAACCTTCATCCCCACCATAGCCCGCCGTCCCGAGCTACGTTCCACCCTCATCCTCCCGGCCATCCTCTTCGCCACACTTTGCAGTCTCAACTGCCTCTACATCTACGCCTGGGAACACCCAGCCTACAACGCGAGCACCGCTCATCCCACCACCCGACTCGCCCTCCGCCACCTCTTCCCCATCACCCTCACCCTCATCGCCGCCTCACTCCTGACCGCCGCCTTGAACGCCAGTCCCGCCCGAGTTCCCCTGGCCATCGCCCTGGCCGCAGCCCTCCTCCTCACGCTCAACCACGTCCGGATCCTCCCTCCCACCCTCCTCCGCGCCGCAGCCGACCTCATCCTCCTCACGCCTATCCTCTTCCTCCTGTGAAGACAGACCATCCCAACTTTGACCCCATAGCCCGCCACTATCGCTGGCTTGAGCGCCTGTTCCTCGGCCCAATCCTCCAGCAAACCCGCACGCACCACCTGCCGGCCCTCAAAGACCGCAAACAAGCCCTCATCCTGGGCGATGGCGACGGCCGCTTCGCCGCCTCGCTCCTCCAGCAAAACCCCGCCCTCCACGCCCACGCCATCGACATCAGTCCCGCCATGATCGACCTCCTCTGCGCCAACGTAGGCCCCTCCTTCCATCTCCGCACCCAGGTCGCTGACGTCCGCACCCTCCCACCCACCCGCAGCCCCGACCTCATCGTCACCCACTTCCTTCTGGACTGCCTCACCCAGCCGGAACTCGAAGCTCTCGTCACTCACCTCACGCACCTCATGCAGCCCGGAGCCCTTTGGCTCATCTCAGACTTCCGCATTCCAAAAGGCCCACTCCACTACCCCGCCCTTCTCTACGTCCGCGCCCTCTATCTCGCCTTCCGCATGCTCACCGGCCTCCGCGTCACCCGGCTGCCCGACCACGTCAATCCTCTTCGCCGCGCCGGTCTCACCTCCACCGCCATACATCGTTCCCTCTTCGGTCTCCTCACCACAGAACTCTGGCAGAGTCCGAAGCAACAAACAATTCCCCCATCCACACCCCACTCCCCTTAGAATCCCCGAATGCGATCCATTCTGCTCTGCGCCTGCCTCTTCCTCACCCTCCGCGCTCAAAGCGAGACCAGCATCGCCACCAACTCCCCCAACGGAGCCCCACTCTCCACCCGCGTCGTCGCCTACGACATTGCCGCCAGGATCGACACCGGCAAAAAGGCCCTCGATGCCAACGAAACCCTCACCTATAAGAACCTCACCGGCCAACCCCTCACCACCTTTCCCTTCCACCTCTACCTCAACGCCTTCCGCCCCGAATCCAGCTTCACCTCGGAGACCCACTTTGAAGGCGGCATCCGCGACCAGGAATCCGAAGCCTCCTACCCCGGCAAAAAACGAGGCAGCATCACCATTGCTAACATCAGCGCCAATGGCTTCGGCGATCTCACCCCGCTCCTCCACTTCACCGCCCCTGACGACAACAACCAGAACGACCACACCGTAGCGGAGCTCACTCTCCCTCATCCCATCGCTCCTAACGACTCCATCACCTTCCACCTCGTCTTCCACGACCAGTTCCCCGAGTCCATCGCCCGCAACGGCTACAAGCGCGACTTCCTCATGGGCGGCCAGTGGTACCCCAAGCTAGGCGTCTTCTGGCACGGCGCATGGAACTGCCACCAGTACCACTCCTCCACAGAGTTCTTCTCCGACTTCGCCACCTTCCACGTTCGCCTCACCCTGCCTCGCCGCTACATCGTCGGAGCCTCCGGCGTCCCCACCGGCCAGCAGTCCAACCCTGACGGTACCCGCACCCTGAGCTTCTACGGCGAAGACATCCACGATTTTGCCTGGGCTGCCAGCCCACACTTCACCGTTACCGACGGCACCTACCTCTCATCCCTCGGCCCCGTCGAAGTCCACGTTTTAGCCTTGGCAGCCCACCCCAAAGCCGGCCCCCTCTACCTCAAAACCCTCCTCGGCTCCCTCGACCAGTTCGAAAGGCGCTACGGCGTCTACCCCTACAAGATCCTCACCCTCATCGACCCCGAACCCGGCTCCCAGATCGGCGGCATGGAGTACCCCACCCTCATCACCGGCGACTACGATAACTTCGACCCAACCGAAATGACCGAGATCGCCACCGAGCACGAGTTCGGCCACCAATACTGGTACGGCATGGTCGCCACCAACGAATTCGAAGACGCCTGGCTCGACGAGGGCATCAACTCCTATACCGAGCGCAACGTCCTGGCAGCCCTGTTAGGCCCCCACACCAGCGCCGTCAGCTATCCCTGGGCCAACCTCTCAGACGACGACCTCCACTTCCTCGAATACATCGCCGCCCCCGACTACGACCCCGTCACCCGCCACGCCTGGCTCTTCCACAACGTCCTTTCCTACGGCGGCATCACCTACGGCAAATCCGGCACCCTCCTAAAAACCCTCGAAGCCCTCATCGGCCCCGATGTCATGGCCGAAGCCATGCGCACCTACTTCCAGCGCTATCGCTTCACCCATCCCACCACGGAAAACTTCCTTACCACCATCGAAGAGGTAGCCATAGCCCACAACCGCGCCACTCCTACCCGCACCATCCTGCCAAACCTCCCGGGCACCGGCCAGGTCATCAACGTCGGCTCCAGCCTCCGCTCCTTCCTCAACCAAGCTGTCTACGGCACCCAGGTCATGGACTACGCCATAGAAAACCTCCACTCCGACCCCGTTCAATGGTGGCGCCCCGACCTCAAACAAACCACCTTCCGCAGTGCCTTCACCATCCACCGCATAGGCGACTTCCTCATCCCCATCCCAATCCAGGTCACCTTCACCGACGGCAAAGTCCTCCAAGAAACATGGACCCCCAACCCCACCGAAAACGACCGCTGGCACACCTACACCTACACCGGCCCCGCCAAAATCCAATCCGCCGAACTCGACCCCACCCACATCCTCCAACTCGACCGCAACCGCTTCAACAACAGCTACACCACCGTCCCCGACCCTACTCCAGCCCGCAAACTAACCACCCTTTACGCCACCGGCCTGCAATTCGTCTCCCAGCTAGCCGGCTGGCTCGTCTAGTTGTCTTTGTTTCGGCCCTAGCCCCTTTTCCTTGTCATCCTGAGCAAAGCGAAGGACCCGCTCTTGTGTTGTCGCACTTACCACCTACCACTAACCACTCATCACTTCCTTTCACCCCTAAAGGATCTACCGTATGCGCCGCTCGATCCTAGTCCACGGCCTCAAGCTCACCCTCAGCCGCCCCCGCGCCATCCTGTGGACCTACGTTTTCAACCTCGGCACCGCTCTCCTCTTCTCCTGGCGTCTCCACAACGAGCTCGACTCCATCCTCGCCCACTCCCTCGCCTCCCAGCGCCTCACCTCCGCCTTCGATCTCGGCGTCGCCTTCCAGGCCTTCTTCCGCCTCAACGACCAGGCTCCCGACACCGGCCGCTCCGGCCTCATCGGCCCCATCCTCTACCTCGTCCTCTACTTCCTCCTCGTCCCCGGCACCCTCTTCACCTACCAGACCGCCGCCCCCGCCCGCCTCGCCATCCTCCTCAGCATCGGCCTCCAGCGTTTCTGGCGATTCCTCCGCATCGCCCTCCTTACCCTCATCCTCGCCGCCGTCCTCCTCGGCCCGCTCGCCGCCGCTCAGGCCGCCTGGTCCGCCCATATCGACGAAACCCTCACCGGCACCCCCGCCCTGCTCGCCCAGGCGCCCGGCTGGATCCTCATCGCCCTCGTCGCCGCCCTCATCCGTCTCTACTTCGATCTCGTCGAGGGCTACACCATCCAGCAGGGCGAGCAACTTCGCCCTGACGGCATCCCCGACCGCCGAGTCCGCCGCGTCCTCCTTCCCGCCCTTAAAACCCTGGCCCTCAACCTTCCCCGAGCCCTCACCGCCTTCGTCTCGCTCACCCTCGTCGGTCTCGCCGCGCTCATCCTCACCGGCCGCTTCGCCCTGCATCTGCTCGCCCAACCCCGTGTCCTCCCCATCTTCCTGTTGGCTCAGCTAGGCCTGCTCCTGCTCCTCTTCACTCGTTTCTGGCAGCGCGGAGCGGAAACCATCCTCATCTTCGACTATCCACTCCCCTCCCAATTCCCCCGCGCCGACCCACTCCTGCCTTTCCTCATCCGCCGCCAAACCCCCAGACCGCCCATCCCCGGCCCAATCCCCATACCCGACCCCATGCCCAACCCCGAACCCGCCTCACCCTCCCTCAACGAACCCGACCCAGGCGTCTTCCACCACGACCCGTCCTAATCCAAACCGACGCAAACCCGCGACAGTCTGTCATCCTGAGCGCAGTCGGCGCGTAGTCTGCGCCGGACGCACTCGAAGGGACCTCGAAAGAGTCAATCCCTCCCAGATGGCATCGAGTTCGCGCGAGACTTCGCAGCAGAAGTACCGAGGGTTCCGCCCCACGCCGGCACCTAGCCTCCGACCCCGCCATCATCTAAAATTGTTACAGCCATATGAATTTGTTTATTCTTCGCCACGCAAGCGCCGGAACTCGCCGCCCAAACCCCCTCCTCGACGTCAAACGCCCCCTCGACAAGGAAGGCAAGCAGCACTGTCTCCAGCTCGCCCAACTCCTTAACGCCCTCAACACCAGCTTCGACCTCATCGTCTCCAGTCCCCTTAAGCGCTCCCTCCAGACCGCCCAGTTCATTGCCACAGAAACCGGCTACGAGGCCCAGATCCTCCACTCCAACGCCCTCGCCCCGGAGGCCACCTTCGCCGACTTCCAGAACCTCCTCCGCGACTGCAAAGAACGCGAGAACCTCTTGGTCGTAGGCCACAGCCCCAATATCCAGCTCTTCCTCGGCTCCTTACTCATCCCCGCCAACGCCCAACCCGCACCCATCCGCATGCGCAAAGGAGCCCTGGCCCGCCTCAACTACACCAAACAGCCCGCTACCCTAAGCTCCCTGCTAGACCCCCGCCTCGTACGAGCCCTCTACGCCACCTCCACAAAGAGCTCCCGCCGCAAAACCTCCCGGAAGTAAGCCGCCTCCTTCTTCACCGCCCAACCTTCCAGAACCGCTCCCCCGCGCCCCGAAGCGATCTCCAAAACGACCCGCTTCGGGTACACATGCGTCTTCATCCGCACCGCCGCGCTCGCCCGGTCCTGATTCAACGCCACCGCCAGCCGCAACAAGATCACCGCCGCCTGCACCCGCACATGCTCCTCCACCGGAAGCAGCCGCATCACCCGATCCATCGCATCCGGCCGCGTCTTCCCCAGGTACCGCGCAATCGCACTCACCAGTACCCGCTGCCCCGGTGAAAACCCAAAGATCTCTGAGTTCGAAATGATGTACTGCGTATGCCGATGATGCCCCTGGTGGTTCATAAACTTCCCCACCTCCTGCATCATCGCCGCCGCCTGTACCCACACCCGATACTCCGGCGGCAGCCCATGCACCCTTCCCAGCGCGTCAAAAAGCTGCACCACATGCGCCCTCACCGGCTCCGCCTTCTTCTCGTCGATCCCGTACCGCCGGCAAACCTCCAGCACCCCCGCCCATCGCTCACTCTCAATCTTCGCGTGCACCTCCGTCCGCAGGTCCGCCTCGCCCAGCATCTGCGCAAGCATCCCATCCCGCAGCCCCAGCGAGGAATAGCGAAACCCCTTTAGCCCAAACCGCTCCAGAATCGACGCATACACCTGCGCCCCGCCCACAATAATCTCCGCCCGCTTCGGCCCAATCCCCGGAACCGCCGCTCGCTCCTCGTTCGTCATCTTCAGCAGCTTATCCGCCAGACGCCGCACCTGCTCAGTCGTTGCCTCCAAAGCCTTCAGCCGCACAAAATGCTTCGGCATCGTCTTCGCGCCCGGCTTCTTCAACGGAACCTTTGCCTCTACCGCGACGCTCGCCTCCGCCAGCGCCGCCGCCGTCCCGGAGGTCGCAATCACCATCCCAATCTGCGGCTTGCCAAGCTTCTTCTCTCCCCGTCGTAGCTCCCGCTCAATATATTGCTTCAGCCGCCCAATATCCTCCTTCGCCGGAGGATCCTGCGTCAAAAACTCCTGCTGCAGCCGAACCGCTCCCAGTGGAAGACTCACCATCTCCCTCACCCGCCCGCCGTCCGACACAGTTACCTCGCAGCTCCCGCCCCCCAGGTCGATCAGCATCACCTTCCCCTTTGCCCCCGGCTCATACGTCACCACCCCCAGGTGAATCAGCCGCCCTTCTTCAAGCCCTGAGATTACCTCCACCTCCCACCCCGTGCTCGACCGCACCCACTCCCGAAAAGCATCTGCATTCCGGGCATCCCGCACCGCACTCGTCGCCACCACCCGCACCTTATCCACCACATGCGTCTGCACAGCCTTGTGAAAGCGTTTCAGCGTCTTGACCGTATCCGCCATCGCCTCCGGCGAGATCATCCCCGCCTGGAAAACGCTCTCCCCCAGCCGCGTCACCTCCCGGTCCTCATACAAAGTCTTCAACTGATGCGCAACCACCGAAGAGATCTTCAACCGGCAAGAGTTGGACCCAATATCCACCGCAGCAAACGTAGGCATATACCCACACGATACACATGCCCCACTCCTTTGCTTGTCATTCTGAGCGAAGCGAAGAACCTGTAGTTGCACTTGCATTTGCCCGTTCCACCCCCTTCCGTTGCCGTTGCCTGTACTTATCCCGTCTTTCTCCTCCTGATCCCCGTTAAGCAGTTGCTTTTGCCTCGTCTACCCGCCCCATCCGCTATCCTGTATCAGCCGCACCCATCATGAATCAGAAACCCCACTTCTCCATCCTCGCGACCTCTTTCGCCGGCGGTCCCCGCCCGCGCAACGCCGCCATCATCCTCGCCGGCCTCTGGCTCCTGCTCTTCTTCGCCTCCCTCTTCGCCCCGCCGGTGCTCGACGACGCTGACGCCACCCACGCCCAGGCCGCGCAGGCCATCGCCTCCAGCGGCGACCTCGTCACCCTCCACGTAGACGGCATCCGCTACCTCGAAAAAGCCCCGCTCCCCTACTGGCTAGTAGCCCTCAGCTTCCGTCTCTTCGGCTTCAACACCTTCGCCGCCCATCTTCCCACCGCCTTGGCCGTAGCGCTGCTGGTCCTTTTAGGCCACCGCTGGGCCAACCAGGCCTTTGGAGCGCGCACAGCCTTCTACACCAGCATCGCTCTCCTCACATCCATCGGCATCTTCCTCTTCACCCGCATCCTCATCCCCGACCTCCTGCTCTCCCTTTTCCTGTCCGCCAGCCTCTTCGCCTTCCAAAAATCCCTAACTCCGCCCTTTTCGGACCCACCACAAACGCCGGTCATCCTGAGCGAAGCGCAAAGCGTGAAGGACTCAACCGAATTCGATGAAAGCGGACCCGTAGAGCGAATCGGTAACCGTCAGGACCCCGAAACTCTTGAACCTCCCGATGCCCCGCAACCCTTTTCACCCCAAACTCCCTCTTCCCTAACCCCAAATCCCTCCACCCTAGTTATCTCCGAACGCCCCTCCGTAGCCTGGTACGCCGGCCCACACTTCTATCCCTACGTCATGTGGTGCACCCTGGCCTTGGCAGTCCTCACCAAAGGCCTCGTAGCCGTCGTCTTCTTCCTCATCACCACCCTCCTCTTCCTGATCCTCACCGCAACCTGGTCGGAATGGCGCCGCCTCAAACCCATCACCGGTCTCGTACTCTTCCTCGCCATAGCCGCCCCCTGGCACATCCTGGCCGCCCTCCGCAATCCCGCCACGTCGACCCACCAAGGCTTCCTCTGGTTCTACTTCTGGAACGAGCACGTCCTACGCTTCCTCGGCCGCCGCACCCCCCGCGACTTCAACAAACTCCCCAGCTCCGCCTACTGGCTCCAGCACCTCGTCTGGCTCTTTCCCTGGAGCCTCTTCCTCCCTCTCGGCATCACCGCCGTCTGGCGCCGCTTCACCCACCAGACCATGGTCATCACCGCGAACATTCCCAAAGACTACAGCTGGGCCGGCGCAGCCCTTGTCGTCGGCTTCGGCTTCTCGCTCTCCGGCGTCTACATCCTCCTGCACTACGACCTCATCGAGTTTGCCGTCCTCGCCATCGCCCTCAACCTCATCTTTCACATCGTCACCCGCCGCATCCGCGCCAAAATTCCTTCATCCCCCTTCCACCGCATCGATGCCCAGCAGCGCAGCATCCTCCTGCTCAGCCTCTTCGCCGCCACCGTCCTGCTCTTCTTCTCCTTCTCGACCAATCAGGAGTACTACACCCTCCCCGCCTACCTGCCGCTCCTGCTCCTCACCGCCGCCACCATCACCCGGGCCGAGCAGACCTACTCCACCAGTCCCCAATCCCGCCGCTGGATCGCCTTTGCCCACGTCGCCCTCAGCGCCCTCGGAATCGTCGCGGCCATCGCGCTCTTGGCCGGTCTCTGGACCAGCCGCCACCTGCCTTACAACCCGGACATCGGCACCCTCCTCGCCCACCGCTCCGTCGGCGACTACACCCTCTCCACCTCCCACCTCTTCGACCTCACCGGCCCCAGCTTCGCCGCCCTCCGCCTGCCCGCAATCCTCGCCGCCCTCGCCCTCACCCTCGGTCCCGCCCTCGCCTGGATGCTCCGAACTCAGCGCCGCCACATCGCCGCCACCTCCACCGTCTCCTTCACTGCCGCTGCATTCCTCATCAGCGCCCACATCGCCTTTGCCCGCTTTGCCCCCGTACTTTCCTCACAATCCTTTGCAGCCAAGATCCAAACCCTTGAAGCAACCCACGCAGTAGGCCCCGGTTCCCAGGTCCTCATCTTCGGCGACCAGGCCTTCGGCTCCTCCATCCCCTTTTACCTCCACCAACCGAGCCGCCTTGTCTTCCTCGTAGACGGCCGCACCACCTCCATGCAACTCGGCAGCACCTTCCCCGACGCCCCACACCTCTTCCTCACCTCCGCCGACCTCCTCCGCACCTGGGGCCAAGGCCCACAAAAACTCCTCTTCGTCCCCGCCGAGCGCCGCGCCGAAGTCGACCATCTCCTCGGCACCCGCACCACCCTCCTATACGAGTCCAGCGGCAAGGCCCTCTTCACCGACCGGCCTTTGCATTGAAGCCAATTCGTCCACTACCCGGGTAACATTCCAAGGGTTACAAAAGGAAGTACGAGCCTAACTTACATCGTTTGAAGACTTTGCACACTTTCGCTAGGGGGAGGGGGGGTGCCCCGGACCTTCCCAGCCATCCCGAGAAACCCGTGATCTCAACAGCCGCCCAAACCCGCCGCTCCCTTGCCATCATCATCCTCATCTGGTTCATTCTTCAGATCGGAGGCCTCTTCTCGCCCGGCCTCCTCGACGATGTCGACTCCGTCTACATCGAGATCGCCCGCGAAATGCTCCATCGCCATGATTACGTCACTCCGTACATCGACGGCATCCGCTTCTTCGACAAGCCCCCCCTCATGTACTGGTTGGCCGCCGCCTCCATGCGGATCATGGGCGAACACGACTACGCCGCCCGCCTTCCATTGGCGCTCGCCGTTCTAGCCCTCCTCTTAGCCGTCTACGCCCTGGGCCGACGCCTCTACTGCACAACCTCACCCGCCGAAGCCCTCGATAGGGGGGCCTTCTACTCCGCCCTGGCCCTCGCCACCGCCATCGGCCCCTACCTCTACACCCGCTTCTACATCCCCGACATCCTCATAGCCCTCTGGATGACCCTCGGCGTCCACCTCTTCCTCATAGCCCTGGACCGAGCACAAGCACACATCCACACCTTGCAAGAGGTTGTCATCCTGAGCGAGCGCAGCGAATCGAAGTACCTCGAAACGGTCAGCCTAGCCAGCACCGCCAGAACCACTCAGCCACAATTAGCTTCCTCTCTCTACCCTTGCCTCGGCTTCGCCGCCACCCTGGCCCTCAACCTCCTTACCAAGGGCCTCATCGGCCTGGTCTTTCCCCTGGCCTTCGTCCTCCTCTACCTCCTCCTCACCCGCCAGCTAAGCCTCCTTCCCAAGCTTCACCTGATCCCAGGCACCATCGTCTTCACCGCCATAGCCCTTCCCTGGCACCTTCTGGCCGCCCTCCGCAACCCCGCAATCCCCATGCCGGCCGGTCTAGGCCTGCCCGCCAAAGCCGGCTGGGTCTGGTTCTACCTCTACAACGAGCACTTCGCCCGCTTCCTCGGTAAACGCATCCCGCACGACTACGGCAACACCCCCGTTTGGCTCTTCTGGCTTTACGCCGCCCTCTGGATCTTCCCCTGGACCACCTTCTTGCCAGCAGCCATCGCCAATCTTCGCCGCCAGCTAGGCCACCAGCACCCAGTCACCGTCCGCGAGCGCGAAGCCGCCCTCACCATCACCCTCTGGGCCCTCATCGTCCTGATCTTCTTCACCCTCTCCAGCCGCCAGGAGTACTACCAGCTCCCCGCTCTGCCCGCCCTTGCCCTCATGGCTGGGGGCATTCTGGCTCAAGCAGAGAAGGTCCGCCCGCACCCCACCCTCACGCCAGGTGCCCCACATGTCGCCTCTGAGATGTGGGAGTCCACAATCGCCAGGGCAACCCTCAAAGCCCACTGCTACTTCCTCCTCCCGTTGAGCCTCCTCATCCTCCTGATCACCACCTTCTTCGCCTTCACCGCCCCACACCCCGCCCCATCAGCCGACCTCTTCACCGTCCTCAACCAGAACACCGCCAACTACAACCTCTCGCTTGGCCACCTCTTCGATCTCACCGGCCCAGCCATGGGCTTCTTCCGCCTGCCTCTCGCCCTCACCGCTGTCGGCATGCTCATCCTCGGCCCCGCCAGCTACCTCCTCCGCGCCCGTCAACGCACCTACGCCGCAAACCTGACCCTGGCCGCCGGCATGATGATCGTTCTCCTGGCGGCCCACGAAGGTCTGGTCCGCTTCAACCCCATTCTCGGCTCCAAGCCCCTCGCCGAAGCCATTCTGCGCGACCAAAAGCTCCACCCCACCCCAGACACGCTCATCCTGCTCGACGGCGAGCTCACCTCCGGCTCAACCCTCCTCTTCTACACCCGCCAGCCCGTCCACCTGGTCAACGGCCGCGTCAACGGCCCATGGTTCGGCGGGTTCTGGCCGGACGCCCCCCCCATCTTCGAGACCGGCCAAAGCCTCCACATCCTCTGGCATTCTCCCCGCCGCCTCTATCTCCTCACCTACAACCCCACAGCCCGCGTCCAGGACCTAACCCCCTACAACCCCGTCCACTCCCTGGCAAGCGCCGGAGGCAAAACCATCCTCACCAACCACTAGCCGTGCCCTTCACTTCACTGCCTCATATTGCACCACACTGCCTTTCACTGTTGTTCCGGTGCCTCTACCCGGCCTCCTGGCTTCAACGTATAAATCTTCCCTCGATAATAAAAGTTCTGCCCCCCATAGCTCCCCACCCAAAGCAAACTCCCCAGCAGATCCCGCAGCGGGTAGATGACGACATTCCGTCCCCAGTCCGGATCCCGCATCACCCCTAAAATCGTCCCTGCCTGCACCCAACGATTCAAAATCATCCCCCCCGACCAAATCACCCCAGCCACCGCATGTCCCGTCCCCAATCCCCAAACCAGCCCCATCAGCCCGAACGGCATAGCAAACGTCAAACCACTCCCCAGATGCCCCCAAGGCCTCGACCGCCGCGTGCTCTGCATCCACCGAAGCTGGTTCCGGAACGAAAGCCAGAACGGCGTATCCTGCACCATCAGCTTGATGATGTGCGTCGCCATCTTTACCCCCTGCCCCTGCCTCGCCAGACGATTCCCCAACTCGAAATCATCCGCATAAAACTGTCCCAGCTCCCCAAACCCACCCACATCCCGAAAACTCTTCTTCCGCACCGCCATCGTCGCGCCTAGCGCGAATTTCGTGCCCTCCAGCATGTCCGCCACCAGCACGCCAGATGTCATCTCGACACTCTTACCCACCGCATCCAGCTTCGCCGCAAAGCTAGCCTGCGGCCCACCGTAAGCCGTCCCTAAATACACACAGCTGGCAATCCCAAGCTTCGGATCCTTCAGGTTCTGCACCATCCGCCGCAGATAGTTTTTCGCTACTCGCACATCCGCATCGCTGGTAATCAGCAGGTCATTCATGGCCACCGAATCAAGCTTTTCAAGCGAATACACCTTGGCATTGTGGAACTTCGGCATGGGTTCGCCACACGTAACGTACTTCGCGTCTACATTTGGATGCCGTTCGCCCACCCTCCGGGCCAGTTGCAATCCCTCATCCGACTCATGCCGAGCGCAAAAAAGCAGCTCAAACTCCGGATACTCCTGCTCAAAAAAGCTCTCGAAGTTCGCCTCCATCCCGGGCTCGGTCCCATGAAGCGGCTTCAGCATACTCACTGCAGGCAGAAAATCCTCAGGCTCCCGCTCATCACGCCGCTTCCGTAAACCGAATCGCATCGCAGCCGCCACCACCATCAAACAGTAGATGGAAGAGGTCGCCGACCCGGTAACCGCAACCCAGTAAAGAACTCGCAACAGAATAGGCATCGAATAGGAAAGGAGTACGAAGCACCGCAAAACTTGCGTGGCGGCCGCGTGTTTAGAGTGTAATGGATGCCGCATACAGACCGGCAAAACTCAACTACCCCAATCTCTGGAGTCAACGATGACCCTCCAACCAGCCTTCAAAATCCTCCTGCTGGCCAGCGTTCTTTCGATGATTGCGTCTGCACAAGCGCCAAGCTTTGACTGCGCCAAAGCCGCCTCACGGCGTGAAAAGGCCGTCTGCGCCAACCCGCAGCTGGCCACGGACGACGTCCAGGTCGCCGCTGCCTATCGCAATCAACTCACTCGTCTCTCACCAACCGCATCCGCCCTTGTCCACTCCGACCAGCGTGAGTGGCTCGAATGGCTCGACCGCGTGTGCCCCACTGAAACCACCGCTAACGGCCGAACCACCACCATCTGTCTGCAGAACGAGTACGAGAATCGTCTCACCCAGCTAAAGCAGCCCCGGCAAACGCCCGGCTCGCCCACCTTCTACACCCGTGCTCACTTCGTCGTGGTGCAGGCAACGAACAAGGCAGACACCGACCCCTTCAATCCAGGATTCGGAACCGGCAGTTTCTCCTGGCAGCAGATCGACAATCCCACTCCGGAGCAGGCAGCCTGGAACAAAGCCATCCTTGCCGCCGCCATCTCCGCAACCGCCGATAAAGACAGCAATCCGCATCCCACCAGCTTCGACTCCAGCGCCGACCCAACCGAAACCATCTCTGTTTCCGCGTCCGCCGTTGCCGCCAACGATCACCTCATCGTCGCCAATCTCATCCAGAGCACCTACGGCTACGGCGCAGCCCACCCCAACACCGGCGAGCAGAAGTTCTCCTGGTGGCTGCACCCCGGCCACGAACTCAAGCCCGAAGACATCTTCCGCAAGGACTCAAGCTGGGTAGACGCACTCATCCCCATCGCCTACGCCAAACTCAAGCCAACCCTGGCCGACGACAACCAGTTCTGGAAACCGGACGCCATCAGAGAAGCCGTTGCCAAAGAGCTTGCCGACCCAGGTGCCTGGCTCGTCACCCGCGCCGGTCTCATGGTCGAGTTCGGGTTGTATCAGGTCGCCCCGTATGCCCGCGGCATGCCCACCCTTACGCTGACCTGGCAAGAGCTCCAGCCATACCTGACCCCCAACCTGCAGATCGACACTCTGCCGCAGCCGTTCCCGAAAAGGCCTTAGCGAATCTTCTTCGCACCCTTTACCGCCGGCTTCATCTGCACCAAGCCCACCCGCCGCAGCGGCACCAGCCCGGCCCCCGGGTTCTGCTGCTGATTCACCCGCGTCAGCATCTCCTCACGGACGTAATCCACAAATCCCTGCATCTGCCGGTTCATCTCTTCCATCCGCTCCCGCATCTGCAGCACAATCGCAATCCCCGCTATATTCACCCCCAAATCCCGAGCCAGATTCAAAATGAACTCCAGCCGTTCCAGATCCTCATCCGTATAGAGCCGCGTATTGCCTTCCGACCGGCTAGGCCGCAGCAGCCCCTCACGCTCATACATGCGAAGCGTCTGCGGATGAATTTCATACATCTCCGCCACCACGGAGATCATGTACCCACCACGGGATTTCCGTCTCGTCGCCATCGTCCCCAGTCTACTTCCACCCCGCCCACTCCACGCAAGTCCCTCACCGCGCACCTGCATCTCACCCTGCATGAAGAAGTCCACCACCGCCTTTGCCGTGCCCATGATCGTCACCAGCATCGCTGCCGCGGTTGCCTACGCCCTCGTCCAGGAGCCCGGCCGCGTCCGACCCGGCCAGGTCGCCGTCATTACCGGTGGCTCTCGCGGCCTTGGCCTAGCCCTCGCCCATCGCTTCGGCCGCGCCGGCTGCAAGCTCGTCCTCGCCTCCCGCAACGCAGACGAGCTCGAGCTAGCCCGCGACCAGATTATCCGCAGCCGCGATGTCATCAACGAGGACGACATCCTGCTCATCGAAGCCGACCTTACCGATGACGCCCAGTGTCTCGGCCTGATCGAATCCACCATCCAGACCTTCGGCACCCTCGACATCCTCATCAACAACGCAGGCATCATCGAAGTCGGCCCGGTCGAAGACCAGCCGCTCGAAGCCTACGAGCGCGCCATGCAGACTAACTTCTTCGCCGCCCTCTACACCATCCAGACCGCGCTGCCGCACCTGCTGCTCAAGCGCTCCGGGGCCATCGTAAATATCTCATCCATCGGCGGAAAGCTCGCAGTCCCCCACATGCTCCCCTACTCCGCCGCCAAGTTCGCCCTCACCGGCTACTCGGAAGGCCTCCATGCCGAACTGCGTCACAAAGGCATTCGCGTCACCACCGTCTGCCCGGGCCTCATGCGCACCGGAGGCGAATCCCACGCCAAGTTTGTCGGACAAATCGACAAAGAGAGGGAGTGGTTCAACTTCGCCGCTAAGACTCCATTCATCGCCGCCTCGGTCGACTACGCCGCCAAGCGCATCTTCAACGCCGTCAACGCCGGCCGCGCGGAGATCACCATCACCCCACAAGCCTGGCTCGCCGCCCGCTTCCAAGGCCTCGCCCCCGAGACCACCCAGTTCATCGCCGCCCTCGCCAACGAGTACCTCCTGCCCCCATCCACGCAGCCGGTACCCGGCGAGACCGCCGCCCAGATCCACCTCGTCGAGCCGGAGCCCATCGGCTCCGAAATAGCAGACCCATCCCCCAGCTAAGGCTTGAGAGCCTCCGGCCGGATCTTCCCGATCCGGCCCTTCGCTCCCACCACAAAAGGCAGCGAAACCGCATTCCAACCGGTTGCCGCCTCTCCCATAACCGGTTTCCAGGTCTTCCCATCATCTACAGACCTGTCCGTCCCATTTGGGCCCATCGCAATCCATGCCTGCGACGCACCGTCGAACGCTACCGCCGACCGATAGCCTGATGGACAGGTCGCCGCGACCGTCCAATGTTGTCCGCCATCCCTGGACCAGGCAGCCGTCCCCATGGCAGCATCCGCCTTCTGGTAATCCCCACCCACCGCGACCAGCACCCCCGACAGCTTGCCGGACATCGCCATCACCGTCCGGCCCGCAATGGAGAACACCCCAGCCCCGGCGGAACCGGCAGCCAGCGGCACCTCCATCTTGCCCCACTCGACTGGACACACCTCGCCTTGCTTCTTTTCGCAGTTCGCACGCGTCGCGTAAACATGCGTCGTAGCCGCCCCGCCAGTTCCAAACAGGACAGTCGTTCCCAGCGAGAGCAGCCCGGAGTTGCTGGCGGCGAACGCCCCATCACCCTTTTCCGCATCCAGCCCCGGATCATCCGCGATCAGCCACGTGCTTCCCTGATCCGGGCTGAAGAACATCGCAAACTTACCCCCAACCGGATCGCCCAGCAGATACATCTGCTTCCCCGTCACCTTGCGCAGGTCATCGAAGAACCCGCCCACATCCGGATTCTCAAACACGAGCTTCCAGCTCTGGCACCCATCCGTCGTCTTATAAATCTGGCTCGCCGCCCCCTTGCCGCTCGCCATCACCACCGCCGTATTCGCGTCGAAGCCCTGCACCCCGCGAAAGTCCAGCTTCTCCGCCCCCTTGGGCGTTGTACACGGCTGCCACAGATAACCGCCATCCTCCGTCCGTAGCACCGTGCCGCCGGATCCGCTCGCCCAGGCCACGCCAGCCCCTAGTGAATCGATCCCACGCAGCGACGCAGTTGTGTGCGACTCCTCCAGATCAAACTGGGCCTGAGCGCTGGCAGTACCCAGCAGCAAAGCAATGAAAACAAGAAAACGCATGGCAAAGTGTACCGTCAACCTGGCTTCCACCATCAAGTCAATTTGCAACTCATAAAAGTTGACATAAACTGACTCACATCGTATAAATAAGAAGTCGCGAGAAAGCGTTTCACAAATCCAGGCTCCAAGCCCAACCCTCAGGAGTAACAACAGCAATGGCTAAGATCATTGGTATCGACCTCGGAACTACCAACAGCTGCGTCGCCGTCATGGAAGGCGGGGAGCCCAAAGTCATCGCCAACGAAGAAGGCGGCCGCACCACCCCATCCATCGTCGCCTTCACCAAGTCCGGAGAGCGCCTCGTCGGCACCGTCGCCAAACGCCAGGCCATCACCAACCCGGAAAACACCATCTTCTCCGTCAAGCGCTTCATGGGACGTCGCCCCAACGAGATCAATGAAGAGATGAAGATGGTCCCGTACAAGGTCGTCGCCAAGGGCGATAACGTCAATATCGTCGCGCAGGGCAAGGAGTACACACCGCCCGAAGTCTCCGCGATGATCCTCCAGAAGCTCAAGAAAGCCGCCGAAGACTACCTCGGCACCTCCGTCACCGAAGCGGTCATCACCGTCCCGGCCTACTTCAACGACTCCCAGCGCCAGGCCACCAAGGATGCCGGCCGCATCGCCGGTCTGGATGTCAAGCGCATCGTCAACGAGCCCACGGCGGCAGCCCTCGCCTACGGCCTCGACAAGAAGAAGGACGAGACCATCATCGTCTATGACTTCGGCGGCGGAACCTTCGACGTCTCAGTCCTCGAAGTCGGCGAAGGCGTCATTGAGGTCAAGTCCACCAACGGCGATACTCACCTCGGCGGCGACAACCTCGACCAGCGCATCGTCGACTGGCTCATCTCTGAGTTCAAGTCCGACACCGGCCTAGACCTCTCGTCGAAGGGTAATGAGATGGCCCTCCAGCGTCTCAAGGACGCAGCCGAAAAGGCCAAGATCGAGCTTTCAACCGCGCAGGAGTCGGAGATCAACCTCCCCTTCATCACGGCCGATGCCTCCGGTCCAAAGCACCTCGTTCGCAACCTGACCCGCGCCAAGCTCGAGTCGCTCGTCGACGATCTGCTCCAGAAATCTGTCGGCCCTTGCAAGCAGGCCCTCAAGGATGCCGGCATCGACGCCTCGAAGATCAATGAGGTCGTTCTCGTCGGCGGCCAGACCCGCATGCCGGCCATCCAGAAGCTGGTCAAGGATCTCTTCGGCAAGGAGCCCAACAAGGGCGTCAACCCGGATGAGGTCGTCGCCATCGGCGCCGCGGTCCAGGCCGGCGTGCTCGCCGGTGAGGTCAAGGACCTGCTCCTGCTCGATGTCACACCCCTCACCCTCTCCATTGAGACCATGGGCGGCGTCGCCACCGGCATGATCACACGCAACACGACCATCCCGACCAAAAAAACCGAGACCTTCTCGACCGCGGCCGACAATCAGACCGAAGTCGAAGTCCACGTCCTCCAGGGCGAGCGTCCCATGGCCGCGCAGAACCGCACCCTTGGCAAGTTCAAGCTCGGCGGCATCCCCACTGCGCCCCGCGGAGTCCCGCAGATCGAGGTCACCTTCGACATCGACGCCAACGGAATCCTCAACGTGACCGCGAAAGACCGCGCCACCGGCAAAGACCAGAAGATCACCATCACCAGCTCGTCGGGTCTATCGAAGGAAGAGGTCGAGCGCATGGCCAAAGACGCCGAGGCCCATGCAGCCGAGGACAAGGAGCAGCGCGAGCAGGTCGAAGCCCGCAACGGTCTCGATTCTCTGACCTACAACATCGAAAAGATGCTGAAGGAGAGCGGAGACAAGGTCGCCGAGTCCGACAAGACGGAGGTCGAGTCCGCCTTGGCCGACGCCAAGAAGGTACTCGAAGGAAGCCCATCCGCAGCCGAGATGAACGCGGCCAAGGACAAGCTCCAGACCGCAAGCCACAAGCTGGCCGAGGCCATGTACAAGGCCTCCGCAGCCCAGGCCCCAACCGATGGCGAGGCAAGCGCAGGCGGTACCACGGAAGCGTCACAACCGCAGGATGAGGGTGTTATTGATGCCGAGTATGTGGATGTCGATAAGAAGTAACACAGACGTCCAGCACTCGAATCCGTGAAACCAAACCAGGTAAGCCTTTGTAGCGCATGAGTCGAAGGGGGTTGTTCGAACGGGAACACCCCCTTCGTCGTATCGAAAGATAAATTCCGCCGTCCCGCGACAATCCGCGTCAAACTCGGCAGAAGGGTGTCAGTACCAGAATGAGAAAGAGCCACGACGAACTCTATCCTGATGGCGTCTGGATGACCACAGAACAGCTCCACCATCTCCTAGGAGGAAAGCCAATGACTGAGACCATGTGGAAGTGTGACCAACTCCGTGCCGGCCAGCTCTACAACCGGATGATGTTCGACACCAAAGTCGAGGCGGAGCAATTCGTTCAAAAGATGCGCCAGATGGAGCCCGACCAGATGTTTTCAATCGAAGCTATCAGCGCCGCCCAGGTCTGGAACTAAAACTCCCCCCCTCCAAGGTGTTCGTCATCCTGGCGCTGAGCGCAGCGAAGGGGAAGGATGCCTGTCTTGGCTTTTGTTTTTGCTCGTTCCTACCAGACCTGCCAGATCAATCGATAGTTGAAGCCATCGTCCCAACCAGATCCTGCGTCAGCCTACCCCAGAGTGTTCGAGGCGCGACGTGGGATTTTCTGTTTATCCCGAGACTCATGCTCATCAACTGGACCGCACTCGAAGCCCTCGCAAATACCTGCCTCGTCCTCACCAGCGTAGGCGCCATCTCCTATGCGGGCCTGCAGCTTCGTCACGAGCGCGAGTACCGCTCGGTCGCCAACCTTGAAAAACAGCTCAGCTTCTTCCTTTCGGAAAACTTCGTCGCCTCCCGCCGCCGCCTCGCACAGGCCCGCCTGGAAACCGTCGCAACGGAAGAACCTTCGCTCAAGCCTTGGGAGCTCGACAGCCCGCCCGTCAGCGTCTTCGAGATCCTCGACTTCTACGAGCACCTCTCGCTTCTCGTCAAAAAAGGCCACCTCGACGTTTACGACGTCTGGCACACCTTCTACGAGTGGGCTCAGCCCGTCTACGTCGACATGCAGGCCCTCATCGAATCCCCGGACTCCGCCTACGCCGAGCACTACAACGACCTCCAGGCACTCATGCGCCAGATGGATGAGATCCAGCTCAAGCGCATGCACGAAAAGCACGCCAACCACTGGGCACTCTGGACCCCGGAACGCATCATCGACCACTACCGCTACGAGCTCGAGTCCGGTGGCCGTCCCCGCCGCACCCGCGCCACGCCCGCCAGCGCCACCGCCCGTGAGGTAGCCCGCGAAGTCATCCGTGAAATCCAAAAGGAAGCTCCCGTCGAGTGGCCCGAAGGCGCACACGTATCCGAAGACCCTTCCCCAAAGGAGGAGCCCCAAAATGCCTGAAGGTAACGAGCTCCATCGCTGGGCAAACCTCCACAACGAGGTCTTCGCCGGCAAAAAAGTCCACATCGACTCCCCACAAGGCCGCTTCCTCGAAGCCCCGCTGCTCGACGGCCGCACCCTGATCAAAGCCACCGCCGTTGGCAAGCACCTCGGCTACGACTTCGGCAAAATTGAAGGCGAGCAGCGCATCCTGCACATTCACATGGGCCTTTACGGCGACTTCACCGAAGGCCATCCGCCCATGCCTGAGCCGCGCGGAGCCCTGCGCCTCCGCATCTGGACCAAGACCGACTGGCTCGAGCTCCGCGGCCCAACCGACTGCAGCCTCTGGACCGCACCCAAGTGGCAAACGCTCCTCGACCGCCTCGGTCCCGACCCGCTCAACCGCGACAAGCCCGATCTCATGATCGAGCGCATCACCGCCCGAAAGACCGCCATCGGATTGCTCCTCATGGATCAGTCCATCCTTGCCGGAGTCGGCAACATCTACCGCGCGGAACTGCTCTTCCGCGCCCGCATCAGCCCATTCCGCCCCGGAAACGAAATCCCCGAAGCCGCCCTGAAAGCCCTCTACAAAGACGCCGTCACCCTCATGCCCCACGCCATGGTCGATCGCCGCATCGTCACCACCAAACCTCGCGACCGCCCTCACAAACGCGGCGAAGCCCTCAGCGAAGAAGCCCACTACGTCTACCGCCGCACCGGCCGCCCATGTTTTATCTGCGGAACACCTGTAAAGACCCAGATCATGGCCTCCCGCAACCTCTTCTGGTGCCCCACCTGCCAGGCTAAGTAACGTAGAACCTTTGGCGTTGAACGCAACGCGTAGTCCGAGTATCGTAGAAGCATGATCAGGTCGTTCGCCTGTGCCGATACGGAAGTGTTCTTCTACTCCGGTCGGTCCCGGCGCTTCACCTCAGTCGCATCGGCAGCCCTCCGCAAGCTCGAGCTGCTCGATAACACAAACCGCCTCGCCGATCTCTCCAGCCCACAAGGAAACAGGCCGGAACTCCTCAAAGGATCGAGAGCCGGCCAGCACAGCATTCGCATCAACGACCAGTACCGCATCTGTTTCCGGTGGAATGGAGAGCCAGAAGATGTTGAAATCGTCGACTACCACTGTGCGAAAGATGTCGATCCCTCGTGATCCAAACCGCAGGCCTCCTCCCATTCACCCGGGCGAGATCCTGCGCGAAGAGTTCATGGTTCCGGACGGAATCACCGCCAACGCTCTCGCCATGGCGCTGCGCGTCCCCGCAACCAGAATCTCGGAGATCGTTCGTGAACGGCGCAGCATCACAGCGGACACCGCCTTCCGTCTCGCTCTCTACTTTGAAACATCGGTTGACCTATGGATCAACCTGCAAAAATCGTATGAAATCGCCCAGATCGAGCATGGCTCTCTCGCTCGTATAAAGAAAGAAGTTCAGAAGCGCATCGCCTGAACGGATCGTAGAAGGAAGATTGAATGGCAACCCAGACCAAAGACTATTACGCAGCACTCGGCGTCAAGAAGACCGCCACCTCCGACGAGATTCGCAAGGCCTTCCGCAAACTCGCGCGCAAGTACCATCCCGACGTAAATCCCGGCGACAAGAAGTCCGAAGAGAAGTTCAAAGAGATCTCCGAAGCCAACGACATCCTCTCCGACGACAAGAAGCGCAAGATCTACGACCAGCTCGGCTTCTACTCGGACTCCATCGACCCTGCAACAGCAGAAGCGGCAGCCCGCGGCGAGTACGGCGGAGGCAGCCCCTTCGGCTCCGCGCCCCCGCGTGGTGCACGGGGCGGAGCCCAGGAAGTCCCCTTCGACTTCGGTGGCTTTGACTTTTCCGACTTCGCCGCCCAAGGCAAAGGCCAGCCCCGTGCCGATCAGTCCGGCTTCGGAGGATCCTTCAAAGACATCTTCTCCGGCATGTTCAACGGCGGAGCCAAATCAGCCCAACGAGGCTCCCAGCCCGGCACCGACCTCGAATACCAGGTGGCCATCGACTTCTGGACCGCCGTCCGCGGAGGCACCACGCGCCTCGAAATTGAGCGCCAGGAGGCCTGCCCCACCTGCAAAGGCCGCTCCACCACCGGCGGCCCCATGGAATGCCCCGAGTGCCATGGCTCCGGCCAGGTCACCCAGATGGGAGGCCGCATGAAGTTCAACATTCAATGTCCCCGCTGCGGCGGCTCCGGAGAGATCGCCAACTCCTGCTCCACCTGCGACGGAGCCGGCGTCGTCACCCGCCGCGAGCCGCTCGAGTTCCGCATCAAGCCCGGCACCCGCGATGGCCAGCGCATCCGCCTCGCCGCCAAAGGCAACGCCGGCACCAACGGAGGAACCAACGGCGACCTCTACCTCATCATCAAGGCCGGTCCGCACCCCGTCTTCACCCGCACCGCCGACGACATCTTTGCCACCGTCCCCGTCACCGTCACCGAAGCCGCCCTCGGCGCCAAGATCGAGGTCCCCACCATCGACGGCCGCACCCAGCTCAAGATCCCACCCGGCACCCAGACCGGCCAGAAGCTCCGCCTCCGCGAAAAAGGCGTCCCCTCCGCCTCGCACGAAGGCCAGCGTGGCGACCAGATCGTAGAAGTCAAAATTGTAGTCCCCAAAATCCAGGACGAACGCTCCAAAGAGATCCTCCGCGAGCTGGCCACCCTCAACCCCGAAGACCCCCGCACTGAAATCCTTACCGGCATCTAGGGCCTGGCAATCAGTCAATCGTTTGTTGTCATTTCTGGAGGGAATCTGCGGTTGCTGTTGCTTGTCCTTTTCTTCTATTCCCAAAGGAAACCCGCGGTCGCTCTCCTGGTTTGTCTTCCCGAAGGGAATCTGCGGTTGCCCTTGCCGTTGCTTGTCCCTTTGTTTGTCATTCCGGAAAGGAATCTGCGGTCGCACCTTCAGGCCCTACCCCAATACGCCCGCAACCAAAGTCCAACGCTCATTTCAGCACAGAAAAAACCTCACCCATATCCACCCGTATCTCTGTCCTGTCCACCATCAGCTCCGTCCGTTTACTAAACCCCTCCGGCCCATACACAAAAGCCTCTCGCTTTTCCAGATCGAACGCCCACACGTTTTCCGCCCCCATGGAAAGATAGTCGTCCAGTCTCTCCCTCAGTCTCGTCCAGGTATCTTCAGGCGAAAGAACCTCGATGCAGATTAAGGGAGCAGTCCGCGGATACCGATCCACTTGGAGACTGGTAGGCAGGACCATAAGATCCAACACACGGAAACGATCCGGTGTGACCTGTAGCCTGCACTCGGGAAGAACCTGTATCTGCCACTCTGCCTCGCGGTTGCCAAGCATTCGAAGCAGCATCGCTTGCACGCGTGAATGGCCGAACTCTCCCACCGCTCGTTCCTCCGCAAACCCATTCACATAGTCGCGGTCCGGGTGGAACATCGTCCGCAGATATTCCTCCAGCGTCATCGCAATCGAAGCGTCGACCCAATCGCCGTCTACATACCTTGAAGCTAGCGCCGCAGTTGCCATGGACAAAGTATCCTCCCGCACAGCTATTCCCACAACGCCATCCGCATTGATCTTACGGAGGAGTCGTCGGCACAGTAGGCGTAGTCGGCGGAGTCACCGGCGACGTTGTCCCGTTATTGCCCTGCCCCGGGCTGGCGCTTCCACCCAGCGTTCCCAGTGACCCCGAACTGCTGCTAGCAACCCCGCCCCCCAGCAAATTTGCCTTCGCGTAAAGTTGCTCAATCCGCGGATCGTACATAAACTCCCAGTCCTGGTAGTTGGTCTGCTCGTTCACCACCACGATAGCCTCGCCGCTCTTCGGCACTCCCACCCCGATAAACGGTCCACCCGTCCCCGCTAAAGTGCTGTTGCCAAACCCCGCTCCCGCCGTAGTCGTGGACCCTGGCCCGGAACCAGACCCGCTTGCACCCGAGCCGCTATCGGTCGACCCCACACCCGCCGCCCCTGCCACACCGGTCGTCCCCGCCCCAGCCATACCCGTCCCCGTACTGGTAGGCGTTGTCGGACTGCTCAAACCAGACGCCGAGCCCGCCCCAGAACCCGATCCCGTAGGACTCGAAGCCGACCCTGCAAGCGCGCCCAGCCCAGCCGTCAACCCCGGCAGATCCTCCCCAAAGAACCCCTTCACCTTCGTCTTATTCTGCCCAAGATGGATCAGCTTCCAATCCTTCTCACCCGTCAGCGGATCCACATACTCCTGCCGCAGAAACCGTTGATTGTTGCTTTTCTTCAAAGCCTCCATGGAAGGCGGATACGAGTTGAACTTCTTGTAGTACATCCGGATGGCCCGCACATATTGGTTCGCTCGGTGCGCCGTCTCCACCTCGCGCTCCCGCTTCAGCTCCTTCGCAACCTGCGGCGCAGCCACGCTCAGCGCCAGCAGCACCAGGAAGATTGCGACCACCATTGCAATCAGCAGAAATCCATCCTCCCCGTTCTGTCTCGTCTCACGCATGCGCATCAGTTCGGCTGCATCGGCAGCGATTGCTTATTGCTGTTCGGAATATCCTCAACTTGGATCGAATTCGCCGAGATCGCCACCACGCGATACCGCCGCTGCACGATATCCCCGGTCGAAGCCAGAAACACATCATCTCCATTCAGCAGAAACGCTCGACGAACCCCGCCCGCGCTCGTAGCCGTCCCAAAGAACTTCAAATTGATCGGCGGGGGAGGAGGTGGTGTTGGAGGCCCCTGCGCAACAATGGGCGTCTGAACCACCGGTCGCGGAGGTGCGATCGGCTTCAACACCTTCGCCAACTCCACCGGAGCCGAAGCTCCAGCCGCAAAGATATTCCGCCCCAAGCCCGTATAAACCAATGACTCCGTCACCTGCATCGACTCCATATGCAGCGTAGGGTCCAGTTGCCCGCCACCCGCGCCCACGCGCTGCGCAACCGGCTCGCCGCCAACAATAAAGCCCGGAGGAGCAGATACCGCCTTCGAAGAAGGTCCAGCATTCGCCGCAGTCGTCGTCCGCACCGCATTCCCCGGCGTCGCATCCTTGATCACCGGAGGAGGAGCAACAATCGTCGGCGCAGGCCCGCCAAAAATCTCGTTGTAAAGCGGATAGATCGCCAGCAGCGCAAAGAACCCCACAACTCCCGCGATATAAAGCTGCCGCTTATTCTCTGTCCCAACCTTCATCGAGCCCCTCCAACATCCGGAGTCGCACTCGAGCCATCCGTACCGGTCGCAGGCACCGCAGCCGCGTCCTTGTCCACCATCTGATACCGCGCCATCTCCTCGGCCGACCCAATCCCGCGCAGATACGTCACAATACGGATCCGAAGATTCACCAGCCCCGTCTGCTGCCCCGTTAGCGAAACCCCACTGATCAGAAAGAAGACCTTATCCCGTTCCAGCCCGTTGATAAACATCACCAGCGACCGGTAATCCCCGCTCAGCCGCGCATCCATCAGCACCTGCGTCAACTGCCCCGCCGCATCCCCATCCACCGCGCTCTGTGAGTACTGCACCCCATTCAGCCGAACATTATCCTTCTTCAGCAGCACACCGATCTCAGTAGCAACCTCCGAATAACTCACCGGCAGCCGCTCAACCGAAAACTGATCCGCCTGGCTGCTGGCATCCTTCAACTTGAAATCCAATCCTTGCAGCGGCCGCGAAGCAATCCACGCCGACTGCAGCTTCACCTGCTGCGCCGCAATCGCATCCGCATTCTGGTTGCTGATCGTCCGCAACGCCAGCCCCATATGCACCAGCAGGTAAAGATTCACCAGTCCGAGCAGCCCCACCACCGCCCAATGCAGATTCAGCGGGCTCAATACCCCGCGCGCCTGCTCCACCACATTCACCGGAATCCCCTTGGGCCTTACGGGAAGAGCGCTCATCGCGCACCTCGCACACCGGGCCGCGCCGGAGGACCCGTCGCACCCATTTCATCGGCAGATGGCTTCCGCCGCACTGAAGCCTTTGTCTTGCCAGTAGAGGGCGGTGAAGCCATCTTCGCCTTCGTCGTCTTCGCCGTTAGCGTCAACGGGTTGTAGTTGCTGAAGATCTCAAACTCCACCCCATTGCCCACCGGCGCACCGCCCGGCGCGCTCACATCCCGCACCTGCCCAATCGCCTTTGCCTTATCCGCCGTCATTGCCGACTCGCCCGCCAACCGCGGTGAAGCGAACCGCTGCGAAGTCTCCAGATTTCTCACCAGCTGAATCGCTCGGTCCCGATCTCCGCTGACCCGCAACCGAATATTCACCTCGCCGTCTTTAGTAATGATCGGCTCAATGCTGGTCACCTGTACCCCATCCGGCAGCACCCGCTCCAAATCCATCATCGTCGCCGTCCAGCTAAAGCTCTTCAAAGCAAAAAGCTGATTCAGGAAGGTAGACCGATCCAGCACCGCCTTGTTCTGCGGCAGCCGCATCCTCGCTTCATTCCGCGCCCGCTGATTCTCAAACGAAGCCGTTTGCGCCTTCAAAGCATTCATCTGCGCACTCGCCTCATCGGCCTTCCGATCCAGCGCATGCGCCCAGAAAACCAGCCCAATCGCGACCACAATCAGCACCGCCATTGCCAGCCGCAGCTTGGCCAGCAGCGGCCGAAGCTCCACAAACGGCTTACTCGCAAGATTGATCGCAATCCGCATCAGCTTCGCAGCGCCCCCCGCACGCCCGCCATCCACTCCCGCGGAACCCGTGTCGTCACCGCTCCGCCCACCAGCATCTCCGGCTCGATCATCTCACGCACCCGCATCTCGCCTTCGGAGATCCCAGATTCCAGCAGAAGTCCGCCCAGCCGCTCCGCCCCCATCGTCCCCGCCGAAATCACAATACCCGGCACACTCCGCAGCGTGTCCTCAAAATATGCTGCCGCCACGCTCACTGCCTGCGTCACCTCACGCGCCGCCGCCGTCAACCGGGACTCGAACAAAGCCTCCTCAAACCGCGCCACCGGAGCAGCCAGCATCGCATCATGCGGCAGCCTGACGTCCTCGGCCACTATCTCCGCCAAAGCCTCCGCCTCAATCTCCCGCGCCAGCCGAGCCGCCTCATCCAGCTCATGCTGATCCACCACTCCATACCCATTCACAGGCTCCTGCCGAGCCCATTCCCCAGCCGAATCCTCCACATCCACCAGCGGCAGCGCCGGAGCCCAACCCGGATCGGCCAGCAGCTCCGTCGGAATCTCCATCGGCGGCAAAGGCGCAGCCGCAGGCGCCACCATCTCATGCACCCCCTCAGCCGCCAGATCCACCGTCCGATGCAACAGCAGAACCCCACCCTGCACAATCGCCGTAGTCACCGCCGTCTCCCCCGCATTCACCAGTAGCACCGCGGCTTCCATCTCCGTCAGCCCCGCCACCGCCGCCAGCGTACTCGGCATCACCGCCCCAGGCTCGAACCCAGCCTCCCGCACCAGCCCCTCATACTCGGCCAACACTTCCTTCGGAACCGCCACCGCCAGCACCCGCACCATATTCTTGCTCGCCGACATCACCTGAAAGCTCACCACCGCTTCATCCGCATCGAAAGGCAGTAGTTTCTTCAACCGAAACCTCACCACCGGCAACGCCTCCGCCAGCTTCGCCGGCAGCGCGTCAAAATCCAGCAGCAGCACCCGCACCGCCGCGTCCGGCATCACCACCGTCACCGCCCGCTCCCGCAACGCGACAGCCTCAAGCGCCTTCTTCACCGCCGCCACCACCACCCGCCGCTCCGCCACATTCCCCGCCTTCAAACCCGGCGTCAGCGTCCCTTCCTCAAACACCCCAAATGAAACAGCCGAGACCAGCGCCTGCGCATCCTCCGCGCGCGCCGCCACTACCCCCTCCGGCCGTATCTCCAGCGCGAGCCGTGGCCGCGTCCCCAAAGTCTTTGGTAAAAATTCCATGTGCTTCCAGACTACCTTTCGGTCGACCGTTCATACGTCCTATATTCCGCTCGCCGCTGCCGCGCTGCCATCCAGCTCCGAATCCCCATCACCGCCCAGAACACCAGCACCGCGATCCAGAACGCCAGGATCGCCCAGTTCTTCCAATCCACTGTCCGTCCCAGCGCAAGCAGCGCACGAATCCGCATTCCACTCAAATAAATCCAGACCAGTGAAAACAAACACCAGATCACCGCCCGCACGGCGATCAGCTTCCCGCTCACCCGCCTCTGCATGAACCCCAAACCAACCCTCCGAACGCTCCGAACCTACTCTCCATTAACCCCTGTTCACTGACCACTCTTACTACCGTCCCGCCTCAATAAACGTAACCTTATTGATCTCCTTCAAGGTCGTAATCCCCTCCCGCACCCGATCCAGCGCCGAATCCCGCAAAAATGCCATACCCTTATCCTTGGCCTTCTTCCGGATCTCACTCCCCGGCCTCTTCGCCAGCAGCATCTCCCGTATCTCATCGTCGAGCTCCAGAAGTTCATGGATCGCGCTCCGCCCCTTGAACCCCGTCCCTCCGCACTCCATGCACCCCGGCCCTTCCTTGAACTTGAACCCGCGCCACTCGTCCAACTCCAGCCCGCTCGCTAAAAGCTCTGCGTCTGAATACGTCACATCCCGAACACAAAACGGACAAACCTGCCGCACCAGCCGCTGAGCAAGTATGCAGTTCAAAGCCGAAACAAAGTTATAAGGCTCAACCCCCATATTCAAAAACCGCCCCAGCACATCCACCACATTGTTCGCGTGAACGGTAGTGAACACCAGGTGCCCCGTCAAAGCCGAGTTGATCGCAATCTGCGCCGTCTCCGCATCGCGAATCTCTCCCACCAGGATCTTGTCCGGGTCATGCCGCAGAATCGACCGCAGCCCCCGCGCAAACGTGAGCCCCTTCTTCTCATTCACCGGAATCTGCGTGATCCCGCGGATCTGGTACTCCACCGGATCCTCGATCGTGATGATCTTGTCTTCCTCGCTCTTGATCTCATTCAGCGCCGCATACAAAGTCGTCGTCTTACCCGACCCCGTCGGCCCCGTCACGAGCACCATCCCGTACGGCTCCTTGATATACCGCCGAAACCGAACCAGATCCTTATCCGCAAACCCCACCACATCCAAACTCAGCTTCGTGAACTTCTCCGACATCGACTCCTTGTCGAGCACACGAAGCACCGCATTCTCGCCATGCACCGTCGGCATAATCGACACACGAAAGTCGATCAACCGTCCCTTATAGCGCACCCGAAACCGCCCGTCCTGCGGAACCCGCCGCTCCGCAATATCCAACTCGCTCATGACCTTAATACGCGACAAAATCGTCTGATGATGCTCCCGGGCAATCGGAGCCATCGCCTGCTGCAGCACCCCATCAATCCGGTACTTCACCAGCAGCGAGTCATCGAACGTCTCCAAATGAATATCCGAGGCCCGCCGCTCCAGCGCGGTAAAAATCGTCGTATCCACCAGCCGGATAATCGGCGAAATATCATCATCCGCCGTCAGCTTCTCAATCGAAATATTCTCTTCCGAGTTCTCCTCGTTCGAAAGCACATCGAACGCCAGTCCCTCGCTCGCCTCATCCAGCACCCGCTGCGACTGCTCCGTCTTCTTCAGCAGATCCGTAATCTGCGACAAGGTCGCCACACGCGTCACCAGCCGGGTCCCCAGCAACCCCGAGATCTCATCCAGCACCATCAGCTTCGAAGGGTCAGACACCGCAATCGCCAGCTTCGCCCCAGACTGCTCCAGCGGCACAAAGTTGTACCGGAACATCATGTCCACCGGCACACTTTTGAACAGCTCATGCTGTATCTTGAAGTTCTTCAGATCCACAAACTCAGAGTGATAGCGCCGAGCCAGCGCCTTCGCCCGCTCCGTCTCATCCAGCCCCATGTCGTTCACAGGGATCGGTACTGCCACAGGTGTCGCCATATGCGTAAGACTCCCACTCCCTCAAACTCGTTTCACCCTCACCAGATACATCTCACTTCACCCGACCGTCGAATCAAATCGTCCTTCGTTACCAAAGCGGCATGGAGCACCAGCGCCGTGGCACCGATAATCTGATCGATCGGATCGTTGGGATATCGGTCGCCAAACCGGGACGAGCGCTCCGCGATCTCTCCATTGATCGGTAAAACCCGGAACAATGATTCCAGAAAGCTTAAGTACACGTTCAGCGGTGTTCCAATACGGATACGCCCGCGTGCTACCAGAAAGGCGATCTCGCGCAACGTGATGTCGGCAATCGCCAACTCACCAGCAGCGCGCGCCTCCAGTAACGCCTCTCCAGCGCGCGTTGAAAGCTCCCTTGGCTCTTGCGTCATCCAGATCACGGCGTGCGTATCGACGACAATCACCTCACAGGCTCGCGTGAATCCAGTTGCTCCAGCGTTCTCTGCTCAAACTCGTCAAGCTCGGCATGGGTGTAAAAAGGCGCCATGATATCCCCGACTATTTCAATCCCGCCTGGAAAACGAAAAACCTCCAGAGGATCTTCCTCCTCAGAAAGCTCCAGCGGCACAACCTTCGCCACCGGCTTTCCATGCTTGGTAATCGTCACCGGCTCGCGTTTCGCCTGCACCTCGTCCATCACCGCCAGGCACTGCGCCTTGAACTTCCCCGCCGCCATCGTCCGCATCGCGCACCTCCATAATGGTCACAATACCATGGTCACGCAGATCATGACAGGCCACCAAAGGCTCACCGCCAACCCAACTCCACCTTCTTCGCCTCCACCAACCTCCCGCCATCCACGAGCACAAAACCACTCTTCGTCACAAACCCACTCTCGCTCCGCCACCCAGCCGGAACTTTCAGCAGCAAAGCCTTCCCCGTAGCCAGCCCAAACACTGGAAATCCAACCGTCCCCACCCCCAAAGCCCGCTTCACCTCATCCTCGCTCACCACATGCGGCGTCTCCGGATCGGGCCCCCACTCCCCCGCATTCCGCTCCTCAAACGCATACCCCGTCTTCGTCTCTCCCACCTTCAGCACCGGCGCAAGTTCCGCTCCCTCCTGCACCCCATACGTCCCCCGCAGGCTCACCACTTTCGTCCCGAACCCCGCATCTGCATCCGGCTTATGCCCATTCCGGCACGCGCCCAACAAAACGCACCCCACCAACACCAGAAGCCCAGCCTTCACCCTTCACCTCAAGTCTAAAATCCGCGAACCCTCGTTTGTGAGCTGCGGCTTGTTGTTGGGCATCGATGGCCGTCAAAACTTTCGCCTTAACAAGCGAAAAGCCCGGCGCCGACCGGGCTTTTCTCTCACAGAAGGAGTTACGTCTGAATTAAGCAAGTCTTGGTTGCACATCGAGATTGTTGTGGATTGGAAGCTCTTCCTCTCCATGACTCTCACTGCGATCGTTTACAGACTTCTGACATAAAACCTAGTAGCAACCCGGGATTGGGGTGCAGTCCCGTCCCGGTCACAAAACAGTATCGGCCCCCTTCCCCAAAATATCAACCCCCACTCCCCGCGCTCAATGAAAAGATCGGCAGATAGAGCGCAATCAGGATCACCACCACCACCACGCCCATCACGATCAGAATCATCGGCTCGATCAAACTCATCGCCGCCGTCAGGCTCGTCTGCACATCCTCCTCAAAAAACTCCGCCACCGAATTCAACATCTGCGGCAGCGCCCCCGTAGACTCCCCCACCTCGATCATCTCAATCGCCAGCTCCGGAAACACTTTCGTCGAAGACAAACTCGTGCTCAGCCCCTTACCCTCCCGCACCGACTCCACCGACGCAAACACTGCAGACCCGATCTGCCGCGAATCGATCGCCCGCGCCGCCGTCTCGAGCGAAGGCACCAGCGGCAACCCGCCCGTCAGCAGCGTGGAAAGCGTTCTGGAAAACAGCCCAACTTGGTACTTCAGCCACACATTCCCAAAGATCGGCAGCGCCAGCCGAATCCGGTCCACCGTAATCGCTCCAGAATCCGTCTTCATCCACCGATAAGCCAGAAACCCCGCCGCCGCGACCGCCAGCCCCACATAGATCCCATAGCTCTGCGCATCCTTCCCCAGATCCAGCAAAAACACCGTGAGCGCGGGTAAATGCGTATTCAACTGGTCATAAAGCTGCGCAAACCGAGGCACCACAAACGTAATCAGAAAAATAAACAGACCAATCACCATCACCACCAGCAGGCTGGGGTAGATCAAGCTCGCCTTCAGCTTCTTCCGAAACGTCAAAGAAACCCGCTGAAAATCCAGGAATCGCTGCAAAACCTCTTCCAGGTTCCCCGACCGCTCCCCCGCCAGCAGCGTCGTCGTATAGACCAGCGGAAACCCACCCTGCGCCTCAAACGCAGATGAAATCGACTCGCCAGTCTTCACCCGCGTCGCCACATCTTCCAGCTGCGCCCGGAAATGCAAAATCTTCTGCCGCCGAGCCAGCAGATCTAAAGATCCCAGAATAGGAAGCCCAGCCTTGATCAGCGTCAGGAACTGCTGGTTGAACACCAGAAAGGTCTCCAGCTTGACCTTCTTCTTCTTGCCCTGCCCCCCCAGCATCCCCTTGCTCTTGACCGAATAAACGTAGTAACCGGACTGCGTAAACCGAGCCCGCAGCTCATCGGCCGTCGCCGCAGCATGCGTCTGCTCCTGCACCCGCCCCCGCTCATCCGCCAGCCGAACCACAAACTCAGTCATACCCTCTCACTTAATCCTGTTGACTCGCAGGCATCCTGCTCCACAGATCCTTAGACGCCTCAACTGGGATTTGTCTCCGGATCCTGTCGGCAGTCAATGAACACAAAGCTCCCTGGCTCAATCCCTTGGACCGCCTCTAGGATAGAATCCGCGCGATTCCGAACGTTGCCCCAGCGATGCGCATTCAGCACGACCAGGCTGACCCGCCGATGATCATTGTTTTGCTGGTAGAAGATGTTCTCGCCGGCGGTCATGGTCCACCTCACACGTAGCCTATCGTTTCGCTCTCCAGGTAGTCTCCATAAAAGTAAAAAGCCCCGGCCAGAGCCGGGGCCATCTCCCAAAATGATCGCCGCCTAAACGCTGAAGCTCGACCCACACCCACACGTACTCTTCACTGTCGGATTATCGAACTTGAACCCCGCCGCCTCCAGGGTCTCCACATAATCCACCGTGCAGCCATTCAAATACATCGCGGAGGTTGCATCCACAAACACCTTCAAATCCTCCAGCCGGATTACCTTATCCATCATCCCGCTCTGGTTCTCAAACGACATCGAGTACTGAAAGCCCGAGCAGCCGCCGCCCACCACGCCAATCCGCAGCCCGGCCGGAATCGGATCCTGCGTCGACATGATCTCCTTGACCTTTGCAATCGCCGCGTCTGTCAGCTTCACAGGGGTAGTCACGGTAACCGGAGCCTCAACCACCTCGGGTGTTACGGATGCTGTCGCCATCAATCCATCTCCTTATAGTCCGAATCGGGACCAAATCAGTCCGATCTACCGAGTGTAGACCTACCGGTTCCCGCTCGCAAGCTGTCCTTGACATAGATGCGCTTACAGGCATCCGGATGCAAACATCCTTAACCCTCTCCATCCCGAAGGCACTCCCCCGGAAGGAGCATAATGACCCCATGGGACTGCTGTACTTCTTGGCCGACGCCTTCATCAACACCTTCGGCATCACCAAACCCACGGAGAAAACCCGCCGCAATATGGCCTTCTTCATCTGCGGCCTCATCGTTCTCGTGCTGATAGGAGTCACCGCCGCCGGTCTCCTCATCCACTCCGTCATGCACTAAACGTCCGGCAGCTTGGCACACTTCTTAGTGCATCTCGAAATTTGGTCCAGACCTAACTCCAGCAGAATGAATATTTTGCATAAAAGAGGGAGGTGGGGGAGGATTTGCACAATAGTTTTCCACAGCACCTCATCCATCCCTCTTCCTCCATCCAACAGCCCCTCCCAGAATCCTCTGTCCCGCTCTGCCGTAAAGGGCGTACTATTCACACGCACGGTCTGGTGCAACTCAAACAGACCGGCCAGTCATCGCCCCGTTCCCACGGGAGGGAGAACGCACCATGGAACTCAACCCTGTTTTACTGATCATCTGGGCCGCCCTTGCCGCATGTTTCGGCGGTTTGCTCATCTACCGCAGCCAGCTCACCCGCTATGAGGACGAGCAGCTGTTCCTCAACGGTGAGGCAAACGGCAACGTCGAGCAGGAGCAGACCGAAATCGTCCGCCGCGTCAACCGCCTCCAGCCTATCCTCCGCGTCTGCGGCGGAGCCGTTGGCCTTATGACCGCTGGCGTCGTCGGCATCTACGTCTGGAACGCCTGGAAGACCCTCAATCCGTAGTCTGCCGGGTACATCTCCTGAATCGCCCGCATCGTCCTAAGTAGAAGCCTACGAAGACCTTCAGGAGACCCCATGCCCACCCCCATCGCCGTCCTAGGCATTTACACCTCCGCCTCCCAGGCTGAGCGCGCGGTCGACCACCTGCTAGCCGCCGGATTCACCCACTCCGCAGTCTCAGTCCTGCTGCCGGAGCGTGAAGGTGCGCAGGTCGTCGCTTACCAGAACACCACCAAAGCTCCGGAAGGAGCCGCCACCGGAGTCACTGCAGGCGGAGTCGTCGGAGGTACTCTAGGTCTGCTCGCCGGCCTCGGAGCCCTCGCCATCCCCGGCGTTGGCCCCCTGTTAGCCGCGGGCCCACTCATGGCCGCACTCGCCGGTCTTGGTGTAGGGAGTACCGTGGGTGGCCTGGTCGGCACCCTCGTCGGCCTCGGAATCCCAGAGATCGAGGCCAAACGTTACGAAGGCCACATCCAGAATGGTGGCACACTCCTCTCCGTCCACTGCACCACACCCGAGCAGGTAGAAGCCGCCGGAGACGCCCTCAACGCCACGGGAGCCCAGGACATCTCCACCGCGGACGAGACCGCCGCCACCATCAGCTGATCGAAAGCAAAAGGGCAGAGGTGAAGAGCCTCGGCCCTTTTTACGTCTGGCTCAAGCGTTGTAGGTCGAAGAAGAAACCCGTCCGCCCCGTCCAGTCCAGTTCGTATGGAAGAACTCCCCGCGCGGCTTATCCAGCCGCTCATACGTATGCGCGCCGAAGAAGTCTCTCTGCGCCTGCAACAGGTTGGCCGGCAGCCGCTCCGTCCGGTAGCCGTCATAGAACGCCAGCGCAGTCGAGAACGCCGGGGTAGGCACTCCCAACTGAATCGCATGGATGATCGCCTCCCGCCAGCCCGCCTGATACTTGTTCAGCACGCCGGAGAAGAAGTCGTCCATCAGCAGATTCAGCAGCTTCGGATCCTTGTCATAGGCAGCCTTGATATTGCCCAGAAAAGCCGAGCGAATGATGCATCCGCCGCGCCACATCAGCGCGATCCCGCCCATATTTAGGTGCCATCCCTGCTCCTTCGCCGCCTCGCGCAGCAACATATACCCCTGCGCATAGCTGATCAGCTTCGAGCAGAACAGCGCCCGCCGCACGCTCTCGATAAACTCCGCCTTATCCGGGGTCGTCGTACCCTTCGCCGGCCCCTCAAGAATCTTCGAAGCCGCAACCCGCTCATCCTTCAGCGCAGACAGACACCGCGCAAAGACGCTCTCGCCAATCAGCGTCACCGGCATCCCGAGGTCAAGCGCAGAGATCGCCGTCCACTTACCAGTCCCCTTCTGCCCGGCCGTGTCCAGGATCTTATCCACCATCGGCTCGCCGTCGTCATCCTTTTTGCCGAAGATCGTCTCCGTAATCTCGATCAGGTAGCTATCCAGGTCTCCTTTATTCCACTCGGAGAACACGTCGACAAACTCATCCGCGCTCAGGTTCAGCCCGTCCCTCAGCAGCTGATACGCCTCGCCAATCAGCTGCATATCGCCATACTCGATGCCGTTATGCACCATCTTCGTATAGTGCCCGGCCCCTGCTTCCCCCACCCAGTCGCAGCAAGGCGTACCGTCCTCCACCTGCGCGGAGATCGCCTGGAAGATCTCCTTCACATGCGGCCACGCCTCCGGATTGCCACCCGGCATGATCGAAGGACCAAACCGAGCACCTTCCTCGCCGCCCGAAACGCCCGTCCCGACAAACAGAATTCCCTTTTCCCCCAGATCCTTCGTCCGCCGATTCGAATCCGTATACAACGAGTTCCCCCCGTCGATGATAATGTCGCCCTTCTCCAGGTAGGGAAGAAGCTGATGGATCGTCTGATCCACTACATCGCCCGCCTTCACCATCATCATCACTCGGCGCGGTGTCTTCAGCAGCCCGCAAAGCTCCTCGGGTGAGTGCGCCCCCACTACCTGCGTCCCCTTCGCCTCGTTCTCAACAAATTCATCGACCTTCGACGTCGTTCGGTTATAAACCGCCACCTTGAATCCGTGATCGTTCATGTTCAAAACTAGGTTCTGTCCCATCACGGCAAGGCCAATCAGGCCAATGTCACAACTTCCCGTTTCCATTACTGTCTCTCCCCAAGCTCTCTGCTCATAAAGCAGGCAACCGCTAAGCGCACGAACTCTCGTCACTCGCTCCAGGCTTTCCCGTCCGATGGTTCTACCATAGCGGAAGCTCTCAACGATACATAGACTTCCGTTTTGCCACACTTGCAGGAACGCTATGTAAAAATCGTGAGGTGGACGCCGCCGGATCGATGCGCCGTCTCGCAAGTTTCTGAAGGGACTCACTTATCATGAAGCAGCAGACTATTCTGGTCACCGGCGCGGCCGGATTCCTCGGCTCTCACCTCACAGACGCCCTCCTCGCCGGCGGCAGCAAGGTCCTCGGAGTAGACAACCTCTGCACCGGAAGCCCCGCCAACCTCGCCCATCTCAAAGCCGAGCCGAACTTCCAGTTCATCCAGCAGGATATCTGCGTTCCCTTCGATTTCGGCCCCGTCGACTACGTCTTCAATCTCGCCTCCCCAGCAAGCCCGGTCGACTACCACCGCCTCGGCGTAGAAACCCTCCTCGTCGGCTCCGCCGGCACTATCAACACGCTGGACGTCGCCCGCAAGTACGACGCCGGCTATCTCCACGCCTCCACCTCAGAGTGTTACGGCGACCCCCTGGTCCACCCCCAAGTCGAGTCTTACTGGGGCAACGTCAACCCAGTAGGCCCGCGTTCCGTCTACGACGAAGCCAAGCGCTTCTCCGAAGCCGCCGTCACTGCCTATAACCGTTACTACGCCCTCAACACCCATCTTGTCCGCATCTTCAATACCTACGGTCCCCGCCTCCAGGTTAACGATGGCCGCGTCATCTCAAACTTCATGACCCAGGCCCTGCGCGGCGAGCCCCTCACCGTCTATGGCGACGGCTCCCAGACCCGCAGCTTCTGTTTCTGCTCAGACCTCATTGAAGGCATCCTCCGTCTCTCCCGCTCGGACATCCACACGCCGGTCAACATCGGCAATCCAACTGAGTTCACCATGCTCGAATGCGCCCGCGAGGTCCTCGCCGTCACCGGCTCCACTTCCACCGTCACCTATCTCCCGCTTCCCCAGGACGACCCCACCCGCCGCAAGCCGGACATCACCCTCGCCCGCACCCGCCTCGGCTGGGAACCAGCCATCGCTCTCCGTCAGGGGCTTGAACGTTCGCTGAACTACTTTAAGGCTTGCGTCGAAGCCTCCGCCGTAGCCTAACCGCGTGGCTCTCTCGCTGAGGCTGCTCCGGCAGCCTCAGTCGCATGAGACGGCTCATTCGCCCCGGCAAAACGCTGAAACACCCTCTCATAGGCCTCCATCACCATCTCCTGGCGGAACATCTCGCCGTGTCGTGCACGACTTGCCGCCGCCATCGCGGACAGGGAAGCCTTGTCCTCAAGCAATCGGTCGAAGAGCGTACTCAGATGCTCGGCGTCGGTAAAGTAGCCTGCATCCGGCCCTGCTACCCACCGGTTGAACGCATTGTCGTGCGCCAGAATCGGATTGCCGCTCGCTAAAGATTCCACCAGAGACGGATTCGTCCCCCCGACACGATGCCCATGCAGATATACCCGTGCAAAATAACGCAATGCACTCATCACTTCGCGATCGTAGATCGCACCCAGAAAGATCACCTCGTTGTTCGCGGCCTCCATCACCTCCCGGTGATAGGAGACGATCTCCCTGTGAAATGCACCCAGGATGACCAGCTTCCTTCCGCGCGGCTTGCAGCAGAATCCGCGCACCACATCCAGAATCGAGTTCTCCGGCTCCGGCCGCGCAATCACCAACGCATACTCGCCCGGGATCAGACCCAGCGCCACGACACGCTCGCAGCCGGCATCCTCAATCGCGTCCGCTCCATATGGAATCATGCTGATCTTCTCCCGCGCCGCAAACCTCGCAAGGCGCCGTTCGATCAAGGGATGGTCCGCAATCAGGTGCGTGGACAGCCAAGCGCCGGCTCGCTCATTGAGCCTCAGCCAAAGCCTCTCCAGCGGACTCCACTTCTGCCGCTTCCATTCGATCCCGTCCATGTTCATCAGGGTTACCCGCCCCCGCAGTCGATAAAGCAAGCTAAACACGGCCGTGTTGTACCCCAGCGTCAGAATCAGGCTATCCTCGCCTAGCGCATGACAGGTCGCAGCCCAGTCGAACGTGATCGTTCCCTTGGCGCCCCGTCCTCCGCGAACCCAGATCCGTCGTACTCCCAGCCAATAATCTTCGTCGGCTGAAGGCATCTCTCCCGTCTGGCAGTAAACCGTCACTTCATGGCCACGACCCACCAGGTACAGGGACAGTTGCTCGGCAAAGGTCTCGAAGCCACCGTGCCGAGCTGGAACACCTCTCGTTCCCAGGATGGAGATACGCATCGCTTCTCTCGGTCCGATCTATCGCTTCCTCTAAGACAAAAACGCTGTGCCTCCAGCCGCAAAACGGCCAGGAGACCCGGACAGCTTGGACAACCGTCTCAAGCGGGTCGCTGCCCGCGCACCGTAATCATGCAGAGTGCAGCGCGCAGGACCTGGTATTCAATCCTCTTAGACTATCGCAAGCAGATTCCCCAAGCCCCGCCTGCTCACCCCACCATCCGTGGATTGCACACTCCTTCCTGGCAAAGTACACTCACCGTGAGGCGCTACGCTCGCGCGTCACGCACCACTCGAGGAGTTTCACTCCTACACAACGGACGCAGCCCGGTAGCATTTTCAACATCGTTCAACCACGCGGAAGTGGCGAAATTGGCAGACGCACCAGACTTAGGATCTGGCGCCGTAAGGCGTAGGGGTTCAAGTCCCCTCTTCCGCACCAAATTCATGGGCAGAAACCCCAACTTCTTGCCCTAGACCACCACGCTGGAGTTGCCGGATGGCTCACTTCTACATCATGGTGGTCCGGCCTCGCGGATACCTTCACAGCGACTGCTTCCGGGAAGTCGTCGATGGTCTCGCAAACGCGCTCCAAACCCTCCAACACACCGTCGATACCGGTGAGAACACCATCCATCCCGCAGCCGTCAACATCCTCCTCGGCGCTCACCTACTCAACGAAACGGACGCCATGGCGCTGCCGCCTGCAACCATCATCTACAACCTGGAGCAGCTCGGCGGCTCGTGGCTTCCGCCCTGGTACATGCGGCTCGCGGCCATGTACCGCATCTGGGACTACAGCCCGCTCAATATCGAGGTCTGGAACAGCCGCTCACGTCCTCTGTGCCGACCCGCCCTCGTCCCGGTCGGCTACGCTTCCAACCTCACGCGCATCCGCCCCGCCTCGCCCCAGGACATCGACGTCCTCTTCTACGGTCTCGTTAACAATCGCCGACGGACCATCCTTCAGGAGATCGAGGCCCTGGGACTGAACCTGAAATCCGTCTTTGGCGTTTACGGCAGTGAGCGGGACAGCCTCATCGCACGCTCCAAAGTGGTGCTCAACATGCACGCCCACGCTACCGAAATGTTTGAAATCGTTCGCGTTTCCTACCTCCTCGCGAATGCAAAGGCTGTGGTATCAGAGTGTTCACCAGATATCGGGAAGATCGCCGGCGGAATGATTGTGGCGGAGCGTTCGGCCATCGCCGAGCGATGCCGCTGGCTGGTGGATCACGATGCCGAGCGAAAAGAGCTTGAAAGCTGTGCACTTGCTTTGTTTTCAACACGCAGTCAGGCTGAGATCCTCGCAGGCGTGCTCGGCTCCCAGCCCTGGCTCAAGGCGGTGAATCCGCTGGCGGCCATCTGGTAGGATGACCTCACGACCTCTGGTCAAACCGCAAGAAACTCCACAAACCGCTCCACAATCACCACCTTGCGCACCACAGAAAGCCCTTTGCCAACCATGAGCCAGAACAAGCCTGACGATCAACCGAACATCACTCTTGCCAACACCGAATCCTACCGTGAAGGCTATGCCAATAGCGTTCAGGTCCGCATGAGCGTCTGGGACTTCCAACTTGTCTTCGGCACCATGCGTCAGGATTCGCCGGACGCCGTCACCTTAAATAACTTCCAGGGTGTCTACATCAGCCCGCAGCAGGCCAAGGCGCTGTTCAATGTACTCGGCAACAACCTCGCGCAGTATGAGGCGACCTTCGGCAAGCTCGCGCTCGAACCGCAGCAACAGCAGTCCACCACGCCTCTGGTCATTCCCGTCCCGCCCGCCGGCGGCGTCAACTAGCAGCCGCCCGCACCAGACAACGTCCGGCCTGAACACCAATTCATCTCAACCGGGTCACCCCCACGAAGTGCGCCTTCCATGCGAAGTGGGCCCGGCCGGGACTGGCTCGATGAAAGACAAGCCGTAAACTGGCTCTGTGAGCACACTCCAGCGTCCCCGCTTTTCGTCCCGTGCCGCCCCGGTCGAGCGCCCGCTCCCGCTCTGGATGCTTTACCCCATCTTCTTCGTCGCACTTTACGTCACACACTGGCCCTTGCTGCGGCTTCCCTATTTCTGGGATGAGGCCGGCTACTACATTCCCGCCGCGCTCGACACGCTGCGCACCGGCACCCTCATCCCGCATTCCACCCTCACCAACGCCCATCCACCGCTGCCGTCGCTGCTGCTGGCCGGATGGTGGAGGCTCTCCGGCTTCAACATTTTCTCCACCCGCACCCTGGTCACGATGGTCGCAGCCTTCGCCCTGCTCGGCCTCTTTCGGCTGGCCCGTGGCTTGGCCGGCGCTCGCGTGGCCGCAGCCGTCACGCTGCTGACCGCGATCTACCCTATCTGGTTCGTCCAATCCACCCTCGCCCACGCCGATATCTTCGCTGCTGCCTTCACCCTCTGGGCCCTCTCGTTCTACCTTGAGCGCTTCACCACCCCGAACCGCAGCCCCATCCCGCTCCTGGCCGCCGCCCTCCTCTTCTCTCTCGCCGCCCTGGCAAAAGAGACCGCCATCGTCACCCCGGTCATCCTCGCCCTGTGGGAGCTCTCGATCCTGCTCACCGCCCGAACCGAAAAGCAACCCAAGCCGGAGGCACCCGCTTCAAATCCGCTCTGGATCACAGCCCTTGCCATCCCACTGCTTCCCCTAATCCTCTGGTACGCCTACCACTTCCACCGGACCGGCTTCGTCTTCGGCAACCCCGAGTTCCTCCGCTACAACGCGACCGCAAATCTCACCCCCGCCCGCATCCTGCTCAGCCTCTGGCATCGCGCCGTCCATCTCCTCTTCCACATGAACATGTACGTGGCGATCCTTTGTACCCTTGCCGCCATCCTCGCACCGCGCCGCCTCGAAATCCGCCTCAAGGTGCTCACCCGTCCCATCCTCAGCGCCCTCTTCGTCGTCGTGCTCGGCAACGCCCTGGCCTTCTCGATCTTGGGCGGAGCCCTGCTCACCCGCTACCTGCTCCCGCTCTATCCTCTCATCCTGCTGGTCTGCGTAGCGCTTTGGCAGCAGCACATCCGCCGCTGGGGATGGCTAGCCGCCCTGACTACCCTTGCCTTCGTCTCCGCGCTCTTCATCAACCCGCCCTACGCCTTCGCCCCAGAGGACAACCTCACCTACCGCGACATGATCCTGCTTCACCAGCAGGCGATCCATCTCATCGCCGCGCGTTTCCCGCAGGCGACCGTACTCTCCGCCTGGCCCGCCACAACGGAGCTGGAACATCCCGAACTCGGCTACACCCGCGTCCCGCTCAAGATCGCCACGCTGGACAACTTCTCCTACCCCGAGATCCAGAAGGCGCAGCAAGACCCCGGAGCCTTCGATACCGCGCTGGTCTTCTCGACCAAGTGGACCCCGCCCCCTGGCCATCTCGACCTGAGCCGTCTCCAGCAGCGCACCAACGCCCGCCTCTTCGATTTCCACCGAGACCTACCCGCAGCCGAGATCGCCAGCTTGCTCCACGGCGACATAATCTGGCAATCCACCCGCAACGGCGAGTGGGCCGCCGTCCTCCGCTTCCCCCGCATCGTCGAAGCCCACGTGAACAGGTAGCTTATACCACTCACGGAGCTATCAGCTAGCGAGCGTGTGCGTCCCGCCCTTCATCTCCGCGTAACCACGACGAATGGCTTCGACAGCATTCAGGTAGTCCTGGCGGTCCCATACCAAGGCCTCCGCCATAATCTCATCGAGTGCCGAAGTGAGATCTTGTCCATGGCGCTATGCATACTCGGCAAGCTCAGCCTGGCGTTCTACCGAAAATGTGGTTCGATCGGCAATTATCCGCCTTTCCAGCGGCTTGCCAAGAACCCTTTTGGCGCACTGCTTCGAGCACTGCGACCCGCCTGCCCCAACCCTTCTATAATCGACCCGTGCAGAAGCCCTTCCATCTCCGCCTGCTGACCGGTCACGCCTGCCTTCTCGTAGCTGCTACCTCCGCGATGCCTTCCAGCGTCAAGGCACAAGCCCCGTCCGCCTCCCCAAAAGAGCCCAACGGCCGCCTCGTCCTCGTCCTTCCCTTCGACAACCGCTCCGGCCAGCCCAACCTGAACTGGATCGGCGACTCCTTCCCCGACACGCTCAACCAACGCCTCGGCTCCGCGGGTTTCCTCACCCTATCCCGCGACGACCGTACCTTCGCCATGGACCATCTCGGCCTTCCCGCCGACTTCCGTCCCACCCGCGCCACGACCATCCGCGTCGCGCAGAATCTCGACGCCGACTATGTCATCGTCGGCAGCTTCAACGTCTCCGGCACTGCGCCCAATCAGCGCATCCTGGTCCAGGCGCAGGTGCTTGAAGTCAACAAGCTGCGTCTGTCCGCGCCACTTGAGGACTCAAGCGAGCTGCCGCGCCTGTTCGACATTGAGAACGCCATCGCCTGGAAGGTCGCGCGCCAGATTGACCCGCACTTCTCCGTAGCGCAGCAGACCTTTCTCGCGGCCTCCGTCGGCGTGCACCTGAGCGCCTTTGAAAACTACATTCGCGGGACCGATGCCGCCGCACCGGCCGAGCGTGTCAAGCGCCTGGAGGTCGCCGTCGCCGACTCCCCAAACTACGCCGCTGCCGCGCTCGCCCTGGGTAAGCAGTACTACACCGACCGCGAGTACGACAAAGCCGCCGCCACGCTCGCAAAGGTCCCGCCCAACGACCGGCTTTCTCTCGAGGCGCACTTCTATCTCGGCATGGCGCGCTTCAATGCCGCCAAATACGCGGATGCCGAAGCTGCCTTTGCCTTCATCGCCGCCCGCCTGCTCCTGCCGGAGGTCGTCAACGATGAAGGCGTAGCCCAGTCGCGGCAGAACCGCGACGCGATCACGCTCTTCCTGCAGGCCGCCAACGCCGACCCCAACGACCCCGACTACCATTACAACCTGGCCGTCACCTACCTGCATCGCGGCGACTTCGCCAACGCGCAGCATGAGGTGGAACTCGCCCTGAAGCTGAAATCCAACGATCCGGAAGCCGCGCAGCTTCGCACCCTGATCTCCGCCGGCCGCTCCACGGCCGCCAAGCCTGCAAGCGGCTTTGAACCGATCACCCGGCTCCGGCGAACCTACTCGGAAGCCTCCTATCGCCAGGCCGCCTTTCAGCTCGATCAGGTGCGCGCCCTGCGCCTCGCCACGCTATCACCCGCCCAGCAGGCTGCCGAATATACCCAGCTTGGCCAAGGCTACATCGCTCAAGGCCTGCTGCCCTCGGCCGAACAGCAGTTCCAGCTCGCCATCCAGGCGTTTCCCAACAGCGCCCCCGCCCACGCAGGCCTCGCATTGGTTCGCCAGCTAAGCGGGAGCCTAGACGAAGCCCGCACTGAGGCCCAAACCTCCGTGCGCCTCGCTCCCAATGCCCCAGCCTACCTGGTGCTGGCACGCGTGGAGATGAACAAAAACGAGCTCGCCGCCGCCGTCTCCGACGTGCAGTCCGCGTTGCGGTTGGAACCCAAGAACGCCGCCGCACTCGGGATGCGTCAGGAGTTGCAAAGCAAGAGCCAGGTCGTCCAATAGAGAAGCTCTCGCTCCGGAAAGGAGCTGTCACATGGTCTATCCGATCCTCCTCGCCCTGCTGACCCCGCCGCCGCACCTGCTCTTCCTCGCCAACCCCAACCACGTCATCCTCCTCCTCCTCGCCGGCATACTTCTCATTTACGTCGAGTTCCACGCCCCTGGAGCCGTCCTGCCCGGCACCCTCGGCCTCTTCCTGGTGCTGCTCGCCTGCTTCGGTCTCAGCCTGCTGCCCGTCTCGGCACCTGCGGTCGCGTTCGCGCTGCTCGGTCTGGGTCTGCTGCTGCTGGAGTTCAAGCTGCCCACCTACGGCCTGCTCTCCGTCCTTGGGGCCATTGCTCTGATCTTCGCCCTCACCCATCTCATCGCGTCTCCCGCACAGCCTGTCTCAGCCGCGACCGCCATCGCCGCTGGTCTGCCCTTCGCCGCCATCACCTTCCTGCTGGGCTGGAGCGCGGTCCGCGCCCGCCGCAACAAGATTCTGCTCGGCCCGCAGGCGATGATTGGCAAGCTCGCCCTCGCCCGCACCGCGCTCGCACCCTCCGGCCAGGTGGAGATCCGCGGCGAGCTCTGGCAGGCCACCCTCACTGACCCGAACGCCGCCGTGCCCACCGGCCACACCGTCCTGATCCTCGCCGCCGAAGGCCTGCACCTCACCGTCCAGTCCGCCGCTTAAGGCGGCCTCTCCGGCGCCACCCTCCCCCACAAGGTAGACTTGATTAAGCACCATTCAACACGGTAAGGGAGTCTCATCCGGATGACGAACGCAACTCGCCGGCTACGTGTTCAAGCCGCCCTCTCGACGGCACTAGCCTGCACAGCCCTCTTCACGGCCCCTCACGCTAGCGCACAGGAGACCGCCGAGCCGCAGACCGCGCTCGACAAACAGTTAGACCGGCTCTCTCTCTCCGTCGTCGCCACCGGACAGTACAGCACCTCCACCAACGGCACCAATTACCTGAACCAGACGGTCAACTTGATCCCCAGCAACACCGTGGGCGCCGTCGTCAACATCCGCTACACCGTCTCTCCCTACGTGGGCCTGGAGCTCAACTACGGCTACGCGCGCTACACGGAAAACTTCACCATCACCAACACCGGCTCCAGCCCAACCAACGCCACCGGTCTCACCCTCCCCATCCAGACCAACGCCAACGAGTACTCCTTAGGCTACGTCGTCCATACCCGCGACCTCCACTTCGGCGTCCAGCCCTTCGCCTCCATCGGCGCCGGCTCAACTGCCTTCCGTCCCACCAAGGGCGGCGGCCTGGGCTACCTGGAACAGGCTCGCGCTACCTACTATTACACTGTAGGAGCAGACTCCGTGCCGTTCTACAAATACTTCGGCCTGCGGGTCATCTTCCGTGAAAACCTCTATCTCGCCCCCGACTACGAGACCAACTACATCCGCGATCTCAAACGCTCCACCGCCCTCGAACCCGGGTTGGGCTTTTACATCAAGTTCTAGCGCATCGCTCATGGGGTAGAGGAAGTCTTCTCTACCCTGAACCTAAACCCTGAACCCTCGCCGCTTTTCCCCGCTCCACGGAGCCCGCCATGCCTCCCGCCCTCCTGCTCATCCTTCCGCTTCTCGTCCTTTTCTACATCTTCAACTCCATTAAGATTCTCAAGGAGTATGAGCGCGCCGTCGTCTTTCGCCTTGGCCGGGTGCAGGAGTCCGCCGCCGGCCCCGGCCTCATTCTCGTCTTCGCACCCATCCAGACCATCGTCCGCGTCAGCCTGCGCCAGGAGGCCATGGAGGTCCCGCCGCAGGACATCATCACCCGCGACAACGTCACCCTCAAGGTCAACGCGGTGATCACCCTGCGCGTCGTCAATCCGACCGACGCCGTCATCAAGGTCTCCAACTACATCTACCAGACCAGCCAGTACGCCCAGACTACCCTCCGCTCGGTGCTCGGCGAGGTTGATCTCGACGAGCTGCTCGCCCATCGCGACCGCCTCAACCTCCGCATCCAGAGCATCATCGATGGCCACACCAGCCCCTTCGGCGTCAAGGTCATCTCCGTCGAGGTCAAGCAGGTCGATATGCCGGAAAACATGCTCCGCGCCATGGCCAAGCAGGCCGAAGCCGAACGCGAGCGACGCGCCAAGATCATCCACGCCGAAGGCGAGTTCAACGCCGCCGCCAAGCTCGTAGAAGCCGCCGCGCTTATGGCGACGCAGCCCATGACCCTCCAGCTCCGCTACCTCCAGACGTTGACGGAGATCGGCGTCGAGAAAAACACCACCATCGTCTTCCCCCTCCCCATGGAACTGATGAACCTGCTCAATCGCACCTTCTCCGAACCACCCCAGACACCTCCCGCCCCACAAACCCCGTCGCCCGCCGCGTTAGAAGAGCTACCATAACTCTGCCGGTTCTCTAATCCTCTTCTCTGATCCCTTGCCCTTATGAACACCCTCCTGAACGACGAACGTGACCACTACACCGACGACCGCGACGACGACCGCGCCCCCGCCCGTGATCGCGAGATCACCCTCGGCACTATGACCATTCTGGGCATCTTCTTCGCCCTCGCCGTGCTCTGCGCGGCCTTCTTCGGTTTCGGCTACTCCACCGGCCGCCGCCAGCCCACCACGGTCGCCACCACGCCCAATACCGCGCTCTCCGGCAACTACTCCGGCCCCGCCCTCAAGCCCTCCGCCGGCAATACTACCGACACAACCATCGTCTCCGCAAAGCCCAGCCCCGAACCCGTCACACCCGATGCGATCCCCGCCGCGCCTCCCAAGCCCATTCCCGTCACCCGCAACACGCCGGAGATCGACCCTGCGGATGGAGCCATCGTCGGCGTCCCCATGTCTGGCAATTCGTCCCCGAAACCCGCCGCAGCCACGGCCCCCGCGATCGCCACCACCCCATCTCCAGCCGCGAATGGCACCTTCATGGTCCAGGTCGCCGCCGTCTCCCACCAGGAGGACGCAGACCTGCTCGTCACCACCCTCAAGCGCGTCCACTACAACGTAGCCGTCCACAACGAGCCCCAGGACAAGCTCCTCCACGTCCAAATCGGCCCCTTCACCAGCCGTGCCGACGCCCAAGCCATGCGCCAGCGCCTCCTCGGCGACGGCTTCAACGCCATCGTCAAGTAGTCCCGCTTGCACGGCTCCTTTGTTGTCATCCTGAGCGCAGCGAAGGATCTGCGGTTGTTTTGCCGTTGCAGTTGCCTGTTCTCAATGTCAGACCAGCCTCCCTGTATCCTTGACTCAGCAGAAATGAACACCCCTCACCCCAAGCAAACCCGCATCACCCTGCTCCTGACCTTCCTCTTCACCACATCCCTCGCGCTGGCCCAAGCCCCCAAAGCCCGCGTCATTGTCTTCGTCCATGGCCTCCACGGCGACCGTGAGTCCTGGCGCGCCGCCAACGGAGCCTACTGGCCCGACCTCGTCCGCACCGACCCCCGCTTCGCCTTCTCCGACGTCGAAGTCGTCGACTACCCCTCCCCCGCCTCCAACGGCAAGATGTCCAGCATCCAGCTTGCCGACATGCTCTACGCCCGCCTCCAAAAAGACCACGTCTGGGACCATCGCGAGGTTGTCTTCCTCGCCCACTCGCTCGGCGGCATCCTCGTCGAAGAGATGCTGCTCCGCCACCCCAAAGACGCAGCCAGGGTCAAGTTCATCGTCTCCTACGGCACCCCGCACGAGGGCTCAACCGTCGCCCGCGTCGCCTCCATCTACGACAAGGACCCCCTGCTCAACGACCTCTCGGACGCCGGCAGCAATCTCTTCCTCACCCAGTTAGAAGAAAACTGGCGCGGCACTACCACCGTCAACAGCATTCACCGCTTCTGCGCCTACGAGGCCGAGGACACCGTCGCCACCGACGGCTTCCTCCGCTACCTCAAGCCCCACACCCGCGTCGTCAGCTACTTCTCAGCCACCTACGGATGCGACGTCACCACGCCCCCGCAGGAGATCCCCGCCGATCACATTCATATGATCAAGCCGCCCGATCGCAACGCTCCCGCCTACGACTTCTTCCGCCGCGTCTACCGTGACAACCCGGTCGTCGAAGACCAACTCGTCCAGCGCGACACCGTCGTCGCCGGCCTCACCGCCGCCTGCAACGAGACCAACCAGGAATCGGACCTGCAGGTCCCCATCGCCCTCGACACCGCATTCCACGAGCGAGCCGTCTCCGCCACCGCCTACTTCATCGAAGCCTCCGACATCCGCAACATCACCCCACCGGCCGTCACCCGCGTTGACCCTAACGGAGTAGCCCACGTCCGCTACAGCTTCGAAGGCCCCGCCAAGAAGCTCCTGGTCTGCACCGGCACCGCCCGCACCTCCCTCAAAGTCGACTTCACCCTGGACCGCCAAGTCCCCCTCCGCGAACCCCAGAACTAAGCCCCACTGCGAGAGCTCGACAAAGCAAAATTCCTTCAGCATGCGACGATCCAAATCGATTGCTCCGCCTCTCGTTCTGTCCGGCAACATGGCCAAGACCTGTTACGGCACTCGGTAACCTCTGTAGACTAGGCTCTTCCGCTCCCTCCGACGGTACTATGACCCGTTCGCGCTATACCGTCCGCACTCATGGGCCGATATGGTAGCTAGGACGCTGGAGTCATTCCGCGTCCGCAAGGAACCGGGCGTGATGACGAGCGAGACGCATAGGGGGACAACTCGGTGAGCCCCGTCTTTGTGTTGGGTGTACTCGTGTGTATTGTCTTCTGCGGCCTCACCGTGGATATCGGCCGCATGGAGCTGAAGAAGGTGCAGCTGCAGAACGCCGCGGACGCCGGAGCCGTCGGAGCCGAGCTCGAGTCCGAGCGTGGGACATCCACCTGGGCCAGCTACGCCCTGCAGGACGCAGCGCTCAACGGCTTCAGCAACGGCGTCAACAACGCCACCATGACGGTCGCCCAGAACCCTCCAACCGGCCCCTATGCCGGCCGGTATGACGCCATTCAGGTCAACCTGACGCAAAGCTTCAAGACCCTGTTCATGGGCGTCCTCAACAACAACGTCTATAACCTCCCGGTGCAGTCGATTGCTCTTGTTCCATCTTGCAACTACTTTCTCGGAGGCACGTCCAGCCAATATAGCTACTCGCTCTCGCTCACCAACTCCTCCACCTTCAACTCCACCTGCCCCGTTTACATCAACAGCAACTACTACGCCGACTCCTCCTCCAGCCTGCTGGGCTTTGGCATTAACGTCTCCGGCTCTTCCGGCTCGTCACACCCGGGCAAGCTGACCTCTCAACAGTCTCAAGGCCCCGCCACCCCGGCCCCCCAGCAGCTCCCCACCTATGGCGTCCCCGTCCTCACCGATCCCCTTACCAACTTCGGCCAGCCTGCCGCCTTCAACGGTAACTGCGGGGTGACCTCCTACAAGATTACCAGCGGAACGCAGACCATCTACCCCGGCACCTACTGCGGGACCTCCAGCACCCAGGGACTAACCATCACGGGGGGCAATGTCACACTCAGCCCCGGCCTTTACACCATCACCGGCGGCATGACCTGGAATAACGCCACCGTCACCGGTAACAATGTCACCCTCTTCTTCACCAACGGCAACGGAGCCTCCTACGGCCAGGTTTTGATAGGCAACTCTGGACCCTGCACCATCAATCTCACTGCGGCCAGCACCGCCACTAATGGAACCCAGAGTCTTCTCTTCTGGCTCGACCGTGCCTGGGTCCCCACCGCTGCCGCCGACTTCCAGATCGCGAACGCCGCCACCTCCTTCACAGCCGACGGTCTCTGGTACATGCCTGCCACCGGCCTCTCCATCTCCAGTGCTGCCGTCAGTATTCCTCACTACGGATCCTTCGTCACCCGCAACGCCAGCTTCTCAGCCATCAATGTCACCACCGGCCAGGACGTCTCCACCTTGACGGTAGGAAGCCTCTTCCGTGCGGTTGTAGGGGTGCTTGTCCAATGAAATACCTTCTGCATTCCGACTCCGGCCAGGTGCTCATCGAGTTCGCCGTCATCAGCACCCTCTTCATTCTGCTCTTCGTCGGGATCGTCGACTACGGCATTTACATCCACCATGAGATTGAGCTCACCGAGAGCTCCGCCACAGGCGCCACCCTCGCCACCTATCCCTTTCAGCAAGAGCAGACCGCCTCCCAGCAAGAACTCGGCACCCTCTCTACCGAGGACATCCCGAACGCCTCCGTCACGGCCACCTATTTCTACACCTGCACGCCAGGCGGAACACAGGTTGCAAGCACGGCTATTTGCAATGCCAACTATGACTACCGTCCCCTCATGTACGTCCAGGTCGTCAGCAGCGCCCCTGTCCCGGCTGCGCTGCGGTGGGCCGGCATCTCCTCAAACCTCTCACTCAGCGGAACCTCGATCTACCGCGTGCCCTGGGCGCAATGAGAGTGCGGCAGACCGTGAGGTTTGATCGACTCTCCCAGCAGCTCAGCCGTCTGCGTTTCGCCGGCCTGCATCCCCGCTTCTCCCATCAGGAAGGCGGAACTGCCCTTGTGGAGACCGCCGTCACCCTCCCGGCCTTCACCCTCCTTCTCTTCGGCATCTTCCAGTTCTCCATGGCCATCACCAGCTATCTCGGCTGCGTCTACACCATCCGATCCGTGACCCGGTACGCCGGCATGCACAGCCTCAACAGCGGAAGTCCGGCCTCGGTCGCGCAGCTTCAAACGATGGTCCTGGCCGGCAGCTTCATTCCCCAGGGTTCCTCCACGGTCGTCTCGGTTGGCTACTTCACCTATGTGGGCTCCTCCAGTGGGAACCTTCCTGGAAATGTCGTAGCCGTCTCCGTTCAGTATCCTCAGTCAATCATCGTGCCCTTCTACGGCCGCACCTTCACGATGAGTACCATCACCTACCGCCTGATCCTCCACTGAACGGCCTTCCACCAAATTCTCACTGAATCACGACCACCGCTCACTCGACCGGCCGCATTCCCTCCGGCAGCGCCGCCACTATCGCAGCCCGCACCGCCGCCATCAACTCCTCCCGCGACCCATACTCCCCCGGCTCAATCGCCTTCAGCATCTGCACCCGCGCCACCCCCGGCGTAATCTTCGCCGAGCCCTTGCCCATCATCCGCTCCGTCCCCTCGATCACCACCGGCACAATCGGCGCGCCCGTGTCATACGCCAGGTAAAAGGGCCCTTTCTTGAACTTCTGCAGCCGTCCATCCAATGCTCTCGTCCCCTCCGGATAGATCAGAATATTCAACCCGGAGCGAAGCGCCTCACCCGCCGCAGCTACGCTCGCCGCAGCCGACTCCTTCTTCGACCCCCGGTCCACCGGCACAAACTGTGCCATCCGCATTGCCGTTCCCAGGATAGGAATCCGCATCAACTCCCGCTTCAGCAGCACGCTCGTCCGTCCCGGCAGCGCCGGCAGCAAAACCGGTGGATCCAGATTCGAGACATGGTTCGACAGAAAGATGCAGCTCCGCCCCACCGGAACGTTTTCCATCCCGCTCAGATCCACCCTGATCCCCGCAGCCGTCACCCCGGCCCGCATAATCCACATTGCCACACTGTACAAACGGCTGATATCCCCCACGACCAACGTGTAAGGAATCCCCATGATCCCCGCCAACGGTCCCAACGACGTGTACACCAACAACATCTTGAACGTAGCAAACATACAACGTTCAGCTTACGGCATCCGGCTGTTTGTTTGTCATGCTGGCCCTGAGCGCAGCGATTGGGGAAGAACCTGCTTCCTTCCCTGCTGTTGTCTGTTCCACTTTGCTTACTGCCGTGGTCTATTCCATTTGCCTATTGCAGAGATCTGTTCCAATTTGCTTGTCACTCTGAGCGCAGCGATGAACCTGCTTCTGCTTATCAAACCCGCATCCAACCCCAGAACAGGAGCCTCTCATGAGCATCTTCAACAGCAAAGAAGAGTCCAACAGGATCAGCGTCATCGCCCAAATCCGTGCCAAAAGCGGACACGAAGCCGAAGTCCGCAAGATCTGCGAAGGCCTCGTCGGCCCATCCCAAAAGGAGCCGGGCTGCCTCAAATACAACATCTACGAAGATAAGTACTACACCGGCAGCTTCTACACCTATGAAGAATGGGAGACCGAAGACGCTCTCAACGTCCACCTCGAAACCAACAAGACCGGCCTCAACCAGCTCAAGTCCCTTCTCCGCGAAGAACTCCGCATCAGCGTCCTCAAGCTCACCGCCTGAACGGTTTTTGCCGCTGCTTTTTTATTGTCATCCCGTGGGGACTTGCGGTTCCTTCTTCTTGCCATTGTCCTGGCCCTTTTTACGGTCATCCCGCCGGGGTAAGAGCTACTAACCCACCTCCACCATCGCCCCAATCGCCTCCGGAAGGAGGTGATAAATGTCGCCAAAGCCGCCATTCGACAGAATCGCCACCACATCTCCAGCCTCCAGCTCCGGAACCATCGCCGCGATAATCGCCTTCGCATCCTCGCGCATCTCAGCTAGAACGCCGTTCTCGGTCAGACGTGTCGCCACCCTCGCAACCTCCAGCCGCTCGCCCTCCGGAATAGTCCCGCTCTGGTACACGGCCGCAATCACTACCCGATCCGCAATCCCCAGACTCTCCACCAGCGCCGCCTCGAACACGTTCCGCCGCAACGTATTGGACCGCGGCTCCAGCACAGCCCAAAGTCTCCGCCCGCTGTACGCGCTCCGCAGCGCCCGTAGCGTCTCCCGGATCGCCGTCGGATGATGGGCAAAGTCCTCGATTACCGTCACTCCGTTCACCTCCGCCCGCACCTCCAGCCGCCGCTTCACGCTGCGGAAGGTCCCCAGCGCCTCTACGATCGCCTCGGTCGGAATCCCTTGCCCGCTTGCCAGCGCCGCCGCCGCTGTGGCGTTCATGGCATTATGCTCGCCCGGCATCGGCAACCGCAGTTCCGCAAACCCTTCGCCCCCACGCGAAAGCGTCCACCGCATCCCGCCTCCCTCATACCGCAGCCGCGTCACCCGCCAGTACGAGTCCTCCCGCAATCCATAACGCTCCACCCCACAGAAAGCCTTCCCTACACACTCCGTAACGTTCTCCGACCCATCAAACGCCACCACCCTACCTCGCCGGGGCACCAGATTCACCAACCGCCTAAAAGCCGTCTTCACCTCAGCAAGATCACGATAGATATCCGCATGATCGAACTCCACATGCGTCAAAATCGCGGCATCCGGAAAGTAGTGCAGAAACTTAGGCCCCTTATCGAAGAACGCCGTATCGTACTCATCCCCCTCCAGCAGAAACGGTTTCGACCCCCGCACCCGAAAGCTCGTTCCAAAATTCTCCGCCACCCCGCCGATCAGGAACGAAGGCAAAAACCGCGCATCCGTCGTTCCGGCAACCTCATAGATCCAAGCCAGCATGCTCGTCGTGGTCGTCTTCCCATGCGTCCCCGCCACCACCAGAGACTCCCGCCCCACCAGGAACTCATCATGCAGGATCGACGCCATCGAACAGAACGGAATCCGCTCGTCAAGCACCCGCTCCAGCTCCGCATTCCCACGCGAGATCGCATTCCCCACCACAACCAGTTCCGGACAAGGCGTAAGATTCGCCTCCGCATACGGCTCCATCACCGCAATCCCCATCGCCGCCAGTTGGTCGCTCATCGGCGGGTACGCCGCCGTATCCGACCCCGTTACCCGGTGCCCCTGCGCCTGCAACATCCCCGCCAGCGACGCCATCGCCGTCCCACAGATCCCGATCAGATGAATATGCTTCCTGCCGTCCATCCCTCCAGCTTATCCTTCGGTCGCCGCCTCCAGAAAGTCCATGCGCGGATTCCCCGCCTCCGTCAGATCCAGCTTGACCCTCACCCCCAGCGGCAGCGTCACATTCCCCACGTTCACGTGCCCGCTCTTCAGCCCGATCCCGACCGGCCCCTTGAACCCCCGCAACGCATGCAGGATCGCCTTCTCCACCAATTCCATCTCCCCGGGCGCCACGTTCTGCTCCATATCCCCAAACACAATCCCTGTTACGCCCTCCAGCATCCCCGCATACTGCAGATGCACCAGCATGCGGTCCCACTGGTAAGGCTTGGTCCCGATATCCTCCAGAAACAACACTCCACCTTCGCTCTGCGCGCCATAAGGCGTCCCCAAACCCTCCACCAGGATCGACAAACACCCGCCGCTCAACAGTCCCTCCGCCACCCCTCCGCGCAAAACCCGCAACCCACACTCCACCCCCACCGACCAGGCCGCCTCCCCCCGCAAAGCCGCCCGCCAGCTCCGCATCTCCGGCGCGTCCGTCCGAGAAAAATCCGCCGCAACCATCGGCCCATAGAAGCTCACCAACCCGCACTCGTTCCAAAGCCAGGTCTGCAACGAAGTCACATCGCTGTATCCGATAAATGCCTTCGGATGAGCCCGGATCAGCTCCCCATCGAGCAGCGGAAGCAGCTCCGCAGACCCCCAACCGCCGCGCGTGCATACGATCCCATCGATCGCCGGGTCCGCAAACGCCGCATGCAGATCTTTCACCCGATCCGCCGCCGTCCCCGCATAGTAGATCGGCCCGCGATCGAGCGTATGCGGAAATACCGTGACCACGAATCCCAGCCGTCGCAGATGCGCCACACCAGCACTCACCAGCTCCGCCCTAGCTGTGCTCGCCGGCGAAACGACCGCCAGCCGAGCCCCCGCCTTCAACGACTTCGGTCGCACCCGCTTCATAGCCCCGCCACCTCGCCCGTACAGATCACCTCCGCCGGCCCGGTCAGCAGCATCGCCTCTCGATCTCCCGGCCAGACCACGCTCTGCGCTCCACCTTCCGCGACCGCCGTCAGCCTTCGCGCCGCCCCGCGCAGCACCATCGCCGCCGCAGACGAGGCACATGTCCCCGTGCCCGAAGAGGTCGTAGGCCCACACCCACGCTCAAAGATCCGAAACGCAATCTCTTCCGGCGCCGCACCGGTGCCCGTCACTCGCACAAACTCCACATTCGTCCCATGAGGAAACAGAGGACTCCCACTGATCTTCGCCCCCAACATCTGCCAGCTCAACCCATGCGAGCCAAAATCCTCGGTCTCGACGAACACCACAAAGTGCGGATTCCCCACATTCACCATCGCCCCTTCCACCTCACCCACCCCATCCACCACAATCGTCCGCCGCATCACCCGCGGAACCCCCATTCCACTTTCAATCAAAAACAGCGGAGCAGCCGCCTCCACCACCCGGCACTGCCGTACCCCGCCATGCGTTCCCAACGCCACCTCCATCAGCCCCTCGCTCTGTGCTAGCCACGCCGCGACACACCGCGTCCCATTGCCCGAAAGCTCCGCCTCGCTCCCATCCGCGTTGAACAGCCGCAAGAAGTACGTGCCATCCGCCCGCCGCTCCAGGAACTCGATCCCATCCGCCCCGATGCTTGTATTCCGCGCACACAGCCTGCGCGCCAGCTCGCCATGCCGCCGCTGGGCAACAGCCTCCTCGAGAATCAGAAAATCGTTGCCACAGGCATGCGCCTTCACAAACGGAAACAAGATTGGCCCTCCACAACTCTGCCAGAGTAGCATTGCGTCCTCAGGCATCGCCTCTCTTTGAACCTCCTTGATGACCGTTCAACTTTCGCCCGAGAAAGCCAGGAATCCTCCAACTTCTGTAATCTCAAACGAGGCCCATGACCTCAACGTCACCACAGATCGAGATCCTCGACCTCCGCCACTTCAATGCGCGCCAGCTCCGCCCCATCCTCGCCCAGGAGGCTGTCCTCTGGCGGGACCGCCTGCGCTGGGACTACACCAACTCAACCGAACTCCTCCTCCAGTATCTCGACACCCAGATCCTTCCCGGCTTCGTCGCCCTCCTCGCCGGTCGCATCGTCGGCTACTGCTTCTGCGTCTACGAAGGCAATAAAGCCGTCATCGGCGACATTTATGTCCTGCCGGACACCCCATCCCGCATCGCCATCACCCACACCCTGGCACGCCACCTTATTGAGGTCCTCGCCGCCTCTCCAGATATCGATCGCATGGAAGCCCAGCTTCTGCTCTATGACACCGGAATCGTCTCGCCACCCTTCACCGACGCCGGTTTCCTCATCTACCCCCGCCTCTTCCTGGAATGCGACCTCCAGGCGATCCTGCCCTCTGCCCAAAGAGCCCGCCTGTCGTCCTCCCTTTCCATCTCCGCCTGGCTGCCCGGCTTCTACCAGCCCACCGCGGAGCTCATCCACGCCGCCTACCAGGGCCACATTGACGCACACATCAACGACCAGTACCGCACCCTGCACGGCTCCTTGCGCTTCCTTCACAACATCGTCCGCTTCCCCGGCTGCGGCGTCTTTGATCCAGCTGCGTCCTGGGTGCTCCGTGAAAGCCAATCCAACGCACTGCTTGGCGTCATCCTCTGCTCCCGGATTGCTGAGAAAGTCTGCCACATCACCCAGATCTGCGTCGCGCCCTCGCTGCGAGGGCAGGGCTTCGGGCACCTTCTCCTGCTGCACTGTATGGAAGGCCTTCGCGACCGGGGATTCTCTACCCTTTCGCTCACCGTCAGCGAAAACAACCGCGCCGCACTCCGGCTCTACCTCAGCACCAGCTTCATCCAGCGCCTGCGCTTTGAGGCTCTCGTCTTCGATAAACAAGCCCACCTGGAGCGCAGTCGCGTCCCGCTCACCCAACCCTCCGAGCTCTTTGAAGATCCCGTCGGCGAGCCTTCTACCGGGCCATCCGGGCTCTTTTCGTTCGCCAGAAAAAGAGCCATACCAAACAGCAGGTAAAGAGCGCCCCGGAGGTATCGAGCGCCACGTCCACCGGCGTTCCTGTTCTGCTGGGGATATGGCTCTGGTGCCACTCGTCCAGGCTCGCAATCCCGGCCGTCGAGAGAACCGCCAGCAAACAGCTCCGCAGCCGCCATAGACTCTTCCGCACATTCACCCGCCGCCCAAGCTCGAGCAGCCACGCCCGCAGAAACATCAGGCACACCGTCCCATAGCCGCAGAAATGCCCTGTCTTCCGGATCAGGTGATGCAGCTCGTCCCAAGTCGCATCCCGAATCCGTCCCAGCACCGACTCAAAGAGCGGCCGCAGCCACCCATCGGTGTGCGCTGCAGAAAACGTATCGGTAGATTCGGTAGCGATCGACGCCATCGCCGCCAGCACCGGAAGCCAGACCCAAAGCTGCCTCCACCCATTCGTTCTCTGTCGCAGCTCAAGCGGATCGGGTTGCTCAACAAGGATCGATCGCATGGCTTAAACGTAACAGCAGCATGCGCCTGAATCGAGTCGAGATCGATCCGACATAAATTCAATCTGTCCGCGGCGATTGCCCGCGCCCGTTATTCCACATGCCCGTTATTCCACATGATAGTTCGGGGCCTCGCGTGTGATCACCACATCATGCACATGGCTCTCCTTAAGACCCGCGTTCGAAATCCGTACAAACCGCGCGTTCTGCTGTAGCTCCTCAATCGACGAGCATCCCAGATACCCCATCCCCGACCGCAACCCACCCACCAACTGATACACCATCGCCTCCAGCGGTCCCCTATGTGGCACTCGCCCCTCAATCCCCTCCGGCACAAACTTCGCCAGCCGGTTCTGCGTCGAGCCCTCCCGAGCCGTCAGGTTCGGCCGCTCGCCCGCCGTAATCTCGTTCATATCTTCCTTGCCCTGAAAGTACCGCTCCCCCGAGCCCTGCGCCATCGCACTCAGACTGCCCATTCCGCGATACGCCTTAAAGCTTCGCCCCTGATACAGGATCGTCTCCCCCGGACTCTCATCCACTCCGGCAAACAGCGAGCCTAACATCACCACACTCGCCCCCGCCGCAATCGCCTTCGTCACGTCGCCCGAGTACTTGATCCCTCCATCCGCGATCAGCGGAATCCCCGCCGGACTCGCCGCCCGAAACGCCTCCGAGATCGCCGTAATCTGCGGCATCCCCGCCCCCGTCACCATGCGCGTCGTGCAAATCGACCCCGGCCCAATTCCCACCTTGATCGCATCCGCACCCGCATCGATCAGCGCTCGAGCTCCGTCATATGTGGCAATATTGCCGGCCAGCAAACACACATCCGGAAATGCCTTCTTCACCTCCGCCACAGCCTCCAACACCCGCAAAGAGTGCCCATGCGCGGAATCGATCGCCAGCGCATCCACCCGGCTCTCCACCAGCGCCGCCGCGCGCTCCAGAAAGTCGCCGGTAGCCCCAATCGCGGCCGCTGTGCGCAGCCGTCCCTGCGAATCCTTGCACGCATTCGGATACTTCAGCTTCTTCTGAATATCCTTGACCGTGATCAGCCCCTTCAACTCATAGTCATCGTTCACCACCAGCAGCTTCTCCACCCGGTGCTGATGCAGAATATGCTCGGCTGCCTCGAGCGTCGTCCCCACCGGCACGGTAATCAGGTTCGTCTTGGTCATCACGGACTCGATCGGCCGGTCGATCTCCGACACAAACCGAAGGTCGCGATTGGTTAAAATCCCCACCAGTTTCCGGTCTTTGGTCACCGGGACGCCTGAGATCTTGTAACGCCGCATCATGTCCAGCGCATCGGAAATAGACTGCTCGGGAGAAATCGTCACCGGGTCCACAATCATCCCGCTCTCCGAACGCTTCACCTTATCCACCTCGCCCGCCTGCTGCAGAATCGAGAGGTTCCGATGGATTACCCCCATGCCGCCCTGCTGCGCCATCGCAATCGCCAGCCGCGACTCGGTCACGGTATCCATTGCAGCGGACATCAACGGCGTGTTCAGCAAAATCCGGCTGGTCAGCCGCGTCGACGTATTCACCGTCGCCGGCACCACATCAGAGTAGGCAGGAACCAGCAGAACGTCATCGAACGTCAGCGCTTCGGGAATCGGCGTCAGAATCATCCCCCTATTGTTGCACCGGAGCGATGAAGCTGGGATAAGCCAGGGTCAATCTTCAGCCGCCGGCGCCTGAATGAGACGCCGGCAGCTCCCCGCGCCGCACATCAGAAGCTTCCGCTCACCACGTAAACGGACCCCGTGTAAGTCAGCCCGCTGCCGTACGTCGTCGACACGGTCGTAAACGCCAGTCCATTGCTGCCCCAGCGGATAAGGTGGTTCGGAGTTCCGGTCACATTCTTCAGCGCCATGCTGCCCACCAGCGTGTAGTGATTGATGTCGAACCACTCCAGGGTGTAGCCGGAGTTCAGGTTCACAAGTGCAAAGATCAGCCCGAGCTTGCCGTCCGGCACCACCAGCCCGGACGCGGCAAATGTCCCCACGCGTGTGCCCGCCGAGGGGTTGATGACCTCGCCATCGTTGGTGTAAAGCAGCTTCGTCACCGCGTCATAATGCAGCATGTCGCCGAACCTGCTGTCCAGCTGGCCGTAGTCCTTCACCGTGCCAAAGCCGCTGGCGGTCACCGGGATGGAGTAGAAGTTGAAGGCCGTATCCTCGTTGTTCAGCGCGTACATCTGCGTCCCATCCCCGCTCCACTGGATCGAGTCGAACAGATTCGCGCCCTGCCCGCTGCAGCCGTACTCAATCCAGCCGCAGAGCACGTTGGGCCGCTGCACGGCATCATCGAACAGCAGCACGCCGCCCTCTTCCTCTGGGCTGTAGCCTGGCGTCCCACGCACCACCGCAATCGTGCCATCCGCAACCGGAGACGTCTGCAGATCCATCGCGATGAAGCTACCGTCGTACTTGTCCGATCCCAGCGGGATCGTGATGTCCTTGGTGAGCGAGGGCAGCACAAATCGCTGCAGCGAGGAGGATCCATTCAGGCTCGCATAAAGGTATTTGCTCGTCGCGGAGACAGCAAGCAGATCGGGCTCGCTGCCGGCGAACGCTGCCGCGCCCAGCGCACCCGTCACCGGGTTCAAAGGCTGGATAGAGTTGCCGTTGCTGCCATCCGTGCTTGGTAGCGACAGATACATCACCTGGTTCACCGCATCCCACACAAGATCGTTCGCATAGACGGCGACCGTCGTCATGCCGCCAGTCCCCGCGGCGTTCACCGTAAAGGCCTGCGACGCGGACGTCCCGCCGCCCGGTGCAGGATTCGTTACGGTCAGAGAAAAGCTGCCGGCCGTGGTCAGGTTGGCGGCGGGAATCTGAGCCACCAGCGTGGTGGAGTTCGTATAGGTGGACGACAGCGCCTGCCCGTTCCAGCTCACCACCGACGAGGCCAGAAAGTTGTTGCCCGTCAGCGTCACTGCAACCGCTGCGGAGCCCACGTTGGTTGACGCCGGCAAGACCGAACTCAGCACAGGCACGGGATTCGGCGCCGCGCTCGCCGAGACCATGAACGGGATCGTGTTGGAGCTCAGGCCACCGGAGGTCTGCGGATCCGAGACGGCAATCGCTGCCGTACCCGCGGCCGCCAGGTCCGCGGCGTTCACCGTCATCTGCAGCGTGGTCGCGGACTGATACAGCGTGGCCCGGGCCGTGCCGTTCCAGGTAAGCTCACAGCCCGCAACGAAGTTCTGCCCCGTCGCCGTCAGGGTAAGGGCAGCCCCGCCGACCGTCGCCGTGGCCGGGCTGATGGCGGTCAGCACAGGCGTGGCCGCAGACGTCGACCCGGAAGAGCCGCCGGTGGCGCCGCCGGAGTTCGAACCGCAACCAAGGACAAACGACGCAAGGCAAAGCAGGAAAACAGCACAAAAAGGGGTACGCAACATCTCGACTGAACCACCGGTTAGATTGGACTTCCGCCATCTCACTTGAGGCGCGGTAGAGAGTCAAGCGAAATCGAGAGGACGCCATCCTGACTTTGGTAATCCCCGCCTGGCATCCCCCGCGCGGCTGGCATTTGTACAGGGGATGTGTTCGGAGTATGATCCTATTTGCAGACAGGTTGTTCCGTCGTTTGCGGATCCCGTGCTCGCACCGGGCTCGTATGGAAGATCGGCGGAGATACCGAGTGGGCCAAAGCCCACTTTTTATTTGCTCTTAACACTTTTCGCCCGCAGCACGCTTAATGGCTCTTCAACTCGACACAATCCGGTCCACGGCTGAGCGCGTCGCCGCATCCCACCACCTCGAACTCGTCGACCTCGAATTCTCCGGAGGCGCCAGGTTCAGGACCCTCCGCGTCTTCATTGAAAAGGACGAACCCGCCCGAGCCCGCCTCATCGAACTTGCCAAAGCCGCAGAAGCCGGAGACCCGCTCGACCCCACAGAAGCCGTCCCCATCCTCCCCGCCAACGTCCCCGCCGAAGCCCTCTCCGGCGTCACCCACGAAGACTGCGAAAGCTTCGCCCGCGACTTCGGCACCGTCCTCGACGTCGAAGACCTCATCCCGGGAGCCGACTACACCCTCGAAGTCTCCTCACCCGGCCTCGAGCGCAAGCTCTCCCGGCCAGCCGACTTCACCCGCTTCCAGGGCAGCCTCATCAAGCTGCAAACCTTCTCCGCCATCGCAGGCAATCGCCACTTCCAGGGCCGCCTCACCGCCTTCGAGCCCGAGTCCCGCACCCTCAAACTAGACCCCTCCGCCGTAAAACTTAAGGGCAAGGCAAAGAAAACAGCCGCAGCCGCCCTCGCCGGCCAGATCATCGAGGTGCCTCTCGAAAACATCGAAAAGGCCAACCTCATCCCGGAAATCTAGCCTTTCGTCCCCGCAACCCGCAGCCAATTTTTGCAGCGAATCTTTCGTAGAAAGCCGAGTGAGCCATGGCAAGTGTCTTATACCAGTCGATCGAAGCACTGAGCAGGGAAAAGGGCATCGACCCCACCGTCGTCGTCGGCGCCATCGAAGACGCCATCGCCCTCGCCACGCGCAAGTACTACAAGACTCAGGAAAACATGCGAGCCGAAATGGACAAGGAGACCGGCGAGATCCGCGCCTACGTCTTCAAGACCGTCGTCGAAACCCCCGAGCAGGTCGAAGACCCCATCAACCAGATGACCCACGAGGCCGCCCTCGCCCTCGCGCCGGAAGTCGAAATCGGTGGCGAACTCCGCTTCTACAAGGACACCAGCCCGCTCGGCCGCATTGCCGCCCAGATGGCCAAGCAGGTTATCTTCCAGAAGGTTCGCGAAGCCGAGCGCGACACCGTCTTCAACGAGTACAACCACCGCGCCGGCGAGGTCCTCAACGCCATCGTCAAGCGCCTCGAGCCCATGGACGTCATCTTCGATCTCGGCAAAGCCGAGGCCCGCATGCCCAAGCGCGAGCAGTCCCGCCTCGAGTCCTTCGCCGTCGGCGAGCGCGTCCGCGTCGTCCTGCTCCGCGTCGACCGCGCCGCCAAAGGCCCGCAGGTCATCGTCTCCCGCGCTGCCCCCGCCCTCGTCCAGAACCTCTTTCAGTCCGAGGTCCCCGAGATCTACGACGGCACCGTCACCATCCGCGCCATCGCCCGTGAGGCTGGCGAGCGCACCAAGATCGCTGTCATGTCCCGTGACAAGGACGTCGACCCCGTCGGCGCCTGCGTCGGCATGAAGGGCATGCGCGTCCAGAGCATCATCCGCGAGCTCCGCGGCGAAAAAATCGACATCATCGAGTACTCCGAAGAGATCACCACCTTCGCCGAAAAGGCCCTGCAGCCGGCGAAAGTAAGCCGCGTCTCCATCACCGACCTCGCCGACAAGCAGCTCGAAGTCATTGTCGACGACACCCAGCTCTCCCTCGCCATCGGCAAAAAAGGCCAGAACGTCCGCCTCGCCGCCAAGCTCCTCCAGTGGAAAATCGACATCAAGAGTGAGGAGGAGAAGCGCCAGGAGGTCGAGCAGCAGATGCAGGCCATGTCCGGCGGCCCCACCACGCCCATCGAGCAGGTCGTCGAGCTCGGCGAGCAGATTTTGGAGAAACTCATCGCCGCCGGTATCACAACGGTCGAAGCAGTCGCCGACATGACCGCCGAAGAGCTCGCCGAAATCCCCGGCATCGGCGAAAAAACGATCGAGAAGATCGCCGTCGCCGTCCGCCACTACTTCGGCCAGTACGAGGAAGGCGAAGAACGTCCCGTCCCCTTGGCCGATGTCATCGAAACCCCAACCGACACCCCGGAGACAACTTCCATGGCCCAAAGCTACAACAAGACCCCAGAAGAGATCCTCGCCGAAGCCGCCGCCCTCGGCGAGCCGCCAACCGAACTCAACGACCTCTCCACCGAGGACCTCGCCTCTGCAGAGGACGAGCTCTCTGAATCCGACGCCAACGATGACGCGGATCGCCGCGAAGAAGGCATCGAGCTCGACAACGACACCGTAGACACCCTGGTCGCAGAAAGCCAGGAGGTCTCAGACGAAGGAATCGATACCGGCGGGCACGACCGTGGCTAACCCCACGGCCGTACCGTTTCGGCAAATTTGCTGCGTTTTCGCAGTTTTCAGCCATAATAGACAACAGACGCACTCCACTTCACACGAGGCTGCTATGAACAGCTAGGCGCGACAGTAGGAAAGCGATAAAGGGACGGATGAGCAAAGTTAGAATCAACGATTTGGCGCGGGAACTCGAAGTAAAGAGCAGGCCGATCCTCGACGCGCTCGAAGCCATTGGCGTGTCAGGAAAGACCCATTCGTCCTCCATCGAGGAAGACCAGGCAGAGCGCGTTCGCAACTACTTCAAGGGCGACCGCAGCGGCACCACGCGCCACGCTCAAGCCACCCGGCAGGAGCCACGCTTCGACCTCTCGAACGTATCCAAACCCGGCGACGCCATGCGCGCCATCCTCGAGCGCAAGCAGGCCCAGGAAAACGCCAACAACCCTCGCTACGTTCCACCCGCCCCCTCTGCTCGTCCGGCTGTCGCCGTCGCACCCCCTTCCGCCGCTCGACCAGGAACGGTTGCCCCGCCCGCGGTCGTCGTCGCGCGTCCTTCCGTCGCACCCGTCGCGGCGCCTGCGCCTACGGCCGCCTCCACGCCTGCGCCGGCCGTCACGTCCACGCCGGCACCCGCACCTGCGCCAGTCCCTGCATCTGTCCCAACCATCCAGGCGGCCAATCCCGCACCGGCGACCCCGGCCCCTCGCCGCATCGTGCCTCTGCCAAGCCAGGGCGCTCGCATCGTCGCGCCGCCTCCCGCCCCAGTCGTCGCGAACCGTCCTCCAGCAGGCCCTCCGGGCAGCCGCCAACCCGGCACCCAGCCCTCCGCGCCGGCCGTCCTCGGTCGCGCTCCAAGCTCCGCCCCGGTCGCCGTCGCGGCGCCGCCTCGCCCTGCCACGCCTCCAGTCGTCGCCGTCGCCCCGCCACCGGTCGCGGCACCCGCGCCGGTCGCGCCGCCAGCACCTGTAGTAGCCACACCTGAGCCAGTCGCAGAAGCTTTCGCTCCCGCAGCCGAAGCCTCAACGCCTGCTCCCGTCCAGCCCGCCCGTCGCGTCATCATGCCGCAGACCGGCCCGCGCCCCATCTACACCGCACCGCCTCCGGCCCCAGGCCAGGCCCCGCGCGGCCGTCCCATCTTCGAACGCCCCCGCACCGGCCCTGGCTCCGGCCCTGGAACCAGCTTCCCCGGCTCTCGCCCGCCCGTTGGCGGTGGTCCCGGCATGGCTCCCGGCGCACGCCGCCCGATGCATCCCACCCGCACCTTCCCGGGCGGTCCCGGCGGTGCACCCGGGAGCGCAACGCGTCCCGGCTTCGCCCCGGGCGCGCGTCCCGGCTTCCCTGCCCGCCCGGGCTTCCCGCCGCGTCCGGGTGGAGGCCCAGGAGGAGCGCCCGGTGGCGCGCCTGAGGGCGGAGCCCCACCCGCCGGCCTGCGCCCCGCCCGTCCCGGCCAGCGCCGCGGCGGTCAGCGCTACGAGAAGGTAAAGGAAGGTCCGATGAAGGGCTTCCAGCCGCCACCACGCTACGGCGGCCAGTCCATCTCGCGCGAACCCCTGCCTATCACCAAGACCATCACGGTCACCGAAGGCATCAGCGTCAAGGACCTCGCGGAAAAGCTCGATGTCCGCGGCAAGGACCTCATCGCATCCCTCCTCATGAAGGGCGTCTTCGTCACCGTCAACCAGTCGCTCGAAGGCGAACTCGTCAAGGACGTTGCCCGCCAATTCGGCGCCGACGCCATCGTCATCTCGGTCGAAGAGCAGCTTGAGAACGAGGCCATCGAAGGCTTCCTCGAAGACACAACCGGCATGGTAGAGGTCGTCCGCTCGCCCGTCGTCACCGTCATGGGTCACGTCGACCATGGTAAGACCAGCTTGCTCGATGCCATCCGCTCCACCGACGTCGCAGGCGGCGAAGCCGGCGGCATCACCCAGCACATCGGCGCGTACAAGGTCAAAATCATCAAGCCCGACTCGCCCGCCTTCGGCCGCGAGATCGTCTTCCTCGACACCCCCGGTCACGAGGCCTTCACCCGCATGCGTGCCCGCGGAGCCAAGGTCACCGACATCGTCGTCATCGTCGTCGCAGCCGACGACGGCGTCATGCCCCAGACCCTTGAGGCCATCGACCACGCACGCGCCGCCAAGGTGCCGATCATCGTCGCGGTCAACAAGATCGACAAGCCCGAAGCCAACGCCACCAAGGTCATCCAGCAACTCGCCGCCCGCGGCGTCCAGCCGGCCAACCAGGGGGGAGATACCGAGTTCGTCGAAGTCTCTGCCAAGAAGCGCCTCAACCTCGACGCCCTCGAAGAGATGATCTGCCTCGTCGCCGATACCAACGAGCAGAAGGCCCAGCCCGATCGCCCCGCGGTCGGCACCGTCATCGAGGCCAAGCTAGATCGTGGCCGCGGAGCCGTCGCCAGCATCCTCGTCCAGAACGGAACCCTGCATCTCGGCGACAGCTTCATCGTCGGCAACACCTTCGGCAAAATCCGCGCCATGTTCGACGATCGCGGCCGAGCCATTGAAGAAGCCGGCCCGTCCACACCCGTTGAAGTCTTGGGCCTGGAAGGAATGCCGGACGCCGGCGACACCTTCCTCGTCATGGCCGATCGCGATAAGGCCAAGGGCATCGCGCAGTACCGCAAGATGAAGGAGCGCGAAGCCCAGCTCGCCAAGAGCTCCCGCGTCTCGCTCGAAGGCCTCGCCGAACAGATCAAGCAGGCCGGCGTCAAGGACCTCAACATCATCGTCAAGGGCGACGTGCAGGGTTCGGTCGAAGTCATCGCAGAAGACCTCGCCCACATGTCGACCGAGAAGGTTCGCGTCCGCGTCCTCCACTCCGGCGTCGGAGCCATCACCGAGTCCGACGTGCTGCTGGCGTCAGCCAGCAACGCGATCATCATCGGCTTCAATGTCCGCCCCGACCGCAACTCGGCCGACGTCGCGGCCCGCGAAAACGTTGAGATCCGTCTCCACTCCATCATCTACGAGCTCCGCACCGAGATCGAAAAGGCGATGTACGGCCTGCTCGACCCCGTCTACAAGGAAAACTACGCGGGCCGCGCAGAGATCCTGCAGGTCTTCAAGATCACCAAGGTCGGCCAGATCGCCGGTTGCCGCGTCACCGACGGCACCATCAAGCGCAACGCGCAGGCTCGTCTCATGCGCGAAGGCGCAGAGATCTGGAAGGGCAAGATCAGCTCCCTCAAGCGCGTCAAGGACGATGTCTCGGAAGTCCGCGAGGGCGTCGAGTGCGGTATCGACCTGGCCGGATGGAAGGACATGCGCGCCGGCGATGTCATTGAAACCTACACCACAGAGAAGCTAGCCGACGAACTAGGAGCCAACACCGCCGAAGCCAAACGTAAGCAACTCGCCGAACTAGCCGCCGCCAAGGCCACCGAAAAAGAAGTAGAAGCCGCCGAAGCCAGCGTCTAAGTGGCAGCGAACCACAAACGGCGAAGGCTGGGAGCAATCCCAGCCTTCGCCGTTTGTCCTACACTCATGAAACGGAGGTCCTCATGCATCAGGAACCTCCACCGGCACATGCGCCGCGCGAAACACCTCCACATACCGCGCCGGCAGCGCACATCTCTTCATATCGCGCCCGACAGCCACATGGGTCGTAGCCCCCTCGCAAAGCGCCACCCCATCCTCTTCCCGAACAATCTCATACCCAAACTTCACCACGCTTCCCCGCACTTCCAGTATCCGTGTCTTAACGATCAGCACATCGTCGTACCGTGCCGGAGCCTTGTAGCGGCAGGTAGCCTCCGCCACGGCAAGCCCACACCCGTCTTCGATCTCCATCCGCTTATAGTCCAGACCCATCACCCGTATCAGTTCCACCCGGCCCACCTCAAACCACACCAGGTAGTTCGCGTAATACACCACACCCATCTGATCGGTCTCCGCATACCGCACTCGAATCCGCGCCTCGCCGAAAGCCACCACATCACTCATCCAATCATTTTACGGGTAGCGCAACGCGAGCACCCCAGCGGTCGCACAGCCACGACAAGGAAGACAGCACGAACTGCCGCGCAGTGGGCCCGTCCGGCAGGACATGTCGATCAGCCCTTCCAAACCGGTTGCCGCTTCTCCAGAAAAGCCGTAACGCCTTCCAGAAAATCATGCGTCTCCCGCCCGCGAGCATTCGCCAACATCGAGAACTCGAGCGCCTCATCCAGCCACCTCTTCTTCTGCGCCGCCAGCAGCCGCTTCGTAGCCCGCAGCGACTCCGGACTATTTGCCTCCAGCACCTCTGCAAGCTCGCTCACCCGCACATCCAGCCCATCCGCCGCCACCACCTCGCTCACCAGCCCAAACCCCAGAGCCTCTTCCGCTGAAAACAGTCTTCCCGTCAGCAGCAGCTCCCGAGCCCGCTTCTCTCCCACCTGTAGCACCAGGTAAGCCGAAACCAGCGCCGGCACAAACCCGATCCGAGCCTCCGTATATCCAAACCTCGCCCCCGCCGCAGCAATCGTAAAATCACAGATCGTCGCCAACCCCGTCCCTCCGGCTATCGCCGCCCCCTGCACCCGAGCAATCGTAGGCTTCTCCAGATCATGAAGCGCCCGAAACATCCGCGCCACCCGCCGCGCACCCACCTCATGCTCCTCCGCACCCTTGCCCGCGAGTCCCCGCAGCACCTCCAGATCCAACCCCGCGCAGAAGCTCTCCCCAGCCCCCGCTAACACCACCACCCGCACGCCGTCATCGGCAGAAGCCGCCTCAAACGCGGCAATCAGCTCCCCCTGCATCTCCGGGTTTAAAGCATTCCGCCGCTCCGGACGATTCAACGTAATCGTCCGCACCCCACCCACATCCTCAACCAGCACCATCCCCATCACTGGACTCGAGCCCCATACCGCCGCCCAATCTCCGCACTCGCCGCTACCAACCCATCCAACGGCCGCAGCTCCGGCAACTCCGCCCCCAACTCCTTCAGCACCCGCAGCAGCACCTCCGTCGGCAGATTCCCCACCAGCGCATCCTGTGCCATCGGACAGCCACCCAACCCGCCAATCGCCCCATCGAACCGCCTGCATCCCGCCCCATAGGCGGCACGTATCAACCCCTCCGCACTCTCCGGACGAGCATGCAGATGCACCCCGATCTCCGCCTCATCGTGCACCGCCTTGACACCGCTCACCAGATCCCCAACCAGCCCCACCGTAGCAATTCCCACCGTGTCCGCCAGCGAGATCTGCGTCACCCCACAGTCCACCAGCAGATCGCACGCATTCACCACCTCGTCGATCGACCAGGCATCCCCATACGGATTTCCAAAAGCCATCGAAACATACGCCACCAGATCCAACCCCGCTTTGAACCCCACCGTGCCCACAGCCTCCAGCGCATCAAGTGACTCCTCCGGCGTCTGATTCTGATTTCGCTTCAAGAACCCCGGCGAAATCGAATACGGAAACCCCAGCGTACTCACCGCCCCGGTAGCCACAGCCCGCTCCGCCCCTTTCTCATTCACCACGATCCCAATCAGTTCCACATCCTCTGGAGGATCGAGATACTCCAGCACGAGCTCCGCATCCGCCATCTGCGGAATCGCCGTCTTCGACACAAAGCTCACCGCATCGACATGCTTGAACCCCGCCGCCACCAGCACCCTGAGATATTCCGCCTTCACCTCCGACGGCATCACCCCCGGCAACCCCTGCCACGCATCCCGCGGACACTCTACGATCTTCACCATCAACGCCTCTTTTCAACTTCCACTTCCCTCCTACGATGCGCGTCCCCTCACGTCTGCAACACCCCCACATTAAACCTCCCAACCTCCGAATTCAGCGCGCAAGCCTCCAGCGCCACCATCAAAACTTCCCGCGTCTTCGCCGGATCAATCACCGCGTCCACCCACCCTCGCGCCGCCCCATACCGGGCATCCGCCGCCGCATCATACCCCGCCTTGATCTCCTCCCAAATCGCCTTCTTCCGCTCCTCAGAAACCACCTCCCCACCCCGTTCCATCTGCTTCGCCCGAACCTCCGCCAGCGTATTCGCCGCCGCGCTCCCACCCATCACCGAGTACCGTGCCGTAGGCCACGCAAAGATAAACCGGGGATCATAAGCCTTCCCGCACATCGCATAGTGCCCCGCCCCAAAGCTCCCCCCCACAATCACCGTAATCTTCGGCACCACGCTCGTACTCACCGCGCTTACCATCTTCGCCCCCGCCCGGATAATGCCCGACCACTCCGCATCTTTGCCCACCATGAATCCATTCACATCATGCAGGAAAATCAGAGGCACCAGACTCTGATTGCAATCCATCACAAACCGGGCCGCCTTCTGCGCCGCCTCCGTATAGATCACCCCACCCACCTCGATCCGCTGCGTCCCCGCCATCGGCCCCATCGCCACCGTCGACCGTTGATTCAGCTTCTGGTTCGCCACAATTCCCACCGCCCGCCCGCCAATCCGCCCATACCCGCAAATCAAAGTCCGCCCAAAATCAGCCTTGTACTCATCGAACTCGCTCCGATCCACCACCCGAGCAATTACCTCCCGCATGTCATATACATTGCTAGCCCCCGGAGCCGGATCGAGCAACCCATACAACTCCTCCGCCGCAAACAAAGGCTTATCCCGCTCCGCATCGAACGCCACCCGCGAAAACACCTCGCCCTCTGACCCCTGATTCCTCACCCCTGACCCCTGCCTATTCCCCATCATTCCAACCAAAGTGCGCACCCGTTCCAGGCACAATTCGTCCGAAGCCTCTAAGAAATCCACCGTCCCCGAAATCTCCGCATGCATCCTCGCCCCACCCAGCTCCTCCGCCGGCGTCTTCTGCCCGATCGCCGCCTGCACCAGCGCCGGGCCCGCCAGAAACAACCCCGAACCCTCCGTCATCAGCACCGTATCCGTCATCACCGGCAGATACGCCCCACCCGCCACGCACATCCCCATAATCGCCGTCATCTGCGGCACGCCTAAGCTCGACATCACCGCGTTATTCCGAAACACCCGCCCAAAATCATCCTGATCCGGAAACACCTCTTCCTGTAGCGGCAAAAACGCTCCGGAAGAATCCACCAGATAGAGCGTAGGAATCCGATTCTCCAAGGCAATCGCCTGCGCCCGCAACACCTTCTTCGCCGTCATCGGGAAAAAAGCCCCCGCCTTAACGGTCGCATCGTTCGCCACAATCATGCATAGCCTGCCACTCACCCGTCCCAACCCACACACCACTCCCGCCCCCGGAGCCCCACCCCACTCCTGATACATCCCAAAAGCCGCCCAAACCCCCAACTCCAGGAACCCTGAATCAGGCAAGATCCTAGGCAACAAACCGGGTGCCCCACATCTCGCTTCTGAGATGTGGGATCCCCTATCCGCCCCATCCACCAGCAACCCAATCCTCTCCCGCGCCGTCAGCCGTCCCTTCCCATGCTGAGCCTCCACCGCCTTCGCCCCACCCCCCGCCCTGATCCCCTCTTCCTGCCCCCGCATCTCCTCCATCAGCGCCCGCACCGCCGCCTGATTCGCCTTACTCCTCACCGTCGCCTTCAACTCCGTCCCAATCCGATTCACAGCCACTCCACCTCCCCAACACCATACGCCCAAGGGTGCCCATCTTCACCGGAGAACAAACTTCGAAGAGGAATTTGGGTCCGTCTCCTGAGTCTGTGCTGCCGAAATATGGCGGCTTGAGCCGCGATCATCGATCACTTCTGGAGAGCTTCCCTCAGCACCTGGATCAGCCTTCCTTGACACTAAGAAAAATACATCCCAAGATCGCTAGCAGAGGTGCCTATGAAGCCAACCACAGAGCAACCCCATGAGCGCCACGTCGAAAAAGCACGTGTCTTCCAAAATGGACGAAGCCAGGCGGTGCGTATCCCGAAGAACTACCGATTCACCACGGACGAGGTTTACATTCAGCGTGACGTCGCAACGGGCGTGATCACACTCTCAGAGACACCGCCGAAGCGTTCCTTTGAGCAGATCTTTGCCGAACTCGACGCTGCCGGAGGCGCAGACTTCGTCATCGAGCGGGATACGTCTCCCTCTCCTGAGCGAGATTGGTTTTGAATCAGCCCTCGCTCTACCTTCTGGACACAAATACCGTCAGCTACATCCTCAACGGTCGTTCCATCCTGGCCCGTCAAACCTTCCTCCAGCGGAAGGTACAAGGGTCCATCGCCGTCTCCGCACTCACCCAGGCTGAGACACTCTTTGGGCTCGAGCGAAAGACCGGCGCAACACGCTTCCGTTCCGCTGTGCAGGAGTTCTTCGACGGCCTTCCCATTCTCCCCTGGGATCACCACGTTGCTCCCATCTACGCCAGGTTGCGGATGCGCCTTACGGCAGGCGGTATCAGTCTCTCCGCCATAGATATGCTGCTTGCCGCTCAGGCATCCTCGCTGAACGCGACCCTGGTCACAACGCATAAAGCCTTCGCCCATGTAGTCCCGCTGCTGCGCATCGAAAACTGGGCGACCGACTTATAATCCTATGCCCATCCACCAACCCTCCTCCGCCCTCCTCCTCATCGACCTCCAGCACGACTTCATGCCCGGCGGCACCCTCCCCGTCCCCGGCGGCGATGAAATCCTCCCCATCATCAACACCCTCGCCCGCCGCTTCGACCACGTCCTCCTCACCCAGGACTGGCATCCCGCAGGGCACATCTCCTTCGCCAGCACCCACCGCAACCGGCAGCCCTACGCACAGATCCAAGCCCCCTACGGCCCCCAAACCCTCTGGCCCGAACACTGCCTCCAGCACACCCCCGGCGCAGCCCTCCACCAAGCCCTGGACATTCCCCACGCCGAGCTCATCCTCCGCAAAGGATTCCGCCCCCACATAGACTCCTACTCCGCCTTCCTCGAAAATGACCACAAAACTTCCACAGGCCTGGCCGGCTACTTAAGAGACCGTGGCATCACCACCCTCTACCTCGCCGGCCTGGCTTACGACTTCTGCGTCCGCTACTCCGCCCTCGACGGCAACTCCCTCGGCTTCGAAACCATCGTCCTCGAAGACGCCACCCGCCCCGTCAACCTTCCCAACTCCGTCGCCGAAACCAACACCGCCTTTCAAGAAGCTGAAGTACAGGTCATAAATTCGAGACACGCCAGCTTTCTATAGAGGCCGCAGGAATTTGTTATTAGTTCAGTTCTGTCTCCATGAAGTGGAACACACCGAAGAGATAGGAAGTGTTGAAGCTCTTCTGCTGCAATTCTTTTCCTCGACACGCTCCGTTCCTTCGCTTTTTGCCAATTCTCCGCCACAAATTCAATTTCACCCCTTCTTGCCGTCTGTTCCTTTCCATTTTTCTTGCGGAAAGTGATTGCATCGCGCGAGATGTCTGAGATGGTGAATGGAAGGTCACGCCCTTTGCCGTAAGGGCTGTAGGTTGTGAGTGAAGCGTTGAGGAGCTTTGCAGTCATAGGGTCGCTCATTTGCAGCAGTTTCATTGGTTCCTCCAGGAGCAGAATCGCAGGGGAATGTTGTGGAAATCTAGACATATGTCCTCTTTCGGTGTAAGCCCAGCAATATGAGCCATTTGCGCGCTTCGCACAAAACGCAGGCTCACCCACATCTAATCCCTATGCCCCCCATCCACCCCGAAGCACGTATCGGCCACGTCCACCTGAAAGTAGCCAACCTGGACCGCGCCCTCGCCTTCTACTGCGGCGTCCTCGGCCTTGAGCTCCAGCTACGCTTTCAGGACTCCGCCGCCTTCATCTCCGCCGGCGGCTACCACCACCACATCGGCCTCAACACCTGGGAGAGCCTCAACGGCAAGCCTCCCGCACCCGGCGCCACCGGCCTTTACCACCTCGCCCTCCTCTACCCCACCCGCGCCTCGTTGGCCGACGCTCTCCAGCGCCCTGCTCGCCGCAAAGATCCCCCTCGACGGAGCCTCCGACCACGGCGTCTCCGAAGCCCTCTACCTCCGCGACCCCGACCAGAACGGCCTCGAGCTCTACTACGACCGCCCCCGCACCGCCTGGCCCATTGACTCTCAAGGAAACCTCACCATGTACACCCGCACCCTGGACCTCCACTCTCTCCTCAAAGAAGCTCCTCCCGCATGACGCGATCCCAGGACACGGAACAACCCTGGATTGAGACGCAGGCCACCGTCACCTCCTGCCGCTTCCAGTTCGCTCGCATGAACACCTTTACCCTCGGCATCCAGACCCAGGACAAGTTCCGCATCACCTTCGACTACTACGCCCACGGCCGCCTCTACTCAGACGAGTTCCAATCCCCAACCGCCATCCCCCAGAACCAGACAATCCCGATCCTCTACAACCCCATCGACCCCGCCCAGAACAACCGAACCTCTGGACCCCTCGCCGCTCCTACACGCTCCCCACTCATCGCCATCGGCATCCTCGGCTCCGTCCTGCTCTCACTCACCTGGCTGCTCCTCCTCCGCTCCTGCACCTGACAAGCCCTGACGCACACAGGGCACAACCCGGCGTCCAGCAAAGTGCTCATCGAAAGCCAGGATCCGCCAGCCCGCTGGATCTTCCTCCAAAGGCTAACCAACAGTTCTCGTCCAATTTGCACAAAGCCGTGGCAAACTGCTAGTGTGCGCACGCCAGTAAGACTCCTGTCGGCCCTCCTGCTCCTTGCATCCGGGATCTCTTTCCATGCCTTCGGCCAAACCCCCGGGAATCGCACCATCCATTGCAACGCCTCATCCCCCGGCAAGGACTTCGGAGCCAAATGGGACGCCTGCAACGCGGCCCTCGTCGCCGCAGGAGGAGGAACCCTCGATCTCACCGGCCTCGCAGATCCCGCCATCCCGCAGATCACCAACACCTTCGTCCACGTCGGTGACCCAATCGGCGGCGTCGCCGCCGTACCCGTCAGCGTCCAGCTGCCCCTCAACGTCACCTGGAAATGGGCCGGCCTGAACGATCCCAACCGTTCCGCCGTCACCATCTACAATCGCTCCAGCATGACCGGCCCAGGTGTCGGCGGCGGAGGATGCAGAACCATCTTCGACACCGGCGGAAACAACATCCTTGACTCTCTCGTAGGTGTCGACGCCAGCCTCGGCCAGAACGTCTACACCCGTCAGGAGTGGTGGTGCGCCTTCGACGACTACGTCTCCACCTTCACCCACGCCCTCGTCAACGCCTCCAACATGGCAGACGAGTTCGAGTGGAAGGGCGTCGGATCCTTCAACAACTACGGCAACGACTGGTACATCTCCAATAACTGCTGCGGAGGCAAGTTTGAGCGCCTGCAAGGGTATGGCTCCGGCTTCACGCAGCAGCAGGACCATCCAAGCGGCGGCATTCCCATGATCGTCTCCGGCAACAGCGCCATCTCCATCGACGGCACTGCCAACGCCCCCAAGAACGGCCTGCCCAACCTTGTCATCCAGGGAGTCAACCGCGGCGTCACCTTCTCCCTCTACATGGAAGGGAACGGCTGGAATGACACCACCACCCCCATGGTCACCATCGACAAGCAGGAGGAAGGCGTCAGCTTCGTCGGAGGAGGCGCCTACCAGGACTGTCAGAGCAAATGCACCAAGCCCGTCTTCCAGTCCGCAACCCCCTCGCCCTGGATGGTCATGGGAATGTTCTCGGGCAACGGCTCTGTCTGGATCCACGACACCTCCGTCAACCCAGTCCGCACCGTTCCTTCCACCGGCTACGGCGTCCAAATCCCCTACTTCTCGCAGGGAATCAACAGCCACATCCGCTGACCGGCTGCCGTGGAACGGACTGGGCGCGGTTTTGTTGTCAAGCCCCCCGGAGCCCCAGAAAACGCAAATCGTCAACAAAGACGCGGTGAAAATAGTAAAAAATAGTTGGCATAATCACCCCATCCAATTTGGTAGGATAGAACCAGTAGAAAAAAGCGGCTGAGCCCATACGGAGCTCAGCCGTAACTCTTTTAGGCTGAGGATTTTAGCCGTAAGCCTTTTCTTTACACGATTTTGCGCCGCACTCCCCGACGTATCTTGAACAAAACAATGGTTTTAGCCCGTAAGTAGCGGGGGGGTACCCGTCCGCACCCATCCACTACACTGGTCAGGATGAATCTAGCCGCCATCCAGACCGCCCTGCAGCAAGCCGGCTTAGACGCCTGGCTCTTCTACGACCACCACAACCGCGACCCCCTCGCCCTCCGCATCCTCGGTCTCCCGCCAGGCGGCCACGTCACCCGCCGCTGGTTCTACCTCATCCCAGCCGTAGGAACCCCGCAAAAACTCGTCCACCGCATAGAATCCGGTCGCTTGGATTCCTTACCCGGAGAATTTCAAAGCTACTCCTCTTGGCAGGAGCTCGAACAAACCCTCGAGTCCATCCTTGCCGACGTCCACACCATTGCAATGCAGTTCAGCCCACGCAACGCCATCATGTACGTCTCCATGGTCGACGCAGGAACCGTCGATCTGCTCCGCTCCTTCGACAAGAACATCGTCTCTTCGGCCAATCTCATCGCCCAGTTCGAAGCCGTTCTCACCGAAGGCCAGATCGAGTCCCACTTCGCCGCCCAGCGCATCATCGACCCCCTCCTTGAAGAGGCCTTCGCCGAGATCGGCCGCCGAACCCGCTCAACCGGAACCAACGAGCTCCAGATGGTCGAATACCTGGAAGAAGGAATGCGCTCAAAGGGCCTCGTCTGGGAACATCGTCCCAACGTCTCCGTAGGTCCCAACTCAGCCGACTCCCATTACGAGCCGACCTCGCAGTCCTCGCGCCCAATTCGCTCCGGAGACTTCGTCCTCATCGACATCTGGGGAAAGTTAGCCCAGCCAAACAGCATCTTCTATGACATCACCTGGACCGCAGTCGTCGACCGCGAGCCAACCGAGCGTGAACACCGCATCTTTGCCATCGTCGCCAACGCCCGCGACGCAGCAATAGCCGCAGTCCAAACCGCCTACGCCGCCGGAACGCCCATCGCCGGATGGCAAGCCGACGAAGCCGCCCGAACCATCATCCGCGACGCCGGATTAGCCGACTACTTCACCCATCGCACAGGCCACAACATCGCCGCCGAGCTCCACGGAGCCGGAGCTCACCTCGACAATCTCGAGACCCACGACGAGCGCCTTCTGCTCCCCAACACCTGCTTCTCCGTCGAGCCCGGCCTCTACTTCCCTGGCGAGTTTGGCATACGAAGCGAGATAGATATGATCACCCGACCAGGTTCCGCCGTCGTTACCGGCCGCATCCAGACCGAACTCTTACGCCTTTGAACTGCTATCATCCAGAGTGATGAACACCCAGATCCAGGCGCCCTCACAGCTCGCCACCCGCTCCAACTCCATGGCCGCCATGGTCCTCATCGCCGGATGGCTCATCCCCGGCGCAGGCCACTTCATGCTCCGCAAGCCAATACGAGGCCTCCTGCTCTTGGTCTCGATCGTAGCCATGTTCGCCATCGGCATCGCCCTCCAGGGAAAGGTCTACACCCCGAACACCGGCGACCTCCTGGACATCCTCGGTTTCGTAGGCCAGCTCGGCGCAGGCCTCCTCTACTTCCTGGCCCGAGCACTGGGCTGGGGCGCCCCGTCAGTGCAGATCGCCCTGGCAGACTACGGCACCAAGTTCATCGTCGTCGCCGGTCTCCTGAACGTAATCGCCGCCGTCGACGCCCACTCCCTGGCCAACGGCAGAAAGGCGTCGTAGCCCATGCTCTCCCACTTCAGCGCTGTCCTGCTCTTCGCCTTCTTCACCTCCATCGTCTTCGGCATCACCCAGCGTGCGGAACCCAAGATGATGATCCGTTTCGGAGCCTTCTCCTTCGTCATCTTCGTCGGTGGTACCATCGCCGCCAGCTGGCTCATGTTCTTCATCAAGCGATAGAAAAGCCCTCCAGCAGAAAAAGAAAGCCCCAAGATCGAGAGGATCTTGGGGCTTCACCATGTGGAAGAAGAATTTAAACCTCAGCGTTTGGATCGCCCTCTTCACCAGGATTCTGCTCTTCCATCTGCTTCTGCAGCTCTTCCCGCTTCTTCGTCCGAGCCTCAGCGCGCTTCTGCGCCTTCTCACTCAGCTCCTGCTCAGCCCCAAGCAGCTCGATCACGGCCAACTCAGCCGCATCCCCCTTACGAGTCGTCGTGCGAACGATTCGCAGATATCCACCAGGACGCGTCGCATAGCGAGGTGAAACAGTGGAGAACAAACGAGTCACAGCCTCATCCGTCATCAGGTAAGCCAAAGCCTGGCGCCGCGAGTGAACATCGCCCTTCTTGCCCAGCGTGATCATCTTCTCGACGATCGGGCGCGAAGCCTTGCACTTCGTTATGGTGGTCTCAACCCGATCGTGAAGAATAATAGAGGTAACCAGGTTGCGCAGCATCGCGCGCCTGTGTGAAGTATTTCGGCCGAGTTTAAACCCGCCATTCCGGTGACGCATGATGTAATCTCCTTCGGATCAAGCTTCTGCCAGACCCGGACTGCTTATCTACGCTCAAAGGCGCTTCCTACGCGGTGCGGGGTGAAGCAGCATCTCGACTGCCTCACCGCCCTCTACTGCTCCACACTGCCTCTAACTGCAGTTAGAAGTTCTCTGGCTCATTCGCAAGCTCGAGATCCTCGTCTTCATCCTCATCTTCATCTTCGTCGTCGTCCTCATCATCAAAGCTGCCGTAGCTTGCAGCCAGCGTCGCGGCCGGCAGAACAGAGGTCGGGCCCGGGACCGGATTGCCGTTCTCGTCGATCTTCATGCCGAGAGAAAGTCCCATCTGAGCAAGGATCTCCTTGATCTCGTTCAGGCTTTTCCGGCCGAAGTTCTTCGTCTTCAACATCTCGGCTTCCGTCTTCTGGATCAGCTCGCCGATGGTCGCAATGTTTGCATTCTTCAGGCAGTTATAGCTGCGCACGGAAAGCTCAAGCTCCTCAACCGAACGGTTCAGGTTTTCATTGCGAATCGAAGGCCCATCATGCAGACCGTCGTGGCCCGCCTCCATCTCCTCCTCGAAGTTGATGAAGATGGTCATGTGATCCTTCAGCAGCTTGGCGGAAAGCCCAAGCGCATCCGCCGGAAGCACAGTCCCATTGGTCCAGATCTCGATCGTGAGCTTGTCATAATCGGTAATCTGACCCAGACGAGCCGCCTCAACCAGGTAGTTCACCTTGCGTACAGGCGAGTGAACGCTGTCCACAGGAATAAAGCCAAGGCCAAGATCGCCATCGAAGTTCTTGTCAGCAGAGATGTAGCCACGGCCACGCTTCAGCCGCATCTCCATATCGATCTTGCCGCCCTCAGAGATCGTGCAGATGTACACGTTGGGATCGAGAATCTCAACATCGCCATCCGCCTCAATCATGCCGGACGTAATCACCCCGGCAACATCAGAGCGAAGATAAAGCGCCTTCGGGCCGTCGCCCGCAAGCTTGAACGGAATCTGTTTCAGGTTCAGGATGATGTCGGTCGCGTCCTCAACAACGCCGGTGATCGACTGAAATTCATGCAATACACCCTCGATACGGACCGCGGTCACAGCAGCGCCCTCGATCGAAGAAAGCAGCGTGCGGCGAAGCGCATTTCCGATCGTCGTTCCGAATCCGCGTTCAAACGGCTGAGCACTAAATTTGCCGAACTTCGGGGTCAATGTTTCGTTGTCAACGGCAAGACGCTTGGGTTTCTGGAAACCTCTCCAAAGCATGGGTGTTTCTCCTTTTCCGGCACACATCGCGATGCATTTTGCGACGGGCGGACTGGTACGGTTAGCAGGTTGAACTACAAGTGTTGCGAGGCGGGCGAAACCACGCGCCGAAACGCGTGAGTCACCCAAATTGAAAGGCCAGGGCCCGAAGCTTACTTGCTGTAAAGTTCGACGATGAGCTGCTCATTGACCGGCAGCTGAACATCCTCGCGCTTCGGCAGCGTGACCACCTTGCCGGACAACGTATCCCGGTTGATGTCAAGCCAGGTTACCGACTGCAAGCCGCCGGCAAAATCCTTTGCCGTCTCAAAGAAGCTCAGCGTCTTTGAGCCTTCGCGAACCGCAATCTCATCCCCTACCTTGCATTGGAAGGAAGGAATGTTCACCTTGCGGCCGTTGACCTGAATGTGTCCGTGACGGACAACCTGCCGAGCCTGACGGCGGCTGGTCGCAAGACCAAGCCGGTAGCAAACGTTATCCAGACGCGTCTCAAGCTGCTGCAAGAGCAGTTCGCCCGTAACGCCGGTCTTGTTCGAAGCCTTCTGGTAGTACGCGCGGAACTGGGTCTCGAGCGTGAAGTAGATGCGCTTGGCCTTCTGCTTCTCACGAAGCTGCAGACCGTAACCCACCACCTTCTTCACCTTGCGGGACTGACCATGCTGGCCCGGAGGAAAGTTACGCTTCTCAACCGGGCACTTCTCGGTAAAGCACTTGGAACCTTTGAGGAAGAGCTTGACGCCGTCGCGCCGGCACATGCGGCAGACGGGTCCTGTATAACGTGCCATTTCATATCTCCATAACTTCAGGTGTCGATCGCTTTACACGCAGCTTGCGCGCTTCTTCGCGATCCGAAAAGTGTGCAAGCAGTGAGTCAGAGAAGACGTGCAACTCACCACTCGAAGATCAAACGCGACGGCGCTTCGGAGGACGGCAGCCGTTGTGCGGCATCGGCGTAACGTCGCGGATCGAACGAACGTCAATCCCAGCGGTAGCCAGCGCACGAATCGCCGACTCACGCCCCGAACCAGGACCGGAAACCCGCACATCCACCGAGCGCAGACCATGCTCGCGAGCACGCATTCGCCGCACCAACGGCAGCCTGCTGCGCCGCGAACGGAGTTCCCTTACGGGAGCCGCGGAAGCCAAGCGAGCCGGAGCTCTTCCAGCTCAGCGTGTTGCCGGTCTGATCGGTGATGGTGACGATCGTGTTGTTGAACGAAGCCTGGATGAACACCAGACCATACGGAACATTCTTCCGTTCACGCTTCTTGAACTTCTTGCCCTTACCCGCGCCGGCCTTGCCGGACTTCTGCTGATTCTGTGTCTTGGCCATTTATTTCGTCGCTTTCTTCTTGCCGGCAACAGTGCCCTTACGAGGCCCCTTGCGGGTGCGAGCGTTGGTGTGAGTGCGCTGACCACGAACCGGAAGCGAGCGCCGGTGACGCAGACCGCGGTACGACTGAATCTCAATCAGCCGCTTGATATTCAGCGAGATCTCCTTGCGCAGATCACCCTCAATCATGCCCTGCTTCTCGATGACCTGACGAATCGCGTTCAGCTGATCTTCATCGAGCGTCCCGACCTTAGCGAAGGGATCGATGTCGGCCTCGGTCAGGATCTTCGCCGCACGCGAGTCACCAATGCCGAAGATGTAGGTGAGTCCAATGCGTACCTGCTTGTTATTCGGTACGTCGACTCCGGAGATACGTGCCATGTGGCATCCTTTATCAGTTTCGGTTCGCCAGCTTCGCCGGGAACGGATGGAGAGTTTGCGGGAAGTTCATCCAGGTTCAACGCAAGCCTTTATGTCCAGTATGAAGACGCGGCTAACTAGCCCGGATGGGCCCGGAATAAGGTGACTCGGCTTAGCCCTGACGCTGCTTATGCTTCGCGTTCTCACAAATTACGCGAACCACTCCACGGCGATGGATGACCTTGCACTTGTCACAGATCTTCTTAACAGACGCACGAACCTTCATCGATAATTCCCTTCTAATCCAGGAGACATAAAGCCTCACGCAAAACCTAAGGGCAAGCAAACCTCTGCGAGCCGGTGCTGACTACTTCCCTGTGGCTGGAGGAACCCTGTAGCGTCTTCGCTCGCTTACTTATAGCGATAAACGATGCGGCCACGATTGAGGTCATACGGACTGAGCTCAATCGCAACGCGGTCGCCGGGGAGAATGCGGATGAAGTTCTTACGCATACGTCCAGAGACGTGAGCGAGAGCCTGGTGCTTATTCTCAAGCTCCACCTTGAACATCGCGTTCGGCAGCGTCTCAACGACCACCGCCATCACCTCAATTGCATCTTCCTTCGACAAACGAATCTCCTTGTTCTTGCAGTACCCAACGAACGGTTGTTGCATTGCCCAGCCTGCGCTTGTTGCAGAACGCCGAGCGCACCACAACCCATACTACCCTGAATCACCCTGCTTGTCACCCCGCAAAGCTCTACCGCGTTAGCACCACCGGCCCATCCTTGGTGATCGCCACGGTGTGCTCAAAGTGTGCGCTGTAGCTTCCGTCTACAGTCACCGCCGTCCAGCCGTCCTTCAACACCTTAACCTCTGGCCCGCCCGCGTTGATCATTGGCTCAATCGCCAGCACCATCCCCGGCTTCAGCCTTGGCCCCTTGCCCCGCGTGCCATAGTTCGGCACCTGCGGATCCTCGTGCATCGATTTGCCAATCCCATGCCCCACAAACTCCCGCACCACCCCAAATCCCTCAGCCTCGCACATCTCCTGCACCGCCGCCGAGATGTCCCCGAGCCGTCCACCCGGCACCGCCTCCACAATCGCCGCCTCAAGCGATCGTTGAGTAATCTCCAATAACCGTTTGGTCTTCGCGCTCGGCGTCCCGATCGCATACGTCACCGCCGCATCCGAATAAAAACCGTCCACAATGACGCCGCAATCGATCGAAAGAATATCCCCATCCTTCAGAACCGTCTGCTCACTCGGCATCCCGTGCACCACCTGCTGGTTCAGTGACGTGCAAAGCGCTGCCGGAAACCCGTGATATCCCTTGAAAGCCGCCTTCGCTCCAAACGACTCGATCTTCGCGTTCGCAGCCCGCTCCAGGTCCATCGTCGTCGCACCCGCCACCACCAGCGGAGCGATCGTCGCATGCACCTGCCGCAAAACCTGCCCGGACAGCCGCATCTTCTCGATCTCCTGCGGCGTCTTGATCATGATAGCCATAGCTTCGTCTTGCTGCTCCGCACTGGTTCCAGCCAGGCCCTGATGCAGCTACGCCCGAAGAGAGCGCAGCGAACTCACAATCGACTCCGTCACAGCCTCAACGGCAAGATCGCCGTCGATCTCCGCAAACCGTCCCTTGGCCCGATAGTGCAGAATCACCGCCGCAGTATCCTCATGAAAGACCTTCATCCGGTCTCTAAAAACGGGAACACTGTCATCAACGCGCTGAATCAATTCACTCCCATCCACATCGCACCGCCCTGGCATTCGCGGAGGATTTGTATAAACGTTGTAGATTCGTCCAGCAGGAGAAATCAAACGTCCCGTGATCCGCTTCAGCAGCACATCCGAATGAACCAGAATACTGATAGCGACCAGCGGCAAACCCTTGTCCGTTCGCTCGAGAAATCCATCCAGCCAATCCGCCTGCGCAATCGTCCTCGGAAAGCCATCAAGGATATAGCCGGCTGAACAGTCCGGCTCCCCCAGCCTCGTCTCGACCATCTGGTTCACAAGATCGTCCGGAACTAACTGCCCCCTGCTCATCAGACCTTCTGCTAGCAATCCCAGCTCAGTACGCCGGCCCCGCTGATCCCGCAGAATATCTCCGGTCGAGATCTGGGGAATCCCAAACTTCGCCATCAAAAGCTTCGCCTGCGTTCCTTTTCCAACACCGGGTGCCCCCAGAAGAAGCACCGGGCCCGGCAAAAACGTCATCTCTCGTTCTTCTGTGTCGATCGTCAAAGCGCCTACCAGCTCCGTCTTCCGCGAATCCGGCCGGATTTAGGTGAGAACCCATCATAGTGCCGCATAATCAGCTGCGACTCAATCTGCTGCACGGTATCCATCGCAACGCCCACCACGATTAGCAAAGAAGTGCCGCCGAAGTAGAAGTTCACTCCAAGTCCATGCGTGACCCACACCGGAAGCCGCTCAAAAAGTCCGCCAACCAGCGGAAGATGATTGAAGTGGATGCCGCTGATCAGCAGCGTCGGAATGATCCAGATGATAATCAGGTACAACGCGCCAACAAGAGTAATCCGAGTCAAAACATCATTGATGAAGTCCGAAGTACGCCGTCCCGGACGAATCCCCGGGATAAAGCCGCCATACTTCCTCATGTTGTCCGCGATATCGTCCGGACGAAACACAATCGAAATGTAGAAGTACGCGAAAAAGATAATCGCCACCATCGAAAGCAGCTCATACAGCGGCTCACCCGGAGCAATTGCTCGCAGGATCGGCCCAAAAAAGGTCGTTTCGGAAAGCTTCGGCGAGCCAAAGAAACTCATACCGGAGAACAGCAGTGGCGCGGAAAGAATTGAGCTGGCGAAGATCACCGGCATCACGCCACCGGAGTTCACCTTCAGCGGTAGATGCGTCGATCCGCCCTGCGTCATGCGACGCCCAACAATCCGTTTGGCATACTGCACCGGAATTCGCCGCTCAGACCGCTCCACAAAGATGATGAACGCCACCACCGCGATCATCATGCCGATCAAAATCAAAATCGCGACCGGAGTAAACGCGCCCCAGGCATTGGTCATCGCTTTGGTGTACAGCTCCTCAATCCCCTTCGGCAGCCCAACCACAATCCCGGTAAAGATCAGCAAGCTCATCCCATTGCCTATGCCCCGCTCCGTGATCTGTTCACCCAGCCACATAATGAACGCCGTCCCAGCAGTCAGCGTCAGCACGCACATCGGGATGAAAGACCACTTCCCGATCGTCACCATGCTCTGCCCGGTTTCCGTGTTCGTCAGCGTCAAGGCGATAGCGATTGACTGCACAATTCCCAGCATTACGGTGACGTACCGGGTCCACTGCGTGATCTTCCGCCGCCCCATCTCGCCTTCCTTCTGCAATTTGGCAAGAGGCTCATAGATCACGGTAAGCAGCTGAAAGATGATCGAAGCCGTAATATACGGCATAATCCCCAAAGCAAAGATGGTCAGCCGCCGAAGATTCCCGCCGGAAAACAGATCCACCAGCCCAAGCGCCGAGCCCGAGTTGCTATTGAAGAACTGCGCCAACTGCTTCGCATCGATACCAGGCGTCGGAATGTGGGCGCCAAGCCGATACACCGCAAGCAGACCAAGCGTAAACAGCACGCGCTTACGAAGATCCTCAATGCGAAAGATGTTTAGGAATTTCTCGAACATCAGAGTCCTTGTGGTACTCAAGGCTTATGCAGCCGTGGGATAAGACCATTCTAAAGCCATGCTCGCAATCCGCAAAAAGCAGAAGCCGCAAGCGCGCCGGAGCGGCCTGCGGCTCGCAGAATTCAACTAAGCCGCAGCCGCTTCGCCGCTGACCTCTCCACCAATCACGATCGCCTTACCACCAGCCTTTTCGATTGCTTCCTTGGCGGTCTTGGAAAACTTGTGCGCATGCACCGTGATCGCCGCACCGATCTCCCCATTGTTCAACACTTTGATCAAGGAGTTCTTCCGGCGCCGCAGGCCAAGCTCAACGATCTTATCCAGCGTGAACTCTGTCTCATTGTTCGCAGCGTTCAACTCAGCCAGCCGGTCCAGGCCAACAACGGTATATTCCACGCGGAAGATGTTCGTAAAACCACGCTTCGGAAGACGACGGTGCAGCGGCATCTGACCGCCTTCAAAACCGCGCATCAAGGAGGAACCCGAGCGCGAGCCCTGCCCCTTGTGCCCACGGGTCGACGTCTTACCCATGCCTGAACCCATACCGCGGCCGACACGCTTCTTGTTTTCGTTCGCCTTCTTAGGCGCCCGCAGATTGGAGAGATTACGAATTGCCATTGTATGTTCCTCGCTCAACGCCGGCCCGCAGGACCGACTCGCATATGGATGGATGTTGCGGTCAATGCTAGCCGACGATCCGGCTAGGAAACGATCCGAACGAGATGAGGAACCTTCTTCACCATGCCGTGGATCGATGGAGTATCTTCGCGCTCAACGATCTGGTTCAACCGCGTGAAGCCGAGACCCTTGATGGTCAGCTTCTGCTTGGTCGGTGCACAGATCATAGAACGAAAATACTGAAGCTTGATCATTGATTTCTCTGCCATTGTGCCTCTCCGTTGCTGCAAAAAACTTTCTTAGAACTCATCGACCGTCTTGCCGCGCAGAGCCGCAACCTCAGCCTTATCACGCAACTGAATCAGCGCATCGAACGTAGCTTTGACCACGTTGTGCGGATTCTTCGTGCCAAGCGACTTCGTCAGCACATTTTGAATACCGCAGGAGGTCATGACAGCCCGAACTGTTTTGCCGGCGATCACACCCGTACCTTCAGGAGCCGGCTTCAACATCACCTCGCCCGCGCCAAAGTGACCCAGCACCTGGTGAGGAATCGTCGTCTCGGTCATGTTGATCTTGAACAGGTTCTTCTTGGCGGCCTCGATCCCCTTGCGAATTGCCTGGGGAACCTCCTTCGCCTTGCCTGAACCGTAGCCAACCACGCCCTCGGCCGGGTCGCCAATCACGACCAGAGCCGCAAACGACATGTTCTTACCGCCCTTGACCACCTTCGTCACGCGATTGATGGAAACCACTTCATCTTTCAAGTTCAACCGGTTCGCGTCGATCTTCTTGCGCATTGCCATGATGTCTTCCTGTTCTCAGCTCTCTGCTGGATCCAACTTTTTACCGGCGCAACGAGCTCACACCCGACGCCGGAACACGACCTTAAAACTCCAGGCCGGCCTCGCGGGCCGCATCGGCCAAAGCCTTAATGCGCCCGTGATACAGGTAGCCGCCACGATCAAAGACCACCTTCTTCACGCCCTTCTCAAGCCCACGCTCCGCGATCAGCTTGCCAACCGTCTTCGCGGCCGCAACGTTGCCGCCGGTAATCTTCTCCTCGCCCTTCTTGCTCTGGGAAGAGGCAGACGCGATCGTAACGCCATTCGCGTCGTCGATCAGCTGCGTGTAGATGTGGTTGAGCGAACGATATACATTGAGCCGCGGACGCTCCGCGGTGCCGGCCATCTTCTCACGAATACGCGTGTGAACACGCTGCCGAATAACATTGCGTTGACGAGGTGTAATCATGCTTGCGCCTTCTTTCTAGTAGCGTGTTCAGAGTACTGAACACGTTCGAAAACCTTTTGAAGCTAAGCTGCCGGCAACCGTCCCGGCAACGCTCAGCCCTACTTCGCTCCGGTCTTACCGACCTTCTTCTTCAGCTTCTCGCCTGTATACCGGACACCCTTGTTCTTGTACGGATCAGGCTTACGCAGCGAGCGCATATCCGCCGCAACCTGCCCAACCTTCTGCCGATCAATCCCCGCAATGGTCAGGTGAAGCTGCTTCGGATCGATGGTCACCTCAATGCCCGTGGGCAAAGGGAACTCAATCGGATGCGAATAGCCAAGGGTAAACACAACCATCTCCTTGCCCTTCATCTCCGCACGATATCCGATACCCACGATATCGAGCTCCTTCGTCCACCCCGTAGTCACACCAGTGACCGCATTGAAGACCAGAGCGCGAGCCAGCCCATGAAACCCAGCCTGCGAATCATTCTCCCGCTCAACCAGCAGCTCATTGTCCTTCTTCACCAGCGTTATGCCGGAAGGAATCAGCGCACTGACCTTGCCCTTCGGGCCTTCGACCAGAACAGTGTTGCCCTGCACGGTGTACTTCACTGAGCTAGGCATCGGAATCGGCTTCTTACCAATACGTGACATACGGAATCCTTATGAGGCTTGCGAGTCCTGCACCGCCTGAAACGAGACAGATACATTCCACTGCAGCCGGATACTTCCTAACCTGGAATGAAAGAAAAGACGAAACTACCAGACTTCGCAGAGAATTTCGCCGCCTACACCTTCACGGCGAGCCTGCCGGCCGGTCATCACACCCTTAGGGGTCGTCATGATAGAAATCCCAAGTCCGCCCTGCACGCGGCGGATATCATCCTTGCCCAGATACACGCGGCAGCCCGGACGAGAGATCCGCTGCAGATCGCGGATCGCCGATTCATTATTGGCGCCGTACTTCAGGTAAACCCGAAGCACCTTCATGCCATCCTCTTCGGTCGGCTTGTAGTTTGAAATGTATCCCTCTTCCTTCAAAATTCGGGCAATCTCTGCCTTTAGTTTGGAGGCGGGAACGTCGAGCTTCTGGTGACGCGAGCGCATCGCATTGCGGATGCGGGTCAGGAAGTCGGCTACGGGATCGGTCAAATTCATTGCGTCTCCTTCATCCCCCGTTCGCCCTGAGTGTCTCCCAGGGAACCAGGCGGGAATGTTTACAGCGATAAAGCATTGAGTAAAATCGTCCTACCAGCTCGACTTCACAACACCCGGAATCTCACCCTTGAGCGCCAGCGAGCGGAAGCAGAGACGGCATACGCCAAATTTGCGGAGGAACGCGCGCGGGCGGCCGCAGAGCTGGCAGCGGTTGTGTTGGCGCGACTTGAACTTCGGTTTTCTCGCGTCTTTGACGCGCTTTGCAGTAGTTGCCATGTCTACAGTCCTATCTTCTTTGCCACTTTTGCTAAATTCAACAGCTTGAAAGTCGTTCGCCTCAGCGGGGCGGAGAGGCCTACGCGCCAACCCGGAACGGCATGCCGAATCCCTTGAGCAGTGTGCGCGCGCCATTATCGTCCGTGGCGGTCGTCACGATGGTCACATTCATGCCCTTCATCTTGTCCACCTTCGCATAGTCGATCTCTGGGAAGATCAACTGGTCGCGCAGGCCGAGCGTGTAGTTGCCGCGGCCGTCGAAGCTCTTGGACGAGACTCCCCGGAAGTCACGCACACGTGGCAGAGCTACCGTGATGAGACGATCGAGGAATTCATACATCTTATCGCCGCGCAACGTCACCATCGCGCCGATCGGCATACCCTCACGCACCTTGAACTGCGCAATCGACTTCTTTGCCTTGGTGGTCACCGGCTTCTGCCCAGCAATGGCAGCCAGGTCGGCCACCAGCGGGTCCATGATCTTCACATTTTGGGTCGCTTCGCCCAGGCCCATGTTGATCACAATCTTCTCGAGCTTCGGGATCGCCATGTCATTGGAGATGCCGAGCTCCTTCTTCAAAGACTCCTTGATCTCGGAGTCGTACTTGGTGCGAAAACGGGATGCCATCAGAGTTTATTTCGCTTTCTTCACGGCTTCGGATTGCCCTGTCTGCCCTACTGCCAAGCAGAGTCCAGCGTGTACCGTTTCGTGAGGTGAACCGTTGTTCAGTATACCGGCTTTCCGGCCGATCTGTCATCAAATCCGTACAACCCGGCAGGCGAAACTACCGCTTGCCCTTCTTCTCCGCAATTGCCTGGTTATTGGACTTGGCAACACGAACTTTCTTATCCCCTTCGATCCGCGTACCGGTGCGCGTCGGATTCCCTTCGGAATCCATCAACATCACATTCGAGAGATGAATTGTCGCTTCCTTCTCTGCGATTCCGCCCTTGATATTCTTCTGCGGGTCCGGCTTCATATGCTTCTTCATCAGCATGACGCCCTCGACGAGAACACGGTTCTTGTCAGCGAGCACGCGAAGTACGCGTCCCTTCTTGCCCTTGTCCTTACCGGCGATGACCACAACCTGGTCATTACGCTTGATCTTGATCTTTACCTTCGGTGTTTCCTGAATACGTGGCGGCATGGTGTTACCTTTCCTCGGCGATCTGTCAGAGCCGGAATCCGATTTCTAAAAACGACCTAAATAACTTCAGGGGCAAGCGAGACGATCTTCAGGAACTTCTTCTCGCGCAATTCACGGGCAACCGGTCCGAACACGCGCGTGCCAACCGGCTCCATGCCGTCGTTGACCACGACCGCCGCATTCGAGTCGAACCGGATGTACGTGCCATCCCGCCGGCGCGCTTCCTTGCGCAGACGAACGATCACAGCCTTCACGACCTTGCCCTTCTTCACCGTGCCATCCGGACTTGCTTCCTTGACCGCAGCCGTGACGACATCGCCCAGCCCAGCCTTCTTGCCGAGTCCTCCGCCCAGCGGCAGAATCACCTGCAGCTTGCGGGCGCCGGAATTATCGGCAACTTCGAGCATCGTACGCATTTGTACTGACATTGTGGATCTCCTGGCCTATCCGGCCGGGGCCGCAGCCCCAAATCTGGTTTCTACAGCGACTACTTAGCCGCAGTCGCAGCATCCGTCTTGGCCGCGGCAGGCTCGGACAACGAGGACCGCCGCACAATTTCTTCCAGCGACCAGCGCTTCAACTTGGACAGCGGACGAGACTCGCGGATGCGAACCACATCGCCCGTGCGCGCCGAGTTCTGCTCGTCATGCGCATAGAACTTCTTGTTTGACTTCATGACGCGCTTATACTTCGGGTGCGCCTTACGCATCTCGATTTCAACCACGATCGTCTTCTGCATCTTGGTCGAAACCACGATGCCGATCTTCTCGTTGCGACGGGTCGCAACCTGTTCGCTCGCCGCTGTCTCAGGGGTGCTCTGAATCTCTGCCATGACTAGGCCTTCGCTTTCTTGCGCTCAGTGCGCGTGCTCGCGGCAGGGGCCGCATTCTTCACGACTGGATTAGCGGCCTGATCGGCGGCAATCGCACGCTCCCGCACAATCGTCTTCGAGCGGGCGATATCCAGCTTCAATCCACGAAGCCTCTTCACGCCCTCTTGGTTACCCAGACTCTTCTGGAAGCGGAGGCGAAAGAGCTGTTCGGCCGCCGTCGTCTGCGTCGAAACAAGCTCTTCATCACTGAGGTTACGAATCTTTTCGAGTTCCATCTCTTACCCTTCTTGCCTGAACGGCATTGCAAACTACAGAGGACCTACCTTAGAGGCCAGCCCTTAGAGGACCACCCTTACTTCGCAGCAGCCGTCGTTTTAACGTCATGACGCATCACGAAGGTCGTCTTCAACGGCAGCTTGTGAGCCGCTAGGCGCATTGCTTCCTTCGCGAGCTCAGGCGTCACGCCTTCCATCTCGAACAGGATGCGGCCCGGACGCACCACGCAGACCCAGTGATCCGGAGCGCCCTTGCCTTTACCCATACGGGTTTCAGCCGGCTTCTTCGTGATCGGCTTATCCGGGAACAGACGCAGCCACACCTTGCCGCCACGCTTGATGAAACGCGTCATCGCAATACGGCTCGCCTCAATCTGCCGGTCCGTAATGTAGCCGCACTCCATTACCTTCAATCCGTAGTCGCCAAACGAGATATCCGAACCACGCCAGGCCTTGCCCTTCATGCGTCCGCGTTGTTGCTTGCGGAATTTGACCTTCTTGGGGAGCAGCATATAAATCCTTTCAGCAAAAGGCTCTTGCCTTTGCCGTTGTCTCGATCTTCAAGTCAAACTAAGCCGTGAAAGCGCCCGAAGTAGCGGGAGTCGAAGCGCCCTGGTCGCGACGCTTACGCGCCTCGTAGATATCGCCGCGGTAGACCCAGGTCTTCACGCCGATAATCCCATAGGTCGTCTTTGCCTCGGAGAAGCCGTAGTCGATATCAGCGCGCAGCGTGTGCAGCGGCAGACGCCCCTGTAGATACCATTCGGAGCGTGCGATCTCATTGCCGTTCAGACGACCCGAGACGCGAACCTTGATCCCCTTGCAGCCGAACCGCAGCGCCGAGTCAACGCTCTTTCGCATCGCGCGACGGAAGCTGACGCGCTTCTCCAACTGCAACGCGATATTCTCACTGACCAGCTGTGCATCGAGCTCAGGCTTGTTTACCTCGAGGATGTCAATAAACACTTCCCGAGACGTACGCTTCTGGATGTCGGCCTTGAGCTTATCGATCTCGGCGCCCTTGCGGCCGATGATGATGCCCGGACGCGCCGTGCGGATGATCAGGCGCAGCTTATTACCCGGACGCTCCACCTCGACCGAGCTCACGCCCGCGGCCTTCAGCTTTTCGCGCAACTCAGCCTTCAACTTGACGTCCTCGACCAGCAGCTTGTCGTAGCCGCGCTCCACAAACCAACGCGACTTCCACGGCTTGTTGATGCCGAGGCGAAACCCATACGGATGGACTTTCTGTCCCATAGTTCCCTTACTCTTTCCAGCCGGCCGGTTGAATCGGCATGGCATGTGTTGCAAACCCTAAGTTTACCCGGTTTCCCGAGGTGCTGCTCGAACGAAAAGCGCAAAACCTAAGCCGCGACCTTCTTCTTCGCGGCAGGCTTTTTCGCAACAGCCTTCTTCGCCGCGGCCTTCTTCGGCTTGCCCGCCTTGATCGCCTCGGGCGTCGTGGTGGAAGTCGCCGCTTCCATCACTTTGCCCTTCTCCGCCACGGTCACAATAATGTGGCAGAGGCGGCGCTGGTAGCGAAATGCGCGGCCCATCGGAGCAGGCCGGATCCGCTTCATGCGAGGCCCTTCATTCGCAATCGCCGTGCGCACGTACAAGTTATCGACATCGACATCCAGACCCTGCTCATCGGAGATGTAGCTGGCGTTCTGAATCGCAGAACGCAAGACCTTCTCGATCACCGGAGCCATGCGTTTGGTGCTGAAGTGAATGGTGTTGATCGCCTGCTCGACCCGTAGGCCCTTGATCATGTCAAGGACAAGCTTGGCCTTCTGCGGGCTTGTACGCTGAAACTTTGCTTCAGCGCGGAACTCTCGTACCTTTGGTGCTGTGGACTTCGCCATGATCTTCTTCCTTCAAATCTCTTGCCGCCCGTCACGCATCGGCTCGTGTCAACTCACCGGCACTTAGCGCGGCTTGGCGGACTCACCGGCCTTTGCCGAGTGGCCCTTGAACGTGCGCGTCGCGGAGAATTCACCGAACTTGTGTCCGACCATGTTCTCAGTGACATACACCGGAATAAACTTGCGGCCGTTGTGCACCGCAACCGTGTGGCCCACAAACTCAGGAAAGATCGTCGACCGGCGGCTCCAGGTACGGATCACCTTCTTGTCGTTGGTCTGGTTCATAACCGTAACTTTGGCCATTAGATGGCCGTCGATAAACGGCCCTTTCTTCGTCGAACGTGACATAAATAAACTCCATCTATTGCAGGCTGAATACGACGAATCTCTTTGGCGGGCCAGAGTTTTTCAGCCTGCCGCGAGACTTGGTGTAGCTTTACTTCCCTACCTACCTGAAACTAAAACTACTTCTCGCGGCGCTTGACGATGAACACATCCGTCCGCTTGTTGTTACGCGTCTTGTAACCACGCGTCGGCTGGCCCCAGGGCGTCACAGGATGACGTCCACCCGAGGTCTTACCTTCACCGCCCCCGTGCGGATGGTCGACCGGGTTCATGGAAACACCGCGGTTCGCCGGGCGAATCCCCTTCCAGCGATTGCGTCCAGCCTTCCCGATCGTGACATTCTCATGGTCCGTATTACCAACCTGGCCGATCGTCGCCATGCAATCGACCAGCACCCTGCGGGTCTCGCTTGAGGGCAGCTTCAGCAGCGCATACTCGCCTTCCTTGGCGATCAGGTTGACCTGTGCGCCGGCCGAGCGCGCCATCTGCGCACCCTTGCCCGGACGAAGCTCAATGTTATGCACAATCGTTCCAGTCGGGATCAAGCGCAGTGGAAGCGCGTTGCCCACCAGAATATCGGCATCGGGCCCGCTCATGATCGTCTGCCCCACCTTCAGCCCAACCGGCTGAATGATGTAGCGCTTCTCGCCATCTGCGTAGTGAATCAGCGCAATGCGGGAGCTGCGATTCGGGTCATACTCGATCGTCGCCACGGTGCCCGGAATTCCGAACTTCTCGCGCTTGAAGTCGATCAAGCGAAGCTTCTGCTTGTGTCCGCCGCCCTGGTGGCGGATCTTCATCATACCGGTGTTATTACGGCCACCGGTGCGCGGCTTGACGGCCAGCAGCGGCTTATGCGGCTTGTCCGTCGTAATGTCGTCGTTGACCAGCTTCGTCTGGAAGCGCAGCGTCGGGGTAATCGGGCGAAATGATTTAATCGGCATCGGTAGTCCATTCTCCTGGCCCTAGCCCGGCTTCAATAGCCCGGGCGACCAGTTAGGTAAATCGTCGTTTACTGCACCTTCACTGCAGCATCACTGCCCCAGCACAGCGCTTTCGTCGTCCTAAATGCTATTCAGGTAGTCTGGCATCTTCTCGCCATCCTTCAGGCGAACATAAGCCTTCTTCCAGTCGGGCCGGTAGCCGGCGAACTTGCCCCGCCGCCGCTCCTTGCCCTCAACGGTCGCTGTGCGAACCCCGTCGACCTTGATCTTGAATAGGCTCTCAACCGCCTGCTTGACCTCGGTCTTGGTTGCCTTCAGCGCAACCTCGAACACCAGCGTATTCTGCGTCTCTTTGATCGTCATGCCCTTCTCGGTAATCAGGGGCCGGCGAATCACGGTATAAAGGGTCGGCATTATGCAACCTCCTGGGCATCGCCTGCGGCAGCAGATTCGGCCGCGTGCTGGCGTTTGGAGACACTCTTCTTCAGCGTCTCCTGAATGGCCTCAAACGCATCCACCGAAAACACGGCATGCTCGTAGCGAAGCAGGTCATAGGGATGAACCTCGGATGAGAGCACCAGCTCCACGCCCTGCAGGTTGCGGCTTCCAAGGTAGAGCTTCTCCTCGAGCTTGCGGCTTGACTCAACCAGGAGCGTCGTCTTCCCGGTCTCGAGCTTGGTCAGAGCCTGGCGATACAGCTTGGTCTTGCCTTCAGCCAGCTCAAACGTGTCCACCAGGGTCAACTTACCCTCCTGGATCTTCGCAGAAATGGCCGAGCGCAGCGCGCCCATCAGCTTCTTCTTCGGGAACTGGTACTCGTAGCTGCGCGGCTGCGGTCCATGAACCGTTCCACCGCCACGCCAGATCGGCGACCGGATCGAGCCCACGCGAGCGCGGCCCGTACCCTTCTGCTTCCACAGCTTTTTGCCGGAACCGGAAACATTCTTGCGAACCTTGGTCGCCGCAGTTCCCTGCCGCAGAGCCGCACGGTAGTGCTTGACCGCTTCCCAAAGGAGCGCATCATTAATCTCGGCGTTGAACAGCGAGTCCAGTTCGAACTCGCCCTTCTTCTCGCCGCCGAGGCTCACTACATTGACGTTTGCCATCTTCTTCTCTCTTCTTGCCCGCGATCGATGCCCCAGGCCCTGACTCTGTTTGCGGCTCAAGCGACAAGCCTTTTTAAATTCTCTTTACTTCTTCTTTGCAGGAGCGGCCTTCTTCGAAGCTTTCAGCGCGTCCTTCGTAGCCGCACCGGCAAATCCACGACGCTCCCGCGGGGGCGCCTTCGCCTTCGAGATCAGCACATACCCATCCCGCGCGCCAGGAACCGCGCCCTCGACCAGCAGGAGGTTATCCTCGAGATCGATCCCGCGAATCCGCAGGTTGCGTACCGTGATCTGTGCATCGCCCATGTGACCCGGCATGCGCTGACCCGGAAGACACACGCGAAGGGAACGAAGAAGCGCCGATCGAGCCTTGCACCTGGAACATGTGGCCGTGCGACTTGGGTCCGCCGCCGAAGCCGTGGCGCCGAATGACACCAGCAAACCCTCGACCTTTGCTCGTCCCAATCACATCGACGAAGCGCTCGTTCTCAAAGATGTCAACCAGAATGCGATCGCCGGCCTTTACGCCTTCGCCTCGCCCCGAAGTCCGTCTCGATCGCGACTTCCTTGATCATGCGGACCGGAGGGAACATTCGCCTTCGCGAAGTGGCCGGTCATCGCCTTCGTAACCTTCGACGCCTTCACGAAATCGACGTAGCCGATCTGCGCCGCGTCATAGCCGTCCTTCGCCATCGTCTTCAGCTGCGTGATCACGCAGGGACCAGCCTTCAGAACCGTGACCGGATGAACGTCACCACGCTCATCGAAGATCTGCGTCATGCCGACTTTCTTGCCCAGAATTCCAACCACTGCCATCATATTTTCCTTTCCTCATCATGCCCGTCGGGGCACTGCCGGTACTTACCTAAAGAACTCTTGCTTGAAAAGCCTTCTACTTCTGGACCGTCTTGATCTCAACGTCCACGCCCGCCGGCAGATCGAGCTTCATCAAAGCGTCCACGGTCTGTTGCGTGGGCTCGAGAATATCGATCAAGCGCTTGTGTGTCCGGATCTCAAAGGCCTCGCGTGACTTCTTGTCCACGTGCGGCGAGCGCAACACGCAATACTTGTTCTTCATCGTGGGAAGCGGAATGGGACCCGCGACCTGAGCTCCGGTACGCTTGGCAGTCTCGACGATCTCGCCGGTAGACGTGTCCAGCACGCGGTAGTCATACGCCTTCAAGCCGAATTCTGAATTCTCTGTCCTGCCATGGTATTTCTCTTTTCCTGTCCCTTCGCGGGACGTATACAAAGATCGTTTGGAGTAGTCCGCCGGCGATCAACTTCTGGACCGAACGGCGGGCCCTCGTGTTGCTCTTGACTGCTCTTTACTGCCTCGTACTGCAACTCACTGCCTCATACTGCCTTTTACTTGATGATCTCGGAGATCGTCCCCGCGCCAACGGTCCGTCCGCCTTCACGAATCGCGAACCGCAGACCCTTCTCCATCGCGACCGGCGTGTGCAGCGTGATCTCGAGCTGAATGTTGTCGCCCGGCATGCACATCTCCGTGCCCGCCGGCAGCTTCGCCGATCCGTCACGTCCGTGGTCCGGAAGTAGAACTGCCGGACGATAGCCGTTGAAGAACGGAGTGTGACGTCCGCCTTCTTCCTTGCTCAGAACATAAACCTCACCCTTGAACTCGGTGTGCGGCTTGATCGAGCCGGGCTTGGCCAGAACCATGCCGCGCTGCACGGCTTCCTTCGCGATACCGCGTAGCAAGGAGCCCGGCGTTATCGCCCGCCAGACCCTCATCGAGCTGCTTCTTGAACATCTCGACGCCGGTGCAGACCGTCGCCTGCGTGTCGCCGAAAGCCGACGATCTCGCACGCCTCGCCAACCTTCACCTTGCCGCGCTCGATACGGCCCGTCACCACCGTGCCACGACCCGAGATCGAGAAGATATCTTCGATCGGCATCAGGAACGGCAGATCGATCGCACGCTCCGGCTGCGGGATGAACTTGTCGACCGCATCCATCAGCTCGTCGATCTTCGCCTCCCATTGCGCTTCGCCATTCAGTGCGCCAAGAGCCGAACCGCGGATGATCGGCGTGTCGTCGCCCGGGTAGTCGTACTTCGACAGAAGCTCGCGAACCTCCATCTCGACCAGCTCGATCAACTCTTCGTCCTCAACCGCATCGCACTTGTTCAGGAACACCACGATGAACGGAACGCCAACCTGCCGCGCCAGAAGCACGTGCTCCTTGGTCTGGGGCATCGGACCGTCGGTCGCCGCGACGACCAGAATCGCCCCGTCCATCTGCGCCGCGCCCGTGATCATGTTCTTGATGTAGTCGGCGTGGCCCGGGCAGTCGACGTGCGCATAGTGCCGGTTCGGCGTCTCGTACTCCACATGCGAGGTCGAGATCGTGATACCGCGCTCGCGCTCTTCGGGAGCGTTGTCGATCGTGTCGAACGAACGAAACTTGTTGTGCGGGTTGTGCTTCGACAACACCTTCGTGATCGCAGCCGTCAGCGTCGTCTTGCCGTGGTCAATATGACCGATCGTCCCGATGTTGACGTGCGGTTTGACTGCGGTCAAACTTTCTCCTTACCCATAATGAATGCTCCTCTAAAATCAAAAGCAAATTTTGCTTGTCTTACAGGCCTTACTTATCTTTGCCCTGAACTGCTTGGCGATGATCTCTTCCGAGACCGACCGCGGCGCTTCCTCATACTGCTTGAACTGCATCGCTGTAGTTCGCCCGGCCCTGGGTCGCGCCGCGCATGTGCGTTGCGTACCCGAACATCGTCGAAAGCGGCACACTCGCGCGAATCGCCTGCGTGTTGCCTACCATCTCCATGCCTTCGATGCGTCCACGCCGCGAGTTCAGGTCGCCGATGATCGTACCCATGTAATCCTCGGGCACCGTCACTTCGACCGCCATCACCGGCTCGAGCAACACCGGCTTCGCCTTGCTTTGCGGCTTCCTTGAAGGCCATCGAACCGGCAATCTTGAACGCCATTTCGTTCGAGTCAACGTCGTGGTAGCTGCCGTCGTAGAGCGCTCACCTTGATGTCCACCATCTCGTAGCCAGCAAGCACGCCGCCCTGCATCGCTTCCTGGATTCCCTGGTCGATCGGCTTGATGTACTCCTTGGGAATCGTGCCGCCCTTGGTATCGTTCGAGAACTCATAGCCCTTGCCCGGCTCGTTCGGCGAGACCCGGATCTTCGCATGACCGTAGTTACCCGAGCCGCCCGTCTGACGAATGTACTTGCCTTCCGCCTCGGAGTTCGCCGCGGATCGTCTCGCGGTAGTTCACCTGCGGCTTACCGACGTTCGCCTCAACCTTATACTCGCGCATCATGCGGTCGACGATGATCTCCAGGTGCAGTTCGCCCATGCCGGCAATGATCGTCTGGCCCAGAATCGATGTCCGTCCGCACGTTGAAGGTGGGATCTTCCTGCGCCAGCTTTGAAAGCGCAACGCCCATCTTCTCCTGGTCGGCTTTGGTCTTTGGCTCAACCGCAACCTCGATAACCGGCTTCGGGAAGTCGATCGACTCGAGCACAACCGGATTCTTATCGTTGCAGATCGTGTCGCCGGTGATCAGGTTCTTCAACCCGACCGCCGCGCAGATATCGCCCGCCATAATCTCGGTGAAATCTCTTCGCGCTTGTTCGCGTGCATCTTCAGCAGGCGTCCAATACGCTCCGTCTTGCCCGTACGCGGATTCAACGTCGAATCGCCGGTGCGCAGAATGCCCGAGTAAATCCGGATGAAGATCAGCTGACCCACGAACGGATCGGTCATGATCTTGAAGCCCAGCGCCGAAAGCGGCTCGTTATCATCCGGCTTGCGGATGATCTCCTTCTCCATATTGTCCGGATTGTGCCCGATCATCGGAGGAATATCGAGCGGGCTTGGCAGATAGTCCACCACCGCATCGAGCAGCGTCTGCACGCCCTTGTTCTTGAACGAAGAGCCGCACAGAACCGGGAAGATGTTCATCGCAATCGTCGCCTTGCGGATGCCGGCCTTCAACTGCTCAACCGGTCGGCTCTTCGCCTTCGAGGTAAAGGTTCATGATCTCGTCGTCGGAATCCGCAACCGCCTCAATCAACGCAGCCCGCGCGGTCTTCGCCGTCTCGAGCAGGTCCGCCGGAATCTCTTCGATCGAGTACTCCGCGCCCATCGTCTCGTCATGCCACAGAATCGCCTTCATCGTGACCAGATCGACAACGCCCAGGCAAACTTCGCCTCCGCGCCGATCTGAATATTGATCGGCACAGCCCGCGCGCCCAGACGATCGACGATCGTCGCTCGTCGCATAGACCGCGTCCGCGCCGGCCTTGTCCATCTTGTTGATGAAGCAAACCCGCGGAACCTTGTACTTATCTGCCTGGCGCCACACAGTCTCAGACTGAGGCTGCACACCGGCGACCGCATCGAAAGCAAGCCACCGCGCCATCGAGCACGCGCAGCGACCGCTCCACCTCGGCGGTGAAGTCCACGTGGCCCGGCGTGTCGATGATGTTGATGCGGATGATTCTTCCAGGTGCAGGTCGTTGCGGCCGACGTAATCGTAATGCCGCGCTCCTGCTCCTGCTCCATCCAGTCCATGGTCGCAGTTCCCTCGTGCACCTCGCCGATACGGTGCGTGATGCCCGTATAGAAAAGAATGCGCTCGGTCGTCGTTGTCTTACCGGCGTCGATGTGCGCCATGATCCCGATATTCCGGCAACGATTGAGAGGTATAGTGCGTGCCACGTTGAATCTCTTCTCTGCAGGCCAAGCCTGCGGTTTTACTAACTCTTCACTGCATCATCACTGCCCGACCACGGCAGCTCCACCGTCCTGCAACTACCAGCGATAGTGCGCAAACGCCTTATTCGCCTCGGCCATACGGTGCACGTCTTCTTTCTTCTTCATCGCCGCCCCACGGCCGTTCGCCGCATCCAGCAACTCCGCAGTCAGCTTATCGACCATACCCTTCTCACCGCGAGCCCGGCCATATGTCACCAGCCAGCGAATCGCAAGAGACGTCCGCCGTTCCGGCAACACTTCGATCGGTACCTGGTAATTGGCGCCACCCACACGCCGGCTCTTCACTTCAAGTAGCGGCTTGCAATTCTCAATGGCCTTCTTGAACAGCTTCAGCGCCTCGTCTCCACCCTTTTGCTCCAGGTTAGTCATGGCGGTGTAAAAGATGCCCTGCGCGGTCGACTTCTTGCCGCCCCACATCATCGAGTTCACAAACTTGGTCACCAGTGTGGACCCATAGACTGGATCCGGATTCACATCACGCTTCGCTACAAAACCTTTACGCGGCATTCTCTCTTCTCTTCTTCCTTCAGGGCCGGACTTCTCAAGCCGCTGAACTTATCTAACCTTTTGTCATTCCGCAGCGCAGCGGAGGAATCTGCTTCATCGTTACGCCGCAAACTCTTGCTTACTTGCCCGCGGCAGCCTTAGGCCGCTTCGCGCCATACTTCGACCGGCTCTGCTTCCTGTTCGCAACGCCAACCGAGTCCAGAGTCCCTCGAACGACGTGGTACCGCACCCCCGGAAGATCCTTCACACGGCCGCCGCGAATCAGCACAATCGAGTGCTCCTGCAGGTTGTGCCCGATGCCCGGGATATACGTCGTCACCTCGATCCCATTGGTCAGACGAACACGCGCAACCTTGCGCAGCGCGGAGTTTGGCTTCTTCGGGGTTTGGGTATAGACGCGGGTGCAGACGCCGCGGCGCTGGGGCGAACCCTGCAGCGCGGGGCTGGCAGTCTTATAGCGTGTGGGCGTGCGGCCCTGCTTGACGAGCTGATGGAACGTAGGCACTGAAGCTCCTTATCCTGCTAACAAAACACATCTCATGTCGCACAGGAAGGTTCCACCTCTGCCTTTCACGCGGGAAGACCCTGCAGGTCACGCGCGAAAACGTGAGGACGCACAGGGCGCCTCGCGCAAAGATTGTTCCCTGCTGTACGTCTGTACATCCACTCAGACGAAATACAGTCGACGGTGACCGAACTCGTTGCCTGACGTTCCCACGTCCAGACCCCGGCCAGCTCCGTTTCGCTGTTCCCGGCCGCATAGCCCACTCAAGGTGAGGGGTAGCGCAGCCGCGTTTGCGAAGGGCCGCGGAAACATGTCTCTCAATCTACAGAGACCCGCGGTAATACTCTTCCAACCAAAGTGTAACCGAAAGCTGCCGCCGAGTCGAGCCTCGGTAAGTGATGCCCGCTATCTCAATGCAACCTGACAAGGGTAGCAACCCGCCGCCCGTAAGTCAACCCTTCTCTCGATCAACCCCTCCATGGCCCTCTACGCGGAAGCACCCAACCGAGACATAAACGCCGGAATCAACTCCCAATATGCAACCGGCACCTCCAATACACCGAGTTTTGCCGAAACTTTCGAGCAGCGCTAACTCAACCTCCACTCCCAACCTCCACGCCGCCCAATACAGATCCTCCGCCATCACCGACATATGATTTAGCCAGCCCTTCCGATATCCCGCCGCGCTCTCGCTCAACCCTTGCCGCAGCCCCGGATTGCACCCCATCCGTCCCACTCCCGGCGCCTGCGAAAGCCCGCTGAACGACTCCGCGCGCATCATCCACCCCATGGATCAACGTCTTTGCCGCGTCCATCAACACGCGAAAACGCAGAGCCGATCCCCTCGTCATGCTGCGCCGATCCTAAGCCCACTAGCCCCGCCCATGGTAACTTCTTCACATGAAATTCACCGTTCGCCGCGTACAAAGGGTCGCCATCTGCTCTCTGCTAGCATCCGCCCTCCCCGCCCTCGCCCAATCCGGCGTCCCCGCCCCCATCATCCCCATCACTCCGGACCCCCGTCTCGCCGCCATCCATGACTCCATGGGCCACACCCAGATGCCCGGACAGGTCGCCATCTCCCCGGATGCCAAACTCCTCGCCTACACCCAGGGCGGCCGCACCGGAGGCTCCCTCCACCTCACAGACCTTGCCACCTCAAAGGAAACCCCCATCACCCCCGGCCCCAACTGCGCCACCGCCTCCCCAACCTGGTCGCCCGATTCCCAAACCCTCGCCTTCACCGCCACCTGCGGCGAAAAGTCCACCCAACCTCAAATCTATCTCTGGTCCCGAGCCACCAGCGCCGTCACCCAGCTCACCCACCTGAAAGGCATCTTCCAGCAGGCCGTCTTCTCGCCTGACGCCAAATCCCTCACCTTCCTCTTCGTAGAGAACGCCACCCGCAACGCCGGCGCGCTAGCCGCCATGAAGCCTTGGTCCGGCGTCATCGGAGACGACGGCGTTGAAGTTCAGCGCGTCTACGGCGTGCCGATCGCCTCCGGCAAAGGTCAATGGATCAGCCCCCCAAACCTTCACGTCTATGAGTTCGCCTACAATCCGGCTAAGCCCGAGGTCACCTACATCGCTGCCGCTCCCCCGGGCGAAAACACCTGGTGGATCGCTAAGCTTTATACCCAAAGCCTCTATAACCTGAACAACTCGTCGCCAACAGTCGTCTTCGACCCCAACACCACCAAAACCGCCCTCCACGGCCTCCAGATCGCCGTCCCCCCGCTTCTCCCCCAACGGCGAGCGCATCGCCTTCATCGGCGGTCTTATGTCAGACCAGGGCTCCACCGGCGGCGACGTCTGGACGGTTCCCGCCACCGGGGGAGAACCCACCGACGTCACCCCCAACATTGACGGCACCCCCACCAACGTAGGCTGGGCCACCAACTCCATCCTCGGCTTCAGCGAGGATCGCCGCGGCCACTCTCTCCTCGTAGGCTGGAATGCCAACTCCAAGTCACAAGTCGACGTCATGGATCTGGGCGAGACCAACATCACCGGCGGCCCCATCAAGATGGCCGTCTCCGTCGCCAAAGATGGCACCGTAGCCTTCGTCAAGTCCGGCCACGACCAGGCCCCCGAGGTCTTCGCCGGCTCGTCCATTCCCCTCAAGCAGATCACCCACCTGAACGACGGAGCCAAACCCGGAGCCCACACCGAATCCATCGAATGGACAAACGACAGCTTCCACGTCCAGGGCTGGCTCACCTATCCCGCGAACTACGATCCCGCCAAGAAGTACCCTATGCTCGTCACCGTTCACGGCGGCCCCTCCGCCGCCGCCAGCGCCAACTTCGGCGGCTCCGTTTGGTCCCAACTCGGCTACTTCGTCTTCGCCCCCAACCCCCGCGGCTCCTTCGGCCAGGGCGAGGCCTTCACCGCCGCTAATCGCAAGGACTTCGGCTACGGCGACCTGCGCGACATCCTCGCCGGCATGGACGCCGTCGAGAAGAAGGTCTCCGTCGACAAATCCCGCGAAGGCCTCACGGGCTGGAGCTATGGCGGCTTCATGACCATGTTCGGCGTCACCCAGACCCATCGCTTCCGCGCCGCCGTCGCCGGAGCCGGCATCTCGGACTGGCTCAGCTACTACGGAGAAAACTCCATCGACCAGTGGATGGTCCCCTTCTTCGGAGCCACCGTCTACGACGACCCCAAGATCTACGAGCGCTCCTCCGCCATGACCTTCATCAAGCAGGTCACCACCCCCACCCTCGTCGTAGTCGGTGATCGCGACGGCGAATGCCCCGCCCCTCAATCCTTCGAGTTCTGGCACGCTCTCCGCGCCGGAGGCGTCAAGACCCAGCTCGTCGTCTACCCCAACGAAGGCCACGGCTTCGTAGACCCCGGCCACCGCGCAGACCTGGAAGCCCGAGAGGTCGACTGGTTCAACAAAAACATGCCGGCCCAATAACCCCGAATCCTCCGGGCCGTCTAAACCCAATCGACTCCTTTTTGGCGGCCCGTTTGTTTGTCATTCTGAGCGAAGCGAACAATCGCCCTCAAAAATTGCTTGAGCGAACCTTACAGAAGTTCGGTAACCGTCAGAATCTGCGGTTGCCCTGCACCCTCGCCGGAACCTGCGCAGAGCTCGTTCATTTGCTTCTCACCCGCCCACCTTTTAGACTCAAGATTGGGAAAATCCCTGCACTCTGTAGTTCAACCGTCTCTCACTCGGCGACCCATTCAAAAGCCGAAGCTCCATCCTTGACCCGATTCAGAGACGGGGAGGTTTCATGCGTCGTTTGCTTACGTTCGTGGTTTTGATGTTGTTCGCCCTCCCCTTTGGCATCTCTGTCGCTGGTTGCTCCAAAGCCGTAGCCGTCACCTACTGTGACGGAGGCGACACCGGCCCGGTCGTCGGCCAAGTCACCACCATCGACCTTGAACCGCGCCTTACTGGAATCTCCCTCAACCAGGGTCAGATCGGCTCCACCGGCTCCCCGACCGCCACCGACTGCAAGGGCTCCAGCGCCAGCGTCTCCGCCTACACCTATGGCAGCAGCAACCTCAACCTCGTAGACGTTGTGCCATCTAACGGCCGCCTCTGCGCCGGAACCTGGAACCGCAACTCAGGCGGAGGCATCGCAGACTACACCACCTGCACCTCCAACAATGCCTCCGGCGTCGCCTACATCACCGCATCCGCCAACACCGCGACCTCCAACGCCATTCCGGTCTACGTCCACCCCGTCGTCACCAGCATCGTCCTGGGCCCAGCCTCCACAGACTGCACCGCTACCGGCAACCCGGGCGCCGGCAGCGACTGCATCGATGCCTCTACGCTCCTCTGCGACACCGCCGCACCCATCGTCTCCTCGACCAGCGTCGCCGCTTACACCGGAAACTCCTGCCTCTCGCAAGGCCAGGGAGCCCAGCTCGTCGCCCGCTCCTACTCCGGAACAGGAGCCAACCGGACCAACATCAGCTGCCTCGTCGGCCCGCTCACCTTCAGCGCCTCCAATCCCAACTCCAGCGCTGCCGCCACCAACGTCGTCACCATTAACGCCAACGGCGTCGCTACCGCCGCGCAGCCCGGCTCTGCTCTCATCAACGCCAACATCGCCCAATCCTCCTCCACCGCCGGCTTCTTCGCCACCTGCCCTCCTGCGTCCATCATCCTCAGCGCCTCCGGCTCGACCAGCGCCCCCACCGCTCCAATTGCCACCACCCAGAACGTCCAGACCGACCTCGTCGCCAGCGTGTACGACAACAACGTCACCTCAGCCTTCCCACTCGGCCACCCCATCACCAACGTCAACCTCACCTACCAGTCCACCGTCCCCCAGACCATCCCCGTAGCCGGAGCCATCGTCACCCCCACCTATCCCGGCGCAGCCACCATCACCGCCACCTGCGAGCCCCCCACCTGCAACACCAGCCCGTTCTCCCAGATCGGCCTCTTCGGTAACGGCCTGCCCGTCACCTCCAATAACGTGCAGATCAATGCCACCGGCACCGGCAACAGCACCGTCCTGTACATCGGCAGCACCAATTCGCTCTACATCCAGCCGTATGACTTCACCGTCACCACCCAGAGCGCGCCCGTCCGCCTGCCCTACGCCCCTAACTCGATGATCCTCTCAGAAGACCTCTCGACCATCTACATGGGCAATGCTAACGAGCTCATGATCTTCTCCACCGGCAACAACTCCCTCACCAGCCAGATCACCAGCCTGCAGGGCTCCGTCCTCGCCGTCTCCAACGACAACACCACCGTCGTCGTCACCGACCCCATCCGCCAGCTCATCTACCTTTATCTCTCAAGCGGCTCTGTTGAAACCCAGTACGGCGGCGTAGCCACCCACGCCCAGTTCAGCCCGGACTCCCAGACCGTCTACATCACCACCACCGACGGCCGCCTGCTCACCTACTCCTCCTTCCTCGGCTGGAACTCCGAGACCCTTACCACCGCGCCCACGGACGTAGCCGTTACCATCCCCAACGCTGGCGCCTACCTCGGCGGAACCCCGGTCAAGGGCTACACCGCCTGCCCCATCACCACCGTCACCGGAACCGCCGGCAACCAGACCACGACCAACATCTTCTACCCCCTGGCAGACACCACCACCGCAACCGCAGACCGCATCGCGGCCACTAACGACGGAGCCCACATCATCGGCGCCTCCGCCACCACCCAGGCCGTTACCGACGTTCAAATCTCCTCTAAAACCGGCAGCTGCCCCATCAGCTTCACCAGCACAACGAACACTCCGCTGCACTTCACCACCGCCGTCCCAACGGCAATCACGGCCGTCCTGCCCACCTCGGACTCCACTTACACGCTCTTCACCTACACCGGCACCGGAGCAGTCGTCCCGCAGTACACTCCCGCCACCAAAACACTGGTCAACGTAGCGCTCGCAAAGACAGTAGGCACCCCCATCGCCCCCGTAGCCGGCGTCATCAGCTCAGACAATCAGACCGCTTACATCGGCACCTCCGGCGACAACGCCGTCCACCTCCTCACCCGCACCCCAGCCGGCTTCACTGACGCCACCACTCCGCTGCTCCCTGCCCTGCCCGCCGTCACCACTGGCACCGCCACCCCGAACCTGCTCGTCCAGAGACCCCGCAAGGGCACAAACTAAAGGAGCGGCCAGGCCGACCAACGTTCGGCCTCCAGCCACCCGCCTTACCCAGACCAGATCACAAGTCACGAAGTGACCGCGCGGCGCGCAGCCGGCCCGTCCGGCAGGACAAGCGTCAACCCAACCGAGCCTTCAGCAAATCCCGAGCCACTGCGTCCAGCACTCCATTCAAGAAGTTAACCGACTCCGGAGCAGCATACCGCCGCGCCACCTCCAAACTCTCGTTGATCACGATCGCCGCCGGTGTCTTCGGGAAACCCAGCATCTCCGCGATCCCCGCCCGCAGCAAACTCCGGTCCACCACCGGCATCCGCTCCAGCCGCCAGTTCTTGCTGTGCTCCTCAATTAGCGCATCGATCTCCACTGCCCGGCTCGTCGCTACCCGGTAAAGATCCTCCGCGAACCCCCGCGTCTCCGCATCCACATCCGTCACCGAAGCCCAGAAAACCTTCGTCACCTGCTCCGGCGTCTGCTTGCCCAAATCCCCCTGAAACAGCATCTGCATCGTCAACTCACGCGACTTCCTTCGAGTCCCCACTAGCTCCTGACCTTCCTGAGCAAGTTCACCATCTCGATCGCCGCACTCGCCGCCTCGAACCCTTTATTCCCCGCCTTCAACCCCGCCCGGTCCAGCGCCTGCTCCAGCGTCTCGCACGTCAGCACGCCAAACGCATGCGGAACCCCGGTCTCCTGCTGCGACTGCCCAATCCCCCGCGCCACCTCGTTGTAGATCGCCTCGTAGTGCGCCGTCTCCCCGCGCAGTAAACATCCCAGCGTCACAATCCCGTCATGCTTGCCGGATTCCGCAAGCGTCCGCGCGGCGTTGGGGATCTCCCAAGCCCCAGGCACCCGAACGACCACCACATCCCCCCGCTTCACCCCGCTCCGATACAAACAATCCAACGCTCCCTGCAACAGCCGGTCCGTAATCACGGTGTTCCACCGCGTCGTCACCACCGCAAACCTCATCCCTGCACCCGTTAGCTCTCCTTCAATCGCCGCCACCCGCCCATGGCTCGGATCCTCCGACTCCCAGAAACCCAGCGTCAGCCCCGCACCCAGCTCAACCACGAACATGCGCGACCCCCAATGCGTCGCCTCCACATCCCTCAACCCGGCAGCCCCCGCCAACCACTCCTTCACCGCCCCATGCACATGATCCAGCTGCGTCACCTCTACCAGCAGCTCCGGAGCCGCCGGCATCTTCCCCGTCACCAGCTCCAGATTTCCCACCGGAGCCAGGAACGCCGCACCTTCCCCATCCTCCGCCTTCCACCCCGTGCCACGCTCAAATCCAAGCGCCGCAAACAAGCTCGCAAGCCGTGCAAACCCATCAGGAGCCGCAACCTCCCGAACCGCCGTCAATCCCTTGATCATAGGTCTGATTGTATCGTCATCAACACACCCACCCGGAGCTCTCATGCCCGCCAAACCCTCATCCTGGATTGCCAAGATGAGCCGAAGCCGCCGTACCGGAAGGCCACCTCTTCGGCCGCCTAAGCGGCCACCGTCGACAAACAGGAGGGTGTCTTCGCCTTCCTGGCCAAACACTCTCCCAACTGGACCGGCCACTAGCCCCAGGGCATACCAGCGTCCGCCTTTCGTCGGTCATCTGAGCGAAGCGAAGAACCTGCGTCTGTTCTTGTTGTTGCACTCTCGCGCCCTCCACCATTTATCCTGAAACCGTGCCGAAACCGACAACCCTTCTCCTCCCAATCACCCTCCTGCTCACCGCCTGCAACGCCGGACCCATCGCCCCGCCAGCCCCCGGCACCGCCGCAGCCGCCCGCCAGCGCCAGCAGAACGAAGAGATCCGCCAGGAGCTTGAGGCTATCCCTCCCCCATCAAAAACCCGCTACCTGGCCGTCAAAACCCTCACCTCCTGGGAAAACCCCTACCTCACCATCCAGGGCAACATGGTCACCCTGCACGTCACCCTCGCGGACGCCAACACCTCAGACCTTGGCGTCGGCGGCATCCTTCGCCCCGTCGGAGCCCGCCACCAGGACCTCAACGTCCGCACCCTCGACCTTCCCGCCGCCCTCAACGCCGTCCCCCAGACCGCTTGGCCCTACGGCCGCGTCGTTGCCATCGAAGAAGCTCACGACATCCCTCCCTCAGCCCGCCCCCAGGTCCGCCGCAACATGGAGATCGCCATGAAAACCCTCTCCGACATCGGCGTCGTTATCTACGAGTGGCAAGAGGGCGGCCCCTCCCTCCACTAGGCTGTATCGACATATCCATTGAAGCTAAGTCGTTTCTTTCTCCCAGGAAAGAATGTCGTCATCCTGAGCGGAGACTGGTGGGCTCTTCCGCCAGGCGCAGTCGAAGGACCCCGAAGAAGCTGCTGCACCCAAACTTGTCCAATTTCGCGCAAAAAGGCAAAAATCCGCCACTTTCATCGCAGACAATATGTCGATACCCTAGCCCGAGCATCTCGAAAAAATCTGCATCGTACGAGAGAACACATCGTTACGAAACAACACCAGGAGAAGGCAGTGATCCGGCACCTCGCAACCCTCGCACTCGCGGCAGCGACCCTGGTCACGGCCGCCCAGGCCCAATCCGCCACCGCCATCCCCGTCCTGGACCTCAACCCACTCCCCGGCGTCTGGTTTGAGCAGGCCCACCTCCCCGCCAAAAGCGAAAAGCACTGCATCTCCTCCCCAACCGTCGTCTACGCCCTTGACGACAAGCCCCTCCGCCTCCAGATCGTCCAGACCTGCAAACAGCAAGACACCAGCACCAACATCTCGAACGCCATAGCCCGCACCGCCAAAAAACCCAAAAAGCTCAAGCCCGGCCAGGTCTCCACCGCCCCCCCGCCCGACGGCAAGATGAAGATCCCCTACTTCCTTCCATACTTCCTCGCCACCAAATACTGGATCCTCGCCGAAGCACCGGACTACTCCTGGCTCATCGTCGGCAGCCCCAAACACAAATCCCTGCAGATCCTCACCAAGACTCCCACCATCCCCCCACAGCTCTTTGCAGACCTGCAATCCCGCGCCGCCGCCCAGGGCTTCCCGGTCGCCAAGCTCATCCGCCTCCCGCAAACGCCCTAGCGCAAGGTAGCAGCCGGACTAGAAGCCATAGTTCTTCTCCCGAAGCGCATCATGGTAAGCCGCTCCGGCATCTTTCGCATCCAGCCCCGCTTCGCGAACCCGCTGCGCCGCCGCATCCAGCTTCTCCATCTCCACCATTGAGTGGTCGGCGTTCGCCAGCGACTCTTCCGCGCGAATCGCATCCACCCATGCATTCGTCGCACTCTTATACTCGGCCAGCAGCTGATCGAAGTTCACGGTATCCATAGCGCGACCCTAGGCCCGCCCGAACACCGCGTCAATCCGCCCAGGCATACATTTACGAACATTTGACCTGCCACCAGATTCCCCCCATCCACCCACCGCGCTCCCATCAATCTCAACTGCGCACATCTCCGCCCCCGTTGCTCTTGCAGTTGCTCTTGTCTTTGCCCTTGCAGTTGCAACCCAGCTCCCCCACGGCATACCCTATTCGCATAAGCCCGTACGGAGGTTCCCTTGAAACGCCCGCTTCTTTTCCTTCTTCTCTCGACCCCAGTCTTTGCCTCAGCCCAACAACAAACCCAGGCGGAACAGCAAGTCCAGCGAACAGCCAAACGCAATGCCGACGTTTTCGCCCAACCGGCCAACTGTCCCGTAGCCTTCACCGCCCAGGTCAACGCCCGCGCCATCGCCCGTTCCATTGAAGACGAAAAGAAGTTCGGCAACGCACCCCTGCTTGAAATGACCTTCCGCCCGCAGCAGCCCACGGCGATCGTCGCCGCGACCATCACCGTCCACGGACTCTCCGCCGCCAGCCGTTACCGCCCGGTCGACCCCGCAGAACACACGACTCCGGACCGAACCCAAACCTTCAAGCTAGCCGCCACCGAGGACACCCAGAACCTCACCGCAGCCCAGGTCCACGTCACCAAAATGCTCGTCATCCGCTACGCAGAGCTCACCGCCCTCACCTACGCCGACGGGACCACCTGGCATCCCACACCCGAAACCCGCTGCACCGCCCACCCCAGCAATCTCAAGCTAATCGCCGCCAGCACCCGCTGACAATCCCGTGCCGAGCAACGCTCGGACCAAGCGAAGCCCAGCACCCGTCGCGAAGCGACCGCCCCACGCGCAGTGGGGCCCGTCCGGCAGGACAAATCCTTGGCCGCCCCGCGCACAGTTACGGCGCGCTCACCCGCACCGAAACACCCGTTCCCTGCAGCGTCAAATGCGTCGAGACCGTATCCAGATCCGTCCGGATAATCGTCAGATCCGTCGAGTCGGTAGCCGTCACATACGCCTTCCCTGTCGGTGTCCCCGTCGTCACCGCAATCCAGGTCGGATGCCCATGCACCAGCGTATCCGCCACCCCCTGCGTCGTCGCGGAAGCCGGCAGCGTCGCCACCACCGTATTCGTATTCAAATTGATCACGCTGACGGAACCATTGATCCCCGCCGCCGCATTGCCCTCATTCGCCACAAACGCCTGCGACCCATCCTGCAGCACCGCAATCATGACCGGGTTGACACCCACTGTGATATTCGCAACCACCTGTCCAAAACCTACCGCATCCACCGGGTTCGCCGTATCGCAGTTCGGATTGGACACCACCGTCGTCTGTGAGCAAAGCGGAATGCTCACAATGGTCACCGTCCCCGGAGTCGTCGCCGACCCGCCCCCGCGGTTCGCCACCAGCATCTCCGTAAGCGTCGGCGCAAAATCTGCCCAGACCGGGTTCGATCCCACCGGAATCGTGCTCGTCACCGCACCAGTAGTCGGGCTATGGAACGTATCCAGTGCGTTCGTCTGCGAGTTGATCACCGAAATCGTCCCATCCCCCTGGTTCAGCACAAACGCCCGCCGCCCATCCGGCGTCATCACCCCATAAATCGGCGCAACCCCCACATTGATCTTGTTTGAGATCGTATTCGTCGCCGTCTCGATCGCCGAAGCCACGCCCACCGAGCCCGCCGCGCCCTGGCTCAGCGCATACACCCGAGGAGCCCCTGAAACGCCAACCGTATAAACCGAGTTCGCTCCGGTCGACAGGTTCTGCTTGAATGCTGGCGGAAACCCCTGCGTAAACTGCCCCGTCGCACTCAGCCCAGGCTCAGACACGTACAAGTTAGACCCTCCCGGGAAGATCGAGACCGGCGCGGCCCCAGCCGGCAGCGAAACCTGCAGCACATTGCTCGTAATCAAGGACGTGCTGATCGAAAATGAGTTCGTCGTCCCATCCCCATTGAGCGTGTACCCCGTATCCCCGCCCGCATCCAACTGGAAGTAGCACGGGTTCACCCCGATCCCCGCCGTCGTCAACGTCGTATCCCCGGAAAAATCTACAATATTCACCAGACCCGGCGTCCCCACAGAGGTCGCCGTAGAACAAGGCGTAGCCAGCGTGCTCGTCGAGGCCCCAGGCGTCGTATTCGCGATCACCACCGCAAACTTCTCCGGCTGCGCCGCCGGCCCGACCGGATTGATCGACGTCACTACCGGACGATACGTATTCCCGCACCCGGCTAACGCCAGCGCAGCCAACCCGATTCCCACAAACCGTGCCATCCGGAGTGACTTGCGGCCAAAACCATCCTGTCCTGCAACGTACTGATCCAATGAATGCAAACCTACTCCCACGACGCCGTTCCTCTTGACTAAGCTCAAGCCTAGATTGTAAATCACCCACGCCCAGCCAACGCCCAGCACCGGACAGGACCGGACTTCCAAACTCCCAAGCCTCGCCAACTCCAAAAGAGCATTTCGTGAATCCAAGACAGCACTTCGTGAATTCAAGAGAGCACTTCGTGAATCCAAGAGAGCACTTCGTGAATCCAAGACGGCCCGTAATGAATCAGGAAAGCACTTCGTGAATCAGACTCCCGACCACCGGAAACGCAACCCGGCGAACAAGCCGGACCGAACAGAAAAGCCTTGGTCCAAATCCATCCCCCACTCCCGTGATCACGCCCAGTCCCAAGCCCTCGTCGCCATCCTCACCCCCATCCTCATCGCTCTCTGCCTGCACGCCGCAAGCTTCGCCATGCGCGGATCCTCTGCCGAACGCATCCTCTTTCTCGAATCCCTCGTCCTCTCCCTGCTCTTCGCCCTCGCCGCCCGCAAGCTCCGCGCCGCCACCCGCGCTGCCGCAGCCCTGGGAGCCCTCATCTGCCTGCTCCTCACCTTCTTCACCGGCCAGCCCCGACCCACCTTCGCTCAAACCAACCCGCTCCACTCCGCCCTCACTCCACTCCTCGAGCTCTTCATCCTCACCTTCGCCGCCACCCGCGCCGGCCGCCGCCAAAAACAAAAAGCAGGCCTCGCCGAACCCCGCCGCGGTCGCTCCGCCTCCCAAATCCTCGCGAACCTCGCCGTCGCCGCCCTCAGCGTCTCGCTCCTCTCAGCCCTCCTCATCCAAGCCCTGGGCCACCTCACCCACCGCTTCCTCTTCCTGCCCGTCATCCTTCCCGCAATGGCACTAGCCGCCCTGGCCGAAGCCACCGCAGACACCGTCTCCTCCGAGTTCGGCCAGGCATTCGGAGGCCCACCCATCCTCCTCACCATCCTCCGCCGCGTTCCCCCCGGAACCGACGGAGCCATCACCCTCCTTGGCACCTTCGCCGGCACTCTCACCGCCTTCCTCGTAGCCGCCGTAGGCGCCTGGGCCCTGCACCTCACTCACCGCAACGCCCTCATAGCCTTCCTCACCGGCACAGCAGGCCTCTTCTTCGACTCCCTCCTCGGCGCCACCATCGAGCGCAAAGGCTGGCTGGGAAACGACCTCGTAAACCTCACTTCGACCGTCTTTTCCGCCCTCACAGCCCTCCTTGCACTCGTCCTCTTCGCCCCCCAATCCGTCCCCCTCTCATGATGAGATCATCTCGTCTCGAATGAAGACTTTAGGCCCGAAGTCCAGACTGCAGAACCCCAAGTCCGGACCTAACCCCAATCTTTCGAAGACTTTACGCAATTCAGGTATGGGGAGGGGGGTACCTCACCTACCCGTGAAACCACCCATTGCCCACGCCCATCACATTCGCCGTATAACTCAAAATCTCATGAAAGTACCTCATCCAAAGGTCCCACCGGTCGATGTGCCCGACGCTCGCACGCGGCGAAGTATAAACCTCTAACCCAGCGTCCTCGCATAACCTCTGGATGCGGAAGAGGTGCGTCCCATCGCTCACCACCACCACGCTCTCCAGGCCCCGATCCCGCGCAATCTCCGCCAGCAGCTCCACCTGCTCCTCCGTATCCACCGAGTGCGTCTCCGCCACAATCCGGTCGAACGGCACCCCCTTCGCCAGCAGGTAATCCCGTCCAACCCCACCCTCCGTCTTCCCCGAGTCCTTATCCGCCCCGCCCCCCAGCGTGATCACCAGCGGCGCAATTCCCCGCTCATACAGCGTCACTGCATGGTCCAGCCGGGCATGGAACACCGGCGAAGGCCGCCCCCCGTACTCCGCCGCCCCAAAAACCGCAATCGCATCCGCCGGCCGAGCCCCATCCCGCCCCGCCACCCGGTTAATCTCATGCACCACCCACAGACACCAACCCGCCCCAATCAGAAAAAAAAGCCCTAACACCCGCACGACAAACCGCCGAAGCCCATGCGTCTTCGCCCGCGGCCGGGATGTCGAATCACGACTCATAAACCCTCAGACGCCCTCAGGCCCGCGCTCGCACTCCACCCACACTACCGTTGCAGACAAAGCGCAATCTCATGGGTCGGAATCGCGCCCTCGCGCAAAATCGACCACGCATTCCCGCCTGCGGAAAGATCCACAATCGTCGTCGCCACACTCCGCGCCGTAGGCCCGCCATCCACAATCAAGGGAATCTTGTCCCCCAGCTGCTCCCGCACGCAGCTCGCATACGTACACTCCGGCCGCCCATGCAGATTCGCCGACGTCGCCGTAATCGCCAGGCCCAGCTTCGCCACCACCGCCCGCGCAATCGGAGCCTCCGGAACCCGCAGCGCCACATTGCCCGTATTCGCCGTCACCCGCAGTGGAATGCGCGAGCCCGCCTTCACAATAATCGTTAGCGGCCCCGGCCAAAACCGCTCCGCCAGCCGGTCGAACGCGTTGTCGCACTCCCGCGCCAGCCCGTACGCCTGCGCCGTATCCGCAATCAGCAACGAAAGCGGCTTATGCCGGGCCCGGTTCTTCAACTCATAAATGCGGTCTACGGCAAACAGATTCACCGGGTCCACCGCCAGCCCATAAAATGTATCCGTCGGCAGCGCCACCAGCTGCCCCTTCGCAATACTCGAAGCCACATAGTCGATCAATGCCGGCTCCGGCTCGTCGGGATGAATGCGCAACATCTCAGCCGTCAAATCTGGCTCCTGAAAAGAAAAAGGAGCCGAAATCGCCCCAACTCGCACCATAGCACAAAGCCCAACCCGCAAGCCCGGCTCCAAACCCCAGGCGTAAACTCACGACAATGCCCTCCGTCATCACCAGCAGCGCGAACCCCCGCGTCAAGCAGCTTCGCGCCGCCCTGCAAGGCAACGCTCGCCTGGCCTCCGGTCTCCTCGCCCTCGAAGGCGACCACATGCTAGAAGAAGCCCTCAACAGCAACCAGGCCCTCAAAACCATCTTCCTCACCGAACAACGCGAAGCCCCAACCTACCTGTCAACCAACATTGAAGTCCTCCATCTCACCGCAGACCTCTTCGCCGCCGTCACCGAAACCCGTACCCCCCAAGGCATAGCAGCTCTCTTCGTCCCACCTGTCTCCACCCTCACCTCCATCCTCGAAAAACCCTCCACTCCACTCCTCGTCTTGGCCGTAAACCTCCAGGACCCCGGCAATCTTGGAACGATCATCCGCTCCGCCCTCGCCTTCGGAGCCACCGGCCTCCTGACCACCGCCGGCACCGTCAGCCCCTGGAACCAGAAGACTATGCGAGCCTCCGCCGGCTCCATCTTCCGCCTCCCTCTCGCCACCGCTGGCCTGGAAGACATAGAACTCCTCAAGCAACAAGGCATCCGCCTCGTAGCCGCCGTAAAAGACAACGCACTCCCCATCCACCAAGCCGACCTGACCCAACCCACAGCCTTCCTCATCGGCAACGAAGGCGCCGGCCTCTCCCAGGACTGGCTGCGCCTCGCCGACCAGCGCATCACCATCCCCACCCCCGGCCCAGTAGAGAGCCTCAACGCCGCCGTAGCCGCCAGCATCCTCCTCTACGAGTCCTCCCGCCAACACAGCAGCTGAAAACTGCTCTATCACTGCCTCACCACAGCATCACAACTGCCTCTATGCTGCTCTTCGAATCCGATCCCATCCCCACTACCGCCAGCACCAGGCAAACCCCGCTCGCCGAGCGTATGCGCCCCCACACCCTAGACGACTACGCCGGCCAGCAACACCTCCTAGCTCCCGGCAAACCCCTCCGCCTCGCCATAGAAAACGACGACCCCGCCAGCATGATCTTTTGGGGCCCGCCCGGCGTCGGCAAAACCACTCTCGCCAAGATCATCGCCCAGCGCACCCAGGCCTCCTTCATCGAGTTCTCCGCCGTCCTCTCCGGCATCAAGGAGATCAAGCAGGTCATGGTCGAGGCCGAAAAAGCCTCCCACATGGGCTCGCGCACCATCCTCTTCATCGACGAGATCCACCGCTTCAACAAAGCCCAGCAGGACGCCTTCCTCCCCTACGTCGAACGCGGCACCATCCGCCTCATCGGAGCCACCACAGAAAACCCCTCCTTCGAGATCAACGCCGCCCTCCTCTCCCGCTGCCGCGTCTACACCCTCCAGCCCCTCGCCCCAGACGACATCCAGCAGCTCCTTACCCGCGCACTCGACACCCTCTCTGCCGAAGCTGACCCAGAAGCCCTCGCTCTCATCACCGCCCACGCCTCCGGCGACGCCCGCACCGCCCTCAACGCCCTCGAAATAGCCGCCCAACTAGCCACCGCTCACCCCGCCCAAAACCCCGTCATCATGAGCGAAGCGCGAAGCGCGCAGTCGAAGGATCCCACCCAAAACTCTGTCATCCTGAGCGAGCAAAGCGAGTCGAAGGACCCCGAACAACCCAGCCCCGCCAATGCTTCCCGAACCACTCAGCCACAGAACCGAGCTCCCTCCACCCCCACCATCACCCCCGTGATTGCAGCCGAAGCCCTCCAGCGCCGCATGCTCCTCTACGACAAAAAAGGCGAGCAGCACTATGACATCATCTCCGCCCTTCACAAATCCATCCGCAACTCAGACCCAGACGCCTCCCTCTACTGGCTCGGACGCATGCTCGAAGCCGGCGAAGACCCCATGTACGTAGCCCGCCGCCTTGTCCGTATGGCCGTAGAAGACATAGGCCTCGCCGCCCCCGAAGCCCTCAACCTCTGCCTCTCCGCCCGCGACGCCATGCACTTCCTCGGCCACCCGGAAGGCGATCTCGCCCTAGCCCAGGCCGCCGTCTACCTCGCCCTAGCCCCCAAATCGAATGCCGTCTACACCGCCTACGCCGCCGCCCAGCAGGACATCCAAACCACCATCGCCGAACCCGTCCCCCTCCATCTCCGCAACGCTCCCACCAAACTCATGAAGTCCCTCGACTACGGCAAAGACTACCAGTACGCCCATGACCTCGAGTCCAAGGTCGCCAACATGCAATGCCTCCCCGACAACCTCAAAGACCGCCGCTACTACCACCCCACCAACGAAGGCCGCGAACGCCAACTAGCCCAACGCCTCGAAGAACTCAACCGCCTCCGAAAACAAACCTGACTGTCGATTTGCTGACTTCCCTGGCAAGTCGTGGGACTAGACAGGTTGATGAGTAACTCAGCGGTTTTGCACAACTCAGACGCATTCCTGACGAGAATGGCGTCTCTCGGGAGTAATTCTGCGGGTACCAGGCTCCAGATTTGCTTTTTGCCATCACAAGCTGCCAAAGAGGAGAGGATGGATCGCGTTCAGGCGGGCCTCCAAGTTGGAGAATTGCCGGCCTCTCATCGAAGTACCCAAACGACAAACTTCCCGGCCTCATAGATGAAGCAAGCGAAGAGCAGCGCGCGAAGAACCACCCTTTCACAAGAAGAGCACAGTGTGTCTATCCTTCTCTCGAGTTGCATGAATTTGCTTTTTGCAATCACTGATGTGTTCTCTTCGTTCGCTCCATAACAGCCTCACGCGACCGTCACAGTGATCAACTTGAAAGCAATTAGCTCGCGGAATAGTTCGCTGACCTTTGCATCTAACCGGTCCTTTTCAAATTCGATGTAGCCGATATCCCGAAAATTTGTAGGAAAAGTTACGCCAGCTTCCTTGAAGATGATTACGCGGGAGCCGTAGAGGGCGCTGGCCGCCCCTAATTCGAAGATTGCATTCTCACTAGGCCGGAAGATAGTTTGTCCGTTTAGGTCCTTGAACTCCTCGTCGGCCGTGAAGATGATGATCGCCGCTCCGCATTCATTCATCGAATCCGCTACCTTTTGCGAAATTGGTCGGCCTTTGTTCGCCTCGTCGATGACTACCCTATTTGGGATTTTGTACTCAGTCAGGAACTTTTCAAGCTGCTCGAGCGGTGTGCGGTTTTTTCCATGTCCAATGAATATTGCATTTTTGGCTGCCGGTGTTGTTCTCGTTTCTTCGAACGATTGCCGCCGAGGATCCTCTCCGCTTTTACCGGCGTCGCCGTTCTCGTCTGCGTCAACCTCCTCTTCTCCCGTACTATCCTCCTGTTCGAGTACGGACGGTTCGGAGGCGAGCCATTTACCCGTAGTTGCCTGTCGCACGAGTCCAAGGTATTCCGCATTCTCGTAAAAAACCCCAGCGCATCGGGCTGCCTGATCCTTAGAGACGCCGAAGTCACGTACGAGCGCATTTTGAAAGAACTGCATGTCGGGAACCTTCTTCCCCTTATAACCAGCAAAGATGCTTTGAAATAGTGGGGGCGCGAACGCTGCTTTCAGAAGGGCCTTGTTCTTGCTCACATCCGAAGTTGGCGCGACCACGTCCCTCGCAAGTTCGGTTAGCGTGATCTTAGATTGATTGAAGCTTCCGGTAGTCAATCCGTACTTGATAGATGACGAAAGAAGCATCCTGAAATCCGAGCTTCCAGGGCTCTTTTCAATGGCGATTGCCACGTCGGTCGGCGGCATTGGATTGCCGCTGTTTTTGTCCTCCAGCGCTTGTGCGACGCGAAGAGCAACTTTTAAAGAGTGCTTTGGGAATTCAGCACCGGCGCCTGTGGATGCGGCAACTATTTTGTTCGCAAGTTTGTTATTCATTTGTCTTGCACCTATCCAATCGAGCGAAATCCCTTTGTTTTGGGTGCCTCTTGATCTATAGCAATATCCTATGCGTGAATCAAGTGGCCGTCCAGCTGTTTTCATTTGCCCTGGGCTTGGTGAGAACTTTGCCATTCGCTGCTGAGAGAGATCAACGACAGCTACGCTGGATACACAGATAAGACTTTTACTTTTATTAGTTTGGAAGTCTATAAGCAGAGCCGAGCAGTCTAAACGCGGGCAAATGAGTGATTCTCAGCGGCGCTGGTGCCCGCATTCCAAGACCTAGGAGCAGGGTCGGTGGAAAGCTAAGTTTTGTCAGCTTTATGTTATGAAAGCGAACTCGGGGCCGATGTTAGGGGAGCAGATCAGATGTATTGTCGTCGTTTGGATCAGATTTATATCGGGGAGTTGGCTTTTCGCCCTAGGCGGACTCAATGGCGACAGCAGGCCAATAGATCCGCAATCGCGTCTGATTTGTTTCCTGACGTAAGTTAGGCCTTCGTAGTACCACGCGCCTATCTTAATTCCAATCACCGTAAGGCAAACCCAGGTCAACCCCCATCCCACCCATCACCCCCTACCTCGGCGTCTCAGACGCCGCCGCAGCCGTCGAGTTCTACAAAAAGCCTTCGCCGCCACCCAGGACGGCGAAGCCCACATCATGCCCGGCACCAACAAGATCATGCACGTCCGCCTGCTCATCAACAACTCCCTCATCATGCTCGCGGACGACTTCTCGGACAAGATGGGCGGCTCCCCCCAAATACCCACCGCCCTGGGCGGCTCACCCATCACCCTCGCCCTGCAACTCGACGAAGTCCGCCCATTCTGGGACCGCGCCGTGGCCGCCGGCGCCATCGTCACCATGCCCCTCGCCGACATGTTCTGGGGAGACCGCTACGGCCAACTCACCGACCCTTTCGGCCACAAATAGTCCATGTCCCAGACCCTCACCGTCATAACGGACGACCAGATGCAGCAGGCCGCCGAGGATGCCCACGCCACTAAAGGCACCCTGATAAGCGAACCCGTCGCCTGATGGATAACCATCCAGGCCGGCAAATCCGCCGGTGTGCTGTGATCGGCTTAAGCCTCTCGAATGAATACTTTAGCCCCTAAGTCCGGACTTTTTGCTGAACTTACGCTCCAAGTCCGGACCTAAGTTCAATCTTTTGAAGACTTTGCACAAAACAAGTATGGGGTAGGGGGTACCCCTACCGACCGTACTTTACCGAACACCCATAAGGCCGGGTCACCGGAGTCGAGACCGCCTTCCCCGCCATCGCCTCCGTCAAAGCCGCGCTCACATAGTTCTTCGCCTTCGCAATATCCGCCTGGTCAGTCGACTCCATATCGTCGATCGCCCCCTGGTAAATCACCTTGCCGCTCGGATCGATCACGAAGAGATGCGGCGTCGTCTTCGCCCCATACTCATGCCCAATCGTGCCGTTCGGATCCAGAATCGCCGCTGTTGGAGCCGCATGCATCTCCTGCAGATAGGCATTCTCCTGCTCCGGAGTGAGATTCCCCTGCTGCCCAGGCGCAGAAGAGAGGATCGAAAGCCAAACCACGCCCTTACCCGTCCACTCCTTCTGCAGCCGCTCCATATTCCCGCTCAGGTAGTGCTTCTGCTCATACGGACAGCCCTTGTTCGCCCACTCCAGCACCACATATTTCCCATGGTACTGCGCCAGCGTCTGCACCCGCCCATTCGAGTCCTTCCCCTTGAAGTCCGGCGCACCCCCATTGGGCACCAGAGCCCCCGCCGTCCCCGCCATCGCCACCAGCATCAGTCCAATCCGCTTCAGCCTCATGATTCACCTCGCGTTTGTCTTATTGTGATGCGTCCTTCTGAATCGCGTTCAACACCAGGTCCTTGGTCAGGACCTCGGGAAGAACATCGGGAGACCCGCTGGCCTTGGCCGGATAGATCACGTAGGTCGGAACCCCGCTCCGCCCCAGCGTCGCCAGCTCCTTCGTAATATCCGGATCATAGGACGTCCAATCCGCCCGAAGCAAGGTCACATCTCGTCCCGAAAGCTGCTTCTCGACATCTGCCGAACGCAACACCAGCTTCTCATTCACTTGGCAGCTCAAACACCAAGCCGCCGTAAAGTCGATAAACACCGGCTTTCCCGCAGCTCGCGCCTGGTCGAGCGCCGTCTGGCTATAAGCCCCCCAGACCAGCTTGTCCTTCTTCGTCGCACTCAGCGGAATCGCCAGCGCCACCACACAGAGCGCCACAGCCGCAATCCCACTCGCCCACCGCAAAGGCCAACGCCCCAACGTCCACCCCGCAATCGCCAGCACCAGGAACCCGCAAAGCAGCCAGGCCATGTGCGCCGCAACATCGCTCGGATAAAGCTGCCCGTACACATAAGCCAGCCAGATCGCAGTAGCGAACAGCGGCACCGCCGTGAGCTGCTTCAGCACCTCCATCCACGCTCCCGGCTTCGGCAGAATCCGCGTCCAAGCCGGCTGGAAGCTAAGCGCCAGATAAGGAACTGCTAAGCCAAGCCCCAGCGCTGTAAACACCGCAAACGTGATCCCCGCCGGCTGTGCCAGCGCAAATCCAATCGCCGCCCCCATCAAAGGGGCCGTGCAAGGCGTAGCCACCACGGTCGCCAGCACCCCGGTAAAGAAGCTGCCGGTATACCCCTGCTTCTGCGCCAGCTCCCCCCCAACACTTGTCAGCGAGAGTCCCAGATCAAACTGCCCGGCAAGCGAAAGCGCAAAGAAGAAGATCCCGCTCGCCAGCAACGCAATGAACACAGGCGACTGCAACTGGAATCCCCATCCCGCCTGGCTCCCTCCCGCTCGCAGCGCCAGCAGTACCCCCACAATCACCCAGAAAGAAACCAGGATCCCTAGCGTATACACCAGCCCATGACTCCGCAGCCGCTTCCGCTCCTCACCGGAAGACTGAACCAGCGCAAGCCCCTTCAGGAACAGCACCGGAAACACACACGGCATCAGGTTCAGGATGATCCCACCCAGAAATGCCAGCCCAATCGCCGGGATCGCCGTCAACCCACTTCCCTGCGCCGCCGCCCCGCCCTTGGCCGCCGGAGCGGCAATCGCCACCTCCCCCGGCACCACCGGCGCTGCCACATCGTAAGCCTCATCGTCAGAGATCTTCAGCAGCCCATGCAAGGTAGCCGGAAGCGCAGTCAGCTCCGGAGCCCGAAACACCGGAAGCTTAACCCCGGTCGGCGTCGTCTCCGCAATCTGTTCGGCAGCATTCGAGATCACATCCTGGTCATACGGATAAAACTCCGCATCATCCTTCTTTTCGCCCGCGTCGAGCGTCAGAAGAAATGCCTTGCTCCCACCCACAATCGAGAACTTCGCCCCGGCTGGCAGCGGCTTCGGCAGCAGCGTCAAAGCCTGACCCAGCGCACCCAAAGGCTGTCCCGGCGCACTCCCCGGAGCCACGTTCACATTCATGCCGAGATGCGCCTTCCCCGGAATACAGACAGCCGCACACACCAGCCAATGCACATCCGCATCCAGGTGTACCGGCCCCGCTTTCATCCCTGGAGCCGCCGTCAGCTGCACCGGAAATGCCACCTCATCCTCATACCCGAAGTCCATCAGCGGCCCCAGCGGAAGCCTCTGCGGAATCGGAAACTGCATCGGCCCGGCCGTGATCCCGTCCGGCAGCGTCCACTTGATCTTCGGCGGCTCACCCGAATCCCCGGCATTCACCCAGTACACATGCCAATGCTCCTCAAGCGTCAGCACCAGCCCCACCTGCAGCGTTCCGCCCGGCGAGATCCCCGGCGCCAGCGACACCAGCTCCGCCGTCAGATGCTGCGCCTTGACCGGCCCCGGTCCGCCATCGCCCACCACCTGCACCTGCGCAGTCGCATCACGCGCAATAAAAAGAGAAAGGATTAGCACGCACAGAAGCGAAGATCGAAAATGTTTCATGTCACCGTCAATTGTAGGGCTTCACACAAGACATCAGCCCCGAGCCATCCGCCGCTCCACCATAAGGCACCGGTCCATCACCACCCGAATCCCACCTGCCTCAGCTGTTGCCGCGGCCTCTGCATGACGAATCCCCTGCTGCACCCAAAGCTGATCGAGCCCGAGTTTCAGCATCTCGTCCACAACGCCGGGGACGAACTTAGCCAGCCGAAACACATTCACCAGATCCACCTTCACCGGCAACTCCGCCAGCGACGCATATGCCGTCTCACCCAGCACCATCTGCCCCGCCAGCATCGGGTTCACCGGGAGAACCCGAGCCCCCCGCGACTGCATATAAGCTGAAACATAGTGACTCGGTTTGCCCGGATCGTCCGACAATCCCACCACCGCAATCGTCTTCGCCCCGAGCATCGCCGCAATCACCCCAGGCTCATTCATCCGTGCCAAACCCCGAGCAACCGCCGCAACATCACGATCTCCCCAAGGTGATACGCATTGTGATCCGCAATCAGCAAAGCCTCGCGCAGTAAGTTCTGCCCGTCCCCCCAAAGAAAGGGCTTATACAAATCCACCCCAGGCTTGGTCAGCAAAGCCTCAAACTTCTTCTGATCCGCCCGAATCTCCGCAATCGCCTGATCCCACGCGCCAGCGCTCGGTGGCTCCGCAGTCTTCGGCCAATATGCCGCCGGCCACTCATGCGCATGGTATCCGCCGGTAGGAGGCGCACTGAAGTCCAGAATATCCCGCTGCGTAAACCGCAGATGCTCCAGCAACTGCCACGCCGAATACGGCAGACCTGCCGGCACCTTGCCCCGAGCCTCAACCGGAAAGTCTTTCACCGCAGTGTCGAAATCAGCATGCGCCTGCCCACCCTTCATCAGCGCCAGCAGTTGCATAATCAGCGGATCCTTAGTCGCATCGCTCATACAACATCAGATGCCAGTCCGCGCCCGTCGAGTCGCAGAACTTCTACAGATCCTCTGCCTCATCTATCGCAGCTGGAAGATTTCCTTCACGCCTCATCCGAAGGTATCCCCGGATAAATGGCTCCAGGTCTCCATCCAGCACCTTATCCACATCCCCGCTCTCTACCCGAGTCCGAAGATCCTTCGCCATCCGATATGGCTGCAACACATAGCTCCTAATCTGCGACCCAAACCCAATCTCCAACTTCGAGTCCTCGATCTTCCGCGTTGCCGCCTTCTTCTTATCCAGCTCATACTCGTACAGCTTTGAGCGCATCATCTTCATCGCCCGCTCTTTATTCTTATGCTGCGACCGCTCATTCTGACAGCCCGTCACCAGCCCCGTCGGAAGATGCGTAATCCGCACCGCCGAGTCCGTCGTATTGACATGCTGCCCACCCTTTCCGCCGGACCGATACGTGTCAATCCGCAGATCCTCAGTCTTGATATCGATCACAATCGTGTCATCGATCTCCGGACTCACAAACACGCTCGCAAAGCTCGTATGCCGCCGCTTCGCTGAGTCAAAAGGCGAGATCCTGACCAGCCGATGCACCCCCGTCTCTCCGCTCAGCAGCCCAAACGCAAACTCGCCCGTGATCGTAAACGTGGCAGACTTAATCCCCGCCTCATCCCCATCCTGAATCTCGTTGATTTCCACCTTGAAGTGCTGCCGTTCGCCCCATCGAACGTACATCCGCATCAGCATCTCGGCCCAGTCCTGGCTCTCCGTCCCACCCGCCCCTGGGTGCACGGTCACAATCGCATTCAGCAAATCCGTCTCACCGGAAAGCATAGTCTTCGATTCGAGCTTATCCGCATACTCCACAAGCGCCGGAATCTCCCGGGTCAGGTCAGGCTCTGTATCTTCACCCTCACGCGCAAGCTCAAAGTAAGCCTCAATATCATCCGACCGGCGCCGCAACTCCGCATCATCCGTCAGCAGCGTCTCAAGCCGCTTCCGCTCCCGCATCAAAGGCTGCGAACGCGTGGCATCCGCCCAAACTGTAGGGTCGGAAATCTTTTCTTCAAGTGTGGCAAGTTCCCGCTTCAGTCGCGGCGAGTCAAAGATACTCCCGCAGATCACGCACCTTGTCGCGAACCGGGGAGTATCGGTATTCGAGGTCACTCAACATGATTTCTATTTTAGTTCATTGCCTTCAACGGCCTAAAGCCCAGCCATAAATAAGCGCAAGCGCCACAACAGCCGCGCAAATAAACGCGAACCAATCCCCGTAGCGCGTGTAAAACGTAACGTCCCTCTCAAACCCGAACGGAAGTGCGTAGGCAGTTCTCACATGCCTCGGTGTCATCGTGTAATTTCCCTGGGGGTCAATCGTCGTCGTCTCGCCCGTATTCGTATCTCGCAGCACCCAACGATGGTTCTCAATCGCTCTCATGCGCGCCATATTCAAGTGTTGCCACGGTGCACCCGTATCCCCATACCACCCATCGTCCGAAATATTGACCAGAACCTCCGCCCCTTGCTTTACAAACTCCCGAACCTCATCACCAAACACCGACTCATAGCAGACGAAGATCCCGTAGGGATGTCCATCTAGAAGAAAGACCGATCGAAGATGACCTGGGTCCATGTCGCCAGCTCCTTCGGTCAGCTTACTCGCGAAGGCGAAGAACCTCTTATAAGGAATATATTCCCCCCAAGGCACTAGGTGGATTTTGTCATATCGTCCCAAGAACTTGCCGGACCTGTCTAACACAAGAGCCGAGTCATAGGCACTGTATCCTCGGGTTGTACTCCTATCGACATCTAACCCAATGAGGCCGACCACCATGGGTGCACCAGCATCAACCGAAAGCCTCTGCAGCCCTGACAACACATCCGGTTCATTGGATTGCAGATGCGACGGTGCCTCGGGCCAGACCACCACCGTAGTTCCCTTGTTCAACGAATAGGTCCGCTCGGGATATAAACTCAGTTCGCTGAAGCGCTGTATCTCCTGCCCGGGACTCAAGAACGCCGAGCCTTTCGCCATAACTCCAACAGCAAGATTCTCCTGAACTAATACCGCCGTCTGGTCGGCAGTCGGAACCTTCCCGGCCACTCCCGCCCCCAGCTCAATCGTGCAGACAAAGGCTGCCGCGCCTCCCGCAAGAAGCCAACGCCATCGAGAACGCGAAATCCATAAACTCGCCAAACATGCGTTGCTGAGGGCAACCACAAAACTTATGCCCATCACTCCGGCAATGGGCGCAAGCTGCACCAGCATGTGGTTGTCGACCATCGCATTGCCGAGCAGATCCCAGGGAAAACTGGTAAGCCGGGAGCGCATCAATTCCACTCCTACCCACGCAAATGGAGCGAGCAGCAGCGCGGCGGAACGGCCCACTATTTTGCTGAGAGCTATGACTAAGCCCCCGAAGATCGCGTGATATAACCCCAGATAAAATGAAAATAAAAACAGGATTAAGACAGCCACAGGCTTAGCTAGGCCACCGTACAAATACATGGTCTGATAGATCCAGCTACAGTCTCCGAAATACCAAAGAACTCCACTAAGATATGCAACGGCCGCGCCGGCGCGAACGCTAAGTCCCCTCTTACCGGGCGGAACCGAAAGAAGGGCAGCCAGCAGCGGCACGAGAGCAATCCAGCAAAAGGCGCATCTCCACGCGGCGATCGGGCCAGAAGTAGGAAAACAGTAGATTTGGAAAATGGCTGATGAACATGCCAGGCCCCAGCAGCGGGCTGGAATCGATCGCATCAGCGAAGTTTAGCACCCAAACTTCTCCGCATCTTGTTGCAAAATCCGGAAGATTACTCCGCTGAGAGATCTTTACAAAGGGAAGCACAATATTCAGTTTCTGTTTGCGGCCATCCTGCCTTTATCTGTATGGTTGGACTAATCGCCTTATATCGAAAGCAAGTGACTGGTAGATCGCCTTGAGCTTGAACCTCACTCTTACACCCTCAGTCACTAAGGAGACTTTGCATTGGCAATCAATGAAGTAATCGCCCAGATAGATGCGGAAATCTCAAAATTGCGTCAGGCAAGATTGCTGCTAGCCGGAAGCCCGGACCCTGTAAAACCTGGACCCGGCCGCCCTAAGGGTAGCAAAAATATCGTCCCATCCGGACAAGCCACAGATGTGAAGCGGAAACGCAAACTTAGCCCGGAAGGAAGGAGAGCGATCGCTGATGCAATGAAACTTCGCTGGGCTGAAAAACGAAAGCAGACCCCCAAATGAATTTAGAAGAAAGCTCTAACGCGTGACGATGACCTCTCGCAACGCATCTTTCGCCAGAAAAAACTTGTGCGCGGAAAAACGATGAAATAATTGCTCCACCTGACGATTGCTGTAACTATGCAGAATGTTATGACCACCAACTCTTTGTAAATCGACACGGTCCGTATCAGTAAGATGGTATCGGGAGAAGATTGCCTCCTCCGTCGCCTTCGAATGGAAAAATGCGAGCAATTGTCCGCCCGGCACCATCACGTCATATAACCTGTCGACCACCGCCTGTGCGAAGGGATTGGGTAAATAGTCGATCGTATCCCATAGCGCCACGACATCGAAATGGCGTCCTGAAAACTCTAGATTCTGTTTTAGAAATCCAGCGATATCATAGCCTCCGAGGTTCTCGGAACTCGAATTCTCCCGCTCCTCCGTCGGAGCGATGACCCATTCTGGCTTTGCGGCTTCATCCACCAAATTGGCCATGTAAATACTGTGGCCTAGATGAGTCACAAAGTTAATGTTCCCTGCAGATGTGGGTCCCACATCCAGAATCCTCTGCGAGTCCTGAGCCTTCAAATATTTATGGAGCTGCGCCCAGCCGCTTGAATGACGCTGCACGCGTGCCGGCTCTGGCCGCTGGCCGCTATCGCCGCTCTTTCCGCCAAATAAACCCATGATCCCTACGAGTCTCCATCCCTTTGCTGTCGCGACTACACTGCAGCCGTCTTGGGCGTTTCACCCGTCAACTCCACTCGTCCCTTGATGGTCGCATTCTCCTCAATAGAAAGGCGGCTCGCGATGATATCGCCATTTAAAATTGCGCTCTGCCGCAACTCGATGCGTCCCGTCGCAACCACATTGCCATTCACCAGGCCAAAAACGATCAAGTCTCTCACCTTCAGGTCAGCCGTCACGACGCCATTCGGCCCAACCGTGAGGCGCGAGTCGTTCAGCGTCACCGCACCCTCCAGCTTTCCATCCATAAACAAGTCTTCATTCCCGGACAGTTCTCCCTTAATCCTCACAGACTTGCCGATGAGTGTCGATCCTTCAACTGGGTTCATGACTCGCTCTTCTCCTGAGATATTCAAATTCACAACGCTCGGACAAGCCATCGCTTGAAGCGAACTATACCCATCCCTGAACCATGAGGCAAACTAAACGGACCTTGGAAAACTTTACCGTCAACTTGCACGTCCAAGTTGTGTCCATGCGCCTTAACCTGCTCACTTCAAATCCTATAGCAGCTTCGCAAGCGCATCGCGCTTTCCCGCGGTCACCAGTTATCGAGCTGGGATCAAGGTTGCTCCGCCACTGGTCTTCTCTTCTCTTCATGCTTCCGGTCGCGCCTCTCGCCGCGCAACAAACGCCGGCAATCTTTGCCCACCCCGCCCGCGATTGGGCTGTGGAAGCAGCAAAAAGTGAAATCGGCATAGTTGAATATAATGGAGTCTATCTCCGTTATCGCGTCCACATCGTAAACGCCAAAGGTCAGCAGGTCCGGGACGTCATCGAAAGTAAAGATGGCACCGTTGCCCGTCTTATCTCTAAAGAACACCGTGCCTTGTCTCCGGAGGAAGATGCAGCTGAACGGGCTCGTCTTCAGACGATGATCGACTCTCCAGCGGCCTTCGCCAAGCACATCAAGGGCGATCAGACAGGCAAGAAGTTGGCCGCAGAGCTGGTAAGACTCATGCCGGACGCCATGCTGTACAGCTACGTCGAAGGCCAACCGCAATGTCCATACCCACAAGCGCACCCGGAAGATCCGCTGGAGGTCGTTCTTGACTTCAAACCCAATCCGCGATGGAACCCTCCGACCCTCACCGCTCAAGCCCTCACCGGACTCCAAGGGCGTCTCTGGATCGATCAAAAGACCCACCACGTCGTTCGGTTGGAGGGAGAGATATTCCGCAGCGTAAGCGTGGGTTGGAGCGTCATCGCTCATATCAATCCTGGCGGCAAACTGATGCTGGAGCAGGCACCCGTCTCAGAGAAACGTTGGATCTTCTCCCACTTCGTAGAGCAAATCAGCTTACGCGCGCTGATGGTCAAAAACATCACCGAAAACTCGCAAATCGATGCTTCGGAGTTTACAGAGATTCCGGCCACAGCCTACCAGGACGCCATCCGCACGCTCCTTCAAACTCCCTTGCCGCGCTAATTCGGATGATCCGCCCCTTCGCGCTCCTTTTCCTTGACATCTGACCAGAGCTTCTCGCGCTCAGCCGCTGATCGATCATCAAGCGCTACCCCTCCACTCCCCAGTTCCATGGCCCGAAAGCGCCTCCGAAAACTCGCATTGGTACCGCGCAAAGCGAACTCCGCGTCCATCCCTAAGTGGCGCGCAAGATTGACCACCGTAAACAGGACGTCGCCCAATTCCTTGAAGCTACGCTCCCGCGCTCCGGCCTCAATCTCTACTTTCAGCTCCAGCATCTCCTCTAGAAGCTTATCGAGCAGCCCAGCCGCATCAGGCCAATCGAACCCCACCTTGGATGCAGCCCTGCCCAGTTTCTCCGCCTCCAACATTGCCGGAACATGACGTGGTACCGAATCCAGCAGCCCATCCTCGACGACACCTGCCGCCTCTCTCTCCTGGGTCTTGATCTGCTCCCACTGTGCGTTGACATCCTCTGTCGACTGCGCCACCTGGTCGGAGAAGATGTGCGGATGCCGGCGGATCAACTTCGCGTTCAAGGTAGCGGCAACGTCCTCAATGGAAAAGTGGCCTGCCTCGCTTGCCATCTGCGAGTAGAAAAGAACTTGCAGCAGCAGGTCGCCCAACTCCCCTTTCAGCTCGGGCCACGCCCTGCGCTCAATCGCGTCGAACACCTCATAAGTCTCCTCCAGTGTGTGCTTCATAATGGAGTCAAATGTCTGATCTCGATCCCATGCACAACCATCAGGCCCGCGCAGATGTGCCATCAGCCGAACAGCCTCTTCCAGAGACGTCACTCTCACCTCACCTCGTTCTCCCTCTAATCTACCCGCATCGCTAGCCGAGAGTATTCTCTGAGCAATACACGCCCCAAAGCTCGTCATCGGAGCACGTATCAAGCGGCCACCGCCTCTGCTGGCCACTGCTGCTCTTACTCGCGTTCCGGGGCCTAGGATTTCCGGCCCTCTACGCCCGTGCGACACCCATGCTACTCGGCTTCCCGTTCTTTTACTGATATCAGTTCCTCTGGGGTGGTTCTCGCGTCTGCGATCCTTGCCATTGTCTATCGCAAACTCAGACACTGACCCGATAAAAGGCTTTCAGAATGGAAAGAGGTGCGCCCAAGCGCACCTCTTCTCCCTCGCCGGTCTTGGCAGCCACTCCTTTACTTTACGGAAGCAGTTCCAGTCACACCGGTGTTGCTCGCCGAAGTACCGCTCGCCGGATCAACTCCCGTCATGTTAGATAGCACCTTAACCTCGACACGACGGTTCTTCGCGCGTCCAGCGGCCGTCTTATCGCTCGCCACCTGCACATCTTTACCGATTCCAACTAGGTAAAACTTGTGCGGCGGAATGCCGTACTTCACCGCTAGATAGTTCACCACGGCGTCTGCACGCCGCTGGCTTAGCTGATAGTTGTAGTCTGCATTGCCCACGGAGTCCGTGCCGCCGGTCACCTGCAACAGATATCCACGTGCGGCTTGAACACTGCTCGCCACCTCATCCAGCTGTTTCTTGTCCGCGGCCGTCAGCACAGACTTGTCGAATCCAAACGTAACGCTTACGTCCGACAACTCCTTATAGGTATCAAGTCCGGCGATCACCCCGCTCAGCGAGTCCACCCGGTTGGCCGCACCTTGAGCTGACTGGTTCGCCGCATCAGCCGACTGTCCAGCCGCCAGCGCATGCTGATTCGCCTTATCCGCCGCAGACATCGCCCCGTTGATGCCGGCGGTCGCACGCTCATCTGTGCTACGGATCGCATTATGGTCGGACGCCGTCTTCTCGTCCAGTTCATTGGTATTCTGGACAATCGGCGCAGTCTGCGACTTCACATAATTTTTGGTCGAGCAGCCAATGGTGCTGGACGCGCACAGCAGCGAACCCGAGAGGACAATTGAAGTAACCGCGTTAGTGCGGAGAAAACGGAAACCTTCCAGATCTTTGGTGTTCATACCTTCTCCTTCGAGACAAGTCTCGTCCCGGACCTACGTGCAATTGCAATACCACTTTCGAAAGGTTGCAAATCGAACACATTTCTGACCCATTCAAATCCTCCCGCTTGCCGCCGCGAACATTGCAACACGAACTTTTCACCTGAAAAGCGACATTCCTTCCCACCCCAACCGCTCACCAAGCTACAAGGCGCTGCTCATCTAAACTAAGTACAGGCTGAACTTCGGTATCCATGGACCTCCTCGCCAAAATCCGCACTATCCCCACCCAGCCCGGATGCTACCTCTACAAAAACGCCGCGGGCGAGGTCATCTATGTCGGCAAGGCCAAGAACCTCCGTTCGCGCGTCCGTTCCTACTTCCTCGAAGCCAACCAGCGCAACAATCACAAAACCGGCTCCCTCATGCGCGAAGCCGTCGACGTTGACTACATCACCGTCGACAACGAGCGCGAAGCCCTCGCGCTAGAAAACAACCTTATCAAGCAGCGCAAGCCCCGTTTCAACATCCTCCTCCGCGACGACAAGACCTATCCCTACATCAAGCTCTCCATAACCGACCGTTACCCAAAGGTTTTCGTCACTCGCCGCCTCCGCAAGGACGGCGGAGCCTACTTCGGCCCTTACTTCCCCGGCAACCTCGCCCACCGCCTCGTCGACCTCATCCACCGCTCCTTCCTCATTCCCAGCTGCAAAGTAGACCTCAACCGCTACCATCCCCGCGCCTGCCTCCAGTACTACATCAAGCGTTGTCTTGGCCCCTGCGTCGAAGGTTTCATCGCGCCCGAGGACTACAAAAACGCCATCCGCGACGTCCAGCTTTTTCTCGAAGGACGCACCGATGAGCTTGAGCGCCGGCTCACCGCCCGCATGGCCGAAGCCGCCGAAAACATGCAGTTCGAGCTAGCCGCCCGCCTACGCGACCAACTCGTCACCGTCTCCCAGATGCAGGACAAGCAGCGCATCGCCACTGCGGAAAATGAAGACGCTGACGTCTTCGGCTTCCACTACGAAAACGGGATGCTCGCCATCAACCTCTTCCACATGCGAGGCGGCAAGATCGTCGACCGCCGTGACTTCTTCTGGGAAGACCTACCCGACATCCAAGCCCACTTCGGGGAGTCGCTCAACGAAGAAGAAGGGCTGGACCACAGTGAAGCGGCTGCACCTCTCGCTGCACCTTCACCGCACCATCACGGCACCTCCACTGCACCATCACTATCCTTAAACCCCTGCCCCGAAGAATCCAACCCCTCCCTCGAACCCATCTCCACCCAATCCGCCCCGGAGATCCACGAAGACGACTGCCCGCCCATCACCCAGAGCTCTGAAGAACTGACAACGGACAACGGACAACAGACGACCGCCTTCTCCCCCTCCACCTTCTTCTCCGCCCTCCTCAAGCAGCTCTACCTCGACCAGTCTTACGTCCCCCGCGCCATCTACGTCCCCGTCGACTTCCCCGACCGCGCCCTCCTCGCCGAGCTCCTCTCCGAACGCACCAAGCACCGCATCGACCTGGCCGCCCCACAGCGCGGCGACAAGCGCTCCCTCGTTGATCTCGTCTGCCAGAACGCCCGCCAGTCGTACGACCAGCGCTTCCGCGTCCTTCAGCCCACCCAGAAGCTCATCACCGACACCCTCCAGGACCTCCTCAATCTCGCCGAGACCCCCACCCGCATCGAGTGCTTCGACATATCCCACATCCAGGGCGCCGAAACAGTAGCCTCCATGGTCGTCTGGGAAAAAGGCTCCATGAAAAAAGCCGACTACCGCAAGTTCCAGATCAAGACCGTCTCCGGCAACGACGACTTCGCCAGCATGCGAGAGGTCATCCAGCGCCGCTACAAGCGACTGTTAGACAGTAAAGAGCCTTTTCCGTCTTTGGTCTTAATAGATGGAGGTTTAGGCCAGCTTAGCGCTGCCTACGCTGCCCTCGAAGAGATCGGTGTCACCCTCCAACCCCTCGCTTCCATCGCCAAAAAAGAAGAGATCATCTACGTCCACGGCCAGGAAGACGACCCCATCGTCCTCGACCGTCGCAGCCCGGTCTTACACTTGGTACAGAAGATCCGCGACGAGTCCCACCGCTTCGCCGTCACCTACCACCGCAAGCGCCGTCAAATCCGAGACCGCGAAACCGAGCTCGACCTCATCCCCGGCGTAGGTCCTCGCACCCGCCAGCGCCTCGTAGAACACTTCGGCAGCATCCGCGCCCTCAAACAAGCCGCTGAAACCAACCCCGACTCTCTTCTCGCCGTCGTCAACGCCAAGACAGCAGAACACATTCGCCTCCACTTAACCCAGTTAACGCCGCATACCGGCTTGGTTAACATTGCGCAGGGATAAGCCATCGCTCTCCCCCTCACTTCAAGAGCTCAGGCGGAAACTGATCGAAGGCTCCGCTCCACCGGTTTGCCCATCAGGGATTGGTCAGCATAGGCGAGCATCGCATCACAGTCTCCCTGCACCATGCCATGCGGCCGGTCCGCAAAGCTCACGTCCAGTTAATCGTCCGTATACAAAAATGCAAACACTGGCTTTGCCGCAACAAACGATTGGCACCCGCCTTTTAGGTTAACGTTCTGATCATGCGTACTCAAAAGAGGGAAAGGGATGCGGAGCCAAGAGAACGATTCCCGATCAATCAAGAATGCAAGCGGCCCCATCGCGATCTGTTCAACCCAAGAAGAATGTCCTGTCGCGGTCCTCAACGAGACGCTGCCGGATAAGGTCACTCGCACATGCAAGTACGACCTCCGATGCTGGTTGGGGATGCCAAGCTAGGAACTTGTTGAAATAGCCGGCGGGTTCGTTTCCTGATGGGATTTTCGTGAGTTGCTTTGTGGGCTGAGTTGTTTTCGTGTTCGTGTAAGCGTTGCTGGTTGGGTTCTGCAGCTGCCGGTTGAAGACTCAACCGGCTTTCAGGCGCACTGCTGCTGCGGGTCTTGCTGGGGTTGGATTGCGATGAGCCTGGGCAGGCGGAGCAGGTTGAGCGCGGCGCAGCTGAAGACGAAGATCCAGTCGACCTTGGCCAGACCGCGCAGCCTTACCCGGGCAAGCGGGCCGGTCTGCTTCAGCCAGCCGAAGGTCTTCTCGATCAGCCAGCGGCGGCTGAGAGAGATGGCGTAGCCGGCGTGCCGCGTGGTTCTCGCGTCCAGGTTCGAGCGGCGGCCCTTGTCGTTCTTCTGCACATGCGCGGTGACGTTGAGGTCGCGGGCGCCGGCGATGGGTTCTTCGTGTCATAGGCCTTGTCGTCGCCAACAGGGATGCGCCGCGAGCCGTTCTTCTGCCGTTGCTCGAGCATGCGCAGGGCGGCGTCTCGTTCCGCATGTCCGTCGGCCTGGGTCGCCATTGCGGCGGCGATGAGACCGTTGCGGTTCTCGACCAGCGTATGGCCAAGATACGCCAGCTTCGACTCCTTGCCGTAACTCTTCTTGTAGAGAAGGGCCTCAGGATCGGTGGTGGACTGATGGGTCTCGTTCGACCGCTGTCTGCCCATGGAAGTTCGTGCCATCGCCGGAGCCATCCTTGCTGCGGAAGCTCTTCTGCGACGCCCAGGCCTGGATCAGCGTGCCGTCGACGGTGAAGTGCTCATCGGACATGAAGCGTCGCGCCAGCCGGTTCACCTCGGCAAAGAACCGTTGCGCTACCTCGGACCTGAGCAGGCGGTCACGGTTCTTCGAGAACGCGGCGTGGTTCCACACCTTGTCGTCCATGCCCAGGCCGACGAACCAGCGGAAGAGCAGGTTATAGTCCACTTGCTCGATCAGCTGGCGCTCCAACCGGACCGAGCAGAACGCCTGCAATAACAGCGCACGCAGCACATACTCGGGCGCGATCGAAGGACGGCCAGACGCCTAGTACAACACGTCGAAGTCCGCGCTCAACGAGACCAGAACCGCATGCGTCAGCCTGAGCATCTCGCGCAAAGGATGATCCTGAGGAATACGCTGCTCCAACGTTACCAAACTGAACATCTCGTCCTGAACCCGCTCGTCTCCGCGCATACTCCAGAGACGAACGAGAAGACCCAAAAGTCTTAAACTCACCCCACCGCGGAACCAATTTCAATAAGCTCCTAGACGGACGTACCTTGGGGAGGAGCAACTCGAACGAGCGGCTGCATTTCCATAGATCGGAGCATTCTCACCACAAGCACGTTTCGCAGGCCTGTCAGACATGAGTGAGGGGGCGGGTCAGCTCGTAGTGACCGGCAACTTCCGTTGGTTCCAGGCTGTCATCCCACCATCCATGGAACTGGTCCTTGTGAACCCGTTCGCTTGAAGCAGACTTGCGGCGATGCTGGAACGGTATCCGCTTCCGCAGACGGCAATAAGGTCGCTGTGTCGTGCGAGTTCTTCCATCCGCTTCTTCAACTCGCCTAGCGGAATATGACGGGCGTCGTGAATGTGTCCGCTGGACCATTCTTTCTCACTACGAACATCCAGAATCTGAGTGTCAGGCTTCCGCTCGGCAACCTCTTTCGTTGAGAGTTGAGCCGTTCGCGTGAACTCCAGGCCAGCGTCCACCCAGGCAGGCATTCCTTTTTGCGCAAAGCCTTCGATATGTTCCAAGCCGACGCGAAAGAGGGCTAGACGCGAAGCCTCATCATCTCCCTTGTCGTCGACAAGCACGAATCGCTGTTTCGGCTCGAGTATCCAGCCAGCCCAGAGGGACAGATTCTGACCCGCGCCGATGTTCAGGCTACCCGGAATATGCGCGCCCCCGAACGCTTCAGGACGACGCAGGTCGACCACCGTAACATTCTCGTCGTCCAGCAGTGCCGAAACACGAGCAGGTGTAAGTGCCACCTTGCCGGGCAGGTCGGCAACGGTGGAGGCACCCTCGGAGTTCAGCTCCTTCATACGTGGGTAGTACGAAGGCATGGGTGGAAGACTAGCCAGAATTTCAGCCACAAACGCTTCTTCTTCGAGCTTGAATAAAGATTGACTCAGACGTTCATAGCCCAGCGTCGATTCGGCTCTCTCACTCATGCCCGCACCGCAGAGCGAACCCGCGCCGTGACCTGGGTAGACCTGCACGCCATCGGGCAGGGTAGCGATACGTTCATGCAGGCTGCGGTACAGTTCGTGAGCAAGCGCCTGCTTCGCCGCCTCGCCCAGCAGGTCTGGACGGCCAAGCGAGCCAACGAAGAGGAAGTCTCCACTAAAGAGCGCGAGTGGCTGTGACGCATCCCTTTCCTCATCGAAGAGAACAAAGCTCAGGTGCTCGGGGGTATGGCCCGGTGTGTACAGAGCAACCAGACGCAGCTTGCCGACATGCAGCGCATCGCCATCGCGCAGCGAATGGTGCTCCATGCTGTAGCGATACGGCTCCTGATCGTAAGAGCTCAGGGCAAGCTCCGCGCCAACGGCTTCAGCAAGGGCGAGCGCGCCGGAAGCGAAATCCGCATGGATGTGAGTTTCGGTCACATACTTGATGGTCACGCCCTGCTCTGCCGCATACTCCGTATACCGGTCGAAGTCGCGCATCGGATCGATGACGATGGCTTGACCATGAGACGAGAGAACATATGAATACTGGGCAAGTCCCGGTACTTCAAACTGCTTGATCTTCATCTCTTTGCCTGTCCTTGCTTTCCCGCCAGCTCTTTGAACTCGCGACGGCTCTTCTCGGCTTCGCTGCTGCACACCAGTGAGCACAACCTGAAGACCATGGGGTCACTGATGGCATAAAAGATGGATGTACCTTCCCGCCTCCGGCCAATAAGTCCGGCATCGAAAAGAATTTGTAGATGCTTGGACACATTGGGCTGGTTTCCGTCCAGAGCGGCGACCAGCTCGCCGACTGATTTCTCGCCTGCCTCCAGCTCCTGCAGGATGCGCAGGCGGTACGGCTCTCCCAGGGTGCGAAACCGCCGCGCCACTAGGTCGAGCATCTTGTCACTCATCACCTGACTTGCCATGACTTGAATATAGCACTATGGAAGCATACAGTTGATAAAGATTTGCGGAGGTGCACATGGAAGCTCGCTTGATCGATGTACGGGAATATCCTGAGTTTGCCGAGGGTCATATCGAGGGTTCGGAACTCGTTCCCCTTGGAACGCTGGTCAAGGCCAGCGAAGGCTGGGACCGCTCTGCGCCGCTGACCCTTGTCTGCCGCAGCGGACGTCGTGCGGAAGATGCGCGGCGAACCCTGGCCGGCAAAGGATTCACCTCGCTCAAAGTGCTCGACGGCGGCGTTCAGGCGTGGATCAACAGTAGCAAGCCGCTCACGGTTACCGAGAACAAGCCCTGGTCGATGGAGCGTCAGGTGCGCGTCACGGCGGGCGCTCTGGTGCTGACCTTCTTTGGGCTCGGCCTGCTTACGTCGAAGAAGTTCTTTCTCGGCGCGGGCCTGGTGGGTGCGGGCCTGGTCTACGCGGGTGTAAGCGATTCCTGCATGATGGCCTCCGTGCTTGGTCGCATGCCGTGGAACGATCCGGAGAAAGCTAACGCATGACTCCGCTCGCCATCGCCGGTGGCCTCTCCTTGGGCATCGTCATCGGTATCATCTCCGGCATGATCGGGATCGAAGGCGGAGCATTTCTGATCCCCGACCTGATCTTCTTCTACGGTATGTCCCAGAAGACCGCGCAGGGGACATCCGTCGCTACCCTGCTGCTGCCCATCGGCCATCTTTGCGTTCTGGACCTACTACAAGGCGGGGCGCGTCGATCCGAATGCGCGGTGTTGATCGCGGTCGGCTTCGCAATCGGAGGTTTATGGGCACAGCACCTCTCGGACGCGGTGTTACGCAAAGGCTTAGCCGTCCTGCTCGTTGCCTTGGCATCAAACTCGTCATCGGGCGTTAAGGAAAACTGTAGGAGAAAACCGAGGTCAGGCTTTGCTTCTCACAAACACGTTTGAGTCAAACCGCTGGCGCGCGCTGGTGGCGGCTGGATTCCTGTTTCCGGGCATGGAGAACAACTGGCGGGGCCGACATGCCCGTCACCACGAAGGTCGTGGATCGCCGTGACCGAAGCGGCGAGGGCGGTCGGCATCACTAGGCGAGTCTCGCCACACACGCTCCGGCACAGCTACGCAACGCACCTGCTCGAGGCTGGCGCCGATCTTCGCACCATCCAGGTGCTGCTCGGACACGCCAAGCTGGCCGACACGACGTTCTATCTTCACCTGTCGCGTCGCATCTGCAGGTTGTTCCCAGCCCGAGTGAGTCGCTCACGGTCTCGACTTCGGCCAAGGCCAAGCTTTCAAGGAGGCGTGCGCAGCGATGAGACGGCCCACCCTTGAGGTGGCCGACATCCTCCGTGTAGCCGGCAGCAGCTTCGTCAAGCGGCATGGATCGCATCTTGCCCCACAGCACCGCAAGGTGATGGACGCCATCGTCCGTTGCCGCACGGCAGCGCTCGGCTGTCATCGCGATCAATGCTCCGGCTGCGGACATCAGGCCATCTCCTATAACTCCTGCCGCAACCGGCACTGTACCAAATGCCGCGGCAACGCTCGCGCCCTATGGCTGGCCGCGCGCTCAGCGGAGCTGTTGCCCATGCCCTACTTCCAAATCGTCTTCACTCTGCCGCATGAGCTGTCCGCGCTTGCGCTGCAGAACAAGAGGCTGCCCTACGATCTGCTCTTCCGTGCCAGTGCTGCCACGTTGCTCGAAGTTGCTCGCAACCGGAAGCATCTCGGTGCCGACGCCGGTCTGCTCGGCGTGCTCCATACCTGGGGACAGAACCTCTGGCACCATCCGCACGTCCACTGCGTCGTGCTTGGCGGTGGCCTAGGCCTCGACGGCTCCAGATAGATCGCAGCCTCCTCACGCTTCTTCCTGCCTGTCCGGGTTCTCAGCCGCGTCTTCCGCGGCAAGTTTACCGCCGAACTCAAGCAGCTTCTGCTCGAGGGCAAGCTCCAGTTCCACGGCTCGCTCCAGCACTCGCCGCACCGGAACGCTAGCTGTGCTCCCGCACGCCACGCATCCTCGCGTTCACTCTTATGGAAACAGCCTCAGAATCGGCCCGCCTCAACTACCGAACAGATCCTTGCTGTGGTCACGTCGCAACATCCCATGTCTTCGAGACTTCGCAGAGCTCAGGAAAAATGCCGTCACGGCCAGGATCGCTCATTCAAATCCCAGCCGCTCACCGCATCCGCCACGCCACCGGCTTCCTTCAAACGACCCTATCGAAACTGCCCCGACAGTCTGCTCAGCAGGTCCAGCTTCGTCCGCGGGGCAGCCCTTATAGGGTACTAACGTTTACCAGTCATCACCCGGTTCTCTGGTAGGATCCAGCGCCCTTAGTTTCCGGATGCATATTCGTCCTTGTCTACCATTACAGCTATGAGGACGCTTCCCTTTCTGAGGTCTTCTGAGCTGCGGCAAGCCGCTCGATGTTGGTCACGGTCCAGCGCACAAGGGGGAGAAATCTGGCGAAGCATATCTTGGCCAAAGTCTGTCAGTTCTTATTCAACACGTGAGCCCTGCCTTGAACGAGTTGGCCCAAACGGGCAAGGTCGTTGCGATGGTAGGCAGTTGCGTCGAGGAAACAACCGCAGTCCGCATCGTGCAACTCGCGGCCAACGCGCCCACATCGGCGTCCTGGCCGCATCGCCGTCGTCCGTTCCGAAGGCCCGCTGCTCAGCCGCCAGGGCATACCAGCTTCAATGACCAAAACCTCTAAGGCAGGGGTCCGAAGATCGGTGAAGGCTGCCGGTGATGCGTCGCCTGCTCGTACGCGTAGGCCAACTTGATCAGGATCGCTTCACTGAATGTTCTACCGAGAAACGTCAATCCGGCCGGCAGCATGGTATCGGTTTCCTGCCTGGTAAATCCCATCGGTACCGTGATCGCAGGAAAGCCAGTCTGCGGAGAGAGAACCTGGCTGTTATCGCCCGCCGGAGACTTAAGCTCGCCCACCTTTCGCGGTGAATTACTCCACGTTGGATACACGATCGCGTCCAGATGCGCCTTCTCCATCGCGGCCAGCATTGCATCCCGAAACACAATTTTTGCCGGATCGTGGTACACATCGGCGCACGCTCCCCGCCGCTGCGGCCGCGCAGTAGGATTCGGCTTGCCATCAGCGCCGGGAGCGGGCGTAACCTCCTTCGGCGCAATCGCTCCCTTTAGCTGATTCTCGACGTACGGAAGATACAGCCCGGAAGCTACAATATCCGTAAGTTTCGTATAGGGCGCATTCTTCCCATGCGCTGCCATATATGCATTCAAGTCCGCCTGAAAGTCGCCGCAACCCAGGCCCTTGGTCAGCGTGTCGTACTCCGGCAGATCGAATGAATCGAGCACGGTTGCACCCTGCGCCCGCAGATCAGCCACAGCCGCATCGGTCAGCGCCTTGACCTGCGGATCGGTCCCTTCCTTCTCCACATATCGCCGAAACACCCCGATGCGCGCACCCTTAAGCCCGTTCTTATCGAGGAACTTCGTATAGTCAGCCTCTGTATGCCCAACGGACATCTTAGTAATCGGGTCTGCCGGATCATACCCTGCAACTACGCTTAGCACTGCCGCGGCATCGGCCACCGATCGTGCCATCGGGCCGCCAACATCGTTATTGAAGTTCAGCGGAATAATCCCATCCCGGCTGGTCAACCCGATCGTTGGCCGGATTCCAACCAGATCATTATGGCTTGACGGGCCGCGGATCGAGTTCCCCGTGTCAGTCCCCAGCCCCACCAACCCAAGGCTCGCTGATACTGCTGCTCCGGTTCCCCCGCTCGATCCTGCCGGAACGCGGTCCAGAGCATACGGATTCCGCGTTATTCCCGCCACGGACGACTCCGTCAGATAAGGGCTGAAAGCCCATTCCGCCATGTTCGACTTCGCCAACACAATCGCACCAGCCTCGCGCAGGCGCTTGACCATAAACGCGTCTGTCTCTGGGATATTTCCCTTCATCGCCAACGAGCCGCCCGTGGTCTGCAGTCCCGCCGTATCATAATTATCCTTCACGATCACTGGAATCCCATGCAGCGGACGCAGCTTCTTCGTTCTCGCGAACTCCTGATCCAGCCGGTCCGCATCCGCAAGAGCCTCCGGATTGATAAGGATGATGCTGTTCAGCCTCACCCTTTGCCCCGGCAGACTGTCGACCGCTTGCAGCTTCTGGTCATAAGCCTGAATGCGCGCAAGATACCGCTCCACCAGCTGCCGGCAGGTTACCCGATGCGTGCGGATCGCCTCCAGGGTCTCCGCAATGGAAGCCTCCTCTACTCGAAACCCTCCCGGCTTATCCGAGGCCTGCGCCATAGTGACTCCTGACCGGCCGTCGACCCCTGTGAGCCTGACAAACAACAGCAATGACACGGTAAGAAAGCGAGAGGTCTTACGATTGATCTTCATGGTTGGAATCTTCTGAGTGTACAAGGCCTCATCCCGATTCAGTTCAAGCGTGACGTTGCGATTCAAAGCGTGCCGTCTTGTCGCCCTCAGACCCATCTGGAATATGTCGCTGAAGTTCTTATCAAAGGCTCAATCAAGCCGATTCGATCGCACAATGGGATGAACCCCACGAGGAGCTTCGACTCTAATTTCTTTTGAGCAGGAAATCTTAGTAGACCCGGAAGACGCCGCAATGAAAAAAGAGGCTTGGTGGGCGGTGAGGGACTCGAACCCCCGACCCTCTCGGTGTAAGCGAGATGCTCTAACCAACTGAGCTAACCGCCCGGCGCAATAACTCCCTACACCTCCAAGTCTAGGGGACGGCTCTCCCTGATGCAAACAGACGGTACGGTTCCACCCAGAATGCTTGGCCTTCCAGCCGCGCCGGATGATGGTAACTTACCTTATATGAATCGTTTCCAGGGCTAAAGTAGGTTGTGATGCGGGTTTCGCGCCCTAGTCCGAAAGCTAACTTACCTCCTTGAATGGAAAGCGGAATGGGTCGATCCAGCATGCTCCAGCAAAGGTCAACCGCGTGGGGCGCCCTTCCGCTGATGCTGGGCTTCTGCGCCACCGGCGTTGGAGTCGCTCTTCCGGGAGCTCTTCTGCCGGTCTTGCAGGCACGCTGGCACCTGCAGGACGAACGCGCTGGGCGCCTCTTCCTCGTTGCGTGGATTGGCTCCTCGCTGGGCGCTCTTGTGGTTCGCGAGTCCCTCCGAACCACCTTGCTACTCGGCGCTCTCGCTGCCTGCACAGCTTCCGCCGGCCTGGCGCGCTGCACGGGCGACGAAGCCCTGCTCTTCATGACACTGTTTGGCTTCGGTCTCGGCGCCGTCATGACGTCCATCAGCCTAATCCGGCAGCAGCAAACGATGCGGCAGCGGAACGGAGTTGGTACGACTGAATCTCGTCTGGGCACTCGGTGCTTGTCTCACCCCTTCACTTACCACCCACGCCCTCGCGGTTGAAGATGGCGAGCCCATCTTTTGGTCCCTCTGCTTCTGCTTTGCCTGCCTGGCGATGACAGCGTTCTTTCAGCCTGCACTACGCCTCGAGCCCGTCGTCAAGGGCGCTGCACCCAACAAGACCGCTCTTTTCCGGCTTCCGTTCGGCCTTGTCCTCTTGATCTTTCTGGTCACCGGAATTGAAGCAGCCGCAGGCGGCTGGCTCACCACCTTTACCCACCGCTATGACGCCACGCTCGCCATCTCCATCGCGGTCCCTACCTGCTTCTGGGCCGGCCTGCTCCTGAGTCGTTTCTTCTGGAGTCTCTACGACGGCTCCGCGATGGAGGCTGGCACAGTCCGCGGCAGCCTCATGCTCATGACGATCGCTTCCATTCTGCTGATCTCCCTGGACAACAGCTTGGTTACACTGGTCGCTGCCTTTCTGCTTGGATTCGGCATCGGCCCAACCTACCCCCTGCTCCTGGGCTGGGCGCTTCGCCGTAAGCAGGGAGCTGGCATCTTTTTTCTCGCCGGCGTCGGATCGGCCTGCCTGCCATGGCTCACCGGGTTGATCTCCGCACAACACAGCTCTCTGCGGGTCGGCCTCGTGGTGCCAACGGCTGGCACCTTGCTCATGCTGATTGTGGCGATGCTGTCACCCTTGCATCTCTGGAGCCAACCGACCGGCTCGAAGGATCCGTTCTCCTCGCCAGGCCTTCAGCCTCGCCGGTAGACGTGCACCTGATCCTAAAGGCCCATCCCGGTGAGACCGGCGTGATCTACCGGTCGCGGCCCAATCGGCCAGAGCAGCTTCCGATCCGCAAACTCGATCTTGATATCGTTAATGGAGGCCTCTCTCCGTCGCATTAAGCCATTCTCGGCAAATTCCCAAAGCTCGTTGCCGCAGCTCCGCCACCATTGGCCACTCTCGTCATGCGACTCGTACACAAAGCGCACGGCCATCCGGTTCTCTTTGAATCCCCACAGCTCCTTGCAAAGGCGGTATTCCAGCTCACGCGCCCATTTGCGGGTAAGCATGCCGACAATCCCCTCCCGTCCGTTGACGAACTCCGTCCGATTCCTCCAGCGGCTGTCCACGGTATAGGCAAGCGAGACCTTATGCGGGTCGCGTGTGTTCCATGCATCCTCCGCCTTACGAACCTTTTCTGAAGCTGTTTCAAGATTGAACGGAGGGTATGGCGGCCGCGCCTCACAGATAATTTCGATCATCCGTTCACCATAGCAAAGTGCGCCTGCTATTCTCCTCCCAGCATGGCCACCCAGACTAATCCTTCCCAGACCAATCCATCGCGGACGAACCCATCCCAGCCTCATGCGCTTGCGCTTCCCGGCGCCACCGTGGCTCTGGTGTTGCTGACCGCGCTGAACTTCGTCAACTATATCGACCGCTACATCCTGCCCGGGGTGCAGGAGCAGGTAAAGGGCGACTTTCACATCACCGACGCGCAGATCGGCTCGCTGACCTTCTGGTTCATGATTGCGTATATGGCGGCGTCGCCGGTGACTGGGTGGCTGGGCGACCGCTTCCCGCGCAAACCGATGATTGTGATCGCGGCCTTGTTCTGGTCGTCGATCAACCTGCTCACCGCGACGGTTCACTCCTACGATTCGCTGAATGTCCGGCATGCAGCTCTCGGTATCGGTGAGGCGAGCTTCGGCATCTTCGCGCCGGCCATGCTGGCCGATTTTTACCCGGAAGATCAGCGAAATCGTGTCTTGACCATCTTCAATATTGCGGTGCCAGTGGGCGCAGCCCTGGGATATCTGATTGGCGGAACGGTCGGGCAGCACTTCGGGTGGAGGATGTCCTTCACCGTCTCCGCAGTGCCTGGCATCATCATCGCGCTCCTCATCGCCTTCTTTATGCGAGAGCCGGAGCGCGGTGGAAGCCAGGCGGACAAAGCCAAGGTGGAGAAGGGGACGGTGCTCACGCTGCTGCGGAACCCGGCGTACCTGTGCTCCATTGGAGGGTATGCCGCCGTGACGTTTACCCTGGGCGGCATCTCGTGGTGGATGCCCTCCTTCCTGCAGCGCGTCGACGGACGGTCGCAGCAATCCGCCGGATTCATCATGGGCGCCATCACGGTGGTGGCGGGGCTGCTGGGAACCATCATCGGCGGGACGGTGGCGCAGCGTTGGTCCAGGCGGAACCCCGCCGCGCTTTACCTTGTTCCGGCTTGGGGCGCGCTGCTGGCGTTGCCGCCAGCGCTGGTGTGCTTCTTTGGGCCGCAGTTGCTGGGAACGAAGGCGCTGACGCTTCCCTCCCTCGCGCTGGCCATCTTCCTGATCTTCCTGGGCTCGGGGCCGGTGAATGCGGCGACCGTCAACGCGGTCCAGCCGAATGTGCGGGCGACGGCTTTGGCTGGGCAGCTTCTGATAATTCATCTGCTGGGCGACGCGCCTTCGCCGACGATCATCGGTGCGGTCAGCGACAGGACGAACAGCCTCGCCACAGGATTGGGTTCGACCTTGATCACGCTGGTGATTGCGGGCGGAATTTTCTTTCTCGGCGCACGGTTCGCCAAGCCTCTCCAGCATGAAGTGGGCTAACCCCTCCCCCCGGGGTATTTTGCGCAAAGTCTTCAAAGGAGAGACTTTATCTTCGGACTTGGGGTAGCCTGTCAATGTTGAGCCGGACAGGTTTGGCATCCCACGTGCGTTTAGCCGTTGCGGCTTTTTTTGCGGGGACATGAGAGGCTGCACACGAGAAGATGAGACCCTGAAAGGGTGGCTTCTTGGGCTGAGCTTGGATTGAAGGCGGTTGCTTGGGCGGTGGCGCTGGCCTGGCTGGCGCGGGTGTGGGCGGCGCATCGTGGCCTGCCCGGAATTGCGGACCTGCGGGATGTGGAGTGGAACCGGACGGCCGCCGCAACGCTGACCGTGATCATTCCGGCACGGAATGAGGAGCGAGCGATCGGCGCGTGTCTTGGTTCGCTGCTGGCCCAGGATGATTCCCAGATCCGAATCGTTGCGGTCGACGACCGGTCCACGGACGGGACGGGCACGGTGATGGACAGGCTGTCGGCGGAGCATCCGGAGCGCCTACGGGTGATGCATCTGGCGGAGCTTCCGGCGGGCTGGCTGGGCAAGAGCCATGCGATGGCCATTGCCGCCCAAACCACGACCACAGACTTCCTGCTGTTTACCGATGGCGACGTACTGTTCGCCCCGGAGTCGCTGCGCCGTGCGCTGGTGTACGCCGAGCAGACCCATGCCGATCACCTGGTGCTCGCTCCGACGACGATCATCCGGCGCTGGGATGAGGCAGGGCTGCTGGGTTTCTTCCAGATCTTCGGACTTTGGGGAGTCAGACCGTGGCGCATCGAGGACCCGAATGCGATGCGCGATGCGATCGGCATCGGCGCATTCAATATGGTGCGGCGGAGTGCGTATGAGGCGATCGGCGGCTTTGCCAGCTTCCCCATGGAAATCGTCGAAGATATCGGGCTTGGGCGCCGGATCAAGGGCGCGGGCTTACGCCAGAGGATGGCCTTCGGACGCGGCCTGGTGCGGGTGCATTGGGCCAGTGGTGCGCTGGGCCTGGTGAACGTCATGACTAAAAATATGTTCTCCGCCTTCAACTTCCACGTACTGCTGGTGGGATTGGCGTGCGGATGGCTGGTGCTCTTCGCCATGATGCCGTTTGTGCTGGTGTGGGCACCGGGATTTCGGCTCCCTTCGCTCCTGACCCTTGCGGCGATCGCCTACGCCTACCGCCTTTTTGAGCGTGCCTCCGGCCTTTCCGCCTGGAACGCCCTGCTTACACCTTTTGCGGCGGCGGCCATCTGTTACGCGGTCTTGCGCTCCATGGTGACGACGCTCGTGCAGGGCGGCGTCATCTGGCGGGGCACCTTTTACTCGCTGGCGGAGCTTCGGCGCAACATGGTGCCGTTGTTGCGCAGGCGGTAAAACATGTAGCCGAGCAGGTTGGCGGCGGCCGTCGTGCCCAGGATCTTTGCCGCGTAGGCCAGCGGGTTGACCACGTCCACGAAAGGGTACGCGGTCAGCACCAGGCAGAAGAGGGTCGCCAGAAAGCCGGCCGCAGAGGTCATGGCGACCCAGAGTGGAAGGCGATCGCGCAGAATCTTGGCCCCGGCGATCGGAATGGCGAACATGACCAAGTAGGCCAGTGAATAGAGCTCGGACGAAGCGTTGTTGAGAACCTGGAAGGCCTCTGCCGCCTTAACGCCGAGGCTGGCGAAGAGCATCAGTGTGGCGATGATGCCCGTGGCGACGAGGATGGAGTTAACCGGGGTTCGGTACCGGGGGTGAAGGCGGGAGAACCACTCCGGAATCAGGTGGTCCCAGCCGGCAGCCATGGGCAGGCGCGCGACGCCGGTAAAGATAAAGCTTGTGGCCCCGAGAAGGCGTATTTGCAGCAGGAAGATGGCGACGGCGGCCAGCAAACCAGCGGCTCCGTGATTGCCAAACGCCAGCCGAAGTGTCTGGGGTATAGGCGCGATGTAGTTGATTGCAACCTCCGGGTCCCTCTCATGGAACGCCACGACGGCGGCAGTGCCGAAGATGAACATGCCGGCAATGACCGGCGAGGCGAAAACCACGGAAAGTCCAATGTTGCGGGTCGGATTCCGCGTTTCGCCGGCCATGATCGCGATGTACTCGAGGCCGGACAGCGCGCCGAACAGCTGTCCGAGCAGGGCGAGCGAGACAAGGTCGTGGTGAGGCAGATGCATCGCCAGCGGCGCGTAGTGGATGGGGGAATGGTGGAGCCAGGCCCAGGCCGGCGTGAGGATCAGCAAAGCGAAGACCAGCAGCATGGACGCACCGGAGATGTTGTGGATCCACTTGCCGAGCGCAAGGCCCCGAATCGCCGAAAGCGTGAGAACGGCAAGCAGGACGGTCAGAACTAGATAAACCACGAGGTGGTTTTCCGGTATCCAGGCGGCGGACGGCCCAAGCATGTAGGCTAGCTCAGAGGGAATCTGGAAGAGAATCGCCGCAATAACGGCGAGCCCATAGGCCCAGATGTTCCAGGCGGTCAGAAAGCCGCCGGCGTCCCCGAACGCGGTGCGCGCCCAGACGTAGAGCCCGCCTTCGAGCGGCATCTCGCGGTTGAGAAAATAAACCGAAACGGCCATTGGCAGGTAAAAGAGCGTGAGCGCGGCCAGCCACGCGGCGGCCTGCGCCCGGCCCAGGCCGGCAGCAATGCCCACCCACGCACTACCGACGACGGTAAGGATCTGCGAGAGAACCAGATCGCGCAGCGTGAGCTGGCGGGAGAGGTGATGATCTTCAGTGGGTCCGGCTGGGGACATTCCGTATCGTCGCACATCGCCCAAACCGCGAGCTTGTTGGAGGCAAGGAGCCCTCTGCTGGGCGGCTTTGAGCTTAATTCAGCACGGCAAACACGGGAGGTTCAACTTCCTTGCGCGCCTGATCTTCTTCAGGCGTCGGGTTCGGCGGAACGGTGTTCGGCGTGAGCGGGCCGGCGGAGTGACCGCCCTTGCCGTAGCGGTTCTGCACGTAGTCGTCCAGGATGACCTGGAACTCTTCAACGATGCGGTCGCCCTTTAGCGTCTTCAGCAGCTGGCCATCCACATACACCGGCGCCTTCGGCTCCTCAAACGTGCCCGGCAAAGAGATGCCGATGTTCGCGTGCTTACTCTCACCGGGACCGTTTACGATACAGCCCATCACGGCAAGCTTCAACTCTTCCACGCCGGGATAGGACTTCTTCCACTCCGGCATGGACTCCACCAGGTAAGCCTGAATCCGCTCGGCAAGCTCCTGGAAGTAGGTGCTGGTAGTACGTCCGCAACCGGGGCAGCTGGTCACCTGCGGCATAAAGCTGCGGATGCCGAGCGACTGAAGAATCTGCTGCCCGCAGCGAACCTCTTCCGAGCGGTCGCCGCCCGGAGTCGGGGTCAGCGAGACGCGGATCGTGTCGCCAATCCCTGCCAGCAGAAGCGGGGAAAGCCCAGCAGTGGAAGCCACAATGCCCTTCATGCCCATGCCGGCCTCGGTCAGGCCCAGGTGCAGCGCGTAGTCGCAGCGCCGGGCAAGCTCCGTATACACGTCCACAAGATCACGGACACCCGAAACCTTGGCGGAGAGGATGATCTGGTCGCGGCGCAGTCCATAGCGCTCGGCAGCCGCGGCATTGTCCAGCGCGGAGACGACCATCGCCTCCATCATTACGTCCCGCGCGTCCAGCGGCTGCGCGGACTTCGAGTTCTCATCCATCATGCGGGTCAGCAGCGCCTGGTCCAGCGACCCCCAGTTCACGCCAATGCGCACCGGCTTCTGATTGTCCACCGCGCACTCCACCATCGTGCGAAAGTTGTCGTCATCCTTGCGGCCGATCGAAACATTACCGGGATTGATGCGGTACTTGCTGAGCGCCTCCGCCATCGCCGGATACTTGCGCAAAAGCTGGTGGCCATTGTAGTGAAAGTCACCGATTACAGGCGTCGTCCAGCCCTTCGCCCGAATCTGTTCCACGATGTACGGAACCGCCTTGGCGGCGTCATCGTTGTTCACCGTGATCCGAACCATCTCCGAGCCGGCACGGGCCAACGCGGCAATCTGCTGTACCGTGCTCTCCACATCCGCAGTATCCGTGTTAGTCATGGACTGGACCACGACGGGAGCAGAGGAGCCGACAAGAACTCCACCGATGTTGACGCTTACGGACTTGCGACGCGTGATGGACGGCATATAGGCTAGCCTAAGTTTACCACTCAGGGTAATTTAGACTGGAGCCAGTGGCCCGGTAGCTCAGTTGCATAGAGCAGCGCACTCCTAACGCGAAGGTCGCAGGTTGGACTCCTGCCCGGGCCACCAATAAATGGAATCCTTACAACGATTTATACCTGCAACTCCGCGGCGCCTGATCGTGTGTTCTGAAACTGGGATACTTTTGGGATACTCTGAGATCGCTTCCCGTGCAAGCGGGTTCGATAGCCTGCACGGGTCCGACTGCTGCTGGACGAGCTGTTCGACGACACCAGAGCCTTCACGTAAAAGGCTTAGGTCAAACCCCCACCACCAAAGCGCAGACAGGGGAAGGCACATTTGCAACGGTTCCCACGGACGTCAACCCTCCGCGGGCGAGGTCGACGCGGTACACTACCGCCGCATTTGAAGTAGTATTCGTCACCACGAGGTGCATACCCTCCGCATCCATTGTGCAGCTCCAGGGCAGCTTGCCGCCGGCGTCCAACCGCTGCCTACCGGCCAGCGTTCCGTTTCCCGGGTCGATGGTAAATGTCTCGATAGAACTGTCCGTACGCGTCGTGGTGTAGAGAAAGCGGCCATTCGGATGCACCACAAGACCGGCGCCGCTTCGATCTCCCGTATATGCTTCAGGAAAGCACGAGATCGTCTGCAGTACGGTCAAAGCCCCGTCCTTGGCGCGCCATGAGAAGACTGTCACCGTGGCCGCCAGCTCACTGATCAGGTACACAGTGTTGCCGTTTGGATGAAATGCAATCTGCCTCGGCCCCGATCCTGCAGCGGCTTGCCAGAAAGCCGGCTCCTGCGCCGTCAGCGTTCCCGCAGCTGCATCGAATCGGAATACGGACAGCTTGTCCGCACCAAAGTCAGCAGCGAGAAGGAACCGGTTGTCCGTCGAGAATGCGACACAATGCACATGCGGCGCGTTCTGCCGCGGCGTGGGGCCGGTCCCGGCATCCTGCATAGACGCAGTCTGTTCGCCGATCCTGCCATCCGGCGAAAGGCGCAATGCGACGGTGCGCCCGTTGCCATAGCTCCCGACCACGAGCGTCCTGCCTGTCCGGTCCAAAGCCAGAGTGGTCGGGCCGCCGCCCCCCGCCGGAACCTGGTTCAACAGCTTCAACGCACCCGACCCGCGATCCAGCATGAACGCGGACAGACTTCCGTCGCTCTTGCCATCGTCACCAACCTCGCTTACTGCGTAGAGATAACGCCCATCGCGACTAAGCGCCAAGGCAGTCGGCATAGCCAATTCCGCGGACAAAGAAAGCAGCGTACAGTCCCCTGTCTTCAAGTCCATGAAGCAGCTGTTTATTCCGTGCCCGGGAGCGCTACTGCGCGATCCCAAAAGCAACAGCAACCTGGTTGGGGCTGCCCGCGCCATCTTCATGCGCAAGGACAACGCCAGCACAGTCGAGCCTCTTAGGACCTCTCTGCGATTGATAAGCTTACCTCCTTATACTATCCAAACGGTTCCGGTGCACCACACGAATGTATTACATATCGTATGCAATGGGCAATACACTTCGGACAAGCTTGAATGCTTGGGTTGCGACATTCCGCGCCATAGCCGGCCGGCATTCCACCGGGAACATGTCAGACGCAGAGAGGCGCTCTGCCATTCATTCCATTTAGCCAGCGGGAGGCGTTCTAAGCTCCGCTATAAAGGCCTGTGTGAGCAATACTTATGAGCGTTGAGCGCTCAGCCACTAACCAGGAGACCGGATTTCTAGCGCTTCTGGGCGGCGGACATGTAAATACGGCCATAGCAGCGCTCGACCTTATCAATGATCTGATCGAGGCGATGGCCAATGTGTTCGCTCATCAAGTGCATGCTTTCTTCGGTGTTACGTTCCCGAAGTTTTCGCACAATGGCCATGTGCTGCGTCTGGGTCTGGGGGCGACGCCCGGTCATATCCATCCAGCGGACGTAATGGATACGGTCGTTGACATTCCGCAGGCTGCTTCGCATCTGCATGTTGCCTGTTAGGGTGACGAGACGCTCGTGAAACTCTTCATCGAGCGCGATCACTCGCTCCGGTGTGTCCTCCGGCTGTTCTTCAGCGCTCTTGTGTGCAAAACGCTCGAGTTCCCGAAGGTCTTCATCGCTGGCTCGTTCCACAACCAGGCGAACGGCCGCCATCTCCATCTGTTGGCGAAATTCGTAGAGATCAAAAATCTCTTTTACGTCCAGAGGCTTGCGAGAAAAACCCTGGTTAGCGGAAAACGTCAGGAAACCTTCGGCACTCAAGCGGTTCAGGGCTTCGCGCAAGGGAGTGCGGCTCACGCCGAGTTCCTTTGCGAGGATAGCCTCATTAAGACGCTCGCCCGGAAGCAGCCGAAAGGTAATCGCCATCGTGCGTAACTCTCGATGAACGCGATCTACAATGCTCTGCGAATCCCCTCGGGCTTTGGCCTTTGCAGGCGCTTTCTTGGTGGTACGTCTCGTCGCGATGCCTTTAGTCACTCCCATAGTATAAGTGTCAGTTCCTGAGCAGTACGCATCACTCAATAGTAGTTCTCGCGAAAACTGATCGTACCAACCAGCATAACGCACCATTGGAGGTGCCATCGCATCGATCAGCAGCACAAGACGGATCGGTCTTGGATGAAGCGTGTTGCTGCCGGCTGTTGAAACTAGTAGGTGAGGCGCAGGCTGAACTGGATTTCGCGCGGGTTGTTGGCTTGGGAAAGAATCTCCCCGAACTGTGATGTGCTGGACTGTGTGGCCGGCGCCGTGGTTGGGTTGGAGCTTGTGACCACGGGAGGCGAGAACTGGACGCGGTTGAAGAGGTTGAAGAACTCGGCGCGGAATCGCAGATTGAAGCGCTCGGAGAGCTTGGTCGCCTTTTCGGCGGCGAAGTCGAAGTTGTCGATTCCTTCCGAGTAGAGCGTGGGATCAACGCGGGGCTCGTTGCCGAAGTTGTATCCGGTCGGGTTAGGCCCGGTGGGGTATGTGAAACAAGACGTGTTGAACCATCTTGCATTGAGATTGCGGGGGGTGAGGACGCGAGAGAGCGCGGAGCCGGACGCTTGCTTGTTGCAGCCGGGGACGACGCTGGGGCGGAGGATGCCGCCGCCGAAGTTGGTCGTGAGAGGGCTGGCAGTCGACTCCGTGATATCAAGCGGGAACCCGGACTGGAAGGTGGTGATGCCGCTGACGTTCCAGCCGGAGGCCAGGGAGTCAAAGGGGCCGTGGAGGTTGGCGCCGAAGTGCTTGCCGTGGCCGAAGGGAAGGTCGACGACGTAACTGATGACGACGCGCTGCGGAACGTTATAGCTCAGGATGGAATACTCCCCGCGCAAATTGTTGAAGTCTTGGATCTGGCCATAGCCGCCGCCGCGTGTGGTGCTGGTGGCTTTCGTCTCAAGCGTTCCGTTCTGGGTGTCGGTGTCGCCCATTTGTTTGGAGTAGGTCCAGTTGGCGAGCAGCTCGCCGGCCGAGCCGAAACGCTTGGTGAGCTTGACCTGGAGCGAGTTGTAGTTGGTGTAGCCGATCCAGTCCGCGGTATCGGTCACATTGAGGTAAGACGGGTTAGGCCTGAGGCTTTGACCTAAGCTTACGGTGTTGCCGTTGACGGTATTGGGGGCATTCGCATTCAAAGCCGAGCCGAGCGCATAGTACTGGCTGGAGAGTTCGTTCATGTTCTGTCCAACGGTTGTGGAGGTGCCGATGCCTGGAATGTGGGTTCCCTTCGAGCCGGCATAACCTATGTCGAGCAGCCAGTTTCCCTTGAACTCCTGACTGATCTCAAAGTTGTACTGCTGGATGTACGCATACTTCTGGAACGGGATGGGGCCAGATATGGGCTGGGTGGGAATGCCGGTGCCGACGTAGGATTTCATGAAGGCGGGGTTACTGGCGCCGGTGGGCTGGTTGATGCCATTGGGGAAGGGATTGTCCAGGTGAAAGTTGGGCGTCTTGACGTTGGCGGCGAAGTTGGTCTGGGCGCCGTTGGTAAAGCTGGAGGTGGCGGAGTTGACGAGCGACGAGAAGGGCATGAGGCCGGTGCCGCTGCCCTGGATGTCGGGCGGCAGGTAGGAGATGGTATAGCCGCCGCGAACGGCAGAGTTCTTGGTGGGGCGAAAGATGAAGCCGACGTGAGGAGCCAAGAGATTGAACTTCGGCAGCACGGTAGAGCGATGGGGGTAGAGCGCGGTGTTTACCAGGGATAAGGTCCCGGTGATGCCGGTGTTGGGATCGACGGCGCTGGGGAGCAGCACGGTGGCCTTGTTATTCTTCTCGGCGATGCCGCCGGGAAGTTCGTAACGGAGGCCTAGATCAAAGGTGAGGTTACGTCGGGCCTGCCAGGTATCAGTGACGTAGTAGGCCTGGTAGAAGTTGTAGTTGCTGGTTCGATTGAAGGTCTGGATGGCGCCGGAGGTGGGCCAGCCGAGGAGGAAGTTGGCGAACTCGTCCCCCGTGTAGGCCGTGGTGAAGGTGAAGGTGCCGCCGGCCTCGGTGTCGGTTCCGGTGCTGTTCTGATCCATAAGCCGGCCTTCGCCGCCGAACTTGAGGCTGTGGGCGCCGATCAGGCGAATGAGATTCGCGGTGAGGACGTAGTTATCGTAATACGACTTCGAGAAATAGGGCACGGAGGCGAGGCTGGTGATGCTGTGCAAGCCGTTAAGGCTGAAGACCGGAAGGACGTGAATGCTCTCCTGGGCTGCGAGTGCGGCGTAAGCGGGGCCGAACTGGGCTTCATCCACGTTCTGGCTTGCCGGCAGATTGGGGTAGTACTCGCGGAGATAGTTGGCGCGCACGTCGAGTATGGTCTTGGCGTTGAACGTATAGGTGTCGCCCAGCACAGCCTGCTGCGAGTAGTTGACGCTGTATGCGTTCGCGGTCGGGAATCCGTTGTAGCCATTGAAGGTGTTCAAGCCGTTATCGACGACGGACCAGTAGGTGTAGCGGCCGAACAAACGCTGGTTGGGGCTGAGGTTGTAATCGATACGGCCATTAATCTGATATTGGCTATCGCGGGAGACGGGGGTGAAGAAATAGTTCTGGCCGGAGACCGAACTATTGGCTGGAGGGTAGACCGTTTTGAGAACGGCGGCAGTTGGATCGCCGCAAGTATTGAGATTGGTGATGGTCCAGGAACCGGGGTTGGGATTTCCGACAGTGGCGGGGCCGTCCACGATGCAGCCTGAAGTTGGATCGGTGTACGCGGTGGTCTGGGTTGCCGAAATGCCGAAGATGGGGTCGGGGAAGATGCCGTTTTGCTCCGCCGTGGTCGGCACCTCACTGGGCGAAGGCTGTCCGTTGTCCGAGCGGAAACCTTCATAGGTAAAGAGGAAAAACGCTTTATCGCGCTTAATGGGGCCCGTGACGGCGACGCCGAACTGGTTCTGGTTGTACTCGGGGCGGGGTGAGCCGTTGAGGTTCGAGAAGAAGTTGTTGGCGTTCAAGGCAGCGTTGCGGAAGTACTCGTATACCGTGCCGTGGAACTGGTTTCCGCCGCTCTTGGTGGTCATGTTGACGACGCCGCCACCATAGCGGCCGAAGTCGGAATTAGCGTTAGAGGAGGAGACGCTGAACTCCTGGATAGCGTCCTGGGTGACGAGCAGGGCGATCGTGTTCTGGCCGAGAACGTTGGTGGGCGCGCCATCGACGAAGGATGCGGCCTCGCCGGCGATGGAGCCGCCAACCTGGTAGTTGTTCCACGCCACGTTGTTGGTGTGGTCGCCGTGCTGGCTCAGGGCGGCGCCACCGGAGCTGGAGCCCTGCGCTACTACGCCAGGCGCAAGCGTGATCATGTTCATGATGTTGCGTCCATTGAGCGGCGTCTCCTGCACCTGCACGCCTTCAATGACCTGGCTCATGCCGCTGGAGTCGGTCTGCAGCAGCGGTGTTTGGGCGGTTACTTCAACCGTATCGGTGACCGCGCCGACCGAGAGCTTGGCATCCACGCGGACGGCGCTGCCAACGGCAACGGTGACCGGCTGGCGTTCGAAGCGCTTGAAGCTTTCTTTCGAGATATCGACCTTGTAGTTGGCGGGCACGAGGTTCACCACGCTGAACTCGCCACCGGCATTCGTCTGGAGGGTGTGAACCTCGGAGGTGCCCAGATTCGTGACGGTGACCGCAGCGCCGGGGATGATGGCGCCCGCGTCATCCACCACCGTGCCCACGATGGAGCCGTAAAAGGTTTGCGCCGGTAGCGGCGAGACGGCAAGGATGGGAAAGAGGCACAACAATGCGATCGTCCAGCGGCTGAGAGCGATGCCCATCTTGCGTTGCGCCTGTACCGCGGTTCGCCCGCCGGGCAAATGCTTGAAGCTGCGCGCCAGGGGAAGCATGTTTGAAGGCCTTCCAGGGTCGGAATCATAGTCATTCGTGTTCATAGAATCCTCCAAAGTATTTCGAAGTCCGCTTCTATTCGCGACTTCACTCCCGTAGCTCTTGACGTGTCTCTCTACGCGGATGAAACCTTATCATTTTAGTAAAACATTGTATACAACATTAAATGCGTTGGTTTATGCAGTTTCTGGAGGCAACCATTCGGGACGTCGCAAGCTTAGATCCTTGAACGCAAGGGAGATGTTCAGATGCGATCTCGCTAGATCTCTTAGTGGTACTACAGCGAGGCGTAACTGCCTTGCTCCTTGCACATGCTGCCTTGCAGCATGGCCTAAGAAGCCGCACCCTTCCGGACTCAACTTGATCGGAGCGTTGGGTGAACGCACCATGGATTAGGCGCATAATGTCCAGGGAATAGTCGTCTCAGCCAATCTAAGCAAATGGATGATTCGTTGCTCTAATGTATTTGACAAACTATGCAATGCGTAATGCATGTGAGCGTATTATTGTGTGTCAGCAGCCGGCTGCTTGGGCTGCCGACGCAAAGGAAAGTGATCGATGGAGATTCGCTGGGTTCTGGCCGTACTTGCGAGCACCCTCGCTCCGTTGGGGGCACAGCCGGCGCTTACCTTGGGCCACGCGACCGAGTTGGTGATGAAGTCGCTGCCGTCATCCGGCCTGGCCAGTCTGGCCGTCGACAGCCCCGCCTTCAAGAACGGCGAGGGCATCCCTGATAAGAACACCGAGTTTGGCGGGAACATGTTTCCCGGGCTGAACTGGAGCGAAGGGCCTGCGGGAACGCGCTCGTACGTGGTGATTGTGCAGGGGCAGAGGCTGAGCGATCCACATGTCATGACCAGCGTGCACCTTACGCTGTTCAATCTTCCGGCCGTCGCGACCGGGCTCGATGCAGGCTTGAGAGTGCCGCCGACAGGCGCTATTTACGGGCCGAATGTCCACGGGCTAAACCAGGCTTACGTCGGTCCGCATGCGCATCCGGATGCGAAGAACGGCTATCACTACCAGGTGTTTGCGCTGGATACGAGCTTGCCGGCGAGTGCGGGTAAATCATTCGAAGGCCTGGTTGCAGGCATGAAGGGCCATGTGCTGGCGAGCGGGGAGGTCGTGGGAACGGCATCGAGCGGTCCCGGTGCGCCGCCGTCTGGGAGCATCGCCCCTGCTCCCATTCAGATCCAGACAGGCATGATTGAGGGAGTTCCGGGCCGCGATCCCTCAGTGACGGCTTACAAGGGAATACCGTATGTTGCGCCGCCAGTGGGCGATCTTCGCTTTCGTGCTCCGCAACCGCCGATGGCGTGGCAAGGAGTTCGCAAGGCGGACCTCTTCGGCAAGGATTGCCCACAGATCGGCCCACAGGAAAACATGAGCGAAGACTGCCTGACCGCGAATGTGTGGACAAGAGCTACGCCAGCCTCCAATCATCGGCCGGTATTTATCTGGATCTATGGCGGGGGCTTCACCGAGGGCGCGAGCTCCGATCCTACGTTCGATGGCGAGGCACTGGCCAAGAAGGGTCTGGTCGTCGTGACCTTCAACTATCGCCTCGCGGCATTGGGCTTTCTGGCTACGCCGGAGCTCAGCAAGGAGTCGGGTCACAATGCGTCCGGTAACTTCGCGCTGCTGGATGATATTGCTCTTCTGAAGTGGGTGCAGAAGAACATTGCCGCATTTGGCGGCGACCCGCATCGCGTGACCATCGGCGGGCAGTCCGCGGGGGCGGGCTCCTGCGGATTTCTGGCGATCTCGCCGCTGGCAAAGGGACTTTTTCAGCAGGCGATCCAGCAGAGCCACGCGCGGTACTCACACGACCCGGAGTTGCGATATCTTTCGGTCTCGTGGCGTTCGCTCAAGAATGCGGAGGCCGGCGGCGTAAAGTTTGAGGAGTCGAAAGCGGTACACTCGATCAAAGAGCTGCGGGCTTTGCCGTGGCAGCAACTGCTGGTCAGCCGCGACGCGACCGACGAAAGTGTAGAGACGGGAAGCAGCGCGAAGCCACCTCTGTTTCGGCCGGTGATCGACGGCTGGGTGTTGCCGCACGACTATAGCGAGACCTACGCGGCAGGCCACCAGAACGATGTCGCGATCATCGCCGGCAGTAACCGCGATGAGGGTGGCGCGGTGCCGGAATTTACCTTCTCCAAACGGCGCGAACATCCTCTCCCGCCTAGTCCTGGTATTCCACAGGCCAACGTGAGCCTCAATCAGTTTCTCAGCTCGACCAGGCGCAAGTTCGGCGCGCTTGAAGACGATTACCTGAAGCTTTATCCGGCTTCGAACGATGACGAAGCGGCTCTGATCAGCAATACGTCGGCCCGCGACAACTCGCGCGTCTCGACCTATCTCTGGGCGTCGGATTGGATCCAGCACATGGACAAGCCGGTCTATACCTACTTTTGGACGCACCGGCCGACCGGCGATCCAGCGGGAGCGCATCATGGGTCGGAAATGCTTTTCATCTTTAATAATCTTTACTTAAAGGATCAGCCCTGGACGGAGGAGGACCGCAGGACCGCCGAGACGATGTCCTCCTATTGGGCAAATTTTGTTGCCAACGGAGATCCCAACGGAGCGGGCTTGCCGCCTTGGCCACGCTTCAATCCGGCTTCCCGGACGGTGATGGAGCTGGGCGATCACTTCGGGCCGATGCCGGTGGCGACAGAGCCTCGGCTGGAGTTCTGGAACCGCTTCTTCGCTACTCAACCCGCCTGGTAACACCAGGTACAGGATGGGATCTTGAAGATGGCCTTCAATTCACACCGATTGAGACCCTGAGCAACGCCCTACGCTGCGACGGGTTCGTCAGGAAGCCTCGGTGCCCATCTTTCTTCAAGGAGGAAGAAGGTAACCACCTGCGGCTTGTCGTTCTTGACCAGCAGCATCCATGGGACGAGCCACAGCAGGCCGCCCAAGCCAATGATGACGAACATCGACTGCCATCCATAAGCGACCAACAGATAGCCAGCTAGCAGGGGGCCGATCGCCGGGCCCACTTTGGTGCCGATCATGAAAATGCCCACTGCCAATCCATTTTGGCCTTCAGTGAAGTTGTTGCGGATCCAGCGATAGCTTGCCGGCATCATGATTGCTTCGCCGGCGCCCACGGCGAGTTGTGTCCCAATTAGACCGCCGATCCCATGGATGAGGCCTCCCGCTGCCGAGCCCGCACACCAAAAGAAAAAGCTGATGGCATAAGGAATCTTGATGCCGTAGCGGTCCACGAGCCAGCCCATCGGAATCTGCAGGACCATGTAGGACCAAAAACGCTGAATTTACAACCCCAAGACCGGTCTTGGACAGATGGAGCTGATTGATAAACGAATTATCGAGCTGCGCCTGAGGGATGTTCGTCCGTGAGGCGAAGGCAATAACTGCTCCGACGCCCAGAAATCAGGCGCAACATTTCGGCGAGAGTCTCGAACGAAGTCGAAAGAGGAAGCGCATCGTGGCAACCCGTCTGAACAACATCATTCGAGCTTTGAAGAGGGCCATCCGTCCCTGCGCGTGCTGGGCCAAGGATGATCGCCAGGCCGCCAGCGATCTGAGCGGCACTCCTATGCGGCGTCGTGTACGAGATGGAGCATAACCCGAAAGATATGACGGCGTTGCAGGATGCGAGTGTTAAGGATCTAGGACAGCTACAGCCGCTGAATACTTTCCTCTCCGACTGCCGCGCTGGAGTTCCAGCAGGCTCGTACCACGAACCTCACAGCCAAGATCCTCAATAAACGACTACTTCGCCTGTCGTGCGCGGGGACCTGCAATCATTGTAGTAATACTCTCCCTGCTGCTTGAAGGTGAAGGTAAACGATTGCCCTGGCTGGAGCTGCCCGGAGTTGAAAAGCCCTTCATAAAACTGGGTTACGCAGTGAGCCGTGATATTGCTTGAAGGATTGGTGAATGTCACTGTCGTGCCTAGAGGAACTCTCAGCTTTTGCGGCGCCATCGCACTTTCCGTGGTCGACTCCGTGCTGCTGACGGAGCCATTCCGCCAGGTACGGCCAATCAAGACAGTGTCATGCACCACGGAGCCCTCCACTGGAGTAGCAAGGATGGGTTGTTTTATGGAAGGAGGAACTGGCGTCTTTGCTTCCGCGACGTGCCCGCCAATCTTAAAAGCCCAGAGATCGTCTCCTTTGGGGGAGATGTATCCAATACCTCCTCCACCCGCTAAAACCGCGATGTATTGTTCCCCATCAATCTCGTAAGTGATGGGGCTTGTCTGAACTCCGGCCCCGGTCTGAAATTTCCACAGCGCTTTGCCATTCATCACGTCCAGCCCCAGCAGTCTCCCATCCGGTAGACCAAGGAACATTACATCGCCCTTGGTCGTTAGGATTCCATCCCCATGAGCAAGGCCCCACTCCATATCTTTGTGCCAAGCAATCTTGTGCATCACAGGATCGAAAGCGATGAGTCTGCCACTTCGATACTCGCCGAGTGGGCGGAAACCTATACCTCCGTCGGGAAGAGAATGCGCTGAGTTGGCCCGGTCGATACCCGCATATACAAATTTGGTTTTCGGGTCATAAGAGAGAAGGCCCCAGCACCCTCCTCCTCCAGTCCCGGGATACGTCACAACCGGTGCATCCTTGAACGGCGTGAAAATACATCCACTTTGATAATAAGGCGGCGCGTCACCACCACCATCTGCCGTCGGGCATAAGGGAATCAAGGAATCGCCGCGTGGGATCGGCTGAGTAGGCCACGTTTTCTGGGATACTTCCTGGGGTACGGGTGTTTCATCGATCGGCGTCAGAGGAGTCCCTGTTGCGCGATCAAGAATGTACAACATGCCCGTCTTACTGCCATAAACAATGCCACTCCTGAGTTTTCCGTTGAAAGCAGCATCAAAAAGCACAGGAGACATAACATTATCCAGATCCCAAATGTCATGGTGTACAGACTGAAAGTACCATGCCATCTTCCCTGTTTTCGCGTTGAGCGCAACAAGAGAATTAGCGTACAAGTTCTGACCCGCGCGCTCCGAGCCTGACACAGCGGTATAGTCCTGCCGGCGTGCATTGCCGAATGTGAAATAAACAAGACCAAGTTTGGGATCGATCGCGGGATGCATCCATGGAGAGGCCCCGCCGACCTTCCATGAGTCACCCTCCCACGTCTTGTTACCCGGCTCCCCTTCCGCCGGAGTACCATAAACCTTCCAGATGACTTTGCCAGTTGTTGCATCCAGTGCAAGAGCGGCGCCCCGGACGCTGTCCGATGTTCCGACGTAAACCAAGCCGTCAAAGTAAGTCATCGCGGTCTTCAGGCTGCCAAGCCCCTCGTCGCCAAGCTGCATGTCCCATACGACAGAGCCCGTCTCCTGATTGAGAGCAACAACATGCAGGCCGGCCGTTGCCGTAAAAACCATATGTTGGCCTACGGCGACACCACGCCGTAGTTGTTGCCCATATCCGGGATGGAAAGTCCATTTAGTTGCACCCGTTTTTCCATCGATCGCGAGGACACTACCCTGCGTGGTCTCGACATATAGGACACCCCCCACAGCAACTACCGTCGACTCCTGGAATTCATCGCGCGACCCGTTTTCTAGATGCGTGTGCCACGCTCCGCCCAGCCGCGCAACATTGCTTCGATTTATTTTGTCTAGCGATGAGTAATTATCATTCCCGAAGTTTCCTCCTACCTTCGGAAAGTCCCCTGTCGTAGGCAGGCAGCAAGACTGGGCGGACGCCGGGACGCTTATTGCAAGTCCAAAGAACAGCAAGACTGTGCTCATATACATACCAATCATCTTTAGTATCCTTCCATCTCGTTCCGCAAGACGTTGTTTCAAGCTATCTCTTCAACGGGGAAGTGACGAGACCCATAAGTTGCCTCTGTTCTCATTCCTGCTTTTTTTGAGGCGCGTCCGTCGACGCTGCCGGGAAGGAGGCCGCCAGGTATCGCGCAACTGTCTCGATATCCTGATCCGAGGCTTGGAGCCCCTTGCCGGTCATCTGATCAATGACGTTATACCAACCATCTAGGTCGTGCCGCTGCACAACGAAGACACTAGGTGAGTGACACTTTGTGCATAAGCGCACGGTGACATCCCTGCCTTTGAGGTCGGGCAATTTGTCAAGTTCTGCGGATTTGCTCGGGTTCGTTTGCTTTTTAGGATCAGGCGATTCTACTTGCCGTTCCGGGATTGCTTTCCCGACATCTGTAAGCGAAATCTTCGATGGACTTCTCCGCATCTCGCAGTAAGACATCGACATTGATACTGTCAGAGCTACGGCCACTCCAGTTCTCGCATGATACATATATCTTTCCTTAATCACTGGATTGAAATGCAACAAGTACTTAGAACACTAAGAAAATTCGAAGTCGTCTTCATCGCGTAATTCTGCTTAATTTCTAGTGATGCACGGTCTTATTGATGTGAGAAAAGCGGCAGCCCTTTCGCAAGACCCTGAAACTTATAGATCCAGGCGCCGCCAAGATCCCCCGAAGCGACCATATACACGTCGTTTGTGCCGGGTTTGAAGACCAGATTCGAAGTGCTCAGCGACTCGCCGCGATCACGGCCCGGCAACAGCACACCGGCGACGGGCATGCCCTGCCGATTGAAGATCAGAATCCTGCCCTCGAAATTAACCGCGAGATACATATTGCCTTCGACATCCACACGAATGCCATCTCCTCCGGGACCGCTCATCTTATATCGGACTAAGGACGGTCCTACACTTTTGTGATGATCATCCAGAGTTTGATAGGAGATTTCCTTGGCCAGCGAGCAGCTGATCCACAGCGCCGTTTCATCATGCGTAAACGCAATTCCGTTTGGAGTTACAAGATCTGATGTAAACGATTCAACCGTTTGACAGTCGGGGCTATAGCGATACACTCCACCGGTCGGATTACCGGGCTTGCCGGTAAAATCGGTTACGTACAAAAAGCCTTTTGAGTCGAACGTCAGGTCGCTGAGTTCTTCCGGCTTACCCCGATATCGGGTGGTAATGGCCTTCAAGCCGCTCCCATCCGAATTAACCACTAAGAGCTCTCCGCTGAGACAGGCAATGAAGATACGGCCATCTTTATGGATTGCGTGATCGCACATCCTCATGCCATGCTGCGCTAAGAACGTAGTGACCTTCTTCTGCGGCGTAATTCTCAGGATACTGCGATCGACACGTCCATTCATACTCTTGTCAGTCGCTCCGGGATACGCCGCCATGATCAAAAGGTTGTTGTCACGATCGAAGGCCATACCTTTGAGGAAGACATTGCCGGCGTCGATCTTCAGCCACGGGCTAACCTTAATCTGCGGCAGTTCGGCTTCGTTAGAAGGTAAGGGCGACGGTGCGGCCGTCCTGGCTCCCTCAGCCTGCACGCCATCGAACAGAGCACACGCGGCCATGCCACTGGCAACCCGTGTTCCCAATGCGCCCGTCGCTGCAGTCTTCAGGAACGTTCGTCTATCCAGCCCTGTCATCGTTGTCCTCCTCGCGCGTCTGCGATCTGTCTCCCGGACGCGCTACAAACAGTGTGCCGAGTCACACGCCCCTTTTATTTATGCAAGTTGTTTGGCGGTAGGTCACACCATTAGGGACGGCCATCGTCTCGCTCCGAGCGCTCCCCACTCAATCGGGAAACCGGTTCTACCAAGGAAGAGAGCTTGGTCTCTGGCCTCCGCGATATATGACCACTGTTTCTAATCCTCACTAGGAATCAAGTATGGGACTGCGGCGTGGGTTGGAGCCGGCTTGCACGTGCAACACCTTGCGCGTCCGTGCGAGTGACGCCGTTCACGAAAGTTCCGGGTTTGAGGCTCGTACGAGGGAGAACATCGGAAATCGTTATGTGGACGCCCTGGGGGATGATGATCTGTCGCGAACCGTCCGGAGCATTCACTTCAACATTGACATCGGAACCGGTCTTTCTCACACTGGTCACCGTAGCGTGAGTCATCATCTTCGGATCCGTCGGAGAGAAAGGATGGGTTCCCAGTTCTGGTCGATACCCGGGTTCCAGTATCCGCACCTCTGTGGCTCTGCCAGTGCTCGCGTTGACAGGCACATTGGTTGTTGCAATGAAGTCGCCAGGCTTGATGACTCTCACATCCACCTCGCGGAGGACGGACACCGTCCAGCCGGGCGTCATCAGCACAACGAACGTTTTACCGTCCTTGTCTGCCAAGGTCACTTTGTCACCGACGACGCTTACCAAACTTCCTGAAAACGGTTTCGGTATCAACCTGGTATAGCTTGGCGGGTTATCATCTACCTTCGCCGCTTGGGCAAAGCAAATCGCGGGAAGCAGGCAAAAGGCTACGACCCGAAGCAACGATCTGAGCATGCTTATTCTCCTCTAACAGTTCACGGTACTGACACTCAATACGTCAGTTACAAGAGCCTGATCATGTAAGGCCCACGTAAGCCCGACGATGATTCATCCTTAATTCGGACCTCGACGGCGGCCTTGAGTGGATGTTAGGCAGCCGCTTATTTCTAGGTGAGCCAAGTCGAGGTCCACACAACCTACAAGTTCTCCCGTCCTACCTTGTCGATCGCCTACGGTGAGAATGATGAACCTCGCTCGCAGCATTTTCGGTGATACATTGCTCTCTACTCTCGATGTCGAAGACACTGTATACGCTACGTAATACCGATGTCAACGCACAGCCTTCCGCTTCCATATGAACGAAGTTTCTGTAACAGACACTCCCTTCATGGGGACTCGCAGTCTGCTCGGGAGCAGGCGCAGGACCCGCCATTCCGGGTTAGCGTGGCATAGGGCAGAGCGGTATCTCGGCGAACGGCAGTTTGGCTCCCTGGTGCCTCCAATCGCACGCGGTGAACTCCAGGTCGAGCGCGGGTGCAGGTGGCCGCCCAGGTACTGTTCGCGTGACAGCTTCACTCTGTAAATCGAAAACGAGCGGAGAGAGCGGAAGATTGCGGATGCGGTTTGGCAGTGTCCTCCGCCGTTTCTACAAACAACGTCGGCACCTCAAGCATGATTAACACTGAGCAGTTTGGGCAAAATATTTTCTTACTAGACGCCCGGCGGAATGTTGCGGTTGCGATGGAATATATTGTTTGGATCGTATCGCCGCTTGACCGACTGCAGCCTCGCAAAGTTGGCGCCGTAAGTCCGTTGCACATCGAGCGGTTTGCTGCTGCTGAGATAGTTCACGTAGGTGGGGATCGAGTAAGGCTCTAAGGCCGCTGCGGATTGTTCTACCCACTCCATTTGGCCTATCGTTTGATCGTCGCCGCTCCACTCCGCGTTGAAGTGATAGCTGAAGGATCCCGGCGGCCGCACAAGCGCCGTTTTGGCCTGCGGGACGCGACAGACCTCGCCGTGAAGGTGATGCACCAAGCTGAAGCTCCAATGTCCCCGAGCCGTGCTGATCCGCTCCATGATCTGATGGATGGCGGCATCGCTCACCTGTCCGAAGCTGCCGCCGTGCTGGTGTCCCTCGGGCAGCACAGCCGGTGCCATCCCGACGGGCGCGCGACGAAGCATCGCCTGGATCTGGGGCGATGTGTAGCCGACTTCATCGTAAGCGCGTTCAGAGAGGTCAACCGCCAGCGGCGGTCCATAGGCCAGCAACGGCGCCAAGACTCTGCGGCCCGTCACTGTGTCGCCTGACCAGCACATGTGAGCCGTGATCAGCGTCTGTTCAGCAGGCACGATACCAAGCTCAATCACAAGTTCGTCTGGCGCGACGGCCATGTAGTCGCGATAGAACCGGAGGAATCCGCCAAGATCACTGGCGGAGTACAACGCGTAGCCAGCGAGGACAGTTCCGACGCTGCGGGTGGCGTACTCGAACTGTGAAACAATGCCAAAGTTCCCGCCGCCGCCCCGAATCCCCCAAAAAAGATCGGGGTTTTCGTCCTCACTCGCAACGATACGGCGTCCATCTGCGAGGACCAGATGCGCCCGACGCAAATTGTCGCACGTCGCGCCGTACTTGCCGGAAAGCCATCCAATGCCACCGCCCAAGGTCAACCCTCCGACGCCTACGACCGCAGAGTCACCGAACGGCACAGCCTGGCCTGTGCGCTGAAGGTATTTATTAACCTCTCCCGTCTTTGCCCCGGAGCCAACGACGACTGATTCTCCCGACGCGGTGAGTTTGCATGAAGCCATAGGCCGAGTGTCAATCAGAATACCGTCGCACGTGGAGGCACCGAGGAAGTCGTGACCACCGCTCCGCACGGCAACTTCCAGTCCCTTAACCTGGCTGAATTCCAAACAGGCGGCAATATCGTCTTCGCCGGTACATTTCGCGATCGCCACGGGGTGTTTGTCAGTCTCCGGATTGAAGGTAAAGCAGCGTCGCTCGCGGTCATAGGCGGTGGAGTCTGGAAGCACGAGGACTCCGCGAAACCTGCGCTGCAGGGAGGACAGATCGATCCGGGGCGCCGCCTTGGCTCTGAAGGGCAGAGAGGAGGATACTACCGCTGCGGCGGCGTTTTTCAGCACCCAGCGGCGACCGACGCCAACATCCCTGTTCATGAATCCTCCTTGTCACCTGAAACGGCTCCAAGTCCCGCTGATCGCTAGCAGAGCCGATCGAACTTTCTCGCTGGACATAGGAAACTGTTGAGGCCGCTTGCCCCATTCCAGTTAGCAAACCTTCTGGCGCTACCTCCGTTGGCGGACAACAACCGAAGGTGGGACATACCTAGGAAGGGCGAGCTGATTCATTTCCGAGTCAGTCCAAATGCTTCACCTAATCCAGCAGCTTGGTTGTGCGAGAACGCTGCGGAAGGTATATAGAGCGGCTGTGAGTCCTCCCATATGCTGTCCGTTACGACCTGCTTGCCGCTGCCATCCGCATTCATGATCCAAATCTGACCATAGGGCTGGAAGTTGCGATCGTATGCCGCGGCCTCATCCTTAAAGCCGTAAAAACCGCTGTTCCAAAGCAGACGACCATCGGGGGTCCAGACAGCGTGGGCGTCGTTCGCACCGGAGAACGTAAGCCTTCGCGCATCACCGCCATCCGGGCGGATCGTGAAGATCTCAAAGTCTCCGTTAGCCATTTTGCGGGTGAAGGCGATTCGTTGACCGTCGGGCGACCAGTCGGGAAGATTATCCTCCTCGTTGGTCAGCGTTTTCACGGCATGGGTCTGCTGGTCGAGAATGCGCAGACCTGCGGCGCCATTCTCCGTCCACAAGCGAAATACGATGTGCCTGCCATCCGGAGCATAGCTCGGAAAGCCCGCGTTGAACGATCCCTCAAGCAGCGTCTCCGCACCTGTCCCATCGGCGCGAACGCGCATGAGTTTCGCCGGCTTGGTCATCCGATGTTCAAACCACTCGCCGTACCCGAAGGCAATCCACTCGCCGTCAGGCGACCAGCAAGGTTCAAAGGCCAGTCCCTTGCCTCCGGAATCGAAGACGCGTCGCCGTTCGGAACCATCCGGGTTCATGACCGCAATCGCCGAGATCTCGGACCGTTCCGTGAGGGTGAGCTTGCCGCGGCTCGAGAGACGGGGAAAGGAATCGGTGGAACGGTATTCATACTGCGAATCCCAGCTGTATAGCCGGGTATCTTGCGGCAGAGGAGCCCATCCGGTCTTCTCGTAGACCACCTTTGAGCCGTCTTGCGACCACGACGGGGAGCGAAGCTCCGCCTTTACCGCAGGCTTGCCGGAGGTGTAATGAAGCCCTTCGATCTCTCCTGCCTTCACGTGGTATCCAATTTCGTCTGCTCCCAGGAACTGGGGAAAGAGTTTGAGGCCGGGACCCGAGGTATGCACCCGCCTCTCGCCGGTCGCCACATCGACAGAGACGATCTGCGATATGGCTCTCTTGCTGAGGAATTGTATGCGCGCATTCCAGCTGTCGATGACCGGCATCTCGTAGAAGACGATCCGCTTGCCGTCACGCGACCACTTGGGGGAGCCCGTCGTCTTCTCCGGATCGGAGACGATACGGCGAAAGTCCCGTCCATCCGCACGGATGATGTAAATGCTCAACTGCTGAACGTGCTCCCATCCCTCGCCGTGACCGGATGCGCAGGAGGTCGTCAGCTCCGGCCCCGGCCCGCACTGATGTCCCTTCCACTCCGTGTTGCGGTCAGAAGAAAAGGCCAGCCATTGCCCGTCGGGGGACCACGACGGCCGAAAGAATCCATCCGGCTTGGTCTGATCTCCCTGTACGTCCTTGCCCCCAGTCAGGTTGCGGGTGGCGCCCGTCTTCAGGTTCATCACCCAGATGTTCGTCCGATGGGTCTGGCGGGTTGACACGAATGCGAGTTGTGTTCCATCGGGGGACAAAACGGCAGCATCGTCGACAGAAATATCGGTAAGGAGGGGCTTGATATCCGTCCCGTCCGTCTTGGCGGTAAAGATATCCGCCTGCCCACGTCCGGCACGCTCCGAGGTGAAGATAATGCGGGAGCTATCAGGTGAAAACGAGGCGTGATATTCGAAGTCGGGAGATGCAAGCAGCTTGCGTTCTCCTGTGCCATTCGCGTTGGCGGCGTACAGTTCAGAGGACGTGGGCCCGATCCGCTCCATCAGCATGACACCCTTTGGGGGAGCTAATGCCTTAAGAAGCGGACGATGCAGAAGAAGTGCCGCGGGGAGAGCACCGAGGAATTTGCGTCGATTCATTTTTTGAGTCTCCGTGAGCGAGGCCCGGTTGCCGACGGGGCCTATAGTCCTGTATTGCGCGGCTCGAGCCTTCGCAGAAGCGTTAGAAGTTCAACCGCAGACTGAGTTGCAGCAGTCTCGGCGATACGGGGATGTAGTTGGGACTCGATGGTGGGCCGATCGCATCGTAATACTGCCCGTTCATCTGCGTCTGCGGAATGTTGAAGTAGGGATGATTGAACAGATTGAACGCCTCCGCGCGGAACTGCAGATTCATATCGTCCCGGATTGTCGTCGCTTTGGCCAGTGAGAAGTCGGAGTTCACAAGTCCCTGACCGCGCAATACCGGATCCACCCGCGGCTCGTTGCCGAAGGAAAAATCTCCAGGGTAGGTGAAACAGGCCTGGTTGAACCAGTTGTTGTTCTGGAACTTCTGGAACGATGAGCCGGAGGTCTTCCGCTGGCACCCAGGCACATAGTTCGGACGCAACTGTCCCGCCCCCAGATTCGTGGTCAGGTTGTTGCTGACATAGGTGATGTAGAGCGGCAATCCATCCTGGAAGGTTGTAATCCCGTTGACGCTCCATCCCGACACCAGCGCTCCCCCAATGCCTCCGAAATGTGCGAACGATTGGCCTTTCCCGAACGGCAGGTTCAGCACATAGTTGACCGACAGCCGGTGGGCGATATCGAAGGATGCGAGAGACTTTTCAGCGCTCAGGTTATCGTAATCCTGCGGTACAGCCAGGCCTCCGTCATTGGCGCTGCCACCACTTGCTCCGCCGGCAAACGTGTCGGTATTGGTCAGCAACTTGGCCCATGTGTAGTTGACGTTGATCAAGCCCGCAGAGCGGAATCGCTTCTCCAGTAGCAAATACAGCGCATTATAGGAAGAGCCGCCTTCGTACAAGACAGCATTCAGGAGGTTCTGAAACTGCGGGTAGGGACGGAGAGTCTGGCCATACGCCGTAACCTGGGACGCTGCCGCCGCTTGGCTCGCTCCCGACCTCTCCAAGGAGTTTTCCATGGACTGGAGCATGGGGGTTGCGGAGGTCGGAACTTGATCGATCCCGTAGGGCGTGTTGACTGGAAGATGAGTGCCCTTGCTCCCCGCATAGATCAACTGAGTCGACCAGCTTCCCTTCCACTGTTGACCCAGGGCCAGATTCCACTGCTGCATGTACGGGTAGGAATTCTGCGGCACCGGCGCCGTGATGGATTGCCCCAGCAGACCTGCCGAAAACGCAGGATTGGTTCGTCCTTGCGGCACCAGAATCCCGGAAGGCCATGGGTTGCTCTGGAAAAGAGTGGGAACCGGTCCGTTGATTGCCGTGGTGGCCGAGGCATTTACAGGCGAGTTGAAAGCCATCGTATCCGTCGCCATATCGATGGGCAGATAGACCAGCGCATACCCTCCCCGAACCACCCCTGCGCCATTGCCGAAACTCTGCGCAAAGCTAACCCGCGGCGAGAACAGCGTGTTGTGGTACGGCTCGACGCTTCGCGACGGCCAGAGGGGCGAAGCGACCAGCGCGAGCGCGCCTTTCAGACCTGTGTTCGGATCGATCGTGTTCGGCAGCAGGACCGCATCCCGGTTCTTCTTCTCCTCAAGGCCGCCGGGCAGCTCGTACCGCAAACCGAAGTTCAACGTTAGGTTCCGCGTCGCTTTCCAGGTATCGTTTGCGTAGAAGCCCCAATAGTAGTTGAAGGTTGTCGACTGGTTGACGGTCTGGATGGAGTCGGTCGTAAACTCGCCCAGGATAAATGAAGCCAGCTCATCTGCGCTGGTCGGGGTGTAAATAGAGAATCCACTCGGGTCGGCGAAATTTCCGGTCCCATTGTGCAGACGAAGAGTGCCCTCGCCGCCGAACTTCATATAGTGGTTGCCGATGAGCTTGGTCGCGCCGAAACTCAAGCCATAGTTGTCGTAATGGTCGTACTGGACTAGCGAGATAGGGAGTATGTTGGGGAGATTGTCCGGACCTTGAAACCGGCCGCTCGGAAGCGCTTTATAGTTGATGTTCGGACTCAATGCGGCATACGCGGGACCGAACTGCGCGAGGTTCACATTGTTAATGCCTTGCGATGGATTGGTATAGATCTCTCTTGTATAAGAAAGCCGAAGATCCGCGATGGTGCTGGGGTTGAACGTATAGGTGTCGCCGATTACAAATTGGCGAGTCGTGTTGGCGGTCGCCGCGTAGGTGGTCGGAAACCCGTTGTAATTATTGAAGAGGTTGGCTCCAATATCCTTGATCGTCCAGTTCGTAAATCGTGCGAACATGCGCTGTTTTGAACTGATGCTGTAGTCGACGCGGGCGTCGTACTGGGTTGTGTCATCGCCCGTGATCGGAGCAACCGTGTAGTTGTACTGAGAGTTTGCCGTGGAATTTGGCGGCGGGAAATAGTTGAGCATAACCCTCGATGTGGGGTCGAAGCAGCTCTGTGGAATGGTCCAAAAGCCGGGCGAAGGCGTAGCCGCCTGGATGGCGCACCGCCCCGACGGATCGAAGATGAAATGATTGAAGACGCCAGCGCGCTGCGCTGCTGTTGGAACATTGACGGAGGTGGTCTGCGCATTCCGCAACGAAAAGTTTTCCCACGAGAAGAAAAAGAAAGCTTTATCTCGCTTAATCGGTCCGCCCACCGCGACACCATACTGATTCTGATGAAAGGGTGCCTTGGGCTCCCGCGCAAAATTGGAAAAGAAGTCGTTGGCGTTCAGAATCGTGTTGCGAACGTACTCGTACACCGTGCCGTGGAAGCCGTTCGACCCGCTCTTGGTGACCATCTCCACTACGCCGCCGCCAAATCGTCCGAATTCCGCGCTGGGCGCGTTACTCTCTACGCGAAACTCCTGCACCGCGTCCTGCGTGGGGATCAACGACACGGTATTGCCCTGCAACATATTCGTCGGAGCCCCATCGATCAATTGCACGTTCTCGTTGGTAAATCCTCCGCCAATCTGGTACGCACCCCATGCGCCGTTCACGGTGCGATTGCCTCCGTTGTAGCTCGCCGAGCCCGAGGTGAAGGTTGCCGGAACAACGCCCGGAACAAGCGAAAGCAGGTTCTCGACATTGCGCCCATTGAGCGGCATGGCCTGAACCACTGCGCCTTCCACCTCGGTGCTCACCGAACCCGATTCGGACTGCAGCATCGGCGGTTCGCTCGTGACCTCCACCGTCTCCCCAACCTCACCGGCCTGGAGTGCGGCGTCTACCCGGATTGTGCTTCCGACCTGTACCGGAACCGTGTCCTGAAGGAACCGCTTAAAAGAAGCCATTTGTACCGTCACACGGTAGTTAGCCGGGACCAAATCGACGAAGCGATATTCACCCGAAGCGCTTGTAGTGGCCGTCTTCGTCTCACCCGTACCTATGTTCGTTGCTGTCACTGAGGCGCCCGGAACCAGCGCGCCGGAAGCGTCAGTCACCGTTCCAACGAGGGCGCCGAAGGAACTCTGGGACCTGGCCGTCGACCAGCAAACGCAAACCAGGATAGAAAGTAGAAGCCAAGCTGCAAACGATGAACGACCAGGAAATAGGCTCACGAGCCCCCCTAAATGTTTGGCACTCTGGAAGTTGCATACCAAAGTGTGGCAAACAATTACACAGGCATGCGTACAATGTCAAATTCATTTTTGTACACCGTAGTGTTAGCCGCAAAAGACGCTGCTCTCATACTGCGGGCCAATACAAAGTCTCTGCCGAAAGGTCTTTCAGACCGCGCTGGCTTGTCGAGCGAAAGTGAGCTGGCTAAGCTATGGCTTTGTAGACGTACTGCCGCAAATCCGCGCCCGGATTTGTGTGCTCATTGCCAAACGGCAAGGCGATTCCAACGGACGCGCATGGCAACGTTCCTGCTGGAGTCCTGCTCTCAGATGACCTTTCAGCCCCGCGCAGTGTCCCTGGTTTGCGCACAACTTGAGCGGTATTGGCCAGGGCACCTATGTGCTCGCACCTATAACGAGTGACAACTGTGAGCGAACCCAAGACTTATGCGGAATGCTGACCCGCACTCGGCGAAGACGATGGCGCTTCTTCTTGAGCCTTACAACTATACTGTCGATTGACATGAGTTACAACCGGTATTATGCTTTGCATACAATCTGTGGGTACAGATGCAAGGGCCAAGTATGAGTGATTTTCTTGTTGTCATGACAGCGCCTCTGAGTGAGGCTTCGGTGCGTTCGCCGGAGCTGTCGCCGGACGCCGGCTTCAGGGTTCGCGCGAAGATTGAGTTGGACTACCGAACCCACACCTCGACTGCTTCAAGCGTTCTTTCCCGCTTGTGGTGCGGCTACGGTTGGGCGGTAAAACTCCCGTCGATGCGGAGAGGAAGGGGGGCTCAAGCGTGCTGAGATCGAGTTCACGTTTTAGTTGGTTCGTAGGCGTAGCGATTACAGTGCTCTCCGTTGGCCTGGCGGCGGGCCAGGCGAAGTATGCCGAGCCAGCGACGGGCTCTTCCCCGAAAAATTTCTCCAGTCCTTCCATCCTTGGCTCCAGGCAGAGTATTGCGCCGGAACTGGGGAGGCCTATCCCGATCAAATTCTTTGCAGCCATGCAGGAACCTGCTGCGCCTGCCGCCATCAATCCGCAGAGCGCCTCTCCCGCCGCGCACGGTGAACCCTTCCCCTTCAGCCACAAGGTTCACTACGTGATGAATATGGAATGCACCAACTGCCACGAAGCTTCGGAGACAGGCACACGGGCCGGCTTTCCAAATGCGGCGAAATGCATGATCTGCCATCAGCAGATCGACAAGGACAGTGAGCAGATCAAGAAGCTGGCGGCTCTGCCGGGCGACACGCGCCTCGTCCCGGACAAGCCGCTCTACAAATTACCGGAATTCGTATTTTTCAGCCATGCCACGCACAAAGCCGGCGGAGTCCAGTGCGCGAGCTGCCATGGGGACGTCCGGGGAATGGCGGTGGTGGAGCTGCATATGCCGATGCGCATGAAGGCGTGTGTGGATTGCCACAAGGAGAATCATGCGGCGGTAACCTGTACGACCTGCCATGAGGCATTCCAACAATGAGTTCAGCAGTAGGAGAGAAGCAAATGACCGTTCGAACCATCCGGCCCCATCGCAGTGCGTCCCACATTCTTCCCGTGTTGTCGATCGCCGGCCTTCTGGCGGTCTGCGGCAATCTTCCCGCGCAGGAGTGGACCGCCTACGCAGGCGACTCCGGGGGCACTCATTCTTCGCGGCTCTCCGAAATTACCAAAGCTAACGTCAACAAGCTGCAGGTGGCATGGACCTTTCATACCGGAGACCTCAGCGACGGGACTGAGTTGCCGGCTCGCAGTTCGTTCGAGACCACGCCTCTAGTGGTGAATGGAAAAATGTTCATTACAACACCGTTCTCACGCGTCATCGCACTCGATCCTGAGACTGGAAAGCAGCTTTGGGCTTTCGATCCGAAGATCGACCGGGACATGACCTATCCTCTCTTCGCCAATCGCGGACTGGCGTGGTGGAGCGATGGCACTCGGCATCGAGTCTTCCTTGGCACGTTGGATGGGCGTCTCATTTCCCTTGATACGGAGACGGGAAAGCCGGATGTCGAGTTTGGGAACAAGGGCTACGTCGATCTGCGCCCCGGGGTAGCGGAGCAATATCCAGATAAGCATCTGGGAATGACGTCGCCCCCCGCGATCTATAAGAATGTTGTGATCTGCGGTTCTCAAACTGCAGATGAGGAGCCGCAAGGTCCTAAAGGAGATATTCGGGCCTATGATGCGATAACCGGCAAACAGCTTTGGGTCTTTCATTCGGCGGCACAGACGGGAGAAGTTGGCAGCGACACCTGGGAGAAGGATTCGTCGAGAGATCGCTCAGCCGTAAACGCCTGGTCGCTTCTTAGCGTGGACACCGAACGCGGATTAGTCTTCATTCCGCTTACATCCCCCGGCTACGATAACTACGGCGGTGATCGAAAGGGCGCGGACCTGTTCTCAGATGCGGTGGTGGCGCTGGATGCTACGACCGGCAAGCGTATCTGGCACTATCAGGTGATTCATCACGATATTTGGGACTATGACCTGCCTTCGCAGCCAGCTTTGGTCGACGTAAAGCGCAATGGCAAGATCGTTCCTGCAGTCGTCGAGGTTACAAAATCGGGCTTTGCTTTCGTGTTGGACCGCACGACCGGCAAACCGGTCTTCGACATCAAGGAAGTCCCAATTCCAAAGAGCGATGTGCCCGGCGAAGAGGCTTCTGGGACGGAGCCGGAGCCGGTACTGCCGAAGGCCTTCGCCCGTATATCGATGCGTCCCGACGAGCTGGCAAATCTGTCACCAGAATCCCATGAATACTGCTCGAAGCTGCTGCAGGGAGCTATCCTGGGTGACGTCTACACTCCCATCAGCACCAAGCCGACGCTCTTCTGGCCGGGATCACTGGGCGGCGCGAATTGGGGAGGGGCGTCCTATGATCCGGAGACCCGAACTCTCTATGTGAATTCGCAGGATTACGGCAACTATGTGCAAATGATGAAGACCCCGGAAGGATCATCGGTTCCGTACCGCATGCGTGGAGTGGTAAAGAACCAGAATAAGTTCGTTGATCAGAGTGGATATCCCTGCCAGTCGCCGCCCTGGGGATCGCTGACCGCAATCAACCTGGACACAGGAGAGTTTCGCTGGCGCTCTATTTTGGGCGTTGACGATAAGCTTGTCGCCAAGGGAGTAGCACCGACCGGCATCGCAAATAGGGGAGGCTCTCTCGTTACGGCAGGAGGTCTTCTCTTTATAGGCGCGACGGACGATGCTCGCTTCCGGGCCTTCGATAAAAATACAGGCAAAGAACTATGGACAGTGAAATTGGCTGCGGCGGCGCATGCGTCACCGATGACCTTTACGGGTGCTAAATCGAAGAAGCAATTCATTGTCATTGCCGTCGGTGGCGGAGGCGGTACGTACTCCGACAGTTTGGTGGCATACTGGCTGCCGTAACCCGCCGATGGAATCAGTGATACGTTCAAGAGCCGCCTTCTGCTCGGCCGACGAGTGAAGATCTCTCTAATGCGCTCCTTTGATGTGATGGCCGCGAAATCGGCAAGCGTCTTCTTCGTTATCGCGAAGACCTGATCCTGAGCCATGCGCCTGATCGCGACAGCTTGATGTGCCTGATTGATCTGGAGTGCGGCAGCCTCAGACGTGCAAAGTCCATCGTCTTGCTTGTGCGCGTCGTCCACCAGCCCGTCGTGCTTGGCCCCGGGCATCGCCGTAGTATCGAGCCAGTTCCCGCTCTACAGGCGTGTACGGCCGCGTCCGAAGAGCAGATAGACGATCACCAAACCCAGGAGAATATCCAAGGTGCCGCCGCCGTAGTATCCCACGCCGGGGCCCATGTAGTACCCGCCGCCACCAACCAGCAACAAGAGAAGCACGAGAATGAGTATCAGAGGCATGCGGGAGTCTAACACGGCGGGAGCCTGATTCAACCGCCAGTTAGCTGGCGGGCGGCTTCGCATTCTCGGGCCGTGGATAGGTCGCCGTCACCGTCGTCGAGATACCGCCGCGCGGACGAAAGTCACCCTTCACAATCGCCCACTGTGGGTCCGTCGCCTTCACCACATCGTTCAGCACCTGGTTGACGATATTTTCCTGGAAGATACCAAGATCCCGGTAGTGAAATAGGTACTCCTTCAACGACTTCAGCTCCATGCACTCCTTCTTCGGCATGTAGCGAATCGTGAGCACGCCAAAGTCCGGCAGCCCGGTCTTGGGGCAGATGGAGGTAAACTCCGGGTCGTCAACCAGGATCTCGTAAGCAGGAAACTGATTTTCCCAGACGTCGATCGCGGGAAACTCATGGGCCAGCCCGGAGGCGGCGTGGGTATCGGTATAGCCGGTGTTCTGGGTGCGCATCTTGTCATTTTACCGCGGCTGAAGCATGCTTCCGCGCCTACGGCAGGCTTGGCAGGTGGAACACAACGCCGGAGCTGACGCTCTTCAAAGGATAGTTATGGCCGCTCGTCCCAAACGGGTCCAGCCCGCCATAGCCAAACTCCGCCAGGCGAAAATCCATAATCGACAGCAGTCGTATATCGAGACCCGCATAGACGTGATACTCAAAGTTGCTCTTCAGTAGCACGCCGGTATTCCCGGAGAGCACACCGTAGTTCGTCTCGCCGATGCCGGCCGAACCCTGCAGATACGGCTTCAGATACGGTAGAGGAGTGCGGAAGACCGCGCGAATGCCACCGAGGCCGGAATTGATCCGAGCTCCCGTCCCGTTGGAGGAGCTCAGCGCTCCGCGGTGCGTGGTCACGATCGAGCCACGCAGGTCCGCGCCCAGCCGCACCGGGCCGAAGTTCTTGAAGTCGTAGTACACGCCGCCGGTGCCGCCCAGCGGATCCACCGTATCGTTGTACGAGACGCCCGCGGTGGTCACAGGTGAGCCGGCGATGCCGCTCATGCGCTGCACGGTGACGGTTCCGTAGGCCCCAAACTGGGCTCCTGCCAGAGGGGCGATCGATACAAAACTGAGCGCTGCGAGCAGAACGTGCAATGGACGAATCATGTACTCCTAGTTTATCCCGAATACGGCCAGCAAAAAGGCCCGGAGCGAACTCCGGACCTCTGCGTGCGTAGGCTCTGCTGCTAGTTGCGCCGTCCAAGCGTCGGGCGATCGTCGCCCGAATTGGTCGTCGAGCTCGGATTGTTGGGATCGTTGTTGCTGCCCCCGGCCCGGCGAAGCGTGGGCTTGTTGCCGCCATTTTTGTCGTTGATCTTGCGCTTGTTCTCAATGCGCGCCAGCCGTCCCTTCACGTCGTCGAACTCAGACGTGGTGACGATGTACTCCGGCCGCGCCGGCAAAATCGTCGCAATCTCCTCTTCGGAAGCTGCGATCCGGTCCGGCGTCTGCGGATGGTCGGAGAACGCCTTCGCCAGCGTCCCCGGCTTATGCTTTTCGAGCGCATCCAGTTTCTCAAACAGCGTAATGAAGCTCTGCGGATCGTACCCGGCCTTGTACATGTACTGCACGCCCAGGTAGTCCGCCTCAGCCTCTTCCATACGGGAGAACTTCAGGAAGGTCATCGGGATTGCAAGCTGCGCCGCCTCGTAGATCCCGTACCCCGTATACGATCCCTGCGTCATGATGATCAGCGGCACCGAAGCGATCTGCGCGTAGTTCATCTTCGTCTGCTGTCGCGCCGCATGGTGCGCCACCACGTGCGAGATCTCATGCGCCATGACCCCGGCCAGCTCCGCCTCTTCATCGCAGTTCATAATTAGCCCGGAGTTGACATAGAAGAATCCTCCGGGAAGCGCGAATGCATTCACCTCGTCCGAGTCGATCACCTTGATCGTAAAGGGCACCCGCGCATCGGAGTTCTTCACCAGGTTCTGCCCGATCCGGTTCACATATTCGACGATCACGGGATCCGTAATCAGATGAGCGGACTTCTCCACCTCCATCGAATACTGCTTCCCTACCCCGATCTCCCAGTTCGTCGAGTACCAGTTGCCCATGCCGCGCCCACCGATGTTGCGCGTCCCGATGGCGTTCACATCGTCCTCACTGCCGGCCTTGATATTGGTGCGCAGGTCCTCGCCCGGAGCGGGAATGACATCGGCGGCCTTCTTAGCATCAGCGGCAGCCTTCTTGGAGTCCGCCGGAGTCGTCGAAGGAGCAGGCTGCGGCAGCGGCTTGGGTGCGCCGGAGGGATTCTCAGCCGGTGTCGTCTGTGCCGGGGTGGTCTGAGCCGGCGTCGTTGCGGCAGGAGGGGTCGTACTCTGCGCGGCGGCGGCCAGCGGAACTGCGAGGAGCGCGGCAATCGCCAGATTCTGGCCAAGCTGCGGAAGTGGACGCATGGGAGACTCCTGTTCAGGCTTACCGGTCCGGCTCGGCTAGAAGCGAGGCTATCCGTTGGTAGACGCAGCCCTACACCATCTTAGACGCACCTTTGCCGCGAAAGTAGCACGCGCGCTGTGCCCTCTCCAGGGCGCTGGTTATACCGTCAAAAGCGCCTCGTCCTGCGGCTTTCGTATCCCACCGCCGTCCATCGCGCCGGCCTCCCAGGACTCGCGCGGCCTCCTCAGGCCCAAGCCGGCGCCGGCCACAGCCAGCGTCAGCAGCGGAGTCACCCCGGCGAGCGCCACCTGCAGCTCGCCGCCCGCCCCATGCAGCAGAGCGAAGCTCATCAGGTTGGTGCCGACAGCCAGCACCAGTGCCAGCATAACTCTCTGCAGGCCAGCAGCCGTAGCCGGCGAACGCCCCCAAAGGTAGAGCAGCGGCAGCAAAGCCAGCGTGTAATGATGCCACCAGCTGATGGGTGAAACGGCCAGGCTCACCAGCACGGCTAGCGCCAGATCCCGCCCAGCATCCCGCTGCTCGCGCCGTCGATAGAGCGCGCTCCAGAAACCCAGACAAACCAGAAGCGCCGCCACCCGCGAAACCTCGCCAGCCAGGGCTGGAACTGTTCCCGGAGCATCCGGCCAGCGCGGAACGCCACGCAGGAAAAGCTCCTGCACCCACGCCACCAGCGACGCATTCGCGCTCACCGGCACCCCCTGCGCCACCGGACCGGGCACCGCTCGCCAGAATCGAACCCAAAGTCCCGCACCCGCGCCCCATCCCACCCCGGAAAGAGCAATACTGGCGACAACCAGCCCCATCATCCAGCCAAAGTACGCAGCGAGCCACCGCCAGCGCCTGTGCACGACCATCACCGGCACCGCAATCGCCGGAGTCAGCTTGATTAGCGTAGCCACCGCAAAACAAAAGGCGGAGCCGACGGGATCCCGCCGCTCCAGCCGCCAAACCCCCGCCGCTAACAGCGCAAAGATCAGGCAGCCGATCTGCCCCACAAACAGCCCGTCTGAAAACGGCGCGTAGCAAAAAAGTCCTGTCGCCACCACCAGCCCCTGAGCAAACCGGAGCCGCACCCCCGCAGCCGCCAGCGCACACCAGGCCCCGCCCAGCAGCCAAAGCACAGAAGCCCCATCCCAGACCGCCAGCGCCCATCCGAAGGGCAGCCGTGCCAGCGGCCGCATAGCCACCGCAAGAAACGGCGGATAGAGCATCGGCGTAGACCACGGCAGCTTCGCCCGCGCCGCCGTCTGGCTTAGCAGCGACCCAGCCGGAGCCTCCGCATTCAACCGCATCCGCCCATCCGGATAAAGCGGAAGCTCGTACAGATCGCGCGTCCCCGACTCGGGGAGCGCCCTCGCCGCCAGAAAATAAGCGCTGAAATCGAATCCCGCAAACGGCGAAGGAGGAGTCATCGAACGCAGCCACTGCCCCGTCTGCGCGGCAAAAAACAGGACCAGCACCACCGCAGCCAGCCGACGGTCTTTCCCACTTACAAAACCACTCCAGAGCAGATGCAAAGCCGCCACCGAACCGAGCACCACACTCAACAGAAAGCCCGCATTCCCGGAGATCCGCGGATACGACGACACCGCATTAACCACCGCGATCCCCAGCATCGCCAGCCAGAGCCCCGCGCCCACCGCCGTACTCCCACGAGCCGCCAAAGTCTCAGCCATCTCTAAAGCATCGGCGAACCGGCACATCCACCTGAATCCCACGCAAGTCGCATCCGTCCGGCGGCAGCTCTACCAGGTGTTGTAGGTCGTCCCCTCGGTCGAAACCTCCTGCGCCCCCGAGTGCACATCGTCGATCCCCGACTGCGTCTCATCAATCGTCGTCAGCGAGTTTCCCTGATCGAAGATCCAGGTATCCGAGCGATGCGTGAACGGGTCCACCGGCATCACCTTCAGATACCCCGCCTGTACGATATCGTCCCCCGTCTGCGGAGCCTTCTGCTTGTCGTAGGTGTAGGAGTCGATCGCCGTCCGCATGGTGTGCAGGTCCTCCCGCAGCACCGCCTCACGAGCCTTCTTCACATTCAGCGTGAAGGAAGGAATCGCAAACGCCGCCAGGATCCCTATGATCACCATCACGATCATCAGCTCCAGCAGCGTAAAACCCGAAGAGCGGTTCTCAGGTCTCAGTTCCCCGTTCTCAACGGGTTTGTCCGCACCGGACACCCGGCCGCACATCTTTCTTACAACTGACGCCTGATCCCTGTCTCCTGACCCCTGTCTCTTCACCATGTGTTGTACTTCGTCCCGTCCAGAGCCGTCCCCGTACTCTTGGAATGCACATCGAACACATTTTCCCCGCCGCCCCCGCCACCCGCACTCTCCGGATCATCCTGCATGGACCGCGTATCCCAGTCTGCGGTGCCGGTCATCGGATCGAGGGGAATCTTGCGCAGAAATCGCACCTTCTTCGTCTGTACATCGACCCCATCCACCAAAGTCTGCAAATCCGGCGGATAGTTGAACGAGTCCGCCTTCGTCTGGATCCCGCCCTTATCCGCCGCGTCCTTATAGTGGTCGATCGCATCTCGCATCGCCCAGAGATCCCGCCGAAGCTCCGTCTCCTTCGTCCGCTTCACCTGGAACTTCGCAATTGGCAGAGCCGCCGTCGCCATAATCGACACTATCGCGATCACGATGATCAACTCCACCAGCGTCACACCCGCTTCCGCCAGACGAGCCGCGCCCCCAGTCCAGCCCCCGTCCCGGGAGACGTCAGAGATCCGTTCTGGCCGAAGCAGCCGCATGCTCATTGGACGTGGACCACCGCCGATGCGCCAACCGCCGGGATATTCGCCTGCAAACTATCCTTGGCGCCCACCTTGCTGATCGAAACGGTGGTATTTCCCGGCGCAATTGCCTTGAAGGTCATCACGCACAGTCCGCCATCGCCGTTGATTCCGCCCACCTGCGGCGGCCGCGAAGCAGAAATCGTCACCACACCGCCATCGCTGCGATGCACCAGCGACACCGGCTTCATGTCTCGCGCGAGAAAGTCGCCGGAGTCGACATTCACCAGCTCCAACACCTTCGGGTCGTACTGCGCCTGCAGCGCAACCGAGTACACATCGCGTCCGCCCGTCAGCTGCACCGCCGCCTGGAAGGTCGTGCCAACCGCAGGAGCCGTATTTGCCGGACGAATACTCAAGCTAATCGGTCCGCCGCTCGCGGCAGGCAAAGCTGGAGCCATCGCGGCAGGCGTGGTCTGTTGCAGCTGCTTGATCTGCGCCGGCGTCGGAGGCTGCGCGTCCTGGTGCATCTGCTGCAGCATTCCTGCCGCAGCGTTGGCCGCAGTCGTCGGGTTCGGAATCGCCTGCGGACGCACAACCACGTCGGCCATATTCTCATCCCCCGGCTTCGGGTCCGCATGCCGCAGCTCGATTGAAGCCCCCGTCCCCGTATCGATCGCCGCCACGTTCAGCCGGCTCAGCACGGACTCGCGCACAATATGCGGAATCAGCAGAAAAACAACCTCGTCCCGCTGCGTCTCTTTATTCTGCGAGCTGAAGAAGTATTTGAAGAACGGAATCTCCCCCAGCCCCGGTGTCCCGCTCACAGAGTGGTTATCCTGCGTCTGGATCAACCCCGCCAGAATGCTCGGCTCACCCTCCTGCAGTTGGATCACCTGGTCGATCACGCGCTGCGAGATGATCGGCTCCGTTACACCCGAGATTGTCACCGAACCGCTCTGCGACGACACATCGATCTTCATCTTCAGCGTCACCTCACGGTCGTAATGCACCGTCGGCGTCAGATCGATGTTCACACCCACGTCGATGTACGTGAACTGCGTCTGCACACCCACGCTCGCAATACCCGTCGTTACGCCGGAGTTATAAGAGCCCGTCGCAATCGGAATCTTCGATCCGATCTTCAACGTAGCTCGCTGTCCATCGGTCGCGCGAATCCGCGGATTCTGAAGAATCCGCGTGTCGGAGTCCGTCAGCAGCGCATTCACCGTGCCGCCCGTCACCGAGACCGCAAAGTCCGTCGCATTCAAATTAGCCAGGTTATTCAGCGTCAAGCTGGAGGTGTTGGAAGTCGTAGTGGTGGTCGCAGTCGTCGTGCTGGCAGTCGTAGAAGGCAGCTGCGGCGTCAACCCGACGCTCTGCGGAAGCGTAATCCCCAGGTTCCGGATCTTGTCGCGGTTCACCTCGAGGATCGCCACATCCACCACCACCTCCGGCCGCGCCCTATCGAAGTCGTTAATCAGCTTCTGCGCCAGCAGCAGCTCATCCGCCGTCCCGCGCATCACAATCGCGTTCTGGCTCGGCACCAGGTAAAGCTTCACCGAAGGGTCCAGCAAAAGCCGCAGACCGGTCAAAATTTCATTGCCGTCATTCGCCTGCGAAGAGTTCGAAAGATAAAACGTCTGCACCGCCAGCTCATCAAGATCCGTCCGCTTGGTGCGCGTGTTCTGCGCAACGAAAACCGTGTTCGCAGTCACCGGCTTATAAAAAGTCCCCGACAACGTGCCCACGATCCGAAACGCATCCGATAAAGTCACATTCGTCAAATCCACCGGAATCCGCTTCGACGTGTACTCCGGATCGAACAGCACATTCAGCCCCGCCAGCTTGCCAATCGCCTGGTAGATCACCTTCACGTCTTCGACCATGTGCAGCGTGATCGGATCGTTCGAAACCGGCTTCAACACCACGGGACCGGAGATCTCCGAGATGCTCTTCATCACCGCATTCTGCTGCGTCATCTGCTGCACCGCAGCCGCCGCGCCTGGCCCCGTAGGCGTGGGAGCAGGCTGCTGCTGCTGCGTGATCACAATCTCTTGCCGCGCCGTCTGATTGCCCGGATCAATCTCCACCGCGCGCAGAAAGTTCGTCAGCGCCCCGCTGTAGTCGCCGTTCTGCCGCAGCACCCGCCCACGATCCACATGCTGCACCGCCGCACTGAAGCGCATGCGCTCCAGCCGCCCCTTGTAACGCAGGTCCTTGATGCTCTTCTCGTGCGCCTTGAGGTAGTCCTCATAGGCCGCGTCATAGTCCTCATGCGCCTCCGCGTCCTGCCCGCGCTTATCCCAAACCCGCGCTGACTGCGCATGCGCCGTCCCCCCGGCAAACAGCGCCACACCCATCGCCGCCGCCAGTCCGCCGCCCACAGTGGACCGCCCCACGCGGCTACAGGCTGCAAGGCCGGAAACCATGCGGCTCGTTGCATTCAGATTGTTCTCGAGCATTCTCTGGAAGGGCACGAAGGGTCCACGGCTCATGCTTGCGTTCGTCGCTTTCTGGGCACGGAAGGTGACGCCATCTCCCTCGAGCAGGACTCCCGGGCGCTCAAGCCCCAACCCGGAGAATGAAAGCCAGGAAAAAAAGCCCGGAATCTTGCCATGGATGTTTGTGCGTGCGAGAGCTTTTGGCTTTCGCGAGTATACCATTCGGGTCACGTCAGCCTCATAGTTCCAACAGGGTCCTGCGCAGCAATGCCATCTCTGTACCCGGCCCTTCGCCGGTGCGCGGGAGCTTCAACGGCCTCCTCGCGGCTGTTGGTTTAGACGCCCACCCCTCCATTCGGTAAGTCCATTCACCGCATGTTAAAATTGGAAGTTCCACTATGGCCCGCAATCTCTCCATCCCGACCACTCCCACCAACCAGCCCAAAGCCCCGGTCAAGGAGAAGGATCGCGACCCCATCGCCTCAGGCAAACGCGACGCCGCCTTCAACCGCTCCGCCAGCTTCAACTACTTCCTCACCGACAAGTTCGAAGCCGGAATCGCCCTCCGCGGCACAGAGGTCAAATCCATCCGCGAAGGCAAAGCCAACCTCAAAGACGCCTACGGCCTGCTCAAAGACGGCGAGTGCTTCCTCCTCAACGCCCACATCGGTCCCTTCTCCCACGGCAACAGCATGAACCACGAAGCCCTTCGAACCCGCAAGCTCCTCCTCCACAAAACCGAGATCCGCCGCCTAGAAGCCGCCACCAAGCAAAAGGGCTTCACCCTCATTCCCGTCCGCCTCTACTTCCGCCAGGGCCGCCTCAAATGCGAGATCGCCCTCGCCAAGGGCAAACAGGAATGGGACAAGCGCGCCACCGAGCGCAAGCGCGAAGGCGACAACGAAGCCAAAGCCGCCATCGCCCGCAGCCAGCGCACCTGAGCCATCAGAAGGTCTTACCTTGGTAGGTAGAGATGGTCATCCTGAGCGAGGTCTGGCGCGTTCTTTGCGCCAGACGAAGCCGAAGGATAAAGTTCGTACTCCGCAAGTCTTTGCCTATCTCGGGACAAACCCCGGTCCAGCTCTCGGCAGCAATGCGGAGACTTCGATGAGCTAGCAGCCCTTGAGCGCAACATCATAACCGCTGGCGCGATACCATAAGCCATGGATACAAAGCTGCTCTTCACGAATTTCACATCCATCCAAACTGCACTCCTGACCGTCTTCGCTGTCGATACAAATAACGACAAAGAATCAGACCCCATCCCCGTCCTGCTCACCACCTCAGATCCCATCATCGCCGCCGCCGCCCGCACCTTCAGCCGCGGCGAGTTCAAAGCCCGCCTCGGCGAAACTCTCCTCCTCCACGACCCCGCCAACCTCAAAGCCGAGCGCCTCCTCATCGTAGGCCTCGGCAAGGTCAAGAACCTCTCCGCAAACGAGATTCGCAAAGCCGCCGGAGCCGCCCTTCGCGCCGCCAAGCCCCGCGCCATCCGCGACGTAGCCATCGCCTTCCCCGAAGACCGCGCCCTGTCCGACGAGCGCCTCGACACCCTCCCCTGCGCCCTCACCGCCCGTGCCATCGTAGAAGGATCCCTCGTCGCCGAACTCGATTGGGACACCTACCGCTCCGACCGCGAAGACCTCTCCGTCCACACCCTCACCCTCATCGCTCCACCCAGCGACTCGAACACCACCGCCGAGCTAAACCAAGGCTTCGCCGAGGGCCAGATCCTCGCCGCTGCCCAGAACTTTGCCCGCCATCTCGTCAACGAGCCCGGCAACGTCCTCACCCCCACGGTCCTTGGGGCACGCGCCAGGGCCATGTGCGACCAAGCCGGCCTCACCTGCGAGGTCTACTCCACAGAAAAGCTCACCGAGCTCAAAATGGGAGCCTTCGCAGCCGTGGCCCAGGGCTCAGCCGAGCCGCCCGCCCTCATCGTCATGACCTACACCCCCGAAGCCGGCGTCCCACCCGGCGCTCCCGTCCTCGGCCTCATCGGCAAGGGCATCACCTTCGACACGGGCGGCATCTCCATCAAACCCGCAGACCGCATGGAGCTCATGAAGTACGACATGGCCGGTTCCGCCGCTATGATCGGAGCCATGCACGCCATTGCCCGCCTCAAACCCGCCGTCAAGGTCATCTCCATCGTCTGCTCCGCGGAAAACATGCCCGACGGCAAAGCCTTCCGCCCCGGCGACGTCGTCACCGCCATGTCCGGCAAGACCATCGAGATCATCAACACCGACGCCGAAGGCCGCCTCGTCCTCGCGGACGGCCTTCACTACGCCAAAACCCTAGGCTGCACCCACCTCATCGACGCCGCCACCCTCACCGGAGCCTGCGTCGTCGCTCTTGGACACCTCAACGTAGGCCTTTTCTCCAACGACGAGTCCGCCTGGCAATCCTTCATGGCCGGCACCGCCACATCCGGCGAAAAGTTCTGGCGCCTGCCCTGCACCGACGACTACCGCGACCAGATCAAGAGCGACATCGGCGACATCATGAACACCGGCGGACGCGCCGGAGGAGCCATCGCCGCCGCCATGTTCCTCAAGGAGTTCGCCGGTGAAACCCCCTGGATCCATCTCGACATCGCCGGCTGCGCCTGGAACGAAGACACCAAACCCTGGCTCCCCAAAGGCCCAACCGGCGTCGCCGTCCGCTCCATCGTCGAGTGGGTCCGCAGCTACTCGGCCTGAGGCAAATGGCGCGGACCAAAAAAGAATCTGTATTCGGAAAGGAGCTCAATAAATCGGCCAAAAAGCGAATCTTCCCGTTGTTTTTTCCGTCTACCTATCACGTGTGGTAAACACCCACATCGAGATCTCACCGTTGTCAGTGATCCTCCCCCGCTGGATACGGGCCACAAGTCACCATCGCTAGAGCCCGGTCATCGCAACCTATCCTGCCGTACATCCCATGTTTCTTGTTGAGGGCCCTTTCGTGGAAAAGCTAATTCTGGAAATTGAACGTCAGATCCAAAGACTCCAAGCCGCAAAGCAACTGCTGCTCGACACCCAGGAAAGTCCACACATCCCGGACGATTCCGCGCTCCTTCAATCCTTCGCCCCTCCCGTGAAGCGCGGTCGCGGACGTCCCCGCAAGCACCCACTCCCACCCTCCGCGCAAAACGCCTCCGCCTGAATCCGTCTCGAAGCGAAATCGCCGGCCCTTCCCACAGAGGACCGGCGATTTTCTTGTTAGATACTCGTGGAATATCCGCAGGCTCTGCCCCAAACCACTTACTTTAAAGTCTGCATCCGCTCAAGCTGGCTCGGCTCCAGTTCCTTCTCCAGGCTCTGCACTAGCCGCGTATTCACCTTCTCGAGCGCATCCCGAGCCTGTGCCACCCGGTCCATCTGCCCAAAAATACTTTCCTGGCTCAGGTGAGTATCGCGCGTCGCAGCCTCCAGCTTCGACTCCTCCTGCCGCAGCGTCTGAACCCGTTCCGTCAGCTCCCCCCGGTTGCCATTGAAGATCGCATCCATCCGACGCTTCTGCTCCGGCTTCAGGCTCAGCGCACTCGCGTAGCTCTTGTCGTCCCACCAGCGCCCCACCGGCCTCGTCTGCAGGGAGCCCCCGGATCCCGTTCCCCCGGCCGGAGCCCCGCCACGCGAACCAGCGCCCATCGGCGGAAATCCGCCCCTATTCCCACTACTGCCTCCCCCAAACCCCGGCTGGCCCGAACCCCCGCCCGGCTGACCGGGCCCGCCGCCTGAACCAGCAGCGCCTCCGCCGCCCGGCGCACCGCCGCCGCCGCGCCCCTGCGCCTTCAACGGCAGCGTCAGGCAAAACGCGGCTCCCAGCAATATCGCCAGCAGACCTCGCATCCGGCTTGTGTGCGCGAACCTCACGTCAATCCCTTCCCTCCGCATGAAGAATCCTGACGCCGGCTGAGGCGCCCGCCAGCATCGTCCGGCTCCGGCTCAGCTCATACCTCACGTCCGCCATCAACTCATTATCCTTCGCAATCTGCTCCGGCGAGTTCAACCCGGCTGCATCGTCCTCCATCTCACCCTTCGCCGCCTGCCCCGCGCGAAGCCCGTTCTGGTGGATCGTTACCGGGATCGCCACACCGAGCGCCAGCATCGTGGCCAATCCCCACGCCGGTACCCAGCCCGGCATCCAGCCAGACGTCCGGCTCCCTGCCGGCTGCAGCCTTCCTCCGCCCTCCTTACCCTGCCCTGAGTGCACCGCCGGAAGCTGTTCGCTCCGGCTCTTACTCCACGCCAGCGTCGCCAGATTGAATCCACCTACAGAATCTTGAAACCGTGCCAACTCCTCACGGCACTGGGTGCACTCCGTCAGGTGCGCCGCCGACCGCGCATTGACTGAGCCGCCGATCATCATCTCCGCAAAGGCCTCATCGTCTAAATGAACCATCCCTGCCTCCCCTCTCTCGAGCCCGCTCACCGCCCCCCGCCCAGCTTCGTCCGGATCGCCGTCACCGCGCGATGCAGATGCGTCTTTACCGTGTTCACCGGCATCCCCATCATCTCCGAAATTTCATCCAGGTCCATCTCCTCCGTAAACCGCAGCAGAAATACCCTCCGTTGATTCACGCTCAACTCTTCAACGACAGCCTTCACCTGCTCCGTCCGCTCCTTGGCCAGCATCCGAGCCTCCGGCCCCGTCTCATGGCTCGGCAGAAACGAAGCCATCTCCTGCACATCCAGCGCCGTAGCCCGAGCTCTCCGCCAGAACTGGAACTTCTTCGTTCGCAGCTGATCCCGAATCAAATTATTCGCAATACTGAACAGCCACGTGCTCACCGAGCAGTCCCCGCGAAACGAAGCCCGCCCATGGAACGCCTTCAGCAGGCAATCCTGCGTAATCGTCTCCGCCAGATCAAGATCGTTGATGGAAAACGCCACATACCGCAGCAGCCGCGGACGATACAACTTCACCAGCAGGTCGATATCGTCCAGCTCAGTAATAAAGTTCACCTGCCCGCTCTGCGGAATCATAGCCGATTCCGCGAACATCGCCGCTCTGGTCTCCATGGGAACACCTGCTTGAAGGGGGATATGCCTACACCCCAAAAGACGAGCCTCCCATCCCCAACGGTTACAACCCAGAGAAGAAAGCGCAAACCTCACATCCCAGATCACCCGTCACGAAGGCACCGCCCCGTGCGCAGCGGGCCCGTCCGGCAGGACAAGGTCATCGAGCGATCAGCCAGTTCGCCCCCCAGATTACCCCAGCCCCCAACATCACCGCCCCCAGCAAAACCCCACGCCGCCCCTCCACATCTCTCACCCGAGGCAGCAGATCGCTCGTAGCCATCTGCAGGAAAAATCCCGCCGCCAAAGCCAGCAAAACCACCGCCCACCGCGAGCTCACCAGCCACCAGATCGTCACCAGGCCACCGAGAAACGGCGCCACAGCATCCGCCGCCAAAAACAAATAATCCGCCCGCCGAGCCCGCCGCCCCCCCGTCGTCAGCAGCACCGTATTCATCCCATCCCCCAGATCATGCGCGCAAATCCCCAGCGTCACCGCATACCCGGCGGCATGCGAAGCCGCAAACGCCGCCCCAATCGCCATTCCATCCCGAAAGCTATGAAAGATCATCATCCCGCCCGCAATCCGCCCCAGAGCCTGCCGCCCCTTGAGCCCATCCGCTCTGGCCTTCTGCCCATCCAGAAAACTTTCCACCGCCACAAATACCAGGAAGAACACCAGAGTCAGCCCGAGCACCTTGCTCGCATCCAACCTAGCGGTACTCCCAAACCCCAGTGCCTCCGGCAGCAGATCCAGAAACGCCGCCCCCAGCAGCAATCCCGCCCCCACCGCAATCAGCACCGGCAGAAACCGTCGGCCCCGCACCGCCAGCAACCCACCCAAGAGCGTCGACACAACCGGAACCAGCAACAAAACCAAAGGCATAGCAGAACCTTTTTGATTATACGTTCTCAATAACAAACCGCTCACAGGCCCCATTTACAATCCACCTGAACCCTCATGCATAAAGCCCTCACCCCCGCACTCCTGCTCGCCGCAACCGCCGCCGCGCCAGCCCAGACGCCAGCGAAAGCCCCACACGAGCCATCTCAGGTCCTTACCGCTCCACCCTCTGGCATTTTCCCCCGCCGCTACACCCTGGACCCTGCCCGCGAGCCCCTCCTCACCCACGACCAGAAGCTCGCCCTCATCCGCCGCAAGGTCAAATACGTCTTCGTCCTCTTCCAGGAAAACCGCTCCTTCGACTTCTACTTCGGCTCCTACCCCGGAGCCCTCGGCCTCTACAGCCAGCCGCCCAATCAGACCCCCGGCTTCACCCAGCCCCTCGTCAACGTAGACGGCACCGTCACTACCATCACCCCCTTCCGCATCCCGCCCTTCCTCACCGCACCCGACGGCAAACAAATTCCTCTCTACCCCTCTGACATCGCCAGCGTGAACCACTCCCACGTCGCCATGGTCAACAAGCTCGACTTGCCCTCGAACGAGCCCGACGCCGTAGCCAAAAACGACCGCTATGCCCTCACCGAAGAGGGAGTAACCCTGTCCCCCGACGGCACCCCATCCAAGCACCCCACCCTTGAGCGCAAACAGTACGGCGAGCTCGTCATGGCGCACCTCGACTGCAACACCGCCCCCTTCCTCTGGCGATACGCCGACCGCTTCACCCTCTTCGACCAGTTCTTCACCACCGAGATCGGTCCTTCCACCCCCAACGCCATCGCCATGATCTCCGGCCAGGTCGGCGAAACCCAATGGGTACTCCACCCTGACCAGGTCACCGCAAAAGGCAAACCCGGAGTCCCCATGCTTGCCGACCCCGAACCCTACTGGGAGGTCAAAAAGGACGATGCCGATAAATCCGCCGAAAAGACCCAGGCCTCCAACGACCCTAAGAGTAAAAACAACTCCGTCAATCTCACCTTCGCCACTCTTCCCTTGAGCTTCATGGGCGACAAGATCGTGGAAACCACCTCCCACGACGCCAATCCCACCTTCGACCTTCCCGACGTCCAGGACGACATTAAAAAGATCGCCGGCACCCCCAATCCCGCCACTCACTGGGGCTGGTACCAGCAGGGCTACGACCACGAGCCCACCGACCAACCCGGCCGCGCCTCCCACAAGACCTACATCCCCCACCACAACGCTCCCGCCTACTTCGGCTACATCGCCGACAACCCCACCGTCGAGCCCCACATCCATGGCCTCGGCGACTTCTTCGCGGACGTCAAAGCCCACGCCCTACCCACCTCCGGCGTCTTCTACGTCCGCGGAGGCTACGGCAACATTGACGGCCAGAAGCCGCTCGACCCGAACCCCAAGTTAGCCACCGTCTTCAACGGAAACGACGACCACCCAGGCTACTCCGACTCCCAACTCTCCGAAGCCCTCCTCGCCGAAGAGATCAACGCCATCGCCCAAAGCCCCTACTGGAAGGACTCCGCCATCCTCATCGCCTACGACGAGTCCGATGGCCTCTACGACCACGGGCAGCCCAACATCCGCTCCAAAGACCCCGCCGGCCTGGCACTCTCGCAAGGCCCGCGCATCCCGTTCCTGCTCCTAAGCCCCTACGGCGAAGCCCACGCCATCTCGCACGAGCGTGTGGAGCACAGCTCCATCATCAAGTTCGTCAACGAGCTCTTCCACCTCACCCCCTTAGCCGACCTCCCCGATGAACAGAAGGCCCGGCAGATCGGCCTTGAAAAATACAGCCAGAAAGACCTTGGCCCTGCCGACGACCTCGTCCCCAACGTGGGCGATCTCCTCAGCGGTTTCTCAAACACCCGCCTCCTCGGCCGCGCCACGCCGCTCCCAGCCACCTACGCCGAGATTCCCAAAGACGATGTCGCCTTCTTTCCTCACTACGTCTACCAGGGCTGCGCCGTCCTCCACATCAAGCCGACTGACGCCGATCTCCCCAACCCCATCCCCTCCGACTTCAACCCCCGGCCCGACACCACCCCCGGCATTCCCTCCAGCGGCTCATGGATCCCATAGCGCCCCTCTCAACCGCGAGCAACGCGAGCGTACAGCCCGTCAGCATCTCCAAGACAAGAGGAAAAGGTGCGGAGCACCCGCCCCACGCGCAGTGGGCCCGTCCGGCAGGACACATCTTCGCCTGTCTTTTAGCATCTTCTGCCTACGCCCAGTCCATCCCCCACATCCAGCAAACCAAAACCCTCACCTGCGCCATCGACCAGGGCACCCCCGACTACACCACCGAAGACCCCCACGGCCCGCGCATCGCCTTCGACCTCGAACTCTGCCACGCCGTATCCATCGCCATCGCCGGCCCCGAAGCCAAGGTCCTCCCGCTCCTCTTTCCCGATGAAGCCTCCACCCTCGAAGCCCTCCGCACCGGCAAGGCAGACCTCATCCCCACAACCTCCCTCAAACCCGCCCCAAAAGACATCCTCCTTGGCCCTGCCATCCTCCTCGACGCCGTAGGCTTCCTCGTCCCCAACGCCATCCCCGACGCCCGATCCCTTTCCGGCAAAAAGGTCTGCTTCTTCGCCGAAACTCCCACCGAACAGATCCTCCGCACCTGGTTCACTGAACAGCACCTGGACTTCATCCCTTTCCCATTCTCTGAAGAGGGCGAAATGCAAGCCGCCTTCATGACCGGCAACTGCCCCGCCGTCGCCGGAGACCTAACCCGCCTCGCCGACCTCCGGCAAGGATCCGGCTCCCAGGCCGCAAGCGCAAAACTCCTTCCTGAAACCATCTCCCCTGACCCCCTGGGGCCCGCCACCACCGACCCCACACTGCAGCGGATCGCCACCCGGGTCTATACCGAACTCCAGAAAAGCGCTGCCCTGAGCACCCTGTACACCCACACGCTCGCATCACTCCCATCCACGGTCGTGCCCCACCCATAGCTGCGCCCTTCGCTTGTCATGCGCGGTACAGCGGAGAAACCTCAAGTTGTGTCGGTCCTGCTGCCGCTCTCCCGGTTCACACCGGCCGCGTGCTAACCTTCCCACTCAAGGCTGCCCGCATGCCCACCCGCCGCACCTTCTGCCAACTCGCCGCCGCCACCCTCCTCGCGCGCCCCGCCCTGCCTCAAACCCGCCTCAACCTCGCCCAGATCGACCACAACCGCATCCAGACCGCATCCAAAACAGCCTTGGACCGCAAACCCATCCCCATTAAAGACCTCAATACCCAGGCCTTCCTGGACGCCACCCTCGACCTCCCCGCCCTTGCCGCCGCCAACTATCTCGCCGAAACCCCCATCCTCAAAGCCATAGCCGGACTCCATCTCAGCAACCTCTTCACCGGCCCAAACGCCCTCCCCACCACCATCCCCGACATAGAAACCATCGCCCTCCTCGCCCCACTCGCCGAAACCGCCGTCGCCATTCCGTTCCTGAATCTCATGCCCGACTACCTCGCCACCTTCACCCCTTGGTTCGAGACCCTCCTTACCACCCTCGCCGAAGACCGCACCGCCCTCCTCGCCCGCGACTCCAAGGACCACGCCGCCAGCTCCTGGCTCCTGCTCGTCGCCGCCTTTGCCCGTCTCCTCAAGAAAGATCAGCTCCTCTCCGACTCCCTCCACCGCTTCAAAACTCAGGCCGTCCGAGCCCAGATCAACGCCAACGGCTTCTTCTCCCACGAGCTCCCCACCCCCAACCCCTTCCGCAACTCCCTCTTCAACCTGGATCTCCTCGCCGGTGTCTGCGTCCTCCTCAGCACCCGGTTCGACTCCCTCTGGGACCACGAGCTCCAGGACGGCCCCGGCATGCGCGCCGCCATCAGCCGCCACGCCCCGTACATCGCCGCACCCAAAACCTGGCCCTACCCCGTCGACGCCACCCACTTCCGCGACCTCCCCGCACGCCGTCCCGCCCTGCTCTTCGCCGCCCGCGCCTACTCCCAACCCGACTACGCCACCCTCTGGCAGACCCTACCCCCAGACCCCATCAGCCCCGAAATCCTTCGCGCCTTCCCCATCCGCCAGCCCATCCTCTGGCAGTCCCAACCCCGCCTCTCGTCCTAGAAGCATGTACACTTGTTCGTGCACATTACAATAGTGGTCCGGGTAGTGTCCTAATTTGGATTCTGGGGCTAATCTGCGTTGTTGCGTCCGGGTGTATACAGCCCCCTAATTTGATCGCCCGTCCAGTAAACCTGATGGCAAAATCTAGTAGAGTGGGAAGCCCCAAAAATCTTTGTAAGTAACCAATCCCCAAGTAAAAAGGGCTTTATCTCCAGACATTTTTTTGATCGAATCGACCTCGCCATCTTGGCAAAAACCATCAACGGTAGCAAACATGTTGGCTTGCTGTTGAGGAGTCAGGATACTTTCCCCGACGTTTTCGTCAAACCCATCTGGAAGATGATGTCCTTGCGGCAGTGGAACCGGGAGGATAGCGGCTCTAGCCTTAAATCGAAGGTTTTTTGCGGGCGTCTGTCCTGTATTTATCAGCAAGGGCCTAGCCTCAAACATAAGGTCGCCGCCTACGTCTTGAGCACGTCGCTCTTGATAAATTGCAGGCCCAATGCTTACGGATACATAGGCTCTGAGTTGGTATTGGGCCGTTTCTCGCGCGATCTGAACATAATCCTCGGTCGATTTTGCGGCTCTAGCGGTTTCCCTAGCCTGCCAAGCTACAAAGAAGAGAGTGGGAACTCCCAATATGAAAAGCCATCCTTCCGGTGTGGCATACCACTTTGTTGGTTCAATATTAGCGGAGCATTCGTTTGGTGGGGCTGCTATGTCGTATACGAAGGCAGCGGATTTCGGTCTGTAATCTTGGCGATAGCTCTTGGCGAGATTGGGACCATCCTTTCTTTCGCCAGTATTAGGTACACTCAGCAAGGACACCAACAGCATCAGCTTTAGCATGAAAAAATGTACCACAAAAGCTCTTGACTTCTACCATAATGATGTAATACGCATTTGCCACCTAACAGAAATGACTTAAACCAAATGAAGGCAAGTATTATTTTCACCATAGAAAGCATTGTTCACGGAGACATGTGGAAGATAGAGTTCTCTGATGCTTCCGGTCTGGTCATTCCTCTAGTCGGAGATATGATCCGCCACGAAGAGAAAGAGTTTAGGGTCATTAACCGGATATTTGAGTACCGCAACGATGAAATGGTGGTGTTCGTGAGCACGAAACCCATATAAAGCAGCGCCAAAATCAAAGTAGAACACTACCGTGGTCCGAACCTACACCGTCTATTTTGAATGTTTTGCCCTTAAAGCTGGGGGGGGGCAAGCCGCACATTCCATCCAGAAGAAACGTCTTCCGCGACCCGCTCATCGTCATGCGCGAGTATCGAGTCTTGTCCACCATTCCACTAGCTTCATGCAACAGACTTCTTATCGCGCTTAGAAAATGCCTAGCTCTTCGGCGCGGCCACCTTGACCACGTAGTACGTGAACGAATGACCCGGAGCCACAATCGTCTGGTGCGGCGTATTCGGCGAGATAGGAATCACATCGCCCTTCTTCATCAAATCTACGAGCCGACCAGCGGAAGGCCCTCAGCGACCTCCCCGCCCCGACCCGTGTAAACGGCTCGAAGTCACCGCCCCACATGCAGTGGGCCCCTCCGGCAGGACGCGCATCAAACGGCATGAAGGAGAAACTTATGCCACAGAGTCAAAACGTTCACGCCCAGGAGATGCACAACATCCCCGAACAAGCCCATACCAAGGCCGCAACCTCGCACGATCAAAGCGACCACCTCACCGCCCACGAGCTTTCCAAAGAAACCCAGCAGAAAACGCAGCAGGCACACGAGCACGCCGAAAAGCTGATCAAGCAGGCCGAGCAGAAGTAAGCCGCTATCCACTGGGGCGCGTTCGCATCAAGCCATGCTGCGCGTCCCGTACTTCGAGCTCAAATCCGTCCTCACCCGAGCTCTTAATCCCTACGGCTTCATCCCGAGCCCCAACTCTGCGCTCGCCTCTTCGCTGAAGCCACCCGCTATGGCGTCTAAACCTCCGGTTAGACCGCCTGACAGAACGGCACGAAGCTCTGACCCAAAGTGTGGAACTTAACTCAATCCAGATCGAGAAAAATACCCGCAACATCGATCTGCTCACCGCGGATGTAAACCGGCTGACCCTGGATATAAACAGGCTGACCGTGGATGGGGAACTGGTGCACGCGGAGGTAAAACTGGTGAACGCGGATGTAAAACTGCTGACCGCGAATATGCATGACTTTCTCACCGTGATGCGAAACCACGAGGGCCGCATCTCCAAATTTGAGCATTAGGCTAATCTTGAAGGCACCCGGTCAGCCCCACTGCTACCCAGAAGAAACCGGCTGACCTCCTCATGCGCCTCCTCACCCGTTACATCCTCCGCGAGGTCCTCTCCCACGCCTTCCTCGGCGGCGTCCTCTTCACCTTCGTTCTCCTCGCCAAGGGCCTCGACAGCATCTTCGAAATCGTCGTCCGCAACTCCGCCTCGCTCGCCGACGCCCTCCGCCTCATCGCCTACTTCCTCCCTGAAGCCCTCATCGTCACCATCCCCATGGCCGTCCTCGTCGGCATCCTGCTCGGCCTCTCGCGCCTCGCCGCCGACTCCGAAGTCACCGCCATGCGCGCCGCCGGCATGGGAGCCCTTTCCTTCGTCCGCATCGTCTCCCTCGTCAGCTTCGCCGCCCTCGCCCTAGGCCTCATCAACACCCTTTACCTCGCTCCAAAATCCGCAGCCGCGCTCCTCCAACTCCAGGACAACCTCAAGTACTCCCAAGCCTCCTTTGAAGTCGAGCCTCGCATCTTTGACGAAGACTTCAAAAACATGGTCCTCTACGTCCAGGACGTCCGCCCCGGCTTCGGCGCAGCCCTCTGGCGCCACGTCTTCGTCGCAGACCTCACCGAGCCCGCCACCCCCAAGATCACAACCGCCGAACAAGCCATCGTCACCTCCGCCGGCCCCGGCAACCTCAACCTCCATCTCACCGACGGATCCCAACACCAGATCTCCCCCACCGACCCCAATCAGTACAACATCTCCACCTTCCACATCACCGACATCCCCATCCAGAACGGCGCAACCGAAGACGCCCACCTCACCCGCTCTGACACCCCCATCCGCGCCCTATCCCTCCGCGAGCTCCTGGCCTACGAAAAGAACCCGCCCGACAAAACCCCACGCGACAAATCCGCCCGTGCCCGCGCCGCCCGCACCTACAAAATTGAGCTCAACCGCCGCTTCTCCTACCCCTTCGCCTGCCTCGTCCTCATGCTCGTGGGCGTCCCGCTCGGCCTCAACTCAAAGCGAGGCGGCAAGTCCGCCGGCTTCGTCCTCACCATCCTTCTCGTCTTCATCTACTACTTTTTCTCGTCCGTTGGCGTAGCCCTCGCCACCCAGGGCAAGATGTCCGCCTTCGTCGGCGTCTGGGGAGCCAACATCCTCTTTGCCATTGCCGGCATCTTGCTCCTCCAGCAACTCTCCCGCGGCGGCGTAGCCTTATCGATCTTCGCGTCAATCGGTTCCGCCATCTCCCGCGCCGTCACCCGCCTCATCCCCGCCGATAAATCCCGCCACGAACACGACCTCACCGACTCCATTCCCCAGCGTCTCCGCTCCATGCTCCACATCCAGTTCCCCCTCATCCTGGATGACTACATCATGCGCGAGTTCGCCGGCACCTTCGCCCTCGTCCTCACCACCTTTTCCCTCGTCTTCCTCATCTTCACCTTCTTTGAGCTCATCGGCGACATCATCCGCAACCGCATCGCCTTCGTCACCGTAGGCGAGTACCTTATCAACCTCATCCCTTTCATCATCTACAACGTCACCCCGCTCTGCGTCCTCGTAGCCGTCCTCATCACCTTCGGCTCCCTCGCCAAAACCAGCGAGTTCACCGCTATGAAAGCCAGCGGTCTCTCCCTCTACCGCGTCGTCACCCCCGTCCTGGTCATCACCGCCGTCCTCGCCGCCGCCCTCTTCGCCTTCGACGAAAGCTACCTCCCTACCGCCAACCGCCGCCAGGAAGCCCTCCGTTCCGAGATCAAGGGCAAACCTGCCCAGACCTTCCTCCGCCCCGACCGCCAATGGATCTCCGGCCAGACCTTCCCCACTCCCACCTCCACCGACGCTCAGCCCGCCGAGCCCCACGCCCCCGCACTCCCCCACAAAGCCGAGCCCGCCCGCATCTTCTTCTATCAGTTCTTCGACCCCGACAAGAACGTCTTCGCCAACCTCACCATCTTCGAGATCGATCCCCTCACCTTCAAGCTCAGCCGCCGCATCTTCGCCGCCTCCGCCCGCTGGGACGGCCAGGTCTCCCAGTGGATCCTCGAAAACGGCTGGTCCCGCACCTTCTCCGGCGAGATCGCCGACTCCTACAACCCCTTCACCCTCTCCACCTTCCCCGAGTTCCGCGAGCAGCCCCAGTACTTCAAAAAAGAAGACCGCCAATCCCAGGAGATGAGCTTCAACGAGCTCTCCGTCTACATCCAGGACCTCCGCCAATCCGGCTTCGACACCAAGAAGCTCTCCGTCCAACTCAACAAAAAGCTAGCCTACCCCGCCATCACCCTGGTCATGGCCATCCTCGCCGTCCCCTTCGCCCTCATGACCGGCAAACGAGGCGGCGTAGCCGGCTTCGCCACAGCCATCCTCCTCGCCGTCATCTATCTCGGCATCTCCGGCCTCTTTGAAGCCATGGGCAACGTCAACACCCTTCCACCCGCCCTCGCCGCCTGGGCCGCCGACGCCCTCTTCACCTTCGCTGGAGCCTACTTCCTCCTCCGGACCCCCACCTAGACCCTCTCTTTTTCATTCTGGAGACCTTCGTCTGTCATCCTGAGCGCAGCGAAGCACCTGCTTTCGTCTTTACTCCCTCTTCACTGCACCATCACCGCTTCACTACTGCCACCTCACCGCCTCATTTACCATAGCCACATCATGCATATCGTCCCCAAGCTAGCCCTCCTCACCCTCACTCTCCCTGCCATATCCCAGACCGCCAAGCCCCCGGTCCACCGCACGGCAAGCGCCGCCACCGGCAGCGCCTGCGCCAAGCTCCCGGATCTTTCCCCCAAGATCCCCGCCCTCCCCGCCGGCACCCCCTGCCCCAGGCACCTCTACACCATCACCACCACGCCCAACGTCAACCTTTCCTACGTCTCCCCCCTTGAAAGCAACTCCGCCCTCCGCGAAACCCTTGGCATAGAAAGCTCCTCCTTCTCGCTCGACTACGTCGACACCAAAGCCGGCACCGGCGAACTCGCACCACCGCATAAGTGGTACACCCTCCACTACACCGGCTACCTCGTAGACGGGACCAAGTTCGACTCCTCCGTCGATCGCGGCACTCCCATCTCCATCAACTACGGCCAGCACATGGTCATCCCCGGCTGGGATACCGGCTTCGACGGTATGCGCGTCGGCGGCAAGCGCCGCCTCTTCATCCCCTACCAACTAGCGTATGGCCCGCAAGGAAAAGGCGGCAACATTCCCCCAAAAGCCATGCTCATCTTTGACGTAGAGCTCGTCAAAGTCTCCGACACTAACCCCACCCCCGCTCCACCGCCGCCCGCAGCCCCCAAGCCAGCCACGCCGTCGCCCTCTCCAGCCGCCGCACCCAAAACGGCAACCCCGCCGCCCGCAACCTCAACAACTCCGAAGCAATAATCCTTCAGCCACATCTCATCTCTATGCCCGATCGTCTCAAGCCACTCGCACCCTATCTCCGGCGTTACTGGAAGCTCTTCGCCTGGGGCGGGGTCGCGCTCATCCTTTACAACACCATCAAGGCCACCCTCCCCATCGTCATCGGCCACGCCGTGGACGACCTCAAAACCGAGGTCACCGAGGCCAAGATCATCCACCACGTCCTCCGCCTGCTCGGCGTGGCCGTCCTCATGGGCATCTTCCTCTACCTCATGCGCCAGATCATCATCGGCGCCTCTCGCGAGATCGAATACGACCTCCGCAACGACCTCTTCGCCTCCCTTGAGCGCCAACCCGCCGCCTTCTACCACGTCCACCGCACCGGCGACATCATGGCCCGTTCTACCAACGACCTCTCCGCCGTCCGCCAACTCCTCGGCCCGGCCATCATGTACAGCGCCAATACTGTCTTCTTCACCCTCTCCGCGCTCCCCTTCATGTTCAAGATCAGCCCCAAGCTGACCTTCTTCGCCGTCATACCGCTCCCCCTCGCCTCGGTCTTCGTGCAAAGCTTCGGAGCTCGCATCCACAAGCGCTTCGAGCGCATCCAGGCCATGTTCTCCGACATCTCCGCCCAGGCTCAGGAAAACTTCTCCGGAGCCCGCCTCATCCGCGCCTTCGCCCAGGAAGAAGCCGAAATCGCCTCCTTCGAGCTCGCCAACCAGGAGTACATCGGCCGCTCCCTCCATCTCGTCCGCCTCATGGCCATGCTCTGGCCCACACTCGAGTTCGTCCTCGGCCTCTCCCTGGTGATCACCCTGCTCATCGGCGGGCACGAGGTCGTAAACCACAGGATCTCGGTCGGCGAGTTTACCGAGTTCATGGTCTACATGGTCCAGCTCACCTGGCCCATGATCGCCATCGGCTGGGTCGTCAATCTCTTCCAGCGCGGCACAGCCAGCGTCATCCGCATCGACGAGATCATGCGCGCCATCCCCACCATCCAGGACGACCCCCAACTTCTCCCCCCGACCAATCCGGGTGCTCCACACCGCGCCTCTGAGATGTGGGATGCGGGCTTAGCCCGCCAGCTGTCCCCAGGGATCACCACTGCTTCCCCCTTGTTGTCCTTCCGCAGCGCAGCGGAGGAATCTGTGGTTGCACTCGGGTCGCCACAAATCCAGGGCGCCATCACCTTCCAAAATCTCACCTTCGCCTACGCCACCGGCCCCGAAGTCCTCAAAGACATCAATCTGACCATTCCAGCAGGCTCATCCCTAGCCATCGTAGGACCGACCGGTTCCGGCAAATCTACCCTCGTCAACCTCATCCCTCGCCTCTACGACGCCCCACCCAACTCCGTCCTCATCGACAACCAACCCATCCGCTCCTACTCTCTCGAAACCCTCCGGTCACACATCGGCATGGTCCCGCAGGAAACCTTCCTCTTCTCCGACTCCATTCATCGCAACATCGCCTTCGGCCGTCCCGAAGCCACCCTCCCCCAGATCGAGTCCGCCGCTGAAACCGCCCACATCCGCACCGAGATCCTTGAATTTCCCAAGGGCTTCGAAACCCTCGTCGGCGAGCGCGGAGTCACCCTCTCCGGAGGCCAGAAGCAGCGCACCGCCATCGCAAGAGCCGTCCTCCGCGACCCACGCATCTTGATCCTGGATGATGCTCTCGCAAGTGTCGACACCTTCACCGAAGAGCAGATCCTCACCGGCCTCCGCAAGGTCATGCAGGGCCGAACCACCATCCTCATCTCTCACCGCATCTCGACCGCCCGCAACGCAGACCAGATCGCCGTCCTCGTCGAAGGCCGCATCGCCGAATCAGGCACCCACGACCAGCTCCTCGCCCTCAACGGCTACTACGCCAAGCTCTACGAGAAACAGCAACTCGAAGAGGAGCTAGCCGTAGCCGTCTGACAACAATATTAAGTGTTGAGTGGTTAAGGGATGAGTCACAAGGTGGCATCGAAGCGTACCCCTGACCCCTGACCCCTGACCCCTGACCCCTGACCTTACGCCGACCAACGCGATCCCAATCCTTCATTCACCCCACTCTCGCGCCGCACCGGAGCCACATACCGCTCCTCCCGCGTCCGCAGCTCACGCGGCAAAACCTTCCCCACCGCAGGATCCTTCGCCGCGATCGCCCAGGCGTCTCTTACATTCCGCACACATCGAATGACTTCCTTGAACCCCTCTGCCGAAGCAAGATGCGAAGCCTCCAAAGTCAGCGTAAACATAGCCGCGTAAAAGTCGGAAAGCGACTGCGCCGCCGTCCCGCCCACATCCGGCCGCAGCCGAGCCTGCAGATACATAAAAATATCCGTAACCTTCTTTACGGCAACCATCCGTCCAATCCGGTCGTCTTCTTCCACCGCCTCAACCGCACGGTGCAAAGACCGGATCGCCGCGTCATACAGCGCCACCACCAACTCCACGCCCGTTGCGCCCACCAGAGACTGCTGCTGATACGTCATTGCGTCCATCACTCACTCCTTGTGCCATCCGTTGCCTAACCGCCATTGCCCGTGTTGTACCCCGTGAACGCCGAGTACAGCTCATTGATCTCATTCAGTTGCGACGGGATCGCCTGTAGTTCCTCGTTCGCCGTATTCAGCTCCGTCGTCAGGTTCGTCTTTTCGGTCGCAATCTGCGCATCCTTCGTGGAAATATCCGTGTTGATCGAGGACTCCTGCGTTGCATTCTGTGCCAGCGCCAGCGAGATCGCACCCGTCGTCGAAGCCGTACCCAAATTGTTCAAGGTTGAGGTCAGACTCTCGCCAAAGCTCCCCGTCCCCTGAAAAAAACTCTCCACATCGCCGTAGTGCGAGTTCAACGCCGCATCCAGCGTGTCCGTATCCACCGTCAGCGTCCCATCCGCTCCCACGCTCAAGCCAAGCTGCTGAATGTTCTTGATTGTTCCGCTTTCACTGCCGCCGCTCAACGCCTGCGAAAGCTGCGTCTGCAGCAAGGAGAGCGTCGGATTGCCAAACAAAGGCTCCGCCGCCCCCGTCGCGGGATCATTGCCCTCCTGCGTCGTGATGCTCGACACAATCGCGTTGTAGGCCGTAGCAAACGACTGCACCGCCGTCTCGATCGACGAGTTATCGTTCGTAATCTGCACCTGCACCTGCTCCTCCGGAGCCGCCGAGAGCAGATTGAACGTCACCCCAGGAATCGCCGCCGTCACCGTGTTCGAAGCGCTCGTCGTCGCCAGCCCATCCACCGTCAGACTCGCATCCTCACCCGCCTGCCCCTGCGTAAAACCGACCGCCGTCGAGGTCGTCGCGTCGGTCAGGTTGGGGGTCAACGTAATCTGCCCCGCCGCTCCGCTCGTACCGCTCACAATCGAGAGCCGCGACCCGCTCGTATCCGAAACCACACTCGCCGTCACCCCGTAGCTGCCCGCATTGATCGCCGCCGCCAGCGTCGTCAACGTATCGCTGCTCGAATCCACCGTCACCGTCTTCGTCGACGACCCGATTCCAATCGTCACGCTTCCGCTCAACGTATCGCTCGCCGCCACCGTGTCCGAATACTCCGAGGACGTCTGCGCCAGGTTGTTCACCGTAATCGTATGGCTCCCCGCCACCGCAGAGGTGCTCGCCGATGTCAACGAAAGCACATTCGTATCCGAGCTCGAACCCTGCTTCGCCGCAAACAGGCCATCAAAGTCCGTCAGCGACCCCAGCGCGGTCGACAACGTCGATAGCTCCGTCCCCAGCGATGTGAACTGCGTATCCTCCGCCTGCAGGTTCGCAAGCTGCGTCTTCCACGGCGTCTCTACCCCGGACTCGATCGCCAGAATTGAAGTCACTGTCGACGTCACATCGAAGCCCGCGCCGCCCGTCGGCGTTCCAAACGAAAGTCCAACCGCCATACCCAGCCCTCCCAGGCCCGCTCCGCCTGTTAATCTGCACGAACGCCGCCGAACCCTGATGCCCGTTCATTAGAAAACCCAAGAAATCTCTTAGGCAAGCAGGCAAGGGCGAGCCCTAAAGGACCCGCCCTTCCCGCAAACCGCCGCGCCTTACTGCAGCAGCTTCAGTACCTCCTGCTGCACGCTGTTCGCCTGCGCCAGCGCACTGATACCGGTCTGCGAAAGCACCTCATACTTCGCCAGGTCGCTCGTCGCCTGCCCATAGTTCGTCGCCCGAATATTATCCTCGGCCGCCGTCAGGTTTTCGCTCTCATCCGACGCCACGCCGGAAGCCGCCGTCAGCTCATTCACATTCGCACCGATCACGCCGCGCTGGTACGCCACCGCCGCGATCGCCGAGGTCACCGTCGTCAGCACATTCTGCGCCGTCGCCGCCGTCAGCGTATTCACCGTAGCACCCGTGAAGCTGATCCCAGCTCCCGGAGCCGCGCCCGCCGCAGCCTGCGCGTAATCCGTCAGCGCCGTGCCCGTCAACACCAGTGTGTTCGTGCCTGCCGTGCCCGTATCCACCGGACCCGTCAGCACCAGCTTGTTGGTCGCCCCGATGCTCGCCACCACACCGTTATTCGCAGCGTTGAACTGCGAGTTCAGCTGGTTCACCGCGTCGCTCAACAGCGTGCCCGCGGCGATCGTATACGTGCCCGCCGTGCCCGTCGTGCCGACCTGCACCGACAGCGTGCCGCCAATCGTATCGGTCGAGTTCGCCAGCGCCGCAAACGTCGCCACCGAACCCGCCGAGGTCGTCGAAGCCGTCGGGGTCGGCGTCGTCAACGCCGTGCCCGTGCCTACCGCCGCCGTCTCGCCAATCCCGCTCTTGGTCAGCGTCCCGATCGTCGCACTATAGGTGTTCGCGCCGCCAATCGTACCGTCCGACACAAACACTGACTTCGCCTGCGTCGAAAACACAGTCCGGCCATTGAAGTTCGTCGTCGCGCCAATGTTCCCGATCTCCGTCAAAATATTCTGATACTCCTGGTTCGCTGAGCTCACCTGGTTCGAGTTCAACGTGCCGTTCGCAGACTCGGTCGCCAGCGTCACCGCCCGGTTCAGCAGGTTCGTCACCTGCGATAACGCGCCGTCCGCGGTCTGCAACAGACCCGTGCCGTCGCTCGCGTTCTGTGCGCTCTGCGTCAGAGCCGTTTCGTTGGCATGCAGTCCATCCGCCACGGCAAGACCCGCCGCGTCGTCAGACCCAGTGTTGATGCGAGAACCAGAAGAAAGCTGCTGCAGAGTGGTGTTCAGACTCGTCTGCGTCTGGTTTAGATTGTTCTGCGCGTAGATCGCTGAAATGTTGTTTAAGACGCCCAAGGACATGGAAGTGCGCTCCTGTAAGTACGGTTTTGAGGTTCCGCGAGCGCGTTTCCCGGGGCCCGATCCAGACTCCCGAAACAATCCTTCGTCTCGGTCCTCTTCCGGTTTGCGGAAGGCTTCGCGTTCAGCTATTCCATCGGCGAACCCCAAACCGACTTTAGGTTTCTCTCACCAAACTTCTTCCCGCTCCGCCCCAAAGACATGAATAACGAACGCCCCGCAATCCCCTACACCCCTCAAGTCATGCCCAACCACCACCCGCCGATAAACCCCCACATGGACGCTCACGCATGATCGACCTCACCCGCCTCAACGGCTCCCGCCTCCTCGTGAACTGCGACCTCATCAAGTTCGCCGAGCCCAACCCCGACACCACCATCACCCTCGTCACCGGCGAAAAACTCATCGTCCTCGAGTCCTGCGACCTCCTCATGGCCCGCATTCTCCACTACCGCGCTCAGGTCTTCGCCGAAGCCTGGCCCGAAGCCGCTCCCGCTCTCGCCGCAAAGTCCGCCCGCGAGATCGTCCAGTCCGAAGCCACCAAAGCCGCAGCCGGCCAATAACTTTTCGCACTCAGCCCCAAGCCCACACAGGAGCCCTCACCCATGGACATCGCCAGCGTCGGCGGACTTGTACTCGCTCTCGTCGGCATCCTCGCCGGCATGATGATCGAAGGCGGAAACATCGGCCAGATCACCAAGCCCACCGCCGCCATGATCGTCATCGGAGGAACCGCCGGAGCCGTCATGCTCCAGTTCCCCTTGAGCATCTTTATCGCCGCCTGCAAAGCCCTCATGAAGGTCTTCCTCCACAAAGGAGAAGACGGCGAAGCCATCCTCCAGCAGATCGTCGAGTTCGCCAACAAAGCCCGAAAAAACGGCATCGTCTCCCTCGACTCCGAGCTCGCCAACGTCCACGACCCCTTCCTCAAGCAAGCCCTCATGCTCGCCGTCGACGGAACCGAACCCTCCGAAGTCCGCAAGATCATGGAGCTCGAGCTCGCCAATAAATCCGAGATCGAAGAGAAAATCCCCGCCGTCTTCGAAGCCGCCGGAGGCTACAGCCCCACCGTCGGCATCATCGGCGCCGTCCTCGGACTCATCCAGGTCATGAAAAACCTCGACAACATCGACGAGGTCGGCAAAGGCATCGCCACCGCCTTCGTCGCCACCATCTACGGCGTCGCCGTCGCCAACCTCGTCTGTCTCCCCGCCGCCGGCAAGCTCAAATTCCGCCACCGTGAAGAGACCATGCTCAAGGAGATGATGCTCGAAGGCGTCTGCAGCATCCTCGAAGGCATGAACCCCCGCATGATCGAAACCAAGCTCCGCACCTTCCTCTTCGACTCCAAACCCGCCGCCGCCACCGCATCCGGCAAGACCGCGGAGGCCAGCGCATGAGCAAGAAAAAACACCCCGAGCACGTCAACCACGAGCGCTGGCTCGTCTCCTACGCCGACTTCATCACCCTCCTCTTCGCCTTCTTCGTCGTCCTCTTCGCCTCCGGCCAGTCCTCGGACAAAAAGAAGCAATCCCAGCTCTCCGCCGCCATCGTGAGCGCCTTCAACTCCCCCGGCTTCTTCGACCCCCACGCCAAGACCCCGCCCATCTCCCTCGAACCCACCGCCGCCCTTGCCGCGACGCCCATGCCCCTCAACCTCCCACTCCCCACAGTCGACCTGGGCCCCGGTCAGGGCGGCCCCGCAGCAGTTCAGAATCAGACCCAACGCGAAGCCCAGACCCAGACCAGAATCCAGCAGATCATCCAAAAAGAAGTCTCCCAAAAGCTCCTCACCGAAGGCGCCGTCAGCGTCCACATCGCTCAGGAAGGCGTCATCATCTCGCTCAAGGAGGGCGGCTTCTTCCCCTCCGGCTCAGCCGACGTTCGCCCCGAAGCCATTGCCGTCCTCAACACCATCGCAGCCGCCATCCCGCCCCAGTCCATGCGCGTCGAAGGCCATACCGACAACGTCCCCATCCACACCGCGCAGTTCGCCACCAACTGGGAGCTGTCCACCGCCCGCGCCGCCACCATCACCCGCGAACTCATAGCCACCCACGCCGCCCAGCCGGACAACATCTCCGCCGCCGGCTACGCCGAGTTCCGTCCCGCAGCCTCGAACGCCACCGAAGAGGGTCGCGCCAAAAACCGCAGAGTAGACATCGTTCTACTACGTCCCCCCGCGAGCAATGCAAGCGCCCAAGCCCCTCATCCCACCTCGACCGGTATGCCCGTCACGAAGTGACCGCTTGCCGCGCAGGCGGCCCCTCCGGCAGGACACAAGCAGTTATGCAGTAACCCCAAGCACTTTAACAATCACCCGCTTGCTACGCTGCCCATCGAACTCCGCATAAAACACCCGCTGCCAGGTCCCCAAATCCAGCCGGCCTTTCGTTACCGGCAAAGTCGTCTCATGATGCAGCAGCAGCGCCTTCAGATGCGCATCGGCATTATCTTCCCCGGTCTGATGATGCTTATACCCTGGCCAGCTCGGTGCCAGCTTCTCCAGCCAGGTGGAGATATCCTCAATCAGCCCCGACTCATGATCGTTCACATAAATCGCCGCCGTGATATGCATCGGCGAAACAAAACAAAGCCCGTCCACCACCCCACTCCGCCGCACAATCTCCTCCACCGCATCGGTGATATGCACCATCTCATACCGCTTCCGCGTGTTGTACGTCAGATACTCCGTATGCGCCTTCATCCCACTCATCGTCGCCCTCCATAACCACTCTAGGATGCATCGCCGAAAAGGTTCACACCTTGGGCTTCTAGGTACCCCAAGGCTTCAGCCTTGGGTCTCTCAAGCCCAGCTGTAACAAGGGGCTTTAGCCCCTGGGATCTGCCCTCCTCAAAGAAGCTACAGAAAATTCCCCCCTGCTAAACTTGACCTACCCGCCATGCCAGAAACGCCCCCCAGGTTCTACCTCACCACGCCCATCTATTACGTCAACGCCCGCCCCCACATTGGCCACGCCTACACCACCATCGTCGCCGACGTCCTGGCAAGGCGCAGCCGAGCGCAAGGAAACGACACCTGGTTCCTCACCGGGACCGACGAACACGGCCAAAAGATCGAACGCAGCGCCGCCGCAGCCAATATCCCTCCCCAACAGTTCACAGACCAGGTAAGCCGGGAGTTCAGAGCCCTCTGGGACCGCATGGGCCTCACCTACAACCAATACATCCGCACCACGGACGAGCCCCATAAGCGCGGCGTCCAGCACCTCTGGCGTGAGCTCCAATCCCGCGGCCACATCTATCTCTCCAGCTACACCGGCCAGTACTGCGTCTCTGAAGAGATCTTCGTCGAAGGCCCTCCCGGCACCCTCGGCCCCGACGGCCGCCCCACCGAAACCGTTACCGAAGAGAACTACTTCTTCCGTCTCTCCAACTTCCAGCGCCCCCTGCTCGATCTCATCGAATCCAACACCCTCAAGGTCACCCCGGAGGCTCGCCGCAACGAGCTCCTCAGCTTCCTCCGCGGCCCCGTCGCCTCCATCCGGACCCCCTGTGACGAGCCCATCGGCCCTATCGACTTCACCTCCTTCGGCGAGCCCGAACCCACCGAATCCGCTCCCACCAACTGCCTCGCCTACTCCACCCTCGGCCATCCCTACGTCCCCGGCACCCTCCGCGACCTCTCCACCTCCCGCAGTTCCTTCACCTGGGGCATCCCCGTCCCCGACGACCCCAAACACGTCATCTACGTCTGGCTCGATGCGCTCGCCAACTACATGACCGCGGTCGGCTACGGCGACCCATCCCCCGAAGCCCAGGCCAAGCTGTCCCGCTACTGGCCCGCCGACCTCCACTTAGTCGGCAAAGAGATCATCCGCCAGCACTGCATCTACTGGCCCGCCTTCCTCCTCGCCCTCAACCCCAAAACCGCTCACGACCCCAGCCACCCCATGCCGGACCTCTCCGCCGCAGATCACCACGAGTGGGCAAAGCTCTGGCTCCCCAAACAAGTCACAGCCCACGGCTGGCTCCTCTTTGAAGAGTCCAAAATGAGCAAGTCCAAGGGCAACATCGTCCGCACCGAAACCATCCTCCAGGCCTTCGGCACCCTCTGCCCCCCGCCCGCTCTCGCTGACCAAGGCAGGCAAAGCCCGGGTGCCCCATTCATCGCGCAGCCTCACCGCGCGATGAGTGGGAACGCAGAACCCAACCCCATCCCGACGGGTGCCCCATTCATCGCGCAGTCTCACCGCGTGATGAGTGGGAACTCAGAAGCCAAGCCCGCCCCGTCGGGTGCCCCATTCATCGCGCAGTCTCACCGCGAGATGAGTGGGAACTCAGAAGCCAACCCTGCCCCGTCGGGTGCCCCATCCTCTTCGGAGCCTCATCCCGAAGAGGGTGGGGTATCGGGCGAAGCCCGACCGCTCTCCTCCGCATCCCCCACCCCCCACCAACGAGACCTCTTCGCCGCCGACGTCCTCCGCTACTTCCTCCTCCGCGAAATCCCCTTCGGCCAGGACGGAAGCTTCTCCTTTGAAGCCCTCATCACCCGCTACAACGCAGACCTCGCCAACGGCTACGGTAACCTCGTCAGCCGAACATTCTCGATGATTGAGAAGTATCGGGGAGGAAAAATTTCTGATGTCGCAACATCAGATGAGTTGCCGGCTCTTCAAGCGATGTTGGCCTCGTTCTCAGTTCAGATGAACCTTTTCGAAGAGGTTCGTGGCGTCGCCTTCGATTTCTCTGGGGCACTTACGGCCGCTTGGCAAACAATCGGGATCGTTGATTCAATGCTCTCATCGAGAGCACCTTGGAAACTCGCGAAGAGCGATGAGAAGCGAGACGCCATTCTCCTCTCAGAAACCCTTTACATCTCTGCCGAATGCATTCGCATAATCACTCTGCTCTTGAACCCGATCCTCCCCTACGCGACCGCCGCCGTCTGGCGTCAGTTAGGCCTGGGCGAAATCGAACAAGCCGCCGCTAACGGCGAACTCAAAAACCTCACCTGGGGAGGCCTCCAACCCGGTACCAAACTAGGCCCCCTCACCCCCATCTTTCCCCGAGCAGATAAAGGACTAGCCCAAATCATGGCCGACCTCGAATCCCCAAAGACCCTGACCACCCAGACCGACGCCGCAGACGCCGCCACTCCCACCACCACCGAGTTCAAGCAAGCCCCCATAGCCTCCCTCACCGGCCAGCGCCACGAAACCCCAGCGCCCGAGGCCAAAGACCCGACCCACCCCGCAGCCCCACCACGCACCGCAACCCTCGCCGAACCGAATCCCGGCCACCAGGTCGCCGCCTCAGAAGCCCACACCACAGAGCGCCCCGGCACCCCATCCCACACCGAAGCCGCCTCCGGAATCTTCGCCGGCACCACGGCCGGTGCCCCATTCATCCCGGAGCTTCATCCCGGGATGAGTGGGTCTACCCCAAACCCCCAACCCTCCGGTGCCTCCCCCAAACAGAAAACCAGATCACCATCGACGACTTCGCCAAAATCGAGCTGCGCGTAGCCCAGATCCTCGTCTGCGAGCGCATCCCCAAGGCCGACAAGCTCCTCCGCCTCGAAATCGATCTCGGCTACGAACGCCGCCAGATCCTCTCCGGCATCGCCGAGTGGTACACCCCCGAAGACCTCATCGGCCGCCGCATCGTCGTCATCACCAATCTCGCCCCCCGCAAGATGCGCGGCCTCGAATCTCACGGCATGCTCCTAGCCGCCTCGACCGATGGAGGCAAACCCCACCTCGCCACCTTCTCCGGCGCAGATGACCTTCCCTTAGGCTCCCGCCTGAAATAACTGCCTCAAAACGGCTCCTCCACGGCCCCTCGGCTGCCGTCCCACCGTTTTGCTGTCAAGCCCCACAATCTGTGGAAAACCAGCAGAACCCGCGCCCCCACTACTCAAATCAGTTTTAGAAAGTTGGCATATTCACCCTCCCCAATCCTCTACAATAGAAATAGATCAAAACAGACAAAGCCCCGAGCCCAAAAGCCTCGGGGTTTTGCCGTCTAAGCTTCTAACCCATTTGTTTGCACGATTTTAGAGATAACCCTTTTGCCTGCACGATTTTACCGCAGGCACTCACCTTCAACCCAAACAAAACAAGCAACTTACTCCAAAGATGAAGGGGGGGGGGTACCCCCGAAAGACAAACATGCTCATCGACTCCCACGCTCACCTCGACTTTTTTGAAGACCCAACCGAGATCCTCGCCCGCGCCGCCGCCGCCGGCGTCCACCAGATCCTCGCGATCGGCATCGGCGACGGTCCCCTTACCATGCACCGTGCCCTCGAAATCGCCCGCACCCACACCCAGATCTTCGCCTCCGCGGGCATCCACCCGCAGGAAGCCGGCCAGGCCTCCCCAGAAGCCATCCAGACCCTCCGCGCCCTCGCTCAGGAACCCAAATGCATCGCCATCGGCGAGATCGGCCTCGACTACTACCACCTCAACAACCCCGGCATCCTCACCCAGCAGGACGTCTTCGCCGCTCAGCTAGAGGTCGCCGGCGACCACCGCAAGCCCATCCTCATCCACTGCCGCACCAGTGAACTAGCTTCCACAGAAGCGAAGCAACGTTTCAGCCAACAGGACGCCTTCGCCGACCTTATGACCCTGATCAACAGCCGCTGGGCCAAGTACGACCTACCCGGCGTCATGCATTGCTTCTCCGGCACCCCGCAGGAAGCCGAACAGGCCCTCGCCGCCGGCTTCTATCTCTCCTTCGCCGGCAACCTCACCTACCCCCGCTCAGAGGGAATCCGAGCCGCCGCCATCGCCGCCCCCGCGGATCGCATCCTCGTAGAGACCGATTGCCCCTTCCTCGCCCCCATCCCTCATCGCGGAAAGCAAAACGAACCCGCCTTCGTCACCCACACCGCCGCCTTCCTGGCCGAACTCCGTGGCACCACCCCCGAAGCCATAGCCGCCCAGACCACACAAAACTTCCACCGCCTCTTCCCAACCGCTGCTCCACACTGAATCACACTGCCCCACACTGCCTTATACTGTCCTTTATGGCATCCGACAGCAGCTTCGACGTAGTCAGCAAAGTAGAGATCCAGGAAGTCAAAAACGCAATCGAGCAGGCCACCAAAGAGGTCAACGCTCGCTTCGACCTCAAGAACTCGAAGTCCAAAATCGAGCTCGAAAAAGAAGAAGCGATCCAGCTCGCCAGCGCCGACGAGTACAGCCTCAACGCCGTCGTCGAGATCCTCTCTCAGAAACTTGTAAAACGAGGCATCTCCCTCAAGAACCTCGAGCACGAAAAGGTAGAAGCCGCCGCCGGCCAGTCCGTTCGCCAGAAGATCAAGCTTAAGCAAGGCATCGCGTCTGAGAACGCCAAGAAGATCGTAGCCGCCGTCAAGGACTCCAAGCTCAAAGCTCAGGCCAGCATCCAGGGCGAGACCGTCCGCATCGTCTCCAAGGACAAAGACACCCTCCAGCAGATCATGTCCAAGCTTCGCGGCGGAGACTTCGGCGTCGAGCTCCAGTTCACCAACTTCCGCTCCAACTAGCCACGCAAAATCCGACCCCCTTCTGGAACCCCCGTCAAACCAACATGATCGATAACCGCTCGACCATCCTCGCCCTGCTACTCTAACTCTGGGTGAGCGCACTCTCCATCGCGACGATCGCAGAGGTCAACGACCTCGTCCGTGACGATCTCTCTGCCATCGAGCGCGAGTTTGCCCTCCAATCCGCCTCGCCCGTCGCAGTCGTCACCGACATCGCCGAATACCTCATCGCGGGCGGAGGCAAGCGCATTCGGCCCTTGCTCCTGCTCCTCTCCGCCAAGGCCCTCGGCTCCTCAAGCCCCGCACGCATCCGTCTCGGAGCCGTCGTTGAGATGCTCCACACCGCAACCCTCATCCACGACGACATCATCGACGAAGCCGACTCCCGCCGCGGCCGCCCCTCCTCCAACACGACCTGGGGCAACTCGAAGTGCGTCCTCGCTGGCGACTGGCTCTACATGCAGAGCTTCGCCACCGCTCTCGCCGAACGCAACTTCCGCGTACTGGATCTCCTGATTACGCTTACTCAACAGATGGTCGAAGGCGAGCTCCTCCAGATCGAGAAGCTCGGCCACCTCATCAACGAGGAAGAGTACTTCGACCTCATCTACCGCAAAACCGCCTGCCTCTTCAAGGTCTCCATGCAGCTCGGCGCGGCCCTTGAACCCACCACCTCAGACCAGCTTGACCAGCAGCTCGGCGAATACGGCCGCAACCTCGGCCTGGCCTTCCAGATCGTCGATGACGTCCTCGACCTCACCGCCTCAGAGGAAGTCTTGGGCAAACCCGTCGCCTCGGACCTTCGCGAAGGCAAAGCCACGCTGGCCGTCATCCACGCCCTCGAGCGCGGCACCGGAGCCGATCGCGAAGCCATCCGCACCGTCCTGGCCGACCGCAGCTTCACCCGCGTCTCCCACTCTCAGATCCTGGAGATCCTGCACCGCCACGGCTCCCTCGACTACGCGATGGACACCGCCTGCGCCTACGCCGAAGCCGCACGGCTCTCCATCGCCGACCTACCCCCAACAGACGCCCGTCGCGCCCTCCTCTGGGTCCCGGGCTTCGTCACCACCCGCGACCGCTAAAGCAAATTAGCTGTGGGTGTAGAGGGAGGCGTTGCCATGAACGTCATTTTCTCTCAAGGAAGATGACACTGCACCATGCTTCCCCTCCACAGCAACAGCTAATTTGCTCTAACCTGGCCTTTGCCTCTACGCAAAACCCGCCAGAAATCCCGCTCAATCAGGCAATTCACGAAAGTCCACCCCGACCGATCTTTGATAGCGATCCGCTCAGGACCTGCACTGGAGTGTCGAAGACAATTACCTCATCAGTTATAGCAATCGCATCCGGATCGAGCACAGCACTATCTTGAAATGTCTCGCGTCGAAATCGAGTCAGCGCACTCTTGCCTGCGCCGTTCGGGCCTGCCACAACGATAAAGGTTGGCACTACCCAGCCTTAGCGGCTGGAATCGCTCTCGGCGAGATCTCCTCGACGCCTTTCCACTCCAGCAGTCTGCTTTCGAGCGCGATGCCCTCGTGCGTCACCCTTTCGAAGTAGGCAGCCAGTTTGTGAATGTCCTTCTTCACGTTAATAGAGCTACTCCTCTGTGCTCCCTCGATCAATCGTCGCAACCACGCCGAATGGAAGCAGGTGATGCTGCAACGACCCGCCCCAACCGGTCATCCGCGGAGGCTCATCACCTTTCGAATGCTCCGCAAAAAAGAAGCTTCCACGATTTAGTTTGACAATCGTATCGTTTTACACCTAATCTGATGACGGGTACTTTTACCCATTGGAGCTAATATGACGCGTACCATTGTGGCCATCCTCGCGCTCTCGCCTGCGATTCTCTTCGCACAAGCGACAACGCCTGCTCAGCCCGCCTCTACGCCCGTGCTGCAATCCGCCCTCGTCCGCCCAGCAGGTTTCGCCGAACTCTCGTCGGCTGACCCCAAAGCGGCTCCCACCCCGGTTCGCCTAACAACCGGCGTCATCCCTCCGACCCTCATCACCAATGTGGAAGCTCCGGTTGATCCACGTCCTGCCGTCCTCCACCTCAGCCACACCGTCGTCCTTGACCTCACCGTCGACGCCACCGGCAAGCCCACCGACATCAAGGTCGTTGAGTCCGCCAACAAGTTCGTCGATCAGGACGCAGTCACGGCCATCAGCAAGTATCGCTTCAAGCCGGCCTCGCTCGATGGCCAGCCCACCGCGGTCCCCATGCGCCTCCGCTACGTCGTGCGCACCTCAGCCTCCATGTAATTCGCTTCAAAGCAAACAAAGAGGCGAGCCCAGCTTTTATCCGGGCTCGCCTCTTTCTTGTCCGCACAACGTCGGCAACTGAATGCTACTCCCCATCCTCGTTTTCATCTTCCTCTTCGTCGAGCTCCATCTCCGCCACCTGCATCCCCCCACTCCGCCCTTCCACCAGCACCTGCACTCGACCCTCCGCCTCCTCCAACTCTGCCTTGCAGGCGTTCGAAAGCTGCACCCCCTCCTCAAACAGCCGTACACTCTCATCCAGCGATAAATCACCCCGCTCCAGCCGATCCACCACCGCCTCCAAAGCCGTCAAACGATCCTCAAACGTAGCCATCCCTCCAGCATAGCAAGCACTTCGCTGTGCCTTTCACTGCCTCACACTGCCTCACACTGCCCTTCAGCATCCAACCCGCCGCCGGGGACCCATCAGCTTCACTCTGCGCCCGCTCGGAGCCGCCCCCGCCTGCCCCGCCGCCGCCACCCAGGGCTGGCACCCCGGGCACCAGTACGTTGACCTTGCCTGCTCCCCTTGCTTCCTCATTTCCACCACCGCCCCACATCGTCTGCACTCCTGCCCCTGCCGCCCATATACCCAAAGCCGCTCATCCCGATTCGAATTCCCAGTCGTCCGCCGATTCCCAAAGTAAGTCGAAATCCCATCCCCCGCCCCATCCAGAACATTCACCTTCATCCACTTCTGTGCCACCTCAGCCATCACCTCTAACTCTCGTTCCGTAAGGGTCGACATCGCCCGAAACGGATTCACTCCCGCCGCAAAGGCCACCTCGCTTTTATAAACGTTCCCCAACCCCGCCAGCACCCGCTGATTCAGCAGAACCACCGCAATCTCCGCCCCCGGATGCTCCGCTCCATACGCCTTCAGCTTCGCAACTCCGCTCTCAACCGTGTACTCGTCCGAGAGCACATCCACCCCCAACTTCGGCACCTGCGTGTACCGCTCAAGCGACCGAGCCGTATGAAACTCCGCCACCGGCACATTGAAAGCCACCGCCTGCCAGTCCGCCGTCCGAATCACAGCCCGCATCCGATCCTTCCCCATCCACCACTTCTCGCCGCTCTTATAGAGGTGCCAGCTTCCCGACATCAACATATGCGTGACAAGAATCAAATCCCCGGAAAAATAGACCAGCAGCCACTTCCCCTTAGCCTCGACCTTCTCAATCATCCGCCCGGCAATCGGCTCCTGATCATCCACCCGAGCCAGTGTCGCCAACCCCGTCTCAAACCCCGTACAAACCTTCCCCCCAATCGCCCGCTGCAAAGCCCGCGCCGACCGATAGATCGTATCCCCCTCAGGCATAACCCCTCCAAACATCAGATGCACGGGTGCCCCATCCTCGACCAACAGTCTCACCGTCGGACAGGGTGGTGTATCGGGCAAGGCTCAACCGCCTGCCGCCTAAAAGCGCACCATGCTCACTGAGGTTCAAAGATCAGCTCGCACCGATCCTGATAGCAATTCAGCACACCTATCTTCGCCAGCCGAGCCTCTGAGCCAGCGGGGAACATCTCTGGAACATGCATCGCCCCGATCCGATCCGCTCCACCCGCCACCGTTTTCTCCCCCGCCGCCTCCACCCGTTCCACCTTCCCCTTCGAGAGCAGCATCCGGTACTCCGCCGCACCGTACGCTCCCCGCGCGGGCCCCAGCTTCACCGTCCTCAACTCCTTCAATCCCTTTTCGCGATCAATTAACGCCTTACCCCCCGCCTGCTTCGCCTTCGCCTCCTTCTCCTCCAGCGCCGCCCCTTTCCCCCCAGCCGCCCGAGCCAGCTCGTAGGCGACAAGCGCCAATCCCGGCTGCTTTAAAGCCATTTCAATATCACCCAGGTGCTCACCCACAATTGCGTCGCTTCGATTCTTCCAGGCCGCCTCCACGTATACCCGGCTCTCCTCCAGCTTGCCCTCACGAAACAATATCCAGCCCATCGTGTCCCAGGACGCAGCCAGTAACGACGTCTTCTGCTGCAGCAGCCTCGGCGACTCATCCAACGTCCAGGCGCCCGTCTCCACGTCCATCTTTGTAAGCGCCTTACGCTCCGCCGCCTCCGCAACAGGCAGGTTCACGTTTGCTTCAGAAAGCGCATACGCCGCATCGTTCAGCATCAGCGGATCCTCAGCCGTCTTCAGGAGCTCGACCAGCCGCGCAGAAGCTTTCGGCTCCATTCCATTCTTCATCTCGGCATTCGCCAGCGCCAGTTGCACCGCATCGCTCGTCTGCTTCTCTTCTGGAAGACGAGTCATAGCCCCTGACATCGTCGCGTACGCAGCCGCTCCGTTCCCGTCGGCAAGTTGCAGCGCACTCAGCTGGATTGCCGGAGCCGGGTCGGTCTCATCCGCCTTCGCCCACTCGCCCAGCGCGGCCATCGCCTCACCCCGCTTGCCTACCTGCAGCTGCCCCTGCACCAGCGATGGATAAATGTTGTACTCATCCGGATGAAGTTTCAGCTCCTTCCGATAATCCTCGGCGGCCTCATTCTGCGCACCCTTTAGTGTGCACAGATAGCCATAACCCGCCCAAAGAAGTCGTTGTCCCCCGTTTAAAGCCTTCGCCCTATCCAGCAGCGAAGCCGCCTCGTCCACCTTCATGGTCTGCATCGCCGCAAACGCCTGCTGAACCAGCTTGCCCGCCTCCGTGTTGCTCGTTGAAGCCGCCGGTGGCACGCTCCGGCCCGAAGCGCTCCCGCTCCCCGTCCGCGTTAGCTGGATATAAGGCGAGGAATTAGCCTGTGCCTCGTCCATCCATTTTTTATAGGCCTTCCACTCCGCGGCAGGCACGCGTTCCTGGAGCACGGCCAAGCGCCGCTCTACATAAACCGTTCCTTTATCAAACCGGAACGTCAGATCGTACGTCGCGAATGCCGCCTTCTCGTGAACCGCCTCCGGCAACTCCGCCCCCCAGCCCTCCGGCAGCTTCATCACGTAGCTGCTCGTCATTACCTGCGGCACACCCAGCTCAATCGCCTGCACCGGCGGCGTCTTCTCGTCCACCTCCGGCAGTGAACCTGGCATCAGCTGCGCCACAATCCGGTAGTGTTCCCAGTCGCCCCCAGCCTTTTCTCGCTTGTCCTCGAACCGCATGCGTTCGGGCTCGGTGGTATCCTCCGGCCGGCTCAAATCCGGTTCACTTGTTGTTCCGTCATATCCCAAGCCGCCCCAAAACTTCTGGGTGAAAACCTCGTACTGCGCCGGGGGAACTTGGTGCAGGATCTCCCGCATCATCAGTTCCGTGTCTCCGCGGAGCATCAGCGAAACATGCTCGCTCTCCGTGCCATCTTTCGTCAGCGTCCCTTCCACCTTCATCGTCTGAAAAGAATCGAAAGGTGGCAGCGCAGGGGTCCGCATCACGCGCGCCGCACCCGCCTCCGGAACCACAAGCGCCCGCCGGTCACGAATCGTGTTGGTAAGCATTCGGTAAGGAGCAACCTCCGCCGTCGTATCCAGCCACGTCTCTGTCCCACCCACATCCACCCGCGTAATGAGGTGATTGAACGCAGCCGGAGACGGCACACTCTCATTAAACCGTATACCTGCCCCGATCAGAACCGCATCCGGCTTCAACCCAAGCGCATGAAGCATCGCCGCCAGCAACGTGTGCTTATCCTTGCAGTCGCCGTATTGATTGTCCAAAACCTCCTGTGCCGAATGCGGTTGATACCGCCCAATCCCAAATGCCACCCCGACATACCGCACCTGCGACCCTACATACCCGTACACCGCCCGAACCTTCTCCTCCATCGTCGTCTTGCCCAGAGTCAGGTCGGCTACCTTCGCCTTCAGAGCCTCATCCGGCAGCATCCGCTCTCCCTCAAGCCCGCGATACCAGCTTCCTACCTCCTCCCAGCTCTTGAAAGTCGTCCAGGCCACGCTCGGCAGCTTGCCTTCGCGCACGTCCAGTTCCTGCTCCGCGGACAGAACCTCCTTCTCCTTACGTTTCTTCTCCGCCTCCGCCTCAGCACCAACGGTCGGCTTCAAATTGCTACTCTCCCAACGGAAGATCTTCTGGTCCCCGGACACACTCTCCATCGGCCTGAATCCAAGCCCCGGGTTCGTCCAAACGTTGATCGCCATGGACTTCGGCACACGCAGCTCCAGCGTCTCCGACAGCGTGACGCCATTCGTCACGAAGGTGTTCTCTCCCCATAACTGCCCCGCAGCCTCAGCCTTGGTTCGCACCACACGGATCTTCCACTCCAGCGTGTCGCCCACATGCAGGCTCTTAATTGGAAGCTGCATCTGCTTCAGATCGCTGTAGAAGGGAGCTTCCCGCGTTACCGGCTGAGGCTGCTCTAGCGCATCTTTCACGGCAGTCTCAATCAACGAGCCATCCGGCCGCTTCACCCTCGCATATTGGATCTCCACCTTCTCCGACGCGCCCGCAAACCCCACGTTGAGAACGCCAAGGTCCCGCACCGCCGCCTCAGACTGCACCTTTACCGCAAAGCTCAGCTCGCGCCAGCCCGTGCCGTCCGCATTCATGCTGTACACCATGTCGTTGCGCTGCACCACCACCGACTCGCCCGTGAAGCGGTCAACGGCAGCTGAAAGCGAAGCCGCCGGATAGGGCGAGATCGCGGCAGTCGAGCTCTGTGCAGCAACGGGGGTTAGAAGACCAGGCAGAAAACACAGGCAGACGGGCAAAGTGAAGCTCAGGATAGAAGAACGCATGGCCAGTCTAGCCTATATAGCAGATTCCCCCTTCCCGCGCACCCAAAACATGACCGCTCCTATGACCTTTGTTCCCCAGGAATGAGAGCTCGGCTGCTGCCCCGCCCTCCGCCAGTCTCTAAAGCAATCCGGCAGCACCAGGTACGGCCCCCAGCGCCCGCCTCACATTGAACCCCATAGGAGCAGCCACAAACCCCGCATCCAGCAGCACACGAGCCATCCAGCTCTCATGCACCGCCTCCCCATTCACCCCCGTCACCAGCATCCCCCCATCCGCATGCGCCCGTTCGACAAAAAACTCCGCGAGCATCTTCGCCCCCTGCGAACGCCCAGGCTCTTCCTCCGGCAGAAACACCTGCACATTCGGATTCCCGCGCCGAAGATAGGCCACCAGCGCCCCATCGCAAAGCACCACCTTCGCCCCCACACTGCGCGTCAGCGATGACCCCGCATCGCCCCCCGCAGGCCACTTCAGCAGCGTCCCATATGGATTCGCCGGGTCCGTGGCCGCCAGCAGCAACATCTCGCTCTTCTCCCCATCCCGCCTCACCCGAAGCGACCGTAGTAGATCCACCGCCGCCGGCATGGCAAACTGCGTCGCGCCAAGATCCGCCGCAAAGTACCCTCGCCTTACCCGCCCCGACTCCTCCAGCGCCTTCATCACGTCGTACACCGCCGAAAACCCACCCGGCAGCCCCTCCGCATGCGCCGTCTCCCGAAACACCACACCATACCGCGCCAGCAGCTGCTGCGCGATCGCGTGACTCCACTCCGTCCCATTCCGTCCGTCTTCAAACGCCACCGCATTCAGACTCCATCGCCCCTGCGCCGTAGGAGGAGTCGTCCGCCGCGACCTGAAACCCGTCTGCTGATGCACCCGCCGCGCCGGCTTCGCATTTCGCGTGTTCGAGGCTGTTCGCTCACAATAAGCCCGCAGAGCATGCAGCGCATCGTTCGTCAGCAACCCCCGCCAAACTAGGTTCCAGATCGAATCCAGCGTCTCTCCCGGATACCCTCCACCCGTCCCATCATGCAGCTCCTGAAAAAACGAAGCCCCGTGCCCCCGCAGGTACTCCAGCACCTTCCCTTCCCGCTCCGCCGTCGGCCCCTCTGAAACCTGATCCCTGTCCCCTGAAACCTGGGTCCGCACAGGCCACAAAACCGGCAGCTTCTCCGCCAGATAAAGCGCAACCCGCCCATCCTTCTCTCCAATCGCCTCCAGCCCAACCCAAACCACCTCTCCCGCCGCAATCAAAGTATCCAGATCCGCCGGCTGATACCCCAGCAACCGAGCCGGAAGCACCTCCCTCTCCAGCACCGAAGCCGGAACCGGAGCCCCCTGCAGATTCTCCACCACATCCAGCAGCGCATCCAGTCCCCGCCTTGGCGCCACCACTCCCTGCCACCGCGTAAACAGCCGAGCCAGCGTAGCCTGCTCCACCGGCTCAACCTCCTTCCGCAGCTTCGCGAGGCTTTTGCGCCGAACAGTCCGCAGCACCTCATGGTCGCACCACTCCCGATGCGTCCCCCCCGGCCGAAACCCTCCCTCAACGATCCGTCCCGTCCCTACCAGCCGATTCAGCACCGCCTCGACACTCTCCACGGCGAGCCCAAACCGCTTCGCCGCATCCCCCGTGGTAAACGGCCCATGCGTCCGCCCAAACCGCCTTACCACATCGAGCAAAGCATCCGGCACCGCCGCCTGAAAAGCCGTCGGAAGCCCCGGCGGCAACGGAACCCCCAGCGCATCCCGATACCGCCCCGCATCCTCCACCGCAATCAGCCGCTTCTCCCCGCCAATCGAAACCTCCAGCACCCGCAGCGACTTCCGCAGCCGCTCCACACTCATCGCCACCTCAGCCGACACACACCGCGCCAGCAGCTCATCCCGCCGCAGATCCCCCAGCTTCAGCAGCAGGTCATGCACCCCATCCATCGACCGAGCCTTATACGTCTCCGCCAGACACTGCAGCTGCTCCTCCGTCTCCTCGATCGCCCCTAGATCCAGCAACTCCCGAAGATCCGCATCGCCCATCAGCTCCCGCAGCTGATCCTGATCGATCGAAAGCGCCTGCGCCCGCCGCTCCGCCAGAGGGGCATCCCCGTCGTAAATGTAATTCGCCACATAACTAAACAGCAGCGCCGCAGCAAACGGCGAAGGCGTCCGCGAGTCCACCGTATGCACCCGCAGCGTCCGGTTCCCGATCCCCCGCATAATCTCCATCAGCGCCGGCATGTCGAACACATCCCGCAGACACTCCCGATAAGCCTCCAGCAAAATCGGGAAACTCGCATACCGGCTCGCCACCCCCAGCAAGTCATAAGCCCGCTTCCGCTGCTGCCAAAGCGGCGTCCGCCCATCCGCCCTGCGCCTCGGCAGCAGAAGCGCCCGCGAGGCCGACTCCCGAAACTTCGCCGCAAAAAGCGCCGTCGATCCCAACTGCCGCAGCACCAGCTCCGCCGCCTCCTCCGGCTCCAGCAGCACATGGTCCACCGTCGGCGGCTCATCCGACTCCGGAAACCGCAGCACAAACCCATCCTCACTCCACATCGTCTCGACCTCAGGCCCCCCATTCGCCCGAATCCGCGCCGTCACCGCCATCGCCCAAGGCGCATGAATCTTGCTGCCGAACGGAGTCAGACAACACATCCGCCAATCCCCCAGCTCATCCCTCACCCGCTCAATCACAATATTCCGGTCATCCGGCACCACCGTACTCGCAACCTCCTGGTCCGCGAGATACCGCATCACATTCTCCGCCGCCTTCGGATCCAAATCATGTTCTGAAGTAAGCGTCGCAACCGCGACCGACCGGGGCATCTCTCGCAGCGTCCTCACCAGTGCCCCAATCCTCTGCCCGAACTCCAGCGGTCGCCCCGCCTGGTCCCCATGCCAGAACGGCATCTTCCCCGGCTCCCCCGGCGCCGGCGTCACCAGCACCCGGTCATGCGTAATCTCTTCCACACGCCACGCACTCGCCCCAAGCACAAACGTATCTCCCGTACGCTGCTCAAAGACCATCTCCTCATCGAGCTCCCCCACCCGGATCGGCTTACCATGCTCCCGCCCCGCCAGAAACACCCCATACAGCCCCCGATCCGGAATCGTCCCCCCGTTCAGAATCGCAATCTTCTTCACCCCTTGCCTTGGCGTCAGCCAGTTCTTCTGCCGATCCCACGTCACCCGCGGCCTTAGCTCCGCAAACTCATCGCTCGGATACCGCCCCGCCAGCATATCCAGCACCCCCTCAAACACCCCAATCGACAACCCAGCAAACCCCGCCGCCCCCCTTACCAGCCCCAGCAACCCCTCATAGCTGATCCCACCCCCACCCTCGTCTTCCTCAACCAGCCCCAAAGCCGTGGGTGCCCCATTCATCGCAGTCTCATCGCGATGAGTGGGTCGACCCAAACCCTTCACCCGCCCCTTAGTGCTCTTCTCCTCCGGCACCCGAGTCCCCTGCGCAATCACCGCCACCATCTGCTGCGCCAGCACATCCAGCGGATTCCTCAAAAACCGCGTCGACTCCACATGCCCCTCATGCATCGCCCGCGTTACCGCCGCACAAGCCACCAAATCCGCTCGATACTTCGGAAAAATAATCCCATTCGAGGGCATCCCCACCTGGTGCCCCGCCCGCCCGATCCTCTGCATCCCGCTGGCAACCGAAGGCGGAGCCTCAATCTGGATCACCAGGTCGATCGCCCCCATATCGATCCCCAGCTCCAGGCTCGACGTACAAACCAGCGCCTTGATCTTCCCCGCCTTCAGCAGCTCCTCGATCTCCGTCCGCTGCGCCGCCGCCAGAGACCCATGATGCGCCCGAGCCAGCGGCTCCCCCGCCAGATCGTTGATCGCCCCCGCCAGCCGCTCCGCCACCCGCCGGGCATTCACAAAGATCAAAGTCGAGGTCCGTTCCCGGATAATCTCCAGCAGCCGAGGATGGATCGACTGCCAGATCGAAGTCCTCTTCGGTCCCTGCGAAGCCGGCCCGCTCGGCTGCTCCTGGATCTCCCCCAGCTTCGCCATATCCTCCACCGGAACCTCCACCCGCAGGTCCAGCACCTTCCGAGCCCCCGCATTCACAATCGTTACCGGCCGAAACCGAGGCCCCCCACTCACAGCCTCCGGCTCATCCCGCGCAACCTCCATCAATGCCGCCGGAACCTCCCCCTCCACATTCGCCACCAGCAAGGAATCGCCTTGACTGACCACTGACAACTGATCACTGACCCCTCCACTCTCCGCCCCACCCAAGAACCGGGCCACCTCCTCCAAAGGCCTCTGCGTAGCACTCAAACCAATTCTTTGCAGTCTTCTCCCCGGAAACGAAGCCGAAATCAGTGCCTCCAGACGCTCCAGTGAAAGCGCCATATGCGCCCCCCGCTTGGTCGGCACCAAAGCATGAATCTCATCCACAATCACGGTCTCGACCGTCCGCAACTGCTCCCCCGCCGCACTCGTCAGCATCAGGTACAGCGACTCCGGCGTCGTAATCAAAATCTCTCCCGGATGCCGGTTGAACCGCGCCCGATCCTTCGGCGATGTATCCCCCGTCCTTACACTGATCTCCGGAATCCGAACCGCAACCCCTTCCCGCTTGGCAAAATTGGCGATCCCCGCCAGCGGCGACCGAAGATTCCTCTCCACATCCGCCGCCAGTGCCTTCAGCGGCGACAAATACAACACACGGCACCCCAGCCCCGTCTCCTCCGCAGGTGTCCGAAGCATCAGCTTGTCCAGACACCACAAAAACGCAGTCAACGTCTTGCCCGTCCCCGTAGGAGCCAGAATCAGCGTCGACTCTCCCCGGGCAATCGCCGGCCATCCCTCAATCTGCGGAGCCGTAGGCCCCTCAAACACCGCCCGAAACCACGCCGCCGTCACCGGATGAAACAAGCCCAGCGCCGCATCCGCCGAACTCACCGCAACAACCGCGTCACCCTTGCTCTTGGAACCCTTTACCTTTGCCATCGCTGCCTACCCTCAAGCAGCATACCGGCTCACGCCATTTGCTTGTCACGTTGATCAAGGCCAAGAGGCCGCCGTTCTTAGGCGTTTCGACATGATATTGGTTGAATTGTTTCTCACACACGAAAACTGCGTCATCCTGAGCGCAGTCTGGTGCGTTCTTTGCGCCAGATGCAGTCGAAGGACCCCGAAGAAGTTCTCTGCGCCTCAATCCCGTCCCATTTCGCGCAAGAATGCCGGAGAACTGCCGCCTCCCTCAAAGGACTGCTTGGACCCTGGTTGCAGTTGAAATGATTGCTTCTGCTGTTGCCGCCGCTGTCATGCCAAACCAGGCCCTACAAACCACTCCCTAAGCGCCCGCCGCCGGCCGGTACCAGGAACACTCCACCCCAAGCTCCTCCTCAAACGACCCCGCCGCCTCCTCCGCCCGCTCCAACTCCCCCATCACCAGAGCCCCATCCAAAGCCATCTGCCGCCGCACATGCAGAAACACCTCGTTACGGCACTCCGAGTCCATGTAAAACAGCACATTCCGCATCAGCACCAGGTCGAACACAGGCATCGCCGGAAACGCATGGCAAAGGTTCCAACAAGCAAACGAGCACATCCCCCGCAGCTTCCCGCCCACTCGCCAAAGCCCTTCAGTCTCCTCAAAATACCTCCTCAGCAACGACGCATCCAGCCCATCCATCACCTCGCGTCCCCGGTATAGCCCCCGCTCTGCATACGCGATCGCATCCTGCGAAACATCCGTTCCCAGCACACTCACCTCCCATCCCTGCAGCTCCGAAAACTCATCCAGCAGCATCCCCAGGCTAAAAGCCTCCTGCCCGGTCGAACACCCCGCACACCAGACCCGCAGCCGCCTTTCCCGTCGCCGGGCAGCAATCAACCGGGGCAAAATCTCCCGCCGCAGCATAGCAAACACCTTCGCATCCCGAAAGAAGCTCGTCTGGTTGATCGTCGCCGCCTCCGCCAACGTGGGTTGCAGATGCCCCGTCCGATCCACTCGCAACTCATCCAGCAGCCCTTCCAGATGCGCTCCCCCCGCCAGACTCCAGATCGGCGTCAGCATCGTCTCGAACAGCGCCTCGCTCAAGGCCTCCCGGCTCACCCTCCGCGCACCCTCCGCAACCAGCCCTGGAACCAGATCATCCACGCCCCATTCATCGGACCCACCCGGAACACCCGTGAGTCCTGTCCCAACCAAATCCACTCCACGCCCTTGTCTTCATCCCCCACACCTTCTACCCTCGCAACAGCCCATGGCCGCCGACACCCTTCAAGTCACACCCCATCAGCTCACCGCCCTCCTCGAAGCCGCCGAGGTCGCAGCCCATCACGCCTACGCCCCCTACAGCCATTTCTACGTAGGAGCCGCCGTCCTGCTCGCATCCGGACAAACCATCACCGGCTGTAACGTAGAAAACGTCTCCTATCGTCTCACCTGCTGCGCCGAACAGACCGCCATCGCCGCGGCCGTCTCCCAGCACGGCCCAACGATCCGCATCCGCGCGGTCGCGGTAGCCAACCTCGCGAAAGTTCCCTGCCAACCCTGCGGAGCCTGCCGCCAAACCATCCTGGAGTTCGCCTCACCAGACACGCTCATCCTCTACCCCGGCCCCAACGGCGCGCCGACCCAATGCACCCTCGCCGACCTGCTCCCCGCCGCCTTCACCCAATTCTCCCTCAACCCCTGACGCACTGTCGTTGCTCTCGTCTTTTTCTGCTTGTCATCCTGAGCGAAGGGAAGAACCCGCTTCTGCCTTTGCCGTTGCTCTTACTGCCTCTCCACTGATCCATCGCCGCCTCAACACTGCACCATCACCGCCCTATGCACCCCATCGACGTCATCCTCCACAAACGCGACGGCCTCTCCCTCTCGGACAATGAGATCGAAGCCTTCATCTCCGCAGTCGTCAACCGCACGCCAGAAAAACAACTCGTCACCGACGCCCAGATCGCAGCCTTCCTCATGGCCGTCCTCCTGCGCGGCCTCAACACCCAGGAGCTGGCCGCCCTTACCCGCGCCATGCGCTTCTCCGGCGAGACCTTCGACTCTCGTCCGCTTGGCACTTTTACGATCGACAAACACTCGACAGGAGGAGTAGGCGACAAAACATCGCTCCTCATCGCTCCCATCCTCGCCGCCGCCGGCCTCGCCAACCCCACGCCCCAAGGCGTCCCCGGCATCTGCGTCCCCATGATCTCCGGCCGCTCCCTAGGCCACACCGGAGGAACTCTCGACAAGCTCGAAACCATCCCCGGCTTCGACACCCAGCTCTCCCTCACCCGCTTCGAACAAGTCCTCCGGAGCTGCGGAGCCTGCCTCATCGGCCAGACCCCCACCCTCGTCCCCGCCGATAAGACCCTCTACGCCCTCCGCGATCACACCGGCACCGTCGAAAGCCCCTACCTCATCACCGCCAGCATCATGAGCAAAAAGCTCGCCGAATCCCTCAACGCCCTCGTCCTGGACGTCAAAACCGGCTCCGGAGCCTTCATGCGCAAGCATGAGGACGCCCAACTCCTCGCCAACCTCATGGTCCAAACCGGCGAGGCCTCCGGCACCCGCACGGTCGCTCTCCTCACCCGCATGGACCAGACCCTGGGCCGCTACGCCGGAAATTGGCTCGAAGTCCTCGAGTGCGTCGATATCATGCAAGGTCGTCGCCACCCCATGTCCGCGGACCTCATCGAGCTCACTAACATCCTCTCCGGCTGGATGCTCCACCTCGCCGGCCAAGCCGGAACTCCTGAAGCCGGAGCCGCCCTCTCGAACGAAATCCTCACCTCAGGAGCCGCCTACAAATCCTGGCTCCAGATCATAGAAGCTCAGGGCGGCGATACCGCCATCTTCACCCAACCGGAAACCTTCCACAAACCCACAGCCTCCACCATCTTCCGTGCCCCAACCTCCGGCTACCTGTCCTCGATGGACTGCACTCAGGTCGGCTGGGCCGTCCAGCGCCTCGGAGCTGGACGAGCCAAACCCGGAGACCCGGTCAGCGCTCACGCCGGCCTCGAAGTTCACGCCAAACTCGGCGACCGCGTCACCGAAGGCCAACCCCTCGTCACCCTCTACGCAGAAGACGAATCCTACCTCCCGGAACCCACCCAGATGATGGCCGCAACCTACAAAATCACCACCGCAAGTCCACAAAAAATACCACTTGTGGCTGAAATCATCCGGGCTAACCCTCGTTAATTGGGCCTCTCGCCGCGCCCAAACCTCCCATCCACCTCACGCCGAACCCCACTTTCATCCTCCAACTCCCGCCAAAACCCGATCTCAGCATCCCCCAAAGACCAGCAAAGCATCACTGGCCGCCCCTCCAGAACGCTCGGAACCTCCACCGTCCCTTCACTCAGGTCGCTCACCTTAACCCCAATCTCATCAATCTCTTCCAGCGTAGACTTCGCCTCCTGCACGCACTTGTCCCGCTCCGCCCGCCGCCGCGCCGCAGCCGGAACATCCACATGCATCCCGCCTGAAAGGAAGATGCGCTGTCCCAACTCCTGCATCTCCCCGTCCAGCTCATTGGCCCGCACCGCCGCCTCCCGCGCCCGCCTTACCAGCGCCCCAAGCACCGGCAGCAGCACCTGAGCTTCCTGTAAAGTGAACATTTTACTCAACTTACAGCTCCTGTTCCACGTGGAACACTTGGTGCCGTCTCCGTCCGCACCTCCAGCATCCGGTCCAGCGCGACCTTCGCCCAAAGCTTCGTGTCCGCGGAAACCTTGATCCGATTCACCACATTCCCCCTAGCCAGATTCTCCAACGCCCAGGCCAGATGTGCCGGCGAGATTCGGTACATCGTCGTGCACAGACAGCCCGCATCATCCAGCGTAATCACCCGTTTCCCCAACGGAGCAAACCGCGCCGCCAGCCGGTTTACCAGGTGAATTTCCGTGCCGACCGCGAAGCTGGACCCCTCCGGAGCCTGCTCTATGTACTCGATAATCTTCTCCGTCGATCCCAGCGCATCCGCCTTCTGGCAAACCTCCCACCGGCACTCCGGATGCACAATCACCTTCATCCCCGGCTCTTCCGTTCGAATCCGGTCCACATGCTGCGGCAGAAACCGCTGATGCACACTGCAATGCCCCTTCCACAGGATCACCTTGGCCGTCTTGAGCCGCACAGGCTCAACCCCGCCATGGATCATGTAAGGATCCCAAACCACCATCTGCTCCATCGGGATCCCCATCGCCCAGGCTGTATTCCGCCCCAAGTGCTGATCCGGCAGAAACAGAATCTTCTCCCCCCGGGCAAAAGCCCACTCAAAGGCCCCCCGAGCGTTCGAAGAAGTACATACCAGCCCGCCACGTTCTCCGCAAAACGCCTTAATGTCCGCAGCCGAATTCATATACGTCAGCGGAATGACCGCAGCCTTACCTGAAACCTGATCCCTGACATCTGACACCTGCTTCATTAAGCTTTCCCAGCAATCTTCAACCTGCCCAATCTCTGCCATATCCGCCATCGAGCAGCCCGCATTCAGATCCGGCAGGATCACCGTCTGCCACGGCTGTGCCAGCACATCCGCGCTCTCGGCCATAAAGTGGACCCCGCAGAACAGGATGTACTTCGCATCCGTCTCCGCCGCCACCTTGCTCAACTTGTAGCTATCGCCCGTATAATCCGCAAACCGGATCACCTCATCCCGCTGATAGTGATGCCCCAGGATGACAGCCTCCTTGCCCAGCTTTGCCCGGGCCGCGGCAATCCGCGCGTCCATCGTGTGGTCCGGTTGTGAAAGATAATGATCCAGCGAGCACGCCTCAGCCACGGCAGCGCCCACGCCCTCTTCGAAAAGAACTCCACTCACGTCGTTTCTCGCCTTCAGTCTCACGGCCAGGCCTTAGGGCCGAACCGCGAAACGGGGATGTTGAAAGCACTCACACTACGGTTGCAGTGGATTCGCTGCCCTCCGGCATAGAACCGGAGACCCAACCCACGGGGATGTTGCAACCACGTACCTGCGGCTAAGCCGCTTCCTTCTATTAGACACCCAAATCACGCAAACGACGCAAGCCCCAGGGACACTAGTAAACCGTAATCCTAAGCAAAGCGCAGCGGAGTCGAAAGACCCTAGCCGCTCTCAACGTAAGCGGACACGCAAAGGTTACGGTAATCGTCCTTAACCCCGAAGAAGCCGCCTTGCCCAAATCCGGGCCACTCTACCCAAAGCCTTTGCTTCCTCCAAAGCTAATGGAACCCTCAACCATTTATCATCGCAGTCAGCTATGCCCAGCTTTCAAGACAGCGCCTTCATCATCCTTCTCGGTCTCCTGCTCTTCGGCCCCAAGGGTTTGGCGAAGATCGCCCGCCAACTCGGCAAGCTCGTCGGCGAGTTCCGCCGCGCCTCCGCCGAGTTCCGCATGCAGATGGAAGATGAGCTCCGCCTCTCCGAGCAAGCCGACCAGCAGAAGAAGATCGCCGCCATGGAAGCCGCTGCCCCCGTCCCTCCGCTCATCGGCTCCGACATCCCCGAGCCGGACCACCCCCACATGCCCCCACCCGAACCCAACCTGCTAGCCCCGGAAACAGAGCACCAGATCCACCAGCCCCAGCCCGCCGCCCCACACCCAGAATCCCTCCCCATCGCCTGCGAAGGCGACCTCCACCTCATGCCACCCGCCACCGGTCTTCCGGTAGGCCGTTCCGCCTCCACCAGCTCCCTCGCCGGCGTCTTCGAATCCATCCCCCACACCCCTGAACCAGTCCTTGAGCCAGGACGCGAGCCCGCCAATGGCGCGGGTCTCCAGGGATCCTTAGCATCCACCCCAAACGTCGCCGTACACGAGGGTATCGCTAATGGCTGACGTTATTGACAGCGTTCGAGCCACTATGACCGATCGTGCCGAGCTCCCCGGCATGACTCTCATGGAGCACCTCAACGAGCTTCGCAAGCGCCTCATCCACTCCATCGCCGCCCTGCTCATCTCCTGCGGCCTCTGCTACCTCATCCACGACAAGCTCATCGCCTTCCTGCAAAAGCCTCTCGTCGACGTCGGTCTGTCTATGACCATGACTCACCCCACCGACGCCCTCGAGCTCGTCATCAAGGCCTCTATCTGCGCCGGAGCCATTCTCGCCAGCCCCTACATCCTCTATCAAGTCTGGCTCTTCATCGCCCCCGGTCTCTACGAGCACGAACGCAAGTACGTCATCCCCTTCATGTCTACCACTGTCGGCCTTTTCCTCGCCGGAGCCTGGTTCGGCTACCGCTGGGTCCTGCCGGGAGCCATCAAGGTCCTCGTCCTCGGCTTCGGCAAAAACTTTACCCACATGATCACCATCGACGACTACACCGGCTTCTTCCTCGCCGTTATCCTCGGTCTAGGTGTCTGCTTCGAACTCCCCATTCTCATGTTTTTCCTCGCCCTCTTCGGCATCGTCGACCACAAGTTCTTCCTCAAGCAATACCAGTACGCCATCCTGATCATCTTCCTGGTCGCCGCCATGATCTGCCCCCTGCCCGACCCGGTTGGCATGTGCCTCTTCGCCAGTCCCATGCTCGCCCTCTACGTCGTAGGCGTCATCGTCGCCTACTTCGTCCATCCCAACCGCCGAAAGCTCAAGGAGCCCCTCGCCTCATGACCTCCTCAACCCCCCACACCCATGCGGGTGCCCCGCACCTCGCACCTGAGATGTGGGATGTCGAGCAAAGCTCGACCGCTCTCCTCAATCCACCCCAGAAGCTCGTCATCCTGAGCGAGCGCAGCGAATCGAAGAACCCCAAAGCATTGCGCCCCGCCGGGTTCCTCCTGGCCGCTCTCCCCCTGCTGTCGATCTTGTCGGTGCTCGTTCTCCCAAACCAAGCCCAAGCCGCCCCACCCGCCCACAAAGTCTCCGGTGCCGCCACCTACGCCCTCACCAGGGAATTTCTCGCCGCAGCCCCCAAGCGCACCGTAGGCACCCCGGGCCACGCCGCCGCAGAGCACTTCATCGAATCCCACTTCGCCCCCGAGGCCGCCGCCCACCGCCTCGACATCGACACCTTCACCGCCTCCACCCCCGCCGGCATCCAGACGATGCACAACATCCTCGTCAAATTCCCCGGCAAAAAGGACGGCATCATCGTCCTCGGCTCCCACTACGAAACCAACTATCCCCTAAAAGACATCGACTTCGTAGGCGCCAACGACGGAGCCTGCACCTCCGCCCTGCTCATCGAAATCGGCGACTACTTCCGCGCCCATCCCCCCGAAGGCTACACCATCGTCCTCGCCTTCTTCGACGGCGAAGAGGCCGTGAAATCCTGGGGCCCAACCGATTCCCTCTACGGCTCCCGCCACCTGGCCGCCAAGTGGTCCCAGGACGGCACCATCGGCAAGATCAAAGCCTTCCTCTTAGCCGACATGATAGGCGACAAGGACCTCAACATCGACCGTGACGAGAACTCCACCCCCGCCCTGCTTGACACCCTCAAGCAAGCCGCCAAAGATACCGGCCACTCGGCCTCCATCTTCAAAAACTCTATCCCCGTAGAAGACGACACCGTCCCCTTCGCCAAGCGCGGCGTCCCCGTCCTCGACATCATCGACCTCGACTACGGCCCACCCACCTCCGAGCACCCCGAAGGCGGCTACCACCACACCGTCCAGGACACCATCGATAAAATCAGCCCCCAGTCCTTACAAACAGCCGCCGACCTCTTCATGCAAACCGTTCACCTCATCGACCAGCGATAGTTCGCGTCTCTCTTGGTTGTCATTCCTTTGTTTGTTTTCCCCGAATGGGGTTTGCTTTGCTCTTGTTCTTGCTCTTGCCTCTAAGCTGTCTTTGCCGTTGCCTATTCTTATCCTGCTTTTCTCCTCTTATCCCCGTTACGCCGTTGTCTGTTCTCAACCATGCCCACCCTCCAAGCCCGAACCCTAATCACGGCCATCGGTACCGTCGCCTACCCCGCCATTGCGATCGGCGAAACCGGCCGCATAGAAGACCTATCCACAGACGCCACCATCACCTCCGACCGCATCCTCACCCCCACCTTCCTCGACATCCACATTCACGGAGCCGCCGGGGAAGACGTCATGTCCGCCACTCCGGCCGGCCTCTCCCGCATCCAGCGCTTCCTCGCCGCCAAAGGCACCAGCCACTACCTCCCCACTACCGCCACGGCGACCGTCGGCGACACCCTCCGCACGCTCGAAAACCTGGCCCAGCACATCGCTCACCAAACCCCTGAAAACGAAGCCACCCCTATCGGCATCCACCTCGAAGGCCCATTCCTTTCGCACACCAAGCGCGGCGTCCACCCCGCAGCCCTCCTGCAACCACCATCCATCTCCCTCTTCGACCGTTTCCAGCAAGCCGCCCAGGGCACGATCAAGCTTCTAACCATCGCCCCCGAGCTCCCCGGCGCAATCGACCTTATCCAACACGCCACCCAGCAGAAGATCCGCGTCTCCCTAGGCCACACCAACGCCACCGCCGGCGAATCCCTCGCAGCCATCGCCGCTGGAGCCACTTCCGCCACCCACACCTTCAACGCCATGCGCCCCCTCGACCAACGCGAACCAGGCGTCCTGGGCACCGTCTTGGACCAGCAAAATCTCTTCGCCGAGCTTATCTGCGACGGCATCCACGTCGCCCCCGCCCTCGTCCACCTCTGGCTCCGCCTCAAGGGCGATCATGCCATCCTCGTCACCGACGGCATCTCCGCGGCCGGCATGCCAGACGGCGCCTACACCCTAGCCGGCCTCCCGGTCACCGTCCAATCCGTCGATGGCGGGATAGCCCGCTGCACCCTCACCGATCATCCCGAAACCCTAGCCGGCTCCGTCCTCACCCTCGACCGAGCCGTGGCCAACCTGCAAGCCTTCACCGCCTGCACCCTCGAAGATGCCGTCCGCTGCGCAAGCGCCCATCCCGCCGCCCTCCTCGGCCTTTCCGACACCATCGCCAGCCTTCGCCCCGGCCAGCCCGCAAATTTTAACCAGTACACCCCCGAAGGCATCCTCGAAGCCACCTACCTCCACGGCCGCCGCATCAACTAGCGGCTCTTTCCACTTTCCCTTGGAACGGCATTGTCATCCTGAGATGGAAGTGCTGGTCCCCGGGCATAAGAGGGGTAAGCTCTTTTATGCTGACGCAATCCAAGTTGCAAGGAGGAGACCAGCATGAAGCGGTCTATCAAGTTGGAGTCAAAGCGGTGCTCAAGCAGGCTGCGGCATGGCGCAGAGGCAGCGTCGCGATCGAGAACGGCACGCACTCCGGCTGGTTCAGCCGCGCACTCACTTAGGCCGGCTGCCTCGTAACCGCGGCTAACCCGTTGCGCTGGCGCGGCACCGCCCACAGCTCCAAGAACGATACCTGACGCCAACGACGCAGAAGCCCTAGCCCGCGTCGACCCGCGCCCGCTCTTCCCCATCCACCATCGCTCCGAGAAGGCGCAGCAGCATCTGGCCGTGCTCCGCGCCCACGCCCAGCTGGTCAAGACCCGCAGCCTGCTCATCAACACCGTGCGCGGCACCGTCAAGAGCCTCGGCCATCGCCTCCCGGCATCGGACGCCCAATACTTCTGCGGCAAGACCTGGCAGCATGTTCCCGAGCCGCTGCGCCTCGCCCTCGCCCCGGTCTTCCACACCCTGCGCACCCTCAACGAGCAGATCCTCACGCTCGATCAAGCGCCGTCTGCACCTGCGCGGCAAGCCCATGAAAGCCGCGACGTATATCCATCACGCCCCCCGCAATCCAGATCTGCGTGCCGACCCCATGCTGCTTCAGCGGAAGCTCGATCATGCCCGCGGGCTCTCAACGATCATGCGCACCAAAGCGGAGTCCGCGCTGCCGTCGACCACAACCACGGTGCCGCCGGGAAGCTCGATCCGGATTGAAGCCGCTCCCGTTCGCGCTAGCGCTTGTCTGGTCAGAGCATCTTCCGTCATCACGACAGGAATCAGTCCCGTGTCGGCCAACGTGCGCTCCTGGTACTGACGCCGCTAATGAAGGACCACGTTGGCGTTTACTCCATGGGCCCTGCGCCACGCGAGCCACCCTTGCACCAGGCACCATGGTCTGCTCCACAATCCAGCGCTTCTCCGCAGCAGAACGACGCCGACGTACCTGACGCATTCGACAACCCAGCATCTTCCATCAGCATATCGTCAGCCTAAAGCCACAACTAAACCAGGTGGGAAATTCACACATACTCAAGATCTGCTGCTATCTGCACTGATGAACGCGCCGTACGGCTAGAGCCAGCAGCGAAGCAGGCAGAGCTCTGCCTGTAAGCATCCGCCGGAACAGATTTCAACCTTTTCTAATTAGCATCGTTACGCTTCGACAAGGGATTCGATTTAGGTGTACGGAAAACGCGACAGGCTCTTCGCTGTCGTGGAAAGTTGGACGTTACAACTTACAGAGTCACGCGCTGGCTAATGACTTTTCTGCCATAGAGCCGGTTGTCTGAAAACAAGGCACCCGGGCCACAAACATGCTTCCACGCTCCTCTTCTTCATTGAGATACACTGTTCCCCGATGGGTCTCCGCAATGGACAGCGCAATCGATAATCCCAGGCCGGCGCCGCTCGTTTGCAAACTGGTCAGATTGGCTCGTTGGTAGGCTGAATTGACCCGGAAGAATCGATTGAAGACCAACTTTCTATGCTCGTTTGATATGCCCACTCCATCATCCTTGACTCGAACCACGTACTGCTCGCCCTCGCGCTTCAGCCAAACCTGAACCGCTCCGCCTGGCGGCGTGTACTTGACTGCATTGTCCAGCAGGTTAACGTACATCTGCCGCAACAACGCCGCATCGCCCTCGCACAGACTGTCATCCTCAAATGCGGTGATGATCTCAATTTCCTTTGAAGCAGCTAGGATCTTGATCGTCTGGACTGCCTCTTTCAACAACTCATCCAGGTAGAACGTGGTTAATTCAAGCGCCAAACCACCAGCGTCTGCCCGGGCGAGCTTGAACATGTCATCCACCATGCGGGTCAGTCGCTGGGCCTGATGCTCGATCAGGCTCAGCGCCTCCCGGTACTCCTGCTCGGTTCTCGCCGCTGGTTGTAGCGTAACCGCGGCGGCTGTACGGATGACACTGAGCGGCGTCCTCAGTTCATGGGATGCGTCGGCCACGAATTGCCGCTGCAGGGTAAACGCCGCGCTCAAGCGCGACAGCAGATCATTGAATGTGCCAGCCAGCTGGCTGAACTCGTCATCGGCCTTGGCGACTGGCAGCCGCTGGTCCAAATTTTCCGCTCCAATCCTCCTTGCCTGTTCCGCCATGGCCGCGACTGGAAGCAGCGTAATTCGCACCAGGAACCACGCTGCAACTCCGGCAATCAGCAAACCACCTGGAACCGCCAGAAACAAGATCGTGCGATCCGTATTCAACTCGCCCAATAGCGGCGTCAAAGACCGGCTGCTCACCACAATGTAGCTCCGGCCGCTGGGATCAAGCGTTACTCGAAGCGCCGCCACACGCCTGAGGTCTGAGGGATTGATCAGCGACCGCACCGTGTATAACGAGATCTTTCGATCGGTGAGATGTTCCGGGTCTTGCAGTGGAACCCGCTCCGAGCTACCGACCGGCTTCTCCGCCAGCAGGTCGCGTTGCGCATCGAAGATGGCCAGCGTATGTTCCGGAAAGTTGAGCGTCTTAACGGCATCGCGCGCCGCCAGCTCATCCAGTCCGCTCTCGCTCAACTGGTGGCCCAGCATCGACACCGTCGCGGTGTCCACGCTGGCTAGAACGCTGTCTGCACGTTCGTAAGAGTTGTGCCGCAACAGGGTATACAGACCCAGACAGGCGCTCGTCAGCAAGAGCGCGAGCACGCCCACATGCCACGCGGTCAGACGAAGCCTTGCCGATTTAAGCATCGGCTGCCTCTGTCGCGTCGCCATCCGCGCAGAGCATATATCCCTTGCCGCGCCGCGTGCGCAGCAGCTTGACGTCGTGCGTTGCATCGATCTTCTTGCGCAGCCGCAGGATATACACCTCGATCAAGTTCGAGAAAGGGTCGTAGTTCTCATCCCAGGCATGCTCGGATAAGTCTTCCCGCGAGACCAGTTCGCCCCGCCGAGTCGCCAGGTACTCGAGAATTGTGTACTCTTTTGCGGTCAGCTCGATCGGTGTCGTTCCGCGCTTGACCGTGTGTGCTTTCAAATCGATGCGGAGATCGCCGACGTCGATCGTCTCCACGTAGGGCGACCTTCTGCGCCGCAACAGAGCCCTGACTCGCGCCAGCAGCTCCAGATAATCGAATGGTTTGGTCAGATAGTCGTCCGCACCTACGTCGAGGCCATGAACCCGATCCTCGACCGAATCCCTCGCCGTCAGCATTAGGATTGGCCCAGAGTAGCCGGCACACCGGAGATCGCGGCAGATGCCGAACCCATCTTGTCCCGGCAGCACTACGTCCAGAATAATCAGATCGTATTGGGTTACTGCGGCCTTGTAGCTGGCGTCCGCGCCGTCATGCGCTGTATCTACGGCATAGCCCTGCTCACGCAACCCTTTACCCAGCATCTTTGCCGCTGCCGGTTCGTCTTCAACCTGTAGGATGCGCACGGCAGTCCTTCTTGGTGTAGAGAAGCCTCAAGTATCCTTGCTTCTATTATCGATTACATTCTTCGCTGAAGTGCAACAATCAAGCTTGCAGGAAACGATGACCCTGACCAACCACCGAATCCGCAGACTAGGATGCAGTCTCACGCTTATGCTAATGGTACCTCTGTCTGCGTCGGTCGCGATGGCGCCTCCCGCTCGAAAAACGGTGCATCTTGCCGTAGGCTCCATGCCCGGAAACATCGTCTACCTGCAAATCGATCTCGCCCGCGCCCTCCACTACTTCGAAGACGCAGGAATCAATGTCCGGATTGACTCTCTACGCAAAGGTGCAGAAGCTGCCGACGATCTGCAGCAGCGGCGAGTAGATTTTTCTGCCAACTCCATCGACCATGTCATCACGCTGGGCTCGGCCGGAGGTAACCTGAAGATGGTCACCTCGTTTACGGACCTCCCCACAGTCACCCTGGTTGTTCGCCGTGATTTGCGGTCGCAGATCCACACCATCGCCGATCTGAGGGGCCGCCGGATCGGGGTCACCAGCTTAGGTTCCGGCACCCACGTCCTGCTGGCCTCCATTCTGAAGAAGAACGGCTTCTCGCTCAAGGACGTTACTGTCACCCCCGTCGGAGCCGGCGATTCCCTCATCGCTGCAGTGAAGCAGAAACAGGTGGACGCAGCTCTTGCCACTGACCCGACCACCATCCGCCTGCTGCTCGACGGCGATGCCTCACTTCTGCTCGACATGGTCACTTTAGAAGAGACACAGCGGGTCTTCAGCGGGAGCTATCAGTTCACGGGCCTGCTGACACGCGAAGACGTGATCGAGCACAATCCGGAACTCGTGCAGCAGATGGTCGCCGTCATGGTCCGCGCCAACCACTACATCGCCACCCATAGTGCTGCAGAAATTGCTGCCGCTCTCCCAGCGAATATTGTGGGCGACCGTTATATCTATATCAAGAGCCTCGAGCACTCCAGGCCGGCCATCTCCCACGACGGCCTGGTGACGCCCGAGTCCATCGTAAACAACCTGCAATCACTCATCACCTTCGGGTCGATCGCGGGCAATTATCCCATCAACCCAGCTACGTTTTACGACATGAGCTTCGTCAAAAAGGCACTCGCTCATTAAGCGTGAAGCTGCAGCGTATCAGGCCCGGATCACCTGAACTGCCCGCACTTCCTTCCGCAGACCGGTGATGAGCAACGTCGCTGAAACCGCCGCCAGCGCGCAAACTGCAGCGACCGAAAGCCACGCACCCGGCATCGCGCGATTGTTCGTTACATGAATCAAATACGTACAAATTGCGGGGGTATATCCTCCGAAGATAGCCGTCGCCAAGCTATAGGAGAGCGAGAAGCCTGTGCTCCGCACGTCGATTGGCATGATCTCGGTTAAGTACACCACCATCGCCCCGTTATAACTGGCATACAAGACGGAAAGCCAAAGCTCCACAAGCAACAGCCGGTCGAAAGACGGTGCCTGCACCAGCCACGCCAGGGCAGGGTACGCGGTCAGGAGCACCAGCCCCGTGCATGCGAACAACAGCGATCGCCGGCCTACGCTGTCGGAGAGCCGCCCCATTAGAGGTAACATCACAAAGTTTGAGATACCCACACAAAGTGTCACCACTAGCGTACTGCTTCTGGCTAGATGCAATGCATTTGCACCATAGGTTGGCGTGTATGCGGTGATCATGTAGAAGGCCGTTGTTGTGAGCGTCGTCATCATCGTGCCGATGAGCACAATCTTCCAATTGCTCACCAGCGAATACAGAATCTCCGGCATGCTGAATCGCTTCTTTCGTGCCAGAAATGTCTGCGTCTCTTCGAGCGAGCTACGAATCCAGAAGAGGAATGGAACCACGGCGCACCCAATCCACAGCGGCACCCGCCATCCCCATTTGTCCATTGCCACGGGTGCCAGTTGCTGGCTCAACACCAAGCTAATGACCGCGGCGAACACGACCGCCACCTGTTGGCTCGCCGACTGCCAGCTTACATAGAGTCCCTTGCGATTTTCTGGCGCAATCTCCGCCAGATATACCGAGACTCCACCCAGTTCCGCACCCGCGGAAAGCCCCTGCAGCAGCCGGCCGAGAAGCACAATAAGCGGAGCCGCAATGCCGATGGTCGCATACCCCGGCGTACACGCAATCGATAGCGTGCCGAACGCCATTAACGCAAGAGTAAGCAACAGCCCGGACCTCCTTCCATGCTGATCCGAATAGCCACCCAGCACGATCGCGCCCAGGGGACGCATCAGGAAACCGGCGCCAAAGGTGGCCAATGAAAGCATAAGCCCCGTGAACTCGCTCCGGTTTGGAAAGAAAGCCTTCGCGATGGACGTCGAGTAGTATCCGAAGATCATGAAGTCATACATCTCCAGGAAATTGCCGCTGGTGACCTTAAGAACTGATGTAAGAGGGGATCGCAATTTACCGGTTTCAGCTGTCACATTGTTCCTTCATTGGTTCCGTCCCCATCCTCTACTTCGTCGGCAGGACCGACAACCTGATGGCCGAAGCATGTCTGGCGTCGTGAAATACGGTGTTGTTCACCACGAGGGTTCGCCGGCTCAGACCGAGTGGCTCTCCCGTATTCGGGTTTACATCGAACCGTGGAAAGTTGCTGCTGGAGATGTCGACGCGAATCCTATGCCCTTTCTTGAAGACGTTAGCCGTATCAAACGGACGTATCGTCAACGTGTACAGTTCGCCCGGCTTCAATAGCTTTCGCGTTTTCGCGTCATCGCGATAGCTTGCACGCAGAATCCCATCCGTCAGGTTCATATCAAATCCCCGCGGAAAGCTCGTGCTGGGCGGATACACATCCACCAGCTTAGCCGTAAAGTCGGTATCCAGCCCCGTCGACGAGGCATAGAGCGTTACCGCAACCGGACCAGCCACTGTCACATCCTCCTTGAGCGGTTCCGTCTCAAAGACGACCACATCGCTACGTGAACGCAGCGGCAGGTAGGGTGGCTGTGACACCGGGAAGCCCGGACGCTCCCGCTGATCGTAGGCTCCGTCCTTCAGGCGCTTCGAAATTCCACCGCCAATACTGGGTACCGGACGATTGGGATCGAACTGGTAGGTAGTCGAGGTAAGCTCGCCCGCTTTCGGCATCGCTTCACTCAGCGTTCCATCGCCATGCAGGTAGAACATGGTTTCCTTAACCGCCGCCGGGGGCCACTGCTGCGCCGTCCCCCAACGTCCGCCCGCATATAGCCTCCCGTCCTTATCTTTATGAGCATCCCCGCCGCCCATTATGAAGTACCGCACCGGCGCCTCGGTCGCGACCGGCGTCCTGATGCCCTTCAAATAGAAGTCAAACCAGCGGAGGTGAAAGCCGGTATCGAAGTCCTTGATCGCCGCTTCCGGCCCAAAGTCTACATCGCCCGCGTAGTCGAACGTGTCGCCATGATGTGTCCAGGGTCCGATCAGCAGCCTCATCGGCGACTTCTTCATCGCGCTCAGCTTGTCGAAATTCTCAATGGTCCCTCGCAGGTATATGTCGTACCAGCCGCCGATATGCAGCATTGGCACATCAGCGGTCTGCGGATAATACTTTTCCCACTGCATTCCCAGCGTCTCCCAGTAAGGGCCGTAGTCTGACTTTGTAGCCTCATCGAGGTAGTAGCCTTCATATACCGGCTCAATCGCCAGCGGACTCAAACCCTTCCGCAGCGGCATTGCCTTGTACCAGTCGAACTCCGGCTCACTGGTCAGCATCGCCTTTGCCACGGGCTCGGTGGTATCGGCGAGCGCCTGCTCCCACGCCCACGTAAACTGCCGCCCCGCCTCAAACGCGCCGTCGTAGCGCACAGAGTGGTTCCAGGCATTCGCCATCCCGCCCATGTTTAGCACCATCGTGCTCAGGTGTGGCGGATTGAGCTTTGAAGCATCAGCCTGGGTATGCGCCGCGTACGAGGTCCCGAACATTCCCACCTTGCCGTTGCTATAAGGCAGCGTCGCCGTCCACTCAATCGTGTCGTATCCGTCGTAAGCGTCATACACGTAATATTTCTCGAACACACCCTTGGAGTGATGACGTCCGCGGGTATCTTGCACCACCACGACATATCCATGCCGGGCCAGGGTCTCGGCAATCGCAATCGTCGCGGGCGCAGCCTTGTCGTACGGAGTACGATGCAGCAGCACCGGCAGCTTTTCCTCTGCGGCTACATGCCCAAGCGCGGGGCGGTAGATGTCGGTCGCCAGCTCCACGCCGTCGCGCATCTTCACCATCAAGTCGGCCTGGCGCACTGCATCCGGATACAGATCTGGCTCATTCGACAGGGCTGTTGCGGTTACGGTTTGCGATTGGCCGTCAGTCGTGGCCGCCGTTAATCCCACACTGATCGCCAAGGTGAAGATGGAAACCCGCAGAAGATGAGCCGTGATTCTCGTCATCGCGCAACTCCAGGCCGAAGCCATGATAGATCGAGGTTACAATTCGATAATAAAAGTAAAGAGCGACCAAGGTAGCACGCGAAATCTGAACACTGGATGAACGAAGCTTTTCGCAAACGTTTATCTCTCGTTCATCTCCCGTTGAGTATGGTCTGTCGCATAGCCTCAACCTGGAAGGGAGTTCAGCATGCTCTTGCGTTTTCGCATCATTGCTACCGTTGTCATGGCCGGTCTCTTCACCGGCTCCTGTTTGGCGTCTGCCGTCGGCAGCGCTGGAGGATATGCGAAGGATTCGACCGGAGCCGCGCTTCCCGGCGTTCAAATTGTGATCACGAACAATGCCACTTCAGAAAAGATCACCAGAACCTCCAGTTCTGACGGCGGTTTCCAGTTTCCGCAGCTCGCGCCCGGCACCTACTCCATGGAGGCCACGCTGAACGGCTTCAAGCGCGCCGACGTCAAGCAGGTGATCGTTGAAGTCGACCAGATCACCCGGGTCGACCTGACGCTCGAAATCGGCGAGACCAGCGAATCGGTCGAGGTGAACACCGCCACCCCGCTGCTCGAAACCGACCAGTCCGCCATCGGCAGCGTGGTCCAGAGCAGGACGATCGAATCCATGCCGCTGAATGCCCGGCAATTCCTGGATCTGGCCTACATCACGCCGGGCGTGGCGCTGGCCGGCGCCGGCGTTCAGGGCGGCGGCTTCAACGCAGCGGGCGCTCGCTCGCAGTCGAACGTCTTCCTGCTTGATGGCGTCAGCAACATCGACACCCAGACCAACCAGCCTCTCACCAACTTCCGCATCACCGACGCCATCGAGGAGTTCGACGTGCAGACCTCCGGCGAGCTGCCCGAGTTTGGCCGCAGCACTGGCGCCCAGGTCAACATCGTCACCAAAAGCGGCACCAACCAAATCCACGGCTCAGCCTTTGAATACATCCGCAACACCGTCCTGAACGCCGACGACTACTTCACTAACCTGGCCAGGGCGGCCAAAGCGCCACTGCATCGCAACCAGTTCGGCGGCACGTTGGGCGGCCCCATCATCCACGACAAGACCTTCCTCTTCCTCTCCTATGAGGGCTTCTTTCAGACGGCGCCTACGGTCAGCACCACGCGTGTCCCTACCGCCTCCGACATCGCCACCGTCACCGACCCCATCTCGAAGGCTCTGCTCGCCTTTTACCCGGCACCCGATTCCACCACCCTGGGCGGCACGCTGAACTACATTGCCAATGTTCCCAGCTCTGACTTCGATCACACTGGGCTCTTCCGCCTGGACCAGATCCTAACCCAAAAGGACCACCTGGCCTTTCGCTGGATCGAGAGCCGCGGCGCGGATGTATACGCCGGTACACTGCCCAACGAGGGCGGAAACTCCGACACACCCGTGCAGCGTTCCGTGCTGATCAACGAAACCCATACCTTCACGCCTTCGTTCCTCAACGAGTTCCGCCTGGGCTACTCGCGCAACCTCACTGCCCGCACCGTGCAGGATAAGAACGTCAATGCCGCCACCATCTTCCAAGCGGGCGGGGTAACCTTGCCGGGAGTGGTCAATTCCACGACAAACCCACAGGACACCGGCCTTCCCACCATCACCATTGGAGGCGGCTACGCCGGGCTGGGAACGACAAGTTCCTACCCGCAGGGACGCACCACCAACACCATCGAACTGGTCGACGACGTAACCAAGACCACGTCGAGGCATAGCTTCAAGTTCGGCGTTCACGTTCGCCGCGAGGATCTGAAGCGCTATGCCGATTCCAACTCTCGCGGTGCGCTTACCTTTAACAACTTCGCCCAGTTCGCCGCCGGCCAGATTCAGACCGCCTCTACCCGCAGCGGCAGCACGCTGGCCTATTGGCGCCGCTATCCTTTTGACCTTTTCGCCCAGGATCAATTCAAGGTCAACGAAAACCTCACCCTTAACTACGGTATCCGCTACGAGTTTCCCTCGGCTCTTACGAACCGCCAGGATCGCGCCGCAAACCTGGTCGCGGGCGAAGGCCCCGTCGTCACCGGCAGCAACGAGGTGGTTACCATCAACCCGCTGCTGACCGGGACCTCCGCGGTCAGCCTTGTGCCCGGCAGCGTCACCTTGCCCGGCAGCGGGACCTTCTCACGCAAAGACCAGGTTGCGCCCGCCTTCGGCTTCGCCTACACGCCCTCCAGCATGGGTGGCCTGTTTGGCCAAAACGCCACCGTCATCCGCGGCGGCTTCCGCATGGCCTACGACGACCTGTTCAACAACGCTCCCTCGAACATGGCTCTGTCGCCGCCCTTTACCCTGCCGACGACGCAGACGGCGGCTGTCACGCAACCATCCACGTTCTCGTACGCTGTGGCCTTCAACCAGAACGTTCCACTGGTTTCTAACTATGGCAAACAGGGCCCGGGCACGCCCACCAGTGGCACCGTCGCCCTCACGAACGTCGACCCCCACCTAAAGAATGCATACATCTATCGGTACGACTTCGGTATCCAGCGCGCCATTGCCAAGCGGCTTTCGTTGGAGATGGACTACGTCGGCAGCTCCAGTCACGCGCTTCCCATCTTCCTCGACGCCAACCAGCCCACGGTCGTAGTCAACGATCCCACCAAGAGCTTCAAGGTCTCGCCGAACCAGCAGGTCTTTCCGTATCCTTACTTCGGCAAGCTCGAGCAGCTCCGCTCGCTCTCCAGTGGCAACTATAACGGGCTTACCTCCACGGCCAAATTCCAGAGCCACGGCTACTACATCCAGGGTAGCTACACCTACAGCAAGTCGCTTGACACCAACTCCGCCGTATACGGTTCAAACGGCTCGCTCGGCGAAGCCGGCAATCCGGCCAACAGCCTCAACATCCACGCGGAGTATGGCCCTTCGTCCTTCAACGTCACCAACCGCTTCGTCGGTGTCTACGTCGTTGACCTTCCTATGGGTCCGGGCCATCTCTTCCTGGGATGGAACAACGGGTTCAATCGCGAGGTCCTCGGCGGCTGGCAGTTTTCGGGCATCACGACGCTGCAGACCGGCACTCCCTTCACCGTAGAGCAGGGCGGGGCCGACACCAACGGCTTTAACCAGTTCGATATCGGCAATGCCAGCCAGAGCAATGCCCGCCCAAACATCGCTGCCGCCTGCGCCAACGGCATCTCGCAGAACAACCGGAACCATCTTGCCGCATTCAAGACCGCCTGCTTTATCCCGAGCACCACGCCAGGCGTCATCGGCAACGAGTCGCGCGACAAGTACACCGGTCCCGGCCTGCAGAACTGGGACGTGGCGCTCACCAAGATGTTCCCGATCACCGAGCGCATCCGATTCTCTTTCCGTTCCGACTTCTTCAACATCTTCAACCACACCAACTTTGCCAACCCCGTCGCATATATGAACAACGCCAGCTTCGGCCAGCTTACCCAGACCGAGGGCACCGCAGTGGCAACCGCTGTTGGAACCACGGGCGGCCCCATCGGTGCCGCACGCGTGATCCAGTTCGCAGGCCGCATCACCTTCTAACCGCAGAGGACCCTCTATGGCAGGCTTCTATACCTCACTCCTGAGCAAGCCCGCGCTGCTTTTGGCATCCCTCGCGCTCTTCCCAAACCTCCTGGTGGCACAAGCCCCCGAGAGGCAAGCGACACTGCTGGTCGGGGGTGACGTGCAGTGGTCCCTCATCCTTCGCCCACCGACAGTACTCTTCACGACACCCGACCCCGCGGACCCGGACTGGCGAGCCAGCCCCTACCTGAACAAGGGTCCAAGCCAAGCGGCGTTTGAAGCTTTGCAGCCCGCCGCCGTCAAACCTGAATCCAAACACAAGAACATCGATTACGGCCTTCACTTCGCCTCCACCGAAGAATCCGTGAACTACCCCCTCGCCAAGCTTGCTCCGACTTTCAAGGCCGCCGACCTGGTCTTTCTGAACCTCGAAACTCCGCTCTCCGATACCGCTCCCATGGACGGCCTCTCGCGCACCCCGACAGCTTTCGCCGCCGCCCTAGTCCGCGCTGGCGTCTCACTCGTTACCATCGCCAATAACCACACCTTCGACACGCAGAACCAAGGCTTCCTTGACACAATGAATGCTCTCTCCGCCGCGAACCTGCCTTACATTGGCGGTGGTCACGACCTCGCGGAAGCTCGCAAGCCAGTGATCCTCACCCGCAACGGCCTTCGCATCGGGTTTCTCGGTTATGCGCAATTCAGCAACATGGGCGAACCCGCCTTCGCCGCCGACAAACGCGCCGGCATCGCCCCCATGGATCCTATCCTCATGGTGGCCGACATCAAGGCGCTCAGACCCGAAGTCGACCTCATCGCCGTCTCGATCCACTGGGGCGAAGATAAGTCAGCCAACGTCTCGTCCGCGAACCGCACACTCGCCCACCAGCTCATCGACGCCGGCGCGGACATCATCCTCGGGAGCCACACGCCATTTCCCAAGGGCATCGAAATTTACCGCGGCAAGACTATCATCTACTCGCCCAGCCACGTCGCGATCGCTCACAATTACACCGACTGGGGAGACAACGAGCTCCTCCGCCTGACCCTCTCACCGCATGCAGTCCGGCAGATCGAAATTCTTCCAATTGCTGGCACTGGTCAACAACTGGCGCAGCCATTCCTGCTTCACGGTGCTGCGGCCCAAGCCGTTCTCGCCGCTGTTCGTGCCCGCTCAGCAGTGCTTAGTACACCCGTTACCATTGAAGGTGATGAAGGGATCATCACAGTCCACTAAGCTAGAGGGTGTCATGGATTTTGCACCTGAGTAGAGTCTTTGCTGTTGATTCTTTTCTCGTCAGCATGGGAGGATGGGCAAGGCTCGCAAGGTGTACCGGTCGGATGTGACGGAAGAGGGGGTGGTGATTTGTGCTGCCATCTCTAGTGACGTGCCGTGAGGATGCGGGCTAGCGGGAGCACGCGTTATGGGATGTGTTCGACGCGGTGCATTGTACGGCGCGCAGTGGCTGCGCGTGAAGCATGATCCCGGGCGATCTGCCGCCGTGGGCTGTGGTGTATCAGCAGTTTCGCCGCTGACTGGACGCGGGTGTATTCGAGGCGCTAGTCTCTAACGTGCAGTCGATTGCACGTCATTGGGTTGGGCGCAAGGGCCAACCGAGCGCGATCTGAGTCAATAGCCTTACGCTACAGCCCACGCCTGAGTTTGCGCCCACGCTCCCGCTATGGTGCAGCCAAGCGACGCAAGCGTTCGAAGGTGCATATCGCGGTCGACACGCTGGCCCACTGCCTCTTGCAAATTCTATGGCCTCAGAAAATGAGCGGAGCAGGAGTGATCCGGTCGTGTCATATTCTAAGTGGCGTTATTGGACGCACGGGAGACCGAACCGGGTAACATCTCTCCAGTTGGTCTGCTTACCGCAGATGAAAGCGCAACAAGTCCCCCGCTCTACGTTGGTTGTCATCGCAACCCTCGGGTTCATCCGGGACCGCTCTACTTCAGCAGACGTCCCGCTTCCGCTAGCTGGCGGCAACCAGTTCAGCCGCAACTCTGGCGGTAGGTACATCCGCTTCATAGTTCGTCACAAAATCCTTCGGAACCTCCGGTCCCCAGAGGTAAAGCGAGTCCTCTCCTGGATGATCTCCTGCCTCCCAGTCACAGCTCACAGGGATGTAGTCAATATCAGAGCTATACTCCGAGTAGCTGCCCCACGGATCGCGAACATAGTGAAAGTAGTTTGAACCCAGCACGTGGCGGCCAAGTCCCCAACCTTGCGAAAAGCCTTTATCCGCCATCTGCATCGCACCCAATCCAACCAGGTTCACATTCGGCAGATCCCAACTCACGTGATGGAAACCCGGTGCCGACGACTTGGCGAACGCAATCATATGATGATCGCTGCCGTGGATACCATGCAGGAAGGCGATACCGTCGCCCGAACGATCCGAAAGGCGCAGCCCCAGCGTGCGGTGGTAAAATTCGATTGCCCGCCGCACATCTGTCGTGAACAGGAGAATATGCGCCATGCGGCGCGGCTTCACCTGATCGGCGAGACGCCGGTAAGGCGCGCCGCGTTCGGCGGACGGGCAAGATGTCATGTCGAAGCTCATCTTGTCGTTCGGTGAGGTCTTCTCCGCTATCTTCACCTCAACCAGGATGCCATCGGGATCGGCAAACCAGAACCCCGTCGAATCGAAACCGGGAGGCGGATCGAGCAGCTTTACGCCGGACGATTCAACCCGCATCCGCAGCTCCGCAAAGTCCTCCTCGAAGGCTCCGAATGAGATGTATTGCAGCTTCTTCGAAGGTCCCTCCGTCAGCACGCCCCAGCGGTGCGGACTATCGAATGTCGTCAAACCCAAGTGGTTGCCGTCCGCCTTGAGGTCAAGTCCAAACGCAGCGTAGAAATCTTCAGCCACGCTCATTTTTGGAACCGCTACGCTGAAGTGATCGAGCGAGTGGACGCCCAGTTCTCCGGGCCGCTTGGCCTGCGGGGTAAAGCTACGAATCATCGTCATGTTGCACCTCCCTGGCGCTCGCCAGGCTGTCCTTACTCCTGCTGCACGATTGGGTTTGTCAGGAGCCCAATCCCTTCAATCTCGACCTCACACACGTCGCCCGGCTTCATAAAGACCTGCGGCTTACGAGCCAGACCGACCCCGCTCGGCGTTCCCGTAACGATCACATCACCAGGCTTGAGTAGCATCGCATCACTCATGAGCGACACTTGCGTCGCTACGTCGAAGATCATGTCGGTGGTTGAAGCGTTCTGCAGCTCGATGCCATTCAGCCGCGTCTTCAAGCGCAAGCCTCGTGCGCCGGGCTCCAGCTCATCCGCGCTTACGTACACCGGCCCAAACGCTCCGGTACCATCAAAGTTCTTCCCGATCATCCATTGCGCTGACTTGAACTGGTAATCGCGAATTGAGGCATCGTTAAAGATCGAATAACCCGCGACATGCTCGAGCGCGCGCTCAACCGGAATGTTTCGCCCAGGCTTGCCGATGATCGCCACCAACTCGCCTTCATAGTCAAGTTGATCCGACACTTTCGGCCGAACAATGGGTGCCTTATGTCCGATCAGGCTGGACGGAAAACGTCCGAATAAGGCCGGATATTTGGGAGCTTCGAAACCACTTTCAGAAGCATGGTCCACGTAATTCAGCCCAAAACAGATGATCTTCTCCGGAAAGGGAAATGGCGGAAGATACTCTATGCCGGCCGGGTCGATCTCCTCGCCCTTCAACAGGCCGTCATAGGCCTCCTGCATCGCCTGCGGACCCGCGGCAATCAATGACTGGAGATCGTTGGTGATCCTGTCTCCTGCCTTTGCGCCGAACAGAACTGTTCCCTTCAGCGCACCCAGCGCGCTTGCGCCATCTTGTTGATACAACACAAATCTCACGGGGCTTGCTCCATTCTCTTGAATCCGTTCGCGGTCTTCGCCGGGGAAACAGCATCGGGTTTGTCTCTCGCTTTTGAGAGAAGAAACATGAACACGTTCGCAACAAAGCATGATCCAAGCGCGGTACAACTGTCAAGTTCGTCGTCACGCTCGTACTCGTTCCACCTTTGCGATACGCACAATCGGCCTTAAATGAGCGGCTATACGAGCTGTTTTGCCCCGCGTGCCTGCAGAGGTGGAGATGCTCACCGTCTTGGCGGATCTTTTCGGCTCCGTTTGTATATTCAGCCCAGTGATCTGAAGCTTGAGGAGCTCCGCAAAGTCGCGCAGACCAGCTCGCCACTCCGGATTTTCCGACGCCGCCAACCACCACCGAAGCGCCGCAGAATAGGAAAAGAAGATGTGCCGGGCGATCAGCTGCGCGCTCTCCGTCGAGACAATCTCAAGGCTTGTCTGCGCGTCCGCAATAACTTCTTCCATGCCGCGAATAAAGCGGTCGCGGATCACGATATGTTCTGCAAGGTGATAGCCCGGCGTATGCTGCAGCACTTCGCTCAGAAGAATGCGTGACAAGACCGGTTCGCTGCCGAAAAGCCGGTAGTGGGGCGCTACCATGCTCAGTATCTTCTCGTTGAAGCTCTGCCACGGCCGTGGCGCCGCCAGGGAAGCATCACACGTGACACTCGCTTCTTGATTGAACACCAAGTAGATTAGATCGCGTTTATCGCTGATGTAGTTAAAGAGCGTACCAAGGCCTAACCCAGCGCTCTCCGCAACCTGCCGGAGTGTCGTCGCATCGTAGCCTCGCTCTGCGAACATCTTCCGTGCGGCCATCATGATCCGATCCTGGCGCTCTCGCTTGGATCGTTCGCGCACCCCGGAGTTCTTCGTTTTCAAGACGGGTTGGGAGGGTATTGTGGTCAGAAATGTTTTCCTCACTTGCCACATCCTAACTTGCACCTACATTGCGCAGTACTACTGCGATTCCCATGCCTCCACCGATGCACAGGCTTGCGACGCCATGTGTCTTCCCGCGCGAGCGCAGCGCATGGACGAGGGTCACCAGAACACGGGCGCCGGACGCTCCGATCGGATGCCCGAGTGCAATCGCCCCGCCAAATATGTTCACCTTTTCGTCAGGGAGGAGCAGGCCCCGGCAAACGGCCAACGACTGGGCCGCGAACGCTTCGTTCAGCTCAAACAGATCAACTTCATTGATCGCGAGCCCTGCACGCTCTAACGCCAGAGGAACCGCCGCGAACGGTCCAATTCCCATCACGGTCGGATCGACTCCCGTGCAGGCATAGCTCACAATCTCCGCGAGGGTTTCAAGACCCTGTGCCCGCGCATACTCGGCGTCACAGATCAGCAGCATTGCCGCTCCGTCGTTCAGGCTACTGGCGTTCCCCGCCGTCACCGTGCCGTCAGGCTTAAACGCGGGCTTCAGCCTTTCGAGGGCTTCCAGGCTCGAGTCCGGACGCACTCCCTCATCGCGCGTCATCACAACAGGTCCTTTACGCGAGGGCACCGAAACTGGAACTATCTCAGCCTGGAACGCGCCGGTGTTTTGCGCGGCGGTCGCTCGCCTGTGGCTTTCAAGGGCGCACGCGTCCTGATCCGCACGGCTAACTCCGTGCTGAGCTGCAACGTTCTCTGCAGTAATGCCCATGTGGTACCGGTGCGTAGGATCTGTTAAACCATCATGCACCATGCTGTCGATCATCCCGGCGTCCCCAAGCTTTTGCCCGCGCCGCATCTGCTGCACGAGGAACGGCGCCCGAGACATACTCTCAACGCCGCCGGCCAGGTACAGCCGGCCATCTCCCGCACGGATGGCCTGTACCGCGCTCACCACCGCCTGCATGCCGCTGCCGCACACGCGGTTGATGGTTTGGCCCGGCACGGATACCGGCAATCCCGCGCCCAGCGCAATCTGCCGCGCCGGATTCATGCCCTGCCCGGCCTGCAGCACGTTTCCCACAATCACGTCTGCGACATCCTTGCCCTCGACACCCTGCAAGACTTCGCGGGCGACTGTTTCGCCCAGCGTCACCGCCGGAACGTCCGCAAAAGCCCCCAGGAACGAGCCGACCGCGGTACGCCGCGCCGCTGCGATCACAATCTTCATCGGGCACGCTCCACAGGAACCCGGATGTCAGCGTCCGTCGCCGCTTTCACCTGCTCCTCGGTTACGTCCGGCGCTAGTTCCACGAGTTCGAAACCTTGCGGCTTAACATCCAAAACACACAGATCCGTAATGACGCGGTCGATCACACCCTGGCCTGTCAACGGCAGCGTGCAGTTCCGCAACAGCTTCGGAACGCCGCCCGGAGCGCTATGGTCCATCAGAACCACCACTCTGCGCACGCCGGAGACGAGGTCCATGGCGCCGCCCATCCCCTTTACACGCTTGCCCGGGATCACCCAATTAGCAAGATCGCCATTTTGCGCAACCTGCATCGCACCGAGGATTGCAAGATCTATATGCCCTCCGCGGATCATCGCGAACGATTCGAAGCTCGAGAAGATTGAAGCCCCCGGCAGAAAGGTCACCGTTTCCTTGCCGGCATTAATCAGGTCCGCGTCCACCTCGTTTCCCAGCGGATATGGGCCCAAACCCAGCAGTCCATTCTCCGACTGAAGCGTCACGCTCACGCCCGCCGGAATGTAGTTTGCAACCTGCGTTGGCATGCCAATTCCGAGGTTCACATAAAACCCATCCTGCAGTTCCTGCGCGGCGCGTTGCGCCATCTCATTTCTCGTCCACGCCATCAGCAAGCCTCCCGTGTGGTCACGCGTTCAATCCGCTTTTCGGCATTCGGGTTATGCACCAGCCGCTGCACATAAATGCCCGGCGTATGAATCTCTTCCGGTGACAACTCACCCGCATCTACCAGCAGTTCAACCTCAGCAATCGTAATCTTGCCGCTCATCGCTGCGCCCGGGTTGAAGTTCTGCGCGGTGCGCCGATATACCAGGTTGCCATGTGTGTCGCCCTTCCACGCTTTTACCAGCGCCACATCCGCCCGTATCCCGCGCTCCAGGATGTACACCTCGCCGTCGAACTCCTTGTGCTCCTTGCCTTCTGCCACCATGGTGCCAACTCCTGTGCGCGTATAGAAGCCCGGGATACCCGCACCGCCAGCGCGCATCCGTTCCGCCAGCGTGCCCTGCGGACAGAACTCAACCTCGAGTTCGCCCGCCAGGTATTGCCGTTCAAATTCGCCGTTCTCGCCCACGTAGCTCGCGATCATCTTCGATATCTGCCGCGTAGCGAGTAGCCGGCCCAGCCCCACATTATCAATGCCGGCGTTATTGCTGGCCACCGTTAACCCACGCGCGCCAATACGTTCCACTCCGCCGATCAAGGCCTCCGGCACGCCACACAGTCCGAACCCGCCGATCGCAAGCAGCATGCCATCCTTCACCAGTCCTGCCAGCGCCGAGTCGGCGTCAGGCCAAAGCTTCTTCACACGCCCTCCCATAAACTCATTCCAAGCCACTCGTCCTTTCCGGACGAGAACCACAACGTGAACATGTTCACCTGTACCATACACGCGATTCTAAACGACTGGAAAGTGGCGCCCTTTCTCGCCATGAATCCAATGCAGCCCAGCTTTGCAACGCCTGCATCAAACCGACGAGAACGGCGCTCTTCCCGCAGGTTGAATCGCATACGCAATCGCCGCCTCGAGCAGCTCGCCCACCACCTCTAGATCTTCCTCACCGCGCGGCGAATAGATCATCACGTATGTCACGGGTAAACCCACCGCGATACCTGCCAAGCTATGCCGTTGCGCCCACCCAGCTGCTATCGCAGCCAACGCGTCGGTTGGGCTTAACACCATGTGCATGGAATTATCCCTGGGATGGATATGGGCGATCTCCCCTTGCGACCTTGACCCTACCTTTCCGGCCGCAGACTTCAAGGTGATTGCGAAATGCCGCTTCTCAAAATGGGAAAGAGCTAAGTGTACATCATCCCCATACCGCTCGACGGTACGTTCAAACAGCTTAGAAAGCTGCATCCGCGCCTCCGGCTCCGCAAGCTGACTTACCTGCCGATGGGGTATCGGATATTTGCTCACTTCAGGCCGTAGCCCGCTGCGGCCACGAAGCTTCGTCCAACTCCTCAAATCATTCGCATAACCCACCTTCGCGGCGATGGGATTGGCGTCGAGCTCATCCTGGGCAATCAACCGGTAGCGCGTCATCGTCACCCATCCATTTAGATTCGCCGGCAAACCTCCTGGCCCCAGCGATTGCCACTTCGCGTAGTCTCGCGCCGCCCAGGCCAAAGCCGCCGCTCCAATGCAGCCTGCTGTCAGACCAATAGTTCCCCACCCGCTGAACCTCATGGCTCTCCTACCATGCTCACACCCTGTTCGTGTTGCGAAGAATTCTTCGTACCTTCTTGGGCGAGATGCTGAGATTCTTCGCCACAAGAGAGATGTTCTTTCCGCTCTTTAACCATATCCTCGGGATAACCAGCTCAGCGAACTCCTCCTGCACCTGCTGAAACGTCTTGTCACCGACGTGGCCATCACACCAGGCACGCAGCGTTGCATCGACGTCGGTTGCCCCTGCCAGCTTCAACTTCAGGCCGCTCAACTGCTTGTACAAGTGATCGCGGTCGTCATGGGTCAGCAGCGCTGCGGCCTTGCCCGCGAACTCTTTGGAGAGCTCCCAATCCTGGAAGAAATCCGAAGCCGCAACCAGCCCGCGCGCTATGTATGTCTCACATAAAAGACGTTTGTTTTGCGTGTGTCGCGCCAGCGTAATTGCGGCTTCCGCATGGTCCACTGCGGCATGCGCGTGTAGACCGATATTCGGCTCATCCCCTAGCTGCTCTTCGCTGCGCGCAAGTTCCACCGCCGACTGCACGGCCTTCGCCCGTGCCATCAGGATCTGATCGCCCTTCTGTTCCGCAAGATTGTAGGCGCGCTGCGCCTCAGTCGCCGCCTTATCTATATCGCCGCATTCCAGATGGATGTGAGCCGCATTAACCAGTACCGATCCGCTTCCGCTTTGGTGTTGGTGGAGTTCGTAGATCCTCTTCGCTTCGTCCAGCAGGCTCAAAGCCTCCTGGCTCATGCGCAGCGACTTCGCGTGGACGAGCCCGTTCGCCTGGCCATCTCGAGGCTGAAGCTCGAGTGCCATCAGCCGCTTCACGTAAGCGGCATTGACCAGCGCTCGGGCCATATTCGGATGCTCCGGACAGCCCTTCTGATACAACTTCATCGCCGCTTCAAAGTGACGCAGCGCCGACGCGTAATCTCCCGATCGTCGAACGAATCGGCCGCGCGCAGACTGGATGTTGCCCAGCGAAAGCGAGTGGCCGGTAGACAGCAGCTCCTTCTCCGCCTCATCCAGCAAGTCGAATGCCTGCTGGCGCTTCCCGCTCTGAAAAGCCAGCCAGCTCTCATGTATCTTCGTCACCGCCACCAGCTTCATCCCACCGCAATGCTCGGCCGCCGTGCGCGCCGCGCCAAAGTTGCTGGCCGCTTGCTCGTACTCACCCAACTTGCGATGCGCACGGCCTTTCCAAAAGTTAGCGACGAAGCGCAGGTACTCGCCGAGCATCTCGTCTCCAATGCGGAGGACCAGCCCGAGGACATCGATCGCCTCTTCCAGCCGCTCTGCAGCTAGCAAGCGATAGCCTTCAACCATTTGGATCTTGAGGTAGTCCAGCAGCATCCGCTGTGCGTAATCGCCACGAGGCTGGGCATCGAGCAGCGCATCTAAAAATGCGAGTCCGCGATAGCCGAGGTCCACAAACTGCGCAGCCGCGAGCAGCAGCGAGATGGGCAGGTCCGTTTGCACATCACAAGATTCTCCGGGTAGGAACATTTCATCCAGTAGCCGGAATCCAGTTGCGATGTCCCGCTGCAACAGTGCGGCCTCGAGTTGCACTATCAGGCTCGCCTGATTGCCTGCCTTGCTCATTTCAGCTGTTGCCATACCTGCCTTTCCTCTTGTATTCGCCAGAATACGACCTATTCGGTAATCTGCAGACTGCCCGTTGTCGTGCAGCCCTGTCAAACGGCCGCTCTTACCATACGGAAGCTGACTCTGGTGGAGCAAGAAACCGGTATTTAGCCTAGGGCCTATGAACCCTCGTCCGTTTCGGACCGTTGCTCCTTGTCCCTCCGAGGCTCGAGGCATACGGTTGCGGAGTATCTAATTTGCTCGAAATACATTCGGGAGTCGATCACATGCAATATGCAACAAAGCAGGTTTACAAGTTCGGCAAGGACAAAGTTGAAGGCAACGGCACCATGGGCAGCTTGCTCGGTGGAAAAGGTGCGGGCCTCGCGGAGATGACGTTGCTCTCGGTCCCAGTGCCACCAGGCCTCACTATCACGACGGACGTGTGCCGCTACTACTTAGAGCACGGTGCGCTGCCCGAAGATTTTACGCCCGATCTCGATAGTTGCCTACTCTGGCTTGAGCAGGAGACCGGCAAGCGACTTGGCGACGACAACAATCCGCTGCTGGTCAGTGTTCGGTCTGGTGCGCCCATCTCCATGCCCGGAATGATGGACACTGTCCTCAACGTCGGCCTGAACGATCAGTCGGTACGCGGCCTAGCAGAGGTCAGCGGCTCCCTCATTTTCGCGCTCGATTCCTACCGGCGCCTGCTGCAGATGTTCGGTTCGGTCGTGCTCGGCATTGAGAAAGATGCCTTTGAAGAAGCGGCGGAAGAGGTTCGTGCCGGGTTGTCCGGGACAGACGAAGAAGAGCGCCTTCTAAGCCTGACCATCGACTCATTCAAGAAGGTGATTCAAGATCAGACGGGGACACCGTTCCCGCAGAACCCTTCCACTCAGCTGTTTATGGCCGTTGAAGCGGTCTTCCGCTCTTGGCGCAGTGACCGCGCTGTCTTCTATCGCAAGCTAAACACCATCTCTGACACCATGGGCACGGCCGTCACTATCCAGGCCATGGTTTTTGGCAACCGCGGCGCAGACAGCGGCACAGGGGTTGGCTTCACCCGAAATCCGTCCACCGGCGCACCGCAGGTCTTCGGCGAGTACCTGTCCAACGCACAAGGCGAAGATATCGTCGCGGGCATCCGCACGCCGCTCTCCATCTCTGAGCTCGCCAACACAATGCCCAAGGTCTATTCTGAGCTCCTCGAACTCACCGGGCAGCTCGAACGCCACTACAAAGATGCACAGGATTTCGAGTTTACCGTCGAAAACAGCAAGCTCTACCTGCTGCAGACCCGCGCCGCCAAGCGCTCTGGGTTGGCGGCAGTAAAGATCGCTGTCGATATGGCTAACGAAGGCCTTATCTCGCGCGAAGAGGCTCTTAGCCGGGTAAAGCCGGCCGCGCTTGTTGAGATGCTTTCGCCGCAGCTCGATCTCTCCAGCCTTCAGGAGACCGCCCTCACCTCTGGCCTGCCGGCCTCGCCCGGCGCAGCCGTCGGCATGCTGGCGCTCTCAGCCAACGAAGCCGTCACCATGCACGCCAATGGCGACCCCGTCATCCTGCTCACGGAAGAGACGACCGCCGATGACATCCACGGTATGGACGCATCGGTGGGCTTTCTCACCGCGCGCGGAGGCGCGACCAGCCATGCCGCCGTAGTGGCTCGTGGTATGGGCAAATGCTGCATTACGGGCGCACGTGACATCGCAATCGCACAGGGTGCGGGCCGGGTTCGTATCGGCGCGCAGACCTTCAGCCCGGGCGATTGGATCTCGCTTGACGGTAGCACCGGCCGCATCTTCGCCGGCAAGCTTCCACTACGTCCAGCCAGCGAGAATCATCCCGAGCTCGACCAGCTGCTCACCTGGGCCCGCGCCGTCGACAGCTGCAAAGTCCGCGCGAATGCTGACACCCCGGCCGATGCATCCGCTGCCCTCGCCCACGGAGCTGCCGGGATCGGCCTCTGCCGAACCGAGCACATGTTCTTTGCCACCGGCCGCCTCCAACACGTTCGCGCGATGATCATGGCGTCGTCAACTGAAGAGCGCATTGCCGCTCTCGACCACCTCCTACCCATCCAGCAAGGCGACTTCGAAGCGCTCTTCCGCACCATGTCTCCGAAGGCTGTCACTATCCGCCTGCTTGACCCGCCGCTGCATGAGTTCTTGCCTTCAGCCAAGGATCTCGAAACCGAAATGGCCGCAGCCCGCAGTGAAGAGGATTGGGAGCGCTGCCTCAGCTTGCGCTCCGTGCAGTCGCAACTCGAAGCGCTGAGCGAGACCAATCCCATGATGGGCCATCGCGGCTGCCGTCTCTCACTCACCTATCCGGAGATTCTGCGCATGCAGGTCCGTGCCATCCTGCAGGCCGCGCTCGTCGTGGCTGCCGAAGGCTTCGAGCCGTATCCGGAGATCATGGTGCCGCTCGTCTCTTCCGAGCAGGAGATGCGCGTACTCGCCGGTCTGATTCACGAGACCGCAACCGATATTTTTAGCGCAGCAGGCAAACAGGTCAACTACAAGATTGGCACCATGATTGAGCTGCCGCGCGCAGCGGTGTGCGCAGGGCCCATCGCCAAGCACGTTAGTTTCATCTCATTCGGCACGAATGATCTAACGCAGATGACCTACGGATTCTCTCGCGATGATGCGCGCAGCTATCTCGACAGCTATCTCGAGCAGGGCATCTTCAAGGTGGACCCTTTCATCACCATCGACCGCGAAGGCGTCGGCTCACTGATGCGTATGGCCATCTCCAGTGTGCGCCACGTCAACCCGAGCATCAAGGTCGGCGTCTGCGGCGAGCACGGTGGCGATCCAGAATCCATTGCGTTTTTCAAGCAACTTGGCGTGGATTACGTCTCATGCTCGCCGTCTCGGCTACAGGTCGCGCAACTCTCCGTCGCGCAGGCTGCTCTCGCCTGTCAGCAGGCCGAAGAGACCTCCGACCTTGCATTGGCCAGCTAGCCGGTCACAAACAACGCCCTGTATGCGCTTTGAGCGCATACAGGGCGATTGTTTTTAAACCTGCACTTCAGAGAAAGCTAGATGTCGAACGGAAAGCACCCAGGGCAGCTGCAGGGGACCTCGGGCCGCGACACCGTTCCCTGCCCACTTCGTGTTTGCACTTCAGTGTCGCTCGAACCGCTCTTCTGCTGCATCGTCTTTCTATCCTCGATATAGCCGGTCTGCACTCGCTCCATGACGCCTCCTATGAATAGCCCTACCTCCCGAGTAGACCGCCATCTCCGCTCTCGCGCAACCCCATCTCGACCGTTCCGGACAGGGACCAAATCGGCTCCTTCCTTTGCTTTCGAGAGCCAATCGGCAAAGACTTCTCTCGATTGCTTAACCGCACAAAAACGTCATGTTCATCGCTAATGACTCACCGCCGGCTGCAAATCGTTGCGCAACCAACTCCTGCCAACCGCCAATCAGCGGGCCGAGAGACGGGCTCGTTTGATTGATGTTCGTGAAGCCGATTCACCATGGCTTCGTGCGGTCGATACTTCTATCAAGGATGTGGTCCACAATACGAACCAGCAAAACTGAAGGTGCAATTGAAGGAGCGAGCCAATCCATAGCCAGCTCCGCTTGACAAAGAGTGGTTCATCAAAGACGCTCATACAAGAACATAGTCATCTCTCAAATCTGGTAACTGCATGCATGAAGCTCAACAAATGGTTGAGAGTGTTGATAATTCAACTTCACTGGATCGCGATTGGCTCACAGTCGTCGCGTGCGGTGTTTGCCTCGCGCTTTCAGTCGGCACTCTTCTGGTTTACTCCTTTGGAATTTTTGTTCGTCCACTGGTTGCCGAGTTCAAGTGGACCAGAACTCAAGTATCTGGCGCACTGACCGTCGGCCTCTTCACCGTGGCGCTGAGTGCGCCGCTGTGGGGTTGGCTCATTGATCGCTTCGGGCCTCGCCGCATCGTCTTGCCGTCGATCGTTGGCCTTTCGCTCACCTTCGCCTCCCTCTCTCTGCTCACTCCTCATCTCTGGCATTTCTATCTGATTTTTGCGCTCTTCTCCCTACTTGGAGGCGGCTCATCGCCAGTCGGTTACTCCGCGGTGCTGGTGCGCAGCTTCAAACGCCACCTTGGCTTGGCTCTTGGTCTGTCATTGATGGGCATTGGCTTGGGAGCTGCGCTCCTGCCTTCCTTGGCGCAGGCGTTCGTCGGCCACTACGGCTGGCGAACATCTTATGCCGGCATTGGGTTGCTGACGTTGATGATCACTGTGCCGGCAGGAATAATCGCCACGCGCAATGCCAGGTTGCCGCTTGCGACGCAGACGCGGGACCGGGTCGACGTCATGCCGATGGTCCTGACACGCACGTTCCTGCTTATGTGCGGTATCTTCCTGTTGATCGCCATCGCGGTCGGGGGAACCTTTGCGAGTCTCGTGCCGATGCTGGTCGATCGCGGCAACAATCCAGTTGAAGCCGCCCGTATTGCAGGTCTGGCTGGGATCGCTGTCATCGCAGGCCGCGGAGGCATTGGATGGTTGCTCGATCGCTTTAATGCCGCGCGCCTGCTCGCGTGCGTGTGTCTAGCGATCGTCGTTTCCCTGCTCCTCCTTATCTATGCGCACGGTAGACTCTCTGATGCCCTTGCCTCACTCCTCCTCGGATCGGTCCTGGGTGCCGAAGTCGACTTCACCGCATTTCTGGTGCGCCGGTATTTCGGTTCTGCCGCCTTCAGCCGGCTGTATGGCATCGCCTTCGGCGTATTCTCGTTGGCTATAGGGATCGGCCCGCTGGTCCTTGGCGTTAGCTTCGATCGCACGGGAGGATACAATCCGGGCCTGATGCTCTTCGTCGCGCTCAGTCTATTAGCCGCTCTTGCTACCTTTGCAATGCCGCCGTACAGCAAGCCGGATGTGATATGACCTTCAAAACACGGAGCGATTCTTACGCGTAGATAAGGCACGCCAATCTACTTGGATTTTGATCTCTGGTAGCTCGACTTCGACGGCCGACTCAGCCACTCGGACGACTGTCGTTGTGGATTCTACACTCATGACGCCTATGGAAGCATCAATAGCTGAAGCTTGAGCTTCGGCTCCGATATTGCACGCGCCACAATTTGATGGTGACGGAGAAACATGTCAGGCAAATGTGAGAGCCGGCTTGGTTCTCAGAGTATTGGACAAACTGGCCGAAGAAACCTAGCCGCGTTACATCAGGCAGTTTGAGCCCGACGCGCGTGCCGTGATCGCTGCGGTGATGATTGCTCCTCGCCTAGAACTCTATGGTCAGAGACAGCGAACTTTGTTGATTGCAGGTTGCGGTCACAAGCGGAGACATAGAAGATCTTCCTCCTGGCAAACAGTGACTTGACAAAGGACGAGGATGGTCGTGCGGATCGTTCCATTTTCCTGAACGTCAAGCTGAGCCACGGGCAGCGCTGACGCCAAGGGTCTGTGAGCGTAAACCACCGCAGTCTGCATGCGTGCATCGCTCCGTCTAGAGATCGCGCTTTGATGTCTCTGCCCTGCCTGAACACTATGAAGATTGCAGGCAGCGCACGCCGCAACATCTGAACTCTGCATTAGTCGATCTACCACTTGGTTGAGCTAGCCATGGGTCATCAGACCGGACCTTCGCATAGAGACCGACTTCGCAAAGCAGTGTCTATCTGACGGCTGTTTCGGGCAGCGGCATGGGACTTCCATCGTGTAAGCGAACACCGTTTGACTGCAGGTCCGACAAGAAATCCATGACAAGGGAGTCCCGGCCATCATTGCCAGCATCCCCTCCGTAGACATAGAAGTCCGGACGCACGATCATTGCATCCCAACCCCGATCTTCCATGAAGCTTTGCAACCTGCCGTCCAGATCTCTCAGATACCCTGACTGCCTGCCGAGAGGAGCGTAAGTCATCCCAACCCCCCTCAGCGCTTCCAATGTCTTTGTGTCGAATATCTTGAGCGGACTGACGCCCGTGGTGACCATCATGAAACCCAGCCCGGCTAGGTCATCGAGGCGTCCTGTCGCGGAAGAGCTCCTAACCGACACGTGGGGCGCAAGCAGACCCGCTCCCTCTTGAAGATCTCCTTGATTTGTTCTACGCAGGAGGCCCGCGGTGAGCTGAGGAAAGGCTGGCGGGGGGGGAGCCGCTCCCGTCTTGAATGCGAGGTCGCGTTCCTCTGCCTCCTTCGGGTCTGCAATGCAGATCATCTTTCCCAGATAGATCGAGAGATCAATGACCTGACTGACATGGGGCATCCGCTCAGCCTGATAGGTATCGAGCAAACAGTCATCGCTCTTGCCGTCGAGGACCAGAGCTAGCTTCCATGCGAGGTTCCAGGCGTCTCGAATACCTGAACACATGCCCTGTCCCATAAACGGGGGCATCACATGAGCCGCGTCTCCGGCGAGGAGGAAGCGTCGATCTCTCCATTTTTCTGCAAGCAGGGAGCGAAACGTGTAGACCTTCGAACGCACAAGCTCGACCTTATCGGGCCCCGCCCACGGTGACAGCAACTCCCAAACTTTAGCTTCGGTCTCCATCTCGGCCACCGATTCGCCGGGGAGACGCATGAACTCCCAACGGCGAAACATCTTCCCTCCGCAAACGCCAGCAGGAACGATGGTGGTTGGGCGTGCCGGATTGCAATATTGTCCCGCCGCAGGGATGTCGAGCTGCTCAATCGTCACTCCGTCATGCAGCAGCACGTCGATAACCAGCCAGTCTGCTTCAAAGCCGCGATCCTGCTGTGTACCACCGATCTCCTTGCGCACCATGGAATTAGCTCCATCACAGCCAACGATGAACCGCGCGGAGATGCGCTCCTTAGTGCCCGCCTCACGGGATAGCTCAAGATGGCATAACTCTTCATCCTGCTCGACGGTCACAGCCTCCCAACCTAGATAAGGATGCACGTTGGGCACCTTGGAAACCGCTTCCCTGAAGGCCGCTTCGAGTGTCGGTTGATGAACGAAGTTCACCTCTGAACCTCCTGAGATCGACTCGGCAGACCAATCGATGACGAGCAGCTCCTCCCAATTGGCGTTGAACCACTGGTACTTTGGCCCTCGATGACTGATTGAAGGAAGTACCGTACCTAAGCCGTTTGCCGTGAGCACCCGGTAGATCTCGTGATCGACGCAAACCGCACGGGGTAGAGGGTATCGTTCAACCCAACGATCGCAAACGGCGACCGATCTACCCTGCCTGCCTAACATCAACGCAAGAACCTGGCCGACGGGGCCGAAGCCAAGAACAATCACGTCGTACTGTTTGTCTTCCATGGAGCCTCTATAACGAGTATTGGAGATCACTGCGGAGCAGAATCCTGACTACTGGAACGCCGCACCAAGCATGCGGAACATATCGGCGTGAGTGCCGTTGGCCTCTGCAAAGCGGAGCGGCTTTACGTTCTCGACGCATAACTCTGGAGGGGTGGGTTGCGTCTCGATCAGCTTCATCGTTTCGCGAATGAATTCAGCGAGAGGCATAACGTGCCCCGGGGGATCTTGGGTTGGATCATTACCGCCCAGAGAGGTGTGAACTGCTGGCGGGATCAGCTCCAGTATCTCCACCGAACTTCCTTCCAGTTGGTAGCGTAACGATTGTGTGTAGGAATGGATGGCAGCCTTACTTGCGGAGTACGTTGGAAAAGCCGCCAAGGGGACATGCGCCAACCCAGAACCCACGTTGACGATCGTTGACCGTGGCCGGCTCAAGAGATGAGGCAGCAGAGCGGAGGTGAGGCGAATAGGTGCGAGAACGTTGGTCGAGATAATCGCCTCGGCCAACTCGACGTGATCGTTGCCGGTTTTCAGTCTTTCAATTCCCGCGATCCCGGCGTTGTTGATAAGGACGTTGAGGTCCGGATATTCAGAAACGATCTTGTCAGCGAACAAGGACATCGCCTCAGAGTCCGTCACATCCAATACTTGCGCAGATGCGCCGGGATGAGACGACACGAAGGCATCCAGCGCTGACTGGCGCCGGCCCGTGATGATGACTCGATTGCCAAGCTTGTGGAAAGCGTCCGCAAGTCCGCCACCAATGCCTGAACTGCCCCCGGTGATGAGGATGGTATTATTTGTAACTTCCATGATCTTTCTCCCCGTATGTAGTCAGAGCTTTAGAAGCCGTTCAGCATTTCCATGGCAGATCTTTTCCCGGTCCGACTCGCTGATCGGAGCCTTTTCGATGAACTCGACGGCCAGATTGGTGTACTCATACGGATAGTCCACGGAGAACATGATGCGGTCAGACCCAAGCGCCATGATAGAGCAGACAAGGGGCGCATCGGAGAACGACCCCGCTGTCGTAACCATCACGTTCTGCTGGATGTACTCTGAAGGCATTTTCTTGATCGAGTAGCGATGTTGCATCATCTTATAGCGGCTATCCAGACGCCATAGGAGATACGGCAAGGTTTCGCCCATGTGGCCAAGCACGACAGTCGTCTTCGGAAATCGATCAAAGACACCACCATAGATCAAGCGCAGAACATGCCCGGCTGTCTCCGGCGTCCATCCCCAGCCCGGGCCTGCCAATTCGGGATAATCTTTCTCGTTGCTGGCCTGAGTCGGAGAATCAGCCGGATGTAGGTAAATGGGCACTTCAAGGGATTCGGCACGCTCCCACATGGGGAAGAACTTCGCCTCATCCAGATACTCGCCGTTGCTGTGCCCGTTGATGATTGCGCCCTTCATGCCAAGCTGCGTGACACACCGCTCCAACTCGTCGGCCGCACCTTTCGGGTCCTGAAGCGCGAGGGTAGCAAAGCCGGCAAAGCGCGTTGGGTACTGTTGGATCTGAGTAGCAAGCAAATCATTCAGATGTTTAGCCTCCGTCACCGCTTTACTGGTATCCGGCTCCATCTGAACGCCAGGAGTGGTAACGGAAAGCACTGAAATATCAATGCCGTTCTTATCCATGTCCTCGATGCGCAAGGCCCCGATGTCTGCCAGTCTTGGCTTCACATATGCGATGAAATCAGGATCGATCGTGCTGAGTACCTTGGTGGCGTATTGACCGGCTTCGGGCGTTGAAAAATGCTCTTCGAGCATGATCTTCTTAAGCTTGGCTGACATGACATTTCTCCGGGGGCTAGACAATCATTGGGGTTGCAATAGTTCTCAGTAAGACCAAAGCGTAGAGCGGGATCTCACATCAGAAGCACGGGCTTGACCACGCTGCCGTCGAGTGAGGCCGCGGCCGCCTGGTTTATTTCCTTGAAATCGAAGCAAGTAACGATCTTCTCTACCGGTAGACGGCCTTGCTGGTACAAACGGATGAGTTGCGGAATGAACACTCGTGGAACAGCATCGCCTTGGTTGGTACCGACGATGCGCAGACCGCGTGCCACCATGTTAACTACATCGACCGCAACCGTCTCTCCAGCGTGCGGAACTCCAATAACGACACACATGCCGGCCGACCCAAGCGAGGCGATGGCTGCTCCTAGTGAACCAAGATTCCCGCTGGTCTCAACCGCGCCGTTGAGACCCCTTCCACCGGTTAGCTCAGCAATCTGCTCGGCCACTTTGCCACTGCTGGCATCGACCGTATGGGTGGCTCCCAGCTCGCGAGCCAATGCCAAGCGTCTGGGATGTATATCGACAGCGATGATCTGTGTAGCAGGGGTGATGCAAAGGCCCATGATCGCAGACAGGCCAACAGCGCCTGCGCCAAAGACCGCAACGCGTGCACCGGGCGATGGCCGCAGCACGGTGGTAACTGCGCTGACGCCAGTTTGCACACCGCAACCGAGCGGAGCCAGTACGGGCGCGGGCACATCCTCGGGTACACGAATCACGGAACGCGCGGCTGCAACGACTCGGCGCGAAAACGAGGATTGTCCAAAGTAGTGGCCATGAAGCACTCCCGCAGCGTGGCAGACCGTAGCCGATCCATCGGCCCGGCTTCCGCCGACCAGGTTGAGGCGCGGCCAGTCGGTGCAATAGACCGGTGTCCCGCCCTGACATGCCGAGCAATGTCCGCACCAACTGAAGCTAATGAGCACACGCTCTCCGACGGAAACATCGTCCACCGCAGACCCCACTTCGACAATGCGTCCGACCCCTTCGTGGCCCAGAACTGCGGGAAGCGGAAACGGAATGTGACCGGCGCGCGCCGCAAGGTCGGCGTGGCACATACCGCTGGCCTCAAGCTCCACGATCACTTCGTCCTTGCGCGGTGCTGACAGTTCAATCTGCTCGAGAACGAACTGCCCGCCGGCGTCGCTCACGACGGCGGCTTCAGTCAGAAGCGTTTCAGTCTGCGACGCCATTAGTGGTGCCCCCCTCCGGCGAACGTATGTGCAATCTGCTTGTACTCCAGGAAGTCTTCCATGCAGGCTGTTCCGCCCAGCCGGCCTAGTCCGCTTGCTTTGAAGCCACCTTCCTCAAACTCCACAGCTAGGTTCGCCCAGCTGTTGATCGATACAAGACCCGCATCCAGACGTCGCGCAACGCGCACAGGGATGTCGACGTCGCGGCTCCATACGCATGCGTTAAGGCCGTATTCCGTATCGTTGGCTAGTTCAACCGCCTCGTCTTCTGTATCGAAGACTTGTACGGTCTGCACTGGGCCGAAGGTCTCACGCTGCACGATCGGCAGGTTGGAATCGGTGACGCGGAGCAGCACAGGATGGTAAAACGCACCGCCTGCCAATGCTGGATCAGTGGACGGTCCGCCCCGGACGATGACTTCGGCGCCGGCGGCGATTGCATCCTCGACCGCCTGATCCACCCGCTTCACGGATGCTTTATCGATAAGCGGGCCCATGTGGCTCGCCGGATCTGAGGCAGGGCCGGGCTTCACCTTGCGCAGGCGCTCCGCCAGGCCATTGATAACCTTGTCAGCAATTCCACGCTGCACAATAATGCGACTGCCCGTCATACAGAATTGGCCGGCAAAGACGGTCGAAGACTTCTCCAGAGTAGGGAGGAGAACGTTAAGGTCGGCATCGTCGAAGATAACGTGAGGCGTCTTGCCACCAAGTTCCAGCCCCACTCGTTTAAGCTGCACCGCTGCGGCCTGGGCGATCAGCCTGCCGGTATGCGTGCTCCCGGTGAAGCTGATCACCGGAACCTGGGGCGAGCTGACGAGGAGCTGCGCCCCCTCCGCACCCGACTCGGAAAAGATGTTGACGACGCCCTTCGGCAGTTCTGGAACCGAGCTCATCAACTGACTTGCCACGAAAGCGCTTTGTGCAGATTGCGCCGGAAACTTCATGACCGCCGTGCACCCCGCCGCTAAAGCTGGCACAAGCGCACGGATACCAAGATAAGCAGGCGAGTTCCACGGGATGATCAGGCCAGCGACACCGACAGGCTGCCGGATCGACATCGATTGCCGTCCCGGCACCGCATCGCTAACCTTACCAAAGGTGTGAAGAGCTAGACCTGCAGCAAAACGCAGTGCGCGAATGATCAGGGTCGCCTCGAAGGTCGCCTCAGGCCGTGTTTTCCCGTTTTCGAGGCAAAGCATATCGATAACTTCAGTCAGCCGGGCCGCATACACATCGGCAAGATGGCTAAGTGCCGTCGACCGCAGCATAGAATCCGTACGCCAACCGTCAAGCTTGAATGCGTCGGACGCAGCTGCAATAGCGGCTTGAGCCACCTGCGCGTTGCCATCGAAGAATGTCCCTATATTCTTCCCATCGGCGGGGTTGATGCTTTGCTTCTCAACACCCTGCTCCAGCCACTCGCCGCCAATCCAGTTCCGTGCTGTTCTCTGCTTTTCCATTCTGCTCATCCCTCGTTATGCATGCCGATCAATGGCTGGCTAATAGCGATCCAAGGCTCACGGAATCGCGTTCTCCCAGGCGAACCAATATAACAGTCAACTCGCGAACTTCACAATAGGCGCTGCATCTATTTTCATGGCTCTCAACTAAAGTTCTCCGGCAGAGGAAGCCCAGTCGGACACAGCTTGAACAGAGGCTTTGGGGTTCATGACACAAGCCTCTATCATAGAAGAATTGGGCTACTTGGAGAAGAAGTGGCGTGTCATAGCGTCTGTGTGTTAGAAACTAAGTCCATGGTGTAGAAACATACACGGTATCCACAGCAAGCTCTAACCCCATGAGTGAGTGATTCGTAACCCGAGGCGGCATTCACTGGACGGTCCGGCTCGTCGACCGACCACTACAAGGCCTGGAAATGATACTGAACGACACGAGCGAGCCGAGAACCACTGAAGCGATCTCACTTCCTGGAACGGAAGCGAGGTTTTTTCGCTTTTGCGTCGGAGACATCGACTGCATCTCTGTGAGCGATGGGGCCATGCGGATCCCGTTGGGCGCGCCTCCCTCATCGGGGATGCCCGCGGGAAGCCGTGCACCGGCTGCATCAGGGAAGCCGATGGAGTTCCGTTTAGTTCCGTTAGTATGCCTTCTGGTAAAACTCCCGAAGACAGGCAAAGTCGTTCTAATGGATAGTGGGTTCGGCTTCAATCCTGAGCTTGTGGGTCGCCCAATGCGAAGTGACGGCCGATTGATCGAGTCGCTTGCCGCTGCCGGCGTCTCGCCCGAATCGATCGATTTCGTGCTGATCTCCCACCTTGATCCAGACCACATCGGCGGACTTCTGCGTGATGACGGGAGCAAGAGGTTTTCGAATGCCATTTATTACGCAAGCGAGGAAGAGGTTGCGTTTTGGAAGCGCGACGTAGTCGATCTCAGCTACTCCCCGTCGCCGGAGCCTGTTAAGCAGGAGAGGCTAAGTGCGTCAGGCCGGCTCCTTAGACTTGCGGGGCATGCGATTAGGACCTTTCGCGCGAGTGATGACGTAGTCCCCGGCATCGGTACGCTCGCCCTGCCAGGCCACACACCGGGACAAGTGGGCTTCATCGTTTACGGCGAATCTGAATCGCTCCTCTACACTGCGGATGGCATCGTGAACTCAACTATCTCGATCGAGACCCCTGACGTCCACAATCCGATGGATCTGGATCCTGAAATGGGTGTCGTGACTCGAAAGGCTCTTATTCATCGTCTGTTGGAATCGAACTGGCATAGTTTCTCGCCGCATTTTCCATGGCCGAACGTTGGACGAGTAATAAGAACCGAGAGTGGAGCAACGTGGAAGCCGGTCGAATCGACCCCTGCAATGCACAATGCTGAGAAAGGCGTGACAAATGGATGACATCACCGCGATTACGCAAACAGTTCTACGCGAGAGACAAGGCCGCGACCGAGGCTGGTGGACCCAGATGGCCGACTGCTTCCATCCTGACTCACGTGTGACATTAAGTTGGTTTGACGGCCCGGGTGCCGAGTTCACGGCACGTTCACAGAAGATGAGCGAGGCCGGCTTGCGCATGCTTCATCGTCCCTCTCCGCCCGTAGTCCACCTGCACGGGGACAAGGCCGTTCTTGAACTTCCCTTAGCGGTGGAACGACGCTTCCTGCTGAATGGCGTCGAAGCGGACTTGACCTCCTTTACACGCTTGCTCTACCAGCTGGAACGGCGCGAGACTGGCTGGAAGATCCTCTTTATGAATGCAATTTACGAACGCGACACCCTGAACCCAACACTTCCGGGTACTACCTTGGACATTGACTACGCAAAAGTAGCCGAGTTTAGAGCGCCTTATAGATTCGTTGCCTATGACATTAGCCTGAGTGGCCGTTCCATGACTGCGGACCTGTACGGTGACGACCAGCCGGAGCGAGTGAATGCTCTCTACAAAGCTGCGTTCGACTGGTTAGGCGCCTCGCCGATCTCCTGACGCGTCTGTGCCGTTTCGCCTAACAGCTAAGCCCCTGAAGCCATCTCTGCTCGGCTTCTCGCAGAGCGGCTACAGTGTCAGGTAGATCAAAGCCGGGAAGAGTTTGGTTTGGTTGACGCCCAAGATACTTCAAGGTGTAACTGAGATAGCGGTATGAAGGCCGGTAGGCGGAAAGCTCCGCTCCGTCCAACGCAATTGTCTGACTTGGATTACACGGCTGCAAAAGATCCCTGATGTAAATACTTCGCAGCCCTGCGATAAGCCAACTAGCCTCCAGGCGTTGAGTTCGCCACAGGAGGCGTACAAATCCCGTCGACGTAACATCGACCCCATCTAGCTTATAAAAGCCGTGTAGCGTGCAGGCCGTCTCGGCAATAGCACGATCGTTGCTTATTGTAACTACAGCAGAACCCATTTCATGAAAGTTGATAGCGTCCGTCCGCCAGTTCTTCTGGGTGGCCCTGACAAACTCTTCTCCTGACCCTTTGAACCATGCAACGTCGACTAGCGATTCTGGATGGTAGTACGAAGCCATCTCGTCCCAAGAGGCGGCGTCCCGTGCGGCTCGCTCGCGCTGTATAAGGTCCGCGATTGCCGCGCGTTCCAGAGTTTGTTCGCAGGACCCAACATCATGTGAATCACGATAATCAGTTGCCATGGAAGTGCTCCTATCAAGGTTTGCTGGTCAAGGTTGGCTGGAAGCGCTCATTGCATTAAGGCTTGAACGACTTCGCTTGGAAGATTTAGCTTAGCGGCAGCAAGGTTCTCATGAAGGTGTTCGATGGAAGATGTTCCTGAAATCAGCAGCATATTCGGCGAACGTTGCAGCAGCCACGCAAGTGCAATCTGCATCGGAGTAGACCCTACGGATTCAGCGGCATGAGCCAGGACAGACGACTGCAAAGGACTGAACCCTCCCAGAGGAAAATAAGGCACAAAGGCGATACCTTGCTGAGCCAGGCTATCCACAAGATCGTCGTCTTTCCGATTGGTAACGTTGTAGAGATTCTGGACGCACACAATCTCAGTCATCCTCTGTGCTTCAGCAACTTGTATCGGTGTCACGTTGCTCACACCGAGGTGACGGATAAGCCCTTGCGATTTTAGCTCCAGAAGTATGGTCAAGGGCTCTTCGATCGACGCATCGGGGGGGCAAAAGCGGATGCCCTTACGCGTAAATTTACGACCTCCAATGCATCCAGCCCAAGGTTACGCAAGTTGTCGTGAACTTCTTCCCTGAGTTGTTCCCGAGAGTAGCCGGGTAAGACATTTCTCGGCGCGATTCGACGGCCCCAGCCTTTGTCACGATCATCAATCCGTTTGAATGGGGATGAAGTGCTTTTTGATGATCTGGTTTACGATATGGGGTCCGTACATATCCGCGGTGTCGATACGATCGACTCCGCAAGCCACTGCCTCGCGCAGCAGGGCAACCGCTTTATCCGGATTATTCGGAGTGCCCCACGCGTTCAGGCCTGCGAGTCTCATAGCGTCGTAGCCCATCCTGCTGACCGTAGTGGAACTGTGCGGGAATTGAAAGCGTTGGACGCTATCTCTTTGGCTTTGCATCATCTACTTTTCCTTTCACAGTAAAGTTACTACGCCTTCAGTTCCGGAACGCCCGTCAAAGCCGATGGCGCAAAGCTGTCCGTAGGACTGCCAAGCGTTCCGAACAGTACGGCGCTTGCGGCGTACGTTGGTGCCGTGAGTAACAGGAGCATTCTGTAGTTTCCAAAATGATCAAAGAGATAACCCCCGGCAAACGGACCTACACCTAAACCGACAATTACAAGTCCATTCATGACTGCGAAGAGGAGTCCGTAGTGGCGAACACCGAAGTAGCGCGGGATCATATAAGCCAGCACGGCAATCTCCATCCCTGCCGACAAGCCCACCATGCATGCTCCAAACAGTCCCGGGCCCGCACCATGCCGTAAGAGGAGCGCTGGAGCAACCAGTACTCCACAGGCACAAGCTATAAACCCCACAAGCGGGCCGCTGGCATGGTCCAAAAGATAGCCGCCAAGCAATCTGCCGAATACAGATGAGAACCCGATGCCGGCCGCGATCGCGGCCGCCGTATGCGCGGACAACCCATTACCACGAACGATGGGCACGAAGTGCACCGCCATGGCTGCCCCGGAAGTGGAGGCAAGGAGACATGCTAAGGCCATCTGCAGATATCGGCGAGACAAGAATGCTTCACGCGCCGGCACCCCGCCAAGCGTTTTACGATCCAGATGGACAGAAGTTGCGGACGATTGACGCAGCCGGTCTTGAGAGCTATGGAAGAAAAGCCAGATAAGCGGGAAGGAAATTAGGAGTGCCCCAATACCCAGCCACTCGTAAGCGCCACGCCATCCGTAATGCTCCTGCAGGACGGTCGAGATGTAAGGAAGGCAAATGGATCCTACTCCCGTGCCGGCGAGCGCAAGCCCGATCGCCTTGCCTCGGCTCTTATCGAATTCGGCCACAACCGCGGCCGTCCAGACGGTGGGACTAACCAGCACGAACGCCAGCCCTACCACGGCCCACCCGACCAACCAACTTATACTTCGCGGACCCGTAAACCCCAAGGCAGAAAAGGCAAGGCAGTAAGACACCAACCCAGGCAGAGCGACCCTGCGGGCTCCGTAGCGGTCAATCGCAATGCCCACCAGGGGGGCAAAAAGAATGCCAGTAAGGCTTATTAGAAGGGGGCCGGTAGATATCTGGGATCGCGTCCAACCCGTAGCAGCGTGAATCGCTGGCATTAGGGCGCCGAGCGTGTAAGTGTGCATGACCGATACGGCTATGCCTAGCGTGGACAAAAGAGGAATAAACCAACTTGTTGCCCATTCACTACGGCCATTCTCATTCGACGAGGATTGCGACTGCATGATGACCTTTCAAGTTCAATCATTGCGCTCGGTGAGCTTAGAACGTGATCTTTGCAGCGATTTGCAAGATGCGGTTGTCTGTGGCGGTGCTGGTTATAAGGCCCGCCGTCGCGGAGTTGAGCGGGCTGAGTTGCGGGGCAATCGGGGTCGAGTTCGTCGGCGTAGAATAATTTGGGTGGTTCAAAGCGTTGAATGCCTCTCCGCGCAATTCCAGCTTTGCACGCTCGTAGATCGGGATGAACTTGGAGATAGCCAGGTCCAGATTGGCGTACCCAGGTCCTCGAAGCGACATCAGCTGCTCGTTGCCGAAGGTTCCCGGCGCAGCCACAGCAAAGACCGCTGGATTGTACCATTGCGGGTACTTCGACTTAGTGTTCGGGAAGAAGTTGTGCTGGTACACCGGCGCGCCAGGAATTACGTTGGGCCGATCAGAACCCACACCCGTCAGCGACGCATCCACACCGTCGGTCACCGTGAAGGGCAGCCCTGAGCGATATCCGAACAACGGACTTACTTGGAATCCACCAGCCAACTCGTTCAAGAGATGGTTGCGGAGCTTTGGCGTCGTAACAACCCCTGAGATCGTAAAGTTGTGAGTTATATCGAAGTTACAATGGCCATACTCTCCGGCCAAATTGGCAGGATTTTGCGGAACGGGGCTGGTGTCGCCGGAGAAGTTGATATTGGTTAGACACTTTGAGTAGGTGTAGTTCGCCAGCACGGTGAAGTTGTTCGTGAAGGGATGGTTCACTGTAGCGATAAGCCCGTTGTAGTTGGCCATGCCGTAAGGCGCAAACTGGTTGAAGGCACCGTAGCGCGCACCGGCTCCCGTGTTTGCAGTTTGCAGCGACAGCTTCAGGCGTTGGGTAGTGTTCGCGGTAGTTGAACATGCCGTCCCGGCGGCAGGTAGCACGACGAGCGGCCCACAAGAACCTGCGCCCATTGAAGTACCGGGAATGTATGTCGCGTAGTTTATCGGGTCCAGACCGTAAAGGTGGACCGTGTGCGTTCCCAGGTAGCTCACCGTGAAAAGAAATTTGGCAGGCGCCTGGTATTGATAGCTGAGGTTGTATTGGTGCATGTAAGGCTTGCCCGCGCTTGCGGGATTGACCTGCGGCGAGATGCTCGCGGCAGGAAACGCTACGTTTGCCGGCGGAGGATAAACGCTGGGAAAAGGGTTCCCACCGGCCACGCATTGGTACGGATTGTCTAGGTTGCGTTTGCAGGCTGCGGAAGCATTGTTAAAGGCCACGCTGACAGCGCCCCCGTACGGGACACCGGAGTTGGTGTACTCGAGAGCCTGATCGGTGTCCGGTTCATCGAAGAGCAGCGCGTAAGATCCGCGGATGCTCTGCTTTCCATTGCCGCCGGGATCGAAGGCGAAGCCAAACCGCGGCGAGAGATCGGCCAGCTTCCGGGTCACGATGCTGTTGGAAACTCCCGGGTCGCCCACAAACACTAGACCTGCCGGAGCGTTCGTGAAGACCGACGAGACGATGCCGGCGTTGAAGTTGGCCTGCGAGAAGCTCTGCCCGCGGTTATCACGGTTGTACGCGGGAAAGAAAGGCTCCCAGCGAAGTCCGAAGTTGAGAACAAGTTTCTTCGTAAGGTGGAAGGTGTCCTGGGCATAGTAGCCGAAGTAGTTCTGCCGCAGGTGCTCCAGAGCGCCTGGACCGCCGTTCGACTGTGTCATCATGGTTGGCGCGCCGAGCAGGAGGTCGGCGACGGTGAGACCCGAATAGGTCCCGCTAAAGGTAAAGAACCCATTCTCATCTTTGAAGTGTTTCTGGTTGTACTCCTGGTTGATATAGTCAACGCCGAATTGGATGAAGTGGCGGCCCTTGATTTTGGATACATCATCGGCTGCCTGAAGCTGATTCGTGACGATCGCGAACGGAGAGCACGGACCGCATGCTACCGAGAACGCCCCGATTACATTCATATAGAGGTAGTTGGGTTCGGTATTCGTCATGTTGGATCCAAGCTTGACAGGATTGGGAAGATTCGTGGCGTCGCTTCTTTGAACGGCGAGGCGATTGCCGGTCAGACGCAAGGAGTTCGTCAGCGTCGGATCGATGATGAAGTTATGTCCCAGCGTGAGCGTCTTGTCGCGATCGATAAGACCAGGATTGACGGCATTGAGCAGGTTGCCGCCAAACTGCGGCACCGCGCTGTAGTTGGTCATGAAGTAACGCGCGAACACGTTCTGACGAGGGGAAAGCGTCTCATCCAGACGTCCGATCCATTGGTTCTCATTCTGAGGATACGGGGTTGTGTACGTGACGTTGCCCAGCGCATCCGCCGTGCCCGTGGGCAACAACTTGGCGATGTTCTGACCGACGTTGCTATAGAGTGTGGGTGAGATGGTGGCTGTGCAATTGGCGCTTCCATCTAATGTGAAGTTGGCGGCAGAAAGAGATTTATAAAGCGTGTTTGTGGCCGTAGTGCCACTTCCAGCAGGCGAACCGCCGGTTCCGTTTGGGGCAAACGGGCAAACGGGAAAGGCAGGATTGCTGCGCAGGTTCTGAGCTTCAAGCGCCTGGAAATAAGGCGTCCAGTTGCCGGCGAGCTGCGCGGCGGTTGGAATCACCGCCGTATTGCTCTGTGAAATGCGCAGTGCTGTGCCCTGATAGCCACCGAAGAAGAAAAGTTTGTCGTGCTGGATAGGACCCCCTAAAAAGGCTCCATATTGATTGCGTTTCAGGGTGTCGGTGAGGCCGGTAATCCGATTACTTGCATTGGCGTAGTTATTGCGTAGGAACTCGAACACGCCGCCATGAAACTGGTTGCTGCCGGACTTGGTCACGATGTTCACCGCGCCGCTGGGATGCAGCCCATACTGCGCAGCCAGCCCGGTGGTCTGAACGGAGAACTCCTGCAGAGCGTCCGGGAACGGAAAGGGCAGGTTCGTGTTGAAGGCCGGATCGTTGTTGTCGCCACCATCCAGCAGGAAGTTGACCTGGTTGGACTGCCCGCCGGCGACGGAGATCGCAACAGCGCCGCCAATGGCATTCACACCAATAGAGCCGTAGCTGGACGAGGACGCGACATGCCCGGTAACGGTGGGGGCCGCGCTTCCGGAGAGCAGCACCAGGTTCGCGGCATTTCTTCCGTTTAGGGGAAGATCGACCGTGCGTGCCTGGTCAACGATCGTGTTGATGGAGTTGTCCTCAGTCTGGACCTGGCTTGCACCCGCCTCGACATTAACGACGACATCGGTCGCACCAATCGTCAGCGGAGTATCCACTTCAAGGTCGTTCGATACCTGAAGAACAAGACCTGTGCGGCTGTAGGTCTGAAAGCCAGGTGCTGTAACCTTGACGACGTAAGCTCCTACGGGGAGGTTGGCCAGAACATATTCCCCCGATGCGGAAGAGACCGCCGTCACGCTCTGTCCTGACGCAACCTGGGTTGCGATTATGGTCGCTTTTGGAATCACGGCCCCGGAGTTATCAGTCACCACACCATGGATCTTTGCGTTGGCTACAGCCTGAGCCCCGACTTCGTTAAGGTTGACACTACACACAATAACTACCGCCAGCCAGATCCGGATTACGAACCTCGTGAGCGAACCCCCATATACATTGGCTGCCTGTTCGTTCTTACGGCTCATGAAAGCTCTCCTGTCCAGTTTTTTGGTCGAGAGCATACTGGACCCTCAGAATAGACATTGTCAATACAATGACACACGAAGTTTTATGGTTCGAAGGCGCAGTGATCCCAGCAGTGCGACTGCAACTGCGACCATGCCTTCCGCATCAGGAAGGCATGTCATCCGGCCCTCTCGGGTATCACTCGCCGACGCAGTGGCAACTTGGTTTACCCAAACTCTCGCGAGTACGCACGTGTCTGTCAGCAATGGCAAATGCGGTCGATAGGTACGACATAGAGTCGACTCGCAGGGTCACCGGACACAGTCAGCCCCGTTCAGCAGCAATGTAGAGAAACCTAGAGGTAAGGCGGGCAACGTGGAGTCGAGATTGGCTACGAAGACCGAGTGAGCTGCGGGCGCATGCGAGATTGCACTTGAACTCGGTTGTATGGGACCCGCGCGGTTCCGTAACAACCCCCTTGCACCCGGCGATTGTGCTTAATCGTCATGGAGATGCCTGTCGCCATGCATCCGAGGTGCCGCAGGCATTGCTTACGGACTCTCCGCTCTGAAGATGCGGCAAGGGACGTTACGGCGGACCTAAATTCATAATCCACGCTACACACCAGATCACTTGCTTTCATTGCGCAGGTGAGCCGCAAAGAAGTCTGCCGCCCGCTTGATTGCCGTTCTGGTCTCGGACGCCTGAGGGATCAAGCTCATGAAGACATGCGGCATTCTTCGTAGACGTCGAGTACTGCCTCCCGGCCTCCGCCCCGGATCGCCTGGTACTCTCGCACTGCACCGCTAAGGACGATCTCCCGGGTGCCTGCTTGAATCATAGTAGGCGGAAAGGGCTGGGTATAGTCTCCGTAGACCGGGGAAACAATAGGATTCTTCCGGTCGGCGACGACAGGTGCGTAGCTTTCTCGGCTCCAAACAGATGTTTCTGCGGAGAGTACGAGATCAGTGGCTGCCAGGGTATAACTCGTGTCACCGCCCGTGGTAACGTCCACGCCAGGCGAGGTAAGGTAGAGCGCACCCGGAAGTGATAGGTGCTGTTCGCACATCTTCAGCACAGAGCCTGCCGTCAGGTTTCCACCCGCCGAGTCGCCCATCATCCCTATGCTCTCCGGCTTCACGCCGGTGGCAAGAACAGCCTTCCATACCGCCAGGATCTGGTCGGTGACAGTGTGCCAGTCCGTGCGCAGCGCAAGCGTGTAGTCAATCGGATCACCTCATGGCCGGTGGCCGTGCTCATCAAGGCAGGAAGAGCCAAGCCGTTTCCGGCTGAAAAGAAGGTGAACACTCCTCCGTGAAGGTACAGAATCACTGCGCCGTTTGGTTTGTAGTTGGCTGGCCGTACGCGTATGACCGGTATGCCGGCAATACGATCTTCGGTTCTGGTAACGTGATGCGCATCCGCGGCTGCAGTCGATGTCGGCCGGGCAACTTTGTCAAGCTGGGCGTCGGCACGGTCCCAGTCTTCCAGGGTCTGCGGACGCTCCCGCTTGGGCACACAGGCAAGAATGGCATAGAGCCTGCTCAGCTGAGCCGCCGCCGCCTCCGGCGAGATCGTCGTCGGAACAAAGCAGAGGTCGACGCTTGTTGTTGGTGTCTGCGCTCGTGCCTCTCGCCAAAAACATTGTCGCTGAAAAAACCAAAGCTGCGATTGCGCCGAGTATAAGCCTGGATCTGCTCGTGCGCCCCGCTCCCTTGTTACACCACATACGAGACACATCCGTTAGCCTTGCATCCGCGCTTTTATGCCGCTGGCGGGCCGGGTTGACGCCTTCCCGCTCCGACCGGAAACTGCCCCGGCCATATCATTCAGTCCGCAGTGGTTTGCGTCCTGCTGCCATGTCCTACTTGTAAGTATGTTGCCTTACGACACGGCAAGAGGTTGTAGACGGCCGCGTGCCCACACGAACAAGGACACGAGGCCGCCCCCCTTAGAAGCTGAAACGTCCAGCGAATTGGTACTGGCGACCTGAGAAGCCATAGGCTGTGTTGCTGATGGTGCCAAAAGGAGCCGTCAGACCACTTACAGCATTCGGCGTTCCAGTCAGCGGTACGCCATTCGGACCGTATCCTGAGATAACCGAATTCGGTTGGGCGAAAGTAGGAGTATTGGTGAAGTTGAAGCACTCCGCACGCAGCTCAAGCTTTACGCCTTCGCGGATTGGAATGTCTTTGAAGAGCGATAAGTCGCCGCGCCGGAGGTGCGGGCCGAAGACCTGGTTCCGAGCCTCATTGCCTGGCGTCCCAACCGGCTGCCGGGCAAAAGCAGCCGCATTGACAAACTGAGACAAAGGTCCTCCCGAACTGATAGGACCAACGACGTTAGGCTTATCGGCCGTGACAGTGGGCAGGTTGATATTGGCCAGTCCGTTTGCCAGCAAAGTCGAGTCGGTCACCGTGAGGGGCTGGCCGTCCTGCCAGAACCCGATTCCGTTAAACCTTAAGCCACCCGCCACGGCCCTGTAGAGCATCGGCCCTGACTTGCCCGTCGGGATGTCATAGCTTAAGAATCCGGCAAAGCGTTGTTTAATGTCGAGCGGCGAATTGCCGTAGTCTGCCTTGCTGATATTGAATGGCTGCAACCCAAACCCGTTCGACCCGATGCCGTCGCCACTGAAGACCGACAGTTCGTCGTCAAGCGTGTGGGCGTAGGTGTAGTTGAGGTTTACGGTCAAGCCGTGCGACGTGCGGCGTTCCAGCGAGAATTGCGCCGAGTTATAGGAAGAAGTTCCAAAGTTGCCGTAGACGTTGATGGTGTTGGTAGCCGGGAGCTGCGCAGCATAGCGCAGAGCAGGGGTAGCTGCCGTGCCGCTCGGGTCCGGAAGATCAAGGTTCGGGACGGAATCGATGATATGACGACCCAAATCACCGACGTAACCAGCGGTGAAGACGGTGCCACGATACTCCTTCTGTACCAACAAGTTGAACTGTTCCAGGTAGCTGTCGCTCTGTTTCAGGACTTTGGTGATAACACCTCCACCGATCGTTGCAGTGTTGGTAACCGCGCCGATACCCTGAACTGAAAGAGGGCCTGCGTGGAACACGGTCCCACTGTTGAAGCCGAACGGCGGATTGTTGATAATCAGGTTGTTATTGGAATCACCGGGGAAGAAGGTGAGCCCAAAGCCGCCGCGAATGACTGTTCCAGGGGAGATCGTAGCGTCGAAGCCAATGCGAGGACTGAAGTCGTGGTATGTGTTCTGCAGTCCGCCGGTATTGCTCTGGATAATGCTGAATGTCGCCAGATTGAAGTTGTCGAAGTTCCCGTTCTTCTCATTAGGCTTCGTAAAGACGTCGTAACGCAGACCGAGATTGAGGGTCAGTTTGTTGGTCGCACGCCAGTCATCCTGGAAGAAGCCGGAAGGCTCCCAGGTGCGATCGTATGGTTTGGCGTTCAAGGCCTGGCGCATGGTCACGTATTGAGTGCCGGTGAGCAGCTTCTGGAGGGTACTTAGGGTGGCGGTCGGAGCGAAGACGAACAAGCCTTTGGGATAGAGGGGCAGCTCAAAGCTGAAGTTCCGCCGCAGGAGCGACGCGCCGGCTTTGAAGGTCTGACGGCCGTGGGTGTACGTCAGTGCACCCGCAAACTGCGTGTTGTGCTCCTGATTGTAGAAAGGCTGGGAGATGGCGTCGCCGAGTGCGGCGTAGCCCACCAGACTGAGCGGAGCCAGGCCTGAACACACCGAGCACCCGTTAGCGTTCGGAATTGTATAAGGAGCCTGATTGTTCAGGTTCTGCCCAAAGTTCAGCGGGGTGGTATCCAGGTTGAAATAGGTGTACCCCGTCCTTAGCTCGAGCAACAAGGAAGGAGTGAACACGTGCGTGTAGCCAAATTGGCCGTTGTGTGCGATCGTCTCGTTGTTGCCGGGCTGAGGAGCCGCAACCACGCCGCTGGGCTGCACGCCATTGACCGCGGGCAACTCGGGTGGTGTGAAAGCCTGAGTGCGGTTATACGAGTAGCGGCCAAAAAGCGTATCCCTCGGGCTAAAATGTTGATCGATGCGCACGTCGCCTACCGACGAGTACAAGGTCGCGCTCGGGTTGAATGTGAAGTTGTTCACTGAGCCGGGGCCATTCGGCGCGGGAAACAACTTGAAATAGGCCAAGCCGGTAGGGTCGAGAGTTGCACCGGGTATGGTCGCAATGATAGCTGCGGGGTTCGCCTCCTGCGCAGCCGTAGGCACCGTGGTGGTGTAAACGGAATTGTTGCCGTTGATCAAGCGCAGCCCTTCGTAATCGACGAAGAAGAAGGTGCGGTCCTTGAAGATGGGCCCTGAGAGGCTGCCGCCAAACTGATTCTGGCGTTGCTCCGGCTTATGCGGCACCTTTGCAGCCGTCGCGAAGAAGTTGCGTGCGTCGGTGATGTCGTTGCGAAAGAACTCATAGGCGGATCCGTGAAGCTGATTGGCGCCTGAGTTACTGATCACGTTGATTGCCGCACCACCCGTACGGCCGACCTCGGCGGTATAGAGGTTGATGTCCGTTCTGACTTCGCCAATGGCCTCGACCGAAGGACGAATGAGCAGGGCTCCGATGGTTCGGCTGTTATTGTCCAGGCCGTCCAGCAGGTTGTTGTTGAAGATCTCCTGCTGCCCGTTTGCCGAGACAGAGGAGGTCTGCCGACGGTCAGTGATGTTCGATCCGCTGGAAAGCGAGTTGGGCGATCCGGCGTTGACGCCCGCCTGGACAGTCACCAGATTGATGTAGTTGCGTCCATTCAGCGGTGTGTCCGTCAGGGTCCTCGCCGTAATCGTGCTGCCAACGGTGGTTGTGTCGGTTTGCAGCGAAGTAGGCGTAGCGGTCACTTCAACGCGCTCGTCGACGGCTCCGGCTTGCAGGGATGCATTGATGCGAACACGGTCGGAAGCGGCCACGACGACGTTGTTGGCCTGAAAGGTCTTGAAGCTTGGAGAAGTGACAGTAACCTGGTAGGTGCCCGGCTGCAGGGAGCTGAAGGTGTATTCGCCGCTGCCTGTGGTGGTGAAGGTCCTCACTTCGTGAGTTCCGACGTTCTCCACGCGAACGCTGGCGCCCGCGACAATTGACCCAGTGGCATCTGTCACACTGCCTAGGATATCTGCGGTGGCAACCTGCGCCATCCCCGTCCTGCCAATCAGCAGGACCATAAACAGCAATGCAAAGAAGGAACAGTGGGTGCCTCGACGGCGAGAGAACACACCCTGAATACGACTTGAAGATTTTTCGCCGTTGCTGATCTGAAAGTTTGACATGAATTCTCCGTGGACAATGCTCTTGACTCGCTGTTGTGGAAGCGCTGCCCACTATAACAGCGTTACTAGAAACTTCACAATAGGCAATGCGTTTACTTTCTAGAGGCGCTTTCCACCTAGTTTGAACCTAAGTGCGGTTTCCCTTACAAGCGGTGTTGAGTGACGCCAACAAAGCTGTTCGAAGCCGGCGCTTGCGTGCCCGTCCGAATCCTGGATCGCCGGCAGAGATCGCGGCTAACTGCGGCGTTCCAGCAGCATGCGGGCGTTTCCCCGGTAGATCATGGAGAGCCTGGACGGATCCGTTACCAACTCAGCCAGTGCGGACACCGAGGGACCCGGTACCAGCCAGGGGTAGTCGCTCCCAAAGAGTATCTGCGCTGGTTTCGCCCAGGCAGCCAATGCGGCGAACGCAGGATTATTCGCGATACTGGCTGTATCGACGAAGATCTTCGAGAGTGCATCGACCGCTCCGCCAGGAACCCGGTCTTTCAGTTCGGGGTGCAGCCTCTCCATCCCTGCCGTGATCCGCGAATGAATAGTTGGCAGAATACCTCCGCCATGCGAAAAGATGAAGCGTATCCGAGGAAACCGGTGAAGCGCTCCCGACCAGAGCAGGCTGGTTATGGTTCGCCCCGTGTCCACCGCGAACTCCGTACTGGGCGTTGGTACATCGGCAATCAAGCCTCGACAGCAGGGTGCGTCCGTCGGATGCACAAAGACGATCGCATCACGATCATTCAGGGTTTCGAACAGCCGTGTAAAGGTCTTATCACCCAGATACAAACCCCGATAGTTGGTCATCAGGCCAACGCCGGTGGCACCTAGACTTTCATACCCGTGGGCGATCTCCTTGAGAGACGCCTCCAGATTCGGCATGGGCAGCGCTGTGAAAAACAAGTACCGCCCCTTGCTGCTCTTGCTCAAATCTGAGGCAAACTCGTTGCAGCGCCGCGCGAGCGAAATCATCTCCTGGTCTGTGCCGAAGTCAAAGCCAGGTGAGTCAAAGCCTGGGGACGAAATTGACAGAATTGCGGTCTCGATCCCTGCGCGGTCCAGTTCTGCAGTATCCTTCGCCGCGGTCCACTTCATGATCGCATCGCTTCCACTCGCGTTTGTGGATTGCAGCCATGCCGTAACCTTCTCCGTATAAAAGGGCGGAAGGAAGTGGTGGTGCACATCAATGACGGACGGTTGCAGCTTTACCGGACCTTGAAGCGCCTGCGCCACTCCTCCGAATGCACTGGCGGCAACCACGTTTGCCGCGCCGGCCAGGATGGAACGGCGGGTTAGAACTCCATGTGCTCTCATACGCCTCGCAGGACCGGGCCGTTCAGATCGCGTCGGCCACTTCTCTTCAATGTGGCGTCGACTATAGCAGGACCGATGGAACGTCGCAATACATAGGGTGTATAGTGTTTGGACACGGCAAACCCGCACGTTTATCACTGCTGGAAAACGAAGATGCACTCTCGCAATGTAGAACACTTTGCTCTAGCGTTGACCTGCTTCATACTCTAAGGGCTTGTCGTGGTGAGTGCACTAATCTTTACTTCAGGACGAAGATGCCGGTAGCCACCCCTAGTGATCACAGAACTCGCGTGGGTCGCGAAAAGCGGGACAGGATGCGGAAACGCCTCTTGTCTGCCGTTATGTTGTGCTACGCCGAACGGCAAGGTCACGAGACACCAGGTATTGACGATGTTATTCGCGAGGCCGAGGTGTCGCGGGCGACGTTCTACTTGCACTTTGTCTCAATGGAAGAGGCGTATAAGGCTCTCAGCGGGCATTTGGCGGACGAAATCAAATCGGTAGAGCACTTTTTCGAGCGTTCCGATCCGCTCGAGCGCCTCGCCATCGGAATCCAGATGTTTTTGCTTCACGGCGTCGCAGATCGAGTATGGGCGAGGTTCGTGTCGGCAACGAACTATCTCTCCGGAGACACATTCCTCATCCAAGCGGTTGAAACGCACCTCCTCGAAGCCAGAGAGGCAAAGTTAGTGCATTTTTCGGAGGTTAGGGCAGCGAGGAGTCTGTTGCTCGGATCGCAATCCGAGGCGATGCGACTTCTTAGCGACGTTAATCAGCAAAACCGTGCTTATTTGGAGGAGCTCACGGTCATGATCCTGTGTGGTTTGCGGGCCGATCATGAACGCTCCAAGAAGGTAGTGCATGGCACCTTGATCTACATTCGTGGCTTTGCGCCCGATTGTGTGCCTTGGTGGCGCGACCCTTGGATTTAGATTTCAATGACCAAGCCCGCCTCGATTGGCGGGCTTTTCTTGATCTTGAAAGCTGTTCGCGTTAAACGAAAGCGCATTCTCCACGTGTCAGGTTGTTGACAGTGTCTATTCTGATGGTTCAGTATGTCTTCGCAGAGAAAAAGCAGCTTTGCAAGGTGATCTGGGATGGATTGCATCTGGGTAGTCGAGGAATCCAAATGCGGTTGCGAGAATCCACCGTGGTGATCCACAAGGTACAACTAAGATCGGACATGCCGATTCCCTCCCCTGGAGACCTATGCGGCATTAGTGAGGCACCACTTTGACCATTGAAGATAAAAAAGCGGATGCGCCCATTGTCAGCTCCAAAGCCGCGTACGTAGTAGTGGCCCTGGGCTTCGGTGCCCTTGTTTTTGAAGGGTACGATCTTATTGTCTATGGCGCTGCGGTGCCTGCGCTTCTTGCGTATCAGCCTTGGGCACTGACTCCGGCCAAGGTGGGAGCAATCGGCGGTGCTGCATTGTTGGGGATGTTCCTCGGGGCGCCGCTGGCGGGTTGGCTGAGCGATCGATTCGGGCGACGCAGAATGTTCATCGGATTGCTGTCCTTTTTTTCTTTGATGATGATCCTTGTCGCTATTGCGCCCACTCCGGGGCTATTCACACTCTTTCGCTTTCTCGCAGGTGTCGGATTCGGCGGGATACCGCCCACAGCAATCGCCCAGGTATATGAATTCGCACCAGACGACCGGAAGGTCTTATTCAATTCAATCATGTTGAGTGGCTTCGGAATCGGAGCAATCTTAGCCGCTGGTCTATCTATTTTGGCAGTCGGGCATGTTGGGTTCCGCGGCCTCTTTAGCTTTGGTGCTCTGCCTCTCTTCACCCTGGTGCCGCTCGCCGCCTTCTTACTCCCGGCAGATCCCGACGCAGCGGCCAAGCGTCTGAACAGCCGCGCTCGCTCAACTGCAACAAGCCCTTGGAGAGGCGTTCTGCAGGGTAGGGCCGCAATGGCGACCGCACTGTTTGCCGCAGCGAACTTCTTCGCCCTCTTGCTTTCCTTTGCTTTGAACACATGGCTTCCGCAGCTTATGCGTGGCGCCGGTTATCCCATCGGATCAGCATTACAGTTCTTACTGCTCCTGGATGCGGGAGCCTTATTAGGCGCATTGGCGGGTGGTTGGATTGCGGACCGCGTCGGAGGTCGAAATGTTGTAATCAGCATGTTCCTTCTCTCAGCTATGTTTCTGGCCGCTCTTGCCATCCCCGCACCCGCCATCATCGTCAAGCTGCTCATTTTCGCCACAGGAGCAGTAGCAGTTGGCAATCAGTCTGTGTTATTCGGCTATATGGCTGCTCATTATCCGCAGACGTCGCGTGCGACCGCCATCGGAGCCACCTCTGGAATTGGTCGCCTGGGCGCGGCATCAGGTCCGCTCATCGGTGGTTTGTTGGTGAAAGCAGGAGCCACACTTCACCAAAACGTATTCGTCTTCGCCAGTGTTGCCATTCTTGCAGGCATCGCTATCCTGCTCATCCCGTCCGCACCCACTGACTCTACTTCCGTCGCGACACCGGTCGAAGAGATCTTCGCAAGCGCTCCAGCACAGGGCACGCGACATGTATGACCAAATCCGGATCCCGGTTGCATCCGAGTCGGGCCTATTCAAGTTAGAAGTCAACCACACACGATATCAAATTTCTGAACAAGGAGCGAGAACATGTCCCCAAGCGGAATGACTGAAGAGCAAGCAGCTGGGTCATCTACGAACGCCTTCAGCCCCGAGCACCTTCCCGCTCATATGTCCTGCGATGTTGTAATCGTGGGCTACGGCCCGGTCGGGATGATCATTGGCACATTGCTAGCTGAACGGGGACGTTCAGTCATCGTGGTGGAGCGCTGGCCAACCCGATACGATTTGCCTCGCGCTGGACATTTCGATAGCGAGACAATGAGGACCTTCCAAAACTTGGGGTTCGCGGAGTCAATTGAACTCATTGCGCGACCGATGCTGCAATGGCATATGGTCACGGCTGACATGGAGTTGCTGACAACCATTAAGCTTGGCGAAGGCGGCAGCGGATGGAAGAATAGCTACCTCACCTATCAACCGGAGTTTGAGAAGATCTTCGACGCCCGCGCGCGTGAGCTGGGCGTTCGCGTCTTCATGAACACGACTGCCCTAAAACTCGAGCAGGACGCAGATGGCGCCCGCCTCTTCGTTCAAAGCTCCAGCCAACCGAATTCTGAACCTACTGTCATCGATGCCTCTTTCATTCTCGGGGCGGATGGCGCAGGCAGTTTCGTTCGAAGCGCCGTCGGTATTGAGCGAGTGGATTTTGGATTCAAGGCCAACGACCAGTTGGTCATCGACTTCGAGCATAACGATTCCGATCGCGACCTGCCTCAGCTGCCTGAGGTCTACCAGGTGCTGGATCCCAATCGGCCCCTTTTGGCTGGCCGCTGGAGCGGGGATCGCTGGTCACGATTTGAGTTCCACGCCAATGAAGGGGAGAGCCGCGAGTACCTCGAGAGCGACGAAACCTGTTGGAAGCTGCTTGCGAAGTGGGGCCTCTATCCAGGTGACGGTAAAATCACTCGGCACTCCGTCTATTCCTTTGAAAGCAAGCTCGCTAGCAAGTGGCGCGTGGGACGTGTGTTACTGATCGGCGACGCCGCTCACACCATGCCTCCGTTCATGGGACAGGGCCTCTGCTCCGGCATCCGCGATTCGCTCAACTTGTACTGGAAGCTGGACGCTCTACTCTCCGGTACAGCAGATCTCGAGTTCCTCGATACCTATGAAAGCGAACGCGAGCCGCATGCACGTGGCATCATGGAGATGTCGAACGCTGTCGGCAATCTCGTCCTCATGCACGATCCAGAACAGGCGAGGCAACGAGATGAAATGCTGCGGGCCGGACACGCTCCTCGCGCTCCTATCTTCCCGCGTTTAGGTCCGGGCATCGTCCGTTCGCCGGACTCGCCGAGCAGCCACCAGACCGATGGGCGGCCCTCCCGTCAGGGACGCGCCGCGCTCGGCCGGCGGGTAGACCGGCTGGATCAGTTCATGAAGCGGGGGTGGAAGATTATCTCCCGCCACCCCGTACCGCTGGGCATGTTCAACGAGCGGCAGCAGGACCTTCTCACCGCCCTGGACGTGGACTTCGCGCACGTCTCGCGAGGAGCGAATGCGCAGTACGCCGACATCGACGGAGAGTACGACCTCTGGTACCGGGAGACCGGCAGGAAGGCTTTTCTGCTTCGACCCGACAATTATGTGTACGGATCCCTGCGCACAATCGAGGAGCTGCCGGCAATGCTGGATGAGTTAGGCGATGTTCTTGCTATGCATGGCTGGAATGATGCAAGGGTCAAGCGCAGTCTCAACGTGGATGCTCTTGAAGCCGTGCGCCCCTAATGACATCAGGTCGAAGACACATGAGCCGGACACTTGCAGGGAGTGAGACGTGAATCAGCAAAGCAGCAATGCAGAACAGTTAGACCGGCTCGCGATCGCAGAGATCATCCTGCGGGAGCGCACGGCACGCGACTCCGCCCTCTGGGAGGAGATGTCCTCGTACTACCATCCCGAATCAGAGGTTGAAGTCTCGTGGTTCAGAGGCAGCGGTGCTGAGTTTGTGCAACGGACCAAGACTCAGTATGACGCGACTAGAACTCGAAGCGACGAAGCAGACCGTATCAACTTCCATGAGATGGGAGCGGCTGTCGTTACGGTCCGGAATGATCGCGCCGTCGCCGAGACCGCGTGCACGCTGCACAGCTTCTTTCCACTCGATGGAATCGCGTGCAAGAACACAGGCTTCGTTCGGCTCATGTGGCGCGCGCAACGATTGAACGGCAACTGGCTCATCGCCGGACTACGTTGTATGTACATACGCGATCTCATCACTCCGTGCAATCCGAGCCAAGTTCCACACATCGAACAAGCCGAACTAGACCGATATCGTCCTTCTTATCGATTCACGTCATACCATCTCTCACGACTAGGTCTCAATCCCAAAGATGACCTCCCAGGCACCGATCGTCCGGAGACAATCGTCTCGCTTCGACAAGAGGCACGAGCCTGGCTGGATCAGTAGAGCGAGCTCAACCTTCCAATTGAAAAATCAAGAATAGATCAGGAGAATAAAATGTCAGCAACCGATTCGTTAGATGAGCTAAAGATGGGCAAGACGGATATTCCCGTCGAGACATTGCTACTCAGGCGTTGGAGCCCTCGATCCTTCACGCAAGATCCTGTGAGCGATGGTGATTTGACCAGCATCTTTACGGCGGCAGCTTGGGCCGCTTCCTCCTACAACGAACAGCCCTGGAGATTCGTTGTGGGGCGCAAGGGCGATCCAACATGGCAGATCATCTTTGATGCTCTTCTGCCCTTCAATCAATCATGGGCCGCGGCAGCTCCAGTCCTTTACGTAAGCTTTGCGAAGAAGACGTTTACGATGACAGGCGATCCGAATACTGTCACGCTGCACGACGTGGGCGCGGCTTCCGCAAACGCATCGTTGCAAGCCACCGCGCTCGGTCTTCACACGCACGGGCTTGCCGGCTTCTCGGCAGAGAAACTTCGTTCCTCGCTTGCGGTTCCGGACGATTTCGATCCAGTTGCGTGCTGGACCCTTGGACGGCTAGGAGATCCTGCGGCTTTGGCGGAAAACTACAAAACCATGGAGCTAGCGCCTCGAACGAGAAAACCAGTGCAGGCCTTCGTCTTCAGCGCCTGGGACACTCCAGCTATACCGTAAACAAGGGAGCGAGTAGCCGTGTGGCGGGTCACGGCCAACAGCTCAGCCATGAATGTTCTCTTTGAAAGTAGTCACTTCGGTATTTCGTCTCACCGGGGATAGTGAATGAGCAATGCCAGACTGCTACTCGGCGCAACGGTAACTTTCGTTGTTCTCGCGACGATGTTTTCATCTAAAGGCGATACGCAAACAGTGACACCGAGTGTGGCCGCACCGAACGCCGATCGCTTCACTGTTCCTGCGACGGTCTCTCCGGAGGCGGCGGCTCAGTTGAGTAAGCTCTATGCCATGCGTGCGCATACGCCGAAGCGGGCGCGTCCGAAGACGCAGGAAGACTGGGACCTGGCCAACGCCCAACTTGCCAAGATCGCCGGTCCGATGTCGGCGGCGGCCGCGGATTCTCTCCACGTGACACGAACGGAAGATCACATCGGCGGTGTTCCGGTTCTGCGCGTGCGGCCTGCCAATTACAAATCAGACGGTATCGTCATTCTGTACATGCACGGTGGCGCATACACCTTCAACTCTGCTGCCAACAGTTTGGCTATTCCAGCTCTAATCGGCACAGCGACTGGCCATGAGGTGATTTCGATTGATTACACTCTGGCACCGCGTGCGAACTGGCAAATCGTCACCGATCAGGTTCTGTCAGTCTGGAAGGCCTTCCTTCTCTCCGGTGCAAAGCCAGCAAGCATCGGCATGATGGGCGACTCCGCCGGCGCCGGCCTTGCGGCTGGGTCCGTGCTAAAGATGCGCGATCAGCACCTGCCGCTGCCAGGTGCGCTCTACCTGTTGTCACCGTCAGCTGACCTGTCGGGTGCTGGCGACACCAGCACGACCCTGGCACCGTTCGACCCAGTCCTGGCACCGGACACAAGTTCCTGGAGCAGGGAGGCCTATGCAGCGGTTGCCGACCAGAGAAACCCATACGTATCCCCGGTCTACGGAGATTACACGCAGGCCTTTCCTCCGACACTGATACAGGCAGGCACCCGGGAGATGCTCCTTAGCTCCGCGGTGCGGGAGTATCAGGCAATTCGAGGCGGAGGACACGAGGCGATACTCGATGTCTACGAGGGATTGCCACATGACTGGTTTGGCTTGATCCCTCAGGCGCCTGAAACGAAAACAGCTGTCAATCGTGCAAAAAACTTTTTCGCTTCACACCTGAGCTCTGGGAGCAAGTGAACTGGGGTGAGAGCAGAGCCGGATACGTTGTAGGTGTTCCGTCGTGTCGTTCCAGCACCATCTCCGCAAGCCACCGAGGTCGCTTGATCTCTTCGCACTACCGCCATCGGTTCGTCTGTCACGTAGTCGGCTCCAGCGACAGTTCGTAAAAGGTTCATTGGTATTGAAGCGTGTAATCCTTTTAGTCTCACGATGAAGGCGGTCAAATGAGCAATGCCAGTCTCGTAGTCGGCGCAACGGCAACTTTGGTGGTTTTAGCGACGATGCTTTCACCGAAAGCAACCGTCCAGGAGCCGTCAATGGGTGTCGACCGCTTTACTGTTCCCGCTACAGTTTCTCCGGAGGCGGCGGCTCAGTTGAGCAAGTTGTATCCCAGGCTGGCCCATGCGCCGAAGCGAGAGCGCCCAAAGACCCAGGAAGACTGGGACCGGGCCAACGCCCAGCTAACGGCAATCGCCGCGCCAATTTCGACCGCCACCGCGGATTCCCTTCACGTCACGCGAACCGAAGATCGCCTGGGCGGCGTGCCGGTTTTACGCGTGCGCCCCGCCAATTACAAACCGGGCGGTCCAATCATTCTCTACATGCACGGAGGGGCCTTCACCTTTCTTTCTGCCGGGAGCAGTCTGTCGATTCCAGCTCTGATGAGCACAGCCAGCGGCCATGAGGTAATTTCGATCGACTATACGCTTGCGCCGCGAGCGAATTGGCACATCATCACCGACCAGGTGGTGGCGGTCTGGAAGGCTGTTCTTGCCTCGGGCGTGAAGCCGGAAAGCGTCGGGATGATGGGCGACTCCGCGGGCGGCAACCTTGCGGCATCGTCCGTGCTGAAGATGCGCGACCAGCACCTGCCATTGCCGGGTGCGCTCTACCTGATCTCACCGGGCGCAGACCAATCGGGTGCCGGTGACACGTATACGACATTGGCAGCGGCAGACCCTATCCTTTCGACCGAAACAACTTCCTGGAGTGCAGAAGCGTATGCGCCGGTTGCCGACCAGAAGAATCCTTACGTGTCCCCAGTCTACGGCGATTACTCCCAAGCCTTTCCCCCGACGCTGTTACAGGTAGGCACCCGGGAACATCTGCTGAGCAGCTCCGTGCGGGAGTACCAGGCGATCCGGAGCGGAGGCCATGAGGCGGTGCTCGATATTTATGAAGGAATGCCGCATGTCTGGCTCAGCCTGATCCCACAGGCGCCGGAGACAAAGATTGCTATCAAGCGGGCGGCTGATTTTTTCGCTTCACACCTGCGCATTGAGAGCAAGTGATCTGGTTGCAGAGCGAGGAGAGAGAAACTTGCGCCCTATCGTTAAGGCAACGATGCGCAAGAGGTGCGCATGCGTTGGGCCTGTAGGCGAACCCGTGTGCGGTTGCCTTGTCGGCGGGAACAAACTACCTTGAGGAGCCCGGGCACGCTGCGACCGCTGCGCTGGGGTTGACACAATAGGAACGGGATTCTAGTCTTCTCATAATAAACATCTAGTCTACTTTCACCACGAGGAATGCATGCTTTCAGCTCTGATCACAGGCGGCAACAAGGGTATTGGAAAGGCTACGGCACGTGCACTCGCTCAAAAAGGCTTTCGCGTTTGGATTGGCGCGAGAGATGCTGCAAGAGGGGCAGAGGCTGCGGCGGAGCTAAAGAGCGAGGGCAACGTCTCCTTTATACAACTCGATGTGACCGATCGGAGTTCGATTGAGGCTGCCGTGCAGGTGATCAGTGCTGAAAGCGATACACTCGATGTGCTTGTGAACAATGCAGGTATCAGCAATGAGGTGACAGCAACGTTTGGTGTCACCATCAAGCCAAGTGAATTGCCTGAAGAGAAGCTTCGGCAGTTGTACGACGTAAATTTCTTTGGACCAGTTGCTGTAACTCAAGCGTTCTTACCGTTGCTTCGCCGATCGACTGCTGGGCGCATCGTCAACGTATCCAGCAATCTTGGGTCCTTTGCGCTCAGCACGGACGAGAAATCTCCAGTGCGCGCCATCAATACACTCGGATACAGGAGTTCGAAGGCAGCACTCAACATGGCGACAGTCCAGTTCGCGTATGAGCTTCGCGACACCGCAATCAAGATTAACGCCGCGAATCCGGGCCTGGTTGCGACTGATCTAACCGGGCTGGGAAACGGTCAGAAGTTCGCCGGCCGGCCGGGATTTGGGACCCCCGATGATGGAGCTCGCATTATCGTTAAGTTAGCCACACTCCCTGAGGATGGACCTTCTGGTGGATTCTTCGATGCCTCTTTGGGCACCCTACCCTGGTGACTGCAGAGCCCTTGAGGCTGCCATAGAATCACCTCACGATCAGGTTTCCAGAAAACCGGGTTATGGTAAGCAGAGCATTCGGACAGCTTCCGAATGCTCTGCTCCGTAAAAAAATAAGCAACCGCTGCTCTACAGCGACTGCCCGGACCAGACAAAGAAATCCTGCATCTGCCCCGGCCCGCTCGGCAGCTGGCTCAGCTTCGCTAGATCCGCATAGTCGAGCATCGCCTGAAAGGACCGTTCCGGTGGATGCACCTGCCGGAATGCCTCTGCCGTGGCAAGCCCAATCTCCACGGCACGCGTCTTATCCGCGAGCAGCGCCGCGACCTTAGTTTGGATCTCTTCCTTCTCATAGCGGAAGCTAAGCTGATCCTCAAACGGCAGCCCACTCAAAGCGCACTGCCCGCGGTTCGTCAGGCACAGCGTATGCGATCCAAACGCCCGCATCACCCGGTCATGCGGCTGAGACGCCGTGTTCGCGGACATATCGATCAGCCCTAGAGAACCACGAAGCAGACCGATGGAATCCACGTAGTCACAGTCGTCGATGTAGACCGCCTTTTTGCCTGAAAAGTCGAGATGCCTCCAGTTATTCCCGCGAATCTCCACCGGGAAATCCATCAGCGCCGTCGCCATCAACGTGCACTTGACCGCCCGAACATAGTCATCCAACTGCGCGACCAGAAAAAGCCGCAGCTTCACAAACGAGTCGAGATCGAGCTCGTAACTCCGGAAGTACGCCACCACCAGCCGGTCGATCTCACCGGCTGTCGCCGCATCCAAACTGCCCTCCAGCTCATCGGCCAGCTCCAGCATCGCCCTCAGCGCACGCGGGCTTCCGATGGTGCTCCACATCTCCCGGATTTCAGCAGGATCCTTGCCATTCTTCAGAAACAGCAGCGTCCCTCGCTTCTTTGCAGCCACATCGACATCGCACACATCCATCTCATCCAACACGATCGGCGGCAGCTTCCCAATCGGCCCATAAACCTTCGGCAGGCGTCTCCGCAGCTCATAATGTTCCGCAAACGCATAAAGCGAAATGAAGCTTCCGCCCCGCACCACATGCCGGTCGAAAAAATAAGCCGGCGAGTCACCATGAAGCGTGATGCAAGGCACTCCAAGCGCCTCCCAGAGATTCAAATCCTTGCCATCCTGCTTAAGCGAAAGATCCAATCCCATCCCAACACCCGACAGAACGAACTTCACCTCCGACAGGTCCAGGCTCTTAAGCCTCGGCAGCAGTCGATCCAGCTCCAGCAGGCTCATCTCAACCAGCTCCACTCCCATCCGCCGTAGAACACTCGCGTACGAGCGCGTAATGCCCTCGAGCGCTCCGCCCCGCGTCGTTCCGGAAAGATATAAAACCTTGTCCATATAAGCCTCCTAGGCGCTTTCCCGTTGCCGGACCGCATCTGCCAGCTCGGCTACAGCCTGCTCCAACACCTCGTCCCAGCGCCCCGCGCCCGGTTGCGTAAACAGTCGAACCGTCGGATACCAGGGACTATCGCGTCGTCCCCGCAGCCAGCGCCAGTCCGGCGCATGATGCACCAGAATCCAAGTCGGCTTACCCATCGCAGCAGCCAAGTGAGCGACCGAAGTATCCACTGTAATCACAAGATCCAGATTCGCGATCACCGCCGCGGTATCGATGAAGTCAAGTAGCTCTGGTCCCAGGTCGATCACCCGTTCCCGCAGGCTAAACTCGCACAGCTGCGAAGCCCCATTTCCCTTCTGCATCGAGTAGAAGGTCGTTCCAGGCGTTGCGACCAGGCGCTCAAACTGCCGGAGCGTCATGGACCGAAGCCCATCCCGGGTATGCTCTGTGCTTCCGCTCCAGACAAGCCCCACGCGGAGCGTGTCGCCCGCCATCCGCTCAGCCCACCCCTGAGCCGGAGCCGGCCGCGCAAACACATAAGGCGCAGTCCCAGGAATATTGCTGAGATCCGTTCCAAACACGCCCGGAAGACTCAACAACGGACAAACCCACGCATACTCCGCGCTCACCTCTTCCCTGCCGGCAACCACGTAAACCGAAGGATGCAAATCGCGAAACAGATTCAGCAGCAGTGGCTGCACCTCAAAGTAGACGGTAGCGCCCCGTTCCACCAGCAGCGGCACGTACCGCGCAAAGTGAATCGTATCGCCCAGCCCCTGCTCCGCATACACGTAGATGGAAGAGCCGCTGAGATCCTCACCCTTCCATCTCGGCTTCTCGAACCCACGGAGCGCCGCGCAGAACTGCCGCACCTCCCACCGCCGTTCATACTGCCGCCAGCCTTCGGCAAACTTCCCCACCGCCAATGTGTGAGAGCTCAGGTTGAATTGCATCAACGCAGACTCCGGCTTCTCCCTGAGCGCCAGCGTAAAACACTGGAACGCTCCCGCCTCATCGCCGATCCGGTCCAGCAGAAACCCCAGCGCGCACAGCGCCTCAGCATGCCGCGGCGCGGATGTGAGCACCGTCCGCAAGCTCGCAATGGCCGCCACCGCATCGCCCTTCCGCGCAAGCACATTGCCCAGATTGCAATGCGCATTCAGCAGCCCCGGCATCAGCGCAATCGCCCTGCGAACCAGTGCTTCGCTCAGCTCCAGCTCCCCCATATCCATCAGCAGAGCGCCCAGATTCGAGAGCGCCTCAGGGAACTCCGGCCGCAGCCGAAGCGCATTCAGGTACGCCTCCTTCGCCAAGCCCATCTGCAAAAGCTGGTGCCGCGCCAAACCCAGGCAGTTGTACGCTTCGGAGTCGTCCGGCCTGACTGCAAGTACGGCTTCGTAATGCTCCACAGCCTCTGCCTGTCGGTTCGCTTCCAGAAGCGCCGTGGCCAGATTGAAGTGAGCATCCGGATTCTGCGGAAACAGCGTAACAGCACGCTCATACGTCGCAAGAGCCCGCTCCACCTCGCCAGAAAGCTTCTCGAGCGCACCAATCCGGAAGTACACCCCTGGCTCACCCGGCTTCAGCGCGAGCAGCCGCTCGTAGCAGGAGAGAGCCTCAGCAAACTCGCCCCGATTCACCAGAAGCTCCGCCAATATCTGCAAAGACTCCACATCGGCGGCGTTCAGCTTGAGCGCTCTGCGAAAACTCTGCACAGCCTCATCGACCCGCCCCTGGGCAGCTCGCGTACGCGCCAGGTTATGGTGATACGTCGCAACCGAGCCGTTCCGCTGAATCGCCTTCGAGATCAAGCGGTCGGAGATGCTCAGATCCCCACGCTGCCGCGCCAGCACACCAGACAGATTTAGCGCATCCGCATGCTGCGGATCGGCCCGCAGCACCGCCGCATAGCATGCCGAAGCCTCCGGCAGCCTGCCCGCCCGATGATGCCCGAGCCCCTCTTCAATTCGCCTTGCGATGGAGACCCTGGTCTTGGCAGTCCCCGTCGCCCGCCGTTCCATCAAACCCGTAGACTCACCCATTGCACTCCGGCCAGTTCAACTTCTATCCAGCCGACGAAGATGCACGTGCAATGCCAAAGTCCGCTCAGCGCTGGGCAGAGAACGTCGCAGAACATGCGTTCAGAGACTCATAAATGAGCCGAAGGTCTTGAGGCTTTACCCTACGATGAACAATCCATGAGAGAGCGCGCCCGCCCTCTTAGATCCCCAGCTTCTTCACCTCATCGTTGTAATACTTGCGGTACAGGATGTCCCACTCCTGTGACCCCTCAACGATGATCTTGCGCTGCGAAGCAATCTTTTGCCGCGCGCCCGCGTCCAGCTTGGTCTCTTCCATCAGCAGCTTTTCAAGCGCCTTCCGCGCCTCCTGCCGGATCGTATTCCGATCCTCCAGAAAATCGCACTCAGCAATCTCCGCCAGCGTGTCCGCCACCGTATGAGCCAGCTTGTTCAGTTTGTCGCGAGAGATCCTCACAGCACCGCCTTGTACTTGCGGGCCAGCTCCATCTTCACCTTTTTGAACATCTCCGGATAGCTCGCGCCGGTCTTGCGCATATCCTCCTGGAACGCCTCCAGGATCACTCGAACCTCATCATTGATCCGGTCTTCGAGCGCCAGCTCGTCGATCATCCCGCTCGTCACCCGCTCATTCACTACGGTCGGTTTGTCGGTGTGGATCATCTTCTGCTCAGTCAAGTGTTTAACCGTCTGCCGAGCCAAATATCCTACGTAGTCCTTGGAAAAAATCATGGGCTTAGGGGAGAAGTATACCATTCGCTCCACGCTCCACTTCTGAGACAATAGAAGAGATGCAACTCGATAACCTCGTTTCACTCAAAGACGATATGGTGGCCTTCATCGCAGGCCATGGCATGCGGCGCCTCCCCGGCTACGTCACCGAAGAAGTCCCCACCGTCCTCTTCGAAGAGGAGGACGCAGAAGGCTGGAAAGATTTCGTCGAGCACGCTAAGGCCGCCGGAGCCGCCTTCATCACCATGAGCGAGGTCATCCTGGAAAAGACCGACGTCGCCCTCCTGCTCGAGCAGCTCCGCGAGCAGTCCTTCCCCGGCCGCTCCAGTGAAGAAGAGGAGTTCGACCTCGACGACGCGCAGTCCCTTGTCAAGCACGTCGGCAAAACCGGCTACCTCCAGCTCGGCTTCGCCCACCAGGGCGTCATGTTCCTCTTTGAGACCTCCACCGACTGGTACGACCGTTTTCAGGACCTCATGGAGGCCGCCACGGACCTCGGCGGCATGGTCGTAGACGACCGCGACGAATAATCCTCGTGGGAGACGGCTCGACCCAGACCTGGCGCCTCTGCCAACCCTCAGAACCCGCATCGCAAGCCCTCGCCGCCGAGCTTCCCTGCCCCACGCCCATAGCCCGCCTGCTCGTCTCTCGCGGCCTCACCACCGCCGCCGCCGCCCAGACCTTCCTCCACCCATCTCTCACTAATCTCCACGACCCCAACCTCCTGCTCGGCCTGCCCGCCGCCGTAACCCGCATCGAGCAAGCCGTCCAGGCCGGCGAGAAAATCCTCATCTACGGCGACTACGACGTAGACGGCACCGTAGCCACTGTCCTCCTTAAAACCGCCATCGAGCGAATCGCCCCGCCCGGCAAACCAGCCCACGTCACCTACCACGTCCCCCACCGGCTGCGCGAGGGCTATGGCATCCAGAACGGTCGCCTGGCCGAAGCAGCCGCCGCCGGCATCTCCCTCGTCATCTCGGTCGACACCGGCATACGCGCCTTCGCCGCCGCAGCCGAAGCCCGTGCCCTCTCGCTCGACCTCATCGTCACCGACCACCACCTTCCCGACGGAGCCACCGGCATTCCCGACGCCCTCGCCGTCATCAACCCAGCGCAACCCAACTGCCCCTACCCCAACAAACACCTCTGCGGCGCCGCCGTAGCCTTCAAGCTAGCCCACGCCCTCCTACGATCATCCGCCCAAACCCCGGCCCAGCTCACCCGTCTCGAAACCATCCTCATCCCATCCTTCCTCAAGCTGGTAGCCATCGCAACGATCGCAGACTCCGTCGCCCTCATCGGAGAAAACCGCACCCTCGCCGCTCTTGGCCTTCGCGAGCTCGCCAACCCCATCCAGCCCGGTCTCCGAGCCCTCATGCAGGTCGCGGAGATCCCCCTCGACCGCTCTCCCACCGCTTCCGAAGTCGGCTTCCGCCTGGCGCCGCGCATCAACGCCGCAGGCCGCATGGACGTCGCCTCGGACGTCGTCGAGCTCTTCCTCACCCGCGACCCAAGCCTCGCCCAGGCCCTCGCCCAGAAGCTCGACGCCCTCAATCAGGACCGCCGCGCCACGGAAGCCGCCGCCCTCGCCGCCATCGAACTCCAACTCCTCCCCCTCCGCAATGCCTCTGGCGCCTACCCCGCCGAGTGCATCGTCCTCGGCCACCCCGAGTGGCATCGCGGCGTCCTCGGCATTCTCGCCTCCCGCGTCGTCGACCGCACCCGCCGCCCAGCCCTCATCTTCACCGAAGACAACGGAGATGCCCACGGCTCCGGCCGTTCCATCGAAGGTTTTCACCTACTCGACGCCCTCACCTCGATCAACGCTGCTGATCCCGCTCGTAGTCCAGCAACCGACCTCTTCCACCGCTTCGGCGGCCATGCTCACGCCGTCGGTTTCTCCCTCCCCAGCGCCCATCTCCCGCATCTCGCAGAACGCATGCGCCGCCACTCCGCCAAGCACCTGACCGGCGAGCTCCTGCTCCCAAACCTCGCCTGTGACCTTGAGCTTGCCCCGCACGAGATCACCCCAGAGCTCCTCCCATGGCTCATCCTCTGCGCCCCGTACGGCATGGAAAATCCAGAACCCGTCTTCGTCACTCGCGGCCTGATCCTCACCGCCCCGCCACGCACCCTGCAAGACCGGCACGTCTGTCTTTCCTTAGCGCCATCGGACGCTCTACCCAACAACCCGCCCCTGAACGCCATGGGCTGGACCCGCACCGGCTCAGAGTTCTGGTCCGTCCGCTGTGCCGCCCTCAACCTCGTCCCCGGTACCCCGGTCGACCTTGCCTTTCACCTCCGCGAAAACAAACATCCGCGCTACGGAGGCATGGAGCTCATCCTGCTCGACCTCAGTCGCTCCATTGCTCCCGCGCATGCAGACACCGAACAAAAAGCTGCTTCGTTCCCCGCAGGGTGACGTCTTATACAATGAGATTTCAACGATAATGGCCACAGCTGAGCAAAGCCGCAGTAGACCTATTCTCTTGTCCATTCTCGGACTTGTCGTACTCTTCGCCCTCGTCTACACGGTACGCGCCCTCACCAAATCCACCGTGGAGGTCCAGGTCGTCAGGGTAACTCATCAGGATCTCGTCAGCACCGTCTCCACAAACGGCAAGGTGGAGCCCGTAGACGGAGCCGCCTTCCAGGCCCACGCGCCCGGCCCCGGCATCATCGCCAAAATCTACGTGGACGTAAACCAGAAGGTTCAGGCCGGCACCCTGTTGATCAGCATGCGGGATGCCGACGCCCAGGCCCGCGTCGCCACCGCCCAATCCTCGCTCGCCGCCGCCCAGCTCAGCGCCCAGGACGTCGGCAACGGCGGCTCGACCGAAGAACTCCAGCGCTTTCGCCAGGACATAGCCGCCGCGCAGCTTGAAAAAAATCGCGCCGCCGCAGAGCTCGCCACCGAGCAGCAGCTCCAGCAGCGCGGCTCCGCCTCCGCTGCCGAAGTCGCCGCCAAGCAGCAGCGCCTCGAGACCGCCGGCGAAACCCTCAAGAACGCTCAAGCGCACCTCGCCTCCCGCTTCAGCCCGCGCGATCTTGCCTCCCAGCAGGCCCGTGTCGCGGATGCCAAAGCAGCTATCGCCGCCGCCCAGTCCAGCATCGCCGCCAATGAAATCCGCTCGCCCATCGCAGGAACCGTCTATTCCATCCCCGTCTCACCCTTTGACTTCGTGCGCGACGGGGACGACCTCATGGACGTCGCCGATCTCACCCGCATCCAGATCCGTGCCTACTTCGACGAGCCCGAGATCGGCAAACTAACCCCCGGACAGCCTGTCAAAATCGTCTGGGAGGCCAGGCGCGGCCTCACCTGGCACGGCCACATCTCCCGCTCCCCCACCACCGTGATCCCCTACGGCACCCGCAGCGTCGGTGAAGCCCTCATCTCCGTGGACGACGCAAAGGGCGATCTGCCCCCCAACTCCAACGTGACCGTCACGGTAACCGTCAACGCCCACAACAGCGTCCTGAGCGTCCCTCGTGAGGCCCTCCACACCGAAGGCGTCAGCGACTTCGTCTACCGCATCGTCAAAGGCAGGCTCGTCCGCACCCCCATTAAGACGGGCATCCTCAGCAATACGGACGTCGAAATCCTCAGCGGCCTCAACGACGGCGACCAGGTCGTCCTTCACGCCGTCGCACCCGGCCAGGACCTCGCAGACGGTCTTGAGGTCAAGCGCGCCCCATGATGAGTCTGCAACCCTCGCAGCCTGCCACAACTTTGCTGCTGCTCGTCGTCGCCGCTCTTCTCCCCGCGGCTGGGCACGCCCAGATCTCCCTTTCTTCCGCAGTCGACCTCGCCCTTCAGAATAATCCTCGCGTCAAGCTGGCCCAGGCCGATACCCTCAAAGCCCGCGCCGCCTACTCTGAAACCAAAGACATCTACATCCCGTCCCTCAACGCCGGCGCGGGCCTCGGCCAGTCTTACGGCTACAGCAACAACCCTCCCACCCTTTTCACCTTCAGCGCAGGCTCCCTCGTTTACAGCGCCTCGCAGTTTAACTACATCCGCTCAGCAAGGGCGGGCATGAACGCAGCCCAACTCGCGCTCGATGACGTCCGCGAAGCCGTCACGGAAGACACCGCCCTCACCTTCGTCGCGCTCGATCACGACCAGAAGCGCGAAGCGGTCCTCACCCAGCAGACCGCCTTCGCGGAAAAGCTCGTCAACATCGTCACTGACCGTCTCACCGCCGGCCAGGACTCACAAATCGACCTCACCACCGCCAGACTCACCGCGGCTCAGCTCCGCCTGAGCCGCCTCCGCACTCAGGATGATATGGCCAATGACCGCTCCCACCTCGAGCGCATCATCGGCATCCCCCAAGGTCCACTGCACGCAGAAGGCGCCTTCCCCACCGCCCAGCTTCCCGCCGGCATCCTCGACTTCGCCCAGAACGGAACCGGCAACGCCGCCGTCGCCTCCGCCTTCGCCAACGCCGCCGCCAAGCAGCAGCAGGCCTACGGAGACAGCCACTTCCTCTACCGCCCTCAGGTCTCGCTCGTCGTCCAGTACAACCGTTACGCCACCTTTACCAATTCCTTCAAACAGATCCAGCAGGACTATGCCTCCAGCGGCACCGTCATCGGCGCGAACGACGAGGTCATCGGCGTCCAGATCTCCCTTCCGCTGTTTGACCGTGGCCGCAAGGCCAAAGCCCGTGGCACCGTAGCCGACGCCCTCCACGCCCTCCACGAAGCGGAAGTCTCCCGCATCAGCGTCCTCGACGCTCAGTCCAAGCTCTCCCACTCCATCGCCGAGCTCCAGGCCCGAGCCGAAGTCGCTTCCCTCGAGCAGCAACTCGCCCAGCAGCAGCTCGACATCCTCGAGATCCAACTCAAATCCAAACCCGCAGGCTCTGCCACGCCCCTCATGACCCCCAAAGACGAGCAAAATCAGCGAATCGCAGAGCGTGACAAGTACCTGGCCGTCGTCGACACCGCCTTCCAGCTCCAGCAGGCCGAGATCTCCCTCCTCCGCCAAACAGGCCACCTGGAGGAATGGATTCACCAGAACATGCTCGCCCCCGCGCCCTCCGCAACGTCTCCCACACAGCCCAATCCTTAGCGCAAATCGGTCCCCCGAACCCTTCGCGCTACCGCCTTCCCCAGCGAACCGTCAACGAAAGCCGTAACCGAATGGTAAAATTGCCTAGATCATGATGAAGCCTCTGAAGACTCTGCTGCTCAATCCGCCTTCGTTTGAAAACTTTGATGGTGGCGCAAGCTCCCGCTGGCCCGCCGTACGTGAGATCGAGTCCTACTGGTATCCCGTCTGGCTCGCCTACCCCGCAGGCCTTCTGGAAGGCTCCCGCCTGCTCGACGCCCCGCCCCACCACGTCTCGGCCGACGAAACCATCGAGATCGCCAAGGGCTACGAGTTCCTCGTTCTCTTCACCTCCACCGTAGGCTGGTCCGGCGACCACGCCCTCGCCCAGGCCATCAAGCGCGCCAACCCCTCCATCAAGATCACCTTTGTCGGGCCACCGGTCACCACAGACCCTGATCGCGCCCTCAACGAGTGCTCCGCCATTGACTTCGTCTGCCGCCGTGAGTTCGACTTCTCCGTCGTCGAGTTCGCTAACCGCAAGCCCCTGCCCGAGATCCTCGGCATCAGCTACCGCAACGAGCCCTCAGCGGATGGAACGCCCGGCACCCACCAGCACAACCCCGACCGCCCCCAGGTCGAAAAGCTCGACAAGCCTGACATGCCCTGGGCAACCGAGATCTACGCCCGCGACATGGACGTCACCAAGTACAACGTCCCGTTTCTCCTCCACCCCTACGTCAGCCTCTACAGCACCCGCGGCTGCCCCGCCCAGTGCACCTTCTGCCTCTGGCCCCAGACCCTCTCCGGCCATGCCTGGCGCAAGCGGTCTACAGAAGACGTCGCAGCCGAAATGGCGAACGCCAAGAAGCTCTTCCCCCATGTCAAGGAGTTCTTCTTTGACGACGACACCTTCAACATCCAGAAAGAACGCACCATTGAGCTCTGCGCCAAGCTCAAGCCCCTCGGCCTCACCTGGAGCTGCACCTCCCGCGTCACCACCCACCGCGAAACCCTCAAAGCCATGAAAGAAGCCGGGTGCCGCCTCCTCATCGTAGGCTTCGAGTCCGGCGACCCCCAGATCCTCAAGAACATCAAAAAAGGCGCTACCGTCGAGCGCGCCCGCGAGTTCGTCAAGGACTGCCACGACCTCGGCCTCATCATCCACGCCGACTTCATTCTGGGCCTCCCCGGCGAGACCAAGCAGAGCATCCGCAACACCATCGACTTTGCCAAGTCGCTCGACTGCGAGACCATCCAGGTCTCCATCGCCCACGCCTACCCCGGCACCGAGTTCTACGACTTCGCCCAGAAAAACGGCTTCATCACCAACCAGAAGATGGAAGATGACGCCGGCCACCAGATGGCTCACATCGAGTACCCCGGCCTCCCCGTCGAGTACGTCATGGAAATGGTCCACAAGTTCTACGACGAATACTACTTCCGCCCCAAAGCCGCCGCTCGCGTCGTCTGGAAGGCTGTCGTCAACCGCGACCTCCCGCGCCTCTACGTCGAAGCCAAATCCTTCATGAAGCTCCGTGCGCAACGCAACAAAGCCTCTCGCAAAATGAAGGAAGAAAACGCCCTCAAGCAACAGGAATCCGTATCGATGAACGCGTAGCGTCAGCCGTAGCATCCGGAACGGCCAGCACGCATCCAACGTGCTGGCCGCTTCTTTTTCATGGTATGAACGCTCAAAACCCTTGTCCCAAAATCCAGTCCCACAATGACGCACAAGCTCACACTGCCGCAGTACACAACGCTCCTCGCCGTGGTGCTCACCGCCTCGTTCGGTGATGCGCTCCTCTCCCGCGGCATGGCACAAGTCGTCGTCCAGAGCGGCCCGGTCGACCTCCACCATCTCTCCCTTCTTTTCCACGCCCTCGCAAACATCAACATCATCGCCGGAATCCTGCTCCTCATCGGCTTCTTCGCCTCCTACATGACGGCCCTGTCCTGGGCCGATCTCACCTTCGTCATGCCCGCCACGGCCTTCGGCAACGTCGTCATCGCTCTCCTTGCCCGCTTCATGCTGCATGAGCATCTGTCTCTTTCGAGATGGTGCGGCATCCTCCTGCTCACCTCTGCCGTAGGCCTCGTCGCCAACCGCCCGGCCCGCACAGACCTCAAGCAGGACCTCGCCCGCGAACCCACAACCGGAACGGCGTCTCGCCCCAAATCAGACCCAGAACCCACCCCCATCCCCACCGGAATAGCCCTCTAACGATGCACACCACCTCGGCCTACATCGCCTGGACCTGTATCGCCTTCGTCGCCGTCCTCGCCATCGCCGGCGAGGTCCTCATCGCCTCCGCCATGCGCACCATCGGCGACCTCGACCAGGTCCGAGCCCACTCCGGTCTCGCCGGCTGCATCCGCATCGTCCTCGCCAGCCCCGTCTTCCTCGCCGGAGCCTTCTGCATGGCACTCAACTTCTTCGCCATGCTCTTCACCCTGTCGAAGGTCGACCTAAGCCTCGCCGCCCCCGGCATAGCCTCAGTCAACTACGTCGGCAACGCCGTAGCCGCGCGTCTCTTCCTCCATGAAGATGTGGACCGCCGCCGCTGGCTCGCCGTCCTCTTCGTAGCCGTCGGCGTCTTCCTCCTTACAAAGTAGCCGCCCCGGCGTCCATCCCGCGCTACGTTTCTTCCGCGCTAGGTGTCTTCCAGGCTAAGTCTCTAAAGACCGCCGAATCACTTCCAGATACCGCAGCGCAGCCTTCCGCCAGGTAAACTGCTTCGCCCGCTCCTGCCCCTTCCCGGCAAGCTCCAGCCGAGCCCCCACATCGTCCCACAACCGCGCAATCTGCTCCAGCCACTGCCCCTGCTCCAGCGAATCCGCATACCACGCCCCATCCCCGCAAACCTCCGGCATCGCTCCCGCGCGAGAAACGATCGTCGGACACCCCAGCGTCATCGCCTCCAGCGGAGGCAGCCCAAAACCCTCCGTCATCGATGGAAACACAAACATACGCGCCTTCCGCATCAACTCCACCAGCCGCTCATCCGACACCCGCCCCAGCGTCCGCACACCCTCCGGAAGCTCAATCCCCATCGCCGCATAATGGTCCGGCGTCGCAGACCCCGCCAGCACAAGCCGCCTGCAAAGCTCCGGATGCCCCTTCAACGCATTGAAAACCGTTCGCAGATTCTTATGGTGGTGCGTAGCGCTGATGCTGAGGATGTACTCGCCTTCTTCAAGCCCTGCCCATCCCAGCGTGCTTTCATCCGGCTTCACCCGCAACACATGGTCAGACCCATTGTGCACCACCTCCAGGTCGTCCCGTTCGCACACCGCATACTTCAAAATTTCCTCCTTCGCATAATGCGATGGAGTCACCACGGCCTTATAACGCTGTGCGACCATCGGCGTGATCGTCCCGTACAGAAGCTTGCTCTTCCATCCATGCGACTTCCGCGCCGAAAGCACCTGCGCATCATGCACCACCACGCAGCCAAACTTCGTCACCACCGGAGCCGTGCTCGTGTAATTGATCGTGTACCGTCCCTTTGCGTAGAGCGGAAATTCCACCTGCTCCCACACCGGCCCGTCCCCCACCCCAACCTCTTCCACCGGAATGTGCCGCAGCGTAATCGTCGCCGCCGCCCCCTTCGGGGCCAGCACCTTTATCTTCAGGTCCGGAACCAGTCCTTCCTCGATCAAACCGTCCAGAGCCGCCGTAATCTCCCGGCCTGTCCTCGGCATTCCTTCAAGGCTTGCAAGTAGAAATTTCCCATTGATGACAACCTCTCTAAAACCCATCAAATGAGCCTCTGGAACCCAAATTGTCCTACGATTGTCAAATTCTAACCGCTACCCCGTCCTCCTGTCTGTACCTTGATCTGTGTGGGTGCCGGCCTCTACACAAACCCCAGATTGCTCGTTGCAAAGCTTCCAATATTGGGGAAAATTGAGCTCATCTGTCCCGCGCTCACCCCAAACCAGCTCGCCAGCGTCGAAGCATACTGCACACTCCCCGTCGTCGGCACCCAGCGCCCGTTCGACCCCGAATCATCCGGCCCATTCAGCGTCAGATTCGGAAACGTCCCATACATCTTGCCGCCCTTCACTGCTCCACCCAGCACCACATGGTGCGACCCCCACGCATGATCCGTCCCTGTATTCGAGTTCGGCTGAAACGTCCGCGAAAAGTCGGACATCGTGAACGAGGTCACATTGTTAGCCACCCCCAGCTCCTGAGTCGCCGCATAGAACGCCGCAAGCGCCGGCGAGATCTGCGCCAGCAAAGCCCCTTGCAGATCCAACTGGTCCGAATGCGTGTCGAAGTTCCCTACGCCCGCAAAGAAGATCTGCCGTGAAACCCCGAGCGCCGCACGCACCTGGATGATCTGCGCAATCTGCTTCAGCTGCGCAGCCAATGTGTTCGCAGGGAACACCGTCTTCAACGGAGTCACACTCTGAACCGCATCGGATAGCGTCTTGGCGTAGGCGTACGCATTGCTCGTAATCGAGTTATCCGCCGTCACCAGGCTGAGCCCCGAAGAAAAACTCAACAAAGCCTGCGCCGTAGCCTGCTGCGCCGCACACTCCGTCGTCCCCTCACTGCACGACGCCCCGCCCAGATTCCCGGGACTCACCGAAACCGGCGTACTCGCCGCTCCATTGCAAAACAGCGTATCCCCAGCCACCGAGGTAATCATCGGAATCTTCCCGTTCGGATTGAACGAAGAAGACGTCAAATCTGCAATCCGCCCCGCCCACCCGGAAGAAGTAGCTCCCGACTGCGCCGCATTCTGCCACTCCAGCTGCTGATCCGTATGCGAAAACAGATTCGTAGGAACAGTGGCCCCCGCCAGATACTGAGCCCGCGTGGTCGGCTGCTGCAGCGTCCCCACATTCGTCACCAGCGCCGCCGCGCCGCCATCGAACAGCTTCGCCACATCCGGCAGATTAGGATTCAAAGAAAAGTTCGGAGCCTGCGCCAGCTGAATCAACCCACCCGTCCCCGTCTGCGGAATCGCCAACGGACCGCGAGCCTTCGCATAGTTCGCATACCCGCTCGCATCGAACTGCACCAGCATATTGTTCGCGTCATTTCCGCCATACAGAAAAACGCAAACCAGCGCCTTATAGTCCGCGGTCGTCTGCGCCAGCGAGTTCAAAAGCCCAAAAGGCCGCAGACCCGCCGCATTCCCCGCCGCCGCCAGACTCGCATACTTGATAAAACTCCGCCGATTCGTCCCCATAACCCGTCTCCGCCTCTCACTTATCACTAATCACTCAATGCAAAACCTTGTACTGCGAACTGGTAATCACCAGATACGTAGCCACCCGCACCCGCTGCCCCGGATCCGTCAAAGTAGAAACGTGGTTCACAATCGCCGTCCGCATATTCGCAGGCATCTGCCCATGCATAAAGATCGTCCCCAGCGCATCCACCAGATTTCCCGGATTCGAAGCCATCAAACCCAGTGCACTCGTAGCCGAGAGATCCACCTTGAACCCCGAAATCCCGTTATAGACAAGCGAGTTCGCCAGTGTCAGCCGAAGAATCGCGCTCGCCGTATTCTCCAGCGAAAACTCCGGAGCATTCACCGCCGTCCCCGGAATCACATAGGAAGGAGGAAAGAAATTGAACACGCTCCCCGCCCCATACGGCTTCTGGCTCAACGTCCCCGAGTAGTTGCTTAGCGTCTCGTAAAACCCATTCGGGTCCGTATTGACGTACCCCAGCCCGCGCATGACGTTTGCCAGGTAAAGCACCGGCTCCCGCAGATGCCCGCCGTCCTGCGTCGGATCCGTATCCCCCGCCCGTGCCTCAGTATCCAGCAGAATCGCCCGCACGACAGCCTTCAAATCCCCACGCACCCCACTCCCATTGTCGTTGAAAACAGCCGCCACCCGTCCCACGTACGCCGGGCTGGGATTGCTCGCCACCAGGTGCTGAATCAGCTGCTTGCAAACAAAGGGGGCCACATTCTTATCCGCAAAAATATTCCCCAAAGCGCCGGCAAGGTCCGCCTCCGCCGTCTGCCCCGCCGGCAGCGTCGTCCCATTCAGCAGAATCTTCGCCGCCGTGTCGTGCGCGCTCTCCACCGCCGCCATCGGTGCGTCGTAGTTCGCCGTCCCGTTCGGGAACTTTGCCGGAGCTCCGCCCGTCGCCGTCGCATACGTCCATCCGGTATAAGCTCTCGCAAACGCCTGCACCTGATCCTGCGTGTAGCTCGGAACCATGTTGCCGCCGCTGTCCAGCACCGGCGTCCCGTCCTGGTTCAACTGGTAAAGCCCAATCGTGAACAGCTGCATCAACTCGCGCGAGTAGTTTTCATTCGCAATCTGCGTGATCCCGCCCACCACGCCCGGCTTGTTGCTGTTCAGCATATTCAAATAAGCGCCCATGCCAGTCGAAAGCGAGACATCCTTCATCACAGACGCAAAGTTTCCGAAGGCGTCGTTCACCAGCACATTCTGGAACGGCGTCACCGCATACGCGCTCACACTATTGGTCGAAATCACAAACATCTCGGCCAGCGCGAATGCCACCCGCTGCCGCAACTGATCGCTCCCGGTCAGAGCCGCTGCCCACCATTCACTCTGTTCGCAGTTTGCAGGAACATTCAAGCACACCGCCGGAGCCGGATTCGGCACATCGGCCAGCAGCGTCGGCGTAGCCGCAAACTGCTCCGTCAGGTACCCATCCAGCCCGACCGTCTGCACATGGCTGATATCGTTCAAGGTGGGACCAAACGTCGCCTGGTCCAGCAGCCGCGCCGCCGCCGCCAGCGGAACCTTCACCACGTTGATCGTCACGTTCGCCACACTCGAAGCCGCCGACCCCGGATCAGGATTCACCACATCCACCGCCAAGGTTGGAGCAGTCGTCGCCGCCAGACTAGCTTGCAGTTCCGTCGCCGAGACAACCGTCGTAGCCACCGGAACTCCGCCTACCTGGATCGCCGCTCCGCTCACAAACCCAGACCCCCGCACGTCCACCAGCACCGCACCGCCCGTCCCCGTCTGCGTCGCAGCCTCGCTCGTCATCACCGGCAGCGGATTCCAAACCGCCTCGCTCAATGTCCCGCTCACACTCGTGGACCCTGTCAGTACCGCTCCCACAGTCACCGTATTCGGCACCGGCAGCGCCGCCGGAGCCGTATAAAGCCCTGCTGTCGAAATCAACCCTGTCGCCGCCGATCCGCCCGTCACCCCATTCACCTGCCAGGTTACCGCCGTGCTGGAGCTACCCGTCACCGCCGCCGAAAATTGCGTCGTCGCCCCCAGCCGCGTCGCCGCCGCCCCACTCACCGTGACCGCAGGCTGCACCGTCGTCCCACCGCCCCCGCCCGCATTGGTTGAACTCACCGAGCACCCACTCAGCCCCGCAAGACCTACCGCAACCGCCCAAAACCGACCCATCTTCACCACGAAGCCCTCCAACGATCGAAGCAAGACTCCAGGACGGCACTCCATCCTAAAGTGGGCTCACGGTCGACTGAAAAGTAATAACACCTCTGCTAAACCACTCTCAATCAAATAGTCGTGAGCTTCTGCAAATATTCTGCAACCTTTCATTACCTTCGTACGTCGTTCCCGATCCTGCGCCCTCAGGCGCCGCCCGAATTCGGCAGGGGCCCATGATCACTCCAGGACCCGTTTTCACCCCGAAGTCCAGACCTAAAGTCTCTCCTTCGAGGACTTTGCGCGATTCAGGGGGAGGGCCTCCCGTGTCTCGAAACCCTCGACTCAAGCCTTGGAAAGCGGCGGAACCTTCAATCGCAGAAGCCGCATCAATCCCGAAGCAGGAATCTCCGGACTCATAAAGCGCAGCAGCTCTCCGCGCACCGCACCGGCAGCAAGCCGCCCACTCCGAACCGCCCCTTCCATCGTCGAAGGCCACTCCGTCCGCGTCCAATCCCCCGCCAGAAACAGCCCCGGAAACCGAGTCGCCTGCGCCGGCCGAAACCCATCCAGCTCAGGCGTGACCGAGAACGTAGCCCGAGCCTCCTTCAATACGCCACTCTTCACCAGCTTCGCCTCCCGCACCGACGGAAAGAACATCTCCAACTCCCGCAACGCACTCGCCAGAATCTCCTCCCGGCCCATGCGCAACTCCCCCCACGAAGCGCTGATCGTCAGCTCCAGATAGCTCCCCCGTTCCCTTGCCCACCCCCGAATCCGGCTCTTGGCGAACACCCACTGGATCCGCGTATCCAGCAGCACTGCGTGGTCAAGCCCACCTGATCCGTCCAGCGCCGTCACATCCCGGTCATACCAGAGATGCACCGTCGTGATCGGGGCATGCACCAGCCGCTCTGCCAGCCCCGCCGGAATCGCCTCCGGGACCAGCCGCCGAGCCTCCGTCAGATTGGTCGCCACTACCACCGCCTCCGCCCCAATAACCCCATCCCCTACCCGCACCTCCCAACCTCCACCCGGCCGCACTAGGACCGCCTCCGCACCACCCCGCACCACCCTGCACCCCAACTCCTCCACCCTGGCGCGAACCGGCCGCAGCATCTCCGTCAGCGGCACCGTTGGAATCCCCAGCCGTCCCCCATCCACCGACCGCAGGAACGTCTCATGGAACACCTTCCCCGCATACTTGGTCGAGCACCGCTCGAACCCATCGTTCAGCGCCCCCACCACCACCGGCTCCCAGAAGTGCCGCCGCGCCCGCTCCGTCTGCCCCGTTCGCTCGAGCCACGCGGCGAAGCTCTCCGTATCATCCCCTGGGTACCCCCGCAGAAACTCCAAAAGCCCCCGCGCAATCCCCACCTTATCTTTTACGCCCAGCATCGGAGCCACAAGAAAGCTCATCGTCTGGTGTAAAGGCGCAGGCAGCCCTCCCGCCCGCATGACACTCCGATGGCCGTTGGTCTCCAGGAATACCAGCTCGTCATACCACCGCACCAGCCCCGAAGCCCCAGCCTTATACAACAGATCCATCAAATTAGTGCAGCACCCCAGCAGCACATGCTGCGAGTCCACCACCTCCCCCAGCGCCGGATGCTCATACGAGTACACGCGCCCTCCCACCTCAGGACGCCTCTCCACCAGAGTCACCTTCGCCCCATCTTCAGCCAGAGCCACAGCCGCCGCCAAGCCAGCCATCCCACCCCCCACCACAATCACATCGTCAAAACTCAAAGCACGCGCTCCCGCAGAGCCATCGCCCCGCCCCGCACCAGGGCAAACATCTTCTCAGCCGTCGGCACACTCGCCCGTTCGCTGAACACATCCCCGTGCCGCGCATCGACTCGCTGCAGCAGCCGGCTGTAAATCTCCACCAGCACCCACAACGCCGCCCGGCTGTCCTTATCAATCAGCGGCAGCAACTCCCGCGCCGAAGCGTAATACTCCCAGGCCTGGACGCTCAGCCCGGATATCATCGCCCGCTCATTGGCCTTCATCGTTCGCCCACCGGCGAGCGCCACCACATCCTCGCTCGTCATCTGGAACTCCCGCAGCAGATCCTGCGGTAGGTAAATCCTCCCTCGCTCCGCATCCTCCTTTACATCGCGCAGTATGTTCGTCAGCTGAAACGCCACGCCCGTCCGCTCCGCCATCAACTCCGCCCGCTCATCCGTATATCCAAAAATCCGTATACAAACCAACCCCACCACCGACGCCACCAGGTAGCAGTAGCGATAAAGATCCGCAAACGTTGCATATCCTTCCAAGCCATCCCCAACCGGAACACTCCCTCCATTCCTGCCCATCCCAAGATCCAGGCCAAGATCCAGGCCAAGATCCATGCTGGTTCCCTGCACCAGTTCCTCCAGCAACTCCTCCGATATGCCGAAACGCTGTTGCGTATCCCACAGCGCCCGGAAGACCGGGTCTGAACTCATTCCACTCATCCGGGCAGCGCGCCAGTCCTCCAGCCAGGCCGTCATCACCCCACGCCGAGCCTCGACGGGCATCCCCTCGTCGTCGGCAATATCATCCGCCCGCCGCATAAACGCATAAACGGCGCACATCGCATCGCTCTTGGCCTTGGGCAGCACCCGGAACGCATAGTAAAAATTCTTAGCTTGCTCCCGCGCAATCGCTCGACAGGTCTCATAAGCCCGCCTCAACTCCGCATCCTGAGCCACCCCGCTCACCGACCCATCATCCCCAGAGCCTTCCCCCAAAGCGCCCCCGCCAGCAGCCTCACCTTCGTCCCCTTCGAAACCGAAGGCCGCTTCGCCAGCACATCATACCCCTGCGCAACAATCCCATTCAGCGCAGCCGCCCCTCCCTTCACAAACAGCTCCAGCGTCGTCGACAACTCCCGGTCCACCGTCGACCTGATCCCTCCACCCTCGCTCAACATCGCCCCCGCATACCCGCACAGGTGCCGCATCATCGCCGCGAACTCCGGCGTAAACCGCCGCTCCGCAAGCTGCTCGTCCGTCACTCCGAACCGCCGCATCTCCGCCCCCGGCAGGTACCGGCGCCCGCGCTCCCAATCCTCCACCACATCCTGCCAGAAGTTGATCAGCTGCAGCGCCGTGCAAACGCGGTCGGACAGTACTCCACGTTCCTCATCCGTATACCCGGAAACCCAAAGCACTAGCCGCCCCACCGGAGTCGCGCTCAGCTTCGAGTACTCAATCAACTCCTCGAGCGACTCATACCGCGTCTTTACCTGATCCATCTCGAACGCATGAATCAAGTCGGCAAAGAGCTGCTTCGGCACACCCGTCTCCTCCACCGTCTTTCGCAGTGCAACGAACACCGGATGCACACTCCGCTCCGGAGCCTCAAAGCACGTATCGAGCATCCCCTCCCAGGTCCCCAGCAGCCGCGTCGCCGTAGCCGTATCCGCGACCTCATCCCCCAAATCATCCGCCACCCGGCTGAAAGCATAGATACTCTCAAAATGCGGCCTCACGCGCTTCGGCAGAAAGAACGTAGCCACATGAAAGTTCTCATAGTGACTCGTAGCCAGCGCCCTGCACCAGTCCTGCGCCTCCGCAAGCGAAGGCCGCACCGCCGGAATCGCATACTCCGCCGGCCCACCCGCCAACTCAAACTGAGCCGCAGCCGCCATCAAGCCGCAACCTCACCCAGTTCACCCACACCCGGAAAGATCGCCGTCTTGATATCCACCATCCCACCCGACCCTCTTACCAGCATCCGTTCAAATACCTCCGGCACATCCGCCAGCCGCGCCGACCCCGTAATGTACTCCGCGCACTTGAACCGCCCGCTCGTTACCAGCCCGAACGCCGTCCGGCACGTCGCCGGCGTATGGTGAAAACTCGCCTTCAACGTAATCTCTCCATAGTGCAGCCGATTCGTATCCAGCCCCACCACCGTGCCGCTTGGAGGCCCGCCAAAAAAGTTCACCACGCCACCCTTCCGCACCATCCCCACCGCCCACTCCCACGTCAGCGGAGTCGCCACCGCCTCAATCACCACGTCCGCCCCTCGTCCGCCCGGCACCACCCCACGCACCGCCTCCACCACATCCACACCATCCTCAACCCTTACCACCCGCCGAGCCCCAAACACCTCCGCAGCCCGCACCTGATCCTCCCGCTTCACCACCGCAGTCACATCCACGCCCGCAAGCTCCCCGGCATGCATAAACATCAGCCCAATCGGCCCCGCCCCAATGACCACCATCGTCTCACCCGCTCTCGCGCCTGATTCCTCCAACCCTCTCACCACACAAGCCAGCGGCTCAGTCAAAGCCGCATATTCCAGCCTCACCCCATCCGGCACAAGCAAGGTATTTTTCGCAACAATCCGCGCCGGAATCCGCATGTACTCCGCATAAGCCCCGTTGTTGAACAGCAAATCCTCACACAAATTTCGCTGCCCGTGCTCACAAAAAAAACAAGCATCGCAAGGAGCCGAGTTCATCGGCACCACCCGATCCCCGACCTGAAAACTCTCAACCCCCGGCCCCACCTCAACCACCGTCCCCGCCACCTCATGCCCAAACAACATCGGTGGCGTCCCCATCGCCGCATGATATCCCCGCCGATACACCTTCAAATCCGTCCCACACGTCAAAGCCGCGCCCACCCGCACCACCAACTCACCCGCCGCCGCCACCGGCACCGCCACCTTCTCCAGCCGCAGGTCTTCTTTGCCATACAAAACTGCCGCCGTCATGCTCGTTACGCTCATCTCTACTATCTTCTCACTCAAGCCCCGCAACAGTCTCGCAACCTTCCCGAGCCCACGCGCAAAACGCTGCATCTGATAAAGTGAGCCTACAAACCGAGCCTACAAAACAATGCCTTTTGTCTCACCCGCTGCCTTCGCCAAAGACAAGATCGTCGCCATCCAGGACTACTCCGTCCTCGCTGGCCGCGGCTTCTCCGACCTGTTCTCCCGCCCGCGTTACTGGGCGGACATCTACACTCAGATGGACTCCATTGGCGTAGGCTCCATGCCCATCGTGGTCCTTACGGGCTTCTTCACCGGCTGCGTGCTTGCCCTGCAATCCGCCACCGCCCTCCAGCAATTCGGTTCCGTCTCCCTCACTGGCTCGCTCGTCTCCCTCTCGATGGTCAAGGAACTCGGCCCCGTCCTTACCGGCCTCATGGTCTCCGGTCGCAACGCGTCTGGAATGGCTTCTGAGTTAGGGTCGATGAAGGTTACCGAGCAGATCGACGCCATGCGCGCCCTCGGCACCGACCCCATCCGCAAGCTCGTCACCCCCCGCCTCGTCGCCACCATCTTCATGCTCTTCTTCTTGACCATCATCTCGGACGCCGTCGGCATCGCCGGCGGAGCCCTGGTCTCGATCACCATCCTCGGCCTCAACCTCAGCTCCTACCTCCATACCTCCTACCAGACCCTCCACTATGGCGATGTCGTCCAGGGTCTCGTAAAACCGCTCTTCTCTGGCTTCATCATCGCCACCGTAGGCTGTTACTTCGGCATGAACACCAAGGGCGGCACCCAGGGCGTCGGCCGCGCCACCACCCAGGCCGTCGTCTTCTCCTCCGTCTTCATCATCGTCGTCGACTTCCTCGTCAGCCGTCTCATGATCGGCATCTTCGGCAGGTAAAACGAAAGCCCTTCAGCAAAGTCTGTTGTCGTTCCCTTTTTGTTTGTCATTCTGAGCGAAGCGAAGAACCTGCTGTTGCACTTGTCGCTGCTTTTGCTTTGTCTTTGATGTGACTCTTGCTTCTAGGTACCCCAAGGCTCCAGCCTTGGGTCTTTCAACCCAGCCGCGGAACCGGCTTTAGCCCTCGGGGTAAGCTCTCCTTACAAAGCCATTCATGCCACCCACCCCCGCAAATCCCGAGCCCGCACCCACCAGCCCCATCGTCCTCTTCGAAGACGTCTCCATCGCCTTCGACCAGAAGCCCGTCCTCAAAAACATCTCCTTCCAAGTCGAACGCGGCCAGACCCTCATCATCCTCGGTCCCGCAGGCTGTGGCAAATCCGTCCTCATGAAGCTCGTCGATGGCCTCATCGCCCCGGACTCTGGCTCCATCTGCGTCTTCGGCCAACAACTCGTCGGCATCAAGGAACGTGACATCTTCAAGCTTCGCGCCCGCATCGGCATGGTCTTCCAGGAGTCCGCCCTCTTCGACTCCATGACCGTTGAAGACAACGTCGCCTACCGCCTCAACGAGGACGGCATGTCCCCCGACGAATCCCACAAAAAAGTGAATGAAGTCCTCAACTTCGTAGCCCTCCCAGACGCCGCCCCCAAGTTCCCATCCGAGCTCTCCGGCGGCATGCGTCGCCGCGTCTCCATCGCCCGCGCCATCGTCACCGGCCCAGACCTCATCCTCTACGACTCTCCCACCGGCGGCCTGGACCCCATCACCAGCACCACCATCATTGAGCTTGTCATTAAGCAGCGCGACGTCTCCCACACCACCTCGTTGCTCATCACCCACCGCCTCCAGGACGCCTTCACCCTCGCCACCCACTGCTGGAACCCCGAGGCAAACAAGATGGAACCACTCCCCAAGGGCAAGGTCGACGAAACCACCCGCTTCCTCGTCCTCAACGAAGGTTCCATCGTCTTCCACGGCAACACAGAAGACCTCGTCCACTCCGAAGACCCCTGGATTAAGGACTATCTCGCCTAGAACATGTCCTGCCGGACGGGCCGACTACGCGTCGCGCAGCCCTCCCGTTGGTCGCACGAAATCTAATCCCGACCAACGGGAGGCCCACGCAAAGCCCAATACATGTCACGAAGTGACCGCCCCGCGCGTAGCGGGCTCGTCCGGCAGGACAAATCCGTTACTATTCCGTGCATGCGCATCCTCCTCCCTGGCGGCTCCGGACAGATCGGCCAGATCCTTGCTCGCCATTTCCATCACAGCGGCCATCAAGTCACCATCCTCTCCCGCACTCCGGACGCAATACCTCCCCGTGGCCCGTGGCCCACCGTCGACTGGACCCACCTCCCCGATCTCCTCGAAATCTCCGACGCCGTCATCCATCTCTCTGGCCGCTCCGTCAACTGCCGCTACACTCCCGCCAACCGCAAAGAGATCATCGACTCCCGCGTCGAGCCCACCCTCACCATCGGCGAAGCCATCGCGAAGGCCCGCAACCCACCAAGAGTCTGGATGAACGCCAGCACCAGCACCTTCTACGCCCACACCTTCAACCACCCGCAAGACGAGTTCACCGGCGAACCCGGAGGAGCCGAACCCAACCTCCCCGACACCTGGCGCTTCTCGCTCGACGTAGCCCACCGCTGGGAACAAGCCTTCTACTCCATCCCAACCCCACGTACCCGCAAGATCGCCCTGCGCACCTCCATGACCATGTCGCCCGACCCCGGCGGCGTCTTCTCCGTCCTCACCGGTCTCGTCAAAACCGGGCTCGGAGGCACGCAAGGCTCTGGCACCCAATACGTCGCCTGGATCCATGACTCCGACTACGCTCGCGCCGTCGACTTCCTCCTCACCCACGAAGAGATCTCCGGCCCCGTCAACATCACCGCTCCCCACCCGCTCCCCAATCGCGACTTCCAGCGAGCCCTCCGTGAAGCCTGGGGCATGCCTATCGGCCTTCCCGCCGCAACCTGGATGCTCGAAATCGGCGCCATCTTCCTCCGCACGGAAACCGAGCTCATCCTCAAAAGCCGCCGCGCCGTCCCCACCGTCCTCCTGCAAAACGGCTTCACCTTCGATCACCCCACATGGCCCGCCGCCGCCCGCGACTTGGTCGCCCGCTATCAGGCCCTGAGACAAAACGACGACGGCTGATATCCCTGCCGACCAACGGGAGGGCACGCGAAGCAGTTACATGGCACGAAGTGCCCGCACCGCGCGCAGCGGGCCCGTCCGGCAGGACATGCCTTACAGTGTCAACCCAAGCACCGGATCCAAAAACCGTGACCCACCCACCAGAAACTCCCTCTCACCAACCTTCTCGAACCCGTTCTTCGTGTAGAAAGCGATCGCCCGCACATTCTGGGGATGCACCCCAAGCAGCAACCGCTTCGCCCCCCGCGCCCGAGCCTCCTCGATCGCCAGCCCCATCAACCCAGCCCCCGCACCCGCACCATAAAACCGCGAAAACACGTAAATCCGCCGAAGCTCTGCATCCCCTGCTTGTAAAACTTCCTCCGGAAACTCCGGAGCCGTCATCATCGCGTACCCCACCGGGCAGCCCCCTGGCTCAACCTCCGCCAGCCAGGCCTTCCCTTCAGCCGTCCGCAGGACCGCCTCATAGGCGGAAGCGACATGGTACTTCCGGCAATGCGCCAGCAGCGACTCCCCCGGCAGAAAACCCGCATACGCCTCCAGCAAGGTCGCCGCCCCGATCACCGCCAGCGTCCCCGCATCCTCCATCAAACAAGCCCGAAAACTCGGAACCACTCCAACCTCCTGCCACTCAGTCTTTATCACTGACCACTCATCACTGACCACTGACCACTCGCTCTTACCGCTTCCCCTTCACCCACTCGCTATAAGGAATGCGCGGCACATTCACAAACGCCCCTTGCGTCTTCACATAGGCTCCCTGCCCATTCATCCGCCCAACCGCATGCAGCTCTTCACTCAGAATGTAAGGTCCCTTCCCATCCACAAACCGGTCCTCGACATACATCGCCACCACCCGTCCCAACACGATCCGGCTCCGCCCAATCTCGATCGTCTGAAGCTCCACGCACTCCAGCGCCGCATGAGCCTCCGCAATCCGCGGAACCTTCACCACTGACGATGCCGCGGTCGTCAACCCCGCCATCTCCAGTTCATTCACCTCTGCCGGGAAATCCGTCGCGCAAATGTTCATCGCGTTTAGCAGATCCTCCGTTACCACATTCACCACAAACTCTCCCTGCCGCCGAATATTCCAGGCCGTATCCTTCGGCACGAATCCCTTACCCGGCCGATTCATCACTCCCAGCCCCACCACCGGAGGATCGGTACAAAGGTAGTTATAGCTGCTGTAAGGAGCCGCATTCAGCCGCCCCACCTCATCCATGCTCGTCACCAGCGCAATCGGCCGCGGAGCCACTAACCCGATCAAAAGGTTATAAACGTCATGCGCCGTCGTCTGCGAAACATCAAAAACCATCCGGAAAACCTCTCTCCCAGCCTACCGGATGTTTTGACCACCGTTTCACGGCACGTCACTGCCTCACCACCGCTCCATCACTGTCTCGAAACCATCCTCTCCACCACCGCCATCACCCGCCCCCAGTACTTACTCTCCGGATCCACCAAATCGAAGTGATCCGCCCCGGCAATCATCTCCACCCGCACACTCTCCCCCAGCCGCCGAGCCCGATCCGCCCACCTCCCCGGCAGCCCCGGAGGAATCTGGTCATCTTCCGTCCCCTGCACCAACGCCTGCGGCACATTGAATGGCAGCAACTCCGCCGGATCCCCAGCCTTATACCGCTCCGGATATTCACCCGGCGGCCCACCCATCAAAGCCAGCACCTCGCCCTTGTCATGCGCAAACGTGAACCACCCAGCCAGTTCGATCGTCATCTGCAGCCCCACCGCCCCTGCCAGCGCAATCACGCCCTTCAATCCAACCCCAACCGGCACCTTACCCAACGCACTCTCCGCCGGAACATGATGCCGCCCGGCGAGCCAGAACGCCAGATGCCCTCCAGCCGAGTGCCCCACCGCCACCACCCGCCCCAGATCCAGCGGATAGCTCTTCGCCAAGGCCGTCAAAAACTCAAACCCCGCCGCCGCATCCTCAAACGTTCCGGGCCACCCACCGCCCGCGTTCCCCACCCTTCGATACTCCAGCGACCAAACAGCAATCCCCCGCCCTCGCAGCGCCTGGCACAAAAATCCCCCATACTCCAGCCCGTACTCCGCCTTCCACCACCCGCCATGCACAAACACCACCACCGGAGCCCTTTGCCCAGCCTCCATCTTCGGAACCCAAAGGTCTCCAAAGTGAAACTCCCCCGCCCCATAGTGAATCCGGTGATCCGCCGCCGGAGGAACCCGGCTCAAAACATCCATCGCAGCTCTCCCATCCCAGAACGCCCCGTCGGCCAGGATGGATTGCTCCCCGTCCCACTACCCGGGTAACATTCCTATGGTTACAAAGGGTGATACGAGCTTAAGTCATCTCTTTTGAGTATTTTGCGCAGTTTAACCGGGAAGGGTGGTTATGCTTACTGACCTGAAACCGGTTTCGTCAGATGCATCGTCCCATCCGGCGGGAGCGTAATAATCACCTCGCCCGGACGCGTGTAATGCAGCTGCTCCCGAGCCTCATGTTCGATGGCATTCGGATCCTGCTGCAGCCGCTCTACATGCCCCTTCAGCCCCTCATTCTCCCGAGCCAGGTCCTGCAACTGCCGCTCCAGCGTAATCGTCTCGCTCCGCTTGGCCTCGTAAACCGTCAGCCCATTCCGCCCGAACACCACGTGATACGCCACCGAAACCGTCAGCGCGAGCGCCGCAACAGTCGCCACCTTCCGCCTCTGCTCCCACGCCTTGCCCGCCCACCCCATCGCCCGCGCCCGCTTCGTCTGCCGTCTCACCCTGAACCCTCCATCCCAATCTCAGTTAAGCGTCTCCCCACACGAGAGTCAAGCCCTCACCCACCCCGAACCAACTTGCACACCATCCACTCTGGGAACCCGTCCTCCTCCGCAATCCCCCGAACCTTGGTATCCTTAACAGGTTGTGCGGAACGCCGAATCTCGCACACGAAAGGCCGCATGCGCATCCTCTACGTCCTCTCGGTCCTCTCCTTCCTCGCGCTCGTCTGGGCAGCCATCTCCATCACGCGCCACATCCGCAAGAACGCCACGCAGCACAAAGCCACACGCGACTCCCCCGACTTCCCGCCCGCCGTCAAGCATCGCCGCTCCGCCTGACCTTCCTGAAAGGACTTCCAGTGCCCATCGCCACCCAGGCCGCCACCCCCATCACCTTCGCCAGCCTCAACCGCACCCTGGCCGGCAAAGCCCTCATCGCCGTCTCTGCGAGCCTCTTCATCGCCTTAGCCGCCCACGTCTCCTTCCCGCTGCCCTTCACCCCGGTCCCTCTAACTCTCGGCAACATGGCCGTCATCCTCGTAGGCCTCTTCCTCACCCCCGCCACCGCCTTCGCCGCCGTCCTCCTCTACCTAGCCGAAGGCGCTGCAGGCCTTCCCGTCTTCAACCCCGGCGGCCTCGGCGGCGTAGCCCAGCTTCTCGGCCCCACCGGCGGCTACCTCTTCGCCTACCCCTTCGCCGCCCTCGCCGCCAGCGCTCTCGTCCGCGCCTTCGCCCGGATCACACCGCGCTTCGCCGCCGCAACCATAGCCGCCGCCCTCGGCACCGCCTTGGTCCTGCTCTGCGGAGTCACCTGGCTAGCCACCCTTCTGCACCTGGCCTCGTTCACCGCCCTCAAGTTAGCCACCTTCCCCTTCCTCCCCGGCGAGATCGTCAAAGTCCTGGCCGCCGCCGGCATCTACACCTCAATCCAGCGCCTCCGAAAAGCCTAAGCCCGAACTCGGAGCCCTCAGCCAGCAAAAGCACCATCCAAAGAAGGACCGCCAGAAGGACCGCCCCATCATGTCTGCCGCACCCACAGCCGTACAAGAAATCAGCATCGCCCACTCCCCCGACTCCGACGACGCCTTCATGTTCTACGGCCTCGCCACCCGCAAAATCCTCGTCCCCGGCTTCCGCTTCACCCACAACCTCACCGACATCGAGACCCTCAACCACAAGGCCACAGCCGAAGCCCCCTACGACGTCACCGCCATCAGCTTCGCCGCCTACCCCTACATGCAGGACACCTACGCCATCATGACCACCGGGTCCAGCTTCGGGGAAGGCTACGGCCCCATGATCGTCGCCCCCCGCAAGTACACCATCGACGAGGTCAAGCGTCTCCGCATCGCCATCCCCGGCACCCTCACCAGCGCCTTCCTCACCCTCAAGCTCTTCCACCCCGAGATCGAAACCGCCGTCGTTCCCTTCGACAAGATCATCCCCGCCGTCGTCTCCGGCGAGTACGACGCCGGCCTCCTCATCCACGAAGGCCAGCTCACCTACGCCCAGGACGGCCTCGTCAAGATCGTCGACCTGGGCCAGTGGTGGCGCACCGAAACCGGCCTGCCCTTGCCCCTCGGCGGCAACGCCATCCGCCGCTCGCTCGGCCCGGAGGTCATGTCTCTTACCAACAAGGCCGTCCGCGACTCCATCCAGCACGCCCTCGATAATCGCGACGAAGCCCTCCAATACGCCATGCAGTTCGCCCGCGACCTCGACCCCAATCTGGCCAGCCGTTACGTCGGCATGTACGTCAACGACCGCACCCTCGACATGGGCGAAGACGGCCGCGAAGCCATCCGCAAACTCCTCACCATGGGCTACGACCGCGGCATCATCCCCCACAATGCCAAAGTAGACTTCATCACCTAGTCGGGACTGGCATATTCAAGGGCCAGCTTGCTTCCATTCGTAAAAACATTGTTGTCATCCTGAGCGAAGTCTGGCGCACACTTGCGCCAGACGCAGTGGAAGGACCCCGAAGAAGCCAGCTCCGCCATAACGCTTTCCAAGTTCGCGTAAGAATGCCAATTCGCACTGTCAGCCGAAGAGAGTCTGAAATCCACCCTAACGCCGTAGCGAACCTGCTACCCCTCTAGCCGCACCTCAAAGAAGCCATCGCTCGAGAGCGAAGCGAAGAACCCGCTTCCGCCTTTCTCACACCGCACCGTGATATTATTCTTGAGTGATGGTTGAGCGCGACGCAGCCCAAAAGCTGCCGCCAGCGTTCCCCGAGTCCAGGCTCACCAATCATCGGACGCGTAGCTCAATTGGCAGAGCATTCGACTCTTAATCGACTGGTTGAAGGTTCGATTCCTTCCGCGTCCACCAAGCATTCAAAGATGAATCCATCTGCCGGCAGAGCAAATGTCCGCTTCCATAAGCGCGCCTCTTCGAACGCATACTGCGCTTGTTACTACATCGGTCCTAAATGTATTCCTTCTAACGATCACCATGCGGATAGTGAAAGCTAACAAAACGATAGAGACGCTGGAGCAATGGTTCCTGCATGCTCCGCCTGAAAAAGGCGAGAAGCAGTGGGTCGATGGGCGAAGCGCCAAGGAGATGGCGCGTACGTGGCTTATTGTGAAATCGCGGCAACGGCTCATTGATCTCTTACGTCCGGTGTTTGGCAACGTGACACTTGAGTCCGCAGAGCCTGAGTGTAACGTCCCTTTCGATGAGTTTTCCGGGCCGCGGCAATGCGACCTTGCGATTCAAGCAAGGAATGATCGAGGCAGAATCGTCATTCATATCGAGGGTAAAGCGGATGAAGCGTTTGGTCCGTTAACGGGTAAAGCTTACGACGCTGCCCTCGCCGCCAATGCCTTGCATGTGGGCAAGAGGCAGTCTGCAGTGCCGCGCAGAATCGAAGTGCTGTCGGAGCGGCTCTTTGGACGGACCCTGGATAACGACGTGCGAGCGCTTAGGTATCAACTGCTGTATAGCGTGGCCGCCGCGATCGCGGATGCCACACAACGGAAGGCGATTGCTGCAGTCTTTGTTGTGCAGCAATTGCATTCCCCCGGTCTGGAGAGTCGCAAGCTGCGGCAGAATGCGGAGGATTACGCGGCACTTCTGCAGATGTTTTTTGGCATAGATGAAAAGTGGTTGAAGCGACTGGATATATTGATCGGACCGGCCACGCCGGCGTGGATGGAGTGGAGAGAAATGCCTGTCTACTTCGCCAAGATGGTCACAGATATTGCCGCGGCCGACGTAGGTTGATTGAACGGACTTACGACCGGATGGACCATTCCGTTGAGCCATGAGATGCGAACGAAATCGGCAACAATAAGCCGCACTCTCGGCAACTAAGGCCTCCTGCTCAAGGCGTCCCCGTCCCCGCCAAGCTCTTAAAGTTCATCAGCGTATTAAAGACCATCCGAAACTCACCCACATTCTGCCATCGCCACACTGGATTCGTCGTAAACAAAACCGCCTCCCCCTTTCCCACCGGAGCCACCACCACCGCGGCCCGACCCTTGATCTCATCCGGCCCATTGAACAACCCGCTCAGCACCGACTTCTCGCTCCCCGGAAACCGCATCAGCACATTGTCCTTGTTCATCTCCGCCGGCATCCGCAGCAGAGGCCCATTCGCATACCGCACTGGCACAGTTGTACTCGAATACCCATAAAAGATCGGGTTCTCCGGATGCGTAATCTCCGCCTCCACCACCGGCCCAGGCGCATACAGCTTCGCCGTCGGCACGCCCGCATCGATCTTCGGTGTCAGCCCGAACTCCGCCGGAAACGCGCTTGAAGTCCCCAGCGTTACCAGCACTCCGCCGCTCTCCGTAAAGCGTTCGAGTTCCAACACCCCCGCCGCCCCCATCCCACCCGTAATATCCGCCGACGAGCCATAATCCCCCAGAAACTTGAACTTCTCCGTCTTCACATAGTCCAGCGGCTCCTTCGCCTTCGGCAGATCGGTCACCAGCTGCTTCGCCGTACGCACCTGGTTCGGAATCAGGATCACGTCATAGTCCTTCGCCAGCTCGCCCTTCAGCACCCGCTCCTTAAAGATCAGGTCATACGGCACCTTGTACTGGTCGAATGTAAACCGCACCCATCCCACATCCTGCGTCCCGGTCCACGTGCTGAACATCGCCACCCGCGGCATTGCGGCCGCATGCGTCGCCACCACCGGAGCCTTCGCCATCCCGGTCACATCCAACCCAAGCTTCGCCGCCAGAGGCTTCAGCTCCGCACCAGCGCTAGCCGGAATCAGAAACGTTCCCGCCGGAAAGCTAACGCCCCCGCTCGTAAACGCCTTCTCCGCAATCGTGATCGCCACATCCTTCAGCCCATACCGCAGCGTCACCATGTTCGGCGACCCATGATCTGCCACCCCATACACCGCCGCCCCCGCAACGTCCTTCAACTTGCCCGCAGGCGTGTAATCCCCCGTTGCCGAATCCACCGCATCCACCGCGACCGCCTGCACCGCAACATCCTTCGTCGACTTGATCGTCGTGTTGGTCATCAGCCCCATCGTCCACGCGCTGTCGTCATACGTCGTCAGCTCCGGGTCAGGATCCACCTGCTTGATCAACAGCGTCTTCGCCAGCGGCCCATACGGCTGGTTCGTCTTCACCACCAGCGACCCCGCCGGATACTCGCCGTCTGAAAGCTTGATCGCCGCCTTCGCTCGCCCCACCTCGATCCCCTGCATCCGCAGAATATGCACCACAAACGCCACCCGCGTCGGATCCTCCTGGTCGGCCGGAATCACAAACCCATACGGAGCCTCCTTCGCCGCCAGCGCATGCAAACTCTTCGTATAAAAGTTCTCCACGATCACCTGCGGAAACGCCGCCGTAAACTCAAGCGAGCTCAACACCCCCGTCTCCGCATAGTTCGTATTGTTCCGCATCGACCACATCACCTCCTTGTAAGGAGGATTCGGCCGATACCAAGCTCGCTTGCTGTAGTCTCCGCCGCCCGTACCCCCACCCCCGGAAACCGCCGGATTCGAAGGCTGCGAGATCGTCCGCTTCATCGTCGTCGCGCCCGCGTTCCCGAAGATCTCGTAAAACCGCATCATCCCGTTGTGGTTGGTCGACATAATTGCCACATACCCCGGCGACCACGCATCCACATACCCGTGGTGCCAAACCCCCGGCATCCCGTACTTCGTCAACTGCGCCATATCCCAGTTGGCAAACATCGGAAGCTCCGCATAGACAATCGGATCCCACAAAGGATTCTGCGGACTCTGTCCGCTATACGCATACAGAAACGGAACCGATTCATGCAGGTCATGCATGATCGGCGGATGCCACTCCAGGTACCACTTTAGAAAGCTCTGGTTTGCCAGCCCCGCATAGTTGATATCGCGGTTGTCATCGTGCTTCGTATACTTGCCCCAATAAGGCACACCGGTCATCTTGTCATAGTCCGTAATGTCGACATTGTGCCGAAAATACCAGTCGATACTACGGTCCCGCCCATCCGGATCCGCCACCGGCATAATCGCCACCACCACCTCGGACCGTATCTTCTGGATCAGCGGAGACTCCTCCATCACCAGCCGATACGCCAGCTCCATCAGCATCTCCGGAGGCCCCAACTCCGCGCTGTGCAACCCACCAGACAACGTATAAATGGGCTTCGTCTTCGCGATCAAAGCCTTCGCATCCGCCTCGCTTAACCCCCTCGGATCGGCCAGCCGCGCAAGATTCTTCCGGTTCTCCTCAAGCTTCGCAATCGAGTCCTCCGACCCCACAAACACAATCAGCGAGTCGCGTCCTTCCTCCGTCTTCCCAATCCTCACCACCTTCACCCGCGCCGACTTCGCCCCCAGCGCCTCGTAGTACCGCACCACATCCGCATAGTACGTAAGCTTCTTCGGCGCGCCGATGGTGTATCCCAGCACCTCCTTGGGCGAAGGTACCGCGCCGGACTTCGGCAGGTGATCCACCAGCGGACTCATGAACTCCGGACGAGTCGTCCAGCTCTTCACATCTGCCGCATACCCTTCATCCATCTCCTGCGCCGACGCCGCCCCACACAGCGCCCCCGCTATCAATACCGCACCAAGCGCCCTGAAAAGCCAAATCCTCACTTCCCGCTCTCCGTACTCTTGATAAACGAAGCCACATCCGCATGAAACTGCTTCAAAATATCCTCCCGCACATAGATCATGTGCCCCGCCTCGTAGTAGTGATAGCTGATATTCGCCTGCAGCGCCTTCGGCATCGGCAGATGATGCATCTCGTACATCCCTTCAAAGTAAGGCGTAGCCAAATCGTAGTAACCCCCGGCGAGCATCACCTTCATCTTCGGATTCATCTTCATCCGATACGCCAGGTCCGGCATCACATTCGTCCCCGTCTCCTGCCCGCCGCCACCACCCCCGCCGCCCGGTCTTCCCCCCGTAAACCGATGGCTCATATTCCAGTTGAACTCCCCGCCATCCCGTGCCGACATCAAGTAAGTCGCCTGCTGCGCGTACTTCAAATCCTTATGCAGATACTCGTTGATCGCCGTATTCCACGCTGAAGTAATCGCATCGCTCTGCGGATCATAGCCCGAGTTCGAAGCCATCGGATCCATCTCCGGCCCCTGATACCGCGAGTCCAGCCGTCCCGTTGTCATCCCCTCATCCAGCTTCAACTCCTCAGAAAACGCACTCCCCACCACCCGCAGATCAGACCGCATCAGGTACTCCACCGGCAGCCCGATATACCCATGCAGCTTCTCCGCCACGGCCCGCTTCTGCGCCTCGCCCAGCTCACTCCCCTGCAGCAGCGCCGTCATATACTCGCCCAGCGCATACTTCTGCACCTCATCCAGAAACGGCTTGAGCGCCGGAGCCTGATTCGGTAGCTTATGGTGGTACCACGCGGTCGCCGCATACGTCGGCAGCGCCAGTGCATACGCCTGATCGACCCCCGGATTCGCCGTAGGCCCATCCACCGAGTTATCAAAGCTCAAAATCTGCGAAAGCAGAATGATCCCGTTCAAATCCACGCTCTTCAGATCCGCCGCAAGCACCGCACTCCGCGGCGTCCCATAGCTCTCCCCAAACAAGTACTTCGGCGAATTCCAACGGTCGTACTTCGACAAGAATCGCCGAATAAACCGCTCAAAGGCATGCCCATCCCCATCCACCCCATAGAACGCCTCACCCTTGTTCTTCCCAAACGTCCGGCTCATCCCCGTTCCCGGCGCGTCGATAAACACCACGTCGCTCACATCCAGCAGCGAGTCCTCGTTGCTCACAATCTCGTACGGAGCACCCGTCTGGTGCTGCGTATCCGGCGTCACAATCCGCTTCGGCCCAAACGTCCCCATATGCAGCCACATCGTCGGCGACCCCGGACCGCCGTTATAGATGAACGTCACCGGCCGCTTCTCCGCCACCGCACCCTTCTTGAAGTAAGCCGCATAAAACATCCTCGCCGTCGGCGGCGCGTCCTCCTCTCGCTCCGGCAGCCTCACCCCTGAATCCGGCAGCGGCTTGCCATCGAACCCCAGCGTCGCATCCTGAGCATCCGTCCCCCCTACCGTAATCGTCCCCGCCACAGCCGTATAAGCGATCGCCTGCCCTCCCACGGTCACGCTGCCCTCCGTCACTGAGTCCGGTGTCACCCCCATCGGCTTCACCGCCGCCGGCCCCGATAACACGATCCGCTCACTCCCCGCACCGCCCTGAGCCTGCCCCGCACGTTCCTGCCCCGCCGGCCTCTCCTGCCCATACCCCGCAACACAAACCGCCGCCACCGCGCTCAAAGCGCACACCCGCACACCACTCCGTCCGAAGACAAGCATCCCGTTCCCCTTTACGCGTCGTTTACGATTGCCCGACTATACCGCACTCCCCACCTCACGCGCACAACATTCGTGACCTGGTCCGCACGAATCGAGTGACCCATTCTCGCCGGCTTCATCGGCAAAGGGCGAGGTACATCCATCAAAGCTCGACCTCTTCCCTCAAGTCGAACGCCTCAGCTTTGCCCGCATCGCGCCCAACCCCCATCCCAGTCTCGGCAGTTTATTCACGTTCCCGCAAGAAAACTTGTTGCAGAGAATTATTCCTGTGTTAGTTTTTAGATCATTCCAGTTAGCACTTCTTTCCTGCGAAAGAGCAACTCTCAATCGTGGAAGAACTCAAGATGAGCGGCCTCAGTCAGCTTCAGGGCAATACCTGTCGCTTCCCCTGATCCCGTTCCGGACACGCATCCGCACCTGCGGATAGCATGCCGTCGTACGCACCAAACGCAGACAAATTCACTCCGCAGCCGCAACGCGGATGACGAACTCTTCTCTCGCTTCACCGGCCCGTCTCCGCCGGGACCAAAGCTCGCAAACAACGAGCTCCGTGGTCCCGCGGAACACCTGTACCTTGACTCACCACAATTTCGAACCCACACAGACAGTTTGAACGCCGACAACAAGGGGATGGAATGAAACGAAACTTCTCACGCTGGCCGATTCTCGCAACCCTCACCCTGGCCCCGCTTGCCCTCATGCCCTTCACCGCCAGCATGGCCCATGCTCAGGCTACTGACTCGGGAACAGTCACGGGAGTCGTTACCGACCAGACCGGAGCCCTCGTCACCGGAGCCACCGTCACCCTCACTAACGTCTCCACCAAGACCACCATCACAGCCACTACCAACGAGAAGGGCTCCTACACCCTCGTCAACGTACCAGTCGATACCTATAACGTCTCCGCCTCCAAGCCCGGCTTCGCCACCGACGCCATCTACGCCCTCGCCGTAGGAGTCGGCACCCAGACCAACGCCAGCTTCAAAATGTCCGTCGGCTCTGAGTCCACCACTGTCGAAGTCCAGGCCTCGAACGCCGATCTCCAGACCATGAACGCCACCGTCGGTGAAACCGTCGACCCGCAGATGGTCGACAACCTTCCCGCCATCGGCCGCGACGTCAGCTCCTTCGCCGCCTTCCAGCCCGGAGTCACCCCCGGCGGCAACGTAGCCGGCACCTCCGCCGATCAGGCCGTCGTCACCCTCGACGGAGGCTCCAACTCCTCCGACATGGACGGCTCCATGACCTCCTACACCGGCTCCTTCGGAAACTCCACCACCGGCGGTTTCCTCGGCGCCAGTTCCTCCGGCGTCATGCCCATGCCCCAGGACTCCATCGAAGAGTTCCGCGTCTCCACCTCCGGCCAGACAGCCGACTTCAACAACTCCTCGGGATCCCAGTCTCAAGTCGTCACCAAGCGCGGACGCGACCGCTGGAACGGCACCGCCTACGAGTACTACCTCGACTCCAACATCGGCGGAAACACCTGGCAGAACAACTTCCCCACAGTCAATACTGGAGTCGCCGCCACAAGCACCGTCCACACCACCAAGCCCAGCTACCACTACAGTCGCTTCGGTGCCGCCGCCGGCGGTCCCATCGCGCCTTACTTCCTCGGCGGCAAGACCTACATTTTCGCCAACTACGAAGGCTTCCGTTATCCCCAGTCCACTACCTTTGAGCGCACCGTACCCTCCGCCGACTTCCTCGCCGGAAATCTCACCCTTGGAGGCGTTCGCTACACCAAGGCGCAACTGCAAGCCGCTGATCCGCGCAAAATCGGCCAGAACGCCACCCTCGCCAACTTCTACGCCACCCAGCTTCCCAATGCCACCACCCCCACCGCCTACGTCGGCGCCTTTGACACCAGCTGCGGTCCCATCTCCACCTCATACTGCGACGGCGTAAACATCATCGGCTACAAGGCCAATCTGCTGATCCCTCAGACCAGCAACTTCTTTGTCGTGCGCGCCGACCATGACTTCGGCTCGAAGTGGCACCTCACTGCGAATTACCGCTACTTTAAGCTCTCCCAGCTCACCACCAACCAGGTTGACATCGGCGGCGTCTTCGGCACAGATAAGATTGGCGTTCCCACCTCCGTCTCCAACCGTCCCCAGGACCCGTGGTTCTTCGTCGTCGGCCTCACCACCAACATCAGCCCTTCGCTCACCAATGACTTCCACTACTCCTATCTGCGCAACTACTGGCAGTGGAAGGACAACAATGCTCCCGCCCAGCTCGCCGGCGCTGGCGGAGCCATCGAGCCCCTCGGTGAAGTCTCCGTCGCCTCCGCGGGCGGTGTCGCTTACAGCACCGTCCTCTCGCCGTTCAATCTTAACGCACAGGACGCCCGCACCCGTATCTGGGACGGGAAGGATAACTTCTTCTCGGATAACCTCACCAAGCTCAAGGGCAATCACCTCATCCAGGTCGGCGGCCAGTACCAGCACAACTTCAACTACCACCAGCGTTCAGACAACGGCAACAACATCAACTTCACCAGCACCTATCAGATCGGCGACTCCAGCGGCGGCGGCATCATCCCCTACACCGGACTGACCAGCGGCGGAATTCCTTCCGCCATCACGAGCAACTCCAACAGCGCCCGCCTGCTTGACACCTACTACGGCTTCGTCACCGACACCCAGATCGCCAACACCTACACTCACAGCGGCACCGGCCTTACCGTCAACCCGCCGCTCACCGCCTTCGCCGCACACACCACCATTCCGTACTACAACCTGTACGTCACGGACACCTGGCACCTGAAGCCCAGCATCACCCTCAACTACGGCCTTAGCTACGCCATTGAAATGCCCCCCACGGAGCGCAACGGCAACCAGGCCATGTGGGTGGACACCAGTGGCAACCCCATCCGCACCGCAGCGTTCCTCGCCCAGCGCCAGGCATCCGCCATCCAGGGTCAGATCTACAACCCCATCACCGCCTTCGCCCAGATCAACAGCATCCCTGGACGAAAGTACCCCTACGATCCGTACTACAAGGCCCTTAGCCCCCGCGTCTCCATTGCCTGGAACCCTAACTCCTCCAACCCCTTGCTCCATGCCATCTTCGGCAATGGCTCAACCGTCATCCGCGGCGGATACGGAAGAATCTACGCCCGTATCAATGGAGACCTCCAGGTCCTCAACCCGCTGCTCAGCCCAGGCCTCGTTCTCGCCACCCAGTGCCGCACCCCGCAGAACGCCACCGCCGGAACCGGCGGCACCGGAACCTGCACGGCCACCGGCTTCAACGACACCACCGCCTTCCGTATCGGGTCCACCGCCACCGGCCTGGACGGCACCACCGCACCACTCGCACCAGCCCCTTCCACCCTTCCCCAACCTTACCGCCCCGGCGTGGACGGTCCAGGTGTCTCCATCGCTTCGCCGCTCGATCCCTCCCTGCGGCCCAGCGCTTCCGATACCTTCAACTTCTCCATGCAGCGCCAGATCACCCGCAAGATGCTTGTAGAGGTTGGCTACATCGGTCGTATCGTCCACAACGAATACACCATGACCAACCCCGACGCGGTCCCCTACATGTTCGGTGCCGGCGGCCAGACTTTCGCAAGCGCCTATGCCAACATCCAGGCTGCCCTCGGTTGCACCACCTCCACCATCGCATGCACCGGCGGCGCGCAGACCCTAGCCGCTCAGAATGCAGCCACAGGAGGAGGGGCGGCCAACGTCAAATACGCAGCTCAACCGTTCTTTGAAACAACCATCAACCCGGCTTACTGCGTCGGCTTCGTCAACTGCACCAGTGCCGTCGTCAGCAAGCAGTCCGCAAACCTGACCACCCAGAAGGTCTTCGCCCTTTGGAGCGCACTGGATAATGGCAGCTTCAACACCGCCATCATCCCACGCTCCATGATGGGTACGGCCATCCCCGGCTCCGCCTTCGGCTCCAACGGTCAGCTCGTCTCCGGCCTCTCGGAAGGCAACTCTACCGGCTATAGCAACTACAACGCCGGCTACCTCTCTTTCAAGACCACCAACTTCCGCGGTCTCACCTTCCAGGAGAACCTTACCTACAGCAAGGCGCTCGGCATCAACACCTACGCCCAGTCCACCTCAGGATCGGTTCTAAACGACTCTTACGACATCCGAAAAAACTACGGACTTCAGTCCTTTGACCAGAAGTTCATCTTCAACACCTTCGTGGTCTACCAAACACCCTGGTTCAGGGAGCAGCATGGTTTCATCGGTCGCTTGGCCGGAGGTTGGACCATCTCCCCAGTCGTCGTAGCCGGAACCGGTCAGCCCCTCAAGTGCACCACTAACTCCAGCTCCCAGTCCTTCGGGGCTGCAGACGCCAGCAACTTCTCGGACGCGGAAGAGTGCGTCTTCACCATCGCTCACCCTGGCAGCGCCCACACCACGCGTGGCATCCTCGGCTCGACGATTCCCACCGGCGTCAATAACGCCACGGTCTCTGTCGGTACTGCGGTTCACTCTGGAGCGCCAAGCGCTGCTATCAACATCTTCAAGAACCCCGCAGCCGTCTATGCCTCCACCCGTCCCGCAATCCTCGGCCTGGATGAGACAGACAGCGGCACCGGCCCAATCCGCGGTCTCGGCTACATGAACGTGGACCTCTCGATCAAGAAGAACGTGATGGTTTGGGAGAAAGCCAGCCTGGAGTTCTCCGGCATCATGCTGAACGCTCTCAATCATCTCGACTTCGCTAATCCCAGCAACTCCATCGCCACGCCCACCGGCTTCGGTGTAGTCAAGGCACAGGGGAACCTGGCCCGCGAGATTCAACTCGGTCTCCGCGCCAACTTCTAACCCTCCAACCCGCACAAAACAAACGGCTGAGAGGCCAAAAGCCTCTCAGCCGTTTTCCTTTGCTCGATCCCCACTCATGATGAGCACATCTCCCTTTGAATGAAGACTTTAGCGACTTAAACCCCAAAAAACAGGACTTTTCGCCTCCAAGTCCAGACCTAACCCCAATCCTTTGAAGACTTTGCGCAATTCTGGCAGGAGGGCTACCATCCTCACAAAAAGCAAGCGAAACCTTGCTCCTCAAGCGTATAACCAAAAGATCACTGGTCAGACCGCTAACGACCATTCACGGCCCCTGCACTCTTCATGTCCACCTCCTCTACAACGCTCCCTTCCCAGGGCTTCGCCACCAGCGCCAACGCCCGCTGGTTCGTCTGCGGCCTCCTCTTCCTTGCCACTACCATCAACTATATGGACCGCTCGGTCTTCTCCCTCATCGAGCCTCTCCTCCACACCATTCCCTTTATGGGCTGGAACCCCGCCCAAGACCCTCACCACCAGCCCCTCTTCGACAACAACTTCGGCAACGTCATCATCTGCTTCCAGATCGCCTACGGCATCGGCTTCCTCATCGCCGGCCGCGTCATCGACCGCGTCGGCACCAAGATCGGCTACGCCCTCGCCATCGGCATCTGGGCCATCGCCTCCTTCTCGAACGGCTTCGTCGGCTCGGTCGTCGGCTTCTGCCTCGCTCGCATCATCCTCGGCCTCGGCGAATCCGGCAACTTCCCGGCCGCCATCAAGGCCACCACGGAATGGTTCCCGTCCGAAGAGCGCGCCCTCGCCACCGGCCTCTTCAACTCCGGCTCCAACGTCAGCGCCTTCATCGCCCCCGCGCTTGTCGCCTACGTCACCGCCAAGTACGGCTGGCGAGCCGCCTTCTTCACCACCAGCTCCATGGGCCTCGTCTGGCTCGCCATCTGGCTGCTCTTCCCCTACAACCGTCTTCGCCGCGGCAGCAGCCAGACCCAGGCCAACCTCCAGGCCAACCTCCAGGCCAACCTCCAGGCCGACTTCGCCGCTCACGCCACCTCCTCCGGAACCCTCCCCTACTCCGTCCTCCTCCGCACCCGCGGCTTCTACGCCTTCGCCTTCGCCAAAGGCCTCACCGACCCCATCTGGTGGTTCTACCTCTTCTATCTCCCCCAGTTCCTCAACCGCAACTACGGCCTCGACCTCAAGCACGCCTACTGGGAGATCGTCACCGTCTACGCCGTCTCGAGCGTCGGCTCCATCGCCGGCGGCGGCCTCTCCGGCTGGCGCATGAAGCAGGGCCACTCCGTCAACAGCGGCCGCAAGTTCGCCCTGCTCGTCTGCGCCCTCGCCGTTACCCCCATCGTCTTCGTCCCGTACCTCGGCACCCTCTTCCCCGCCAATCCCTGGCCGGCCGTCTCCCTCATCGCCCTCGCCGCCGCAGCCCATCAAGGCTGGTCCGCCAACCTCTTCTCCACCCCAACTGACATGTTTCCCTCAACCGCCGTCTCCACCGTGGTCGGCATCGGGGGAGCCGTCGGAGCAGCCGGGGGTGCCACCTTCACCTGGATCGTCAAATACTTCCTCTCGCTTCACCCCTTGCTCATCTTCGCTTTGGCGGCTTCGGCCTACCTGCTCTCGCTTGCCGTCTTCCAGCTTCTCGTTCCGCGCCTCGGACAGCCCCGAAACCAGCTCGGCAGGCCCGCCATCGCATGAGAACGAGTACGGCATGGCGAATCCTTTGGACCTTCTGCAAGAACCATCAAATAGCTATACGACGGGTGCCCAGCACTCTGTCGCCAAGCCTATCTTGAACGTGGTACGCTGTGGCGAAATCGTTTCTCCATTGCACCATCTCAGCGTGCGCCGGGCGGTCTCCTTGAAGAACCTGCCTCATGGCTCCTCCAACGGTCACAGTCAGCTCACCATGCAGGTCGTCGACCACGTGCGTGACCTCATCGCCTCCGGAGTCCTCAAATCCGGCGACCGCCTGCCCCCCGAGCGCGAACTAGCCCGCAGCCTCAAGATCAGCCGCTCGTCTCTCCGCGCCGGAATTGGCTTCCTCTCGGCCATGGGCGTCCTCAAATCTCGCCACGGCGCCGGAACCTTCGTCTCCTCCGGCCCACCCGCGCTCGATTCCAGCTCCCTCACCGTCCTGGGCGCCCTCCACGGCTTCCTGCCTTGGCAGATGTTTGAAGCCCGCCTCGTCATCGAGTCCGCCGTCGCCGGCCTCGCCGCCGAGCGCGCAAACGACGAACACATCGCAGAGCTCGCCGAGGAAGTCGCCGAGATGTACGCCTCCATGGACGACCCCCAGCAGTACCTCATCCATGATGTCCGCTTTCACCGCACCATCTCCCGCGCCGCCGGAAACCCCATCCTTGGCGCCCTGATGGAGACCGTCACCGCCTCTCTCTATGACACTCGCCGCATGACCGTCGACAACGCCATTGACCTCAAGGAATCCGCCGAGCTACACCGCGAGATCTATCGCGCCATCCGCTCCCGCAACCCCGCCCAGGCTCGCCAGGCCATGGAACGCCACCTCAATCTCGCCCGCATGGCCCAGGCCAACGAGTCCGCCAAAGCCCTCGCCGTACCCGCTCCAGAGTCGACCCCACAAGCCGAACCCTTTCCCACTGAAGTCCTCTCTTCCTGAACCTCCCTCTCCTCAGGCTTATACTGGCGCTATGGCATCGCGTCTCCCTCAAGCCGGCAGATTTCCCGCCCGCATGACCGTGTTCGTCTGCCTTCTGACCCTTCTGCTCGCCGCGCTCCCGTGCCCGCAAGCCCATGCCGCAGCCATCAACACTGCCGCCACCACACACGAGCACTGCTCCCCCTGCTGCCCATCCAACCCCAGCCTTTCCACCTCACCCCTCTGCTGCGCCGCCGCGCCTCAGCAGATAGCCCACCCCACCGCCCCGCACCCCATCCTTCTTCTCGTATCGGTGGTCTACCTCCCGTTCAATCCCCGCCAAACCCTGACACCTGCTTTACCTGCAAGCGCTCGTCAGCGCCCGGCAACGTCACCTCCGCTCATCCTGAGAATCTGATTGCCGTCCCTCAGCGTTCCCGCTCGTGCCGCACCTCACACGAGCCTTACGCCTCCGGACCATCAGCCCTCCAGGACTCTCCATGCCTCATCTGCGCCACACCTTGCGCCTCCTCGCGCCCGCCCTCCTTTCCCTCGCCGCCATCGCCCAGCAACCCTCCATGCAAGGCATGACCATGCCCGCCGCACCATCTTCAGATCACCTGGCAAGCATGATGTCCCAGCCCGAAACCCTCATCCAAGCCATCCTCCAGCACACCTCCTCCGGCACCACCGCCGAGCCCATCTCCACCCCCATGCAGATGTGGATGGGCCATCGAGGCTCCTGGCAGCTCATGCTCCACGGCAACGCCTTCCTTGCCGACATCCAGCAACAAGCCGCCAACGACCGCGGAGCCGACAAGCTCTTCTCCACCAACTGGATCATGCCCATGGCCCAACATCGCCTCGGCTCCCGCGGCCAGCTCACCCTCCGCACCATGCTCTCACTCGAACCCGCCACCATCACCGGCCGCTTCTACCCCGAGCTCTTCCAGCAGGGTGAAACCGCCTACAACCGTCCCATTGTCGACGGCCAGCACCCTCACGACTTCGTCATTGAGCTCGCCGCCCTTTACGACCTCCACCTCACGGAACACGCTCTCCTCACCCTCTACGCCGCACCCGTAGGCGACCCCGCCATCGGCCCCACCGCCTACCCCCACCGTGTATCCGCATCAGAAGACCCCATCGCCGCCCTCGGCCACCACCAGCAGGACTCCACCCATATCGCCTTCAACGTCCTAACCGCCGGCCTCACTTACAAATCCGTCCGCCTCGAAGCCTCAGGCTTCCATGGCGCCGAACCAGACGAGCAACGCTGGCACTTCCAACCCTCCCCCAACGGCCTCGCCATCGACAGCTACTCCGGCCGCCTCACCATCGCCCCCACCCGAAACCTCACCGCGCAATACAGCATCGCCCGCATTGCGAGTCCGGAGTCGTTGCACCCTGAAGACGCCCAGCGCCGCCAGACCGCCTCCATAATGTACAACCGCCCCATAGGCACCCATCACGACACCACCAGCATGCCCGGCATGGACATGTCCACTCCCGCCACCGGCAACTGGAGCACCACCCTCCTCTGGGGCCAGACTCTGTCCCTCCCCAACGCTCCAACCACCCCCAAGGTGCTCGAAAACTCCTACCTCCTCGAATCCCTCCTCACCTTCAAGACCCGTAACGCCATCTGGACCCGCATCGAATCCGCCGCCCGCACCACCGAACTCCTGCAAACCCAAACCCCTGAGCTCCCCGCCGGCCACGTCCAGGCCTACACCTTCGGCTACGACTTTCAGCTGCCAGACCGCCTATACCGCATCGCCCCCCATCTTTCGGCCGCCCCCGGAGCCCAATACACCCAGTACCGAACCCCTGACGCCCTTGCTCCCACCTATGGCCGCCATCCCTACGCCGCAACCATCTTCCTCCATTTCCGCTTAACCCAATGACCGGCCTCTGGGGCTCATCTTCCACTTTGCTCGTCATTCTGAGCGAAGCGAAGAACCTGCTTGCTTCAGACCATGCCTCAACGTCTATCGTGAAGCCATGCAAGCCCTCTACGTCGCCACCTCGAACCCCGGCAAGCTCCGCGACTTCGCCCGCGCCTCTCGCGGCCAGCTCACCCTCCTCCCACTCCCCAACCTCGCCTCCATTCCTGAGCCCGAAGAGACCGCCGAAACCTTTGAGGGCAACGCCCGCATCAAGGCCATCGCCTACTCCACCCTCGCCCCCGGCCAAATCGTCCTCGCAGACGACTCCGGCATCGAACTCCCCGCCCTCGGCGGCGCTCCCGGCGTCCGCTCCGCCCGCTACGCGCAGGATCATGGCTTCGTCTCCTCTTCCACCGCCGGCCAGTTCCTCTCCACCAAGGACGAGCTCAACAACGAGTGTCTCCTCGTTGAGGCCGCCCACCTCAACGGCCCCGCGCGCCAAGCACGCTATCACTGCGTCCTCGCAGCCGCCCGCGACGGCCAGATCCTCACCACCGCCCAAGGCCATCTCGAAGGCATCCTCCTCGATCAGCCTCGGGGAACGGAAGGCTTCGGCTACGACCCCCTCTTCCTACTCCCCGACCTGAACCTCACCATGGCCGAAATCACCCCGGAAGCCCGCCTCCATTACAGCCACCGCGTCCGAGCACTCACTCACCTCATCCCACGTCTTCCCCTCTGAATTCAACTTCATGCACAAATTCGCACAAACTTGCCGAACATCGCACAAAACGTCCTTGTGACATTGACGCTCGTCTTCAAGCGGCGGAATAATCACCATGCCGAGAAAGTACGTTGTCGGGGCACACCTTCCGAGTTCCCAGCAAGAGTTCCCAACCGGAACGGACAACTTAGGCCTGACGACAGCACCACCTGAAAACCGCCTCACCGCACCAAAGGAGTTCCAATGGCCGCCGCCGCACCCGTAGCACCCGCAGACCTGGGAACACCCACCAAGGGCGTTCAACCCCTACGCGCCGGCCAGGGCCACTCCTTCCTTTGGCGCCGCCTGCACTCCCTCTCCGGCATCGTCCCCATCGGCGCCTTCCTGGTCGAGCACATCGTCTCCAACTTCGAGACCTGGAACGGCCCCCTCGCCTACGCCCAGCAGGTCAAGTTCCTCAATGCCCTGCCCCTCGTCCGCTTCCTCGAGTGGGGCCTCATCTTCATCCCCCTCGCCTTCCACGCCCTCTACGGCGTCTTCATCTCCTTCCGCGGCCGCGCCAACGTCAACGTCTACCCCTGGGCCAGCAACTGGATGTACATTACCCAGCGCGTCACCGGCATCATCGCCCTCGCGTACATCATCCAGCACGTCATCCGCCAGCGCTTCCTCGGCGTCCAGCTCCCGAGCATCCCGGCGCAGCCTTCGCCAAGGTCCAGCACGAGCTCTCGAACCCCTGGATGCTCGCCATCTACGTCATCGCGATGGTAGCCACCACCTGGCACTTCGCCTACGGCATCTGGCTCTTCAGCGTGAAGTGGGGCATCACCCCCGGCGACAAGGCCCGCAAGCGCATGGGCTACGTCTGCGGAGCGATCGGCTCCGCCCTCTGCGTCATGGGCCTCGTCAGCATCTACGCCGTCGTCTGGAAGTACCCCAACGCCCCCGCCGACGTGATGCCCGCCCAACCCGCCGGCATCACCCTACCCGCACCCACCACCGCCGCCCCCGGCACCACTAACCCATCCCAACCCGGAGTCGTCGAACCCCGCTAACCTGTTCTCATTCATGCCTCTTCTGTTTGTGCTTTGCTTGTCCTTTTGTTCTGCTTCTGTCGTTGCTCTTGCTTCTGAGATAGGTCCGGGCTCTAGCCCGGACATTACAACCTGCAACAAACCGGGCTTAAGCCCCTGGGATATGCTCTCCTTCCCGGCTTCAGACGTGACTTTAGAAGGTACGAAATGGCAGCAACACCCCGCATCATCGTCGTAGGAGGAGGCCTAGCCGGCCTAGCCGCCGTCATCAAAATCGCCGAGTCCGGCGGCATCGTCGACCTCTTCTCCATCGTCCCCGTCAAGCGCTCCCACTCCGTCTGCGCCCAGGGCGGCATCAACGCCGCCAAGGACCTCAAAGGTGAAGGCGACTCCGTCCTCAAGCACTTTGACGACACCGTCTACGGAGGCGACTTCCTCGCCAACCAGACCCCCGTCAAGCAGATGACCGCCCAGGGCCCCGCCATCATCGACCTCCTCGACCGCATGGGCGTCCCCTTCAACCGTACCCCAGAAGGCCTCTTGGACTTCCGCCGCTTCGGCGGAACCCTCTACCAGCGCACCGCCTTCGCCGGCGCAACCACCGGCCAGCAGCTCCTCTACGGCCTCGACGAGCAGGTTCGCCGCTACGAGTCCGAGGGCAAGGTCACCAAGTACGAAGGCTGGGAGTTCCTCTCTGCCGTCCTCGACGACAATGGCGTCTGCCGCGGCATCTGCGCCATGAACCTCCGTTCCATGGAGACCCGTACCTTCCCCGCTGACGCCATCATCATCTGCACCGGCGGCAACGGAGCCATCTTCGGCAAGAGCACCAACTCCGTCGTCTGCACCGGCTCCGCCCAGTCCGCGCTCTACCAGCAGGGCGCCTTCTACGCCAACGGCGAGTTCATCCAGGTCCACCCCACCGCCATCCCCGGCGAAGACAAGCTTCGCCTCATGTCCGAGTCCGCCCGCGGCGAAGGCGGCCGCGTCTGGGTCCCCCGTGACCGCAACGATAAGCGTGTCGCCAAGTCCATCCCAGAGGCCGACCGGTATTACTTCCTCGAAGAGCGCTACCCCAAGTACGGCAACCTCGTCCCCCGCGACATCGCCACCCGCGAGATCTTCAAGATCGTCTACGAGGACAACATGGGCATCGACGGCCAGCCCATGGTCTACCTCGACCTCACCCACCTGCCCGCCGCCCGCCTCAACAAGCTCGAGGGCATCCTCGAAATCTACGAAAAGTTCGTAGGCGACGACCCCCGCGAAGTCCCCATGAAGATCTTTCCCGGCGTCCACTACACCATGGGCGGCCTCTGGGTAGACTTCGACCAGAAAACCAACATCCCCGGCATCTTCGCCGCCGGCGAAGCCGACTACAGCATTCACGGAGCCAACCGCCTCGGCGCGAACTCGCTCCTCTCCTGCATCTATGCCGGCCTGCTCTCCGGCCCCAACGCCGTAGCCTACGCCAAGTCCCTGCCCGCCCTAAGTAGCGATAAGCAAGGCGACGGAGGCCACGCCGCCGAGCTGAAACGCCAGCAGGCAAAAAACAACCAGCTCCTCTCGAGCACTGGCTCGGAAAACCCCTTCAAGATCTGGCGCGAGCTCGGTGAAACCATGACCAAGCATGCCACCATCGTCCGCTACAACGCAGGCCTCGACGAGGCCGACGCCAAGCTCGTCGAGCTTCTCGCCCGCTACAAGAACATCAACCTCTCGGACAAGAGCCAGTGGGCCAACACCAGCTTCGCCTTCACCCGCCAGCTCTACAACATGCTGGAGCTAGCCCGCGTCATCGTCCAGGGAGCCCGCCAGCGCGATGAATCCCGCGGAGCCCACTACAAACCCGATTTCCCCAACCGCAACGACGAGCAGTTCCTCAAATCCACCCTCGCCTCGTACGCCGACGGCGCTCCCAAAATCACCTATGGCGAAGTCGACACGCAGTGGATCAAACCCCGCCCCCGCGTCTACTCTTCCACCTAGCCGGCGGCATTGGAAGGTTTTGTTAAGGGCACGGCTTCAGCCGTGCCGTAAATAGCCGAAAGAAGAACCGGGGCTTTAGCCCCTGAGGGCAACTCAAATGGCCACCGCCGTCCAAACCCCGAATTCCACCCGCGCCACTGTCCCCAACACCCGCACCCAGAAGACAATTCAGGTCGAGATCAAGCGCCAGGCCAGCCCCGACGCCCCCGCCCGCACGGAAAAGTTCGAGATCCCTTACCGTCCCGGCATGAACATCACCTCCGTCCTCGGCGAGATCGCCGCCGAGCCCGTCACTGCGAACGGCCAGGAGACCACCGCCATCGCCTACGACGCCAACTGCCTCGAGGAGATCTGCGGCTCCTGCGCCATGCTCATCAACGGCAAAGCCCGCATGGCCTGCTCCGCCCTGGTCGACAAACTGGACCAACCAATCACCCTTGCCCCCTTGTCGAAGTTCCCCGTAGTCCGAGACCTCGCCGTCGACCGCTCCGTCCTCTTCCAGAACCTTAAAGCCGTCAAAGCCTGGGTCCCCATCGACGGCACCTACGATCTCGGCGCAGCCCCCCGCCAGTTCCCCCAGATCCAGGAACAGCGCTACCCACTCTCCAACTGCATCTCCTGCACCATCTGCATGGAAGTCTGCCCCCAGTTCAACGACTCCACCAACTTCGTCGGCGCGGCTACCATCGCTCAGGTCAAACTCTTCAACATGGATCCCGCAGGAGCCGTCCTCAAGGAAGAGCGCCTGCGTGCCCTCGCCGGGGACGGAGGCGTCCAGGAGTGCGGCATGGCCCAGAACTGCGTCGCCGCCTGCCCCAAGCAGCTCCCCCTCATCGAAGCTATCTCCGACGTCAGCCGCGACGTCGTCATCCAGCAGGTCAAAGACTTCTTCACCATGTAGAGGAAGGCCAAATCCGGCACCCTCTCATGATGAGGCTATCTCATCTCGAATGAATACTTTGGCGTAACCGCCCCTACAAAACAGAGACTTTAGCTCCCGCTTTCGCGACAAGTCCGGACCTAACATCAATGTTTTGAAGACTTTGCGAAGTTTCGGCAGGGGAGGGGGGTGCCCGTAACCTCCTCCGCATACAATCCGCCTATGCTCGACCGTCGCCGCTTCCTCCAGCTCTCAGCAGCCGCAATCGCGCTCCCCTCCCTCGCGCAAACCAGGCCGGGAAATCTCCGCCTCATCTTCTTTACCGACACCCACACCCAATCCGAGCTCGCCGCCGCCCAAGGCACCGCGCAAGCCCTGGCGAAGATCCGCACCCTCAAGCCCGACCTTTGCATCCAGGGCGGCGATCACGCCTTCGACCTCGCCGCCGTCCCCCGCGACCGCTCCCTCGCGCTCCTCGACCTCTACCAGAAGACCGAGCACGCCCTCGACGGCATCCCCATCCACCACGTCATCGGCAACCACGACCTCTTCGGCCGCGACCCCGTCTCTACCATCTCCACCTCAGACCCCTTTTACGGCAAGAAGGCCTTCGAGCAGCGCTTCCAGACCAGAACCTACCGCTCCTTCGACCAGCAGGGATATCACTTCATCCTCCTGGACTCCATCCAGATCACCCCCACCCGCCAGTTCGACGCCGCCATCGACCCCACCCAGCTCACCTGGCTCCGGCAGGACCTAGCCGTTACGCCACAGGGCACCCCCATCGTCATAGCCTGCCACGTCCCATCGTCTCCGCCGCCCCCCAGTACGCCCCTGTAGATGACAAAGCCTCAAAAGCACCTTTAGCCGCAGCCCTCACCGGCGTCCACGGCTTCCTGCTCGGCAACGCCTACGATGTCCTCGACCTCTTCCACGGCCATAACATCATTGCCGTCCTCCAGGGCCATACCCACATCAATGAGGTGGTGAACTGGCAAGGTGTCCCCTTCATCACCTCCGGAGCCGTCTCCGGAAACTGGTGGCGCGGCACCCGCTGGGGCACCCCGGAAGGCTTCACCGTCCTCGAACTAGCCGGCGGCAAAGCCAAATGGCATTACGAGACCTACGGCTGGCACTCACCCTCACCGGATCGCGATCCCTATGCCACCACCTAGCATCCAACCCCGCAGCGCATCCAGCGCCAAGAATTGGAAGAGAATCACATGAGCAATCCTGAAACAGGACACACCATCACCCTCCCAGAGGCCCGCCAGGTCATCGCCGCCGCCACCAAGGAAGCTGACAAGATCGGTCAGCCTATGAATATCGCTGTCGTCTGCTCCGGCGGCCATCTCCTCGCCTTTGAGCGCATGCACAACGCTTGGATCGGCTCGGTCGACATCGCCCAGAAAAAAGCCTGGACCAGCCGCGCCTTCGACATTGAAACCGGCAAGCTAGGCGCCTTCTCGCAGTCCGGAGACCAGTTCTTTGGCATTCACGCCTCAAACGATGGCAAGGTCATGATCTTCGCCGGCGGCATCCCCCTCCTGCGCGGCGGCAAAGTCATTGGCGCAATCGGCGTCTCCGGTGGTCTCGGTAAGCAGGACCAGGCTGTCGCCGAAGCCGGCGCCAAGGTCATCTCGTAGTCCAATGAGCAGCAAAAAGCCTCATCGGAGATTCCGGTGAGGCCCTAAGCTTTGCAGAGGGTTACCTTATTTGGTAAACAGTGTGTTGCCCGGAGTCACCTGCTCATCGTTATGGATCCGGTTCTGCGCCCGCTTCGCGCTATCCATCGCGGCATGATCCAGATGCTCCCGCTTGGTCACATCCTCATCTTTCTCCATACCATCTTCGTGCGACGCATCCACTGCCGTCTTGCTCACGTTCAAATCCCGTTGTTCCGTGCCATCGTTGAAGTTCATAACTCACCTCACCTGATGAGACACCCTCGCACCACCCTCGGGTTGTACCCTCGTTTATCCTGACACCATGCACGACCCCGCATCCCTCCACGCGTCATCCCTCGTCATCGACACCCACGCCGATACCCCCCAGCGCTTCCTTGACCTTGATGACAAGGGTGAGCCCTTCGACTTCGTTACCAGCCCCCTCGGCCAGGGCTCCCTCAATCTCAACGCCGCCCGCGCCGGCAACCTAGCCGCCCAATTCTTCGCCATCTGGGTCGATCCCAACGAGTACCCCGCCCTCCTTCAGCCCAGACGCGCCTTCGAACTCCTCGAAGCCGTCCATGCCCAGGTCGACGCTCACCCTCGCGAGCTCCGCCTCTGCCTCACACCCGAAGACATCCTGGCCGCCAGCGCCGAAGGCCGCTTCGCCGTCCTCCTGGGCCTGGAAGGCGGCCATGCCATCGCCGATTCCCTCACCCTGCTCCGCACCTACCATCGCCTCGGCGTCCGCTACATGACCCTCACCTGGTCTCATACCACCACCTGGGCAGACTCCTCGGGCGATGCCGAAGACCTCACCGTGCCCCACCACGGCGGCCTGTCCCCGTTCGGCAAAAAAGTCATCGCCGAAATGAACCGCATCGGCATGATGATCGACATCTCCCACGCCTCCGACAAGACCCTCGAAGACGTCTTAGCCTGCTCCAAAGCCCCTATCATCGCTTCCCACAGCTCCGCCCCGCGCCCTCACCCGAGCCCCCCGCAACCTCACAGACGACCAGATCCGTGCGATCGCCACCCAGCGAGGGGTAGTCATGGTCAATTTCTTCGCTGCCTTCATCTCCGAGCCTTGGCGCCAAGCCTGGAATGCCCTCAAACACGAGCGAGACGCTGCCCACGCTCTCGCTGCCGCGCCTTACCGTGCCGCAGGCAGACCTGTTCCCTTCACCGTCTCAGAGACCATAGACCGCACCTTCACCGCACGCCTCCCCCGTCCACCGCTCGCTGATCTCATCGACCACTTCATGCACATCCTGCAAGTCGCCGGCGAAGATCACATCGGAATTGGTTCAGACTTTGACGGCATCCCGGAAACCCCGGAAAACATGCGCTCCGCCGCCGATCTGCCAAACCTGACCGCCGCTCTCATAGCCCGCGGCGTCCACTCGGAGACTCTCAGGAAAATCCTCGGTAAGAACGTTCTCCGCGTCTTCGGTGCCATCCAGTCGGCAGCCCGAGCCGGCTAAACGCCTGCCAGAGCCCGGTCGAAGCTCTTCGCCGACTTAAAGCTCATCCGAATGCCGTGCCTGGGGCGCAGAATCACCATCGGCTGGGCCTCAATCGTCTGCCCAGGGATCAGTTCAAAGTCGTACCGTCGCAGCAGAGCGCTCAAGATCATCAGCATCTGCAGCATCGCATACTGATTGCCGATGCACACCCGAGGCCCACCCCCAAAAGGCAGGTAAGTAAACGGTGTCCGAAGCTTCTCGTTCTCCTTGAGGAAGCGTTCAGGACGAAACACCTCCGGATCGGACCACGCCCCGCTCCGCATGGTGAGCCCCATACACGAAAACAATCACGGTCGCACCCTTCGGAATCACCACGTCGCCGACTCGATCGTCCGCAATCGCCTCCCGATCCACCATCCAGAACGGAGGGTAAAGCCGCAGCCCCTCCTGGATCACCTGCGTGGTAAACGGCAGCTTCATCACATCGCCATGGCTCAACGGCGCATCGCCCAGCACCGCCTCAAACTCCAGCCGCACGCGCTCCAACGTCTCAGGACGGGAACTCAGCAGGTAAAGCAACCAGGAAAGCCCATTCGATGACGTCTCGTGCCCGGCAACCAGAAGCTGCATACTCTCGCTCAGCACCAACTCATCCGGCATGCCTTCCCCGTCGCTGTACCGCGCATCCAGCAACGATTGAAGCAAGTCCTGCCCCGGCGGCTGGTTCCGGCGAGCCTGGATGTAAGCCATCAGAACACCATCGGCACGTGCCCGCATCTCCTCATGCCTGCGCAACTCTCCGGAAACAGCAAACCAAGGGTTCAGATACGGCTGCAGCGTCTGCCGGACAATGAACTCCTGCACCGTGCAGATAGTCTCGCTCACGAGCTCGATATCTTCATCCTTCAACCGCGCCCCAAACAGCGACCGCGCCACCATCGCAAAGGTCATCTTCATCAGCTGCGGATAGATGTCGACGGGCCCCAGGCTGATCGCCTGGGCAAAACCTTCCAGCGACTCCGCCAGCGAGTCCTGCATGATCGAGGAAAGTGCGTCGAGCTGCTTGCGATCGAACCCCTTCTGAATCAACCGCCGTTGCGTCCGCCAGGGCTCCCCGTGCGTCGTCAGCAGGCCCTTGCCCAGAAAATGCCCCATCCGCTTTACCTGAATCTCAGACTTCCGGTAATTCTCCGCATTCGTCTTAAGCACGTGCTGCATCACCGCCGGATCAATCGTGACGTAAGCCTCCTTCAGCCCGCCAAGATAAAACCGGAACGTATCACCATAGTTCGCCGTATATCCCGCTAACACCTTCACAGGATTTGCGACCATCGCGCGGGAATCCGTGAAAGAACGAAGGCGAGAGACGGCAGGAACGTGCGTTGCCAACGGAATACCTCGCTTGTTATGCGTTTGTGCCAAGCATCTTCAGCAGCAGCAGATGGTGCCAGACAGCGCGTGTCATCGTAGCGTGCTGGCGATACGGAATGCCGAACTCCGCCGCCGTCTGCTCCACGATGCGCGTCAGCGGCGCATAGTGCGTATGACAGACGAACGGGCAGAGATGATGGACGATATGGTGGTTCAGACCCCCCGTAAGCCAGCTCACCACCGGATTCGCCGTCGCGTAGTCCGCAGTCGTCGCAAAGATGTGGTACACCCCGTTGTCGAACTCATTGCGCGAGGTCGGGAAATGCGTCGAATCCACCGTATGCGTGGTCTGAAACACAAGTGCAACACTCAAGCCCACGATCAGATGAACGATCAGGAAAGACCCAAGCACCAGCAGCACAGGCCGGTGAAGCACCACCATCGGCAGAACCAGCATATAACTCAGATAAAACAGCTTGCCCGCAAACAGAATGACGTACTCGCGCAGCCGGTGCTGCGTCCGCTTCAGATACTCATGATCTGGAAAGAAAAAGCTCTCGAAATCCCGTACAAACAAGTAATCCAGCGAGAAGATCGCGTACAGAACAAGCCCATAGATATGCTGAAACCGCTGCACCGGACGATGCGGCTCATGCGGCGTAAAGCGCAGCAGCCCGCGCCCGGTCAGCGCATCATCCTCCCCGTGCACATTGACGCAGGAGTGGTGCCCGCGATGATGCAATATTCGCCACATGTACGAGTTGATCCCGCAAAGATCGAACACGTAGTTCAGGGTCTTGTTGACGGACGCCTTCGTTGAAATCGCATTATGGTTGCTGTCATGCGCAATGTTCAGCAGCAAAAACGTCTGCGCCAGACCCCCCAGAACGTAAAGCGCCGCAAACTTCCAGGAGTCCGGCCGAAGAGCATAAAGCGCAATCCAGCTCCCGGCCAGCACCGTCAGCCCGAACGCGATCTTAAACCACATAGCCCCATCCGCCTTCGGGGAGACACGATTTTCCACAAAAAATCGATCCAAGCGGCGGCGTAGAACGGAAGGAAACGAAGCCCCAGAGACGGCCCGCGCTGAAGACTCATGTGGGACAAGATCGTCGATCACCGGATTCTGTGCTGCAGTCGCTACCGTCTGAGCCGCCACTCCTGCCTCCACTTTCGCATCCGTTCCACCTGGCCTATCCCAAATGGACAGCTGTGACAGCGCTTCGTCATACGCGCATTTGCAACTCCCGCAGCTGCAACTCCAGGCAGCTGCGTTCCGTCTAGATGGTAGCGTGAAGGCTCCTCAGGTTCAAGGCGGTTGGGTTCAAAGTTGGTCTGCTGGATACGTTATTCGGGTTGTTTGAAGACGCAGAGCAGGCCCGATGGCCGCCTCTGCTACCATTACCGGATAGATCACTCTGGAATGAGCATCACTCCTTGTGTGCTGCCTGCCATCACAGCCCACAAAACGCCCCGCCGGACACCGGCAACAGTCCTGGGGTTTGCCTCAGCAAAACATTCAAGCTGTAAGTCGTTCGTGTTCGTTGCACGCAAAACCGTTTTCACTCTTGTAGGCCGTTTTCGCGCAACCTCCCGGAGATGCATCGTGTTCCATCCTGTAAGCCGAGTTCCCCACGACCTGAACTAGGAGGATATTGCTCATCCGTATGGCGTCTATTTTAGAAACACTGGACTGGTTGGGGGAAGAACACCCAGAAAAACTGCTCTATTCCTACCTCGACCTGAATGGGAACCCGCTTGAGAGTTACACCTATGCGTCCTTCGTGCGGCGCACAGAGGCCATCGCCGGACATCTGCTGAAAGATGGTAGCTTCGCGCCCGAAGACCGCCTCCTGCTAGCCTATCCCCCGGGTCTCGAGATGATTGCCGCCTTCTTCGGCTGTGTTCGAGCCGGGTTGATTCCCGTGCCGGTCTATCCGCCCAGCTCCCGCGGCTTCCAAAGCGCACTCTACAAGATGGTGCACATCGCCAAGGACTGCCAGGCCGCCGGCGTGCTTACCAGCCGCGACTACCACGCCTCCCTCAAAACCAACATGGCGCGCAGCGGCGTCGCTGCCTCCGGTGTCGACCTCGACTACGTCTCCGCTCTGCCTTGGATCGTCACCGAAGAGTTCACGGATTGGCACACTAGCGATTTTCCCGCTTCCACCTCGAAAATCCTCTTCCTCCAGTACACCTCCGGCTCCACGATGGAGCCTAAGGGCGTCATCGTCACGCATGAAAACATCCTTGACACCTGCCAGCTCGTTATCGATCACCCCTCGCCCATCGTCGTCTCTTGGCTCCCGCAGTATCACGATATGGGTCTCATCGGCTGCTACCTCTACCCAGCCCTGCGCGGAGGCACCACCTACGGCTTCGCCGCCACCGACTTCATCCAGCGCCCCATCCTCTGGTTCGACACAATCTCCACATACCGCGCTACCGCTACCGCCGCCCCAAACTTCGCCTACGAATACTGCCTCCGTGCCGGCCGCATCTCTCGCGAAAGCCTCGAAGGCATTGACCTCAGCTCCCTGCACGTCCTCATGGTCGCCGCCGAGCCGGTCAAAGCCGACACCTACACACGCTTTCTCGAAGCCTTTCAGCCCTACGGCCTCAAGTCCGAAAGCTTCTACGCCGCCTACGGCCTCGCAGAAAATACCCTCGCCGTCTCGATGCGCGGCCGCAACATCCTCTCCGTCAACAAGCACAGCCTCGCCATGGGCAAAGCCCGCCTCACGACGGAGGTATCGGAAATCACCGCCGCCACCAACATCGTCAGCTGCGGCCGTCCCATCGCCGGCCTCGACGTAAAAATCGTCGATCCCGAACGCCACATGGCCCTTCCCGAAGGCCGCATCGGTGAAATATGGCTCGCCGGCAGTAGCCGATGCACCGGCTACTGGAATAACCCGGAACTCACCCTCAAGCAGTTCCACGCCCGCCTCGTGGATGACAGCCCCTATGACGACGGCCACCTCCGCACCGGCGACATGGGCTTCCTCCACCATGGCGAGCTCTTCGTCTGCGGTCGCATCAAGGACATGATCATCCTGCGCGGCCAGAACTACTACCCCCAGGACATTGAAGGCGTCGTCGAACGCGCCTCCGCCCAGATCCGCGCTCACTGCGTAGCCGCGTTCCAGATTCATGAAGACACGGAGCCCGCACTCGCCATCGTAGCCGAGGTCAAAAACCCCAGCGCGCTACCTGACGCTCGCCGCATCGCCACCGAGGTCCGCAACTTCCTTAACGTCGAAGTCGCGTTGATCTCATTCATCGCCCCGCGCGCCATCCCGCGCACCAGCTCCGGCAAGATTATGCGCCACAAGACCAAGCAGATGTGGCTCGCAGGCGAATTCAACGTACTCTCCGAATTCTCCCGCGAAAAGGATGCCGGCTCGGCTGCAGAGAGCGTCGAAGACCTCTCCCCGCTCGACGCCCTCAAAGCTCGCTATAACCTCACCGGCAGCGAAAGCTATAACCTTATTGAGGCTGGCCTCGATTCTCTCGACCTTGTCCTCTTCATGCATGAAATCAAGGAGCTCCTCAAAGATAAGGGAGCCGAAGTCCTCGCCCGCCAGGTCGATATCGGCGTCATACAGCGCGTCAGCGTAGCCGAGCTCTTCCAGCTGGCAGAGCAGCTTGAGACCGCGCCCCAGGAAGCGCTCGAGATGCTTCGCCATTCCCTTGCCGGCTTTCGCGAAGAACAGCGCATCTCCGAAATGGAGATGATGAGCAACGATCGCACGCTCATCTTCGATCCTCCCGTGCCCGCACCCTTGCCGGAAATCCCCACCCCCAGCCACATTCTGCTCACCGGAGGCACCGGCTTCATCGGGCCATTCCTCATCAAGAGCCTGCTCGAGCAAACCCGCGCCAAGATCTACGTCCTCGTCCGCTCCTCCGACGAAGCCCAAGGCAAACAGCGCCTCCGCGCCGCCATGGACTCCATGGGCCCGAGCGCCCCCGGCCTCATGCAGCTCTTCGAGTCGCGCATCCACCCTATCCCCGGTGACCTCGGTCAGGCAAAGCTCGGCATGACCGACGACGCCTGGACCTTTCTGGCCGAAACAGTCGACACCATCTTTCACAACGGCGCCACCGTCAACTACCTCTTCAACTACGACCGAATGCGTGACGCAAACGTGATGGGAACCAATGAAATCCTGAAGCTAGCCTTTGAAGGTCGCCCCAAGGACTTCAACTACATCTCCACCACCTTCGTCTTTGGCTGGGCCGTGAAGTCCGTTCTTTGGGAGACGGACTTCAACCGCGACATGGAGCTGCTCGACTTCGGCTACAGCCAGACCAAATGGGTTGCTGAGCAGGTCGTCGCCGATGCCCGCAGCCGTGGCCTCTCCACCCGCATCTTCCGCCCCGCGCTCGTCAGCCCATCCGTCTCAGGCGGAGGCAACAATTTCGACATCGCCGTCCGTCTCGTCGCCTTCATGATCAACCACGGCATCGGCGTCGACACCCTCAATCAGGTCAGCTTCGTCCCGGCCGACATCGTCGCCAACAACATCGTAGCTGTCTCCACCTCGCCCGGCACCGCCAACCAGACCTTCCACGTCACTCGCGACGAATACTCCAATATGCTGGACATCACCAACCTCATCACCAAGTCCACCGGCCGCCAGTTTGAAATCTTCAGCCTGCCCGAGTTCGTCCCGGAGCTCATCCGCCGGTGCCGCAAGGAAGACCTGCTCTTCCCTCTCTTGGACTTCCTCGTCGGCTCGGTAGAAAACATCTCAGCGATGGAATTCAAGCGCTACGACAGCGCCACCTGGATGGCAGCCCGCGACGCCTCACCCTGGGGAATCCCCGACCCATCACTCGAGGACGTCGTTAACGGCATCCTCAAGTTCATGGATCGCAAAGGCATCATCTCGGTCGCCCCACGAGAGATCAGCGCCGCCGTCTCCGCAGTCTGACGAAACGAATTACTGCTTTTGAAAGCTGAGCTTCTCGGTTGTATGCTGCCCAGTCTCAAGCGTTGCGGTGCTGGTCAGCGTCATTGTGTGCCCGTCCGGCGCGACCACCCACTTGTCCCGCTGCGTCACCTGCTGATCCCGCCTGTAAACAGCCATCACGGTATGCGCGTCGGCCAATGAAAGCTGCACACTGTCATTGCGCGAGGCCTTCACGTCATAAGTTTTCCCATCCAGGTGCGCGGTATAGCTGTCATCGCCCGTAAAGCGAACGCCGCCCACTCCATCCGCATCAATCTTCACAGTCAGCCCCTGACGCAACCGCGACTTGCTCAAATCTTCCATCCACTCGCCCGCAAAGGGATCCTTTGGAGCCTTAGCGCCTCCGGAACGCGTCCAAACGCTGACTCGGTTGGGCCGGCCCACAATCGAAGTCGTGCTGGTCAACTCATTTCCATCCTTCGAAAGCTTTTCCCGCACCGTAGCCACCAACGCGCCCGCCTTCATCTCGCGCACCTCCACCTGCGTCCTGCCCATGCGGTGCAGTTCGACCTGATCGAACGCCGGGTTGGAAGGCGCAGGCGCAGGTTTGCCGTTCGACTGCGCCGTAAAGTCCAGCCGTGTCTCTCCTGTCATCACGACGTGTACCGAATCCGGCAGAGACGCAATATTAAGTTTATTCGCAGGATCTTCGGAAGAAGATGCTGCAACCAATATCCAAGTTCCAACACGTGGGTCCGCAGGCCCAGATTCAAAGCTGAAAAAAAGTCCAAGCATGATGAACTTAAAGATCACATTCTCCCCGATCAGCCAGGCTCACTCGGCAAACTGTCAGCTACTCTAACAAACGGCAGCATCATACGGTTTATGCCACCCTTATCTGCTCTGATGCAGCCATTCGACGCCATGGTAACAACTCGAGTGCTCTACACCTACACCCTATGACCCCAGTCAACTCGCAACGTTTCTGGCTGGCCGGAATCGTCCTCGTCGCCGTGCTCGCTCTGCTCCCATTCTCCTTCCACTCGGAGCGCCACTTGGAAACAGCCACGCGCGTGGAAGGCAGCGACGCGGAAAAAGTTACCCGCGAGCTCGCTACCCGCTTCCACTCACCCTTCGTGGACCGCGTCGTACTCGTCATCCAGGGCCTCCCCGCCGCCGACACGTCCGAAGGCGCACAGGCGCTCTCGACCATCGCCGCCTCGCTCAAGCAGGAGCCCGGCGTCTCCGGCGTCGTCTCTTACACCGACCTCCGCGACCCGCTCTTCCTCGGCAAAGGCGGCGGCACCTACATCCTCATCGGCCTCTCACCCAGCGAAGGCCCCGTCGAGTCCCTCGTTCCCAAATTGGAACAGCGCGCCAGAGGCCTCTCGAGTCAACTCCGTCCTCAGTACCCCAAAAGCAGCCTGGAACTCACCGGCGAAATCCCGCTCAACTTCGACATCCGCAAAGCCAGCGCGGATGAGGTCCAACGTGGTGAAAGTCTGGTCATCCCCGCCACCATCATCCTCCTTCTCCTGGCCTTCGGCAGCCTCGTCGCGGCCCTTATTCCGGTCGCCGTGGGCCAGCTCGCCATTGCCACAACCCTCGCAATAGCCTCCATCCTGGCCACCCGGCTCCACCTCTCCATCCTCGTCCAGAACCTCGCCACCATGCTTGGCCTTGGCCTCGGCATCGACTACACCTTGCTCATGGTCAGCCGCTTCCGCGAGGCCATCGCGGCCGGCCACGACGGCCTGACAGCCTCCTCCATGGCCGCCAAACGAGCCGGCCACACCCTGCTCATCTCCGCCTCGACCGTGTGCATCGGCTTCCTCGCCCTGCTCACCGTGCCCATCAGCGAGATCCGCTCGATCGGCGTAGCCGGCTGCCTCGTCGCAGGCATCAGCGTACTGATGGCAAACACCCTGGTGCCCGCGCTGCTAGCCCTCCTCGGCAAGCGCATCGACGCAGGCCGCCTGCCCTTCACCCCCACACTCGACGCCCGCCGCGCCCAGCGGACCGGCGAGCACTGGCGCCGTTGGGGCCGCGTGATCGTCCTGCACCCATGGCTCGCCATGCTCCTCGCCAGCGCGCCCCTGCTGCTGCTCGCCTCGCAAGCCCTGCGCCTGGATACCAGCCTGCCCAAAGGCAACTGGCTCCCCCAGGCGGCCGAATCCGTCCACGCCCTCCACACCCTGGAGGAGATGGATCGCTCCGGCGTCGTTCAGTCCATGCGCATTATCGTCGAGCTGCCAAACTCCATCTCCCAATCCGATGCCGGTTGGAACACCATCGACGCCCTCTCGAAGAAGCTGGCCGCCGACCCGCGCACCGACCGCGTCATCTCCATCGCCACCATTGCGGCCGGCAACCGCTCCGCGCTGCTCGACCTCTCGCGCGAAACCCGCCGCACCCTCCTCAGCGGCGACGGACAAGCCGCCCTTCTCGAAGTCCTGCCCAAAGCCTCCGTCTCATTGCGCGATCAGGTGGATTGGGTGCGCGAACTCCGAAAAACGGGTGCGGTCGCCCTGACCGGCCAGCCCGGCGCAACCATGCTCATCGGCGGAATCCCCGCACTCAACGCCGACTACCAGACCATCGTCAGCACCCACTTCGGCTCTGTCGCCGGGCTGGTTGTCATTGGCACCCTCCTGGCGCTTCTGGGCGGCTTCCGATCGCTCTTCGCCGCCGTCAAGGCCATCATGCTCAACCTGCTCTCGGTCGCCGCCTCATTCGGAGCCCTGGTCCTCGTCTTTCAATTCGGATACGGCAGCCACGTCCTAGGCGTTCATGCTGGAACCGGCAGCGTCTTCCCTCTCGTGCCCATCGTCACCTTCGCAATCGTCTTCGGACTGAGCATGGACTATGAGGTCTTCCTCGTAGCCCGCGTCCTGGAGGCCCGCAGAGCCGGCCTCAGCGAGGCCGACGCCATCCCTGAAGCCATGGCCAAGACCTCCGGCCTCATTACCAGCGCCGCCGCTATCATGATCGTCGTCTTCCTTGCATTCACCTTCGGCGACTTCCTCGTCGTTAAAATGATTGGCTTCACCCTCGCCGTCGCGGTCTTCATCGATGCAACCCTGGTCCGCATGGTCATAGGTCCGGCGCTCCTTCGTATCGCAGGCGATTGGAATTGGTGGCCCGGCGGCCTCGCCAAGAATGCCGAGAGAGAGCAATCCACCTAGCAGTCCTCCGCTTACTTCCCTCCGCCTCCCGACGGAACTGCCCCGATGCAAGCCGACCGCGGCTAGCCCCCATCGACCACGGGGCGGACGCATACCGCCGTCTTCGCTCTAAAGTGCCGTCAATTTCGCGGTCCACCGCCGAAAAATGTTGAAAAGAAAGGGATGTGCTTTCGCCCGAATTGCTATACATTGAGTCGGACCCCACATCATGAATTAAGGCTCGCTCACTTCGGGCGAGAGTGTACCCGGGAGAGTCAATGTCGGCAACACGCAGGTCTCAGCCGCTTAAAGCAGATCATCCTTTCACGACGCCGACCCGCGTCCGTCTGGTCCGCCAGATCGCTGTCTCGGTCTCGTTGCTTGCTGCAGCCGTGCGAAGCGCGTTCGCGACGGACGCGATATTGACCGGCGACACGCATGTCAACTCGGTGCGGCCCAACGTCAACTATGGCAACCTCTCTAACATCAGTGTGGCCAGCGGCACAACGGGGCTGGTGCAATTCGACCTTGGCAGCCTGCCGGCGGGTATCGCCGCATCGCAAGTCTCGAAAGCTACCTTGCGGCTCTATGTGAACCGTGTCTTTACCTCCGGGTCAGTGACCGTATTGCAACTGAACAGCGCATGGAGCGAGTCCTCCGTAACCTACATGACGCTGCCCACGCTGGGCTCCAATGTTGGGAGTCTCCAGATCACGGCTGGCGGCCAGTATGTAACGCTGGACGTGACGGCCGCCGTGCAGGGTTGGATCACTAAGCCCATCACCAACCACGGTTTCGCGCTAACCTCGACGGGAGCCTCAGCACTATTCGATTCGAAAGAGAATGATGAGACCGGACATGCAGCCAGTCTGGACATCACTCTAGTCTCGGCGGCATCAGGCGGCTCGGTGGGACCAACCGGCCCAACGGGACCGACCGGTCCAACCGGCATAACGGGACCTACGGGACCAACTGGCGCGACGGGGCCCTTGGGACCTATTGGGCCGCTCGGGATCCAGGGACCCGTCGGCCCAACCGGACTCCCCGGAGCAAACGGTGTGACGGGACCAACGGGACCTCCAGGCGCATCCGGACCAATTGGACCAACAGGATCGGTAGGACCCACAGGTGCGACCGGAGTTGCAGGCGCACCAGGCGTCAACGGTAACACCGGGCCATCCGGCCCAACCGGACCTGCCGGTTCAACAGGAGCAAACGGTAGCAATGGCGCTACCGGACCCGCGGGACCCGTCGGTCTCGCGGGAGCAACGGGCCTGGCTGGTCCTACTGGGCCCACAGGCGCGACGGGTGCGACAGGACCCGGTGGGACGGGATCGATCGGGCCAACGGGCCCCGCAGGACCAGCAGGTGCGACCGGACCAGGAGGTTCCACCGGAGCAACCGGACCAGCAGGACCCACAGGTGCAACAGGACCCATAGGCCCAGGAGGTTCAGGTTCAGTAGGGCCAACCGGATCCACAGGCGCTACCGGTGCAACAGGACCAGCAGGTCCCACAGGAGCAACCGGACCTATAGGCCCAGGAGGTTCAGGATCCGTAGGGCCAACCGGACCCACAGGTGCAACCGGAGCGACTGGACCATCAGGTCCCACGGGAGCAACAGGACCCATAGGCCCGGGAGGTTCAGGATCAGTAGGACCGACCGGACCCACAGGTGCAACCGGGGCGACAGGACCAGCAGGTCCCACCGGAGCAACAGGACCCATAGGCCCAGGAGGTTCAGGTTCCGTAGGACCGACCGGATCCACAGGCGCGACCGGTGCAACAGGACCAGCAGGTCCAACTGGAGCAACAGGACCTACAGGCCCAGGAGGTTCAGGTTCCGTAGGACCAACCGGACCCACAGGTGCGACCGGGGCAACTGGACCAGCGGGTCCCACAGGAGCAACAGGACCTATAGGCCCAGGAGGATCAGGCTCCGTAGGACCAACCGGACCCACAGGTGCAACCGGGGCAACAGGACCAGCGGGTGCCACAGGAGCAACTGGACCCATCGGCCCAGGAGGTTCTGGCTCAGTAGGGCCAACCGGACCCACAGGTGCAACCGGGGCAACAGGACCAGCGGGTCCAACCGGAGCAACAGGACCCATAGGACCAGGAGGATCAGGTTCCGTAGGACCAACCGGACCCACAGGTGCAACTGGAGCAACAGGACCAGCAGGTCCCACCGGAGCAACAGGACCCATAGGTCCTGGAGGGTCAGGTTCGGTCGGACCAACCGGACCTACGGGTCCCACCGGAGCAACAGGACCCATAGGACCAGGAGGATCAGGTTCCGTAGGACCAACCGGACCCACAGGTGCAACCGGGGCAACTGGACCAGCGGGTCCAACCGGAGCAACAGGACCCATAGGACCAGGAGGATCAGGTTCCGTAGGACCAACCGGACCAACGGGTGCGACCGGAGCAACAGGACCAGCAGGTCCAACCGGAGCAACAGGACCTATAGGCCCAGGAGGTTCAGGCTCAGTAGGTCCAACCGGACCCACAGGTGCAACCGGAGCAACAGGACCAGCAGGTCCCGCCGGAGCAACAGGACCCATAGGCCCAGGAGGATCAGGTTCCGTAGGACCAACCGGGCCCACAGGTGCAACTGGAGCAACAGGACCAGCAGGTTCCACCGGAGCAACAGGACCCATAGGCCCAGGAGGATCAGGTTCCGTAGGACCAACCGGACCCTCAGGTGCAACCGGGGCAACTGGACCAGTGGGTGCCACAGGAGCAACCGGACCCGTAGGCCCAGGAGGTTCAGGATCAGTAGGACCAACCGGACCCACAGGTGCAACCGGGGCGACAGGACCAGCAGGTCCCACCGGAGCAACAGGACCCATAGGACCAGGAGGTTCAGGATCAGTAGGACCGACCGGACCCACAGGATTACAGGGTCCTGCCGGACCAACAGGTCCTACCGGAGCAACGGGCCCTGGAGGGTCAGGTTCAGTCGGACCAACCGGACCTACGGGTGCAACGGGGCCAAGTGGTTATGCCGGAGCACAGGGCCCTACCGGAGCGACGGGACCCACCGGATCAACGGGCGCTACCGGACCCACCGGAAGTGCGGGTGGTCAGGTGTACTCCGCGAACGTCGTCTATGCGCAAAACTACAATCAGTTCAGCTACTCGCTCCCAAGCGGTTCTACGACCCCTCTTCTCGGCGGGTCTGGCTCTGTCGCGAGCCGCGTCCTGAGCGTTCCAGCCGGGTGTGTCGCGTCCGGTCTGAACGTCGATGTCTTTAATATCAATACCGGGGCTACGGGAGCTACCGGTTCTACCGGAACCATCTCCCTCGCCACCGGAACCTTCGCCCAGGTCCTGGCCGGCAGCCTGACCACAAGCGCTTTGGCTTGCACCATCACAGTCGCCGGCGCGACCGCAACCTGTTCCAATACCGCTTCAACAGTCACGTTGACAGCGAACCAGTTCATCAGCCTGCAATTCGCCTTCAATGCGAATTCAGCCCAAGCGTTCAACAGCAGTGACTTCCTGGTCAGCTTCGTCTGTAAGTAGACCTTTCCGGCGGAAGGCGCTCCCCATTACGGGATTCGCCTTCTGCCGGAAGCGGAGAGTGTGCGTGTTCAGGATTGGATTCTCAGCACGAAGCAGTAAGGCAGAGGCGCTCATGGCTCCTGCGCCTCTGATCTTGTTGGCTCTGCTGCTGCTCCTGTCCCCACTGCTATCGACACGCTCTTGGGCCCAGGTCGCCCCGGAAGCCACCACGACCTCAACCCAGTCGCCCGCCGGGGTCGTATACGATGCCGCCGGAAATCTCTACATCGCTCTCCAGGACGATCACAAGGTAGTTATGGTCGGCACAGATGGCCTGATCACCACCATCGCCGGAACCGGAGACCAGGGTTTTGCCGGCGATGGTGGCGCGGCAACCAGTGCCCTGCTCGACTCACCAGTCGGCATCGCACTGGATGCAAACGGCAACCTCTACATCGCAGACACCCACAACCACCGCATCCGCGAGATCACCAACGGCGTCATCACCACCATCGCCGGAACCGGTTTAGCAGGCTTTAGCGGAGACGGCGCAGCCGCGACTGCAGCTCAGCTTGCACGCCCCACCGCCCTCGCTGTAGACGCCAACGGAAGTCTCTACATCGCAGACAGCGACAACCATCGCATCCGCAGGATCATCTCGGGAACCATCACCACGGTAGCGGGCGACGGGGAGCAACTCTTCTCCGGCGATGGGGGACTAGCCACAGCAGCCGGTCTAGACACTCCGAGCGGTGTCTCCATCTCCAACTCCGCCGTTCTGTACATCAGTGACACCCACAACCAGCGGATCCGCGTCGTCACTGCGGCCGGAATCATCTCGACCCTTGCCGGAACCGGCACGAAGGGCTTCGGCGTTGATGGAAGCACCGCATCGACCGCATCCCTCGCCCGCCCACAAGGCCTGACGCTCGATTCCTCTGGTAACCTCTACTTTGCCGACAGCGATAACAATCGTATCCGCACCATCCTGAGCGGCATCATCACCACAGTAGCGGGCGATGGCGAACAAGGCTCCTCTGGCGATAACTCGGCTGCCAACGCTGCTGCACTCGACACCCCCACCGCCGTGGCTTTCGGTCCCAACAGCCTGCTAACGCTCTCCGACACGCACAATGAGCGCACTCGCACGATAGCCACAGGCACCATCGAGACCATAGCCGGAATACCGCCGCTCACAGCGGAAGGCATCCTGCTCAGCGGCTCCATCTCGAACCCTTACGGTACCGGCAGCCTGACCGCGACCTTCAGCAACGGTTCAAAGACCGCCACCGCCTCCTCCACATTGCTCGACGGCGTCTCCCCCGCAGGCACAGCGCCATTCTCCGGCAATCAGGCCAGCCTCAGCCTCAACGCGCTCCATGCCGGCGTGCACAACCTCGTCCTGACGTATCCCGGCGACACCCAGAATGCCGCCACCGCCAGCGGCGTCTTCGTTCTGACCGTCACCAAGGCAGCCCAGACCATCGACTTCCCGCAACCCGCCACACCGGTCATCTACAAGTCTGGCGTATCAGACACCCTCGCAGCGGCTGCCAGCTCCGGCCTGCCCATCACCTACACCGTCACCGGCCCCGCGGCCGTTTCCGGGGCCACCATTAGCTATACCGGCCCCGGAACCGTCGTCGTTACCGCCTCTGCCGGTAATGGCGACTACCTGACCGCCGCCGCCACCCGTACCATCGTCGTCACCTACCCCGCGCTCACAGTCACTAGCCTCTCGCCCTCCGCAGCCCCGCTCGGAGCGTCCGCCACCACGGTCACAGTCAACGGTTCCGGCTTCGCCTCCGATACCATCATCCTGGTCAACGGAGTTCAGGTCGCCACCACCTTTGTCAATGCCACCACGCTCACTACGACCCTCCCCGCGGCGGACTTCACCGCCGTCCAAACCATTCAACTCAGCGTTTTCAGCCCCTCGCAGAACCAGACGGCCGGTCCGCTGCCCTTCTCCGTCACCGCTCCTGCAGTGAACATCGCCGTCGATGCCCCGTCAACCAGCAACCCTGGAACCCAGCCTCGGGTCACTCTGACGCTTGGCAGTCCGTATCCCGTCCCAGTCGACGCCACCCTGACGCTTTCCTTTGCGCCCGGCCCGAACGGCATAGATGATCCCGCCATCGTCTTCACCAACGGTCTCCGCACCCTGACAATCCATCTCGCCGCCAACCAGCCGACGATCCCCGCAGTGCTGATCCAGACCGGCACAGTCACCGGGGTCATTCAGATCACCCTCTCGCTCAGCGCAGGCGGCGTCAACGTCACGCCACCTGGGCTGGCCCCCACCATAATCAATGTGCCTCCTACGGCACCTGCCCTCACCCAGCTGACCGTCACTCGCAGCGGCAAGACCCTCACCGTATCTGCACAGGGCTACACCGACACCCGACAGCTCACCCAGGCGCACTTCCACTTCACGCCCATCCCTGGCGCGACCATCAAGACCCAGGACCTTACCATCGACGTCACGGCGGCGTTCGCAGGCTGGTTCAGCCAGGCCGCCTCAAACGCCTACGGCTCTGCCTTTCTCTACACGCAAAGCTTCACTCTGGACAACGACTCCTCCATCGTTGGCCAGGTTTCCGTCACCTTTGACAACAGCGCTGGTAGCTCCAGCCCGGCCACAAGCCCGTAACGCACTAAGGAACCTCCCCGCGTGAAAGAAGCAAAACAAACGATCTGCCTCTGTATGATCGTCAAGAACGAAAGCGCAGTCATCGCCCGCTGCCTCAACTCGCTCCGCAGCTTCCTCGATGCATGGGTCATCGTCGACACCGGCTCGACCGACGGAACCCAAGAGCTCATCCGCGAAGAGCTCCGCGATGTTCCCGGCGAGCTCTTCGAGCGCCAATGGGTCGACTTCGCCCACAACCGCTCCGAAGCCCTGCTCCTCGCCCGCCGCCGCGCCGACTTCCTCCTCATCATCGACGCCGACGAGATGCTTGAGTGCGCCCCAGGCTTCCAGATGCCCGCCCTCACCGCCGACTCCTACCAGTTCAAGATCCAGTCCGGCTCCCACTCCTACTACAAAACCCAGCTCGTCCGCGACTCCCTCGACTGGTACTTCGCCGGCGTCGTCCACGAACACATCTTCACCAACCACCCGTTCGTCCAGGAGCGCCTTGAAGGCGTTCTCACCCATCGCCTTACCGGGGGTGCCCGATCCCGCGACCCCCTCCGCTTCCGCCGCGACGCCCTCCTCCTTGAGGAGTCCCTACTCCAAGACCCCACCAACACCCGCACCATGTTCTACCTCGCCCAAAGCTACGCCGACACCGGCGAGCCACTCCTCGCAATCGACCGATACACCCGTCGCATCGCCATGGGCGGCTGGATCGAGGAGGTCTGGTACTCCCTCTACCAGATCGCGTGGCTCAAACACCAGACGCAATCACCCTGGCACGAGGTCCTCACCGCCTACCTGGCCGCCTTCGCCTGCCGTCCGGAGCGCGTCGAACCCCTCTTTCAGATTGGCTACCATTACCAGCAGGAAAATCAGTTCGCACTTGCCCACCTCTTCTACGCCCAGGCCGCAGAGCTGCCCTACCCCGAATCCGACCTCCTCTTCGTCGACCGCCACATCTACGACGTCCTCCTGCCGCTTGAGTACTCCGTCGTTTGCTTTTACGTAGGCCGTCACCGCCAGGCTATTGAGACCGCAAACCGCATGCTCCGCAACGTAAACATCTACGCTGTCCTGCAAGAGCAGGTCGTCCGGAACCGGGAGTTCAGCCTTAATGCCCTCTACCCCCCGCGGACCGAAAACCACGTCGCAACCAGCCGCGTCCTCGTCTGCATGTCGCTCGAAGACGACGCCGGCGTACTCGAACATTGGATGGAGACCCTCCTGCAGCAGAGCGGGGTCGCGTTTCAAGCAATCCTCATCGACAACGCCTCCACCTGCGACTGGACCGGTCGGATTCCCACCCAGCACCCCCGCTTCGAGCAGAGCCGCTTCGCCCTCAAGCGCAGCGAACGCCGTCTCGCTTGGGCAGAATGGCTCCAGCTGGCTGCGGAACACGCCGCTCTGGACGACATCCTCCTGCCCCTGGCCGCAGACGACCGCCTGGCCGACGATACCGCACTTCGCACCGTCTCCGAGCACTTTAGCCGCTTCGACTGCGAAGCCATGATGGCTCAGTTCCTTTGGGAAGAAGGCGCCCGCGGCAACGCCCTGCCTTTCGCCTCGTCGGAAGAACTCGCAGCCGCCACAAGCCCCCAGTCACCACCCGTCATCGCCTTCCGGAAGCGCCTCATTGATCCAGTAATCCAATCTGAACTCCCCCCTGGAGCCACGCCCGTAAACCTTCTCCAGCGGGCCGGCTTTGACCGTATCCGCTTTACCGACACTCCCATACTCATGCGCCCGCGACAAAGATAGACTTTGGGGGCTAGCTCTTGCTTCTGAGACCTGGGTTTTCCGCAAGCTCACCTTAGCTCCAAGCCCTTACTTTCAGGAATCAAAAAAGCCGTAGCTAACAGATCGACCCCATACAGCGCGGCAAGCAGCGCGATCGCAGTCGCAAACGAGTACCGGCTCGCCAGAGAACCCATCAACAGAGGGCCCAAACCGCCCACTGCCCGCCCGATATTGAAAAACAAATTCTGCGCCGTCCCCCTCACCTCAGTCGGATACAACTCGGAGATCAGCGCTCCATACCCGCCGAGCATCCCATTCACGAATACCCCCATAGCCGCTCCGCCTGCCAGCAGAGCCCAGGGCTGCTCCAGCCGCGAATAGATCACAACCATCACAGCAGCCATCGCCTGAAACGCAAAAAAGCTCGGCCGCCGCCCCACGCGGTCCGCCAGTTCGCCAAACAGCCATATACCCGTGCTCATCCCAACCACAGTCACCGACGTCCACACCGCCGAACGTGTAAGCGTCAACCCATGCCGCTGCGTCAGGTAGTAAGGCAGCCAGGTCATCAGCCCGTAGTACCCCACCTGCTGCACGGAACACAAAATCAGCATCCCCACGCTGATTCGCACCGTCGCCGCGTTCTTGAACAGAAGCCGTATGGGGGATCCTGTCCGTGCTTTCCGCCTCGCCTCCAAATACATTCGAGGCTCCGGCAGCACCCGCCTCAGCCCAAACGTTATTGCCACCGGCAGCGTCCCCAGCAAGAACATCCCTCGCCAGCCAATATGCGGCAGCAGCACCGGGGTAGACAGCGCTGCCGCCAGTATCCCTGCCTGTCCGCCCAAAGCCACATACGACGAAGCTCGGGCCCGCAGCGCCGCGGGCCACGTCTCCGCCACCAGCGCAAGCCCAACCCCAAACTCCCCGCCAAACCCAAGCCCCGCCAGCACGCGGTAGGCCAGCAGATCCCAATACCCCTGAGAAAACGCACAAAGCCCCGTAAACACCGCAAAGACGACGATCGTCCATGTCAGTACCCGCACCCGCCCATAAAAATCACTCAGCAGCCCAAACACAATTCCGCCCGTCACCGCTCCAAACAAAGTTCCGGTCATGAGCGAAGCCGCTCGCGTCATACTCAACCCAAAACTCACCGAGATCGGAGCCAGTAGAAACACCAGGATCAACAGGTCGAACCCCTCAACCCCAAAACCAATCGCCGAAGCCCAAAGCGCCAGCTTCGCCTCACGATCCGGCCTCGCGCCTATCCCCACCCGATCATCGGCTTGCATCACTTGACCCAAAGACCCTCACTCGTCGTCGCATCTTGTAACCGTAGCGGTTGCATATACCTCTGTGGGCTCGCAAGACCTGCCGCATCTCAGACTAAATCCACGTTTCTCTGATTGTCCCCGAAAATCTCTCGTCGTGATACCTTCACCTCGTGCCGCGATCCACGACTGTGCCCACTGCCGCCTCACCCTGGAAAGACAACCTCCCACCCCATCTCCCCTGCCGCCGCGGCCAACTCCCGGCCGCCGTACTCTTTCCCGGTGACCCGGCCCGCGTCGATCGTTTCTCCGACATCCTCAAAGACTTCCGTATCCTCGGCCAGAACCGCGAGTTCCGCATCGGCACAGGCACCTTTCGAGGCGTCCCGCTAGGCGTCTGTTCCACCGGCATAGGAGGCCCATCCACTGAGATAGCCCTCGTGGAAGCCGCCGAACTAGGCTGCCGATTCGCTCTCCGCGTCGGAGGCACCGGAGCCCTTGACCCCGCAATCCCTCCCGGATCCCTTCTCATTGTCACCGAGGCCCAACGCGGCGGCGGAGCGGCCGCCCATTACGCCCTACCCAGTCACCCCGCCAAAGCTCACCCGCACATGCTCGCAGCCCTCACCCAAGCCGCAGGCCCTCAAGCAATCCAAGCCACCGTAGCCTCAACCGACAGCTACTACGCCGCCCAGGGCCGCACCTATATCAACGCCCCAAAAACTGTTGCATTCATCCTCCATCAGTACCGCCAAGCAGGAGCCGTCGCCCTCGATATGGAAACAGAAACCGTCCTCATCCTCGGCGAAGCCCTCGGCCTGATCGCAGGCTCCCTTTTGGCTGTCCACGGCAACCGCGCCACAGACGAGTGGATGGAAGATTTCACACCCGTCCAGGACCGCATGATCCACATCGCCTGCCAAGCCCTCACAACCCTTGCCAAGTCCTGAACCGTAGTAGCATACCGCCATGCCCAAAGCTCTCCGAGCCGTCCTCCCGCTCGCCCTCGCAGCGTGCTCCATCGCAAGCGCCCAGCAGACCCCCATCCCAGCCGCCGAGCGCAAAGGCTTTTCTACCCTCAATGAAGCAGCCCTCCACACCGGTCTCGCTTACCTCGCCTCCGACAAACTAGCCGGCCGCCTCAGCCTCCAGCCCGGCGACGATCTAGCTATCCAGTGGGTCGAGCAGAAGTTCGCCCAGGCTGGCCTCAAGCCCGCCGTCGCCGCCCCCAACGGCAAGCCGCAATGGCGCCAGGACTTCCAGCTCATCGAGTACCGTCCAGACCGCGCCGCCACCGCCATCTCCATGACTCGCGCAGGCAAGACCACCGCCTGGAAGGCCCCACAAGCCTCTGGAGCCTACAAGCACGCCGTAGACCTCACCGCTCCAGTAGTCTTCGCCGGCTTCGGTATCACCGCCCCCGAGCTCGGCTATGATGACTACAAGTCCATCGACGCACACGGCAAAATCGTCCTCGTCTTCGACCACGAGCCCCAGGAGGACAACCCAGCCTCCATCTTTAACGGCACCGGCAACACTCGATATGCCACCACCCGCGTCAAGCTGCAAAACGCCCAAGCCCACGGCGCCCTCGCCGTCGTCGTCGTAGCCGAACCCAACCGCAAGCACCTCACGAACGCAGAGCGCGCCGCAAAAATCGGCGGCAGCATCACCCGCCCCGTGCCCTTACCGCTCCAGGCCATCGCGGACGACGAGATCAACATCCCCGCCATCCAGATCCTGGATCCCGTCGCCGCAGACCTCCTAGCCACTTCAGGCTCCACCCCATCCGCCCTCCAGGCCGGCATCGACAAAGACCTCACCCCGCAAAGCCGCCTACTTCCAGACACCACCCTGACCGTCCACCTCCGCAACGGCAGCGAGCGCACCGGCACTACCTCCAACGTAGCCGGCCTCCTCGAAGGCTCAGAACCAACCCTCCGCGCAGAGACCGTCATCATCAGCGGCCACCATGACCACGACGGCTCCGCACCCTGCGCTCCGAACCAGCCCGGGGTTGACGAGCACGCAGCCATCACTCCCGCTGGCCCAGCCTGCATCCAGATCTGGCACGGAGCCGACGACAACGCCTCCGGCACAGTAGGCGTCGCCGAGCTCGCCAAGGCCTTCGCCTCCAACGGAACCCGCCCCAAGCGCTCCATCCTCTTCGTCGTCTTCGCGTCTGAAGAGCGCGGCCTGCTCGGCAGCTACTACATGGCCTCCCACCCCTTGCGTCCGCTCAAAACCACCCGCGCCATGATCAACTTTGATATGATCGGCCGCGACGAAAAGCCCAGCCCACAGACCGATGGCCTCATCGATATCCCTGCCGACACCAGCAATCGTCTCAACCTCATCGGCGCGCTCTACTCCCCGCAGTACGACAAGGTCGTCCATGAAGAAGACAGCCACATCGGCCTTACGCTCGACGACCGTTTCGACCACGAAAGCGCCCTCAACGTCTTCTTCCGCTCCGACCAGTTCCCCTTCGTCCTCCACGACGTGCCCGCCTTCTGGTGGTTCACCGGCTTCCACCCCGACTATCACCACACCTCAGACACCATCGAAAAGATCGACTACGTCAAGATGAACAAGATCCTCCAGCTCGCCTACCTCACCGCATGGCGCTTCGCAAGCGACCCAAAAACTCCCACGTTCATTAGCAATCCGACCCCACCTGTATCAGCAAAATAGCCGATAGCCCAACAATCTTCATCCCAACTAACGGGAGGACCAAGCGACCCGGCACACGGTTACGAAATTACCCGACGCCGCGAACGCCGGCCCGTCCGGCAAGACAAAGCCGTTAGGCAGCCGCCTCCGCCATCACAATCTGCCCACCCAGACTCTCCAGCATCCCCGCCAAATTCGGAATCCGCTCTTCCATCACCGTCTTCGGTGCAACGAGGTCTTCGAGCGCCGCAAAGCACTCCGCATCGATCGCATGAGGAACATCCCGCCTCAAAATATTCAGGACCTCTTCCGCCGTCATCGGCCCACGGTAAGGCCGGTTGGCAGATAAAGCCTCATACATATCCGCGACCGTCAGAATCCGCGCCATCTGCGATAGATCCTCCGCCTTCATGCCCCGGTAATAGCCGGAGCCGTCCAGCTTCTCATGGTGCGAAGCTGAAATGCCCGCAATCCCCTCAAAGTTCGGAATCCTGCTCAAGATCTCATAGGTGTACCGCGGATGATTCTTGATACATCCCCACTCCTCCGCCGTCAGCTTGCCCGGCTTGTCCAGAATCGAGTTCGGCACACTCAGCTTTCCTATGTCGTGCAGCAGCCCCGCACGCCTCAACATCGTCAACTCATTCGCTTTCAAGTTCAGCTGCTGCCCAATCTCCACCGCGATCCGTGAAACCTCGGCCGAGTGCATATACGTGCTGTGCGATTTCGCGTCCACCACTTTAGCAAATGCGCCGCAGATGCTGTCGATCGTCTCTGGCCCTGCGCGCATCGCATGGGACACCGGCTCCAACTCGCTCAACGCCTGCCGCAGATCTGCATCGCTCAACCCATTCCACATCTCGCCCTTCCGGATCAGCATCACCGTGGCCCGCACCACCTCAGGATCGAACCACCGTCCGCTCCGCCTTTGAATCACATCAGTAGCCGCCGCCTCGCCATACTGAGAGTGAAACACCTCCAGCGTCTGCGCCAGGCTCAAGATCCGCGCCAGCAGCGGAATCGTTTCGCCCGCCAGCCGATCCGGATACCCCATCCCATTCCAGTGCTCGTCCATGTTATAGATCGCGTCCGCGGTTCCCTGCCCCAGCCCAAGTTCCCGCACCACCATCGCCCCCTGCTCGCACCGCAGGTGAATCAGCACCTATGCATTCTCGCTGCTGTTTTTCACCAAAGACCCGACGGCCTTCATCCGCTCACCCGGTTTCAGTTGCGAGTGCACATGCTTCAACAGAAAGTGAAACTGCTTCCACTCGATCCGCTCGTAGTCGAGCGTCTTTGTCAGCGCCTTCGCATGAATCTCATCGCCACCCACAATCTGGTGCATTCGGGACGCATTGCTGCTGCAGCCAGCATCTTTAAGCAGTAGCGCATAGTACAGGCTGCTCAAGTCCGCTTCATTCAGGCCCATCGCCGTGCCAATCCGCATTCCCAGCAGGCAGCTTCGCATCGCATGACCCGGCAGTGCGCCTTCTGTTAGATCCAGCGCATAAGACAAGGCCCCAATGATGCTCGAAAAGCGAAGCGCTCCGCATTCCTCCACCTCGAAAGGACCGCCCACAACCTCCGCCCGCTCGCTCATCGTTCCCCGTTCCGTTCCAATCGAAAGCGCTCTCGAACGAAACGGTTCGAAGGCCCAGCCAATCAGGCGACGCGCGTGTGCAGGCTTCTCTGACGCTATCCCGTCCCACTTCCACCACGTCGCACCTTTCATCCTTACGCCGTCCATCCTTCCCAGCCATTCATCAAAACGGTACGTTACCACTGGCTAACACGAAAGGGGAAGCCACATCACCAAACCGCAATCGCCGGTATCTCTGGCGAGCCCGCAATCCCGTTTACCACATCCGTGCTCAAGACTGCGTCAAATCCCGCTCCTTAGACCCTGCCCCAGTCCTGGCCATAAGCTCCTTCATCTCTCTGCTGATCCCCCACAACTCCCCCGCCGCCGCCGTCCCGCTCATCCCGCTCCCTGCCACCATCATCTCCACCTGCCTTGTCTGTTCGTTGTGCAACCGAGCCAACCGAGCCAGAACCGCGTAATGCCGCGTCACCGCCCCAGGTGCTCAATGCTCTGACAGTTTTGACCTCGAACGATAGGGTGTATCGAGCGAAGCTCAACCGCCTTCCCTGCCTCCTCACTGCACCTTCACCGCCTCTCATGCCTCCTCATAGTTCTTTTTCCTTCCCCCCACAGCCTCAAGCATTTAGGGTGGCTTCTAGCAATCCCAAAGGCCCCATCCGAATCCCTTCGAAGGATTGAAAATGCTCAGGCGCATCACCCTTTCGCTCGCTGCCCTTGTTCTCCCCTGCACCCTTCACGCCCAGAAAGCAGAGGTCTCGACGAAAGCCAAGATCTCCGGCCAGGTCGGCGTCGGCTTCACCGCCGCCGACCCTGACTTCGGTCCCTCCGCCATCAAAGGCATCGCCATTTACGGCACCTTCGATCTCGGCAAGCACCTGGGCGTCACCGCGGAGTACAACGACCTCAAGCTCTTCACCCCCAAAGATATCGGCGAGTCCACCTTCTTCTACGGAGCGCGCTACCAGTTCACCAAAGGCCGTTTCCACCCCTACGCGAAGGGCCTCTTCGGAATCGGCAACTTCGAATATCAGAAGGGCTACTACGCCACCAACACCAACCTCCGCTACCCCGCCTATGCCATCGGCGGAGGTGCAGACATGCACCTCTCCAAGCACCTCAACATCCGCCTCATCGACGTCGAGTATCAGTTCCTTCCAGCCTTCAGCCCCCATGGCCTCAACCCATTTGCCGGTACCGTAGGAGCCGCCTACCGCTTCTAGCCCCACAGCTACGGGCGCCCCACATCTCGCACCTGAGATGTGGGATCCAGTTAAACCCCTGCTACTCCACAACCCCCCGTCCCCGAATCACCCACACTAGGTAAGGCCCCCCAATCAGCGCCAGCACAGCCCCTGCCGGAATCTCCGCGGGCGGCACCACCACTCGACCAATCGCATCGCAGACCGCCAGCAGAGTCCCCCCCAGAAAGAACGAACATGGCATCAGCACCCGCGAATCCGCACTCACCCGCGACCTTACTAAATGCGGCACAATCAACCCCACAAACCCAATGGGCCCGGTCAATGCGATCGCTCCCGCCACCAGCACAGATCCCGCCACATACCCCGTCCCCATTAACCGCCCCACTCGCACCCCACGCGAAACCGCCCACTGCTCCCCCACCGCTAGCAGATTCCAGCTCCGAGCCTGCGAAAGAATAAAGACTCCACCTACCCCCACTACAACCCACAACGCCACCAGGGATGAATAGCTCACGGAATCCACGCTCCCAATCAGCCACCGCGAGATCGAAAACGACCGCACCAGCCCCGCAAAGCTGCTCAAGATCAAGATTCCCGCCGCGCAAACGCTGTTCACCGCTATCCCAGTCAGCAGCATCGTAAAGGCCGAGAGCCTCCGTCCTCGCCCCACCAGTGCCGGCCCCATCACCAGCCCAAGCACCGCAAACGCCCCACCTAATGCCCCAACCCAGGTCCCCGGTAGCCCCAACACCGTGTCAAGTCCAGCCGAAATCGTCACCACCGCTCCCAACGAGGCTCCCGCCGAGATGCCCAGCGTATAAGGATCTGCAAGCGAATCCCTGAGCATCGCTTGAAACAGTGCCCCCGCCAGCGATAACCCCGCCCCCGCCCCCAGCGCCAGCAGCACTCTCGAGACCCTCAGCTGCACCAAAATCTGATAATCCGGCCCTACCCCATGCAGAACCTGCCCAACATTGAGCCCTCCAGCCCCAACCCACGGCAAAACCATCGCCGCCACACAAAACACACCCGCCGACCACCAAACAGCCCTCACCGGTACCGCACCCACGCCGGCTCGTCCGTTCCTCCAGCCAACATCAACCGCTCAGAAAACAACCTAAGCCACTTTGCATCCAGAGCTGCCTCCGACACACTCATATCCCGAGCCACCCCACCCTCCGCCAACACCACGATCCGTGTACAAAACCGAAGCGCCAAATTCAGATCGTGCGTCACCGCCACACACAACCGCCCCGCATCCGCCTCCGCCCGCAGCAAGGAGAAACACTCCAGCTGCTGTGCGATATCCAAAAACGTAGAGGGCTCGTCTAGCAGCAAAACCTCCGCCTCCTGCGCCAGACAAGCCGCCAGCAGCACCCGCTGCCGCTCCCCACCACTCAACGTCGCAACCCCCCGCGACCGCCACCCCCAACATCCCGTCCGCTCCATCGCCGTCCTTATCAGCCGATGATCCTCCTCCGACTCAAACCAGGCATCCGTATGCGGATATCGCCCCATAGCCACCAGTTGCTCCGCCGTGAAAGGAAGATCTGCGTGCACCGCCTGCGGCAGATGACTCATCCTCCGCGCCAGCGCCCGCCCCCCCCAATCCCCGACCGCCCGCCCCGCCACCCTTACCACGCCAGCCGCCGCCAACTTATATCCCGAAACCAGCTCCAGTAGCGTACTCTTCCCAGCCCCATTCGCCCCCGTCACCGCCACAAACTCTCCCACATCAGCCCGCAGCGAAAGCCCCCGAAGCACCTTCCGCGCTCCATACCCGAACCAAATCCCATCCAGTTCCAGCAGCGTCAACCCCGACCCCCGTGAAAGTACCCATAAAACATCTCCGCAGCCTCTGGAGTCCTGGGCCCCGGAACCAGCAGCACTACACTCGTCCCCACAATCACACGCCCAGCTTTCACGGCCGCCAGCTCAGGGTGCGCACTCCATAGCGCCTGATCCTCAGTTCGCACCCTCTTATGCGCCTCATCCGTTTCATGAGAATCCGTCAAATCCACGATCACCTCAGGATTCTCCCGCAGTACCGTCTCCAGCCCGATCCGCGGGTACATCGGCAACCCACCTTGATCCAGAACATTCACGGCTCCTGCTATCTTCATCATTTCGTTTACATAGTTTCCCGGCCCAGCCGCAATCAGATCATTTAGAGTTCCCGCCAAGCGATCCGCAACCACCAACGCCCGTACCCGCGGTTTCCCCGCGCTCCGCCCCGAAATCTCCGCTAGACGCCCCCCGATTCGCCCATTCAGCTCCTTCCCGCGACCCGCAACCCCCGCAGCCGCCGCCAAGGCAGCAATCCCCGTGTACACATCAGCTAGCGAACCATACGGCATCTCCACAAAACGGATTCCAAGCGCCTGCAGCCGCCCCATAATCGGCCCCTCATGCCGCTGCAGTACCACGAGATCAGGCCGCAGCCGTGCAATGGCCTCGATATCCGGCTTCACATAACTCCCCACCTTCGGCAGCGCCTTCACCTCAGGCGGATACTCGCAATAAACCGAGACCCCCACCACTCGCGGCCCCAATCCCAGTGCAAACAAAGCCTCCGTGGAACTTGGAGCCGTTGAAACGATCCTCTCCGGGACGATCTCCGCCCAACCACTCCCACACATCAGCGTCGCCGCCGTACCGCAACCGAACTCCCGCCGTCCCATCCGCATCCCCAAGTTCTATCACCCCGCTTCGTTGCTCTCATGCATTGACCCACCCGCCCGATGTGCGTATGGTGAACACATCTGGTGTCGGGAAGACGGTGCAACTCCGTCGCTACCCCGTAACTGTAAGCGCTGAGAGCAGGAACATGCCGCAAGGCAGCCACTGGGCTAAACCCTGGGAAGGCGTTCCAAACACCTGTCGTACGGGCTCGATGAAGCGTAAGTCAGGAGACCGGCCAGACGATTCACCAAGGCTTCGTTCCGCTTCGTAGGGAGAGCGGAAGAGCACTGCCGCTCCCGTTGGCCTGCGATCCTCCGCAGCCCCAGCGCTGCGACGCGCTTCCACACCATTCATTCCCGCTCAACCGTCCCGCCGCTCGCGCCCGGGACAGGAGCGCCTTTGCACCCCGTAACCCTCATCCTCGGCGGAGCCCGCAGCGGCAAACCCCGCTACGCCCAATCCCTCGCAGCCCACGACGATCGCGTCCTCTTCCTCGCCACCGCCTCCGCCTCAGACGACGAGAAGTACGCCAAGATCGCCCGCCACCGCGTGGACCGCCAAAACGGCAATCTAGCCCATTGGACGATCGTGGAAGAACAATTAGCTCCGACCGAAACCATCAACCTCCACGGTCTCCGGCACGAACTCATCCTGATCGACTGCCTCACCCTCTACGCCGCCAAGCTCCTCACCCTCACGCCCGAAGCCCGCACCCAAAACCTCGAATCCTTCTACGCCACCCTCATTACCCCACCCGCACCCATCCTCCTCGTCTCGAACGAAGTAGGAAGCGGTCTCGTCCCCGAATACCCTTCCGGCCGCCAATTCCGCGACCTCCTCGGCGAGCTCAACCAGCGCGTCGCAACCCTGGCCACCGAAGCCGTTCTCCTCATAGCGGGCCTTTCCCTGACCCTCAAGCCCTCCGTTCTCACTCTATGACCCGCCCACAAAGTCGGTCATTCTAAGCGAAACGCAGCGAGGTCGAAGGACACCGACACGTTAGCTCGAGCGGACCAGCAGCAGAACAGGTAACCGTCAGAACCCCGAAGCTCTGAGGCACTTCAACTCTCCGGGCCGTTCGAACCAGCTCTGCTCTTGGCATCGCGACGACCGCCCCACCGGCCAAAAGCCGCCAACCTCAACCAAAAAGCAAGGTGTCGGGAAGACGGTGCAAATCCGCCACTACCCCGTAACTGTAAGCGCAGAGAACCCAGGCAAGGAAAACCAAAGCCACGGAAGATATTCCGGAAGGCAGCCCCGGTTTGTTGAAGCGCAAGTCAGGAGACCGGCCTTGCTAAACCTTTCCGAGGGGAATCCATCATGCACGTACGCCGTACCGCCGCATTCGCCATCGCCGCCATCACCCTGACCGCCTACGGGCAATCTCCCACCATCCACGGCACCGTCCGAGATCCACTCGGAGCCGCCGTCCCCAACGCCACCGTAGACCTCCTCAACCAGCACGACCAGGTCCTCGCCTCCACCACCGCCGGCCCGGAAGGCGCCTACACCCTCGCCATACCCTTCGCCGGCCGGTACCGGCTTCGCCTCGCCGCACCTACCTTCCGCGTCACCCTGACACCCTCCCAATTCCTTTCCTCCAACGCCTCCGAGCAGAAAGACCTCACCCTCGATACCCCCACCCGGTCCGACGAGGTCACTGTCACTGCCACCGGAACCCCCACCCCGCTCGCCCAGTCCGGCGCTCCCATCACCCTCCTCAACCAGGCCCCAGACTACCCGCACTCTCCTGAGATCCAGCAACCCCTTCGCCTCGTTCCCGGCGTCCAGATTACCCAGAACGGCCAGACCGGCGGCGCCACCAGCCTCTTCCTCCGCGGCTCCGACAGCGGTTCCACCAAGGTCCTGCTCGACGGCACCCCGCTTAACGACATCGGCGGTGCCGTCAACTTCGCCAACATCGCCTCGGTCGGCGTCAGCAAGATCGAGGTTCTCCGCCAGCCCAGCTCCGCCCTCTACGGCTCAGACGCTCTCGCCGGTGTCGTCCAGCTCACCACCACCCGAGGCACATCCCCGCTCCCGCTCTTCGCCTACTCGGTAGACGGAGGCAACTACGGCTTCTTCCGCCAGGAAGCCGATCTCTCCGGAGCGCAGCGCCACTTCGACTACTTCAACGCCTTCGCCCGCCTCAATACCTCCAACTCCATCGTTGCCAACGCCTTCCACAACGCCACCTTCGCCGGGAACTACGGCTATACCCCCAACAACACCACCACTCTCCGCTTCACCATCCGTCACCTTGCCACCAACGGCGGCCAGCCCAACGCCATCGCCCTTTACGGCATCCCGGATTCAGCCGGCACGTCCGAGCACGATCTCTACCTCAACGCCTCTGTCAACAACCAGACCACCCCCCGCTGGCACAACCAGCTTCAGTACGGCCGCGAGCGCCTCCGCTCCCAATCCTCCGACTACGCCGCCACCGGCATCCTGGACGCCTTCGGCGACTACGACGGCGCAAAGGTCACCATCGCCGGCGCCAACGGCTACAGCGTCTCCGGTCAGGCCATCTTCCAATACGGCGGCGGCACGTACCCCAACTACTTCAACACCAGCACCAACCGCGACTTCGTCTACGCCCAATCCGATTATAAGTTTACCAACCACCTCACCGGCCTCGCCGCCTTCCGCTATGAAGATGAGCGCGGCACCACCCTTTACAACGCTGGCTACCTCTCCCTCTCCACCGTCGACCACGGCAACTACTCCGGCACCCTCCAGCTCGCCGGCGACCTCAAATCCCGCCTCTTTTATGTTCTCGGCTCCGGTATTGAAGACAACGCCGTCTACGGCAAGGCCCTCACGCCGCGCGCCTCGCTCGCGTATTACCTCGTCCGCCCCGCCGGCCAATCCCTCTTCAGCGGCACCAAGCTCCACGCCAGCTTTGGCAAAGGCCTCCTCGGCCCCAGCGTCAGCCAGGAGAACAGCTCCCTCTATGACACCCTCCAGCTCAAAGCTCCCTCTATCATCGTCTCCGACAACATCCATCCCCTCAGCGCCGAGTACAGCCGCACGTACGACGCCGGCGTCGAGCAGCAGTTCGGCAACGGCCGAGCCCGCCTCAACCTCACCTTCTTCCACAATGAGTTCACCAACGGCTTCCAGTACGTCTCCGTTGCGGCCTTGCAGGCCTTGGGCGTCCCCAAGGCAGCCGCTGTCGCCACCGGTTACGGCGCCTACACCAACGCCCAGGCCTTTCGCGCCCTTGGAGCTGAATCCGAACTCGAATACCGCCTCGCCTCTCATCTCTTCGCCCGCGCTGGCTACACCTACCTCGACGCCGTCATCCAGCACAGCTTCTCCTCCGACGCCCTTACCGCTACTTACAATCGGTCGTCCAACTTCTCAAATATCCCCATCGGCATCTACGCTCCGCTCGACGGAGCCCGGCCCTTCCGCCGCGCGCCTCACTCCGGCTACTTCGCCCTCCAGTACACCAGGGCCAAGTTCGACACCCAACTCTCCGGCACACTCGTCAGCCGCCGCGACGACTCCACCTTCCTCACCGACTCTAACTTCGGAAACTCCCTCCTGCTCCCCAACCGCAATCTCGACGGAGCCTACCAGCGCCTCGAGCTCACCTCCAGCTACCGCATCACACGCTATCTCACCACCTACGCCAACCTCCAGAACCTCCTCAACGAAAACTACCAGGAGGCCTTCGGATATCCAGCCCTGCCCTTCAACCTTCGCGGAGGAGTCAAACTGACCCTCGGCGGCGAGTCCTGGCACCTCAAGTAAGCTTCTGTCATTTGCAAGGAGATCTGCGGGGGCCCCATTTTTTGCAGCTTCATCGTCAAAGAATGGGGGGTCGAGCGAAGCTCGACCGCCGCTCATCCCACCCACGAAAGCCAGATCGACCCGCCAGAACGCTCCCCTTCTCTGTGGCTTCATAGTCAACAAGTTCCGCGGCAACATCGCCCTCCTCATCCCCGGCCGTTGCATGTGGAAGACCCCATCGCCTCCCCTGCCTCGACACCGAGCAGCAGAACCAACGCCTACTCAAAGCCTCGAGAACCTTCTCTATCCTGCACCCTGAACTCCCCCACCCTCGCCCTCACATCACCTCTGGAGCCTCAATCCCCAAATAACCAAGCCCTCGCACCAACTCCCGCTTCGCCACAGCCGCCGTCCCCAGCAGCAGAGCCTTCTTCTCCGCATCCATCTCATTCAAAATATGAAACCGGTGGTAAAAGTTGTTGAACTGCTGCGCCAGTTGAAAGCAGTACTTCGTCAAAAACGCCGGTTCAGATACCGAAATCGAAAGCTCCAGCACACTCGTCAGACGCGAAACCGCCAGCCAGGTCTCCCAAATCCCATCCTCGCTCAGCATCCCCACTAACGCGTCACGCCCAGGAAGACCCTCCAGGGCCTCACTCTCCGTCACCCCAGCCTTGCGGAAGATATTTGCAGCCCGCACAACGGCATACTGCACATACGGCCCTGTCTCGCCTTCAAAGCTCAGCGCATCCTTAAAGTCGAACGCAATGATCGTATTCCGGTTAAATCGCAGCATAAAGTATCGCAGCGCCCCCACCGCAATCTGCTTCGCTGTCCTCGTCGTCTCCGCCTCACTCAGCTCCGGATTCCGCTCTGCCACCTGAGCCCTCGCCGCCGCAATCAGCCGGTCGATCAGATCATCCGCCTTCACCCCCAACCCCTTGCGGCCCGAAACCTCAATAAACGCCCGCCCTTTATCCTCCTCGGCGATCGTGTACCCCAACTCCAGCGCACACCGCGGCGTCAGTGCTACCTTCTCGTAAGAAAAATGCACATACCGGTCCGCCGCCTCCATATATCCCATCCCCCGCAGTGCAGCGATCACATTGTTCTGCGGATCCGACTGCGAAGAATCAATCACGTTGTAGATCGCATCCGCCTTCGCAAACACAGGATGCGTCGGATCGCTCGCACTCAAATCTCCAGTCGAAATCCAACAAGTGTGCGAGGCATATTCATGAAACCTTTCATATCCAAAATCCTTCTTCAGCAACCCAAACTTCCAAAGGTGATACGCAATATCCTTGCCCACATACGTCACCGTTCCATTCGATCGCACGATCACCTTCGCCTCCTCATCCGGCCCGGCTTCATCAGAGACCCCATCCGTGCCCGCCCGCCGCATCACCCAGCACCCCTTGTTCTTGCCCTCTTTCTCCTCGTACAGCACGCCCCTCTCGATCATCAACGTCCGCGCCGCATCCCAGAAGTGAAGCGACAGAATCTCGCTCTCCCGAGGCAGAAAGTCATACTCGATCCCCAGCCTTTCCATCGTCTCCAGGTGCCGCCGCAGCACGTTCGTGGCAATTAGATCCGCGATGGTAGCAATTTCATTCCCGCTCGTCTCGAGCTCATGCAGCGTAGCCAACCGCAGCGCCTTTCTCATACCCAGCTGCTCAGCCGTAACCCCCGCCTCCGTATACCACTGCGAGACCCGCGCATATAGATCCCAGCAATAGAAATCCAGCCGAACATTCTCCTCAAATAGCTCCTGCAAAAGCCCCTTTACCCCATCCAAATCCAACCCCAGCAGCTCCGTAAATCCCACCACCACATCCGCCACCTGCACCCCGGTGTTATCGATGTAGTTCTGCACCCCCACGTCGTACCCCGTCTTAAACTCATCCTTCCGCAGCAGCCGTTGGAACGTATCCCCCAGAATCGCGTTTCGCAGATGCCCAATATGCGCCGCCTTATTCGGATTGATGCTCGTATGCTCGATCAGCCGAAATCCATCCCCCCCTAAATGCGCGTGCTCATCCGCCGCGATCGCCAACACCGCCGCCGCCCGGTCAAGCTTGACGTTCAAATAGCCTGCTCCAGCCACTTCAACCGAAGCCACACCAGGCAACAAGTCCAAGTCAGAAGAAAGCTCCCCCGCCAGCTCCGCCGCAATCGCCCGCGGAGCCTTCCTGAGCCGCTTGGCCAGCTCAAACGCCACCGGCAGCGCTAACTCCCCCATCGCCACAGCCGGCGGCTGCTCCACTGCCAGCTGCCCCAACGCAACGTCGTACTTCGCCGCCAAAACCGCCTGAATCCGTCCAAGAAGCCTCTGCTGAATCGTCCGATACATGCGCTAAGTTTACGCGACCCCGGCCCACCGCCCGCTACACTGGAGCTACCCGTGTCCCGTCCCCGCCTCATCGCCTTACTCACCGCCATCACCCTCTTCGCCCTCCTCATCCACGGCTACCACCCTTACTCCGAAGATGGCGGCCTATACCTCGCCGGCACCCAGCGCCTCCTCAACCCCCATCTCTTCCCCGCATATACAGACTTTGTCACCGAGCACCAACGCTTCTCCCTCTTCGCCCCATTCGTCAGCGCCCTCACCCGCGCAACCCGCCATCCCCTGCCTGACACCGTCCTCCTCCTCCACGTCGCAAGCCTCTGGCTCACCCTCTACGCTGCCTGGCTCCTCGCAACCCGTCTCACCCCATCCCGGCCAGCCCGCATAGCCGCCGTCGCTCTTTTAGCCATCTGGCTCACCCTGCCCATAGCCGGCACTTCCCTCATTCTCTTCGACCCCTACCTCACCGCCCGCAGCTTCTCGACTCCCTTGTCCCTCCTCGCAGTCGCCTTCACACTTGACCGCAAACTCATCCTCACCACTCTCCTCCTCGCTCTTGCCGCCCTCGTCCACCCCCTGATGGCCGCCTACACCTTTGCCGCCATCCTCATCCTCCTCATCACCCAACTTGCTTCGCCTCTGGCCTTAGATCCCTTTTCTCCAGCCTTTCATCCTTTGTATCGTTCCGCAGCGAAGCGAAGGAATCGGCTGTGGCTCTTGCCGTTGTCGTTGCTATTCTTCACCCTTCTCACCGCCGCCGAAATCCAGCACCTGGCCCCACCCGAACTCCCCGCCTACCAACCCATCCTCCTCTCCCGCTACTACTGGTTCCCTTTCTGGTGGCGCTGGTACGAGCAGCTGGGTCTCATCGCCCCTCTCATCGTCCTCTATCTCCTCCGCCACCGCACCCCCATTCTCACCCGAGCCACCCTCATCCTGGCGCTCATCTTCCTCACCGTCGCCGTCCTCTTCGCTCGCGTCCACCTCCAATCTCACCTCATAGCCCGCCTCCAACCCCTCCGCGCCTACCATCTCATCTACATCCTTATGATCCTCCTCCTCGGCGCCTGGCTAGGCGAAACGATCCTCCGCATAAACCCGTGGCGCTGGGCCGTTTTCCTCCTCACCCTTCCCCCGATGATGTTCTACATCCAACGCCAAACCTACCCAGCCTCCCCCCACCTTGAGCTCCCCTGGACATTACCTACCAACCCCTACGTCCAAGCCTTCCACTGGGCCCGCGAACACACACCCACCGCAGCTCTCTTCGCCCAGGACCCCCACTACATCACCGCCCCGGGCGAAGACGCGCAAAACTTCCGCCCCATAGCCCAGCGCTCCGCCCTCCCCGACTACAGCAAAGACGGAGGCGAAGCCTCCATCACCCCATCCCTCACCGCGCAATGGACACAGGCCCAACTAGCCCAGGCCAATCTCAACACGCAGACTGATCCCGAGCGCCAGGCAAAGCTCCGCCCCCTGGGCGTCACCTGGCTAGTCCTCGCAACCTCAGCCGCTACCGCCTTCCCCTGCCCCTATAGCAATCCCACCGTCAAGCTCTGCCGCCTGCCCCCTACTTCCCACCGACCGCAGTAGCCACATCCCCCGTAGCCCCACCAGAGGCCGTCGCCGGCGTACCCCCAGCTGCCGCATGAGTCAGCACCACCGTATCCTGATCCCTCGTCTCCACCTTCCCGTAAAACGCTCGCAGCTCCGGATACTCCGGAAGCAGAAACGTGCTTTCCCCTACCGTCAAATTCCGGAACGTCGTCACACTCCCCGGCGCCAGCTTGCTCCCTGCCTCGAACACCGCCATCTCCTTCCACTTCTCCACCGCATGCTGCGGAGCCGACTCCACCGTCAGCGAAGCCGGATACTTGATCCGCACCGCATCCTGGAACTGGCTCGGATACGGCATATACACCACCTCTTCCCGCGTCGGCTCCGGAAACAACGGCTTTGCATTCACTTGAAATAAACTAGCCTGCACCAGCAGCCGCTTCCCCGTAGGCGTCCCAACCGCTCCCTTCACCGCATACTCCACCGTCAGCGGCTTATCCGCATCCGTGAGGTTCGCCACATTTGTCACCCGAACCTCCATCCCACCCGGCAGCGTCCGTTCCATCTCACTCCGCAAACTCGCATTCAAGCTCGTGTCGTCCCCCCGCAGCGCCTCCTGCCGCCATCGCCGGGCAGGATCCCCCGTGTACGTCGTCTTCACCGTCCCCGCCGCCTCCCCATGCTCATCGAGCGTCAGATCCGCAATCCGTGTCACATGGACACTCTTGTAACCCTCCCGCGGAGCCTCCGCAATCGCCGTCCCACCCTCAACCTCCCGCAGCCCGGCCGACCCCGCATGCATCCAAGCCAAATGCCGGTACTCGCAGTACCGCTGCCCCGGATCGAGAAAAACCTCTTTCCCATCCACCGTCACAATCGCCAGATCATCATCCAGCTGATTCAGGCTCAAATATCGTGGAATAAACACCCGACGATGCCGGTCCGCAACCGACATCACATATGCCTTTATACCCGCCGCCCGCGCCATCGCCACCAGCAAATCCGCCAACTGGTCCCCCGACCCACGCCTCCGCGCCAGCACATCGTCCGTCGTCGAGGTCTCCTTCAACCCCGCCGCCTTCTCCTCGCTCGTAGTCCGAGTCCGCGTAAAGTCCGTATTCTCGAGCTTCATCACCGCTTCATACAGCTTCTTCAGCTTCTGATCCTGCGTATCCCCCGGTTGCACCGTCTCCCGCACAAACGCTTGCACTCCCTTGCCCGGCCCAATAAAACGCTCCTTCGCCTTGCTCCAACGCTTCCCCGCGGCCTTCCAGTACTCCGCTCCGTTCGAATACGCGGTGTAGTAAAACATCACCCGGTAGCTCAGGCTCTCCATCGGAGGCATGAAGCTCTCCTTCGGCACCGCCGGAATATCATGCACATCCAGGCTGATGTCGATCCCGCCCCCTGGCAGATCTTTCGTCACCACCGCCTGCCCCGCCGGCAGCACCGGAAACCAGGCCACCCGGTTCAATCGCCCCTCCTCATCGCTTGAAACATCCCGCGTCGTAGGCTTCCAGTCGTAATGCGCCCTCCGCAGATAAAGATCGGTCTGGATAAACCAGTCCGGCGACCGCACATACGCATCGTCATAGTGCAGCTTGTACCGATACTCCAGAATGCTACCCACCTCCACCGCCGGAAGCGTAAACACCTTCTCCTGTTCCTGGTACCCCTGCACCTTGCCCACCAGCTTGTCATATGGCTTGCCCGTAAACGCCACCACAGACCCATTCGGATGAATCGTCCGCCCCGCAATCGAGTCGATCGTCGTTCCGTTGTACTTCAAGAACGGTAATTCGACGTTCGCATAGTCCTTCCCACCCTCCGTCAAAACCTTCAGCCGAACATAAAAGCTGAACATATGCATCGCATCATCCGTCGTCTGCTCCTTATACAGGAACACCGCCGGAACCCCCGCAGCGCCAGCCTGCGAAGTCATGCTAAGCTCCTCAGCCGTAGGCGTAGTCCAACTCTGCCCAAAAGCCGCACCCATCCCCACCACCATCACCAAAGCAAGAAAACGCAAGCACCGCATGCCAATCTCCTAGTCGCTACTGCCTCATCACCGCACCATCACTGCCCCAATACCGCCACCATCACTGCTTCTTAAACACCGCCCGATTCTGCTCATCCCCATCGATCGCCATCGCCAGCTTCTTTACATCCCCATACCTCTCCGCAGGCACAGAAACCGCCCGAACCGTATACGTCCGCGTATAGTGCAGCGTCTTCCCCTTCAGCTCGGTCTTACTCTCATACGCCGCAAACCCCACATCCACCTTCACCGGTTCCGGCAGCTCATCCACCCCATATCCGTCCGGCAGTTCGATCGTAAAGTCATCCTTTATCTCCCGCGTACTCCGCAGATCCACCGGCACCTTCCGCGCCTTCCGGTCCAGCTCCATCCCCTCTTCCCCATACACCCGCGGACGCACCATCAACAGCGGCCCCATCGTCCGCCCAAACCGTTCCGCGGTAAGCTCATAGCTCGTCGTCAAATCCTTATTCAGCGAAGCCGCATTCTCCACCTTCACATCCTTCACCTCGAAGGTGGTCAGATCCCGGCTCAAAGCTTTATGCAGGTATGAGCTCTGCTCCTTCGCATCCCCCTGCGTATACATGGTTCGTTCCGACTCAGAAAGATCCCCAAACCGTGTCTCCCGAACCTTCCCCGTCAAACTCCCATCCGCCGCCAGCGTAAAGCTAGCCGTCCGCTTCACATTGTTCAGCTCCGGACTCAAAACCGGAAGCTCCACAATTTCCGTAGCCGGTCCTTCCAGCAGCAGCCCATACCCGCCCTGCAGGTTATCCTCCAGCTGCCCAAAAGCCGTCTTCTCCCAGGTGGGATCAAAGATCAGATATCGCTTTCCACTCTTGGCAGTCACCACACTCCGCAGCTTCGGATTCGCATACCCCTGCGGCACCTCGATTGCCGCAATCATATGATCCCCAAACAGCGAAGGAGCCGCCGGATCAACCACCCCCCGTCGATGATCCACCATCATCAGCGCCGAGTGAATCCCCACGCTGGAAAGCATCGCAGACAAGAGCGTAGCCTTATCCTTGCAATCCCCATACCCGTTCCGGAAAATCTCTCCCGCCGGATGCGGCTGAAACCCGCCAACCCCCATCTCAATCACAAAATACCGGATACGCCCCTGCACAAACTCGCCAATGGCCTCAGCCTTGTCATATAAATCCGTCTTCCCGGCCGTCAGCTCCTGCGCCTTCGCCGCAATCTCCGGAGTAGCCGCCAACCGGTCATGCGCCAACCCGTCATACCACTCGCCCAGCGCCTGCCAGCTCTCCACAGCCGGGGCCGAACCCGCTCCAGCCGGCCCGTAATGCACCGTCATCCGTCCAGCCAAAGCCGCAAGGGAAGGATGCATCGGCACCCGTTCCAGATCGATCCCCGGCGTATCCGGCATCTCCCACCGGTATCGCCGCCCTTCTAAATCCACCGCCTTTACATCGCCCTTTGAAGCATCACGATGCGCCCACGTCGTCCCATACGTGTACCCCGGAGGAAGCTCCAGCGTAAAGCTCTGGCTCACCCGAGGGACGTCATCCTGAAACACCCACGTTGCCTCATGCAGGTAAGGCTCCCGCCTCTGCTCAGACTCATACGCAATCACCCCACCCGGATCGCGTCCCGGAGGTGTCGCCACCCGCACCCGAACATCCTCAAAGAACTTCCCCTGCCCCGGATAGCCCACCTCAGCCATCTCATTGTCCTTCATCTGGTACTCATGCCCATCCGGCCCAATGCTCCAAACCTTCAAGGATAGAATCTTCGAGTCCTTATTGAACGGCACCCCTACATACCCTTCATCCCGCCCCTGCGGCCGCAGGATCTTCACCACATGCCGTTTATGCTCGATGGCCTTGCCATCAGCACCCACAGAAAGCGTCGTTTCGTCCAGCAAGACCACCGCGCTCGTCTCAGGCGAGTAGCTCTTTAGAGGCGCACTCGCCGCCGCCCGCACCCAATCGGGCACAGCGTCCTTGCTCGCAAGAGCCGGAACACTGAAACCACCTAGACAGACCAGAAAAACGAACAACCGGCAGAAAAACTCAGCAGCAAATCTGCGAAACATAAGAGAGCCTCATGGAACGCTTCGCATCAATTGAAGTTGAAGTAAGGGCCCTGGTAAGGATCTGGGTATCCCACATCTCGCCTCTGAGATGTGGGATCGGAATCAACGACAGTCCCAGGGACACCCTCAAAGTCTAATTCTTCGATAAATCCAAGGTTCGCCCGTTATACGAAACCCAAGCCCCACAAATCAATCAAATTCCTCTGCCACTTCCGCGTCATTCCCATACTGAAGCGCGCCGTCAACCAACACTCGGACCAAGCGAAGTAACTTCGTGACGCGATGCTCGGTCCCAACACACCGATGTAACTTGCGTCTGTGTCCAACAATTGCCAGACATCCCAATCCTAGCCGAAGCAATGACTCATAATGACAGCGGCAGCCCTTCGTTGCAGCTGGGGAGCCAAGCAGTCTCTGCGGGTAGACGCACACCTAATCGGCGCGTGAGATTCTTTGCCTTGTTGCGAGATGAGCCTACCGTGTGCAACCTCGACATACCAGTTCTGAAGACGAGCGATCTTAGCAAGAGGCGAGGCATCGTTCCCCGCGCCAAAAATGAACAACCCGACAGGTCCTGGGTAAAGATGCGGCCGCCAAGCTGCCCTCCAGACACTATGGTCATTGTCTTCAAGTCTCGGTGCCTTTGTGATGCCTCATCAAGGTGCAATTTGCGTTGACAACAGTATTATGCATTGTATACATTTTGTTCGACATTGAACGAGAAAAGTGGAGAGTTGTCAGATGTGTTTAGCTGACAATCGCCGCCTTCTGAATGACGCAAGCACTGAAGAAGCGCACTCTATCTGGGAGGGCGATTGCAATAGTACCGGAGTTCACATGAGTACACCGCTTTGCACGCCGGAGCCCGAATCAAACGGAGAGTTGGCCGATCTCGGAACTTCGTCGGGCAACGATATGAACCGCCGCACCTTCCTCAGATCGGTCGGCATCTTATCCGCTGCAGCGGGCGCATCTCCCGCCATGCTCGCCCAGGCCGCGCACCCTGACATCACCCGCACCATCAAGCTCCAGATCAACGGTGAGATACACACGCTTGCGCTCGACCCCCGCACGACCCTGCTTGATGCCTTGCGCGAAAATCTCGACATGACCGGCTCCAAGAAGGGCTGCGACCACGGCCAGTGCGGAGCCTGCACTGTTCTCTTCGATGGCCGCCGCATCAACTCCTGCCTCATGCTCGCCTACGCGGCCGAGGGCGCGCAAATTACCACCATTGAGGGCCTCGCCCACGGAGACGCCCTCCACCCCGTCCAACAAGCCTTCATGGATCATGACGGATTCCAGTGCGGCTACTGTACTCCCGGTCAGATCTGCTCCGCCGTAGCCGCTATTGAAGAAGCAAAGGAGGGCAAACTTTCCATCGTCAGCTTCCGCACCGGCCACACCAAGAATCCGCATCTCTCCGATGACGAGATTCGCGAGCGTATGTCCGGCAATATTTGCCGCTGCGCGGCCTATCCCAACATCGTCGCTGCCGTCCGCACCGCCGCCTCCCGAGGATCCGCCTCATGAACACCTTCGACTACAAGCGTGTCTTCAAGTCCGAGGTCGCCCTTCATGCAGTCTCCGAACCCAAAGCCAAGTTCCTCGCCGGCGGCACCAATCTCCTCGACCTCATGAAATACGGTGCCGAGGCCCCCTCTACCCTCATCGACATCAACCACCTCGACGCCTTCGCCAACATAACGCCAACCCGGGACGGTGGTGTCTCCATAGGCGCCCTCGTCCGCAACGCCGATCTGGCCAACCATCCACTCATCGTCAAAAATTACCCCTTGATCTCCGAAGCCCTCCTCAGCGGAGCCTCGCCGCAACTGCGTAACATGGCCACAACCGGCGGCAACCTCCTTCAGCGCACGCGTTGCTACTACTTCATGGACACGACCTTCCCTGCATGCAACAAGCGTGTACCGGGCTCCGGCTGTGGCGCCGTTAAAGGCTTCAACCGCATTCACGCCATTCTGGGCCAGACCGACAAAGGCTCCGAAAGCCCAGAGACCTGCATCGCCACGAACCCGTCCGACATGAATGTAGCGCTGGCTGCTCTTGGCGCCCAGGTCCAGGTCCAAAGCCCGCGCGGGAGCCGTACCATCTCGTTTGCCGACTTCCACCGCCTGCCCGGCGCGGACCCCCAGCACGAGACCACCCTCGCGCGTGACGAACTCATCGTCGCCGTCACGCTCGCCCCCCCGCGCTTTGCTGCCAACTCCCACTATTTGAAAGCGCGCGACCGCAACAGCTACGCCTTCGCCCTGATCTCCGTCGCCGTCGGCCTTAAAATGCAGGGCGGCACGATCAAGTCCGCCGGCCTGGCGCTGGGCGGCGTTGCCCATAAGCCGTGGCGTTCGTTCGTAGGCGAAAGATCCCTTGTTGGCGCGATCCCTTCGCTCGAAGTCTTTGGCAAAGCTGCCGATCTCGCGCTAAACGGCGCGAAGGCCTACGAGCACAACGCATTTAAAGTCGGGCTGGCAAAACAAGGGATCGTCCGCGCGCTCACCATTGCCTCGAATGGCTCAGGCATAGGAGAGCAAGCATGAGCCTGCAGCTAAAGACCCGCTACACAGCCTTGGCCAAGGTCACGGGCAGAGCCAAGTTCGTCGGGGAATTCAAATCACCTTTTCCCAGGCAGGACCTGCTCTACGCCTACATGGTCCAGAGCACGATCCCGAACGGCACGTTGGCCTCGATCGACAGCACCGCGGCCGAGCGTTCCATGGGCGTGGTCGCCGTCATCACCCCCTTCAATGCGCCCAGGCTCGCCGTTCCAGCACCCAAGCCGCCCGCCCGCCGCACCATGACCCTGATGCAGGACACCGACATCTCTTACAACGGCCAGCCCATTGCCGTAGTAGTTGCGAAGTCGCTCGTCGAGGCCAAGCACGGCGCAAGTCAGCTCAAGATCAAGTACAGTCAGCAGCCCGCTCAACTGGACTTCAAGGGCCGCCTCGCCGAAGCCCGCTGGCCCAAAATCTCCAACAGGGATCCGCCCAGCAACAAGCGCGGCAACGTCGGAGTGGGCTTCACCCAGGCCGCCGTCATCGTTGATCAAACCTACAGCACTCCCATCCAGAACCACAACCCCATGGAGCCGCACGCCACCATCGCCTGGTGGGAGGGCGAAAAGCTAAACCTCTACGACTCCACCCAGTACATCTTCGGCGTGCAGCAGACCATTGCCGGAATCTTCTCCGTGCCGGTCGATTGCGTACGTGTGCAATGCCCTTACACGGGCGGCGGGTTCGGCTCCAAGGGGCGCACCTGGGCCCACGTTTCGCTATGCGCGATGGCCGCCGCTGTGGTTGGCAAGCCCGTTAGGCTCACCCTTGACCGCGAGCAGATGTTCGGACCGGTTGGCGGCCGCCCCGCCACCGTCAACCACATCAAGCTCGGAGCCCGCGCGGATGGCACGCTCACGGCCATGCAGCACGACTGCGTCATGCATACCTCCGCACTCGGCGACTACATCGAAAACGCCTCCGGACCCACCAAAATGCTTTATGCCTGTCCGAACGTGGCCGTGTCCGCGAAGATGGTGGAACTTAACCTCGGCGTCTCCACCTTTATGCGCGCCCCCGGCCATGCCTCGGGTACAGCCGTTCTTGAAGTTGCCATGGATGAACTCGCCGGAAATTTGAAGATGGACCCCGTACAGCTGCGCCTGGTGAACTACGCCGAGATCGATCCCAGCTACGACCGTCCTTTTACCTCCAAAAATCTTCGCGCCTGTTACACCCAGGCCGCGGACCGGTTCGGCTGGGCCAAGCGCAACCCCATTCCGGCAAGCACTCTGGAAGGCAACAACCTTATCGGGGTTGGAATGGCCACAGCCACCTATGCGGCTCACCGCTCCGCCGCCCAGGCTGTTGTGCGGATTTCAGCCGGCGGTAAGATCATGGCCGCCTCCGGCACCCAGGACCTCGGGACCGGCATGTACACCATGATTGCACAGACCGCTGCTGCCGCTCTCGACATGGACCCCAAACTGGTAGAGGTCAAGCTCGGCGATTCCAATCTCCCAAAGGCCCCTGTTGCGGGCGGCTCGCAATCTACCGCCTCCGTCACGCCCGCCGTTCGCGAGGCCGCGCAGCAGCTGATTCTCAAGCTTGCTGAGCTCGCCGTCAATGACAGCGCCTCTCCGCTCCACGGCCTCAAGACCATGGAGATCTCCGTCAAAGACGGCAATATCTTCTCCAAATCTGCACCCGCGCTCTCGGAGAGCCTCGCCACCCTGCTCGCCCGACACGGCAACAAACCGGTTGAAGCAGTAGGCTCGGCCGAACCGGGCGAGGACGCCTCAGCCTTCACCGCGCAGTCCTTTGGCGCCATCTTCGCTGAGGTGGCCGTCGACCGCGATACCCACATGGTCAAGGTCCGCCGCGTGGTAGCAACCTTCGATGTCGGCACCCTCATGAGCGATGTCACCGGCATCAATCAGCTCGTCGGAGGCATCGTGTGGGGCATCTCCTTCGCCTTATACGAGCAGGCCCACATCGACCCCGTCTATGGTCGGACGGTCAACGAAAACATTGCCGAGTACCACGTTCCCGTCAACGCCGACATTGGCTCCATCGACGTAACTTGCCTCAACATCCCCGACCTCAAGTTCAGCCCTACCGGCGGTCGCGGCATCGGCGAAATAGGGAACACCGGCAGCGCGGCAGCCGTTGCCAATGCGATCTATAACGCCACAGGCAAGCGTGTGCGGGACTACCCCATCACCCCGGACAAGCTCATGCAGGGCGCTTAGGATCGATCTATCCCAGAATGGCGGGTCGATGACCGCGCAACGTACTTTGTCCACGTTTCTCAAGAGTCCTGACCACGCCAAAGGTTTGTTCCCCGCCGACTCCAATGCCTCAGGACCGCGCGCCTCCGCCCGTCCCGCTCCCACGGACCTTTCAGCCCATGGAAGTCCAGCGCGCAAGCGTTCCCCCGGAGGGTTCAATGCCCGTAAACTTTGTCATCTCCTCGCGCCAGCGCTGTGGCGGACCGCCGCCCCAGGGTACCAGCGAGACACTCTGCGTCGAAAGCCACGTGTTCGGAAGGTCTTCGGGGTCCATAAACTGCATGGGCGGAAGGATGAACTCGATGCGGTGCCCGTCGGGGTCTCGGAAGTAGATAAAAAGACCGTTAGGCGGCCCATGCCTGGCCGGCCCGTGCTCGACGTTGCGGCCGTATCCAAGATTGCCCGCGATGTCGGCCGCCCGGAACATGGCCTGCAGGTCGGAGACTACATAAGAGGAGTGGTGCAGCCGCGGCCCTGCGGCCTGGCCGATGACTAGATCGTGAGGATTACTCTTGCGCGTCAGAAAGGCGCTGAGGATCTGGCCCGTATCCACGTGCGTGGTGTACTTGGACGGACGAAACCCGAGTTCCATGCACTTGGCGAACATTCCAGGGACATCAGCGACGACGCACTGGTAGTGATCCAGCCGGAGCACGCGTCCGCCCTTCTGCGCGGGGAAGTTATTCAGCAGCCGCGGAACAACCGGCATGCCGGCGCATAGCTCGATGGGCGGCGCGCCTGGTGCGAAGGTGGTGAGGAGCGACAGTCCCTGGTATGGCCGCTCCACGAATTCGGCCGTGCCGCCGTTCGCGAGGAGGTATTCACGCGCCCGCATCAGATCCTGTTCCGAGGCGACACGCATGCCCACGCATTCCGCGGTTGGTTCCCCGTCCGTACGCATCAGAACGATGCTGTGATGGCAGCATTCTTCAATGCCGCGAAGATAAGCCGTATCGGCATCCTGGTCGCTGACTACAAAACCAAGTACTTCGGTGTAGAACCGTAAACTTTCGGCAAGGTTCTTCACGAAATAACGTACATGACTCGCGCGCGTGATATTGCATGGAGGAGACTTTGAGACAGGCGGGATGTTCATGGATTCCTCATTGATCTATGGACATCCGTCGTGGGGTGTCCGGTTGGTACGTCCGTCACTGCAAGCACAATACTCTTACAGGCCTTCACCCGTTGTGGCTTTTTGCTGCTACAAGATCCCGAGCTGGGGCCAGTCGGGTTGAAAGTCGCGGTGCAACGTCTTGAGCCTCTGTCGCACACCAGCGAGCCTCGACCCACATCGGGCGCGCCGATGCGACCGGCCAGCTTGCTCGTGAGGAAGGATGCGGAACACGCGCTTTCAGAGCGAGCCGCTCCGGGACGATTTGGCTCTACGTTGAGGTCGGATGGTGACAAAGGCTTGCTCCGTCTTCCACTTCCAGACAGGCAGCTTACAACGCAGCCGTCGTCTCATCAAACAGCTCGTCGAACGAGAGCCGTCGCGGAATCATCTTCTGCTCAAACGTCCATTCCATCGCCATCTCGATGGTCTTGCGATTGGCTTCAAGACCCACCGGCGGCAGCCCTGAGGTCACGCTCTCCGGCGCAAGATTGCGGCTCTCGATCAGCATGCGATAGATCTCGCGCACCACATCCGGCCGCTCCTTCGAGATCTGCGAACTCACCACGAACATGTGGTTGATCGGGAAGACCCCTTCACGCTTGCACCACTCCTTGGCCTCTTCGAAAGGATTCGGAATCAGCGTCTGCACCCTCGGATCCTTCGGCATATCATTGCCAAGAATCGCTGCCGCAAGCTCACCGTTCAGCATCATCTCAGGCAGCTTCGCGCTCTTCGGCAGCCGCTCACAGTTTGGCGGATCCTGGTACTCGGCCAGGTGAGATTCGTCGATCGTCATCCACGTCACCTTGTCCAGGTCGACGCCATGCTCATGCTGCAGAATGCCCTTGACCCACAGCCCCGTGGTCTGTGCATAGGTCCGCACACCCACCTTCTTGCCCTCGATATCCTTTGGGTCCAAATGACCCAGTTCCCGATTGAAACCGATGCAATGATGCTGCGTCCGGCCCGAAACCGGAATCGGCAGCAGCACGAACGGCTTCCCATAAGCCTTGGCCTGCAGGTAGGTCACGATCGCAAGCTCACCCGCGTCAAAGCCGTTCTCGCGAACCATCTTCTTGAAGCCATTGTGCGCCGGCTCGGGCCCGCAAAAATCCAGCGTGACGATCTCCGAAGAGACACGGCCGTCCTTCATCGCCGCGACCACCGGCGCGTCCGCAAGATTGGTCCTGAGCGTAAGGATGTTGCTTGAATCTGACATACACTGACTCCTTCGTTTCCTTCGTTGAGCGGTTACAGGCAAACCATGATCAGCATCGGCCCTGGCTCCCGGCTCGAACGCATCATCTCGTGGTAGAAGTCGCTCGCAGTCTCCACCCGCACCGAGGGTACGCCCATGCTCTTGCCCATCGCGACCCAGTCGATCCGCGGCTTATCAATCTCAATCATCGCGGAGGCCTTCGGTCCCGGCTTGCCGAATCCCATGTTAGAGAACTCCGTCTTTAGAATCTGGTAAGAGTTATTCGCAAAGATGATCGTCGTCACGTTCAGGCTCTCTCGCGCCTGCGTCCACAGCGATTGAATCGTATACATCGCGCTGCCGTCACCTACCATGCAGAAGACCCTGCGATCGGGGCAGGCAAGCGCTGCTCCCGTCGCAACCGGCGTGCCGAAACCGATCGAGCCGCCCATGTTCTGGATGACGTCGTGCGGCAGCGCACCGGCGGTCAGGCCCAGCGATTCTCGGCCCGTGGTCAAGGACTCATCGACCAGGATCGCGTTCTCCGGCAGCGCTGCCGCGATAGCGCGTGCAATGCTGATGGGGTCGAGCTTGCCCTCTGGAATGGCTCTATCGCATCGCGGCTGTAGAACGGCTTGAGTGTTCTGCGCTCCCAAAGCTTCGATCAACATCTCCAGACCCGCAACACAGTTTTCCTCAGGTGCGATCAGCGAATGCACCATGCAGCCGAGCGGCTTGAGCAGGCTGGGCGAACCGGGGTAGCTGAAGAAGGCGATCGGCTCGCGCGTCTCGATGGTGATGATGTGTTTGAAGCCGCTGAGCCACGCGATCGCCGCAGGCACATAGTAGGGAATGCGCTCAAGCGTGTATCGACCCGCGCCGCGTTCGATGCGCGAGCTGAAGAATTGAGTCGCGATGCGGCATCCCGTGTGCGCCGCGATCTTGCCCAGTAGCTCCAGCGGCGGCCCGAACGACGATTCGCCGCCACACACGATCAATGTTGGTTCGCCACGGCCTAGAATCTCGGCAACATCTTCAACACGCGCTTGGTCGGGCGGCGCAAGCGTTGTCGCGCAGGAACTCGCGGGTCGAACGTTGGCCTGCGGCGGCTCGACGGCTTCGCCCCACGAGGTTTCGCCGGGAAGAACGAGCGTTGCGATTTTGCCCGGCTTTGAGCTTGCGACCGCCACCGCTTCGGCCGCATCGCCGGCCAGCGTGCAGGCGGTGCGCGTGCGCCGCACCCAGTGGCTGATCGGCCGCGCAAGACCTTCGATATCGGACATCAGCGGCGGATCGAACTTCAGGTGCGCCGTCGCATGCTCCCCTATGATGTTCACCACGCCCGAGCTTGCCCGCCGTGCATTGTGCAGGTTTGCCAGTCCGTTCGCGAGGCCCGGCCCGAGATGCAGCAGCGTGGAGGCCGGCGTCCGCTTCATGCGATACCAACCGTCCGCCGCGCCGGTCGCGATGCCTTCAAACAACACCAGCACGCTGCGGAAGTTGGGATTTTCGAGTGCGGCAAGAAAATGCATCTCCGAGGTTCCCGGATTAGCGAAGCATATATCCACGCCTTCGCTTGCCAGCGTGGCAACTAGACTCTCGGCTCCATTCACTTTGGATCCCTCCCTGCGCCCATTAGGCGATGCCGCGTTAGTAGGCAGAAGTCTCTGCCTGAGCCGTACGGCCTGCACCGCCGCCGATCTCCTTGGCTTTGTGAATGGCGTCGTAGGTCTTTGCCGGAGCCGACATCAGGAAGCGATAGCCTTCGCTCATCAGGCTCTCCACATTCTTAGTGGTGACATGCGGATGGCCGACCGTAACACCGTGGTTTTTGCACGTGTCGACCACATGTTTCATCGCGGACTTCACCTCGGGATGTTCATAGTTGCGCGGCTGTCCGAGCGCCTGGCTCAGGTCGCCTTCGCCAATGAGCACGCACCCGATCCCCGGAACATTCTTCAGAATGTCGTCGATGTTATGCACGCCGTTGATGCTTTCGATCATGATGAAGACGAGAATCTCGCCCTGCGGATTGAGCGGCCACACGTCGGCCCGCTTGTAGTACTCCGGCATGGTCAAGCCCCAGTAACGGCTGGCCGTCGCCGGTCCGTCGCCGCGTGCGCCTGCGGGCTCGTAGTGGTCGGCGCCGGCCTTGCGCGCGTAGCGGCAGGAGGCCACCGCGTTGTAAGCCTGCTCCGCGTTATTGATGTGCGGCCAGATCACGCCGTAGACGCCGCGATCAAGCGCCTGCTTGGCATAGGACTGGTTCATCTCCACGCCGTTTGAAGGAATACGCACGATCGGCGTGACCTCCGGCGCAAGCGAGGCGGAAGCAACGATCTGCTTGCGATTCAGCATGTACTGGAGCGCATCCTGCAGAGCCGTCATGTCCCAGGGGTTATGTTCCATCTCGTACACGACACCGTCGTACGGTGTGCCGCTCAGATCGATGGCAGCCTGGCGATCGGCTTTCGCCCAGCAGGCGCAGGCGGGGCGGCCTTCCTCGAAGGCGCGGATAAGGTTGTTCAGACGTGTTGCCATGGAGTACTTCCTCTTTCACCGTTCAGCAGGTGCTTTCAAGCCGCGCTGCCGGTACACAAAATTGCATACAATGAATAATACATGCGTTGACGCACGTCAATAGCTTATTGTAAGGTCCTCAGTGTGAGAAACATCGCTCAGGAGATTGCCGTGCCGAAGGACAAAGTTCACCTCACCGTCGCGATAGCGGAATATCCGCACACCTCCGCTATTCGCAACGGATCGATCGCCATCGAAGGCGTTGATGCCGAGATCATCACGGTCAAACCGCAGATCGGCGCGTTTCGCCGCATGGTTCGCGGGGTTGAGTTCGATGTCTGCGAGCTTGCGCCCACGACCTACATCATTGCGCGGGCCTATGGGGCGCCGTTCGTTGCGCTGCCGATCTTCGTGCTCCGGCGCTTCCATCACTCCGGTCTGCTGGTTCGGCCAGACTCCGGCATCAAGGTGCCGAAAGATCTCGAAAGCCGTAAGGTCGGTGTGCGCGCCTACTCCGTGACCACCGGCGTGTGGACGCGTGCCGTGTTGATCAACGAGTTCGGTCTCGATTCCTCCAAGGTTATCTGGGTGGTCGACGATGAGGAGCACGTCCAGCAGATGAAGCTGCCGTCCAATGTCATTCATACGCCCGGGGACGACTCGCTTGCCGGCATGATGGCCCGGGGTGAACTCGCCGCAGGCTTCCATGGCAACGCCGGTGTTGGCCGATCCGGTGCACCCACCGGCGGCTGGAAGGAGGTCGAAGCCCACTATCCCGACCTCTTCCCCAACGCCGCCGAGCTCGAAGCCGAGTGGTTCCATCGCACCGGCATCTACCCCATGCACGGCACGATTGTCGTGAAGGATTCCATCCTCGCCGAACACCCGTGGGTTGCGAAGTCCCTCTTCGACGCCTTCTCCCGCGCCAAGAACGAGTGGCTCGCCAGCCTCGACCCCGCCACCGCCGTCGATCCCTCCGACAAGAAGTACATCGAGCTGCAAAAGATCGTCGGACACGATCCGTTGCCCTACGGAATGGAAGCCAATCTCCCGACCATCAAGGCGCTCGAAGAGACCGCGTTCAAGCAGGAGCTCATGCCACGCCGTATGTCGATCGAAGAGCTCTTCGTCGACCCCGAGAAAGTCTGAACAGAATCGCTAGGCAAGGGCAGGGCTTCAGCCCGGCCGCTACTGCAAACGACAACGGTCGCGGCTTGAGCCGCCGAGGAAAAATCAACATGATCATCGACTGCCATGGACATTTCACCACCGTACCCAAGCAGCTCCACGAGTGGCGCAAGAAGCAGCTCGCCTCCACCAACGACCCAGCCGGCCAACCCGCGAAATCGGACCTAGTCATCACCGACGACGAACTCAAAGCCGCCATCGAAAATGGCCAGCTCAAGCTGCAGAAAGAGCGCGGCGGCGACATGACGATCTTCTCGCCCATCGCCGGTCAGATGGGCCATCACCTCGGCAATGAGCAGACCTCGCTCGTCTGGACCGAGCTCTGCAACGACATCATCCACCGCGTCTGCCAGCTCTTTCCCGATAACTTCATCGGTGTCTGCCAGCTCCCGCAGTCGCCCGGCATTTCGCCCGCCAACTGCATTCCCGAGCTGCGCCGCTGCGTCGAGGAACTCGGCTTCGTCGGCTGCAACCTCAACCCCGATCCCTCCGGCGGTTACTGGACCGATCCACCGCTCACGGACAAGTACTGGTACCCGTTCTACGAAGAGATGGTCAATCTCGATGTGCCCGCGATGGTGCACGTCAGCGCCTCCTGCAACCCCAGCTTCCACGGCACCGGAGCCCACTACATCAACGCCGACACCACCGCCTCATGCAGTTTCTTACCAGCGATCTCTTCAAGGACTTCCCCACCCTGCGCTTCGTCATCCCGCACGGCGGCGGAGCCGTACCCTACCACTGGGGACGCTACCGCGGACTCTCCTTCGAGCTTCTGCAGCGGCCGCTCGAGCCAATTCTCCAGAACGTCTCCTTCGATACCTGCGTCTACCACCAACCCGGCGTGGAATTCCTCACGAAAATCATACCCGTCGAAAACGTTCTCTTCGGCTCCGAGATGATCGGCGCCGTCCGTGGCCGCGATCCCAATACCGGCGACTTCTTCGACGACACCAAGCGCTACATCGACGCCTGCCCGCAGCTCACCGACGAAGACCGTTACAAGATCTACGAAGGCAATGCTCGCCGCATCTATCCGCGCCTCGATGCCTTTCTCAAAACTCGCTTAGCGTAAAAGGAAAAGCCATGACCTTCATCGACACCCACCCCCACATCATCTCCGGCGACACCACGAAGTATCCGCCTGCCCCGCTCTTCGGCAAGCGCTCCGACTGGTCGCAGGAGCGTCCCACCACCGTCGAAACACTCATCGAGGCCATGGACGAAGCCGGCGTCGCCAAAGCCGCCGTCGTTCACTCCTCCACCACCTATGGCTTTGACAACAGCTACGTCGTCGACGGCTGCGCGAAATACCCCGATCGTCTCGTCGCCGTAGGCTCAGTCGATGTCCTTCAACCGGACGCCCCAGAGGTCATTCGCGGCTGGGTGGCTCGCGGCCTGGCCGGACTTCGTCTCTTCACCGGCGGCAGTACCAAAGATTTCGATCCCAGCGAGCTCGAAGACCTTCGCGCTCTTCCTTCGTGGAAGCTCTGCGCTGAACTCAATCTGACCATGTGCATTCAGACTGGCCCCATCGGCCTTCCGCAGATCATTGGGCTCGCAAAGCAGTTCCCTAATGTTAAGATTCTCCTCGATCATCTTGCCCGTCCCGATGTTCTCGACGGTCCTCCGTACAACAACGCGGCCAGCCTCTTTGAGCTCGCCGCTTTCCCCAATGTTTATCTCAAGCTCACTCCGCGCATCTTCGGCGATGTAAAGAAAGGCTCGGCCAGCCCCGAGACCTTCTTCTCCAAAGTCGTCGAGAACTTCACCAGCCGCCGTCTTTGCTGGGGTTCAAACTATCCCACCTCCGAAGGCACACTCATCGGGAACCTCGACAAGGCGAAAGCCGGCCTCGCCTCCCTTTCTGAAGAGGACCAGGCATGGATCTTCGGCAACACCGCGCAAACGCTTTATCCCAAATTAGCCGATTGCAACCGCGAGTAGTATCAGCAACCAAGGAGTCCATCATGACCACCTCCGCCGCCGCAATCGACAAGATCGACGCATCCCACGAAACCGAATCGATCCCCTGGAAGAAATGGTCCATCCTCATCCTCCTAGGTCTGGGAGCCATCCTCGCCTTCGCCTCCCGCACCAACCTTCCACAGGCGCAACTCGATAAGACCTTTATTACCCAGTTCCACCTGTCCAAGACCGACCTCGGCGTCCTGAACTCGGTCTTCTTCTGGTCTTACATGGTGCTGCAGATTCCAATGGGCTGGGTTGTGGACCGTTACGGTTACAAATTGCCATATGCCTTCAGCTTCGTCTTCTGGTGCATTGGCTCGGCCGCAACCGGCCTCGTCGCCAATACGACGGGTCTCGCAGCCACGCGTCTCGCCGTCGGCGCGGGTGAAGCCGTCATGATGCCCGCCAGCTATCGCTGGATCCGCAACAACTTCCCCGAGACCCAAAGCGGGCTTGCCGTCGGCATCTTCATGATCGGCACCAAGGTCGGCCCCGCCATTGGCCCGCTCATCGCAGGCTATCTGATGTTCGCCTACGGCTGGCAGGCCATGTTCCTCATCATAGGCATCGGCGGCCTGATCTGGCTCATCCCATGGATGCTCCTCGTCAGCAACGACAAGCCCGCCGTGCCCGCACAGGCCAGTTCGCGGTACAGGTCGGCCATCCCCATCAGCTCCATCCTCGCCAGCCCGCTGGTATGGGGAACCATCATCATCAATTTCTGCTACAACTACTTCGTGTTTTACGACATGACCTGGTTGCCCGACTACCTCAAGAACCATCACCACCTCTCGTTCCAGAAAGAGCGCCTCTACACCTTCTTCAGCTTCATGGGCATCGCAGTCGTCGCGCTGCTCGCCGGCTGGGCCGCCGACCTCCTCATCAAGCGCGGCTACGACAAGGTCGTCGTGCGCAAGAGCTTCGTCATCGTTGGCTTCGTCCTCGCCTGCACCGAGCTCTTAGGTGCGAAGACCAGCTCAGTCAACGTAGCCCTCTTCTGGACGGTCGTCTCGCTCTCCGGCCTCGGCTTCGCGACCGCGAACCATCTCGCTCTCTGCCGCCTCACCCTCATCCCCAAAGCCGCGGTCGGTATCGTTACCGGCGTCCAGATGGTCTCAACCGCGCTTGCAGGCATCGCCGCCCCCATCGTCTCCGGCTGGCTGCTCGACACGACCGGAGGCTACACCGCACCGATGCAGGTCATCTTTGTCTTCCTCGTCATCGGAGCCCTCACGACCTTCTTCCTCCTCCAAGAAAAATGGGCGCCGAGGCTTCCTGACGAACCCGCCACCGTTTAGCACTTCGTTGCTGTCACCGGCGCTACGCGGATCAGAAGAATAGAAGCCTTATCGGGATGAAAGAAAAACAAACAAGAAAAGCCCAAAGTTTGCGCTTTGCTTTCCCGGCATTGTCGTACCCCTGTCATCCTTCTTACTTTTTTCTGTAATTTTGTTCTCGGGCAAAGAGGCTCTATACCTGAGCCCCATCTCGATTCGGAACCGTCATCGACAGCTGGTTCCTCACAAAGATCCTGCCGTAGCTTCTCTCTACCTTCTCCACAATCTGATCCAGCCGATGCGCGATATGCTCGGAGATCAACCGCTCAGCCTCCTCGCGATCCCGCTTACGAAACGCAGCCACGATCAGCTTGTGCTGCGACTGAGTCTCCGGCCGCCGCTCCGTCATATCCAGCCAGCGCACAAATTGGATCCGCGCATTGATCTTCTTCAGCGAGTCCAGCATCTGCAGATTGCCGGTCAGCGCGATCAGCATCTCGTGAAAACGTTCATCCAGAGTGACAAAATCGTCCACCGTCCGATCGCTCACCTCGCGCGCGCTCTCTGCCACAAACGTTTCAAGCTCCGCCAGCCGCTCATCGCTCGCTCGTTCGACTGACAACTTGACCGCCTCCAGTTCCAGGCACCTGCGAAACTCATAGAGGTCGAAGATCTCCTTTACGTCAATCGTCTTGCGAAAGAAGCCGTTATTCGCCGAAAACGTCAGAAACCCCTCGGAGGAAAGCCGATTGAGCGCCTCCCGCAGAGGCGTCCTGCTCACGCCAAGCTCTTTGGCCAGGATCGCTTCATTCAACCGTTCGCCAGGCAAAAAGTGAAAGGTCATCGCCATGCGCCGCAGCTCATCATGAACGCGGTCCACCGCGCTCTGCGATACCGCCGGCTTGGCAGCCTTCCGTGGTTTAGAACTCGTCTTGGTCACGGCTAATAGTGTATAGGCAGCAACTTGCGCGGCAGGCCAGATTTCCTCGGTGTGCCAGTCGGAGCAACCCACCTGACGCAGTACTATATACCACAGTGCATAAACAGCTAAGTATGATTTGTCTTGGCGCGATCACCATCCTATAAACGGATCAAAACCCATCGGAGCGTACCGTGCAACTTACAGGACTATCTTTCATCGCAGGCCAGCGGAGCGCCCCTGGCGGAGCCACCTTCAGCGGCAAAAACGCGGCAAACGGCGCCGCGCTCGAACCCCTGTTCAGCTCCGCGAGCCGAGCCGAGCTCGATGCCGCCGCAACCGCCGCCGCCCAGGCATTCAAGACCTACAGCAAAACGTCCGCAGCCGAGCGCGCCACCTTCCTGCGTGCCATCGCCACAGGACTCGAAGCCGTAGCCGCCGAGCTCGTTGCTCGCGCCATGCTTGAATCCGGCCTGCCCGAAGCGCGCCTTCAGGGCGAGACCGGCCGCACCTGCGGCCAGCTGCGCCTCTTCGCCACCGTCATCGAAGACGGCTCGTGGCAGAACGTCCGAATCGACACCGCTCTGCCTGACCGCAAGCCTCTCCCACGCCCCGACATGCGTTCCATGCTCTTCCCCCTCGGCCCCGTCGCGGTCTTCGGTGCCAGCAACTTCCCGCTCGCCTTCTCGACCGCTGGCGGAGACACCGCCTCCGCCCTCGCCGCCGGCAATCCCGTCATCGCCAAGGCCCACTCCGCCCACCCCGGCACCAGCGAGATCGTCGCCACCGTCATCGCTGCTGCCGTCGCCCAATGCGGCCTGCACCCCGGCGTCTTCGGCATGCTCTTCGATAAAGGCTTCTCCATCGGCGAAGCCCTCGTTCAGCATCCCGCAATCTGCGCCGTAGCCTTCACCGGCTCCAAACGAGGCGGCCGCGCGCTCATGGATCTAGCCGCAGCCCGCCCCAATCCCATCCCCTGCTTTACCGAGATGTCGAGCGCCAATCCGCTCTTCGTCCTGCCCGGCGCGCTCGCAGCCGACCCCCAGGCCAAGGCCCGCGGCCTGCACGGCTCCTTCACCCTCGGAGCCGGCCAGTTCTGCACCAAGCCCGGCCTCGTCTTCCTGCCTGAAGCAGAAGGCGCAAACTCCTTCCGCGAGGAGTTGGAGGCCGCAACCAGCGCCAGCGCCAGCTTCACCATGCTCACCAGCGGTATTGCCGACGCTTACCATGGCAGCATCGCCGAACGCGGAAGCGCCGGCCTGCGCGTCACGTCAGCGACCGTCGCCGTCTCACCACAGACCCACGCCGTCCTCTTCGAAACCTCCGTCTCAGCCTTCCAGCAGAATCCCCACCTGCAAGAGGAGATCTTCGGCCCCACAACCCTCCTCATCAACTGGAGCTCCCGCGACGAAATGCTCGCTGCCGCCGAAGCCCTCGAAGGCCACCTTACCGCCACCATCATGGGGACCGAAGTCGACCTCAACGACAACCAGGACCTCGTGGCCATCCTTGAGCGCAAAGTCGGCCGTCTGCTCTTCAACGGCTTCCCCACCGGAGTTGAAGTCTCGCAGGCGATGGTGCACGGCGGCCCCTACCCCGCCACGTCCGACAGCCGCTTCACCAGCGTGGGCGCCCAGGCCATTCTCCGCTTCGTCCGTCCACGCTGCTATCAAAGCTTTCCTCAATCTGCCTTGCCGGAGGCTCTCCGCGATCACAATCCCCTCGGCATCATGCGCTTGATCGATGGCGCCTTGACCCGCGACGCCATCAAGATCTAATCACGCTCCGGTCGGGTCAGGGCCCTCAAAGGTCGTCCTTACTGCTCTAAGGGAGTGAAACGTATATATGAGAGTGACGAAGGGCATCGCGACAGGACGCACCGCCAAGAAGGTGCCTGCAAAGGTCATAGCGCGAGCCGATTCGCAAAGTATCGTGGATCGCGTTCATCGAGAGTTGCGCACGATGGCGATTACCTTTCGGCTACTTCCGGGCGAGCGCCTCAACGAGGTCATCCTCGCAAAGGAACTGGGCGTGAGCCGCACCCCGTTGCGGGAAGCCCTGAACCGGTTGCGTGCCGAAGGTTTCCTAACGTTTTCCGCCAACCAGGGATTTTCTCGCAAGCCGCTGGATGTAAAAGAGATCTTTGATCTATACGAACTTCGCCAACAGATGGAAATGGCCGCCATTCGCTTGGCCGTCGAGCGTGCCAGCGATGAAGACCTCCAGGAACTCGAGCGTTTCGCCCATGAGAGTGCGGAAGAACATCCCGAGCGCACACCGGAACAGGCGATCGCGCTCGATGAGGAGTTTCATGAGCGTCTGGTTACCTTGACGGGCAACATGCAGGTGCGTGCCAGCTTGCAGAATGTGAACGATCGTATCCATTATGTCCGCTGGATGGATATGACGGGGCGCCGTCCGGATACCCAGACGCAGCACATGGCCATCGTACGCACGCTTCGGGAACGTAACACGGAAGAAAGCATGCGTCTGATGAGCGAACACATCGGTCATCGCCTGGATCAGATCATAGATAAGGTCGAGCGCTGCTATGAGCGTATCTACATGTCCGCGGCCCGAAAGGGCTAGCATGCTATCCGGTGTCGCATGACTTTGCCGATTCGGCGTCCCAGTACACTTTCTCCACAAGGCAATTGGTCGGCACAGGCCTGAACCCCGAGCACCGCTCGGACCAGGCGAAGCCGAGTACAAGTCACGAGGCGACCGCTCCGCGCGCAGCGGGCCCGTTCGGCAGGACAAGGCCTTTATATCGTTGCCTACGCCGGTAAGCATGCAGAAAGCGGGCATCCTCCGCATACGTCGTCGGATAAACCTGAGGCACCGCAATCGCATTCAACTCCGCATCCACATTCACAAACGTAAAAATGCAGGTATTGCTCAGGGCAGTCATCGATCGGTCCCGGCTGATCCGCGTAATCTCCGTCTCCACCGTCATCGAAGTCTTCCCCGTATACGTCACGCGGCTCATGAAGTGCAGCTTATCCCCCATCCGCACCGGCTGATAGAAGTTGATCCGATCCACCGAAACCAGCAGCGCCCGATGCGTCGCCACCATCTCCGCGCAGATATGCGCATACATATACGCCCGATGCGCCACATACCCGCCAAAGATCGTCTGCGGAACATTCTCATGCTCCGGATACGTTCGCTCCCATCCCTGCGTCGTCACCGCCGTAGCCAGCAAAAGGTTCTGACCCGGCTTATCCTGTTCGGAATGCAGCGTCCGCAGCACCTGATACTCTTCCGCCGTGGGAGCCTCGGTCGCATCCGCATTACTCCGGTTACTCCGTCGCTCCCGCGCCTTCACCGCCCGCCGTTCGTCCTTCGCCGTATTCGGATGGAGCGCAGGCAAAATCAATCCCTGCTCGCCCTCCCCCTCACCGTCTACGTCCGCAGCCGGAACCCGAGCAACCATGGTGAAGTAGCACGAAGCCAGATGAATCGCCTTTTCCCCCGCCTGCTCCACCCGGATCCCCACCTCCATCGAAGTCCGGCCCACCAGGTTGATCCGAGCCCGCAGCACAACGTCCTCCGTCACCTCCGGAGCGTGGTGTACCTTCATCTCATCGATTGCCGCCGTCACCACCTTCGCCCGCGCATCCACCGACCGCGCAAACCGCAGAGCCACATCCTCCGACAGCTTATCCAGCGCCTCCAGCATCAAACCGACGCGAAGATTCGCATGCACCGGCTCATCGGTGACCATAAACCGCCGCCGCAGCTTAGCATCCGTACGAAACCGCAGGCGCCGGACAATCGAAGTATCAGCAGGTGTAATCGCAGCTCTCCCGAACGCGCCAAACACACGCGTCCCCAAACACTAACAGCTGAAACACTAGTCGCTCCCCCGCAAGGGTGACGACACAGTAGGGAAGACCAATTGGCTGCAAATCAGCTCTACAGAATCGTGTCAAGCCCCCAGAAACGAACTGATCGCTAACAGCTGACAACTAGCTCCTAAGGCACCCGCAAAGGCCGGAACCCCTCCACGGGGAAAAGTCCAGTCGGATAGTCATCATTCCCAACCTGCGGCCGGAACAGATACCGGACAAAGAACCCGCCGGTCACCGTATTGTAGTTGTTGGTATTGTTCGCGCTCAGGAAACCGCCCGCAAACCAATGCTCAGCGACCCGGTAGGACCCCTCGGCATTGATCGAGTAGTTCCCACCTGTATTGCTGTTGGTAGGCATCTGCCCGCAGCTCTGCGTCGCCAGTTGCACATTCGAACACACAACCGAATTTTGCAGCCCACGATCCAGCGGGAAGTAGATCTGGTTGTCCTCCTGGAAGCTTTGCACCCCAAGCGCCCCAGCCACAACATAATGGAAGTTGTTCCCATACCGCCCGGTAAACGTCACCGGAACGCTCGCCAGCACATACGCCTCCGGGCTGAAGTATCCGCCCAGACCATACGTCAACCCGCGTTCGTTGTAGTTGTAATGCATCCCAAACAGCGAGGCCCCAATATTCAGCCGCCCATATCCCGGCCACGTATGCGCCAGGAAGTAAGCTCCCATCGTGCCCTCGAACTTGTAGTTCTCGAGCACATGAACCCCGGTAAGATCCGCGCCGTCGGCGGAGAGGTAGAACCCAGCCCGCTCACCGCCGCCATCAAACCTCACGCCGCCGCCCGTGGAGATCACGCCGCCCCAAATATTGCCACTGAACACCGGCGTAGCCGACCCCGGATCGCGCAGCCCGGCATAGGACAACTGAGTCTCCACCACAGGCGACCGGTCGCCGTAGAAGGTCACATGCCGCGCAGGCTGGAACAGCAGCCGCCCCGTGTAGTTCCGCACCAGGAACTCATACGGCGTATACCCAATCGCAGCCGCGAAGTTCTTCGTCGCCACCTGGAACTCGCCGCCCACACCGTTGGCAAACTGGTTCGTTGGATCGACCGCCGCGTTCCCAACCAGCGTTCCCAGAATCGGATTCGGATTCAGCGAAGTCGACGTACTCAGCTGCCCCGAGTTCAGGAACACAGCCTTCGGCACCACCGTCAACCGAACATTGTTCCCAACCGTTGCAGAAGCCTCAAACGTCGTCTCAAAGTCCGTCAGACGATCCAGCCCAACCGTTCCGCTCCGGTACCGAGCGCTTCCGGTGCCGCCAAGCCAGCCGCTATAGGCGCCCTCAAGCGTCTCCAGATCCCGCTCCGCCTGTTGCCGCTCGGTCAGCGGTGGCTCCGCAGCCCGCAGATTGCCCGTATAGTAAGGCCCCCGCAGCGGCGGAAGCCGCTGGTCCACAAGGTCATAGTCGCTCGGCGCCTCACCCAGCGGATAAGCCGGTCCAATCAGCGGATAAGGCTGATACGTCAAAGGCTGTCCAACACCCGGATAGCTAAGCGCCTGCGACTGAGGCTGCACGGCCGCCGGAACCGGAGCCGCCTGAGCCGCCGCTTTCGCCGTCTGCCGCGGTCGCCGTCGCCCGTAAGCAGCCGCAGGAGCCGCCGGCTGCGCCCCCGTATTCGGCTGCGGATATTGCTGCCCATACGTCTCCGGCCCCGGCTGTACGCCAGACTGAACCGGATAGCCGTTGTAAGGCTGAGCACTCTGAGGCTGCGCCGTCTGCGTCCGCGAAGCCGGAGCCTGGTACACCACGCCCGGAGTAGCCGCAGGAGCCGGCTGGGGAACCTGGTTCGCCGGAATCTGGTTCTGGTTGATCTGGTTCTTAGGCTGGATCGCCGGATTGTTCTGCTTGCCCGTGTACTGCGCCGGCTCCGCTTGAACTGTCGTGTAATCCTCGTCCGGAGGATGGCTCTCGCCCGTCAACGGAGCCGTCACATCCGGTGTTCCCGCCGGAGCCAGCGGACTCGACTGCCGCCGCCGCGCCGCCGCCGCCTCAGCCGCCATCACGCTCGGATGCTGCTGCGCCGCCTTCCGGCTATGCGCATTGGGCACATACCGGGCCGTCGGCAGCACATCCGTCACCTCCGGCTGCTTGGCCGGAGTAGCCGTGTTCGAGTTTCCCAGCTGCACCGGAACCGGAGCAGGGGCCTGGTAAGGCACATAAGGCCCATACACCTCGCCCGTTGGCTTCGCAGCCGGACCAGCCTGACCCATACCAGCCTGACCCGGCGAACTCTGAGCCGACGAACTCTGAGCCGGAGCAGTCGATCCCGTCGGAGTAGCCGTGATATGCACCGTCCCCGCAGCCGGAGCCTGCGCCGGCGCAGGAGGATTTACTTGCTGCCCCTGCTGCGGAACCCTATACATCGCAGCCCGGAACACCGGCCTCACCTGAACCTCTTCGGACAGCCGGGCAACCTGCTCCTGTCCATAAACCGCGGGTGCAACCATCACGTTCCCATCTCCATCGTTCGAAGCAAACTCCACCCGCGGTATCCCGGTCCCATCCATCGGCATGGGATCTATAGCCGAAGCCTGCGGCACATAATCCTGCAGCCGGGGCCGCGACCGGTCGATAGGCGCAGCAGGCGCAGAACCCGGACCAGAGCCCGGAACCGCGCTCTGCGGAGCCGTCATATACGAAGGCACAACCGGAGCCGGAGACGGCGTATACACCGGCGGCTGCTGCATGTCGTACTCAAACCCCTGCCCCGGAGCCGAAACCGGAGCATTGCCCATGTAGTTCCCATACCCCGGCAGGTAAGGCGCAGTGCGCGGCGGAGTCATCCGCCCCGAAGCATCGTTAATCCCGGGCTGCAACAGCCCTGCCAGATCCTGCGGCTGCGCGTTGCTCGGCAGCCGTCCCGCATCGGGTGAAGGATGGCTCAACTCCGCCGCCAGCTCCGCCCCCGGGTCGGAAGCAGGCATCGCGTCGAGCGATGCCCGATAGTAATCCGCAGCCCGGTTCGTATCGCCACGAGCCTCTTCAAACTTGGCCGCCAGACTCAGCATCTGCGAGTCCTTTGGATACTGTTCCAGTCCGAACCGCAGCCACGTCTCTGCGTCCTTCATATCTTGCGCCGCAAGCGCCGCGCCCACCGCAGCCTTGTAATCCGCAGCCGGAGCCGAGTTCAGATCCTGAGACTTCCAGATCGCAACCGCCTCCTTCGCCATCCCGGCCCGCGCATACCCAGCCGCCAGCGCCTTGATCACCGCCGGATTCTCCGGGAACGACCGCGCTGTCGCGTTTAAAATCGCCAGCGCCCGACGATTATTCCCCGCAGCCGCCGCCTGGTTCGCCCGCCGGACCGCCCAGTTCGTCCAGATCGTCTGCACCGTCAGCCGCTGCGCATCGGACAGGTCCGTCCGATCCCCAATCACCATCAACTGCCGGAACAACCCGGCATCGTCCATGCCGTTATAGAGCAGCCACGCATTCTGGATGTCCACATCCGCCGGAGCAGCCACATGCTGCGAGGCAAAGTGCTGCTGCACCCGCCGCAGGAAGATGGATCCCTCCCGCGTCTGCCCCAGTCCGTTATAGATCGCTCCAACCGTCTGCAGATACGCCACATCGTTCTCGAGCAGCGCCCGCGTAGGAGCTGGAATCTGCCGCACCTCGGCCAGCGCATCCCCATCCTTGCCCGCGTCATGCAGCGCAGACAGCAGCCCCTTCCAGGCATCCGTATTGTTCGGATTCTCGCTCAGAATCCGCTGGTACATCGGAAAAGCCTGCTGCGAGTTATTCCGCTGTAGATAGATTCCCGCCAGCTGAATCTGCACCGCGACAGAAACCTTCTGCCCAGTCGATGCCTGCTGCGCAATCGCCTTCTCCAGGATGTCCTGCGCCACGTCGTACCGCTTCTCAGCCTGGTAGATCGAAGCCACTGTCGACTCAAACCCGGGCACCCGCATCGCCCGCGAGTAACTCGCAGGAGGCATGCTCTCGATCGTCTCCAAAGCCTCCGCGTTATGGTCCTGCTGATGCTCCACCTGCACCAGCGCCTGCCAAGCCGACGTATTGTTCGAATCCTTAGCCAGAATCTGCCGATACAGCCCGGCAGCCTGATCCAGATGATTCGCCTGCTGCAGCAGCCCCGCATACTGCAGCTGCGTCTCCACCTCCATGCCTCGCAAATCGGAGGGGAACGGCAACTGCAACGCCATCTTCAACACCCGCTGAGAATCCGCATCGCGCCCCACAGACGTATAAGCCATGGCCAGCGAGCGCAGGTACAGCGGATCCTTCATCAACTCAGCCCGCGGAGCAGCAGGAATCATGCGCTCCGTCTCGAGCGCATGGGCGGCATCCCCGGACCCATACTGCGCCAGAAACAGCCCGCGCCACGCATGCGCGGCCTGCGGCTTCAACTTCGCATACGCCGCGAAATACGGGATCGCCGGCCCAGGCTGCTGCGCCTTCAGCAACGTTCCGCCCAATCCTTCCATCGCTTCGGTGCTGTCCGGCCGCATCATCAACGCCGCGTGGTAGTTCTTCTCCGCCGCAGGCAGGTTGTTCTCGTTCAGCGCAATCGCGCCCTCGCCCATCGTGTACCAGAACCTTGACGTATTCAGCGCCGCATCCAGCCCCGGATCCTTCGACCCCTCCTGCTTCGCCTGCACCAGGAAGCTGATCGCCCCGCCGAAGTTCGCCTGCTGCATCCGGATATAACCCATGCCCGCCAGTGCATTCGGCTCGTCGGGATTGTTCGCCAGAATCGCTTTGAACCGCTCCTCAGCCGCCGCCAGCTGCTTCGCATTCAAATCCTTGTAAGCCGCACGATCCGCCGCAGTGCGGCTCGCATTCTGGAGCGCCTGAGCCCGTTGCAGCGGAGTCAAGGGCCTGCCGCCACCCCTGCGAGGCTGCGCACGGAAGCTGGTCGCCAGCTGCGCATCCTGATGCCTGCTCAGATAAGCCCGTATATCCCGCGCCGTAGCCGGATTCGCCGCGTCCCAAAGCAAAGACTGCCGCAGCGCCTCCTGCGCCTCCGGGCTCTCCGGATGCGCCTCCAGCAGCTTGCGCCCTTCGGCCCGCGTCCTCGGGTTGTAGGTCAGAATCTTGCCCAGCGCGATCTGGTACCGCGCATCCCGCGGAACCTGCGCCATCATCGCCCGCAGCCCGGCGATCGCATGCGGCCGTCCCTCTTCTGTCGCTGCCTCCGTCTCGTAGTACGCCAGAGCCACGTCCCCCGGGGGAGGCGTCCCGCCATAGATCTTCCGGTAAGCGTTCATCGCCTGCGCATACTGCCCCTGCTGCGCCAGCCTGCCCGCCTCCTGCAGCTCCGCCCGATGATCCCGCTGCGTCTCCGTGCTCTCCGCCCGCGCAATGCCCGGATCGTTCGGATTGATCGCCCGCAGCCGCTCCAAATACATCGCCGCCAAAGCCTGGTTGCCGCTCGCCTTCGCCGACCGCGCCAGCCCGCCCAAGGCCTCCGTATTGTTCGGGTCTGCCAGCAGCACCTGCTGCCACACCTGCGCGGCCATATCTAGCCGCCCCTGCGCCTCCAGCCCATGCGCCTTCCCAAGCAGCGGCTGCGTCGCAGCCTGTCCCGCCTGCGCCAGGGCAGACGGCAAAATCGGCGTCAAGGAAGCGGCGCCAAGCAACACGGCGGGCGCCCAGAAACGGAATGCACTTTGCATCTTCATAGTTGTCGTCACGCGCAGCGAGGCCCGGAGAGGCAGAGTTGGCATTGATGCTGTCCTCAAGAGACTAATTGCTTTTGCCTGCCTTGTAATGCTTTTTCTATCCCTCGGAAGAGGGGTACCGGAAATCCACAACCTGCCCTTCCCTCGCTCGATCAACGCCAGTTCACCCTCAACCTTCCGTCCCGTTCAAACCTATACCGGTGTTCGCTCCAACCCGTGGAAAACAGGGCTAAATTCTGGTCGTAGTATGCCGACCCTTGGCCATAAAGCCCGCTCGCCGTATCCCGCGTCGCCGTCAAACGATCCACCTGCGCCTTCGCCTCCACCTTCCGTCCTGCAGCTTCCAAAAACGGAATCACCGCCGCAGAAAAGCCCGGCGGCCCATCCGCCTGAAGCACCTTCCCCGACGCATCCACCTCGAGCGGAGGCGTCACCGCCCCCTTCAGATACGCCGACATCCCGTTCAACTGCTGCACCATCCCCCGAGCTCCCGGCGTCCCCGTATCCGCAATCCCGACCCACAGGTAAACCCGGATCGCATCATAACTCCCAGCCACCTGCGCCTCCCGAACCCCCGTCGTCGGCTCCCGCGGAGGCCCGCTCGGCTTCACCCCATCCGGCCCCGCCGAAATCCAATCCATCGCATACCCATGGCTCACCGTTCCTCCCACCACCAAAGGCAGCGACTCCACCACAGACGACCAAGGCTCCTGCGGCAAAGCCTTCGCAAAATAAGTCAGCACCGGAAGCGGCATATAGCTCGGATTCACGATCCAGGTCTGCTCATCCGGATGAAACCCATTCGGCCCCGGAGCCAGCGTCGTCCCCAACCCTCGCACCAGCACCACCTCCTGCCGCGCAATCCGCGTCGCCATCGTCCGCCCCAGCGTCTCGTACCGGGGCTCCTTCCAAAGCCGTCCCGCCTCCATCAGCGTGTAAGCCATCCAAACGTCCGCGTCGGAAGCCGAGTTCTCATCCAAAGCCTTCCACTCCCCCGACCCCGTCTTGCCCCACGCCCACGCCGGCAGATGCAGCGTCAGGTCCCCCTGCGCCAGGTTCGCCTCCGTCCAGTGCAGCAGCTTCTCGAAATGCCCACGATCATCATCCACCAGCGCAAAGAAGAGCGCATACGCCTCCCCCTCGCTCGTCGTCCGGTCTCCAGCCGACCGGTCGATCACCCGCCCCTGCTCATCCAGAAACCGCTTGCAGTAGCTCTCCCAGAGCGGCCACGGCTGCTGCTGCGCGTGACAGCCAACAATCGCCCAAAGCAGCCAGCAACCCAGCAGCGAAAGCGCGGGCAGACGCCTCCTCCACCCGCTCCTCCGCTTTGCCTTCGACGTCACCAGCTGCCCCTACTCCTTATCCCGGCCCAGCAGGCCTAAACGTTACCCTGGAGCCGCGAACGCGCCCGCCGCCGCAGGTTGGCGCGAATCAGCGCAGCCATCAGGATGCACAGAATCACCACCGTAATCACCACCAGCCAGGGGAATTCAGAGAACAGCATATTCAGCCGGATCCACCACGAAAGCGACCCAACTCGATACGCATCGTTCCCAATCCGGTAGGAAATAAAGTGCGTCCCGTGCAGCACGCTCACCGACTGCTGAATATCCGAAGACTGCGAAGTCTTCAGAAACACATTCAGAAAATTCGGCACCACCGTCTTATCCCGCAGCGCAACCACCACCACGGAACGGTTCGACCCCCGAGGCCACTCAATCCCCTCGATCAGCGCATCCGGAAGCCCATTGCTCGTCTCCAGCTGCCCGGACTGCACATGGTCCGAGCTCCTCACCTTCCACCACGCATGCTGCAGCGGAGCAAAGAACCCTTGCGTATCCTGAATATGCAGCCCGCCGCTATCCACCTTCACCGGAAGCGCCGGACTCAGCGTATTCAAAGCCGGCTGATCCTCCATCGTTCCCAGCACCAGGTAGTCCTTGGCGCCCAAGCTCTTCATCCCGTCGCTATCCGTCACCGTCACATTCAGCACCGGATACCCGGTCTGCGCCCCAAAGTGCCCCATAAACGTCAGGAACATCTCTAGCTCTTCCGTTGTCGGCGCCGAAGGCATCACGACAGCCGTATCCGCCAGGTCGGCCTTCCGCGTAAACGGATACCCCGCGTTCGCGAAGATCTCCAAATTCGGCAGCACAGCCCAGTGCGGAATATCCTGAATATCCAGGTAAGAGTCCTTGATCACCGACCCCTGCAGATTCAGCGGAGCCGTATCCTGGCACTTACCCTTCTTCGCAATCTGAAACACAAACCGCATCATCAGCGAGTTCGAAAACGGCCGCAGCGAAACCACCGGCACCGGCACCACCGTATCCAGCTTCGCCGAAGCCTGCTCAGTATGCGGCATCGGCGTCGAGCTGATGTACGTCGCGTTCATATAAACCTGCAGCGAGCTCTCGTTCGCCAAAGGTATCCCGTTATATCGGTACGAAAGGTGATACCCCAGGTTCTGCGGCCCGCCTTCGGTGTAAAGGTCCGGCGGCAGCCGAAGATATACCCCCACCGGCACCGACCCATCCCCCTGCAGATCGTTCCCTTCCGTAATATCCGCCAGCGTCGTCCGATGCTCCGTGCTCAACCATCGCGGCGCATCGTCCGGCTGCCGTTCCCGAGGCTTCTGCACCAGCTGCACCGTCTGCTGATCTCCCGCCAGCATATCCTTCTGTAGAACCAGCGCCTGCGCCGCAATCACCAGGTTATCCGCCGAGTCCCCCGTCAGAATCAGCACCTTCGAATAAGGATCGGTCGGATTCGTCCTCATAGCAATCGTCGGCCCATTGATCGAAGTCACATTCAAAGAAGCCGGCAGATCCGCAGGATTCTCCGCAATCACAATCGCATTTCCCTGCGGAATCGTCCCAAACGAAACCGGAAAATGCACTGGATGATCGTTCGTCAAGATCCCGAAGTTCGAAGCCACAATCCCCGCCGCCCGCATCCCACGCGGTGAAGGCTGACTTAAAAATACGATCGGAACCACCGGATGGAGGTTCACCGCCGCGTCATAAAACGGCAGCGGAAGCAGCTTCAAATCGTTCTGCAGAGGCAGCAGAGACCCAGCCAGCTCAATCGTAGACGTCGCATCCACATGGCTCCACAACGTCGAGTGAGATGGGTCTTCGCACTGTAGCGTGTAGTGCCCGATAAACTCGAACGTAATCTCGTTGTTGTGCACCAGCATGTCGGAAGGCATCGTCAACGTAGCCTCCAGCAACGCATTGTTCTCATCGCGCGTCACGTTCAGCACCTGCTGCTCAGCCACCTTCTGCTCCGGCGTCAAATCCCCCCGGGCCTGCACCGGCTGCGCCGTCACCGGCAGCGTCGCAAACAACGTCCCATTCAAGCTCACCTTCAGGTGGCTGATCTCTGGAATCAGCCCTGGAGAAAAGTGATACTTGATGTGAAACTTCGCCGTCTTCACCACCTGCGTCTGCGGCACGCTGAAAAAGATCGAGTGATACGCATCCACCCCTCGCAGCACAATCGTATCCGGCACATTGATGTCCGTTAGCGCAAACGTGTTGTCGAAGTTCCCCGGTGCCACCGGCTTCTGCGGCAGGTTCGAGTCGAACCCCGCCAAACTCGTCGGCCCAGCCTGCATCATGCCCGGCGCGCCCGCCTGGCCCGCGGCCTTACCGGAAAATCCCAGCCACATCAAGCAAAACAGCAACAAAGGTGCAACCGTCGTCGCCAGACGACCCTTAGGCGGCGTCTTCTTGTTCGTATTCATCATTCCCCGAAACGTATGGATCAATCCATGGAAGGAAAGCTGCATAATCCGGTACAAACTCCGCAGCGGACGATCCGCCTCGCGCGCCTCGCCCCAGCCCAGCCACGTATCCGCGCGGGAGTAAAGCACCATCGTCAGCGCCTCTTCCTCCTGCAGGTTCAACGGATCGAACTGCGCCCGCAGACTCCGCCCATCGGCCGAGATCACCGTAGCCGGCAGCGTCGCATCTCCATCGAGCACCGGGAAACACCAGCCGAACCTGATCCCCCGGAACCGCCGTAAAGCTGCGATCCACCTGAACCCGAACGCCGCCGCTTGAAAGATCGGCCGTCACGCCCTGTACCACCGTCCCATCCGCCAGCACCACGTCCGAAGGCACGCTCATCGCCACCCGAACCGTCTGCCGCCGCTGCTGGCTCTCCCAGGCAACCGCCGTCGCCACGCCCAGGATCGTCAGGTTGAAGAACGTCCAAAGCAGGTTCATCACGATCGTTCCAGGATGCGTCCCATCCCAAAGCAGGTTGATGTACGGAAGCTGAATATAAAAATAGCGTGGAATCGCCATCAGCACGCCTAGCAGGTTCAGCACCAGCAGCACCATGAACGGCTGCGCGATCCGCACATCGAAGAAGCTCCGATTCACCACTCCGCCCTTCGCCGTCACGTTGAAGCTGCCCAGCTTTGGGCTGATCAGCGCCAGCATCGTCGGCAGGAAGATGTATGGAGCCAGCACCGTCTCATAGATCTCGTTCCAGAATGAGTGCCGATGCTGCCCTTGGATCCGCGAGTTCGTCAGCGATGACAACACCAGGTGCGGGAACGCATACGCCAGAATGGCCGCCCAGTACCCCGGTACGTTCGTCTTGCCGAAGATCAGGTAGATCAACGGCGCCGTCAAAAAGATCAGTCTCGGAAGCGCATACAAAAAGTGCGACATCGCATTGAAATAGCAAAGCCGTTGCGCGGCGGAAAGCCCGGCCGCAAACAACGGATTCTCAATCCGCAGAATCTGCACCATCCCGCGCGCCCACCGGATCCGCTGCTTCACGTGCCCGCTCAGCCGCTCCGTCGCCAGACCAGCCGCCTGCGGAATGTTGATGTACGCCGTGTTCCAGCCATTCATCTGCATCCGCAAAGACGTGTGCGCGTCCTCGGTCACCGTCTCCACCGCAATCCCGCCCACCTCGTCGAGCGCCGTCCGCCGCAACACCGCGCACGAACCGCAGAAGAATGTAGCATTCCAGAAGTCGTTCCCATCCTGCACAATCCCGTAAAACAGCTCCCCTTCATTCGGGATCACCCGGAACTGATCCAGATTCCGCTCAAACGGATCGGGCGAGTAAAAGTGATGCGGCGTCTGCAGCATCCCCAGCTTGCGATCGCGCAAAAACCATCCCAGCGTTACCTGCAGAAAGCTCCGCGTCGGCACGTGGTCGGAGTCGAAGATCGCCACAAACGGTGCATCCAGCCGCTCCAGCGCCCGGTTGATATTGCCGGCCTTGGCAAACTTGTTATCGTCGCGCGTCATGTACCCGACGCCCGCATCCTCGGCAAACCGCCGGAACTCCTCGCGCTTGCCGTCGTCCAGGATGTACACGTTCAGCTTGTCCGCCGGCCAGTCGATATTCATTGCCGCCAACGCCGTAAACTTCACCACGGAAAGCGGCTCGTTGTACGTCGGAATCAGCAGGTCCACCGCGGGCCAGTTATCCGGATCCTCCGGCAGCGGCACAGGCGTCCGCCGCAGCGGCCACAACGTCTGCAGATACCCCAGGAACAAGATCACAAACGCATACGTCTCCGCGCCCACCAGCAGCCAGATAAAGAACGCGTCCAAAGCCGTCCAATTCGTCCCCGGATCAAGGAAAAACCGGATCACATACGAGACCCGCCAGAATCCATACCGGAACGTCGAGTACATCGACAGCAGCATCAGCGTCAGCGTCACCAGGTACGAGCTTGAGCTGCGATCCATCCAGATCGCCAGCAGCACCATCAACAGGCCCAGCACCGCCTGCTGCGGCCACGTCAAATCCAGCACGCCCGTAAAGGCGAGGAAGATCACCCCGCCAAACAAAATCAAAAAGCGAAGCGCCTTGAGCAGGATGCTCTCCCTGACTCAAACTCTCTCCATAACGGCGACCTGGTCATCGTTCACTCCATCGAATATTGCGAAACCCTTGACTCGCCGGCGCGGAAACACTTCGCAGCCAATTGGCGATATTGACATAATCCTCAGCGACCGCGGCCTCCGGTGCATAATCCACTACCGTCATCCCCTCGGCCAGCGCCTCGCTCACCACGGGCGACCGCCGGATCACATGCGGCAGCAGACGGTCGCCCAGCTGCCTCCGCAGAACCTCTCTCACATCCAGGTGCAGCGGAAGAGAAGCATCAAACTGGTTCAGCACGTAGTACGGCTGGATTGCCCGCCCCTCCGCATCGCTCAATCCATGGAAGAACCGCTCCACCGTCTGCAGACTGATCACCGAATTCATATCCGGAGCCACCGGCACCAGCACCGTCGGATTCGTCCGGGAAAGCCGCCGGATTAGCCACGAGGAAGACGAGTTCAAGTCCAGCAGCACCCGGTGCGTCCCCGCCGAGGCCTGTCCAAGCTCTTCCACCAGCCCGTCCTGCGCCGCCTGATCCGCGCCATGCTCCATCGCGTCGTAGCTCACCAGATGGATTGGCGCATCTGTGCTTCCGCTCGGCGGAGAAAACGTCCGCACCACGCCCGGCCGCAGCTCGCTCGCGCCAAAATAAAACGGGAGCAGCCCATGCGACGTCGTATCCGTCAGCAGCACCTTCTCACCCAGCCACGAAAGGGCCCGCCCCAGCGTTGCCACCAGACTCGTCTTGCCCACGCCCCCCGCCAGCGAGAAAACGGCCAGCACCGGAGTCCGTGTCTCCTTCTGCCGAACCAGGCCCTGCTCAGCCGCTGCCGCTTCGGTGCCCGGCTCGAAGACCCCCTTCAGCGCGAACCAACGCGCCGCAACCCGTTCCCGGGAGTACTGCAGCGTATCGGCTACAGAGGACTGCTCCGCCGGAGCAGGAACACTGGGCTGCGCCGGGCTAGGACTTGTTAACCACTCCGGAGCAGCAGCCCCACTCGTCTCGCCCTCCGCACCGTACCCCCGAACCGCCGCCGTAAACTCATCCGGCTCCACCAGCCGCGGGCTCGCCGCCAAAGCCGGCTCTGCTTCACCCTCCGGCCGGTACGCCGCACGAATCCCTGAAGCCTCATCCGGCCGGAACCCCCTGAGGCCGCCGCCGCGCAAGGTTCTCCGCAGCCAGCGGACAGCCGCCCGGCTCCGCGAACCGGCGGAGCCTCTCCCAGGCCAATCGTACGCGGTCCTCTATCCACATAATCTAGTTGCGTGTTATTGGACTGTACAGCGGAACCTCGGGTCCCGCGCACCCTGCGCAACGTCACATACGGGTCGCTCGTAAGCCCCGGAACCAGCGGAGCCGGCTGCGGTCCAGCCAGCGTTCTGCGCCGGCGTCTCAAAATCCGCATACCGCGCCGCCTGCCGCTGCGCGGACATGCATGCGCCTCCGCAATCTCACGCGCCTCGCCGATGCGCCTGCGCCTCGGCCAGCGCAGCGGACTCGGCCCGCCGTGCCGCCTCAACCCGCTCCGCGGATGCACGGCGAGCATGCCTCTTCTGCCTCCCGCGCATCGCTTCCTCGCGGGAACTCGGGGGCTTTCATACCCCGCCACGGCTCCGCGCGCCGCGTTTTCCGCCTCACGCGCCGCCCACTCCGCCTGCGCCGCCGCAGCCTCAGCCTCAGCCTGCGCCCGCAGCTCCGCCTGTCTCAGCTCTTCCGCCGCCTTGTGCCGAACCTGCGCCCGGTACTCCCGGCGCGATGCAGAAAAGTCACGATACTTCGCCCCATGAAGATTCGCCCATGAGTACAGAATCGCGACGTCTTCCGGCGTCTCCGCTATCTGCGGGTCGTCAACTTCCTCATCGGTCAAGCGTTCATCCATAAATTCGCATTCCTGTTCCAAGCACACCGGCTACAGCAAAATCACCGACCATCCATGAACACGCTCCGCCCGCATCCACCGCCGGCAGGGAAACTTCGCATTCCATATTCGCACACAAGTGCCTCTTCATCCACATAGGGCAAACGCGACCGCACTTCCAACATTGCGTGAGTCCACTTGAGTGGGATTGCTGCAACTTTCAAACAGCACTTTCCCGTAGGCCCGGAGAGTCAGATTGGATACCCCTGTTTATACCCTGACCCCACCGCACCGCGACGCGGAACCACAAAAAAAGTGCGGAAATCCACTCCCCGACTACCCCCTGCCCGGGAAAACTCGGCGCCCCGCCGGCCCCGCTTCATTCCCGCCCGGCCTTTATGGTAACTTCATACTTGGTTGGAGCCTGTAGCTCAGTTGGTAGAGCATCGCCCTTTTAAGGCGTTGGTCCTGGGTTCGAGCCCCAGCGGGCTCACCACTTTCCCATCCATGTCGTAAAAAACCTTATCCGGACAACGTCCGGACGCCTGCGTCTCGTCCCGCCAAGACCGGCACATACGTCACGAAGTGACCGCCCCGCGCACAGCGGGCCCGTCCGGCAGGACTAAGCCGCCCCATCCCCATAAGCCCAATCTTCCCTCAAGCCGAGCCCCGCAGCTTCTTCACAATGTTCGTCGTAGAAAACCCTTCCACCGTAGGCACAATCTCCACCCGCCCCCCACCCGCGAGCACCTCCTCATGGCCCACCACCGTACTCACCTCATAGTCCCCACCCTTCACCAGCACATCCGGCTTCAACGCCCGGATCAGCTCCAGCGGCGTATCCTCCTCAAACAGCACTACTGCATCCACGGACGCCAGCGCAGACATCACCCGAGCCCGCTCACGCTCCGCCACAATCGGCCGCGTAGGCCCCTTCAGCCGGCACACCGACGCATCCGCATTCAACCCCAGCACCAGCTTCGACCCAAACCGCCGGCAATCCTCCAGCAGCGTGATATGCCCCACATGCAGCAGGTCGAAACACCCATTCGTAAACACCACCGTCTCGCCCGAAGCCCTCCACTCCGCCACCCGCCGCTGCACCCGATCGAAGTCCAGTATCTTCTCCGCAGAAGTAATCCCCGAACTCGGCGTCAGCGCCTGGATCAGTTCATGCGCCGCAATCGGCACCGTCCCCACCTTCCCCACCACGATCCCCGCCGCCAGGTTCGCCAGCTCCACCGCCGTCTCGATCTTCAACCCGCCCGCCAGCGAAGCCGCCAGCGTCGCAATCACCGTATCCCCCGCCCCGGAGACATCGAACACCTCCCGCGCCCGCGCCGGCGAATGAAATTCCCCCTCCGGCCCCAGATTCGTGATCCCCTTCTCACTCATCGTCACCGTCAGGTACTCAAATCCATGCTCCACCATCTGCACCCGAGCCGCCCGCAGCAGCTCCTCCGTCTTATGCGCCGCAACCCCGGTCGCCAGCGCCAGCTCACTCAAATTTGGGCAAACCGTAGTCGCCCCCGAGTACTTACTGAAATCCCGAGTCTTAGGATCCACCAGCACCGGAACCCCAAACCCCTTCGCCGCACGAATCACCCGCTCGCAAATCCCCGCCGTCAGCACCCCCTTCGCATAATCGGAAAGGATCACCACATGCACCTTCCCCACCAGCTCCACCACCCGAGCCTCCAGCCGCCCCAGATCCTCCGCCGTCACCTCATCCCGGCTCTCGATATCGAGCCGCAAAACCTGCTGTGTCCGCGCCACAATCCGCGTCTTCGAAATCGTCGGCAGTGCGCTTGTCACCACCCCCACCGTATCGACGCCCGCCCCATCCAGCAGCCCCGCCAGCTCCCGCTGCTCGTTGTCGCTGCCCCAGAACCCCGCCAGGATCGCCTTGCATCCCAGCCCCGCCAGGTTCATCGCGACGTTCGCCGCCCCGCCCGGCCGCTCATACCGCTCCGCATGCCGCAGAACCGGAACAGGAGCCTCCGGAGAGATCCGCTCCACCTCGCCGATAATGTACCGGTCAAGCATCACGTCCCCGACCACAAGCACCTTAACCTGGCTGAAACCGCGTTCCAGCAGCTCTAAAACGGAATGAAGTTCAGGCAACATGATCGCTGCCTCTGACAATACCAGACCCCTCATCACCAAACCCCTCATCCCAGAACCTCTCGCACCGCCCGCGCCACCTCCTCCACCCCAATCCCCGTCAAACACCGCTTCCCCTCAACCACGCACGTCTCCAGCCCGCACCCCGCGCACTCCACCCCGTGATACACCACCCGGTGCCCCGCCCCATAGGGAAACCAGACCCGCGGCAGATTCCTCGCCGCAAACACCGCCACGCACCGCGTCCCCACCGCCGCCGCCAGGTGCATCGGCCCGCTGTCATGGCCCAGGAACACCCACGCCCGAGCCAAACAAGCCGCACTCTCCCGCGGCGTCAAACGCCCACACAGATTCACCACCACGCTCCCAGCGCCCGCCCCACACCGCCACCCCTCCGCCGCCCGCTCGCTCGCCACACTCTCCTCAGCCGCCCCCATCAGAGCCAGCCCATACCGTGGGTACTCCCCACCCAGCACCAGCAACAAAGCCCGCCAGCGCTCCACCCCCCAGTCCTTGCTCTGAACCTTGGTCCCCACACTCACCGCCAGCACAGGCCGCCCTCCCACTCCGGCAAGCGCCTCCTCAGCCGCCGACCTCTCCGCCGCCGTCAATCCCAGGTCCCACGCCTCAGTCTCGCCCACCCGCGCCTCGCCCAGCTCCCTCAAGTTCCGCACCAGCCGTTCACACTCCGGCTCCAACTTCCCATCTTCCAGCACACGGTTCGCCTGCATCGCCTCCGTCAGAGGAACCCCCACCTGCCGCCAAACCCCGCAAGCCCGAAAAAACCACCCATCCCGTACGGCCGAACGAACCCCACGCGCCGCCCCCACATACACCAACATCTCCGGCCGCCAGCGCACCACCTCCCACCAAACCTTCAGGAGCGCCCTCACGCTCCGCACCCCAATCTCATACCGGAAGTACCCATCCACCAGCCCACACTCACCCAGCACCGCCGCCGCTGCCGGAGCCTTCGCGTGCACCGGAACGTTCGTCAGCATCCGCCGCTCCGCCCCCGCGAACCGCTTGGCAACAAGGTGCAGTGTCGGCAGCGCCACCACCATATCCCCCAAACTCCCCAGCCGATAGATCAGCACCCGCCTCGGCTCGCCGCGCATGGTCGTATTCTGGTGCCCAGCACCCTTGACCCCAACCAAGAAATCATCCCAAAACCGCCCAGCCCCCCAAACCCTTCCCCATTCGGGAATCCCGCAGCTCAGGTCTCCTGCCGACCACGTGAATCTGTCATCCTGAGCGAAGTCTGGCGCGTTCTAAGCGCCTGACGCAGTTGAAGGACCCCGAAGTCTTCCCCTAAGCCCCAACGACGTCCAATTTCGAGCGAGAATCTAAGAGAAAGCGCCCCAGCAGCAAACAGAAAGGCTTTACGAGGCCTCCTCATGCTCCAGCTAAGCCCCATCCTCGCCCTGTACGACCAGGCCACGACCCTCTGGCACCAGGACCCCGAAGCCAGCCCAAAAGCCGCAGCCGATGACCTCACCCGTCTGGCCCTCCACCACCACCGAGCCAACTTCGACCTCTGGCATCAGGAAGACCAGGCCCGCGACCCCCAAGCCACCGACCAGGTCATCGCCGCCGTCAAGCATCGCATCGACACCCTCAACCAGCGGCGCAACGACCTCGTCGAGCAGATCGACACCTTCCTCTTTACCGCCGCACAAGAGCAAAACGACGCCGCCCCGTTACACTCCGAAACCCCCGGCCTCATCCTCGACCGTCTCTCCATCCTCTCTCTTAAGCGCTTCCACACCGCCGAGGAGGCCCACCGCTCCACCGCCACGGACCAGCACCGCCAACGGAACCAGGACCGCTTGGCCATACTCGACCAGCAATCCGCAGACCTCGCCCAATGCCTGGACCACCTCTGGACCGAAATCCTCACCGGTCGGCGCCGCTTCAAGCTCTACCGCCAGCTCAAAATGTACAACGACCCCGACCTCAACCCAGTCCTCTACAAATCCGCAACATAACCCAGCCAAAACATCTGCCGTTGCTCTTTCCGTTACAGCCCTCACCCCAATACAGCACGTCATCCTGAGCAAAGCAAAGGACTGCCGTGAGAGGTGATAAGCGGCCCAGACGAAGAACTCGGCAACCGTCAAGAACCCTTCACTGACAATTGCCGTTGCTCTTGCACTGGCTCTTGACTTACCACTTGCCACTCACCACTCACCACTTGCCTTGCCCACCATCACCCAGCCAAACGCTGCTGCAGACCGCCGCTCAAACGTCCTCATCCTCACTTACATCGATCGCCTCGGCAAAGGGCAAAGTGGCGTACAGAAGAGCGTCAGTATAGAGCGCAACATGGCCATCCTCAAACGTGATGATCACGCCGCTATTCATCCTCTCCGCGAAAATGATTGTAGGAGTCATCGTGGAAATATCCATCGATGTATTGTTGAGCATTGCCCCGCCCCCCATCGGTCCCATAGGCGACAGTTCGAGCAGATTCCCCCTAAGCTGAAGCCAAATCCGCGCGAACATTCTGACGCCGGGCGTCGGCCGCACTCAAGCTGCATTGCAGACGCCAGTTGACCCCAAACCAGCTTCTGCGTATAAAACCGATGAGACCCCAGCCCCGCATCTCGCACCTTCCAAACGGGCTCGAAGCTCGACCCCGGCCCCAGCAAGCTCAGGACAAGAAAGCAATGGCCCAGACAAAAGTGACGACCGCTACCCCTTCTAAGCGCCCCCTCAAGACCCTCGCCGGCTTCGTCCCTCCCGCAAACGATGAAGTCCGTGCCCAGATGATCGCCAGCTACGAGATCGCTATCGAGCTCATGCAGAACCGGAAGTACACCAAGGCTCATGAGGCCTTCGTAAAAAATGCTCGCAGCCGGCCCGGGAGACCTCGCAGACCGCATCCGCACCCACATCAGCGCCTGCATGGCCCAGTCCAAGCCGGCCGAGCTCTCCTTCCAAACCCCGGAGGAGCAGTTCGACTACGCCATCTCCCAGCTCAACCTCGGCCAGTACGACGACGCCAGCCAGCACCTCAACGCCATCCTCGAAAAGCATAAAAATGCCGACTACGCCTTCTACGGACTAGCCATCCTCGCCAGCATGACCGGAGACAGCAACACCTGTCTCGAGCACCTCACCGAAGCCATCCGCCAGAACCCCCGCAACCGAATCCAGGCCCGCGCCGACTCAGACTTCCAGGACATGGCCGACGACCCCCGCTTCACCGAGCTCCTCTACCCCGAAATCTAAATCCCTTCTTGCCCTCGGAGAACAAGGTTTCAGGTAGAGAAAGATTGTCATCCTGAGCGAAGTCTGGCGCCGTCTTCGCGCCGGACGCAGTCGAAGGACCCCGAAGAGCATGATGTAACCCATACTCTACGCACCTTCTTGTCGACGAACCTGCATGCGGCTCTTGCCATTGCCTGTTCTTAGCCCGCAGTGGCCGTTGCCTGTTCTTATCCCGCCTTTCTCCTTCCTATCCCCGTTACGCCGTGGCCGTTGCCTGTTCTATCCTGAACCTCAGCATGCCCTCTGAAGACTCCACCCCCCTCCGCGTCGTCGCCATCGGCGGCGGCACCGGACTCTCCACCCTCCTCCGCGGCCTTAAACGTCACGTCGCCACCCCGTCCGGCACCAATCCCCTCACCGACTCCTGGTGCAAGGACGCCCCCTGCGCCATCCGTGATCTAGCCGCCGTAGTCACCGTCACCGACGACGGAGGCTCCTCCGGCCGGCTCCGCGAAGACTTCAAGATGCTCCCGCCCGGCGACGTCCGCAACTGCATGGTCGCCCTCTCCGAAGACGAGCATCTCCTCTCCCGCCTCTTCCAGTTCCGCTTCGACCAGGGCGAGCTCCAGGGACACAGCTTCGGCAACCTCTTCGTCGCCGCCCTCTCCCACATCACCGGAGACTTCGCTCAGGCCGTCGCCATGAGCTCCCAGATCCTCGCCACAAGAGGCCGCATCTATCCCGCCACCAACTCAAACGTAACCCTGGCCGCCCGCATGGACGACGGCTCCCTCGTCCAGGGCGAGACCAACATCACCGCCTCCAAACACCGCATTGTCGAGCTCATGCTCGAACCCGCCGACGCTCACCCCCTGCCGGAAACCATCGAAGCCATAGCCGCAGCCGACCTCATCACCCTAGGCCCCGGTTCCCTCTACACCTCCCTCATCACCAACCTCCTCGTACGCGGCATCCCGGAAGCCCTGGCCGGAGCACAAGCCACCCGCGTCTACATCTGCAACCTCATGACCCAGGCCAACGAGTCCCTCGGCCTCACCGCCGCTCAGCACATCGAAAAGATTCTCGAGCACGCAGGAGCCACCAAGCGGCCCATCTTCGACTACGCCCTCATCAACGCAACCCCCATCTCCCCCACCCTGCTCGAGCAGTATGCCCGCGAGGGCCAGGCCCCCATCGAAGCAGACCTCGACCGCGTCCGAGCCCTCGGTGTCGAACCCATTTTGGGAAACTTCGCCCACGAAGGCGAAGTCCTCCGCCACGACTACGACAAAGTCACTGAGTCGCTCCTCGAACTCGCGCAAAGCTCCAAACGTGGTTCGCAAACATCAAATCGTGGACAAAACGTGGGGAGCTGAGTACCGTTTTCTGGTAAAAACCCGCCAACAACAAGGTTCCGCCTCCAGAGATTTCTGGTCAAAACGTGGCTACCGCACACCCCATTGCAGCTTGGTCCGCAACACGTTAAAAAGATGATTGGGCCGCAGCCGCAAAAGCCTCACACTGGCCTCCGATTTCACACACTGCACCTCATCCCCCAGCTGCAGCTCCACTGCCTCCTGTCCATCCACAGTCAGATAAATCTGGTTCGGAACCCCTTCCACATGGATCGAAATCATGCTCTCCCCAGGCATCACCATCGGCCGTATCGTCAACAAATGAGGGCAGATAGGCGTTACCAGCATGCAGTCGACGCTCGGCATCACGATGGGCCCGTTGGCCGCCAGGTTATAAGCCGTGGACCCCGTTGGCGTAGAAACAATCACCCCATCCGCCCGAAACGTAGCCACCAGCTGATGATCGATCTGAACCGTATAATCCGCCATCCGGGCAATCGTTCCCTTAGCCACCACCACATCGTTCAGAGCATCCCACTCCCGCAGCACATGACCGTCGCGAAACAAAGTAGCGTGCATCATAGCCCGCTCATCGATGTCCGCAACTCCTTGACACCAAAGGTCTAAGGTCGTGTAGAGGTCATTCAGAGGAATCTCCGTAAGGAACCCCAAAGACCCCAGATTGACGGACAGAATCGGCGTCTCCGTCCGCGCAAAAGCCCGCGCCGCGGCCAGCAAAGTCCCATCCCCGCCCAGCACAATCACCAGCGTAGGCGCGCCCGCCTGCATCTGGTCCCGGTCACATCCACTCTGCCCCAGGTACGCCGCTGAGTCCGCATCCAGCAGCGCCTCATAGTTGTGCTCACGAAGCCATTCAATCAGCTCCGGCAGAAGCGTTTCGACCTCTGGTTTCTGAGGTTTAGAGATGATGGCTGCCTTGAACATTTCAACCAGTGTACCGGCCAAACCCGCCTTTAAGCACCGCTAAACACCACCCGTAGGAGGTATTCATGATTCCCCTCCATGCCCCTAATCGGTGAATCGATCAACTCCAACTCTCGGCCACCAAGCTCCCGCGCACAGTCGCTCACCCGCTCGATCGCCCACTGGCGGGCCGCCGGATCCCGCACAATCCCACCCTTACCTACGTGCTCCCGCCCTGCCTCAAACTGCGGTTTCACCAGCAAAACCGCACTTCCCCGCCACGTTTTCCCCGGCGTGCTCATCGCTTCCAGCACTGCCGGAAGCACCAACGTGGCGGAGATAAACGAAACATCCATACAAAAGAACGCAATCCGAGGATGCTTTCTGGAGATCTCGTAAGGATTCAGCAACCGAGCATTGCAGCGTTCCCGCAAGCTCACCCGCGCGTCAGACCGAAGTGTCTGCGCAATCTGCCCGTAACCCGTATCGACAGCCAGCACACTCGCCGCACCATGCTGCAGCATGCAGTCGGTAAAGCCCCCTGTAGATGCCCCGACGTCCAGGCAGGCCAGCCCGTTCAGGTCCATCTTCCAATGCTCCAGCGCACGTTCCAGCTTCAAACCACCGCGGCTGACATACTTCAGATCAGCGCCGAGCATTCGAAGAGCAGCATTGTAAGCCACAGTCGTCCCCGGCTTGTCGACCCGCTGCTCATCCACCAGCACACGCCCAGCCAGAATCAGCGCCTGAGCCCGTTCCCGTGACGCCGCATGTCCTCGCTCGACAACAAGCTTGTCGAGCCGAACCTTGATCAAAGCACCGGCTGGAAGAAGAGAATTAGCGACAGAAATAGCAGACCAAACAAAATTACAAGCGTCTGCCACCAGCGGGCGAAGAAGGGTTCTGCGTGATTCTCAGCGCTCATGGTTCATATCTCCTGTGGTGCTGCAAGAATTCTAACGGAATGGATCTCGCGTCGCTACCCCGGCCACGCCCTGCGAACGCATTCCTTCTTTCGAACCGGCACAAAACCGGGTAGAGTGCTCTAGGAAGCATCGCGCTTGCCTTTCCTGCTGGTCAGAGCAAATCTTCGTGCAGTAAGTTTCCGGATACCCACAAGTTGTACCTTTAGCCAGCAATCTGCTTCGAGTTCAGGTGCGTTCTATGTACAGAGAAACGGGAGTGACGAATATGCCGCCGCCATCCCTTGAGGATGACGCCTCTCTACTCGCGCTGGTCCAGCGCGGAGATGAGCCGGCGATGGCAGCCTTATTCGACCGCTACTCGAAGGTTGTGTACTCGGTTGCGCTGCGCGTCCTCAGGGATCCGTCGGCAGCCGAAGATATCTTGCAGGAGATCTTTATGCAGATCTGGCGAACACCGAACAGCTTCATCGCAACGCGCGGCAGCCTTGGAGGCTGGCTCGCAGTGGTGAGCCGGAATCGCTCGATCGATGCACTGCGCCGCAAGCGGCCTGCCGAGCAGGTCGACGATCTCGGCATCGCCTCACCCTACAACTTGGCGAATGAGGCGGAACGCAACTTTATGATGGAAAAAGCGCGGGGAGCCATCGTTCTGCTGCCCGCCGAGCAACGAAAAACACTGGAGATGGCTTTTTTTGACGGACTTACCCATTCCGAGATTGCAGAGATGACCGGAGATCCCCTAGGAACCGTCAAAACTCGAATTCGAAGCGCGCTCACAACGCTCAGAAAGGCCTTCCAGGCATGATCCCTGTTAAGCAGATTGATCCCGAGGATCTTCCCCTGTACGCGATGCAGCTACTCTCTCCCGAAGAGATGGAGGAGATGACGCAAAACCTACAGTACAGCCGGGAGGCGCGCCGCCAGCTTGCCGAGATCGTTGAAGAGCTGTCATTCTACGCCCACTCGGTCTCACTCGAAAGTCTGGGAGAAGACGCTAAGTTGCGCCTGATGAGGAGCATTGCCAGGGAGAAGAAGGTCATTGCCATTGATGAGGCGTTCGCGCCTTCCGCGGCTCCTGTGGAGCCTACGATCGAGAAGCTTTATGTGAGTGCGTCTCGGCGTGGTGTCGCGGCGAAGCTGCTTCCATGGGCAGGTTGGGGCCTCGCCGCAGGCCTCGCCTTTACGGCCGGTCGCGTTTACTTGCAGAACGATCAGCTTCACCGCGACGTGGTCGCCCAGCACGAAGCCTTGCTGCACATGGCGACTTCCGCCGAATCTGCATCGGCGGCCGCGGATATCTTCACAGATCCCAAGGCGCAGAACGTTGTCCTTACCGCCTCCAAGGAGAAGCCCCCACCAGAAGGCCGCCTCGCTTACATTGCGGAGAAGGGTTCGCTCGTCTTTCTCGCTACCAATATGGCTCCGCTCGCGGCCTCGAAGACTTACGAATTATGGGTCATTCCCGCTGATGGAAAAATTCCGATCCCTGCTGGAACCTTCCGTCCTGATGCGCAAGGATACGCGAGTGTCGTATTACCACAGCTTCCGAAGGGAATTGCGGCAGGTATGTTTGGCGTCACCGTGGAACCTGAAGGCGGCTCAGTCTCTCCAACGATGCCTGTGCTGATGGGTGGAAAACCCGTATAGCCGTGGAGTGCAGATCGTGACTCAGAAGGTGCATCACCAATCGATAGGACTCGCGCGAAAAGCGAAGCTATATGGCGACCTTTAACAACTCGCCTCATTCCTTCCGGGTCTAACCAAAAAGGAAGAAGAGGAGTTCATATGGTACGCTGGAAAACGTTGGCTAACACCGCGCTTGCACTTACGGCTCTTTCGGCTGCGCTTGCTGGCGCATTGCATGCGACTGCGGCACCACAGATTGGGATTACCATTGGCGGCGGGCCACCTGTTTGTCCTTACGGGTACTACGACTCCGCTCCGTACAATTGCGCCCCTTATGGATATTACGGTCCGGACTGGTTCAATGGGGGAGTTTTTCTTGGGGCCGGCCCATGGTTTCACGGGCCACATGGCTTCTATGGGCATGTTGACAATCGCTTTGATCCTAACCATGGATATCATGGACCGTTTCCAGACCGCGGAACCCAACCTTTCAACCACTTTCAAGGCAACGAGGCGCGCGACGGTCAGGGTCATGTGGGGGACGCTGGTCATGCACCTGGTGGGGAGCATGCAGCGGGTTTCGCGGGCGGCGGACATCCCGGCGGCGGTGGGCACTCCGGTGGCGGCGGACACCACTGACATCTCTGACATCTGGGTACGATGACTCACTCGATGGGAAGATCGTACCCAGGTTGGGATTGTCAAAGAGCAATCTTGATACGTGTCTGAACGCATCCTATGCAGCGATTAATTTCGGCGACCAACGAGTGTTGCCATTCGTCGAGTACTTACTTTCCGAGTGGCAATGTGGCCCCCGATGCTTCAATCCGGGAAATGCCATCGGCCGTGCGAAACCTCATCCGAATTCGATTGTTGGCGGCCTAAATACTGAGGAACTGACGCCGGCGACGTCCCCATGAATAGGCTAGGCGGGCGATCACGCCGGATACCAAGTACCCGAGAGCAATAACTATTAGGGTAACCTCAGAGAAAATCCACACGACGGCAATCAGCAAAGCGACCAGCACGATGAGCTGAAATGGGTGTCGTCCACCAGTCTCAATCTCTTTGCCACTCCAAAAACGCCAACTGCTCACCATCAGGAAACCAACCCCCATGATCAACAAGAGCCAAACGATTGCTATGCGTGGATCATGGATCGGACTTCCGTCAAAACAGTGAACGACTGCCGCTATGACTCCCGCGCCCGCAGGGATGGGCATTCCAACGAAATACTTTCGTCCCGGACGGCCGGGATTCTTCGGTTGCGGATTGATGCTGATGTTAAAACGGGCAAGTCTGCATGCTCCACAGATGAGGAATAGAAAACACACCACAACGCCAAACGGCAGCAGCCCTCCACGGAGGCTTGGAAGCAATGAGGGGGGCAGCAAACGAAAACCCCATACATAGGCCAAAACAGCGGGCGCTACTCCAAACGTGATGACATCTGCAAGCGAATCAAGTTCCTTACCAAAATCACTCGTTGTTCGTGTCATGCGGGCTACTCGCCCATCCACGCCGTCGAAAAGAACTGCAAACCCAATCGCAAGTGCCGCATGATCGAAGCCTGAGTAGTCACCGTTCGGCCCTTGCAGGCTCTGTGAGATCGCAGCCTGCACCGCTTGAGTGATAGCATAGAAGCCCGCTGCTATGTTCGCCGCGGTGAACAGTGAAGGCAGTACATACATTCCGCGGCTCGGTTGCCGCCGAACAGATGGTGCCATCGCTGGCTCCATGCTCAAGTCATCTGTCATATCGCTGATCTCCAGCCGCTCCGTCATCAGATTGCAGCCGTGGGCAGCTTTGCCAACACAGTAGACCCGCCGCTGACCCGATCGCCGACTTTGACTTGCAGCTTGACCTCCGCGGGCATCAGAACGTCGCACCGCGAACCAAACTTAATGAGTCCCATCCGTTGGCCGCGGAGTACTTGATCACCGGCTTTCACGTTGCATACAATTCGGCGTGCCAGCAGTCCAGCGATTTGCTTGAAGGCAATCTCACAACCTTCGCCTTCGATCTGTATAAGCGTCTGTTCATTTTCTAACGCAGACTCCGGTTTCATGGCATTTTTGAAACCGCCCTTGCGATAGTCCACCAACTTAACTTTACCCGAGATGGGAATACGATTCACATGCACATTGAAAACGCTCAGAAAGATGCTCACGCGCAGCCGGCCACCAGACGTCGTTTCCACCCATTCGGCTTCGGTCACTAGTCCGTCTGCTGGTGAAACAATTAGCCCCGGACCTTGAGGAATGGGTCGTTTCGGGTCGCGAAAAAACCACAAAAAGAAACCAGCAAATAAAACAGGTAGAAGCGCTGCGCTCCAGGCGTGCGTGAGAGCCCAGATCAGCGCGCTGACCGCAAGAAACCCTAATCCATACCAGATTCCGTCACGCACCATAGTTGTAGATTATACGTGTTCACTGCGGGCTTCAGCTGTGAGGCACCCTCCGCAACAACACAGCGTCTTCATCAGGCTCGGTGTAATAACGTGGCCGCAAACCAACCTGCACGAAGCCGAATCGTTCATAAAACCTTCGAGCTATTAGGCTGCCTGCGCGCACCTCAAGCTCGATTACTATAGCTCCCGAGGAGGTCAGCCTATCGAGGATGGTCTGCATTAGAAGAACGCCAACGCCAAGACGCCTGCACCTCTCAGCTACCGCGATACTCTCAACCTCACCAAGGCCTTCCGCCAAGGCGCGTCCAACCACGAACCCGACTATACTTCGCCCATCTACTGCCACGTAGAAGGCGCGTGTGGCATCCGTTCCTCCGACAAGACTTTGAAGGTACGCATCCTGGCTCCAATGGGGTGCCGTGGCGACCACGCGCTCAAGTGAAAGTATCTGCGGCAAGTCAGACTGTTTAGCTGGTCGCACACGAACATGCATCATTGCTTCTCAGCTGAAAGCGTCGATGGAGCGCAAATAAGTCACGTCCGAGGTGGCGGCATCGCTCCACTCAGAACCGCAAGCGCGTACACGCATCAGCCTGAAAATGGCGTCCGCCCCAGGCTCGCTGATCATATGGACAGAATCCCCCAGATCTTGCTTCACTACAGCATCCGATGTGACCCACGGGCCAAGCGACGTGAATGCCGAGAGTTCATCGCGTCGCACAAATATCTCCCTGATTCTCTCGTGCGCCTGGTATACCCCACAGAAAAAACACCCGTTTCCTGCATCAAGAAATGCCACACTCTTACCTGATGCCAACCAGGTAGAAGCCAGCAAGTCGAGCCGAGACATCGCGATCATGTTTATACCAGTCGCATCGCATAATCCCTTCGCTACGCTAAGTCCTGCCCGAGCTCCCGTGAACGATCCCGGTCCCACTACTACCCCAAGACCGGTAAGCTCCGTGCAAGGGGTCCCTTGCATAACTTCATAGACCGCCGGCATGAGGTACTCGGAGGTTTTCCGCATGGGCAGGAGTTTGACCCTATGGACGACATTCTCGTCAGTCAGAGCCACAAGTCCTTCCGGACTGCACGTATTGAGCATTAGATACACGCCTCACACGACCTCAAGGAACGATCCGCTTGCTTTAAAGTTGCTTCGGAAAACTACGGCGACTTTCAGATTTATCATATCCCGCAGCTTCCTATCTTCAACGTTCGGCTGCCTGTCCGATTGATAGGGGTAGAACCTAAGTGGAAGGACTTAGGACGGGATGACACACCAGAAAAAGTCGTCTTCTTTTTCCACATAAGGCACCGTTCATAGGTACCCGGCGACCCTTCTCGTAACCAGACCCACTTCTCGTAACCAGAAGAAAGAAATGCTTCGCATCTTCCTTCCTGTCGGCAAGGTCGTTGAGGCGCAGCATCTCGTCTGTGGCACGCTGACTGCCGAGACTCCTGACAAGTCCGGCGAGGTATTCGATCACACCTCCGGCAAGCCTGCCGTACATGCATGGTCCAATGTATCTATGCGGCCTCGAAAGGCAAGTCGTTCCTCGGCTCGGGATGATTCAAAGCCATCGTGGTTGAGGCCTAGCATGAGGCCAGAAAAGTGCATTCAATGACAGGAGCTGTGGATACCAACCTCTATCTTCTGCTAAACTTAGATTCGTCGTTGGGTTAGTCCTCTTGGTGTCCATTTTGGTGCCCGCTTGGTGTCTAAAAAGAACCGAAAGTGAGTCCAAAGCAGCGACAAGTTAGAAGATAGCGAAAGCTACTAAATGCTTGGTTGATATAACTTCGATCCAAGTTGTTAGAACTTCTGGGGACGTAGCTCAGTTGGTTAGAGCGCTGCCCTGTCACGGCAGAGGTCGCGGGTTCGAGCCCCGTCGTCCCCGCCATACAAAGCAAAGAACTTAGCTTTGTATGGGACCTAATGTGACAAGCGAATTAGGGTCCGATTAGGGTCCATTACGCCCGCCGGGGTACCAAAAGCGAGTCACTTTCAACCTCTCTCTGACCCACGCCGGGCACCATCATCCTTATAACCTTGCTCTGTGCGGCTCGTTTATGCGAGTTCACGGCCTGCGCGTACACATCAAGCGTGATCCTGCTGTTCGCGTGTCTCAAGAGCTCCTATACGGTCTTCACATCTTCCCCACTCGCCTTCAGCAACGTACCGAAGGAGTGGCGGAAGTGTGCCAATTGATGTTCTTGGTGATGCCGGTTTTGCGTGCCACCGGCCTGATATACCGCTTCATGAGATTGTTCGGCCAAGTAGGATTGCTTGCCCTTCATGCGCGGACTGGCAAAGACCCAGTCACCGTCCATCGGGTATAGACTCGTGCGCCGCCAGCGTAGAAGATCTGCAGCCATGTACTCGTCCATCGGAACAGGCTTGGCTGAGGCTTCCGTCTTGCAGATGCCCACGACCTGATGCCAAATCGATTCGGTGACCCGAATCTCCAGATTCTTGAAGTCCACGTCGTCCCAACGCAGTGCCAGGAGTTCGCTGACCCTCAGCCCGGTTGCGGCATCAAGGAGCGCCAGTATGCGCTCCCGAACCGCCAGCTTGCTGAGGAGCAACTGGAGTTCCGCGAGTTCCAGAACATCGGGCACCTTCTCCCGTTTCGCGCTCTGGCGCACGAGCTTTATCGGATCTCGTTCGATCCACTCGTACCGCATCGCGTGATGGAGAGAGCGCTCATAAGGTTCCGAATCTTTGCTTCCGTTCCCCTCGCTCGCTTGATGCCACCTAGCCACTCTTCTACGGTCACTGGCTTTATCTGATCAAGACGATGTGTTCCCCACCGTGGCAGAACCCAAGTCTTGAGGTAGCACTCATAAGCAGCGCGGGTTGAAAATGCTTTGCGTCTTTGATCTTCACCAGCGAGTTCTTTCAACCGGTAGTGAGCGGCCAGTTCTGCGATCGTGCTTAGCCCGCCTTCGGTCTGCGAGGTTTCTTGGTTAGCGTCGATGCGCAATGTCAGGGCTGCTCTGAGGGCTGCTGCCGCCTTTTTGCTTGTGCCAGTATCATACGCAGCGCGTAATATACTTGCGGTGCCACAGTGGATTGTGGCGACTTCAAGGACCCCAAATGCGAGGATCGATCCTTCTGTCGCCTTTGGCGTGCTGTTGCGAAAGCGGCGCACGAAGCAAAAGATGAGCTAGGATGCGTTAGCCGCGAAAGCGGGATACGAACGAGCTTTCATCACTTTGATAGAACTCGAAAAACGAACCCATCTCTCCGTTCCATCTTCGACATCTGCACGGCTCTCAATGTCCGCCCGTCCGTCTTTCTTCGCCGAGTGGAGAAAGAAGCTAATTTTCATCTTCCCGCGTGAGCGGGAATGTTCGGTGGACCGTGCGGATTGCAAGTCTCGCGTAAGTGGCAATCATTCTGAGCTGTTGCTACCGTCGCTATTGGTCACGCAAGGAACGCTCGATCTCTTCCCCAGACGATCCGAACGAACTCAACGCTATCCCGCACCTGTTCTCGAAGCGGGTGTTTGCACCTAGGTACTTTGCATGCCGCAAACGGAAGGCGGCGATTCGGCAGGCATTCTCCAGCCACCAGTCTTTCGGGGGCTTGAAATCGCCAGGCGATGTCGTTAGTGGAAGTCATGGGACTGCGTAGGGGCCGCGGTGACATTCAACTCTTCGATGTGCTTGGCTCGGATGTGGATGACCTTATCGACATTTTGCAGTGTCCCCTCGACTAGTAGAAACCGGGCATATGTCACCAATGAACGGTTTCGCTCATACAGTTCTGGGTCAATGATCGCATTGGAAATTCCGCTTTCGTCTTCAATGGAAAGGAAGATGAAACCGTAAGCCGTGCCTGGTCGCTGTCTGGCGATCACACAGCCGGCGATGCGGGTTTTCACTCCGTGGCAAAGCATACGCAGATCATCTGCACGGCAGACGTTCATGGTTCTGAGGTGGTCGCGGCAATGTGCCATCGGGTGGCGGCCTACCGTGACACCCGTTCTGGCGTAGTCGGCAACCATGCGCTCTTCCGGGTTCATGGCCTGCAAGGGCGAGGTCTGCTCCTCGTCCTGGTCCAACGACTCCAAGAGCGGCCCTGCCTGCCGTCCCGCTCTCTGGACTTGCCAAAGCGCATCACGACGATGCGAACCTTCGCCAATCGAGTTCAGCGCCCCAACTTCGGCGAGTGTGGCGAGGTCAGCGCGGGAGAGCGACGGCACCCGGCGCGCGAGTTCTTCGATTGAAGCGAAGGCTCCGCGCGTTCTTGCCGTCTCAAGCTCTATGGCAGCGGTCTCTCGGAGACCACGGGCAAAGCGAAGGCCAAGACGGAGCGAGAGCGAACCGTCTTCTTCACGCTCCAACGTACACGCCCAACTCGACCGCATCACGTCGATGGGCCGCACTCGGAGACCGTGGCGTTGCGCGTCTTTGACGAGCACGGCGGCAGAGTAGAAGCCCATCGGCTGGTTGTTGAGGATCGCGGCGGTGAAGGCTCCTAGATAATGGAACTTGAGCCATGCACTCGCATAGGCGATAAGGGCGAAGCTGGCCGCGTGAGACTCCGGAAAGCCGTAGAGTGCGAAGGAGCTTATCGACTGAATGATCTCCTCTTGGGCTGGAAGTCCGACCTGATTATTGTCCATGCCCTTGCGGAGCTTGATCTCCAAAGCCCGCATCTTGTCGGCTGATCGGCGGCTGCCAAGGGCGCGACGCAGCTCCTCGGCTTCGCCTCCAGTAAAGTCCGCGATGGTCATGGCGATGCGGAGCAGCTGTTCCTGAAAAAGTGGAACGCCCAGCGTCCGGCGAAGCACTGGCTCCAACAACGGATGGGGATAGGTGACCTCCTGCCTTCCCTGCCGCCGCTCCATATACGGGTTCATCATCTTGCCGACGATGGGACCTGGGCGGATGATCGCAACCTGCACCACCAAGTCATAAAACTTGTTGGGGTTTGTTGCGAGGGAGCGAGGCCATCTGCGCCCGCGACTCAACTTGAAACAATCCGATGGTGTCGGCCTTACGAAGCGAGGCGTACACCTGCCGGTCATCGTGCGGTATCTGTGCGATGTCTACGGTCTTGCCGTAATGCTGCGGAATGAGGGTGGTGCAGTCCTTGAGGACGGCCATCATGCCGAGGCCCAACAGGTCTACCTTGATGAGGCCCATGTCGCTGACATCTTCCTTGTCCCACTGGATGACGTTGCGACCGGGCATACTCGCCGGTTCGATGGGAACAACGGACGCCAGTTGGCCTTGCGCGATAATCATGCCGCCTGAGTGCTGCCCCAGATGGCGCGGCAAGTCGAGCATCCGAATCGAAAGCTCAAGGTACTTGGCGATGCGAGGATGCGCGAGGTCGAACCCAGCGACGCGGAACTGCTCCTGCATCGTGTCGGTCGCGCCCTTCCACTCCCACGCACTGACGAGCCGGGTTAGGCGAGTCAGTGTGTCTTCATCGAAGCCCAGCGATTTGCCAACCTCGCGGGCTGCCGACTTGCCGCGATAGGTAATGACGTTGGCACACATCGCGGCTCCCAACTGGCCGTACCGGGTATAGACATACTGGATCAGCCTTCTCGCGGTCTTCTCCAGAGGGAAGATCCAGGTCGATGTCTGGCCACTCGCCGCGCACCTCGGAGAGGAAACGCTCGAAGAGCAGTTCCATTCCTACCGGATCAACGGCGGTGATGCCGAGCGCGTAGCAGACAGCGGAGTTGGCGGCAGAGCCTCGGCCCTGAACGAGGATGCCGTTCTTCCGGCAGAACTCAACGATGTCCCACACGATGAGGAAGTATCCGGCGAGCCCAAGCTTGGCGATGAGCGCAAGCTCTTTCTCTACTTGCTTCTCTGCACATTTGCGAAGGCTGGCGCTGCTTTTTGCGCCGTAGCGCTTGAGCACTCCCTCCATCGTCCTCTTGTATAGAGAAAGCTATCCATCGTCTCGTCGCCCACCGGGTAGAGCGGAAACTGGTAGCCCATGTCTTTCATCTCGAACTGGAGGCGGGACGACAGTTCGCGTGTCTCGGCGATAGCCTGGGGAATGTCCCGGAAGAGCGCGGCCATCTCCTGCGCTGGTCGGAGATGACGGTTTGCGTTGTGCTGCAAGAGCAGGCCCGCCGCGTCAAGCGAGGTGTGATGTCGAATCGTCGTCAACACATCAAGTACCTCTCGCTCTAAAGCCGTCGCCATGTTGACGCCGTTCGTCGCCAGAACGGGAAGATGAAATTCGCGAGAGAGGGAGACTGCGGCTTCGTTGCGGGCTTCCTGTTCGCGGATGCGGTGACGTTGCAGTTCGACGTACACGTTGTTCGGGCCGAAGGTCTGAACCAGTGAACGGAGAAGGGGCCGCCCTTCATCCATTCCACCTCTTTCGAGTGCAGCGGCAAGCGGTCCTTCATCGCCTCCGGTCAAGCAAACCAATCCCTCACACCGCTCCTTGACCTCACGGAGCGTAGCAACTCCCTCACCCTTCGTCTTCTGCCTGAGCTTGTAGCCGGTGATGAGCTGCGAGAGATTGCGATAGCCTGTCTGCGATTCGCAGAGAAGGCTAAGCCGTGCTGGTCTTTGAGGGATCGTATGCGGTTGCCACTCTGCCGGTTGCACCTGTAAGCCAAGATCGCAAACGGAAACCTCGGCTCCAACGTGAGAGCGCAGCCCCAGCTTCTTCGCCGTCGTGTAGAGACGTGGCGCTCCGTAAAGGCCGTCGCGGTCGAGGATGCCGAGGGCAGGCATCCCAAGATTGGCTGCCTGCTGAACAAGAGCCTCGGGCAGCGAAGCTCCTTCTAAGGAAAGAAAACGCGGAGCGGGCGTGGAACTCCACATAGTCATTAGTCCCATGTCTTTCAGTCATAGACACCCGCGACAGTCCACGCCTTGGCTGCGCGTTCATAGCGTAGGCGAAGGGCATAGAGAGGCTGCACGACGACAGCATCCCATTCGTCGGCTTCCCAGGTTCGGCTATCCCACCAATAACCGCTTGACTGCCAGGGGCCTTTGACTTCGGCGAGATCTAGCCGTCCGCCCTGCCAGAAAAGAAGCGACGGCGTTCCATTTTTAAGCGACACCCGGACGGGCTGAGCCGGACGGAACCTGCGAAGAGCAAGACATGAAGGCTTCGACATGGACGTGCTAGTAGCGAGGACGCTGGGACGAAACGATGTCATGGTGACTTCATCGTCACGATGACTGTTTCTCAGTTCCGGTGCGCCTACATTGTGGTCGCCAGCAATCGAGCGGAGTCTTGCGAGAAGGATGTCGAGCTTGTCCGGTTCTGGAAACTGGGCTTGGAAGAGGCCGCGTTGTGCTGTCTGCGGACGCGCGGCTTCTGCCGCGAGCGTCACGCCAAGGATGGCCGCTTGCGGCGGGTGGCTTTGCAAGTCCAGATTGAGCAGCTTAAGCAACAAGTCGCGGTTCTGCGTAGCGATTGCGGGACGGATGTGCCGCTCGTAGGCAGGGGCCTTCTCCAGTTGCAAGCCAACGGTGAGGCTACGCAGAGCGTAGGCGCGTTCGATGGCGCGGCGCATGATGCGTTCCAGCATCGGCGACACGACAAAGAGCAGCGAGTCCAGTAGGACTAGCGGCGTATCGAGTGTTGCGGTCTCAGAGAGAACAAGGTCTGCCTCTTCCGGCACAAGCAAATGATCTTCTGTGCCACGAGCGAGACGCTGCAGGCGTCGTCGCTTGCTGTCCGATACGACTGATGAGCGAAGTCTCGGGGAGTGCCGCCAACTCTCCAAGCGTCCGTACTCCCCATCTAGCCAAACACAGTCAAAGTGGCTTCATCGCAGCGGAGCAATGAGATGGGCAGTGGAGCAAGTCTCTTTGCCAATTCATGCGTCTGGACGCAAATCACTCCAGTATGCGAACGAGCGAGTAGCAGACTTGCTTCTGCGTTGGAGCAAGTGGTTACGCTGCAAGGAAAACTTGCCGCCTCAAACTCAGACTTCAGCTTTCTAGCGTACTGTTCTGCGCTGCCGAACAATGTCTCGGTGCCAGTTCGATCTATCAGGAGCGAGACAGATAACGAATGGGCCTGAGCGTAGCTGTTGAGTGGCCCTGAGAGGGCTTCAATCCGTGGGGAGAACCGCTCGGCGATCTCCAACACGTCCTCAAACGATGCGGTCTCTTCCGCGATGGAACGATTACGTGAAAGATCAATGATCCGGTGGCCTCGGCCTGAACCTTGCTCATGCCGCGCGAGACGCCTTGGTTTCTCGCTGCGCGATTGATGGAGACAACACGCTGGAGTGGCGCGATGCCCTCGGTTACGGCGAGGGCATGGGAGCGGGCGGCGGCATCCGATCGCAGCCATGCAACGACAGGAAACTCCGGGATATGGATCGCGGCATACTCCATCGGCTATCTCCCCGCCGCGCGCATCCACGGCGCGGTCGAACTCCACTCGACCGCTCGGCCCGGCGCTTTCTTACCGTAAGGATTCGCTACCCGCTGGCGAATGACTTCCGCTGCGTGGGTCATGCTGCCGAAGACATGGATTGATTCGTTTGGAGCTATGCGGGGTGAGCAGTCGAGTACGCACTTTGCGCTCGATCTGGCGCACGGCTCCTGAGTCAAGAGGAGCAGGATGGCATCGCCCTCCTGCGCGGCGCGGCTGAACCGATACCAGGTCGCTGACGGGATACGAAGCGCCTGATCCGGGGTAACGGAGGCGAGGTCAAGCACCACGACCCGAAAGCCTCCTGCCTGGAGAATCTGGTCTGCTGTCCGAAGTGCCTTATCCAACTTGGCTCCACGGCTTTGCCTCACGCCTCAGCCCGCCTTGTACGACTGCGGGCGAGTGGGCGCGTTCGCGGGCCCATTCATGAGCACAGTCCGCAGCTCTGCGGTCGATCTGCCGTAAAGGATCGGTCGCGTCGGCACGGCGGGCGTTAAAGTGCTCATAGGCTACCTGCTCCTCTGGAGCGGTTGTGAGGCTCAGTCTTTGGTTGGGGAAGCCGGGGGTTCCTTCCATCCTTTTGAGCCGCGTCTCTGCCTTCTGAACCAGCATCTTCTCCAAATCCCGGTCGATGCCCTTTGTCTCATTGCGCGGGTGGCGAATGCCGTGATGCTGCGTTGATCTATCCGCTGCATGATCCCGGTTCGGCGCAACGGCTTTACCGGCTTGTTCGACTGGGCTGAGATTCGGCCTCTGCTCTTGCATCTCCGAAAAACGCACCCAAAGCAGATTCGTCAGTCGCACGCCAGCGGCGGCGCAGCGCTTCTCGCGTCGAGGCTGTCGTTCACGTCGATGTAGGCGCAGGCCGAGTCGACCGTCGCCTCACTCAGAACCGACAGGGCAAGGGATGTCCGTCCGGCCGAAGCCGGGCCAGTGAATTCGCAGATGCCACCGATAGGCAGCCCCACCGCCTATCAGGGCGTTTACGGCCTCATTTCCAATCGGAAGAAGCCGTGGTGCTTGCACGGCTTGGGGCGATAATGCAGCGGGAATCCGCGACGCGAGGCTGCTCTCGATCTCTCGCTTCAACGCGGCACTTCTGGATTGCATCGCCATTTTCGCCTTTTGTTCTCTAGTGCAAGATCAGAATACTACCCACTCCGGTACGCAAGTCAAACATGCACACGGAATGGTGCAGGCTGTATTGGGATGCAAAAGATCTGAAGGAATCTCCCCATATGAACAAACGGACACATCGGATAATGCCTGCTGCAAAATGGTGGTCGTCTGGACCTCGAATCAGAGCGCAAGGCCAATCTTCGAAGAAGAAGAACACGATGAAATCGAGAGTGAGAGCCAAGGTAGAACATGTCTTCCGCATCCTGAAGCGCGGCTTCGGCTTCGACAAGGTGAGATACAGCGGCATCGCGAAGAACCATCATCGGCTCTGCGCGAACTTCGCCCTCATCAACCTCTACCTGCACCGCAAATGACTGGCAAGACTCGCGGCCTAGCGCCTGGAAACAGCCCTCCAACATCACGAATCAACTCCCCAACCCATCCATCCCTGCCCCAGATCGATTGCACTTCGTACTTCGCCAGCTCAATCAAACGCCTGCGCAGAGGCTCCCTAGGGGCGGTTCGTGCGCTGTTGCTCGTAGGCTCCGGCGAAGCCCTGCTGACGCAAGTTCCTATCCCACAACTTGGCGAATCGTCGATCAGACTTCGATAGTTCGCTGGGTTCGAACGGGGCGAAAAGACAGATATGCAGGCCGCTGCCGCGTTCCTTGAAGCGCTCATCGAAGCAGTTCCGTATCGCATCCCACACCGTGCCCATCGATAACGGCATCCAGTTCGCCGACCTGCCGAAGAACCGCCAGGGACCAACCGCACGCTTCCGGAGCCATCCCTTCGACCGGCTCTGTCTTATTCATGGAACCGAACACCAGCTGACCAAACCCAACCATCCCTGGACCAACGGGCAGCTCGAGCGAATGAACCGGCCCATCAAGGACGCCACCATCAAGCGATACTTCTACGGCACCCACAACCAACCCTACGAATACCTCTGCAAACTCTGGACGCAAACCCCAGACAGTTTACCCTCAACCAATCCATCACATTCCGGGACTAAACACCTAGATGGCCCGCAAAGAGAGCCGCTCCCGTCTCTTGGCACCAAACCTGATCCCGCCGCCCATTCGCCGGCAAACAATATGCGAAACTAACCCATGCGCCCCAGCGCAAACGCCACCATGCCCGACCTTGCCACCCTGCTCCAATCCACCTTCGGCTTCTCCGGCTTTCGCGCCAACCAGGAGGCCGTGTGCCGCGCCGCAACCGAAGGCCGCGACGTCCTGCTCGTAATGCCCACCGGCGCTGGCAAGTCCCTCTGCTACCAACTCCCCGCGCTGGCCCGCGGCGGAACCGGCCTCGTCATTTCCCCCCTCATCGCCCTCATGGACGACCAGGCCAACAAGCTCTCCGCCCTCGGCCTCAAGGTCGCCCGCATCCACTCCGGCCTCTCGCGCGAAGACGCCCGCCAGGCCTGCCGCGACTACCTGGACGGCAATCTCCACTTCCTCTTCATCGCGCCCGAGCGCATGCGCGTTCCCGGCTTTCCGGAGATGTTAGCGCGGCGCAAGCCTTCGCTGATAGCAATCGATGAGGCCCATTGCATTAGCGCCTGGGGCCATGACTTTCGCCCCGATTACCGCACCCTCGGCGAGCATCTCCCTGCCCTGCGCCCCGCTCCCATCATCGCCCTCACGGCAACGGCAACCCCCCAAGTCCAAAAAGACATAGCGACCCAACTCAATCTGCAAACCCCCGCGCTCTTCATCCACGGCTTCCGCCGCGATAACCTCGCTATTGAGGTCCTCGAGCTCTCAAAACCTCAACGAACGGACTTCATCGCGAACTTCCTCGGCGACAATTCCCGCCGTCCAGCCATCGTCTATGCGCCCAGCCGCAAAGCCGCCGAAGAACTCGCCTCCAAGCTGCGGGGCTCGGCCGCCTATCACGCAGGCCTCGACCCAGGCACCCGCGAACGCGTCCAGCGCCACTTTCTCTCTGGCAAGCTGGAAGTCGTCGTCGCCACCATCGCCTTCGGCATGGGCATCGATAAGGCCGACGTCCGCACCGTCATCCACGCCGCCCTCCCTGCCAGCGTTGAGGCCTACTACCAGGAGATCGGCCGAGCCGGCCGCGACGGCCTCTTATCCCGCACCATCCTCCTCTACAGCTTCGCCGATCGCAAGATGCACGACTTCTTCCTCGACCGCGACTACCCACCCCACACCGAGCTCGCCAAGGTCGCGGCCGCACTCCCTGAAGACTTCTTTCCACCGGACGTCCTCGCCCTGAAGCTCCGCATGGATTTAGAAACCTTCACCAAAGCCGCAGAAAAGTTAGCGTCGCAAGGCGCGGCCCAGCTAGACCGGAACGGCCACGTTCGCGCCGTCATAGCCAAAGCCTCCTGGCAGTCCGGCTACGCCGAGCAGATCGCTTTCCGCCGAGCCCAGATCGACCGCGTCATGGACTTCGCCCAAACCCCGCAGTGCCGCATGACTGCCCTCATCCGCCACTTCGGCGACCTCGCCGACGCCCACAAACCCTGTGGCCAATGTGACGTCTGCAATCCCTCCACCACCGCCGCCCAGTCCTTCGCCGAGCCCTCCGCCGCCGAGGACCGAGACCTTCGCCTCATCCTCCGCGAACTCGCCAATGGCAACCCTCGCGCCACCGGCCGCCTCCACACCGAGCTCGACCTCTCCCCCGCCATCTCCAAAGACCGCAAGCTCTTCGACGCCCTCCTCGAAGGCCTCGCCCGCGCCGCCCTCCTCCAGTTCCACGCCGACTCCTTCACCGCCTCCGACGGTCGCGTCGTCAACTATAAGAAGGCATCCCTCACCTACGAAGGTCAGGAACTCGCCCGCACCCTTTCTTCCGGTGCACCGATTAACGTCGTCCTTCGCACAGCGTCTGTCACCCCCACAAAGAAAAGCCGTTCACGAGACACTCGTACGCCGCATGCCTCCTCAGCCTCATCGCAAGGGACCGGAACCACCCCAGCCAGTCTGACCGCCGCTCAGCAGCAGCTTGAGCATAGCCTCCGCGCTTGGCGCACCGCTGAAGCTGCCAAAACCGGCAAACCCGCCTTCATCGTCCTTACGGATGCCACCCTCCAAGCCGTCGCCCGATCGCAACCCCGAACTCTCGCCCAACTCCAGCAAGTCCCCGGCATCGGCCCAGACAAAACCGAACGCTTTGGCCCAACCCTCATCGCCCTCTGCTCCGGAACAGAGGCTCCCGGCGAGTACGAAACACCTACATCCAGACCCAAAGCTACTCCCATACCTTACATGCCTCAATCCTCCTCAGCAGGTGCACGGATGAGTGGAGAAGCCCCAAGGCCAGTTGCCCTCTTTGTCGAACCGCAGAACCTGGCTACGAGGTCCCGCCCAAAACCCGCCGGCAACACCTTCAGCCCGGACCAATTAGCCCTTGAGCAGCGTCTCCGAGACTGGCGCAAGTCTGAGTCCGAAAAGATGGGACTCCCGCAATTTTTCGTCCTCGGCACCACTGCCCTGCGCAGCATCGTCCTCACCCGTCCCAAAACCCTGGCGCAGCTTCAATCCATACACGGCATCGGCCCGGACAAGATTGACCGTTTCGGCCCCTCCATTCTCGCTGTCTGCAACACCTGACCCGGAGCCCTCCTTGTCCCAGATTGAACATCCGCCCTCCATCGACGAACGCTCGAATCACTGCTTCGGCTGCAGCCAAACGAACCCTCAAGGGCTCCACCTCGTATTCGACCTCCAAACCGCCCCGGAGATCGCCGCCACCACTCAAGTCACCCTCACCCACCTGCATGAAGGCGCTCCCGGCTACATCCACGGAGGCATTATTGCCACCCTCATGGATGAAGCCATGTCCAAGCTAAGCCGCCCCCTCCATCTCCTCGCCATGACACGCAGTCTGCAGGTCGACTATCTTCGCCCCTGCCCCATTGAAACCACACTCACCCTGACAGCACGCCACATTCGCCGCGAAGGTCGCAAGCTCTTCCATACGGCTTCCCTCACGCACCCGGACGGAACACTCCTTGCCACTGCAACCGGCCTCTTCATCGCCGTCGACCCAGCCCTGGTCTCCCAAACCTGACCAACCACATGCCGAACAACGTTCGGCCCCAAGCCGCACAGCTCAGCTAGACCAGATCACGCGTCACGAAGCGACCGCCCGACGCGCAGGCGGTCCGTCCGGCAGGACAGGCCTCAGCTACCCATGTCCCATCAGCCGCGCTGCTACCCCTCCCAGCAGCGCATTATGCTTCAGCGCCCCAGCCGTCACCGGTACGGAAAAGGTCACCAGCGTTCCTAACACGGTCGCCCAGTGCGGCCGCCGTCTCGTCAAAGTATCGAACGCCATCACCATCAGGCAAAACGTCAGCATCCACAACGGTATCGCGATCCCCGGCCAATGCATGATCAGCTGAAACCGGTTAATCGCCGGCGGCATAATGCCAATAGTTGCCAGCAGCATCAACCGCTTGTGCGCCGGCCCATCCCGCCGCTTTACAATCGCCAAAACCACCATCCCCGCAAACAGGATCATGCCCCAGCAGTTGACTACCAGGAACTCCTCCGGCGTGAAGACCGGCGGAACTCTGCCTCGCTCCACATTCTGCAACGTCGCCGCCCAGCCCAGGATTAGCATCGCCCCCGCCAGCAATGCCCCGAACGCTCCCAGTTGCCGATGCCAGCGAATCTTCCTTCTCGCTACAAGCACCGTCTGCACAACGTATAGAATCACCCAGCCGGAAAACACCGCCCCATGCAAATGGATCAAAGGGCTCGGCAGCTTGGCAAACACCGTTCCGCGATAGAAGTACGTCGGCCCAAACCCAAGTACTACCGTCGCCAGCACTGCCAGAGACATTCCTACAAAAAACGTGTCATCCGCCCGCCGCACCACCGGTCGAACCACCATCGTTGCCATCGCAGCTCCTCCTTGGACAGCACGTAAAGGGCCCGAACCTTTTCACGACACTTTGCCTGGAAACGGATTGTGACCTGTATTTCACGTCACTTATGCCGCGTCAACGCTTTTCTGACGTTTTGCTCCGAACAGCGGCTCGACCATACTCGCCGAGGCCGGAGTCTCGTCTTCGAAACTGCTAAACTGGGAATCCGGCCGTAAGTAGTCAGGAGAAGTAAAATGTCGAACTCAAATCACAACGGAAACGGTTCCAGCAACGGCCTCCGCCTTAAAACCGGCCTCGCCGAGATGCTCAAAGGCGGCGTCATCATGGACGTCATGGACGTCGACCAGGCCATCATCGCAGAGGCCGCCGGAGCCGTCGCCGTCATGGCCCTCGAGCGCGTCCCCGCCATGATCCGCGCCGAAGGCGGCGTCGCCCGCATGTCCCACCCCAAGCATGATCAAAGGCCATCCAAGCCGCCGTCTCCATTCCCGTCATGGCCAAGGTCCGCATCGGCCACTTCGTCGAGGCCCAGATCCTCGAGCATCTCGCCGTAGACTTCATCGACGAGTCCGAGGTCCTCACCCCCGCAGACGAACTCCACCACATCGACAAGCACGCCTTCAAGACGCCCTTCGTCTGCGGTGCCAAGGACCTCGGCGAAGCCCTGCGCCGCATCGCCGAAGGCGCAGCCATGATCCGCACCAAGGGTGAACCCGGCACCGGCGACGTCATCCACGCCGTCAAGCACATGCGCAAGATCACTTCCGAGATGAAGGCCCTGACGGTTCTCACCGAGCAGGAGCTCTACGCCGCCGCCAAAACCTCCAGGCCCCGCTCGAGCTCGTCCAGATGGTCGCCAAAACCGGCCAGCTTCCCGTCCCCAACTTCTCCGCCGGCGGCATCGCCACCCCGGCCGACGCCGCCCTCATGATGCAGCTCGGCGCCCAGACCGTCTTTGTCGGCTCCGGCATCTTCATGAAGGAGGGCAACATCCGCCTCAAGGTAGGCCGCTCAAGGAAGATTCCGCGATCCTCGACGTCAAGGAAGGCGACTTCGTCAACCCCGCCGAGCGCGCCGAGGCCGAGTCCCGCGCCAAGGCCATCGTCCGCGCCGCCACCCACTTTGACAATCCCGCTCTCCTCGCCGAAGCCAGTGAAGATTGTCTCGGCGCGATGAAGGGCTTAGCTGTGGCCGGCATCGCAGAGGAAGACATGATGCAAAACCGGGGCTGGTAAGTACACGCTACGCGCAGGCGGACCAGCCGGAAGGACAGGATCATCTCATAGCAAGTAAAGCAGCCATCGTCTCAATCCCATCCCAAAGATTCTGCAGCCGCAGATTTTCATTGGCAGCATGCTGATTGTCATCATGGTTTGCAATCGGCACACTAATCGTCCTCGTCTCTGCCGCCCGCTCCATGACATCGAGCGGCACCGTTCCGCCCGAAGTCGGCAGCAGAATCACCTTGCCCCGCGCACTCGCAATCGCCGCAATCACGTCCTTGGCAATCGGCAGGTCCATCGGCGTTCGTGAAGCCTCCTCACCCTGATCCGCCTTTACATAGGCGACTCTCGGATGCGCCAGCAGTTCCGCATCAGTAGGCTCCTTGATCGTGACGAAGTATCCCTGCGACCTCACATAATCGATCACCCGCTCCTGCTGTATCTTCCACCCGATCCCCACCACCAGCCGCAGATCGAGATTCACCATCGCCCATGGTGGAACTGAATTCGTGGAGCGAGCACCCGTCTGCCCGGACGAAATCCCGTTGATATTCAAAGACGGCTCATTGATAAGCTCCAGCAAGTGTTTCCCGCCGCCATCCACACGCCCCAGCGCCAACTCCTTGCGCAGCATATCGTCGTTTACCGGCGCGTCCGCAAGCGCTTTCCGCTCCACCGGCCCAAGAGGAGCGATCCCATCATAGAAGTGCGGGATCAGAACCCTTCCTTCCGCATCCTTCATGCCCGCGAGCAGTTGCACCAGCATCATCGCCGGATTCGGTGCCCAGTTCCCATAATGTCCACTGTGCAGTGAACGATTTGGCCCATATACGGTAATCTGTACGTGCGCGTCGCCCCGGGCGCCAAAGATCAGGTTCTGCTGACGCGTCTGATCCACCGGCCCATCACACACCAGCCAGACATCCCCTCGAATCAGATCCCGGTTCGCCATCAGAATCTGCTCCAGATGAGTAGAACCAGCCTCCTCCTCACCCTCCCAAACAAATCGTATGTTGTCCATTAGTGGCACATGCGCCGCTTGCAACGCGCTCAAAGCAGTCAGCTGCGCAAAAATCGCCGCTTTATCGTCCCCCGCCCCACGGCCATACACTCGCTCCTCGCCATCAACCATCTTCACCACCGGAGTGAACGGAGCCCCGTTCGTCCATTCGGACGGCGTCACCGGCTGCCCGTCATAGTGCGCGTAGAAGACGATCGTCCGTGTCGCCCCCGGCGTCTTGATCTCGCCCCAAACCACCGGCGGCGCAGTGACTTCCGGCGCGCTCAACAGCCGAGCCTCCACGCCACGCTGCCTCAACTGGCCTAGTAAAAACTCCGCGTTGTTCTTCAGTCCAGCAGGATCGGCTGCGACGTTCGGAATCGCCAGAAACTGCTCAAACTCCTTCAGCAGCTCCGGCCTACGAGAGGCCACGTACTCCTTTACGGCAACAGGAGGCGCAAGCTGCGCACCCACGGGGACACCGGCCCAGCCGAGCGCCAGCAGGGAAAGGCTACGCATGATGAAGGACATATGCGAAACGTATCATGCCGCTGAAGATCTGGCGGAAGTATACTTCCTCGAATCTTTCGTTATAGCGGTAGAAAATAGCCGCCTAATGTAAAGAATGAGGCGGCTATTTGCAGTATTTACGGTGCACAATTCAAGGCTGTCAACTTTGCCCGCGCACAAAGCTTTCGTGCGCAGGGTCCAAGTCCGGACCTAACGCGCCTGTTTGGAATACTTTGCACAAATAGGGGAGGTGGAGGGATGAGTGTCTTGTGTGGGCCCGCGTACCATAAAGCAGATGATCTCTCGTCTTGAAATCGGTGTTCTCGCTCTGCAAGGCGCCTACGCGAAACACGCTCAAGCGCTCATCCAACTCGGTGCTGAAGCGATCCTCGTCCGCCGCCCCGAACAGCTTGCCGGTCTGCAAGGTTTGATCATTCCCGGAGGCGAATCCACCACCTTCCTCCGTCACCTGGAGCGCGACGGCTTCCTCGATGCCCTCGCCATCTTCGTCCGCCAGACCCCGGCCTTCGGCACCTGCGCCGGAGCCATCTTGCTCGCCGCCCACGTCCTCAACCCCTCACAACCTTCACTTGCCGCCCTGGACATCACCGTAGAGCGCAACGCCTACGGCCGCCAGCTGGACTCCACCGTCCTGTACGCCGAAACCACCCTCCCTGGCCCCCCCCTGGAGATGGTTTTCATCCGAGCCCCAAAAATCTCCCAAATCGGGCCCAAGATAGAAGTTCTCGCCCGCCGCGGGGGCGACCCCGTCCTCGTCCGCCAAGGTCATCTCCTTGCCGCCACCTTTCATCCGGAGCTCTCGGACGACCTGCGGGTCCACCAGCTGTTCCTCGACATGGTTCAGCAAGCGCAGCACCCGCTTTCCTCCTCTAGCCCGTCAAACCCTCTATGAACCGCTTCGTTCTCCTGGCGGCCTTGCTGGCCTGTGCTCCCCCCGCGAAGACGCAGGAATCCGCGTCCCTCACTGCCCGCTTCACACAGCTCCTGCTCCGCGCCTCCAACGGGCACTCTCCCACACAGGAGGAGATCAACTCCCTCACGGTGAACGCAGCCTCATTCACCTCCGCAGATCTTAGGCAGGCGCTTCCGCTGATCCAGAAGGCTCTGAACAACGCCGATGTCCCCGTCCGCGCTTATACGCTTACCACGCTTGTCGCTCTCCAGGATCCACCAAGCACTTCAGCAGAGACAACCCTCTCTCCGAGCGACTCCGCACCCGAGAACAAGACGGTAGCTCCGCCCCCCGCCGGCCCTTCCACCTACAAACCTGATTTCAAAACTCTTCTCGGCCCAGCCGTCCCAGAGATTGCCGCTCATTTGACGGAAGAGTCCGGCCCCAATCGCATCCTTGCCGCCTCAGTTCTCGGAGGCTTCACGCCTAATCCGCCGGCCGCGGTCTACCCTCCCCTACTCGCATTTCTTAAGCGAGACGATGCCGTCGGCCCAGTTGGCCTTATCGTCGTTCAAGATCTTCTCCAGCTCGCACCTTTGTCCGCGCAAACCTCTTCCGCGATCTCAGCCTACCTTGGGCGCTCTGACCAAACAGCACAGTCCCGCCCAAACCTCGTAGACGCCATCGCCTCAGCTCCGAACCAGAGCCAATCGCTCAATCGTGCGCTGCTGTCGTTTCTGGACACCGACGACGCCAACCTTCGAGCCCGCGTCATCCTGTCCCTCCCCGCCCTCGACCTCTCCCCGGACGTTTTCGCGGACACCAGATCCCGCGTTGCTGGATTCGCCTCCAATGACCAGGAGAACCTGCAGGTCATCAGTGCCGCCAAGGCAGTCGCTTCCTGCTGGACTGCTACACGCATGCCAACCGGCTGCCCGGTATACCAGTAGATGCCGGCTGCCCGATGGTTTTTGCCAGTCAACGGCTCCGCTCAAGGGACCGCACTCGATCAGCACCTGCTACTTAACCTTTGGATCGCCCTCTTTCTTCTCTTGCTGTTGCACTTCTTACTGCTTGCCGGTCTTCTGCTTCGCCGCAGACCTGACTCCATTCATGCCTCTCTCATCAAAACCTTCCCGGTCTTTGCGCTCGCTCTCCTCTTCGCTTTTCTCGGTGTCCGCGCCGAGCGCCTCTGGGCCGCTTCCCGCTACACCGGCCCGGACCCCGCCGCTCTCCAGGTTGAGGTCACCGGCATGCAGTTCGCCTGGTATTTCCGGTATCCCGGGCAGGACTACGCCTTCGGTCATACGAATCCGGCGCTGGTTGACCCACCCGCCGGAAATCCCCTTGGACTTGACCAGAACGATCCACACGCAACCGACGACTTCATTACCTCTGAGCTCGTCCTGCCAGCCAACCGTGAGGTCGATCTCCACCTTCGCGCACAAGACGTTATCCACGGCTTCGCAATTCCAGAGATGCGCATCAAGCAGAATGCCGTCCCAGGCCAGAATCTGCATCTTCACTTCACTCCAAATAGAGTGGGAACCTACGCGATCCTTTGTACGCAGCTCTGTGGTCTCGGCCATTACCGCATGTCGGCGAATCTCCGCGTACTTACCGCCGGCGAATTCGCAGCGTGGTTGCGCCGGAAAGAGATGCCGCCAAACCCATGAAGCGACTCTTCACCACCGACCACAGTCGCCTTGGCGTGGGCTACCTCGGCCTCTCCGCGATCGCTGTTCTAGCTGGCACGCTCATGTCGCTCGTAATGCGCTTGCACCTTATCCTGCCCGAGCGGCCGATCCCACTCTTTGGCATGATCAAGCCCGAGGACTACCTCGCCCTGGTCACCCTGCACGGTACGCTCATGCTTTTCTTCGTGCTGACGGTCGCCCCGCAAGCAGGCTTCGGCAACCTGATCCTGCCCAGGCAGATCGGCGCCCACTCCATGGCGTTTCCCGCACTCAATGCCCTAGGCTTCTGGGCTGTGGCTGCTGCTTTGCTTGTGCTGCTCGCATCCAGTTTTGTTCAAGGCGGTGCTGCTATCTCCGGCTGGACCGCGTACCCGCCACTTTCGGCTATCTCCAGTGCTGGACCTGGTCAAGGTCTTGGCATGGATCTCTGGCTTACCAGTATTACGCTTTTTGCGCTTGGATCGATTCTTGGCTCCATCAATACCCTCACGACCGTAGTAGCCCGGCGTTGCCCGGGTATGACCTGGACCCGGCTCCCTCTCACCGTCTGGGCCTGGTTCACCGCCGCAGTTCTCTCCGTCATTGCGTTTTCTGTTCTGCTCGCCGCACTTCTGCTGCTGTTTGCCGACCGGCACGCCGGAACCAGCTTTTTTCTTCCCGGCGGTGATCTCGTCAACGGCACGCTCCACACCTCAGGCAATGGATCTCCCCTACTCTGGCTGCATCTCTTCTGGTTCTTCGGGCACCCGGAGGTCTACATTGCAATCCTGCCCGGCACGGGCCTGACCTCGATGGTTCTGGCCAACTTCAGCCGGCGCCGCGTCTTCGGTTACGGCATGATGATCGCCACTACGCTGCTGATTGGCTTCTTGGGAATCATTGTCTGGGGACATCACATGTTTGTTGCCGGCCTCAATCCGTTCGCCGGGACTGCGTTCTCCGTCTCGACGATGGCAATCGCTTTGCCGGCTGCCGCTAAAGTAGTGTCCTGGCTCGCCACCGTCTGGCGCTCTCGTCCGCAGTACACCACGCCGATGCTTTTCGCGCTTGGTTTCGTCTCGCTTTTTGTAAGCGGAGGGCTCACGGGCCCCATCCTTGCCCAGCCCATTCTCGACCAGTACCTGCACAACACTTATTTTGTCGTAGGCCACTTTCACCTGATCATGGCGATGGCGGGCATCTTTGGCCTGTTCATGGCGACGTACTACTGGTTCCCGCTGCTTACGGGCCGCATAATGTCAGAGCGGCTCGGGCGCTGGCACTTTTGGCTTACCCTCGTCTTCGCCTATCTCACCTTCCTGCCCATGCACCTGGCGGGACTTGCCGGGGCGCCCCGCCATTACGCTGAATTTACCGGACTTCACAACGCCGCCACGTCGCTGCTGGCCCGGACGCTACCCATGCAGCGTCAAATCACGGTCTGCGCGGTATTTCTCGTTCTTTCCCAGACTCTCTTTCTTTTCAACATCCTGCGTTCCCTACGCCTGGGTGCATGGGCGGTTACAAACCCCTGGGCTGCCACGACACTGGAGTGGCAGCCCGAGTCAACAGATCAGGCAGAGAGGGCCGTTTACTGTGGGCCCTGTGAATATCGACACTCCGCCAACGGCGACACCTTCCAACCGCAGTGGGACGAACACGCAAAAGCGGAGTAAGCTCAGACATAGGGAACAGCTCGCCCTCTCCCGACGCTCCGTCACCATCGCCTCAAGGAGTCCTCATGCCGGCAGTCATTACCCCCAATGAAACCGAACGAAAACGACATGATGGCGGCCGCGATGTAGGGGACGGCGATCACGGCGGCGGACGCAGGCCTCCAACCGACAAACGTACCGGCGGCGGAGGTGATCCGGATCCGTGGAATCCCAGACGTGGGCGCAACAACCCTCGTGAGCGTCTGGACCGCTTTCGGCTGGGCCTGTTCTTCTCGCTCTCGGCCGTCTTCATGTTCTTTGTGGCGATTGTGAGCGTCTTCTTTGTTTCGCAGGGCTCTGGTCACTTCGACGCCAATGCACGTTTCATCAACGAGTGGCTGCCCACCGCCATCCCTCCAATTCTCTGGCTCAACACGGCCGTTCTGCTCCTTTCTTCCCTGACCGTCGAAATCGCTCGTCGTCATATGTTCCGGGAGATGCACGTAATGGATGAATGGCTTGGGCTCGGCAAACCCACCTCACGGCGGGCGCTCCCGTGGTTGATCACAACCGTCGTTCTCGGTAGCCTCTTTCTCACCGGGCAGGTCGTAGCTTGGCGTCAGCTTGCCGCGCAGCACGTCTTCTTCTACTCGAATCCGAGCAGCCACTCCTTCTTCCTCATCACCGGTATTCACGGAGCCCACCTGCTGCTCGGTGTTGGAGCCTTGATCGCCGCACTCGCTGGGCTGGCCTTCTCCAAGGTGGTTGAAAATCGGCAAATCCTAGTCGATTGCGCCGCTTGGTACTGGCATTCGATGGGTGTTCTGTGGCTCGGACTCTTCGCTTTGCTCGCCTTTTTTCAGTGAAGTCTGCTGCGCTGTACCTCGGCCTCCTGACGTGTCCGCTGCGGCTCCATGCCCAAGGCTGCGCTCAATGCAATGACGCCGTGGCGCAAGAGCCGAAACGTATGCAGGCGGCTTACCGCGGGGGCATTGTGGTGCTACTTCTCGGGGGCATGGGGGTGTTTGGGGCGGCGCTCGTGGTGATGCGGCGGTTCCGGTAGCATGGCGAGATGGCCCCTGCACTGCTCGTCTTCGACCTGGACGGTACCCTGATCGACTCCCAACTGGATCTGGCGAACTCCGTAAACGCCATGCTCCGGCACTACGGGAAGGATACGCTGCCGATTCCAGTCGTAGCGGGGTACATTGGCGACGGTGCGGGCGTGTTGGTGAGACGCGCGTTGGCTCACGCGCACCTGGTGGCAGACCAGCCGGATCCACATGATGTCGCCTTCGTGGACCGAGCGCTCGAGTGGTTTGTGCGCTACTACCGGGAGCACAAGGTAGACCATACAACGCTCTACCCGGGCGTGGTAGAAGCGTTGGAGCGCATACGCAGTGCGCATCCGGCGCTGCCCATGGCCGTGCTGACCAACAAGCCGGTAGTTCCGTCACGCGAGATCTGCGAGCACTTTGGGTTGAACCGCTTCTTCTTCCAGATCTACGGCGGGAACTCCTTCGCTACCAAGAAGCCCGATCCTGAAGGGCTTCGGACGCTTATCGCGGAAGCGACCATCAGGACCAGTCGTACGATCAGAGCCGAGGAGACAGTGATGATCGGGGACTCGCACGTCGATGTTGAGACGGGGCGGGCTGCTGGAACGCTTGTGCTGGGCTGTAGCTTTGGTCTGTCGCCTAAAAGCCTGGCAGAGGCTGGGCCGGACAAGACAGTCGCGGCGGCAGAGGAGTGGCCGGAAGCCTTAGGTCTAGGATAGCCCTCTAAGAACTCGCCCAAGTGTTCAAACGATCACAGTTAGATCCGAACTTCAGATTCAAGCCCTGCATTTTGCCCTTAGACCAAGAATCTCGCAAACTCAAAAAGATGACTTATTCCAACTATAAGACACACTCATAAGGTTCTCGGAACGGCAAGGCTAAGCCTCGACAAGCTCCGTGCAGACCTTTCGGTGCTTCTCGAGATCTCCCTTGAGCTTCTGGATGCGCTCTTCCCGTTGATGCTTGCGGTTGCGCAACGCTGCCTCAGTAAGGCCGATGAGGCTCTCGGGTGCGTCCGGCACGTTGGCGGAATGCAGGAATTGTTCCAGCTCGATACAGTTGCGACACGACATGCGATGGATTCCTTTCTCTACTCAATCCATTCTAATCCCGCGATGAAAGACACGCTCTCCGGGTCCACTTCCAAGGAGTGAACCCGGAGAGCTCCTTCAACACACCCGGCTTTCCAATCAGGCCGCCGGTGTGGGCGCGGGCGACTCGTGATTGCCCGGACGAACCTGGTCCGCGTGGCGCAGCTTCAGTTTGGGTAAGGAGGAGTTGACCTTCAGCCGCAGAAGTTGCTCGCGGCCTTCCCCTTTCGGGTCAGCGGCGAAGGTAGCGATGTAGGTCTCCGAGATGGCCTGGCCGAACTGCTTCAAGAACGGCTGAAAGGAGACCGGATTGCCGGTGCCTTCATAGTAGGCATCGCCTCCGGTAGAATCCGAGACCTGCTTCAGATAAGACTGCCCGCTGAAGTTAGCGCTTCCACCGCGAATGCCCGCATCGCCGTAGTAGATGGACGAGACGGCTACGCCAGCGCGGTTCGCATCATCGATAGCGGTCTGAACGTACGGGCTGTCCTGGTTCGAGATGCGGGTAGAGCCGTTGTAGAGGTCGACGCCGTCGGTGATCATGAGCACAAAGCGAGCCTTGGCGGCCGCGCTGCCGCCCCCGTTTCCTCGCTCCTCATTGCCAGGCCACTGTTTGACGAACTCAGACAGGCAGAAATACGGGCTGGCAGAGAGGCCAGGAACACTGAAGGGCATGCGGAGCGCTGCCGCCGCAGAGCCCAGGTCCGTGGTAAACGGTGTGCCGCGCACGCCGCCGTTGGCCATGTAGCCAACCATCACCTGTGTTCCCTGGGGCAGACTCGTGATGAACTTACGAAGGTCGTCAAGCTGCAGGGAAGCTGAGCGGCGCAGGCCATCGTCAAGCAGGATAGCGATCTGTGTTCCATTCGGCGGGACCTGGACCAGGCTGCTGATGGGGGTGGGACGGTTGTTGATCATCAGGCTGGTGGTCGGGATCGTCGGAATGGCCTGCTGCTTGGAGTCCACGCGCAGCAGCGTCTGGGTGGGGATGCCATCGCCCTCCTGGGCAAAGGCGTGGAAGGGAACAAAACCGGCAAATAGAGCAGCCGGAAGAAGGAGCCTGGTCGTCAGGTTGCGGGTTATCAGGTTACGTGAGGTCATCGTTTTATCCTTCATCAGCACAAACGTTAGATGTCTGGCGCGGGGAGAAGGTGCATGCCGAAGAGCCGCTTTACAGCGTCCTCCAGGCCTGAATCGGTACTCACTACACAGCAGCATGTGAACCGAAACATCCCAGCAGTATAGACGCGGATTTTCGCATCCAGTTGCGGTTTCGAGGCTCTCGCGGGTAACTGCCTGGCCTGCCAGAAGACTACTCGCCACCGAAATGAATCTTCAAACCGGCGCGTACAGTAAACGGCGTAGATGGATATCCGATGGGACCCATGTGCTGGTTGTTGAGCAGGTTTTCCAGCTGGCTGTAAACGGTAAAGTGGCGCAGGACAGCATAGGAAAAACCCGCGTCCAGGCGCATATAGCCGTGGTCCAGGTTGTAGTTCGGAAGCAGCAGCGTAGGGTTGAGAGTGGAATCGTCAGCCCGGCTTGCAAGCGAGCTTTGTAGGTCGGCGGAAATGGCCTTGCCGGTGTACTGCACCGCGAAGAATCCACTGTGCGGCGGACGCTGGAAGGGCCGCTGTCCTCTCAGTGCGGTGGTAAGGCCGACAGGAGTCGCTGGGTAAGAGCTCGAGATTAGACCGCTCGCTCCAGAGCGCTCCACGAGCGAAGCCAGGTAAGTATAGCCGCCCTGGATCAGCAGCCGGGACAGAGGCTGGTAACGCAGCTCCGATGCGAAGCCCTGCGCGCGAAAGGCCTGCGAGCCGGAAAGCACCGGTCCGATGCCGGCCTGACCACTCGAAATGGGGGCGTAGAGGGATAGAACCTCCGTCTGATGAGAGAACTGGTTGTGAAAGTAACCGGCATGCAGGATCAGCTTCTGACGATAGAGATTCTGATCCCCGGAGAGATCCACGGTGCGCGAACGGGCCGGCGTAACGATGCTCTGAGCCTGCTCGGGAAGGCTGCGCTCCCGGTTGCCCGTGGCCACGGTGAGGTGGAGCGTCGTGCCCTTGAGACGGCGGGAGCCGGAGAGCACAGGCGCGTAGGTGAGGCCGAGCCGGGGAGTGCCGGTGAAGCCGATCACCGGGTTGTGAGCGAGGCTCCCGGAGCCATCGTAGAAGAAGCGGTGCTTGATCTCACCGCGCAGTGTGAGCGCGAAGAGGAGATTCGTCTGGTCGAGCGTCTGGCGAAACGTGGGAATGGCGTTTAGGCCGCGTTCATCCTGATAGCGGGCGCTGAAAACACCTCCGAGGTAGTGATTAAGGGTGTAATCCGTCTCGTAGGAGATCTCATCGCGCGTGGTGGCCTGGTCCTGGCGTGCAGGGATCGGAAAGGGTGTGGCTTGCCCGGTCACACTGTTGCCGTTGGCCCCGGTAAGAGTGACCGGGCCGCCGCTCGGGTTGGTGTAGGCAAACGTCTCTTCGCGGCTTCGAACCATGCCGTAACGGAGCAGGTTATGCCAGCCGCGGGCGGTGCGCGTCTCGAAGGAGAAGGTTCCATAGAGGTCCTGGGTAGCGTCCTTGGTATCCGGCCGGAGGCCGAGATCATACGGGATGGGCAGCGGCGCGGCAGCGTCCTGGTTGCGCAGGGTGAAGCGCAGGCTGGTCTCAGCGGAGATGTGATAGCCCAGATTGAGAGCCCCGGTCGCGGCATGGAATCGATTGTTCGGCAGCGCATTGGAGGTATCAAACCGGGAGAAAGCCGCGAAGAGATCGGTGCGGGTGTGGGTCAGGGCGAACTCTGCCTCGTCACGCCAGGTGTTGAAATTTCCGGCGTCGCCAGAGTAAACGAAGCTGGGGCGGGTATTCGCCGCACGTACGGTGTGCAGGGCGAGGATGCCGGCCTGGGCTGCGAGCGAAAACGCCGGGCTGGGGTCCGGCAAGAGCTCGACGGCGGGCTCGGACGCGATGGCGGCGATACCGGTCGAGGCGAAATCGTCCACGCGGAAGTGTCCGCCAAGCCGCTGGATGGGCTGGCCGTCGAGCAGAACGGCAAGAGCATCTGCAGGTGCGCCCCGGACAAAGAGCGCAGCTGGCTGACCGGTCTGAGCGGAGGTGGAGAGGAGCGTTGCAGGGGCAAGCGGGAGCTCGTTGGCCAGGAAGGCGCGGGTGAGGAGGCGGTCTGCGGGGATGGGACTGAGATGAGCGGAGAGCTGCGCGAGAGGAGTGGGCATTCCGCCAGGCAGGGTGGACTCGAGTGGAAAAAGTGAAGCAGGGTTAAGTGCGATCTCACGTGTGATGAGATTGGTGCGGCCGGCATAAAAGGCCGTGCCGATCTGCGGGGCGAAGTAGGCTGAGCTGGTGAGCAGCAGGAAACGGCCCGAAAAGTTGGTGCGAATCTCGTACGTGCCATCAACGCCGGAGACGGCGTTGGCCACCGACCGGGTGAGACGAAGGTCGATGAGCTGAATGCGTGCGCCGGCCACCGGGCGGCCAAACGGGCTGGTAACCTTGCCCTGCACAATGACCGCATGGGCGCGGAGAGTGAGAGCGAGCAGGAGCAGGGTCAGGCGGACGAGCAACCGGGGCATCTGCTTAGGATAGCGGGTGCGGCAGCAGGTTCTGCAAAAGCCTGTCAGGGTAGGATTAGGAGCTTGCCAGTGGTGGAGCGGGATTCGAGATCGCGGTGGGCCTGCGCGGCGTCTGCGAGAGGATAGGTTTTGGAGATGCGGACGTTCAGTGAACCCTCGGCGATCCAGCCGAAAACGTCGCCCGCGCGGCGCTCAAGCTCCGCACGTGGGTCGATATAGTCCTTCAGGGTTGGACGCGTGACGTAGAGCGAGCCCATGGTCGAGAGACGAATGAGGTCGAACGGTGGGACGGCGCCGCTGGCCCCGCCGAAGAGAGCCAACAAACCCCGCGGGCGCAGGCATTGGAGCGACTGCTCGAAAGTGGACTTGCCGACCGAGTCGTAGACGACGGGAAGCTTGCGGCCTTCGGTCAATGCAAGAATCCGGTCGACGAAGTTCTCCTCACGATAGAGGATGGTCTCGTCCGCGCCGGCCCCGCCGGCGAGCGCGGCCTTCTCTTCGGAGCCGACGGTGGTAAACACACGTGCGCCGAGGCGCTTGGCGATCTGGATCAGTAAAAGACCGGTGCCGCCCGCGCCGGCATGAATCAGGATCTCGTCGCCGGGCTGAACCTTGTACGTGTCATGCAGAAGATAATGCGCTGTCATGCCCTGCACCATGGCAGCCGCAGCCTGTTGGCTTGTGATGGGATCCGGGAGCTTAATCAGCGCGGAGGCAGGCGCCACGGCAAGCGAGGCATAAGTGCCAACGGGTGAGGCGAAGGCGACGCGATCGCCGACAGCGAATCCCTCGCCCCCCGGACCCAGCGCAACGATCGTCCCCGCGGCCTCCTGGCCCAGCGTATACGGCAGCTTGGCGGGGTAGCGGCCCTCACGGAAGTAGGTGTCGATGAAGTTGACGCCGGAGGCTTCAATGCGCACGAGTGCCTGGCCTGGGCCGGGCGTGGGATCGGGCAGCGTGGCGAGGGTGAGAACCTCCGGGCCGCCGGTCTGTTGAATCTGTATGGCCTGCATAACTAGATTGGATGCTAGATTGAGGGTGATTCGACTCATGAGGCAACGGAGGTTGAGCATGAAGCTTGCGCGGTACGGGTTGCTGCTGGGGGTGGCTGCGAGTGGTTGGGCGCAAGGTGGAGACGCAGCGCGCTGGGCGGCAGAAGCCAAAGCAGTCACCATCGTCCGCGATGACTGGGGCATCGCGCATGTGCATGGCAGTACGGACGCTGATGCGGTCTTCGGCATGGTGTACGCGCAGGCGGAGGACGACTTCAATCGCGTGGAGATGAACTACCTGACCGCCTTGGGCCGGGTGGCTGAAGCAGAGGGCGAGAAAGCCGTCTGGGCGGACCTGCGGCAGCGGTTGTTCATCGACCCGGAGCAGCTAACGCAGGAGTATGCGGCCAGCCCGGAGTGGCTGAAAAAGCTGATGAATGCATGGGCAGATGGTTTGAACTTTTATCTGACAACGCACCAGGAGGTGAAGCCAAAGGTGCTGACGCATTTCGAGCCTTGGATGGCGCTTTCCTTTACGGAGGGCAGTATTGGAGGCGATCTCGAGCGCGTGAATCTGCAGCGGCTGCAGGCCTTTTATGACGCGCCATCGCCGCACGTGACGGGCTCAGCGGCTCAAGCCGCGTCACAAGCTACGCCGGCAATTGGCGAAGAGGCGCGGCAGTACGGCGGCTCGAATGGAATCGCGATTGCCCCGTCCAACACGGTCAACCACCACGCGCTGCTGCTAATCAACCCGCACACCTCCTTCTTTTTCCGCAGCGAGCTGCAGATGACCAGTGACGAAGGTTTAAACGCGTATGGCGCGGTAACCTGGGGACAGATCTTCGTCTACCAGGGCTTCAATGATCGCGCAGGCTGGATGCATACCTCGAGCAATGTGGACGCGATCGACGAGTACAAAGAGACGTTGAGTGGAAAGCCCGGAACTGGTTACCGCTACGGCAAAGCGACGAGACAATTTGCAACGAAACAGGTCACGATAAGGATCAAGGGTGTGAACGGAATGGAGGAGAAGATCTTTACCACCTACGCCACACAGCACGGTCCGGTCGTGCGAGAAGACAACGGCAAGTGGATTTCGATCCAGCTGATGCAGGAACATGTCAAAGCCTTGGAGCAGAGCTTCCTTCGAACCAAGGCGCGCAGCTATGCGGACTATCGCAAGACGATGGAGCTAATGGCCAACTCGTCCAACAACACAATTTTCGCGGACGCGGACGGCGACATCGCTTACTGGCATGGCAACTACATTCCGCGCCGGGATACGAACTTCGACTTTACCAAGCCGGTAGATGGAAGCGATCCGGCGACAGATTGGCATGGACTGCTGCGGATCGATGAGATCCCACAGCTGAAGAACCCAAAGAGCGGATGGCTCTTCAACGTGAACGATTCACCCTGGAACGGTGCTGGTGAAAGCTCGTTAAAGAAGGCCGACTTCCCCGCTTATGTGGAGCAGGGCACGGAGACAGCGCGAGGTGCGCATGCGATGCGGCTCTTGACCGAGCGTAAGGATTTCACGCTCGACAGTCTCCGCACAGCAGCCTATGACAGCTACCTGCCGTGGTTCGCGGTGACCATCCCGAGCCTGCTCAAGGCTTACGATGCGCTGCCGGACGGCGCGGCGGATGCGGAAGCGAAGAAGAAGCTTGCCGAGCCCATCGCAGTGCTTCGCAAGTGGGACAATCGTTGGTCCGCAGACTCCGCGGCAACGACGCTAGCGATCTACTGGGGCGAGACGGTCCGTCGCAGTGACGCGGCTATAAAGGCGCACGATCCTACGTTGCGGAACGAAGAGTTGATCGCGCAGCAGGTGCCGGACGTCATCAAGCTGCGGGCGCTTTCGGCCGCGGTTGATTCGCTTCAAATGCAGTTTGGCCGGTGGCAGGTGCCATGGGGCGAGATCAATCGCTTCCAGCGACTGACCGCCGATCTCGTGCAGCCGTTCAACGATGCCGGCGCGAGCATCCCCGTGCCGTTCGTCTCGTCTGTCTGGGGGTCCCTCGCGTCGTTCGCGGCCAAGCCGTATCCCGGTACGAAGAAGTGGTACGGCACGAGCGGCAACAGCTTTGTCGCGGTAGTGGAATTCGGTGACAAGGTCCGGGCGCGTGCCGTGACGGCGGGCGGCGAGAGCGGACACGCGGGTGCCGCACACTTTGATGATGAGGCCGGGCGAGACGCGAGCGGAGACTTGCGCGAGGTCTACTTTTACCCTGAGCAGCTGAGAGGGCACACGGAGAAGTGCTATCGCCCGGGCGAAGCCTCGGCTTCCAGCCGGTAAACATGCCGCGCGATCATGAGGTTCTCCTGGGCCGGAAGCACGCGAACGTCAACCGCAGGTGTCTTGACCAACACCTCGTCGCGCGTGGCGATATCATGCTCTCCGATGCCGCCGGTGAAAACGATGCAGTCCAGGCCGCCCATCAGCCACGCATAGGAGCCGATCGCCTTGGTGATGCTGCGGGTAAAGACCTTGAGGGCAAGCTGCGCCTGCGGGTCGCCGCCCGCCGCTGCCTTGCGGATAGCTTTCATATCGTTGGGCTGACCGGAGAGTGCGGCCAAGCCGCAGTCGTGGTTGAGCGTCTTCTCCAGGGCGCCGACCGCCGGTGCGGGTTCGCCCTTCTGCTGGCGCAGCAAGTAGATTAGCAGCCCTGGGTCGAGATCGCCGGGGCGCGTGCCCATCACCACGCCGCCAGTAGGCGTCAAGCCCATGCTGGTGTCCAAGGACGCGCCGTTGCGCACGGCGGTGACGCTACATCCGCTGCCCAGGTGCGCGATGATGAGGCGCTGCGGCAGCGCATCGCGTAACTGGTAGACGATGGATTCGCACGAGAGACCATGGAAGCCATAGCGTCGCACACCCAGCTCTCGGTATGCCGCCGGGATCGCATAGGTGGTCGCCTCCTGCGGCATGGTGGCGTGGAAGACGGTATCGAAGCAGGCATAGTGCGCCAGAGCCGGAAAACGTGCCATGCACTCGCGGATGACGGTTAGAACGGCGGGATCATGGAGCGGCGCAAAGGCGATCGCCTCCTCAAGATCGTGGAGAACCTCTTCAGTAATTTCTTGATGGGTCTGGAGCTTCTCGCCGGGATGCACCACACGATAGCCGACAGTATCGAAAGAGGTCGCCTCCTTCGTGCATGCGTCAAGAAGGATGTCGACAGCCTGTTTCAGATCGCCGGCTGCCAAGGGCTTGGATTCACCTTGCACGGTCAACTTCGCGTCCGGGCTACCGATCTGTGTCAGCTCGCCTTCGAGCACGGACTTCGGTTCAGCAGCGCCTGAGGCTGCGAAAACGCTGAACTTAATGGATGACGAGCCGCTGTTGATGATGAGAATCTGCAAGGGTTTGCCCTCGCCTCATAGGATGCAGCTACTTGGCCGATCCGAAACGAAGATGCAGACCTGCCTCGGCAAAGATGGGGCTGCCGAGGGTCAGGATAGGAGTGCGTGAGACATCGGGGCGCTGGTTGAAGAGGTTTTGTACCAAGACGAAGGCATCTACATTGTGTGTCAGGCTGCGCTTCGCGGAAAGATCGAGCGTAAAGAAGCGGCGTAGTAGGAACGTGTTGGCGCTATCGTCGAAGGCGCTGCTGCTGGTGCGCAGCGCGAGCGTCGCCTCGCCCAGGCGTGCGCTGCGTGCGTGCAGTTGTGCGGTCGCGGTGTGGCGCGGCACCTGCGGAATGCGATTGCCCACCAGGGCGGACTGCGCGGAGAAGGCAGTGACCGTAGCGTTCGCAAACTGATAGCCCGCAGAAGCCCAGATGGCGCGGCCTCGGAACATATCAGCTGAAAGCTCCACACCGCGGCTACGAATCTGGCCAAGGTTTTCGCGCATATCCGTAATGGCGGTCGCTGTCTGCGTGAGGACGACGGTAGAGACAGGCCGGTTGATCTCCGTCCAGAAATACGTGGCTTGCAGGCTGGTGCCGTGCGCGGCCGCAAGCAACTGGGTTCCCACCTCCCAGCCGGTGGCGCGCTCACTCTCCAGTGATGCGTTGGCGAGCGTGGTCTCAGAACCCACCTGCCCGGTACGGTAGAGCTCGTTCAACGTAGGTGAGCGGAAGGCTCTGAAACCAGAGGCATGCACGTTCGCATGGCTGCCAAGCTGGCGAACAAGGCCGGCCCGCGGGCTGGGCACATACTCGGTTCGGTTCGGCGGGTTGGTCAGGGTGTTCACGGTCGCAGTCCGGTTGATCTGGTGCGTATCGAGATTCTGCGCTGCGTCCAGCCGCACGGAGACCGCGCCGCTCCAGCCACCGAACTCGCCCAATACCTCGCCGAAGCCGCCGGTGTACCGCTGCCGCGCGGTCACAGCCTGCAAGCCCGTCACGACGCCCTGCGCGATCGGAGTCTCATGATCTTCACCGCGGATATCCCGCACATCCGCGCCGATGACGAAGGCTACGTGCTTCAGGTGATAGGAGGCGTCGGCGGTAGCGCCCAACTCCTGCGTGCGGACACGCTGGTTGCGCGTTAGGTTCTCCCCCACGCGCCCGGTCAGCACGGAAGAAAAGCTCTGCCGATACCCCTCGTCGCTGCCGAAGAGTCGCGCCCGAACGGGAACTGCACTTGACTCCGGCGAGTCATAGCCTCCGATATAACGCCAAAGCCGTGTGGCATTCGTGGTATCCGGCGTGCCGTTTCCGCGCGCCTCATTAAGAAAGTTGCCGACAAGGAAGAAGCGATCCATCGCGAAGCTGCGCCGCCCCAGCTCCGTCCTAAGGCTTTCCGAATGAACATTAGCCGGCACGTCCACCGTCCCGGCAACCTGCGGCGCCACAATCACATAGCCTGCTGTACGCAACTGTTCTCCAGCCAGCATCGTGTCCAGCGCGTGCAAGCGCCGGTCTCCACGCAGATCCACGGTCGAGCTATCCTGCGAGCCTTCGTACGCAGTCGCATCGAACAGCGTCTTCTCAAGCGCTGCGGGCAGCACATCAATCACTCCGCCCAGTGCGCTCGACCCATACAGGTCCGAGCCGCCGCCAGTTACGATCGTGACCGAATCCAGTGTGGAAGCAGGGCTTTCATTCCAGTGGATCCATCCGCCAAACGGATCGTTTAGCGGAGCGCCTTCCTCAAGCACCAGCGTGCGCGAAACCGCCGTTGAGCCCAGACCCCGCAGTGAGATTCCCTGGCTGGTGGGATTGGTCACGCGTGAGCTCGAGCGCCGGAAGAGCTCAAAGCCCGCGTGCTGACGCAGCGTATCGTCCAGCACCGGCGAGGGATAATCGTGAAGCTGTTCGGAGTCCAGCGTATCCACCGTCTTCGCCGTCTCGCCGATCGGAACGGGAGAACGAGTCGCCGTAACATTCACCTGCTCCGTCACAACCGGAGGCAGGGCCGCAGGATGAGACCCTAGCGGCGTCTGCTGAGCACAGGCTGCCTGAGCGCGGCACAGCGCTGCAATCGCAGACAGGAGCAGAGGAACAAAGCGCCGGATAGGGCCTCCAAAGCTGAACCCCACCACCATACTTGACTCCCCCTGCTCCAGTCATCGTCTCGCACGTTCCTTGACGGTAATCTCCTAAAAGTGGAAGCCCAACTCCGCGCTCAGCGAACGCGGCGTCAGGAAGTGCGTACCGCTGAAGGTAGACAGGAAGTTATAGAGCGCAAACTTGTTGGCCAGGTTCACCCCAGTCAAGCGCAGACTCCATTTATACGCATCGCCGCCAAATAGGTTGTCCTCGCCAATCGACGCGTCGAAGACGTTCCGCTCCGCGATGCGCGGCGGGTGCTTGTCATTGTCCCCCGTGTTGATAACCGGGATGCTCACCAGGTTTGAGGTCAGCTGCGAGGCCAGGCAGGTATTCGGCAGCGCCTGGAACGGCGTGGCCCTCACCCCGTTGCAGACCAGCCCGGCCTGCGCCTGCTGATCCGCGGTCAGGCCGGAGAGGTCGATCGCCGGCTGCCCATTGAGCGTCGTAGAGGTCCCATCGCAGGCGCTGTTCGGATCGTTCGCCAGGGTATTGTAGCAAGGCACCGAACCAGCCGTCAGCCCTGAGTCAAAATGCCAGTTGAACCCAACCCAAGGCGTCTCCCGCAGCAGCTTGATCTTGCCCGAGTGCGGAAACTGATACTGCACGTGCGTCGTCTGGTTGAATCGCTCATCGTGGTCGATCCGGAACGGCAGGCCGCTCTGCCCGACCGTCGCTCCAGCCCCGGCCACCTGCTGGGGAAAGAACCGCGCCGCTACCGAGCTCATCACCACGTACGCAGAAATGTTGTGCACATTAGGCACGTCCGCCCGCAGCGCGAAGCCCGGAACCTTCGCATTGTGCCAGTCGATCGGGAACGTGATAGGAGTATTGCCCAGTACGGAGAAGTCAAAAGCATTATGCGTGTACTTCCAGATGTAATCGCCGGAGATGACAAAATTCTTGCTGATGGATTGCTCAAAGCCGGCATGAAACTCATTGCGAAACCCCGGCTGGAGCGTCCCGGAAACCCCATCCGTGCAGGCGAGCAGCGGGCTCAGCACGGCATTTGAGCAGCCCTGGCTGGAGAGCACAAGATTCTCATTGAACGGTGACTCAAGTGTTCGCGCATACGAGGCGCGCAACACCGTACCCGTGCGCTTCACGGTATAGGAGAGCCCCAGCCGCGGCTCGACCTGCCGCGCAATCGCCAGACCGTTATAAAGATCGCCGCGAATCCCCACATTGAACAGCCAGTTGCCCGTCTTGATCTGGTCCTGAATATAGAGCGCGATCTCCTTCACATCCGTCTGCCCATGGTAGTTGTAAAACGCTCCGCCGCGCGTCAGGTCGTGGGGCCCGAGCACCGCGTTGTAACTCGGGTTGGCGGAGTTCAAGCCGACACACTGCGCCGTCCCCGCATACCCCGGCAGCGGATTGCCGAAGAAGTCCACACAGGGGGAGTTGTAGATAGGGTCCACAACGCCCAGCGCGTCATTCTCCCGCAAGAACGTCTGCGAGTAGTTCGCACCAGCCTTGATGTTGTTGACACCCCGCACGTACGAGACATCCATGTGCGCACCGGCGTTGGTTAGTGTGCGGCCTTGGTTGATGGCGCTGGTCTGCAGGTTCGCCGGCCCCAGGTCAGCCAAAGGGTTGTTCGAACCGTAATACTTATAGGTGTCCTTACGGATGTATGGGCCAAAGTTGAAGACGCTATATTGGGTTACGACGCGCGTGTAGGTTGGTGCGATGTTGAAGGTCTCGATCTTCGATCGCTGATCCGCGTTGCCCACGTTGGCAAAGGTCGGCGCGCTTGTCGTCCCGCCCGAGACCACGTTCTGCACGTTCAGATTGTCATAGGTGTTCGGCGTCTGGAACCACGAGCGGCTGTAGTTCAAATCCAAATGAACCGAATCCGAGCTCGTGAAGTTGCGGTCGATGCGATCGAAGACGTTCGCCTCATTGCCCTTGTCGTGGAAGACGGAGAACTCCGGCGCGTCCAGGAACCGCCCCGTGTTGAGCCCGTCGAACTCAAAAAAGTTGCCGAAGTTCTTGCCGCCGTAGCTAATGTCAAACGAACCCGACGCCGAGCCAAAGCTTCCGTAGGAAGCCGTCACGCTTCCCGTCGGCTTGGTCACGCCCAGCCCGGAGCGTGTCGTCACCTGGATGATCAGCGAGGTCTTGCCGCCGTATTCAGCCGGCGGCGCACCCTCAATCACCGAGATCGACTGCACCGCGTTCGACGGAAGCTGGTTTGAAAAGATCTTGCTCTGCTGATCGGAGATCTGCTGCCCGTCGATCGAAAACGTATTGCTGGCGTGATCCCCCAACCCATGCAACTGGCCGTTCGAGTCCGCCGCTATTCCTGGCGTCGTTGCCGTCACCAACGACGAAAGCCCGGAGGACTCGCTCTCCATCGGCAGCTTATTGAAGTCCCCGTGGTCGATCGAAGTGCGCAGCCCGGTATCGTCGACCAGGTTATCTTCAGCGGTCACGGTGATGTTACTATCCGTCGCCTTGATTGACAGCGTATTCGTAATGGAGACTGCAACCGAGGCACGGATGCTCACATCCGTCGCGAACGGGCTGAAGCCCGGCACTGCAATGCTCAGGTGGTAGGAGTTGAACGGCAGATTCTGGAACTCATAGCGGCCCGCGGAGTCGGTCGTCGCCTGCCGCTCATACCGAGTGACCGGGTTCCGCACCGTCACCGGCGCATTCGGGATGACTGCGCCGGTGGGGTCTTGAACCACGCCCAGAATCGTGCCGGAGTTGCTGCCGGATTGAGCGGAAAGTAAGGAAACAAAAGGAACCGCGAAGACAAGCATCGTTAGGAGAGAGAGCAAGCGGGAGAGCGCATTAAGGCGCATCGTGGGGAACTCCTGTACTGAAACACGCGGTTGAACGAACGTCAGGCGTGGGGGTCCCGGGCAGGCGGAGGACGGATGTAGAAGGTGTGTACAGCTATCGCTGACGCAACAGCAATCGCTTCCGGAGGCACAACGCAGCGAAGCTTCGCAACAAGGACTGGTCCAGCGATCACCGGAGAAGGCGACGTGGAAAGATGTGCCACCACGCACAACGAGCAGTTCGCCTCCGTCGGGCCATAGGCCGGGTGCACGTGCAGCTGTTGCGCACCGCCCACCAACATAATCAGCAGAAGACACAAGGCAGCAACCGCTCGACGCAACGGGTCGGCCGGTCCTTCTCGATCCTGCTGGAACAATCTCATCATCAAGAGTTGATCTGGAGACGTACATGCAAGCCATTTAGCCGCATCCAGGGTTTAAGCCTATCGCATACGCCTTCTCAATAGCAAAGCGGCCGGAGCACATTCGCTCTCTGCGCAAACCTTCCGTGCGTCTCTTCAGCATCTACTGAGAGGGAATATATTCCAGCAGCACACGTGAAGGATGGATTATGGCCGCACGACTTGAAGGCAAGGTAGCGATCGTTACAGGCTCCGGTTCCGGCATCGGACAGTCCATCGCCATACGGCTCGGCTCGGAGGGCGCCAGCGTCGTCATTGACTATCGCTCACACATCGAAGGCGCGCAGGAGACGCAACGGCAGGTTGAGGCCGCAGGCGGCAAGTCTATCCTCGTCAAGGCCGACGTCACCGTCACCGCCGACGTCCAGAACCTCGTCGAGCAGGCCTGGCAGCAGCTCGGAGGATGCGACATCCTGGTCAACAACGCGGGCGTGGAGCGGCATGACTACTTCCCCGACTCCACCGAAGAAGACTATGACCTGGTAATGGCGACCAACCTCAAAGGACCGTACTTCCTTACTCAGCGCTTCGTGCAGAAGCTGATCGCCGCCAAGAAGCCCGGTCGCGTCATCAATATCAGCTCGGTCCATGAGGATATGGTTTTTCCCAACTTCGCCAGCTACTGCGCGGCCAAAGGCGGCATGCGCATGCTCATGCGCGATCTCGCCATGGAACTCGGCCCGGCCGGCATCACGGTCAACAACGTCGCTCCCGGCGCGATCGACACGCCGATCAACGCTTCCCTGCTCAAGGACAAGCCCAAGCTGGATGCACTGCTGAATAACATTCCACTCGGCCGCCTGGGCAAGCCGGAGGACGTCTCGGCGCTGGTCGCGTTTCTCGCATCGGAAGAGGCGGGTTACGTCACGGGCTCAACCTATGTGGTCGATGGCGGCCTGATGCGCAACTACAAAGAGCAATAGCAGAAGGGATAAACTGAGGACTATGGATCTTACCGTCTACTCCGCCTCCTGGTGCCGCGACTGCCGCGAAGCCAAGCGCTTTCTGACCAAGCACAACATTCCATATACCGAAATCGATATCGAAGCTACCCCGGGCGCCGCGGACGCCGTGATTGAAAACGTCGGCAAGCGCGCCATTCCGCAGTTTGTGCTGGACGGTAAGTGGATTCAGCCGTACCGGCCGGGCCAAGGTTTTCTGCACAAAGAGATGGCAGTGCTTTTCAACGTCAACGACTAATCCTGCCGGACGATCCGACTGCGCGGCGGCCCGTCCGGCAGCACACAACCCTAGCTATTCGTGAAGTTATCCAGTCGAGCATGGCCTTTCGCCATCTCGGCCGGTTTATCCGGATCATGGAAGTCCGGCGTATACCACCAGTTGCGAATCTCCGGCATGTCCTCAAGATGCCGCCGGATATACGCATTGTGCTCGTCAAGCTTTTCGTAAAAGAGATCGCTTGCCTTCTCAGCCTCGTTTCGCAACCGCGGTACGCACTTCAGCGCGGCAATTGCCAGGTGATACCGGCTCATCTCGTTCAGCACCACCATATCGAACGGCGTGGTTGTGGTCCCCTTATCCATAAACCCGCGTACATGGAAGCGCCCTTCATTGGCCCGTCCATGCACCAACTGGTGAATTAGCCAGCGATTGTTATGGAACGCGAACACGACATCCTTATCCTCCGTGAACAGCGCATTAAAGCTCATATTGTCCATGCCATGCGGATGATCGTCCGGCATCATCAGCGTGTTTAGGTCAACGACGTTTACCACGCGCACCTTGATCCCCGGCACATGCTTCTGCAACAGCCATGAGGTGGCGCAGATCTCGATCGTCGGCACATCGCCCGCGCATGCAAGCACCACATCCGGCTCACCGCCCTCGTCGCTGGACGCAAACTTCCAGATCCCGGCCCCGCGCGAGCAATGCTCCCGCGCCTCGTCCATCGTCAGCCATTGCAGCTGCGGCTGCTTGCCGCAGGTGACGACATTGACATAATCCCGGCTGCGCAAGCAGTGGTCGAAGACGCTCAACAGGCAGTTCCCATCCGGCGGATAGTAGATGCGCGACACCTCCTTGCGCCGTCCCAACAGATTGTCGACAAACCCCGTAGCCTGATGGCTGAACCCGTTATGGTCATTGCGCCAGGCATGGCTGCTCAAAAAAACATTCAACGACGCAATCGGCCGGCGCCAGGGAAAGTCTTCGCACTGCTCCAGCCACTTCGCATGCTGCGTCACCATGGAGTCCACGATCTGCGCAAAAGCCTCATAGCTCGACCAAAGCCCATGCCGCCCGGTCAGCAGATAGCCTTCCAGCCATCCCTCGCAGCAATGCTCGCTCAACACCTCCATCACCCGGCCATCCGCGCTCAACTGCTCGTCGATCGAGACGATCTCGCCACTGAAACAGCGTTTAGTAGCCTGAAACACGGCGCTCAGCCGATTCGAGTCCGTCTCATCGGGACAGAAAAGCCGGAAGTTCGTCGGGTTCAGCTTGTAGATGTCGCGGAAGAACTCACCCAACTTCGCCGGAGCCTCCGCAAGCACCTGCCCGGGACCGGGAATCTCCAGCTCATACTCACTGAACTCCGGCAAATTCAGCGTAGTAAGCAGCCGTCCGCCATTGACATGTGGATTGCCGCCCATCCGCCGGTTGCCCTTCGGTGCAAGCTCTGCAAGCTCCGGGATCAAGGCTCCATGCTCATCGAACAGCTTCTCCGGCTGATAACTCCGCATCCAGGTCTCAAGAATCTTCAAATGCTCCGGATTAGTCTTTACCGTCGAAAGCGGCACCTGGTGCGCACGGAACGTGCCCTCCACCGGAACGCCGTCCACCTCCTTCGGACACGTCCACCCTTTCGGTGTCCGCAGCACGATCATCGGCCATACGGGCTGCTTTTTATATCCATTCGTCCGGGCATCCTTCTGAATCGCGGTAATCTCCGCATAACACTCATCCAGCGTCTTTGCCAGCTGCTGATGCACGGACTCCGGATCATCGCCCTCCACGAAGTAAGGCTTATACCCACGCCCGCGATACAACGCCGCAAGATCCTCATCGCTGGTCCGAGCCTGCACCGTCGGCCCCGAGATTTTGTAACCGTTCAGGTGCAAAATTGGAAGCACAGCTCCATCGCGCACCGGATTGAGGAAGTTGATCGACTTCCAACTCCCCTCAAGCGGCCCTGTCTCACTCTCACCGTCTCCAATGACGCAAGCAACCAGCAAATCCGGGTTATCGAACGCCGCGCCGAACGCATGCACCAGCGAATAACCCAACTCTCCGCCCTCATGCATCGAATTCGGCACGTGCGGCCCGCAGTGGCTTGGAAATCCACCCGGGGTGCTGAACAGCCGGAAGAACAGCCGCATCCCGTCCACGTTTTTCGTGATCTCCGGATGCACCTCCGTATAGCTGCCCTCAAGGTAGGCGTTCGCATTGAGCGACGGTCCCCCATGCCCAGGACCAGAGATATAGATCACATTCGCATCCTGTTCCTTGATCAGCCGGTTCAAGTGGACATACAGAAGATTCTGCCCAGGCGAAGTCCCCCAATGCCCTAGCAGCCGAGGCTTGATCTGCTCCTGCTTCAGCGGCTCGCGCAATAGCGGGTTCTCAAACAGATAAATCTGTCCCACACAAAGATAGTTGGTCGCCTGCCAGTATCGATGCATCTTGTCCAGCAACTCGGGCGAAAGCGGCCCATCCTTGACCGTCGTCTGCACCGGCTGTCCGTCAGCAGCAATCGCGGTCGAGAGCGAGATGTTGTACGAAAGAGATTCAGGAGTAAAAGCGTCCTGCTTGTTCGCCGTATCGTGCGTCGCTGTTGCCATTAGAACCTCATTGCGGGCTTCGTTCCGCGGCGTGTTTGTTTCCAGATTGCTTCCAGGTTGTACGTGTCTCCAGGTGAGATGCGCGATGGAACCGTCCACGTTCCAATTTGGCCACGAGTTTACAAGGCTGTAAAACTTCTCCGCTCGGGCGCGCAATGCTAAGGTCATTCTGGTGAGCGTCTCCAGAATCCGCCCCCGCCTCGTTTACAGCGCCTGCTGCCTCCTCGCAGCCGCCATCCCAATCACTCTCCGCTCCCAGCAGCCAGCCGCCGAGCCCTCCCTCACAACCCAGATCAACGCGATTCCCGCCTGGGATAACCACGCCCATCCCGTTCTACCGCCGCCAGACCCAGCAGCCCCCAACCCGGACCGCGACTTCGACGCTCTGCCTGTCGACCAAATGGAGCCTCAGACCGATCCCGTCGCCTGGCGCACCGACTTCGCCCAGCTTCCCGCCGCCTGGAAGGCTCTCTGGAACTTCGAAGGCTCAGCCCCACTTAATCCCGAAGCCCAGAAGCGCCTCGAAGCCGCCCGCATCACAGTCCGCACCCGCGAGGGCGACCACTTCGACGAGTGGGTCCTAACCCAATCCAATATCGAAGTCATGACAGCCAACCGCGTCGCCCTAGGCCCCGGGATCGCCGCCCCCCACTTCCGCTGGGTGCCCTACGCCGACGCCCTGCTCCTCCCGCTCGACACCAGCAGCCTGGCCAAAGGCAACCCCGACCGAGCCCTCTTCTACCCGCTTGAAGACAAACTCCGCGCCCGCTACCTCAAAGACCTTGGCCTGACGACCATCCCCAAAACTCTCCCCGAATACCTCGCCAAAGTCGTCACCCCCACCCTCGAGCATCAGCACGCCGCCGGAGCCATTGCAGAAAAATTCGAGATCGCCTACCTCCGCGGCTTCGATTTCACCAAACCCACCCAAGTAGAAGCCGAACGCATCTACGCCCGCTGGGCCGGCAAACCAAGCCCATCCGATGCCGACTATAAACTCCTCCAGGACTTTCTCCTCCGCTACATCGCCCGCGAGTGCGGTCGCCTCCACATGGCCGTCCACCTCCACGCCATGGCCGGCGGCGGAGGCTACTTTGGCATCGCCGGCGCTAACCCGCTGCTGCTCGAGCCCCTCTTCAACGACCGCACGCTGCGCCATACCAACTTCGTCCTGCTCCATGGCGGCTGGCCGTTCGTCCACGAGGCCGGGGCTCTTTTGCAAAAGCCAAACGTCTTCCTGGACATCTCCCAGCAGAGCCTCACCTTCCCCGCCCGCACGCTCGCCACCTGGCTCCGCGAGTGGCTTGAAACCTACCCGGGCAAAGTCCTCTTCGGCACCGACGGCTACCCCTACTCAGAAGCCATGGGCTGGGAGGAGTCCACCTGGATCGCTAGCCGCAACGCCCGCAAGGCGCTCGCCCTCGCCCTTACCGGCATGGTCGAAGACAACGAGATCCCCTCCACGCGCGCTCTCGAAATCGCCCACCACGTCCTGCACGACACTGCAGCCGCCCTCTACCCTCAGCCAAGTGGACAACCCTAACGCTCGACCGTAAACTCCCGCCGCACCCTCTCTCCACCACTCTCCGGCGTAAGCTCTACCCGATACCTCCGCCGCGATATCACGCGCCCAACCCGCGAACGCTCAACTCTCCTTCGGCGACCGCTCCCGGGCCGCGGCGCGCATCGGCCAGTAGAGATCCAGCGGCCCCTTGCCTCCGCCCCGCTTCTCCGCCCGTAAAATCCCCTCGCTCACAAACTGCTTGGCTCGTTTCGCCGCCATCATTCCATCCATCCCATCCACCAGCCCGCACAGCAAGGCGGTTGAAAACGCACATCCCGTCCCATGCGTCGCCTGGCTCGCAATCCGTTCTCCGCGCAGCCGCTCCACCCTTCCATCCGCCATCACCACCATGTCGTCTGGACGAGCCTGATCTCCACCGGTCCCCACCACGTTCAACCCCGGCAGCCGGTCCCGCAGCGCCTTCGCCGCCCGCTCCACATCCCCGGCTCCGCCCACCGTCAGCCCCGCCAGCGCCCCCAACTCAGCCCCATTCGGCGTCACCCAGTCCACCATCGGCAGCAGGCTTCGCCGAACCATGTTCAACCCCGCCGCATCCAACAATGGCTTACCCGAGCTTGACCGGATCACAGGATCCAGCACCACCGGCAGATCCTGCGCACCGCCATCCTTCGCCAGGCCTTCAAGAAACCGGATCACCGCCGCCACGATTCCTTCGTTTGCCAGCATCCCAATCTTGATCCCCGCAGGCCGAAGATCCTGGGTCAGCCACTCCAGCGTCTCCGTCACTACCTCCGCCTCCACCGCATGCGTGTCCTTCACTCCGAGCGTTGACTGCACCGTTAGCGCCGTCACGCAAGAGGTCCCGAACATCCCATACGCCGCCATCACCGCCAGATCCGCCGTCACCCCAGCCCCATTTGAGGGATCGAAGCCCGCAATCGTCAAAACCGTCTTCAAACCAAAACTCCTTCAACCGCCGCATCACTACCTGACCACTGCCTCAAAACTGCTCTCGAACTGTATTGCCAACCTCCAAAGTACACTGACCGAAGGAGCGCAAAGTGTCCCTCACCCCCCGCGACCGGCTCATCGTCGCCCTCGACCTGCCCACCGCCGCCGCCGCGCTCGCCTTCACCGAGCGCCTCGAGTCCCAGGCCCTCTGGCTCAAGGTCGGCCTCGAGCTCTTTCTCGCCGCCGGCCCATCCATTATCCCCACCCTGCGCGACCGGGGCTTCAAAATCTTCCTCGACCTCAAACTTCACGACATCCCCAATACCGTCGCCGGAGCCATTCGCTCCATCACCCCCCTCGGCGCCGGCCTGCTCACCCTCCACGCCGCCGGCGGCCCGGCCATGTTGGAAGCCGCCGCCGACGCTGCCGAAACTTCTGGCGCACCCAAACTCCTCGCCGTCACCGTCCTCACCAGCCTCAATCCACCCCAGCTCCACGCCACCGGCATCGCCCATTCCCCCGCCGAACAGGTCCTGCGTCTCGCCCATCTGGCCCGCGGCGCCCAGATCCCCGGCCTCGTCTGCTCCCCCGCCGAGGTCGAAATTCTCCGCCGCGAGCTAGGCCTAAATCCCCTGCTGGTAGTTCCCGGCATCCGCCCCACCGGCTCCGCCGCCGGAGATCAACGCCGCATCGCTACCCCCGCAGCCGCCATAGCTGACGGAGCCTCCATGCTCGTCGTCGGTCGTCCAATCACCCAATCGCCAGACCCCGCCGCCACAGTGGCCGCCATCCTCAACGAGATCGAGTCAGCCTGCCCATCCTGAGCAAATCGCAGAAAAGTGGGGTTAAAGTAGCGAACATCTCCCCTGGAATGAAGACTTTAGAGGGCAGCAGTTGAAGTTGGCGCGGATTTTAGCCCCAAGTCCGGACCTAAAGTCTCTGTTTTGAAGACTTTGCGTGATTCTGGTATGGGGTGGGGGGGGTAGTCGTCAGCCATTCGAAAGGCCTCAGTTCATGAAAAACAAACCCACCCTCCTGCTCGTTTTGAGCCTCCTGTTACTCCCACAACTCCGCGCCCAAGCGCCTCGCATGGTCCTCATCGACCAGGACGGCTCCGGCCCCGGAGGCTCCAACCAGATGGCCATGATGCTCCTGCTCCAGAGCCCGTGGGTCAAGGTGCTCGGCATCACCATGGTCAGCGGCAACGCTTGGGAGCCCGAGGAGGTCCAGCACACCCTCCGCATGTTGGAGCTCATCCACCGCACCGATGTCCCCGTCGCCCCCGGGGCAATCTACCCCTTGGTCCGCACCCGCCAGCAGACCCTCCTCTGGCAGCGCCTCTACGGCACCACCCCCTGGCTCGGAGCCTGGGGCGACGCCGCCCAGCACACCGGCTCCGCCCCCGAGCACGCCCCAGAGCTCATCCCCACCCTCCCCGAAGGTCACCCCACAACCAACCCCATAGGGGAGGACGCCCCCCATTTTCTCATCCGCCAAGTCCACACACATCCTCATCAAGTCACAATCTACGCAGCGGGACCTCTCACCAATATCGCTTTGGCCGTCTCCATCGACCCTCACTTTGCGGAGCTCACTCAGGGAATCGTCATCATGGGTGGAAGTCTCAACCCCGTTACGAATGACCCGGAGTTCATCGCCGACCCACGCCATGAGTTCAACTTTTGGTTCGATCCTGAGGCTGCACACATCACCCTGCGCGCTCCCTGGCCACGCATCGATTTGACGACGGTTGATATCTCGATCAAGGCTCTGTTCACCGAAGCCATGCTCAAGGAGATCAGCACATCAGCAAGCCCCTCCGCACAGTACATTGCCAGATATTCGGAAGACCGCTATTACCTGTGGGATGAACTTGCCGCCGCCGCGTGGCTGGATCCGAAGATCATCACAGCCGAGCGGCGCCTTTACCTGGATGTCGATCTTTCCCCTGGCGCCACCTATGGCGACACCCTGGCCTGGACCGAATCGAACAAGCCGGCTGTCAGTCTTCAGCTCGTTCACGTACAGCAGGACCTTGATCTGCCTCGGTTCACGCAGATGTTCCTAAACCTCATGAAGGCTCCGCCTGTGATGGACCGCTAGCGCAAATTAGCTGTGGGTGTATCGGGAGGCGTTGCCATGAACGTCACTTTCTCTCAAGGAAAATGACACTGCATCATGCTTCCACTCCACAGCAACAGCTAATTTGCTCTAGCGCTTGAACCCGACGCTGTGCGCGAGCTTACGGCTGTCATACATTCGTCCGCCTGTCACCACACTTACGACGCGCCGCAGATTGGATATGTCTTCTAAAGGATTGCCTTGCACCAGAACCAGATCGGCTCGCTTGCCTGCCTCCACCGTGCCAGAGTCCGCTTGATGCTGCATAGCCCTTGCCGAAACGATAGTCGCGGACTGAATCGCTTGCAGAGGTGTCATGCCCGCCTGAACATAGAGCTCGAGCTCACGGTCAAGGCCGTAGCCGATGAGTCCTGTGTCGCTTCCAGGAATGATTGGAATGCCTGCCTCGATCAGACTATGAATGACTTTAAGGTTAGTCTCCATGCGCTCCCGGAACTTGGCTGCGTCAGCAGCCGGCACCCCCAAGGCCTCGAACTTCTGCGCCAGTGTGTATGGCGCGGCGCGAATACCAGGCTCGAAGCTCGACAACTCCAGATCGCGAGAGTGCCCTGCCATCTCAGCCCAGCTCATGGTTGGATCGACAATCGTGTGGTGCTGCTGTAAGAAACGCAGAAAGCTAGTCGGGTCTGAACCTTTCATCTCCCGGGTTACGTACTGGAGATGATTGATCTGGTCCATACCGTCGAGGATTCCCTGCCGCGTTGTTACGGCGGCGGGGACGTGGCCGGTCACGGTCAAACCACGCTCATGAGCCTCGCGGCTGATGATCTCTAAGATTTGCGGCTGAATCTGGGTATAAACCTTGATCTGGCTGAAGCCGGCGTCGGCATAGTTGTCAACCGCATTCACAGCTTGCTCCGGCGTCTCAACATCAACCGCACCAAAAGCGAGCGGGCCCCCGCTGTCAATCAGTCCGGCCAGCAAGAGCCTGGGGCCAAGGTCGTGCGCCTGGTCAATCTCGCGTCGAACGGAGGTCAAGAACTCCATCTCACCGCCGCAGTCGCGGGCAGTTGTCACTCCGGCTGCCAGAAGCGCGGGACCGAACTCAACCCCCGAGTAGTGGCTGTGCATCTCCCAAAGGCCGGGCAGAATCGTCTGCCCGTCAGCGTGAACGATGCGGGTGCCGGCCGGGACGCGAACGGAGGCTTCGCTTCCGGCTGCGGCGATCATGCCATTGCGGATTACGACGATGGCATTCTCTATCGGGGGGGCGCCTGTTGCGTCGATCAGCCGGGCACCCGTGATGGCAAAGGTTCCCTGCGCGGCGGGCGGCACTTGGTGGGTAAGGTCCGCCAAGTCCAGCATCTCCTGTCGAACGCCGGAGTGGTAGAGCTCGCCCATGAGGCCGGCATCCTCATCCAGCACGATCTCTTGCGGGAGACCTCCGGCGAAGGTCATGACGGCGGCGACCCGGTTCGAGTCGTTCATCCAAAGGATCTCGCGTCCAAACACGAGATTGGCGATGGTGTAGCGGGCGAAGCGTTCCATGCGGCCGTGGGCGAAGAACGCGTCGTGTCCCACAAGCTTGATTTCCACAGGAAGTGCGCGGCTGCTGACCCGTAGGACCGGAAGGAGCGCGGGCTGATGGTGCAGCTTCCAGTACCGCATCATTACCATCTGCACAGGGACGGGCATAGGGGAAAAGCCGGGAAAGAAGATCGGCGGCGTGGGCGTGGAACGACTTTGCGAACCCTCGCGGATGGTTGCGGTTGAGCCGGCGATCTGGACCAGAGAGGGACCATCCGGGTTTGCGGGGACAGTAGATTGCTGCAGACGAACGGGGTTGAGTGAAGGACTTAGATCCAGGGTTGAAGTGATGCTGCGGGTGGTTCCGCGATCGGAAGAAATAGACGTGGAGGTAAGGGTGAGATCGCCGCTGATAGTACGGGTCAGGGTGTACTCTTCACGGCCAATCGGATGAAGCAGCAGGCGAACGACGTAGGTGCCGTGCTCAACAACAATGGGGGCGGGTTGCGCAAACGCATTCGTGAGAGCAAAGAGGCAGAGGATTGCGGTGCTGATTCGATTCGTCATGGAGATTCAACTGTATGGTGAAATGTATTGACCTGAGCAATGCAGCTCAGTATGTTTCAGGTACGCCTTTGAATTTATCTCTGACGCGCTCTGCGTCTTTTTCGAGTCTGCCATGTTCCGTTCCGCGCCTTTTCCGCATTTTTCCAAAGACTCTGGTCTCCTCTTAAGCACGTTCGCAGCCTTCGCTTTGACAGGGTGTGGGAGTGGGGTTAAGTCGGTTGCGGTGGGGGGGGGGGTGGGGGGAGTACTACGTTGGTGTCGGCTGTGTCCAATGGGCCTCAGCTGGGGTATGCGTGGAATACGGGGGATGAGTCGCTGCGGCCAATCCTGGGGGTGGCGGGGTCTTCCTTGGTGGGCGAGAGTGTGGTTCCGGCGGGCGCTTACGTGGCGGCGGCGGGGTCTTCGGCCTCGGGGGTCGCGGTGCTGGTGGGAACGGATCTTCAGGTGTACCGGATGACGCTGCCTTCGGGAACGGCGGCGCAAGTTGGCGTGGCCGCCATGAAGGGATCTGTGGTGCGGTTCTCGCCGTCGGGGACTTCGGCGGTAGTGTTTGCTCCGGGTGCTACGAACGCTGTCGTGCTGAGCGGACTGACGGGGACGGTGAAGCTGCAGCAGGTAACCGCCTCGGCTCCGCTGGTGGATGTGGCGGCGAGCGATGCGGGGAGTGTGGTCGGGATGCTGAAGGGCTCATCCGGCGCTATGGTGGCGCTGCTGGGTGCGAGTGGAGGGCAGATCGGGGTGCTGACGGGTGCGGGCGGAGTGGCTTTTGTGGGGACGAGCGAGGATTTGGTGGTTGCGGACTCGGCGGCGAACAGTCTCACGCTGATCCGGACGGCTTCGACGACTCCGGTGGCGAGCGCCTTGGCGACCAACGGTCTGCTCAAGGCTCCGGTTTCGGTTGGGACGTCGTTGAGCGGGCGCTGGGCGGCGGTGGCGAACGGCGGGGAGTCGAGCGTCGTGCGGGTTGACCTGACGGGTGCGAGTGCGGCGCAGCGGATTGCTTCTCCGGCTCAACCAACGGTGGTCGCGCAGCTTTCCGGTATGGGAACGTTTCGATTCAACGAAGTGGGAACGGCTCCGGTTTGGATCTCCGATGTGACGGCGGCGAGCCCCTCGATGCTGTTTATTCCGGGGCTGGCGACGGCTGCCAAGTAGCCCCCCACCCCGTACCAGAATCGCGCAAAGTATTCAAAAGAGAGACTTTAGCCTTGGACTTCGAGGAAAAAGTCCCGCTTTTTGTCATACTTAGCCTCTAAAGTCTTCATTCTTATGCCACTTGTTCTGACAGGGGGACGCACTCTGTTTTACGTCTTCGTGGCTGGGTTTATGGGGCTCCGACTTTGCCTGCGCCGGCTGTAATCGTGGTACCGGAGGTGCTCCGGGTGGCGGCGATGACGGCGATGATAATAGCGACTCCGACGATGGATCCGCCGAGTGCGATGGTCTTGCCGATGCTTCCGCGGAAGAGATACTTGTGGCCGGTGGTGACGGGAGCGGACTCGCCGGGGGCCTGGCCGGGAGCCTGGATTGCGGTCTGGGCGGGATTCTGAGCGGAATTTTCACCTTCCCCGGCGGCGCCGGTGGGGGTGTTCTGCTGGTGAATGAGGATGGCGGCCGCGGTGAGAACCCCAAGCGTGGCGGAGACGGTGATGGTGAACTGGCCGGAGACGCTGTTCGGTTTCAGGCCGTGCAGGGTGGCTTTGCCGTCCGGGCCGGTGCGGACGGAGAAGGTGGTGGCTCCGTCGACGGCCCCGCCGGCTCCGCTGGGGCCGGAGTTGATGGTGAAAAGGACGAGGGCTCCCGCGACGGCTTTATGGTTTTTGTCTTCGACCTGAACGATGGGTTCGCGTGCGGTGCGCTGGCGGATGTTGTTGAGGGCCTGGTCTCCGTCGAGGATCTCGATGGTGAGGCCACCGGATTCGGCCGGCATGGGGGCTTCAGGGAGCAAAGCGGTGGGCGTGTCGTCATCCGCTGCAAGCACAGCGGAACGCAGGGCCAGGGCCGGGTGGGCGAAGAGCAGGGCGGTGAGACCGAAGGCAAGCAGGCGGCGGCCGGCAGAGTTCAAGGATGCAGGGCGGTGCGAGTTCATGAAGGGTTCACCGTTTTGAAGAGTTGGAGTGGTACGGTCCTGGCCTGAGAAGCATTGCAACTGGGCCGATGCAGCGTTTGAGCCCGGGAACTACGGTTTCAGATCGGGAGCGCACACAATTGCCGTCGTCGTGCACGAGGGCTTTGGTGAGCTTAGAAGGAATCCGGTCAGAAACTCTCAACGTCCTTATTTTGTTCTGTGCGACGAAAGATACGCTCGCCAGGAGGGCAGGTCAAGAAGAGAACGAGGGTTGCGATCAACGGTTGAGTTTTCCAGGTGTAGAAGTTCCGCAGGGCGCGTAGAGTGGCGAAGAGCGAGTAAGCGTTCTGGAATGAGCCGATTATCTGGCCTCGTATGGGCAGGTTGGAAATCGAGCGAGGTGGACGTATGGTGAGAACTGCGTGTCTGTTCGGGTTGATCTTGACGGGTAGCCAAGCGGTTGGCCAAGCGAAGGCGACGGCACAAGCCAGCGCGGCGGCTACGGGGATGCGACCGGCGCTGCGGATCTCGCTCGAGAAGAAGGGTACGGACGGCAAGGTGCAGGCGGTGGCGTCCGACCATGTGTTCGACCCGGGTGATGTGATGCATTTCAAACTACAGAGCGACTTTGACGGATACGTGTATGTGCTGGACCAGGGGAGTTCGGGCAAGTTTACGACGGTATATCCGAGCTCGGATGCGGGCCGCGACAACCGCGTGCGACAGGGGCAGACGTTCTCAATTCCCTCTTTGGATGAGAGCTGGTTTGAGGTGAATGGACCGGCTGGATTCGACGTTCTGTATTTCTTGCTGAGCCCGAATGCGATTGCTACTCCGCCGGCTTCAGCGTTTGTGGCTCCGGTGCCCGTGAATACCTTGAAGCCTCGGTGTAACGATGAGATCTTCAAGAGCCGTGGCGAGTGTACGGATGTTCGCGCCGGGGCGGCGGCTTTGCCGAAGGACGCGCCTTTGCCGGCTCCGTTGCAGCCCATTGCAGGAATGGCTTCACGGGACATTACCGTGGTGAAGAAGCCGGATGGGGTGAGTGTGGGTTCGAGCGGGAATCAGACGGCTCCGGTGATCTATACGTTTCGGATGGCACATCAGTGAGGCAGAGTGAGGAGTTCCGGGGAGCGACGATGTGGATCGGTAGGTTGAAGGTTTGGGCCGGAGTTGCGGTGCTGGCGATGAGCGGATTGATGCTGGGGCAGGAGACGCCGGCGAAGACGCCTTCAGCGGACACGCGTGATTTGAAGACGGTTGATCTGAGCACGAAGAAGGCACCGGTGGCGATTCCGCGGAGCTATGCGCTGGTAATCGGCATTTCGAAGTATAAGAATCTGCCGGAGGGCGCGCAGCTTTCCTTTCCGAATCGGGATGCGGAGGATATGTACACGACCTTGATCAGCACGGAGGGTGGACAATTTCCGGCGGAGAACGTGCACAAGCTGATCGACGAGAAGGCGACGTATGCCAACGTCAAGCATGAGCTGGAGGTTTGGCTGCCGCGCGTGACGCAGGATAACGATCGAGTGCTGATTTACTTTGCGGGGCATGGTTTTGTTTCGGGCGGGAAAGGCTACCTGGCGACCAATGATGTCGACCTGCATAACATCGCCGGGACGGCTTATCCCATGGAGAGCCTGGGGCAAGAGATCGGCGGGAAGATCAAGGGCAAGTGGAAGGTGCTGGTGACGGATGCGTGCCACTCCGGCGCGATTACGCCGGAGACGGACCGGGCGGAGGTGAACAAGACGCTGCTGGATTTGCAGAAGTCGCTGTTCAGCCTGACGGCGAGCCGGGATCGCGAACAAAGCTTTGAGGATGAGAGTTTTGGCGGCGGGCATGGGGCGATGACGTACTACGTCGTGAAGGGGATGCAGGGCGAGGCAGATACGAATGGGGACGGGGTGGTGTCTGCCGATGAGTTGGGCGAGTATGTCCATACCAATGTCCGGCTGGCGACGCAGGCGAAACAGAACCCGACTTACGACCGGGGCAGCTTCGATCCGGACATGGTGCTGGCGTATAACCCGACGCATGTGAAAGGGGCGGAGCTGCCGCCGCCGCAGTTCGGGAACCTGGTGATTGAGACGAACATGGATCAGACGGAGGTGTTCGTCGACGGGAAGAGCGTGAAGGTGATGGATAAGGGCGTACCGCTGCGGCTGCCGGGTATCCAGCCGGGCGCGCATACGATCAAGGCGGTGCGGCTGGGGTATGAGCCGGATGGACCGAGGGAGGTGCAGGTGTATCCGGGGCAGGATACGACGGTGAGTGTGCGGATCTTGATTGCGCGGCAGCATAACCATGCGGCGGTGGAGCTGTTCGATAAAGGGATTGACCAGTACAACAAAGGGACGCCGGATAACTACAAGAGGGCGGCGGAGGACTTTCGGGAGGCTTTGAAGGCGGAACCCAAATATTCGCAGGCCGCCCTTTACCTAGGACGCGTGGAGAATGCGCTGTATGAGGATAAGGAGTCACTGGCAGCATTCAGGACGGCGATTGAGACGGACCCTGATTACATTGAGGCTCGGAGCAGCTATGCAGGGGCGCTGCTCGACGAGGGGGATATGGATGAGGCGATCCGGCAGCTGAACGTGGTGACGTTGCGGGATCCGAAGAGCGGGATGGGATTTTACCTGCTGAGCCAGGCTTACTATCGCAAGGGTGACTTCAAGGATGGGAAAGACGGCGGCGCTACAGGCGGTTGCGAACACGCCGCAGAATGCCGAGGCGCACTTCTGGTTGGCGGAGTGTCTGCGGCAGTTGAAAGAGCCGGTGGATGCGATCACGGAGTACAACAAGTATCTTGCGCTGAGTAACTTCGACTCTGGGTTTGGCGGGAAGCTGAACTACTATGCCGCCGGATTCATCTTTGGGATGGGAACGAAGAAGCGGGCGGCGCAGACCGACATCTGGCGTGAGCTGCGGGGGATGGCGAATGTGGGGCTGTGCGACTGCGCCTGGATGCAGAAGGACTATGCCGCGGCCGTGGGGTACTGCCAGCATGCGCTGACGTATACGTCAAAGGACCTGTTTGCACACTATCGTCTGGGGATGGTGTATGTGCAGGAGTTCAATCTGCAAAACTCTGTGGGCTTGCTGGCGGCAGCGAAGGAACACTTCTCGGAGGTAGTGCAAGTGGGGCCTGATACGAGCGAGGCGGGATACTCGAAGAAGTATATTGCGATGATCGATGCTGCGCTTGCGAGACAGCCGTAGAGGCGAAAAGACTGTGTCCTGCCGGACGGGCGCCCTACGCGGGCGGCGGTTACTCGTGACTTGTGTTGGGCTTTGCGTGGTCCGAGCGTTGCTCGGCACGATGTTTGTCAGCTGATCATGACGGCTATGAAGAGGAAGACTCCCGCGGCTAAGGAAAACATGGCCGTGTGCAGGCGATCCGACTTGATCTGGCGGATGAGCGAGACCATAAGGACTTCATCGCACATGGCGGTGACGAGATCGGCATCGGTGGAGGCGGCGAGGGTGCGGGTATAGGATTCGTGATTGTCGCAGAGGACGTCGTCTACGGAGCTTGAGAAGGTGTGGCGAATCCAGTGATGGGATTTGCTCTGGTGGATGAAGAATTTCGGCAGCGGGCGCGTAGGATGCGGCGACGGGACGCTGCTGGGCTTGATGACCGGGAAGATGACGCGCAGGCAGATGATGAGCGAGAGACCGACGGCGAGCAGGAAGATGGTGAAGAGGAGCTCGTGGAGGGTGGGGTGGTTTGGATGAGTGGACTGGAGGGAGCCGGCGGTCATGCCGGAGAGCAGAGTGACGCAGAAGGCGGCTTTGGTGTCGATGAAGCGGATGGTGTTTTGCGTGTCGTCGGTTATCTTGTAGAGGAAGTTGAGGCGGCTTTCTAGGTGGGGCTGCTCGTGAAAGGGTGACAAGGGGAATACCGTCCTTGGGCGGAGTCTAGCATGGAGCAGAAAGAGATTGTGCGATGGGCGCTGGGGCGATAGGCTAGGCCGGTACACAAAACAGATCGATGACGTTTTTGAGGGATTCCGCACGGGTTGTTGTTACTACGGTTGCGCTTATGGCGCTCGGCGGGGTGCGTTTGATGGCGCAGGTTGTGCCGGAGCGGCAGGTGGAGTCGCCGCAGGGTCAGCCATCTGTGCTGGAGCCGAAGGTGCAGACGACGCTGCCGCCGGAGCAGAGGATTCCGCAGCAGAAGACGGCTCGGAACGGGGCTTTTCAGGGGATTCTGTTTGATGAGAATGGACGGCCGCTACCTGGGATAGGGGTGCAGCTGGTGCTCTCGGGTGTCGGGGGTACGCCGCGGACCACGGTGAGCGAAGGGGATGGGATCTTTCGTTTGCTGAATATCGTGCCGGGGACGTATGAGCTGGTACTGACTTCGGCCGCGGGGGGTGAGCCGTATAAGAAGACGGGGATCGTGTTGAATGGGGGCGAGGTGCTCTCGGTGGAGGTTCACCTGACGGGCTTCCATGTGGCTCAGCCTGGGATGCCTTTGCCGCAGATGCCGACGCAGGAGACGGTGAGCGGGGATTACATGGAGCTGAACCGCCGGCCCGATGCGAATGGGGAGATTGTGGTTCCGAAGGAGGGCCGGCTGCCGCAGGAGAACTATCTTTATCAGCC
>CBDIOH010000003.1:0-244432 GCA_964282815.2 uncultured Granulicella sp.
CCGGGGAATGCTACGGGAGCGGCTTCGGCTGCGACCGTGGCGCCGAAAGCTAAGCCTAGCGTGACGGTAGATGAGCAGCTGACGAAGGCTTTGGAGCTTCTGAGGGGGAAGAACGCTTAGGGGCTGTGTTCGGGTGAGCTGTAGAATTCAGGCGGCTGTAGAATTCAGGCATCGACGGTGAGGGCCAACTCGAACGGACGCTGACGCTGCGGGGAGCGGTGGCGTTGAATATGCTGGATATGATCGGCGTGGGGCCGTTCATTACGCTGCCTCTGCTGCTGGGGGCCATGGGTGGGCCGCAGGCGATGCTGGGATGGGTTTTTGGGGCGGGGCTGGCGGTCTGCGATGGGCTAGTTTGGGCGGAGCTTGGGGCGGCAATGCCGGAGGCTGGGGGGACGTACAGGTTTTTGCGGACGATCTATCCGGGTGGTGTGGGGAGGTTTCTGAGCTTTTTGTTTTGCTTTCAGCTGATTTTTTCGGCTCCGCTGAGTGTGGCAAGCGGGTGTATCGGGCTGGCGCAGTATGCGGGATTTCTGGCTCCGGGGCTGCGCGGGGCGGCTTGGTCCTGGGGGCGGTTGAGTGCGGGGCCGGGAACTTTGGTGGCCATCGGGGCGGTGGGGGTGGCGGTTTTGTTGCTGTATCGGCGGCTGGCTAGCCTACGGATGGTGAGCTATGTGCTTTGGGCTGCAGTAATTGGGACGATTGGGTGGATTCTGGTAACGGCCTTGCTGCGCGGGCATTTGGGGCACGCGTTTTGCGTTTCCGGCGGGGGCGTTTCGGCTTACTCCGAGCTTCTTTTCCGGGCTGGCTTCGGCGATGTTGATTGCGACATATGACTTTTGGGGGTACTACAACGTGACCTTCCTGGGCGGGGAGGTGAAGGATGCGGGCCGGACGATTCCTCGGGCGATTCTGATTTCGATTGGGTTGGTGATGGGGCTTTATCTGCTGCTGAATGTCGCGGTACTGGCGGTATTGCCTTGGCAGGGGATGGTGGGGGAGACTGCGCTGGGGGTTCGGCAGGCGATGGTGTCTTACTTCATGCAGGCGGCGTATGGCGGAGTTGCGGGGCTCTTTGCGGGACGGGTGGCGGCGGTGCTGGTAATGGTGACGGCGTTTGCGAGTGTGTTTTCCCTGCTGCTGGGGTATTCGCGGATCCCGTTTGCGGCGGCTCGGGATGGGAACTTCTTCCAGGTTTTCGGGCGGCTGCATAGGACGGGTGGGTTTCCGACGTTTTCTCTGCTGTATCTGGGTGGGGCGGCCATGTTGCTTTGCTTTGTTTCGCTCGGTGAGGTTATCGCCGCGCTTGTTGTTCTGCGGATTGTGGTGCAGTTTCTGCTGCAGCATGTGGGGGTGATGGAGTTGCGGCGGCGTCAGCCTGGGATGCGCAGGCCTTTTCGGATGTGGCTCTATCCCCTGCCTCCGGTGCTGGCGATCTTGGGGTTTGGATATATTGTGCTGGCTCGGCCGCATTTTGAACGGGAGCTTTGGATGGCGGCGGGAGTGGTTGTGGTTGGGGCGGGGATGTACTGGCTGTGGCGAAAAGCGGGCCGCTTCCAAGGTGGGGGCAACTGCAGGTCCTTCGCTTCGCTCAGGAGGATGAGCAAGTTACCGCGGCTTTTTCGCTTTCCAGGTAGGGTTGATGTTGCTTGCGTTAAAATAAGCTGATGAGCGAAACGGCGGAAGCTACATCTATGAGTGAGGCCCAGAGCGGGCATAAGACGATGTATACGCGGAACAATCCGTATCAGTCCGCGGTGCTGGTGAATGAGCTTTTGACGGCTGAGGGGTCTGAGAAGGAGACGCGGCATGTGGAGTTGGCGCTCGAGCCGGGGATGACGTACACGCCGGGGGATGCGGTGGGGATTTTGCCTGAGAATCGGGCGGACCTGGTGGAAGAGATGATCCGGGCGCTGGGGTTTACCGGCGAAGAGCGGGTGCTCGATCACTACAAGGTGGAGATCGATTTGCACGAGGCGCTGCGGACGCGGCTGGCGATTGGGAAGCTGGAGCGCGGGCGGATTACGCAGATGGTGAAGCTCGCTCCCGAGCATGAGGGCCTGAAGGCAATGGCTGGGGCTGAAGGGAAGGCTCGGGCGGAGGAGTACTGCTATGGGCGGGAGTTTATCGACCTGGTGACGGAGTTCCCGGGCGTCATTACGCAGCCGCAACAGCTTTTTCAGGTGCTGGCGCGGTTGACGCCGCGGATGTATTCGATTGCGAGCTCGCAGGCGATGCACCCGGATAATGTGCAGACGACGGTGCGCGTGGTGCGGTATGAGGCACATGGACGGGATCGTCAGGGGTTGGCGAGTGGGCATCTGGGGGAGCGGGCGCCGGTGGGGTCGACGATGCCGATTTTTCTGCATGCGAACGGGAACTTCAGGCTGCCGGCTGACCCTTCAACCCCGGTGATTATGGTTGGACCGGGGACGGGTGTGGCTCCGTTCCGGGCGTTTTTGGAGGAGCGGCAGGCGACCGGAGCTACGGGGGAGAACTGGCTCTTCTTTGGGGAGCAGCGGCGAGCGCTCGACTACTTGTACCAGGAGCAGTTTGAGGCGATGCATCGGGACGGGGTGCTGACGCACCTGGATACGGCTTTCAGCCGGGACCAGGCTAAGAAGATCTATGTGCAGGACCGGATGCAGGAGCGGGCGGCTCGCGCTGTATGAATGGCTGGAACGGGGGGCGCACTTTTATGTATGCGGGGATGCGACTCGTATGGCCAAGGACGTTCATATGGCGCTGCTGGATGCGATCGCGAAGGGAAGCAACGGAACGCTGCAACATGCGGAGGAGTATGTCGCGCAGATGAAGAAGGATAAGCGGTATCAGCTGGATGTGTACTAACTGCAGTGTGAGGCAGTGTGAGGCAGTGTAGTGCAGTGCGAGGCAGTAAGGACCGGAGGCTCTCTTGCGGGAGCCTCTTTGCTTTGGGTTAGACGCGGTGGGTGTCTGGGCGCCAGCTGACGATGCTTTGCTTGATGGCTTTGGCTTCGAGGTTTTCGGCGAGGGTTTTTTGGACGAGGGTTGGAAGTTCGGCGTCTGAGGCGAAGCGCAGGGCGACGAGCTGGCGGAGGGTGAGCTCGGCGATGCGGTGATGGTCTGCGGATGGCAGGAGGGCGGCGAGGCGGAGACGCTCTTCCAGGCGAATGATACGGTCCTGATTTTTGGTGGCGTAGCTGCGGGTGAGCATGATCCAAACGAGGAAGACGAAGGCCATGAGGACGAGCCAGATGTGGATGAGGCGGTCGTACGGCCAGAGGTGGATCGCGAGATAAATGGTGAGGAAGAGGTTGAGCAGGAGGATTGGGGCGATAAAGAGGAAGGCTGGATCGCGGCGGGTGTGGTTCTGGAGCGTTTGGGGCTCGGGCATGAGGTCCTCTCGGGTGCGGGTGAGAGGGCCAGTATAGCTTGTGAGGTTTAGAGAGCGTGGTGGGTTGGGCGGGTGTATGCCTCATGCGGGTGGGGTGCATGGTGAGAGGGTGCGGGTGTGGTGTAGTTGGCACCGAGGTTGGAGACTGATTCGCCGTTGAAGGACGAGGCGCCAAGAAGGGAGTGAAAGGGCTCAGCGGATTGACTGGAGGAGTCTACGTTGCAGCCGGTGAGGGCGGCGGCAGCGAACAGGAGGGCAGCGAAGGCGAAGCGCGGGGCAAGGTGAAACTTGGAGGGGTGCTGGGACATGGGGCTCTCCTCTGGGGAATCGGGGATCTCTGGGATCTCTTTGGGTGCTGCGTACCGGACGGGCTTGTCAGGATCCGCGGAGGAGGTGGTAGGGACCATGCCGTTGCTTCCCCGGCCACCTTAGTCTCCTGCGATGTTTCTTTTATCGGCTGGATTGGTTGCGAAATCAACGGGATTGCTTGGATCCGAGGCACCAGGGGTCATGCCCCTTCGGTGGGATATTGGAAGACTGCGCGGAGATGATGGGGGAATGATGGTATCGCTCGTTCGCCCAATTTGGAATCGCGTTAAGCTGGAAGGATGGCGACGAAGCGGATTGGTGTGCATCTGGGGACGGCGGGCGGGTGTTGGACGGCAGTGCAGCGGGCTGTGAATGCGGGGGCGAATACGTTCCAAATCTTTTCTTCGAGCCCCAGGACTTGGAGGACTGCTCCGGTGAAGGCGGAGGACGCGGTGAAGATGCGGGAACTACGGGCCGCGCATAATATTGGGCCGATCTCGATTCATGCCAGCTATCTGATCAATCTGTGCAGCCAGACAGAGAGTGTGCGGAAGAACTCGACGGCGGCTTTCCGGGGTGAGGTGGAGCGGGCTCTGGCGTGGGGGGCGGAGTATCTTGTGCTGCATCCGGGGAGTTGGAAGGGGCTGACACGGGAGGAAGGGCTGCGGCTGGCGGCGGAATCGATTGTGACGGCGGTGGATGGGATTGACTTCTCTGCGAAAAATGGGGGGGCCGCGCAGGAGTTCCGGATTTTGATCGAGAATACGGCCGGGGCGGAGTTTTCGCTGGGCGGAAAGCTGGAGCAGGTGGCGGAGCTGGTTGCCGTTTTGGAGAGGTGTGCGTCGGTGGGGGTTTGCCTGGATACGTGTCATGTGCATGTGGCGGGGTATGACATTGTCTCGTTCGATGGGTATGAGGAGACGATGCGGCTGGTAGGAGAGACGGTGGGATTCGGGGCGGTGAAGGTTTGGCACTGCAATGACGCGAAGGCGGCTTGCGGGTCGAAGCTGGACCGCCATGAGCATATCGGGGAAGGGACGATTGGCGCGGCGGCGTTTCGGCGGCTGCTTCGAGATGAGCGGTTTGCGGGTGCGGTTTTTATTGCGGAGACGCCGGTGGATCAGCCGGGGGATGAGGCTCGGAATGTGGGGGTGTTGCGGACGCTGGCGGCGGGGTAAACTTTGGTCGAGTTGGACGAAACGGAGGAGATGCGATGCGGCTTGCGTGCCTACTTTTTCTTGCTTTCAGGGTGGGGAATGTTGTGGGACAGGTGCCGGGGCGTAAGGAGGCTGTAGTAGACGTTGCGCCGGAGCCTTCGCAGCGGTTTCCCGCCGCGTGGTATCCACCGGAGAACGACTATACCTCTACAAACGCGCCAGTGAAGGGCGCGCCGTTCCGCGGCGTCATGATGATGCTGTTGGAGAGGAAGGTGCCTGGCGGCGGCACAGTGAGCGGAGAGAGCCCGACGTGGATGATGCGTGACTCGGCCGGGCGGACGCGGAGCGAAGAGAGCCTGGGGGCGTCTGCGCCGGGCAGCGCGGCTTGGAAAGGACCGCGACAGATTGAGGTGAATGATTTCGTGCGGCACTGTAGCTTTCGGTGGGTGGAGCCCGCGCGCGATAAGTCGTCGGAGGTGGCAACGGTTTCCTGTCTTTCGCGGCGGCTGAGTTGGGTGGACGACGGGATGGAGGCGAAGATGACCAAGCAGACTCCCGACCTGATCCAGGAAAGATTTGCGACGTACCAGATGGAGCCGCTTGGGAGCAAGGAGGTTGCCGGGGTCAGGGCTCTTGGAATCCGACAGACCAAGACGCCGTTGGACAAGGATGGGAATGCGGCCGGACAACTGGTGCTGGATATGTGGTGGTCGCCGGAACTGAAAGAGCTTCTGGAGATGAAGCCGCTTGGCGATGGACACGGGGTTCCCGGTTTCGCGATGCAAGATCTGAAACGCACGGAGCCCGATGCGAGTCTGTTCTACCCTCCGGCAGGTTGGAAGATTACAAAAGCGAACGAAGGGTCCAGGTGACAGGACTTGCGGCGAGGCCGCGAGATGATCGTCAGAGGAAGTGACTCTACAATAGAAAGGTGATGGGCGAGACAGAAAAGATCGAGCAGGTGCGCGTGAGCGTTGACGAGCAGCAGCGGTATAACCCGGCAGAGATTGAGCCGAAGTGGCAGGCGCGGTGGGATGCGGATGCTTCGTTGTATGCGGCCGAACCGCATGATTGTGGAAAGCCGAAGTTCTATTGCCTGGAGATGCTGCCTTATCCGAGTGGGGCGCTGCATATTGGCCATGTGCGGAACTATGCGATCGGGGATGCACTGGCGCGATTTATGTGGATGCGCGGGTATAACGTGCTGCACCCGATGGGCTGGGATGCGTTTGGGCTGCCGGCGGAGAATGCGGCGCTGAAGAACAAGGTTCCGCCGCGGGAGTGGACGCTTTCGAATATCGCGAGCATGAAGAAGCAGTTTCAGCGGCTGGGGATGGGATTCGACTGGTCGACTGAGGTTACTACCTGTTTGCCGGATTACTACCGTTGGAATCAGTGGTTCTTCTTGAAGATGTTCGAGCGGGGGCTTGCGTATCGGAAGAAGAGCAAGGTGAACTGGTGTCCGCAGTGTGCGACGGTGCTGGCGAATGAGCAGGTGGTGCAAGGGAGGTGCTGGCGGCATGAGGATACGGTCGTCGAGCAAAGGGATTTGACGCAGTGGTTTTTGCGGATTACGAAGTATGCGGATGAATTGTTGAACGATCTGGAGAAGCTGGAGGGGTGGCCTGAGAAGGTCAAGACCATGCAGCGGAACTGGATTGGGCGGAGCGAGGGGACGCACGTCGAGTTTGCCGTGGACGGCTGCACGGACGGGATGAAGATCAAGGTGTTTACGACGCGGGTGGATACGATCTTCGGCGCGACGAGCGTGCAGTTGGCGCCGGAGCATGCGATCGTGAAGCATTGGGCGGCGATGGAGAATGAGAACGATCGTGCGCTAAGTGCGGCTGTGGAGACGATGGTTGCGGAGCAGCAGGCGGCGCGGGAGAGCGATACGTTCGGGGCAATTGAGAAGCATGGGGTGGCTACGGGGCGGTTTGCGGTGAATCCGTTCAATGGCGAGAAGGTGCCGATCTGGGTGGCGAACTATATCCTTGCGGATTATGGGACGGGCGCGATTATGAGCGTGCCGGCGCATGATGAGCGAGATTTTGAGTTTGCTACGAAGTATGGGTTGGAGATTAAACGGGTGGTTGTGCCGAATCTGGATACCACGGAGTTGGACTTGCCTTATGCGGGTGAGGAAGAGGCTGTGCTGATCGACTCCGGGGCTTGGACGGGAGAGGCTTGTCTTGAGGCTCAGGACGAGATGGCTGCGTTCGCAGAGGCGCGGGGTTTTGGTAAAAAAACGGTTACATATCGTTTGAAGGATTGGGGGGTGAGCCGGCAGCGGTATTGGGGAACGCCGATCCCGATGGTTTACTGTGCGGCGTGTGGGGACGAGCCGATTGCCCTAAGTGAAAGCGATTTGCCGGTGCTTTTGCCGGAGGAGATATCGATTACGCAGGAGGGTGGGTCGCCGCTGGGGAAGGTTCCGGAGTTTGTGGATACGACGTGCCCGAAGTGCGGCGGGCCAGCTAAGCGCGAGACGGACACGATGGACACGTTCGTCGATTCAAGCTGGTACTTCTACCGTTACATCGATGCGCACAATGATGCGGCTCCGTTTGACTCGGCAAAGGCTAAGTACTGGTTTCCAATCGATCAGTACATTGGAGGGGTGGAGCATGCGATTCTGCATTTGATCTACTCGCGGTTCTGGACGAAGGTGATGCGGGACATCTCTGTCAACGGCGTGGGATTGGTTGCCAATGATGAGCCTGTGGAGCGGCTTTTCACGCAGGGGATGGTGATCAAGGATGGGGCGAAGATGTCGAAGTCCAAGGGCAATGTGGTGAGCCCGGACGAGATGATCGAGAAGTATGGGGCGGATGCGACGCGGATGTATGCGTTGTTTGCGGCGCCTCCTGACAGAGATCTGGAGTGGCAGGAAGAGGGTGTCGCGGGGATCGTCCGGTTTTTGGGAAAGGTGTACCGGTTGGTGACGAAGTATGCGACCTATAAGGAAGACCAGCCGGGCGGTGAGGTGGGGGCTGCGGATGCTGCGCTTCTGCGGAAGCTGCACCAAACGATTGCGAAGATTACGCAGGATTACAGCGGGCGTTGGCACTTCAATACTTCGATCTCTTCGATCATGATTTTGGTGAACGAAGTGACGGCGCATGAGAGTGCGATCGATGCGGGGCAGGTGAGTGCTCGAACGGTGCGCGCGGTGATGACAGGGTTGGTGCAGATGCTGGCTCCGTTCGCTCCTTTCTTTGCGGCGGAGACGTGGGAGATGCTGGGGTGCGAGGGCGTGGTGTTTCGGACGGCCTGGCCGGAGGCGAATGCGGAGCTTGCCCGGGAGAGCACGATGCAGATTCCGGTGCAGGTAAATGGGAAGCTGACGGCCGTGATTGAGGTTGAGTCGGGGAGCTCGGACGAGGCAGTGAAGGCGGCTGCTTTGGCGCATGAGAAGGTGGTCGCACGCATCGCAGGGAAGACGGTTGTGAAGGTGGTGTATGTGAGCGGCAAGCTTGTGAATCTTGTGGTTAAGTAGTGACGATCGCGACGGATAGGGCGGCTACGCCTAGGCGAGGGACGCAGTCGTTTGTGGGCACGCTTTCGAGCTGCTGGAGCAGACCTTTGCTGGTTGGGCTGGAGGTGCTTTGGCGGTGGGTGTTTGGGATTCCGGCGCTTTGGGTGATGGGGAGCAAGCTGAAGGTGGTGCTGCTGGCGGCGACGGATGGGACGCTTGATCCGGGGCGGGTGGGATTGGATAAGGCTTTGCTGAACGATCCGGTCGGGGCGCTGACGGCGGATCCGATGGGGGCGGCGGGGAAGTTGACGGGAGCTGTTGGGCTGGTGCTGCCGGGAGTGCTTCACGTTGCGGTTTGGCTGGCACCGGTGTTGCTGGTGGTTTGGGTTGTCGTGTCCAGTGTGGGGCGGACTTTGGTGCTGCGGCGGGCAGATGGGCGGCTGCGGGCGATGGTGGGGACGATGATGGGGCTGCAGGCGCTTCGAGTGGGCGTGCTGGCGGGGTTGTTTGTGGTTTGGTTTCGGTTGATGGCCTTGAGTTCGGCGGTCGCGGTCAGTGGGCCGATTTCGGCGGGCTCGGAGCCGAATCTGGTGGGGTATTGCGCGCTGGTCATCGTGATTTCGCTGGGAATGTTTGTGGGGTGGTCGGCCGTGAGCTGGTGGTTTGGGGTGGCGCCGCTGCTGGCGATGTTGCACGGGACGGGGATGGCCGGGAGTCTGCGCGAGGCGGGACGGTTGAAGGGGCTCAAAGGCGAGCTGGTGGAGATCAACCTGGTGATGGGGATCGTGAAGATCGCGCTGATTGTGCTGGCGATGGTGTTCTCTGCTTGTCCGCTGCCGTTTCAGACGGTGACGACGCCGGAGTTTCTGGCTTGGTGGTGGGCGGGGGTTGGAGTGATCTATCTGGTGGGGTCGGACTTTTTCCACGTGGCGCGGCTGGTGGCGTATCTGGCGGCCTGGCGCGAGAAATAAGGAGATGTTTCCGTGATGGGTAGGGGTGGTTTGCATCACATGAGAGAGAGACCTCTGCCTAAAGGATTTATATGTCAGCTACTGCCGTGTATGGGATTGGGATGATCGTGATTATCGGCGGCCTGGTGTATGTGGCTTCGCTGACGCATGTTCACACGCAGTGGATTGTGGCGATGGTGATCCTGGTGGCGGGCGCGGGGATCGTCGGGATTGCGAACAATACGAAGAAGCCGGGCTAAAGCGGCGGTTTAGACTTGAGGGGTGGATACCTCAACGATCGTCATACTGGACTTTGGCTCGCAATATACGCAGTTGATCGCGCGGCGAATACGGGAGTTCAACGTGTTCTCCGTGGTGCTTCCTTGTACGACGCCGCTGGATGAAATACGGGCGTTGGAGCCGAAGGGCTTGGTGCTTTCGGGCGGGCCTTCCAGTGTGTATGACACGGATGCTCCGGCGGCTGATCCGGCGGTGCTGAGGCTCGGTGTGCCGGTGCTGGGGATCTGCTATGGGCTGCAGTTTATGGTGCATCACCTGGGTGGGACGGTGGAGAGCGCGGCGCAGCGGGAGTATGGGCACGCGGAGGTCTCGGTTGTGAAGGAGACGCCGCTGTTTGCGGGGCTGCCGGGGAAGATGGACGTCTGGATGTCGCATGGCGATCATGCGGCGAAGCTGCCGGAGGGATTTCAGCTTACGGCGGAGACGGCCAATGCCGTGGCGGGGATTGCGAACGAAGAAAAGCGCATGTGGGCGGTGCAGTTTCATCCGGAGGTGGCGCATACGCGGCAGGGAATGGAGCTGCTGCGGAATTTTGTACTGAATATTTGTGGGTGTGCGCAGGATTGGACGCCGGAACACTTTATTCAGGCCGCTGTCTCCCAAGTGCGACAGCAGGTCGGGGAAACAGGGCATGCGATCTGTGGGTTGAGTGGCGGGGTGGATTCTTCTGTGGCGGCTGTGCTGGTAGCGCGGGCGATTGGGGATCGGCTGACGTGCATCTTTGTGAACAATGGAGTGCTGCGCAAGGATGAGTTCAGCAAGGTGCAGGGGACGATGCGGGAGCAGCTTGGATTGCATGTGGTGGCAGTGGATGCTGGGGAGCGGTTTTTGAGCAAGCTGGCTGGAGTGACCGATCCGGAGACGAAGCGGAAGGTGATTGGCGGAGAGTTTATCTCGGTGTTCGACGATGAGGCGAAGAAGATCTGGGATCCTTCTGCCGCAGGCGTTGAGGCGAAGAAATCGGCTGGTAAGGAGATCGCGTGGCTGGTGCAGGGAACGCTTTATCCGGATGTGATTGAGTCATCCAGCGTCAAGGGGCCGAGTCAGACGATCAAGAGCCACCATAATGTGGGTGGGCTTCCGGCGGATATGAAGCTGAAGCTGATCGAGCCGCTGCGGGATTTGTTCAAGGATGAGGTGCGGCGGATAGGGCGGGACCTGGGGATGCCGGAGGAGATCATCGAGCGGCAGCCTTTTCCTGGGCCGGGGCTGGCGGTGAGGATTCTGGGGGAGGTGACGGCGGAGCGGGTGGCGATTCTGCAGGAGGCGGATGCGATTGTGGTGGAGGAGATTAAGGCGGCGGGGCTATACCGGAAGGTGTGGCAGAGTTTTGCGGTTTTGCTTCCGGTGAAGAGTGTGGGTGTCATGGGGGATCAGCGGACGTATGCGAATACGTGTGCGATTCGGGCGGTGGAGAGTGAGGATGGGATGACGGCGGATTGGGCTCCGCTGCCGTATGAGGTGCTGCGGAAGATCTCGAGCAGGATTGTGAGCGAGGTGCGGGGGATTAATCGCGTGGTGTATGACATCACGAGCAAGCCGCCGGGGACGATCGAGTGGGAGTAGAGGCTAGCGAAGAGGAGTTGTGGGGTGCATGGGAGCCGATTTGCGGGCCACGGTCTCCACGACGATGCGGGTGTCTTTGGGGAAGGCAATTCTCTTTCCGCGCGCAATCCGGCGGTCGTAGAAGGCGAGAGCCGCTCCGTAGTAGCCGATGCCAGCAGCAAAGTAGGGGGCGTTACCGGCCAGACCGAGGATGGAGCCTGCAAGGCCCAGAGTCGCTCCACCAGCGGCATCCTTGCCGGCTGCGTGGCGGCCGCCGTCGCGGTCCAGGGGACGCGAGGCGAGGAGGGCAAAGAGAATCGGGAGGCTGATTTTTGTCCTGAGGCTTGGATTTGACCTGCCCCTCTGAGTTGAGGGCAAGTCCGGCCGCGGAGTCCGCTCCGCGCAGCGTAGTTTCGACGTTCTGCGTTTCCGTGCCTGGAACGGTGAGTTGGTTGAAGTCAAAGGCCAGAACGCCGCTCCGGTTGAAACGACGCGCGGGCTTTGCCTGGGAGACGGTTCCGGTGAGGACGGCTCCCTGGGGTATCTCAACGGTGCCATCCGAGGTTGTGATGGGCTGCGCGACGATGGCTTTAATGGATTGACCCGTGTGCGAGGTCTCCGAGCTGAGGGGCTGGTCGAGGTAGGCCTCAAGGATCCAATGACCGGAGCGGGATTCGGTTGGGACGGCGGGGGGCGGGGTGCGCACCTCCCAGAAATGCTGGTGAGAGGGGGCGGCGGCGACTACGGCGGGGGCTGGCTGCGGCTGGAGCGTGACCGGCGCGGAGATCTCCATAATCCAAGCGGTATCGGTCTCAATGCGTTGTGGATGATAGGGCAGCCGGTTCCAGACGAAGACCTTGAAGCGGTCGACTTTATCCGGTCCGATGAAGATGGCAAGGTCCGAGCGCGCGGCGTCGAGGCCGGAGCTGATCTGACGGCGGACGAAGCCGCCTTTTTGAGGCGGAGGCGCGAGCGCTCGGAAGACAGGCGCACCGTCTGTCACTTCGCCGGTGCTGATGGGAACGGACGTTCCGTCGGCGAGCAGTATGGATTCAAAATGCACGATAGGGATGTTAAAGGGCGTGAAGTCCGCGCCCAGGCGCCCACGCAGACGGCGACGGCTGTCAGACTTAAGCGAGACGACTGTTCCGGTCACGATGGTCCTGGCTGGGACGACAAGGGTGTTTCGAGCGTAGACAGGGTAGAGTAGCTCGGCGCGAAGGGTCTCGCCCACTTTCATGGGCATGTGTCGTGGGAGGGAGACAGTTAGTTGCGTGCCAACCGGCAGCGTGAGCGGAGCGGCTTGCGACATGGCTGCCGGAGGAACGAGCAGAAGACAGGAGAGCAGGGCGTGATCTCGGTTCATGAGTGGTGGTTAGACGCCGTGAGGGAGTCTTTGCTGCGCTTTGTGACAGGAATGTCCTGGTCCGGGAAGCATGTTCACGCAGCAACGCCGTGGCTGATAACCACGGCGTTCTGGCGTACGACCTGGGTTGGGCGAGAAGTCTCAGCCGAGTTCGGCCAGGGAGGTGGCGCCGAACTTGAGGTACCAGGGGCTGGCGGCTTCTAGAGCTTTATTGACGTTGTTAATGTTTTCAACGCCGGTGGTTTCGAGCCAGTCTTTGAAGGCTTTGGCTCCGTCTTTGGCGTAGATGGAGATGCCATCTTTCCAGGTGGCGCGGCCGCAGAGGACTCCGTTGAATTTAGTTCCGGATTCGGCGGCTAGCTCGAGGGTTTCGATGAAGACGGGGTTGGAGACGCCTGCGGAGAGATAGATGAAGGGCTTGTGGGTCATGGACTCGGCGTCGCGGAAGTATTGCAGGGCCTCGGCGCGGGTGTAGGCCTTTTCGCCCTTGAATGCTTTGGTGCCTTCCACGTAGGACATCTCGATGGGGACTTCCACCTTGAGGACGTCTACGCTGTAGCGGGCCTTGCCGAACTCGGCCATGGCTCCGGAGACGATTTCGGGCTTCTTTTTGGCGTATTCGAGGGATTTCTCGTCGCCGCCTTGAGCGTCGTAGCCGACGAACTCCAGGAAGAAGGGGATGTCATGCGCGAGGCATTCGTCGCCGATGCGCTCGATCCAGGCATGCTTGAGGTCGTTGATGGAGGTTTTTTCAAAGGGGGTGTAGTACAGGAGGATCTTGATGCAGTCGGCACCGGCTTCCTTGAGGCGGCGAACGCTCCAGACGTCGAGCAGGTCTGGCAGGCGGCCGGGGGTGGCGGAGTCGTAGCCGGTCTTCTCGTAGGCGAGCAGGAGGCCGGCGGAATTACGGTTGTGGGCGGCGGGCAGGCCGTACTCGGGGTCAAGCAGGATGGCGGAGGCGTGGCGGGTGAGGACCTCGGTGACGAGGGTCTTGAACTCCTCCAGATTGGACGGGTCCACGATGCCGCCGCGCTCCTTGGCGATGGACTTCTGGAGGGATCCGCGCTGATCCATGGCTGCGGCGGCGATGACTCCGCGGGCGTCCGATACGGCTTTAAGTCCTGCAAGTTTTCCGGGTGTTGGCTTCATGAGTGCTCGTTCTCCTAATGAACGTGGGTCGGCTGGGTTGACGATCATTCTACACAGGGTAGTTTAGGCGATGGCTGGCATGTCAGGCGAGGGCCTGGGCGAGAGCGGCCTGTTGGATTTGCAGGAGGGTCTGAATGCCATTTTCAGCGAGATCGAGGAGGGCGTTGAGCTCCTGGCGGGAGTAGGAGTCCTTTTCTGCGGTTGCCTGGGTTTCGACGAGGCCGCCGGAGGCGAGCATGACGACGTTCATGTCGACGGTGGCGCGGGAATCTTCCTCGTAGCAGAGGTCGAGCAGGGTGTTTCCGTCGACGATGCCGACGGAGGTGGCGGCGATCCTTTGTTTGAGGGGGGACTGCTTGAGGGTTCCGGCCTGCACGAGTTTGCCAAGGGCGATGGCGAGGGCGACGGAGGCTCCAGTGATGGCGGCTGTGCGGGTTCCTCCGTCGGCCTGGAGGACGTCGCAGTCGAGGATGATGGTGCGCTCGCCGAGCAGGCGCATGTCCACGGTTCCGCGGAGGGAGCGGCCGATGAGTCGCTGGATTTCGTGGGTGCGGCCGCCGATTTTGCCTTTCTCGGCCTCGCGGGGGCTGCGAGTGAGGGTGGCGCGAGGGAGCATGCCGTACTCGGCGGTCACCCAGCCTTTGCCGGAGTTGCGCATCCAACCTGGGACTCCTGTTTCAACCGTGGCGTTGCAGAGGACGCGGGTGTTTCCGGCTTCTATAAGGACTGAGCCTTCTGCGGTAGAGACGTACCCGGTCGTGATGCGGGTGGTTCTGAGTTGATTGGCCGGACGATTGTCTGGACGGAAGAGCACGTGCGGGGTGAGGATTGCCGACATGGACTGATTATAGGTACGTTTCATAGGTTCGTTGCGGGACCGGGATGCAGGCGGTTTGTCTGGCGAAGCTGGGAACGTGTGGTACGGCGGTGCGGAGGATGTCTTGTTGGTTTCGGGATGCTCGAATGGGCTCTGCGTGTTCTGGGCTTACTTGCCGCATTATTCCCGTTTCGGTGTCAAATTCCTAGAAAGCTCCTCTTCGTTGCACCGGAGGGCCAATTTAGCGCTAGTGTAGGGGACATCAGAAAAAACGGGAGTACGCAGGTAACTAGCGATCGCAAGTAAAATCGGCAGAAAGAAAGAGACCAACATGCGTGCCACTCTGAGCTTTTCGGCAGCAATTGTAAGAACTTACCGCCTTCTCAATGTCGCTGACTTGGTCCGGGTCATGGGAGGCGCCGATGCTGACACCGCGTGCTAACCGTCCCGAGAACACCGGATCTGAGATCTCGCTACCTAACCCGTTGCCAGGCGGTGCGTCCCGCAATGGTCAGGTAGGGCAGACGCGGAATTCAATGGGAGTTTCGGGCTATAGTCCGAGCTCCGTGGTGCCAAAGATTGCCGGTAGTGAAGCTCTGCCTGTGCTTCATCTGATGGTAGTCGACGACGATGTTCCGGTACGTCACGCATGTCTGGAGATTGCGTCGAGGATGGGATTTGTCGTGGTGGGCGCGTCGGACGCGTCGGGCGCACGCGCCATCTTAAAGCACCAGAAGATCGATGTGGTGCTTCTGGATCTGAAGGTGCCCGGTTCTGGTGGGCTGGGGCTTTTGGAGGAGGTAAAGACGCTGCATCCGGACACCTCTGTCGTGGTGATGACGGCGTTTGCAACCGTTTCGAGCGCGGTGGAGGCGATGCGCGTCGGCGCGGGAGATTACCTGACGAAGCCGTTTGCGATCGAGGAGCTGACGACGATTCTGGAGCATGCGAGCGATCGGAAGCAGTTCGACCTGGAGAGCCGGCGGTTACGGGAGCGGCTGCGGAATCAACGGGGCGCGGGGCCTTTGATTGGGCGGTCTTCGGAGATGGAGAACCTGTACCGGATCTTGTCAAAGGTGGCTCGTTCCACGCACCCGGTGCTGATTGTTGGGGAGGCTGGAACGGGCAAGGAGTTGATGGCCCGTGCCATCCACTTCAACGGGCCAAACGCGGAGAAGCCATTTATTCCGGTGGACTGCGGGAGCCTGGTGCCGGCGCTGATCGAGAGCGAGCTCTTTGGGTATGTGAAGGGGGCGTTCGCGGGGGCGAACAGGAACAAGGATGGACTGCTTGCCGCAGCCGATGGGGGTACGGTGTTTCTGGATGAGATCAGTGAGCTTCCGCTGGAGCTGTAGGCGAAGCTGCTGCGAGCGCTGCAGGACCGGGAGATTCGGCCTGAGGGAGCGGCGGAGGGGGTGCCGATCTCTGCGCGCATTCTGGCCGCGTCCAACCGGAACCTTGCGCTGATGGTGGAGCAGGGGCGTTTTCGGCGGGATCTTTACTTCCGGCTCAACGTAGTAAACCTCAGGATCCCTCCGCTGCGGGACCGGCGGGAGGATATCGGGCTGCTGGTAATGCATTTTCTGGAGCGGGTGGAGAAGGAGACAGGCAAGCGGCACACGTTGTCCGACGATGCATTGCGGGTGCTGACCGAGTTCGACTGGCCAGGAAACGTGCGCGAACTGGAGAACGCGATCGAACGGGCGTGTGCGTTGAGCTCCGGGCCGATGCTGCACATGGGAGATCTGCCAACGCAGCTGCAGGACTTCCGTCTGCACGGGCGGCGGGCGGATGAGGAGCGGGAACGGGAGGGCGCGGAGGCGCATAAGGCTGCGGCAGACCGGATCGTTTCCATTGCCGCGATGGAGAAGCACGCCATTCTGGATACGGTGAAGTTGCTGAACGGCGACAAGCTGATGGCGGCGAAGTTGTTGGGCATCGGGAAGACGACGCTGTACCGAAAGCTGAAGGAGTACGGGGTTGGCGACGGAGATTGATGCGGGCTGCGTGGCTCCGGCTTCGGACTGCCGGCGAAAACAGGAAGACGCGTCAAGATCATTCGATTTAGCAACCTTCTCGTCCTCGACGGCAGAGGTCTGAAAGAGATGCGACGCGCATGCTTTGTAGCCGCCGCTCCTGAGGGATCTGGTCCGCGCTTCGCCACCCCCGCGTGAATGATACGAACCAGGATGATGCGAAAGCAGCAGAAGAGGATTCCATGACGAAGACGAGGGTTCTGATGATTACCGGGCTTGAGAGAGCAGAACATTTTGCTTCAACACTTGGGTTGCAGTTGGATTGCGATGTTGAGGTTGCAATGAGCCGGAGGGCAGGTTTGCAGAGCCTGAAGCGTGGGGGCTTCTCTGTGGTGGTTGTGGAGGAATGCATGGTGGAGGGAGATCCGGAGTGGGCGGATCAGTTATGGGAGAATGTCGGACTGACGATCCCGCTGCAGGTGAATTTTTCAATCTCCGGGGGAGCGAGGCTGCGACGCGAGGTGAAGAGTGCACTGAACCGGCGGGAGACGCAGTACAAGGCCGCACGGCAGGGAGCCGAGGCCGAGATCAAGAGTGAGCTGCGTGGAGCGTTGACAGGGCTTCTGCTGCAGTCGGAGCTGGCGTTACGGGAGTCGAAGGGCTTGAATGAACTGGAGCCGAAGCTGAAGCTGATGGTTGAACTGGCGCAGGAGCTGCGGAGCCGGTTCGAGCAGCCTCGGGAGGGACGGGTGTAGGCTTTGGTCGGGAGGATCCGATCATGACCTGTGTGCACCTGGGCGAGATCAAGGCTGGAGTGAAGCGCTCCGGCAACGGTTGTGCGGAATGCCTGGAGCAGGGGATGCGGTGGGTGCATCTGCGGGAATGCCTGGTGTGCGGGCACGTGGGGTGCTGCGACTCGAGCGTGGGCAAACATGCGACCAAGCACTTCAAGGCGGCAGGGCATCCGGTGATGAAGAGCATCGAGCCGGGCGAGCGTTGGGGCTGGTGCTATATCGATCAGGCGATGCTGGAGCTGTGATGGGCAAATCTGGCTTTGCGCCGTAGGATCGCTTCAGGTTTGCTATGCTTGCGCTAACGGAGACAGAACTATGGCTGATGAGTTTTTGAGCGGATCTGAGGGCACGTCGATGACGCAGGCGGCTCCTTCGGTAAAGATTACGGTACGGCCGAACGGACCGTTTCGGGTGGAAGGTCCGATTTCGCTGGTGGATGTGAATGGGCAGGAGTGGGACCTTACGGGTAAACCGGCGATCTCGCTTTGCCGTTGCGGGTTAAGTTCGAAGCGGCCGTTTTGCGATGGAACGCACGGGCGCGAAGGTTGGAAGTGCGATGCTTCGCCGATGCCGGCGGCACCGGTGGCGCAAGGATAGGTGAGCCCGGCTGCAATCTCAGACTCCAATCTCAAACGGGGAGCTTTTGATGACTGTGCGTGTTTCTTTGCTTGCAGCCTGCGCGGCTGTGTCGATTGTTGCTGGGAGTGCGGTCGCGCAGGATAAGAGTGCGATGCAGGCCTATGTGGGACAGTACAATCTGGGTACCGGGTCAGGTTCAACGATCTCCGTCTACATGGAAGGTGGGCAACTCTACGAGGAGACCTCGCGGGATCCTCGACATGCGTTGAAGATGGCTGGGACGGATGCGTTTGACTTGACCGCGACTTCACGAGAGGGACAGCCGGGGCTGCGCATGGAGTTCGTGCGGGATGCGCAGGGGAAGGTCACTGGCGTAAAGCTGGTTTCGGCGGCGAAGACGGTTGTCGAAGCGGCGCGGGTGAGCGGCGAAGGTAAGCGGCTGAATCACTTCTTCGAGTACGAGAAGAGTGAGGCGATGGTGCCGGTGCGAGACGGGGTAAAGCTGCATGTGGTGATCTTCAAGCCGAAGCAGGAGATGGGGCCGCTACCGATCCTGATGCAGCGGACGCCGTACGGGGTAGACCGGTACAGCTCAAACAGTGTGATTGCGGCGAAGCCGGAGCTGGCGGAGAGTGGCTATATCTGGGTGTTCTGCGATATTCGCGGGCGGTATGGGTCGGAAGGGCAGTTTGTGATGAACCGGCCGGTGGTGGCGCACACCAGCAAGACGGACGTGGATGAGACGACGGATACGCGGGACACGATCGACTGGTTGTTGAAGAATGTGCCGGGGAACTCGGGGAAGGTGGGGGTGTACGGGGTGTCGTATCCAGGCTTCCTGGCGATGATGGCTGGGATCGATGCGCATCCGGCGGTAAAGGCGATTTCACCGCAGGCTCCGATGACGGATGTGTGGATGGGCGATGACTTCTTCCATAACGGGGCGTTTCGGGAGGCGTACGGGTTCGACTACGTGCAGCAGCTGGAGGCGCAGAAGACCGATAAGCCGGTGCAAAGCAAGCAGGACACCTACGACTTCTTCTTGCAGCATGTGAACTTTGCGGGAGCGGCGAAGAGCGCAGGGATGGAGACGCTGCCGACGGCTTCGCGGTTTTTGAACGAGCCGAGCTATACGAAGTTCTGGCGGGATATGGCTGTGGAGGATCGGCTCACGAAGGTAGAGGTTCCTACGCTCGAGGTCGGGGGATGGTGGGATCAGGAGGACATGTGGGGGACGCAGGAAGAGTACATGCGGCTGCATGCGCATGACTCCAAGCATGAGGTGTTTATGGCGCTGGGGCCATGGAATCATGGTGGCTGGGGTGGGACTGGGACGGAGCTGGGGTCGGACTTTGGGAAGGTGAAGTTTGGCGAGCCTACGGGGGATGAGTACCGGAAGACGATCGAGGCTCCTTTCTTTGAGAAGTATCTGAAGGGGAAGACGGGGTTCGATCTGGCGGGGGTGGCTAGCTTTCGGACGGGAGTGAACAAGTGGGAGCGGTATGACGTGTGGCCGCCGGCAAGCGGCTTCCAGCCAGGGATGGCATATCTCGGACCGAACGGTGGGCTGGGAATGAAGACGCCGGGACCGGAGATGGTCGCGAGCTATGTGGCGGACCCTGCAAATCCGGTGCCTTACCGGAATCGGCCGATTCAGGCTACTTATGGGGATGGGTCGAAGTGGCGGACGTGGCTGGTGGAGGATCAGAAGTTTCTGGAAGGACGGAAGGATCTGGCGGAGTTCAGGGGGCCGGTGCTGGATAAAGACGTAACGGTGACCGGGGATGTGAAGGCGGATCTGTTTGCGTCGACGACCGGGAGCGATGCGGACTGGGTGGTGAAGCTGATCGATGTGGCTCCGGATGGGCAGCAGACGATGATTGTGGATGAGATCTTTCGGGGGCGGTACCGGGAGAGCTTTGAGACGGCGCATGCGATTACACCGGGGAAGGTGGAGGAGTACAAGTGGTCTTTGCACGGGGCGGACCATACCTTCGTGAAGGGTCACCGGATGATGGTGGAGGTGCAGTCGAGCTGGTTCCCGTTGTATGACCGGAATCCGCAGACGTTTGTGCCGAATATCATGACGGCTCCGGCGGAGGCTTACAAGGCGGCTACGGTGAAGATTTACGGTGGCAGCCGGCTGGAGTTCGAGACGCCAGTGGAGTAAGAGAAACGGCAAATGCGTCGTCATCGCGGGCGGCGACCGCTTCACGGGGTTTTGGACGCTCCGCGTGTTTGTCAGGAGACCAGGTGTCGATCAGGACGATTAGCTCGCGGGAGGTTTATCGCAACCAGTGGACCTCGATGCGGGAGGATGTGATCGAGCGCAGCAATGGGGTGCGGGGGATCTACGGGGTGGTGGACAAGGATCCGGCGACCATCGTTATTCCGCTGGAGCGGAGTGGGGAGGGTGAGTTTGTCTGGCTGGTGGAGCAGTTCCGGTATACGGTGCAGCGGCGGGCGCTGGAGTTTCCGCAGGGTGGGTGGGAGATGGCGGAGGTGAATGTCGAGGAGATGGCTCGGGGGGAGTTGCGGGAGGAGACAGGCCTCCTGGCCGAGACGATGACGCACCTGACGATGCTGCAGATTGCTTATGGTGTTTTGAACCAGAAACACCATGTGTTTCTCGCGGAAGGATTGATCCAAGGGGCGAAGGATCCCGATCCGGAGGAGCACGATCTCGTGATTCACCGGGTGCGGGTGAAGGAGTTCGAGGGGATGCTGCTGGATGGGCGTGTGGTGGATAACTGCACGGCTGCGGCGTGGGGGGTGTACCGGGTTTGGCGGGAGCGAGAGGATTACCCCTCCCCCCGTACCTAAGTACGCAAAGTATTCAATGCAGAAGCGTTAGGTCCGGACTTCGAGTTCGGACCCTGGACCTTTGCGCGACAGAATGTTACCCGCTGGTCAGAGCCTCAGGAGCTTTTCTGCGTTGCCGTGGGTGAGGGCTTCAAGCTCCTCTGGAGTGAGGATCCCGGCTAGTTCCTTGAGATAGTCGGCACCTTTGGTGTTGGGACTGAAGGGGTAGTCGACCGAGTACATCATGCGGTCGAGGCCGATGACCTCCTGGGCGAGTTTGAACGGGGGCAGAGTGAAGTAGCCGCTGGTGGTGAGATGGATGTTGGTTTTGAAGTAGTCGGCCACGGGCTGGCGGAGCTTGGCGAAGCGCGAGAGGGAGAGGCTGGTGCGGGCGAGGGCCATGGGGAGCATCTCGCCCATGTGGCCGATGATGAGCTGGAGGGTGGGGAAACGCTCGAAGACGCCTGAGGTGATGAGGCGGAGAGTGTGGAGAGCGGTTTCCGCGTGCCAGCCCCAGCCGGCGATGGAGAGCATCTGGCCGATGCCTTCGGGGAGGCCGGTAAAGTAGGTTTCGAAGACGGATTCGGGTGGCGGGGCGGGGTGGAGGTAGATGGGAATATTGAGGGAGGCAGCGGCTTCGAGGACGGGGAGAAACATGGGGTCGTCCAGGAAGAGGCCGTGTTTGTCGCCGATGGAGGTTGTGCCGTCGAGCAGGACTCCGGGGAAGTGAAGTTGGTTGATGCAGCGGTCCAGTTCCTTGGCGGCGGCGGCTGGATCTTTGAGGGCGAGGGTGGCGAAGGCGGCGAGGCGGGTTGGATTGGCCTGGACGGCTGCAGCCGTTTCGTCGTTGATGTCGCGGGCGAGGGAGGTGGCGGTCTGGGCGTCGAGGGAGTCCATGCCCATGGCAGCGAGGGAGATGACCTGGAGGTCGATTCCGGCTTCATCCATGGCGGCGACGCGGTTGGCGCCCAGGTCGAGGAGCTTTGGCTGGAGTTGGACGAGCCAAGGTGGGGTGTTTGGACCGTCAGAGCCCGTGGCTTTGAGGAAGGATTGGGTGACGAAGTGCTCTTCCAGGGTGATGGTTCTCATACTGCTTTCTGATGCCTGTGCTTGCCTCAGGGGTGAATCAGCACCCTGCCCGCTGATTTTACGGGAAGGGTGCCTCTTAGAAGCAGGTTCTTCGCTGCGCTCAGAATGACAAACAAAGGGTTAAGAGTTGTCGCCGCCCGAAAAGTCGGAGTTGTCGTCTGAGCTGAAGTCGGACGAGTCGTCGGAACTGTCGTCGAAGTTGGCGGTGTCCTGGTCGGTGACGTCGTCCGGGGCGGGGTTGTCGCCGGAGCCGGCGAAGTCGCGGCGGTCTTCGAGATCGGAGGAGAGCCCGGCTTTGTCGGCGCGGGAGCCGAGGGTGTCTCCGGAATCGCCGTAATAGTTGTTGTTGATGATCTCCTCTGGGCGGCCTTGATTGCCGTAGCCGCCGCCGAAGGACTCGCCGCCGGAGTGTCCGAAGCCATGCATGAGGCTTTCGATTCCCTCAAAGGCGAGGGCTCCGGCCGCTACTCCGGTTGCGGTGGTCATCGCGGAGCGGAGAAATCCGCCGGATTGCGGTGCACCGTAGCCGGGCTGTCCGTATTGAGGTTGGCTGTACTGCGGCTGGCTGTACTGCGGCTGGCCGTATTGGGGTTGTTGTGGCGGGTAGTTAGGGACGGGGGCGTACTGGGGCTGGCTGTTGTATTGCTGGTTCGGAGGCGGAGGCGGAGGCGGGGGCGGTGGAGCGGGAGAGTCGTTCATGCCGAGGAGGTTCCCGAGAAAGCTGCCGCTGTGCTTGGGCTGGGCGGCTTGCTGCTGGGATTGCTGGCGGAGGGTTTCGAGATCCTGTTTGGCCTGGTTGAGCTGCTGGGTGGCCTGATCGAGCGCGTACTTCTGGACGAGGACGGTCTGGGCGAGGATGTAGAGGGAGTCTGAGTTGCGGCCGAGGGACTGAAAGAGGAACTGCTCGGCTTCGGGATCTTTTTCTGTGAGCTGGGTCTGGTTGACGCGGTCGGTGAGACCTTGCAGCATCTCTTTTTCCTGCGGTGTCATGGTAGGGTCCTCGTTTGTGCTGCTGGGTAAGACGCGGGCGACGGGTTGAAGTGATGCCGGCGAGAAATGCTTGACGTCTGCCGGAACGATGGTATTCTTTCGCTCCGGGCCCCTTCGACAACTTTACGCAGGATGCAGCCAGAAGGTTCCGGCGGCAGTGCGCTGATTCCAGGAGTAACCGTGATGACGGCAGAGACGAGTTTTCTGTTGAACGTGATGTATCCGGCGGCGCAGGCGGCGTACACCGTGGCCGGGATTCCGACGCCGGATCCGATGCCGGTGGCGGCTCTGGGATATACGACAGTGGGGCTGATCCAGGCGAACGCGCAGAAGGCCGCGCCGGCGATGGCGCAGGCGACGCCCGATGCGGAGATGATCGCGTTGAAGGTGGTGCGGGAGAGCAATGTATTTGGGCTGGTAGGGTGGAATGCGGCGGATTCTACGGTAATTGTGGCGCTGCGCGGGACGGAGTACTGGCCGGATTGGGTGTCGGATCTGGATATTCCGCTGGTGCCGGACCGGTCCGTTCCGAGCGCGGGGATGGTGCATATGGGTTTCCAGCTGGTGTATGAGCATATCCGGGACAGCATCCTGGCGCTGCTGGGGCAGGGATATATGGGCGCGACGAAGATCTATGTCACGGGGCATAGCCTGGGCGGGGCATTGGCGGTGCTTTGCGGGATGGACCTGGTGAGCAACTCGCCGGTGAAGGTGGTGCCGGAGCTGCATACGTTTGCGGGGCCGCGGGTTGGCGATCCAAAGTTCGCGGGGAGTTTTGCGGGGAAGATACCGGTTTGCTTCCGCGTGGTGAATTTCATGGATGTGGTGCCGCAGGTTCCCCTGCCGCCGACGTTCGAGCATGTGGGGACGAAGATCCTGGTGCATGGTGGTTTTAAGCCGCTGGACCCGGTGTATGCGCACCATCTGACGACGTATAAGGCGGGGTTGCTGGGGCTGGGGTAGAAATCAGGCCTCACTCTGATACTCCCCGAAAAGCGAGCTGCCTACTGATATATCTCAGTAGAGATTCGCACAATCTTCGGGGTATGCGTACCCAAGTCGGTTTTTGAGCGACGGCGCATTAGCGTTCCCATCAGTAGGGTCAGACAGAAGATAGCAATGAAAGGATGGTTGTTTAGGGGGTTAAGGCATTGAGCGGAATGCACTGGTGATGAGAAGTAGATCAAGAACCCCCATATCAGTAGCAGATACGAACTCACCCATTGATTTACTTTAGTGACCGAAATCGGAGCGGGATCTGTTATCGGTAGGGGGGAGTTGCTCTTGAAGTCGGTTTTTGGCCTCACAAGAACGATGGAAAAAGCTGGTCCCACAATCGCCCTGCCTAGTATTGCGACTTGATTCTCCCAGTTCTCTTGCCAGAATTTACTTCCTTTGTTCACACAGAAAAAAGCAAAGGTAAAGAATCCTCCCAAGCATGCGATTGCGAATGGGAAAATCGTCTTACCATCTTTAAACGCATTATATGCAGCGAAATGAGCGATAAACGATGCAGCAATAAAAGCCCAAAAGTACGTAGCGCGTTTCCAGTACAGATCAATTTCGGATCGTCTATTCTCCAAAGCAGCTTGAAATGCGACGAAATGAATAGACTTGTCATTGCAATATTCGCCCGCAAACTCATCGAGGTAGGCATCAGTCGGTGACATTGCATCCTCCGATGCCGATTATCGCACAAGTCTTGTTAGTTGATAGTTTTCATTCTTCGGCTCATGAAGTCCATGAGGAGGTAATTTCCCAGGGTTTCTGGCGTGGTGAAGTAGGCTTTGCCGCGGCACATGGCGGAGACCTGCTGGACGAATTGGACGAGCTGGAAGTCGGACGCGAGCATGAAGGTGTTGATCATGATGTTGGAGCGCTTGCAGCGGCTGACCTCTTTGAGGGTTTCTTCGATAACGAGGGGATCCAGGCCGAAGGCGTTTTTGTAGATGCGGCCGTCCGGAAGGGTGAGGGCGGAGGGTTTGCCGTCGGTGATCATCACGATCTGCTTCATGTTTTTGTTGCTGCGCTGGAGGATGCGCTGGGCGACGCGGAGGCCTTCGCGGGTGTTGGTGTAGTGGGGGCCAACCTTGACGCGGGGAAGCTGGCCGACGGGAATGTGCTCGGCGGAGTCGTGGAAGAGGACGAGGTCGATGGAGTCGCCGGGATACTGGGTGCGGATGAGGTGGCTCAGGGCCATGGCGACGCGCTTGGCGGGAGTGAAGCGGTCTTCGCCGTAGAGGATCATCGAGTGGCTACAGTCGAGCAGGACGACGGTGGCGCAGGAGGACTGGAAGTCAGCTTGTTGGACCTGGAGGTCGGAATACTCCAGGTTGAGTTTGCCGTTGTGCTGGTTGAAGTCGGTGCCTTCGCGGGCGAAGACGTTTGAGAGGGTGGCGGTGATGTCCAGGTTGAGGGAGTCGCCGAACTCATACTGTTTGGAGCTGCCGTTGGTTTCTACCCCGGCGGCTTCGTAGCGAGTGTCGTGGCGGCCGATGCTGGCTTTGCCTAGTGGGCCTAAGAGCTCACGGAGGGCTTTGTAGCCGAGGAAGTCCATGGCTTTATCGGTCACTTCGAAGCGGGCGGATTCTCCGTCGCCGTCTCCGCCCTGTCCTTGCTGGGGCTGCTCAGCGTTGATGAAGTTCTGCTCCTGCATCTTCTGGATGATGTTGTCGATGAGCTCTTCGACCTGATTTTCGTCGAGGGCTTCGTATTTTTCCTGAGTTTCTTCGTCGAAGAGCTCGCCGGAGTCGAGGGCCTGGCGGATGGCTTCGCGTAAATTTTCCATGGTCTGTTCGCCGTCGAGGGACTGGAAGCGAGACATGGGGTCGTTGAAGCCGGAGTCGAGGAGGAAGTCGGAGAGGGCCTGCATGAGGTCTTCGAGGCCGAAGGCGGAGGAGAGATCGCCGGTAAATTTTGTGTATTTGGTGCGTTTCATGAGGGTGCCTCGGGTGGGGCTGCGGCGGAGCTAGAAGTGGGCTACGATGCCTGTGTTGACGGTTACAAAGGTGGCGTGGGTGGAGCTGAAGGCGGTGCCCTGGCCGGCTCCGATTTCGACGATGCGGTAGTCGAGGAAGTGGATGAGGGGGTAGTCGACTCCGCCGAGGATCTCGTATGCGGCGTATTTGTTGGTGAAGGTGCCGCCGATCGTTCCGGAGCTGCCGGATACGGTGGAGATGTTAGTGGTGCGGGTGTCGAGGTAGCCGCCGGCGATCTCGATGTACGGCTTGAAGGGGATGATATGGGGGTGGACGGCGAGCTGGACGCCGAATAAGGCGGAGTCTGCTCCGGCGGTGCCGGGCCGGGTCGAGCCACGGAGGTCGACGTTCAGGGCGACGAGAGGCAGATGGAGGATGGGGAGGGTGACGCCTCCGCCGATGCCGGAGGACCAGTAGGAGGCGGTCTGCTCGTTGTAGCCGGTGGCGGAGTAGACGGCGCCGGTGGCTACGTTGGAGAGATGGGCGGGGGAGAAGGTGAGGTAGGCGAAGATCTGGGCGTGCGCGGGCGAGACGGTGAGGATGGCGGCGAAGGGGATTAGGAGGCTTAGCTTCATCGGGTGTCTCCAGTTGGAACAGACAACGGCAAGGACAACTCCAGCTAAAACAAGCAACTGCAAATGCCAATACAGGGGTCCTTCGCTCCGCTCAGGATGACGTAAATCTGGGTAAGTGGAGAGCGGGTTAGTTGAAGCCTCGGCGGCTGCGGTTTCTGGGAGTGTCTTCGAACTCGCGTTCGCGGATTTTGCCGGCGAAGTCTGCGGCTTCCTGGTTGCGCTGCTTCTTTTCTGCGGCGGTGAAGGCGCGCTCTTCGGAGCGGCTGATGCGTTTGTGGGCGGTCATGCCTTCGAGGAGGAACTCGGCGGCGGAGACGGCGGTTTCGGGTTGGGATTTGGCTGTGATGTGGAAGGGAGAGAGTTTTTCAAAGAGGCCCTGGATGCCGCGCAGGGCGGCCAGGACGGAGGCTGAGGACTGGGTGTCGTCGAACTGGACGGCGCCGCCGAGGTTGAACCACTGCTCGATCTGCTGGGTGTTCTGGCCGGCGAAGTACTGGTCGAAGACAGAGGCTACGGAGCCGCGGATGATCTCGCGGACGACGGTATCGGCACCGCGCATTTCGCCCTCGTATTCGAGCTCAATCTTGCCGGTGATGCCGGGGAGGGCGGCCAGGATATCGCCGACGCGGGGGACGACGACGGACTCTCCGTGCAGGAGCGCGCGGCGTTCGGCGTTCGAGACGACGAGCTCCATGGTCGAGATGGGGAGGCGCTGGGAGACACCGGAGCGCTTGTCGACTTTTTTGTCGTCGCGGGCGGAAAAGGCGATCTGCTCGACGATCTGGCGGATGTAGTGGGGGATTTCGATGGTCTGGATGGCCTGGTTGCCGGGCGCGTACGAGCGGGCGGTCCAGGCTTCCTGCTCGGTGATGGAGATGGCTTCGTCGATGGATTCGGGGTAGTGGGTGCGGATCTCGGAGCCGATGCGGTCTTTGAGAGGGGTAACGATCTTGCCGCGCGCGGTGTAGTCCTCGGGGTTGGCGGAGAAGACGATGGCTACGTCGAGCTCGAGGCGGACGGGGTAGCCTTTGATCTGGACGTCGCCCTCCTGCATGATGTTGAAGAGGGCGACCTGGATCTTGCCGGCGAGGTCAGGGACCTCGTTGATGGCGAAGATGCCTCGGTTGGCGCGGGGCAGGAGGCCGTAGTGCATGGTGAGCTCGGAGCCGAGCTCCTGGCCGGAGCGGGCGGCTTTGATGGGGTCGACGTCGCCGATGAGGTCGGCGACCGTTACGTCTGGGGTGGCCAGTTTTTCTACGTAACGCTCGCGCGGGGTCATCCAGGCGACGGGGGTGTCTTCGCCTTGCTCGGCGATGAGGTTCTTGCTGAAGCGGGAGAGTGGGGCGTAGGGATTGTCGCGAAGCTCGGAGCCGGCTACGTAGGGGACCTGTGGGTCGAGGAGGGTGGTCAGGGCACGGAGGATGCGGGACTTGGCCTGGCCGCGGAGGCCGAGAAGGATGAAGTTGTGGCGGGAGAGGACGGCGTTGACAATCTGGGGGATCACGGTATCGTCATAGCCGACGATGCCGGGGAAGAGGGGTTCTTTGGAGGTCGCAGAGGAGCGCAGGCGGGCGATGAGATTGTCGCGAAGCTCGTCTTTAACGGAGCGGGAGACACGCTCTGGGGTGTATTCGGATTTGCGGAGCTGGCCGAGGGTGGTGGGTAGTGCTGAGTTCGCCATGTGTGGAGTATAGATGTTTGGCTGGGGAATTAGTTGCGGACGGGAGGGGTGTGGGTGGGGTCAAAAAGGTTGGGAGAGCGGTTGCGTGCGACTATTTCGGGGTGCGGGGAGTCTTTGCAGGTATCAGGCGGCGGATTGATGGAATGCTTGTGCACTTTTAATGATGGTTCGGGCTAACCTTAGGTGTATCGGCGGGCTGGTAGAGGGATGGACCTTGGAAGGGATGGTCGGTTGAGCGGAACGATGGGGAGAAGATGGCGTTGGGAGCGCTCCGTGGTGGCGTACGGCGCGGTGTTGACGGTCGTTGCACTGGGCGGGTGCAAGGGGAAAGAGAAGACGGATGTGGCGGCAGAGGCTCCGCCGAGCGCGCCGCAGGTGGTGGAGACGGGCGGGAGTGACTCGGTGCGGGTGGACCGGGCGGAGCGGTTTCCGCTGGTGGCGGCGTCGATGCGGCAGGTTGTGAGCCAGCTGAATGTGACGGGGTCGGTGAGTCCGGATGTGAGCCGCGAGATTCCTGTGCTGAGTCTGGCGAACGGACGGGTTACAGCGCTGCATGTGGGGCTTGGGGATATGGTCCACAAGGGGCAGCTGGTAATGGAGGTACAGAGCCCAGACGTGACGGGGGCTTTCGACAGCTACCTGAAGCAGGTGAATGATGAGCATCTGACCCAGGTGGTGTTGGAGCGGGACAAGCTGCTGTATGACAAGGGCGCGATCGCGAAGAGTCAGCTGGAGATTGCGGAGAATGGCGAGCAGGACGCGAAGGCGGACCTGCTGGCGGCGGAGCAGCAGCTGAAGATTCTTGGGGTGGATAAGAATCATCCGGGCGACAGCGTGAAGGTGTATGCGCCGGCTACCGGAGTTGTAATCAGCCAGAATGTTGCGGCGGCGGGAGCGGCGGGGATTACGTATGCGGGGGCTCAGGGGTCTTTAACGATTGCGGATCTATCGCATATCTGGGTGATCTGCGACGTCTATGAGAACGATCTTTCGACCGTGCACATGGGGCAGCATGGGGAGATTCGGATCAACGCGTTTCCGGGGAAGGTTTTCTCTGGGACGGTGAGCGATATTGGGGCGACGCTCGATCCGAGCCTGCGAACGGCGAAGGTGCGGTTCCAGGTGGAGAATCCGGGTGGAATGCTGCGGATTGGGATGTTTGCGACGGCTACGTTGCTGGGCTCAAGGGCAACGCCCGCGGTGGCGGTTCCGGCGGATGCGTTGCTGAGGCTGCACGATAAGGCTTACGTGTTTGAGCCGACGGTGAACAAAGGCGGATTTAAGCGCGTGGAGGTGAAGACGGGCAAGACGCTGGACGGGAACATGGTTGAGGTGGTGACGGGGGTTGGTGCAGGACAGCAGGTGGTGGCGAACGCGCTCGACCTGCAGAACACGGCAGACCAGCAATGATTGCGAAGCTCGTTGATTTTGCACTGAATAACCGATTCATCGTGCTGGTGGTTGCGGTGTTGCTGTTTGCGTGGGGCGGAATCTCGTTCCACAACCTGCCGGTGGAAGCATATCCGGACGTCGCGAACAACTATGTGACCGTGATTACGCAGTGGCCGGGGCGAGCGGCGGAGGAGGTGGAGCAGCAGGTGACGGTGCCGCTGGAGATTGCCATGGCGGGTATCCCGCATATGCAGCATCTGCGGTCGACCTCGCTGGCGGGGCTGTCGAGCGTGACGATGGTGTTTGACGACGAAAGCGAAAACGATTGGAACCGCGAGAAGGTGCTGGAGCGGCTTTCGCAGGTGACGCTGCCGACGGGGCTGCAGCCGCAGATTGGGACGGACTGGAGCCCGGTGGGGCAGATCTTCTGGTACACGCTGACGAGCACGAACCCTGAGTACGACAACATGGCTTTGAAGAGCCTGGAGGACTGGACGCTCGAGAAGCAGTTCCGCAGCGTGCCGGGTGTGGTGGATGTGTCGAGCTTTGGCGGGGTGACGCGGGAATACCAGATTGTTATCGACCCCGAGAAGCTGATTGCGTTTGGGCTGACGCTGCAGAATGTGCAGCAGCAGCTGGCGGCGAACAACGTGAATGCGGGCGGCAGCTTTATCGAGCAGGGGCAGCAGCAGATTAATGTCCGTGAGGTGGGGCTGTTCACGAATGTTCACGATATTGAACAGACTGTTCTGAAGGCGGCAAACGGTACGGCACTGCGCGTCAGTGATATCGGGACGGTGCAGCAGGGACAGAAGATTCGGCTGGGACAGATTGGCAAGACGTACCGGGCGAAGGATGGGAAGCTGATCGATGATGGGGACGTCGTTGAGGGGGTGCTCCTGTTGCAGAAAGGGGAGAACAGCGATCAGACGCTTGAGGGGATTCATGCGAAGGTGCAGGAGCTGAACGATCGGGTGCTGCCGAAGGGTGTGAAGATCGTTCCGTTTCTTGATCGGAGCACGCTGCTGAAGCTGACGACCTCTACGGTGCTCGAGAATCTGACCAAGGGTATTTTGCTGGTCGCGATCATTCTGTTCATCTTCCTGGGCAATCTGCGCGGGGCGCTGATTGTGGCGATCACGATTCCGTTTGCGCTGCTGTTTGCTTCGATCTGTTTGGATCTGCGGCATATTCCGGCGAACCTGCTGAGTTTGGGCGCGCTGGACTTTGGCATGGTGGTGGATGGCGCGGTGGTGATGGTGGAGAACATCGTCCGGCACCTGAGCCATGGCAAGCGAAACGACATGACGGTGATGGAGCAGATTCGCGAGGCGGCGCATGAGGTGCAGCGGCCGGTGTTTTATGCGATCGCGATCATTATCACGACGTACCTGCCGATTTTCACGCTGCAATCGGTTGAGGGAAGGCTGTTCAAACCGATGGCTTGGACGGTGGCGTTTGCGCTGCTGGGAGCGCTGGTGTTCAGCATGATTCTGGCTCCGGTGCTGGCGAGCTTCCTGTTTCCGAAGGGAGCGAGCGAGTGGGAGAATCCGCTGATGCACTGGCTGACGGAGCGATATCGCGGGGCTGTGGGTTGGGGGATCGACCACAAGGTGGTGCCGCTGGGCGTGGCTGCTGGGTTGCTGGGATTGAGTATGTTCCTGGCGTTCAGCGGAGTGGTTGGGAGTGAGTTTCTGCCACATCTGGATGAGGGGGCGATCTGGGTACGTGGGTCCTTGGCGCCGAGCACCGGGCCCACGGAGAGCCGGGCGATCGCGGACAGGACACGGGTGGTGCTGAGCTCGTTTCCTGAGGTGACGCAGGTGGTGAGCCAGATTGGGCGGCCGGACGATGGGACGGATACGACGGGGTTCTTCAATACGGAATACTTTGTCGATTTGAAGCCGAAGCGGGAATGGCGCAAGGTTTTCAAGGAGAGCAAGGAAGAGCTGATTGCGGCGATGGATCGTGAGCTCGAGAAACAGCCGGGGGTGGTTTGGAACTTTTCACAGCCGATCTCCGACAATGTGGAAGAAGCCGTGAGCGGCGTGAAGGGCGAGCTGGCGGTGAAGCTGTATGGGACTGATTTGAAGACGCTGGAGGCCAAGGGTGACCAGATTGTGAGCGTCATGAGCAAGGTCGAGGGGGTGGCGGACCTGGGTTTGTTCCGGGTGATTGGGCAGCCGAACCTGGACTACGTGGTGGATCGGGAAGCGGCGGCCCGGTATGGGACTAACGTGGCGGATATTCAGGCTGCGATCGAAGGCGCCGTGGGCGGGACCGTTGCGGGTGCGCCGGTGACGCAGGTGCTCGATGGCGAAGCGCGGTATGACGTGATGGCGCGTTATAGCCCGATGTACCGGGCGACACCGGAGGCGATCAGCAATATACGGTTGCTGGCTCCTTCGGGTGAGCGGGTGAGCCTGGCGCAGGTGACGCAGGAGAAGATCCTGGATGGGGCGGAGGCGATCAACCGCGAGGGCGGGCAGCGGTATGTGGCGATCAAGTACAGCGTGCGCGACCGCGACCTGGGAAGCACGGTCGAAGAGGCGATTGCGAAGGTGAATAAGGAGGTCAAGCTGCCGCCGGGGTACAAGCTGGACTGGGCGGGTGAGTATGAGAGCCAGAAGCGGAGCTCAAGGCGGCTGATGATTGTGCTGCCGCTGACGATCATGCTGATCTTCATCATTCTTTACGGAATGTTTGGATCGTTCAAGTGGGCTACGCTGATTCTGGGCAATGTGGCGATGGCTCCGGTGGGCGGGCTGCTGGCGCTGCTGCTGACCGGGACGCATTTCAGTGTGAGCTCAGGTGTGGGATTCCTGGCGCTGTTTGGGGTGTCGGTGCAGACGGGCATCATCATGCTGGAGTACATCAACCAGATGCGGTCGAATGGATATGCTGTGCGCGCGGCTGCAGTGGCTGGTGCGGTGTTAAGGCTGCGGCCGATACTGATGACGATGCTGGTGGCGACGCTGGGGCTGCTTCCGGCGGCGTTGTCGCATGAGATTGGGTCGGACTCGCAACGGCCCTTTGCAATTGTGATTGTGGGCGGGCTGGTGGGCGCGCTGGTGATGAGCGTGTTCCTGCTGCCGACGCTTTATGTGTGGATTGCGAGGCCTTCCGATGTGCTTCCGCCGCCGAACGTGGAGTTTGCGGAGGCTACGAATTGAGGAGCCTTCTGTTGGCGTGCGTGCTTGTTGCGGGAGTTGTGCCGGGGTTTGCGCAGGGGAGCGCGGGTGGAGGTACGGGTGCCGGGACGGGAGCCGGGGCGGGCGGATCGGGTGCGGCGGCCGCGGGTCACGGCGCTCCGGGTCAGGCGACGAGTCAGGCGGCCGGTCAGGCGCAGCAGCAGAGTCCTGCACAGGCTTATGCGGCGGGAGCTACGCTTACGATCGATCCGCGCAAGCCCGCTCCAGCAAAGCCTGGTGCGTTGACCTTGAAGCAAGTGCTGGATCTTGCGGAGGCGCGAAATCCTACGCTGCTGGCGGCTCGGCGGAACCTGGACGGGGTGCGTGCGCAGGAGCTGCAGGCTGCGGTGCGGACCAACCCTTACTTCAACCTGAATACGGCGAACGTTACGGAGCCGCAGAATGCGGGCACACCGGATAGTTACGTCGCGCAGTTTTCGCGGTTGTTCGAGCGTGGCAACAAGCGGCATTGGCGCATCGAGACGGCGACCGCGACGACCAGCCAGGCGCGGGCTCAGCTTCAGGACCAGACGCGGACGATTCTGTTTCAGGTCAAGCAGGCTTTTTTCACGATGCTGATTGCGAAGCAGTCTCTGGAGCTTGCTTCGGCTACGCTGAAGGACTTTCGGCATGAGGTGGAGATCTCGAATGACCGCTATAAGGCGGGGGATTTGGGCAAGCTCGATTATGAGCGGCTGGATTTGCAGCTGGGGAACTTCGAGAGCGACGAATCGAACGATCTTGTCACGCTGCAACAGGCGAGCGCGCAGCTACAGAACTTGATGGGGGTCGATACGCCGAAGCCAGAGTTCGATATTACCAATGCGATCGTTCCGCCGGCGATTCAGCAGACGCAGGAGGGATTAGTTCGGGCTGCGCTGCTGAGCCGGCCGGACTATGCGGCGGCGCGGGCGGCGGTGCTGGCGGCTGAGGCGAATGCCCGGCTGGCGATTGCGAATGGGACGGCGGATCCGACGCTCGAGGTCGAGTACGACCGGAACGGGACGGAGAACTCGGTGGGCGCGTACATCAATATTCCGATTCGGATCTTCGACAGGAACCAGGGGAATAAGGCGACTGCGCGTTTTCAGGCGGATGCCACGCACTTCACGGAGACGGCCGCGCGCAACCAGGTGATTTCGGACGTGACGCAGGCCTGGGTGGGGTATACGCAGGCCAAGCGGTTGGCGGACCGGTTCAGCGAGCACTATCTGGATGAGAGCCGGGATGTGCTCGATATTGCGCAGTATGCGTTTGAGCATGGGGGGCTTGCGCTGATCGATTACCTGGATGCTCTGCGGGATGCGCGGTCCAGTACGGCGAATGCGCTGGGCGCTTATTTGCAGACGTGGCTAGCCATTGAGCAGCTTAGCTCCTCTGCGGCTACGGAGTTGGTGCCTTAGAGCAGTGTGAGGCAGTATGGGGCAGTGAAAGGCAGTGTGGGGCAGTAGGCTAGGGTGATGGGGACGGCTTGGAACGCGGAGCTGGTTGGCTGGGTGAGGGAGCGCGCGGCGGGGGTGGGGTTTGAGCGGGCGGGGGTGGTGGCGGCTCACGCGGCTGACGAGGCGGGCGGCGCGGAGACGGCAGAGCGGTTCTCGGCCTGGGTGGAGGATGGACGTGCGGGGGAGATGGAGTATTTGAAGCGGCGGGACGCGGCGGGAGAACTGCTGCGGCGGTCGGCGCGGTTGGCTTTGCCGTGGGCTCGGTCTGTGGTGGTGTGTGCGATGAACTATAACGCGGAGGCGCCGCGATCGATCGATGCGGCGGATGCGGGAAGCGGATGGATTGCGCGTTACGCGTGGAGTGGAACTGCAGAGGGCAGGCCGGTGGATTATCACGAGGATATGATCGGGCGGCTGCGGGTGGTTGAGGCCGGGTTGCGGGAGCGGACGGGGTGTGAGACGAAGGCGTATGTGGATACGGGGCCGGTTTTGGAGCGGGACTTTGCGGCTCGGGCAGGGGTGGGGTGGGTGGGGAAGAATACGTGTGTGATCAATCAGGAGCTTGGGTCCTGGCTGCTGTTGGGAGTGATTGTGTGCTCGCTTCCGGTGTTGGTGGAGGCTGAGGCGGTGATTGCGCCGGACCGGTGTGGGAGCTGTACGCGGTGTATCGAGGCTTGTCCTACGGGAGCGCTGGTGGGGGCTCGGGAGATGGATGCTTCTTTGTGTATCGCGTACCTAACGATCGAGAAGAAAGGGACGATTCCGGTGGAGCTGCGGGAGGCGATGGGGCGGCAGGTTTTTGGTTGCGATATCTGCCAGGATGTTTGTCCGTGGAACCGGCGGGCACCGGTGGCGACGAAGGTGGAGTTTGCGGCGCGGCGGGAGCTGGTAAATCCGGCGCTGGAGGTGCTGGCTGGGATGGATCAGGAGGAGTTTCGGCGGTGGTTCAAGGGGTCTCCGCTGGAGCGTACGAAGCGCGGGCGGCTGCTGAGGAATGTGGCGGTGGCGATGGGCAATAGTGGGGAGCAGGAGTTTGTGGCGCGGCTGGAGGGATGGACGCGGGGAGAGGATGCTGTGCTCGCCGAACATGCGGAGTGGGCGCTGGGACGGCTTCGTGGGAGGGCTGCTGCTAGCATCGGGACAGACGGTCCGGCTGAAGATGAGGCTGCGATCAAGGCGGGCGATGGGTTTTCTTTTTAGCGATTCGGAGAAGCGAAGCGAGACGGGAAGGCCTGGAGAGGCGGGTTTGGATGCGGCCGCTCGGGCGCTGCCAACTGAGCCGGATGCGAAGCCGATTGAGACGGTCAGGCCGGTGGTCCAGGAGGATGGGCTTTGGCCACAGCTGCGGGAGCTGGCGAAGTATATGGCCTCGACGGAGGTGCATACGTATGCGTTTTCTGTTGCGGCGAATGTGATCTTTTCGCTTTTTCCCTTTATCGTGCTGCTGATCACGATTGCGCAGAAGGTGTTTCACTCGCCGGCGATGGTGGCTACTGTTGGGGATCTGCTACAGACAATTCTGCCGAATAACCAAAAGTTCATTGTGACGCATATGACGGCGCTGGTACGGCCGCACAGCGCGACCAAGATCTTCTCCGTGGTGATGCTTCTGATTACGTCAACCGGCGTGTTTTTACCGTTGGAGGTGGCACTCAATAAGGTCTGGGGGGTGACGGAGAACCGGAACTATCTCGAGAACCAGATCGTCTCACTGGGTTTAGCGGCGACGGTGGGGGCGCTTGCAATGGGATCTGTGGCACTGGCGACGGGCCAGCAGCATGTGACGGAATGGATCTTCTTCCACCATACGGACAACATAGTCTTCAACTTTCTGGCGGGAACGGTGCTGAAGAGCTGCGCAATGGTAATGAGTGTTCTGCTTTTCTTTTTGATCTATTGGATTCTGCCGCATCGCAAGATTCCGGCGATGGCGGTGCTTCCTACGGCGGTGGTGGTTGGGCTGTTGTGGGAGGTGGGGAAGTATATTTATGTGCTTGTGCTGCCGCGGCTGGATTTTGAGAGCGTGTATGGGCCGTTTCAGGTTTCAGTCGGTTTAATGATGTGGGCTTTTATCTCCGGGCTACTGCTGTTGGCGGGGGCGCACTTTTCTGCGACGCGGTATGCACTGAAGACGACGCGTGAGGCGGCTCAGAACGACTAGAGCGGCCTACGCGAGCGGGGGTCACTTCGTGACGTGTCTTGGGCTTCACGCGGCCCGAGCGTTGCCCTGCACGAGCTTCATCAGGGCTTTGTCTGCATGGCTTTGATCGCCAGGGCCACGGGGCTTCCTCCGGCTGGGAGGATCGTCAGGAGGGCTGGGCCTAATTTTGTCTGAGTGCGGATGACGGCTACGTCGCCGGAGCGAGAGTCAGCGGCTAACAAGAGATGCTGATCTGCGGAGAAGGCGAGCGCGTCCGGGGCGCTTCCGGTGCGGAGGCTGGAGACGAACTTGCCGTCGTCGATGCTGTAAAGCGAGATGGAGTCTGTGCCGGGGGCGGAGACCCAGAGGGCGCTGCCGTCCTGACTGACGAGGCCATGGGTGGGGTGGTTGCCGATGGGGTAGGTGGAACCGACTTCGTTGGTGGTGGCGGAGATCTCGGAGACGGAGTCAGAGGCGAGGTTCATGGCGAAGACTTCGCCGTTGTCCGGCTTGACGGCGAGGTGGGTGGGTTGCTGGCCGACGTCGAGCAGAGCGAGGAGATGATCCTGCATGAGTGCGGAGTCCTGTTTGGCGGACCGGGAGTCGGGCTCGGCGGAGAGGCCGATGGACATGACCTGGTGGCCGGTGGAGCAGGCGATGAAGGCTTTGGAAGAATTTGGAAGGATGGCGGGGCTGGTTGCGCCGGGGCAGCCAGGGAAGGTGGCGCGTAGAGTGAGTGGGCTGCCGGTAGAGGCTGGCTCGGAGGTGGGGACGCCGGATTTATTGAGGTTCAGGGACAGGCCTGGGGTGTAGATGCTGACGGCGCCGCCGGATTGGGTTGTGACAAGGAGGGAGCGGCCGTCGGGGGCGAGGCTCAGGGCTGTGGGGCGCTCGGGTACGGGGATGGCGGCGAACGCGCGGCGGGCTTTTAGGTCGAGGACGGAGATGGTGCTGGAGCCGGTGTTGGCGACGTAAGCGCGAAGGCCGAGGGCGTCGACGGCGATGGCGAAAGGGCTGCGGTGGACCGAGATGGTGGCGGCGACGGTGTTAGTGGTGGTGTCGATGACGGAGACGGAGCCGGAAGGCTCGCCGGGCTGAGTGTTGACGACGTAGACCTCGTTCAGGCGGGGGTTGGCGGCCACGGCGGTGGGGTCGATGCCGACTGGGAGGGTGCGGTCCTGGCGCATATAGACGAGGTCGAGTACCGTCACGGAGTTGCCCGTGCTGTTGGCAACGTAGGCAAACTCGCTATAGCCGTCTGGGTAGACGGGCATACCGTTGTTCTTGCAGGCGGCGAGAGGCAAAACGAGGATCAGCAGGGAGGCGCGAGGAAGGTTCAGGCGAGGGAGAGGCACTGTTCGGAGTCTAGCGAGGGCGAGGCATGGTCGCAAGCGGGAGGGAAATTTTTGGAGGGCGAAACTTCTGCTGGGGAGGAGGGTTTATTGAAGTGTGGATGGAAACGAGTCCTACAGGATGCGTTTCATCTCATCAGCTAAACTCCTCGGACAACGAAGCCGGCGGGCTACAACCGGCTTCGTTCTTTTCATCTAAATTGAGGGTTGGGTGCGGAACCAGGCGCGGGCTACAGAAGCGGCGTAGGCTGCGTGGATGAGGAAGACGGCGGCGTAGGCGAAGACCAGGTGGCGGCCTTCCATGCTGCTCATGATGTGATCAAAACGCATTGTTGGTCTCCGGGCCGGTATGTCCGTCGAGATCGATCCCGTTGAAGTCTACTTCGTGGAGGGTGGCTTCAAGGGAGCGGAGGGTTGCCTCCTGCTCTTCGCGTTGACGGCGGCGTTCGAGTGCGAAGCGGAAGCCGAGGATGAAGACGGCCCATAGGAGCCAGGCGAGGAAGTTCCAGCCGAAGGCGGTCTTCATGGCGGGGTCGAGCTCGCCATCTCCTGTTAGGACGGGGGATGGATGCTGGGTGCGCCACCACTGGATGGAGAAGTAGACGATGGGAACGTCGATGGCCGCGAAGATGGAGATGACGGCGCCAAGGGTGCTGGTCTGGCCGGAGGCGGAGAGGCGGCGCACCATGAGGTAGGCGACGTAGAGCAGCCAGAGCAGGAGGTAGGTGGTGAGGCGGGCGTCCCAGGTCCACCAGATGCCCCAGACGGGGCGTCCCCAAAGCATTCCGGTGAGGAGGCCGACGGAGACGAAGACGAGGGTGACTTCAGCGGCGGCGAGGGCGAGAGCGTCGGCTGCGAGGGCGGCGAGCGGGTTGCGGCGGCGCAGGAAGAGGAAGGCGACCGAGCCGGCGAGATTCACGTAGGGCAGGACGAGGCCCATGATGGCGTTGGGGACGTGCCAGTAGAAGATACGCTGGACGTTGCCCATGGTGGCTTCGGTAGGGGCGATGAAGATGGCCTGGCGGAAGCCGTAGGCGAGGGCGATGAGGGTCGCGCCGAGCCAGAGGATGGCGAGCATGGTGGAGGTCTTGAGGCCGCCGGAGGCGGAGGGGAGGTCGCCTTCAGGGCGGAACTCTGGAAGCGGCATGTTGCCGGATGCGTTGCGCTGCGCCATTGGGATATTTTATCGCCTGAAATGGAGATTTTGTCTCGCGATTCGTGCTGTGGAGTTGATGGGGCGGATAGGAAGGGGCTACTCGGCGTTGAGGACGATATTGAAAAGCAGCAGGCAGACAGTGGTAAAGATGATGTCGTAGCCGAGGAGGAGCTTGATCCAGAGGCCAGGATCGGTTTCGCCGGTGAGGATGGCCGTAGTGGCCTGGATCATGGCGAGCAGGGCGGGAATGGAGATGGGGAAGAGGACGAGGGGGAGCATCAGCTCGCGATTGCGGGTGCGGAGGCCCAGGGCGGCGAAGAAGGTGCCGTTTGAGATGAGCGCCCATGTTCCGAGAGGTAGGACGAGCAACAGGAGCCAGCCTTGACCGAGGGCGTGGAGGTTGTAGAAGACGGTGAAGAGCGGGGCGAGGATGAGCTCGACGGCGGAGACGAAGAGCATGTTGGCGAGAGCTTTGCCGAGGAAGAGGGTGGAGGCCGGCGCGGGGACGAGGCGGTGAGCGTCGAGGACATGGTTGCGGAGCTCGCGGGTCCAGGACTGGTTGAGGGCACTGATGGAGGCGAAGAGGATGACGATCCAGAGGATGCCGCCGGCGATTTGACGGGCGACTGGAGCGGTGGGCTCAAAGGCCATGGAGAAGACAACAGTGACGAGTAGCGAGAAGAAGAGCATGCCGGTGAGTGCGTCGCGGGAACGCCATTCCAGGCGAAGGTCTTTTTTTAGGTGGATGAGGACGAAGTGAAGGTAGTTCAAACAGACCCTCGTGGCGGGGCGGCCTTGGTCAGGTCTGCGAGGGTCGCGGCGGTGGCGCGGAGGTAGTCTGCGGGTGCGAGGATGAGCTGGAGGCCGCGCTGGCCAGCGGAGACGCTGATGATGTCGTGGAGCTCGATGGTCTCGTCCCCGAAGGCGGGGAAGGGCCTGCGGGCGGCGAGGACGGTGACTCCGCCGCGGAGGTAGCCGGTGAGGGGCTCGATCTGTTTGAGAGGAGCTAGATCTACCTTCTTGGAGTTGGAGGCTTGGGCTAGCTTTTTGAGGTCGAGCTCGGCGTCGCCGGGGATTACGGCGAAGAGGTGGTCTGGTTTACCGGCTGCGGCGCCTTTTCCAGCCTCGCCGCCGCTGGATTCTGTGAGGAGGGTCTTGAAGACCTGTTCGGCGGGGAGGCCGATCTTACGGGCTACGTTAGGTGCAGATAGGTCTTCGAGGTCGACTTCGTAGGGGCGAAGCTCGTAGGAGATGTTGAGGGCGTCCAGCTGGCGGGCGGCGTTGGTTTTGCTGGGCGGTGCTTGCTTCACGCAGCGGCTCCGCGTTGTGTGAGCGAGGCGAGGGAGCCTTGTTTCATGGTGAGGGTAAATTGGGCGAGGGGTTCGGCGAGGTGGGCCTGGTGGGTGGTGAGGACGATAGCGCGGGGGCCCGAGGCGTGAGCCCAGGTGAGGAAGTCGGCGAGGAGGTCGACCATCTGGTGGGCGCTTTCGACGTCCAGGTTGGAGAAGGGCTCGTCGAGCAGGAGGAGCTCGGGGTCGGTCTGGATGACGCGGGCGAGGGAGGTGCGCTGGCGCATGCCTTGACTGTATTGGCCGAGCGGGCGGGTGAGGTTCGGATCGAGGTTGACGGCGCGGAGGGCCATCTCCGGGGAGCCCGCGGAGCAGGCGCACATGCCGTTGGCGGCGTGAAGGCTGGCGAAGTAGCGGAGGTTCTCTATGGCGGAGAGCTCGTCGTAGAGCATGGGCGCGTGGCTCATGTAGGCGATGCGGCCGCGCTGGAGGTCCGGCGCGGCGCCGAAGACGTTGAGAGCGCCGTGGCTGGGAGCGGTTAGGCCGGCAAGGAGGCGAAGGAGGGTGGATTTGCCGGCACCGTTTTCACCCAGGATGACGGTAGAGGAGCCGCGCGGGAGGGTGAGCGAGAGATTGCGGACGGCTTGAAAACTTCCGAAGACTTTGGAGACGCCTCTCAGGTGGGCGGCGGGAACGGAGGTGGGGATGGCGGGCTGGAGGGTGCAGGTGGCTTGCTGGGTCTGCATGGGTTTAGCGGCTGGTTGTGGGTGCGGGGGGAAGGACGGCGGCGGCGGAGGCTCCGGTGGTGGAGGGTGGGCGGGATCCGGGGGCGGGGGCGTACTTGGAGGCGCACTTGGCCTGGAGGCCGGTTGCGTGGAAGACGCCGTCGCGGCCGTAGGTTCCGATGGCGAGGGCCTGGGCGTCGTCCTTAAAGGTGTCGGGTGGGGGTTCAGAGCCCTGGTAGGCGACCTGGAGGACCTTGCCTTGCTCAAGCAGGGCAAAGTGGGCGCTGGTGCCGGAGCGCTGGATGCTGCCGGGTTTTACATTGCCGGCGACGCGGAGATGGCGGGTGTAGGCCTTGTTGCCCATGCTCTGGAGCTCGGAGATGGTGACGTAGTAGCTCTTGTTGGCGTTGGCTCCGGAGATGGCGAGCCAGGCGATGACCGCGAGGACGATGACGGAGGCGATGATGATCTTGGTCGGGCTCTTATGCTGCGCTTGATCCACTGCGGTCTCTGCCTTCCTGTTGCGGGGGTACCCCCCCCTTGGGGGACACCTAAACTTTCTGGAATGAAGAAGTTCCGGGTTGTGGCTGGCGGAAAATCGTCATTCGATTGAGGTTACGGGCAAAATCGTCAAAACAGGGTACTTACGGGTTTTCCTAGGTTGCCGGCTCCTTCTTCTACTATTTCCATTCTACCGAATGGCGGGGGGTGAATATGCCAACTATTTTGGAGTTTTATCTCCAGTGGAATGTGTGAGTTGGAGGATTTGTTTACTGGTTTGACACTTGACAGGTTTTCGGTTGTCATCGGGCCGGGAGGGGAAAGCGGTGTGGCTTGCCTTGTCTGGGGTCAGCGACAGGCGAGTAGTAGGGGCGGGTGGGTTCTGGGGCGTGTTGACGGTCCCACATCTCAAGGGCGAGATGTGGAGCGCCTCGGGTGGTCGCCTCAGAGCATTGAAGCCGTCGCACGAAATTTGTACGTTGAGGAGGGGCATTCTCCTTAGGCGCTTGCACGCTGCTATGGGGTCTGATGCGGGTGGAGTGCGGGCGGACGCAGAGTGCTTGCGGCGGTATACTCTTGCATACGGGCGTTTTCTAGATCAGTCACTGAGTTTGCTGTGTGAGGTGTTGGCTTGAGCTTAAATGGACATGGGAATGGGTCGGGTAATGGTGTGGGGAACGATTATGCGGTGCCGGTGGGGCGGCAGGAGTGGATCGTCAAGCGGAAGGCTGAGGCGGCGCGGACGGGCGATATGAATATGTCGCAGATGCACTTTGCGCGCAAGGGTTTGATCACGGAAGAGATGGCTTATGTCGCGCAGAAGGAGAAGATTTCGGCGGAACTGGTGCGGAGCGAGATTGCCAAAGGAACGATGATTATTCCGGCGAATATCAACCATCCTGAGCTGGAGCCGATGGCGATCGGGGTGGAGTCGCTGTGCAAGATTAATGCGAATATCGGGAACTCGGCGCTGAGCTCAAACGTGGACGAGGAGCTGCGCAAGCTGCATACGGCGGTGCACTATGGTGCCGATACGGTGATGGATCTTTCGACGGGGGGCGATATTCCGATGATCCGCGAGGCGATTCTGCGGCATAGCCCGGTGCCGATTGGGACGGTGCCGCTGTATGAGGCGCTGAACCGGGTGAAGCGGCTTGAGGATTTGAATATCGATGTGTATATCGAGGTGATTGAGGAGCAGGCGAAGCAGGGGGTGGACTACTTCACGATCCATGCTGGAGTGTTAGTTCAATACATTCCCCTGGTGGCGAAGCGCATTACCGGCATTGTGAGCCGGGGCGGCGCGATCATGGCGCAGTGGATGACGCATCATCATAAGCAGAATTTTCTCTACGAGAACTTCGATCGGATTACGGCGCTGATGGCGAGGTATGACGTGAGCTACTCGCTTGGGGACGGGCTTCGGCCGGGGTGTCTGGCGGATGCGAGCGATGAGGCTCAGTTTGCGGAACTCAAGACTCTCGGCGAACTGACTCGCCGTGCATGGCAGTCCGATGTGCAGGTGATGATCGAAGGGCCGGGGCATATTCCGATGGACCAGATCAAGCTGCAGGTGGATAAGGAAGTGGAGCTTTGCGATGGGGCTCCGTTCTATGTACTGGGGCCGCTGGTGACGGATATTGCGCCGGGGTATGACCATATTACGAGTGCGATCGGGGCGGCGATGATCGGGTGGCATGGCGCGGCGATGCTCTGCTATGTGACTCCGAAGGAGCATCTTGGACTGCCGAACGAGAAGGATGTGAAGGACGGGATCATCGCGTACAAGATTGCGGCGCATGCGGCGGATGTGGCGCGGCACCGTCCGGGGGCGCGGGACAGGGATGATGCGATCTCGCATGCGCGGTATACGTTCGATTGGGATAAGCAGTTTGCGTTGTCGCTTGATCCGGAGACGGCTCGATCCATGCACGATGAGACGCTGCCGGATGACTACTACAAGGAAGCGGCTTTCTGCAGCATGTGCGGGCCGAAGTTCTGCTCGATGAACTGGTCAAGCAAGGTGGATAAGTTTAATGAGTCGGAGTTTGGCTTGAAGAAGCCCGATCTGACGCAGATTATGACGGAGCAGATGGCTTTGAGGCAGTAGACGGCAGTAGACGGCAGTATGGTGCAGTGTGAGGCAGTGAGAGGCAGTGAGAACAGGGAACGGCGGGCTATGGAGCCTGCCGTTTGCTTTTGTGGGTGATTGTTTCTTAGCGTTTGCAGAGGTGGGCTATACTGCGACGAGTCAAAGTTACAACTTTTTGGGGATTGCGGGGAGTCGACCATGCTTAAGGGGTTTCGGGATTTCATTCTTCGCGGGAACGTCGTCGATCTCGCTGTGGCGGTCATTATCGGAGCTGCGTTTGGGGCGATTACTTCGTCGATGACTGGAAATGTGATTACGCCGCTGATCTCGGCGCTAGTTGGGGCTCCGAACTTTGACAGCCTGGTGGTGCATGTGCCGGTGCTGCATGCGGTGAAGGTGCCGAACCCGTTGCCCGTGGGGTATGTTCCACCGGGTGAGATTCAGATCGGCAAGTTTTTGAATGCAGCGATCAACTTTGTGATTCAGGCCTCGGTGATTTATTTCCTGATTGTGCTGCCGATGCAGAAGCTGCTGGCGCGGATCAATGGGCCGGCGGCGGTAACGACGAAGGCTTGCCCGCAGTGTTTGAGCGATGTGCCGCTGGGGGCGAGCCGGTGCAAGTTCTGTACGCAGCCTGTTTGAGCGTGTTTCAGCCAACATCCCAGGTGCGAGATGTGGGGCACCCAGGTGGTGGATCATACGAGCGGCTCTTCTCTTTGGGGAAGAGCCGTTTATGCTTTAAGGGAACGTCTTCCAACATTCACGAGGTGATCCTTTGATTCGTGCTGCTGCTGTGGTTTGTTTGCTTGGGGTTTTTGTGTCCGCTTCGTTTGCGCAGAGTGCTACGCAGACCTTTCCGGCTCCTCCCACGACGGTGTTCGGGTATGAGGACTTCAGCGCGCAGGCGAAGTGGGATGCAGCTTTTATGGCGGTGCCGGATGCGAAGCTGGCAGGGATGCACTTGAAGGAGTTGACCAAGGCTCCGCATTGGGCGAGCTCGCCGGAGGACTATGAGACGGCGAAGTATGTGGCGGCGAAGTTCAAGGAGGCTGGGCTCGAGACGGAGATTGTGCCGTACAAGGTGCTGCTGAACAAGCCGGTGAAGATTCTGATTGAAGCGTTCGACGCGAGCGGCAAGAAGCTGATGAGCGGGCCGACGCCGGAGCATGTGGGGCCGGAGGATGGGGGTGATCCTTTTCAGGACGATAAGCGGGTGCTGCCTGCGTTCAATGGCAGCTCGCCGAGCGGGGATGTAACGGCGGAGGCGGTGTATGCGAACTATGGCACGCCGGCGGACTTCAAGCGGCTGGCGGAGCTGGGCGTCGAGGTGAAAGGGAAGATCGTGCTGGTGCGGTATGGGGCGAACTATCGCGGGATCAAGGCGTATGACGCGCAGCAGGCTGGGGCGGCGGGGGTGATTATCTACTCGGACCCGCGGGATGATGGGTACTTCAACGGGGATAAGTATCCGAAGGGGGCCTGGCGGCCGGATTCTGCGGTGCAGCGCGGGGCGGTGCAGTTTCTGCCGATCTATCCGGGGGATGCGACGACGCCGGGGGTGAGCTCGACGATGGACCTGCCGGATGCGCAGCGGATTGCGAAGGACAAGATTCAGGCGAACTGGCCTAGTATTCCGGTGAATCCTTTGTCTTATAAAGATGCGGCTCCGATTCTGGCGGCGCTGGGTGGGCCGGATTCTCCGCGGGCCTGGCAGGGCGCGCTTCCGTTTACGTACCACGTGGGCGCTGGGCCGGTGAAGGTGCATATGCACCTGGAGCAGGATACGCAGCTCCGGGTGATCTGGGATGTGATTGGCAAGATTGCTGGGACGAGCGCGGCGGATGAGTGGGTGGTGGCGGGCAATCATCGGGATGCTTGGGTGTACGGGGCGGTGGATCCGAATAGCGGGACGGCGGCGATGCTCGAGACGGTGCATGGGCTGGGGGAGCTGCTGAAGCAGGGGTGGAAGCCGAAGCGAACGATCGTGATGGGGAGCTGGGATGCGGAGGAGGAAGGGCTGATTGGGTCGACCGAGTGGGTGGAGGGGCATGAGGCTCAGCTGAAGCATGCGGTGGCGTATTTCAATACGGATGTTGGGGTGAGCGGGCCGAACTTCAATGCTTCGGCGGTGCCTTCGCTGAAGCAGTTTGTGCGGGAGGTGACGCGGGAGGTTCCGAGTCCCGGGGGTGGGTCGGTGTATGACGCGTGGTTGAAGGGGCAGGAGACAAGGCGTGGAGAGGGTGAGGATGAAGGCGGGTCTACGCGTGGGGCGAGGCCGGCTGGGCGTGGGGTTTCGGGGGAGATTCGGGTGGGGGATCTTGGGTCGGGGTCGGACTACACCCCGTTTTTGCAGCATGAGGGGGTGCCTTCGACGGATATCGGATCGAATGGGCCTTATGGGGTGTACCACTCGGTTTTCGATAACTACAACTGGTTTATCAAGAACGCGGATCCGACGTTTGTGTATGAGCAGCAGCAGGCTCGGGTGTTTGGGTTGGAGATCCTGCATATGGCGGATGCGGAGGTGCTGCCGTATGACTATGAGCGGTATGGGAAGGATGTTGCAGGGTATGTGACGGCGGCTGAGGCGAGTGCAAAGGGAATGGGGCTGGACTTTGCGGCGTTGGATGCGGCGGCTGCGCGGTTTGCGGCGGCGGGAGCGGCTGTGCGGACGAAGCAGCTTGCTCCCGGCGCGGAGGTACAGGCGTTCAATGGGGAGTTGCGTGCGGCGGAGGAGGCTTTGCTGAATCCGGCGGGGCTGCCGAAGCGGGAGTGGTACAAGCACACGGTGTATGCGCCGGGGGAGTATACGGGATATGCGGCGGTGGTGATTCCGGGAGTGACGGAGGGGATCGACGCGGCGGACCAGGCGCGGACGCAGGGGCAGATTGGGGCGCTGGCGGAGGCTTTGAACCGGTCGTCGGCGGTGTTGGAGGGTGCGGCGAAGTAATTGGGTGCCAGGCGTTCTGCGCGAAGTGGGATGTCTGTTACGACGTCGGTGGGATTTTGCTTGCTGCTTGAAAGAGGGAGGATGTCTATAAGGGGCGGGTGCTGCGTCCCAAGGAGCCTCCGTGTTGGTCGATGTCGGTTCTACTCTTGTTGTGCTTGTGTTGATTACCGTTCCCGTGATGTGGATGATGCGCCGGTAGTTTATTTTTTGGCGAAGACGTCTCCCATGCGGCGAATCTGGGCGCCTACGCCGCGCAGCTTTTCTTCGATGCGCTCATAGCCGCGATCCATGTGGTAAACGCGGTCGAGGATGGACTCTCCGTCTGCGACGAGTGCTGCGAGGACGAGGGATGCGGAGGCTCGGAGGTCTGAGCACATGACCGCGGCGGACTGAAGCGGGGTGGCTCCGCGAACGGTGGCGGTGCGGCCCTGGACGGTGATGTTCGCGCCCATGCGGTTGAGTTCCTGGACGTGCATGAAGCGGTTTTCAAAGATGTTTTCGGTGACGGTGGTGGTTCCTTCGCACTGGGTGGCGAGAGCCATGAACTGAGCCTGCATGTCGGTGGGAAAGCCTGGATATTCTTCGGTTGAGATGTCGGCTGCTTTGAGCGGGCCGCCGCTATTTAATCCGCCAGACCGGACACGAACGTGGTCCTTGCCGACGTCCAGACGGACGCCGAGCTGCTCGAGCTTGGCGATGAGCGAGCCGAGGTGGGATGGGTCGCAGCAGTCTACGTTGAGGTCGCCTCCGGTGATGGCTCCTGCCATGAGGAAGGTTCCGGCTTCGATACGGTCGGGGTTGATCTTGTGGCGTGCTCCGTGGAGTCTGGACTTGCCCTGGATTCTGATGGTGGAGGTGCCGGCTCCGGTGATTTCCGCTCCCATGGCCCGGAGGAGGGCGGCGAGGTCGGTGACCTCGGGCTCGCGGGCACAGTTTTCGAGGATGGTTTCGCCTTCTGCGAGAACGGCTGCCATGAGGATGTCCTCGGTGCCGGTGACGGTGATCTTGTCGAAGACGATGTGGGCTCCGTGGAGGCGATTGGTGCGGGCTTCAAGGTAGCCGTGGTCCTGGGTGATGGTGGCACCCATCGCTTCCAGGGCTTTAAGGTGGAGGTCAATGGGACGGCCTCCGATGGCGCAGCCTCCCGGCATGGCGACGCGGGCGATGCCAGTGCGGGCGATGAGCGGGCCGAGGACGAGCGAGGAGGCTCGCATGGTCTTGACGATCTCGTATTTGGCGACAGGGTCTGAGAGGATGGCGCACTTGATGTGGGTGCGGTGCTGGGCGCGGCCATAGCCGAGCTGGACCTCGGCTCCCATGCTGACGAGCAGCTTGCGCTCAGTCTCGATGTCCTGGACCTGGGGGATGTTTTCGAGGATAACCTCTTCTTCTGTGAGGATGGCGGCGGCCATGCAGGGGAGGGCGGAGTTTTTGGCTCCGGAGACCTTGATGGTCCCCAGCAAGGGATTGCCACCGCGTACTACGAACTTATCCATGAAGAGATTTTACGGGGGATCGTTGTGGGGAACGGGGTACTACTTGTGTCCTGCCGGACGGGCGCCCTGCGCGGGCGGCGGTCACTTCGTGACGTGTATTGGGCTTCGCGTGGTTCGGGCATTGCCCGACACGAGACTCAGTCAGCGGGATTGGAGGTCTTCACGGAGGGCTTCCATTTCAGCGAGGGCGTGCTGGTTGCCGGTGCAGTTGGCGGTGGCTATGCCTTTGTGGAGGCGCTCGATGGCTTCGGCGGTCATGCTGTTGGCGGCCATGGTTTGGGCGGACATCTGGTATGCGGGGACGTAGTCGGGGTTGAGGGCGATGAGCTTGTCGAACTCGGCGAGGCCTTCGGGGATGCGGTTCTGGGCTACGTATTCCATGGCGAGACCGTAGCGAGCGAAGGAGTCGTTCGGATTCTGGGTGAGGATCTGCGAGAGCATTGCGAGCTTGTCCATGGGTTTAGTGTGCTGGTTCCTAGCAGCGGGTGCAAGCTTGGTGGTTCGACCGGAGAGGGGGGATTTAGACTAGGGGGATGAGTGATGTGGTGGTGTCGCGGAAGGTGAGTGAGTCGCAGTCGGAGCGGAGTGAGATTATCTTTCCGGCGGATGCGAACGCGCTGGGGAACCTGTTCGGCGGCCGGCTGATGCAGTTTATCGATTTGGTGGGGGCGGTGGCTGCGAGCCGACATGCGCGGGCGATTACGGTGACTGCGAGCATGGATCACCTGGACTTTGTTGCTCCGGTGCATGTGGGCGACCTGCTGATCCTGCGGGCGAGCGTGAACCGGGCTTTCAAGACGTCCATGGAGGTTGGGGTGAAAGCGATGGTGGAGGATGTGCTGAAGCAGCGGCTTCGGCATGTAAGCTCGGCCTATGTGACGTATGTGGCAGTGGACCGGAGTGGGAGTGGAGTTTTGGTGCCGCAGTTGGAGCTGGTGACCGACCATGAACGGCGGCGCTGGGAGGATGCGGGACGGCGACGTGAGATGCGAGCCGGAGAGACGCTCAGGAAGAAGCGGTTGCGGGAGGAGTTGGGAGCGGATTGGCATGTTTAGGACGGTGTGAGGCAGTAAGGTGCAGTTTGAGGCAGTGAGAGACAGGAGCAACGACGAGATGGGGCATTCAGCGCAGGTTACGCAGCAGGGGCCGAGTCCTTTGCCAGGGATTTCGCATGTGGTGGCGGTTGGATCGGGTAAGGGCGGGGTTGGGAAGACGACGGTTGCGGTGAATCTGGCGGTTGCTCTGGCGAAGATGGGGCATCGGGTGGGGTTGATCGATGCGGATATCTATGGGCCGAATGTGCCGATGATGCTGGGGGTGACGCGGCAGCCGAATATTGTGGGAGATAACCGAATCGAACCGATTCTGTCGCATGGGGTGAAGTTTATTTCGGTTGGGCTGATCTCTCCGGGGGATAAGCCGATGGTGATGCGCGGACCGATGCTGCACCAGATTATCCGGCAGTTTTTGCAGCAGGTGGAGTGGGGAGAGTTGGATTATTTGATCATCGACCTGCCTCCGGGGACGGGGGATGTGGTGATCTCGCTGGTGCAGACGGTGCCTTTGACGGGAGCTGTGGTGGTTTCGACCGGCTCGAGCGTCGCGTTGCAGGACGCGCGCAAGGCTTTGGAGATGTTTCACCAGGTGAAGGTGGAGGTGCTGGGGCTGGTGGAGAACATGTCGCAGATGCGGATGCCGGATGGGTCGCTGCTGGACGTGTTTGGGGCGGGCGGGACGGAGCGGACGGCGCAGCAGTTTGGGCTGGCGTTTTTGGGATCGGTGGATCTGGATCCGGAGATCCGGAAGGGTGGGGACAATGGCCTGCCGGTTTCTCTGGCAGGGGCGGGGAGCTCGCTGGGCGGGGCTTTTTATGAGGTGGCGAAGAAGGTGATCGAGGCTTCGGAGAAGATCGATTCACAGGATGGGAATGTGTTGGAGATTTCATAGCCAGTCGTTGATATGCAGTCGAAAGCTGGTGCCCTTCGGGTGTTTGTTTGCTCGGGCTGAGGGAATAAATGCATGGGAGATGTCGCGTTACTTGTGATTGGGCTTGTAGTTCTCGTGGTCTTAGCTTGCTTAATCGTAGGAGTCCCTGTGCTCGTCATCTCCAAACGCCAGGATGCCAAGCGGACACAAGGCATGTCAGATGAGGATAAAGCTACTTACCTAAAAAGTCGTCGGGGTCTAAATCAGCTTCGCAGACCAGCTACTTCAACTCCGCTCGGAACAACAGATCCACCTAAAACCGTACAAGCCGGGGGCGCCAAAGCGATAAGCGGTTTGTTCTCTTTAGCGGTTTTTATCGGTGTGATTTGGTATTTTTTCGGTGGTGGCGTCGAGGGTAGCGTCGCGCGCGACGTCATCGATCAATACAAGATTGCAAAGCGAAGCGGCGGTCCAATGGATGCATGTGTCCATGCTGGATTGGTAAAGGCGGTCTTCCTCCAAGCGAAGGATGAAGATAAATACAAGGAATGGCAAGCTGTTGAGCGCGCGGATTGCTCAGCAGCGGGGTTGCCTTCTGCTCCATAGAGACGTCTCTTTGTCGCTCGCCGTGATTTGAGTCTCGCTGAGTTTTCGCAAGCGGGCGTAAAATCACTGAAAAGGGGATCCTGAATGGCTGAGGTTACGGCACGGCAACGGGCGATCCTGATGACAATCGTGGAGCGGTATATCGCGACCGGCGAGCCGGTTGGATCGGGGACGATCGCGGCTTCGGTCGGCGCGGCGAATGTGAGCTCGGCTACGGTGCGCAATGAGATGGTGGCGCTGGCGGAGGCGGGATTGCTGGAGCAGCCGCATACGTCGGCGGGGCGGGTGCCGACGGCGAGGGCTTTCCGGATGTTTGTCGATGGGCTGGAGCAGAATGGGCTTGCCGGGGCTTCGGCACGGGGGGTGCTGCAGTTGGAGGTGCCGCAGCAGACGAGGGATGAGATCGATGCGCGGTTTCTGGATGTAGCTGGCACGCAGGCGGTGCTGGAGCGGACGAGCCATGTGCTGGCGGCGCTTTCAAGCGGCGTAGGCGTGGCGATTGCGGCGATGCCGGGTGGAGATCAGCTGGAGCATGTGCACTTTTCCCGGCTGGGGGCGAAGCGGGTGCTGGCGGTGGTGGTGACGCGGGGTGGGACGGTTCGGGACCGGGTTTTGGCATTAGACGCGGACCTGACACTGGGCGAGTTGGAGACGGCGGCGAAGTTTTTGAATGAGAACTTCCGTGGATGGGAGATCGAACGGGTGCGAGCGGAGCTGCGGCTTCGGGTGGAGCGGGAACGGAGCGAGGTGCACCGGCTGATGAATGCGGTGGAGCAGCTTTGGATGAAGGCTGTGCCGGAGGGTTCGGGTAGGGGCCAGGGGTCGGCACGGACGGTGTATGTGGAGGGTGTGGCGAACCTGGTGGGGGCTCGTCCGATGGGGAGCGTGGATGAGCGGGAGCGGCTGCGCGAGATGCTGGGAGCGCTCGAAGCGAAGCAGAGGCTGGTTGAGCTTTTGAATGCATATATCGATGCGCGGCAGGAGAGTGTGCGGGTCGTCTTCGAGCTGGAGGAGCAGGCTCCGGAGATGGCGGGGCTGGTGCTGATCGCGGCTCCGGCGCGGTTTGGCGGGGAGAGCCTGGGGACAGTTGGGGTGATTGGGCCGACGAGGATGCAGTATCAGCGAACGATGCATGCGGTAGGGTATATCGCGCAGGTTTTGGGGCGGCAGGGTGTGGGGATGAGGGAGTGAGGCAATGCCGATACAGAGCGGATGGGAGAAGGTGGCGCGGTGGGCCGGAATGGGCAACAATAGAGATGAAGATTCGGATAACAGGAGCGAAGCGCAGATGCAGGATGAGTTCAGGGGTAACGGGGAATCCGAGCTGACGCCGGACGAGGCGAGTGGGCCGGTTCTGGTTGAGGATCAGCTGGAGCAGGGTGCGGCGGAGTTGGCGCAGGTCAAAGGGGAGCGCGACGCGCTGCTCGATCGGCTGGCGAGGCTGCAGGCGGATTTTGATAACGCGCGAAAGCGAGCGGAGAAGGAGAAGGCGGACTCGCGGGAGTATACCGTAGGGGCGACGGTTGAGCCGTTTCTAAGTGTGATGGATAATTTTCAGCTGGCTTTGAAGGCGCAGGGATCGGCGGATCAGTTACGGGCGGGAGTGGAGCTAATTTTAAAGCAGATGGAAGAGGCCCTGAGCCGGATGCAGGTGATGCCGGTAGAGACGATAGGGGCGCTGTTCGACCCGCGAGTCCATGAGGCGCTCGGGAGCATCGAAACGGCGGAGTTTCCGGATCACCAGGTGATTGAGGAGATCCGGCGCGGGTACAAGCTTCGCGAGAAGCTGCTGCGGCCGGCGATGGTGCGGATAGCGGTGAATCCACACCAGGTCAGCGACTAGTACAGAGATGAAGCATCGATAGTGCAGTGATAGTGCAGTGACGGTGCAGTGACGGTGCAGTGACGGTGCAGTGACGGTGCAGTGACGGTGCAGTGAGACGGCGGTTGACGGAGATATTTGAGAGACGATGGCTACGGCGAACGTGACAAAAGTTGATTTTTATGAAGTGTTGAGTGTTTCGCGGGATGCGAACGATCAGGAGCTGAAGACGGCCTATCGCAAGCTGGCGATGCAGTATCATCCGGACCGGAACCCGAACAATCCTGAGGCTGAGGCGAAGTTCAAGGAGTGTTCCGAGGCTTACTCTGTGCTGAGCGACGGCGAGAAGCGGGCGGCGTACGACCGCTATGGGCATGCGGCCTTCCAGGGTGGTGGGCCGGCGGCGGCGGGGAACCCGTTTGCGGGCGGCGGTTTTGGCGGCCAGGATGTGGGGGATATCTTCGGCGACATCTTTGGCGAGATGTTCAACATGGGCGGCCAGCGGAAGGCGTCGCGTGTGCAGCGCGGGCGAGATCTGCGATACGACATGAGCCTGGCGTTTGAGGAAGCGGTCTTTGGCGTGGAGCGGGAGGTTACCGTGAAGCGGCAGGAGGCTTGCGATGACTGCCATGGGACGGGCGGAGCCAAGGGGAAGGCGGCTTCGACGTGTCCGCAGTGTAAGGGCGCGGGGCAGATGCGGTTTCAGCAGGGGTTCTTCTCGGTCGCGCGGACGTGTCCGCAGTGCGGGGGGACGGGGACGATCATTACCGATCCTTGCCGCACCTGTGGCGGGCGGACGGTGATGGACCAGGAGCATAAGCTGCTGGTGAAGGTGCCGGCGGGTGTCGAAGAAGGCACGCGGATCCGGTATCAAGGGGAAGGCGATACCGGCAAGTTTGGCGGACCGGCTGGGGATCTTTACGTCGTGCTGGCAGTCAAAAAGCATAAGTTCTTTGAGCGGGACGGAGATGATCTGCACTGCGTGATGCCGGTTTCCTTCCCGCAGGCGGCGCTTGGGACGGAGTTGGAGATTGAGACGCTGGAAGGGCCGGAGACGATCAAGGTTCCGGAAGGTACGCAGAGCGGGAAGGCATTCCGGCTGCGCGGGAAGGGTGTGCCGCACCTGAATGAGCGTGGGAAGGGCGACCTGATCGTCGAGATTATGGTTTCGACTCCGAGCAAGCTGACGAAGGAGCAGCGGGAGCTGATGAAGCGGTTGAGCGAGACGATGGCGATCGAGAATACGCCGCAGTCGCGCGGGCTGTTTGAGAAGGTGAAGGATATCTTTGGGTAGCGGATTGTGTTTGGATTTGAGAGAGCGCGGTAGCCTTTGGCTGCCGCGTTTCTGTCTGGGGCTAGGTGAGGAAGGTTCCTGCTATGGCGATGGCTGCGATGGCGGCTGTTTCGGCGCGGAGGATGCGTGGGCCGAGGGTGACGTGGGTCCAGTTTTGATGGGTGAAGAGGAGCATTTCTTCAGGGGTCCAGCCGCCTTCAGGGCCGATGGCCAGGGCCAGCTCGCTCTCCGAGCCTAATACGTCCCACGCATCGCGATGAGTCTGCGACGAATGGGGCACCCCAGCAACTTCCGCCGGGTTCGAAAGGGCCTGGGTGAGGGTCAGGGTTTGCTCGGTTTCGCTGAGGAGGACGCGGGTCGGGGCGGTTTCAGCGGGCAGGGCTAGCTTGAGAGGGATGGGGTCGGCGATGGCGGGGATGGAGGTGCGGCGGGACTGTTGGGAGGCTTCGTGGGCTATGCGGCGCCAGCGCGCTACCCGTTTTGTGGAGGCCTGGGCGAGGTGTTTCTCTGTGCGGCGGGCGAGGATGGGGGTGATGCGGGAGACGCCTAGCTCGGTAGCCTTCTCGATGGCCCATTCCAGGTGGTCGAACTTGAAGATGGCGAGGTAGAGGTGGATCGGCAGGGCGGAGTCGGATTCGAGCTCTTCGTGGAGCTGGAAGTCGACACGCTCAGGTGTGACGGCGGTGATCTCTGCGCGGTGGAGGAAGCCGGCGGCTACTACGTCAAAGATCTGGCCGGGCTGGGCGCGGAGGACACGGGCCAGGTGGAGGGCCTGATCGCCGGTGAGGGCGGCCTGCTGGGGATGGCCGGTTTCAGGCGTGTAGTGGTCGGCGATCCAGCGGCGGCGCATAAAGACAGTATGAGGCAGTGCGAGGCGGTAAACGGCAGTGTGATGCAGTGAAGAGTGCTTATTTGGGGATGTCTACGTAGAGGGATTGGCCGTGGTAGAGGTCTACCTGGATGGTTGCGGATTTGCGGGCTTGCCACTGCTCTTTGGTGAAGGGAAAGCTGAAGAGGATGGTGCCCTGGGCGGATTTGCCGGGGTCCATGGCGGTGTCGCGGAGGAGCGGGGTGGAGAGCAAGGTTTTGAGGGCTGGGAAGCTGAGTTGCTGGTTGGCTAGCTCGGGTTTGGTGGAGGCTTTGACGGTCATGACGGCGCCGGTTGGGTCGGTCAAGGTGCAGGAGAAGTTGTCGAGGGTGAAGGGGATGCGGGTCTGGTTATCGATGCGGAGAGTGGAGGCGACGAAGAGGACGTCTGCGGTGTGGGCGGGGCCGACGACGATGGACTCGGACTTGTAGACGGTGTGGGTGGGGAGGAGATCGGTGTGGAGATGGGTGATGTTGACGGTGGTGGCGGGATAGAAGTGGATGGCGAGGCCGGCAGCGAGGGCTAGCAGGACGACGGCGAGCAGGATGGGAAGGGCGAAGGAGCGGCGCTCGGGTTGGGCGAAGGTTGGGGCTGACACAGGTTTGAGGATAACGCCTCACCGGGTAAGGGCGGCGAGGACGGATTGTGCGACCTGTGCGGGATCCTGATCTAAGGTGGAGAGGGTGTGACGGGCGAGGCGGCGGTAGAGGGGTTGTCGAGCCAGGAAGCGTGCTTCGGCTTCTTCCGGCGAGGCCAGGATGGGGCGTATGTGATCCGGAGAGGTGAAGGACTGGAGGATGCAGCGGTCGAAGAGAGTGGGAAAGGCGGCGTCGAGGAAGACGACGGCTGTGTTTGGGGTCTGCTCGAGCAGGAGGCGGTTTGTGAGCTGCTCAGGGGTACCTCCGCCGAGGGCAATGACGGTTTGGGTGTGGGAGAGAGCGTTGGCGAGGGCGGAGGATTCGACGCGGCGGAAGTGGGACTCGGAGATGGCGAAGAGTTCTGGGACGGTGGCATGAGCGCGGGATTCAAGGTGGTTGTCGAGGTCGAGGAAGGCCCAGCCAAGGGTGTCGGCGAGGATGCGGCCGACGGTGGTTTTGCCGGCGCCCATAAAGCCGGTTAGAACGATGCGCTGTAGTCCTATCGGGAGGGTGGTCTGGGCGGCTCGGCCAGGGGCTTGGGCGGTGGCGTTCATGGAAGTCTCCGGTTCGATGATACGGGTTGAGGGTTCTGGATTGAGGCAAAAGGAAAGCCGCGACCTTTTGGGTCGCGGCTCGGGGGGCTTGGTGAAGGTCTCTTGTAAGTTACGAAGAGGGACACGCAGAACCGACCTGAGCCGCAGCAAGCCACCAATAGCCACGGTAGCTAAATCGCTGGGAGGTCGGGATGTGTTGCGTGTTCATTCTGTGGATGAGAGTACACCTGGGACGGCTGGGTTGCAAGATGTTCGTGGTTTTAGAATGAAAGTGCGAGGTGTGGCGATGGGTTTGAGGGATGAGCCGTTTGAAGTGATGTGTCCGGATTGCGGGGCAATGATCAAGGTGGATCCGGTGACGCGGAGCGTGATTGCGCATACGGCGGCTCCGCGGAAGAAGACGTTTGAGGACTTTGCGGATGCGGGGCGAGCGCTGAAGGAGGCGGATGCGCGTCGGGACTCCTTGTTTGCGCAAAGTGTGGAGGCGCAGAAGAACAAGGATGATGTGCTTGCGAAGAAGTTTGCCGAGGCAGTGAAGAAGGCTAAGGAGAGCCCGTTGACGGAACGGCCGCTGCGGGAGTTCGATTTGGATTGAGCAGGGGCTGGGATGGACGACGTCTTTTACGCCTTCCTTACGCGCGCTTGGCTATGCTTGGATGCGGGGCGAAGCGGCCTCACGGAGCGTTGGAAGATGGGATTGCAGACTGCGGATTCGCAGACTCTTCTGGAAGCGCCACAAGCAAAATGCGTGGTCCGGCCAGCGCGAGCAGAGGACATGACTGCCGTGGCGAGTATTTACAGTCCGTTTGTGGAGAAGACGACAGCAACGTTCGAGCTGACTGCGCCGGATGAGGCTGAGATGGTTCGGCGATGGAAGGCGGTGATGGATCGGGGGCTGCCGTATCTTGTCGCGGAGTTGGACGGCTATGTGGTCGGGTATTGCTATGCATCGCAGTTCAGGCCACGTGAGGGGTATCGGTTGACCGTAGAGGACTCGATCTATGTCCGGTCCGACTGCATCGGGTATGGGGTGGGGCGATCGTTGCTGAGCGCGCTGATTGCAGAGTGCAAGGCGAGGGGATGTCACAGCATGGTCGCTTGCATTTGTGGGGTCAATGCGGCCTCGACTGCGTTGCATGAATCTCTGGGCTTTCGAGTGGTGGGACTGCTGCCCGAGGCGGGACTGAAGTTTGGGGAGTGGTTAAGGCTGTGTATGATGCAGCGCCTGTTGTCTGAGAAGCGACCGCTCGTGTGCGAGACGGTAGACTAGGGTATGCCTCCTATTTTGAACGCCCAGGGAGTTTCTAAACGCTTTGGGGCCGTGCCGCTTTTTGAAGAGATTTCGTTTCCGGTTTCCGAAGGCGATCGTATTGGGTTGATTGGACCGAATGGCGCGGGGAAGTCGACGTTGCTGAAGGTGCTGGCGGGGGAGGAAGATCCGGATGCGGGGGATGTGGCGCTCAGGAAGCGGGCTCGCATTGCGTATGTTCGGCAGGAGTCTACGTTTGCGGCGGGTCTGACGATTCGGGACGTGCTCGAGAAGGCGCTTGAGGTTGCGGGTGTGCCGGAGGGGGAACGCGAGGGTCGGCTGCGGGAGACGGGCGGACGGGTCGGATTTCCGGACGTGACGGCGGAAGCGGCGACGCTGAGTGGAGGGTGGCGAAAGCGGCTGGCGATCGCAGAGGCGATGGTTACGGGGCCGGATGTGCTGCTGCTCGATGAGCCGACGAACCATCTGGATCTGGCGGGGATTGCGTGGCTGGAAGAGACGCTGAGCCAAGCTTCGTTTGCGTGTGTGATGGTGAGCCATGACCGGTACTTTCTGGAGAATGTGGCGACCGAGATGGTCGAGCTGAACCGGGTGTATGCGGATGGGCTACTGCGGGTGAAGGGAACGTATACAGATTTTCTGGAGGGGAAAGAACAGTATCTGGAGGCGCAGTCGAAGCTACAGGATGCACTGAAGAATCGGGTGAAGATAGAGACGGACTGGCTGCGGCGTGGGCCGAAGGCCCGGACGACGAAGTCAAAGGCGCGAATTGACAGTGCGAACGATCTCATTGGGCAGTTGAAGGAGGTCAATCAGCGGGTGCAGACGTCGAGCGCGGGGATCGACTTTTCCGCGAGTGAACGGCAGACGAAGCGGCTGGTGGAGTTTGAGCATGTGCAGTGTGTGCTTGGCGAGGGGGAGACGGCGAAGACGATTGTTGAAGACCTGAGCTTCCTGATTACGAATGGCGTGCGGGTGGGGTTGGTGGGGCCGAATGGGAGCGGCAAGACGACGCTGCTGCGGCTGCTGCGGGAGGAGATTCAACCAACCAAGGGGGAGATCAAGAAGGCTGCGTTTTTGAAGACGGTTTACTTCTCGCAGACGCGTGAGTTGGATGAGGCCGTGACGCTGCGGCGGGCGCTGGCACCGGATTCGGACTCTGTGGTGTACCAGGGGCGGGTGGTGCACGTGGCTTCGTATGCGGACAAGTTTTTGTTTACCAGCGAGCAGCTGAACCAGCCGGTGGAGCGGCTGAGTGGAGGGGAACGTGCCCGGGTGCTGATTGCGAAGCTGATGCTGGAGCCGGCGGATCTGCTGCTGCTCGATGAGCCGACGAATGACCTGGATATCCAGACGCTGGAGATCCTGGAGGCGAGTCTGCTGGAGTATACCGGTGCGCTGGTGCTGGTGACGCATGACCGCTTCATGCTGGACCGAGTCTCGACGGTGGTGCTGGGGCTAGATGGGAAGGGTGGGTCGGAGCGGTTTGGGGATTACTCGCAGTGGGAGAAGTGGCAGAGAAGCAGTGATAAGGGGTCAGCGGACAGTGGTCCGGGAGAGACCAAGACTGCTCCGAGTTCGGACGGGAAGACGGCGGGGAAGAAGAAGCTTTCGTATTTGGAGGCTCGGGAGTATGAGGGGATTGAGGCGAAGGTGGATGCGGCGGAGGAGCGGTTGAACGCTGCGCGGGACTTGCTGGATGAGCCGACGGTGGCGACGAATGCGGATGCGCTTACCGCGGCTTTGCATGAGATGGAGAAGGCGCAGGAGGAGGCGGATGCGCTGTATCAGCGGTGGGCGGAGTTGACGGAGAAGGCGGGGGCGTAGATCGGCTCGATGGGTGCGGTATGCTGCTTGCACGATGAGAAAAGTTTGGCTGGTGTGCAGGGTTGTGGCGTTGGTGTCTTTGGGGGTTGGGGCGGGGGCGGCGCAGGAGAAGAAGGCGGTGGTGCTGAAGGCGGCACGGATGCTGGATGTGCGGGCGGGCCGGGTCGTTTCGCCGGGTGTGGTGGTGGTGAGTGGAGAGCGGATTGTGTCGGTGGGGGCAGGGGTTGAGCCTGCGGGAGCTGAGGTGATCGACCTGGGGGATGTGACGTTGATGCCGGGGATGATCGACGCGCATGTGCACCTGTTTCTGCATCCGGGGGCGGAGGATCTGCAGACGGTGCAGGAAAGCGTGCCCGAGCGGACTTTGATTGCGATGGATGCGGCGCGGCGGGACCTGCTGGCGGGGTTTACGGCGGAGCGAGATATGGGGACGGAGGGTGCAGGGCCGGCGGATACGGCGGTGCGGAATGCGATCGATAAGGGGCTGTATCCGGGGCCGCGGATGCGGATGAGCGGAAATGCGATCGACCTGACGGGCGGGCATGAGGATGCGATCGGATATAACCCGGCGCAGCATGTGCTCTCGAACGCGGATTATGCGGATTCGGCGGATGAGATTGTGAAGGTGATGCGGGAGCAGCGGAAGCAGGGAGCGGATTTTACGAAGATCTATGAGACGGGACGGGACCGGTTTGTGGATGGGGTGTTTACGACGCCGTACCAGTACACAGAGGCGGAGTTGAAGGTGGCGGTAGCGGAGGCGAATCGGTATGGCAGGGGGGCGGGGCATGGGGTGGCGGTGCATGCGACGGGCGAGCCGGGGACGGGATATGCGGTCGAGGCGGGGGTGATGTCGGTCGACCATGCGTATCAACTGAGTCCGGCGACGATGGCGATGATGAAGGCGAAGGGCATTCCGGCGGTGCCCACCTTTGCCATCAGCGAGTACTTTGCGGAGCATGCGGCGACGCCGGCTGGGGCGGAGGCGCGGAAGAGGGCGCTCGCGTATCATGCGGCGGAGTTCAGGAAGCAGCTGGCGGCCGGGGTTCCGATGGCGGTGGGAAGCGATGTGGGGCCGTTTCCGCATGGGACGCAGGCGCGGGAGCTGGAGTTGATGGTCGAGTATGGGATGCCGCCGGCGGAGGTGTTGAAGGCGGATCTGCTGAATGGGGCGAAGCTGCTGGGGTGGGAAGGGCAGATTGGGGAGCTGAAGGCGGGTGCCTATGCGGACGTGATCGCGGTTCCGGGCGATCCTTTGAGGGATATCTCGACGACGACAAAGGTGGGGTTTGTGATGAAGGGAGGGGTGGTATATCGGCGGTAAGCCGGCACCCCCCACTGGGTTTACTGCGCAAAATATTCAAAACAGGCGGGTTAAGCTTGTATCAACTTTTGAATCACCTGGAAATGTTACCTGGTGGGCGGAGCGGGAGGATGCTCGTCGGCTGAGGAGCCAAAGGTGCCGGGGACGGGCTGGTCGAGCAGACGGAGGTAGACGCCGAGCTGGGCGCGGTGGTGGATCATGTGGTCTACGCCCATGCTCCGATAGGCGGCGTAGCGGGTGCCGGAGAAGACTGGAGCACCCTTGCGTTTGAGGCTGTAGGTCTGGTCGAAGGAGTCGTCCGTGGTGGCTTTAAGGGCGGTGACGGCGTTGTCGGCCATCTCGTTGAACTCAGCGAGGAGGGTTTGTTTGGTTTCCATGCGGAGGATTTTGCGGGGGTCCGCGGGGGTGCCCATGTCGACGGAGTCGTGGGTGAGGATGACTTCTATGGTTCGGGCGAGCTCGGCGGTGTGGCCGGCGAGACGGGTGAGGGGCATGGATTTGGGGTGGGCGGCGAAGTCGTTGTGGCCGTCAGGGACGGCGAGGAGGATTTTGCGGGTTTTTTCCAGCTCGGCGGTGAGCTCGGGGAGGAGGCGTTCGGAGAGATGGTAGGTGTCCATGGATTCCTCTTTCTTGGTAAGGCAAAGGCAACAGCAAGTGCGTCCTTACGGCGCTCCGCGTTGAGGGCAAAGGCAAGGTTTTGGACGCTTCGCGTGAAAGACGCTAGATGCCGGTGGTGTTGAAGCCGCAGTCGACGAAGGTTATCTCGCCGGTGATGCCGCTGGCGAGTGGGCTGGCGAGAAAGAGGGCGGTGTTGCCGACCTCGGTTGCATCCACGTTGCGGTGCAGCGGGCTGCGCTGCTCGACCGCATCGAGGATCTTGGAGAAGTCGCCGATGCCGCGGGCGGCGAGGGTCTTGATGGGCCCGGCGGAGATGGCGTTGACGCGGATGTTGCGCGAACCGAGCGAGGCGGCGAGGTAGCGGACGGCGGCTTCGAGCGAGGCCTTGGCGCAGCCCATGACGTTGTAGTTTGGGAAGACTTTTTCCGCGCCATAGTAGGTGAGGGTGAGGATGGAGCCGCCTTCGGTCATGAGCGGGGCGGCGGCACGGGCGAGCGCGATGAGCGAGTAGACGCTGACGTCGTGGGCGATCTGGAAGTCTTCGCGTTTGGTGAGTAGGAAGTCGTTCTTGATGGCGTCGGCGGGCGCGAAGGCGACGGCGTGGACGAGGGTGTGGATGGTGCCGTAGGCGGCGGCGAGTTGAGTGAAGACAGACTCGATTTGTTTGTCGTGGGCCACGTCGCACTGGAAGGTTTTGGCGGAAGGGAGTTCGGCGGCGAGGGATTCGGCGTCGCGCTGGAGGCGCTCGGACTGGTAGCAGATGGCGAGGGTGGCGCCGGCATCGGCGAGCTTCTGGCAGATGGCCCAGGCGATGCTGCGTTTGTTGGCGAGGCCGAAGACGACGGCAACTTTGCCGGTGAGGTCGATCATGAGGCTCCTTTTCCGTTGATCAGGATAGCAGTGTGGAAGGGTGAGCTGCCCGGATCGGTGATGGATGACAAAGACAGAAGCAGGTCCTTCGCTCCGCTCAGGATGACAAGCAAAGGTGCGGCGGCCGACAGAGCCGTCAGGCGGTTAGCCAGTCGTATTGTTCCTGCGTGAGCGGGACGACGGAGAGGCGGAACTGACGGAAGAGGATCGAGTCGTGGAAGACAGGGGCGGCGCGAATCTGGTCGAGGGGTTTTTCGGTTTTGAGGCGCTTGACGGGGGCTATGCGGACTTGAGGGGTTTTGGGGTCTTTGGCGTCGACCGAGAGGACCTTGGCGGTGCCGATGGCGGCTTTGCCGATGTTGGAGTGATAGATGACGAGCTTTTCACCCTTCTTCATGCCACGGAGATAGAGGAGGGCCTGGTTGTTGGCGATGCCGTCCCAGACGGTCTCTTTGTCGCGGAGGAGATCGTCGTAGCTGTATTTGTTCGGTTCGGTCTTGAGGAGGTAGGGCATAGGGACAGTGTAAGAGCAGAGATGGGGCGGTGAGGGTGCGGTGGTTGAGGCAGTTTAGCCGCCCAGGTCGAGGAGTTGGACCTCAGGTAGAGGTTGGCCGAGAAAATGGCTGCCGAGGCGTTGAAACTTTTCGACAGAGTCTGTGGCGAAACATTTGAAGGTCGCATTGGAGCGATAGAGCGGTGGCCACCGGGCCGGGATAAATCCCACAGCGTTGGCGACACTGAATGCAGTGCTCTGCGCTGAATCAATTACCTTGGTGTTGTGGCCGAGTTCGTGCAGGACACTGCGAATGGCTTCCTCGATGAGCGGGTAGTGGGTACAACCGAGAAGGACGACGCTCGGATCACCGTCGCCGATGGCTTCTTTCAGATAGATGCGGATGACCTCGCGCGTGACGGGATGGTCCACCCATCCTTCCTCGATCAATGGAACGAGCAGCGGGCAGGCCTTTTCTACCGTGCGCAGGCCCAGCGCGTCGCAGGCACGATGGTAGGCGTGAGAGACAATCGTCGCCTGAGTGGCGAGTACAAGGACTTCGGGTCCACTGGGGTCAAGATAGTCCTGAGGATGATTGATGTCCGCGTCTCGGTGAATGGAAGCCCACGCGGACCTCGCACCGGACTCAATCACACCGGTGACCGGAATCGTGATGGCATTGCGGATCTCGTCTAGCGCCAGTGCGGAGGCTGTGTTGCAGGCGATCACCAAGTGATCTGCTCCATTTGACGCGAGGAAGCGCGCACTCTCGACGGCGTACCTTGCAATAGTCTTTTGTGACTTTGAGCCGTAAGGGAGACGCGCTGTATCGCCAAGGTAGACGTAGTGAGCGCCGGGGATGAGGGGCAGGAGGGCGCGGAGGACGGTGAGGCCCCCGAATCCGGAGTCGAAGACACCGATGGTGGGGGTGGGCATTATTCTGGGGAGCCGTCAGCGGCGAGGGGATGGATGGATTTGGCGGGGTCGGTGACCGGGTAGGGGCGGGTGAGGTCGGCGTGGCCGGCGAGGGTTTCGCGGGTGCGTCCATCTACGAGGAAGCGGACCTCTTCTACTTCCGGGAAGTTGGCGTGGAGGGTGGCGATGAGGAGGCGGAGGGTGAGGTCTTCGCTTTCGATGCTGGAGGGGTGAGCGTCGGCGAAAGGCTTGGTGAGGTTGATGACGGCGAGGGTGGCTCCGAGGAGATGGTTGGTGCCGTAAGGACTGGTGTGTTCGCGCTCGGGCGGGAGGGTGTTGAGGGATTCACCGGCGGGTGTGGGGGGGACGATGGGGAGGGGGAGGAAGAAGACGTCGGCTACGGCTGGGCCGGGGGGGACGGGGTGGGAGGATGCTGGAAGGGCGGCGTCGGAGAGGACGCGGTCGAGCAGAATACGGGCGCGGACGCCGGGCTCCTGGGGCAGGGCGAGGGTGATCTGGTCGTTGGCAATGGAGGCGTCGAGATCGTTGGCGCGGGCTACGGTGACGGTCTCGTCCGGGGAGTCTACGGGGGCGGGGATGGGGCTTTCGTCGCGCATCTCTGCGATGCGGGACTGGGTGTGCATGCAGCCGTGGATGAGCAGGACGGCCATGAGGCCGATGCCGCCGACGAGGCACCAGTAGGCGATGCGCTGGTAACGGGGGATCATCGCGGGCTCCCGTTGTTCTGCGCGGGTTTGGCCGGGGCAACGATCTTCGGGATTTGGGGGATCTGCGGGATTTTTGGCAGGGGGGCGGGGGCATTGGGGATGAGGGATCCGGGGGCGGGCCTGGAACGGGCGATGGGCTTGTCTGGGTTCTTTTCCGGGCTTTTCTCGGCCGGCTTCTTGTTGGTTTTGGCCAGCATGGCGTCGCGCTCGGCCTCGCGGGCGGCGAAGGCGGACTGGTCGTCGAGGATGGCCTGGGCCTGAGTGCGCCAGGCGACGAGGGCGGAGGTGATGGATTCGGCGAGGTGTTGCTGGTAGGGATCGTCGGCTATGGGGGTGGTGGTGGGGGCTATCTCGATGGCTACGGCGGGGCAGGTCATGGAGTCGATGGGGCGGATGGACGCTGTGCCGGAGACGATGGGGATGCCGAGTGGGGTCAGGGCCTCGGAGAGGGACTGGGCGAGGCGCTGGGAGTTGGCGATGGCTGGGGCCTGGGCGGTGTCCCAGCGGAGGATCTCTGGAGGAGTGCCGGAGGCGAGGGGCGGGGTGAGAGACGAGGTGTAGAGGTGGACGCCGTGGCCGGAGCTTGTCGCGTGGAGGATGAGGCAGGCGGCGGGGCGGAGGCGGTTGGCCAGCTCGGCGCGCTGGTCCGGGATGATTTGGGGTGGAGGCGGCGGAGGCGTGGGTTTGGCGTCGGGGTTGTCGGGGTCGGGCGGCGCGGGAGCCTGGGGCACGGGGTCGGCCTCGCGGGTGAGGACTACGGTGAAGCCCTTTGCGGCCAGCAGGGGGCGGATGCGGCGGGCGAGGTCCAGGGTGAGCTGCTTTTCGGGGAGGTTGGGGGAGAGTTGGCCGCCGGGATCGTTGCCTCCGTGGGCTGGGTCGAGGAGGATGAGGTTGGGGTCGAAGGCGGGGGAGTGTGCGGTTGGGGTTCGCGGCTTGTGGGGGCGGGGTTTGGTGGGTGGAACTGCCGGGTCGGTGCTTTGAGGGTGGGCTGTAAGGGCCGTGAGCGCGAGGGTGAAGGCGAGGACGCGGGATGGCTTAGCGAAGACGTTCACGGGGCTCTGGTGATTGTAAGTGAGGGTTGGGTCCCCCCGGGGGTAAATTGCGCAAAGTCTTCAAGGCAGAGACTTTAGGTCCGGACTTGGGATTTTGGAGTGATCATAGGTGGTGGACGGATGAGATGAATTAGTCGAGAGCGTAGATGGCCAGGCCGCTTAGGAGCTTGGGGTAGAAGTCGGTGGATTTTTGGGGCATGACGTCTCCGGATAGGGAGATCTGGCGGAGTTGGTCGAGGGTTACGGGCTTGATGAGGAAGGCTACGTCGGCTTCGCCTAACGTGACGAGGGAGACGGCTTCGGCGGGCTCGCGCAGGTAGCGGACGTTGCCGGTCTGGGTAACGGAGGCGGCGTCGAGGCCCAGGAGGTGGTCCAGGACTACAGTGTGGAGCTGGACAACGCCAAGGGCACGCTGGCGGGGGGGCTGGGATGCGAGGAGCGGGGCTATGGCTTCGGGTTTGGGGGTGAGGAGGTAGTTGCCGTCACCGGTGGCGGCGACGAGGGAGTCACCGGGTGTTTCGTTGAGGCGCGTGACGAGTTGCCGGCCGGTGGCTTCGTTGGGGAGTTCCTCGATTTCGAAGAATTGGCTGGCTTTGGTAAAGAAGTCTGGGGAGGAGAAGGATTCTAGGCGGCTGATGACGCGGTGGGTGGGGAGGATGGTGATGCCGGGGGCGTCCATGTTGACGAAGGTCATCATCATGGCGGCTTCGGGGAAGGGTGGTTTGGGGAGGTGGGAGTGGGGTTCGTCGGCTTGGTTGGAGGGGGACTCTTCTTCGTCGTCGAGGGCAGTGGCGGTCGTAGAACGGATTGGGGCCAAGTGGTTCTTGGCTTCTTCGGCGGGACTGATCTTTTCGGAGTCCTTCGACTGCGCACTTCGCGCTTCGCTCAGGATGACGGAGCCTGGGGTGGGTTCGAAACCAAGAGCCTGGGCGCGTTCGTGCATGTAGGTGACGCTGGTTTCGTAACGGTGGTGGCCGTCGGCGATGATGAGCTTTTTGTCTGCCATGGCGGTGACGATGAGGTTGATGAGGTGGGGGTCGGTGAGGCGCCAGAGACGGTGGATGACCTGATATTCGTCGGTGATTTCTAGGTCGGCGGGGCGGGCTGGTTTGTCAGAGCCGCTGGCGCCCTCAAAGAGGAGGCGTTCGGCGGTGAAGGCGGGGTCGGAGTAGAGCATGTAGATCTGCTCGCAGTAGGCGCGGGTGGCTTTGAAGAGGGCGAGGCGGTCCGATTTGTACTTGGGAAAGGTTTGCTCGTGGCGGTAGACGACCTGGTCGGCGTAGTCGTAGAGGTGGCCGAGGGCGATGAAGCCTTTTCTTTCACGGACTTCGGTTGTTCCGGGGACGGTGTAGGTCTGGGAGTAGCCGTAGAGGGCGGGCTCGGATTCTTCGCGGAGGATGCCCTTTTTGCGCCAGGAGGTGAGGGATTCGGCGGCGCGGGTGTACACGTTATGCGCTCCCGCGCCCTGATCCGCCTGCTGGTTCTCGCCTTCGGGGAGTGGGGCGAAGGCGTCCGTGTCATCCGGTTCTTTTTTGCCCAGGATGACGCGGACGAGGTTGTATTTGGAGCGGTCGTAGTAGGCCTGCTGCATGGCGGGGGTGATCTTGTCGTAGGGCTGGGTGACGACGTCTCCCATTTGTACTTTGGCGGGGTCGTAACGGAGGGCGCGGAAGGGGTAGATGCGGGCCATGGTGTTTGTTGTTTCTCCCAGGGGTGATTGTACGGGGCGAGGAGTGCCTGCACGATCGTAGAAGGCAATGTGGATGGGATGGACAGAGGTTTGCCTGGAATGGATATGGGGTGATCTTCCACCGCCCAAACGACTTCAAAGGTGCGTCCCGTGGGTGTAAGCTGCGAAGACGAAGGTCGTGGGCGGGTGTGGAGATACCGGCTAGAGATGCGACAGGGCTGACTATGAGGGATTCCGGGAAGACGGGTGGTTGGGTGCGGCGGTGGGTGGCGATGGGCTGTGTGCTGCTCTGCTTTGCGGCGGGAGGTGGGCTTTGGGCTGGAGCGCAGGAGAATCCGCTGGGGCAGGTGGCTACGCCGGCTCCGAAGCCGCAGCCTAAGCCGGGGGAGAAGGTGGAGGCGCCGGGGTCGATTTCTGCGCCTGACTCTCATTCGGCTTCGAGGGCGAATGCGAAGCTGAAGCTGGAGGCGAACCTGGTGCTGGTGCCGATGACGGTGACGACCGACGGGTCAAACCGGTTGGTGACCGGGTTGGAGGCTCCGAATTTTGAGGTTTTCGACAATGGGACGGGGCAGGTGATCAAGTCGTTTTCTACGGAGGATGCTCCGGTGACGATTGGGATCGTCTTCGACCTGAGCGGGAGTATGCAGAACAAGTTCACGCGGGCCAGGAAGGCGCTGACCGAGTTTTTGCGGACGTCCAATCCTGCCGACGAATTCTTCGTCGTTGGGTTCAATGACAAACCAGCCGTCATCGTGGACTACACGTCCGATGTGGAGGATGTGGAGGCTCGGATGGTGATGCTGCGGCCGGAGAATCGGACGGCTTTGATCGACGCGGTCTATCTGGGGGTGAATAAGCTCAAGGAAGCGAAATATGACCGGAAGGCGCTGCTGATTGTGTCCGATGGCGGGGATAACCGGAGCCGGTATACGGAGAATGAGCTGCGGCGGGTGGTGCGGGAGAGCAATGTGCAGATCTACTCGATCGGGATCTATGACGCGTATGCGCCGACCGAGGAGGAGCAGCTGGGGCCGGTGCTGCTGAAGGATATCTCCGAGACGACCGGTGGAAGGATGTTTCCGGTGCACGATGTCTCGGACATGGCGGACATTGCGGTGCGGATCAGCTCTGAGCTTCGGAATGAGTACGTTGTAGGGTATCGGCCGTCCGAGGTGAAGAAAGACGGGAACTGGCGTAAATTGAAGGTACGATTGTCGCCTCCGGCTGGGTTACCGCCGATGACCGTGCACTATCGTCAGGGGTACTATGCACCTTCGCCGTAACGAGATGGGGCCGGGGATGAGGGGAGCGTTCGTCCTTTGTCTGGTGTTGCTGGGCGGGGCGGTGGTTTGTGGGGTCGCGGGGGCGCAGGCCCCGGTGGAACGGGCTCCGCAGCCTTTGACGGTGGATCGGGATCCTGCGCCTTCGCCCGATGCGGACCCGGCTCCGGGGGCGCTGGCTACGCCGCAGGGACCGACCGTGGGGCAGGTGGGCAAGGGCGACAATGGTCGCTATACGCTGAAGCAGGATGCGTATGAGGTGGTGCTGAACGCTTCGGTGCTCGACGGGTCCGGGCAGACGATTCAGACGCTGGGGCAGGATGCGTTTCATGTGTATGAGGATGGGGTTCCGCAGACGATCAACAGCTTCAAGCATGAGGATCTGCCGGTTTCGATCGGGCTTTTGATCGATAGCTCGGGGAGCATGTACGACAAGAGGCAGGCGGTGGATAAGGCTTCTTTGGATCTGGTGAAGCTTTCCAATCCTAAGGATGAGGAGTTTCTGGTGGATTTTTCTACCGAGGCCTTTATCGACCAGGACTTCACGACGAGCCTGGATAAGCTGCAGACGGGGCTTAGCTATATCAAGTCGAGCGGGGGGACGGCGGCTTACGATGCGTTGGTCGCGAGCGCGGATTATTTGAGCAAGAATGCCAAGAATCCGAAGCAGGTTTTGATCATTATTACGGACGGCGAGGACAATGCTTCGAGCGCTACGCTGGAGCAGACGATCCGGCGGATTCAGGACTTTGATGGGCCGGTGATTTACTCGGTGGGTCTGCTGTTTGGGGAGGATACGGACCGGCGGGAGGCTCGGCATGCTCGTCAGGTGCTCGAGAATTTGAGTGCGCAGACGGGGGGCGCGGCTTACTTTCCGAAGTCGCTGAAGGAGGTGGATTCGATTGCGGCGGAGGTTGCGGCGGATATCCGGTCGCAGTACACGATTGCGTACCGGTCGACGAATCCTCCGAGCAAGGGTGGGTACCGGCAGGTGCATGTGGAGGCGAAGAGCAAGGGGTTTGGGAAGCTGCAGGTGAGGACGCGGAGTGGGTACTATCCGAAGAGTGCGGCGGCTGTGGGGGCGCAATAAAGGGGAATCGGTCGATGGTTCTCGTATTGTTTTTACTGCTTCCTCCAGTCCAGGCTTACACCAGCAAGTTGGATAGCCGTCCTTTTTGTGGCATTTCGGTCGACTGCGGACATGGCTATAGCACGCATTTGTCGAAAGATCATGTCGAAGCTTTTCTACAAATGAACGCCTGTACTAGTCGCTATGGTCGCGTCCAAGAAGACATCAGCAAATACATGAGTGCTCATGCGCTTCACTCTTCTAAAGAGAGGGATAGCCTTATGCCCCTCTCTACTACGATCTACCACACTCAACAGCTGATCATAGGTCACACAGACCAGAACGCAGAGGCTAGGTTCAAAATGTTCTGCACCTCATGCCGAAGTGTTTGGCCCGGCGATCCTGGGCGGAATACTGTGGGCGGAACACTAGGCAGAAGGATGGGTCTAGCAATGAAAGCGGAAGGCGTGAGAGGCGATCTATGAAACGGCTGACAAAAAACAGACTGAGGAATTTGGTAAGCGGAGCGTTAGGTGCGCTGTTCCTTGCACCCGGTGCTTCGGCTGGAGGTCATCCGATGCACCCGTATCGTTACTCCGTCGTGGACATCCCTGTGTCGCTTGCGGAGGGAACCGTCCGAACGCCTGAGTTCTCTCCCCCCTCGCACTGGTACTGGATCATGGTTCAGGTCGAGAAGCCTCTGCCGTTCCAGCAGATGCAATGCATGATGGGGGTCGCCGCTGGACCGCTCGACTTGAAAAACTGCACCAGCGATGATCCCTTGCTTCGAGCGGACTGGACCGTCACGGAAGACGGCCAAGTAGTGAAGAGCGGATCGAGTACGCCCCAGGCCGACGCGAAGTTTACAAAGGAAAACATCTTCAAGTTCATCGGAAGCTTCCCGGCGTTAGCTGGAAAGAAGTACGTTGTGGAAGTGAAGTTCACCAAGGATGGCACTCCGCTGAACGTCGCCAACCCTCATCTGATCGTCGTGAAGCAAGGGGAAGAGTAGCGGCTGTGGTGCGTCCAGGAGGCCCGTGGATACGCCGGTGGGTGTTGTCGGGGCCTCTGCATCGTCAGATCGAAAGGCGCGCTGCCTACGGCATCGGGTTAAGGGTGACACATCACCTCTATGAAGAGGAGCCTTTAGATGAGAGCCTTCAAGGCTTGTGACCGTAAGCGTAGAGTAACTGTATGGAATTTAAATCTTTAAGTTAACCGCCGAGGCTGTGGGTTTGTGGGACGCGGGCTGTATTCGCGTTCCAAGCGCTTGCGCGTCAAATCCATAGCCTGCCTTTAGTGTTGCCCATGCTTCTTCCCGTGAGGATCGAAAGGCTTGAGGCAATGGATCGTGAGTGGGTTAGAAAAGGTTTGTTTACAAGGTAAGTCGAAACCCGGCGGTTCCTGAGAAGCCCCGAGCGAATGCCTGATGGGTCCACCGTCGCGGGATGAGGAAGTGATACGCCGTCGAGAAATCAACCCGCGTATGTTAGGTGCTCGCCATGAGAACAAGGCTTGGACGGAAGATTCATCGCCGAATAGAGGGCGATCGGATGCGTCGAATCGACGAGATCGATTCTTTGCTCAGCCATACATATGAGCAGACAATCGGGATCGTGCCCCGTGGAGATCAAGACGAGTACGAAATTCAGGCGGTAATTTATAACCAACAGACAGCGGGTCTCTTCAACGAGAGTGTTCACTTGCGGCAGGTTCCTCTCCGCCGTAAAGCACATGCGTTCGGTTTGGATATTCTGGCCGAGCACTTTGAAGAACGCGTACCTGGAGATCGCTACACTGTTCTCAACGATTTTGGTGAAAACTGGGTGCGTCGAAAACTAGAGGATCTGCAGATTGCGCGTATTCGAAGTTGGGTCGCGATAGTTTCTCCGCTACTCTCAGCGCTAATTGCCATACTGGCTCTCGTTGTTGCGCTTCGGAAGCATTAGATCTAAGTAAGAGGCGCTTATGCACATTGGCTGGCCAGCTGATCACTTTGGATCGGGGACGGTGGGTAGGGGGTAGACGGCTTTTAGGGCTTGTTGGTAGGCCTGGAATTCGCCTTGGATGGCGGTGAACTCCTTTTTTACGGCGGCGCGGTAGTAGGGTTTGGTGGCGAAGTCGTAGAGGAGGGCGGCCATGGACTGGGCGTCGACGGTGAAGCCGTGGTGGCCGATGGGGGCGGTGGCGTCGGCGAGCATCTCGTAGGTGTGGTTGGGGAAGGTGCTGGTCTGGACGGAGAAGCCTACGCCGGGGATCTCGGTCGAGACGCTGCCGGTTTCTTCCCAGCCGGCGGGTGCGGCGGGTTTTTCCTGGACGTTGGTGGCTCCGTATTTTTTCTCGTAGGCGAAGGCGACCTCGTCCAGGGTGGCGATGGAGATACCGTCGCGGTCCTGGCCGTCTTCCTCGATCTTGAGCTTGGTTCCGGTGGCGAGGGCTGCGGCGCGGGCGGCGTTGTCGACGATCTCGCGGACCTGGGCGAGGTAGACGGCGTCGGGGTAGCGGATGTAGAAGGCGGCGACGGCGCGGTCGGGGACGACGTTCGGTGCGCTACCGCCTTCTGAGATGATTCCTTGTATGCGGGCTTCGGGACGGATGCTGCCGCGCATGGCGTCGATGTTGTTGAAGAGGTGGATGACGGCTTCGAGGGCGTTGCGGCCGGCCCAGGGATACATCTGGTGGGAGGGTGCGCCGGAGAAGATGTAGTGGACGCCGTCGATGTTGAGGCAGCAGGTGCCGAAGCCGGGGGCGGCGCGACTGGTGGCGGGGACGGAGTGGCTGCGGATGACGAGGTCGGCTCCGTCGAAGACGTGGGCCTTGTTCATGATGGTCTTGACGACGGGCATCATTTCTTCGGCGGGGGTTCCGTAGAGGATGAGGTTGCCGGGGGTGTGGGAGGATTCGAGGTACTCCTTCATAGCGAGCGCGGCGGCGATGCCGATGGGGCCTTGCGAGCTGTGCTGGTCGCCGTGGAAGGGCCCCTGGGTGCCGCGGAGGGCGTCGTATTCTAGGATGACTCCCAGATTGGGGCCGGGGTTGGCGGCGGATTTGGCCGGGTTGGTCCAGCGGGCTACGAAGGCGGTCTTGAGGTTGGCGACTGGGATTTCGACTTCGAAGCCGTGGGCTTTGAGGTAGCCGGTGAGGAGTTTCACGGAGCGGGTCTCTTCAAAGCCGATTTCGGGGTGACGGGTGATGTCGTCACCCATGGCGAGGAGCTCGGTGTCCATGAGCTGCTTGGCGCGGGCTACGATCTTGTCGCGGATGGGGTCTGGGGCGGTGACCTGGGAGACGAGCGCGGGGAGGTTGAGGGAGGTCTCGAGGGTGGCGCGGTCGGCGAGGATGGATTTGGCGGCTTCCTGCTCGGTGGGGGTGACCTGGGCGCGTGCTTTCGCCGGGAGGCTTAGGGTTGCGGTGAGGCAGAGGGCGGCGACGGTGAGGCGGGTGGGGGTCATCGGGCTCCGGGAAGAGTTTGGGGTGGAGGTAGTTTACAGGAGCAGTGGTGCGGCAGTGGAAGCGCCGTGATGGAGCTGTGGAGAGGCAGTTTGAGTTAGAGGAGGCGGCCTTCGCTGAGGCGGAGGGTGCGGTCGCAGCGGGCGGCGAAGGCGAGGTTGTGGGTGACGAGGACGCTGGTGAGGGCGTGGGCGCGGTGCAGGGTTTGCAGGAGGGCGAAGATGGTTTCGGAGGTGCGCTCGTCGAGGTCTCCGGTGGGTTCGTCGGCGAGGAGGACTCTGGGTTCGGTGACGAGGGCGCGGGCGAGGGAGACGCGTTGTTGTTCGCCTCCGGAGAGCTCGCCGGAGCGGTGAAGGGCGCGGTCGGCTAGGCCGACCTCGGCGAGCCATTTTTGGGCTCGGGTGAGGGCTTCGGCGCGTGGGGTGGCTCGGGCCAGGAGGGGCATGGCTATATTTTCGACGGCCGTGAACTCGGGCAGGAGGTAGTGGAACTGCCAGACGTAGCCGATGGCGCGGTTGCGGAACTCGGAGGCCTGGCGGGGGGTGAGGGCGCTGAGGCGGGTGGGGCCGTAGAAGACCTCGCCGGAGGTAGGGGTGTCGAGGGCGGCGAGGAGATGGAGGAGGGAGCTTTTGCCGGCTCCGCTTTCGCCGACGATGGCGACCATCTCGCCTTGGGCGATGGTGAGGTCGAGGCCGCGGAAGAGTTCGAGCTCGGTTCCCTGGTGGCGGAGGCCTTTGGCGGGGAAGGCTTTGCGGAGGGCTTCTGCTCTTAGTACCGGCGGGCGGATGGCGGGCTCCGGGGGCGCGAGGGGGCTCAATCTTCGGCTACCTTGCCGCCGTCGCCTTCGGTATGCTCGGCGTTGCTGGCTTGATCGCCTTGAGCTTCGGCGGGTCTGGGGTTGTGCTGGGCGCGGAAGGCGATGGCGAGGCGGTTCCAGGCGTTGATGCTGGTGATGGCGAGGGTGAGGTTGGTGAGCTCGATCTCGGTGAAGTGCTGGCGGGCGGCTTCGAAGGCGGATTGGGGGGCGTGGCCTTGCTGGATGTTGGTGATGGTTTCGGTCCAGGCGAAGGCGGCTTGTTCGCGGTGGGTGTAGGCGGTGGAGGTGCGCCAGTGGGAGACTTCGTTGATTCGGGCGGGGGTTTCGTTGTGCTTCTGGAGCTCGTGGGAGTGCATGCCGAGGCAATACTCGCAGCCGTTGAGGTGGGAGGCCAGGAGGCGGACGAGTTCTAGGAGAGTGGGGTCGAGCAGGGTTGCGGTGTTGAGGTAGTGCTCGAGGGCGCGGAGGACGGCTATGCCTTGGGGGGCGAGGTCGGTGTAGCGGAGGCGTTGGGGTTCGGGCATGGTCTCATTCACGAGTGTGGCCCGTGCTTGCTGCCGCAAGACTTGCAGTCATGCGGCATTCTTGGCTTCAAGCTTTGCCAAACGTTCGTTGACCGAAGCGAAGTCCACTACTTTTAGGAAGGCCTGCATGAGTTCCTGGTGGCTTATATCCAGCTTCGCCTCAATCCGATCTGTCTTCTCCTCAATCCGATCTGTCTTCGCCCCGATCCGATCGGTCTTCGTCTCGATCCGATCGGTCTTCGCCTCGATCCGATCGGTCTTCGCCTCGATTTGACCGGTCTTCGTCTCGATTTGACCGGTCTTCGTCTCGATTTGACCGGTCTTCGTCTCGATTTGACCGATCTTCACCTCAATCAGGTTGGTCTTATCGTCAATTCGACCGGTCTTATCTTCCATGCGATCCGCGCGACGATCAGTGCCGTCGAATCTTTTCACGAGGTCAGCGTGGCGGGAGTCAGCGTGATGGGCTTCTGCTTCGAAGCGTTTCTCCAGAGCATCGAGACGAGCAGAAATTGTGCGCAACTCCGGTGCAAGGAAGTCTTGTACCACTTTCCGGGTGTCTTCGATCACGCTCATCGCGAAGTCTCCTGGAACAATCATAGCCGGAGGCGCAAGCGACGAAAAGTGTCACTCGTAACGTAATGCTTCGGCGGGGAGGACTCTGGCGGCGCTGGCGCTGGGGTAGAGGGTTGCCAATGCGGAGACGGTGAGGCTCACGGCGGCTACCAGGAAGGCGTCGGTGAGGCGGGGGGCGAAGGGCAGGTAGTCGATGGAGTAGATGCTGGCGTCGAGGTGGATGAAGCGGTAGTGGCCTCCGGCTAAGGAGGCTCCGTAGCCTACGATGAGGCCGCAGAGGGTGCCGAAGACGGAGATGAGCAGGCCTTGGAAGAGGAAGACGCGGCGGATCTGGGAGGCGGTGACGCCGAAGCTCATGAGGACGGCGATGTCCCTGGTTTTTTCCATGACCATCATAGTGAGGGCGATGAGGATGTTGAGGGCGGCGACGCAGACGATCAAGGCGAGGACGATGAAGGTGACGATCTGCTCGAGCTTGAGGGCGCGGAAGAGTTCGCGATTTTGTTCCATCCAGTTGGTGGCCTGGAAGCCCCCGCTTGTAGCCTGATTGGCGGCGGATTCAATTGCTTGTCCGATGATGTTCGCCCGGTCGAGGTCGTCGACTTTGAAGCTGATGATGGAGATGAGGTCGGGCTCGGAGAAGAGGCGCTGGGCGTCGGCGAGGCGGGTGAAGGCGTAGCTGGAGTCGTACTGGTAGAAGCCGGAGGCGAAGATGCCGACGACCTCAAAGCGCTGGTAGCGGGGGACGAGGCCGAGCGGGGTGAGCTCGCCTTGCGGGCTGGTGACGAGGACGGTGTCGCCTACGGTGGCGCCGATGGTTTCAGCGAGGTCTTTGCCGATGACGATGGGGGGCGGGGCCTGGGATGGTGGAGCGCCAGGGTCCGGCTTAGGGATGGGGTTGAGGGGGTCGCCGGAGCCTAGCTTGATGGCCTGAAGAAGGTCCGAGACCTGGCGCTCGCCGGCGGGGAGGATGCCTTTGATGAGGCCGCCTCCGCTGCGGGCGCCGCGGGAGATGAGGACCTGGCCGTAGAGGCCGGGGGCGGCTGCGGTGACGTGGGGTAAGGTGCTCAGGCGTTGGAGCAAGGGGCGCCAATCGCGGATGCCGTCTCCGGCGGCGCGCATGAGTTCTACGTGGGCGGTTGAGCCGAGGAGGCGCTCCTGGAGGTCGCGGCGCATGCCGTTGGTGATGGCGAGGGCGATGATGAGGGAGGCTACGCCTGCGGCTACGCCGAGGACGGAGATGAGCGTGATAACGCCGATGACGGCCTGGCGGCGCTTGGCGCGGAGGTAGCGGGCGGCGATGAAGAGTTCAAAACGCACCGGCGGGCCTCATGGGTGGACGACCGTTTTCACGGTTACGGCGTTTTCGTAGCGGTCGTAGACGCGGACGGCGAGGACGTGTTCGGCGGGGGTGGGGTCGGGTCTGGGGAGCGGGACGGTGAAGTCGTAGCGCTCGGTGAGGGAGTCGGAGATCTTGCCGGTGGGCTCCAGATACTGCCAGTCGCCGGCGTTGAGGGAGTATTCGGCGTGGGTGATGGGAGATAGAGCGTCATGGGCGTCGAAGGTGGCGTGGATACGGCCTGCGGCGAGTTGGGCGGTGAGTGGGCCGGGGATGGGCGGCGTGGTGTCGATGAGGAAGGGATCGGAGACGCGATCGGTCGAGAGGGTGTCGGCGTCTACGTGGCTGGGGGCGTCGGAGGCCTGGACCTTGAGGCGGTAGCTGCCGTCGGGGAGCAGGGCGGCGTCGAAGGATAAGTAACGGTCGGTGATCTTATCCTTGAGGAGGCGCCAGGTGGATTCGCCATCCCCGCGGATGGAGACGGAGTAGAGGAGATCGTCGCCGTTTTCGTCGTGGGCGGTCCAGCGGGCGGTGACGGCGGTTCGGTCGCGCTGGGCGGTGAGTGGGGTTGTGAGGGAGTCGTTTGCGGGTGTCGGGGGCGTTGGCGGGTACTGGATTTGGACGGTCTGGTTGGGCGGGGTTGCGGTGGGGGTTACGCGGGCTCCGGGTTGTACGTAAACCTCGTCGACTGTGGGGGCGAGGTTTCGTGGGAGGTAGTTGAGGGAGACGCCGTCGAGGGTTCCGGACGCGGAGAGGACTGCTTTCCACTGGACGTATCTTGCGTTCGGGAGCGCGGGTGTGGCTGCGTTTGGGGTGACTTTTTGCCAATCGGACCAACCGGTAAGGGGGCTGGGAACGTTGCCGGTGCGGAGATAGAGGTCGAAGCCATGGGAGTCGGCACGGAGCTCGGTGCGGCCAAAGTGGGCGAAGTGTTTTGCGTCGAAGACCTCTGAGGTGTAGGTGCCGGTGGAGGCTGTGCCGGCGGCTATGCGGTAGAGCTTGGCTCCGTTGCCGGTAGCGACGAGGAGATTGCCGTTCGGCGCGGAGGCCAGGGCTGTGGCCTGGCCGGCTTCTACGTGGGCTAAGTCAGTCAGCAGGGCGTTGGGCGGGCCGGAGGTCTCGATTCTGTAGAGGCGGCCGTGATTTCCGGTGGCGGCTATGAGGGCGCCTTCGCGTGGGGCTAGCGCGTAGACGATATCGTCTTTGAGGGTGGCGAGGCGGGTCGGTGCGCCGTCTGGGGCGATGCGGTAGAGCTCTGAGCCTTCGGGTAGGAGGGAGTTCGAGCCGGCGGCGGAGGCGGAGCCTGGGAGCAGGAAGGTGACGCTGACGCCGAGGGCTCCGGTGACGGGGAGTGGAGGCAGGGTGGAGGGCCCGAGAGCTCCGACTCCAGCGGCGTAGAGGTTGCCGAGCTGGTCGAGGGCGAGGGCGGTGATCTCTTTGCGTGGGGCGGCGTAGGCGGCGAAGGGTTTGGCGGTAGGTTGGGTGGTGTCGAGCTTGTAGATGACGCCTGCGCCGTCGGAACCGGCCCAGAGGGTGCCGTTGGGGGCCATGAGGAGGCAGCGGATGTGCTGGTCGGATGTTTTGAAGAGCGGTGTTGTGGGGGCGTTCTGAACGGGTTGGCGGCCTTCTACCTTGTAGACAGCGGCAGGGGCTCCGGTGGCGACGTACATGGTGGTGCCGCGGACGGCGATGTCCCAGATGTACTTGGGCTTGTCTGTGATTTTGGCTGGATCCCAGATGACTCCGGGTGCGACGCCGGGCGGCATGCGGTAGAGCTTGCCCTCGGGTGAGGTGGCGAAGATGAGGGTGCCGTCGGGGTCGACGTGGAGGGCCTGGACGGCTAGTTCGGTTCCGGAAAAGACTTTGGTGGAGGTGCCGTCGGGGTTGATGCGGAGGATGGCTGCGGAGCCTTGTGTGCTTCCGCCGAGGCCGAGGTAGGACTCGCCGTGGGGGCCGGCGGCGACCGTCCAGGCGTAAGGGGATTGTGTGGTGTTGAGGAGGGTGATGGCGGGGCCGGTTTCGATGCGGCCATCGGAGCGGATGGCGGCTCCGTCTGTGGTTCCGCGCTGCATGTCTTCAAAGCGGGTGACGGACCAGAGTTTGGTGCCCTGGGCGTCCGCGAAGGGGAAGAGCGCGAGCAGCGTGAGGATGTAAAGGATTGGGCGGACGGCTGCAGCGCGGGACAGACTCATTGGATCAAGTCTAGTTCACCGATCGATGTAGGCGGCCCCTCCCAACATGGTCGCGCGGAACTGGATGCGTTGGAGGAGCCACGAACGGTTTCGGGGTCTTTCGACTTCGCTTGACGCAAAGAACGCGCCAGACTTCGCTCAGGATAACGAAATCTCTTTGGGGTGAAAGAGGCTACGTTCGCTCAGGATGACGAAATCTCCTCCGGTGAAAGAGGCTACGTTGGCTGCACGGAATGGATCACGTGCTTAGTTGGCGAGGACGGCGCGGTAGCGGACCTTGTTCTTTTTGACCTTGGTGACGGCTTCGTTGGCGGCGGACATGGCGAAGCGTTCTGTGATGGCTTTAACGTTGTGGCGGGCGGCTACATTGAGCATTTCGACGAGTTGTTGGGGGCTGCCGGCGGGACTGCCGACGATGCTCTTCTGGCCGAGGATGAGGCTGAAGGCGGGGATGCTGAGTGGGGCGGGGGATGCGCCCAGAACGTGCAGGACGCCCTTGGGGCGCAGGGCGCCTAGATAGCTGGACCAATCGTGGTCTGCTGTGACGGCGCTGAGCAGGAGGTCGAAGTTCCCGGCTACTTTTTTGAGAGCGGCGGTCTCACGGGTGTTGATGAAGTTGTGGGCTCCGAGTGAGCGGGCTTCCGTCTCTTTGTCTTTGGAGGTGGAGAAGGCGGTGACCTCCGCGCCGAAGGCCCTGGCGAACTGCAGCGCGAGATGGCCCAGGCCGCCGACGCCGATGACGCCGATGCGAGACCAGGGGCCGACGTGGTGCAGGCGGAGGGGATTGTAGACGGTAATGCCGCCGCAGAGGAGTGGGGCTACGTTTTCGCTTTCAAGCGACTCCGGGACGCGGACGGCGAAGCGGGAGTTGACGCGGATGGCGTCTGCGTAGCCTCCGTTGCGGCCGACGCAGGTGGGTTGGGAGTGGGCGCAGAGGTGTTCGTCGCCCTGACGGCACCACTCGCAGATGCCGCAGGAGTTTGCCTGCCAGCCGATGCCGACGCGCTCACCAAGTTTGCGGTCCTTGACTGCGGATCCAATGGCGGTGACGGCGCCTACGATCTCGTGGCCTGGAATGAAGGGGTATTTGCTGGTACCCCAGTCATTATCGATGAGGTGAATGTCACTGTGGCAGACGCCGCAGTGGGTAATTTTGACTTCGACCTCATCGGGTGCGATTTCACCTGCGTCGTACTTGTAAGGCAGCAGGTGTGCGCCCGAGGCGTGGACGGCCAAGCCATGAATGGTGTTCATCTGGATAACTTTCCTTGCTCCGCGCGATCCACTCGTCTGCACGGAATCTCTTCATGCTACATCACTGGGATGGGTGGGGCTGTGCATCGTTTGATGGAGTGAGTTCGCTGTTTTGTGGTGAGAATGCGGGCGTTTATCGGCTTCTTGACGCAAGACTTTAGTGGATGGTGAGGGTGATGACCTGAGACCCAGCAAGGGCGTAGCCGGCCGCTGCGGAGGTGACGGCTTGAACGCTTTCGCCGGTGAGCTGGAGCTTCTGAGTCTGTTTGAGCGGCTCATAGACGTTGACCATAGAAAGGGGGATGGCGGGCAGGGAAGCGCCTTCAAGGACGGCTTGTGGAAGATGGTCCAGGACGGCGGCGTAGAGGCGGTCGCCGGGGTGGAGATGGTTGAGGGCGGCGACGGTGTCGGCGAGCGAGGCGGCGTGTTCGGTTTGACGCGGGCCGGGCTGGACGAAGGTGGGCTGGGTTAGACGATCCAGCGTAGCCGCGTCGGCGACGACGATGCGAACGGGACCGGGAGCCAAGTTTGCGGGCAGGTGCAAGGGCAGGTGAAACTGGCGAATCTCGCCCTGGTAGGGTTTGAGCGTGGCAAGGATGTCGAGTGTGTCGCCGGCGCGGGCTTCTGACTTGCTGAGGCTGGCGGACTCGAGGGTGGCGGAACGGCGCTCGGGTATGGCCTCGATGGCTAGATGCAGGCCGGTGAGGCTGGGGCGCTCAGCGGTGTTGCCGTAGACGCGGCTGAAGCTTTCGTTGACATAGAGGGCTACGCCGATGGCGGCCGGTTGGGTGTCGGTGGGTGTGACGAGGTTGTCGAGATGGACGGGCGGCTGGCCTTGTACGTTCAGGTCGCCGGTGACGCGGTAGCTGGTCAGCTCGCCGGCGCGGTTGGTCTGGTGGAGGCTCTGGTAGATGCTGACGAGCATCGTATTGGGCGTGAGGGCGGCGTTGTCGAGGACCTCGAAGTGGTAGGTGCGGGGGGTGACGCCGGAGCCGGCACCCGGGCTTGCGTCGCGTCCGCTTACGTCGACGGTGACGGGGATCATACGGGCTTTGCGGCCGAAGATGCCCAGGATGGCGGAGCTGCGGTCTTCGGTGAAGGCCCCGACGGTCTGGGTGGTGTTGACGATCTTGAAGGCGTTGAGAGGGCTGGGCAGAGTGGCGACGACGGTGGTCTTGGTCATGGGGATATCGACCGCGCCGTACTGGTTGATAGGGTGGCCGCAGGCTAGCAGGCGGGTGGAATCGACGTAGGTCACGGTGCAGGTGGCTGCGGCGGTGATGTCGCCGCGGACGAGGACGGCGGAGATGGCGCTACCGGGAATGATGGGTTCAGGCTGCGGGGTTTCGGGATCTTCGGCTCCGCCGATGCCCACGACGGGAGTGAGGCCGAGGGCGCGAAATCGGCCGCCAAAGAGGTCCATGGTGTCCTGAGTGACTCCGCTGAAGGTAAGCGGGGTTTCGATAGGGGTGACCGGTTCGGCGGCGGTGCTGGCTGGGCTCGGTCCGGATGGGGCGGAGGCGGCGCGGTCGCGGACCTGGAACATGTCCTCAATGGGGGTGATGCCGGCGATGGGCTCCTTGCTGAACTGGCCGATGCGGAAGCTGAGCGCACCGACGAGACGGCCGTCGATGTAGACGGGGCTTCCGCTCATGCCGGCGACGACGCCGGTGTAGTCGGCTTTGGTGCCGTGCAGGCGGGCAAGGATCATGTCCTGGCCGGGGCCGAGGGAGTTTTTCAGGATGCCGAGAATCTCAATGGGCATGGGCTCGGGGGTAATGCCCTCAAAGACGGTGTAGGCGACGCCGGTCTGGCCTTTGCGGAGCTCGGATTCGGGGAAGATGCGGGTGTCTTTTGGGGGAGAGGAGGGAAGGGCGGTCTGGGCACGGGCCGGGCTGTCGGAAGAGGCTCCGGCGATCAGCAGAACCCACGCAAGAACCTTTCGCATCGTCTTCACGTCTACCAGACTACAAGCGTTTTTGAGGGGGAGTATCGTTTAGCCATGAACCGCCTGAATCACCTCCGGCTCAGTCTCATTGTGTACAGTCTTTTTGGGTTTGCTACGCCCTGCGTGAAGGGGCAGGTGACGCCTCCGCCCGCGCCGGCTCAGACTCCCCCAGTCCAAACTCCTCCGGACCAGAGCGGACCTACGCCTGAGCAGGGACCTTTGATTATCAAGAAGAAGAGGGATGAACCCGAGCCTCCTCCGCCTGCGCCCGAGCAGCCGAAGGTGAAGAATCCCGACGGCGCGACGTATTCGCTGCGTGTCGATGTGCCGATCGTAAGCTTGAACGTGAACGTGGTGCTGGATAAGACGCACCAGTTTGTGCCCGGGCTGAAGGCGCCCAACTTCCTGGTGCTGGAAGACGGAGTCGAGCAACAGGTGCAGACGGTTCGCATGGCGCAGACGCCGATTACGGCGGTGATGTTGCTTGAATTCGCGGCAAACTCCTATGCGTACATCCGCGATATGCAGAACTCCTCCGTGGCGTTCTATCACTCTCTGCGCAAGGATGACTATGTTGCGGTCATTACGTACGACCTGAAGACGCATATCTTGACCGATTTCACGAGTAACCGGGATGTTTTAGCGGACTCGCTTCGATCGCTGACGATCCCCGGCTTCAGTGACACAAACATGTTTGACGCGCTGTATGAGACGCTGGATCGGACCAGCCGGATCGAGGGCCGGAAGTACATTATTCTGATCGGCTCCGGGCGAGATACTTTTTCCAAGCTGACGCTGGACAAGATATTGGCAAAGGTGAAGGCGACGCCGAACGTGACGATCTTCACGATCGGCACCGGTGCGCTGGCGACAGAGTTGCGCGATGCGCGGGGCGGCATGGGCGGGATTGCACGGATGGACAACCTTCAGGCTCAAAATCAGCTGAAGACGTTTGCGCAGATGACGGGAGGGCTCTACTTTTATCCGATGTTTGAGGGGGCGCTGCCGGATATCTTTTCGCAGATCAACGACTCGATCCGCAATGAGTATGTGTTGACCTACCGGCCGACGAACAACAAGAACGACGGCACGTACCGCAAGGTGAAGGTGCTGTTAGTCGACAATGAAGGCAAGCCTTTGCAGATGCAGGATGAGAAGAAGAAGCCCCTGAAGTACTCGGTAATTGCACGGGATGGGTATAAGGCGAAGCTGCCGGTGGAATGACGAAGGCTGCTTGCAGTTGTTTGACCTGTGCGGAGTGAATCCGTACACTTACGGAAGGCCGTCAGCGAGCTTGCTGTTCGCGGCGCCTCATCTGTGTTGCCCCCTCGTTCAATGGTAGGACTAGCGACTCTGACTCGCTCGATCGGGGTTCGAATCCCTGGGGGGCAACCAACGAATGAACGGATCTAACGTTCCGCAAGCGCAGAACTTCGCTTACAACATCCGCGAGATAGCGCTGAGGCGCAGTATGACAGCGGCCCCAGGATGTGGTGGCGCTTTGGAGCACCAACAGGACCTCTCGTTCCGGAGGTTTCATGCCGCACAATATTCCTCCCGGTTATCCGCCGGAAGCCCACATCTTATATGATGAGGGTCAGTCGCCGGAGGCAGCGTCGTATGCAGCGGGATTCTGCCATGAGTACAGTAGAGCCAATCGTGCTGGGTGGGGAAGACGGGTTTCGCGAGAAGACCGTGACGATCCGCAACCCTTATAACGGCACCATGGTTGCGGAGGTCTGTTATGCCGATTCGGCTGATGCAGAGCAAGCCTGTGAGCTGGCCCGGCAGGCGTTTGCCGACACCAGGCGGTTGAGCTCGTGGCAGCGCGCTGCGATTTTGAATCGAGTGGCCGATCGATTGGCGGATGAGACGGCACACGTGGCGGAGTTGATTGTGCTGGAGGCGGGCAAGCCCGTCACGGACGCCAACAATGAGGTGACACGCGCGATCCAAACCTTTCGCGTGGCTGCTGAAGAGGCGAAACGGATTGGCGGAGAGATCACGCCGGCGGATTGGACTCCCGGTACTGAGGGAAAGGTCGCGCTGACCAGAAGATTTCCGATCGGTCCAATCCTTGGCATCACGCCGTTCAACTTTCCGTTGAACCTGGTGGCGCATAAGCTGGCTCCGGCGATCGCGTCCGGCAATCCTATGCTGCTCAAGCCGGCTCCGCAGACACCGCTATGCTCGCTGTGGCTCGGACGCGCGGTGCGCGACGCGGGCTGGCCGGCGGGTGCGATCAGCGTGTTGCCATGCACGAACGAAGTGACGGCTCAACTGGTGGCGGATGCGCGCATCGCGATGCTGAGTTTTACAGGCAGCGCGAGTATCGGCTGGATGTTGCGGCGACAATCCGCAACTCCGCGAGTGACCCTGGAGCTTGGAGGCAACGCCGCGGTGATCGTCTGCGAGGATGCAGACTTGGCGAGGGCTGTGGCGAAGATCTTGGCGGGCGGGTATACCTATGCGGGCCAGAGCTGCATCTCGGTGCAGCGCGTCTTCGTGCATCGCTCGCTTAAGGCACAATTGATTGAAGGGTTGACTGCGGCCTTGCGCTCGCTCAGTTCAGGCGATCCGGCAGATCCCTCGACGAGGATTGGCCCAATGATCAATGAAGCCGCAGCCACTCGTGCTGAGAGCTGGATCGCGGAGGCCGTTCAGCTGGGCGCTACGCTGCACGCGGGCGGCAAACGGAACGGCACGATGCTGGAGCCGGCGCTGCTCAGCGAAGTGGCGAGCACCGCGCAGTTGAGTTGCGAGGAGGTCTTCGCGCCGGTCGTGATCGTAGAGGGTTACGAGGACTTCAGCAGGGCGCTCGAAGAGGTCAATCGCTCGAAGTACGGATTGCAGGCGGCCGTCTTTACAAGTGACTGGAAGAAGATGACGCAGGCCTGGAACGAGCTGGAGGTTGGTGCGGTTCTGGTGGACGAGTCTACGGCGTGGCGCGCGGAGCACCTGCCGTACGGAGGGGTGAAGAACTCCGGAATCGGTCGCGAAGGCGTGCGCTCGGCCGTGCTGGAGATGACCGAGGCGCGCCTACTGATCCTGCCTGTGGAAGTTTAGTCTCAGTCCTGAGACAGCTGCGTCTGTTCCTGAAGTACAGGTTCCTGCGGACTTACCTCGTAAAGAGCGCGCAGATTTTTCTTGAGCACTTTACCTGTGCCCGTCTTCGGCAATGATTCCACGAAGAGAACTGTCTTCGGACATTTGTAGTGGGTGAGGCAGCTGCGGCTGAATTCAATCAACTCGGCTTCGGTAGCGGCTGCGCCGGGCTTGAGGACGACGAGCGCCTTGGGGACTTCGCCCCAGCGCTCGTCGGCAACGGGAATTACGGCGATCTCGAAGACGGCGGGATGCGCCAGCATGGACTTCTCGATCTCGAGCGAGGAGATGTTTTCTCCGCCGCTCACGATGATGTCCTTCTTGCGGTCTACGATGAGGACATAGCCGTCCGGGTCGATGGTGGCCATGTCGCCTGTGCGCAGCCAGCCTCCCTGAAGGATCTCCTCGGTGAGTTCGGGCTGGTTCCAATATCCCTTCATGACGCCGTCGGCGCGTGCGATCAGCTCTCCTACTGCGATGCCATCCTCGGGAAGCCACTCATCGTCCGGACCGGCGATATGCAACTCGACACCAGGAAAGGCGAAGCCGGTCATTGCCTGACCTATGTAGCGCTGCTCGTCGGTCCAAGCGAGCTCCGGCTTCATGGAGGAGCAGGTGAGCGCGGGCGAGGTTTCGGTCAGGCCGTAGCCGGAGAAGCAGGTGCAGCCGAAGGCTTGTTCGACCTCGCGGATGAGGGTTTGCGAGGAGGCCGCGCCGCCGATAACGATGCGGGTTACGCTGCTGAGATCATAGTCCTTGATCTTCGGATGATTGACAAGGACGGTAGCCATGAAGGGAACGGCATTGAACTGCGTGACTCGTTCTGTCTGTATGAAGTTGAAGATGGCGACCGGATCGAAGGTCTCGACCATGACATGCTTGCCGCCCAGCATGGTGAGGAACTGCGCTATACCCCATCCATTGGCGTGGAAGAGCGGAATAGTGTGCAGCTCGACCGAGCCGTTGGCTACGCCGAACCCATGCGCCGTCTGCAGCGCGTGCAGGTAGATGTTGCGATGCGTAAGCATGACGCCTTTAGGCTGCGCGCTTGTGCCGCTGGTGTAAAACATCTCCGCGAGGGCATCCTCGTCGACGAGCATGATGTCGCAGTGGAAGGGCGCGCTCGCGGCGATCCAGGCGTCGTAGTTGGAAGGCATTAGCCAGTCGTGCTGGACTTCGCCGTCGAGCTGGCAAAAGAGGCGAACCGATCCGAGATGCGAACGGAAGGACTCAACCAGAGGCACGAACTGCGGATCGATAAACAGGACGCTGGCACCCGAGTCTTCAAGGACGAAGGTCAGTTCGGCTGCGGAGAGGCGGATGTTCAAGGGAAGCAGAACGGCTCCCGCTTCCAGCACGCCGAAGTAGGCCTCGAGCAGGCGATGCGAGTTGGTCCCCAGGAAGGCAACGCGCTCGCCGGGCCGAATGCCTGATTGGCGGAGCGCACCGGCGAGCAGTGCGGCGCGTTCCGCGAACTGCTTGTAGGTGAAGCGGCGTCCCCGGGAGACGACGGCGGTGCGTCGCGCGTACTGACGCTCGGCGTGGCGGAGAAATCGGATGGGTGTCAGCGGAATGTTCATTGATTCAGTCCTTTGGTGAAGTAGCTCGTCCGTATCTTTAAATGCGAATGACGCCGCCTGCGCGCAGAGCGGATAAAGTTGGAAAGCCGTCGACCGCCATCAGCAGGTCAGCTTCCGCGAGCAACGAGCGGAGCACGTGGACGACGCCGGCGGCGCCATCGAGCGCGAGACCGTAGGCGTAAGGACGGCCAATGCCGATCGCTGCTGCGCCCATGGCGAGCGCCTTGACGATGTCGGAGCCGGAGCGCACGCCGGAGTCGAACAACACGGGCGTCGAACCCGATGCTTCAACCACTGCCGGCAACAGATCGATAGCCGCGGCGCCTCCATTGGCCTGACGACCGCCGTGGTTGGAGCAGTAGATGCCATCGGCACCCAGGTCGATGGCGCGCCGCGCATCGTCCCCGTGGCAGATGCCTTTTAGGATGAGCGGGAGTTTCGTAAGCGAGCGCAGCCACGGCATGTCGGTCCATGTAAGAACCTTCCCGAAGGTCTGCGCCCACTGCCCGACGGCTGCCGCCGGGTCTTCTTCCGGCGGTTTGACCAGCAGGCCGCGAAAGACCGGATCGGTAAAGTAATTTTTGAGCACATGGCCGCGCAGTTGAGGGAAGTTGGCGGCATTCAGATCGCGCGGCCGCCATCCCGTAATCCATGTGTCCAGCGTGACCACGAGGCCTTTGTAGCCGGCGGCTTCCGCGCGGCGCACCAGGCTCTCTGCCAGTTCCATATTCTTCGGCGTATAGAGCTGGAACAGGCCCGGCGTGTCGCCGAGACTTTCGGCAACAGTCTCAAGCGAATCGTTGGACAAGGTAGAAGCGATCATGGGAACGCCGGTGCGGGCGGCAGCCTGAGCGACATGCAGATCACCGCGTTGATCCGGAGTGCAGATGCCGAGCACGCCGATGGGACTTAGAAAGGACCGGCGCGGCGAGTTTCAGGCCGAACAGCTCGGTCGAGAGATCGCGGGTCGAGCAGTCGACCATCATGCGCGGAATGAGGCCCCAATGCTGAAATGCTTCGGCGTTGCCGCGCTGTGTGGACTCATCGCCGCAGCCACCCTGCACATACGTGAGGACAGAAGCCGGCAGGGCAGCCTGCGCCCTTCGCTCCAGCGACTCGAAGTCCACCGGCAGCCGTGGAAGCACGCCGCGGAGCCCGTCGCGATAGATCTCGTTCTGGAAGTCGCCGAAGTGGGACATGCCTACTTGCTTCCCTCCATACGTATTCATCTGCCTTGCCGCACGATCTTGTCGCAGCGCAGTGCGGAGGCGAGGCAGTCGCGGCGATCTGCCGGTAGGCGCGAGAGTTGGCCGGTGCAGGGAAAGCCGCCGCTAGCGCGAGAAGCGAATAGATCCATCGTCTACCTTGCCAAAGCGCAACGCTACCGAATCGCGCGGGAAGTTATTGCGTAACGTCCAGGGGTGGGCCGTGCCTTGCATGGGCAGATCGCTCGAGGCGCGCTGCACATAGCCAGCGGTCAGGCTGAGAAGCGGTTGCGCGGTAAAAGTGCCCTCAATGAAGTTGGGGACGGCTGCCCGAAATCTGCGGCGATCCATGTAGTTGAGCAGCCGGCAGACGTAGAGGCAGCTCAACTCGGCCTTAAGGGTCCATGACGCGTTGGTATAGCCGATCGCAAGCGCGAAGTTGGGAATGCCGCTGAACATGGTTCCCTTGTAGTTGAAGGTCTTGTTCAACTCGATGCGTTTCTCGTCGACGAAGACCTGCACGCGACTGATGAGCTTCATCGTGAGGCCGGTGGCTGTGACGATGATGTCGGCGGGCAGCTCCTTACCGGAGTCGAGCTTGATGCCAGTCTCGGTGAAGCTTTCGATGGTGTCGGTGACGATGGACGCATGGCCTTCGCGGATGGTCTTGAAGAGATCGCCATCGGGCACGAGGCAGAGACGTTGATCCCAAGGCTTGTATTTCGGCGTGAAATGGGTAGCGACGTCGTAATTTTCACCCAGCTGGGCGCGGGCTCCGCCGATGATGGCTGCGCTGAACTTGTCGGGCTGGGTCCGAGCAATCTTATAGAAGTGCATGCCGATCAGGATGTTTCTCCAGCGTGTCAATCTTAACGCGACTTTTTTTGGCAAGTACTTTTGCAGTCGGCTGGCGAAGGTATCAGTGCCGGGGCGCGCGACGATGTAGGTGGGCGAGCGCTGCAGCATGGTGACGTGCGCGGCCGTGGCGGCCATCGAGGGAACGAGCGTGACGGCGGTTGCTCCGCTGCCGATGATGACCACCTGCTTGCCGTCATAGTCGAGATCGGCGGGCCATTGCTGGGGGTGAACGATGCGGCCTTTGAAGCGATCGGCACCGGGGAAGTCGGGCGTATAACCCTTCTCGTAGTCGTAGTAGCCGGTACACATGAAGAGGAAGGAACATGTCATGGCGACCGGCTCTCTTGCGGGCCCGCGCTCCATCTCCACGGTCCAGCGCGCCTGCTCGGTGGACCAGATGGCCTTGACCACGCGCAGGTTGTACTGGATGTGGCGATCGATGCCGTACTGCTCGGCAGTGTCCTTCAGGTAGCTGAGGATATCGGCACCGTCGGCGATTACCTTGTCGCTGGTCCAGGGCCTGAAGGAGAAGCCCATGGTGTGCATATCGGAGTCGGAGCGGATGCCGGGATAATGGAACAGATCCCATGTGCCGCCGAGCGCCGCGCGGCCCTCGACAATGGTGTAATTTTTACGGGGGCAATTGGCCTGCAGGTGATAGGCCGCGGCAATGCCGGAGAGGCCTGCGCCTACGATCAATACATCGACATGTTCTGGCATAGGATACTGTCTTTCGTTAAGCGTTGAGCCCGTAGACGGCTGCAATGGTGGGATAGTTTCGTCGTACGGCGCAGGCTTAGCTGGTCCCGCTCTGCTGCCGCGGGTGGACCTCATTCAGAGCTTTGTTAACGGCCAGGAGGGTTGCGATTGATCCCAGGACTGCGCCGAAGATGGTCTTGAACAGTATGACTTGTGTAAGGGTAAAGCCGTTGGGCGATACGCGGGGAAGCAGCAGGGCGTTGAGCGGAACGAAGACACAGGTGAAGACGAGTCCGAGTCCAAAGGACCAGAGATAGATGTTGCCGCGTGCCGGTGCGCGCATGGCGCCGGGGCGCGCCGGCAAGGTTCCGGCGCGACGGCGCTGGCGTGAGATAAGCGCCGCCACCATATAGCTGAGTGAAACGACGAGGAAGGTTTCACCGATGGAATCCCGGACCAGGCCAACGGGGCCGGAGGCAGGGATTAGAGTACGTCCGCGAAAGAGCAGGTAGGCAGCCGCGAAGTTCAGGATCCCATTGACGATCCCGCTGCCGGTGCTTTCAACGAGCATGTACTTGAGTGCATTGCCCTGCATGCGTGCGTACTCCGCGGCTGAGGTAAGTTAGAACGCCAGGTTCATGCCGAAGCTGATCTGGCGAGGAGTGGCGGCTGTCTTGAAGGCGAGAGGATCCGTGAGTTGCGCTGCACCGACGGGCCTGAAGCCCTTGAGGTTGTAGGGTCCGTTGAGCAGGTCGATGTTGCCCTCCGGCGTGGGCACGATGGCGGAGGTGGTGACGTTGCCCGCATTGGTGACGGCGGTGTTGGGGAAGATGTTCTGCACGCTGGTGAAGTTGGTATGGTTCAGGATGTTCGAGGACTGAGCGATCAGGTCCAGCCGCAACGGCGAGTCATGCTTGAGTGAGATGCCGCGTGAGATGCGCATGTCAAACGTGGCGTAGGCGGCACCGGTGCCAAGGTTGCGGCCTTCATGGTAGGGACGCGCTTCGTTCGTATGAGACGAGTTCCCGTTGGAGGCGGTGCCGCCGATGCCTGGAACCAGTTCCGTGAACGGCACGCCGTCGCGCACCTGCACGATGGGCGCGAAGACAAAGTTGGAGTAGAGGTTGCGCACAAAGCTGTCCCCGCCATGATGAACGGGGCTGGTATACACGGCGTTGGCGACGAGAGCGTTCTTGATGTTGAAGTCCGAGACGCTGCGATCCAGATTGAGCAGGCCGGGACGGAAGGGTGTGCTTTGCGAGCTGAAGTCGCTGACGTTATCGATGGCCTTGCTCCAGGTGTAGTTGACCTGGAACTGCAGGCCGTGGCCGTACTTCTTGCTGAGCGAAGCCGTCAGGCCGTTGTAGGTCGAGTGCCCGGAGGAGGTTGTTTCATTGTTCTGGACGATGGTGGAGTTCGGCTCCCCGCCGGTTGAGCCTGGCTTGGGCGCGTAAATCGGCCCCACGAACGGGTCCACTACCCCGGTTTGCGCAAAGTTCGCTTCCTGGATGAGCTGGATGTGAACGCCGCCATAGTAGATGTAGCCGAGCTCGAAGGAGAGATTGGGAGCAAGCTGCTGGGTGACGCTGGCGCTGCCCTGAATGGAGTACTGCTGCTTGAAGTTGGGGTCGACGGAGAAGAAGGCGCCGCCAAGCTTTGTCGGTCCGGTTGGAATGACGCCGATGCCCACCGTGGCAAGCTGTGCCGTGGTCAGAGCCGGGTTCGGGTTCGCCGCCGTCGCTCCGCTCTTTTCCATTGCGAGAGCACCTTCCAACTGCGGAGCTGAATCCGCGGCGGTGCGGACCGTCGCATAGATGTGATTGGCCGTACCGTCCAGAACTGTTGACGTGAAGGGGACGATAAAGAGTTCCGGCGCGGTGAACAGGCCACCCCCGGCCCGGACGACGGTCTTGCCATCGCCAAAGGGATCCCACGCCAGACCGAGGCGAGGCGAAAAGAAGTAGCTGGCCGGATAGTTGTTGGGAATGGGATTGTAGTCGAAGCGGCCGCCGTAGTTCAGGGTGAGATTATGCGTCGCCTTCCATGAGTCCTGCGCATACACGCCCAACGGCTTTGTGGTTGCGTTGTACTGACCGTTGCCCGCGCCCTGCTCAAGGACGATGGGCAAGCCGATGCCGTATAGTTGCGCGGCGCTCAGGTTGGTGCTGGGCGGGCCTCCCACGGGATAGCCAAAGATCGCGTTGATCTGATTAAGCGCGGCAATTGCGCTCGGGGTGCCTGCAAAAAGCTGATAGAGGCTGACCGCGCCGTCCTCAAACTGATAGTCGCCGTTGAACAAGAATGCCTGGAAGATGTTGAACTGCACCGGGCGGAACGATCCGCCGAACTTCAGGTTATGGCTGCCCTTGGTGAGCGAAAGATCGTCATCGAACTGATACTGATTTTGGCTCTGGTTGTAGGGAATATCGAAGATGGTGCCGACCGTGCCCAGGCTGCCAAAGTCGAACTCCGCGCCGCCATGCGGCGTGTTGTTGTTCGACGAGTTGAATGGAACAACCTGCACCCGCACCGTGTTCACAAGATTGGGATTGAAGACGTGGTTCCAGTTCGCCGTGATGGTGTAATCGCGAATCTGCTGCAGTACGGAGGTAAACCTCGGCACGCCGCCCGCTCCGGTCACTTCGTTTTGTTCGTGGGTATACGAGAAGCGCAGCAGGAAGGAGTTCTTTTCATTGGGCTGGTAGTCCAGCCGCGTTACCCAGTTGTTATAGCGGCCGTTCTGGCCCGGAGCCGACTGCACGGCGCCGAGTGCGTTGCCGTCGAAGGTACCGCTGTCCGGCGCGACCAGATTGACAAACTGCGGATTGTTGACTGGCGTTAGGGCCGGCGCGACTGCCCCCGCGATCGCGCCGGCGCCTACGGCGGTAAGCTGCGCCAGGTAGCATGCCTGCGTAACCGGAGCGGGGCAGGTCAATGAGGAGGTAAGATTGTTGGTCTGTCCCGCGAGGCCCTGAGCCTCAGCCGTTCCGAGCAGGTTGGTCGTGATGTTGCTGTCCAGCTTTTGCCGTTCGTAGGAGGTGAAGAAGAAGAGCTTGTCCTTCTTGATAAAGCCACCGAGCGAGCCGCCGAAGATCGCGCTTTGCTCAAACGGCCTTTGTCCTGCGGTGGGTCCAAAGCTGTTGAAGTAGTTGACGGCGTCGGTGGTCTCATCGTGAAAGTACCCGAAGGCGCCTCCGTGAAACTGGTTGGTTCCGCTCTTGGTGACGACGTTGATGGCGGACCCGACCGTAAATCCGAACTCCGCGTTGAAGGAGTTGCGGTTAACCTGAAACTCCTGCACGGAGTCCTGCGGCACGTGCGCCACGCGGGGAGCGCCGGAGCCGTAGTCGTTCTCGCCCCCGTCGATGGTAAACAGGTTGCCGCGTCCGTTTCCTCCGCCGAAGGAGGCTCCAGAGGACTGATAGCCGGTGCCTACGTTGGCATCCTGAATGGAAGGCGCATTAGAGTCCGCTACTCCGGGAAGCGTGAAGAGCTGCTGGGCGAAGTTCCGCGAGAGGTTCGGCAGGTTGACCTGCTGGCGCTCGTCGATGGTGTTCGCCTGCTGACTCTGGGTGGAGTCGATGAGCGGGGTCGAGTTGCCGGTTACCTCGACGACGGTGTCGGCGCTGCCTAGCTTGAGGTGGGCGTCGTAGCCGACCGTCTCTCCGACGGTGACGTCGATCTCTGCGGTTACGAGCTTCGCGAAGCCGGGCGCCGTGACCTCGACCGAGTAGGCGCCGGGATTGAGGGTCTGGATCTGATAAACGCCGTCGGAGGTGGTCCTCGCGGTTCTGACCACGCCGGTGCCCTTGTTTTTCACCGTGACCGTCGCGTCGGCAATGAGTGCGCCCTGGGGATCAGTGACGATGCCGCGCACGGTGCCGGTGGAGGAGCCGGACTGCGCTGAGGCGGGGGCAAATGCAAGGGCTGTCAGGAGCACGAGCAGGAGCGGAACGATCCCGCGATGAATGCCTGAGGATGGTTGGCACGGGGAGTTTGAGGCAAGGAGAGAAGACGGCCGTTTCAATTTCATGGATTCCAATCTTGTACGGGATGGCAGGTTCGCATACGGCATCGGAGGTCCTCGCGTTGTGAGTCTTACCTCGTGGGCAGGTTCCGCCACGCCCAGCAGAAGACTGCCGGCGTTCATGACGGATCGACCTGCTCCGCATCGACGGACGTCAATTTAGTCCAATCCGGACGCTCTAGTCAAGATTAGTTTTTCTAGTGTGTACTAGATATGTCAAAGTGCATGTTGACATGAGAGAGTTACGAAGAGGCCGAAACCTCGAAAGGGCGCATGGCAAAGCACGACAGCAAGGCCCGCAAGGCGGTCTCAAAGAGCCGCAAATCGGACAAACGCCGTGCGGAGATTATCCGCGCAGCGATCGAGATCATCAATGCCAAGAGCTTTGCGCAGGCTACGATGGTTTCGATTGCTGCAGCGGTCGATCTTCGCGATGCCACGCTGTACCACTACTTTCACGACAAGCGTACGCTGGCCTATGCGTGCCACCGCAACTCGCTCGAGCGGGCGCAGCGCTTGCTGGAGGCGTCGGAAAAGGCGGGAGGTTCGGGCGAGGAGAAGCTGCGGCGCTTCATCCGCGGCATGCTGGGGGATTCGCGAGACAATGGCGCACTGTTATACCTGGGCGACTATTCCTATCTGGACAGCACGCAACGCCGAGCGATCAAGCAGTGGCTCGACCGGCTGAAAGCCATCCTCATTCGTTTTCTGAAGGAGGGGATGGCGGATCGCTCGATCGTACGGTGCGAGCCGGAGTTGGTGGTGGAGCTTTTATTGGGCATGTTGATCTGGCTGGGCAAGTGGGTACCGTCGATGGAAGGACTCACGCTGGAGCGCCTGCTGGCCGCGATCGAGGTGTTTGGATTTGAGGGACTTGACCGTGAGGGTCTGCGCGGTGCTAAATGGCGCAGCGCTGAAGTTGAAGTCGAACGGCGCCGCAAGCACGGCTGAAGAAGAAGGAACAACCGAGGGCGATGATGAAGACGCTGCAATTCGTTGAGATAGGCGAGCCGCTGCAGTTGGCGGAGGTAGAAAAACCAAGCGCAACGCCTGGCGGACTGGTGTTCAGGGTGAAGGCGTGCGGCATCTGCGGTTCCGATCTGCATGCAGTCGAGGTTCCCGGATTGCTGCGACCGGGCAGTACGCTGGGCCATGAGTACGCGGGCGAGGTCGTGGAGGTCGGACCGGGGTGCGAGGGCTGGCAGATCGGCGACCGGCTTACCGCCGTTCCGGCGCGTCCCTGCGGCGCTTGCCCGGAGTGCCGGGCGGGTGCGTACGGGCAGTGCAGCCAGATCATCGCGCAGGGTTTCGATCTCCGGATGCCCGGAGCATTTGCTGAATACTCGACTTGCATGGCTGGCCTCGCGGTGAAGGTCTCGGACTCGCTTTCGGACGATGAGGCCGCGACGATCGAGCCGATGGCGGTGGGATTGAACGCCTGGCGCACGGCAAAAATCGATCCGGGCGCAAGCGTCTTGATCCTGGGGGCGGGTGTGATTGGACTGGCTGTGGCGAAGTGGGCGCAGTTCTTTGGCGCGGGCGATATCGGCATCAGCGAGACCGTGCCGGCACGGCGCATGCGAGCCGAGAGTATGGGCTTCGACCTCGTGATCGACGCCGCGCAGCATGCCGATCCGGTGGCCGAGTTCGAGCGCCGCACTCACCGCAAGCCGGCGGCGATCTTCGAGTGTGTGGGCCGTCCGATCATCGACAAGATGATCGCCATGGCGCCTTCACACACGCAACTGGTACTGGTTGGGACGGGCATGCAGCCGGAGAGCTTTACCGTGGTTTCAGCCGCAATGAAGCGCCTGCGCATGACGTTTCCGTTCGCCTATGTGCCGGCCGACTTCCACTTCACCCAACGCATGATGACGGCGCGCCGCATCACGGTGGACAAGATGATCACCGATACTGTCAACCTAGAGCAAGCGTCCGCAATGTTCGGGCTGCTGGGCAAACCGAACGATCACTGCAAGGTACTGATCAAGCCTTAGAAAAGATGGAGAGAGGTTGAGACAATGAGCGACATGCCCTTGATGATGCGGCCTCCACAACGATTCGCGCGCGCGCTGAAGCGACATGGCGTGGAGTACCTGTTCGGCCAGAGCAATCCGCCCGGTATCACGCTGGCAGCCGATGATCTCGGCATCCTGCAGATCGGATATCGCCAGGAGAATGCGGGCTCTTACATGGCCGACGGCTACGCGCGCGCCAGCGGCAAGGTGCCCGTGGTCACGGCTCAGAATGGACCCGCGGCAACGCTGCTGGTAGCCGGCCTTGCGGAGTGTCTGTCGGCCTCCATACCGATCGTGGCGCTGGTGCAGGATGTCGGTCCCGGCACGCAGGATCGCAACGCCTTCCAGGAGCTCGACCAGCTGGACCTGTACAAGGGAGTCGCCAAGTGGATCCGCCGGGTGACGACGGCGGAGCGGATCGAGGACTACGTGGATATGGCGTTCACCGCGGCGGCGAGCGGACGCCCTGGACCCGCGGTGCTGCTGGTTTCGATGGAGTTGCTGATGCAGGGCGAAGAGCGTCCGGTCTCGGCCCGCAGCGCGCAACTGGGCGTCTATCCGCTTGACCGGACGCAGCCGGAGCAAAGCCGGATTGCGCTGGCGGCGGAGATGCTGGCCACGGCGAAGGCTCCCATCGTGTACGCGGGCGGGGGCGTCATCGGCTCGGGAGCGCAGGCGGAACTGCGGCAGCTGCAGGAGCTTGCTCATCTGCCGGTTGCGACCAGCACGATGGGCAAGGGCGGGGTCGATGAGACGCATCCGTTATCGATGGGCGTGATCGGCTACTACATGGCGACGCGCGGCATGGCGAAGTTCGTGAAGCCGATGGTGACGGAAGCCGACCTAATTTTGCTGGTGGGCAATCGCACCAACCAGAACGGTACCGATTCGTGGAAGCTGCTGCCGAAGGATGAAACCTACATCCACATCGATGTCGACCCACTGGAGATCGGTCGAAACTACGAGGCGTTCCGGCTCCAGGGCGATGCGAAGCTCACCCTGGCGGCGTTGAACGCTGCGCTGGCGGGACAGGACCTGAGCCAGCGCCGGACCGCACGTGCAGGTCTCGAAGAGACACTTGCGGAGGCGCGGACGAAGCATCGCGAAGAGATCGCTGGAGTGACGCAGTCGGATGCGTCTCCGCTGCGCCCAGAGCGCTTTATGGCGGAGCTCGAGAAGCAGCTGACCGAGGACCACATCATCGTGGCTGACGCGAGCTTCTCGTCTATTTGGATTGCCAACTACCTAACTGCGAAAGACAATCGCCGCTTCATCACGCCGCGCGGGCAGGCCGGGCTGGGCTGGGGATTTCCTCTGGCGATGGGCGCGCGCCTGGGCTGCCCCGGACGCCCCGTGTTCTGTGTGGTGGGCGACGGCGGCTTCGGCCACGTGTGGTCGGAGCTTGAGACAGCGAGGCGGCATGGCATCAAGGTGGTGGTCGCCGTGATGAACAACGGTATCCTGGGCTATCAGAAACATGCCGAAGATGCAGGGCTCGGACGCCATACCAACATCTGCGACTTTGTGCCGGTCGATCATGCGGCGATCGCCCGGGCATGCGGTGTCAGGGGCATCCGCGTCGAGCACGCTCATGAGATCGCAGCGGCAATCAAGGAGGCGATGGACACGGAGGGTTCCGTGCTGCTCGACGTGATCGCGGACCCCAGCGCCATGCCGCCGGTTACGGCCTTCACGACGCTGCCCAACTACTAATAGGGTCTATCGCAGAGAAGTAAACGCAGCAGAGAAGCAGGCGCAGCAGAGAAGCAACCGCCTTCACAGGAAAGCAACAGCGTGTCGCAAGAGGAGCAAACAGCGTGGAAATGTCATCTCACTTCAGCCTTCGTGACAAATCGATCTTTATCACCGGAGGGGCTTCGGGCATCGGCCTCGGAACCAGTCAGCGCTGCGTCGAAGAGGGCGCAAGAGTGGTTGTGGCGGACCTGAACTCGCCGCCGCGGTCTCTGATCGACGCGGGCGTTCTCTACCTGAAGGTGGATGTTTCGATGCGCGAGCAGGTGATCGATGGCTTTGCGCAGGCCGAGGCCGCGGTGGGCAAATTGAATGCGATCATCCACAATGCGGGCAAGCCGGGCAACGGTAAGCACATCACCGACTCCGACGAAGATGTTCTGGATGGCGTCGTCAACCTGAACCTTTATGGAACGTATTACATGCTGAAATACGGGCCGGGCCACATGCAGGATGGCGGTTCAATCGTGCTGACTGCGTCGGTTGCAGGACTGCAGCAGAACGAAGGCTTCTACGATTACAGCGCGACCAAGGCCGCGACGATCAGCCTGGCAAAGACGGCTGCGGTCGAGCTTGGCCGGCGCGGCATTCGGTGCAATGCCTTGGCACCAGGCCCGGTGAAGACGCCCATGCTGCCGCCGACGCACATCCTGAACGATCTGGCGAAGAATCTCTCCGCGCTCGGTCGCATCGCGGAGATCGACGATCTGGTCGGTGTCTATCACTTTCTGGTGAGCGATCAGAGCCGATACATCACCGGCCAGACGATCATCGTGGACGGAGGCCGTCTTGCCGGCTTTCGCAACGAGGTTCTTGGACGGCTTGCGGGAGCGGCTGCTCCGCGCTAGCCGCTGGGAACTTGACCGATCAGTTCCGCTGCGCTGTGCGCAGGCGAGACGAAGGCGTCGAAGTGCGGTCCCTGGCCGCGGACGACGACACCGCGTTGGTTGGAGAACTCGCGGAAGCCATCTTCGCCATGATGCCGTCCCATGCCGCTCATCCCGACGCCACCAAAGCCGAGTGCCTTGAGGCCCGCCTGAACTGCCGCGGCGTTGACCGCCGCGCCGCCCGAGACAGTCTCGCTCAGCACGCGGTCGATCGCCGATACATCGTCGCCCATCACGTAGACGCCGAGCGGACGGTCGCCCGTGTTGATTCGCTCGATGACCTGCTCGACCTCGTCGTAGGGGATGACGGGAATGATCGGGCCGAAGATCTCTTCCTGCATCATGCTCAGGTCGGCTGGCGGGTCGAGCACGAGGGTGATCGGCATCTGCCGCGTCTGGCGATTGATGGCGCTGTCGTTCTCGAGAGTGACGATGCGGGCGCCGCGCGCTTCCGCCTCAGAGAGCATCGTGGCGATGCGCTCCAGATGCTTATCCGAGATGATGCCGGTACATGCCTGGGAGCGGGCGTAGCCGGGCATGGCGGCCGCCATGAAGCCCGCGGCCATCTGAGCAAAGGTTTCGAGTTCGGCGCGCGGGACGAAGCAGTGATCGACCGAGACGCACATCTGTCCGTTCTTGATGCTCTTGACCCCAATGACCGTGTTCACCATATCCTGGCCCACGCTGCCGGGCAGGAAGACAGCGGGACACTTGCCGCCCAGTTCAAGCGTGACCGGCGTCAGGTTGCGCGCGGCGGCGGCCATAATCTGCTTGCCCACGTTGGAGCTGCCGGTATAGAGCAGGTGATCGAAGGGCAGGGCACTGAAGGCACGAGCAAGCTCAAGGCCGCCGACCGCGACATAGGCGAGATCGTCGGCAAAGTTCTCGGCCATCATCTGCTGCATCAGCGATGAGCAAGCCGGTGTGTACTCGGAGGGTTTCAACATGAAGCGGTTGCCGGCGGCGATGATGTCGACCATTGGGCCCAGGCCGATCTCAAAGGGAAAGTTCCACGGAGCGATGTTGCCGACTACGCCCTTGGGCTGGCTCTTGACGAAGGCGCGCATCGCTCCCTGGTAGGCGGCATCGACCTCGCGCGGGATGGGCCGCATCCACTCTTCGAGATGATCGAGGGCAAACTGCGCGCGCAGGATGACCGGCTGGATCTCGAACATGTCGGCTGCCGGCGCTGAGTGCGCGCTGAAGTCGGCGGTCAGCGCTGCGTAGATGCGCTCCTTGGCGGCCTCCATCATGGTGATGATGCGCTGCAGCCGTTCTCGGCGGACCTGGAGCGTGGGCTGCCGGTCGGCGGCGAAGGCGCGACGCTGCGCCTCAAAGGCTGATTGCATGGTGCGAATCGCTTCTGCATCTCCGGTGTGCGTGGTCGTCTTCTCAGCTTCCAACAGTGCCATGGTTTTATCCTCGCCAGCGCCGATCGATCGCTACGGACCGGCTGCTCACGCCGCGGTTTTCAAGTCGAGACTTGAAAACCGCTCAGCGCCGGATGATGCTAACAGGTTGCCGGTAAACTCGGCAACGGCGGCTTTCAAACGCCGCTGCGATCAGGGTTCGCCGCCGGGAACGGTCCGCTGCTCGACGTAACGTACGCCGCAAGAGCGCGGACTTACGTGTGCCGTCGTTGCTCTTGTCATGCCGGATCGGCGTGCGTTCAAAAGAGTTCATCGGAATCGCCTCATAGCGTAGCATGCAGAAAAGGCGCTTGAAGTGGACAGGCGCAAGGAAATAGTCGATGCCGGAACGCGACGCATACAAACACTTTGTCTCGATTGCTACGCGCTGGCGCGACAACGACCTCTACGGCCATGTAAATAACATTGAGTACTACGGCTACTTCGATACGGCGATCAACCTGTACCTGATCGAACGCGGAGGACTCGACATCCATGCGGGAGCTTTGATCGGCGTGTGCGCGGAGTCGCATTGCAAGTTTCTGGCCGAGTTTGCATTTCCTGAGATCGTGGACGCAGGGCTGCGGGTTGAGCATCTGGGCACAAGCAGCGTTCGTTATGGTCTTGGGCTGTTTCCCAAAGGAAGCTCAGAAGCGGCGGCGGAGGGATGGTTTGTCCACGTCTTTGTGGATCGGGTGAGCCGGCGTCCGGCGCCGTTGGCGCCAGAGCTGCGCAGCGCGCTTGAAGAGCTTCAAACGCGGGTGCAGCCATGAAGGTTCGAGCGGCGGTGCTGCGGAGCAGCGGGCTGGCGCATCCGTATACCACGTCGCGCCCGCTGTCGATCGAGACGGTGGAGCTTGGCGATCCAGGCCGGGGCGAGGTGCTGGTGCGCGTTCTCGCGGCGGGGCTCTGCCACTCGGATCTGTCAGTGATCGAGGGAGTCCGTCCGCGACCGCTGCCCATGGTGTTGGGACATGAGGCTGCGGGCGAGGTCGTGGAGTTAGGCGAGGGAGTAGAAGGGCTTACGGCTGGCGATCGCGTGGTGTTTGCCTTCGTGCCGGCGTGTGGTTGCTGCGAACCGTGCGCAATTGGAAGGCCAGCTCTGTGCGAGTCCGGCGCGGTGGCGAACGCGGCCGGAGAGCTGCTAGGCGGAGGCCGTCGCTGGACCGGCGGGCAAGGTGAATCTCTAAACCATCACCTCGGCGTCTCCGCGTTTGCCGAGTACGTGGTGGCCTCGGCGCGCTCGGTTGTCAGGGTCGATCGCGAGCTCGCGCCCGAGATCGCGGCACTGTTCGGCTGCGCGGTTCTGACGGGGGTTGGCGCGGTGGTGAACACGGCAAAGGTGGCGCCCGGTGAGAGTGTGGCGATCTTCGGTCTGGGAGGCGTTGGCCTGGCCGCGCTGCTGGGGGCGCGCTGTGCAGGCGCTTATCCAATCATTGCGGTCGACGTCAACCAGGGACGGCTTGCGTTGGCGCTTACGCTGGGCGCGCAGTTTGCGCATGATGCAGGCTCGCCGGACATGGTGGAGGCATTGCGGGCCGTGACTCACGGAGGCGTGCAGTTTGCCATCGAATGCGCCGGCAACGAGGCGGTGCTGGCGCAGGCTTATGCGGCGACGTGTCGCGGCGGGACGACGGTGACTGTCGGTCTGACTTCTCCGAGCAGGCTCCTGAGCATTCCAGCCGTTAGCCTGGTGGGCGAAGAGCGAACGATCAAGGGCTCCTACATGGGGTCGTCGATACCCTCGCGCGACCTGCCGCGTTATCTTGCGCTCTACCGCGCCGGGCTGCTGCCCGTCGACCAGCTGTTGACGCACCGGCTGCGGCTCGACGAGATCAATGCAGGGTTTGACCGGCTCGCGCGTGGAGAGGCGATCCGGCAGGTGGTCGTCCTGGATTAAAGCCGCGGCGATCGCTTCGTCACAACGCGGTGCGCTCGCTTTGTCTAGCCGGTTGGATGATTGAGCGATTACGCCAGAATCTGCTTGGCAATCGTCGCCAGCTGCATGTTCGACGTGCCCTCATAGATGCGGCCGATCTTTGCGTCGCGATAGAGCTTCTCGACGGGGTAATCTTTGACGAAGCCATAACCGCCAAAGAGCTCCACGCACTCGCTGGCGACGTGTTCTGCCACCTGCGAGACGTAGTACTTCGTCATGGCAGCCTCCTTGACGAAGGGTTGGCCTGCAACCTTGCGCCGCGCCGCGTCGTAGACCATGAGCCTGCAGGCTTCGATCTCAGTAGCCATCTTCGCCAGCGAGAACTGCACCGCCTGGAACTCCGCGACGGGCTTGCCAAACTGACGCCGCTCCTGCGTGTAGCGCAACGCATGCTCATAGGCCCCGATCGCCAGGCCGAGCATCTGCGCGGCAATCCCGATGCGGCCCTCGTTCAACGTGTTGATGGCGATCTTGTAGCCCTTGCCGACTTCGCCGAGGGTGGCGGAGGCGGGCACGCGACAATCCGTAAAGAGCAGCTCGCAGGTGGAGGAGGCGCGAATGCCCAGCTTGTCTTCCTTTTTGCCAACGCTGAATCCAGGCGTATCGCGATCGACCAGGAAGGCCGTGATGCCCTTGTAGCCCAACGCGGGATCGACGGTGGTGAAGACGATGAACAGGCCGGCTTCCGCGGCGTTCGAGATCCAGAGCTTGCTGCCGTTCAGGATGTAGTCGTCGCCATCCTTGCGCGCCGTGGTCTTCAGCGCAAACGCATCCGAGCCCGATATCGCCTCGCTGAGCGCGTAGGAGCAGATAGTGTCTGTTGCGACTCGCGGCAGATATCGCTTCTTCTGCGCTTCGGTAGCGTAAGAGAGAAGTGCGTTCACGGTCAGCGTGTTCTGAACGTCCACCATCGTGCCGACGGCGGGATCGACCGCGGAGATCTCCTGGATGGCGAGGATGGAGTTGAAGAACGAGGCGCCGCCGCCGCCGAACTCTTCAGGAACCTCGATGCCCATCAGGCCCTGGTCGAAGAGCTTGCGAATGAGGCCCGCATCCATTTTTTGCGCCTCATCCATGGAGTGGGAAAGCGGCGCTATCTCTTTACGCGCAAACTTCCGCACCGATTCCTGAAGAAGCTGTTCCTCTTCGCTCAGCATGGTGAGCGGGAGATGAGTTGGGAGTACTTCCGTTAGTAACATGATCAAAACCGCCTGAAGCAAGATGTCCTGCGCACTCATCCTATTCTACCGACCGTTCGAAATAGAAGCCGTGGCGACCGCAGGCGCTAAACCGCTTGAAGATCAGCGCGATCGCGTGGCCCACACCGAACTTTCCGAAAGGCATGCGACGGACACGGAAGCATAGCAGCAAGTATGGCGGATTCCTTGTTGCAGCTGCGGCCCGGATACTTACAGCTTGTATTGCCCGGCTTCCACCATCGCTTCCGATATTTCACGCCCGAGAGCGACGATGTTGCCTGGTGTACGCCGCGACAGCTGGTGAAGGATTGCCACATGGTGGTCGAGGCTAGCATCTTCGGCGGTGCTTCCGATCACAAGTTCGGCGGCGGTCTGGACCACCCGCAATGACCAAAAGGCATAATACTTCGTCAGTTTCACGGCGATTGGCTTCCCGGGGTCCATCTTTTCCGTACGTAGGATCGCGGATTCCAGGATCAGGACTTCGGCGAGGATCTCTGCGAGTGCTCCCATCACCTCTTGCTGCTCGTTGAGTCGATCGCCGAACTTCCGCCCTGCAGATCCGAAGCAAAGGAGGTATGTACTCTTGAAACTCGCCAGCAACGACTTCTCATCCGCCAGTGCGCCATCATAGCCAAGTTGCAGCGACTCTCCCGAGTCAACCTTGTCCAGGAATCTCTGCACGGCGGAGTGAAGCGGCAGCGTCCCCTGCTGGGCTCGCTTGATCATCCAGTTGGTTGTGATGAGCCGATTTATTTCGTTGGTGCCTTCGAAGATCTTGTTGATGCGGGCGTCGCGGTAGCTCCGCTCAGCAGGATAATCTTCCACGTAGCCATATCCGCCATGCAGCTGAAGCATCTCGTCGGCGGCACGGCAAAAGATCTCCGAGCAGGCGAACTTCAGAATGGAACACTCAGCCGCAAACTCCTCAATACACTTTTGAACCTGCTGATAGTAGGTCGGAGAATCTCTGTCTAGTTCCGCAAGAGCGGCATCGATAACCCCAACAACACGGTAGGACACCGACTCGCCGGCGTAGATCGCCGCCGCGGTCTCAGCGATCTTCTTCTGCAGCAAGCCAAAGGACGTGATGGACTTTCCGAACGCTTTACGATCCCTGGCATAACGAACACCGTCACGGAAGGCGATGCGTGCTCCTCCAATGGTCCGCGTGCCGAGCTTGTAACGGCCTACATTCAGGATGTTAAAGGCGATCTGGTGCCCTTTGCCGGCGGTACCGAGCAGGTTTTCGACAGGAACCTTGCAGTCGCTCAAGATCAGCGGACAGGTGGAGGAGCCGCGAATGCCAAGTTTGTATTCCTCCTTCCCGATGGTGAGGCCTTGACATCCACGTTCGATCAGGAATGCCGTGAACTTTTCTCCGTCGATCTTGGCGAAGACGGTAAACAGGTCGGCAAACCCGGCGTTCGAGATCCACATCTTTTCGCCGTTCAGGATGTAGTGCCTGCCGTCGTCAGAAAGCTTCGCCCTGGTGCGAATATTCATGGCGTCCGAGCCCGCCGACGCTTCCGAGAGCGCATAGGCTGCGATCCACTCCGCTGTCATCAGTTTCGGAAGGTACTTTGCTTTCTGTTCTGCAGTACCGAACCACACCAGCGGCAACAGGCCAATCGTTACGTCCGCGCCAAAGGTTGTGTTGAAGCTGCCGCAGACGGACATTCGGTCGGCGACCAGCGCTGAGGTGACTTTGTCCATCTCCAGTCCGCCGTACTCTTCCGGCACATCGATCCCCAGCAGCCCCAACTCACCGGCTTCGCGCATCAATTGCCGGCTCACCTCGAATTGCTTTGCTTCGATCGCCGGGATCGAGGGGCGTACTCTTTTCTCTGCGAAGGAGGACGTGAGTTCCGCGATCTGCAACTGCTCCGGAGAAAAATCTTCGGGCGTAAATATTTCGGATGGCATCAGGTCTTCGACGATAAAGCTGCCGCCCGCCACCCGTTTCACTTTGGCCGCCTCTTTTGTGATCACCATCTGTTTCCTCCTCCGCGGGCTGTCTTCCACGGTCTGCTCCTGGTATTTGCCGCAAGACTACTCAGCGGAACTTACTCCAGTCAACTGGCACCTCTGCGCCAGCCATTACCCAAGGCCGCCGGTAGTGATGGTGACGCCTCCATCGACCACGAGGGCCTGTCCGGTCACAAAGCGTCCCGCGGCCGACGCCAGGAAGACGGCCGCTCCGGCAATATCGTCAGGGTCTCCAATGCGGGCAAGCGGCGTGGCGGAGGAAGCCGCTTGCAGGGTGTCCGGATTTTCCCAAAGCGCACGCGCGAAGTCGGTCTTGATCAGGCCTGGACAGATACAATTCACCCGCACGTTGTAGCGCCCGAACTCCACCGCGTAATTACGTGCCAGTTGCAGGTCGGCTGCTTTCGAGACATTGTAAGCCCCGATCACGGGCGATCCCATCAAGCCGCCGATGGACGAGACGATGATGATCGCTCCGTCTCTGCGTTCTATCATCTGCGGCGCGACCAGTTGAATCAGCCAATGATTCGACAGGATGTTGTTCTCCAATATTTTGCGAAACTGTTCGTCGGAGATTGCGGTCATGGGACCGAAGTGAGGATTGCTGGCAGCGTTGCAGATGAGCGTGTCGATCCGGCCCATCTGCGCATGGGTCTCCGTCGTCAGTCGCGTGAGTTCAACCTTCGACGAGATGCTGGCCGCGATCGCAATGGCCCGGCCAGGTCCATGTAGAGCTTCAATCTCCGCGACGACCGCCCTGCATGCCTCCAGCTTACGCGAGGAGATCACGACGCGGGCGCCTTGTTCAGCCAGCCGCATGGCGATAGCCTTACCGATGCCCCGCGAGGACCCGGTGATCACGGCAACCTTACCGTTCATGTCGAATAAAGACATTTCGTACACCTCTCCAGTGTTGTTTGCTCGCTTGAGCGGCCGAAGAGCAGCCGGGCCTATCCGAGGTCGAGTACGATCTTCCCAAAATGTGCGCCGGACTCCAGGTGACGGAGTGCGTCGGCTGCCTCTTTGAACGGGAAGACGCGATCTATTACGGGCTTTACTCGATGGGCTGTCAGCGTGTCATTCATCTGCCCAAACATCGACCGATTTCCCACCAGAACTCCAATCAGGCGCAGCGCTCGCATGAGGATCGGTGTCACATCGGGGCCGGTCCCGGTGGCCGGCGCGAGGACGCCGATCATATGCACAACTCCACCGGGCCTAACCGACTTGAGCGATTGTGCAAGGGTGCCCGCGCCTCCGACCTCAACCACGTGGTCCACACCGCGCCGCTCTGTGATGCGCATCACTTCTTTGTGCCAATCCGGAGAAGTCCGGTAGTTGATCTCGTGATCAGCCCCCAGCGCCCGGACTCGGGTGAGCTTTTCATCCGAAGAACTGGTGGCGATGACCTTAGCTCCGAGCGTCTTGGCGATTTGCAGCGCAAATACGGACACCCCTCCGGTCCCAAGCACAAGCACTGTTTGCCCGGGCTGGAGATTCCCATTGCAGAGCAAAGCATTCCAGGCCGTGAGCGCAGCGCATGGAAGCGTTGCAGCTTCGGCATCGGAAAGATACTCTGGTGTGGCGATTACTCCGCTCTCGTGAAAGATCCGATGCGTGCAGAAGACTCCGTCGATCGCCTCTCCAAGCGCATGCCGAGCGGCGTCGGCCGGCATGGGACCGTCGCTCCAATGTTGAAAGAAGAGACTCGTTACCCGGTCGCCTACCTTAAAGTGGGTCACACCCGCGCCCACTGCGACAACTTCACCGGCCGCGTCCGAGCCAAGCGTGCGCGGCAAAGCCATTCGCGGATTGTACTGCCCTTTTGCGATGAGCAGGTCGCGATGATTCAGCGAAGCGGCGTGAAATTGAACGAGAACCTCTTCATCGCCCGGCCCGGCAATCTCGTGCTGCTCGAAGCGCAGTTTGTTGACGCCGAAGCCTTCTGTAATGCGGAGCGAGGTAGCTGTTTTGGACATCGTCGTTGCCTCCAGAGCAAATCTAGTGTTCCATGCGAGCAGCGGCAAGGCATGCACGTAATTATCGTGAGAGAGCGTTCCTTGAAGAGAACGACCTGATGGATGGCCTCGCCGCAGGCAAGCCGGTCCAAACCAAGGTTAGTCTCGTCGAGCATCATGCCGTGAGTGAGGAGACGATGGACAGGCAGGAGTCCCGCCTTGTATATTTCAGCACCCCGGGCCTTGAGCAGATAGAGGTTGTCGCCGTATCGAAACAGCTGGAAGCGTGGCCCTTGTTCACGGGATCGAATCCACGGGACCACGATACATGAAACGAGTTTCCACGCTGAGCGCGCAAGCTGTCGTCGCGGGCGTATCCTGCCGTATGATGTCGCTTGGAGAACAAGATGACCGATCAGAATAAGTCTTCCGTGACAAACCCGCGGAAGCCTTCCTTTCACTGGTCCGATCCGTTCGAGCTCGAATTGCAACTCGGCGACGAAGAAAAGATGATCCGCGACACGGCACACAGGTATGCGCAAGGAAAACTGCTTCCTCGCGTTATTGCCGCTTACCGCGAGGAACACACGGACCGGGCTATCTTCAACGAGATGGGAGACCTTGGCCTGCTCGGAGTTGTGCTGCCCGAGCAGTATGGCGGTGTCGGCGCCTCGTACGTCAGCTATGGACTTGTAGCGCGGGAGATCGAGCGTGTCGATTCAGGCTATCGCTCCATGATGAGCGTACAGTCCTCGCTGGTGATTTACCCGATCTATACGTACGGGACTGATGCGCAACGTACCAAATACCTGCGCAAACTCGCCTCTGGCGAATGGGTAGGCTGCTTCGGCCTTACCGAACCCAATGCAGGCTCGGACCCCGCCGGCATGACTACCCGAGCCGTGAAAACCCCGGGCGGATACCTGCTCAACGGCTCAAAGATGTGGATATCGAACGCTCCGATCGCGGACGTCTTCGTTGTCTGGGCGAAATCCGCGGCGCATGATGACGCGATCAAGGGCTTCGTTCTGGAGAAGGGCATGACGGGGCTTACAGCCCCCAAGATCGGCGGCAAGCTGTCGCTTCGGACTTCGATTACGGGCGAGATCGCGATGACGAATGTGGAGGTGGGAGAAGACGCGTTGCTTCCCGGCATATCCGGTCTTTCGGGTCCATTTGGCTGCCTCAATCGCGCCCGCTACGGGATCGGCTGGGGATCAATGGGCGCCGCGGAGGATTGTTTTCAACGTGCGCGCCAGTATAGCCTCGATCGCACACAGTTTGGAAGACCGCTCGCGGCGACCCAGCTGGTCCAGACGAAGCTTGCAAACATGCAGACGGAGATTGCGCTTGCCCTGCAGGGGATGCTCCGGCTGGGATGCATGATGGATCAAGGTCTGGCCGCGCCGCAGCTGATCTCGTTGATGAAGAGGAACAATTGCGGGAAGGCGCTCGATATCGCTCGTGTCGCACGTGATATCCACGGCGGCAACGGGCTGTCGGAGGAGTATCACGTCATGCGGCACGTGCAGAACCTTGAGTGCGTGAATACCTACGAAGGCACGTATGACGTACATGGATTGATCCTGGGCCGGGAGATTACAGGCATTCAGGCGTTCTCTTAGTCATCATCAGGATTCAAGCTGTGGAGCGTGGAGCATGGCTATAAAGGCTCGTGAGGTGCGTCTGCAGAGTCGGCCGGATGGCATGCCATCGGCGGAGAACTTTTCGCTGGAGACGGTTACACTGAACGATCCCGGGCCGGGCGAGGTACAGGTCCGGAACACGTGGATGTCGGTTGATCCCTATATGCGCGGGCGTATGCGGGATCAGACGAGCTATGTTCCGCCCTTCCGCTTAGGCGAGGCGCTGCAAGGCGGAGCAGTAGGGACGGTGGTGCAGTCTAACTACGAAGGGCTTGCAGTAGGGGACACGGTGCTCTCAATGTTTGGCTGGCGTGAGGCGTTCAATGCGCCGGGATGGCTGCCGGCGACGCTGCTGCGGAAGATCGACACAACTGCGATCGCCCCCGAGCTGTACCTGAGCACGGCTGGACTGACCGGACTGACGGCGTGGGTGGGTCTGCTGCAGGTGGCAAAGGTGGAACAAGGCGATGTCGTCCTCGTCTCAGGGGCTGCGGGGCGCGGTGGGGTCCACGGCTTGCCAGATCGCGAAGCTGAAAGGCGCCAAGGTGGTAGGGTCGGCGGGCGGCGCGATGAAAAGCGAATACCTGCGCGGCATAGGAGTGGACGCGGTGATCGACTACAAGGCAACGGAGACTTTCGTCAGTGCTTTACGGCAAGCGGCGCCGGATGGGATCAGCGTTTATTTCGATAACGTGGGAGGAGAACAGCTCGACGCGGCGTTGCTGGTCGCCAAGCCATTTGCGCGCTTTGCCCTGTGCGGGATGATCGCAGGCTACAACGGTCAGCAGTACGCTGTGCGCAATCTGGGGGTCGCGGTAGGCAAGCGGCTGCGGCTGGAAGGATTTATCGTTTCCGATCATTTCGAGGCTATGCCGGCGTTTATGGCAGACATGACTGACTGGATTGCGACGGGAAAGGTGACCTCGGCGCAGACCGTGAATGAAGGTATCGAGAACGCGGTCGAGGCGTTTCTAAAACTCTTCAAGGGAGAAAACCTTGGCAAAACGCTTGTGAAGCTGAGCTGAAGAGCAGGCGTCCGCCGCGCCTATGAAGAACTTGCTAATCGACCTGAGTTGCGCCCGCAGGAGGGCCGGAACATGATCACGCTTCAGTCCCATGAGGATGTTTTAGAAATTATGATCGATGCCCCGCCGGTCAACGCGCTCGGCTCCGCGACCAGGCAGGAGCTCGTCCGGGCCATCGAGCAGGCAGCCGGCGACCCATTAGTCAAAGCCATCATCCTTCGGGGTAAGGGCAAGCTCTTCTCTGCCGGTGCCGATATTACCGAATTCGGCAAGGAAGTGAGCGGCCCTGGACTTCCCGAGGTCGTGGATGGGATCGAAGCCTGTGACAAACCCGTCATCGCCGCGATCCATGGCACCTGCTTCGGCGGTGGTCTGGAGACTGCAATTGCCTGCCACTATCGACTCGCCGCACCTTCGGCGAGGCTGGGCTTGCCGGAGGTTAAGCTGGGATTGCTGCCTGGCGCTGGCGGCACGCAACGCTTGCCGCGACTGGTGGGTGCGCAGGCTGCACTTGAAATGATCGTCAGCGGCGATCCGATCTCCGCTCAAGAGGCGGAAGGGTGCGGTCTGGTCGACAGCCTGGGCGGGGAAGAGACACTTCTCGACGACGCGATCGCGTTTGCGCGGCGTGTGCCGGGCGTGCGCCGGACCGGGGACCGGAAGGTCAACGCAGAGCCCGGCATTTTTGAGAAGTTTGCGTCTGAGAACAGACGCAGGATTAAGGGCCTGGACGCTCCGGCAGCCTGCATAGAGGCCATCAAAGCCGCGACCGAACTGCCGCTCGCCCAGGGGCTCGCAGTAGAACGCGGCTTGTTTACGAAGCTCATGGAAGGTGAGCAATCCCGCGCCTTGCGCCACATCTTCTTCGCCGAACGCGCCGCCTCCAAGGTGGAGGGCTTGCCGAAGATGACGCAGCTTCGCCCCATCGTCAAGGCCGGTGTTATTGGCGCCGGCACAATGGGCGGTGGCATCTCGATGAACTTCCTCTCGGCCGGCTTCCCTGTCACCATCGTGGAGATGACCCAGGATGCTCTTGATCGCGGGGTTGGGGTCATCCGCCGCAACTATGAGGCAAGCGCCGCCAAGGGCCGGATCACGTCCGAGCAGGTAACAAGCGCGATGTCTCTCCTGACTCCTACGCTCGACTTCAACCCGCTCTCCGACTGCGATCTGATCATTGAAGCTGTCTATGAAAACCTTGAGATGAAGCTCGACATCTTCAGGCGCCTCAGCGGGCTGGCGAAGCCTGGCGCGATGTTGGCGTCGAACACGAGCTATCTGAACATCGATCAGATGGCCGCCGTCACGGATCGTCCCGGCGACGTCCTCGGGACTCATTTCTTCTCCCCCGCGAATGTGATGAAGCTGGTCGAAGTGGTGCGCGGCGCCGCCACTGCGCCCGACGCGATCGCTACCGCGATGGATCTGGCCCGCCGCATCCGCAAGGTGCCGGTCGTCTCGGGCGTCTGCTATGGATTTATTGGCAATCGTATGCTGATCCCGCGGCAGGAACAGGCGACCGCCCTCCTGCTCGATGGCGCGTCGCCGGAGCAGATCGATCAGGTCCACACCGCCTTCGGAATGCCCATGGGGCCATTCCAAATGACCGATCTCGCCGGGGTCGACATCGGCTGGCACCGTGATGCGGCCCGCATTGAAAGCGTCAAGGACGCGCTCTGCGCCCAGGGGCGCTGGGGCCAGAAGACGAAAGCCGGTTTCTACGACTACGACGACCAACGCCGGCCAACGCCGTCAACCGTCACAGCCGAGGTTTTGCGGCGATTCCGCGAGCAGACAGGCCGCGCGCCACGGACCATCACTGACAAGGAGATTGTGGTACGCACTCTTTACACAATGATCAACGAAGGCGCGAAGATACTTGAAGAGGGGATCGCGCAGCGCGCCTCCGACATCGATGTCGTTTGGGTCTTCGGCTACGGCTGGCCGGCCGCCAAGGGCGGACCGATGTTCTGGGCGGAGAGCCTCGGACTCAAGACGGTGGTCCAAGGACTCGAACGCTATCGCGAGCAGTTAGGACCCCAATTCACCTTTTCTGCCTTGCTGCGGGAACGAGCCGCTTCCGGCCGCAGGCTCGACAGCAAATAGAAAGACACTCAGGTAGACCAAATCGGACTGGGTACAAAGCGCCCTGGGGTCTCTTGTGTAAAGTGACACGCTCCGTTGTACTCGCTCTTGCAACTCAATTCGGCGATACAGGAGAGTTACGTGTCCAACCAGCAAGCGATAGCGGAGATCAAGCAGGAGTGGTTATCAGCAAGGTGGGCTGGTGTCGAGAGGCCTTACACCGCAGAGGATGTTTACAAGATCCGCGGATCCGTCCAGGTGGAGCACACTCTGGCCCGCCGCGGAGCGGAGAAGCTATGGGAACTGGTCAACGGGCCCACGCACATCGCCGCACTCGGGGCGCTCACCGGCAACCAAGCCGTGCAGATGGCACAGGCCGGTCTGAAGGCAATCTATCTGAGCGGGTGGCAGGTCGCAGCCGACGCCAACACCGGCGGGCAGATGTACCCGGACCAGAGTCTCTACCCCGCAAACAGCGTGCCGCAGATCGTTAAGGCCATCAACAATGCGCTGCTGCGGGCCGATCAGGTCGCGCATAGCGAAGGACTGGATGCAATTGACTGGATGCTGCCCATCGTGGCCGACGCCGAAGCCGGTTTTGGCGGCTCGCTCAACGCGTTCGAGCTGATGAAGTCGATGATCGAGGCCGGCGCCGCCGGCGTCCACTTTGAGGATCAGCTCTCCTCCGCCAAGAAGTGCGGGCACATGGGCGGCAAGGTGCTGGTGCCGACGCGTGAGGCCATTCAAAAGCTGGTGGCGGCGCGGCTGGGCGCGGATGTGCTCGGCGTCCCCACGCTTCTGATCGCGCGCACCGATGCCAACGGCGCGCAGTTGCTCACCAGCGACTGCGACCCCGCCGATGCGCGGTTCGTCACCGGCGAGAAGACGGTTGAGGGCTTCTGCCGGATTCGCGGAGGCATCGACATCGCCATTGCCCGCGGTCTGGCCTATGCACCCTTCTGCGATCTCATCTGGTGCGAGACCTCGGAGCCGAACTTCGAAGAGGCGGAGCGCTTCGCCAAGGCGATTCACCATGTCTATCCAGGCAAGCTGCTCGCCTACAACTGCTCGCCATCGTTCAACTGGAAGGCCAAGCTCGGCGACGCGGAGATTGCATCCTTTCAGCGCCGCCTGGGCGAGATGGGCTACAAGTTCCAGTTCGTCACCCTGGCCGGCTTTCACGCGCTTAACCTATCCATGTTTGAGCTGGCGCGTGCCTACAGCATCGATGGCATGTACGCGTACTCCAACCTGCAGCAGCGCGAGTTCGCGATTACCGATCAGGGCTACGGCGCGGTGCGTCATCAGCGTTTCGTCGGCACCGGCTACTTCGATCTCATCTCGACAACGATCTCTGGCGGCGAGACCAGCACCAACGCCATGGCCGGCTCGACCGAGGAAGAGCAGTTCGAAACGGAAGCCGTGGGCGCTCACTAGCCGCGGAGTCCACCTGCTGCAACATGATTTACACCGTGCTCGAACGTCCATGCTCGAGCACGGGTCCTACCCTTTAGGAGGAACGTTCCAATGGCTTCCACGATCACGCCGCCCCGCCCTGAAGCAGCCCGCATCGCGCCGTTTGCCCACAAAGTCGTCTCGCCGGCGGTGATGAGCTTCCTCGAAGAGCTTGACATGAAGTTCGAATCCGAGCGCCTGAACCTGCTCAACCGGCGCAAGGTCCGGCAGGCCGAGTTCGATCACGGTGTCCTGCCCGATTTTCTACATGAGACGCAGGGCATCCGGCAGTCGGCCTGGAGCGTCGCGCCCATCCCTGAGGAACTGAAGGACCGGCGCGTCGAGATCACCGGCCCCACCGATCGCAAGATGGTAATCAACGCGCTCAACTCCGGCGCCAAGGTCTTCATGGCCGACTTTGAAGATTCGACCGCGCCGACCTGGGCCAACTGCATTGAAGGCCAGTTGAACCTGTACGACGCGAACTGCCGCACCATCAGCTACACCTCGCCCGAAGGCAAGCGTTACCAGCTGAATGACAACCCCGCCGTGCTCTTCGTGCGGCCGCGCGGTCTGCACATGGTGGAGCGGCACTGGGGCGGCGCGCACGGACCCATCTCCGCCTCGTTCTTCGACTTCGGCGTCTACTTCGTCAACAACTTCCAGGTGCTGCTGGATCGCGGCAGCGCGCCCTACTTCTACCTGCCGAAGCTGGAGAGTCACCACGAAGCCCGGCTCTGGAATGACATCTTCAACTTCGCGGAAGACTCCGCCCACATCCCGCGCGGCACCATCCGCGCGACCGTGCTGATCGAGACCATCACCGCCGCCTTCGAGATGGAGGAGGTTCTCTATGAGCTGCGTGAGCACTCCGTCGGGCTGAACTGCGGGCGTTGGGATTACATCTTCAGCTTCATCAAAAAGTTCCACAATAACCCTGCTTTCGTGCTGCCGCAGCGCGGCGATGTCACCATGGAGCAGCCGTTCCTGGCGGCCTACGTTCGGCGCTTGATCGACACCTGCCATCGCCGAGGAGCGCACGCCATGGGCGGCATGGCCGCGCAGATCCCCATCCGCAACGATGCCGAAGCCAACGCCGCCGCCATGGAGCGTGTGCGCAAAGACAAGATTCGCGAAGCCAGCGCGGGCCATGACGGTACGTGGGTCGCGCATCCCGGACTGGTGCCGGTCGCCATGGAGGTCTTCGACGAGTGGATGCCCCAACCGAATCAGATCGCCGAGCCCCCCTGCCAGCTCACCCGCATTGACGCCGCCGAAATGCTTGAAATGCCGATAGGCAAGATCACGGAAGAGGGCCTGGTGCGCAACATCGAGATCAGCCTGCTCTACCTCGAATCCTGGCTGCGCGGCATCGGCTGCGTGCCCATCTTCAACCTCATGGAGGATGCCGCGACCGCGGAGATCTCCCGGGCTCAGCTTTGGCAGTGGAATCGCTACGCTTCGAAGACCGAGGACGGCCAGTTGATCGACACGCCTCGGATCCGCTTCGTGCTCGATGAGATCCTGCGCCGCAAGCGGGCTGAAATGGGCCAGGAGGACTACGCGCGTACGAAGTTCGAGCGCGCCGCCGAGCTGCTGTTCACCTTCGTCCAGGGACCGTTCCGCGACTTCCTGACCACCGAGCTCTATAGCGAGATCTGCTAGGCAGGCCTTGCTTCAACCTGAGCCGCAGCGCCTGGGCCTGCGGCTCCCAAACGTTAGGCGCAAAGACCGCCCTATACACTGGAGCCACCGTCTGTTCAGGGAGAAGCGGTCTGCCTTTAAAAGAAGCCAAGTCAACTATGCGTTCCATGACGGCGAGCGAGCCATGGAAGAACTTCCGCGTCGGTGAAAGAAGCATGGAGGTCAAGCGGGAAGCAATTTTGCAGACCGCGGCCCATCTGTTTCTTGAGCGAGGCTACCAGAAGACCTCGATGAGTCTTCTTTCGGCCCGGCTGAATATCAGCAAGCCCGCTCTCTACTACTATTTCCCCAACAAGGAAGAGCTCCTAGTGGAGTGCTACCGAGTTGGCATCTCAGAGATCCAGCACTACTTGGAGCAGGCCAGCCCGGCAGCGGGAACCGGGCTGGTTCGGCTGCGCCTATATGTCCACGGCTACGCAATGGCTGTCCTTACGCATGACTTTGGTCGATGCGTGGCCATGATCGATGATTCGGAACTCTCCATCAAGACTCGCCGCGGGGTGCGGGAGTTGAAGCGCGGCATCGATAGCACGATACGACACCTAGTCGAAATCGGCCTGAGGGATGGCTCCATCCGTTCCTGCAAACCGAAGATGATCTCCTTCGCTATCGCGGGCGCCATCAACTGGGCGGGCACCTGGTACAAGCCAACCGGAGAGATGTCTCCGGACGAGATCGCGCACGATTTTGCGGACGTGCTGACCAGCGGGCTTGCGCCGGTTCCAACGCCTTACTTGTAACGCTTTATTTGTGAACTAGTTAGCTAATCTGTTGGAGATCTTCATCGAGGGCGTTTGGCATGAAAGTATCTGCGCTTGACTTGTTTACCTATCGTTCAGTAATGTACTTCGATGTGAGCGTCGCTCACGTGAAACCGCTCGACCCGGGGAGAAATCGAATGGCTTCAATGCCGGCACCCGTTCTTGAACAAGCGCCCGCTTCTAGCGTGGAACAGCATTCGTCTCGACAGTACCGTATTGGGCGCGTAGCGGTACTCGGCGCCGGTACGATGGGAGCGCGGATTGCGGCTCACATCGCGAATGCGGGTCTGCCGGTCCTGCTGCTGGACATGGTTCCCGCAAACGGGGATCGCAACGGCCTTGGCCTTAGCGCGTTGAACAATCTCAAGTTGGGGAAGCCCTCTGCCTTCGCGTCGTCCGGCACCGCTTCTCTGGTCAGCATCGGCAACTTCGAGGACGATCTTTCGAAGCTGCGCGGCTGCGATTGGATTATTGAAGCGGTCGCGGAGAACCTCGAGATCAAGCGAGCCTTGCTGGCGAACGTCGCGCAACATCTTCATCCCAGCGCCATCCTGACGACGAATACTAGCGGTCTGCCGGTGGCCACTATCGCTGCGCAGCTGCCCGCGGACCTTCGGCGGCGCTGGTTTGGCACTCACTTCTTCAACCCGCCTCGTTACATGCGCCTGCTCGAGATCATTCCAACGCCTGAGTCTGATCCAGACGCGGTTCAAACGGTATCGGAGTTCGGCGACCGTCAACTTGGCAAGGAGGTGGTGCCCGCGAACGACGTGCAGAACTTCATCGCAAACCGAGTCGGCACCTTCTCTATGCTGAACACCTTCAAGATTATGCAGGAGCAGGGTCTTACCATTGAAGAGGTCGATCTGCTCACCGGCCAGGCGATCGGCTGGCCGAAAAGCGGGACTTTCCGGCTGTCGGACATGGTCGGAATCGACGTACTCGGGAACGTTGCGCGCAACTTCCTTGCGAACGCCTCAGACGAACGCCCGGATGTTGTGCTGCCCGACTTGATCGCGCAGATGATGGAGCGCAAGTGGCTTGGCGACAAGACCAAGCAGGGCTTTTACAAGAAAGATCGAGACACAGACGGCAAGGAGATTCGGCTGGTCCTCGATCCGGCCAGCTTCGAATACAAGCCTGCCAGCAAGGTCTCGATTGAAGCACTGGAACAGGCAAAGGGGATCGAGCCTCTGGCCGCCCGGCTCAAGGCGCTGCTGTCCGGCGACCCTGCCAAGGACAAGGCGGCACGCTTCTACTGGCAGGTCCTGCCGGAGCTTTGGGCCTACGCCGCCAATCGCATCGGCGAGGTGAGCGAAAGCCTGGTGGATATCGATCGCGCCATGACTTCCGGGTTCAACTGGGAACTGGGGCCGTTTGCATTGTGGGATGCTGCCGGTTTCGAGCAAGTGGTAGCGAAGATGCAGTCGGCGAAGGTGCCGATTCCGGCGGCGGTCGAGAAGCTTTTGGCAGCTGGCGGAACGTCATGGTATCGCGCCAGCGGCGGCGAGTATTTCGACGCGTCTTCGGGCAGCTATCGGTCGCTCCAGCGCAATCCAGAACAGACCTCCATCGCCAGCCTGAAGGAGTCGCACGGCGTCTTTGCCGGCAACGCCGGCATATCGCTCATCGACATCGGCGACGGCATCGGCTGCTTCGAGTTCCACTCCAAAATGAACGCGCTCGGCGAGGACATCGTCTCTTTTCTGCGCAAGCAGCTGCAGCCTGGCAGCGATGCGGTGCGCAACTTCGACGGCTTCGTCATCTCGACCGATGCGCAGAACTTCTCCGTAGGCGCCAATCTGATGCAGCTGCTGCTCGCGGCGCAGGAGGAGGAGTGGGACGACATCGCACTCACCATCGAGCAGTTCCAGGCGATGACGCAAGCTGTCAAGTTCTGTCCCAGGCCGGTTGTTGCCGCACCCGCCGGACTCACTCTTGGCGGCGGCTGCGAAATCTCGATGCACGCGGCGCGCCGCCAGCCTCACTTTGAGCTCTACACGGGTCTCGTCGAAACGGGCGTTGGCCTGATCCCGGGAGGCGGCGGCTGCAAGGAGATGCTGCTCCGCGCCATCGCCGATACTGATAAGGTCAAGGCCGACGCACGCGGCGAGTCGGTCGAGATCGTTGCGGCCCTCCGCAGCGTCTTCGAGATCATCGCCATGGCCAAGGTCTCGACCTCCGCGGCAGAGGCTCGCGGCCTTCGCCTGATCGCGGCGAGCGACGGGGTGACGATGAATCGCTCGCGTCTTCTTACGGATGCCAAGACTCAGGCTCTGCGGTTGGTGCGCGCGGGCTATAGCGCGCCGCTCATGCGCTCAGACATTCCGGCACCGGGTGCAAGCGTCTTTGCGACGCTCAAGCTCGGCATCTATCTGCTGCGCGAAGGCGAGTTCATCAGTGAGCATGACGCCAAGGTAGCCACGCATGTCGCCAGGATCCTTACGGGCGGCGACATCACTCCGGGAACGCTCCTGACGGAGCGGCATCTGCTCGATCTCGAACGCGAGGCGTTCCTCTCTCTTTGCGCTGAGCCGAAGACCATCGAGCGTATCGGCTTCACGTTGAAGACCGGGAAGCCGCTCAGGAACTGACCCGCAGGCTGAATCGGACTTCGAGGCGTTGCAACAGGAAGGGATTAGACCATGAAGGAAGCAGTCGTAGTCAGCGCAGTCAGAACCGCGGTCGGGAAGGCTCCGAAGGGCACGCTCCGCTTCACGCGACCGGACGACCTGGGCGCGATCGCGGTCAAGGAAGCGGTCGCCCGTGTGCCCCAGCTCGATCCTCGCGAGATCGAGGACGTCATCATCGGCTGCGCTATGCCGGAAGCCGAGCAGGGCCAGAATGTCGCGCGGCTGATCTCGCTTCGCGCCGGTCTGCCGATTGAGGCGGCAGCGATGACGGTCAACCGCTACTGCGCCTCCGGACTACAGACGATTGCGCTGGCCGCGGAACGGATCCGCGGCGGCGGCGGCGATGTGGTCGTGGCCGGCGGCACCGAGTCCATGTCGTATCTGCCCATGGGCGGAAACAAGCTCACGATCAATCCGTGGTTGATGGACAATCATCCTGAAGCGTACATGTCGATGGGCCTGACGGCCGAGCGTGTCGCAAAGCATTATGGCATCACTCGCGAGGAGTGCGACCAGTTCGCCCTCAAGAGCCACGAGAAGGCTCTGGCGGCGATCGCTGCCGGCCGCTTTGCGGATGAGATCGTTCCGGTTCCCGTCACCTCTACCTCTACGGACGCGAACGGCGCCACGCACAACCAGGAAACCCTGTTTCAAGTGGATGAAGGTCCCCGCGCCGACACCTCGCTCGCAGCCTTGGGCAAGCTGCGCGCCGTCTTCCATGCTAAGGGCGTGGTCACGGCCGGCAATAGTTCCCAGACTTCTGACGGCGCCGCCGCCGCCGTAGTCATGTCCGACACCCGCGCACGCGAGATCGGGGCTTCGCCGATGCTGCGTTTTGTAGCATTCGCGTATGCGGGCTGTTTGCCGGAAGAGATGGGCATTGGCCCCATCTATGCTATTCCGAAGGCGCTGAAATTGGCCGGGCTTACGCTTGAGGAGATCGACTTGATCGAGCTGAATGAGGCCTTTGCGACGCAATCGCTCGCTATCATCAAGACGCTTGGCATTGATCCCGAACGAGTCAACGTCAATGGAGGCGCGATCGCGCTCGGTCACCCGCTTGGCTGTACCGGCGCCAAGGTGACCGCCACCCTTGCCCGCGAGATGAAGCGTCGCAATTCAAAATACGGGATGGTGACCATGTGCGTCGGCGGCGGCCAGGGCGCCGCGGGTATTTTCGAAAACCTTCAGAACTGAATTGATTGATGATTCGAGCCACGCTACACATTACAAACCTCGGGAGATAAATATGGCTGCAACGTTAGAGATGACTGCGAAACGCGTAACGGGCGGTGCCTTCCTGCTCGAGGACCTGACCCCCGACGAGATATTCACGCCCGAGGACTTCTCCCCGGAGCAAAAACAGATTGCCCAGATGACAGCAGACTTCGCGGAGGAAAGAATTCTCACGCAAGTTGCAGCTATCGAGGCGAAGCAGTATGACGTGAGCAAGAAGTTGATGCTCGACCTGGGCGAACTGGGACTTCTCGGCGTAGATACGCCGGAAGAGTATGGAGGCCTCGAACTCGACAAGGTGACGTCCACCATCGTGGCGCAGCACCTGAGCGTCATGGGCAGCTTTGCGGTTACGGTGAGCGCGCACACCGGCATCGGCATGCTTCCGCTCATCTGGTACGGCACTCCTAAGCAGAAAGCTGCGTATCTGCCTAAGCTCGCATCCGGCGAATGGATCTCCGCTTATGCCCTTTCGGAGGCCTCGGCGGGCTCCGACGCGATGAACATCCGCACCAAGGCCGTGCTGTCGGATGACGGCAAGTACTACCTCCTGAATGGCGAGAAGATGTGGATTTCAAACGCCGGCTTCGCCAACATCTTCACCATCTTCGCGAAGATCGACGGGGAGAAGTTCACCGCGTTCCTGGTTCCTGCCGGCACTGAAGGGCTCACCGTTGCGGCCGAGGAGCATAAACTCGGCATCCGCGGCTCGTCTACCTGCGCGCTGGTTCTTGACAACTGCAAGGTGCCTGTCGAAAACGTCTTGGGCTCCGTCGGCAAAGGCCATCAGATCGCCTTTAACGTATTGAACGTGGGCCGGTACAAGCTGGCCGCAAACTCCATCGGAGGCGCGCGGCAGGCCTATCGCGATGGCATCCGCTATGCGATCGATCGGGTGGGCTTCGGCAAGTCCATCACCCAATTCGGCCTGATACAGAAGAAGATTGCCGAGGGCGCGGCCAAAATCTTCGCGCTTGAGGCGGCAACCTATCGCATCGTAGGGGCCATTGATGCGGCGTTGGCGGAGTTGGACAAGCACTCCCCCACCTACACGCAGGAGGTACAAAAGCGCATTGAGGAGTTCGCCGCTGAGTGCTCGATCCTGAAGTTTACCGGTTCGGAGATCCTGGTCAGTGTCTGCAACGAGATGCTGCAGATCCATGGCGGCTACGGCTACGTGGAGGAGTTTCCCGCCGAGCGTCATTATCGCGATGCGAAGATCAACATGATCTTCGAGGGAACCAATGAGATTAACCGCTTGATTACCACCGGCTGGATGATGAAGCGCGCGTTGGCTGGAGCGCTGCCTCTGCTCCCTGCCATCCAGAAGCTCATGGCAGAGGTGATGTCCGGCCCAACCGCAAAGCAGGCGTTCGACGGTCCCCTGGCGGAAGAAAAGGCGCTCCTCGCAAGCGTGAAGAAGATCGCCCTGTTCTGCTCCGGCTCCGCCTCGCAGAGGTTCGCCAACCAGCTTGCCGATCAGCAGGAGGTGATGGGCGCCTTGGCGGAGATCCTCGCCGAAACTCTCATGCTCGAGTCTTCAATCCTCCGCGCCGAGAAGATGGCCTCTTCTAACCCGCTCGGTATCAAGCTGGCGAAGTACTACGCCGCCTACTCGTTCCGGGTGGTGGAATCGGCCGCGGAGACTGTGCTGGGCGCAGTGGCCGCGGGCGACGATCTGCGGACACAGATGACCATCCTTCGCCGGTTGAGCAAGCATGAGCCTGTCAACACCGTCACGATAGGACGGGAAATCTCAGCGGCGATGGTCGAAGCCGGTCAATATTCCGTATAGCCGTGAATGATCATTCAACAGCAGAGCAGCAGGTAACAAGGAGCAAAACGTTGCGTATTCTAGCAGTCATCCGTCAGGTCCTCGATGCAGAGGAGAACGTCAAAGTCAAAGACGGCTCGGTCCATCTGGCGGGCAGCAAACTTGTCATGGACACCATGGACGAGTATGGCGTGGAAGAGTCGCTCCGTCTGCGTGAGAGCGACTCCACGATTGAAGTGGTCGTCCTGGCGATCGGTCCGCCACGTTGCGAGGAAGCCCTGCGCAACGCACTCGCCATGGGCGCAGACCGAGCGATCCTGGTCGAAGCCGAGGAGCCACTCGACGCGATCGCGACCAGCAGCGTCGTCGCGCAGGTCGCCAAAGGCGAGGCCGTCGATCTCATCTTCTGCGGCGGCCAGCAAGCGGACTGGGACTCCCACGCGCTCGGCGCCGCCACGGCGGAGCGGCTGAACTGGCCGCAGGCGACCTGGACCAGCGCGCTCACACTCAAGGGCAACCAGCTTACCGGCACGCACGATGTCGACGCCGGCAGCGAGAGCTTCGCCCTTACGTTGCCGGTCGTCGTCACCACCCAACAGGGGTTGAACGAGCCGCGCTATCCGACCCTGCCCAACATCATGAAGGCCAAGCGCAAAGAGTTGAGACGTGATACCCTCGCCACCTATTCAGCGGCGGCGATGCTCAAATTTGTAGGCGCGGCTGTGCAGGTGAAAGAGCGCCGGCGCACAATCCTCGACGGCAAGGACGCAGCCGCAGCCGCGAACCAGTTGGTAGACCTGCTGCGCAACGAAGCAAGGGTGATCTGATGATTCTGATTGTGGCGGAACACACGGACGGCAAGCTAAGCAAAAGCACCTTCGAGATGACGCAGGCAGCCCGCACTCTGGGACGCGAGGGTCCAATCACGCTCCTGGTGCTCGGCAGCGGCATCGCCGCGGTCGCGACAGCCGCAGCGACACTGGGCGACCAGGTCCTGGTCGCAGACACGCCGGACCTCGCGGACTACGACCCCGAGCTTTGGGCCGCAGCCATCGCGCAGATCGCGCGCGAGGGCGAAGCCCACACCGTGCTGATGGGCGGCAGCCGCAGCGGACGCGAGTACAGCCCGCGCGTCGCCGTCAAGCTGAACGCCCCGCTGATCGAAGACGCCATCTGCCTAAAGGACGAAGCCGGTGCACTCGTCGCGGAACATTACACGTTTCTGGCGCGGGTTACCGAGCGCGTCGAAGCGGCTGGACCTGTGGTGGTCGTCACGATCAAGCCTGGCGCCTTCGCCCCCGCTGCCCCGAACCCCTCCCCAGCCGAGCAGTACGACGTCGAGCTGACGCTCCCTACCCGCCGGGTTGCAGTGACCGCGCGGATGACCGAGAAGAGCGAACGCGTCTCGCTCTCGGACGCCGACATCGTCGTTGCCGGAGGCCGCGGTGTCGGCAGTCCGGAAGGCTTCGCCGAATTGGTTGAAGGCCTTGCCGACCAGCTCGGCGCAGCCGTCGGAGCCACTCGGGCCGTCGTCGACGCGGGTTGGCGTCCCTACGCGGAACAGGTCGGCCAGACCGGTAAGACTGTACAGCCGAAGGTCTACATTGCGGTCGGCATCTCGGGCGCGGTGCAGCATCTCTCCGGCATGGGCAAGAGCAAGCTGATCGTGGCCTTCAACAAGGATGCCGAAGCGCCCATCTTCAAGGAAGCCGATTATGGCGTGGTTGGCGACGTAAAAGAGATTGTGCCCGCGATCATCCGCAAACTGAAGAGCACAGCCTAAGCGAAGGGTTAGGTACAACAATGCTTCCCTTCACTCAGAAGATCATCTTCCTCGTCTTCGCGTTGCTGACCGGAGTGCTGGGAGCACGCGGCTTCTATCGCCTGTATCGGCGCATCGCCCGCGGCCGAAACGACACTGATACCCGCTTTGACCATCTGCCAGGACGCATCTGGTATGCGCTCGTCACCACCCTGACGCAGAGCCGCACCTTCCGCAAGCGCCCCGTCATCAGCCTCTTTCATTCCTTCATTTTTTACGGCTTCACCTTCTACCTGCTCGTCAACCTCGTCGACGCCATCGACGGCTTCATCCCGCTCTCCTTCGCCTCCCTCGGCTTGGCCGGCAACCTCTATGTCCTGAGCGCTGATATTCTCAGCGCCCTCGTGCTCATCGGCGTCGTCGCGCTGGTCATCCGCCGCTTCTTGCTTCCCAGCCGGCAAGATTTCAGCTTCAACGAGCGCACACTCCTGCACAATGACGTCAAGCAGCAGTACGTCACGCGCGACTCGATCGTCGTCTCTACCTTCATCCTTTTCCATGTCGGCAGCCGCGCCATTGGAGCCGGAGCGAAGATCGCCGCCGAAGGTCCTGACCGTTTTGCCCCGTTTGCCACCCTCCTATCCCATCTCTTCACCCCGCAGAACGCGCTCGCCTGGCGCATCTTCGGCTATTGGGGAGCGCTTGGCAGCGTGCTCGCCTTCCTCATCTACTTCCCCTACTCCAAGCACGTTCACATCTTCATGGCGCCGGCCAAGTACCTGGTAGCTCGCCCTGTTGCCTCCGGGGTTTTGCCTGCGGTCGAGCTCGACATGGAAGCCGAATCTCCGGTACTGGGAGCGAAGAACCTTGAAGACCTCGCCTGGCCGCGCCTGCTCGACGCCTACGCCTGCATTCAATGCAATCGCTGCCAGGACGTCTGCCCAGCCACTGCCACCGGCAAGAGCCTGAGCCCTTCCGCGCTCGAGATCAACAAGCGCATGGAGTTGAACGACATCTCCAGGCGCCTGCCCTCCTTCGAGTCCGGAACGCCCAGCCCCAACCCCCTGCTTGCCTTCGCCATCTCGCCCGAGGCCGCCTGGGCCTGCACCACCTGCGGCGCCTGCATCGACATCTGCCCCGTCGGCGACGAGCCCATGCTCGACATCATCGACATCAGGCGCAATCAGGTGATGATCGAAGGCGAGTTCCCGGCACAACTCCAAACCGCCTTCCGCGGCATGGAGCGCTCCAAAAATCCCTGGGGCATCAACCACGACAAGCGCATGGACTGGGCCGCAGGTCTGAACGTCAGGACCACGGACCAGAACCCCACGCCGGACGTCCTATACTGGGTCGGCTGCGCAGCTAGCTATGACCCGCAGTCACAGAAGACCGCGCGCGCCTTCGTCCAACTGCTCGATCATGCCAAAGTCGACTACGCCGTGCTCGGGAAGCGCGAATGCTGCACCGGCGACACCGCTCGGCGCTCCGGAAATGAGTATCTCTACCGCCAACTCGCCGACACCAACGTCGCCACCTTGAACGAGGTCAAGCCAAAGCTCGTCGTGGCCACCTGTCCCCACTGCATGAACACTGTCGGCAAGGAATACAAACAGCTCGGCGGCGACTTCAAGGTCATCCATCACACCGAATACCTGGCGTCGCTGGTAGCTGACGGCCGGCTCGCGGCCGATGCATCGACTTCCAGCGTCGCCTATCACGATCCCTGCTATCTGGGCCGCCACAACGGCGTCTACGATGCGCCGCGCAACCTCCTCAACATCCTGTCGAACTCGGTCGTCGAGCTTCCCCGCAACCGGGAGAACTCCTTCTGCTGCGGCGCTGGCGGGGCGCAGTTCTGGAAAGAAGAGGAAGAAGGCTCGGAGCGCATCTCCGACAACCGCTTCCGCGAGGTCCAGCAGACGCTTGATGGCAAGGACGAGAAGGTACTCGCCGTCGGATGCCCCTTCTGCAAGAGCATGCTCGAAAGCACCCCCGGCAAAGGCGCGGAGCCTGTCGCCGTCCGCGACGTCGCCGAACTTCTCCTGGAAGGAGTCCAGAGGCGAACCGGCACACTCCTTTCTCCGCGAACCTTTGTTGCATCCGGCTCTGAGCCGGCACTTGTCGAATCGATCCTTGAGGCCAGCGTGGAGCCGCTACAAGTCGACCCGGTTCCGGCGCTGCAGGAAGCTCCGGCGATCGATGTGACCCAAACTGTAAAGACCGAAGTTCCGCCGCAATCCACCTCGGCCGGAACCCGCAAGAAGTGGACACCCAAAGGCGCTGTTGTTGAACCTCAAACCGCTATCGCAGAGCCCGAAACTACGGTCGTCGTTGAGCGATTTCCTGAGACTGATCAAGCACCCGCACCAAAGCGCAAGACCTGGGCTCCGAAGCAACACGCCGAGCCGACCGCAGAACCCGTGAAGCGCAAGGCATGGTCGCCAAAGTCTTCTGCGTCGAAGGACGCTTCTCCAGGTCCACTTGCAGGGGAACTGGAGCCCCCTCGGAATGAGTAAGCAGTCGCTGCGTTCAAGTCCATTCCTGCGGGTCTGACCGGCGGGGGATCAAACACCTTCACTCTTACAGGACCGACAACGCTTCCTATTGACGTCCCTCTCGGCAACACTGCCCTGATTGGGGACTTCGGACCTTGGTCCATACCCTAAGAAAATGACTGCACGCAACAAATTCCGCGGTCCAGGCGCATACACACCTGAATGTCTCTGTTTCAAAGACATTCCTCATCCATGAGCGATTGAACTTCGAACTGCGCGCAGAGGGCTTCGACGTCACCAATCACCACAACCTGTACATCCAGACGACGACTCTGGACGCGGCGAACTATCAATCGTCTACACGGGGTGTGCCGAATCCAAACCCGCAGATCACCTCAGGCAAGGGCGGTATAAACACAAACTCGACGGCAGACGAACGCCGTTCCCGCAATCCGTGGCAAGATCAACTTCTAACTCCGAACGTAAAGGGACAAGCTTATCTGCCTGTCCTTCACGTTTGCTACGCTGACGCGTTACGGGCTTATGCGGACATCAGCTTGTCGGGAGTGATGGGGTAGGAGCGGATGCGCTTGCCGGTCGCGTTGAAGATGGCGTTGGCGACGGCGGCGGCAGCTCCGGTAATGCCGATTTCCCCGATGCCTCGGGCTCCAAGGGGGTTGAATTTGGTGTCGGGGATATTGAGGCAGGTGACGTCGATCTCTGGGATGTCTGCGTTGACAGGGACGTGGTACTCGGCGAGGTTGCGGTTGACAAAGCGGCCGTAGGCCTCGTCGAGGTGGGCGTCTTCGTGGAGGGCGAAGGAGATGCCCCATACGATGCCGCCCTGTAGTTGATTGATGCCGGTCTTGTTGTTCATGAGGGTGCCGATGTCGTAGGTGGCGACAATCCGGCGGACGCGGGGCATATGGGTGTCTACGTCGACGGCAACCTCTGCAAAGACGGCTCCCCAAGACTGTGCGGTGAAGGACCTTGCGGTCTCGCCGGGTTCGGCGGAGCCCATACCTTCGACGGGCTTGCCACCGTTGCGGGTGATGAGGGCGGCGAAGGTTTCTCCTGTTGAAGGGCTCGATTTAAGAGCAATGCGGCCGTCTTTGAGAATGAGGTCGGCTGCGGGGGTGTTATGGAGGGGCGATTGAGCGTCCTGGCGGGCTAGCTCGAAGAGGGCTAGTTTCACCTGGCCGGCGGCGTCGGTGATAGCGGGTTGGAGCGAGGCGGTGGTCTGGGAGCCTCCCGAGAGGGCGGACTTCGGCAGAGAGGAGTCGCCAAGCTTGACGTCGACCAGTGTGGGATCGACGCTTAGTCCGTCAGCCGCGGTCTGGGCCATGAGGGTGTAGGTGCCGGTGCCGAGATCCTGCGAGCCGGAGCCGACGAAGACGCGGCCGTTGGGGAGGGCTCGAACAACCGCTTGGGAAGCGGAACGATTTGCGCCGTAAATAGCGGTGGCCATTCCGTAGCCGATCAGTTCGTTCCCTTCGCGCACGGTGCCCGGCTGCATGGGGCGCCGCGACCAGCCAAAACGTTGTGCGGCCTGGGTGTAGCACTCCTTGAGGTGCTTGCTGGTCCAGGGCTGGTTGTGGCTCTGATCGTTCTCAGCATAACTGTTAAGACGGAACTGAACTGGGTCGACTTTGAGCTGGTGGCAGAGCTCGTCCACCGCGGCTTCAATGGCGGCGGTGCCGGGAGCTTCGCCAGGGGCACGATGGAACGTGGAAACGCCGAGATTGACGGAGACGAGCTTGTGACTGGTCCAGTTGGCTTGCGTGGCGTAGAGGTAGCGCGACTGGTAAGCGGCGGGCTCGAGAAAGTCCTCCATGACCGAGGCGTTGAGGACGACATCGTGCGAGACGGCGGTGAGTTGAGCCTGAGCTCCGGTGCCCGAGGCGGCGAGCTGGATGCGCTGCGAGGTTTCAGGACGCGCGCCGACGTTGCCGAACATCTGCTCTCGCTCGATGGCGCATTTGACGGGACGCTTGGCCATGCGCGCAGCCATTGAGGTCAGGGGCACGTGAGACCACTGAGAGCCTTTAGAGCCGAAGCCTCCGCCCGTGTAGGGGCATTGATAATGGACGGTATCGATGGGGATGGCAAGGACACGGGCAATGCTTGCCTTGCCACCGGAGACATTTTGGGTGGCGTCGTAGAGGTTGAGCTTTTCGCCTTCCCACCAGGCGATGGTGGCGTGAGGCTCCATGGCGTTGGCGTGTTGGATAGGTGTGGTGTAGGTTACGTCGAGCTTGGCGGAGGCCTGCGACATGGCCTGGGCGAGGTCGCCACGCTTTTCTTCTGAGGGTTCCCGGCCGCCCTGCTTGGGAGCCCGAGCCTCGGCGAGCCGCCCCGCGAAGTGAAGCTGCGGAGGAGTCTGGTTGTAGCGGATGTTTAGCAGGGTGGCAGCATACTTGGCCTGGTCGAGGGTTTCAGCGACGATGTAGGCGATGGGTTGGCCGCTGTAATCAATCCTGTTGTCCTGAAAGAGCGTGACGTGACGTCGTGCAGGGGGTTGGGCGACGGGTGGGGGCACCTTGGGGGCGTTCTCGGAGGTCATGACCAGGAGGACACCGGGGGCTCGCTCGGCGCCGGCGCGGTCGATGGGGATGAGGGTGCCGCTGGGTATGGTGCTGCAGACGATGAAACCGTAAGCCATCTTCTGATTGGGTACGCTGAATTCGGCGGCGTAGCGAGCTTTGCCGGTGACCTTGACGATGGCATCGTAGCGGTGAGGAAGCTGTTTCGGCGCGAGGGTATGGGGCTCGTCGATGGCGGCGGGTTCCTGCTGGGCCAAGGGTTTGGGCGCTGGGACGGCGGGGGAGGCGGCTGGCTGGGCGTTAGATTGCCGCGTCTGCTGCTGGAGCTCCAACTCTTCCGCTTCGTAGAGGTCGATGATCATGCGCGGGCTCCCTGTGCGGCTGTGGTGAGGGCGCGCACGATGTTCTGTTTGGCCAGCTCTATCTTGAACGCATTATGCTCGTAGGGCTTGGCCCCGCTGAGGGCCAGATCAGCGGCCTTCTTGAAGACCTCGGCACCGGGAGTGGTTCCGGCCAACGATTTCTCGGCTGGGACGGAACGCCAGGGTTTGTGGGAGACTCCGCCGAGGGCCAGGCAAGCGGATTTAATCGTGCCGCCGCTCATCTCCAGGCCGGCTGCAACAGATATGAGCGCAAAAGCGTAGCTTTGGCGATCGCGGACCTTCAGGTAAACGGAGTTTGCAGCGTAACGGGCGGGCGGAAGTTCAACCCCGACGATGAGCTCATCCGGCTTCAAGGTAGTTTCGATGTTCGGGGTGTTGCCGGGAAGGCGATGGAAGTCTTCGAAGCGGATGCTGCGCTTGCCTTTCGGGCCTTGGACGTGAACAGTCGCGTCGAGCGCGGCCATCGCGACATTCATGTCCGACGGGTTGGTGGCGATGCATTGATCGCTTGCGCCGAGGATCGCGTGAATACGGTTGTAGCCCTTGATCGCAGCACAGCCGCTGCCTGGGACGCGCTTGTTGCAGGCCGGGAAGGCAGTATCCATGAAGTAGTAACAGCGCGTGCGCTGGAGGAGGTTGCCGCCCGTGGTGGCCATGTTGCGAAGCTGCGGGCTGGCTCCGGAGAGCAGGGCTTCAGAGAGCAGCGGGTAGTTGTGAATGATTGTGGTATGGTTTGCCAGATCGGAGTTGCGGACGAGGGCGCCGATCATCACTCCGCCGTTTGCCGTCGGTGTGACCTCGGTCAACGATAGGTGTGTGATGTCGACGAGAGTGGTTGGGTGCTCGACGTCGTACTTCATCAGATCGATGAGGTTGGTGCCGCCGCCGAGGAACTTCGCGCCATGAACGGCAGCGGCCTGTATGGCTTGATCGGGCGCCGTCGCGCGCTCGTAACTAAATGGATTCATGCGTTGCTCCGTTTTTATGTGGCGGTGTCTATGTGGCGGTGCGAGGTGAGAGGCCCTGCTGCTGAGCGACGGCGCGAACGGCGGCTACGATGTTGGGGTAGGCACCGCAGCGGCAGATGTTGCCGGACATGCGCTCGCGGATCTCATCATCGGTGAGGGTGGGTTTGGAAAGGGAACCGGAGCGGAAGCTGACGACGGAGAGTTCGCCTTTCTTGACCTCATCCAGAGCTGCGATGGCAGAGCAGATCTGGCCCGGGGTGCAATAACCGCACTGGAAGCCGTCATGCTCGACGAAGCTGGCTTGCATGGGGTTGAGTGTTTCAAGCGTGTCGCCCTGCGCCAGTCCCTCGATGGTCGTGATTTGTGCGCCTTCAGCAGCGACGGCCAGTGTAAGGCAGGCGTTGACGCGGCGGCCATCGAGCAGCACGGTGCAGGCACCGCATTGGCCGTGGTCGCATCCTTTCTTGCTGCCGGTCAGATCAAGATGCTCGCGCAGTGCATCCAGCAGGCTGGTGCGAGTGTCAAGCTGCAGCGGATGGGCCGTTCCGTTGATCGTGAGTGTGATGGGCTTGAGCTGGGGTGCGGCAGCTGCACTGGCAGATTGTGCGATGCCGGCGGACGGCAGGGCCGTGGCGGCGGACAGAACGGTTGCCGCCTTCAGAAAGGACCGTCGGGACAGGTCAAGACGGCGCCCTTCTTGTTCTTTCTCCTCTTCGGCTTCAGGGATAGTGCAGGGGGCGGAGCTCATGCGTAAACCTCGATTCGGCTGGACAGTCTGGTAGATGGTGAGGGGTGGGGAATGGATGTTCCGCTGATGCACGCGAGGAAGCCACCAAGTGAGATGTAAGTCGTTTTTGTTTGCGGGATTGAAACAAAATTGAGAGCCGGGGCGTACCTCTTGCATATTCCACATCTGCTGCTCGAGGAGCGTATTTTGGTCCGTTCTGGATTCAGTGCTTTGCATGTCGTTGGCTTTGCGGCGTTGGCGATGGTCGCAGCGCCGGGAGTTGGGCAGAATCAGAATGCGGGAGGCCGGCGAGCGACATCCGCTGCCGAAGGTGCGACAAGTAATGCCTTGGCTGATGAGCAGAGTTTGCCGATTCCACCGGAGACATCTTCCGTGACGAAGCATGACTGGAGCGCGGGCGGCCGGACGATTCATTACACGGCGACTGCCGGCAACCTGCTAGTCCGCGATGACAAGGATAAGGCCAATGGCAGCATCTTCTACACGGCTTACACAGAAGATGGAGCCGATCCGAAGACTCGGCCCGTAACCTTCTTTTACAACGGCGGACCGGGTTCGGCGACAATCTGGCTGCACATGGGGTCATTGGGACCGATACGCGTGGTGACCGACAGCCCGAAGGCGACGGGGCCGGCTCCATTCCGCTGGGTGGAAAACGAGTACAGCTTGATTGACAAGAGCGATCTGGTCTTCATCGACGCGCCGATGACAGGCTTCTCCCGCGCAGTCGGCAAGGGCACGGCGAAAGACTTTGCCGGAGTTGACGAAGACATTCGGGCTTTCAACAAGTTCATCACGCGCTACATCACGGTCAATCAGCGGTGGAATTCGCCGAAGTTCCTGTTTGGAGAAAGCTACGGAACGACGCGGTCTGCGGGGCTGGTGGCGTCGCTGAATAACGATGGGATTGAGTTCAATGGCGTGACGCTGCTTTCGTCGATTCTGAACTACGGTGAGCGAGCTCCCGGATATGACACGCAGGAGATTGGATACTTCCCTTCGTTTGCGGCGATCGCGTACCAGCATAACAAGGTCAAAAAGACAGGTAGTTTGGCGGAGTGGGTGCAACAGGCACGGGAGTTCGCCAGCGGACCGTACATGACCGCGCTGCATAAGGGGGACAAATTGCCGCCAGCGGAGTTCGATGCGATCGCAGCCAAGGTGGCCATGTTTACCGGTCTCCCGCTACAGTACGTGAAAGACTCTCAACTCCGAATTGACGCGACCCGCTTCCGTAAGGAATTGTTGCGGGATCAGGGAGAGATCCTTGGGCGGTACGACGCGCGATTCGAGGCGCTCGATGCGGACACGGCCGGCGAGAATCCAGGCTTCGATCCGTCCGACACTGGCATTAGCGGCGTCTATGTAGGCGCGTTCCACACCTATCTGACCCAGGAGCTGAAGTACATGAGCCAGGAGCCGTACCTGTTGCATGCCCCGTTCGGCGGGGCGGGTTGGAACCAGGCGCATCAGCCGAGCGGGCAAGGCGGCGGGGGTGGGGGTGCACGCGGACGCGGCCAGCTGGAGCCGGATGTGGCGATCGACCTGGCAGATGCGATGCGTAAAAATCCGAAGCTGAAAGTGTTCTCAGCCAACGGGTATTTTGACCTGGCCACGCCGTTCTTCAACACCGAATATGACCTACATCACATGCTGCTGCCGCCCGCGCTGGCCGGCAATGTGGAGTTTGGCTACTATCCGGCAGGACATATGGTGTATCTGAATGTGGAAGCGCTGAAGGAGCTCAAGGGCGACATGAACAAGTTCTATGCGGAGACCACGCGCTGAATTCATGCAAAAGGCAATGGCGGCCAGACGCTCTTCGTTGCACCAGAGTTACGGGTGTTGCGAAGAGCTCGGCCTTGTCGGAGGCTTGACCTATGGAGCTAAGCTGGTGTAGAGTAAAGCGTTGCGCCGATGTTGGCGAGAGTCCTACCTGAAGGAAGCAAATGGCAAAACGTCGTGGGAACCCGAACTGGGGCAAGCCGGAGCCGATTGGCCCGGTCGTGCCGACTGTGACCTCGTTTGAACTGGTCGTGAAGGAGTACAAGCTGACGCCGGATCAGTACATCCGTTCTACGCGTCTGCGGGAGTGGGCGAGGCGGAACAAGAACTCGAAGTACATTCCCGAGGCGCTTCTGGAGGCCTGGGGCTTCGAGATTGAGTCCACCTTGTAAACTTCAGTTTCAATTGGTAAGGTCCGAACGGAAACGCCGCTCATTTATTCTTTCCAAGAGCGGCGTTTCTGCTTTCCGGGGTTGCTATGAAGAATGAAGAGTCGAAGTTTGCGAGTGTCGAGTCCGCGATCGCGGAGATCCGCGCCGGTCGCATGATCGTGGTAGTCGACGATGAAGATCGCGAGAACGAGGGTGACCTGACGCTGGCGGCAGAGTTTTGCACACCGGAGGCAGTGAACTTCATGGCGCGCTTCGGCCGCGGTCTGATCTGCCTGACCTTGACCGAAGAGCGTGCGGACTATCTTCGGCTGGGGCCGATGACGAGTGAGAATACGTCACGTTTTGGCACGGCATTTACAGAGAGCATTGAAGCGCGTGAGGGTGTCACGACTGGAATCTCCGCGGCGGATCGTGCACATACCATGAAGGTGGCGATCGATCCGAAGTCGACCGCGCATGATCTGGCGCGGCCCGGCCATGTGTTCCCCCTCCGCGCGCGCAAAGGCGGCGTGCTGGTGCGGGCCGGGCAAACGGAGGCTTCGGTGGACCTGGCGCGGATGGCCGGGCTGGTGAGCGCGGGCGTCATCTGCGAGATCATGAATGAGGACGGCACTATGGCCCGAGTTCTGGACCTGGTGAAGTTCTGCGCCCAGCACAAGCTATTGATGGTGACCGTAGCCGATCTGATTCGTTACCGGCTGCAGCATGAGCGGTACATCCACCGGGTGGCCGAGGGTGTGCTGCCGACGCCCTACGGTGAGTTCCGTATGATTGCGTACGAAAACGAGATCGATGGAAGTGAGTCGCATGTAGCGTTGGTGATGGGTGATACGACGGGCGACGGTGTCATGCCGGTACGCGTGCATACGCATTCTTTAGCGGAGGATGTGTTCGGCATGAGCGGGTCCGAGAACCAGGCGGTCATCCATGGTTCGCTGCGGATGATTGCAGAGGCCGGGCGCGGAGCGCTTCTTTATCTGCACAATGGAACGCGCGGCTTTGGAATCGATCGAACGGTTGAGCCGCACCGGATCTCGTTCCAGCGCGATCTGCGGCGAGGCGAGGATCGCGCGACCCGGACGCTACGTCAGGTTGGGCTGGGCGGCCAGATCTTGTCTGATCTGGGTATCCGGAAGATTCGCCTGCTTACGAACACGCCGACTCATGTACCCGCGCTACAAGGATTCGGGATCGAGATTGTGGAGCAGGTTCCAGTTGAAGAGGTACCTACAGCGGCTCTGTGAAAGGGCTATTGGATGACGAGGTTGAGAGTCACGGCCTGATTGATCAGGGTGCCGCTTGTTGAGGTGGCGGTCACTTGATATTGATACGTGCCCGGTGGAGTGAGACGCAGGTTCGGCATGCTGGTGCTGGAGCAGCCCTGCATGGCGAGCATTGCCGTGAAAAGCAGGACGAAGCCATAGATAAAAGTGGAAAGGCGCCGTTTGCGGAACCTCCAAAGCAGCAGAAACCCAGGCAGCATGAGGCATGAAAGCGCAGTGCGGCGTCCTGATGCGATGCCAGCAATTGGAATCGCGGAGACGGTGTTGAGGGTAGCCACAGATGTCTGAGCCGCTCCTGCAAGCGTCATGGTGGATGGGTTGAGCCCACAGGTAAGATAGAGCCCCGGGTTGAGCGCGGTACAGGTAAGGGCGACCGTACCCGAATACCCTCCGTTTGGCGTAATGGCAAGGTTGAAAGTCGCGGGGGCTGGTGGTAAACCGACCTGCGAGGCTGAGGTGCTGCCATTGACGGTGAGGCTGAAAGAGCCGCCACCCACGGCTGTGCCGGTGAGAGGAATGGTGAGGGGAGAACTCGGATCGGTGCTCGTGACGGTGAGGGTGCCCGGACGGTCGCCGAGCGCACTGGGGGTGAAGGTGATCTGCGCAGTGCAGGATTGGGCCGGGTCGAGCACATCGACGGTGCAAGGTCGGGTGATGGCGTACTCGCCAGTAATGGCAAGAACGAGGTTGGTGAGGGTTGCCGTGCCGTTGTTCGTAAGGGTGATGTTGAGCTGCGCAGAGGCGCCGAGCGCGAGGGAGCCGAAGGCGAGCGGGGTGGGCGAGGCGATGAGCTGGGACTGATTCCCAGTGCCGTTGAGAGGGACGGTCAGAGCATTGTCCGAAGCGGAGGTAACAAAGGAGAGTTTTCCCGGGTGTGCTCCAGCCTGATCTGGCGTAAAGGTGATCTGTACGGTGCAACTTTGACCCACCGCCAGAGTTGAACCGGGCGCAGGGCAGTTTCCGCCGAGGGCGTACTCGGCTGAGGCCGTGATGGAGGTGAATACAACTGGAACCGCACCGGTGTTGGTTACTTGGATGGGGAGTGTTGAGGAGCTGTGGACGGTGATGGCGCCGAAGTTCAGGGAAGTGGGTAAAAAGGTCAGGTTTGCTGGGGTTGCGGGGGCTAACAGCGTGATGAAGTCGAGGTTGGTGGTGGAATCACTGGTTATTTCAAGGGCTGTGCTGTGAGTTCCGGGTGTTTGGGGGGTGCTTGCGGCTGTTATGGTGCAGTTTGCGCCTGCCAAAAGGGTCGTGCACGTGGACTGAATGGCGAAATCTGTGGTGGAAGTGGTGGTTAGCACGTGGAGAATTGTGGCGCCTGTGTTGCTTGCTGTGGAGTTTTGGGTGGTTGATATATCTCCGACCGTGGTGCTGGGGAAGGTAAGGGAAGCTGGTGAGAGGGTGTAGGCGGCCAGCGGGACTGCGTCCGAAGGGTTCGAGACGAAGATGGGGCCGGCAAGCCCGGCGAGGTTGATGAGGTCGGGACTGGAGGCGGCGTCGCTCTCTAGGGTGAGCAGGCCGGTGTCGGAGAGGGTCGGCGGGGAGGCGGTGCCGGCGGCGACCTGGTTCGTGGGGGTGTAGTGGAGGGTGACGGCGCAGCTTTGGCCGGGTGCGAGAGCCTGGCCACAGGTGCTGGTGCCGAGGAATGGGGCGGGGCTGGTGATACGGCGGACGGTGATCGACGGGGAGCCGGCTGGGTTCTGGTTGGCGAGGGTAAGGGTGACGGTCCCGGTCTGGCCGGAGGCGACCTGGCCGAAGTTGAGGACGCCGTTGATGACGGCTCCGGAGATGGTAAGCGGGCCGGCTTGCGGAGTGCCGAAGCCATCGAGGTAGGCGATGGTGGTGAGCGGGGCGGAGCCATTGGCGGGGGTCGCCTGAGCGAGGAGCGAGCCGGTGATCTCGGCGTTGGTGAGTGGAAGGAACTCGACCGAAAAGGTGCAGGTGGAATTGGCGGCCAGGGAGGTGCAGGCAGGGCCGATCAGCGCGAACTGGCGCGGGATGGATATGGCTACGGTGAAGGGCTGCGCGGTGAGGTTGGCGAGGGTGAACTCGCGGGGGGTGCTTTGGGCACCGATGGCGGCAGGGCCGTAGATCGCCAGGGCGGGCGTGATTTCGAGCCCGGCTGAGGTGCCGGCGTAGGCGCCGGTCAGGGGGACGGTGTACGGGATTGTGGTCGTGACGCCGCCTGCCGAGGCGCCGGTGGCCTGGAGGGTGAGGACATCGGTGGCGAGGGCGGTGCCGGGACGATAGATGACGGTGATGGTGCAGGTGGCCGCCGGGGCGAGGGTGCCGCAGTTGGTGGAGGAGACGAAGCTGGTGGTTGTGGTGGCGGGGGTGGCGATCTGGAGCGGCATGGTGCCGGTATTGGTGAGGGTGATGGTCTGGCTGGTGGCCTGGGTGCCGGGAATGTTGTTGAAGACGAGGGCGTTCGGGTTGAAGGCGAGGCCGGGATCGGGCGTGGCGAAGCCGGAGAGCGTGGCGGTAACGCTCCCGCTGCTGGTGGGCAGGGTGAGGGTTCCGGCGCGGGTTCCAGCGGCGGTGGGGGCGAAGTCGAGGTTGAGGAAGCAGGAGGCCGTGGCGGCGAGGGCTCCGGGGCAGGTCTGGCCCCCGGTCGGCGTGGAGTTCAGCGCGAAGTCTCCCATCATCATTGGAGCGCTGACGGTGATGGCGGCTCCGGTCAGGTTGGTGAGGGTGAAGAGGGTGGGCGGTCCGGTGCTGTTGACCGGGACGGTGCCGAAGCTGGGGGTGAGCGGGGTGAGGAGGAGGCCGGTGGTGGGCAGGCCGGTTCCAGTGAGGACGAGGGTGTAGGGTGAGCCGTTGGCTGCGGTCGAGAGGGTGAGGGTTCCGGGCTGTGGGCCGGCGGCGGTGGGGGTGAAGCGGAGGGCCAGGTAGCAGCTGGGACAGGCGGCTGTGGCCGAGGCGGTGTAGGCGGTCGAGGCGGGTTGGCCCGGGCCGTAGCCGATGTCTTGGATCAGAGCGACGGAATAAGGGCCCGTGGACGTAGCGGTCAGCGAGCTGAAGGGCTGGGCGATCTTGTAGAAGACGGTGACGGGTTGGCCGATGGGCGAGCTGCCGAAGTCCAGGGTGCCGTTGTTGGCGGGCAGGATGGCGGTGGCGGTGCCGCTGAGCGAGACATAGGCGGGCGAGAAGCCGGTGCCGGCGGTGAGGGCGAGCAGCCCCTGGCGGATTCCGGGTTGAGACGGCACGAAGCTGATGGCGATGGAGCAGGACTGGCCGCCGGGGAGCGAGGCGGGGCAGCTGGTTTGCTGGGTGAAGTCGCCGGTGAGGGTGAGGGTGAGCGCAAAGGCGCTGGGGCCGGTGTTCGAGACGGTGACGGTTTGGGTACTGCCGGAGACGCCGGTCACCGGGACGGTGTTGGCGAAGGTGATGCTGGTGGGGGTAACCGAGAGGTTGGGGTTAACGGTGCTTCCGCCGACTCCGGGCTGTGGGAGCGACTGTCCGGTGACGAGGACGGAGAGGCCTTGATCGAGCGCGAGGGTGACCGAGTCTTTCGACGGGAAGGTGGCGGAGAGGTAGTCGAGGCGCAGGCTGCAGACGGTCTGGGCGGCGAGGACGGATGGGCAGCTGTCGGTGATGGTGAAGGGTGAGCCGTTTGGCAGCGCGACAGCAGAGTGCGCGATGGGGATGGTGGAGGCGTTTGAGAGATAGAGGAAGCGCGGCAGACGGAGTCCGGCTTTGTACTGAGTGCCGAAGTCGACTTCAGAGGCGGAGACGGAGAGGGCCGCGGCCTGGCTGTAGCCGGTGAGGAGCACGGCGCGGCTGGCGATGGTCCAGTACTGCTGAAGGATGCCGTCCGATGCGGGCGTCGACGGGGCGGTGAGGGCGAAGGTGATGTGGCAGGTGGAGTTTGGGGCGAGGAGCTTGGTGGTGACCGCGCCGGACTGGATGCAGTCGCTCGAGAGCTCCGTAAAAGGCGTGGTGGCCTTGGGAGCGATGAGGGCGGCGGAGGGGAAGGTTTGGCTGGTGCTGCCGAGATTTGCGACGGTCAGAGTGCGCTCGCCCGGGGGGCTGGCAGAGCTCTGAATGCTGAAATCGAGCTCCCTGGGCGAGAAGATGATGGTTGACTCTGGAGCCGTAAAGGCAGGAACGGCGATGGTCTGGACGGTTGCGTTGGCGGCTGTCACGGTGACCGTCGCGCCGATGGTCGTAGAAGCGGAGCCGGTGAGCAGGAGGTCGCACTCAGCTCCGGCGGCGAGGGTTGAAGGGCAGTCGCTGGTGAGGGTGGCTCCGGTTACGGTGAGCTGAAGCTGGGTGGCAGAGGCGGAGCCGAGATTGCGCAGGACGATGAAAGGCGCGTCGTCAGCGGAGAAGACGAGCGAGGGCGCGGAGGCGGTTGGGTTGAGCTTGGCCAGGTACGCCGCTGAGCCTGCGCAGAGGCTGCCGCTGCAGGAGGCAGAGGTCAGCTCGGAGTTGCGGAGGGTGGACGGAAGGACGGTGGTTGGGGCGGTCAGTGGGAGGTCATAGGTCTCGGTGGCGAGCAGGGAAGAGCTGGCGGTGGGTTGGACGGAGCCGGCGATGAGGGGCTCGGCCGCGGGGTCCGTGGCGATGGCGGTGAGGGTGGTGGGAAGGCTGGCATAGGTGGTGTTGGCGTTGGGCAGGCCGCCGAAGCGGGCGATCTGGTCTATCGCAGGTCCCGTGTTCTGGGCGGTGACGCGCAGGGCGAGGCCGGTTCCAAGAGTTGCGAGAGGGGTTGCGGGCAGGAGCGGTGCGGTAAGGGTTTGATCGACCCAGACTCCGCCGGAAGAGATTGGGGTCAGGAAGGACTGCGTGCCGGGAGCGAGCAGAATGGAGCTCTGGACCGAGGAGCCGTCCAGCGGGAACCGGAGCAGGGATTGGTAAATGAGGGGCGCGATGGGCGAGGTGACGGTCTGGATGGGGAACTGGCCGAGCGCGACCGAGCCTGAGGCCAGGAGGGTCTGGCCGGTTGAGTCCAGTGCGAGCGACGTGAGGCCTCCACCGGGGATGAAGGTGGAGAAGGTAATGCCGTCACCGGCTGGAGTGAGCCTGATGAGGAAGCCGGAGGGATTGGAGAGGATGGCCGGGACCAGGGCGGCGACCGTGGGGAAGCCGGAGGCAGTGGTCTGGCCGGCGATGTAGGCGTTGTCCGAGGTGTCCGCGGCAATGGCGGCGGGGATGGTGTTGCCGGTGGCTCCGGTGAGATAGGTGGCGTAAACGAGCGTGCTGCCGTCTGAGGAGAAGCGCTCCACGAAGCCGTTCTGGGTGCTGCCGGAGGCGGGTGTTTGCTGGATGCCGTCGTCCGTGACGGGCAGGGTTGCGGTGAAGAGGCTGCCAGTGACGAAGACGGCGTCTGGAGTGACTGCCAAAGCAGTGGCCGTGATACGGCTGCCGCCGGTGAAGGTGACGAAGAGATTGTTGAGGTTTGCGTCGTATTTGGCGACGAAGGAGTTGGTGGAGGCGCCGGTGCGGGCGGGGATCGCGGCTTTGGCGGTGGCGGTGAGGGTGGTGGAGGTGGTGGTGCCGGTGACGTAAACGTTGCCGGTGGGATCGAGGGCGAGCGCCAGGCCGGAGTCGCCTGCTGCGCCCAGCAGGGCTTGGGCAAGGATGGTTGAGCCGGTGTTGTCGGTTTTGAGGATGCGGACGCCGTCCTGCTGGTCCAGCAGGAGGTAAAGGTTGCCGGAGGCGTCAGACCGGACGGCGTTGAACTGACCTGCCGCGTTGAGGGATCGGAGGCCGGCGAAGAGAAGCTGCTGGGTCTGGTTCGGCTGTGTGGATTGAGCTAGGGTAGGCTGCCATGCGAACAGGAGGGTGCCGAGGGCTGCAAGGCAGCTTGCCGCCAAGCTGGATGGAGCTGCATGCGGTCTTGCGGTCAAGGGCATCCTCAGGCAGGGGGCTGCGATGGAGCTCTGAGGTACAGCCTGTCACCCGCCTTCTATCCAATATCGGGGTAGCGGGCTGTGTTGGGGAGGCAGGTGCTCTAAAAGGTGCAGAAAGTTGAGGATAGCTGTTCCGATTTGGGACTAATGGGAATCCGCCGGGAGTCTCCCGGTCTCCCAAAGATCTGCCAAACCGCTTTGAGTGAGGCTGTGTACAAAGCTTGTGTGTTCTGTATACCGGATGGCCTGCATGCCGACGGCTTCTGCGGCGGCGATGTTCTCTTCTTTGTCGTCGATAAAGAGGATCTGACCTGGCAGGAGGTTGAGGCCTTTGGCTGCTTCCAGGTAGATCTCGCGCTCGGGCTTGGCCAGGTTCAGGGTATGGGACCAGACGCGGTGGTTGAAGGACTCCATCCAAGGGAAGGCTGCGAGGACGCCGTGCATCATCTCGTCACCGAGGTTGGAGAGGATGCCGGTGGGGGTTCCTGCGGCCTGGAGACGGCGTGCCCAGTCCTGCATGGGCTCGTTGATTTGGGTCCAGAGCGCGTTGTCGGCGGCGATGAGGGCGTCGATCTGGTCCGGGGTCAGGATGAGGGCGGCATGCTGGCCGACCGCGTTCCAGTACGCGCGGCCGTTGTGGTCGCCCCGGTCGTAGGCGTGGCGCGGCGCCCAGTAGGCGGCCGAGAAGGTGTCTTCCGGCAGGCCGGTGATCTGCTGCATGTTGGCCCAGGCGGCGGGGTCTGGCGGACCGGTGAGGACGAGGCCATAGTCGAAGAGGACAGCTTGGAGGTGCTGGAGCATGGGTTCATTCTACGGGCGATAGGATGAGGGATGGCGTTGCGGTTTTCTGGGCGGACGGGTTGGGATACGGGCGAGGGGGCGCTGGCGGCAGCGGTTCGGGAGGCTCGGGCGCGGGGGCAGGAGTTGGTTGACCTGACGATCTCCAATCCGACTGCGTGCGGGTTCGATTATCCGAACCAGGCGATCCTGGGGGCGCTCGCAAACCCGGCTGCGATGGTGTACGAGCCCGATCCGCGTGGGATTCTGTCTGCGCGGGAGGCAGTTGCGGGGTACTATGCCGGGCATGGAGCCGATGTGGACCCGGATGCGTTGCTGCTGACGACCAGCACGAGCGAGGCGTACAGCTTTCTGTTCCGGCTGCTGTGCGACGCGGGCGATGAGGTGCTGGTGGCACAGCCGAGTTACCCCTTGTTCGACTTTCTGGCGGATCTCGACGATGTGCGGCTTAGGAGCTACCCCCTGTTCTACGACTTTGGCTGGTGGATCGACTTTGCGGAGCTGGAGCGGAGGATTGGGCCGCGAACACGGGCGATCCTGCTGGTGCATCCGAACAACCCGACGGGGCATGCGACAGGCAGGGTTGAGCGGGAGCGATTGGAGGCGATTTGTGAGCGGCATGGGCTGGCGCTGATCGTCGATGAAGTGTTTCTGGACTATGGGTTGGAGGCACCTATTGAAAGCTTCACACGAGGGTTTCATGGAGTGCTGACGTTTGTGGTCAGTGGGCTGAGCAAGATCGCCGGGCTGCCGCAGATGAAGGTCGGGTGGATTGGGTGCTCTGGGCCGGAGGTCGTGCGGTTGGAGGCGTTGCGGCGGCTGGAGGTAATTGCAGATACGTTTCTGTCGGTGAATGCGCCGATGCAGCACGCGCTGCCGGTGTGGCTGCGGGAGAGCGCTGGAGTGCGGGGGCAGATTTTGGAGAGGGTTCGGCGGAATCTGGGTGTGGCGCAGGCGGCGGTGGAGGTGTTGCCGGTGGAAGCGGGGTGGAGTGCGGCGTTGCGGCTGGGGCGGCCGGTGGAGATTGCGGAGCTGGTGCGGGAGGCGGAGGTGATTGTGCATCCGGGAGCGTTTTATGGGATGGAAGGGCGGAACCGTGTTGTGGTGAGTCTGATCGGGCCAGAAGAGCCGTTTGGACGGGGGATGGAGAGGCTGCGGCGGTGGGGCGACGGAGTGAGTCTGAGGTTGTAGCTCAGTTGATGTAGAGCTTCATGATTGTGATCTAAGTTGCTCATATGCGGAGGAATGGGTTGGAATCGCGCTCGGCTGCGATGGTGGTGGATGGGCCGTGGCCGGGAATGACGAGGGTGTCGTTTGGCAGCGTGAGGAGCTGGGTGTGGATGGAGCGGAGGAGCTGGTGGTGGTCGCCGCCGGGGAGGTCGGTACGGCCGATGGAGCCGGCGAAGAGGGTGTCACCGGCGAGCAGGAGATTGTGTTCGGGCAGGTGAAGGCAGAGGCTGCCGGGGGTGTGGCCGGGGGTGTGGTGGATTTGACCGGTGAGGCCGGCGATGCGGATGGTGGCGCCGTCGGGGAGGTCCTGGTCTGGCGGCTCGACGCGCGGGGTGGGCATGCCGAACCAAGAGGCCTGGATGTCCATCATGGCGACGAGCGGGAGGTCGGCCTGGTTGTAGGAGATGGGGGCGCCGGTGATGGTTTTCAGCTGGTGGGCTCCGGCTATGTGGTCGATATGGGCGTGGGTGACGACGATCTGCTTGACGGTGAGGGAGTGTTTGGCGAGCAGGGCAAGGATGTGGGGGATGTCGTCGCCGGGGTCGATGACGAGGGCTTCGTGGCTGGTTTCGTCGCCGAGGATGGTGCAGTTGCAGGCGATGGGGCCGACGGGGAAGGTTTCGCGGATCATTGCGGTCTCCTGGCGGGCAAGAAAAAGCGCAGACCGTTGCGTCTGCGCTTTGCGATCAGTAGACAGTGGCTACTTCTTGGGGGTGGCGGGTGCGCTCTGCGTGGTTGAGTCCGAGAGGACCGAGTGGGCGCTGCCGGCAGAGCGCGAGAAGACGATGGTGAGGGTGAAGGAGAGGATCATGAAGAGGATGGCCGAGTAGGTGGTCATCTTGGTGAGCACGTTGGCCGCGCCGCGAGGGCCGAAGGCGGTTTGCGAGCCTTGTCCGCCGAAGGCTCCGGCGAGATCGGCCGACTTGCCGGTCTGCAGCAGGACGACGCCGATGAGGAAGAGCGAGACGATGACGTGAAGCGCGACGAGCGGGTAGATGAGATAGTGCATGAGGGACTGACGCCTTCTTGAAACGGAAACCTGGGGTAACGGCCAGTTATAAGGATAGCATCCAGCTAAACGGCCTTGCGCTGGAAGGTGGTCTTTTTGGTTCCGGCGAAGGCGTCTTTGGCCTTCATGGAGGTGTCGGTGGCCTTGGACTGGGGTTTTGCGCCGGACTTCAGGTGGGCGGCCTTCTCACGGGCGGCCTGGAGCTTCTGGGCCGAGCGGCTGAGTCCGCCGATCTTCACGGTGCCTGGTTTGGGGATGAAATCGCTCATGAAGAGATTGTAAAACGGATAACGTCCTGCCGGACGGGCCCGCTGCGCGCGGGGCGCTCACTTCGTGACACGTTTTGGGCTTCGCGCAGTTCGAGCTTTGCTCGGCACGGGCTTGTGATGCGGGGTTTTCTTAGGCGTCAGCTTGGGCGCGTTTTCGGCTTCGGGGTCGTTGGGGTCTTCGGGGATGGGCGGGAGGCCAGCTAGCTGGATCAGGAGGTCGTTGGACTCGCGGAAGAGGTTGGCGGCGGAGCGGCGACCCTCGGTAACGGCGACGAAGAGGCCGAGATGGTGCGATGGATTGAGGGCGATGTAGGTGTTGAAGCCGGCTCCGCCGCCCGTCTTCTGGATGATCTCCTCGGGCGAACCGGGCGGGTTGATGTGGACCCAGCCGAGGCCCAGACCGGTAGGGACGCCGGCGTGGGAGAGACCCTGAACGGAGCGAAGATCGGAGGGCTGGAGGTAGGTGGCGAGGTCGTATGGGTTCGCGTGGACGGGGACGCCGGGCAGGTTGAGCAGGTACCTGAGCCAGCGGACCATGTCGTTGGCAGTGGAGTACATGCCGCTGGAGCCGGCGGTGGCGGTGGTATCGGTGCAGGGGCCTTCGCCCTTGGAGCCGAGGAGCAGCCGGGCGCATTGCTCGGGCGTGGGGGTTAGGGTGGTGTCGTTGAGGCCGAGCGGGCGGCCGGTGAGGGAGGCGAAGAGCTGCGGGTAGGGCTGGGCGGCGGCGCGGGAGAGCGCGTCGGCGAGGAAGTCGAAGCCCGCGTTACTGTAGTGGGCGGCGATGCCGGGGACGGTGCGTAGTTCGGCTCCGGCGAGCCATTGCCAGCGGAAGGCGAGGTCCGGGAAGGTGAAGTGGGCGTCGCCGTTGGCGGGATAGGCGATCTCGCGGGGCAGGCCGGCGGTGTGGGTGGCGAGGTCGCCCAGGGTGATGGGGCGGGTGTTGGCGGGGATGCGATAGACGCGGTTGGTTACGCGGCCGTTGGGTGGGGCGAGCGCCTGCAGCGATGTCGTCAAGGCGACCGTGTCAGGATGCAGGGTCGCGAGTTTGACCAGCAGATCCGTGGTCATGATCTTGGTGAGCGAGCAGAGGCGCAGGATCGAGTCAGGGCTGGGTTTCTGGTGAGAATGCGGGGCGGTCTCGCCGTAGCTGCCGATCCAGACCTCGGAGTCGCGGACGAAAACCATGACCATGCCGGTGGAGGCGGTACGGGTGAAGATCTGGGCGGCGATGGGGTCTGCCGCTGCGAGTGGTGGGAGGGTCTGTGCGCAGGCAGGTCTGAGGCAGAAAGAGAGCGCAGCGGGGAGGAGCGATGCAGCGAAGCGTGGGACAGACCGAAGGCCCGGGATGCGGCAGATCAACAGGATTTCCTTGTTTTGAGGGGCTGGAAGGGTGGCTTTGTCTGACCTGACTCTAGCGGAAGTCGCAGGCGGGATCAAACTTTAGTGTTCCAAGGTGAGCCGCGGAAACGTGCCGTTGCGGTTGGGGCCGATAGGGCGAGTGAGGAGAGACACAGCATGACAACAGCGGTGATGCCGAAGATCGGGACACGGGAAGATGAGCCTATGGAAGTATTGCAGGATCGGGCGGAAGCTGGGGTAATCCGGACGCCAGGGGGGGTGCATGACCGGCGGATGGTGCGACGGCGGGGCAACATGGAGCAGGGAAAGGCGCTTGAGCTTCTTGGCCATTCCGTCGAGTATCTGGTGGACTCGAGGCTCTTCACCAAGGACGAGGTGGAGGCGCGCAATGACCGCGAGGCGGTACAGATCCTTATGCGCCTGAGCCGGGCTGTCTTTGCCGAGTGTCCGGAGGTGATCTCGGTGAGGCGGCGGTTGACGCGGTGGTATTGGAGGACGGTGCGGTCAGCTACAGGGTATGACCGGCGGGCGTGAGGCGTGTTTGAGACAATCAAGAGTATGGCGGATCTGAAGGTGACGTTGAACGGGCAGGCCCGAGTGTTTGGGGGGTTGGAAGACGGCGCGGCGATGGGTGCGGTGATCGCCGCGCTGGAACTGAAGGCGGACCGGGTGGCAGTGGAGCTGAATGGAGAGATTGTGGCGCGGACGCGGTGGGATCAGACGCGGGTGGGGCATGGAGACAAGCTGGAGGTGGTGCATTTTGTCGGCGGGGGCGCGGCTTAGGGTTTTGCTGGGACGTCCGAGGAGCCCATGCGGCCGGTGGCGGAGTCACGGACGATGAAGCGCAGGGTCACTGTCTTGGGACGGATAGGGCGGTCAGCTGAAAGCCCACGTCTTAGCGGAACCCAAAGTACCGCGCTTACCGGAAAGTGGCATGCCGTGCCCCGAGCCGACCGACGATACTCAGGTCAGCATCCGAGCGAGTCCGGAACGCGCAGAGCACCACTTTCCAGGGGTTTAGAGCATCATGCAGAGGCATACTGACACGCACGCCACCAGCAAGGTCACCGTCGTGCTCGTCAACATGGTCGGCATCTTCGTCGATCTGCTGCGCTCCGCGCTGGCCGCCGAAGGCACGGTTCACGTGATCGGCTCGGCCGCCACAGAGGAGGACCTTGCGTCCATCTTCACGCTGCATCGCCCGGACCTCGCGCTGGTCGGTGCGCAGGGATGGGGCCACGAGTCGAATGCGCTGCCATTCCTGCAGCAGATCACCCATGACGCTCCCTCGGTTCGCACCATTGTCATGGCCTCGGAGATTGAGCGCGAGGATGTCGTCGCCTTTTTTCAGGCCGGCGCACGCGGCCTGCTGTGCGGTGCCCAGGCAGATATTCCGCTGCTGACGAAGTGTATGCACTGCGTCTCACGGGGACAGATCTGGGCTGATGCGGCGCAGCTCGAGTTGCTGCTGCGCTCGCTTTCCATGCCACGCTCGCTGAAGGTCACCAATGTGCTTGGGCTCTCGTTGCTCAGCAAGCGCGAGGAGCAGGTGTTGCACCTGCTGGCTGATGGGTTGAGCAATCGCGAGCTCGCCGCCGAGCTCAAGCTTTCAGAACATACGGTCAAGAACCATCTTTTCCGCATCTTCGACAAGCTCGGCGTCTCCAACCGAATGGAGGCTGTGCTCTACGCCATCAACCAGCGCGACACGCGTAGTCCGCACCAGAGCTCGCCCCGGCCCAACTGAAGCAGACCTGCCCGGATCACAAGCCGCTGCCCACAGCTGGCCCGTATCCATGAGGGCCAACTGCAGGCAGCGTGTGAAGGATCTGAAAGGGAATGGTTAGAACCGCATCGCCAGTCCGCTGCTTACGTGATACGGCGTCAGGTTGGCAACACTGAATTCAGGCCAGACCTGATAGGTATAGTCAGCCAGCCGGACCTTCACGTGACGCGATAGATTCATCTCCAAACCACCGCCATACTGCTCGACTGCGCCGATGGTGTGATTGTTGATGGGGTCACTCGTTGCTCCGCTAAATCTTCCAGCGCCCGCTTGCGCTTTGACATACAGGGTTACCATCTTGAATTTCATCTGGGCACGCGGCCCGATCACTGCATAGGCCTCGTGAATGCCACCTCTGCTGTCCACCGTATCCGCAGCATCCGCCTCCACGCCCAGGTTCTTGGCCGTAAACGCCACGTACACGCCTACATCCACGTTCACGCTCGGACCGTAGTCCGGATCGACATACGACCCAAAGGCGCCGATCTGCAACTCACGCGACTTTACAGCAGCCGGCGGAACGGGCGCCGAGCCTCCTTGCTGAAAGACATACATGGAGGGCATGAGGACGGGACGTGGCGGTCCTCCATCAGCCGGGGTGAACGTGGCAGGAAAGCAGCCAGAGGACTCAGGCAGGCTGGAGGACGTATTGCTTGCGCAACCGTTCTGCGTTGGAGCGTCTGGGAGGGTCGGATTCTGCGCGTAAGCGGTTGCCGAGGCCAACAAGGCTGCTGTGAAAATCAAAGTGCGCAAGGGTATCTCTCCTGAAGAAAGTAAATGTAATAAGAACCTGAGTTCTCCATGTGTTCCGGGAACTTCTCTGTTCATTGCATGTGATGCAATGAACGCCTCACGCGTTGATTTAAAAATGCTGCAAGAGCCGTGAAATTGCGTGATTCTGCTGCAAAAGCTGTCTTGGTCTTCCCTTTTTCAAGAGGCCGATACCACGAGCCCTGGGAAGGACACGTTGCCGCTGGCGACGTCCCCCGTGCGCCGCGCCAACTGGTGATCGCGTGGCCCGCTCGATGCGGCGGGAATACACTGGACCGATGCACGCCAAGCCGCAACGTGTTCTCTCCATCGACGTCCTTCGCGGCCTCACCATCGCGCTCATGATCCTGGTCAATACGCCGGGCGATTGGAACCATCTCTACGGGCAGCTCGACCACTCCATCTGGAACGGGTTTACGCTCACTGACTTCGTCTTCCCCAACTTCCTTTTCCTCGTCGGCGCGTCCATCATCCTCTCCATCCAGAGCCGCACCGACCGTGGCGAATCGCGCCGCACACAGGGCTGGCACGTCCTGCGCCGCAGCTTCTATCTCTTTGTGCTCGGCATCGCGCTGAATATCCTGCCCAACCTGCACTACCACCGGCTGCGAATCTTTGGCGTTATCTTTCGTATCGCCGTATGCTCGCTTTCTGCGGGACTGATCTGCCTCTGGACTCGACGTCCACGTACCCTGGCTTTAATCGCGGCCTCCCTGCTCGTGGGCTATTGGGCTGTCATGCGCTTTGCGCCGGTGCCCGGCTTTGGCGTTCCCACGCATGGCTTCCCGTTGCTCGATCCCGACCGCAACCTTGCCGCATGGCTGGATCGCGGCTTCAGCGCCTTTACCCAGCACTGGCTGCACACAGGCCGGCTCTATGAGAGGACGCGCGACCCTGAGGGCCTGCTCTCCACCCTGCCCGCAATTGCCACCACGTTGCTCGGCGCACTGACCGCGCTCTGGCTGCGACGGCCCGCGCTGGACTCCTGGATTGCGCGTCAGTTCCGGCCGATTGCGACGACTGCGGGTCTTTTCGTGGCGGGCGTGCTGAGCCTTTCGGCGGGCCTGCTATGGAGCCATAGCTTTCCCCTGAACAAGAAGCTCTGGACCAGCTCGTATGTCCTGTTTGCCGCCGGAATCTCCGCAATGCTGCTCGCCGTGCTCCATGACCTTATCGATATCCGCGGCCTGGGAGACACCCGTGTGGGCCGTATCCTTGCCTGGCCGTGGCTGGTCTTCGGCTCGAATGCGATCACCGCCTTCATCACCTCGGAGGTGCTGGAGAAGGTGCTGGCCTACTTCAAGTTTTCCGGTCCTGATGGCGGCGACCCGGTGAGTCTCATGGCCAAGATCTACAGGAACGTCTTCGCGTCACACGGTTCGACGGTAAACACCTCATTGGCCTTCGCGATCGTCTTCACGCTGGCCTGCTTTCTGCCGAATCTCTATCTCTGGCGCAAAGGTATTTTCTTGAAGCTGTAAGGTCTAATAACCTTCGGTCGCAAGAAGCTCGGACTCAGCTCGACCGATACATATGTCACGAAGTAAACGCTCCACGCGCAGTGTGACCGTCCAGCAGGACATTCTGTTGCAGTAGGCTGGTGACATGCAGCGATTCCGCTACCTCGACGCCCTCACCACGGCCTTCGTCGTCCACGCTGCTTATCTCGAACCTGCTTGCGCAGAAGATCGTCCGCATCGGTCCAGTCTCGACCTCAGGGGCGATGATCCTCTTTCCCCTCACCTATATCTTCGGCGACATCTTCACCGAGATCTACGGATATGCGGCGTCGCGTCGCGCCATCTGGTCCGGTTTTTTCGCGACCGGCCTGCTTTATGCCGTATCGGCCATCGTGATTGCTCTGCCAGCTGACCCCGAGTTCAAAAACCAGGCCGCCTTCGTCACCGTCTTCAGCATCCTCCCGCGCATCCTCGTTGCCAGCCTGGTCGCTTTCTGGGCAGGCGAGTTCGCCAACTCCTACACGATGGCGCGGCTCAAGCTGCTCACCCGCGGACGCTGGCTCTGGACCCGAACCGTCGGTTCCACCGTCGTTGGCCAGGCAGTCGACACCACGCTCGTCATTCTCATTACCTTCGGCGGCATGTTCTCCGCGCGCAAGATCGTGCAGATCATCATCACCGGCTATCTGCTCAAGGTCGCGTACGAGGTGCTCGCTACCCCCGCTCACCTATCTTGTGGTCCGCTGGCTCAAGCGCGCCGAAGGCGTCGACACCTTCGACAGCCGCACCAACTTCAATCCCTTCCGCTTTGACCCTACACAAGCCAACGATCCCACCTGACCGCGCGCTCCAGTACCATCAGGACAGCACTGACAGCATCAGGGAGAGCATTAGATTGGCTTACAAGGACCTGCGCGAATGGATCAACCGTCTCGACCGCTCCGGCGAACTCGTCGTCATCAAGGAGCCCGTCAGCCCATACCTCGAAATGGCGGAGCTTGCCGACCGCGCCGCCAAGCTGAAAGGCGACGCCAAGCACGGCCCAGGCGGACCCGCACTGCTCTTTGAAAACATTACCGGCCATCCCGGCGCCCGCACTCTGATGAACCAGTTCGGCTCCGAGCGCCGCATGAAGCTCGCCCTGGACGTCGCCTCGCTGGACGACATCGCCGGCCGCATCCGCACCCTGCTGCACCCGCCTACGCCGCAAGGCTTGATGGACAAACTCAAACTTCTGCCAACCCTCGCTGAGGTCGGCAGCTTCTTCCCCAAAGTGATCGACCGCTCCGGCGCTGCCTGCAAGCAGGTCATTCTTAGAGGCGATCAGGTCGACCTGACGAAACTTCCCGTCCTCACCACCTGGCCCCCAAGACGGCGGACCCTTCATTACGCTCCCCTGCGTCATCACCAAAGACCCCAAATCCGGCAAGCGCAACGTCGGCATGTATCGCATGCAGGTCTACGATAAGAACACCACCGGCATGCATTGGCAACGCCAGAAGAACGCCGCCGAGCAGCTTCGTGATCGCCTCCGCGCTTCTGCGACCGATGCCGCCTCGGCGGTCGACCTGATGGCCCTCACAGCAGGAGGAACCATCGCCGCCGCGTCCACGACAAGCCTGAACCAGCAGACCATCACCAAGATCCGCGGCGACCGCATGGAGGTCGCAGTGGCGATCGGCACCGATCCCGCCACGACCTTCTCCGCCATCGTGCCCGCCCCGCCTGAGATCGAGGAGTACCCTCATCGCTGGCTTTCTCCGCCAAAAGCCGGTGGAGCTCGTCAAGGCCGAGACGGTCGACCTCGATGTCCCCGCCCATGCCGAGTACATTCTCGAAGGTTTCGTCAATCTGGGTGAGTTAAAAACCGAAGGCCCCTTCGGCGATCACACCGGCTTCTACACCATGCAGGACGACTATCCGGTCTTCCATCTCACCGCCATTACCCATCGCAAGAGCCCCATCTACGCCGCCACGGTCGTCGGCAAACCACCGATGGAGGACGCCTGGATGGGCAAGGCCGTTGAGCGCATCTTTTTACCGCTGATGCAACTGACGTTGCCTGAGATCGTGGATGTCAACCTGCCCGCAGCAGGCGTCTTCCACAACCTCATGATCATCAGCATCCGCAAGTCCTATGCGGGCCATGCGCGGAAGGTTATGAACGGCATCTGGGCGCTCGGCCAGGCCATGTTCACCAAGTGCATCATCGTCGTTGATGAAGATTGCGACGTGCAGGACCTGAATGAGGTAACCCTCCGCACCGCCAACAACATTGACCCCGAGCGCGACATCCAGTTCACCCTCGGTCCGGTCGACTCGCTCGACCACGCCTCCCGCTTGCCCAACTTCGGCAGCAAGATGGGCATCGACGCAACCCGCAAGTGGGCAGCGGAAGGCTTCACCCGTCAGTGGCCTCCCATGCTCGCCATGCCCGTAGAGGTGAAAACTAAGGTCGACGCTCTTTGGAGCAAGCTCAAGATCGGCTGAGAAAGAGTGGGTTGCGAGGAATACAATGAAGCCACTGTCAATGTGAAGGGACGCTTCATGTCCACCTCAGTCCGCCGCGCTCCACTCCGCCGTTCCCCGCCGCAACCATCCGCGCAGAAGCTCGCCAAGGCGTCCCCTGGACCATCTGGGCCGGCGTCCTCGCCGTCACCTCCGCCTCCGTCGGCGGGGCCTGGGACGTTGCCTGGCACCGCTCCATTGGACGCGATTCCTTCCTCACCCCCGCCCACATCGCCATCTATGCGTGCGGCGTGCTCGCCGGGCTCATCTGCGGCTACCTGATCCTGTTCACCACCTTCGCCGGAACCGAGCGCATGAAGGAGAACTCTGTGCAGGTCCTCGGCTTCCGCGCCCCGCTTGGAGCATTCATCGCTGCCTGGGGCGGCATTGCGATGCTCACCAGCGCGCCCTTCGACAACTGGTGGCATGCAGCCTACGGCCTTGACGTCAAGATCATCTCGCCCCCGCATACCCTGCTCATTCTCGGCATGCGCGCCGTCTCGGTAGGCATTATCTTCCTCATCCTCGCCGCCATGAACCGCGCTGAGGTCCGCGAACACGCGGGCGTCGCCGACTCCGCCCGCAAGACCTTGCAAGCCCTCTTCCTATACCTCTTCGGCCTCATGATCACCGGCCAGATGTTCTTCCTGCTGGAGCAGACCTGGGATGTCGTCCTGCACCAAACGATTGCATACATCGCGATGGCCGCGGCGCTGCCGGTCGTCTTTGCTCTGGTCTCGCGCACCTCGCAAAACCGCTGGGCTTGCACCATCACGGCCGGCGTCTATACCGCTTTCGCGCTTGCCGAAATCCTTATCTTCCCGCTCGTTCCCGCCAGCCCCAAGCTCGGCCCCGTCTTCTTCCCGGTCACTCATCTGGTCCCGGCCAAGTTCCCGGTCCTGATCCTCGTGCCCGCCTTCGCACTCGATCTTCTCTTTCGCTACGCCCGCACCTGGAAGCCGTGGCAGATCGCTCTCGCCGCCGGCACGGTCTTTACCGCCGTCCTCTTCGCGGTCGAGTGGCCATTTGCCAGCTTCCTCATGACCAAAGCCTCTGAAAACCGCTTTTTCGGCACCATCTACTTCGACTACAACTCGCGTCCAGACGGCTATGACCGCCTGCGCGAGTTCTTCCAGCCCGCCTCCGGCCTGACCCTCTATCTCGGCCTCTTGAAAGCCGCGGCCGCCGGCTCCATCAGCACCTGGATCGGTCTCCGCTTCGGCTCCTGGATGAAGGGTGTACAGCGATAATGCGTTTGAGCAAAGTCCTTCTTCGGGCAGTGGCCAGGCTGCGAGTCGGAAGCCTCGCTCTTTTCCTGTTTTTGCTTCCTGCGGCAGCCCACGCCCATGTCGGATCGAAGGACGTCTTCCAGACCGTCCATGCCGGTCCTTATATCCTCAACGTCACCATCCGTCCCCCTAACGTCATCCCTGGCATCGCCACCGTTGAAATTCGCACCACCGGTGCGCCCGTCACCGGCCTGCATATCACCCCGCTGCCGCTTACCGGCGACGCCTCCAAGCATCCCCCCGCGTCCGACGCCATGAAGCAGTCTGCGCAGGATCCCGCCTTTTACACCGGCGGCATCTGGATCATGGCCGCGGGCACCTGGCAGGTCCGGATTGAAGTCGACGGCCCGAGCGGTCGCGAGACCTCCTCCGTCCCGGTCCTCGCTGTGCCTATTGCCACGCTCAAGATGCAACCGGTCATGGGTTCCATCCTCGCGGTCCTCGGCCTCTTTCTCATCGTCGGCCTGGCCGGCACCATCGCCGCGGCCGTACGCGAGTCCCGTCTCCGCCCAGGTTCTGAAGCCACGCCTGTCTCCCGCCGCCGCGGCCTCTACGCCATGGCCGCAAGCCTCCTGCTCATGCTCGGAGCCGTTCTCCTCGGTGCCAAGTGGTGGAACGTCGAAGCCGCCAGCTACGCCGGCAACATCTACACCCGCCCGGTCACAACGGCCACCCTCAACGGGGACCAGCTCGACCTCTTCATCAAAAAGTGGCTGCCCAAGAACGCCGCCGAGATCCCCGCGCGCTTCCGCGCCGGCCGCTCCAATGACGACTACCTCCCCGATCATGGCAAGCTCATCCACCTCTATGCCATCCGCGAGCCTCAGATGGATGCCGCCTTCCATCTGCACCCCACGCTCGTCTCTGCGGGCGACTTCCGCATGAACCTGCCCGCGATGCCACCCGGCCACTACCAGCTCTACGGCGATGTCGTCCACTCGGCCGGCTTCCCCGAAACCCTGCTCGCTACGGTCGACATCCCCGCCAACCTTCCCGCGGCCCCGCTCGCCTCCGACGACGCAGAAGCAACACCCGCACCCTTGAGCGCCGGCCTGCTTGGCCCGTCCTACAAGCTTCCCGACGGCTACACGATGGTCTGGGATCGTCCCGCCTCAATTACCTCCAGCACTCCCTACAGCTTTCATTTCACCCTGCTCGACCGGCAAGGCCAGCCCGCGAAGGACATGGAGCCTTATCTCGGCATGGCCGGTCACGCCGCCTTCGTCAAGACCGACGGCACGGTCTTCGCCCACACCCACCCCGAAGGCTCCGCCGCCATGGCCGACGTGATGTTAGCCACCCCCGGCGACATGCCAGCCGCCTCCGGGCCCATCGCCCCTTCGGTCGACTTCCCCTACGGCTTTCCCACTCCCGGCCGCTACCGCATCTTCATCCAGATGCAGCACGACAAGACCGTCGAGACCGGCGTCTTCGACACGCAGGTCCAGTAGACGCGCGCAACAGGTGCTTGCGAGGGATGTCCTGCAGGAGCATACTGAAAATATGCAAGTTACTGTGTGTACAGGCGATGAGCAAAAGTTGATGCTTCCACGCGAAGTCATTGATGGCCTCCAAATAGAACCCGGGGCCAAGATAGAAGTGGAGATTTTATCCTCCAGGGACGCCACCCCTTACGTCTTCGACGAAAAGCGATTTGATGAAGCGATCACGAAACATGCAGGCTCGCTGCGAGAGCAGTTTCTGGCAGATGGATGGACGTCGGTCGACGAGTACATGCAGGAGATTCGACCGGAATGGTGACGGCCGTCGACACGAACATCCTTCTGGATGTCATCGTGGGCGGCATTCATGAGCAGAAATCTCTTGCAGCTCTTCGGAGTGCCGCAACTGAGGGCCTCGTCCTCATATCCAGTGTCTGCTACTCCGAAATCGCTTCTAATAAGAACGACCTTGATCTTGGCCAAGTGTTGAACGATCTCTCCCTCGGGTACTCTCCGCTAGACCGCCAGGCCGCCTTTCTTGCGGGTCATCTCCATTGCGAATACCGCGCGCGGGGAGGCACACGGGAGCGAATCCTTCCAGACTTTCTCATCGCCGCACATGCGCAGGTCCAGGCTGACAGGCTCTTGACGAGAGATCATCGATTTCACAGTCTCAACTTCCCCGATTTGCTTGTCATCAGACCGTAGCGGTTTGCGACCTCATTCCACCGTGACAAATGTAAGCGCCTTCAGATTCCTCACCCACCGCGCAGGCTTCTGCTCCTCCGTAGCCACCAGTTTGAACTTGCCATCCTCCGTCAGCGGCTTGCCGTCCACCGTCAGAGCTACGATCACATCTCCCTTGTGCACCGCACCCTCCACCTCGCTGGCTGAGTACACCACCCAGTAAGCATCCGTCCCCTCAGCTCGCAGATAGCTGTGGTACACCCGTTTCGCTCCCGCGCCCTCCGCGCTTACCCCATGCTGCGCCAGCAGATCGCTCACCCCCACGCCGGTATACGTCTCATCCACCTTGCTGTGCGTGTTATGCACGGTAAGCGTCCGCTGCGGCATCCCCTGCAGGTCGCCGACCGACAGCTTGGTCGTCTTCCCATCCACGGTCAACGCCAGCACCGTCGAGACCTCCGCCGCCTTATGCTCATGCATCTCCTGCATCGGCGCAGTCAGGGTCCAGCCGCTCACCGCCAACCCCGCCAACACACTCACCAGAACCAGCTTCCTCATGGCCAAAGCCTCCTGAACCTTCACCATATCGCACTGTCCTGTAAAACTCGTCTTTCCCTTGCGCCCTCGGCTTATACTTGTCCTTATGAGTTACATCCGCGACGCCGCCGCCATCGCCAAGGGAATGAGCATCACCTTCAAGGAGATGTTCCAGCCAACCGAAGTGGAAAACTATCCCGACGGTCCCGGACCTATGCGCGGCGCGCAGTTTCAGCAGCGCTTTCGCGGCAAACACCAGCTTCAGCGCGATGAAAACGGCCTGGAAAAATGTGTCGCCTGCTTCCTCTGCGCCGCAGCCTGCCCAAGCAACTGTATCTACATCGAGGCTGCGGAGAACACCGAAGAAGTCCGCATCTCGTCTGCCGAACGTTATGCGAAGGTCTACAACATCGACTACAACCGCTGCATCTTCTGCGGCTACTGTGTCGAGGCCTGCCCCACGGATGCCATCACGCACGGCCATGGCTTCGAGCTCGCCAGCCTGAACGCCACCACCCTCGTCATGCGCAAGGAAGATCTGCTCGTCGCCATCCAGCCTGCCATGCCGTTTACTCCCGGCAGCAACAAAGACCTGGCAAACTCGCTCAGCTAGACCCATGGAGGCCTCGCGGCCATGCGGCGGCATCGCTCTTTCGCAACCCGCGCCTGCCTCGCCGCCCGGAACCTAGCCCCGAGCGCTCTTGTTCGACTACCCTGAAGCTCATGCATGAGCTCAATCCAGTTTGGCGCGAGGCCCTTCGCGCCCTCCTGCTCCGCGAAGCCCGTCCCATCGAGAAGTACGGCCACCAGCCGCGTCTCTATTCTCTGACCCAAACCATCGGCCAAGGTATGGCCTACGACGACGACATCGTCTTCGCCGCCGCCTTCCTGCACGATCTCGGCGTCTTCACCGGCCATCGCCCGGAAGAACCCGAGTCGCTCTCCCGCTGGGACAACACGCGCTACGCACTCGAGAAGTCCCCCTCCATCCTCGAAGCCATCGGCTTTCCCAAAGCGAAAATTGCGCAGGTCCTCGAATCCATCGCCACCCACCAGCCCCAGCACTCACCCAGGACCCTCGAGGCCACGATTCTCCGCGATGCGGACATTCTCGAACAGCTGGGAGCCACCGCCATCCTCCGCACCATCTGCAAGGTCGGCCGCGACACCCGCTTCCACACCTTTAGCCAGGCTGTCGCCTCACTCCAGACCGCGCTCGACACGTTGCCGCAGCTCCTGCGTCTGCCCGCAGCCAAGATCCTGGCCACCCCTCGCATTCAAGCGCTTCGCGCCTTCCTTGAAGCCGCCCGCGAAGAGACCGGCGCTCACCTGCACTGACGCGGCTAAGCCTGCCAGCTGAAGCCGCAGTTCCTGCACTGCGTCACCTTGCGCCCGGCGAGCAGAGCAAGCAGACCAAATGGAAAGAAGAAGATGGAGACTAGAATCGTCCAAACCGGAAACCCCGCCCGGTTATTCGCTGCACCACACTTCGGACAACTCACCATTGCCATAGCGCCCTCTTCACTCCCTCCACCATACGACACCAGGCCGCAATTCCAAATGGCTTGATATCCTAAAGCGTGAGCCGCAGCTCAGCTTCCTGAATCGAATACCCTATGCTGAAGCCTACCCCGCACCCGCTCGAAGAAATCCTCGCCAGCCGCATCGCCATCATCGACGGCGCGATGGGCACGACCATCCGCACCTATGGCATGACCGAAACCGACATGCGCGGCGAGCGCTTCCGCGACCACAACAAGGACCTCCAGAACAACGGCGACCTCTTCTCGCTGACCCAGCCCGCCATGATCGAAGACATTCATCGCCGCTTCCTCGAAGCCGGCGCCGACATCATCGAGACCAACACCTTCGGCGCGACCAGCATCACGCAAAGCGAGTTCTTCGTCGACGACCCCCGCGAGACAGGCGGCCGCAAAGACCCCGCCTTCTACCAGAAGATCATCGAAGAGCCAATGCTCAACGACCTGGCCTGGGAGATCAACGAGGTCTCCGCCCGCCAGTGCCGCGCCTGGGCAGACCGTGTGGCCAACGAAACTGGCCGCCAGCGCTTCGTCGCCGGAGCCATCGGCCCGCTCACTGTCTCTCTTTCCAACTCGCCTGACGCCGACGATGCCGGCTTCCGCGTCGTCACCTTCGATCAGGTGCTCGCCGCCTACAAACACCAGGTTCGCGCCCTCATCGCCGGCGGCTCAGACCTGCTGCTCGTCGAAACCATCTTCGACTCTCTCAATGCCAAGGCCGCCCTCGTCGCCATCCGCGAGGTCTTCGACGAAGACGGCCTCGCCGCGCAGGGCAGGGAACTGCCCATCATGATCTCCGCCGCCGTCGGCCGCGGCGGCGAGACCCTCATCTCCGCCCAGACTACCGAGGCCTTCTGGAACGCCGTCAAGCACGTCAAGCCGCTCTCGGTCGGGCTCAACTGCTCCCTGGGTCCGGACCTTATGTACCCGTTCCTGTCCGAGCTGTCAGAGAAGGCAGACGTAGCGATCTCCTGCTACCCCAACGCCGGCCTGCCCAACCCACTCTCGGAAACCGGCTTCGATCTCGGCCCGCCTGACATGGCCCGCTTCCTGGGCGGTTTTGCTAAAGACGGCCTCGTCAACATCGCAGGAGGCTGCTGCGGCAATACGCCGGAACACATAGCCGCCATCGCCAAGGCGCTTGAAGGCGTAGCGCCACGCCAACTTCTCCAAGAGGTAGCCGCGTGACAAGCACTCCCTCCAAGCCACTCCGTCTCTCCGGCTCACAGCCCTTCACCCAGCAGCTTGGCGTCTTCATCATGCTGGGCGAGCGCACCAACGTAGCCGGCTCACCCAAGTTCGCCCGCCTCATCAAGGAGGGCAACTATGAGGAAGCCGTCGCCATCGCCCGCCAGCAGGTGGAGAACGGCGCCAACGTCATTGACATCTGCATGGACGAGGGCATGATCGACGGCGTTGCCGCCATGACCCGCTTCCTGCAGCTCCTTGCCTCCGAGCCCGAGGTCGCCAAGGTCCCCTTCATGGTCGATTCCTCCAAGTGGGAGGTTATTGAAGCCGGCCTGAAAACCCTTCAAGGGAAGGGAATCGTCAATTCCATCTCGCTCAAAGAGGGCGAAGAGAAGTTTCGCCAGAACGCCGCCCGCGTCCTAAAATACGGCGCCGCCGTCGTTGTCATGGCCTTTGACGAGCAGGGCCAGGCCGCCACCTACGACGAGAAGATCCGAATCTGCGAGCGCGCCTACCGTATCCTCGTCGACGAAGTCCATTTCCCGCCCGAAGACATCATCTTCGACCCCAATATCCTCACCGTGGCCACCGGCATGGAGGAGCACAACAACTACGCGGTCGACTTCATCAACGCCACGCGCTGGATCAAGCAGAACCTGCCCCATGCCAAGGTCTCCGGCGGCGTCTCCAACATCAGCTTCAGCTTCCGCGGCAACAACAAGGTCCGCGAGGCCATGCACTCGGCGTTTCTCTATCACGCGATAGCAGCCGGCATGGACATGGGCATCGTCAACGCCGGCATGCTGGAGCTCTACGAAGAGATCGAGCCCACCCTGAAGGTCCTGGTGGAAGATGTGCTCCTCAACCGCCGCCCCGACGCCACCGAGCGCCTCGTAGAACACGGCGAATCCCTCAAGAGCACCGGCACAACCGGAAACCAGGCCGAAAAGAAGACCGAAGAATGGCGCCAGGGAACCGTGGAAGAGCGTCTCTCGCACGCTCTCGTTCGTGGCATCGACGCCTACATCGAGATCGACACCGAAGAAGCTCGTCAGAAGCTCGGCCGTCCTCTGCTCGTCATTGAAGGCCCGCTCATGGACGGCATGGGCGTTGTCGGCGACCTCTTCGGCGCGGGCAAGATGTTCCTCCCGCAGGTCGTCAAGTCCGCCCGCGTCATGAAGAAAGCTGTCGCCCACCTGACGCCCTACATGGAAGCTGAAAAAGCCGCAGCCGAGGCCGCCGGCGAGATCGTCAAAGCCCAGGGCAAGATCATCCTTGCCACCGTCAAAGGGCGACGTCCACGACATCGGCAAGAACATCGTCGGCGTGGTGCTCGCCTGCAACAACTACGACGTCATCGACCTGGGCGTCATGGTCTCGAGCGAGAAGATCCTGGCCCGCGCCCGTGAAGAAAAGGCCGACCTCATCGGCCTCTCCGGCCTCATCACCCCGTCGCTCGACGAGATGGTCCACGTCGCCAAGGAGATGGAGCGCCAGGGCTTCACCCAGCCATTGCTCATCGGCGGTGCGACCACCAGCCGCGCCCACACCGCCGTCAAGATCGCTCCACACTACTCGCAGCCGGTCGTTCACGTGCTCGATGCTAGTCGCGCCGTCCCCGTCACCACCAGCCTCCTCAGCGACGAGAACAAACCCGCCTTCGTCGCCGAACACAAGGCCGAGTACGAACGGCTCCGCACCGCCCACAACGCGCCCCGCGCCCAGACCATCCCCATTGCCTCCGCCCGCCAGCGCCGCACCCCCATCACCTGGCATCCGGAAGACATTCCGACGCCAACCTTCACCGGCCTCCGTGTCCTTGATAACTTCCCCCTTGCCACCCTCCGCCCCTATATCGATTGGTCCCCCTTCTTCCACGCCTGGGGCCTTAAAGGCATCTACCCCCGCATCCTCGACCACGGCGACCACGGCGAGCACGCCCGTCAGATCCTCACCGAAGGCCAGGCGCTGCTCGACCGCATCATCGCTGAAAACCTCATCACCGCCCGCGGCGTCTACGGCATGTTTCCCGGCGAGCGCCTGCGCTGACGACATCAATCTCTTCACCGACGAATCCCGCACCCAGCGCCTGACCACCTTCCACTGCCTGCGCCAGCAAGCCAACCGCGAAGGCTCCGAACCATGCCGCTCCCTCGCAGACTTCATCGCTCCCTGCGACACAAAGCTGCCCGACCACCTGGGAGCCTTTGCCGTCACCACCGGCATCGGCCTCAAGGCCGTCACGGACGCCTTCCGCGCTGAAAACGACGACTACAACGCCATCATGGCGGAAGCCCTCGCCGACCGGCTCGCCGAAGCCTTCGCCGAATGCCTCCACAAGCGTGTCCGCGACGAATGGTCCTACGGCCTCGCCGAAACCTTCACCCCCGAAGACTTCATCCACGAGAAGTACCGCGGCATCCGGCCCGCGCCCGGCTATCCCGCCTGCCCAGACCACACTGAAAAGGGAACCATCTGGAACCTCCTGGACGTCGAACAAAACACCGGCATCCAGATCACGGAATCCTTCGCCATGTGGCCCGGCTCGAGCATCTGCGGCCTCTACTTCGCCCATCCTGAATCCCGCTACTTCTCCCTCGGCAAGATCGGCCGCGACCAGGTGGAAGATTACGCCCAACGCAAGCACATGACGCTCGAAGAGGCCGAACGCTGGCTGAGCCCCAATCTCAACTACGACCCAGCCCCGTAAGACATACGCGCAGGTCGAACAACGTCCGAACCCGAGCCCACCCGGCATCACCCAGACCGGTGCACCCCGCACGAAGTGGGCGAGCCGCGCATAGTGGGCCCGTCCCATAGGACAAGCCTTGCCAGTCCTATGCCCCACCCACTAAACTACGCACATCGAGACATTTGCCGTCTACTCGAACGTCGCTGGTAGATACGTCTGCGTCTCCCCCTCTCGCAGCCATCAACCGCCAGCCCAACCCGAGAAACCATGACCACTCCTCCCCTTCAAGCCATCAGCAAAAAGTCCATCCTCCACATCTGCAAACGCGAGACCCTCCGCCCGCTCCGCGACCAGATTCTCCGCATCTCCGGATTTGAAGTCGACTCCACCTGCTCCGTAGAGGAAGCCCTCCAGCGTTTCTGGGCCCGCCACTTTGACCTCATCCTCGTCGATGTCGAAGGCCAGAACGCCGTCCATGAAGCCGAGCGCCTCTGCTCCGAGATCAAAACCGCCCAGCACGGCCAGCTCGTCGCCTTCGTCTGCAACTGGCGCGTCGCCATCCATACCGACTGCCCAGACGAGATCCTCCGCACCGAATTCGACCCTGAAGCTTTTGTGGGTGGCGTCCGCAAAACGCTGGACATCAACTAAGTCAGTCGGCAATTTAGGCGCAAAACCTCCTGATATGTCCGCCAGCGCACATACTTTCTAAATAAGCCACGCATCTGAGCCGTCAGAAGATACTTGGAGTGAAGTCATGAGCTGCACAACATCGAAACCAACCCGCGATCCAAGCCAGATTCGGCTCTGGGCCGCGTCCCAGAACGCGATGCCCGCTGAGCTCCTGCCTGGATTGCTCGACTCCGAGCCGACCCAGCTTCATTTCTTTATCCCGGGCATTAGCTCCCACCAGCCCCGCCTCCGCATCATTGGCTGGGATGACTTCTTCGCTACGTTTGAAGCTCACGGCCTCACGTTCGTCTACGAGATTCATCCTGACGGCCGGCCCGGCAGGCGCTTCGAACTTCTTCAAGCGGAAGGACAATCTCCCGCCGAGATTATCGATCATCAAAACGGCCCTCACGACAGCGACTCCGCACCAGAATACGCAGAGTAATCCACGGTCCCTTGCTGCCATCCCCCGGAAGGTGGTACAACTAAGTCATTCCAGTCAGCTTCGGCTGATTTGAATTTCATGCAGAGTGGTTGAGGGACGAGCCCTTTGACGCCACGACAACCGGACAGAACAAAGGCGTACCGGTGTCAACTCTCTCCTGGACTTAGGCCGAAAGGCCGCGGGGCACATGAGATTCGGAGCAAGCGGACAGGCCAGCGGCCCATCCGCAATTCCCCGCATCCCATTCCCTCCCTAAATCCAGCTTAGAGCGGCCGCAAAGCCCATCTCCTTCGCCTCTTTCCTGAACAGAAAGAAAACGGAGCTGAGCAATGGAGTATTCCTGTCAGACCTACGAGCTGAAGTGCAACGAATGTGGTCGCCGCTACGGCAACCGTCCCCTCTCCGGATGCCCGGACTGCCTTGCCCCGCTTGAGATCGCCTACGACCTCGAAGCTATCCAGAAACGCACCCCCATCACCCGCCAATCCGTTCAAGCCGGCCCCTACAACATCTGGCGCTACGCCGCCCTGCTGCCCATCCCGGAAGGCTTTGAGCCTGACCTTCCCGTAGGCTTCACCCCGCTTGTCCGCGCCAAAAACCTGGGCAAGCGCATCGGCGCACAGAACCTCTTCGTCAAGAATGACTCCGTCTGCTTTCCAACGCTCTCCTTCAAGGACCGCGTCGTCTCCGTCGCGCTCGCAAACGCGCAGAAGTTCGGCTTCACCACCGTCGGCTGCTCCTCCACAGGAAATCTCGCCAACTCCGTCGCCGCCCAGGCCGCCCGGCTAGGCCTGGACGCCTGCATTCTGGTTCCGGCCGACCTCGAGCCCGCCAAGATCCTCAACACTCTCGTCTACGGCGCACGTCTCATCCGCATCGACGGCAACTATGACCACGTCAACCGCCTCTGCACCCAGATTGCCGACGAGTACGCCTGGGGCTTCGTCAACGTCAACCTCCGCCCCTATTACGCCGAGGGGTCTAAGACCCAAGGCTACGAGATTGCCGAGCAACTCGGCTGGCGTCTCCCCGACAACGTCGTCTGCCCCATGGCCGGCGGTTCCTTGATTCGCAAGCTCAGGAAAGCCTTTGCGGAGCTGGTTGCTCTTGGCCTGGTCGAAGACAAGCCAGTACGCTTCTTCGGCGCCCAGGCCACCGGTTGCTCGCCCATCTCCCACGCCGTTCGCGAAGGCTGGGACTACATCGAGCCGCAGCGCCCCAACACCATCGCCCGTTCGCTCGCCATTGGCAACCCGGCAGACGGCCCTGCCGCCGCCAAAATGATCCGATCGACCGGCGGCTGGGCAGAAGACGTCTCGGATATCGAGGTTGTTTCAGGCATGCAGGAGCTCGCTGAAACCGAAGGCATCTTCACCGAAACCGCCGGCGGCGTCACCACGGCAGTCACCGCCCGCCTCTACCAGCAGGGCCGCATCAGCCCAGACCAGACCACCGTTATCTGCATCACCGGCAACGGCCTCAAGACCACCGATGCCCTTGCCGGCCGTTTCGACCACCTGGACAGCCGCGCTGTCCGTCCCCGCCTCTCCGACTTCGCCGACTACCTCCGCGAGCTCAACGGAGTCGCCGAGGACGAACTCGTAGCCGCCGGCTAACGGACAGCCCCGAACAACTGACCACTGAGAATTGACCTCTGACCACTGTCCTTCAGGAGCAAACCATTTCCATCAAGATCATTCTCCCGACCGCCTTCGTTCGCCACACAGAAGGCCAGAAACAGCTCACGAGCAACGCCCAAAACCTGCCAGCCCTGATCGCCGACATCGACCAAAACTTCCCAGCCCTCTCCACCCAGATCAAGGACGAATCAGGAAAACTCCGCCGCTTCATCAATGTTTACGTCAACGACGAGGACATCCGCTTCCTCGGAGGCGAGACCTACACCTTTCAGGAAGGGGACGAGGTCGTGCTCATCCCTTCCATCGCCGGCGGCAGCTACGAAGTCTTTGTAGCCAAATTGGAGCCCGAGCAACGATTCGGGAACAAAGTCGATCTCAATGATATGTAACCAGTGTCCTGCGACCCAGAGTTGAGTTCAGCGGAATAAGACTCGGCGAGGTGCAGAGCGCAAACATCTCAGCTCGAAAGAAGGTTCCATGTTCCTCATCCTCGCGGTCGTTCTCGTCGTTCTCTGGTTAGGCGGTTTCACCCTCTTCCATGTCAGCAGCTTGTTGATCCACCTGCTGCTCCTGTTTGCCGTCATCTCCATCGTCATGCACTTCATTACGGGCCGCAGAGCAACCTAGTCTTTAGTAGCCGAAGACAAAAAAGGCCGGTTCCCATAAAGGAACCGGCCTTTCTCATGCTTCAAGCTACTGGTGGGCCACGGGCTGCTGTCCGCCGCCGACAACCGGCGGGATCACTCCAGCCAAAGCTTCGGGAGTCTCCTCACTGAGCGGACTCAGCCTCTCTTCAAGAGCAATCTGAAGCACCTCATCCATCTGCTCTACAAAGTGCAGCTTCATCGTGTTTTTGATCAGGTCCGGCAGATCCGCCAGATCTTTCCGATTGTCCGCTGGCAGGATTGCCTCAAAGACTCCCGCCCGGTGAGCAGCCAGCAGCTTCTCCTTGAGTCCGCCGATCGCCATCACCTTGCCACGCAGCGTAATCTCGCCCGTCATGGCAATATCCCGCCGCACCTTGATCTTCGTCAGAGCGCTCGCGAGCCCGGTAGCAATCGTGATCCCCGCAGAAGGACCGTCCTTCGGAGTAGCGCCCTCTGGTACATGGATGTGGATGTCCACGTTCCGGTAGAAGTCCTTCGCCAGACCAAGATGCGATGACCGGGAACGAATATAGCTCAAAGCCGCCTCAGCCGACTCCTTCATCACATCCCCAAGCTGCCCGGTAGACGTCAGCTTACCCTTCCCGTCCAGCACCTGAACCTCAGTCTGTAGAATCACCCCACCCACTGACGTCCACGCCAACCCCGTCACCAGCCCAATCTCGCTTGCCTTATGAATCTCATTGTCCCGGAACTTGGCAACGCCGAGCAGATCCTCAAGGTTATCGGCGGTCACGGTCTCCTTGAAGCTCGCTGCCGCATCCGTGCCGCCCTGCACGACCTTGCGAGCGACCTTCCGGCCCACATTGCCGATCTCGCGCTCGAGATTACGAACCCCGGCCTCCCGCGTATACCCGCGGATAATCGACTTCAGCGCAGAGTCCTCAAACACGATCTGCTCTTCCGTCAGCCCAGTTCCTTCGCGCTGCTTCTTCACGAGATACTGCTTCGCGATCTCCAGCTTCTCAATCTCGGTATACCCGGAGAGTCGAATGATCTCCATGCGATCCTGCAACGGCCCCGGAATCGTATCCAGCACGTTCGCCGTAGCCACAAACAGCACCTGCGAAAGGTCATACTCGACGTCGAGGTAGTGATCCTGGAACGAAGTATTCTGCTCCGGATCCAGCACCTCCAGCAGCGCACTTGCGGGATCGCCACGGAAGTCGTTCGCCATCTTGTCGATCTCATCCAGCATGAACACCGGATTCTTCGTCCCAGCCTTCTTCATCGACTGAATGACCTGACCCGGGAGCGCCCCGATATACGTCCGCCGATGCCCGCGAATCTCCGCCTCATCGCGCACGCCGCCGAGCGACATCCGCACAAACTTCCGGCCCGTCGCCTTCGCAATCGACTGCCCCAGCGAGGTCTTTCCCACACCCGGAGGTCCGACGAAGCAAAGAATCGATCCCTTGGGATTCTTCACCAGCTGCCGCACCGCGAGAAACTCCAGGATGCGATCCTTGATCTTCTCCAGCCCATAATGATCGCTGTTCAAAACCTCTTCCGCGACCTCAATGGACCGAATCTCCTTCGAACGCTTCCGCCAGGGCACCGCGAGCAGCCAGTCCAGGTAGTTGCGGCTCACCGTCGACTCAGCCGACATCGGCGGCATCGCCTCCAGCTTCTTCAGCTCCTGCATGCTCTTCTCGAGCACATCCTTCGGCATCCCCGCCGCTTCAATCTTCTTCTTGAGCTCGTCGAACTCACTCTTCTCCCCGCGGCCAAGCTCCTTCTGGATCGCCTTGATCTTCTCGTTCAGGTAGTACTCTTTTTGCGCCTTCTCCATCTGCCGCTTGACACGCGACTGCACCGTGCGATCAATGTTCAGCTTCTCGATCGCCACATCCAGCACATCCGCAATCTTCGCCAGACGAGCCTCTGGATCGAACACCTCCAGCAGCTCCTGCTTCTCCTCAATTGAAAGCTGCAGATTCGCCGCAATCGTATCCGCCAGTTTCGACGGCTCATCCCCGCGAACACTCGCGGTCATTGTCTCGTAGTTCAGGCTCTGTTGCAGCTTCACATACTGCTCGAACAGCGTATGAACCCGCTGCATCATCGCCTCCACCTGCGGCGTCATCTCCAGATGCGTCGGCCCCGTCCTCACGGTCGCAACGAAGAACCCATCCTCGTCGTTGACCTCGATCGAACGAGCCCGCTCTACACCCTCCACCAGCACCTTGATGTTGCCATCCGGCATCTTCACGCTCTGCACAATATTTCCAATCGTGCCCGACTCGAAGATGTCGTCCGCGCTCGGCTCGTCCACCGAAGCATCATGCTGCGTCGCCAGGAAGATCTTCCGGTCGCCCGTCAAAGCCTCTTCAAGCGCCCGCACACTGGACTCACGCCCCACCACAAACGGCGTCATCATATGCGGGAAGATCACCATCTCGCGGATAGGCATCATCGGAAGCTTCCGCACGTCTCGGCTCAGAATTGCATCGTTATCGTTTTTCATATCTCTCCCGCGTTAGACGTTTCAACCCCGTGAACGATGCATACGGCCGCCCGCGCGTTCCGTTGATTGTAAAGCCGGAGACCCCATTGCGGTGCAGGGAAGTGCCACCCTAAGAAGACCGTCTCACTACACCATCAAAACGGGCCGACGACGCCCAAAGAAAGCCGCAAAAGAAAGAGAGCAAAGGAGCCAGCGGCCCTTTGCTCCCCTGCTACTCGAACCTTCTTAACAACCGAACCTAACCCGCCTTCTCCAACAACATGGGCAACGTGAGTGAGTGCTTCTTCACCATCTCCGCCGTGATCGCCAGGTCCTTCACCTTCTTGTTGCCCGGAACGTAGTACATCAAATCCAGCATCAGCTCTTCCAGAATCATGCGCAAACCGCGCGCCCCGACCTTGCGTTGTAGCGCCTCACGAGCAATCTCCCGCGCCGCCTCGTCCGTAAACGTCACCTTCACGTTCTCGAACTCGAACAGCTTGATGTACTGCTTGAGAATTGCATTCTTCGGCTTCGTCAGAATCTCAATCAACGCCGATTCGTCCAGCTCATCCAGCACACCCATTACTGGAAGCCGCCCCACAAACTCTGGAATCAGTCCGTATTTCAGCAAATCCTGCGGCTCCGCTTGGCGCAGCAACTCAGCATCCCGCTGCGCACGAATCGGCGTCACGTCGCCTTCGAGCTTATCCGTATCCGACAAGGTCTTGAACCCGAGCGCCTTCTTACCCACACGCCGCCCAATGACTTTCTCGAGCCCCACAAACGCCCCACCGCAGATAAACAGGATATTCGTTGTGTCGACAGCCGTGAACTCCTGATGCGGATGCTTGCGCCCGCCCTGCGGAGGGACATTCGCAACCGTCCCTTCAAGCAGCTTCAGCAGCGCCTGCTGCACCCCTTCGCCGCTCACATCGCGCGTAATGGATGGGTTCTCATCCTTGCGTCCAATCTTGTCGATCTCATCAATGTAGATAATCCCTTGCTGGGCCCGCACAACGTCCCCGTCCGCCGCCTGCAGCAGCTTCAGAATGATATTCTCGACATCCTCGCCCACATACCCAGCCTCAGTCAGGGTTGTCGCATCCACGATCGCAAACGGCACATCCAGGACCTTCGCCAGCGTCTGCGCCAGCAGCGTCTTTCCAGATCCGGTTGGCCCCACCAGCAGAATATTCGACTTCGCAAGCTCTACATCATTGCCGCGAGTCTTGTTCATCTGGATCCGCTTGTAGTGGTTATAGACCGCTACTGCAAGCTTCTTCTTTGTCTGGTCCTGCCCGATCACGTACTCATCCAAAAACGCACGAACCTCCTGCGGTTTCGGCAGGTGAGCGGGCGAAGCACCCGGCGCAGCCTCTGTCCGGTCGTCCTCAAGGATGGAGTTGCACACCGCAACGCACTCATCGCAGATGTACGCCCGCGGGTAGTCAGAAGGTGACGAGATTAGCTTCGCAACTGCATCCTGCGCCTTATGGCAAAAAGAACAACGAAGCGACTCATCCGAGCCTCGTGACGTTTTCATAAAGGTGTAGCCCCTTCAAGTAGCCCTGCCAACATCTGCATCTACAAGTTTACACCGGATTCCCTTACCCATCCGGCCCCACCCCACCCGCAAAGACTCACGGTGTGTAACCCATCCGTTCCATCACAAGAAAAGCAGAAGTCCAAAGAATCGAGAGCCCCGGCGCTGACCGGAGCCCTCGTCGCTTCCGCGACCAATCTTCCGGAACTAAGTCGTCCGCGGCCGATCGATGATATCGTCGATGATCCCGTACTCCTTGGCCTGCGGAGCCGTCATGATGAAGTCGCGCTCCACGTCTCGCTCCACCTGCGCCAGCGGCTGCCCGGTGCTCTTGCTCATCAGCGTGTTCGTGATCTCGCGAATCCGCAAAATCTCCCTCGCATGGATGTCGATGTCGGTCGCCTGCCCGCTCAACCCGCCCATGCTCGGCTGGTGGATCAAAATTCGCGAGTTCGGCAGCGCGAAGCGCTTGCCCTTCTTGCCCGCCATCAGCAGGAACGCGCCCATACTCGCCGCCTGCCCAATGCACAGCGTCATCACATCGTTCTTGATGTACTGCATCGTGTCATAGATCGCCAGCCCCGCGGTAATCGATCCACCCGGTGAGTTGATGTACATCTGGATGTCCTTCTCCGGATCCTCACCGCTCAAAAACAGAAGCTGCGCAATGATCACATTCGCGATATTGTCATCGATCGGTGTGCCCAGAAAGATGATGTTATCCCGAAGCAGCCGGCTATAGATGTCATAGCTCCGCTCGCCCCGGCTCGTCTGCTCAACCACATAAGGAATCAAACCCATCTTGCTTCTCCTAGTACCCGTAAGTCCTGCGTCTGGGTGAGGCGGTCATCCTGAGCGAAGTCCCTGCGCTTTTTGCGAGGGACGCAGTCGAAAGGATCCCGATGCTCTTTGACCCACCACCATCGTTCAAACTATTCTGCCTCACTCAGCGAGACAGAACCTTCCACGCTCTACCGCGCCAGCTTCTCAAATAACACAGCCCCCGTCTTCTCCCGGCGCATCTGCTCCTGCATCCGCCCCAGCGTACCATCCTCCGCAAACCGCTGACGCACTGTCTCCATCGGCTCCCGAGCCTGCAGCGAGGCCATCATGATCTCCCGCTCCATCTCCTCATCCTCAACCTGCACGCCTTCGAGCTCGGCAATCTTGTCCAGAATCAACGAAGCCTTCACCTCGCTCAAAGCCTGATCCCGTTGCGCTGCACGCAGGCGCCCAAAGTCGAGCTTCCGCATCTCCTCAGCGCTCATCCCCTGCTGCGCTAACGCCCTCAAACCGCGGTCCAACCGGGCATCGATCTGCTGCTGCACAAACGTCTCCGGAACAGGGAACGTGTACTTCTCAATCAACTCGCCCAGCAGCTTATCCTTCGCCTGATTTTCCAGCGCTTCCTTCTTCCGGTCCGTCGCATGCTCCCGCAGCTTCGTCTCGAAGTCGTCCCAGCTCTCATAATCCCCAAGCTGCTTGACGAACTCCTCATCCCGCTCCGGAAACGTCTTCTTCTTCATCGCCTTCACGGTCACGTCATACTTCACCGTCTGTCCCGCCAAACGAGGCTCGCCAAACTCCTCCGGATACGTCACCTCGAAGCTCATCTCCTGCCCAACCTTCTGGCCGCGCAGAGCCTCGGTAAACGCAGGCAGCGTATTCACGCCGCCCACTTCGATCATCACATCCTCGCCCACAATCGGCTCGTTCTCTTCGGAAGCGTTTTCCGCTCCGTCTTCCGTCACCGTCTGCGCCAGATCCTGCACCACGCCCTTGAACTCGATCTCCGCCCAATCCCCATCCACCAGCGCACGATCTTCCTCGATTGTCTCCACCGTGCCATGCGGCTCCATCGCCCGATCCAGCTCCGCCTTGTACTCCGCCTCGGTCAGCTCAACGTTCGGCCTCTCGACGGAAGTCGACTCATACCCGGTCAGATCGATCTCGGGCAGCACTTCAAACGCCGCTTTGAATTGTAAGGGCTGCCCGTCCACCAGAAATAGGTTCGTCAGCTGCGGCTGGCTTACCGGATTTACCTTCTGCTCTTCGATCGCCTTGCGAAACCGTTCGCTTACCAGTGAGTCCAGAACCTCCTGCCGCACATCCTTCGCGAACCGGTTCTTGATGACCTGCTCCGGCACCTTACCCACCCGGAAGCCAGGAATGCGCGCCAGTTTCTGGTACTTTTTTACCACCGTCCTGAACGCCTTGGACACCGTCTCCGCGTCTACTTCCACCGCAATCTCACGCATCAGCTCCGGGTTCAAGGAGGGTGCCTGATCGTGCGACGGCCCCTCATGCACCGTCTCATTGCCCTCGGCATCGGTGTGCGTGTGCGTCAATTCGTGGTTCTCTGCAACCGGCTGCGTTTCAGCCGCGATCTCTGTCATTTCCGTCTCTGTCGTGGGGGTCAAAGTCATGCCTTATCGGGCGCGTCAAAATACCGCAAAACAGCGGCCATCGCCTCTCCTTTACTGTACGTTCCCCACCCGTAGGGGTCAAACGCGCTTTGTGCCGGACAACGTCCGGACCTCAGCCGCTCGAATCACCAACGCCGCCCCTAATACATGTCACGAAGTGACCGCCTCACGCGCAGTGGGCCCGTCCGGCAGGACGCCTTTATCATGCATCAGTAGTGTCCTTATTAGAACAAGCCCGCGAGCAGATCATCACCTGCAACCGCTGCCCCCGCCTCCGCACCTACTGCGAAGCCATCGGCCAAACCCGCCGCCGAGCCTACATCGACCAGACCTACTGGGCGCGCCCCGTCCCCGGCTTTGGCGATCCCCGCGCTCGCATCCTCATCCTCGGCCTTGCCCCTGGAGCGCACGGCGCCAACCGAACCGGCCGTGTCTTCACCGGCGACGGCTCCGGCTACTTCATGTACCCCGTCCTCTACTCCGTAGGTCTCGCCAACCAACCCACCGGAACCTCCATCACCGACGGCCTCCAACTCAAGCACACCTGGATCGCCTCCGTCGTCCGCTGCGCCCCGCCCGCCGACAAGCCCTTCCCAGAAGAGATCCGCAACTGCGCCTCCCATCTCGCAGCCGAAATCGCCGCCCTCCCACGCATCCGCCTCGTCGTCTGCCTCGGCAAGATTGCCTGGGATGCCTACCTCGCACACCTCGTCCTCACCGGCGTCATCGTCCGCCGCAGCCCGTACGCCTTCGCCCACGCAGCCGAGTACATCCTCCCGAACGGCCTCCATCTCATGGCCTCCTACCATCCGTCTTTACGCAACACCAATACGGGACGCCTGGATGCCGCCATGTTCTCCCGCATCTTCGTCCGCGCAAGGGAACTCGCCGGTCTGAGGTGACAAATTGCAGTCCAACCAATTCCGCAACACCCCGAATCAAAGCTGGTAGGCTTGCGGTGGAAGCCGTGTACATAATCCAGATTGAGGTACGACCCTAATGCCCAGCGTCTCCAGCAAGTACGTCTTTTTTGCCTTCGGAATCGGAGCCTCCATCGGGGCCGCCATAGCTCTTCTCTACGCCCCGCAGAGCGGCACCGCCACCCGCAAGAAGATCAAACGCGGTGCGGAAGATGCTCAGGACTACCTCGAAGATACCGCCGGCTACCTCAAAGATCAGGCAGATAAGCTCGCCAAACAAGCCCAGGACCTCGCCTCGAAGGCCCAATCCTCCGTCAACTCCGCCGTTGACCAGGCCTCCGACCTCGTCTCCGGAGCCCTGAAATCCGCCCAGAAACTCGTCTAGCTGCCTTTCACATTTGAAGGGCAGGACTTCAGTCCCGCCGCTCACGCTCTGAACGCAAAAGCGGCTCACGGAATCTTCCGTGAGCCGCTTCTCTGGCAGTCTTGACAACAGCTCTAAACCGTCGTCAAAGCCATGCCATCTGCCTTCTCCTCCGAGTCCGAAAGAATCGGCCGATAGAACAGTTGGTTGTTGTCCAGATAGACCTCCAGGAACGCCGGCCGCTCTTTGATTCCACCCGCAATCAGTGCCTCGCTCAGCGGGTCCTCAACGAACCGCTGTAAAGCCCGCCGCAGAGGTCTCGCGCCGTACGTCCTGTCCGAAGCCGTCTTCTGCAGGATGTACTTCTTCGCATCGTCGTTGACCGAGATGGTGATCGCCTTGTGCACCAGGTTGGTATTCAACTGCTGCACCAGAAGCTCCAGGATCTGCATCAGGTCGCTCTCCAGCAGCGAGGTAAAGATGATGATCTCGTCCAGACGGTTCAGGAACTCCGGGTTGAAGGTCTTCTTGACCTCGCCCCTTACCAGCTCCTCCATCTTGTCGAGCACCATGTTCTCATCGCTCGTCTGGAACCCAAGCCCCTGCTGCTTCTGCAGGTGCTTTGCACCAATGTTCGATGTCATGACAATGATGGTGTTCTTGAAGTCCACCGTGTTGCCCAGACCATCGGTAAGCTGACCATCCTCAAACACCTGTAGCAGCAGGTTATACACATCCGGGTGCGCCTTCTCGATCTCATCCAGCAGCACGACGGAGTAAGGATTGCGCTTGACGCGCTCGGTCAGCTGACCGCCCCTCCTCATACCCCACATACCCCGGAGGCGACCCGATCAGCTTGCTCACGGAATGCTTCTCCATGAACTCCGACATATCGAACCGGATCAGCGACTTCTCCGACCCAAACAGGAACTGCGCCAGCGTCCGAGCCATCTCCGTCTTACCCACGCCCGTAGGCCCAAGGAACAGGAAGCTGCCGATCGGACGCGCCGGATTCTTAAGCCCCGCACGCGACCGGCGAATCGCTCGCGCCAGCGCCGAGATCGCCTTTTCCTGCGAGATCACGCGCTTATGCAGCTCTTCCTCAACCCGCAGCAGACGCTCCATCTCCTCTTCCTTCAAAGAGGTCATGGGCACGCCCGTCCAGCGGCTGACCACATCCTCAATGTCCTCGCGCGTCACAATCCCCGCGCTCGAATCATCGAGATGGTACTTGTCTCGCAGCGCCCGCAGATTCTCCCGCTCCTTGCGCTCCTCATCCGAGTAGAACCGAGCCTTCTCGAACTCGTGATTCGCAATCGCGTTCTCCATCCGGTGCACGATGAACTTGATCCGCTTCTGCACCTCGGTCAGCTCTTCGGGCAGAGACGTCTGCCGCAGCTTCACCCGCGCGCCCGCCTCGTCGATCAAATCGATCGCCTTGTCCGGCAGGAACCGGTCCGGGATATACCGAGAGCTGTGCGAGACAGAGAACGTAATCGCATCATCGGTATAGGAAACCGCATGAAACTTCTCATACTTCTCCTTGATCCCCATGATGATCCTGACCGCATCTTCCTCGTTGGGAGGCGGAACCTTCACCGCCTGAAACCGCCGCTCGAGCGAACGGTCCTTCTCAATCGATTTCCGATACTCAGCCGGGGTCGTAGCCCCGATGCACTGGATCTCGCCGCGTGACAGCGCAGGCTTCAGGATATTCGCAGCGTCCAGCGAACCCTCCGCCGAACCCGCCCCCACCAGCGTATGCAGCTCATCGATGAACACGATGGAGTTCTGATTCTCCATCAGCTCCTTCATGATCGTCTTCAGCCGCTCTTCAAACTGTCCGCGATACTTCGTCCCCGCCACAATCAAAGACAGGTCCAAAGCCAGAACCCGCTTGTCGGCGAGGAATGAGGGAACCTCGCCATCCGCGATCTTCTGCGCCAGCCCCTCAACAATCGCCGTCTTACCCACGCCCGGCTCCCCGATCAGCACCGGATTGTTCTTCGTCCGCCGGCATAAAATCTGGATCACCCGGTCGACCTCGGTATCCCGTCCCACCAGCGGATCCAGCTGCTGGTCCATCGCGCTCTGTGTCAAATCCCGGCTAAACTCAGCAAGCATGGGACTGCTCCCCTCGTGCCGCCTTCGCCGCAGCCGCGGCAGGCTTCTCCTGGGTCGTGCGCTGCAACTCCTCACGAATCGCAGGCAGACGAAGACCGCGCTCCTGCAGAATCTCCGCTGCAAAGCATTTCTCTTCCCGCAGCAGCCCCAAAAGCAGGTGTTCGGTCCCGATATGCTTGTGCGAAAGCCGTTCCGCCTCCTCCGCCGCATACGCCAGAACCCGCTTGCACTCGTTCGAAAGCGGAAGATCGACCGAAGTCGACACCTTCTCCCGGATCGTCGTATGCCCTTCAATCTGTTTCCGGATCGATTCCACCGACGCATGGCTCCGCAGGAACCGGTTCGTCAGTGCCTTGTCCTCCCGCAGCAGACCAAGCAGGAGATGCTCCGTCTCGATGTAAGGCGACCCAAACTGACTGGCCTCATAGCGTGCAAAGAAAATCACACGCCCGCGCCTTCTCCGTATAGCGTTCGAACATGTTCCCCCTTCAGCTTCAAAACCTGTGCCCTCCAGTGTATCCGTCCGCCCCATGCGAACGAAACCCCGGAGAGCATACCGCGAATCTACCACCACACTAACAGGCCTGTAACTTAGACGCCGAATGTGCAAATCCAGTGCAGAATCGACCTTGATCCCACCATCAACCAGCCTTCTCCAGATGACGAAATCCGCCCGTCCCAAGGAATATCGTCACGAAGACGGAAAGGTTATAACACCCATGCACCACCATCGATGCCGCAACCGAGTCATACCGCAGGCGAATCCAGCAAAGTACCATCGAAACCCCGCCAAAAGCGCCACAGCGCTCCACGTATATCCGATCTGCGGCGCGTGAATCGCGGCGAAAACGAGGCTGGTCACCACGGAAGCGGCCACGAGCGCACCACGCGAGTAGCCTTCCGCACCACGCCAGACCTCGAGCGCCGCCACATCCTTCGGCAGCCGCATCCAGTCGAACGCATGCGCCAGCGCCGGAAGCAACATTCCCCGGAAAAGCACCTCCTCAAAAAGCGGAGCCACCAGCGTCCAAACCCGGCCAGAAACCAGATAATTCCCGGGCTACGAAACAGATCCTCGATCGGCGCATGCTTCGGCACCGGCAGAGCACTCTCGATCGCCTGCGACAAGAACCCCAACCCGAACCCAACCAGCACCAGCCGTGGCCGCACCACCGGCCAGTTCCACCGCACCCCCACCAGAAAAGCCCGATTCCAGATCGCCGCAAACGCAAACCACGCCACGGCCAACGTCAGGCAATACCCAACCAACTCCACCCCAAGCTGCAGCTTCGCATTCCCCAGCCGAGCCTGAATCGGCCCCGAGACCAGCGTCAGCCCAACAGCCTCGGCGATCATCAGCGAAAACACAGTCAGCGCCAGAAACAGAAGAAAGTGCAGCAGATTCGGAATCCGCCGCGTCGGCCTGACCACCACCTCCTCAGCCGCTTCCAGTCCCTCCATCACTTCGCCTTCTTAGCAGCCGCTTTCGCCGCTACTTTGGCCGCCGCCTTCGCCGCCTTCTTGACGGAGAGTGGCTTCGCCGCACTCGGCTTGCCCGTCGGCACCCCGGTCTTCTTCTCGTTCGGCACAAACTTCGTCTTAGGCCCTTTAATCGCATCGGCCTCAGCCCGGATCGAGTTCGGCTGCGCCCCCGCGTTTGGCCCCGTCGCCTGCGCCTTCAAACCAGGGAAGTGCTGCCGCAAGAAGTACCCTGTATGCGATCCCTCAACCCCCGCCAACTGCTCCGGCGTCCCATGCCCGATCACCGTCCCGCCAAACTCCCCACCCTCCGGCCCCATATCCAGCAGGTAGTCCGCATTCCGGATAATGTCCAGATTGTGCTCAATGATGATGACCGTATTCCCTAGGTCGGTCAGCCGGTGCAGCACATCCAGCAGCCGCCGGACATCGTCAAAATGCAGCCCGGTCGTCGGCTCGTCCAGCAGGTAAAGCGTTCGCCCCGTCTGCCGCTTGCTTAGCTCACGCGCCAGCTTCATCCGCTGGGCTTCTCCTCCAGACAGGGTGGTAGCCGACTGCCCCAGGTGGATATACCCAAGCCCCACATCCACCAGCGTCTGCAGCTTCACCGCGACGTTCGGAATATCCTTCAGGATCGGCACCGCATCCGCAATCGAAAGCTCCAGCAGGTCGGCAATCGAGTACCCGTTGAACTTGACCGCCAGCGTCTCCTGGTTATACCGCCGCCCATTGCAGACCTCGCACAGTACATAGACATCCGGAAGAAAGTTCATCTCGATCCGCCGCTGTCCTTCACCCTGGCAAGCCTCGCATCGCCCGCCCTGCACGTTGAAGCTGAACCGTCCCGGCTTGTACCCGCGCTCCCGGCTATCCGGCAGCATCGCAAACAGGTCCCGTATTGCTGTGAACACCCCGGTATACGTCGCAGGGTTCGACCGAGGCGTCCGGCCGATCGCCGACTGGTCGATCTGGATCACCTTATCCAGCTGATCGACCCCAATCACCCGCCCATGCTGCCCCGGCTCCTCGCGCGACCCATAGAGCTCCTTCGCCAGCGACCGGTACAGGATGTCGTTCACCAGCGTCGACTTGCCCGACCCGCTGACGCCCGTCACCACCGTCATTACGCCCAGCGGAAAGTGCGCTGTCACATGCTGCAGGTTGTGTGAGTGCGCATCCTCGACCGTGATCCATCTACCGGTCAGAGGCCGCGGCCCATGGTCCTCAAACTCAACCCCATCCGCCCCCATGACCGTCCGTGAAGGCCGCGTCACGATCTCAATCTTCCCCGCCAGGTACTGCCCGGTCACCGAAGCTGGATTCGCCATGATCTCCGCCGGCGTTCCATCCGCAATCAAATATCCGCCGTTTTTACCCGCTCCCGGCCCTAGGTCGAGCACATAATCCGCCTTCCGGATCGTGTCCTCGTCATGCTCGACCACAAGCACGGTATTCCCCAGGTCCCGCAGCCGCTCCAGCGCCGTAATCAGCCGCTGATTATCCCGCTGATGCAGCCCGATCGAAGGCTCATCCAGCACATACAGCACCCCCCGCAGACGAGACCCAATCTGCGTCGCCAGCCGAATCCTCTGCCCCTCACCGCCAGACAAAGTAGCCGCAGATCGATCCAGCGAAAGATACCCAAGCCCCACCGAGTTCAAGAACTCCAGCCGCTCAATCACCTCCCGCTGCAGCCGGTCCGCGATCAGCTTCTCCCGCCCGGTAAACCCCATTCCCTGCGCCGCGGTCAGCGCCCGCTCGAGCGAGAGCCCGGTAAACTCCGCAATGGACTGGCCATTCACAGTAACCGCCAGCGATTCCGGTCGCAGCCGCCGCCCCTTGCACTGCGGGCAGTTCGTCGCCGACATGTACTGCATCATGTACTCGCGATATCCCTCGGATTTAGTCTCCTCAAGGTTCGAACGCAGATAAGCAAAGATTCCATGAAACCCCGTCCGGCCCGACTCTCCCGCCGGCGGCCCATACAGCAGCAGATTTCGCTGCACTTCGGTCAGCTCCTGGAACGGCTTCTTCAGATCGATCTTGTACTTTTCCCCCGCCAGCTTGATCAGCTTCAGCAGGTACGTCGACCCAGACCCCGGCCCCATCGCCCCATCCAGCAGCGGTTTTCCCCAATCCGTAATCGTCTTCCCCGGATCGAAGTCATAGATCGACCCCAGACCATGACACTCCGGGCAAGCTCCGTAGTTCGAGTTGAAGCTGAAGCTCCGCGGCTCGAGCTTCGGCACATTGATCCCGCAGTCCGGACACGCCATGGACGACGAATACAGCGTCTCGTCCGTCACTCGCGTCCCCGGATCCTGCAACCCGATCAGCACCAGCCCATTCGCCATCTGCAGCGCCTTCACCACGCTCGCTTCCAGCCGCCGCGTGTCATACCTTGGCTTCACCTCGCCGCCGCCCGCCGCGAGCGCCGCATTGGCCGTCTCCGGAGCAGGCTCAGCGTCCTTTGGCAGCGGCTTCAGAATGATCCGGTCCACCACCGCCTCGATCGTATGATTCTTCCGCTTCTCGAGGCGCATTCCCTCGGTCAGCTCCACCATCTCTCCATCGATCCGCACCCGGAATCCCTGCTGATCGAGCGCCTCCAGCTCCTCGCGAAACTCCCCCTTGCGTCCCCGCACGATGGGCGCTAAGACGGTAATCCGTTCGCCCGGATTGAGCGAAGCGATCCGCTCCACAATCTGCTCCGCACTCTGCCGAGAAATCGGCCGCGCACAGTTCGGGCAATGCGGCTGCCCCACACTCGCATACAGCAGCCGCAGATAGTCGTAGATCTCCGTAATCGTCCCAACGGTCGACCGCGGCGAACGCGAAGTCGTCTTTTGCTCGATGGAGATCGCGGGGGACAGCCCATCGATCGCATCCACATCCGGCCGTTCCATCTGATCCAGAAACTGCCGCGCGTACGCGCTCAGCGTCTCGACATACCCGCCGCTGCCCTTCGGCATAGATCGTGTCGAACGCAAGCGAACTCTTCCCGGAACCCGAAAGCCCAGTCACCACCGTCAGCGTATTCCGCGGAATCGAGACCGAAACATTCCGGAGATTATGTTGCCGAGCCCCACGCACCGTAATGTGCGTAATCCCCTTGCTCGCCCGCGTGGCGGACGCGCCCGTCGCGCCCTTCGCCGCGGGGAGGGAATCGCCTAACTTCGAACCACCCACCGCTTCCATCACACCGCTCATAGGGTCCAACGACTAGGATAACTCACCCTGAGAGCCCTCTCACCAAACGCCTCAGCAGCCCGCCTGATCGATCCCCCATCCAGCCGAACCACCTCAGCCAACAGATTGTGGAAATCTTCACAAGCGCAGATCCTCATCCAAGCGACAATAGGAAGGTCATCTCACAGTCTCCGGAGAATTAGATCGTGGCTCTCTCAATCGCTCTCGTCTGTGCCGTCCTTGCGTCGCTCGCGATGGGCGTCCTCATCGCCTACGGAATCTGTATCTCCATGTTCCACCTCTTCCGCATCCACACCACCCAGGTCGCCAGCCGCAAGGCAGCTGCCCCGTGTTGCAGCCCCAGCACTCAACAGCTAAGCCGCCCACTACTGCGGTGGAGGCGTAGCCTTCTGTTGCTGTTGCAGCTTCATCAGCTGATCGTAGATTTGCTGCGGCGTCTTCACCCCATTGGGGGCTCTGCTGATCGGTCGTCGCCGCGGCCGCCGGAGCCACAGACGCCGGCTGCGTCGCATCAGCTCCATGCCCACCCATCCCGCCGTTCACCGGAGCTTCCCCGGCCCGCTCTTCCGTCCGCCCCGGCCTCATGCGCTGCGGCGGCAGGTCGTCCATCCGCTCCTCCCGATCCCGCGCATACGTCGAAGGTCCCGCAGGAGTAGCCCCGCCCTGCCGAGGCGTCAGCACCAGCTCCATCGGTCGGGCCGGCGTGTTCTCCTTCAGCAGCACGTTGCTTCCTGTCCCGGTCAGCAGCGTTCCCAGCACCGTCTCCGCCGGCCCCGGCCCATACGTTCCATACACCCGCTCCTCCGCGACGCCCCCGGTGATCTTCATGCCGGTCTGCTGACTCACATCGCGCAAAATTCCATTCAAACTGGAGTTGTCCGCTTCGACCGTCAATACTCCACTCGCCCAGGTCACCCGAGCCCGCTTTGCCGCCCGCGCTGAAGCACTCTCCGGAGCCGCGGCAGCCGGAACCGGAGTGGCCGGAGCCGTGCTCGCTGCCGGGACCGAAGCCACAGACGACGTAGGCGCCGCCGCCGGCAACCGCTGCCCCAGTGCGCACCCCGTCCCCAAACCAACCAGCCACAGTCCACGCGCGAAGCCAAATTTCTTCATCCCGTCGATCTTACGTCCCCCTGCGCCTCCTTCATAGACCCCACGCCCGCCCAAACGTTACGTCCGATACGCTAAACTCTCCTAGCCGGGTGAACCAAACATGAACCTCTCCAAGCTCCTCGTCGCTGCCGCCCTGACCGTTGCCGCCCCGCTTCGCGCCCAGACCTGCACCTCCCAGTCCCAGATGCAGCCCGCCGATCGCGACGCCCTCGCGGCCGCCTCGCTCAAGCTCGCCACCGCCATCCAGTCCAAGGATCAGGCAACCGTAAAAGCAAACACCGCCCCGGATCTGGCAGCCTCCTTCGCCGGCGTCGCCGAGGTCATCGCCTCCACCGCCCCGCGCCTCGAATCCGCCACCCCTCAGGTCGAGCAGGTCTACCTCCTCGACGCCTCTACCCTGAAAGCCACCGCCGACGCCCAGTTCTTCTGCACCCTCAACCGCTCCACTGCGGAAGCCGACTTCTCCATCCCCCCAGCTCCCGCCCGCCAAGTATGCCTTCGCCATGGTTCGCTTTGACAGCCCCACCCCAACCCGCCTCTCGTTCCTGCTGAAACAATCCAGCTCCCAGTGGCAGTTAGCCGGCCTCTACCCCAAGCCCCTCGACGCCGCCGGTCATGACGGCCTCTGGTACTGGACCGAATCCCGCAAGCTGGAAGCCGCCAAACAGTCCTGGTCCGCTTGGCTCTACCTCCAGCAGGCCCAAATCCTCCTCACGCCCGCAGGCTTCGTCTCCAGCACCCACCTGGAAAAGCTCGCCACCGAGCTCTCGACAGCCACCCCGCCCGCCGCTAAAGCCCTCACCCCGGAAGCCCCGCTCGTCCTGAAAGCCGCCGACGGACAGGAGTACCGCTTCACGCAGTTCACGGTAGACGACACCTTCGGCAAGGAAAAGATCGACGTCGCCGCCCACCTCAAAGTCGACTCCCTTGGCGACGCCGCCTCCGCCCGCCAGCGCAACCTGGCTGCCGCCGCCGCCCTGCTCGCCGCCCACCCGGAGCTCCGCACCAGCTTCCACGGAATCCTCCTCTTCGCCGACGCTCCATCCCAAGGCGCCTACACCACCGAACTCGCCATGTCCGAGATCAAATAGTACGCATCCTACTTAGAAGCCGGAGCGCGGACACCCTATGCCGAAGTCAGTCAAATCCCTCAGCCAGGCCATCCAGGGCCGGCGTTCCACCCCGAGCTTTGACGGCACCCTCATCCCTCCCGAAGACCTCGCCCAGATCATCGACGCCGGCCTCCACGCGCCGTCCGGCTACAACATGCAGCCGTGGCGCTTCATCGTCGTGCAGTCTGAGGAAGGCAAGCGCAGGCTCCGCGGTGCCAGTTACAACCAGGCGAAGGTAGAAGAGGCCTCCGCTGTCATCGTAGCCTGCGGCGACCAGGACGGCTGGCGCAAGGACCTCGACGAAATGCTTCAACTCGGCCGCGAAGGCGGCATGCCCGAGTCCTACGCCGCCCAGGCCCGTTCCAGCGTCCCCAGCTACATGTCCAGTTTTACTTCAGACCAGATGCGCACCTGGGTCACCAAGCAGGTCACCCTTGCCTTCACCCACATGCTCCTCATGGCGGAGGTGCTCGGCTACGACACAGCCCCCATGGAAGGCTTCGAGCAGGAAGAAGTCCACGAAGCCCTTCGCCTTCCGCTCAGCTACCACGTTGTCGCATTGCTCGCTCTCGGCCACCTCAAAGGCCCGGACAAGTTCAACGGCGGCCGCTTTCATAGGAACCACACCGTCTTCTCGGAAGAGTACGGCAAGCCCTTGAACCTGAAGTAGATGAACCTCAAGTAGAATAGATCACCGGAACGTGAGGTGCGCGAGGAAACGACAGCATTGACCACCACCCTGAAACGATTGCTTCTCGCGCTGGCCCTCCTGTTCTTCCTCGTCGCCATCCCCGCCGCCCTCACCTTCTATCTTTATCCCCTCTGGGTCTCCGACCTCACCATCCGCCTCCACCTCCGCCAGCAGCACGTCCTGTCTGAATACATCGATCTCAACGGGTACACCGGCCTCGAAGACCCCAAAACCGGCGTCCCTTACAAAATCCACTACTTCGAGGCCTACCCGCCGCGCATCCACGGCAAACTCCTCGCCCCGGATTATCCGCTGATCCTCATCCACGGTCTGGGCTCCCGCGCCGAGGACTGGTCTCCCATGATCCCCACCCTCGCCGCCCGCGGTTTCCACGTCTACGCCCTGGACCTGCTCGGCTTTGGCCGATCCTCCCACCCCGATGTCGACTACAGCATCAACCTCCAGGTCAAGGCCGTCACCGCCTTCATGCAGGCCGTAGGCGTCCAGAAAGCCGACGTGGCCGGCTGGTCTATGGGCGGCTGGGTCGCCCTCAAGCTCACCGCAGACAACCCCGGCCGCGTCAACCGCCTTGTCCTCTACGACTCCGCCGGCATCTACTTCCCGCCCACCTTCGACGCGTCGCTCTTTACCCCGGTCAACGCCACCGGCCTCACTCAGCTCACCACCATGCTTAGCCCAAACCCAAGACCCATGCCAGCCTTCGTCCAGCGAGCCGCCATCCGCAAGCTCCGAGCCAACGCCTGGGTCATCGAGCGCTCCGTCACCTCCATGACCGCAGGCCGCGACCTCCTCGACTTCCACCTCCACCGTGTCAAGGTTCCCACCCTCATCGTCTGGGGCACACAGGACGTCCTCATTCCCCCCATCTCCGGAGAGGTCATGCACCGCGACATCCCCAACTCCTCACTCCTGCTCGTCGAAGGCTGCGGCCACCTCGCCCCCGCCGAATGCTCCCGCCCCATCCTCCGCGCCACCACCCGCTTCCTTCGCGCCGACCCACCCCTAACTCCCTACACCCAAACCGTTCCCGGCAGATAATGACAGGGATCAGGGATCAGGGACCAGACAACCCAGACACCTGATCCCAGCCCCCTGACCTCAGTCATTCCCCCCAGACAAAAGCTCCCACCTGCCGCAAACCCACAAACCCCAGCACCCGCCGCACATACTCCCGAACCATCTCCTCAGTCCCCTGAGGCTGGTTATAAAACGTAGGCATCACCGGATAAATCGTCGCTCCTGCCTCCGTTGCCGCCACCATATTCCGCAGATGAATCAGGTTCAGCGGCGTCTCCCGCACACAAAGCACCAGCGGCCGCCGCTCCTTCAGCATGACATCCGCCGCCCGCTGAATCAGACTCGCGGCCAGCCCCTGCGCAATGCCCGCCAGCGTTCCCATCGAGCACGGAAGCACCACCATCGCATCCGTCGGATAGCTCCCGCTTGCAATTGAAGCCCCGATATCCGCATCCCCATGCTGATGAACCTTCTCCAGCCCCGCGCCGTCTCCAATCAGCCGCTCTACCACTGCCTGCCTCCCGCCAATCCCCATCTCCTCCGCCAGCACCCTGAGAGCCGCATCCGAAACCACCAGATCCACCCGGTCCACCCGTTCATCCGCGACAAGCATCCGCAGCATCTCTCCCGCAAACACGCTCCCGCTTGCCCCCGTAATCCCCAGCGTCACCCGCTTGTTGTTTCCTGAATCCATCCCACAAGAGTACCGCTCTCCGCCGCAAACCATTGGAGGCCGTTACCCGGGTGCCCCATTCTTTGCAGCTTCATCGCAAAGGATGGGCCGCTTTCTCCCACCATGCGAAGATTACCCATGCTCCGAGCTCTAGCCGCCGCCCTTCTAACAGCCACCCTCGCCCAAGCTCAGGCACCGCTCAACCCCGCCACCCGCACCCTGTCCCACGACGTCTTCAAGCAGCTCATCGAGATCAACACCACGGACTCCGTCGGCAACGTCACCACCGCCTCCGCCGCCATGCGCGACCGTCTCCTCGCCGCCGGCTATCCCACCGCCGACCTCCAGCTCCTCGGCCCCAACGCCCGCAAGCAAAACCTTCTCGCCCGCCTTCAAGGCCGTCCCGGCAGCACCCTCAAACCCGTCCTCATCATCGGCCATCTCGACGTCGTCGAAGCCAAACGCGAAGACTGGACCACCGACCCCTTCGTTTTCACCGAAAAAGACGGCTTCTTCTACGGCCGTGGCACTCAGGACATGAAAGACTCCGCCGCCGCCCTCATCACCGCCTTCATCCGCATGAAGCAGGAGCACTTCGTCCCCGACCGCGAACTCATCCTCGCGCTTACCGCCGACGAAGAGGGCGGCCAGTCCAACGGTGTCGACTGGCTCATGCAAAATCGCCCCGAACTCCACGACGTAGCCTTCGTCCTCAACCCGGACGCCGGCGGCCTCACCACCATGGCCGGCAAACCCCTCGTCCTCACCGTGGAAGCCACGGAAAAGCTCTACGCCGACTTCCACGTCACTGCCACCAACCCCGGCGGCCACTCCTCACTCCCACGCCCCGATAATGCCATCTATGCCCTCGCCCTAGCACTCATCAAGCTCCAGCAAACTCCGTTCCCGCTTGAGTTCAACGAGGTCACTCGCGCCGAGATCGCCACCTACGCCACCCTCGTTCCACCCGCCGAGGCCGCCGACATGCGCGCCATCCTCACCCCTCTCCCCAATCCCGCCGCACTCGCCCGCCTCTCCGCCAATCCCGAGTACAACGCCATCTTCCGCACCACCTGCGTCGCCACCATGCTCTCCGGCGGCCACGCCCCCAATGCGCTGCCCGGCCGCGCCCAGGCCAACATCAACTGCCGCATCCTACCCGGCCACTCCGGCGAAGAGATCCGCCAAACCCTCATCCACCTCTTCAACAATCCTGCCCTAAGCGTCGAGTACGTCACGGATGCCGGCGAAGTCCAGCCTCAAGCCCCAACCCGCAAGTCCGCCCCCGCTCCACCCCTCAACCCACAGGTCTTCGACCCCCTCAAGGCCACCGTCCAGCAGCTCTGGCCCGGCCTCACCATCCTCCCAGAGCTTGAACCCGGAGCCTCCGATAGCATCTACACCATGGCCCTCGGCATCCCCAGCTACGGCTTCAGCGGCATGGGGATCGACCGCGGCGACGTTCGCGCCCACGGCAAAGACGAGCGAATCGGAATCGAATCCTTCTACACCGGCGTCCAATTCCAATACCTCTACCTCAAAGCCTTGACGACGCCTTAAACTGCACCATCACGGCCTCACCACTGCCGTTAGACTGCCTCACACCGCTCCAATAAATTCGAGCCCCGCAGGAGTACCGTTGCCCCCAAAGCAAGCTCCAAAGGTAAAAAAACCCGTCCACCAGAACCTCGTCCTCGCCATCTGCTGCATGAGCCTCCTCCTCGTCGGCATGGATGTCACCATCGTCAACGTGGCCCTCCCGTCTATCCAGCACGATCTCCACGCCAGCCTCTCCGGCCTGCAATGGATTATGGACGCCTACACCCTGGTCGTCGCGAGCCTGCTCATGCTCGCCGGCTCCATGTCCGACCGCTTCGGCCGCCGCCGCACCTTCCAGACCGGCCTCACCCTCTTCATGGCCGGCTCGCTGCTCTGCAGCCTCGCCCACACCATCGGCCAACTCATCGCCTACCGGGCCATTCAAGGCCTGGGCGCCTCCATGCTCAACCCCGTCGCCCTCTCTATCGTCGCCAACGTCTTCACCGACCCCAAAGATCGTGCCAAAGCCGTAGGCGTCTGGGGGGCAGTCGGAGGCCTGTCCTTCGCCCTGGGGCCTCTATTAGGCGGAGCCCTCACCCAGACCATTGGCTGGCGCTCCATCTTCTGGATCAACATCCCCCTGGGTATCATCGCCGTCGTCCTGGCGGCCATCTACGTGCCGGAATCCAAAGCTCCCCATGCCCGCGCCTTCGATCCCATTGGCCAGACCCTCATCTTCCTCGGTCTCACGACCCTCACCTACGCGGTCATCGAAGGTCCCCACGCTGGCTGGCACTCGCCCCTCATCCTGGGCCTCTTCGCCGCGGCCGCGCTTGTTTTCATCGCTTTCCTGCTCTACGAACCCCGCCGCAGAGAGCCCCTCGTCAACCTGCGCTTCTTCCGCAGTATCCCCTTCGCGAGCGCGAGCGTCCTCGGCCTGGTCGCCTTTGCCTCCTTCTCGGCCTTTCTCTTCCTGAACGCCCTCTATCTCCAGCAGGCACGCGGCTTCTCCGCCTTCCACACCGGCTTGTCCACGCTTCCGCTCGCCTTCACCATGATGATCGGCTCCCCCTGGTCCGGCCGCCTCGTCGCCCGCTTCGGCCCTCGCCCCTCGCTTTACATCTCCGGCGTAAGCTTCATGCTCAGCACCTTGCTCCTGACCCACCTTGACCTCAAGACTCCACTCCCTCTCCTGCTGATCGCGTACGCGCTCTTCGGAGTGGGCCTCGGTATGGTCAACCCCGCAATCACCAACAGTGCCGTTGCCGGCATGCCGTTGGCCCAGGCCGGAGTAGCAGCCGCCATCGCCTCCACCAGCAGGCAGGTTGGCGCGGCCTTCGGGGTAGCCATCGCCGGAACCGTCGTCAGCGCCAGCCGCTCCAGGGGAACCGACTTTGCCCTGGCCACGCACCCCATCTGGTGGATCATGACCGGCTGCGGAGCCATCGTCTTCTTCCTCGCATGGCTTTCGGCGACTGCATGGTCCCGCGAAACGGCAAACCGGGCCGCCGCCGAACTCACCACCGCATAGACCCAAAGTTCAAGCCGGACAACGTCCGGACCTCAGCCGGTCGCCCTCATAACCGCCCCCAGGACGGTACGAAGTACCCGCTCCGCGCGTCGCGGGCCCGTCCGGCAGGACATGTCCCCTAAGAAGAGAAAGCAAACGCAACGATCGTCCCGCCACTTCCCGGATGTGCCTTCGCATACGCCGCATCCAGCCGTTCCTCTGTCACCCGAAACTCAGACCTCATCTCCGCTGCCAAAATCTCTGCCTCGCTAGACCCCACAAAGTTCAGCTCACACATTCCCAACTCCCCCTCATCTCCCGCCTCATTCCGGATCGGAGGCCCAAACGTCCGGCAAAGAATCGGCCGGCTCGTATACAGATCGCACCGCCCCGTCGCCGGATCAAGTACCGGGCAAACATCCGCATGCGCAAACTCCTCAAACAGCTCAATCTCCTCTTCGCTCCCGGTCAACACCCCCGTCGCCAGATCCCCCGGATACCACGTCCCCAACCGCTCCCGAGCCGCCGCCACCCGCAGCTTTACCGCGAGAGCCCGCCGCGCGTCCACCCGTTCCAGCTCCGTCAGCCCATCCCGCAGCCGAGCCCCATCGACCGCCGAAATCTCAAACACCCCGTAGCAGCACTGCGAACACCCCGCCCGGCAAGCCAGCCACCCCCCACTCCGCCGGACAGAATCCTCCAGCGCCGCATCGACAATCTGAATCAGATCCTCTCCCAATTCGTTCTTCACCCCTGCACACGTTCTAGTGCATCTGCAATGCTTGGTCCAGACCTAAATCATCTGCTTTGAATATTTTGCACAAGATAGGAGGGAGGGGTGTCTAACCCTCGCTTCACCCCAAAACCCGCGCAAAGATTGCATCCACATTCGCCAGTTGTCGCTCATAATCGAACGACCGCGCCAGCTTCTCCGGCGTCAGCCGGCTCGTAATCGCCGGATCCTTCGCCACCTCATCCCGGAAGGTAAGCTCCTCCTTCCAACTCCGCATCGCGTGCGATTGCACCAGCCGGTAAGCATCCTCCCGGCTCATCCCACTCTCCGCCAGATCCAGCAGCAGCTGCCCGGAAAAGATAAGCCCCCCGGTCGACTCCAGATTCTTCAACATCCGCGCCGGATACACCAGCAGCTTATCGATCAAATTCGTCGTCTTCGCCAGCAGGTAATCGGCAAGAATCGTTGAATCCGGAAAAATCACCCGTTCCGCGGACGAATGCGAAATATCCCGCTCATGCCAAAGCGCCACATCCTCAAACGCCACCTGCGCATTCGCTCGCATCACCCGGGCCAGCCCGGAGATCTGCTCGCTCGTAATCGGATTCCGCTTATGCGGCATCGCCGAAGAGCCCTTCTGCTTCTCCGAGAAAAACTCCTCCGCCTCGCGAACCTCCGTCCGCTGCAGATGCCGCACCTCCGTCGCGATCTTATCCAGCGAGCTCCCGAGCACAGCGAGCACGGAGATATAGGAAGCATGACGATCCCGCTGCACCACCTGCGTCGCCACCATCACCGGCGTCAGCCCCAGCGTCTCGCAGATCGCCTCCTCATGCTCCGGCTTCAGGTGTCCAAATGTCCCCACGGCGCCAGATAACTTACCCACCCGCAACTCCTCCGCCGCCGCGTCGAACCGCACCAGGTTCCGCTGCACCTCCGCATACCAGAGCAGCAGCTTCAACCCAAACGTCGTCGGCTCCGCATGCACCCCGTGCGTCCTTCCAATCGAAGGCGTGTGCTTGAACTCGAGCGCCCGCCGCTTCAGCACCTCACCCAGCCCCACAATCCCCGCCCGGATGATCGCGCTCGCCTCCTTCAGCTGCAGCGCCTGCGCCGTGTCGACCACATCCGTCGAAGTCAGCCCATAATGCAGCCAACGCGAGCTCTCCGCGTCCCCAATGTGCTCGGCAACAGTCGTCGTGAACGCGATCACGTCATGCCGCACCTCGGCCTCAATCTCATTGATCCGCGCAACCGTAAACCCGCCTTTATCCCGAATCGAATCCGCCGCCGCCTGCGGCACGATCCCGGCTACGGCGAGCGCCTGCGAAGCCGCCACCTCCACCCGCAGCCAGCAGCCATACTTGTTCTCATCCGACCAGATTCGTCCCATTTCAGGACGCGTATAACGCGCAATCATCCAAGAACCCTCAACCCCTAGTCTACGTCGACCCTCGAGTGCAACCACAACTCCGCCGTACACCCCACACTTCGTCAGGGCTTCCTCCGTTCAGTCAACACAACACTTTGTTCATTTTCGGGCAGATACGTGCCCCGCAATCGCACCCGCAGCAGCTTAGACAAATAGCGCAGCGGCGTAGATAAAAAGCGAAAGGGGTACTCGGCAGAAAAGCAGAAGATCAGGCTTCTACAGAGGGTGGAGCGTCAAGCATCCGGTACAGAGTAGAGCGGCTGATGCCCAGCATTTCGGCTGCGCGAAGCTTGTTGCCGGAGCAGCGTTCAAGGACGTCCGCAACATGGCGCTTCATGACAAAGTCGAGACGCGCCTCCGCAGGCTCCTGGAAAGGGGTGGACCGGGGAGTCGGCGTAAAGTTCGGCAGGTGTGAGAGCTCGATACAATCGCCCCCGGAGGCCAGGTAGGCTTGACCGAGCAGATCGCGGAGTTCGCGAAGGTTGCCAGGCCAGCCGTGGGCCTGGAACCGGGTATGAACGTCAGGGTGTACCCGCAGCTCGGCAAGCATGTGAGGAAGATCCTCTAGACGCTCGCGAAGGTTCGCCAAACGAAGCTCAAGAGGAGCGACCCGGGCGTAGAGCTCATGGCTGAGACGGCCGGAGGCCACAAGCCCGCGCAGGGGAACGTCGCTGGCAGCAATCAGGCGGGTTTCCCCTCCCGGGCGGCCGTCGAGGTGCTGCAGGCGCACAAGAAGCTGATCCTGGGACGCTGGCCGGAGAGCTCCAATGTGTTTCAGATAGAGGCAGCCGAAGCGCAGCTCCTCGGCTGCGCCCGAGGCGAACTCCTCCGCGGTGCACGCGACGAAAGGCCCCGAAGCGACCGGCGAAAGGCGGTGCAGCTCGCGGGCGACCTCCGACTTGCCGCTGCCCGGCTCTCCCACCAGCAAAACAGTGCGGAAGTACGGTGCAATGCGTCGGACCTGAACGCGGAGTCGCTCTGCAAAGGCGCTTTCCCCGGCAAATACCATCTGATCTAGTTGTGCGGTGCTCGTCATGGCCTGGAGGGTTTATCGGCGGGGATGGACGAGACTTAAAGCGAGACAAGACGCCGGGCTAGCCGGCGTCTTGTCTGAGGGAATGCCAACTTAGCTTACACCGTCGTTTTAGCGCAGTAGGTGTCGAAAGCGCGGGCAAGCTCCTGCGCGATCGCCGGAGCGGTTGAGGTCTCGATAGCCGAGCGCTGCATGAGGTAGACCAACTGTCCGTCCCGGAGGATAGCGATCGCCGGGCTGGTAGGAGGATGTCCCCCAAAGTAGCTGCGCGCCTTCTCGGTTGCCTCGCGGTCCTGCCCCGCAAATACCGTCACCGCGTGGTCCGGCTTGGTGGTGTGCTGCATCGCAAGACGCACGCCGGGACGCATCTTGCCCGCGGCGCAACCACAAATGGAGTTGACGACGAGCATCGTGGTGCCGGGCTGGGCAATTGCAGTATCGACGTCAGTCGCGGTCCGAGCTTCCTGCACACCGGCGCGGGAGAGCTCCTCGCGCATTGGGATGACCATAATCTCTGGATACATTGTTCGTTCCCCCTCTGGAAAGAAATCCTGACTGATTGTAGCCGGTCCGAGCCGCCGGCGTGGACCGGGCGGGTCACTTTGAGGATGGAGCGTGCTCGCGGAAGCAGGTAAGAAGATCCTTGACCAGGATTCCGTCGATCGTCATGCCGTCGATGTTGCATTCCGCAATAGAGACGCCCGACAGGTCGGCGTCGGCAATGGACATGCCATGAGCAGTGATGTTGTGGAAGACAGCCTCATTAAGGCAGGCATCGGAGAAGGCGGCAGAGGTCAGGTTGATATTGGAGAAGATTGCGCCGCTCAGATTGACGTCGATGAAGCTGGAGTGGGAGAGATCGACATGAGTAGCCTGAATCTGCTCGTTGCGGTCGACTATCTTCATAGTGCCTCCGGGTGCTGCTTGAGGACCCCCGGCGAATCCTAGCACAGGATGATCGATCGGGTGTTGCACGGCAAAACAAGTCTTGGTCCTCGCTTCGCCGGGAGAGCGGGCAAAGGCCGCGGTTTAGACTTTATGGATGAGATGGAGTGCATTGGCTGGGCTGGTTTTCTTCGGGTTGACCTGTGTCCGGGCCTCGACGGCGGTAGGACAAGGCAAGTTGCAGGTTGGCGCCGCCACAAGCACAACTGGAAGTAGCGCGGAACTCGCGGGCTTGCTGAAGGAGATGCGGGACGATCAACTGAAGCACGCGCCGGAACTGGCTTCTTCGTTGGGCGATCGGCGCTATAACCAGGACCTTTCCGACCTCTCGCCGCGGGCTTATAACGATGAGCTGGCAAGAGGTCGGGCTTACCTGGCGCGGTTGTCGTCGATCGACCCGGCGGCCCTTTCAGCCAGCGAAAAGATTACCCAGGAACAGATGGAGATGCGCCTCATCCAGCAGGAGGAGGGTGCCAAGTCAAGGATGTGGGAGATGCCCTTCGACTCATCGGGCGCAGTGCCCGCTGCCTTGGCCGCGAAGGTGAGCTCGATTCCGTTCGAGACAGTAAAGGACTATGACGACTGGGTGGTGCGGCTGGGGAAGGTGCCGGCGCAGATGCGGCAAGTGACCGGGAACGTGATGGCCGGGCTCGACGACAAACGGTTGCAACCGGCGCAGGTCCTGGAGGCGGCGGTAAAGCAAGCCCGTGCGATCGCAGAGAGTAAGGCGGAGGAGACCGTGTTCGCGGAGCCGCTCAAGAAGTTCCCCGCGCGCATTGCACCCGAAGAGCGAAGCAAAATCACCGCAGCCACAGTGCAGGTCATCCGCGATGAGGTGCAGCCAGCCTATGCACGCCTGGCCAGGTTTTTGGCGGCACAAGCCCTTCCCGCGTCTGAAAAGAAGTAAAGACGAGCCTTGCCGGACGGCTCCTGCGGCCGAGCAGCCGTGCAAGCCGCGCGATTTGTATAGATCCCTACAGGATTCGGCACTTCCTGGCGTCACGTCGCCGAGGAGGCTGCATCTGCGTAAATTCCCGAAATCCCCGCTCTGGTCCTGCGGATTCGCCACTCGGCGAACATCAGATTAAATACCCAGCAAGCCCAGGCGACGATGCGGTAGGTGACCGGAAACGGCACGCCGGCTACAAGGAGGAAGAGCAGGTAAAGCCGAAGCGTAATAGCAGCCGCCGTAAGGGCGTAACTCCGGATCATCCACTCGCGATGCACGGACCACCTGCCTTGAACGCCGGTGATATAGCCCAGAGTGGTGGTGGCAATCCAGGCAACTCCAAGCAAAAGAAAGCCGGCCGACGAAACAGGCCCGAAGGCAGCGTGCGCGGCAATGGGCAGGGAGCTGATCCAACCGGCCAGAACACTGACGCAGTAAATGCGGCCCATCCAGCGGTGTGTCTTATGCCAGCGCCGGCGAATAAGAGCCACAAACTGCCACGGACCGAGGAGCAGCGCAACAGAGGATGCGACGGCGTGGGTAACTAACCACGGACGGCGAGTCTCGAAGTTCGGAAGGTCGGAAGGCAGTGGGATCTTCGGAAGCGCGTAACGCAGCGAGATGAGGCCGACGGCTGTCGCGGAGAGCGCGAGGAGGAGCCAGCCGGCCCGGGTGAGCACCGAAGCTCCATCCAACTTCGGCGTTCCAAGGGCGGTGTGCGGGCGAAGGTCAGACATTGAACTTGAAGAAAAGAATATCGCCGTCCTTTACAGCATATTCTTTGCCTTCCGATTTCAGCAGTCCAGCTTCCTTAACCGCCTGCTCCGACCCCAACCGGAAGAGGTCTTCGCAATGGTAGGCGTCGGCCTTGATGAAGCCGCGTTCAAAGTCCGAGTGGATGACGCCGGCCGCTCCGGGGGCTTTGGTTCCTTTCTTGATAGTCCAGGCGCGAACCTCCTGCACCCCGCTGGTAAAGTAGGTGTACAGACCAAGCAGCCGGTACGCGGCATGGATCAGGCGGTTCAGCCCCGGTTCGGCCAGACCCATCTCCGCCAGAAACTCCTGGCGCTCGGCAGGTTCGAGCTGGGCGATGTCGGCTTCCATCTGGCCGCAGATCCGGACTACCTCGGAGTGCTCTTCGGCGGCGCGTTGCTCGACTGCGGCGGTCCATTCGTTACCCATCCCGAGGGCGGACTCATCGACGTTGGCAACATAGAGCATGGGCTTGGCGGTGATGAGAAAGAGATCGCGGGCAACCATTCGTTCGTCTTCATTGAGCTCCGCCACACGCGCAGGCTTGCCGGAGTTTAGCGCAGCCTGCAGCTTCTGGATCGCGGCTAGCTCCGTCTTCTGTGCGACGGTCGCGGCCTGCGACTTCGCAGCCTTTTCAGCTTTCACGGCGCGCTTCTCAACCGTGTCGAGGTCGGCCAGCAGAAGCTCAGTGTTGATCACATCGATGTCATGCAGCGGGTTGACGCCCCCGGCCACGTGGATGACCTCAGGATCGGCAAAGCAGCGCACCACGTGCAGGATGGCGTCAGTCTGGCGGATGTGCGAGAGGAACTGGTTGCCAAGCCCCTCCCCTTTGCTCGCCCCTTCCACAATACCGGCGATATCGACGAACTCCATGGTGGTGGGCACGATCGAGTGCGGCTTCACCATCGTGACGATGCGGTCCATGCGAGCATCCGGAACCTGAACAACGCCGACATTCGGATCGATGGTGCAGAAGGGGTAATTGGCGGCCTGCGCCTCGGCACTCGTGAGGGCGTTGAAGATGGTGCTCTTGCCTACGTTGGGCAAGCCTACGATTCCGACGTTTAAGGGCATAACCCTAGTTTCTCACGGCACCCCATCACGCAAGCTGAACGTGCTTGACCATACGGACGATCTCGATCGTGCGCTCTGGAGAGACCCAAACTTGGTGGCGTTCCGCTTCCCGGTGGCGGGAGCGGGTATAGAGGCTCAGGACGGTAAGTGTGCTGCCCATTTCAAAGCGATATACGGAATCTCATCCATGCGGAGGTGTCGAATGAAAATCGACAAACACAAAGCAGCCGGTCGCTAGAGCAGCAAAGACTCTTCCGAGCTGCGCAGCCGCAAAAGCCGGTCGACGGCATACGGCGCGCGGTGGTCGGCGGTATGAAAATGCCGAACCTGCAGCTCTCCCAGCAAGCCGATCCCCAGCATCTGAATCCCGGCCAGAATCAAAACAGCCGCAATAATAAACAGAGGCGCATGCTGGTTGGCAACGGCTCCATGCGTAATCAGCTTCAGCACCAGCAGCCACGTCGCCAGCAGGCCGCCGCTCACCACGCCCAACAGCCCCACCGAGCCGAAGAAGTGGAGCGGGCGGGTCATATAACGGAGCAGAAAGCGGATCGTCAGCAGATCGAACAAAACCCGGAAGGTGCGAGAGAGCCCATAATGGGACCTCCCCGCAGTGCGTGCAGGGTTTGAGATAGGAATCTCGCAGATCGTCGCGCCGTACCACGACGCCAGGGCCGGAATAAAGCGATGCATCTCGCCATAGAGCGGAATGTTCTGGATAACCTCCCGCCGGTACGCCTTGAAGGTCGTGCCAAAGTCATGAATCGCCACGCCGGACAAAACGGCCATGAGGCGGTTGGCAGCGGCTGACGGAATCCGCCGCAGAAGCATGTTGTCCCCGCGCTCGGAACGCCATCCGCTGACGACATCGTAGCCCTCTTCCAACTTCGCCAAAAACGAAGGAATCTCTGCCGGATTGTGCTGGAGGTCGCCGTCCATCGCCAGGATGTACTCCCCCTGAGCATGGTCGAAGCCCGCCGCCAGCGCGCTCGTCTGCCCGAAGTTCCGCCGAAGTTTCACCACGAGCACCCGCGAGTCAACCGCCGCGATCTCCTCCAGCAACCGATAGGTCCGGTCACGGGAGCCGTCGTCCACAAAGACGAGCTCAAAAGGCTCATTCACGTACTCCATGACAGCTTTCAAGCGGTCATAAAGCGTCGTGACGTTGTCTTCCTCATTGTGGAAGGGGACGACGATGGAGTACTTGGGCACGCATCAATCATACGCTCGGGGCGGGTTGTGAAAATGGGTTTCCCCAGCGCTGAGCCAAGGTCGCCGCGCTTTTTCCTCGACTGGAACCGCGGCTTGGTTGCATAGTAGGTGCAGTCTGGAAAACAGCAAGACATCACGGCTGGCACAATTGGCCGGGTCCTATGAGGGGTGGAATGAAGACGTTTGTTTCGTTGCTGATATTGGCTGTGATCCTGGTTCTGTGCTGGTTCGGCTGGCAAAGATACCACCAGAACCAGCTGCTCGATAGCGGGTCCGTCCGTTGCGAAGGATGCATGACCGGCGAGCGTAAGGCCGCGTACCTGCGGGAAAATTCGGGAGAAGGTCCAGATGGCCAAAGCGAGCATAAATGGGACTTCTCGCGCGGCGCAGATGGCCAGAAGCTTGAGTACAGCGACGCCGACGACCCGAACTATCACGCCCCCTACTCGGACGATCAGAAAACCGCTCCGCCCGAGACACGCGCCGCCGGTGAGCCCTATGACCGTGTGTACACAGGCGGTGTTCCTCCCGGAGGCTATCCGCCCGCTCAGGCTCCGGTGCGCGATACGCTGCCGCCCAACGCCCCCAACGGCCAGCGCTTCGCCGGCCGCGGAACCTACCAGTGGTATCGCCAAGGAAACCTTACCTGGCGCGTGGATACCGCGAGCGGACAGAGCTGCATCGCCTACGCCACAGAGCAGGAGTGGCGCAAGCGAAACGTCCTCCAACACGGCTGCGGGACGATGTAAAAGAATCCTTCCCGGCAGAAGAGGCTCGCCACCCGGCGAGCCTTTTTCGCGCCCGATCCCGTACCCTGTATCGAGTGCATATTCAGGAACAAGTCTCCTTGGCCCCCTTCACCACTCTCCGCATCGGAGGGCCGGCCCGCTACTTGGCTCGAGTCACAAACGAAGACGAGCTCCTCACCGCAGTTCACTTCGCCCGCGAACACTCCCTCCGGATCTTCGTCCTGGGCGGCGGCTCGAACCTCCTTGTCGCAGACCGCGGCTTCAACGGCCTTGTGCTCCAAGTCGCCTTCGGCGCCGACGTCGCCTGGACGGAGGATCGAACCTGCATTGAAGCGAGTGCCGGTCTCGATTGGGACGCGCTCGTCAACATCGTCTGCGAGCAGGGAATTAGCGGCCTCGAATGTCTCGCCGGCATCCCCGGCCTTGTCGGAGGTTCACCCATCCAAAACATCGGAGCCTACGGACAGGAAGTCTCCTCAACCATCACCAGCCTCCGCGCCCTGGACCTCACCGCACCATGCCTCGATATGTCCGCCTTTTTCGAGATGCCCTCAGTGGATCTGGCCTTCGCCTACCGCACCAGCCTCTTCAACACCACACACAGGAACCGCTACATCATCACGCGTGTCGACTTCAGGTTCGATCCTGCCACCCAACCCAACCTCTCCTACGCCGACCTCGCCCCACTCCGCGGCACCAACCCCACTCCCCTTCAGGTAGCCGAAGCCGTCCGTCAGATCCGGGCCATAAAGGGCATGTACCTCGACCCGGCAAATCCCTCCCCCGACCACCGCTCCGCCGGCTCCTTCTTCAAAAACCCCGTCGTCCCCGCGCCCATTCTCACGCAAATCGCCCAAAGCCAGGCAGTAGCCGAGGCAAAAATCCCCCACTGGCCCACCTCCACCGGAGAAGTCAAACTGCCCGCCGCCTGGCTCATCGAGCAAGCCGGCTTTCCCAAAGGCTTTTCTCTCGGCCCGGTGGGCGTCAGCAACCGCCACACTCTCGCCCTCATTAATCGCATTGGCACCGCTACCTGCGCAGACCTCCTCGTCCTCCGCGACCTCATCGTCCAGGAAGTGGCCGCCCGCTTCCAAGTCACCCTGGAACAGGAACCCGTCTTCCTGTCTTAGCGCAAATACTGCCTTTTCACCGCACCATCACGGCCTCCTCACTGGTCCAACACTGTTCTTAACCCATCCCTCTCCACCGCAAGCACCACCCCCACCGCCCCCTGCGCCACCACCTGCCCCTCAATCATCCGAACCACCTCCGCACCAAGCAGAAACGCCTCCCCCACATCATGGGTCACGCTCACCACCGGAGTCCCCTTCATCCAGCCCTTGAGCTGCTCTATAAACTCCTCCCGAACCCGCGCATCCAATCCCGCAAACGGCTCATCGAGGAGAAGCACCCGCCCTCTCGCCCCCACCGCAGCTCGAGCGACCGCCACGCGTTGCCGCTCTCCACCTGAGAGCTCCCCCGGCAACTTGTCAGCAAATCTCTGCAAGCCGAAGTGCTGGATCGCTCGCTCCATCTCGTCCAGCTGCATCCGTTCCCCTCCCAACTTCGGGTCCCGAACGTTCATTCCCAAGGGCATATTCCATCGCACCGTCTTCCTCGGGAACAGCATCTCCTTCTGTCCAGCCCAGCGCATCGGCCGCTTATACGCAGGGACGCAAATTTTTGCGTCCGTGTCGAGCACCACATCGCCCGTGAGCGCCACGTGTCCCCATTTCGGCCGGATTAACCCCGCGATGATTCGCAGAATCGTGCTCTTCCCGCTGCCTGAAGGCCCAAAAAGCACTGTCCAAGGCGCGTCCAGCCGCAACTCCGCCTGCACCTCCAGCGATCCAATCTGGTGCCGCACCATCGCTTCGACATGCACCGCCCGCTCAGGCAAGCTCACCCTCCCGCCGGTCCCCTCGCGCATAAAGCGCAATCAGAGCCACCAGAGAGAGCCCCAGCAGCACCCCCGCCGTGCGATTTGCCGCCGCATAATCAAAATCCTGCACCTGATCGAACAGCACAATCGAAAGCGTCCGCGTAGCCCCCGGCAAATTTCCCCCAAGCATCAGCACCACCCCAAACTCACCCACCGTATGCGAAAACGTCAGCACCCCCGCCGCCACGAGCGATACCCGCGACATCGGCAGCACTACCTGCCAGAACGTCTTAGCGGGCGACATCCCCAATCCCGCCGCCGCCTCCAGGTACGCGCGATCCACTCCCCGAAATCCCGCCACCAGAGGCTGCACCGCAAACGGCAGACTATAAATCAACGATCCCACCACCAACCCCGTAAAGCTAAAAGCCAGAGGATGCCCAATCACCCGAACCAGCACCCGCCCCGGCGCGGTAGCCGGCCCCAGCATCATCAGCAGATAAAATCCCAAAACGGTAGGCGGCAGAATCAGCGGAAGTCCCACTACTGCCTGCACCAGCACCCTCCCCCAACCACCCCCACACACAATCCACCAAGCCAGAGGAACCGCCAAAGCCAGCAGAAGCACCGTGACAGTTCCCGCCAGCCGTAGCGTCAGAAGCAGCGCCTCTCCATCCATCCGATCAGTCTATCGCGCCGTAAACAGCCCCAAATCGTCCAGCGGCGCTGCACACTTCTTGGTGCACACAAAAATCCAAGTCCGGACCTAAAGTATTTCGTTCGAAGACTTTGCGCAATTTACCCTGGGGGGAGGGTACGCCTCTACTGCACCGGCTCCAACCCAAACTTCGCCAAATTCTCCTGCACCTTCGGTGACCGGACCCAATCTAAGAACGCCTTCGCCCCCGCCAGATTCGGCGATCCTTTCATCACGACCGCATACTGCTCGATCTTCGGATAAACCTTCGGCACAACCACATACTGCCCTTCGCCCTTCAGTTTGTCCGAGCTGGCCAGCGTTAGCGAGATCAGCCCTAGTTGCGCATTCCCCGACTCCACAAACTGCGCAGTCTGTGCGATATTTTCCCCCACCACCAGCTTGTCCTTGATCTGGTCGAACACCTTCAACTGACGTAGCGCCGCATACGCCGCCCGCCCATAAGGAGCATGAAACTCATCCCCAATTGCCACCTTCGTCACCCGCGGATCCGTCAGCAGCTCTATGCTCAGCGGAGCCCCTAGATCCTTCTTGGCCCAAAGCACCAGCGTTCCCTGCGCATACCGGACCGGAGAAGGAGTATCCGCCAGGCCCCCTGCCACCACCTTCTCCGGAAACACAAAATCCGCCCCGAAGAACACATCGAAAGGAGCCCCATTCAGTATCTGCGTCGCCAGAGCGCTCGAGCTCCCAAAGCTCGCGACGATCTTAACGCCAGTCTCTTTCTCATAGGCCTGCGCCAGCACCGGCATGACGGGTTGCAGATCGGACGCCGCCGCCACCCGCACCGTCTTACCCTGCCCAAAGGCCTGGACAGCGACCGCGGCAAGCAAACATACGGTCAATACAACGATCAGTTTGGGCCAAGGCAACCCTTTGCGATACCCTGATAAAGATGGCTGAGACACACTACTTACGATGCACGGAGTGCGCCAGCGAGATTGCCGGAGACAAACTTGCCCCCGACTTCCGCTGCACCGTCTGCGCCGGCCTCTTTGAAGTGGTTTATCCCTGGAGCCCAACCTCCGGCATCCATCCCCGCGCAGGCCAGCCAGCCCAGACCTTCCCCAACCCCTCCGCCCTGCGCTGGCTCTGGCAGGAGCGCCGCACCTCCACCATGCCGGTCGACCAGTCCGGCGTCTGGCGCTTCCGCGATCTTCTCCCCATCGTCAAGGACTTTGACAAGGTCACCACCCTCCGCGAAGGCAACACCCCGCTCTATGACCTCCCCCGCGCCGCGCAATCGTTGGGTCTCCACTGGGTCCTCGCCAAACACCAGGGTATGAACCCCACCGGCTCCTTCAAGGACACCGGCATGACCGCCGCGCTCTCCGTCGCGGTCGAGCGCGGCTTCGAGTGGGTCGCCTGCGCCTCCACCGGCAACACCTCCGCCGCCATGGCCGCCTACGCCGCCCGAGCCGGACTTCGCTCCATCGTCTTTATCCCTGAAGGCAAAATTGCCTGGGGCAAGCTCTCCCAATCCATGGACTACGGAGCCCTTACCGTCCAGCTTCGCACCGACTTCGACGGCTGCGTCCAGATCGTCAACGAACTCGTCCGGAATCAACCCATTTATCTCCTCAATTCCGTCAACCCCTACCGCCTTGAAGGCCAGAAGACCCCCGCCTTCGAGCTCATCGAGCAGCTCGAATGGCAGGTTCCCGAGCACATCATCTGCCCCGGCGGCAATCTCGCCAATGCCTCCGCCCTCGCCAAGGGTTTTGCGGAGATGCGCCAGCTCGGCATGATCCATCGCTCCCCGCGCATCTCCATTATTCAGGCTGAAGGCGCCAATCCCCTCTACCGTTCGCTCGAGCAAAACGGCGGCACCGAGCTTATTCCCGTCCAGGCTGAAACCCGCGCCTCTGCCATCCGTATTGGCAACCCCGCCTCCTGGCGCAAAGCCGTCCGCGCTCTCCAGTCCACCGGCGGCTGGTGCGCAGAGGTCTCGGAGGCTGAGATCGCCCTCGCCAAAGCCCAGATCGGAGCCGAGGGCATCGGCTGTGAGCCCGCATCCGCCGTGACTCTCGCCGGCCTCCGCAAACTCGTCGCCAAAGGCTTCGTCGCGGAAGAAGATCGCGTCGTCCTCATCCTCACCGGTCACACCCTCAAGGACTCCGACTACACCATCCACTTCCACCTTGACGAGCTCCTCAACGACTCCGAAAAGCTCGACCTCACTACCCATCAGTCTCGCCTCCACGCCGGGCTCCGCAAGCCACCCATCGTCCTCGACGCCGACCGAGACCTCGTCCTCCGCGCCCTGGAAGCTCAATTCTCGATCCACGCCCCAGTGGCCTAGTCCTACCGTCGAAGATGCTCGATGCCGTCTACAACTTTCGTGCGGTTGAACTTGTCCCGTTTTGGGACGATAAGGTCGAAGTGGGCTTTTTATGACAGTGCACTTGACCGTCCCGACCATCGGCAAAGCCTACTCACCGGCACCTCCCATCCCGCCCAACGAGGCCGAGCGTCTTCAGGCGCTCTACCGCTTGGCCATTCTCGAAACCCCGCCGGACCCAACCTTCGACCGAATTACCCGCCTGGCAGCCGCCATCTTTGGAACCCCGACCTCCTTCGTTTCCTTTATTGACGAGAGCCGTCAATGGTTCAAATCCGCTCATGGCTCTCCACTCACTCAGACCCCACGCGACCACGCCTTCTGCGCCTACACCATCCTCCAGGACGACGTTCTCGTCGTCGCAGACGCAGCGAAGGATCCCCGCTTTCAGCATCATCCTGCCGTCCTTGAGGACCCCGGCATTCGCTTCTACGCCGGCGCTCCCATCGTCACCTTGCAAGGCCAGAACATCGGCTCTCTCTGCGTCGTCGACACCAAGCCGCACTCGCCGCTCTCCCCCGAGCAGCAAACCATCCTGAGCACCCTCGCCAATCTCGCTCGTGATGCAGCCGAACAACATCATGCCGGTCTCGAGCAACAGAAGCATGAAGCTGAGGTTCGCAGCCGCTACGCCTCGGTAGCTCGCGCCACTCTGGACGGCCTCTGGGATTGGGACATCCGCAGTGGGGCCGTCCTTTTCTCGCAACGCTGGCAGCACGCCCTAGGCCTTCCTGATTCCGACCTCACCGCCGGGATTTCTCATTGGTTTGACCGCATTCACCCCGAGGACGACGCCCTAGTCCAGGCCGACCTTCAACGCCACCTCGAAGGCAACACACCCCGCTTTTCCCGCCAGCACCGCCTTCTCCACGGCGATGGCTCCTGGCGTTGGTTCCTGGCACGAGGCGTCGTGCAACGCTCCCGCACCGGCCGCCCTATCCGCATGACGGGCTCACTCATTGACGTCAGTCCTGAAAAGACCACCGACCCGCTCACCGGCCTGCCCGGCCGCACTCAACTCGACCAGCGCCTCAACCAACTCATCCATCGCAGCGAAACAGAGCAACGCTGGAGCTTTGCTGTCCTGTCCGTCGATATCGATCGCATGAAGCGCGTCAACGACCGCTACGGCAAGCAGGTTGGGGACTCGCTCCTTCGCGGACTCGCTCTTCGTCTCTGCGACGTGGTCGCCCAAACTCGCAACAACACTCAGTCCCTTGTCGCCCGCATGGCTGAAAACGAGGATGAGTTCGTCCTCTTAATCGACGGCGTTCAAAGCGACGCTCAATCCCACGCCATCGCTCAACGCATCGAGACGGCTCTCGCCGTGCCCATCGACTGCGGCCAGGAGCAGCTCCTTGCCTCCGTCAGCATCGGCATCGCCACCGCCGGTCCGGACCGCCCTGACCCGGAAGCTTACCTCCAGAAGGCCGGCCTCGCCATGTACCGTGCCAAGTCGGGCGGCCGCAGCGCCTCCATCCTCTTTGACGACGGCATGCAGGACGAGACCATCGCCCGCATGGAGCTCGAACAAGCCCTGCGCCAGGCCGTCGCTCTTGATCAGCTTCGCATCGATTACCAGCCCCAAATCGACCTCCATACGGGAACCCTCATCGGCTGCGAGGCGCTCGTGCGCTGGCAGCATCCCCGCCTCGGCCTGCTTCGCCCTGCCGACTTCATCAGCCTCGCGGAAGAGATTGGCATCATCTCCGGCATTGACCTTTGGGTACTCGAGCGCGCCTGCCGCCAGCTGGAAGATTGGCGCCATCTCCCCGGCGCCGGAGCGCTCAAGATGAGCGTCAACTTCTCCGCCCAGCACCTGCCCCACCGCGGCCTCAAGCAGAGCGTCGAACGCCTTCTCAAGGCTCACAACCTCCCACCCGACGCTCTCTGCCTCGAACTCACTGAAAGTGTTCTGGACGAGGACGTACAAGCCCGCATCGGCCTTATGGAAGAGCTCTGCTCGGTCGGTGTGGGCCTTCACATGGACGACTTCGGCTCAGGCTACAGCTCCTTCAAACAGCTCTATGAGCTTCCCTTTGACACCCTAAAGATCGACCGCTCGTTCATGGACAAAATCATCGAGGACGCCAAGGCCCGCAAGATCGTAGAAGGCATCATGAACCTCACACACCTGATCGGGCTGAAGGTCGTAGCGGAAGGCGTCGAAGACTCACAACAGGCCGACCTTCTCCGCCACATGGGCTGCGACTACGGCCAGGGTTTCCTCTACGATGCCCCGCTTGATGCCGCCACCTTCGAGCAGCGCTATCTCCTCTGCCAGACCCTCCGCCCGCAATCCAGCCGTGAAGGGCCGTACTCAGCAGCCATCCCATTCCCTCTTCCCTGATCCCTTCAGAGTGAAGGCCCTCAAACAGCCACCTTCATCGGCTGCCGCTTCCAATACGTCAAAGACCGCCAGACCCACTCCGCCGGCCCGAACTGGAAGTATCTCAGCCAGATCAAGCTCCAAGTTAAATTGACTGTCCAAACCCCCGCCATCACATAGTAAAGCTGGTAGTACTCAAGGTGTCCGTACCAGTGCAGCGGAGTCCAGCAGAAAAGCAGCTTGCAGCTCGTGCTGGTCAGTAGGTAGTTGCTCAAGGCCATCTGCCCTACCGCCGCTAAGCGCCGCGTCAGAAACTTCAACGCGCCACTCCTAAGCACCAGCAGCACCACTGCCGCATTCCCCAGGCACCCCGTCACCCGGCCAATGTCATACGGCACATCCAGCCACCACATCGTCGCAAACTCGTCGAATCCGCTCTTCCACGCGTGCCAGCACCCGGCAAAGATCAGCGGCCAGGAGATCCCCAGCCCGATCACTGCCATCCAGACGTAGGTTGCTGTCTTCAGCTTCCCGGTCAGGAAGCCATTCCGGTACAGGCCCATGCCCAACAGCATGAACCCCAGCATGTCCCCAAACCCCAGGTAAGCAAACTTCGTCTCGCCCTGGAAGGACGATTTGGCGTTGTGCGCCTGCGCCTTGACCCATCCGCTGGTCATCGCCTTCACATCCTCTGCGACCTTCTTCTGCGGCGGCCTCCACTGCTCCTGCGCCTCATGCCAGCTTTTGATCGCCTCGCTCTGTTCCACCGTGAGCGTCTTGTGCTCGCGATATAGCTTATCCGCGGCCTCAGCCTTCTGGCGTAATGCATAGGTCGCGGCAAGCTGCCCGCCATAATGAGCCGTACTGTTGAGGGTCAGCACCACTGCCGCCCAGATAAAGAGGGTCTTAGTCCGCAGCTTTCGCAGAGGGTACAGAAACACCAGCGCGATCAAGCCGTAGAAGTAGAGAATGTCGCCGTACCAGATCAGGTAACAGTGCAGCATTCCGAACAGCATCAACCACATGTTCCGCCGGGTAAAGATGTCCGCCGTCCGGTCGCCTGCACCGCGAGCCTCCGCTCTCGCCGTTAGCAGAATCGCTCCAACCCCAAATAGCATGGAGAACATCGCCCGCATCTTGCCTTCAGCCAAAATCCAGCGCAAAAACCAGACGACGGTGTTCACTTTGGCATGCGGCCCGTTGAAGACCGGCAGCAGCGTACTGATCGGGATGTCATAATCCCACCCCGGCAGCCCGAACGAGGTGATATTCATCGCTAGAATGCCGAGCAGCGCCACACCGCGCAACGTATCCACGCTTGATATCCGTTCCTCACGTTGCACTGGTCGCGTAGGCCCGCTTGGCTGCGCGTGCTGAGGGCCTGCCAACTCCTCCGGCGCACCCGCCGGCACCGGTGCCTGATCTACTGTCACAGCTGCAGTACTCATAGGTCTGCCTCACGTCTGGAACGAGAATGTGTGCTGATGTGCCGGAATTTTACGCCCAGAGGCACGCAAAAGCGTCAAAAAAGTGGGTTCTGCCAAACGCATGTCAAGGATCAAAGCTCATCATAGTGAGCCTCTCAGGTGTACTTTGAAACATCCCGAGTCCGAACGTAAAGTTTGTCGTTCGAAGACCTTACGCAAAAAGTATCCGAGGGAGAGGGTACCCATGGCGCTTGCCTCCCGGCAGCCCCGCCTCACCTGCTAAAATTCGAAGGTCGCGTGTGCACACATCCGCGCAGTTCACACCGAGGTAAACAATGTCCGGCCACAGTAAATGGGCGACCATCAAGCATAAGAAGGGCGCAACCGACGCCAAGCGCGGCAAGATCTTCACCCGCCTCATCAAGGAAATCACCATCGCCGCCAAAACCGGCGGAGGCGATCCCGACGGCAACCCGCGCCTCCGCGGAGCCATCGCCGCCGCCAAAGCCGAGAACATGCCCGCCGACAACATCAAGCGCGCCATCCAGCGAGGCACCGGAGAGCTTGAAGGAGTTTCCTACGAGGAGATCACCTACGAGGGATACGGTCCCGGCGGTGTAGCCCTCATTATTGACGTCCTCACCGACAACAAGAATCGCGCCGTCTCAGAGGTTCGCCACGCCTTTTCGAAGAACGGCGGAAATCTTGGTGCGGAGGGCGCCGTCGCTTGGATGTTCTCAAAAAAGGGTGTCATCTCCATCGCCAAGGACGAAGCCAGCGAAGACAAACTCATGGAGATCGTCCTCGAATCCGGAGCCGAAGACCTGAACGATGAAGGCGACACCTGGGAGATCCTGTGCGACCCCAAAGACTTCGAAGCCGTCACCAACGCCCTTAAAGCCGCTAAGATCCCGACCGAAACCGCCGAAGTCACTAAGATCGCCAGCACCTACACCAAGCTTGAGGGCCCCCAAGCCAACGCCATGATCCGCCTGCTCGAGACCATCGAGGATCTGGACGACACCCAGAACGTCTATAGCAACTTCGACTTCGACGAATCGCAGGTTGCCGGTTGAAGCCTGCCCAGCGATCCAGCCGCCTGATCTTATGCTGCGTTCTCACAGCCGTCTCCGTCGCTGCGCTGGCATGGTCCCCTGCCGCAGCACAGCAGTCGCCAAACCCGCTGGACGCAGCATCCGCTCGTCAGCCGTCCGAGTACGGAGTCCTAGCCCAGGGCGGCAACGGCCTCACTGACGAACGCAATGGATTCCACTTCCTCTCCGCCGGAGTCCACGCCGGGCGCGTACTTACCAACAATTACGGATCCGGCTTCTTACGGGGCAACTTCGAGTACGCCGTCGAACTCTTCCCCTACTGGCAGTCCTTCACCCCCCGTTTCTCAAAGGTAAGCTGCACCCAGGCCGCCGGAACCGCCGTCATCTCCTGCTCAGCCCCGTACATCGTAGGTGGGACTTACACTGGCGTCTCCGCAACGCCAATCATTCTCCGCTGGAACTTCGCCCGCCACAGCCGCCTGACCCCGTGGGTGCAGGGCGCCGGCGGCGTCCTCTGGACCAACCACAAGTACCCCGCATACGGCGACACCACGCCCAGCCTTCAGACAAACGGTCCCAACGGCGACGCCAGCGTATGGAACTTCACCCCCCAGGGCGGTGTGGGTTTCCACTACTTCACACGCTCAGACCGCTCGATCGACTTCAGCGCCAATGCCGTTCACATCTCCTCGGCGTCGCTTGGCGACCGCAATCCCGGCGTCAACGCCAGCGTGCAGTTCACACTCGGGTATACCTGGTGGAAGTAACATGTGATCGAGCCTCATAGGCTATAGGCAGACCTCGTTCCATGACCTCCGACTCTATCATCGAGTGTGTGCCCAACTTCTCAGAGGGCAATAATCCAGCAATTGTCCACCACATCGTGGCGGCTATGCAGGTGGAAGGCGTCCGTTTGCTGGATTTCTCCCTCGACAGCGACCACAACCGCTCCGTGGTGACAATAGCCGGTTCTCCTCAACAGGTCATGGAAGCGGCCATCCGCGCTGTCGGACGAGCCACCGATCTGATTGACCTCACACGGCAGACCGGCGTGCACCCACGCATCGGAGCAGCAGACGTCATTCCCTTTGTCCCTGTCTCCGATGTGTCCCTAGCGGAAGCTGCTATGCTCGCGCGTCAAGCGGGACTGCAGATCTGGAAGCGGTACGGTGTGCCGGTGTACTTCTACGGGGCGGCCGCAGCTCGACCAGATCGTGTGCAGTTGGAAGACGTACGACGCGGCCAGTTTGAAGGTCTCCGGGAGGCCACTCTGAAGGAAGCAGCTCGTAGGCCCGATGTCGGCGGCCCGCAGCTTCATGAGACGGCCGGCGCATCCGTAGTCGGAGCCCGCAGCTTCCTGATCGCCTACAACATCTACCTTGCGCCTCCTGCCGAGATCAGCCACGCAAGGGCCGTCGCACGCGACCTACGCGCGTCCTCTCTGGGAAAGCAGGGAGTCAAGGCGATTGGAGTACTCGCCAACGGACGCGCGCAGGTGAGCATGAACATCACGGACTTCAGGATGACCAGCGTCCGCAGTGTGCATGCAAGCGTGGAGGCATTGGCCCGGCAGCACGGAACCTCCATCGCAGAAGGCGAGCTCATCGGCCTGATTCCGCAGGACGTTTACGATCCCGATGCCACGTGGATCCACCAATTGCCCGGCTTCGACCCCGACCAGAAGATCCTTGAGCGCAGGCTCCTTCAGCCCATGGAGTGGCCGCGTGGCTGAGCCCTTGCTGGAGATGGAGCAAGTCGAAGTAGTACGCGGCGGCCGGAGCGTTCTGCGTGTCGGTCATCTACAGGTCGAGTGCGGGGAATGCGTCGTGATCCTGGGGCCGAACGGCTGCGGTAAGTCCACGCTGATCAAGACCATCACCCGTGAGCTGTATCCGTTGGCAACAGATGAGACGCAGGTAAAGATCTTCGGGCGAGAGCGCTGGGATCTGACGGAACTTCGGCAGCGACTGGGTGTGGTGCAGGCGGAGCTTCCGGGCAAACCGATGTTGCACTGTACGGGGCTGGACGCGATGCTGACCGGGTTCTTTTCCAGCTCCACTTTGTGGCCGAACCTGGTGGTCACGACAGAGATGCGGGAGCGGGTGGATGACGTGATGGAACTCATCGGGGCAACGTTGCTGCGGAGGAGGCTGTTTGGCGAGATGTCTGCCGGGCAGCAGCGGCGGGTTCTGATCGGGCGTGCGCTGGTCGCGTCGTCCGAGTGCCTCTTGTTGGATGAGCCGAGCAATGCGCTCGACCTGCGGGCGCAGAGCGAGCTACGGGAGCTGCTGATCGCTCTGGCGGAGCGCGGGACGACGCTGCTGCATGTGACGCATCATATCGCCGACATTATCCCGGCGATGAAGCGCGTGGTGATGATGAAGGACGGAAGCATCTTTGCGGATGGGCATCGCGGCGAACTGCTGACTGAGGAGAAGCTCAGTGGACTGTTCGCGACCGAGGTTCACTTGGCTGAGCACGGTGGATCTCTTCATGCCTGGTGATTACTCGTTGGGATGACACCAGTTTGGAGCTTGACCAGCTCTGGTTGGGGAATTTGGCGGGGGCCCAGGACGGCGATTCGGGGCAGCGGGCCGCGAACCATCGCGACCTCATCGCAGGCGTAGAGCCGCGGGCAAGTCTGGCAGTCCTTGTAAATCTTGTCTGGCAGGGCGGTCCGGTCGGAGATGCGGAATCCGAAGTGGAAGAAGAAGTCCGGGATGCGGGTGAAGAGGCAGACGCTGACCACCCCCTGGTACTCTGCTTCTTCGAGGAGGGCCTTTAGGAGTTTGCCTCCCGCGCCCTGGCCTTTGGCCTCCGGCTTTACCACGATGGAGCGGACTTCTGCGAGGTGCGGGCCGTAAAGGTGCAGGGCTCCGCAGCCCAGGAAGACGCCCGGCCTTCCATCCATGCCAGGCGATTCGGCGACGTGGAAGTCGCGCACGTTTTCACAGATTTCGGCGTAGTTGCGGCGGAGGAGGGTTCCATCTCCCGAAAGAGAATTGACCAGGTCGAAGATGTTCTGCGCGTCCTGGAGTTTGGCGTTGCGGACCGTGGCACCGCCGACGCGCGGGCGCGAGGAGGTGGTGGAGGTAGAGTCGCTGATGGGGGCGATCTGCGCGTCCGGGCTGGGCAGGATTGTGAGCATTTCCTCCTTCGTCGGGTACCCCCTGGGGGATACCAAAATGTTGCAAAGTCTTCAAAAGATTGAACTTAGGTCCGGACTTGGTGCGTGAGGACGAGCTAAAGTCTCTGTTTTGGCCTTCTTTGGCTGCAAAGTATTCATAACAAGCGACTTACTCTCTTCATGCAACGCACTTATTTTCTCGTCGCAGGTGTCAATTCTACGCGTTTTTGGGCGAGAGCTTCGGCGATCCGAGAGCGGGCCGTACCTCCGATGACATCGTGGCAGTCTAACGTCGCCTCAACCGTTATCGCTGGGAAAAAGTCTTCCGCGAACTCCGGGCTGAGGGTTTGCAGCTGTTCGAGAGTGAGGGCATTGAGCTCGCGGCCGGATTCGATGCCGAGGCGGACGGCGTTGCCGACGATCTCATGCGCCTTGCGGAACGGTACGCCCTTGTTTGAGAGATAGGTGGCGGCGGCCATGGCGTTGAGGTAGCCCGACTCGGCGGCCTCAGTCAGACGGGCGGAGCGAAACTTGAGCGAGGCGGTGAAGGTGGGTAGGAGCGCGAGCATGCCGGTGACGGTGTCTGCCGCGTCGAAGACGGGTTCCTGGCCTTCCTGGAGGTCCTTGTTGTAGGCCAATGGGAGGCCCTTGATGATCATGGACAGGGTGGCTGTTGCCCCATGAAGACGCCCGGATTTGCCGCGGATGAGCTCTGTGAGGTCCGGATTTTTCTTCTGGGGCATGGCGCTTGAGCCGGTGGAAAAGGCTTCGGGCAGATCGAGGAAGCCGAACTCGGCGGTGGCGTGAAGGGTGAGTTCTTCGGCGAAGCGGCTGATGTGGAGGCCGAGGGTGCTACAGGCCTGGGTAAAGTCCAGCATGAAGTCGCGGTCGGAGGTGGCGTCCATGGAATTGGGGGTTGGGGCGGTGAAGCCAAGGGCTTTGGCCGCGATCGTCCGGTCGAGGGCGAGGGTTGCCCCGGCGATGGCTCCGGAGCCGAGGGGGCAGAGGTTCATGCGGGCTCTGGCATCGGTAAAGCGGCTCATGTCGCGGGCTAACATTTCGACGTAGGCTAAAAGCCAATGGGCGAGGAGGACCGGTTCGGCACGCTGGAGGTGGGTGTAGCTGGGCATGACCTGTTCGCCGGAGGTTTCGGCCAGGGTGACGAGGGCGAGCGACCAGTTGCGCAGGCCTTCGAGGATCTGGTCGATGGCGTCACGGACGAAGAGGCGCATGTCGGTGGCGATCTGCTCGTTGCGGCTGCGTCCGGTGTGGAGCTTGAGGGCTAACGGACCGATCTCTTGGGTGAGGGCGAGCTCGACGAAGTGGTGGACGTCTTCGGGTTCTTCGGGAAGTTCGTTTAATTCAAGGGCGGCCACTTCTAAGAGGCCGGCGATCATCTTCGTCAACTCTTCAGGGGTGAGGATGCCGGCGGCGGCGATGGTCTGGGCGTGGGCAATGCTTGCCTGAACTTCGAGTTTGTAGAGGCGGAAGTCGAAGGGGAAGGAGCGCTGCCAGGATTCGAAGGCGGCGTTGAGGGGCTCGCGGAAGCGGCCGGACCACATTTTGGTGGGTTGAGTCATAGCGTCTCGCGTTTTCAATGTTTGTGGGGCGGAGTGATGCGATCCACGTCCATGTAAATGGTTGTCATCTCGCCTACCGTGTCGGCGCAGTGGATTTTTCCTTCGATGACAACGTGTTGATTTCTCCAAGCGGCTGCGGGAAGCGAGATCAGCGATCGAAGAGCAAGACCCGGGAAGAAGAGCTTCAATCGTGTCGTTGCTGTGCAATCGAAGTCGCCTGTGTTCGGATTTGCTTCCACAGCGTGAACCGTTTCAATTGCCCAGTAAGTCACCTTGGCGTCACGCCTTGGCGTTTCACCATATCCTGGAGGTCCGTAGTCATGGACAAGCCGAATGGTTCCGGCGAGAGAAATAGGCTGGTTTTCAGGCCGCACGATGTTTTGTGAACGTGCAGAGAGCGCATATGACGCAAAGGCCAAAGCGAAGGCACAATTTGTTTGGGTATACATCAAGCTTAAGGATGGAGATAGCGAGTGGGGGCTACCGCTTGGAAATTTCGTCGATGCGGCCTTCGAGCTTGGTCGTCATTCCGTAGAACTCCTTCAGGTCTGCGTGAAGGGCCATCAGGTCGCGGTGGTGTTCCGATCTGAAGTCTCGGAGTTCGTTCTCAAGCCTATTGAATCGTCCGTCCGTGCTATCGGCTCGCTTATCCATGCTGTCCATTCGCTTTTCGAGAGCCGAGAACCTGATGTTGTTCTGAAAGATAGATAAGGCGATGAGCAGGCTGGGAATTCCGATCGAGAGAAGGAGTTGCAGATTGGTCATCGGATTCTTGCCTCCGTTACATGTACGATATCAGATCGGCTTTGCGAGCCGTCAACCTGAGGTTAGTCCTTATCAGTCCCGCTGGTGAGGTGGGGCATTTCGCTTCCTTTACTCAGGGTTAACAGGCCGGTTTGGGCGTAGGTGAGGAGCTTGGCGCGGGTGTCGGTGATGTCCAGGTTGCGCATGGTGAGCTGGCCGATGCGGTCGCGGGGGCTGAAGGTGGATTCGGTTTTCTCCATGCTGAGGCGCTCGGGGGAGAAGGTGAGGTTGGGGCTCTCGGTGGCGAGGATGGTGTAGTCGTTGCCGCGGCGGAGCTCTACGGTGACCGATCCGGTGACAGGCTTGGCGACCCAGCGCTGGGCGGCTTCGCGGAGCATGATGGCTTGGGGGTCGAACCAGCGGCCCTGGTAGAGGAGGCGGCCTAGCTTGCGGCCGTTGTCCCGATACTGCTCGATAGTGTCTTCGTTGTGGATGCCGGTGATGAGGCGCTCGTAGGCGATGAAGAGGAGGGCCAGGCCGGGGGCTTCATAGATGCCGCGGGATTTTGCTTCGATGATGCGGTTTTCGATCTGGTCGCTCATGCCGAGGCCGTGGCGACCTCCGATCTGGTTGGCTTCGAGCAACAGGGCGACAGGGTCTGGGTAGTCCTGACCGTTGAGGGCGACCGGGAAGCCTTCTTCAAAGCGGACGGTGATCTCTTCCGGCTTGATGACGACTTCATCCTTCCAGAAGGCGGAGCCCATGATGGGGGCAACGATTTTCATGCTGGTCGAGAGGAGTTCGAGGTCCTTGGCTTCATGGGTGGCACCGAGGATGTTGGAGTCGGTGGAGTAGGCCTTTTCGGCGGACATCTTGTAACCGAAGCCGGATTTTTGCAGGAAGGCGGACATCTCGGCGCGGCCGCCAAGCTCGTCGATGAAGGTGGGGTCGAGCCAGGGCTTGTAGACCTTGAGGTTGGGGTTGACGAGGAGGCCGTAACGGTAGAAGCGTTCGATATCGTTGCCCTTGAAGGTGCTGCCGTCACCCCAGATATTGACGTCGTCTTCCTTCATCGCGGTGACGAGCATGGTGCCGGTGACGGCGCGGCCGATGGGAGTGGTGTTGAAGTAGGTGACGCCGGCGGTGGTAATGTGGAAGGCTCCAGACTGGAGGGCGGCGATGCCTTCGCGAACGAGCGGCAGGCGGCAGTCGATGAGGCGGGCCTGCTCGGCCCCGTACTCGACGGCCTTACGGGGGATCTCGTCGTAGTCGGTTTCGTCCGGTTGGCCGAGGTTCGCGGTGTAGGCGTAGGGGATGGCACCCTTTTGCTTCATCCAGTGGAGGGCGGCGGAGGTGTCGAGGCCGCCGGAGAAGGCTATGCCGACTTTTTGGGCGATGGGGAGGGATTCCAGGATGACGGACATTTTGATCCTCTAGGTGAGCGGTGGAGGCTCCGGGGCTAAGGCCCCTTGTTTCTGTGCCTGTTCGTGGGGCTAAAGCCCCACGCTAACCCCAAACGCAACGGCACGAGCAAAAGCAACCGCAGATTCCCTTCGGGAATGACAACAAAGGGAAGCTGCGAGAAGGCTATCGTCTGCGGTTCTGGCTGTGGCGTTCGCGGCTGCTTTGCAGGCGCTTGCCTCCGCCGAGGAGCATGAGGAGCAAAGCCTTCTGGGCGTGGAGTCGGTTTTCGGCCTGGTCGAAGACGACGGATTGCGGGCCGTCGAGGACTGCGTCGGTGACCTCTGCGTTGCGGTGTGCGGGTAGGCAGTGCATGAAGACAGCGTCGGGCTGGGCGTGGCTCATGAGCTCTTCATTGACCTGGTAGGGCTTGAAGATGGGGGCACGGCGGGCGGCTTCATGCTCAAAGCCCATGGAGGTGCAGACGTCGGTGTAGACGGCATCCGCGCCGGTTACAGCCTTGATGGGGTCGTTGAGCAGGGTGATGGTGCCGCCGGTCTGCTCGGAAATTTCGATGGCCTTGTGGATGATCTCAAGCTTGGGGACGAAGGCCTTCGGCGTGGCGATGTAGCAGTGCGTTCCAAGCTGCGCGGCGGCGAGCATGAGGGAGTGGCAGACGTTGTTGCCGTCGCCGACGTAGGCGAAGTGGAGGCCTTGGGCGGAGCCGAAGCGCTCTTCAATGGTGAGGAAGTCGGCGATGGCCTGGCAGGGATGCTCGAGGTCCGAGAGGGCGTTGATAACGGGGACCCTGGAGCATGCGGCGAACTCGGTGATGGTCTCGTGCGCATAGGTGCGGAGGACGATGATGTTCATCCAGCGCTCGATGTTGTGGGCCATGTCGGGGAGCGATTCGCGCTCGCCGAGAGGGGATTGCGTCTGGTCGACGAACAGGGCGTTGCCGCCGAGGGTGTTGATGGCGGCCTCAAAGGTAAGGCGTGTGCGGAGGCTGGCCTTCTCAAAGAACATGACGAGCTGCTTGGCGTCGAGCGCGTGGCGGAAGTCTTCCGGGTGCTCCTTGACGGTGTGGCCGAGCTCCATGATGGCGGCCATCTCGCCGACGGTCAGGTCTGCGATGGAGCAGAGATCGCGGCCGTTGAGGCGCTTGTTGGCCTCGTTGAAGGCAGTGTCGGACTGAATGCCGAGCGAACCGAGCGGCTCAGGTTTTGCTGAGCCGTTAAGCGGGTTCGAGTGAAGCGTGGGTCTGCTAGCCATGGGCGTGTTCTCCTGCGTGCTGCGGCTGGGTTGCTGGGACGGTGAGCTGGGTGAGGAGTTCGTCGAGCGCGGCGATCAGGATGTCAACGTGGGTGCGTTCAAGGATGTACGGCGCCAGGAAGCGAAGCACGGTTTCACTGGTGCGATTGATGATGATGTGACGCTCGGTGAGCAACGTGGCAGCGATCTGCTTGGCGAGCTCGGCGGAGGTGAGCTCGCAGCCGATCATCAGGCCTTTGCCGCGAACTTCTTTGATTACTTCGTGCCTGGTGGCGAGGGTATTTAACTGCTGCTGAAAATAGGCGCCGACTTCAGTTACATGTTGGAGCAGATTCGCGCGCTTTATCTCGTCGATCGTCGCTGCTGCAACTGCCGTGACCAATGGGCCACCGCCGAAGGTAGTCCCGTGCATGCCGGGAGTGATGGCTTGCGCAGCGCGCTCTGTACAGAGCATGGCCCCGACGGGCAGACCGCCGGCAAGCGGCTTGGCAAGGGTGGTGACATCGGGCAGGATGCCGTAGTGCTGGTAGCCGAACCACTTGCCGGTGCGTCCGAAGCCGCACTGGATTTCGTCCGCGATGAGCAGGGCTCCGGTGGAGTCGCAAAGCTCCCGGGCTGCGGCGAAGAACTCCTGCGAGACGGAGTGAATGCCTCCTTCGCCCTGGATTGCCTCGATGCAGATGCCGCAGATGTCCGTCCCCGAGCCAGCGGAGAACTTGGCGCGGAGGTCTTGGACGTCGTTGAAGGCGACGAACTCGACGCCGGGCATGACGGGCGCGAAGGGGCCGCGGTAGGCGAGCTTCTGGGTGGTCGCGACCGACCCCATGGTACGGCCGTGGAAGCTGTGGTCGAGCGCCAGGAAGCGGGTGCCTATGGTTCGACCTTCAGCGCGGAGCTTTTCGGCGTGGGCGCGGGCGAGCTTGAGCGCGGCCTCCCAGGCCTCGGTGCCGGAGTTGCAGAAAAAGACGCGGTCCAGGCCGCTGATCTCGGTGAGGCGCAGGGCGAGATCGGCCGTGTGTTCGGTGTAGAAGAGGTTGGAGGTGTGGAGGAGCTTCTTCGACTGCTCGGCGATCGTGGCCTCCAACACAGGATGGCCATAGCCGAGAGCCGAGCAGCCGATGCCGCTGATGAGATCGAGATAGTCGACGCCGTTTTCATCGGTCATGTGGACGTCATGCCCGCTGACGAAGAGGATGGGGTTCCGTTCATAGGTGTTGAGCAGCAGCTTCTGTTCGGCTGCCTGCAGGGATTCGAGCCTCATGCGACCATGACCTCCGTGCCTTCATTGATGCGGGAGCTGATGAGATCCGGCAGCGAGGCGGCAGCCCCGGCCGGAAGGATACGTACCCGTTTGACCCCGTGGGTCAGAGCGGTTTTGCAGGCGTTGAGCTTGGGCAGCATGCCGCCGGAGACGACGGCGGACTGCTCCATCGCGGGAATCTGCGCAAGCGTGAGCCAACGCATGATCTGGCCGTCCGCCCCTTTGACGCCGGGAACGTCGGTAAGGAAGACAAGCGCGTCGGCTTTGACGGCGACGGCGCAGGCGGAGGCCATCTCATCGGCGTTGATGTTGTAGTACTCGCCGTCAAAGCCCAGTGCGATGGAGCTGATGACAGGCACCGCGCCCATCTTCCAGATGGCCTCGAGCCACTTGGGGTCGGTGTGGGCGATCTCGCCGACGAAGCCAAGGTCCGGGTTGGTCTTTTTCTTGCGCGCACGGAAGACGTGGCCGTCGCCGCCGGAGAGGCCAACGGCCGACTGGCCCTGCTGGCCGAGCGCGGCGACAAGTCCTTTGTTGACGCGGCCTGCAAGCACCATCAGCGCGGCATCGCGGGTCTCAGCGTCGGTGACGCGAAGGCCAGAGACGAACTCCGAGACCTTGCCCATCTGCGCCAGAGTCTTGGTGAGCTGCACGCCGCCGCCGTGGACCACGGCGACCTGGTGGCCATCCTGAACAAGCTCGTGAATGGCTTTACCAACAAGCTGCGTGAGCTGGGTATCTTCAAGGGCTGCGCCCCCGAGTTTGACGACGAACTTCACAGCAGGCCCTCCCATTCTTCGTAACCGCACATCAGGTTCATGTTTTGAATCGCCTGTCCGGAGGCGCCTTTGAGCAGGTTATCGAGACAGCTGACCAGGAGAAGACGCTTGCCGTCCGGCGCTAGCTGGAAGCCGATATCGCAGTAGCTGGTGTGCACGACGTCCTGGATCTGGGGAAGGGTTGAGCGAACCCGCACCATCGGGCTGGCCGCATAGAAGTCGTTGAGGATCTGGGCGATCTCATCTGGTCCCATTTTACGGGCAAGCCGGACGTAGATGGTGGAGAGAATGCCGCGCGGAATGGGCAGCAGGTGAGGCGTGAACTGTATCTGGTCTGAGGTAAGCTGCAGCTGCTCCAGCAGCTCGCCGGTGTGGCGATGTCCGAAGACGTTGTACGCGGAGAGATTGTCCGCAGCGGACATGAAATGGGTCTTGGCGGTCGGCTTCTTGCCTGCGCCGCTGACGCCGGACTTCGAATCCGCGATGATGCCGTGGTCGACGTCAACAATGCAGGCTTTGAGTAAAGGGGCAAGCGGGAGAATGACGGAGGTCGAATAGCATCCCGGATTCGCGATCAGCCGTGCCTTGGCAATCTCCGCGGTGTGCAACTCGGGCGCACCAAAGACGGCTTCGGCTTGAAGCTTTGCGGCAAGCGCGGGGTCCGCGTCCTCAAACTTGTACACGGCGCGGTTGGCCGCATCGTTCAAGCGCCATGCGCCGCTCAGGTCCACAACCTTCACGCCATGCGCGAGCCATCCGGGGGTCCACTCGCGCGAGGCCTCATGCGGAAGCGCGAGAAAGACGAGATCGATCCTGCGCTCAGCCACAAGCTCCCAGGAAAACGCTTCTACCGGAGGCAAGGTGCGCCCGCGCCCGAGTGCAAGCTGTGGGTGCAGGCTCTCAAGCGGCACGAACTCGCCGTTGGACTCGTCGGCAGCGCGGCCAAGAAACAGCGGCGGCGTCTCCTGTAGCCGAGGATGCGCAAGCAGCAACCGCGCAAGCTCTCCGCCGGAGTAGCCGCCGACTCCGGCAACGGCAGTTTTTACAGGCGCTGGCGTGTGTTCAGCCAAGATAGACCTCGATTCTTTTCTTTAGTGTCTCCGCCTTTTGAGCATCAGGGCAGATGATTAACACAGTGTCATCGCCGGCAATCGTGCCGACGACCTCAGGCCAGTCCTCATAGTCGATGCCTGCCGCAATCGGCTGCGCTCCGCCGGTCGTGGTGATGAGCACAAGCTGGTTCAGCGCCTGCCGCGCCTCAAGCCCGAAGCCTCGCAGGAGATCGCGGATGCCTTGATCGTCCTCCGAGGGAAAGGCCGACGCAGAGGAGTATCCCTTCGGTCCTTTCAGCAGCCGGAGCTCGTGAATGTCGCGCGAGAGCGTGGCCTGGGTCACGTGATGCCCTCGTTGCGCGAGATGCCGGCGCAGCACGTCCTGGTTGGCGACGGGCGCGTGATCAAGGAGCTCACGAATCACGGAATGGCGCTGCTGCTTCATGGCACTCCAGAAGGCTTTACGCGGGACATATGCATAAAGTTACATGTCTATGTATAAAGATACATAAGTAACCTGTCAAGCCCGATCAAAAGTCTCCCCCCAACGTTCCATTGACTTCTTCTGGTTGGACTCCTGCTGTGTATATAGTGAGCTATGGGACACCTGACTCAAGACGCAACTCGCCGGCGCGGCGAGGCTGGAAACCCGACCCTTCCCCTGTCTTCGCAAAGGTTGTCTCAGAGCCAGCAGTCCCCGGCTGACACCCTCATCGACCCATCGTTTGATCATGACTCCTGCGGTGTAGGTTTTGTAGCCACGACCACCGGCGTGTACGCGCACGACATTCTCGAGCATGCGCTGACGGCGTTGGCTCGTCTGGCCCACCGTGGCGCGACCGCCGCGGATGGCAAAAGCAGCGACGGGGTGGGGCTGATGACGGTAATCCCGCGGGCTCTGCTTCTGGAAGAGACCGGCTTCGCGTTGAGCGTGGACGAAGAACTCGCGGTCGGCGTGGTCTTTATCCCAGGAGATCTGCCGGCGGACGCGCCCCGCGTGGAAGGCGTACTTGAAAGCTGCCTTGGCGACCATGGCGTGCGGGTAATTGGCTGGCGGAACGTGCCCGTGGAGACCAGTGTCCTGGGCAGGATCGCGCTGGAGGCGATGCCCGGTATCCGGCAGGTCCTGCTGACCGACGCGGCGAACGATGAGGCGACCCTTGAGCGCCGGCTGTACCTTGCGCGGAAGCAATTTGAGCGCAAGCATGAGGCCGGCGAGGTCAGTGGCTACATCTGTTCACTCTCCGCGCAGACGATGGTCTACAAGGCCATGTGCTCCGGCAAGCTGCTGCCGGAGTTTTATCCGGACCTGAAGAAGCCGTCGTACGTCACGCCCTTCACGGTCTTTCATCAACGTTATGCGACCAACACGACGCCCACGTGGCATCGCGCGCAGCCGGCCCGCATGCTGGCGCACAACGGCGAGATCAACACGGTCTGGGGAAACCGTGCGCGCATGGCGGCTCGCGACGCGACGCTGCCGGATGAGTGCAAGCCGATCCTGACCAAAGGCGGCACGGACTCGACCAGTCTGGATGAGGCCGTGGAGTTAGTCGCCAAGAACGGCCGAACGATCTCCGAAGCCGTGCGAATCCTGATGCCGCCCGCAGTCGATCCGCGCTGGATGTCAACCTTTCTCAGCTACCACGCGGACTGCGTCGAGCCGTGGGACGGCCCGGCGGCAATTGCGTTTTCAGACGGCAAGGTGGTGGGTGCAGCGCTCGACCGCAACGGCCTGCGGCCCTGCCGTTTCGCAGTGACGGAAGACGGTCTGGTCGTCGCAGGATCGGAGGCTGGACTGGTCGATCTGGATCCGGAAAAGGTCATGCACAGCGGCCGTCTGGGGCCGGGACAGATGCTGGTTGTCGACCTCATCGACGGACGGCTGTATGAAAACGACGAGCTTTTGAAGGTCTTCGACGAAGGCGCAACCTACACGGCGAAGCTGGACACGGTGGCGTTTACGCCCGCTGCGGTCACCGGGACGATGCCGGTCGAAGAGCTCAAGGCGATGCATCGAGGCTTCGGCTATACGCGCGAGGATGTCAAGATGATCCTCGCCCCCATGGCCGCGGAAGGCAAGGACGCGGTCTGGTCCATGGGTGACGACACGCCGCTGGCCTTCCTGGCTCACGGGCCCAGACCGCTCTACGGCTTCTTCCGGCAGCGCTTTGCCCAGGTCACGAACCCGGCGATCGACCCGCTGCGAGAGGCAGTTGTCGTGAGCCTGCACACGCGGCTTGGGCCGTGGTCCCACATGCTGGACAAGAATGCGCCTCTGCCAGGCATTTCGCTGAGCTCGCCCTTCCTCTCGCTTGACCAAGTAGCTGCACTGCGCCACGGCGATTACCCATACGCCGATAAGCTGCGTGTAGCCGAGCTGAACTGCGTCTTCGCTCTGGAGCAGACGCTGGTTGAAGCGCTGGACTACACCTGCCAGTTGGCGATTGAGCTGGTAAAGGCCGGAGTAGGAATTCTGCTCATGACTGACCGCAAGGCCACCCCGCTGAGCACCGGCCATGCCTGCCTTCCGTTGCCCATGGCGATGGCGACCGGCGCGGTGCATCAGGGCGCTGGTGCAGGCAGGGCTGCGTACCCAGGTGGGGCTTGCGGTCGAGGCAGGGGACTGCCGCGACATTCATCACGCCGCGATCCTGATCGGCTATGGCGCGGGCGCGGTTTGCCCTTGGCTCGCGCTCGAAACAGGACGTGCCTCGTTCGAAGCCGAGCCGCTGCTCGCAGAGAAGAAGATGCTGAAAAGCTTCGACGCGGGGCTCGCCAAGGTCATGTCGAAGATGGGTATTTCGGTCGTCGACAGCTACCGTGACGCGCACCTGTTCGACATTCTCGGCCTCCATGCCAGCGTTGTCGACCGATGCTTCGTGGGCACGCCCGCACCGCTCTCCGGCATCGGCTTCGCGGAGTTAGAGCAGCATCTGCGCCTGACCTGGATGGATGTCGCGCCGACGGCAACTGAGCTGCCCGACTACGGCTGGGTCCGCTTTCGCAAGTCCGACACCTCTGAGCCGCATGCCTGGCAGCCCGCCACCGTCAAGGCACTGCAGACCGCGATGGGCAGCACCAAGGCACAGCTCGTGCCGGCCGATCCGGCAGCGGCGTTCCAGATCTACACCCAGGACCTGCTCGCCCGTGAGCCCGCCGTGCTGCGCGATCTGCTGGCGATCAAGCCCGCGGGCGCCGAGGCGCCGCTTGATGAGGTCGAGTCTGCCGCCGGCCTTTGTCAGCGGTTCGTCTCAAGCGCGATGAGCCTCGGCTCCTTGAGTCCGGAGGCGCACCAGTGCATCACCATCGCCATGAACATGCTGGGCGGCCGCTCGAACACCGGTGAGGGAGGCGAAGACCCGGAGGTCTATAAGGTCGCCGCGCCAGTGATGGTCGCGTCCTCCGGCATGGTGGAAACGCAGGGCGGCGTCGCGGTCGCGGAGCTGGTTTCCATCGCCGCGGCGGAAGCCCCGCTGCTCAAGAACAACAAGATCAAGCAGGTGGCCAGCGGACGCTTCGGCGTCACAGCGGAGTATCTTTCGCACGCAGATGAGCTGGAGATCAAGGTCGCGCAAGGCGCAAAGCCGGGCGAAGGCGGACAGCTTCCCGGCCATAAGGTCAGCGGGCTGATCGCGCGGCTGCGGCATGCGCAGCCAGGGGTGAGCCTGATTTCGCCTCCGCCGCATCATGACATCTACTCGATTGAAGACCTTGCCCAGCTCATCTACGATTTGAAGCGGATCAATCCTCGCGCTGCCGTGGGGGTTAAGCTGGTTTCGAGCCGCGGCGTCGGCACGGTTGCTGCGGGCGTAGCCAAGGCTTACGCGGACTTCATCGTGATTGCGGGCCACACCGGCGGCACAGGTGCCGCGGCGCTTTCGAGCATCAAGTATGCGGGAAATCCCTGGGAGCTCGGCCTGGCCGAGGCGCAGCAGGTGCTGATGGCGAACGGTATGAGGGGTCGCGTGCGCCTGCGCACCGACGGCGGCCTGGCTACGGCGCACGACGTCCTGATCGCGGCGCTCCTGGGCGCGGATGAATATGCCTTCGGCACCTCGGTGCTGGTGGCAATCGGCTGCGACATGGCCCGGCAGTGCCATTTGAACACCTGCCCAACCGGAATCGCGACGCAGAGGCCGGAGCTGCGGGCGAAGTTCCGCGGCAAGCCGGAGCATATCGTGCGCTTCTTTACGGAGCTGGCCGACGACCTGCGCCGGCTGCTTGCGCACTATGGGCTACGCTCGATCGAAGAGGCGATTGGCCGCACGGACCTGCTCGAACAGGTGCGGAGGGATGGCGAGCTGGATCTAAAGCCGCTCCTGGCGGCCTCGCCCAATGGAACACGCAGCTGGACCGGTCTTCGCAACACGCAGCCGGTGGACTGTGCGCCGCTCGATGAAGGCTGGGTCGTGCCGGCACTTGCGGCGATTGCAGAAGGCCGGCCATGGCAGTTTACGGGAGAGATCGCCAACTGCGACCGTGCCGTGGGTGCACGTCTTGCTGGAGAGATCGCGGTCCTGCGTGCTCAGGCTGAAGTGCCGGTGCAGGTCGACGTGAAGCTGACAGGCACGGCAGGTCAGTCGTTTGGCGCGTTCCTGGTGGCGGGCATGAAGCTGGAACTCAGCGGGCAGGCGAATGACTTCGTCGGCAAGGGGCTCTCGGGCGGCGAGATCGTCATCCGGGCGCGCGGCAATGCGGCGCGCAACTCCGGCCAGCACGTCATTCTGGGCAATGTCGCGCTTTATGGCGCGACCGCCGGCCGGCTCTTCGCCGCCGGTCGTGGCGGAGAGCGCTTCGCCGTCCGCAATTCGGGCGTTCGCGCGGTCATCGAAGGCGTTGGCGACCATGGGTGCGAGTACATGACCGGCGGCCAGGTCGTCGTGCTCGGCCGCGCCGGCATCAACTTTGCTGCGGGCATGACCGGGGGGCTTGCCTGGGTCTATGACGAGGACGGAAGCTTCGTCCGCGAGCAGCGCTTCCACCCGGAATTCGTGGACGCCGAACGTTACGTCCTCTGCGATCCAGAGAGCCAGGCAGCGCTGCGCGGAGCGATCGCAGAGCACGCGGACGTTGCCGCAAGCGGGCTGGCGCAGGCGATGTTAGCCGGCTGGGACCAGTCCGCAAAGGGCTTCGTCCGGCTAACCCCGAAACCTCAGGTATAGCCTCGAATCGCATCAGAAGAGTTACAGGCAGCGGCTCGCTCCTGTACCTCTGGCTGCGTCTGTGATTGTATGGGAGCGGCGGCCGATACAATCTCTGCCGGGAGTTCTGACGATGTTCGATCTAAAAACGCTGAATGACGTGATGTTCAAGGCAACGGGCCGGGGTGACAAGCAGGCGATGCTCTGGCAGGCCGCCGACGGAAGCTGGAAACCGATCACCTCAGCCCAACTCTACGGGCGCGTCCGTGCCCTTGCAGGCATCCTGCGCGGCTGGGGTGTGGGCAAAGGGGATCGCATCATGCTGCTGAGTGAAAACCGCTGGGAGTGGGCGGTGACCGACTTTGCCGCATTTGCCATCGGGGCGGTGGACGTGCCGCTTTACGGCACCCTGACACCGGAAGAACTCGGTTACTCGTTACGCGATTCCGGGGCGAAGGTCGCGGTCTTCTCGACACGCGAGCAGTATGAGAAGGTCACCAAGGCAGGCGAACTGCCTGCACTCGAGCGCGTGATCGTCATGGATGACGGGACCTTTGACAACGCGGAGAGCTTTTCAAAGCTAATGGAGGGCGCGACGGGTCTGCAAACGCGGGATGAAGCCTTCGACAGGGCCGCCCGAGAGGTCATGCCGGACGATCTGGCGACCATCATCTACACCTCCGGCACCACCGGCCAACCCAAGGGCGTGAAGCTGACTCACGGCAACCTGGCCAGCAACCTCAACCTTTCTACCGTTGATTTTGGCTTCAACGAGACAGATTCGCTGATCTCCTTTCTGCCGCTCTCGCACGTGACCGCGCGCCATGTCGACTATGTGATGATGTGCCATGGCGCGCGCCTGGCGTACTGCCCCAAGTTCAATGACATCGCCGCCGCGATGAAGGCGGTCAAGCCCACCATCTTCATTGGAGTACCTCGTGTGTACGAAAAGATCCGTCAGGCCGTCGAAGGCAAGAGCGCCCAATCTCCCATCAAGAACGGCATGATGAGGTGGGCGCTGAAGACCGGCGCAGGGCATCGCACGGAGACGCTGGACGGCGGAACGCCCGGCGGTCTTGGCTGGTCGCTCGCGCAAAAGCTGGTCTTTTCAAAGATCCGCGAAGCCTTTGGCGGATGCGTTCACACCTGGGTCTCAGGCGGTGCGCCACTGGGCATGGAAACCTTGAACTGGTATGCCGACGTGGGCATCCGCGTGTATGAAGGCTACGGCCTCACCGAGACCTCGCCGGTGATCGGGCTCAACACGCCCAAGAGCTACAAGGCGGGATCGATCGGTCAGCCGCTCGAGAACCTGCAGGTCCGCTTCGCACCGGACGGCGAGCTCGAGGTTACGGGCCCGTCAGTCTTCAGCGGCTACTTGAACAAGGACAAGGAGACCCAGGAGGCCTTCACGCAGGACGGCTTCTTCAAGACCGGCGATATCGGCCACTTGGACGAAGGCTTCCTCTTCATCACCGATCGCAAGAAAGAGCTGTTGAAGACCAGCGGCGGCAAGCTCATCGCTCCACAACCTGTTGAAAACAAGCTCAAGGCAAATACGCTGGTGGAGCAGGCCGCGATGGTTGGAGACAAGCACAAGTTCGCCTGCGTGCTGCTCTCGCCCAACTTCCCGGCGCTTGAAGGCTGGGCAAAGTCGAACGGCGTCCCAGCCGGCGACCACGCCGCACTGGTGAAGGATCAGAAGGTACTCGCCGAGTACCAACGAATCGTCGATGAGGTCAACAAGCAGCTCCCGCCCTATGAGACCATGAAGCGCATCAAGGTCGTTCCGGATGCATGGACCGTCGAGACCGGCGAGATGACGCCCAGCCACAAACTCAAGCGACGCATCATCGAGAAGAAGTATGAGAACGAGATCAAGGAGTTCTATGCGGATGAAGCGACCTCTGCAAAGGCTTAGCCTCGGCCTGATTCTCCTGGCTGGAGTCACTACGGGAAGATCGCAAACAGCCGCCGAAACAGAAGCCACGCCGGCGCTTTGGAAGGTGCAGGGCTCGCACGAGACGGTTTACCTCTTCGGTACGGTCCACGTCATGAAACCGGAGGTGAAGTGGCAGACCGCGAAGGTGATGGACGCCTTCAGGCAAAGCAACACGCTTTATCTGGAGATCGCCAAGCTCGATGACATGGCCTCCATGCAGCCCATGGTGCTTCAGCTCGGCATGGACCAGGAGCATCCGCTTTCCACCAAGCTCAGCAAAGAGGACGAAGGCCTTCTGAGCGAAGCGGTCAAGGGCATGGGCATGGATGAAGCGATGTTCGAGCCCATGCAGCCCTGGATGGTCTACATGACCCTGCAGGTGCTACCTATGATCAAGGCCGGTTACAGCCCGCAAAGTGGAGTGGATGTCGCCTTGACCAGTGACGCAAAAGAAGGGGCTAAGCCTGTGGTCGGCTTTGAAACAGTCAATCAGCAGCTACACATGCTGGCAGACTTTTCCCAGGCCCAGCAGGTCGAGCTCCTGCACCAGGAGCTTCTGGAACTGCCAAAAGCGCCCGAACAGACCAGGCGGATGATGGAGGACTGGACTGCGGGAAACGTGGAGGCGATTGCCGACATGGAAAACGGCGCCTTCCGCTCTCGCGACCCGGAGCTTTACAAGAAACTTGTCGTGGAACGCAATCAGCGCTGGGCGGATCAGTTGTCCACGCTGCTGAAGAGCGACAAGCCCGGAGTAGCCTTCGTCGCGGTCGGCGCGGCCCACTTGGCGGGTCCGGATAGCCTTCAGCACCAGCTGGAGGCTCACGGCTTCAAATCCGTACGCCAGTAGAGCTCTGGAGGTCTAGCCATTGGTGCTGAGGAAGCCGAAGGCCAGCTCCGCCGCAACGCCCATCAGCAAGGAGGCGAGGAGCATGGTGCGCGTGCGCTCTGGAGTCTTCCAAAGCGGAAGCGGCTTATAGCTCGGATCAACCCAGCGATCCAGCTCTACCAGCCTTGTAGGCTGGGGCCGCCAGTCGGCGTCGAAGCGGACGAAGATGCTGTCGCCAAGATAATACGGCAGACCTTTGGGAAACATGGGCGCCAGCGCCTCGCGATATGCGGCGTAATGGGCCTCGCGCGGTGCAGGATCACCGGATCTAAGCGGGAAGTAAAGTAGAAAGTGCGTGGGAGAGACATGATCCAGCAGGTGGCACAGCTCCCACGAGGCGACCGGCTCTTCCTCGTCGCTCAGCAGGATCGTAAAACGCGCCTTTCCCATCCAGTGCGCCATCTGTGAGCGCCAGTCGGCGGCTTTGACTCGCAGAGCCGCGGCTGCGGGTGCATGCGGCGGCTCACCCGGGCGGGTCGGAGCAATGACCGGCCCGATGCCGTTCAGGAACGTATGAACAGCCGTCTCAGCCGGTTGGGTGACCGGATCGATGACACGCGCCGAGACCATCCCACCGCCGTCCGCTGCCGGACGCAGGATGAGCACGGGCGGCCGGGGATCGGTTGCCAGCAGCGCCTGTGCCGTGGGCCGTGTGTGAACCAGCCCGCGAAAGCTAATACTGATGGCAAACCAGATACCCGCCCCACCCACCACGTACGCCAGGACGAAGCTGGAAGCAATCGGCGTGCCCGCCCACAGCGTCGCCCGGGTCAGCGGCACCATCACGGAAAATGCGAGCAGAAACAGAAACGCCCCGGCGGCGGTCTGGGTATATCCGGAGATCCTCTGCACGACCAGCCTCCCGCGTCTCAGAAAGAGAACGTCCCGGTCCTATCGGCATCCCGGTCTCACACGTTCAGGCCTTTCGACAGATTTATCGCGCGATCTTTGAAGCAGCTTGGTCGCCCGGCTCAATGTGCACCAAGACCTTGGCGATCCGCGGCGCCTGCTCCAGTACTGCGCTTTCCACCCGGTGCGCAATCTCATGCCCTTGGCGGACCGTCATCTGACCATCCACAATGACATGAAGGTCCACGTAGTAACGAAAGCCCATCTTGCGCACCCGGCACTTTTCCAGGTCGATCACGCCCTCCACTTTGCCCGCAATCAGGCGCACGTCGCCTTCCACCTTTGGCGAAGGCGTTGCATCCAGCAACTCCGCCATCGGCAGCTTCACCTGGCGAACGGCATTGAAGATGATCATCGGCGAGGCGAACAGCGCGGCCCAGTCATCCGCCGCCGGGTTGCGCGTCCACAGCGCGACTGAAATCCCCACCAGCGCAAACGCAGAGGTGATGGCATCGCTCAGATGGTGCCACGCATCGCTTTTCACCGCGCTGCTCTCCAGGTCGCGGCCAACGGAGGTGACGTAACGGGAAAGCACCAGCTTCACCGCTACGACAGCCAGAAGCACCCAAAGCGTATACGGCAGGGGAAGATGGTGGGGCTCGCGGATGCGTTTGATGCTCTCGACCGCAATGAGCATCGCCGCAAGGATGAGCGCGACGCTGACGATAATCGCCGCAACCGGCTCCGCCTTGCCATGCCCATACGGATGATCCTCATCCGGCGGCTTGATCGCCAGCTTCAGCCCGAAGTAAACCACGGTAGAGCTGACCACATCGGACAGCGATTCGATACCGTCCGCGACCAGCGCAAAGGAGTGCCCCAGGAAGCCCGCCCCACACTTTAGCCCCGCCAGCACCAGATTCAGCACGATCCCTATGAGAGACGACTGGATGCCCTTCTGCACGGCCTCTTCAACCGGAAGGATCTGCGCCTCGACATTCAAGCGGTTACACCGTATGCAAAGTCGTTCACAACTCGGCTCCTGAACACGCTTTCTTCGCTCATGCAGTCGTCTGCGGCTTCAACGCGCAGAACGCTGATTGCAGCTTACGCCATCGGCCGCCAGCGCAGTCTATCCGCTCGTCGTGAACTTCCGGTGGAGAAATGGGCTCGACCGGAGTGCTTGATGAACCTCATCAGGCCAAGCCTGGCTTAGGAAAACCGATGCGCTGTGCGCTCTGGCGGTGGCGTTGCGGGCGGGAGAGGATGCTTGCTTACTCATCCAGGAAGCGGCTCGTCAGACCGCCGTAAGCATCAATGCGCCGATCCCGGAGAAAGGGCCAATTGCGCCGAGTATCTTCCAGCAACTTGCGATCAATTTCTGCGATGAGGATCTCCTCCCTGTCGTGAGAGGCTTGGGCGATGATCCGTCCGAAGGGATCCGCGATGAAGCTGCCCCCCCAGAACTCAAGGCCGTGGTCCGGGGTATGCTCTGCCGGCCCCGGCATCATGACTCCATTGTGGAGAACGTCGCCGTGCTCATGGCCCACCCGGTTGACAGCGCCGACAAAGACGCCATTCGCGATGGCATGGGAGCGCTGGATGGTTTGCCACGCGCTGTATTGTGCCTCGCCGTATTCGGCTTTCTCGGACGGATGCCAGCCGATGGCGGTTGGGAAGAAGAGCGTCTCAGCTCCCTTCAGGGCGGTTATACGCGCACCTTCGGGGTACCACTGATCCCAGCAGATGAGGGTTCCGACAGGACCCTGGGAGGTGTGCTGGGCCTGAAAGCCGAGATCTCCAGGAGTGAAATAAAACTTCTCGTAATAAAGCGGATCGTCAGGAATGTGCATCTTGCGATACTTTGCCGCCAATGAGCCGTCTGTCTCAAGGACGGCAACGGTGTTGTGGTAGAGACCCGGAGCACGACGCTCGAACAGGGAGGCGATGAGAACGATTTTTTCTTCTTCTGCCACCTGGGCTAACGCCTCTGTGGACGGGCCGGGAATTGGTTCAGCGGTGTCAAAGAGGGCGTGCTCTTCTCGCTGGCAGAAATACTGTGCGCGGAACAGTTCCGGAAGGCAGACGATATTCGCGCCCGCGCGCGCCGCCTGACGGGATAGTTCGGCGGCCTTCTGCAAGTTCTCTTCTGTCGATATGGCGCAAGACATCTGGATCAAGGCGATCTTTTTGTGCGGATGCTTCATACCACGATTCTATTCGTCCGAGATTAAGTTGTTGTGCATGCGGCCGGGCCGAGCTTCCGTGCGGCCGGGTGAGGAACCTTCGGATGACAGCGCGCAGAGACCGGCTCTAAGCAGCGCCTTGCGCGGGAAGCTGGCATGGACCCAAGTAGCGTAGATTCCGGCCGCCACAATGGTCATTCGACCGCGAAATTCTGGTAACTTAGCGAAGGGAGCAACCCAAGCTGCTTGCTCGCCGCCTCTCCCGTACCATTTGTCCATTCATCTTTCCGGGGATTGATCCTCTTGCTAAAGGAGCTATATGTCGAGTGAATATCGTGATTTTCTGGAGCTTTCGTATGCAGAGCTTGAGGATCTGAATCTTGCGGCGAAGGATCAGCGGAAGAAGCGTGTGCCCATGGAGACGCTGCAGGAGGAGCGAATCAAGTACCTTACGGATGAAAAGCGGATTAAGGCCGTGACGGTAGTTTTTTCCGACCTTGAAGGTCGTTTGCACATGCTGGACTACGACAAGAAGTTCCTGGTGAAGAGCTTCGATAACTTGACATTCGATGGGTCTTCGATTCGCGGGTTTACGGCGCAGAAGGAGAGCGATCTGCGCCTTGGGCTGGACTGGAGCGCGTTCTACTGGACGCCGGCGGATGTGTTTGGCGCGGGCAAGGTGCTGGTGTTTGGTGAGGTGATCGATAAGAACGGCGGGCACTATGAGGGCGACCTGCGCGGTGTGCTGAAGAACTACGCGAAGGAGCAGTTTGAGAAGAGCGGCTATACCCTGAATGCGGCCAACGAGATCGAAGGTTTCCTGTTTGACGGGATCGATGCGGAGCGGACCTTTCATGAGACCGGCGTCTTCGAATATGTAAATAAGGGCGGGTACTATCACTCCCTTCCGGGAGATCCGCTGCGGGAGTTCATCGACACGTCCGCAGAAGTGCAGCGGGCGATGGGTTTCGAAAACGAGAAGGATCACCCCGAGGTTGCGCCCAGCCAGTTTGAGATCAACTACACCTACGGCGACGTGGTGATGGCGGCTGACCAGATTCAGCTCTACAAGCTGATTTGCCGGCAGGTGGCGACGCAGATGGGCATGACGGCGAGCTTCCTGCCGAAACCGGTGACGGGTGTGAACGGAAGCGGCATGCATACGAACGTCTCAATCACCAAGGACGGCAAGAATCTGTTCTGGGATGCGCAGGGCGAGGAGAAGATCTCTCCGATGGCCTGGTCGTTTGTGGACAAGATTCTCACGCACGGCAACGATCTTTGCCTGCTGCTGAACGCGAGCGTGAATGCGTATCGCCGGCTGGACCCCCATTTTGAGGCTCCAAATCAGATCAAGGCCTCGGCAACGGATCGTGGGTCGATGGTGCGGATTCCAATCGGCAATGAGAAATCTGCCCGGGTCGAAGTTCGCTCTGTCGGTCCCGATGCGAACCCCTACATGGTGCTGTACTCGGTTTTTAAGAGCGGGCTGGACGGAAAGAAGGCTGAGATTGCAAATCTGAGGCAGGCGGAGCGATATCTTCCGGATAATATCTACTCTGCGCTCGAGGACTTCCGGAGCGCAGAATGGACGACAGAACTGTTGGGCGCGGATGTGAAGGAGCGGTATGCCGACCTTAAGCAGGCGTCGGCCGACCGTTGTGCACGTCTGCTTGGGACTATTGTGAAGGCTCCGGAGGTTCAGTTTCATCACGACGTCTACAACCAGCTGCTTTGGGGACAGTTCTAGGAGCGGCAAGAGTTGCAACCCATGGGGCGCCCTGCATGTTCAGGGCGCCCCTTTTTGAATCCGGGCGGTAAGCGGACGGAGCGGTTGTCAGTGGTTATTTGTGGATGGTAGTTTTACAGGATTCAAAGTTCTGGAGATAGTTACTTATGCAATCGAGCTACAACGGCTTATCTGTTCCCGCTGATGGTGAAGCAATTACTTATGCTGACGGCGTTTTCACGGTTCCGGATCATCCTGTCATTCCGTACATCGAGGGGGACGGGACTGGCCGGGACATTTGGAAGGCCTCGCAGCGGGTCTTCGACGCAGCGGTAGAAAAGAGCTATGGCGGCAAGCGCAAGGTGGCCTGGTTTGAAGTGCTGGCCGGCGAGAAGAGCTATCGCAAGACACAGGAGTGGCTGCCGGAGGATACGGTCAAGGCGACGGTCGACTTCCGCGTGTCAATCAAAGGACCTTTGACGACTCCGGTTGGGGGCGGGATCCGCAGTCTGAATGTAGCTTTGCGGCAACTGATGGACCTTTACCAGTGCGTGCGGCCGGTGAAGTACTACGCGGGCGTGCCAAGTCCGGTGAAGTCTCCGGAAAAGCTGGATGTGGTGATCTTCCGGGAGAATACGGAAGATATTTATGCGGGTATCGAATTCCGGGAGGGAACGCCGGAGGCTGCCAAGTTCATCAGCTTTGTGAATGACGACATGTTGAAGGGAACCAAGAAGAAGATTCGTCTGGACTCCGGCGTTGGGGTGAAGCCTATATCGATTACGGGATCCAAACGTCTGGTGCGTGCCGCCCTTGAGTATGCGCAGAAGCATGAGCGCAAGATCGTGACGCTGGTGCATAAGGGCAACATCCAGAAGTTTACCGAGGGCGCTTTCCGCGAGTGGGGGTATGAGGTTGCCATCGAAGAGTTCCGGGATGCGACGGTGACCGAACGTGAGAGCTGGATTCTGGGGAACATCGAAGCGAATCCAAGCATTACTGCTGAGGAGAATGCGGCTCTGATTGAGCCGGGCATCGAGTTTGCAGCGAAGGAGTTTGGCGAAGAGGTTGTCGCGGAAGTGAAGGCGACTCTGGCCGCGATCGGCGAGAGCCATGGCGGAGGGAAGTGGAAGTCGAAGATCCTGGTCAATGATCGAATTGCCGATTCGATTTTTCAGCAAATTATTATTCGGCCAAGCGATTACTCCGTGCTCGCGACTACTAATTTGAATGGGGATTACATCTCGGACGCTGCGGCTGCGCAGGTGGGAGGGCTGGGGATTGCTCCTGGCGCGAACATTGGAGACGGGTATGCGGTTTTTGAGGCGACGCACGGGACCGCGCCCAAGTATGCGGATAAAGACATGATCAATCCAGGGAGCGTGATGCTCTCGGGCGTGATGCTGTTCGACTTTCTAGGCTGGACGGAGGCGGCACGGATGATCGAGAGCTCGCTGGAGAAGACGATCGCGCAGAAGTTTGTCACGTATGACTTCGAGCGGCAGATGCAGGGCGCCACGAAGGCTAAGACGAGCGAGTTTGCGAGTCGCATGATTGAGAATATGTAAGGGTTGCAGGACAAGTTATGCCAAGGAGATGGAATGCGTAAGAAGGTGACAATCGTCGGGGCCGGCAATGTCGGGGCTACCGCTGCTCATTGGATTGCCGCGAAAGAGCTTGCGGATGTGGTGCTGTTGGACGTGGTGGAGGGAGTTCCGCAGGGCAAGGCCTTGGACCTTCTGGAGGCTATGCCGATCGAGAAGCGGGATGTGTCGATCCTTGGGACGAACGACTACGCGGATACCGCTGGATCGGACATAGTGGTGATCACGGCGGGAATCGCTCGGAAACCGGGGATGAGCCGGGACGATCTGCTGAATACCAACTTCAAGATCATGAGCGATGTGGTGGAGAAGGTAGTTGCGGCTTCCCCGGAGACGATCCTGATTATCGTTTCGAATCCGTTGGATGCGATGGCTCAGACGGCGTTCAAGAAGGCTGGGCTGCCGCGTGAGCGGGTGATCGGCATGGCGGGTGTGCTGGATTCGGCGCGTTTCCGGACGTTCATTGCCGAGGAGCTGAAGTGCTCGGTAGAGAACATTACGGCGTTTGTGCTGGGCGGCCACGGAGACACGATGGTTCCGCTTTCGCGGTACAGCACGATGGCCGGGATTCCGATCACGGAGCTGATTGCGGCGGACCGGCTGAAGGAACTTGAGACGCGCACGGCCAATGGCGGGGCGGAGATCGTCAAGTACCTAAAGACGGGTTCGGCTTACTATGCTCCGAGCGCGGCTGCGGTGGAGATGGTGGAATCGATTCTGAAGGATAAGAAGAAGATTCTGCCCTGCGCAGCTTATCTGCAGGGAGAGTATGGCATCTCCGGACTGTATGTCGGGGTGCCTTGCAAGCTGGGCAGCAAAGGGCTGGAGCAGATTATCGAGATCAAGCTTACTGACGAGGAGCAGGCGGCTCTAAACAAGTCTGCCGATGCCGTGAAGGAGCTTTGTACGGTGATCGGCGTGGCTTAGGGCAATGGTCGTGTTCAGTTGTCAGGTTGAAAACAGAGGGCCCGCTCGGTTGAGCGGGCCCTCTGCGATTGGGTGCTGTTATGCTACGCGGTCGATGGTTACGGATTCCAGGACCACGGGGGTTTTGGGGCGGTCCATTCCGTCACGGGAGACCTTGGAGATCTTCTCGGCGATGTCGTAGCCTTCCACGACCTCACCGAAGATGGTGTGCTTGCCGGTGAGCCAGCTGGTGTCGGTGGTGGTGATGAAGAACTGGCTGCCGTTGGTTCCGGGGCCGGCGTTGGCCATGGCGAGCTTTCCGGGGTTCTTGAAGTGGTGCGGGGAGCCCTTGGTCTCATCGGCGAACTTGTAGCCGGGTCCGCCCATGCCGGTGCCTTCGGGGTCGCCGCCCTGGATCATGAAGTTGGGGATGACGCGATGGAAGATGGTCCCGTCGTAGAGCTTGTCGCCCTTCTTGGAGCGGGAGGACCACTCGCGTGCGCCTTCTGCGAGCTCGATGAAGTTCTTGACGGTGATGGGTGCGTCTTTTTCGAACAGCTCGCAGACGATGGTGCCCTCGGAGGTTTTGAAGGTGGCGTAGGTTCCGGGCTTGGTGGGTGTTGCCATGTTTTGCTCCTTGCGGTGAGGCGTGCAACGGTTGGGGCGTGTCGACGCGGTTGAATGAGGGGTGCGTCCTTGCAGTGCGGGACGACGAAGCTTATTTTGGATTGCCCGGAGCGACTGCCGGGGCTGCCGCGGGGTCCGGCGGGGCGAGTTGGCCGGGTTTCAGGATGGTGACTTTGTTGAGGAGGACCGGGGTGGTGGGTTTGTCGTTCGAGTTGCGGTCCACGCGGGCGATCGAGGCGGCGATGAGGACCGAGTGCGGGTCGCATTGGCCGAAGATGGTGTATTTGCCGTCGAGATCCGGCTGGGGGAGCTCTGTGATGAAGAACTGGGTGCCGTTGGTGTTGGGGCCGGCGTTGGCCATGGCGAGGCGGCCGGGCACGTCGAAGTTGAGGTTGGGGGTGGATTCGTTGTCGAAGAAGTAGCCTGCATCGCCGGTGCCGTCGCCGGCGTGGTCGCCGCCCTGGATCATGAAGCCGGGGATGACGCGGTGGAAGGTGGTGCCGTCATAGAAGGGCTTGTTGTGCATCTTCTTCTGGGTGACGGGGTCGGTCCAATCCTTGGTTCCGGTGGCGAGGCCTATGAAGTTGTTGACGGCGAGGGGGGCTTCAGCAGCGAAGAACTGGCAGGTCATGCGGCCCATGGAGGTGTCAAAGAGGACGCTGGGACCGTTCGGCACGGGCGCGGGGCGGAGGGTGCTGGATTGGCCGGGGCTGTCGGGCAGGGCGGATGCGGGGGGAGCGGGAGCCTCAGCGGGCAGAGAGGGTGAGGACGGCGGTGCTGAGGGTGGGGCGACTTGCGCGTAGGCTGTGGAAATAAACAGAGCGGCGACAACGAGTGTGAGGTTTGTGGTGAAGCGCGGAATCATCACTGGTTAAGGCTACCTTATTCGGCGGGGTGGGGCAAAGTGTGGAAGTGGTTTGTTCTGAGAGGGTTGAGGGGATTGTTCCACGTGGAACAATTTTAGAATGAGTGAGTTACGGGTGGTGGGGTGAGGTGAAACGCGCCTGCGGCCAGCCACAAAGGGGTAAATTTTGTCCATGATTTGCGCTTTGCTCCTGGTCTTTTGCAGGTTTGCTCCTGGTCTTTTGCAGGTTTGCTCGCCAGCTTTCGCAGGCTTGCTGCGCCAGCGGCTAAGATTCAGGGATGGCTAAGGATTTACTGCGGATTGAGGATGTGGCGGCGAAGTTGGAGTTGCCGGAGACGATGTATGAGAAGCGGAGTCCGGTGAGCGCGAAGATCGGGCTGGGGTTGTTGCAGGATGAGCGGTTTCCGAGGCGGGGAAAGCTGATTCTGGTGACGGCTACCACTCCTACGGTTTCCGGGGAGGGGAAGACCGTTACCTCGATCGGATTAGTTCAGGGGCTGGAGAGGATAGGCAAGAAGGCGATTTTGACCTCGCGAGAGCCTTCGCTGGGGCCGGTGTTTGGGATGAAGGGTGGGGCTGCGGGTGGGGGGCGGTCGCAGGTTGAGCCGAGCGAGAAGATCAACCTGCATTTTCATGGGGACTTTCATGCGATCACCTCGGCGCATAATCTGCTTTCGGCGTTGATCGACTCGCACATGTTTCATGGCAATGAGCTGGGGATCGATCCGGCGGCGATGACCTGGCCGCGGACGCTGGATATGAATGACCGGGCTTTACGGAATGTGATCGTGCAAGTCACGGGGGCGGATAAGAAGGTGCGCGATGGGGCTAATCGGGCTAGCGGGTTCTTGATTACGGCGGCCAGCGAGATGATGGCGATTCTTTCGCTGGCGAGCGGGCGGGAGGATCTGCGGGCCAGACTGGCGAGGATTGTGATTGGTGCGGATAGGAGCGGGAAGCCGGTGACCGCGGGGATGCTGGGGGCGGTGGGGCCGATGATGGCTTTGTTGAGCGAGGCTTTGCTGCCGAACCTGGTACAGACGACCGAGGGGACGCCGGCGCTGGTGCACTGCGGGCCGTTTGCGAATATTGCGCATGGGACGAGCTCTGTGGTCTCGCAGGAGATGGGACTCAGGCTGGCGGATTATGCGGTGAATGAGACGGGGTTTGCGAGCGATCTGGGATTTGAGAAGTATATGGACCTGGTGATGCCTTCCTCGGGAATCAAGCCGGCGGCGGCCGTGCTTGTGACTACCGTCCAGAGTGTGCGGAACCAGGGTGAGGGGGATCTGGCAGCGGGCTTCAAGAATCTCGAGAAGCATATCGGGATTGTGCGTGGGTTTGGGCTGCCCGTGGTGGTAGCGATCAACCGGTTTCCGAAGGATTCGGAGGACGAGCTTGGGGGACTGAAGGAGTTTTGTGAGGGGCGCGGGGCGGCTTTTGCTTTGTCGGAGGCCTTTGCCAAGGGCGGTGAGGGGGCGGCGGAGCTGGCTCGGACGGTGGTGAAGGTGATCGAGGCCAATTCGTCGCCGGAGTTGCGGACGACGTATGAGAGCTCGGATACGGCTGTCGAGAAGATCACGAAGGTGGCGAGGGCGATCTATGGGGCGGATGGGGTGGAGTTCTCGTCGGAGGCAGAGCGGAAGCTGAGGCAGTTTGAGGCTTGGGGGTTTGGAGGGCTGCCGGTTTGTATCGCCAAGACGCAGTATTCGCTGAGCGATGATCCGAAGAAGATGGGAGCGCCTACCGGGTGGACTTTGAAGGTGAATGATGTTTCTTTATCGGCGGGGGCGGGATTTCTTGTGGTGATCTCCGGGGCGATGATGCTGATGCCGGGGCTGCCGAAGGTATCGCGAGCGATGAGGATTGATGTGGATGCGGATGGTGAGATTGTGGGGATGAGTTAGGAGGGGCTGGTGTCCTGCCGGACGGGCCGCCTGCGCGGCGCGCGGTCACTTCGTGACGTGTGATCTGGTCGAGGAAGGTGCGGGCGGTTTGGGTCCGGACGTTGTCCGGCTTTCAAACCGCCTGCTTCGTTGTGATACGGCCTAGTGGAGGTTTTCCGGGGTTGCGGGGCCGTAGAGGAGGCCGTTGAAGAGGAACTTGAAGGTGGCGTGGGGTTGGCCGCGGAAGGTGATCTCCGGGCCGTAGAGGAGGACTTTGCCCTTGCCGACTTCAGCCTGGGCTACCGCGATGGAGTCGTTGAGGTAGGTCTGGCCCCAGGCCCAGCCGGAGTCGAGCAGATTGCCCTCGCCGTAGTAGGCGATGGTCTTGATGCCGTGGTTTGCGGCATCGGGGGTGGCGCGGAAGGCGGGGCTGTGGTCGAAGAAGACGTCGACTGTGGCGGGCACGCCGTAGGCGACGGGCTGGGTGTTGTTGACCTGGGTCTTGATGAGGGAGCCGGGGATGTAGAAGCGCTCCGGCGGGACGGGCTGGACCTTGCCTTTGACGACTTCGGTGAGGGCGTTGTCGAGGGGGAGCTTCATGGACTCGTAGAGGTTGGTGGAGGAGCCGATGGCGAGGATGGTGCCGCCGGCTTCGACGAACTTCTGGAGCTGGGGGATGGTGGTTTCGGGGGTGATGCGGCCGAGCCAGGGGCGGAACTCGGCTGGGATGGACTCGGGTTTGGGCTGGGCCTGGACGCGGGCGGGGAAGTCGCCGACGACGGGACCGGTGGAGGGGGCGGGGATGGCTCCGTCGGCGAAGATGATGTCGTCGAAGGCGGCGTTGAGGTTGCCGGCGTCGAGGACCTGGGGGTAGATGACGGTGAAGGGGAACTCGAACTGCTCGAGCAGCCAGCGGATCCAGCCGGAGGGCATGGAGCCGCCGTATTGGTCGAAGAGGCCGATGCGTTCGGGATGCAGGAGGAGGGCTTCGCCGGTGGGCTTTTTGGCGAGGGCGATGGCGTTGATGCCGAGGGTTTTGGCGGCGGTCTGGAGGATGTTGCTGGATTCGGCTGAGAAGGGGATGTAGAGGGCTCCGGCGGCGAGGGACTTGCCTTCGGGCGTGGTGAAGGGCTGCTTGAGCCAGAAGACGGGGAGCTTGGCCTTGAGGAGGCGGTTGGTGAGGGTGTAGGCGTCGTTGTACTCGTGCGAGACGACAAAGCCGGCCTTGCCGGAGCCGGTGATGACGCCGGCGGGAGGGGCGGCGAGGTCGGTGGAGATTCTTTCGAAGGGGCCGGTGAAGGTGGACATGACGCGGTCAAAGTGGACGCCCATCTGGAAGGCGAGGGTCCAGCCGGTGGCGTCGTAGGGGCGGGTTGGCGGGGCGCCGGGGTAGGCGAAGTCGTTGGGGTGATCCTGGGGCTCCATCATGTCCAGGATCTGGGGACGGTAGGCCTGGGCGCAGTGGATGACGAGGGAGCCGGCGGGGTAGTGTTTGCCGTCCACGTCAAACGGCGAGGTGGAACGCTCGATAGTGACGCCGGATTTCATGAGGGTGTTGACGAACTTGACGGCGGTGGGGAAGTCGGGCTGATCGGCGGGGAGGATGTAGCCGTAGGGGTCTTTTTTGTCGGGGGCGTGGAGGACCTTGGCGTAGAGGTCCGAGGGGACGGGGGCGTTGCCGGGTTCGGCGGATGCGCCTCCGCCTCCACCTCCGCGGCCTCCGCGAGCTGTGGCCGGTGTTTTGGCGGCCTCGGCTTCGAGGGCGTCGATGCGCTTGGGGGTGACCGTCCAGTGGTCCTCTGTGCCGCGGGCGACGCTGTTCTTGCCCATGTTGTAGACGTCGTAGAGGAGGTGCTCTTTTTCGCGCGAGGCGTAGTCCATGATGGCGCGGTTATTGCTGAGCTCGTAGTCGATGGACTGGCGGTAGTGCCAGGTCTGGGGCGGGACGGGGAAGGGCAGGTCGGAGACGGGGAGCTGGCGGTTGGGGATGAGGGGGACCTGGATGGGGGTGGGGCTGCCGATGATTTCCGTCAGGATGCCGATCTGGTTGTGGAAGTAGGTGATGGTGCGGAGGCCACCGTTGTACCAGGTGCTGTAGTTGGCGGCGCTGCGCTGGCCGGAGCCGGGCTTGCCCTCTTCGACGAGGCGCTCATGCATGGCGGTGCCGACGGCTTCGATCTTGAGGGGGATGAGGGGGTCGTAGTTGAAGTTGAAGGGGTCGCGGAAGGGCGGCATGAAGATGACGGCGCCAGCGGGGCCGGTCTGGTGGTGGTTGTACATGATCTGCGGGTACCACTCGCGGAAGAGCTGGCGGGAGATGTTGGTGGACTCCGGCATGTTGTTCATGTAGAAGTCGCGATTGTTGTCATGGCCGATGTACTTCTGCCAGAGGCGCGGGGTGCCCTGGCCGGGACCGTCGAGGACGCGCTTAGAGGGGGCTGGTTCGCGCATGTACCAGTTGGCGACGAGCTCCATGCCGTCGGGATTGGCGAAGGTGCAGAGAACGATGTCGTCGTTCAACATGCGGAGCATTTCTGGGTCGTTGTCGGCGGCGAGGTGGTAGATGGTCTCGACGAGCTGCTGGGAGCCGACGGTTTCGGAGGCGTGGAGGCCGCCGTCGATCCAGACGACGGCTTTGCCTTCGATGGAGAGCTTGTGGGCTTCTTCGTCGGTGAGGCCCTCTACGTGGGCCAGTTTGGCGGAGATTTCTTTGTAGTGGTCGAGTTTGGCGAGGTTTTCCGGCGAGGGAGAAGATGGCCATGTACTGGCGGCGGCCTTCGGCGGTGGGGCCGATGTCGACGAGCTTCATGCGGTTGGATTCGGTGGCGAGCTTCTGGACGTAGGCGGTGGCCTGGGTGTAGTTGGCCATCATGTAGTCGTCGCCCATGTTGAAGCCGATGGATTCTTTGGGGGTGGTGATGTGGGTCTGGGCGAAGGCGGGGGCGAGAGCGGGGATGATGGAGATTGCAGCGAGGGCGAGAGGGGGGGCGTATCGGCGGAACGACGGGAAGGTCACTGAGGAAGAGCTCCTATATACAGCTTTGGCGCAGCTTGGAAGCGCGGCTGAAGTTTGTGTGGTGAGACCAATGTAACTCAGGATTTACAGATGGAGCTGGGGATTGTGGAAGATGGAAGCGGATGGGATGCACCTTGTGCTGTGTTGAGCTTCGCGCGGTCTTCGCGCTGCCCGGCACGGGCTACAGGAGGGCTTGGCTGCCTTCTTTCAGGGTTGTGCCGGTGAGTTCTAGGGTTCGGGCTTGCTGAAGGTAGGCGAAGAGGCGTGGGGCGGCTTGTTCGGGGGTGAGGCCGGTGGCGTGGATGTTCGAGAGGCAGTTGCGGTCGGCGTCGGTGCGGGTGGGGGTTGGGGGACCAGGTGAGGTAGGCTCCGAGGCTGTCGGGGGAGGTGAGGCCGGGGCGCTCGCCCAGGAGGATGAGGGTGCAGCGAGCTTGCAGGGCCTGGCCGATGGGATCGGCCAGGGCTACGCGGGCGTGCTGGACTACGGACAGCGGGGCTAGGGTCCAGGCTGCTTCGCGGAGGAGTGGGAGGAGATGGGTGAGAACGGGGATGGCGTGGCGTTCGAGGGCCTGGGCGGAGAGGCCGTCTGCGAGGATGATGGCCAGGTCTGAGGGGTGCTCCGGTTTCAGGAGGGCTCGGGATTCGGGGTGGAGGGTGCGGCCTAGATTGGGTTGGCGGAGGTAGGCGGCGCGGGTGGGGGCGTTGCTGCGGAGTTGGAGGATGGGCGGCGGGTCTTCGAGTTCCGTTTGGAGACGGTGGGTGAAGGCTTGCAGGTTGAGCGGGGTGTGGACGGCGTCGCGGGCTCGGGCCTGGGCGAGTTCGAAGGTGAGGATTTCGGTCGTGGTGAGGCTGTGGCCGGTGGTGGCCAGGGCTACGCGGGCGGGGGTTAGGTCGCGGAGGGTGGGGCGCGGAGGTTGGAGGGAGTTTGGCATGGATGGATGGTTTGGGCCTACTTCGAGCAGCGGGTGTAGCGAACTCCTGCCATTGTCGCGCGAGCCGGATGGGATGGAGGTGCGATTGCTTCTTCGGGGTTCTTCGACTGCGTCTGGCGCAACGAGCGCCCCAGACTTCGCTCAGGATGACACGTTTTGCTGCTGGAGATGAGCGAAGATTTGGGGTTGGTGTGGTGCGGTGAGTTGGTGGGGCATGTCGCCGGCTAGCCATGCTTCGAACTCGGGGGCGGGGCGGAGGCCCAGGGTGGCGCGGAGGTAGAGGGCGTCGTGGAAGGAGGTGCTCTGGTATTGGAGCATGATGTCGTCGCGCTCCGGGGACGCCCATGATGTAGTTGACGCCGGCGGCGCCCAGGAGGGTGAGGAGGGCGTCCATGTCGTCCTGGTCGGCTTCGGCGTGGTTGGTGTAGCAGATGTCGCAGCCCATGGGGAGGCCGAGGAGCTTGCCGCAGAAGTGGTCTTCGAGGCCGGCGCGAAGGATCTGCTTGCCGTCGTAGAGGTATTCGGGCCGATGAAGCCGACGACGGTGTTGACGAGCATGGGGTTGAAGTGGCGGGCGACGGCGTAGGCGCGGGCTTCAAGGGTTTGCTGGTCGTCGACGCCGTGGTGGGCATTGGCGGAGAGGCAAGAGCCCTGGCCGGTCTCGAAGTACATGACGTTTGGGTTGGTGGCGTGGGGGTGCGGCGCGGTTGAGGGCCTGGGCTGCCTGGTTTGCCTCTTTGAGGAGAGCGAGGTTGATGCCGAAGGAGGTGTTGGTCTGCTCGGTGCCGGCGATGGATTGAAAGAGGAGGTCGATGGGGGCGCCTTGTTCGATGGCCTGCGAGTCTGGGTGGTGAGATGGGCGAGGACGCAGCTTTGGGTGGGGATGGCGTAGCGGCGGCGGACGGCGTCGATGAGGCGGAGGAGGCGGGTGGTGCTTTGGACGTTGTCGGCGACGGGGTTGATGCCGATGACGGCGTCGCCGGAGCCGAGGAGGAGACCGTCGAGGATGGAGGCGGCGATGGCGAGGGGGTCGTCCGTGGGGTGGTTGGGCTGCAGACGGGTGGAGAGGCGGCCGGGGAGGCCGACGGTGGTGCGAAAGCGGGTGACGACGTGGATTTTGCGGGCGACGGCGATGAGGTCCTGGGCGCGCATGAGCTTGGAGACGGCGGCGGCCATCTCCGGGGTCAGGCCGGGAGCAATGGCGGCCAGAAATTCGCCGGTTGCGGTGTGGGAGAGGAGGGTGTCGCGGAGGTCGCCTACGGTGAGGCTGGCGATGGGGGCGAAGGCTTCGGGGGAGTGGGTATCGACGATGAGGCGGGTGACTTCGTCGGATTCGTAGGGGATGATGGGGTGTTCGAGGAAGGCTTTGAGGGGCAGGTCGGCGAGCGCCATGCGGGCGGCAATGCGCTGGACGGAGGAGCTTGCGGCGAGGCCGGCTAGCTCGTCTCCGGAGCGCAGGGGGGTGGCTTTGGCGAGGAGGTCTTTGAGGGAGTCGAAGGTGTAGGAGACGCCGTCGATGGTGTGGCGGAGTTGCATGCCGGCCTCCTGGGATCGCCGCTTCCGCAGGCTTCATGTCGAGTACTTTTTGGATTTTCGCGCGAAACTCGATGTCTACGTGGCTGTAGGAGCTTCTTCGGGGTCCTTCGACTGAGTCTGGCGCGAAGAACGCACCAGACTCCGCTCAGGATGACACATTGTTCTGTGTGAAAGGAAGAACTTGCTCAGGATGACGCATCGTTCTGTTTAGAAGGAGAACTTGCCCAAGCAATGATGCTGGTGGGCGGCGGTTCAGGCGCGGCCGGAGAACTCGCGGGTTTCGGTAGTGACGCGGACCTTTTCGCCTTCCTTGATGAAGAGAGGGACCTTAATCTCGAGACCGGTTTCGAGGGTGGCGGTTTTGACGGCGCCCGAGCTGGTGTCGCCGCGGACGGCGGGTTCGGTCTGGGTGATGACCAGGTCGACGAAGATGGGGAGCTGCAGGCCGATGGGGTTGCCGTTGAACTTGAGGAGCTGGAGCATGGCGCCTTCGATGAGGAGATCGAGATGGTCTGCCATCATGTCTTCGTTGAGGGTGATGGTCTCGTAAGTCTCCTGGTCGAGGAAGTGGGAGCCTTCGCCGTCGCTGTAGAGGTAGGAGGCGGGGACGAGGACGAGGTCGGGTTCTTTGAACTTGTCCTGCGCCTTAAAGGTTTTTTCGAAGACGTTGGCGGTGAGGAGGTTGCGCATCTTCAAGCGGACGAGGGTCTGGCCGCCACGCGCGGTGGGGGTGCTGATGTCTGAGTCGAGGCAGACGTAGGGGACGTTTTCCATCTCGAAGACGGTCTTGCGCTTGATGTGGATTGCTTCTATGAGGGCTGCCATAACAGACAGTATAAAGACTGGTCCTGCCGGACGGGCCCGCTGCGCGCGGGGCGGTCAATTCGTGACTTGTATTGGGCTTCGCTTGGTCCGAGCGTTGCTCGGCATGGGATGTTGTGCCGACCAACGGGAGGACCGCGCGACGCCCAAGACGCGTCACGAAGTGACCGAAGGGACCGCTGCCCGCGCAGGGCGCTCGTCCGGCAGGACACCTTCCTGGTCGCGGTACTGGAGCTGGTAGAGCTTGTAGTAGAGGCCGCGTTCTGCGAGGAGCTGCTGGTGGGTGCCTTGCTCGCGGAGGGTGCCTTTGTGCATGACGAGGATGGTGTCTGCCGATTGGATTGTGCTGAGGCGGTGGGCGATGAGGACGCTGGTGCGGCCGGTAATCATGCGGGCGAGGGCGAGGCGGACGCGGTGCTCGGTGTCGGTGTCGACGGAGCTGGTGGCTTCGTCGAGGATGAGGATGCCAGGGGCGTGGGCGAGGGCGCGGGCGAAGGAGATGAGCTGCTTCTGGCCGGTCGAGAGGCCTGCTCCGCGTTCGCGGACGGGCTCGTCAAAGGCGAGGGGGAGGGTGCGGATGAAGTCGCCTACGTTGACTTCATCGGCGGCGCGCTGGAGCTGGGTGTCGGTAATCCAGGGGGTGCCCAGGCGGATGTTCTGGGCGATGGTGCCGGAGAAGAGGAATGGGTCTTGCAGGACGACGCCGAAGCGGCGGCGGAGGGTGGCCAAGTCCTGCTGACGGACGTCTACGCCGTCGACGAGGATCTGGCCGGACTGGATGTCGTAGAAGCGCATCATGAGGGCGGTGATGGTGGTCTTGCCGGCTCCGGTGTGGCCTACGATGGCCGCGGTTTCGTTGGGGTGGATGGTGAAGGAGACGCCTTTGAGGATCCACTCGATGGAGGGATCGATTGAGTGGTCAGTGATGAGTGGTGAGTGGTCCGTGGGGAGTTGCTGGTAGGTGAACCAGACGTTCTGGAATTCAATTTTGCCGTAGCTGCCGTCGGTTGGGTCGGGGAGGACGGGGGTTGTGGGAGAGATGATGAGCGGGGACTCATCGAGGAGCTTGAAGATGCGCTCGGAGGCGGCCATGGCGGCTTGCAGGATGTTGTATTTGTCCGAGAGGTCCTGGATGGGACGGAAGAAGCGTTGGGCGTACTGGATGAAGGCGACCAGGATGCCGACGGTGACGACGCCGCCCAGCTTGATGCCGAAGAGGGTCTGGGCGGGCTCCAGGTGGGCGGCGTGCATGACGCCGATTCCGCCGCGCCAGAGGACGAGGGCGATGGCGATGGAGCTGAGGAACTCGACGATGGGGTAGTAGAGGGAGTAGGCGTAGATGGCGTCGGTCCAGGCTAGCTTGTTTTCGGTGTTGACCTGGGCGAAGTCGTTGTAGGCGCGGCGCTCGCGGTTGAAGAGCTGGACGACGCTCATGCCGGAGACGTACTCCTGGGTAAAGGCGTTGATGCGGGCGGTGGCGGCGCGCTGACGGCGGTAGGACTCGCGGACGTGGCGGCGGAAGACCCCGGTGACGTAGAGAATTGCCGGGATGACGGCGAGGGTGAGGAGGGCGAGCCACCAGTTCATGCCGAGCATGATGGCGACGATGAAGACGAGCACGAAGACGTCTTCAAAGATGGCGAGGACGCCGGAGGTGAACATCTCATTCAGGGCGTCTACGTCCGAGGTGACGCGGGTGACGAGACGGCCGACGGGGTTTTTGTCGAAGAAGCCGACGTCCTGGGTCTGGATGTGGCGGTAGATCTGGCTGCGGAGATCGAACATGATCTTCTGGCCGGTCCACTGCATGAGGAAGGTCTGGACGAACTCGAGGGCGAGCGAGAGGCTGAGGGCGCCGAGGTAGAGGGCGGCCATTTCGGTGATGCCGGTGATGGGGTCGCGGGAGAGATGGCGGGCGAGCCAGGAGAGTTTTTCATCCGGCTGATGGGTCATGTAGGCGTCGACCGCTACCTTGACGAGGTAGGGGCCGGCTACGTCGGAGGCGGCCTTGATGAGGATGGAGGAGGCGGAGAGGATGACCTGGAGCTTGTAGGGGGACAGGTAGCGCATCAGGCGGCGCATGAGGCGGGCGTCGTAGACCTTGCCGACTACGTCGTCATCTTGAACCGCTTTTTGGGGTGCGGGCTTCTTTTCGGGTTCTTTTGGGTTGGGTTCGGGCTGCTTGCTCATGCGGTGTGTTGATTTTAGATGGTGCTGATTGAGGGTTCGGTTCGGAATGTACGGTGCGTGGGAGAATGAGTGGATGAGTGCGGGGATCTACATCTCGATTCCGTTTTGCAGGGCGAAGTGCAGCTTTTGCAACTTCAGCTCCGGCGTGTTTGGGGCGGAGCGGATGCAGGGGTATGTGGATCGGGTGTGTGAGGAGATTGCGGGGGCTCGGGGCTGGTGTAAGCGGTTGGGGGTTGCGGTGCAGGATGAGGTGGACTCGGTTTACTTCGGCGGCGGGACGCCTTCGCTGCTGGGGCCGGGGATGGTGGAGCAGGTGATGGGGGCTTTGCGGGGGGAGTTTCGGGTGAGCGCCGGGGCGGAGGTGACGGCGGAGTGTGCGCCGGGGCAGTTCGATGGGGCGACGCTGGCGGCTTTTCAGGCGGGAGGTCTGAACCGGGTAAGCCTTGGGGTGCAGAGCTTTGTGGATCGGGAGAGTGCGGCGGTGGGGCGGCTGCATACGGGGCAGGATTGCTGGGCGGAGATCGAACGGCTGTCGGCTGCGGGTGTAGAACGGCTTGGGGTGGACCTGATCTGCGGGTTGCCGTGGCAGACAGAGGAGAGTTGGCGGCGATCCGTCGAGGAGACGATTGCGACCGGGGTGGAGCATGTGAGTGTGTACATGCTGGAGGTGGATGAGGACTCGCGGCTGGGGCGGGAGGCGTTGGCGGGTGGAACGCGGTATGGCGCGGGGGCTTTGCCGGACGAGGATGCGGTGGCGAACTGGTATGGTATGGGGTGTGAGAGGCTCGGGGAGGCGGGAGTTGCTCAATATGAGATTTCGAACTTCTGCCGTGCCGGGGGGGAGTCTCGACATAACAGGCGGTACTGGACGCGAGGGGATTACCTGGGGTTTGGGCTGGATGCGCACTCGATGGTCCGGGCTGGACGGGGTGGGGTGCGGTGGGCGGATGCGGGGGAGATGGGGAGCTATGCCGGGCTGCCGGGGAGTGGGTTTGGGCGAGAGGTGACGCGGGTTTCGGAGGCCGAGGGGTTGGAGGAGGCGCTGTTCCTTGGGTTGAGGTTATGCTGTGGGGTAGATCTGGCGGAACTTCGGGCAGAGTTTGGGGGAGCTGTGGACGGGGTGATGAGCGGTCTGGGGGATTGTGTTGAGGCGGGTCTGGTGGAGCGGAATGGTGCCGTCGTGCGGCTGACGAGTGCCGGGCGAATGGCTTCGAACGAGGTGTTTGAGCGGTTGCTGGTAGCGGTTGAGGCGTAAGAGTCGGAAAAGAAGAAGCAGGTCCTGACGGTTACCGAGCTTCTGCCGGGTCCGCTCCATGGATCTTGGACGGCGAAATTCGCTGCGCTCAGGATGGTGAAATTTCGGTGCGCTCAGGTTGACAAGCAAGAGGTTAAAGGCAAGAAGGCAACTGCCAGAATGGAGTCGGGACGATGCGGATGATCGATTTACGGAGTGACACGGTGACGAAGCCTACGGCGGCCATGCGGAAGGCGATGGCGGAGGCGGAGGTGGGGGACGACGTGTATGGGGAAGACCCTACCGTCAACAAGCTGGAGGCTCGGGCGGCGGAGGTGTTTGGGCGCGAGGCGGCGATCTTTGTGCCTACGGGGAGTATGGGGAACCAGATTGCGATACGTTTGCACACGCAGCATGGCAGGAGGTGCTGTGTGAGGCTCGGGCGCATGTGCTGGATTGGGAGATGGGGATGATGGCGGCTTTCTCCGGGTGCCAGGCGCGGACGGTAGCGGCTCGCGGGGGATTTTGACCTGGGAGCTTTAGAGCCGGCCATCGCTCCGAAGATCTACTACCGGGCGCGGGACGGGGCTGATTTCGCTGGAGAACTCGCACAATATGGCGGGGGGGACGGTGACTCCGCTGGCTATTTTGGAAGAGATTTGGGCGGGAGCTAAGAAAGCGGGGCTGCCGGTGCACCTGGATGGGGCTCGGGTGTTCAATGCTGCCGCGGCACTGGAGGTGAAGGTGGCGGAGCTGACGCGAGGGTTTGATTCGGTGATGTTTTGCTTGAGCAAGGGGCTGGGATCGCCAGTGGGGTCGATGCTGGTGGGGTCGCGTGAGTTCATTGCGGAGGCTCGGAGTGTAAGGAAGGCATTGGGTGGGGGGATGCGGCAGGCAGGAATTTTTAGCGGCGGCTGGGCTGATCTCTCTGAACGAGATGACGGAGCGGCTGGTGGAGGATCATGCCAATGCGCGCGTGCTGGCGGAGGCGGTGGCGGAGGTAGATGAAGTGGAGATCGATCTGGAGGCAGTGCAGACGAACATTGTAATCTTCCGGCTAAAGGGTGGAGGCGCGGCGGAGTATGTGCAGGGGTTGAAGGCAAAAGGCGTGGCGGCGAGTGCGATTGGGCCGGATGCGGTTCGGTTTGTGACGCACTACGACCTTAGCCGAGAGGAGTGCGAGAGAGCGGCGAAGACGGCGGTGGAGGTCTTGCAGGGCAGGCTTGCGGGGGTGGGAGCTTGAGTAGGCAAGGTTCGATTTGAACCAGCCGGAAGAAGCCTCGGTCAGGGAACGGCGGCCTGGAGGATGCTTCCGGGCTTCTGCTTGATTATGGATCGAGTATGTATCGTCTTTGCCGGGGCTGGGGAGTCGAGTAGAAGGGCGGGGAAGAGCCAGGCTCAGTCGCCGCCGGCGTTGATGATGGGGTCGCTGGCGAGGAAGACGCGGACGGTAGTGCCGTGGGTTTCGGGGTCTGTGCTGGATTCTAGGGTGATCTCTCCGCCGTGCTTGTTAACGATGCCGCGGCTGACCCAGAGGCCCAGGCCGGTGCCTTGCTCGCCTTTGGTGGTGAAGAAAGGTTGGAAGAGGCGGGTCTGGGTGGCGGGCGGGATGCCGGGGCCGTGGTCCTGGACGCTGATGAGAGCTCCCGGCTGGCGGGCGTGGGTGGTGGGGTGGACGTGTTCGGGTTGAGCTGCGGCGGAGAGCAGGACGGCACCACCGGAGCCTGCGGCCTCAGCTGCGTTGGTGAGGAGATTGGTGAAGACCTGGCGGAGCTCTGCGGGGAAGCCGTGAACGATGAGGCCGGGAGGCAGGTCGCGCTCTACGGTGACGCCGAGGGCGAGGAAGCGGCGTTCCATGAGCAGGAGGATCGACTCGAGCATGTCTTTGAGGTCGATGGCGACGGGTGCTTTGGCCTCGCGGTAGAGGCTAAGCATGGCTCGGCTGATGGCGGTGACGCGGGCGATCTCTTCGCGGGCGAGCAGGAGGAAGTGGGCGGATTCTTCGGCGTGGACGGGCGTCCATGAGGAAGAGGAGGTTGGAGATGGAGTCGAGAGGATTGTGGATCTCGTGGGCGATGGTGGCGGCGAGGCGTCCGGCAACGGCGAGTTTCTCGTTGGCGAGCAAGGCTTGCTGGGATTTGCGGGCGACGGTGACATCGCGGAAGACGAGGATGAAGCCGACGATGGCGGCGTGCTTGTCGCGGATGGGGGAGAGCGAGTCGTCGACCTGGATTTCTGTAGAGTCGGGGCGGATGAGGATGGCGTCGTCGCCGATGCGGATGGTGCCGTTGGCGGCGCGG
>CBDIOH010000004.1:0-120041 GCA_964282815.2 uncultured Granulicella sp.
ACCGCGAGGCCGGTGCCATGCGCCTGGAGAGTGGAGATCACGCGATCTGACAGGCCGGCCTGCTTGAGCGCGATCAGCGCATCCGGGCTGGTGTCATAGTGTCCGGGCTGAAGCTGAATGGTCTGGATGAGGACATCGTCGCCCAGGCCGGCTTTGGCCATCTTGGTGATGGTGTCGTTGTCGATGGGGTGCGGGCGGATGGTGTCGTGGTTGATCAGGATGGGGCCGTCGCTGTTGGACGGGGTCGACTGAGCCGGAAGCCGGAGCGCCGCCGTGAGGCACGCGAGAAAGAACGTGAGCACCACCCATGACGATCTCCGGCGCAGCGAGAGCATGGCGGTGATTTTACCTCAACAGCGGCGGCGTCACCGGAAGCGTGGGCGGAAGCTACTCTACAAGGGTAAAGGTGAAGATCTTGCCTGCGCTGGCGACATTGGTAGAGCTGAGCGAGCCCGGAGGCAGGATGCCGTACTCGCCCTTTGTGACCTCAGGGCCGAGTACGATCTGGTAGAGGCGCGGTCCAATCTTGGTGGAGGTAAACTCGACCGCATCGCGCTGTGCGCCGCCGGAGTTGTGGAAGACGCCGCCGGTCTCCGAGCGGAACTCGCGATTGTCTGAGTTGACGCGCAGCTTGAGCAGTTGATACTCGTTGGGCGCAGTGCCCTCCTGGGTGTAGAGCAGCACGGTGACCGGATGGGTGAGCTTTAGTTTGGCGCTGGCACCCGGAAGATGGCCGTTCTTATCCCCCTTGACGATGCCATTGCTCAGCAGGCTCTTGGCGACGCCGCCCGACTTCATATTCACGATCTCCGGCGGGAACTGCGTCCAGGCACCGCTCGGATCCTTGTAGTAGACGCCGATCTCATCCACGCCTGCGGGGAGCCCATTGCTGACCGGGCCGTTCGCAGCTGCAACAGAGGGCGGACCATTCGGGTTGGCGTTCTTGGTGAGCATCGCCCCGACTTCCTTATCGGTAATGCCGGCCTTCTTGAGCGCGATGAGCGCGTCCGTGCCCGTGTTGTAGTGGCCGGGAGAGGCGTTGATCGTCTGGACGATAAGATCTTCGCTGAGACCGGACTTTGCAAGCTTCATCACGGCGTCATTGTCCATGGTCTGCTGTGCAAGGCAGAATGGGGTTGCGGCGAGGAAGCTGAGGGTGGCGATGAGGCTGGTGCGTCTCGAAAGCATGACATCTCCTGGCTGAACTGGTGGTACAGGGGTGCCCGTGTGCCTGTTTTTGGTGTGCCCGGAGTGTAGCAACGATCGGGAGGGAGAGCAATTGGGAAACGGAGAGGAATGCCGCCTGCGGGAAGAAGCCGGAGACCGGGTTTGCGGGAGCGGGTTTTGCTGGCTCCGGAGGCTATGGTAGATTAGTCCAAGCGCCATCGATGCTCGATGGCGTGAGGCTGTTTTGGGCTGGCGTAGCTCAGCTGGTAGAGCATCTGATTTGTAATCAGAGGGTCGGGGGTTCAAATCCCTTCGTCAGCTCCAGTTTCTCTTCCAGTCCGCCACGCAGGCATTGAACAGCAAGCTGGTAAGAAACGGATTTGGTTGCGCCTGTCACGTTCCTGGCGCGTCATGCCAAGCCACCTTCTCCCTCAGGTCAGGTCTGACATGTGAGCGGTCGGTGCCTTCGTATGTCCGCAAGGCACAAACAGGCACGATGTGCACAGGTGGCCGAGTGGTTAATGGCAGCAGACTGTAAATCTGCCACTCTTCGAGTTACGGAGGTTCGAATCCTCCCCTGTGCACCATTCCCTCCCACTATCCGGAAGCGAGAGCCCGATGGACTTCAGCCCCGCCGGCAGCGGACGTATGGTGGTGGCGCTGACAATCCTGGGAGTTCTGGCGCTCTCGGTCTGGTTGACGATGGAGCCGGGCAGGTACCGTGCGTTAACGTTCGTGCTGTTAGGCTTTTTTGCCTTTCGCGTCGTGCTCGGAAGGCTGCGTTCGCGGTAGGATAAGAGAGTTGTGTTGCAAGGCTGGCGTAGCTCAGTGGTAGAGCACTCCCTTGGTAAGGGAGAGGTCGAGAGTTCAAGCCTCTCCGTCAGCTCCAGATTTCAGTTAGCTCGAGATTTCAGTTTTGCCGCAGGTTTGGGGATCTTCCCCTGGGTTTTGCGGGAGTAACTCAGTGGTAGAGTCACAGCCTTCCAAGCTGTTGGTCGCGGGTTCGATTCCCGTCTCCCGCTCCAAGTTTCCGCTGTTACGGGTCTTCCAGGCAGGATGAGCTGGTCGGCCTTCCAGGTTTGGGCCTGGCAGGAGTCGTCGTTTGAGCACCATGAACACCGCATTCGAGTACCAGAAACCTCCCCTGGCCATTGTGGATCCGGACGCCTTTGGCGCGGTCCGTAGCTCAATAGAAAGCTGCTTTTCCGCCGCTTCCGTGGCCAAGTTCCTCAAGTCGCTTGACCGGGCCGGGCTTCGCATTCGCGACTTCGAGGCAGTGCTGAGCAAGGGCCTGTTGGGATCTTCCACCAAGGCGAGCTACGGCTCACTGGGCGACGGCGATCAAGGGCAGATTCGTGAGTTCTATCTCGCCAGCCTGGAGCAGGTGGCGCCCGATCTTCGGGACAAGTTCTTCAAGCTGTACTCGTACTACTGAGTCTGGGTTGAGGCGTGGGGCTGGCTTTGTAGTCTGCCCAAAAGATAAGCAAGAGCAACGAAAAAAGATTTGGCTAAGAGGAGTTTTTTATGGGTAAGGAAAAATTCGACCGGTCGAAACCGCACGTCAACATCGGCACGATCGGTCACATTGACCATGGCAAGACGACGCTGACGGCGGCGATCACGAAGGTGCTGTCCAAGCACAACCCGCACAACAAGTTTCGTTCGTTCGACACGATCGACAACGCTCCCGAAGAGCGCGAGCGCGGTATCACGATCTCGACCTCGCATGTGGAGTACGAGACGCCGAACCGGCACTATGCGCACGTCGACTGCCCGGGCCACGCGGACTATATCAAGAACATGATTACGGGCGCGGCGCAGATGGATGGCGCGATTCTGGTCGTCGCGGCGACCGATGGTCCGATGCCCCAGACCAAGGAGCACGTGCTTCTGGCGCGGCAGGTTGGCGTTCCGTTCATCGTTGTGTTCCTGAACAAGTGCGATGCGGTGGAGGACGAGGAGTTGATCGAGCTGGTCGAGATGGAGGTTCGCGAGCTTCTGTCGAAGTACGACTATCCGGGCGACGACACTCCGATCATTCGCGGTTCGGCTCTTGGCGCACTCAATGGGGAAGCGCAATGGGAGGCGAAGATCGACGAGCTCATGGATGCGGTCGACAAGTTCATCCCGCAGCCGGAGCGTGCGATCGATCTGCCGTTCCTGATGCCGATCGAGGATATCTTCTCGATCTCGGGTCGTGGCACGGTGGTGACGGGCCGCATCGAGCGCGGCAAGGTGAAGGTTGGCGAGGCGTGCGAGATCGTTGGTTTCGGCGACACGCAGGCGACGGTCTGCACCGGCGTCGAGATGTTCAAGAAGCAGCTGGATGAGGGTCTGGCGGGTGATAATGCCGGGCTCCTTCTACGTGGAATCGCCAAGGAAGCCGTGCAGCGTGGGATGGTTCTGGCCAAGCCCGGCTCGATCAAGCCGCACACCGAGTTCAGGGGTGAGGTTTATGTTCTGAGCAAGGAAGAAGGCGGGCGTCACACTCCGTTCTTCAACGGCTATCGTCCGCAGTTTTACTTCCGGACCACGGACGTGACGGGTTCGGCGAAGCTTCCGGCGGGGACGGAGATGTGTATGCCGGGCGACAACATTCAGCTGGAGATCACGCTGCATACGCCGGTGGCGATGGAGAAGGGTCTGCGGTTCGCGATTCGTGAAGGCGGACGGACCGTCGGCGCGGGGACGATCTCCGAGATCATCAAGTAAAAGGCTATTCAGCAAGAATGGAAAGGCGGTGAGCTTCGGCTCGCCGCCTTTCTGTTTTCGGGGTGGATTACAATTCTGGCATGGCAGCTTTGGCTGAATCCATTGGGTTCGAGCATTTCTCTTTGTCCGGCTTGCCATGCCCGGCAACAATCCGCCTTGCCAGGCCTATGTCCGATGATGAACTCATTGCCTTTTCTCGTCTCAACCGGCCCTATCGCATTGAACGCAACTCGGACGGGGAGCTCGAGATTATGTCGCCGGTGGGTTGGATAGTGGTCAACGAGAGCTATTTGTCATGCGCGTGCTTGGGAACTGGGCTGAAGATTACGGCGGGATCTGCGCCGCTTGTGATACCGGGTTTACCTTGGCTGACTCATCAGTGCGAAGTCCGGATGCTTCTTGGTTTGCCGAAGAGCGCCTCAGTCCGCTCACGGAGATAGAGAGGAGACGCTTTGCCCCCTTCTGCCCGGAGTTTCTCATAGAGATTCTTTCAAGCTCCGATCGTCCCACCTCGCTTGAAGCCAAGATGGAGATGTGGCTTGCCAACGGCGCGCAGCTTGCCTGGATGATCGACCCATTCGCCGCAACGCTCTCCATCTATCGGCCGGGTAAGCCGGTTGAGGTTCTGACGCGTCCCGATTGGATTGAAGCGGACTCCGTTGTTCCCGGCTTTCGTCTCGAAAGCGCCCGCCTCTGGGCAAAGTAGCTCGCCTGCCGGTGGCATTTCCAGCGGATTTCGTGGATAATAGAGCAGTCGAGCGTGGCCTGACCGCTCCTCCTCCGACTTACAACAGGAAACAGGCAATCAGGAAGACAGGTTGCGGGCGCCTCAAGCCCGCGTCGCGGCGTGTCGGAAGCTTTTGCAACCGCTCCCGGTACGCTGCTTGCCAGCCGAGGTGGCTGGCCAATCCGAAGGACAGGAGCCTCACAACCATGCGCGAGATCATTACTCTCCAGTGCCCCGAATGCAAGAACCGCAACTACTCCACCACCAAGAACAAGAAGACAACCACCGGGCGTCTCGAGTTCTCGAAGTTCTGCAACACGTGCCGCAAGCACACCGACCATAAGGAAACGAAGTAAGGTCATCGCGGGGAATATGGGCTCAAACGTCCGCCCCGCACAGAACATTTTCGAGCTTGGGGGAGTAAGCTCAATGGTTAAACTGTCGGTCTCCAAAACCGAACTTCTCGGTTCGAATCCGAGCTCCCCCGCCATCTCCGCAGCCGTTTCCGGCATGGCGTAGGCATCAGGCACACGACGAAGCACCCCAGAGGCATCGATGGCGAAGGCGATAGCAGTAGCGGACCAGACCAGTACCGGCATGCAGCAGCTCAAAAACGGACCCGAGCGGCTGGGCGAGTTCCTGAAGGACGTTCGTTCCGAGATGAAGAAGGTGGTCACGCCTTCGCGCGAAGAGGTTCGCTCCACCACCATCGTGGTCATTGCCACGGTCTTCGTCTTCGCCTTTTACTTCGCCATTGTCGACTTCTTCGTCGGCCACGGCATCGACCTGCTGTTTAAGCATCTGGCCAAGCAGTAAACGCGTACATCGCGACTCTTGAGCAACAAGGAAAGCTGATACTCATGGCGGCAACAGAGATGAATCCGGACAAGTTCCCGGAAGAGACCGGCACCATCACCGCACCCGTTGAGGGCGAGGCATCCGCTGACGCTCCGGTAGAAGGCGAGGGCGAGCACCTTGCGCCGCCGGTCAACGAGAACTTCAAGTGGTACATCATTCATGCGTACTCGGGCTTTGAGCGTAAGGTGCGCGAGTCGCTTGAGAGCCGTATCCATGCCTATAACCTGCAGAACCGCATCGGCCGCATCATGATCCCGACCGAGCCGGTGACGGAGTTGCGCAACGGCAAGAAGTACACCATTGAGCGTGTCTTCCTGCCTGGATACGTGCTCGTCGAGATGGAGCTCGACAACGACCTGTGGCACGTCATCAAGAACACGCCCCGCGTCACAGGCTTCCTCGGCACGGGCGATAAGCCGGTCGCGCTCTCCGAGCAGGAGGTCAGCTCCATCCTCTTCCGCACCGACGTCTCCGCCGATAAGCCGGCCATGAAGGTCAAGTTCAACAAAGGCGAGCAGGTTCGCATCAACGAAGGTCCCTTCGCCAACTTCTCCGGCACTGTGGACGACGTCAACGAGGACAAGCAGACGCTTAAGGTTATGGTCAGCATCTTTGGCCGCTCGACCCCGGTCGAGATCGAATTCGCCAAGGTCGACAAGATGGAGGAGTAGTCCTCCCGGCTTGGCAATAAGTGATGGGACTCCATCAAGGGATGCGCACTGCCGCAAGGGCTTCTCAGAGCGTTTCTCAGCGACATAGACAGAAACAGTCAGCAGCATCATTCCGCGGCGGCACAAGCCCCGCAAGAAGCGTAGAGGAAATACCGCAATGGCACCCAAAAAGATCAACGGATACGTCAAGCTCCAGGTGATGGCCGGCAAGGCTACTCCCGCTCCTCCGATCGGCCCCGCGCTCGGTCAGGCTCAGGTCAACATCATGGAGTTCTGCAAGCAGTTCAACGACCGCACCAAGGACCCGGCGATGGCTGGCCTGACCATTCCGGTCGTCATCACGGTCTTCGCTGACCGTACCTTCAGCTTCATCACCAAAACCCCGCCCGCGCCAGTCCTCCTCAAGAAGGCCGCCGGTATCGAGAAGGGTTCCGGGACTCCGAACAAGGATAAGAAGGGCAAGGTCACGGAAAAGCAGATCATGGAGATCGCCGCGCAGAAGATGCCGGACCTGAACGCAACCACCGTGGAAGCCGCCGCTCGCAGCATTCGCGGCACGGCTCGTTCCATGGGCATTGAAGTAACCGCTTAGGAAACTCGTACGTCCAAACAGGAAGCGCAGAGACCGATTCGGCTCTGCGCTTTTCTTGTATCTGCAGGGAGGCAGGAGTGGGGCTCGCCGTCAGGGGACGAAGGATCGTGGAGCGCGGCGGAGGGCCGCTCGGCGCACTGCTCGTTCTGCTTGCCGGCTCCTGCAGCGTGCGTGCCCAGGGTCCGTCGCAAGAATTGCTCCCTGAGGCCCCGAGTGCGGTTGCCGCGCAAGGTGCGGCTTCACCGATCGCCAATGCTTCCGTAACCGGAACGGTGCTCGACGTAGAGGGTGCAGAGCTTTCCGGTGCGCTCGTGATGGTCGAAAACCGGCGCACCCACGATCAGGTCACGACGAGGTCCGGGGAGGACGGCAGCTTCAGCGTTCCCTCGCTCACCGCAGATAGCTACCGCATAACCATATCAGCGGACGGCTTCTCGCCTTGGATTTCGCCAGAGATCACCACGCACACGGGTGAAAGCCTGGAGCTGCCGCAGATTGCGCTCGAGATCGCCCCGCTCAAGACCTCGGTTGATGCGATCAGCCAGTATGAGATGGCCGAAATCGAGATCAAGCAGGAGGAGCACCAACGCGTGCTGGGCGTTGTCCCCAATTTTTTTGTGGTCTACAACTGGCACGCCGCGCCCCTGACGCCCAGGCAGAAGTTCCGCCTGGCACTGCGCGCGGAGGTGGACTGGTTTGCGTTTGCCGGCACCGGCATCACCGCCGGCATCGAGCAGGCGGCGAACAGCTTCTCCGGTTACGGCCAGGGCGCCTCCGGATTCGCCAAACGTTACGCCGCGGCGTACACGGACGGCTTCACCGGAACGCTGATCGGCGCCGCGGTTCTCCCCTCGCTGCTCCGTCAGGATCCGCGCTACTACTACAAAGGCACCGGCAGCATCAAGGCGCGGGCCCTTTACGCGATCTCTACCGTGGTCATCTGCAAGGGCGATAACGGCAAATGGCAGCCCAACTACTCCAGCATCTTGGGTGACCTTGCATCGGCCGGTATCTCGAACGCCTACTATCCCGCGAGCGACCGGCACGGCGCGAGTATCGTGATCGCCAACTCGCTCATTGGCAGTGCGTCGGGTGCCTTTGGCAGCCTCATGCAGGAGTTCTTCCTGCGCCGGATCATGCTGGGCACAGCGCCGCGGCCGCAGTCCGCTGAGCCGACGCGGTTTTTGCCCGAGTAACTTTCATCCCTCAACCGAACAGCCGTGCTTGTGCCGGCGCTTCTGCACCGGCCGGTGGCCTGCGCGCCAAACCCGTGTCGCGTGTCAGCAGCGCGTCGGTCGATCGCCGGCTCACGCCGTGCCGTCGGCATGCCCGCGCCACACGCTCAGCCAGCTGTCTGCGATAGGGAGCGTCGGCGAAGTCGCGCGTCGCGAAGCGCCGGCTGTAATCCGGCATGAGGGCAGGGAAGTGCTCCCGAACGAAGCTCAGGAAGGTAGGACGGGAGCACGACTTCAAAAACAGCGGCTCAGCGGCGAAGAAGCTCGCGCCTGCCTCAGCCGCAAGCCGCGCCATCCGGTCGATCGACCCCTTGTCATCCGTGATGCCGGGCAGCAGCGGCGAGCAGAGTATTCCCGCCGTCAGGCCAGCCGCACGCAGCTGGCGGACAGCGTCAAAGCGCAGATCGGGCCGCGGCGCACGCGGCTCCAGCAGCCGTGCAAGCTTGTCGTCAGGCGTGGTAATGGTCAAGTGGATCACCAGGTGGTTGCGCCTGGAGATTTCCGTAAGCAGATCAAGGTCGCGCAGGATGAGCCTCGACTTGGTGACGATGCCGAGGCGATACCCAGAGCGCCGGGCAAACACCTCCAGCAGACTCCGCGTAATGCGAGCGGTCCGCTCAGCGGGCTGATATGGATCCGTGGCCGTCCCAAGCGCAATCTCCTCCGACGGATCGATCTTCCGGAGCTCCTGCTCCAGCAGCCACGCGGCGTTCTCCTTCAGGAAGATGAGCCGTTCAAAGAGGTTCGGATCGGCGAAGTCCGGAACTCCCTCAGTTGCACCGGCCGCCGGAGCCATAAAGCCGTGGGTGTATCGGGCGTAGCAGTACCGGCAGGCGAACTCGCAGCCGCGATACGGGTTGATGCTATAAGCCAGTGAGAGCTGCCGCCGCGACACGCTCCGGTTAAGCAGGCTGCGAACCTCCATGGCGCGAAACTCAATCTGATGCCCGTCCGCGACGTGGGTCGCCTCGGCAGCCAGCCGGGCGAGTCCGGTGATCGGCTCTGGCTGGAGAATGGGGAAGAGGGTCGAAGTGGAAGTTGTCAGCAAATATTCGCCTTTGTTTCGCTCCTGCCGCTTCACTCTAGCTCTCCTTAAGCAGTCCGTCAACTGTCACAAGCTGGAAACTCCCCACGGGTATACTGTGGCCGTTCGAGAAGAGGTCTTATATGCCGCACCATGCACGTTGGCTCCGCCTCGTCGTCCTGACCGCCGTCTCACTGCCGGTCGCGGCTTGTCAGCGCAATAAACCGCCGGCTGTAGCTCCTGCGAACGTCTCCAGCGCGGCGTATGCCCGCGATCCGTCCAGTCCGGTGGCGGCCGCAAACTCGTCGGCTGCCGCGACTACCGTCACACAGACCCTGTATGTTGAGCCGGCGCAGGGCTTCGGATTTGCCTACAGTTTGGTGGGGCAAGCGACCAAGTCGATTGACATGACCATGTACGAGCTTGTCGATACAACGTTTTCAGCGGACCTGGTCGCGGCTTGCAAGCGTGGGGTCACCGTGCGCGTGATCCTGGACCAGAACCTCGAACAATCAAACAATGCCGCGGCTTACAAGCAGCTGAACGCGCAGACCAACTGCTCGGCCGCCTACGCAAATCCCGCGTTCCAGGCCACGCATGAGAAGGCCATCGTGCTTGACGGAACGACGCTCGTCCTGCTGACCGCCAACCTGACTTCCCGCTACTACAGCACCACGCGCGACTTCGCTCTGGTGGAGAACGATGCGGCGGATGTCGCTGCAGTCGAGGCGATCTTCAACGCCGACTTCAGGTCGACGACCTCCTTCAGCTACAAGCCGGGCGCGGGCCACGATCTTATCTGGAGCCCGACGACCGCGCAGGCGGACCTGCTCGGCATCATCAATGGCGCAACCAAGACGCTGCTGGTGGAAAACGAAGAGATGAGCGCGGCCAACATCGTTTCAGCGCTTGAAGCGGCCTGCAAGCGTGGCGTTGCTGTCGAGATAACGATGACCAACCTGAGCTCCTAAGCGGCGAACTTCAAGGCGCTTGAGGCGGCCAAATGCGGCGTGCACGTCTATCCGGATACAGCGACTGCGCTTTACATTCATGCCAAGGCGATGGTCGCCGATTATGGCCTTGCGACGCAGAAGGTCTACCTGGGCTCTATCAACTTTTCCGTTCCGTCGATGACGGAGAACAGAGAGCTTGGGATGTATGTGACGCCTGCTTCCATCGTGAAGCAGCTTCAGACCACCTTAGTGAGCGACTATGCGGGCGCCCCCGCGTTCTCCAGCTCTGTCCAGGCGGGGAGTAGACTTGTGCCATGAACCTTGCGCTGGCTCATCTGGATCTACCGATTCGCATTCGTCCCGACCGGCCGATGACAGACCCGGAACTGGAGCAGTTCAGCAGGGACAACAAAACCTTCCGGATCGAACGGGAAGCGAGCGGAGAACTGATAGTCATGTCCCCTACTGGCTCGGAGGGTGGATCGATCAAAACGGAGGTAGCTACCGAACTCATGATCTGGGCGAGAGTGGATGGACGAGGCAAGGTCTTCGGCTCAAATGCGGGATTTACCTTGCCGGACAACTCCGTCCGTGCCGCCGACGCCGCATGGGTGAGCTTGGAGCGGTGGAATGCGCTTACAGTTGAGCAGCGGAGGGGTTTCGCACCGCTCTGCCCGGAGTTTGTCGTTGAAATCCGGTCTGAGACGGACAGGTTGCCCGCGGTGCGAGAGAAGATTCAGCTTTGGCTGACGAGCGGCGCGGAGTTGGCCTGGTTGATCGACCCCTTGCGGAGGGCAGTCGAGATCTATCGTCTGGATGAGCCGGCTGAATCCATGAGGAGCCGAACGCCGTCCAGGGAACAGGCCCAATTCGCGGTTTTGAGCTCCTTCTTGACCGAATCTGGGCCTGAACGCTTGCGTGGCTCCGGATTCTTTGTCATACTGACAAGGTTGCCCTAACTCCCGTTAGAGCAGTCGAACCACGCCGGCGCGGATCAGGGCGTCGTGGGTGGAAGATCAAGAAAGCGGTACCCTCAAAAATGGCACAGAAGATTTCGAAGAATCTCGCAAAGGCGCGCGCGATGGTTGAACCCCGCCCGTACACGCTGACCGATGCCGTTCCCCTGCTCCAGAAGGCTAAATACGCGAAGTTCGACGAGACGGTCGATATCACGCTGCGCCTTGGAGTTGACCCCCGCCATGCTGACCAGATGGTTCGCGGCACGGTCGTTCTACCCCACGGACTTGGTAAGTCGAAGATCGTCGCGGTGATCGCCTCGGGTGAAAAGATCAAGGATGCAGAGGCTGCCGGCGCGGAGTTCTTCGGGGGCGAAGAGTTGGTCGAGCGTATTCAGAAAGAAGGCTGGACGGCCTTTGACGCGCTTATCGCAACCCCGGACATGATGCGTTCGGTTGGTCGGCTGGGTAAGGTGCTCGGCCCCAAGGGGCTAATGCCAAACCCCAAGACCGGCACCGTCACCACGGACGTCGTCGCGGCCATCCGCGAGATCAAGGCCGGTAAGGTCGAGTTCCGCACGGATAAGACCGCGCTGGTTCACGTTCCGGTGGGCAAGCTCTCGTTCGAGCCCCAGAAGCTGATCGACAACGCCATGACGGTGATCACCTCCGTCATGAAGGCGAAACCGTCGGCGGCCAAGGGCAAGTACATCAAGGGCATGACCATCAGCTCCAGCATGGGCCCTGGCGTCCAGCTTGACAGCTCGGTCTCGGATCTGGCCGGCAAGGCCTAAGCAGCACGCGCCTTTCGCGCAGAAGTTGAAGACAGCCCCCCCCTCCGTGGGAGCAGGCAGATCAAGGTCAGGTTTGTTATGGCAATCAGCAGGGCAACCAAGGCGAGGAAGGTTGAGGTTCTAACCAAGGAACTCAGCGTCAGCACCTCCGCCATCGTCGGAACGTTTACCGGTCTCACCGCCTCCAAGGACTTCGACCTTCGCAAGGTGGTTCGCGGAGCTGGCGGAAACTATCACGTGGTCAAGAACAAGCTCGCCGCCAAGGCCAGCGAGGGCTCGAAGATCGAGGCCGCGCTGCAGGGGCTCAAGGGTGTCTCCGCCGTTGCCTACACCGCGGGCGATCCCGTCGTGCTCGCCAAGGCGCTCTCCGGCTGGGTCAAGGACAACGCGGAGTTTACCTTCAAGCTGGCCATTGTCGACGGTCAGGTCCTGAACGTGGCTCAGATTACTGAGCTCGCCACCATGCCGGGCAAGGAAGAGCTCTTCTCAAAGCTCCTCTTCCTTATTCAGTCTCCCGCGCAGCGTCTCGCGACGGTCATCAATGCCACCGGCCGCGATCTCGCCGTTGTCATCAATCAGGGCGTCGAGAAGGAGAAGTTTGCAGCGGGCGCAGCGCCTGCGGCACCCTCCGCCCCGGCCGCTGAGGCTTCGGCCACTGAGGCTTCGGCCACTGAGGCTTCGGCCACTGAGGCTCCGGCCGCTGAGGCTCCATCCGCTGAAACGGCAGCTGAGCCGGTTGTCGCGGCCGCTCATGCCGAGGAGGCTCCCACGCCGGCCGAGCAGATCGCCGCGAACCCCGCGTCTGAAGCCGATCCGGTTGCCGAGACGGCTCAGCCTGAAAACGGCACCGCCTCGCAGGCTGGCGAAGCCGCTAATACGGATCCGGTTGAAGGCTAGTCCGGACAACAAGTTGCGCTCCATCTGAAGGGTGCGCTTGTCTGGGCGCAACGGAAACCTGAAAAGGTGAGAGCAACCGAGGCAGGAGCAGGCTTCGGAGACCGAAAAGCAGTACACGTTCGAATCGAAAGAAATTGGAGAAATTAACATGGCGGACATTCAGCAGTTGGAAGATGCAATCGTTAGCCTGAGCCTGCTTGAGGCTTCGGCTCTGGTCAAGAAGCTCGAAGAGCGTCTCGGCGTCTCGGCGGCAGCGGCAGTGGCAGCCCCGGCAGCGGGCGGTGGCGGCGCGGCAGCAGCGGCTCCGGTAGAAGAGAAGACCGAGTTCACCGTCATTCTCAAGGATGCGGGCGCGAACAAGATCTCGACCATCAAGACCGTTCGTGAGGTCACTGGCCTCGGTCTCAAGGAAGCCAAGGACCTGGTCGATGGCGCTCCCAAGCCGATCAAGGAAAACATCTCCAAGGACGACGCGGCGGCTATTGCCAAGAAGTTCGACGGCATCGCCGGCATCGAGATCAAGTAACTTCACGCGCTTGCACGAAAAGGCAGAACGCGGTATCCTCCTTCTTGGGGATATTGCTTCTGCCTATGCGTGCAGAACTGAATCTCACAACACCTTCAGGGCAGTACTCCGGTCCATCCTGTGCTACGCGTAGCGAGACACAGGCTAAGGGGCCGGCCATAGTATTCGTCAAGCGGCGGATGGATACTGTGAAACAAGCAGACGGCAGCGAAACCTTGGGACACGGCGAGTCTCAAAGGGTGGCGAGCATCTCTTCGAATACGGTAGAAACAGTGCGGAAGTTGGATTTTGCGCTCACGGGAGCTTTTGCCCCCTGGGCTTTTTCCACGTTGTAGCAGACCACAACGCCCCTAACCTTCTTTATCGGCCTGCACCGTAGTGACAAGAGCTTCGATGCAGCCAGCAAAGTAAAAGGTAGTCCAAGTTCCCCGAGGGCCTTCTTCGGGTTTGCAGTACGACAAGTCGAATCGGTGCAGGTCGCAGCGTGATCTCAGAGTGCCTCGAGGTCCCTCGCGCAAGTCAAGCAGAGTGAAAGTAAGTTGCAGTTCCGGCCTCCTCCTGTAACGAGCTAAGGAGCGCCAACAGTTTGCGCCAGGGCAGGCCGCAGCGAGGGCGGCTTTTCCGAAGTCATTTGCGCTGTCAACAATCCGGAGACCGCCTCACCGCAGCCTCCGCCTCGCAGCAGAACGTAACATCCTCAGGAGAGAGCATGTCCGATCAGACCACGCCCGCCCCCACCGAAACATTGCGCGCGATCCGTAGCCGTCTCGATTTCTCAAAGATCCCCACCGCGATCCAAATCCCCAACCTCATCGAAGTCCAGCGCCGCAGCTACGAGCGCTTTCTTCAGATGGACAAGCTCCCCCAGGAGCGCGAGGATAACGGCCTCCAGTCCGTCTTTACCTCCGTCTTCCCTATCACGGACTTCCGCAACGTCTCCGAGCTCGAGTTCGTCGACTACTCGATCGGCAACTGGGAGTGCAAGTGCGGCTACCTCAAGGGCCTGAACCACCTGCGCACGGCCTGCACCACCTGCGGCCACATGGTCATCACCGACCCCTTCCACCCAGGCGACGTGCTTTGTAACTTCTGCGGCACCTACAACAAGAACACGCCGGACTTCTGCACCAAGTGCGGAGACCCCGTAGGCCTGCAGCTCAAGTACGACCAGGCCGAGTGCGAAGAGCGCGGCATGACCTACTCCGCGCCTCTCAAAGTCACCATCCGCCTGAAGATTTACGACAAGGACGCCGAGACCGGCGTCAAGAGCCTCCGCGACATGAAGGAGCAGGAGGTCTTCTTCGGCGACATTCCCCTCATGAGCCAGAACGGCACCTTCATCGTCAACGGGACTGAGCGCGTTATCGTCTCCCAGCTTCACCGTTCGCCCGGCGTCTTCTTTGAGACCGCGAACAACCGCACCTACTTCCTGGGCAAGATCATCCCATACCGCGGCTCGTGGGTGGAGTTTGAGTACGACCAGAAGAACACGCTCTACGTTCGCATCGATCGCAAGCGCAAGTTCCTGGGCACCATCTTCCTGCGCGCGCTCGGCCTGCGCACGGACGAGGAGATTCTCAAGACCTTCTACACCGTCGACACCATCAACGTCTCCGAAGGGAAGCTGAGCTGGAAGGTCACCACGGAGGGCCTCACCAACCTGCTCGGCACCAAGCCTACCGCCGCCATCAAGAACGGCGCGGAGGACATTGGCACGGCTGGCCGCAAGATCAGCCCCTCGGTCCTTAAGGCTCTGCGTGCTGCGAAGATCGAGGCCGTCGAGACCGAGACCAGCGAGTTTGACGGCGCGATGACCGCCTCCGACGTCGTCGACCTGTCCACCGGCGAGCTGCTCTATGAGGCCAACCAGGAGCTCACCGCCGATAAGCTGCACAAGATCATCCAGTCCGGCGTCACCAGCTTTGAGGTTTTCTTCCCGGAGCGCGACGATGTCGGCAACATCATCACCAACACGTTGCGCCGCGACTCGGTCCGCAAGCCCGAGGAAGCGCTCATCGAGATCTACCGCAAGCTTCGTCCCGGCGACCCACCGACGCTCGATACCGCGACCGCGCTCTTTGAGGGCATGTTCTTCGATCCGCGCAAGTACGACTTCTCCCGCGTCGGCCGCCTGAAGTTCAATATCAAACTGTATGAGGACCAGTCCGCCGCCGAGCTCGACAAGCGCACCCTGACGCCTGAAGACTTCTACGGCACCATCCGCTACCTGCTCAAGCTGCGCAAGAACATCGGCGTCGTCGACGATATCGACCATCTTGGCAACCGCCGCGTTCGCGCCGTTGGCGAACTGATGGAGAATCAGTTCCGCATCGGTCTCGTTCGCATGGAGCGCGCCATCAAGGAGAAGATGTCGGTCTACCAGGAGATGTCGACGGCGATGCCGCACGACCTCATCAACGCCAAGCCCGTCATGGCCGCCATCCGCGAGTTCTTCGGTTCGTCCCAGCTCTCGCAGTTCATGGACCAGACCAACCCCTTGTCGGAGATCACGCACAAGCGCCGCCTCTCCGCCCTTGGGCCCGGCGGTCTGTCCCGTGAGCGCGCCGGCTTTGAAGTGCGCGACGTCCACCCCACTCACTACGGCCGCATCTGCCCAATTGAGACGCCGGAAGGCCCGAACATCGGTTTGATCTCGTCGCTCTCGTGCTTCGCCCGCATCAACGAGTACGGCTTCATCGAAAGCCCCTATCGTCGCGTCAAGGACGGTCGTGCGCTAGACTTCGTCGCCGTCTCGAACGCCGGCGAGTCCGGCCTTCGTCAAGGGGATTACCTCGAGACCGAAGAAGCCCGCGCCAAAAACGAAGAGCTTCGCGCCGCCGGCAAGCGCACCATGGATCTCGAGCCCTTCTCCTTCTATCTGTCGGCGTGGGAAGAGGATCGTCACACCATCGCGCAGGCCAACATCGAGCTCGATGAGAAGCTGAACATCGTGCAGGACATCGTCGACGCCCGCCGTCAAGGCAACTTCGTGCTCGTCAACAAGTCCGAGGTGGACTACGTCGACGTCAGCCCGAAGCAGCTCGTCTCGGTCGCCGCCTCGCTCGTCCCGTTCCTCGAGCATGATGACGCGAACCGGGCTTTGATGGGAGCCAACATGCAGCGGCAGTCCGTGCCTCTGCTCGTCGCCGAAGCCCCGTTCGTCGGAACCGGCATGGAGGGCGTCACCGCCCGCGACTCCGGTGCCGTCATCCTGGCCAAGCGCAATGGCATCATTGACTCGGTCGACTCGGAGCGCATCATCGTCCGCGTCGAAGGCGAGCATCACCCCACGCAGCTCTCGCGTGAGGTCGGCTCCGACATCTACCAGCTCACCAAGTTCAAGCGCTCCAACCAGAACACCTGCATCAACCAGAAGCCGATCGTCCGCAAGGGTGACCGCGTGATGAAGGGTCAGGTTCTGGCGGACGGGCCTTGCACCGAGCAGGGCGAGCTCGGCCTTGGCCGCAACGTTCTGGTCGCCTTTATGCCGTGGCGCGGGTACAACTTCGAGGACGCAATCCTGATCTCCGAGAAGATCGTCCGCGAAGACTACTACACCTCCATCCATATCGAGGAGTTCGAGATCGAGGCCCGCGACACCAAGCTCGGACCGGAAGAGATCACGCGCGATATCCCCAATGTCTCTGAGCATGCACTCCGTGATCTGGACGAGTCGGGCATCATCCGCATCGGCGCCAAGATCGGGCATAATGACATCCTCGTCGGCAAGGTCACCCCAAAGGGCGAGACCCAGCTCACGCCGGAAGAGAAACTGCTTCGCGCCATCTTCGGCGAGAAGGCCGGCGACGTTCGCGACGCCTCGCTCACCTGCCCTCCGGGCATCGAAGGCACCGTCGTCGACGTCCGCATCTTCTCCCGCAAGGGACAGGAAAAGGACGAGCGCGCCAAGCAGATCGAGCAGGAGATGATCGAGAAGCTGGAGCGCAACCTCGCCGACGAGATCCGAATCTTGACCGACGAGCGCCTCAAGCGCCTTGAAGCCATCCTCGGTAAGAAGGAAGTGCTCGCTGACCTGCACGACGAGCGCACCAACAAGAAGCTGCTCAACAAGGGCGAGCTGCTGGACCGCGACATGATCGAGCTCATCAGCACGCGTAATCTCAAGCGCATCCGCTACGCCGACAAAGACCCCCGCGTCAACGAGCAGATAGACGAGATCGAAGAGATGACCTCGCGTCAGATCGACGTGCTGCGCAAGATCACCAACGAAAAGATCGGCAAGATGCAGAAGGGCGATGAGCTTTCGCCTGGCGTCATCAAGATGGTCAAGATCTACATCGCGATGAAGCGCCGCCTGTCGGTCGGCGACAAGATGGCCGGACGTCACGGTAATAAGGGTGTCGTCGCCCGCATTCTGCCTGAGGAAGACATGCCGTACCTTCCTGACGGAACGCCGGTCGAGATCGTCCTTAACCCGCTTGGTGTGCCTTCGCGTATGAACGTCGGTCAGATCCTCGAGACGCACCTCGGCTGGGCCGCCCATACCCTGGGCGCGCAGATCGCCGAGCTTGCGGCCACCATGGAGTCTGCCAATGAAGTGCGCGAGCTCTTCAAGGCGCGTTTCGCCGGCACCGCCGCTCTGAACCAGCTTCTTGACCTCGATGACGAGCAGACCCTGCGCGTCGCCGCCGGCATGAAGCGCGGCATCTGGTTCGGCACGGCAGTCTTTGACGGCGCACGCGAGACCGAGATCAAGGCTCTGCTCAAGTCCGCAGGCCTGCCCAGCTCGGGCAAGACGCAGCTCTACGATGGCATGCTCGGCGATCCGTTCGAGCAGCCCGCCACCGTCGGCTACATCTACATGCTCAAGCTGTCGCACCTTGTCGACGACAAGATCCACGCGCGTTCCATCGGACCCTACTCGCTCATCACCCAGCAGCCGCTGGGCGGTAAGGCGCAGTTCGGCGGACAGCGCTTCGGGGAGATGGAGGTCTGGGCCCTCGAAGCATACGGCGCAGCCTACATCCTGCAGGAGCTGCTCACCGCCAAGTCCGACGACGTCTTCGGCCGCACCAAGATCTACGAGGCCATCGTCAAGGGCGAGGCGGCGATCGAACCCGGCGTACCGGAGTCATTCAACGTGCTTATTCGCGAGCTGCAGTCGCTCTGCCTCGACGTCGAACTCATCAAGCAGGCCGACCAGAAGAAGGTCGCCCTGCCGCAAATCGCAGCCGATTGATAGCTGCCGCAGCACCCGCCGATCTCCGAAGTTCGGCCCCCTCGAGCAAGGCATCTGCTCAATGTTCCAGGGAGCCGGCCACCGGATGACTGGCATGAAATAGAAGAAGGCGTTGAGACCTAAAGCACCAACTCCAACGCTCAGCAGTGAACCGCAAGAGACCGCAGCCGGCTAAACGCAAGTTAGCTAGCGCTGCAACGGAGACGCAAACATATGTTCCGCTCCAGCCCCTTTGAACTAACCGGCCCCATCGCCGACTTCGACGCCATCAAGATCCAGCTCGCCAGCCCGGAGAAGATCCGCTCCTGGTCCCACGGTGAGGTCACCAAACCCGAGACCATCAACTACCGCACCTTCAAGCCGGAACGCGACGGCCTCTTCTGCGCCCGCATCTTCGGACCCATCACCGACTGGGAATGCCTCTGCGGCAAGTACAAGCGCATGAAGCACCGTGGCGTCATCTGCGACAAGTGCGGCGTCGAGGTCACGCTCTCGAAAGTCCGTCGCGAGCGCCTCGGGCATATCGAGCTCGCCAGCCCCTGCTCGCACGTCTGGTTCTTCAAGGGCCTGCCCTCGCGCATCGGCCACCTGCTCGACATCAGCCTTCGTGAGCTCGAAGCCGTGCTCTACTTCGAGTCCTACGTCGTCGTCGATCCAGGCGATGCGCCCGTCAAGGAGCGCGAGGTTATCAAGGACGAGACCCGCTTCCGCGAGCTCGACCAGCAGTACCGCCCCTCCGGCTTCAAAGCCATGATGGGCGCCGAGGCCATCAAGGAACTCCTCAAGCGCGTTGAGATCATTGAGCTCTCCGTTGAGCTGCGCGAGCGCATGAAGACCGAGACCTCGCTCCAGAAGAAGCTCAAGTACTCCAAGCGCCTCAAGATCGTCGAGGCCTTCCGCAAGTCCGATAACCTGCCCCAGTGGATGATCCTCGACGTGATCCCCGTGATCCCGCCCGAACTTCGTCCGCTCGTTCCGCTGGACGGCGGGCGCTTCGCCACCTCCGACCTCAACGACCTCTACCGCCGCGTCATCAACCGCAACAACCGCCTCAAGAAGCTCATGGACCTCCATGCGCCTGAGGTCATCGTCCGCAATGAAAAGCGCATGCTCCAGGAGGCCGTCGACGCACTCTTCGACAATGGCCGCCGCGGCCGTGTGCTGCGTGGCGCCAACAACCGTCCGCTCAAGAGCCTCTCCGACACCCTCAAGGGCAAGCAGGGCCGCTTCCGTCAGAACCTCCTCGGCAAGCGCGTCGACTACTCCGGCCGCTCGGTCATCGTCGTCGGTCCCGAGCTGAAGCTGCACCAGTGCGGCCTGCCCAAGAAGATGGCGCTCGAGCTCTTCAAGCCCTTCATCTATCACCGGCTCGAACAGACCGGCCACTGCACTACCATCAAGCAAGCGAAAGAAATGGTGGAGATGCAGGAGCCCATCGTCTGGGACATCCTGGAAGAGGTCATCAAGGATCACCCCGTCCTGCTGAACCGCGCCCCGACGCTTCATCGTCTCGGCATCCAGGCCTTTGAGCCCGTCCTGGTAGAAGGCAAGGCGATCAAGATCCATCCGCTCGTCTGCACCGCCTTCAACGCGGACTTTGACGGCGACCAGATGGCCGTGCACATCCCGCTCAGCCCGGAGGCCCAGATCGAAGCCTCCGTCCTGATGCTGGCCTCGCACAACATCCTCTCGCCCGCCTCCGGCCAGCCCATCACCGTGCCCACCCAGGATCTCGTGCTTGGCCTCTACTACCTGACGAAAGCCAAGGTCAACGCCAAGGGCGAAGGACGCGTCTTCGCCAACATCGAAGAGGTCCTGATGGCGCTCGAAGCCGGACAGGTCGAGACGCTTTCGCCCATCCGTCTTCGCTACACCGGCAAGGTGCTGGACATGACCACCGCGTACGACGACCAGGACCTCACCCACACGGAGGCCGTCGAGTACGTCAACCAGTTCATCTCCACCACCGTCGGTCGCGCGATCCTCAACGACTCGCTCCCCGACGACATGCCCTACGTCAACGGCCTGCTCAAGAAGAAGGGCATCGGCCAGCTCATCAACTACTGTTACCTGAACCTCGGGCTCGAGACCACGGTCAAGACCCTGGACCGCGTCAAGGATCTCGGCTTCAAGTACGCCACCCGCTCCGGTCTCTCGGTTGGCCTGGATGACATGGTCATTCCAGACTCCAAGTACACCGTCGTCGGCGACGCGGAAAAGCAGGTCATCAACGTGCAGCAGCAGTATCTCGACGGCGCCATCACCAACGGCGAGCGCAACAACAAGGTCATCCAGCTCTGGTCGACCGTGACCGAGCGCGTTGCCGACGAGATGTTCAACAACATGAAGCAGGCCGATAAGGACGGCGCCATGAACCCCATCTACATCATGGCCGACTCCGGAGCCCGCGGTTCCAAGCAGCAGATCCGTCAGCTCTCCGGCATGCGCGGTCTCATGGCCAAGCCCTCCGGTGAAATCATCGAAACCCCCATCACGGCGAACTTCCGTGAAGGCCTCACCGTGCTCCAGTACTTCATCTCCACCCACGGCGCACGCAAGGGTCTGGCGGACACCGCTCTGAAGACCGCAGACTCCGGCTACCTGACCCGCCGCCTCGTCGACGTGGCCCAGGACGTCATCATCTCGCAGGTTGACTGCGGCACGGTGGAAGGCATCTACGTCACGCCCATCATCGAAGCCGGTGAGACCATCGAACCGTTGCGCGACCGTATCATCGGCCGCGTCTCGCTTGAGAAGCTCAAGGACTTTGAAGGCAAGGTCATCGTCGACGTCAATGAAGAGATCGACGAAGACAAGGCCTCGGCCGTCCAGGCTGCCGGTATCGAGAAGGTGAAAATCCGTTCGGTCCTCACCTGCGAGAGCAAGCGCGGCTGCTGCATCCTCTGCTACGGCCGTAACCTCGGCTCCGGCAAGATGGTGGAGATGGGCGAAGCCGTCGGCGTCATCGCGGCGCAGTCCATCGGCGAGCCCGGCACCCAGCTCACCATGCGTACCTTCCACATCGGCGGAACGGCCTCGCGCGTCTCGGACGCCTCCCACCTGGAGGCCAAGAACGCCGGCTCGGTCCGCTTCATCAACCTGGTCACCGTCCGTTCCAACTCCGGCGGCCTGGTCGCCTTCAACCGCAACGGCTCCATCGCCATCATCGACGAAAAGGGCCGCGAGAAAGAGCGCTACGCCATCGTCTACGGCGCGAAGCTCAAGGTGGAAGACGGCGCACAGGTCAAGCAGGGCGAAGTCCTCGGCGAGTGGGATCCGTACACCTTCTCGCTCCTCACCGAGATCGCCGGCACCGTCCAGTTCAAGGACCTGCAGGAAGGCGTCACCCTCAACGAAGAGGTCGACGAGGTCACCGGCCTCTCGCGTCTCGTCGTCGCGGACTCGCCCGATGAGAAGCGTCAGCCCACCATCCTCGTCAAGGCAGCCTCCGGCAACAAGCGCTATCTCATGCCCTCCCGCGCTCACCTCATGGTGCAGGATGGCGATGAGATCTTCCCCGGAGACATCCTCGCGAAGATCCCGCGCGAAACCACCCGCACCAAGGACATCACCGGCGGTCTGCCGCGCGTCGTCGAGCTCTTCGAAGCGCGCAAGCCGCGTGACCCGGCGATCATCAGCCGTGTCGACGGTGTCGTCCGCTTCGGGGAAGTCTCGAAGGGTCAGCGCAAGGTCTACGTCACCGCGGACAACGGTCAGGAAGAGGAGTACAGCGTCCCGCGCGGCGTCTACGTCAACGTCCAGGAAGGCGAGCGTCTGCGCGCCGGCGATCCTCTGATCGACGGTCCCCGCAGCCCGCACGACGTCCTTGAAGTTCTCGGCGAGCGCGCCGTCCAGATGTATCTCGTCAACGAAATCCAGGAGGTCTACCGGCTCCAGGGTGTGACCATCTCGGACAAGCACATCGAGACCATCGTTCGCCAGATGCTGCGTTGGGTCAAGATCGAAGAAGTCGGCGACACCGCCTTCCTCGTCGATCAGCAGACCGACCGCTTCCGCTTCAACGAAGAAAACCAGAAGACGCTGATGAACGGTGGCCGTCCGGCTATCGGCCGCAGCCTCCTTCTCGGCATCACCAAGGCGTCGCTCTCGACCGACAGCTTCATCTCGGCCGCCAGCTTCCAGGAGACCACCCGCGTACTCACCGAGGCTTCCATCAACGGAAGCATCGACACGCTGCGTGGCCTCAAGGAAAACGTCATCGTCGGCCGCCTGATCCCCGCCGGCACGGGCATGGAGTACTACCGCAACGTCCAGCTCTCCCCAGAGCTCGAAGAAGCGGCAGCCCAGGTCCAGCAGGAGGTCACCGCAGCCATCGAAGCCGAAGAGCGCGAGCTCGAGCAGATGCGCATGGAAGGCGAACAAGAAGAAATGGCCGCCGAATAGCACTTCGTGCCGTCTTGGACGCTTCGCGTGAGACCTTAAACTACCGCAACAAAAACGGCAGAGCTTCGGCTCTGCCGTTTTACTTTTGGTGTAGCATCTCTGCAAATGAATGTCCCGATCTGGGTAGCGATCATTGGAGCAGTCACAGCAATCGCGACCGCGGCGTTCACTTATGCGTTCACGCGACGAAAGGAGCGTGAGGCAGACTGGCGAAAGCTCAAGTTGGACATGTATCGAGAGTTCACAACAGCTATGGCTGGTATGGCTGAAGGTGATGCGACTGATCAAGACAAGGTTCGATTCAACTTGGCTTGCAATTCGCTCCACCTCATCGCAAGCAAGCGAGCAGTGGATGCTCTTGAAGCTTTTCGCAATGAAATTCGTGCCTCCAATCAGGATCGGAGCGATGAAGCTCATGACAGCCTCTTGTCACGGCTGTTTTGGGAAATCCGTAAAGACCTCGGTGATGAACCGACGAAGCTACCCGAAGAATTCAGGATGAAACTCTATACCTCAGGGATGAAGCGGCAGTAGCCCCATCGGGTGCCCCATTCTTTGACAGTTTCATTGTCAAAGGGTGGGGTATCGTTTGCGGAAGCAAACGACCGTCCTTCTCCTGCCACCCTCACTCTCGCTAACGCGACATCCCACCCTTTCCCAAAGGCGGAAAGGATGGGGCACCCAGATCATCTCTCTCCCAGAAACCCACGAACGATCCACTACACTGTCAACCATGCCCACCGGCCTCGTCCGCTACCACCACTCCGGCGCGCTCCACTTCCTCACCTTCAGCTGCTTCCGTCACCGCCCCATCCTAGGTACCCCACAGGCCCGAGACAACTTCCTGGCAATCCTAGAACAAACCCGCCTCAAACATTGCTTTGAGGTAGGTGGCTATGTCGTTATGCCCGATCACATCCATCTTCTCCTCTCAGAACCCACCCAAGTCACCGTGGCAACCACCATGCAAGTCCTCAAGCAGCGCTTCTCCGTCAGCCGCTCCGAAGAGCACATCTGGGAGCCCCGTTACCATGACTTCAACATCTTCACCGCCGGCAAGCGATCCGAAAAGCTCCACTACATCCACCAAAATCCCGTCAGCCGAGGCCTTGTCTCTCATCCCGCTGACTGGCAATGGAGCAACTATAACTCCATGAACAACCCCGGCCCCGTGCACCTCACGCTCCCCGGCTTCTAACCAGCCCCGTCGGGCGCCCGTTCTTTGACAGTCTCATCGTCAATGGGTGGGTAAAGTTTGCGGCAGCAAATGACCGTCCTCTTCAACGAGCCATTACTACTTCAGAATCGGCGTCCACTCAATCTTCTCAAGCTTGCGGCGAAGCTCAGCATCGCCGCCCATACCAGCCAGCTTCTCCTCTAACGCCACACACATGAACTCATAGAAGTCCATTCCAAGAGCATGTGCCACCCTCGTAGCCTCTTCGGTGATCTCATCTGACAAATCGACCAGACACCAATCACCATCTGAGCGTTCTCTGTTCTCTTCGATCGCCTCATCGCTCATTCTTCCAGTCTACCGACCGCATACCGTTGCAAGATGCCAACCACAGACGGAGAACCCACCAGTCCCAGTTCAGGAAGGATTTACCGTTCGCCTCACCCCTTCACAAACGTCAAAGCCACCCCATTCATGCAGTACCGCAACCCCGTAGGCTTGGGCCCATCATCGAACACATGTCTAAGGTGCGCATCGCACTGCCGGCAAGACACCTCCGTCCTCTCCACCACACTCTCCTTCGCACTCGGCGCCCAGAAGCTCGGCCACCCCGTTCCCGAATCGAACTTCGTCTCAGAACGGAACAGCGCCGCCTCACAACAAACGCACCGGAACAACCCCTTCTGGTGCTCACTCAGGTTATCCGCCGTATACGGCCGCTCCGTTCCCGCCTGCCGAGCCACGTTATACGCCAGAGGCGAAAGCTGCTGCTTCCACTGCGCCTCTGTCTTCACCACACGCGGTACGACCGCCTTCCCAAGATCCTTCCCATCCGCCCCGAACGAAACGATCGTCACCGTGGGAGATAGCTTTTCACCCCCAACCGAAGCAAACGCCGGCCGCCGGCCGCCGCCCAGCCCACCAGATGGTCGCTCCACCTACCGCCGCCATCGTCCCCAAAAACGCCCGCCTGTCCCGTCGTAGTCCACTCGCAACACTCATCGCAAATCACCCCACACCGTTAGAGACGTACCAGCACCCCAATAAGATCGCGAGCCAACCACCTCACCCACCACCCGGGTAACATTCCAGCCCACCCAAAGGTTGATACAAGCCTAACTCGCCTGTTTTGAATATTTTGCGCAATTAACCCCGGGAGGGGGTCCGTGCGCCGGCCACCATCAGCCATTCGCGTTACCCTTATCTCTGGAGACTACGAATGGCAAACCGCTACGGCGAAGCAGCACTCATGGCGGTCCGCATGGACACTTACGGCAAAGCTCTTACCCCGCTCGACCGCTGGAACGACGCCATTCGCAAGCTCTACCCCACCACCCCCGCAGGCCAGAAAAAATCCGCCCCCCGCGAGGCATTTCTAGGCCTCTGCGAAGCCGGACTCGTGCAGGGAATCGAAGCTCCCAACCCAACCGCCTCGAATCCGAACAAAACCTATGCCGTCCAAGCCGCCCAGTTCTTAGCCGTCGGCACCCACAAAACTGTCACTCAACTCTGGTCCGCCGTCACCGCGGGCGAACAAATCCCGCACGCCTCCCAGATGGACGTAGTCCTGGCCCTCTGGAAGAACAATCTGCTCATCCCACCCAAACAGCAAGGGCAGTGACAGCCGTCGTCACTGCCCTTATGCGCCGGAATCAGTCCAACTTACCCCTTCGTCTTAGGCGGAAATCCATTCAGCATGTGGTCGATATCCTTATCTACCTTGCTGATGTTCTTCTCGCCGTTGTTGCTCAGCGTGTCGGTCGTCCGTCCGCGCCAGATCAGTTGGTGCGTACTGCTGTCGTACATGTCGATCATCAGCGTCCCCACCGGAACATGCGTCACCGTGGTCTGCGTATCGCCACCCCATCCGCCCCATCCGCGCCAGCCAAACCCACCGCCGCCCAGCCCGGTATAGAAGGTGTTGTACTCCGCCTCATCCTTGGTGGAGCCGATCGCCGTAATCGCCACATCGCCGCCTGACGGCACCATCGTCCAACCCGCCTGCGTCAGATCTTTCGTCATCTCGTCTTTGATCCGCTGCACGAAGAAGGGATCGGACGTCTGCACCTTGTAGAACGAAAACGTCTTGTAGCTGCGAAAGTTCGCATTGTGGTCATAGTCGACGCTCTTATCGGCAGCAAACGCGCTCACGCCCATCGCCAACGTGGAAATCAAGACAGCACTGCGCAACGCCTGATTAGAAAACATAGGTAAATCCTCCTGCGAGGGCTTCAGCGATACATCCGCTCCACCCTGACAGCAGATAAGATGGTTGCTTCGTCTAGAACGTAGCCCACCCTACGGCTGCCCAGGCATCCACCCGTTCTGCATCATCCAGTTCTCCAGCAGCGTCGGCCAGCTCATGCAGCTCCGCCTTCAGCGTGTGCGCCATCCCCGTACCATGCGGCCCACGCTCAAAGAAAGGCAACTCGATCGCAACCCCGGCCCGCTTGAGTGCCTTATGTCAACTCTCGCATTCAGCGGATCGACCGACATATTCCCTCAGTCGAGTAGATAAAGCTCGGCGACGTATCCTTCCTCACATGAAAACGTCACATGCGAAAACCCTTACATCTCGCCCTGGCTCTTCGCGACATTGCGTGAGGTTGCGGCGACGAAACTCGTCTTACCCAACCCCGTCTAACCCAACATGGACCACCGTCGTAGCCTTCGCCGCACCTCGTCTTTTGCCATCTTCTGCCTTCCCGCTCTCCTCATCGCTCCTCTCGCAGCACAAGGCCCCGTCCTCGTCCGCCCTGCACCCAAAGAAGAAAAGCCCACCACCCTCAGTATGGAAGCCAAGCTCGTCAACCTCCCCGTCGTCGTGCGCGACAAGAAAGGAGCCCTCGTCCAGACCCTCACCAAGGACGATTTTACCCTTCAGGTCGACGGCAAACCCCAGGTCATCCGCTACTTCGACAAGGACACCAACCAGCCCCTGATCCTCGGTCTCCTCGTCGACACCAGCATGAGTCAGCGCACCGTCCTGGACGACGAGCGCACCGCCAGCGCCACCTTCCTCGAGCAGATGCTCACCTCCAAGCAGGACAAGGCCTTCGTCCTCCAGTTCGCCCGGCAGGCGGAGCTGCTGGAGGACGTCACCGACTCCAAGCCCAAGCTCCAGGCTGCCCTTAAGGAGATCGACTCCAGCCCGCAGAGCCAAAGCTCCGGCGATTCAACCGACTCCGAAGGACGTCGTGTTCGCACCGGCGGAACCGTCCTCTACGACGCCACTTTCCTCGCCGGCGACGAGCTCATGAAGAAGCAGAAAGGCCGCAAGGCCATGATCCTGCTCACCGATGGAGCCGACAGCGGATCCAAGGAGTCCCTCACTAGCAGCATTGAAGCCGCACAGCGCGCCGACACCATCCTCTATGCAATCTACTTTAAAGGCGAGGAGCACCATGACAACAATAACGGGGGCTATCCCGGGGGAGGGCGTCGCGGTGGCGGGGGCGGAGGCTTTCCCTTCCCAGGCGGCGGAGGCGGAGGCCAGGGCGGAGGCGGTGGTCGCGGCGGCAATAACGGCGGCGGCCAGGGAGGCCCCCGCCGACCCGACGTCGACGGCAAGAAGGTCCTCGAGCGCATGACCTCCGAGACCGGCGGACGCCTCTTCGAAGTCACCAAAAAGCAGACCGTAGCCCAGATCTATCAGCAGATCGGCGAAGAACTTCGCGCCCAATATCGCCTCGGCTACACCCCGGACGCAGACCACTCCGCGGAAGGCTACCACCAGGTCGATCTCGCCCTCAAGAACACCAAGGATAAGTTCACCGTCCAGACCCGCGACGGCTACTACACAGGAAAGTAGCCTCTTTGCATCGCTTTCCGCTCCAGGCTCATCCGCTATAGTGGAAGCTGCCCCCGCGCGGCCCCAAAGCGTAGTCCGGAAAGGCATCATCATGAATCGTCTCCTCCAGCTCTCGGCCTTCGCCTTGAGCGTCTGCTTGGCACCCGTAGTCATGCAGGCCCAGACCGCAGCCGCTCCGGCGGGCCGCCGGCATCTCTACTCTGAAACCGCTGACCCCAAGGCTGATATCGCCGCTGCCATCACCCTTGCAAAACGCCAGCACAAGCACATACTTCTGGACTTCGGCGGAGACTGGTGCGGCGACTGCCAGGTCCTCGACATCTACTTCCATCAACCCCAGAACCAGGCCCTCCTCGACAGGAGCTTCATCGTCGTTCACATCTTCACCGACGAAGACCTGACCAGGAATCTTGAGATCGGCAAGAAGTACGGAGTTCTCATCAACAAAGGCGTCCCCGCTCTCGCCGTGCTGGATGAGCAGGGTAAACTCTTGTTCTCGCCCCGTCCCGGCGAGTTCAGCCAGATGCGCTACATGGACTCCTCTGCCGTAAACGCCTTCCTTAACCGCTGGAAGACCTAACCCCGAATCCCAGCCGGGAGACCATGCACCGAGTCCGAGCCGCGCTCAAGACCCCCGGCATCACTCGACGCGCCATCCTCAGCGCTCTTGAGCACGACTGCCTTAACCTCGCTCAGTCCGCAGCCTACTCGGCCATGGTCTCGCTTTTTCCTGCACTCATCGTCACCGCAGCCGCCATCTCACTGCTGCCGGACGCCGCACCGCTCCGCTCCCAGGTCGGCGACTTCTTCGATCAGGTTCTACCGTCGGACGTCTTTCCCCTTCTTACCGCTTACTTCACGACCGCCCCAGGCAGCGCCCCGCACACCGCACGCGCTCTCATCCTGGCTGGCATCGTCTCGCTTACCGGAGCCTCCAGCATCCTTGCCACCCTTATGGAGGGCATCGCTCGCGCCAACGGCCTGCCCAGCAACTGCTGGAGCTTCCTCGAGCGCCGGACCCGCGCCTTTCTGCTGGTGCCCCTCTCGCTCGCCCCGCTCGTCATCGCGACCGTCCTTATCGTCTTCGGCCAGTTCATCACCAACTGGGTCGCCCTGCATCTCACCACCAGCGTCCGCCCAGCCTTCGCGATCGCCGCGCTCATCGTCCGCTGGACCATCTCGCTCGCCGGCGTGGTCGGACTTACGGCGCTGATCTACCATCTCGGAAGCCCGCTTCGTCAGTCCTGGGTCAAGACTCTGCCGGGTGCGGTCGCTTCCACCATGATGTGGTTCCTTACCACACTGGTCTTCGGCTGGTATGTCACCCGTTTCGCCAACTACAGCCAGGTCTACGGTTCGCTCGGCGCAGGCATCGCCCTGCTCTTCTGGCTGTACATCGTCTTCCTCAGCGTCCTCTTCGGAGCCGAGTTTAACGCGCAGTTCCGAAGCCAGTTTGCCGCACTTGCTCCCGCGCCCATCCCATCCTCTTCCCCTGAACTTTCCACAAACATTTCATGACCTGTTAGCAGGTCTTTGTCCAGCGCGTTTAGGTCATGCACGTTTAGAATGACCCTCGCAGACTATTCTCCTGGTCAGACCACGCAGGCCCCCGATCCGTCGCGCACGGCTCAGAAAGATCGCTTCATACTCATGGCCACCTCCCGCATTTCATCCAACCCTCCCATCGATCCTGGAACGATCCGCCGCGCTAAGATCGTCGCCACCCTTGGCCCCGCCTGCAGCACCATCAAAATCTTCCGCACCCTCGTCAAGGCCGGCCTCGACGTCGCCCGTCTCAACTTTTCTCACGGCTCGCATGAGCAGAAATCCGCGCTCATCGCCATGGTCCGCCAGGTCGCTCAGGAGGAAAATAAGCCCATCTGTATCCTGGCCGACTTGCAAGGCCCCAAGATCCGCACCGGCAAGCTCAGAGATCACAAGCCGGTCCAGCTCATCGCCGGCAAGCGCATCACCATTACGCCGCGTGAGATCGAAGGCACGGCATCCCTCGTAGGCACTACCTTCACCACCCTGGCAGAAAACCTTGAACGAGGATCCCGCATTCTCCTCTCCGATGGCCTCATAGAACTCCGCGTTGAAAAAGTTACCGGCGGAGACGTTACCTGCGAGATTGTCAACGGCGGCCTGCTCGGCGAAAACAAAGGCATCAATCTCCCCGGCATTGCCGTCAACGTCCCCTCCCTGACAGAAAAGGACGAAGAAGACCTCATCTTCGCCCTCGGAGCCGGTGTTGACACGGTCGCCGTCTCCTTCGTCCGTACCGCCGATGACGTCCGCCACGTAAAAAACCGCGTAGCCGCCCTCAACTCCACCGCTTGGGTCATCGCCAAGCTGGAAAAACCCCAGGCCATCGAGCACCTTGACTCCATCCTCGAAGTCGCCGACGGCATCATGGTCGCCCGCGGAGACCTCGGCGTCGAAGTCCCGCCAGAAAAAGTCCCCGCCATCCAGAAGCACATCATCAAGCGCGCCGCCGAGTACCGCAAGCCCGTCATCACCGCCACCCAGATGCTCGAATCCATGATCGAAAACCCGCGGCCGACCCGCGCCGAAGCCTCCGACGTCGCCAACGCCATCTACGACGGCACAGACGCCGTCATGCTCTCCGCCGAAACCGCCGCTGGCAAATATCCTGTCGAAGCCATCGCCATGATGGCCAAGATCGTCGTCGAAACCGAGCAGCAGATGCGCCTTGAGCCCGTCCCCGCCCGCAGCACCCGCCGTATCGCCCGCCTCAACATCGCGGAGACCATCTGCGAGTGCATGGCCCATTCCGCAGAAGATCTCGACGTCGCTGCCATCGCCATCTTCACCGAGTCCGGCGCCACCGCTCGCCTCATCTCCAAATACCGCCCAGAGCCCCCCATCTACGCCCTCTCGCCAGACCCCCAGGTTATCCACCGCGCCATGCTCCTTTGGGGAACCTTCCCCATCCTCTGCAAGCGCTTCAACGACACCGACAAGCTCGTCAACATGGCCGAAGACATCCTCGAAACCGGAGGCTTCGTCGCCGCACGCCAGGTCCTCGGCATCGTGGGTGGCACCAGCACCCGCGCCGGAGCCACCAACTTCATGCGCCTCCACATGGTCGGCGAACGCGAAATCCAGAAGGTCAAGAAAGAGAAAGCTGAGAAGAAGCCCAAGAAATCCAAGCGCTAGCTTCTTGATAGCGGCTTCTCAAGCTCCTACCTTTGCACTCATGCAGGTAGCCTTAACTCCCGAGCAGGAAGCAAACCTGGCGCTGCTTGCCGGCGAACGTGGCACAGAGACTGAACAACTCGTCCAGCAAGCCGTCTTGCGGCTGCTTGAAGAGGAGCAGCGCCTTCAGCACGCTGTCTCCCGCGGTATCGACGCAGCCGATCGCGGCCAGTTCGTAGACCATGCTCAAGTTTGGGCGAACGTAGAAGCGATCCTTCACTCCTGATGCAGGTCCGTTGAACCGCGCCCGCAGCCGAAGATCTCTGCGAGATCACACGCTACATTAAGCGCGACAAACCTGAAGCTGCCCGGCACGTGGCGCAGACAATCTATACCGCATGCGAAAGTCTGCTCCATTCTCCTCATCAAGGCCGAAAAGGGAGGCAGGAGAACACATGGGAGTTGGTTGTCACTTCGATGCCCTACATGATCGTGTATCGAGCAGAGGCCGTCGCCGTTGAAATCCTGCGCATCTGGCACGTCGCGCAAGACCGCTAAGAGCTATCGCCGTCCAGCTTCGCAAACAAATCCCTCAACTCCAGAAAGACCGGCGTCCCCGCCACCTCAAGCCGTTCCGCCTCCACCCACTCCGCCCCGGAACACATCCGCCCACTCCGCGTCTTAGGGTCGACGACCCAAACCGTCTCCACTCCCATCGCAGCGTAGTCCCGCGACCGCTCCTCAAGGTCCGAGTAGCTATCTCCGGGTGAAAGAATCTCCACGATCAGCAAAGGCGGCTCAACCAGAATCTCCGGCTGCCGCCCCGGGCGCAACACCACCAAATCGGGAACCCGCACACGAGTCGCCGACACCTGAATCCGCTGATCCGTGCTGCAGAGGATGTCCCACGCTAGTTCATGCCCCACAAACCAGGCACCCAGCAGAACTTGCAACCGCGCATGCTCCCACTTACCCACATTTCGCTCCCGAACCTCACCATCCACATACTCACGATCGGGCCGGTAGCTCGTCTGCAGGTACTCCAGCAGCGGAATCTGGGTTGCGCTCGCCATAGGCCTGCAGTATACGCCCGCATGCCCCACCCATCTACAATCACCCTCATGGGTCGCATCCACATCCTCTCCGACCAGGTCGCCAACCAGATCGCCGCCGGAGAGGTCGTCGAGCGTCCCGCATCCGTCGTCAAGGAGCTCCTTGAAAACTCCCTCGACGCCAACGCCACCCGCATCCGCATCGAGGTCGAAGCCGGCGGACGCAAGCTCATCCGCATCCTCGACAACGGCCACGGCATGAATCGTGACGACGCCCTCCTCGCCTTCGAGCGCCACGCCACCTCCAAGCTCCGCAGCTCAGAAGACCTCCTCTCCATCGCCACCCTCGGCTTCCGCGGCGAAGCCCTCCCTTCCATCGCATCCGTCGCCCGCGTCGAACTGGAAACCCGCGCCGCGGATTCCGAAGTCACCGTCGGCACCCGCATCCAGATCGCCGGCGGCAACATCCTCTCGGTCGAAGAGGCCGGCCTCCCCATCGGTACCACCCTCGCCATCAAGGACCTCTTCTTCAACACCCCCGCTCGCCGCAAATTCCTCAAATCGGAGTCCACCGAGCTCGCCCATATCGCCGCCCTCGTCACCCACTACGCCCTCGCCCACCACACCCGCCACTTCGAGCTCCACTCGCACACGCAATCCCTCCTGATCGCGCCAGCGGTCAGCTCCAGTCAGGATCGCCTCTTCCAGATCTTCGGCCGCGAAACCGCCGCCCTCATGCTCCCCAGCACCGCCGAGCTCGACTTCACCCGCGCCGGCCTGCCTGAACCGCCGCCTTGGAAGCGCGAAGCCGACTACGAAGCCCCCGACCCCGGCTTCCTCCGCATCACCGGCTTCGTCTCCAAGCCCGAGCTTCAAAAGCTCAACCGCAACTCCGTCTACGTCTTCGTCAACCACCGCCTCATCCGTGACCGCCTCGTCCTCCACGCCCTCACCGAGGCCTACCGCAACATCATCCCACCCACCAGCTTCCCGGTCGTCCTGCTCTTCCTCGAAATGCCCCCGCAGGAGGTCGACGTCAACGTCCATCCCGCCAAGACCGAGGTCCGCTTCCGCCAGCCCGCCTTCGTCCATGACTTCATCCGCGACACCGTCCGCACCACCCTCATGCAGGCCCGCCCCGCCGCCAGCTTCGCCCAGGCCCTCGCCGGAGCACCCTTCTCAGACGCCTCATCCAGCCTCCTCCTCGGCGTCTCCCCACTCCCCGGAGCCCCATCCGACCCCGTCTTCGACCCCCGCCGCGCCCCCGAAACCTTCGCCGGCTCCGAACCCGACCCAACCCAGGACGACACCGCGCCATTCACTCTTGCCCCCAAGCCAGTCCCCCAATCCCCCGGCCGCCTGGCCTTCTCGGAAGCCCCGCTAGCCATCGGCTACGAAGACCACACACCCCCGCAGCAAACCGCCCCCGAACCGATTCTCTACGGTTCAGAACGTGTCATCGAAAACCCCTCCCTCTACTCCCTCTCCACCCTCAAACCCCTGGGCCAGATCCGCGACTCCTTCATCCTCGCCGTCAACGACGAAGGCCTCTGGATCGTCGATCAGCACGTCGCCCACGAGCGCGTCTTGTTTGAGAAGATCTTGCGAGAACGCAAAACCGAGCAAGTCCAGCGCCAGCGCCTCCTCATGCCCCTCCTCATTGACCTCCTCCCCGCCCAGATGGTCGCCTTCGCCAGCATCGCATCCGAGCTGGAACGCAACGGCTTTGAAGCCGAGCCATTCGGCCCCCGAACCCTCGCCGTCAAAGCCGCGCCCGTAGGCCTCGAAGGCCGCGAACTCGAACACATGATCGAAGACGTCTTATCCTCTGAAGATCAGGCAGGTCAAACCGAAAACACCGAAACCCGCGCCCGCCGCATCGCCGCCTCCATGGCCTGCCACGCCGCCGTCAAGATCAACATGCCGCTCGACCCCGCCAAGATCGACTGGCTCCTCACCGAACTAGGCAAAACCGAGCACCCCACCAGCTGCCCCCATGGCCGCCCCATCGCCCTCCGCTACTCCCATCGCGAGATCGAAAAAGCCTTCCAACGCACCTGACGGAATGGTATAACTGTTATACAGATGCGCTTTGACTTCGACCCCGCCAAGAGCAGGAAGCTCAAAGCGAATCCCGCTCGAGGGTCGGCTTTGAGGGAGTTCAAGCGCTCTTTGAAGCCAAACACATCGTCGACCGCCGCTCTGACGATCCAGAGCAGTTCCGTGCTATCGGCTGGGTCGGCGCAAACTTATATACCGTGATCTATGAACTCCGGCAGGATCTCTCCGGCGAACTCCATCACCTCGTCACTCTTTGGAAAGCCACGAAAGAAGAAATAAAAGCCTATGCCGAAGCCCTCTCATAAAAAGATCTCTGCGGATGAGATTGCCGGCCTGGCGGATCAAGGCAAGGACATCTCAACCCACTTCACCGGCCAATTCACCGTCGTGAGGCCCACCATTCAGCGCGTCAACGTAGACTTCACCGCACCCATGCTCAAGGAACTTGACCGCGAAGCCGAAGCCCTGAACATCAGCCGCCAGGCAGTCATCAAAACCATGCTCCGCGAAGCCCTCGACCGCCGTCACCTCGCTCAGCACACAGGCGTACGATGACGCCCTTGTCTGTCGTAATGCTGCCAGTGCTACTGTGCTCGCTGCCACTGTCCTCGCCTTCTTTGAGAAGGGTTGGGTGAGGATGATTCTGGTGCTATAGCAAATTAGCTGTGGATGTAGAGGGAGGCGGTGCTATGAACGTCATTTTCTCTCAAGGAAAATGACACTGCACCATGCTTCCACTCCACAGCAACAGCTAATTTGCTCTAAGTGGAGTTTTGACTTTGCTGCTTGAGTTCGGCTTGATCCTTCAGAAGGGCGTTTGAGGACTGATCCTTGCTCCGCCTCGGCAAAACCGAGCACCCCACCCGCTGCCCACGCGGCCGCCCACCGCTAGATCGAAAAAGCCTCCAACGCACCGGACCCTGTCACCATGAAGGAGTTGCCGAGAGTTAAGACCTTCAGTGAATCAGAGCCGTCGCCTTATTCGTGGCGCGTTTCTCGGAAAACCTTCGGCCGATCTGAAGCGCTACACGTCAACGGAGAACGCACTCTCTGTTGATCTGAAAAGAAAGCCTTTGCTAAGGCTGTTACACTTCAGGCCTCGCAACGCGGAAAAGGCAGGAAAATTGGAGAAGGGCAAAACGCAGGCCGCTGGCATAACGAAACAAACCAGCCTCTTCTTGTCTCTGACAGTCGTTTTCAGTTTGCCCTGGTGGATACTTCTGGCAAGGCATCAAGGAGACGGACACTGGCCATTGGTGCTCGGCCTCATGTGTTCTCCGGGGCTGGCAGGCCTGGCGAGCGCACTGATTTGCCGTGTTCCCTTGCGACGGTTCGGCTGGCGCTGGCCAAAGTGGAAATGGATCGCCGCCGGCTACTTCATCCCAATCGGTTATTCGATCCTTGCGTACAGTTTCATCTGGATTACAGGACTGGGTCGGCCTCACGAGGCATTTATTTCCGGCCCGGGACAGCCTACCGGCTGGTCTCTCATCTGGTGGGTTCACGTGCTGGAGTTCGTCGGAGCCTCCTCTATTCCGGTGGTTTTTGGAATCTTTGGCGGTGGAACCCTTGGTGCCCTTGGAGAAGAGACCGGCTGGTCGGGTTTTCTGATACCCGCAATCGCAAGCAAGTTCAGCTACGTCAAGACCTCGCTTCTCGTGGGCACGATTTGGGCGTTCTGGCATCTGCCCTTCCTGCTTTACGGTGGATACCACGGAGCTACGCCACGCTGGTACAGCTTCCTCTGCTTCGCCACCATGATCATCGCGACAGAGTTTATTTGGGTGTGGGTCCGTTTACGGTCTGGCAGTCTCTGGCCTTGCGTTCTCCTGCATGAGACACATAACTTTTGGATACAGGGCGTGCTCACGCCACGCACCGCCGATACCGGCCACACACGCTGGTGGATCGATGAGTTCGGCGCGGCGCTGGCAATCGTCGCCGTATTCCTCGCCCTTTACGTCTACTGGAAGCAGCGGAACGAACTAGGCGCTCGGCTGCCGGCAGATGCGACCCAGGGACCCATCGCCAACGACTAAATACACTTGCTCCGGGTAGGTCAACTGAGCATGAGCAATCGCGCTGTTCCCGAGAAATGGCGTTTTCGGCAACCTCGCATCCGTTGAAGCCGCTGCCGCTTCCGTTCCGCGCAGAACCTCGCAATCATCATCGAACGTCCGCTCCTTCCTCCAGCCTCCGGCCCACTAAGGTATCCTCTAAAAAGCGCCAGCTCGGCCTAACCCGCTGGCAACATCATTTCTTTGAAAACTTAACGCTCCCCCCAAGCGCATCCAAGCCAAACAGCCGGATCGCCACTCAGAAAGGCATCACCGTGACCTCCTCCGAACCCTCGGCCGACCAGCTCGCCGCCGCCCGCCTCACCCGCTGGCATCAAGACGCCGCACCGCTCCTGACCATCGAAGACCTCCGAACCTGGATCACACGCTCCGGCCTCATCCTCTACACCTCCCGCGCCCAGCAACTCCCCGCACCCGCTCCCTCGCTGGTAGAAGCCACCCTCGGCTCCCCCAACTCCGACCCCACGCTGGAAGCCCAGTCCGCCGCCAAAAACCTTCTCTCCCGCCTCATCGCAGAAGGCGTCGCCGTCCCCTTGAACCTGCTCGGCGTCACCGGAGGCACTGGCACCGACACCCCGGACTTCATCGTCTCCGCACCCGTCTTCTCCTACATCTTCACCCTCCGCGGCAACAAGGCCTGGAAGCAGCCCCCCGTCACCGCCGGCCCAGTCAAAGTCTCGCCCCTTGCCCTAGCGGCCTATGAGATCCTCGCCGCCAAGGTCACCCTCTCCACCTACGACCTCACCACCCAGCTCGGCAAAGAAGTCACCGAAGCCGCCGTCCTCCGCGCCCTCACCGAACTCTGGTCCCAGCTTCGCGTCCTCCCCATCCCCCAGCAGGACGGCTCCGCCACCCTCTGGGAGCTCTCCACAGCCCGCTTCACCAAGCAGATCAAAGCCGGAGCCAACGCCGGCCAACCCTCTGCCCTTAGCGCCCTCATCTCCCTCTACCTCGGCCAGGCCATCGCCGCAACGGAAGAAGAGATCGAAACCTTCCTCTCGCCCCTGGCCCCACGCTCCCGCGTCCGCGACGTCGTCCACGCCCTCATGGGTGCCCGCCAGCTCGAAACCTTCGTCGTCCACGGCAAAACCCTCCTCCACGTCACGGGCGACCTCCCCGCCTTCGCAACAGAAGCCTCCGAGACCTCCGCCCCCGCCGAAGCCCCCGGCCTGAACCTCTCCGCCACCGAAGAAGACGGCCGCATCCGCAAGTTCACCCCCAGGCCCGGCTCGAAGATCGGCACCGGCCTCCGGGCCAAACCCGCCTTCGGCAAAAAACCCTTCGGCGCACCCAACCGCGAACGCCGTCCCTTCAAGCGCGACGGCGACTCCCGCCCCACCTTCAACAAGCCCTGGGAAGAAGACCGCAAACCCCGCCCCGCAGCAGACGCAGAGCAGGGAACTGAACGCCCCTTCACCCCGCGCCCAGCATTTGATCGCCCCTCGTCGGACCGTCCCTCCCGCCCCTTCGGCGACCGCCCCAGCGCCGGAGCCAACCGTCCCAACAGCTTCGCCCGCCGGCCCAGCTTCGGCGGCGACCGCGACTCCGTCCCTCGCAAGACCTTCTCGAAGCCCGGCACCTTCGGCCGCAAACGCGAAGGCGGCTTCTCCCCCGAACGCTCTGACTCTCGCCCCCCCCGCCGCGACTTCAGCGACCGCCCCCGTCCATCCTTCGATCGCGGCCCACGCAGCGGAGCAGAGGGTCGGCCCGAGCGCTTAGGTTCATCCGACCGGCCCGCCGCTGGCGGCTTCAAACGCCCCGGCTCCTACTCCCCGCGCCCCAGCTTCGGTGGCAAACCCAGTTTTGCTGGCCCACGCGACCGTGCCCCTCGCCCTGAAGGCGGCGGCTTCGCCCCCCGCAAGCCCTTCACCCCGCGCGAAGGCAACTTCACCCCCAACAACGCCTCCGCCTCGGAAGCCCCACGCAAGGTCTTCCGCAAGTTCGACGCCCCGCGCGGCCCCAAACCCTTCGGCTCAAAGCCAAAGTTCGGCTCAAAACCCTCCTTCGGCTCAAAACCCTCCTTCACCTCGGACCGCGGCGGTGACCGCGGCGGTGACCGCACCGAAGCGCCAGCCCGCCCCTACACCGCACGCCCGGCCGGCGATCGTCCCGCCGGCAGTCGTCCCAGCTTCGGCGGCAAGCCGTCCTCTGGCTCGAAACCTGCCTTCGGCAAGAAACCCTTTGGCGCAAAACCCGGCGGTGCCCGTCCCAGCGGAGGCAAGTCCTTCAGCTCCAAACCGTCCAGCGCCTTCGCAGGCAAGGGCGGACCCTTCGCCAAGTTCGCCGACGGAGCCAAACCCTTCCGCAAGCCCGGCAAGCCTCGTCCCACAGGCGGAGGCTTTACCCCCACCCGCCGCAAGCGCCCGGACGAGGCATAACCCATCATGCCGCGGAACGAAGGCACGAACGCCCCGAGCTCAACCCCACGCCAACAGCCCGTCATCGCCATCGACGGCCCTGCCGGCGCTGGCAAATCTACCCTCGCCGCCCATCTCGCCCGCCGTTTCGGCTTCCTCAACCTCGAAACCGGAGCCATGTACCGCGCCCTCGCCTACAAAGCCATCGACTCCGACCTCGACCTTGACGAAGAAGCCCCACTTCTGGCCCTCGCCGAGGACACCCTTATCACCCTCGAACCCACCCGCGACGGCAACCGTGTCCTGCTTGACACCATGGACGTCACCCGCCGCCTCCGCGACAATGATGTCACCGCCGCCGCATCCCGTCTCTCCGTTCACCCCAAAATCCGCGAGTGGATGGTCGCCCGGCAACGCATCCTCGGCGAAAAAGGCGGCGTCGTCATGGAAGGCCGCGACATTGGCACTGCCGTCTTCCCCGACGCCGAAGTCAAGATCTTCCTCGACGCCGCTCCCGAGGTCCGCGGAAACCGCCGCTTCCGCCAGGTCGCCTCCAGCGAACACGAGCCCGCACCTATCACCGAAGCCGCCGTCCTCGCCGACCTCAAATCTCGCGACGAACGCGACCGCAACCGCGCCCAATCCCCACTCAAACCTGCCCCGGACGCCATCGTCCTCGACTCCACCAGCATGACCCTCGACGAGGTCCTCGCACGCTCCGAAGAGATCGTACGCGCCCACCTCAACTGCAGCTCCGACTCTGCTGCTCCTCAAACGTAATCACGAATTCGTCCCAATCTGGCTTTATTGCACAAATCTTGAAACTTTTGTGTTAACCCCTCTTGCCGGTTGTGCTAAAGTCAACGCATCGTTTGAAACAGATTGGTTTTCTGCAACGCAGTCCTGTCGAACCCCCAGTTTGTTTTAGCGGCAAATTCAAGAAAGTATTCAAGGTAAGAATCAACATGGAACAGGGAACAGTAAAGTGGTTTAACGACGCCAAGGGGTTTGGCTTCATCAGCCGTCAGAACGGCGAGGACGTGTTCGTTCACTACTCGGCCATCAATTCAAACGGTTTCAAGAGCCTTCAAGAGGGTCAGGCTGTGCAGTTCAACGTGGTCAAAGGTCCCAAGGGTTGGCAGGCGTCTGACGTTCAGCCGCTCTAATCCTTCCCTCCACCGTACGCACACCATCCATCACGGTCAGTAAGGCCTGTCTAAAAAGGCCAGACCAAACAAGATCTCGGAGAGGGACGGCCCACGCTGTCCCTCTCCGCTTTTAAATCACCCATCCCGTTTTTGCTCTCGGCTGCCCTTTGCTTCTCGTTCTAAGCCCCCATTCTCAGCGCAGCAGAGAACCTGCTTCTGTCTTCGCTTTTGTCCACCTACTCCGGTGCAGCCTCCGTCACCCCAGGCAAAATCGTGCTCGTCGCCTTGAACCTCCGGTACTCTCCATCGTGGATCCGCACCCGCCCGTTCAGGTGAAACAGCAGAAACAGACGCGCCTGCCCATCCGCATCGATCTCTTCCGGCAGCCAGACCTCGTCATTGACCTTCCGCTGCGTCAGTGAGAAGCTCGTCCCCTTCTTTACACTCGCCACCAACCCCCCGCCCACCTTGAAGTCGTTCAGAAATCGCCCTTCCACGTGCTGGATCGCCCGATCCGCCTCATCCACCCACACCGTCCCACCCATCTCCTTCATCGCGCCCTCGCCCGGATTGCGCGTCTTCGCCTTCGGATCTCCGGTGAAGTCCACCAAAATCGTGTCCCGCCCATTCACCACCTGCCGCCGCGCATTCCCAAAGCTCCCCAGCTCGAGCATGCGCGAAACGGTAATCTCCTCATGCCCATTCGCGTCCGTAACCTTTCCGTCCGCATCCGCTTTCGCCTTCCGCTGCTTCGCCTGAGCAACCTCCTTATCGACAGCCTCAGCCTCTTTCTTCTGCGCCTTCTCGTCGAGATCCTTCCCAGCCTCTTTCACCAACCGTCTCACCACCACACCCTCCACCCAGAAGATGTCGTACTCCTTCCGCTCCGTCTTCTTGGCATTGCCTTCCTTGTTCAACTCCTCCAGCTGCTCCGCCTCATGGTACAGGTACTCCTTTTCCTTTGCCTCGGATATCCGTTCCTGCTCCTCCACCGCCCGCATCAGCGCCACGACGTCCGGCAACGGCTTTGCATCCTGCGCCTCAGCGACCGCCGAAGAAAGCAGCAAAACTCCCACCAAACCCATCCTTGTCATAACCTATTGGACGCTCCTGGGGCCACCCTGCAACCAACGTGGTAAAACCATCGTTACATGTGCGGTTACCGCGCCAAAAAGGTGCCAGTCCTTGCCCAATAGGTCTAGCATTGAAGGTGCTTTGCGGGCTCTCGTCCCCCGCATACAAATCACGTAAGCGGGCCCGCACCCGCCACGCATAGGATCACTGAACTCCATGGCCACCAAGCTCAAGAAAGCCCTCGAAGTCCCCGCCGCCACTCAAACCAGCCTCCAGCCCGAGCGCCGCGAGGCCATCTTCGACATCTACCGTCGTTGGGGCTATCTCCAGTCCACCCTTGATCCCCTCGGTCAATATCTTCCCGGTGAGCCGTTCCCAGTCTCCGTCCCCGACGACGCCGACTCCCACGAAGCCGCCATCGAGGCCCGCTCCTACTACTGCGGCACCATCGCCGCCGAGTTCATGCACATTGCCAGCGCCGAAAAGCGCCAGTGGATCCAGGACCAGATGGAACAGGTCTTCACCACATCCCCTGAAGCCCAGGCCAGGACCCTCACCCAGCTCATCAAAGCCGACCTCTTCGAGCAGGTCAGCCAGTCCCGCTACCTCGGTACCAAACGCTTTTCGCTCGAAGGCCTCACCGTCCTTATCCCGTACCTCGACCGCACCTTCGAAGTCGCCGCTGCTTCCGGTGTCACCCGCGTCGTCTTCGCCATGAGCCATCGCGGCCGCCTCAACGTCATGACCAACACCGTCGGCCGCTCCGCCTCGGATATCTTCGCCCGTTTTGAGGATGTAGACCCCCGCTCCACCATGGGCGGAGGAGACGTCAAGTACCACCAGGGCGCCACCGGAACCTACACCTCGCCCACCGGCCAGAAGGTAGCCCTCCACCTGGCCTCAAACCCCAGCCACCTGGAAGTCGTAGCTCCGGTCGCCCTCGGCCGCGCCCGCGCCCGCCAGACCCGCATCAACGACACCCCCAACACCAACGCCCACCCGGAATCCTTCGGCCAGGGCCAGGTTATGCCCCTCGTCATCCATGGCGACGCCGCCTTCGCCGGTCAGGGCGTCACCGCTGAAACCCTCAACATGGCCACCCTCAAGGGCTACAACGTCGGCGGAACCATCAACGTCATCGTCAACAACCTCCTCGGCTTCACCGCCGTCCCCGAGGAGTCCAACTCCTCCCGCTTCGCCACTGATATGGCCAAGCGCCTCCCCATCCCCATCTTCCACGTCAACGCAGAAGACCCCGACGCCGTCGTCCGCGTCGCCGCCATCGCCGCCGAGTACCGTCACAAGTTCGCCTCGGACGTCGTCGTCGATCTCATCGGCTACCGCCGCCACGGCCACTCAGAAGTCGACGACCCCACCGTCACCTCGCCCAAGCGTTACGCCCTCATCAAGGACACTCCGGAACTCTACAAATCCTATGCCAAACGCTTGGGCATCGACCCTGCCGCCGAGATCGCCGGGATCCAGAACCACTTCCTCGAAGACCAGAAGGCAGCCACCAAGGTTGAAACCAAGCCCGACCTCGTCGAGCTTCCCAGCTACTGGGATCCCTACCGTGGCGGCGCGCTCTCCGAAGCCGACCGCACCCTCACCACCGGCCTCGACGCCGCAACCATCAAGACCCTGACCAACGCCCTCGTCTCCTACCCGGCCGACTTCCACATCCATCCCAAGGTCAAAAAGCTCTATGAGCAGCGCGCCGAAATGGCCGAGGGCGCACGCCCCTTCGACTACGGCCAGGCCGAACTCCTCGCCTACGCCTCCTTGGTCGCAAAAGGAACGTCTGTCCGCCTCACCGGCCAGGATTCCCAGCGCGGCACCTTCAACCAGCGCCACTCCGTCCTCGTCGACACCGAAACCGAAGCCAAGTACATCCCGCTCGAGCACATCGCCCCCAACTTTGCTCCAGCCCAGGCCCGCTTCGAGGTCTACAACACCCTCCTTTCCGAGGCCGCCTGCCTCGGCTTCGAGTACGGCTACTCCCGCGACTACCCCGAAGCCCTCGTCCTCTGGGAGGCTCAGTTCGGCGACTTCGCCAACGGCGCCCAGATCGTCATCGACCAGTTCATCTCCGCCGGCGAAGCCAAATGGCACCTTCTCAGCGGCCTCGTCCTGCTTCTCCCCCACGGCTACGAAGGCCAGGGTCCGGAGCACTCCAGCGCCCGCATGGAGCGCTTCCTCCAGCTCGCCGCCCAGGACAACATGGTCATCGCTCAGCCCTCCACCGCCGCGCAATACTTCCACCTTCTGCGCCGCCAGGCAATGCGCACATGGCGCAAACCCATGGTTGTCTTTACCCCCAAATCCATGCTCCGCCACCCGGACGCAAGCAGCTCTCTCGCGGACCTCGCCGCCCCGCGGTTCCAGAACGTCATCCCGGACTCCACCGTACAGAACCCCCGCCGCATCCTCCTCTGCTCCGGCAAGATCGGCCACAATCTCCGCGTTGAGCGCGAGCGCCGCCAGAAATCCGGTCAGGATGCGAACGTCGCCATTGTCTTCCTCGACCAGCTTTATCCCTGGCCCGAGCAGGAGATGCAGGCCGCCCTCGACCAGCACCCCCAGGCCGAGGTCGTCTGGGTTCAGGAAGAGCCAGCCAACATGGGAGCCCGCAGCTACGTCATGCCAGAGCTTCGCCGCATGACCCGCGACCGCGTCGTCATCAACGTTACCCGCCACGCCAACGCGAGCCCCGCCACCGGCTCCGCCAAAGCCCACGACCTCGAAGAGAAAGCCCTCATCGACATGGCCTTCGGCAAATAGTTGGAGGAAAAAGGGAGGTGGAGGAGAGCAGAGAACCGTCTCTCCACCGCCTCGTCACGGCCCAGAACGGCCATCTCACCGTTTTCTTGTCAAGCCCCCCAGATCCCCCAAAACGCGAAATCGCCAACAAAGACGGGGCTAAAATAGCAGAAAATAGTTGGCATATTTACCCCTCGCCGTTTCGTATAATAAAGGTAGTTATTGAAACCGGGCACTCCCGCTCCCCCGGTAGCTAAGTCTTTTGTTTTCTCGATTTTAGCAATAAGTCTTTTGTTTGCTCTATTTTGCGCTCCACCCCCACGCGTATCTCATTCATTCCAGCAAATTTAGCTGAAAACCAGGGGAGGGGTACCCCTCTCCAGGCAGGCCCGTGCCCATGAAAATCCTCACCGCAGCCGAAATGGCGAAAGCCGACCAGGCTTCCGCCACAGCGGGCGTATCCATGGCCCAGCTCATGGAGGCAGCCGGAGAAGCCGTCGCCGCCTTCGCCCTGCGCCACTACCCCCAGGCCATGCGGATCATGGTCCTTGCCGGCAAGGGCAACAACGGCGGCGACGGCCTGGTCGCCGCCCGGCTCCTCGCCGCAGAAGGCGTCGGCGTCCGTGTCCTCCTCGCCGGCCGCCAGCAGGACCTCCAGGGCGAAGCGGCCCAAGCCCTGGCCGCCCTCAAACAAACCACCGAAGAAGAAATCATCGAAGAGCTCACCGACGACCTCGCCTCAGATCACGCCGAGCTCACCGACCTCCTCGCTGAAGCCGACCTCATCCTCGACGCACTCGTCGGAACCGGCTTCAAGCCGCCTCTTCGCGGAGCCGCCGCACACCTCCGAGACGTCCTCGCCAACCTCACCGTCCCCATCCTCGCCGTAGACCTTCCCAGCGGCTGGGACGCCGACTCCCAGGCTCAGGACGCCCCCGAAGCCTTCCGCGCCAGTGCTGTCGTCACCTTCACCGCGCCCAAACTCGCCCACATCTTCGGCCACCTGACTCCAACCGTCTTCGGCCCTGTAGTCGTCGCCGACATCGGCACGCCTGCCGATGCCATCATCTCCGCAACCAATCTCCACTGGTCCGGAGCCGCCAAGTCTCTCACCGAACAGCCTCGCCCCATCAACAGCAACAAGGGCAAGTTTGGCCACGTCCTCCTCATCGGAGGCTCCTTCGGAACAGCCGGAGCGCCGTCCATGGCCTCTCTCGCCTGCCTCCGCGCCGGAGCCGGACTCGTCACCGCAGCCGTCCCGCGATCGGTGGTCAACCTCGTCGCCGGCATCACGCCGGAGCTCATGCTCCGCCCCTTGGCCGAGGACGCCAACGGAGTCGTCATCGAAGCCGCCATCAAGAATCCCGACGACCTCGACTCCCTCCTCAAGGGCATCAAGCTCCTGGCCGTCGGCCCCGGCCTCAGCACCCAGGGAGAAGCCTCCGCCTTCGTCCGCTCTCTCGTCGCGCGCACCACGCTTCCCCTCGTCCTGGACGCTGACGCTCTCAATGCCTTCCCCCCCGATCAAGTCCATCTCCTCAACGGCCGCGGCGCAGACGGACAAACTCGCACCCTCGTCCTCACCCCGCACCCAGGCGAATTCGCCCGCCTCACCGGCCTCACCGTTCCCCAGGTCGAGTCCGACCGCATCACGCTTGCCCGCCGATTCGCCATCGACCATCACCTCACCCTCGTCCTCAAGGGCTGGAGAACGCTCATCGCTCACCCAGACGGCTCCATCGCCGTCAACACTACCGGCAATCCGGGCCTCGCCAAGGGCGGCTCCGGAGACATCCTCACCGGCATCGTCGCCGCCACACTCGCTCAGCACCCGGACCACGTCGCCCAGGCTGTTGAGGCCGCCGTCTACCTCCACGGTCTCGCCGCCGACTGCGCCGTCCAACACCGCGACGAGAAGACCCTCCTCGCCACCGACGTCATCGCCGCCCTCACCGAGGCTTACACCCTCCGCACCCGCGACGCCGACGGCCTCACCTGGCTCTGCGGACTGAGACCTCTTCACGTCGAACCCCAACCCGCAGGAGAGATCCTCTAGTGCCGTCCCCGATCTACACCCCCGAGCTCAACATGCTCAAGCGCTTCAAGACCCGTTCCCCGAGAGGCACTCTCGCGATCGCAGAAACCATCGCTGAGCTCCTCCCGGCGCCAGGCTTCATCATCCTGCGTGGCGATCTTGGCGCCGGCAAGACCACCCTCGTCAAAGGATGGGTCGAAGCCCTCAAGGCCGGCTCGGCCGACGACGTTACCAGCCCCACCTTCACCCTCGTCCACGAGTATCAGGGCCCAAAAACCCACATATACCACCTTGACCTCTACCGCCTGGAAACCGAGCGTGAGCTAGCCACTCTAGGCCTCGAAGAGATCACAGCAGACCCTAACGCCCTCATCCTTGCCGAATGGGGCGAGAAGTTCCCCTCCTTGGTCGCCCAGGCCCACGCCGAGGTTTTCCTGGAGCCGCTTGAGGGCGATGAACGTTCACTGCTCGTTCGTTGGCGAGAGTAAAACCCCGCTCAAACTGCCGCTTACGACGTAATGTCCTGCGCTCCAACTCGCTGTACGCTTCATAGAGAAAAGTTTTAGAGGGCGGGGAACCATGATGCCGGCGCGTGTATTGCTGATGGGAAATGAGCTGCCCCACCTGGAAGCGCGGGCCGCCGTGCTCCACCACTTCTGGCAGATCGACCTCACAACAGTAGCTGAGAGCGACGTGCCCATCTTCTCCGCCGACCTGGTCGTCGTCTGCCACACGCTGCCGGAAAGCGAGCGTCAGAAATGGGTCATGAAGGTGCGCCACCAGGTTCCCACCATGCTCATCATTCGGATGAATGGCTTTGACTCCGGTCCACACGCAGGAGCGGACGCCACTGTGGACGTCCACGCCGGCCCCGGAGCTCTTGTCTCCACCATCTATGAGCTGCTCACTGAACGCGGCTTAGCCAGCAAGGATTGGCCCCAGGTCCCCGACGTACCGGGAATCCAGTAGAACCTGAAGACTCGGATCGTGCCGAAGGATCCGTCCTTATCGAACTTTGATCGAGTTCAGCGAACCGATGATCCCGAAGACCTGTAGGAGCCAGAGCACTACGCAGATCACCACAACGCCGTTCAAGATCGATTTGATACTGGAGGCCATGGGGATAAAGCGGTTGATAAGTCCCAAAATGACGCCGACCACCACAAGCACGATCACAATATGGATCAGGTCCATTGAATTTCCTTTGTAGGTTCAGACAATAGGACGCCGCTCACCGCCCCCCCAGTTGGCTGGCATCTCATCCAGCCTCATCGCTCCGAGATTCTAACCGCCAGATTCCACAGATCTCATCCCCTGTCGACCCATACTCCTCCTGCTCGGCAATCTCCGCCAGATCCGCAAGATGATCCTCGGTTGACATCGGAACCTTGCCCCAGAACAGCCGTTTGAAGCGCCCATTCCGCTCCACGACCGCCGCATGCTCCGCATTCACATACAACAGGTCGAAAGGCATTGTCGCGTCTTGACCGTAGTGGCTCTCCACCCTGCGCAGAAACCCTCGCATGACTGGGGCCTCAAACGGGTGGAATAGAAACGCCAGCGTCGGCCCCTTAGGAAGCGGCACCTCGAGCGCATCGCCCTCCACCAGCCGCGCCGGGGCCAGCGCACTCGCCCGCTCCGCAAACGCCGACAGATTCTTCCGCGCAAGCGCTGCCATTGCCGGATTCAACTCCACCCCGACAACCTCCAGAAAAGGATGCAGGGAAGCCCCTAACAGCGCCCGCCCCTTGCCCGCGCCGACATCCAGAAATGTGTACCGATCGATCCCATACCGAGGCCTGCTCCCCAGCCAAAGCTCAACCAGATCATCCAGGATCGAAGGCGCAACTGCGTAATACGCCGTCACGTGCGCATCGTTCGCATGCCCTGTCAGCAACTCCTTGCCCGGAATCAACCCACCCGTATCTGTCCCATATGCCTGATCGAACGGATGCACCGGTCGCGTCTTCGGCGCAGCCATCGGAATCACCTTAGCCCTCTTCCGTCCAGCCCCCATCCACCCAGCCTACCTGCTTGTTGGTCATTCCCGCTGTTTGTGATTTCCTGTGTCTGTCATTCCCGAAGGGAATCTGCTTTTTTCGTTGTTGTTGTCAATGCCGTTTGCCGTTGCCCGTTCTTGCCGTCATTCTGGGCGAGGCCAGAATCTCCGTAGTTGCACTTGCTTTGGCCTTCGACGCTCACCGCACCCGATTATTCAAAATCGGAAACACCACCCCATCCAGCCCCAGCATCTTCCGGCCCGCCGCAGAGATCCGAGCCGGACTCCAAACCGGCTCCTCTGCCACGACAACGCTCACCCGCGAAAGCTCATAAATCCCCCCCAGCCGATTCCGCACCACCCCCACCAGTTGCGATTCCACTGTCTCATCCCGCCCAGCCGGAAGCAGCGTCACCATCACCGCATACCGCTCCGGAACCCCCACAATCCCCGCCCCCGGAGCCTCCGCATCGAGCTGCAGTTCAACCCCCGCCACAACCCCCAACTCCACAATATTCAGCGGAATCTCTGGGTCATAGCAGTCCCGTAACGCCCGGAAGATGTCCTCCCTATTCATCGAACATCTCTCAGGTCGCTAACGATACATCTCGCGGTAGAAGTTCTTGACGCCGTTTTCAGTTTGCTCGGACTCTAACATTCCGTTCTGTATTCACTTCACGAGTGATGGGGAACACGGGTGCTGAATCATCTTCGGAAGTCTCGCGAGTCTGGTTTCGATATCCGCTACATCCTGCAGCTTCGCAAAACCGGTACGCTACGAACGATTCATGCCTCAACCATGGATGATCTGATGCCTTCAGCACAGTTGTCAGATCAGAAAAGCGATTGAGCGAGCTGACACTTACAACAACGACATACCCCATTCTGTCTGGGTCTGAGACCACGACGTGGAGATGATAGTTTGCGTGCTCATCGTCTCCATCCAGGTAGGAGTAGCCGCAGGACAACATTGTAGCTAAGCCGATACCCGCTGCCGAGAGCCCGCTAAGGAGATCAGTTCGCTTTCCGCTGATAAGGCTTCCTCGTGGTCCGTCTCGGTGATCAAGATGTCTTGAATACTGATAGGCACGCGAGCTCCCTTTGCGACCTCTTTCCACTCAGGTGCAACTTCACCTTTATGAAGCAGTTCTACAAGGTCCCAGCGATTCATCTCGCCGTACCGGTGAAAAATGTCTACAACGACCTTTTCTTCGGCTTGGGAAAGTCGATCGTTGGGTATCTCCGCCTTCAACAAAGCCACCTCCTGGTCGCCTAAAGGTGGCGAGATAAGGCCCGCCCAGCTTCCAGTCGAGTCGACTCGCGACGGATCGGTAATCAGGTTAAGAACATTGGAAAGAACTGGTCCGTGGATCATGGAGCACCAAAGGTCCATCGTTATGGGTTTTCCATAACGCAGCAATGAGGCGCGATCAGCCAGATACAGCAGCTTGATCAGCTTCATGTAACTCATTCGGCCTCCACGCAGTTTGAGGAACAATGCTGCTGCCTGTGTAGCCTTCTCCTCGTCGAATGTGAGTTTCATGGCTGCTCCGTCTTCGCTCAGGTTCGCTCAAACCTACTTTAATACATGTGGATCACGCCGGCGGAAGTCTTTGCTGACACATGGTGAAAGCTTTGAGCTTCATGTTCCGGCGTAGGAAGGACACGTGGGCACCCTCTCCACCTTCAAGCCTAGCTCTTCCTTGCCGTCAAAAACGTCGCCAAAGCCTTCAGCCGATCCGCCCGCTCCCTAAACGGCTCCAGCGCTAGAAACGCGTCCGCAATCAGCTCCTCCGCATCGTGGATCGACTGCTCAATTCCGAACACCGCAGGCCACGTCGCCTTATCGCTCGCCGTATCCTTGCCCGCCGTCTTGCCTAACTGCTCGGAGTCTTGCGTCATATCCAGCACATCATCCACAATCTGAAACGCCAGCCCTGCCTTCTGCCCGAACGTTCGCAGCCGCTCAAGGGTATCGTGATTCACAAGCTCCCCAAGCCCCAGCAACCCGCCCGCCACCACACTGACAGTAATCAGCGCCCCGGTCTTCGCCCGGTGAATCGCCTCCACCAGCTCCGCCGTTGGCTTCGCCCCCTCAGACTCGAGATCCATCACCTGCCCGCCAATCATCCCCGGCGGCAGCGCCGTCTCCATCTCCCCCACACGCCCCACGCCCGTCCCTACAGCAACCGCAACCTCCCGCAGGATGGCAACCACGGTCGCAGGCGGCGCAGGAAGCCCCGCTAGCGTCTGGAACGCCAGCGTCTGCAGCGCATCGCCCGCGAGAATGGCGGTAGCCTCGCCAAAAACGACGTGGCATGTCGGCTGCCCCCTCCGCAGGTCGTCGTTATCCAGTGCAGGCAGGTCGTCATGAATCAGCGAGTAGGTATGCAGCATCTCAATCGCCGCTCCGAGCTCCGCCGCACCCTCAGGGAGAGTCCCCCCGGCAGCCATCCGCGCCGCCTCGAGGCACAGCACGGGACGCAGCCGCTTGCCCCCGGCAAAGGTGGAGTGACGCATCGCACGATGGATCGAGTGTGGCAGCGTCTCCGCTCCCGGCAGCAGGCGCTCCAGCGCCCTATCGGCCAGTGCGGCCCCGCTCTTCAGCAACTCTCCAACGTAGACATCCATCCCTCTCATGATACCGGCTGTCCCCCTTCCATGCCGCTCTACTCGGTGTGCCTCCAGGCCGCGTTTATGCTGAGGGGGCCATGTTGGTGACCTGCTTCCGCTCGCCTTCAATCCCCGCCCTTTGCATCTCCGTCACGGCAAGCGCCTTGGCTCAGCGGCCTGCGCCGTCGCAGCCCAGCAGATGGTTGAGATGGTCAAAAAGATCTGGCCGCCCGACCACCAGAACCACCGCCAACCCGAGCTACGAAGAGGGCGTCCTGCTCGACGGCATGACCGCCCACTGGCTGGGCCGGGATCCAGAACCGCTTCGTAGAAACTGATAGGGGCGGCACCGTCACGCTCACAAGCATAGTAAAGTTCGGCGGCTCAGGCGGAAACCAAACCGCTCCGGAACCTTTGAGTACTACATCGGAGAAACAATACTGGATGACGACGCCAAAGGCATCGGCGCATACCTGCTGGAAGCCTCAGAGATTGCTAGGCACGAGAAGTAGCTGGAAATAGGGCTTCCCGTAACTCTTTTGTTAGCAATAAAATTTGCTCTGGTTCCACCGTACCCCGTTCCAATTCATGCTCTAACTCCCGGGCTATTTCAGTGCCACGCGGGAAGCCAAACACACCAAGGGATCCTGCCAGTTTGTGAGCCTCATTCAAAGCCTGCTGACAGAGCGAACTTCCCAGATCACCATTTGCCGCAGCCTCGGCCGCCTGATCAAGCACGGTGAGACGCTGCAACATGAGGGGCCGTTTGCGCTCCCAAAGCGCCGTAACCAAGGTGAGAGTCTTCGTTTCAAGCACCAGGCAGATGGCTCCTTCAAACGACGTCAGTCAGGCTAGGATAGAAGAATTTGCCTGGAGATCGAGAAATTTCTTCAATCGTGCGCTTTCCTAAAATTCCAACGGATACATCGCACGTCACTGCGCAGAGACAAACGACGTATTGCTCCCTCCGCATCAAACCGTAAAGCAATCAATTTATTCCACTTAGACCGTCTTAACGTCCATGAACTCCTCCAAGCTGATCCGGCGGACTAAGGTCGCCAAGAGAGTTTCAGGCCACGTAAGAAGTACCTCTCAGGTCTTTGCCCACAGCTATTCCACAGGCTTTCCGCAACTCGCCGAAGCTACTCCCAGCCAAGTGCCTCCGAGATCTGAGCGGCAAGCGTCAAGGGATCGAAAGGCTTGAAGAGAACCGCGGCCACGCCGAGCCCGGCAAACCGGCGCTGATCCACTCCTTGAACCTTCGCAGTCAGCAGCACAACCGGGATGCCGGCCGTTGCCGGGTTGAGCTGCAGTTGCTTGAACGTGGTGGGTCCGTCCATGCCGGGCATCATGACGTCCATTAGAATCGCATCCGGCGTCTCTGACGCTGCGGTCACGAGGCCTTCGCGTCCGGAGCTTGCGGTGAGAATGGTCCAGTCAGAAGTCGCCTCGAGAGAGAGTGCGGCAACTTCGCGGATATCATCCTCGTCATCGACGATCAAAACACGTTTCATGGCGTCGATTCTCTCATGGGGCGCAAACCGCTCGCAGTCCCCTGTTTAGGGGAGTCGGTGGCCTTGACGCACGGCCGTCTCGGGGTGTTTGACCGGGCGCCGCAGCCGCTGAACGATGTTGAGCACAAGCTCTTCCACCTCCTCCGGCTGGACCTTGGCTTTGGTCAAAAACTGTGTCGGACCGAGCGCCAGTTGCTTCATCTCCACCTCAGAAACCTCGCGGCCGGAGTAAACGACCAGAGGCAGGGTGCGCAGAGTGGGCTGCTGACGCAACCAGTCCACGAAAGAGAACCCGTCTCCATCCGGTAAAGTGAGATCGAGGATGACGAGATCAGGCGGTGAAAGAAGGCACTGCTCCTTGGCGCGCTCGCGGGTGGTTACATGGTCCACGAGCACCTGCTCCGCTGCGAAGCCGTCGATCACCACCGAGGCCAGATCCTGATCGTCCTCGACAAGTAATATATGCGCCGGACCCTCCCCGCTGTGAAGAACCCGCGAAAGCTCCGCGAGCAGGCGATTCTCATTGAACGGCTTCTGAATCCAGCCTTGCGCCTCCGGATAGTCTGCCCGGGACGTTCTCAGGTTGTTCGCGGAGGAGAGCACGGATAGGATCACGACGGGTATATCGGCAGTCGCTGGAGAATGCTTGAGCCTTTGCAAAGTCTCCCACCCGGTGAGTCCTGGCATATAAAGATCCAGCAGAATCGCTGACACCTTGTGCTGCTCCGCAAGCGCAATCGCCTGCTCGCCTCGCTCCGCCTCCAGAATCGAATAGCCATGTTGCTTCAGGTGTTCCCCCACGATGGTCCGAATGCCCGCATCATCGTCGCAAAGCAGGATGACCCCATCGCCGCCCAGTGGAAGAATAATGCCCCTCTCGTCGAGTTGGTCGACCAGCCGGCTCATCCGGGGCAGGGAGACGATGAGCGATGCTCCAGGACCGCGGTTATTTGCCGGATTCGACTCGGCCCAGATGCTCCCGTTATGCTGCTGCACGATGGTGCGGCAGATGGCAAGACCCAGTCCGGTGCCGCCCTTCTGCCGCGCATCCGCGGCTTCCACCTGCTGAAAACGGTCGAAGATCGAATCTAATTTTTCGATCGGGATGCCGCGTCCCTGGTCCGAGACACGCAGTGAAACGGACGTGGAGTCAGCCTCCAGCAATAACGTGATCGTGCTCTCTGGAGGAGAGAACTTGATCGCGTTCGAGAGCAGATTGGTCAGAATCTGGAGAATGCGGTCCGGATCGCCGTCGAAGAAGACGCCCTCCGGTGCAACACCGAGGGTAAACTCCAACCGCACGCCCGCGGTGTCCGCCATTGGCTTCATCGTCTCCATTGCTTGGCGGGCAAGATCGCGCAGGGAGCAGCGGCGGACGTTGAGCGGAGCGCGTCCTGACTCCATGCGCTCCAGATCGAGTATGTCGTTAATCAAACGAATCAGCCGGTCTGTGTTCGTGAGGGCAATCCGGAGCAGGTTTTGCGCTTTGGCATCGACCGACCCCATCAACCCGGCCGAAAGCAGCCCGAGCGCGCCACGAATGCTGGTCAGCGGAGTGCGCAGTTCATGCGAGACGGTAGAGATAAACTCATCCTTGATGGAGTCCAGCTCCGAGCGTTGACTGAGCAGCGTATCTTGATTGCGTCGAGCCTCCCCAGCTTCTCGCAGCTCATTCTCAAGCTCTCGCACCTGACTGCGTGCCTTCAGAAAGGCAACGCCCAAGGCGGCGCAGCCGAGTAGCGGAAGGAGCGCGATGACCAGAAGTGTGCCCGATGTCATGACTTGAGTGACCCGATGGTAACCTAACTACCGATCGAAAAGGTGCCGTGTGGCTCACTTGCTATTGCCTGAATCGTGACCGTTGATGCCTTAACTGAGTCCTTTATACGTCGCGCCGGGAAGTTTGGATTGCTCTCGCGAGAGAAAAATACCCGTTCAGAGCCGAAAGAGAACGTGTGACCTTCAAGCTCACATCGCCAGCCTTCTTCAGCCCTGATTCTTTATTTCAAGTCCTAGACGGCAACCGCGACCCGATCTAGCAGCCTCGCAAAGTCTTTCCCGGAGCGGGCGCTGTAGCCCCTCTTATGAAAGGCGTAACCCGCAATCAGCGGCAGCGCAAGGGTCGCCTCAGAGAAGACCATCTGCTCAAAGGTGAGGTCCACCTTGCCCCAGGAGCTGGCCTCTTTCAGCGTTGAGCCGGAGAGTGCGCCATCCCGGGCGTCTGCGACTGTGATTTGAATGGCATATTTGTGCATGGAAGCCTCGACTCCCAGGATGTCCGCCGCAACGACGATGTCCTGTGCGAAGTTCTTCGGCACGCCGCCGCCGATCATGAGCAGGCCGGTCGTCGGGTTTTCAATCTTAATCTTGGTGATCTCGTAAAAGTCCTTCGCCGAGTCGATGGACACGACCGGCTTGCCCTGGCGGGCGTGCTGGTGGGCAACCAGGCCGAAACCGGCCGAGCAATCGGAAAACGCCGGGCAGAAGATGGGTACGCCCTTTTCATACGAAGCTAAGACAATCGAGTCCGGGTTCCCGTTGGCCGGGGTGCGGCCGTGGTCAGCTAGGTACTTACCCATGGCCTGGATGAACTCCCGGCTGGAGTAGGCACGCGGCTCGAGCGAGTCGGTGATGGCACGGGTGGTGTCGTCGCAAATGCGAAGCTGCTCTTCGTCGATAAAGGTGTCATAGATGCGGTCGATCATCAGTTCGCGCAGCTCCGCGTCACCGGCGCCGTACTTGTACTCGTCCCCCGCGATGTAATGCTTGAAACCGAGCGCCTCGAAGAAGTCCTGATCCACGATGTTAGCGCCGGTGGACACGATGGCATCCACCATGTTGTTTCGGATCAGGTCGACAAAGACCTTCTGCAGCCCGGCCGAGATCAGCGATCCGGCGAGACAGAGGATGACGCCGCAGTCGGTGTCGCGCAGCATCATGTCGTAGATAGAGGCGGCGCGGGCGGTGTCGCGGGCGCTGTAGGCCATGTGCGCCATGGCAGTGACCAGCGGCACAACATTATGCTGCTTGATGTCAATGTGTTCGATGGGAGCTTGCAGCAATTCTTTTTTCGTAGGCATGTCATTTTAAGACTACCAGTTTGGCGAGTACACGGCCCAAATGGTCCAAATTTTCACATTGAGGTGCTTCCCAGGGAAGCCTCGGCGCGGGCTCTTGGTACGCTGGTCAGCATGAATGTCAACTTCGCGGAGCGGGCGCACAACCATAACTGGAAGCTGGACCCCATCGTTCGTTCCCTGCTGGATACTGACTTTTACAAGCTCCTGATGCTGCAGTTCATCTGGAAGAACTTTCCCGGCGTGCAGGTGACCAGCGAGGTCCACAACCGGACGGTTCGCCTTCGGCTGGCGGAGCGGGTGAGCGCGGCGGCGCTGCGCGAACAGATGGACCACGTGCGCGGCCTGCGCTTCCGGAAGAGCGAACTGGTGTGGCTCGCTGGAAACACCTTCTACGGCGTCCGGTCTATCTTTGAGCCCGCATTTCTAGAGTGGCTGGAGCGCGATTTCATACTTTCGGAGTACGAGATAGCGGAGGAGGGCGGGACAGGACAGCTGGTGCTGAAGTTCGCAGGGCCCTGGACCGCGGTGACCATGTGGGAGGTCTACGCGCTTGCGATCGTGAGCGAGTTGAAGACGCGGACGGCTCTGGCGGAGTTGAGCGAACTGGAGCTGGACGTACTGTATGCGCGGGCGAAGACGAGGCTCTGGGACAAGATCGAAAAGCTGCGGGCGGTGCAGGGACTGCAGCTTTCCGACTTCGGGACGAGGCGGCGGCACTCGTTTCTGTGGCAGGAGTATGCGGTGCTCGCGCTGCGGGCCAAACTGGGCGCGGAGTTTATCGGCACCTCCAACGTGCACCTCGCGTACAAGCATGATCTGGAGGCGATCGGCACCAACGCGCATGAGCTCCCGATGGCTCTGGCAGCGCTGGCTTCGACCGGATCCGATGAACAGCTGCGCCAGTCGCAGTATCGCGTGCTGGAGCTCTGGCAGCAGAGTTACGGGGGATCGCTGCTGATTATGTTGCCGGACACCTTTGGGACCACTCAATTTCTGGAGCACGCGCCGGCGTTTGCCGCGGATTGGACCGGACAGCGGGTGGACTCGAAAGACCCCGTGCTGGCGGGCGATGAGTACATAGCATGGCTCGAGGCGCGAAAGAGGAACCCGCGGCAGAAGCGGCTCATTGCCTCCGACGGGCTGGACGTGGACGATATCCTGCGGCTGCACGCCTACTTCAACGGGCGTATCCGCTTCTCCGCAGGGTGGGGAACGTTGTTGACCAACGACTTCCGCGGCTGCCATCCGAGGCACGAAGACACGCTCCAGCCCTTGAGCCTGATCTGTAAGCTGACCAGCGCGAACGGCATTCCGACCGTCAAGCTTTCAGACAATGCACGCAAGACGACCGGTCCGGCAGAGATCGTGGCTCGGTACCGAAGGGTCTTCGGCACCCCGGCTGAGGACGGGGCGGCGGTGATCGTCTAGCCTTCATCTCTCATGGTGCGTTCAAACATGGTGCGTTCAAACACGGTGCGTTCAAGCGAGCCCTTTATACTGTCCGCATGAGGAGCTTCACTCTTGCCCGTGCCACCGTTGTTCTTGTCTTGATCCCCCTTTCCATGCCGCAGCGCAGTGCTGCCTGGGGCGCGGATGGCCACCGCATGATCAACCGCCTCGCCGCGCAGAATCTGCCCAAAGATGTACCTGCTTTTCTGCGCAATGGGGACGCAGCGGACATGCTTGAGTACCTGGGCCCGGAGCCGGACAGGTGGAAAGGCCGGGGCGAGCCGGAGCTCGCCTTTGAATCCTCACCGGACCACTTCGCCGACATGGAGTATGTCGACATGCTCGGCACGCCTGTGCCCAAACGTCGCTCAGACTTCGTGCAGACCGTGGACAAGCTCGCAGCCGCGCATCCTGAACTGAAGCTCAGCCCCGCAAAGGTGGGTTTTAACCCGTGGGAGACCGAGGAGGTCTACCAGCGGCTTAAGGCGGCCATGCGCGAGTACCGCCACCTGCTGGCGGCCGGCGCGGATACGCGGCCGGATGAGAAAGCCATCCTGTTCTATGCCGGTTGGCTGGGCCATTACGTTGCGGACGGCTCGCAGCCGCTGCATGCGACTTATCAATATAACGGCTGGACCGGTCCCAATCCAAACGGCTACACCACCGATCACGCCATCCACGCCAAGTTCGAGTCAACCTTCGTCAGCGCCAACGTTCCCCGCGCAGAGGTCGCCGCCCTGGTAGCCGCTGTTCCTGCCAAACCGCTGGTTGACGAATGGACCGGCTACCTGGCTTATATGCACCATTCAAACTCACTGGTTGAGAAGACCTACCAGATCGAGAAGGCAGGAGGCTTCGACGGCCAGGGAACTCCGGAGGCAAAAGCCTTCACGGAAGAGCGCCTGGCAGCCGGTGCAATCGAGTTGCGCGACATCATCTACACCGCCTGGCTGCGCTCCGGCGATCCCGTAGAGCAGTACAAGGGACCGCAGTAGGTCAGCAAGCTGGTTCCGCCTGGATCTTCACCAGCAGGCGCTGCAGCGCGGGAGTCAAAAGGAGCACAAGCAACGGCGTCGCGAAGACGGAAAAGACGATCCACACGACCAGCGCGTGCCACTCCCAGCTCCACAAAAGACGCGTCGTTGCCAGCGGATGGTGGCGCATACCGGCCAGCATCGTCTCCTTGCTGAGCGGTATCTGGCTCGTGTGGAAGAGCTTATCGCCGGCGTCCAGGAAGACGAAGAACATGGCCAGTTGCAGCGGATAGACCAGGTGATTGGTAATCTGCGAGGCAACAAGGTTAAGCCGCAAGAGGAAAGCGATCGCCAGACAGGCCACCGTCGTCGAGCCCAGCAGCGGATTGACGCCCACTGCAACGCCGACCGCAAATGACCATGCCAGTCTCCGCGGGGAAGCGCCCATCCGCAGCAGGTGAAGGACCGGGGAGATAATCTGCCGTTGAAACAGGCGGGTCATCCGTGTGGTCAAAGACTCAACCATGCGTCTGTCTCATGCAGCAAGCTCTCCAAAACCAACTCTAAGTCAAGATACCAAGCGCGCCCTGAATCAAGGATGCCACTTTACCGGCATCTCATTCTGGATAGACTCAACCCAGCTTTACACCGTCGCCTGCTCCACGTCGCAAACCAGCGAAAGCTGGTCGCCATCCAGCAAATCACCACGAGCAAAGCGCTAAATCGTGGTGAAATTCACCATAGGCACCTGCCTGATACTGAGAATGTTCCACGTGGAACAATGCAACCCTGATTGCGTGCAAACCGCATCTTCAACATTCCAAACACTTTCTAAAAGGTTTCATGACGACACTCCGGGCCGTCTTCCGCTCTCTCAAGCTCACTCTTTACTTCCTTCGATTCGGGCTGGAGCTGCTGATCCAGCGTCCCTCCACAAGGGAGGGCCGGGCGGAGTGGCTGCATCGCTTTTGTGCCTCCGCCCTGCGTGGCTTTGGCATTCCGGTGACAGTGAGCGGACACTTTCCTGCGCGCGGCGCGCTCATCTCGAACCACACCGGCTATCTGGATATTATCGTCATGGCGGCCATCCAGCCTTGCGTCTTCGTCTCGAAGGCTGAGATTGCGAAATGGCCGGTGATCGGCTGGTTTGCGACAATGTCCGGCACGGTCTTTGTGGAGCGCGGACGCGGTGGGTCGGCATTCAAGGCGCGCGAAGGGCTGCAGGCGGCCTCGGACGCCGGCATCCCCGTGGCGTTCTTCCCGGAGGGCACGACAACGAATGGACGCACGCTGCTTCCATTCCATGCGGGGCTGCTGGCGCAGGTACTCGATGCAGATCAGCCCGTGACGGCGGCGTTTCTGCACTACACGCTGGACCAGCGGAATGCGCCTGGGGTTTCGGTAGAGAATCAGGTCGCGTACTGGGGAGACGTCAACATCCTGAAGCATATCTTCGGCTTCCTGAAGCTTGAGGGTGTTCACGCACACGTGGTAATCGCCGGGGCTCCGGTTGCATTCGGCAGCGACAGCCAGCATCGCAAGACCTCCGCACGGGAGGCACGGCAGGCAGTATTGGGCTTGTCCACGGTGCCGCTTGAAGAGCCTCCCGTGAAGCCGGTGCAAGCAGGAGTCAGGTGATGCTCCTCACCGGGTCTGAAGCCGGCTCATGATAGCGGTCAGGAGAGCGGTGAAGCGGGTTGCGGCCTGGCGGCCCACGTCCATGACCTCTTCATGGTGGATGATCTCGGCGGAGACACCGGCGGCGGCGTTCGTGACAAGGGAAAGACCGAGCACCTCCAGCCCCATATGGCGCGCAACAATGACCTCGTGCACAGTGGACATGCCAACCAGATCGGCGCCCAGGCTTCGGAAAGCGCGGATCTCGGCGGGCGTTTCATACGAGGGGCCAAGCACGGCGAGATAAACGCCCTCGGGAAGATTCATGCTCAGCTTCGCGGCTTCTTCTTTGGCGATCGCCCGCAGCGAAGCTGAATACGCCGTGGTCATGTCGAAGAAACGTGAGCCCCAGTGGGGCTCATTGCGGCCGAGCGCGGCGTTTGTGCCGGTCAGATTGATGTGATCGGAGAGTGCGACAAGGGTGCCGGCGTTCAAGGCCGGGTTGATGCCTCCAGCGGCGTTGGTTACGATGAGCCGCTTGCAGCCGAGCATCCCGAGAACACGTGTGGGGAAGGTCACCTCCGCCATGCTGTATCCCTCGTAAGCATGAACCCGGCCCTGCATGACGGCAACGGGAACGCCGGAGATCGTTCCCAGGATGAGATTGCCGAAGTGGCCTTCTACGGTGGACTTTGGGAAATGGGGAAGCTCGGCGTAGGGGATGATGGTTGGGCTTTCCACCTGCTCTGCGAAGGCTCCCAGGCCGGAGCCGAGGATGATGCCGACTGTGGGTGCGGTGGGGGTTTTGGACTGAATGTAAGCGGCGGCGAGCTGTGCTTGAGCGTAGAGGTCCGGAGTCGTGAGGAGTGAGTTCATTTGAGGAGCATGGAGACGATGGAAGCAGACATGAGGTTCGCCATTGTGCCCGCGAGCATGGCGCGGAGGCCGAGTTGAGCGAGGTCGTTCCGGCGATTGGGGACGAGGGCTCCGATGCCGCCGATCTGCATGCCGATCGAGCCGACGTTGGCGAAGCCGCAGAGGGCGAAGGTGGCGATGGAAAAGCTGCGCGGATCGAGCGTGGCCTTGATGTTGCCAAGTTCTTTGAAGGCGAGAAACTCGTTGATGATGGTGCGGGTGCCGAGGAGATTTCCGATCGTCCGGCAGTCGTGCCATGGGATGCCGATAAGCCACGCTACCGGGGCGCCTACAACGCCGAGCACGTTATTAAGTGAGTGGGGGAAGGGGATGTGGCCGTGAGCCCAGGTGAAGTTCGAGATGCCCAGCATGATGGCGTTGAAGAGGCCCACCAACGCCACAAACGACAGGAGCATGATGGCGACGTTGAAGGCGAGCTGGCCGCCGTCAATGGTTCCTCGGGCGATGGCTGCGATGAAGTTCTCGTTGGCATGCTCTTCGCTCGGGGGCATCTTGACGGTGCCGGCGGTGGCAGGAACGCCCGTCTCCGGAACCAGCATCTTGGCGACCAGGATGGTGCCGGGTGCGGTCATGATGACGGCGGAGAGCAGGTCCTTGGCGTTAATACCGAAGAGGATGTAGGCGGCCATGATGCCGCCTGAAACGTGGGCCATGCCGGAGGTCATGATGGTCATGAGCTCGGAGCGTGTCGCCCCGTCCAGAAATGGACGGATGGTTAAGGGTGCTTCGGTCTGGCCCATGAAGATGCTTGCGGCGACGTTGGTGGACTCCGCGCCTGAAGTGCCCATGGTGAACTGCATTATGTACGCGACAACCTTAATGATCTGCTGCATCAGCCCAATGTGATACAGGATGGCGAAGAAGGCGGAGACGAAGATGATGGTCGGCAGGACGGAGAAGGCGAAGACCGAGAGCGGATTGGACGGGATGCCGAGATAGCCGAAGACGAGGCCGGAGCCATCGGCAGCGTGGCCGAGCAGGCCGGTGATGAAATCGGAGACGTTCTTGAGGATGATCTGGCCGGTGTTCCACTTGATAACCGCGAAGGCGAAGAGGACCTGCAGGCCGAGACCCCAGGCGACCGTGCGCCAGCGGATGGCGCGGCGATCCGTCGAGAAGACGTACGCAAGGCTGAGAAATACGAGCAATCCGAGCAGTCCGGTGAAACGGGCCAAGTTACGCTCCTTCAATTTGCTACAGGTGTGAACAGAGTGTAACGAATGGCAGGGAGGGGAATCAGCAGAGGGCGGCGGAAGCGTAGTCTACGGGTGTATCCCCCTCCCCTACCCTCTTTTGCGCAAAGTCTTCGAAAGAGAGACTTTAGGTCCGGACTTGGGGTCTCAGCCAGGTCCCGACACCCTGGGCTTTGGTGATCGCGCGGAAAGTTACTCCGCGGGGGGATGGGTGAAGATGGCTCCGGCCATTTCCAGGCTGACGACGGGGCCGTCTTCAGCGAGTTGGCCGACCTCGCGGACGAGAGCGGGGCTCTCGCCTTCGAGGACCCAGACAAAAATGTCCGAGGGCTGCTTGCCGACGAGTGGGGCCACCAGGCCGGTGAGGCCGCCGAGCTTCAGCTTGAGCCGAAAGACGCTGGCCTTGCAGCGAAATCCGATGACGCAGGAAAAGTTCTGCTGGCCATCCGGGGCGATATCGAGCTGGATGAGGCGGCCGTTGTCCCGGGGTGCGAGGTAGCCGAGCGAGAACTTCGGGCCGGTGGAGCGGACGTTGAGCAGGAGCACGTAGACGAGGCCATTGGCGAGGTCGGCGGGAGCGTCGACGTGACTGGATTCGACCTTGGACTTGCCGTCCGGGCCAGTCGTGCGGGAGGTTACGTCGCCGTTGGCCAGAATCCTCATGTCGATAGGCTTGGGAAAGAAGGGGCCGCGCTGGATGTGGTGGTCGGAGACGAGGCGGAAGACGGAGTTCTGGGTGTAAATGGTGGTCTCGTCGTCGAGCGAGCCGTCCTTGAAGTGGAGGGTGAGGCGGCCGGTGACGCGGTCGCCTTTGGCCAGCTGGGAGTACTCGCCGAAGCCAAGCATTTTGCCGGCTTCCGAGCGCACGAGCAGGAAGCCGTGGGTAGCGCCCTGCTGATTGACGACGGGGACGGGCGCGGCGTGTGCCAGAGGGGTCAAGGCTGGGAGGGCCAGCAGGATGCGGAGGACGAGGCGGAGCGTGCGGCTGAGAGGCAAGAGCCCTCCGGGAGACGTTCTTAGATGTGGGCTGGCTCAAGTGTACGGGTGCGGGTGTGGACGGCATGCCATCCGCGGCATAAAGAAACGAGACCCGGATATTCACAGAAAGTTTCACGGCCTTTGGTGGACGACAACTCTTATCGTTTAGGCTGAGCTTCGTGGAGAGCAATCCATTCCGTGAGCTTTGCGCTGAGCACGGCATCGCTATGACCCATCAGCGGCAGGTGCTGTATGAGGTGATGCAGGGGATGCAGGGCCATCCGAGCCCGGAAGAGGTCTATGCGGAGGTCAAGCAGAAGATCCCGGCCATATCTTTGGCGACGGTTTATAAGAACATTCATTTATTTGTCGAAAGCGGCGCTTTGCGCGAGGTGAGCCTGCACCATGGGTCGCGGCGCGTGGAGATGAACGAGCGGGATCATCACCACATGGTCTGTTCTAAATGTAAGGCGATTACGGACATCGACCCGAAGGAGCTTGGGCTGCCGGTTGAGAAGAAACGGCTAGCGGGCGGGTTTTTGGTGGAGCGGTATTCGGTGGATGTGATTGGCGTATGTGCGAGTTGTCAGTAAAGCAGTTGTCCGTGATCAGTTGTCCGTGATCAGTTGTCAGTGATCAGTACGCAGGCGGGCAATCTGTTCCGGATGATGAGCAAGGACGAGCAAGAGCGGCTCTGCGCGAACATTGCGAGCACGCTTCACACCATTCCTGAGCGCATCCAGAAGCTGTAGATTTCTCACTTTGCGAAGTGCGATCCGGCGTATGCTTCAGGCGTCGAGGCGGCGATCGAGAGGCTCTGGCAGCTTCAATCGGAAGGAGCCGGTCGCCGAGATGGCGCACGCTTAGTTGCTTCTGTTTAAGACCGGTCGAACGGGCGGCGTGTGCTAGTATCGGCTGCAATTGGGACCGGGAATGTTCGCGGTCGGGGCGGGGTTCGGCATGGCGGAGAAGTCCTGGTTTGATGGAAGGGGGGATGGGAGTGCGGCGTTTGGAGCGGCGGCGGCTCCTCCGCCATTTGTGCGGAGGGATGAGGCGTATGAGCTGCGGCCGCTGACGACGGGCGAGGTGCTGGATCGGACTTTTTTTCTGTACCGGAACAATTTCTGGCTGTTTGCCGGGCTTTCTGCGATTGCGGCTGCGGTGTCCGTGGTGACCTCCTTGTTGCAGAACCTCTATCTGCACTTCGCCGGCGCGGGGCCGGACTTCAAGGGTTCTGCGGCGAGTAAAGTTCAGATGGCGGCGGCGTTCAGCCACTTGGGCCCGGTACTCGTAATGAGTGTGATCGCGGTGGTGCTGTATCTGGTGGTGTACAGCTTGACGCAGGCGGCGACAACATCCGCAGTGACGGCGATCTACCTGGGGGATCGGACGTCGGTGAAGGAGTCGCTGGGGAAGGTGAGCGGGCGCTGGCTGCGGTATGTTGCGATTGCGGCTTGGCAGGCGTGGAGCGCGGGCTGGCTGTACTTCGTGCTGGTGCTGCCGGCAATTGGCGGAATGGCGTTTTTGGGCAGGCGCACCGGGGGCGGGACACCGGCGTACGGGGCCATCGCAGGGCTGGGGCTGCTGCTGTTTGTGGGGGCGATCGGCGGTCTGGTGTATGGGGTGATCGCGTATATCCGGAACTCGCTGGCGGTGCCGGCCGAGGTGATGGAAGGGCTGGCGGTGCGAGCGGCGATGCGGCGCAGCAAGACGCTGGCGGCAGGAAGCAAGGGACGAATCTTCCTGCTGTTTCTGCTGCTGCTCGCTATCTATATCGTAGTGGGCGCGGTGGAGGTGCCGGTGGTGTTGCTGGCGGCGAAGGCGCGGGGGATGCAGGTGGTGTTGATGCAGGCGATTCTGCTGTTTGTGAACTTCGTGGTGACGACCCTTGTGGCTCCGGTGGGAGCCATTGGGCTGACGCTGTTTTACGTCGATCAGCGGGTGCGTAAGGAGGGGTTCGACCTTGAGGTGCTGATGGAGCGCGCGGGGCTGCCAGATCGTGCGGGGCTGCCGGAGCAGGCGCTCTGATCGTGTTCGGGGGACAGGGGCAGGGAAGGCCGGTGGACTTCGCGGAGGCGCGGCAGCGGACGGATGCGGTGCTGGCGCGGCCGGAGTTTCGCCACGTCACCGAGCAGGCGTATTGGCAACTGCTGCTGGCGCGGTTCGTGGGATGGGTGCGGCATCTGTTTGCGGGGGCGCATGGGTTCGGGCGGTTTGCGGGTTGGCTGGGGCCGATGCTGGAGTGGGGTTTTTGCCTGGCGCTGCTGCTGGGGGCTGCGCTTTGGGGCATGCGGCTGCTGCGGCAGCAGCGGCTGAAGATTGCGCTGGAGGCTCCGGCGGGCGGGCGGGAGTGGGATGAAGCGGTGCGTTTGTGGGCAGAGGCGGCGCGGGCTTCGGCGGAGCGCAAGCAATGGCGGGAGGCGGTACATGCTCTGTATTGGGCCTGTGTGGTGGAGCTTGAGGGGCGCAAGGTGTGGCGGCAGGTGCGGGAGCGGACGCCGCGGGAGTATCTCCGGCTGCTCGGGGAGGACTCGCCGTATCTGCGGCCTGTGCGTGGGTTGACGCAGCTGCTGGAGCAGATCTGGTATGGGCTTGGAGCGGCGGAGCGCGGGGACTATGAACGGGCGCTGGCGCTGTATGACGAGGTGCGCGGGGCTTGAGGGAAGCGAATCAGGATCGGCGATGGGTGCTGCGGTTTGCGGGGGCGCTGTTTGTAGCGATCCTGCTGGTGACTTGGTTAAGCCCGGAGATGCCGGACACGGATTTTTCGCCAAATACGTATAACAGCGGCGTCCTGGGAGCGAAGGCTTTGTTTCTGGTGCTTCCGGAGCTCGGCTACAAGGTAGAACGCTGGGAGGCTGGATCGGATGGGCTGGCTCGAGTCGACCCGGGGCGGACGACGCTGGTGCTCGCTGAGCCGGAGGTTCCGGAGACGCAAATGGACGAGGTTAAGCGAGCAGTCGCAGAGTTTTTGGAGCGGGGAGGACGGGTGCTGGTGACCGGCGCGGCGGGGGCGTACCTGCTGCCGGGTGGCGCGGTGAAGAAGGGCGGTGGGCTCTATCACGGGCTTTGTCTGACAAGGCCGGAGGGTGGGGGTGCGCTGGGGGACGCCGGTTCGGTTGCAATGCCCGCTGCCTGGGCGTGGGCTGGGCCCGCGGGTCAAACGCGGGTGGCGGCTCGGTGTGGAGGGGATGCGGTGGTGGTGGCGTATACGGTTGGGCGGGGCGAGGCGGTCTGGTGGGCTTCGGCTTTGCCGCTGACCAACCGTGGGTTGAAGGAAGATGCGAGCTTGAAGTTGGCGCTCGCGAGCCTGGGCGGGCCGGAGCGGCGGGTGTTGTTTGATGAGAGCTTCCATGGAACGGTGGGGTCCGTCTGGGATACGACGAAGGGGTTGCCGATGCAAGCGATTGGGCTACAGACGGCGATGGTGGCGGTGCTGCTGGTGTTGAGCTTCGGGCGGCGGAATGGGCCGGTGCTGGAGCCGGTGCGGGTGATACGGAGCTCGCCCGTGGAGTTTGCGGAGTCAATGGGGCATCTGTATCAGAAGGCGGGAGCGACGGCGGTGGGGACCGAAGGGGCTCGGCGGCGCGTGATGCGGTTTTTGGGCGAGCGGTGTGGAGTTTCGGCGGGGTTGCTGCGGGGGTCCGCGGAGGGGATTGATGAAGCCTTGCGGGAAAGGTTTGGCGGAGATTGGACGCGGCTGGGCGAGCATTTGAAGCAGGCGGCGCGGGCTGAACATCAGTCGCTGGCGCCGAAGAGTGCGCTGAAGCTGGTAAAGGCTTTGGATGAGGATCTGCGGCAGTTGTCCGAGAGAGTGATGGGACGACGGACGAGGGAGAGCGAGTGAGCGAAGAGTCGAGTATGAGCGCGGCGCAGGAGCTGTTTGAGCAGGGGCGGGCGCGGATGGGGTTGGTGATCGCGGGGCAGACAGAGCTGCTGGATCAGGCGCTGCTGACGGTGCTTTGCGGCGGCCATGCGCTGCTTGAAGGGGTGCCCGGCGTGGCGAAGACGCTGGCGGTGAAGACGCTGGCTCGGCTGCTTGGATTGGAGTTCAAGCGGGTGCAGGGGACGCCAGATATGATGCCGGCGGATGTCCTGGGAACAAGTGTCTTTTCGCCGAAGACGAATGAGTTTTCGCTGCACAAGGGACCGGTGTTTACGCAGTTTCTGCTGGCGGATGAGATCAACCGGATGCCGCCGCGGACGCAGGCGGCGCTGCTCGAAAGCATGGAGGAGCGGCAGGTAACAATGGATGGCGAGGCGCAACCGCTCGATGAATACTTCACCGTATTTGCGACGCAGAATCCGCTGGAGTTCGAGGGGACGTATCCCCTGCCGGAGGCGCAGCTGGACCGGTTTTTGGTGAAGATTCAGGTGCCGTACCCGACGTTGAGCGAGGAGCGGCTGGTGCTGGAGCGGCACCATGCGAGCGTGGGCGCTCGGGATCTGGAGCAGACGTTCTTCGAGACGCTGGATCGGGGGCTGCTGGCGGAGGCGCGGCGGGAGATTCGGGCGGTGAAGGTGGAGGCGGCGATCTTCGACTATGTGCTGGCGCTGGTGCGGCGTACACGGGAGTGGCCGACGATCACGCTGGGGGCTTCGCCGCGCGCGTCGGCCACGCTGCTGCTGGTGGCGAAGGCGTATGCGGCGAAGGATGGGCGCGACTTTCTGATTCCGGATGACGTGAAGGAAGCCGCGCGACCGGTGCTGCGGCACCGGCTGGTGTTGCGGCCGGAGGCGGAGCTGGAGGGGTTCGATACGGACCGCGTGGTGGCGGACGTGCTGGCTGCGACGGCTCTGCCGAAGTGATGCGATGGATACGCTGATTCCGAATGCTCTGATTCCACCGCCGCTGACGGCGCGGGCTCGTCCGAACGGGCGTTGGGGGCGAGTGTTTGGCTTTGGGCTGACGGCGCGTGGGCTGTTGCTGCTGCTGGCTGGGCTGCTGGCGGCGTTGCCTTCGTTTTACCATCCGGGGCGAGTCTGGATCATGCTGGCGTGGGACGCAGTTGTAGCCGGCTTGATCGTCTGGGACGCGTGGATGCTGCCTGCGCCGGGGCAGATGGAGCTGACACGGCGGTTTGTGCATGCGCCAGCGATCGGGGAGGAGACGGAGATCGCGTATACGGTGTTGCAGGAGTCCGGGGGGATTGTAACCGTGACGGTCACAGATGCTTTGCACCCGGCTCTGCTTGAAGTTCCGCAGGCGGTGGAGGTGATCGCTTTTCCGCGTGATGCGGTTTCGGGTAGCTTGGTCTGCCATCCGAGACATAGGGGCGATGTGATTCTGGGGAGCGTTTTTCTGCGTTATCGTGGCGCGCTGGGGATGGTGGAACGTTGGGCGGTTTGCGATGGCGCACAGCGAGTGCGCGTCTTTCCGGCGACCGAGCAGGCAGGGCAGGGAACAGAGCTTGCCTTGACCCGGGCGCGCCAGCTGGAGATGCAGAAGCGGCGGCAGAGGCTGCGCGGCATCGGGCGGGAGTTTGAAAGCCTGCGCGAGTACCAGCGAGGCGATGAGCTGCGCAACATCTCCTGGACGGCGACGGCGCGGCGGGCGAAGCTCATCACCCGCTCGTATACCACTGAGCGCAGCCAGCAGGTCTGGCTGGTGCTGGATGCTGGGCGGCTTTCGCGGACGGCATACCGGCTAAAAGGTGATTTGTTTGTCACGCAACTGGATCAGGCGGCAACGGCGGCGATGATGCTGGCGCAGGTGATCGGCGGCTCCGGCGACCGGTTTGCTCTGCTGACCTATGGGCGCAAGGTGCAGCAGCAGCTTCTGCCTGGGCATGGCACGGCGCATCTTCGGCTGATGCTGGATCTGCTCTCACAGACGCACAGCGAACGCGCCGAGGCCGATCACCTGGGTGCGGCGGCCCGGCTGAAGCATCTGCAGCGGCGGCGCGGGCTGATCCTTTGGGTGACGGAGATGGCGGACAGCGTGGGACGGCCGGAGGTGGTCGCGGCAGCGGTGGAGCTTGTGAAGCGGCACTTGGTGGTGCTCGTGCTGCTCGAGCATCCGGAGCTGACGGCGCTGGCGAAGCGTGAGCCGGAGACGGTCGAGCAGATGTTTCAGAGCACCGCGGCGCAGCAGGTACTGGAGCGGCGGCAGGCTGCGATCGTGGAGTTGCGGCGTCAGCGCGTGTTCGTGGTGGAGACGACGCCGGGAGAACTGGGCGCGAAGGCCATCGCCAAATACATTGAGGTCAAGGCGCAGGGGCTGATCTGACACCAAGGCATTAAGCTAGTGGGATGAGGACGCAATGGAGCTGAAGAACAAGCGGGTGCTGGTGGTGGGGCTGGGGCGCAGCGGGCTTTCCGCGGCGATGTTTCTCCGCGACCGCGGGGCGCGAGTGACGGTGTCGGATACACGGTCGGCGGTTGCGCTGGCGAAGGAGATTCCGGCGCTGCTGGAAGCTGGGATCATGGTGGAGTCGGGCGGCCATGGGCTGCTGACCTTTAGAAGACAAGATCTGATCGTGGTGTCTCCCGGTGTGCCGCTGGAGACGCCGGAGGTGGCGCAGGCGAAGGCGTTTGGGACGCAGGTAATCGGGGAATTGGAGCTGGCGAGCCGGTTTCTGGATGGTTCGGTAGTCGCGATTACCGGCTCGAATGGAAAGACTACGACCACGACGCTGCTCGGCAAGATCTTCATGGACGCGGAGCTGCCGACGCAGGTGGGGGGAAATATCGGGCTGCCGGTGATCGACCTCATCGCACAGAGTAGGCCGGAGACGTGGAATGTGCTGGAGGTCTCGAGCTTCCAGCTGGAGACGGTGGAGGAATTCCGGCCGAAGATTGCGCTGGTGCTGAACGTGACGCCAGACCACCTGGACCGGCATAAGACCTTCGAGCGGTATTGGGCGGCGAAGGCCAGGATTACTGGGCGGCAGCAGGCGGACGACTTCCTGATCCTGAACGCGGAAGATGTCAACGCGCAGAAGATCGCGGCTAAGACGCAGGCGCAGATCTTCTGGTTCAGCGGCCGACGTCCGGTGAAGCGGGGAGCGTTTGTGCATGGAGAGTCACTGCTCTTCCTGGCGAAGGAGGGTGGCAAGCCAGAGCCAGTTTTGCCGCTTGCCGAGATTCCGCTCAAAGGCGCGCACAATGTGGAAAACGTGCTCGCTGCGGTCTGCGCGGCGCGGCTGGCGGGCATCGACGCGGAAACGATTCGTGCGGCAGTAAAGGGCTTCCAGGCGGTCGAGCACCGGTTGGAGCTGGTGCGAGTGCGGCACAGGGTCGAGTATTACAACGACTCCAAGGCCACCAACGTGGATGCCACGGTGAAGGCGGTCGAGTCCTTTGCCGGGGGGGTTCACCTCATCCTGGGCGGGAAGGATAAAGACTCGGACTATGCACAGATGGCTGATTTGCTCCGGAAACGGGTAAAGGCTGTTTACACCATTGGTTCGGCGGCGGAAAAGATTGAGCGCCAGTTGGATGGGGTGGTGAAGATGGTGCAAGCGGGTACGCTCGACATGGCGGTGACGCTAGCGGCGGAGGCCGCGGTGGGCGGCGATACGGTCCTGCTCGCCCCGGCTTGTTCAAGCTTCGACCAGTTCGACAACTATGAGCATCGCGGACGCGCGTTTCGCGAGGCAGTACAGAGGCTAGAGGACTAGATGGCAAAGCGGGTCGGCGTCGACAAGTGGTTGTTCGGAGTGGTGTTGCTGCTGACGCTGTTTGGGTTGGTGATGGTCTTCTCTGCGTCAGCGGTCGTGGCGAAGTCGCAGTACGGGTCTCCCTACTACTTTGTGCTGAAGGAGGCGGGATTCGGTTTTGCGGGGCTGCTCGCGCTGACCGTGCTCATGCGCGTGGATTACCGCCGCTACAACAGCCCGCGGGTCGTCTTTCCGCTGATGGCCCTGACGACGCTTTCGCTGGTCTCGGTCTTTGCCATGCACGCGTTGAACAATACGCACCGCTGGTTCAAGCTGGGACCGTTTACGTTTCAGCCGTCGGAGCTTGCGAAGCCGATGACCGTGTTGTTTCTGGCCTACTTCCTGCAGACCCGTATTCACCGGATGGAGGACTGGAAGGGAACGATCCTGCGCGCGGCGCTGCCGCCCCTGGTCTTCGTTGCGTTGATCCTGAAGGAGCCGGACCTGGGCACGGCGCTGGTCTGCGCTGCGGTGACGGTACTGATGTTGTATCTGGCCGGACTGCAGGTGAAGTGGATCGGGGTCGCCCTCCTGGCGAGCTCGCCGGTGCTTTACTGGATGCTTTGGCGGGTGCCTTGGCGGCGCGATCGCCTCATCGCGTTCATGAACCCGGAGGCCGATCCGCTGGGCAAGGGCTTCCATATTATGCAGTCGCTGATTGCGGTCGGTTCGGGCGGCATCCTTGGCAAGGGCCTGACGGAGGGCATTCAGAAGCTCTTCTACCTGCCGGAGGCCTGGACTGACTTCATCTTCGCTAACATCTCTGAAGAGTTGGGCCTCGTTGGTGCGCTCGCGTTGGTGGGACTCTTTGTAGCGCTGGGCTACCGCGGCATGCGCGCAGCCTTTCTGTCCACCGATCCCTTTGCCCGCTTTCTCGCCTTTGGCATTACATCGGCCATTCTGATCCAGGCGTTCTTCAACATGAGCGTGGCGCTGGCGCTGGTGCCCACCAAGGGCATCACGCTGCCGTTCATCTCCTTTGGCGGCACGTCGCTGTTCTTCACGCTGGCAGGAATGGGCGTGCTGCTGAATATTACGCGCGAAATTGACTGAAAGCAGTGAGAGGCAGTATAGGCAGTGAGATTCAGCGTGGGGCGGTATTGAAGGTTTTAATTGCGGGTGGCGGCACCGGCGGACATGTTATTCCGGCGCTCGCCATAGCGCGGGTGCTGCGCGATACGGTTGGGGCTGAGTTGTGCTTCGTCGGGACGTCGCGCGGATTGGAGACGAAGCTTGTACCCGAGGCGGGCTTCCGGCTGGAGCTGATTCATGTGGGACAGCTTAAGGGGGTGAGCTTGGCAACACGGCTCCGCACCCTGGGCGATCTTCCGCTTAGCCTTCTGCGCTGCGTAGGCTTGCTGCGGGAGTTCCGGCCGCAGGTGGTCGTTGGGGTGGGCGGGTATGCCTCCGGGCCGGCCATGATGGCGGCCATCCTCCTCCGCATTCCCACGCTTGCCTATGAACCCAATGCTGTGCCGGGTCTCGCGAACCGGCTGGTGGGGCGCTTCGTGCAGGCTGCTGCCGTCAGCTTCGCCCAAACAGCGCGGTACTTTCGCAATGCTTCCGTTACGGGAGTTCCCGTGCGCCAGGCGATCTTTGACGTTCCTGCACAGCAGTCAGGCGCCGCGCCGCGCTTGCTGATAACTGCCGGAAGCCAGGGTGCGAAGGTCTTCAACGATACGCTGCCCTTGATTGCTGCGAGACTGTTGGAGACCGTGCCGGGACTAACCATTCTGCACCAGGCCGGGGCGCGTCATTTAGCTGTGACGCAAGCGGCGTACACGGCGAGCGAGGTGGACCCTCAGCGCTGTGAGGTGCGGGCTTTTATCGACGACATGCCCCTGCAGTATGGGCTTGCCACGCTTGTGCTGGCGCGCTCGGGAAGCACCGTCGCGGAGTTGGCGGCGGCGGGGCGGCCGTCGTTGCTGGTGCCCTTTCCCCAGGCCGCGGATGATCATCAGCGGCGCAACGCGGAGGTGCTGGAAGAGGCCGGGGCGGCGGTAATGATGCTGCAGGCCGACCTTACTCCGGAAAAGCTGCTCACGGAGTTAGTTTCGCTTTTGCTTGATGCAGAACGGCTCAGAACGATGGGCGAACAGGCGCGTAACCTGGCGCATCCGGGCGCTCTGCAGAAGATCGGCGCAATGGTCGTCGCACAAGCCGGGTAACGGCAAAAGAAAACTCCGCCTGATTGGGCGGAGCCTCCTTTGCCGTGGAAGGCGACAATTAGCGATGTCCACCGCCACCACCGCCATGGGCTCCACCGCCACCGCCGGCTGATCCGCCGCCGTGGAAGCCTCCGCCATAGCCTCCGGCAGGAGCGCCGCCGCCGTGATAGCCGCCGGCCTGCGCTCCGCCGCCTGCAAAACCGCGGGCTGCGCCACCGCCTGCGTAGGCACCTCCGACCGCCGCATGGCTTCCTCCCGCGCCTCCGTCAAAGGCCGGACGTCCGCCCAGACCGCGATTGCCGTAGGCTGCGCCGCCGTTTGGGGCAAATCCCTGCGCCCCGCGAAATGCGCCGCCGCCATAAGCCCCGCCGGCATAGCCGCCGCGACCGCCGTTGAAGCCGGTGCCGACCCGGGCATAGCTCACGCCGCCCGGATGGACGCCGCCCACGCCTGGATAGCGGGCGTTGTAAAAGTTGTGGATCCGGTTCCCGTAGTTGCCGTAAGCGCGATTGTAAAAGAAGCGTCCACCATTCCAGTAGCCGCCGTAAAAGCCTGCGCCGAAGTAGCCGAAGCCATAGTCGAGCCCGCCGTAGTAGCCGACCGTGTCGCCCCAGTAGCCGGGATTCCAGTAGTAGCCCTCGTCCCCTTCACCCCAGTAGCCGGGGGTGTAAAGCGCGCCGTTGTACGGCGGCTGCGCCCAGGTTCCGGGAATCCAGGTGTAGCCGTCCGGCTCGTTGGCCCAGTAACCGGGCGTCCAGATGTAGCCATCGCCGGGGATGGGCGGCTGATCCTCTGCCTGAAGCGGAGGAGGAGGCTGCTGCGCATACTGCTGTGGCTGCGCATACGCTCCACCGTACTGGCCGCCTTGAGCCGGATAGCCCTGCTGCTGCGGTTGACCATATCCCGGCTGCGAATAGCTCTGTTGCGGCGGCGCGTAACCCTGCGGGTATGCGGTCTGCGGGTAGCCCTGCTGCGGCTGGCCGGCTTGCTGCTGACCCTGCTGGTTGTAGCTATAGGTCTGGCTGTAGCTCTGCTGGGCCGGCGTGCCGTAGTTGTTGGGATCCTGGCTGTTGTACGCCTGGGGCGGCTGATTGTAGTAGCCCGAGCTCTGGGCGAATGCGGCCAGGGGAGAGACCGCGAGCGCCCCCACGAGCGCCAAATGAGCCAAACTAGCCTTGCTGAAGAAAGAAATCGTCATCGTCCCCTGCCTTGATCCGGCCTCCTTCGTTTGCCCCTCTCCAACCGGGTTGCGCGGAGTGTCTCGGATCCCTTGAGTACCGTATGGAACTGCTTCCCTGCGGCTTCAGTAAATTAGACACCAAAAGTGGCAGTTGGTTGCGCCGATGTGGGGTAGACGAATTAGCCCTTTCGTACTAGGAAGTTTGGCGGCTTAGGGCTTGCCCGCGGTAAACATAGCCTTGGGGCACATAACGTGGACTCCGACGCGCGGCAAGTCCACAAGCTGGGTGATATCCACATCGCAGGCCACGGAGATCAACGAGTAGGCATCCTCGCGCGAGAGCTTCGCGTGGTCCGGGTTCTGCGTGGAGAGAAAGGTGATCATGTTCCGGACGGCCATCTCGGTGGCGCGCTTGAGGTCCTCATGAAAGCCCATGGCGATGTACTGAGTTGGGGTCTCCGCTCGCGGCCAGAGGAGGCGGGTGGGATCGGACAGCGAACCTTTGTGGAGGATGAACTGAAAAGTTCCTGTCAGCTGGGTTTCGAGCGCGGTGATGTCGACCTCGCCGTTACCCTGGCCGGCGTGCCCGTCACCTACCTCGAAGTTCGCGCCGGCGGTGTTGACCGGGATGAACAGCGTGGTTCCCGCGACCAGTTCCTTGTTGTCCATGTTGCCCGCGTTCATCCAGGGCGGTGCGGAGTCGGTCTTGCCGCCGGGCGTGGCAATTCCCATGGAACCAAAGAAGGGGTGGAGCGGAATGTCGACGCCCGGAGCGAACTCCGCCAGCATCTTCTGCCGGTCCAGCGGAATCAGCTTCGTGTGCGCGTAGGGGAAGTCGTCCGGCAGAAAACCCCGTCCCGCACCGAACGAATTGCAGGCCCACGGTACGTCGATCGCGATCTTCTCGATCCGGATCTCCAGCACATCGCCCGGCTGCGCCTCTGCAATCGCCACCGGCCCGGTCAGGATGTGGCCACCTGGGCCCTTTTCCGCTGCAGGAAAGTTCTTGAAGATCTCGTCCACATAGGGCGGGATGTCGGCCGGCTTCACGCCGCGCCCCTCCAGCGCCTCCGGAGAGCCGCAGGTGGACAGCGTTTGAATGGTCACGGTGTCGCCGGAGTGAACCGTGAGCGCCGGCTTGGACCGCCCGTTGTAGTTGCCCCACACGACTGTCTTTGAGGTGGCGAGGAGCGTCTGTTGGGCAGGCAGGGAAGCGCCCGCGAGCGAAAACGCGGAGAGGGCAAGCAGCAGAAGGGAGCGCATCCGATAGGTATACCTCAAGCGCGCTCATTTGCCGCCGCTCGTGCCGTACACTGCACCCAAACCCTGTGAAAAGCTCACCCTCATCCGCCGGCAGCGCCCGCCTGCACGGTCTCGACACCCTGCGCGCTCTCGCTATCCTCGCGGTCGTTCTCTTTCACCTCTCCTACGCCCTGCCCGAAATTCTCTGGCCCGTCATCCAGTTCGGCTGGATGGGCGTCGACCTCTTCTTCGTGCTCAGCGGCTTCCTCATCGGCTCGCAGCTTCTGCGCGAGCACCTCAGCACCGGTCACATCGCGATCGCCGACTTTTACCGGCGCCGCGCCTTCCGCATCCTGCCCGCCTACTTCGTCGTCCTTACGCTCTACCTAAGCGTGCCGCAGTGGCGCGAATTTCCCGGCCTCGCCCCCTGGTGGAAGTTCGCCAGCTTCACGGAAAACCTCCTCTTCCGTCCACAGCAGCGCGCTTTCTCGCACGTCTGGTCGCTCTGCGTGGAGGAGCACTTTTATCTTGCCCTGCCGCTGCTGGCGCTCTGGCTTCTACGCCGACCCTCCAGCCGGCGAACGGCCTTCGTCATCGCAGCAATCTTCTTAGGAGGTATCGCGCTTCGCGCCTGGGCCACCTACCTCGACGCCGACTACTACACACGCATCTACTATCCCACCTGGATGCATCTCGACGGTCTGCTCGCCGGCGTTACCCTGGCTCTGCTCCGCGTCCATCGCCCCTCCTGCTGGCGTTGGCTCAGCGAACGCGGTCACGTCACCCTGCTCACCGGCATCGCTCTGGTGATCCCTGTCATGTTCCTGTTCCGGGACGGCGGTTCGGAGACTGCTTTCAAGACCGGTGAAATCGTCGGCTTTCCCATGCTTTCGATCGGGCTCGGCTTCCTTGTGTCCTCGGCTATGAGCAACCGCGGCCTGCTGGCCCGCTGGCGAATTCCCGGCGCCGAGCCGCTCGCTCTGCTCGCCTTCAGCCTCTATCTTTCGCATAAAGCCGTCGTTCACGTCATCCGTCTGCTGCTGCCCGCCTGGACCGAGGCAAGAGATCTCCGCGCTACGGGAATCTACGCTGCCGCCTGCCTGCTTGCCGCGATCCTTCTGTATCTGGCAGTGGAACGGCCGTTCCTTCGACTACGCGACCGGTCTTCTGACCCGCGTTTCAGCAAGATTGCCGAGCGCAGACAGCAAGAGCCCGCCACCTGATCAGGATGGCGGGCTCTGCACTTCCCTTCAAACCGCTTAGTTCCTGCGGCGTCCGCCGAGAAGCTGCAGCACGGCCAGAAAGATGTTAATTGCGTCCAGGTAGATCGAAAGGGAGAGCGAGACCGCCGACTGGCCATCCCCGCCAGCACGGATGCGGGCAAAGTCGCCGATCGTCAGCAACGTGAACACGCCCAGGATCATCCAGGAGTACGTGTCCGGCGTCAGGAAGTGGAAAAAGATGCTCACGATGCCGAGCAGCACCACGCCAATCAACAACGCCACGCCGATGCCGGTCACCTTGCGGTAGTTGATGTTGAACAGGTAGGCGACGCATCCCATTGCCGCCATCCCGAGCCCGGTCGTTACCGCCGCCTGGAAAACAATTGCGGGCCCAATCGTCCGCATATAGTTGTGAATCAGCGGACCGATCTCCCAACCCATAAAGTAGGTCAGGATCAGAAACAGCGTCAGCGCAACGCCCGCGCTCTTCTTCCGCGCGGCGCTGATGGCGAAGATGAGCGCAAACACGGCGATCATGCCGACAAACGTGCCCCACACGGGAGCGGTCGCCACACCGGCCGCCGTGATCAGGAAGCCGAGCGAGGTGATGGCGAGGACCTTCGAAAGCAGCGAGGCGGTGTCTTCGCGGGGGACATCGAGGACCGTATTCCAGGTGCCCGTACGCGGATCCATCTGGCGATTGACGTCGTAGTTCATGGTAGTACTCCGTTTCTACTGATTAGACGCTTAAAAAGAGTCTACGACGCATGGTCCTGCCGGAGCACTCCGTGCTGTTCGCGGGTTCGCGCGCTGCTTCCGCTGGCCGCCACAGGCTTTTACCCCTCCCCGCAACGCTCGGACGGCGCGAAGCCCGAACACCCGTCCCGAAGCGACTGCCCCGCGCGCAGCGGGCCGTCTGGCGGGACACGGCCTTAGAATTATTACAATGTTCGTCCCCGGCCACATTCTCTTCGCCCCCTCACAGCGCGTTCACTTCATCGGAATCGGCGGCATCGGCATGAGCGGCATCGCCGAAATCCTGCTCACCATGGGCTATAGCGTCTCCGGCTCCGACCTCCGCGGCTCCGACGTTACGGAACGTCTCGCCGCCCTGGGTGCGACGATTCACGTCGGCCACCGCGCCCAAAACGCCGCCGCCTCCGACGTCATCGTCACCTCGTCCGCGGTCAGCGCTTCCAATCCCGAGGTCCTCGAAGCGCGCATCCGCCGCATCCCCGTCATCCAGCGCGCGGAGATGCTCGCCGAGCTGATGCGCCTCAAATACGGCATCGCCGTCGCCGGCATGCACGGCAAGACGACGACTACGAGCATGATCGCGGCTGTCCTGGCCGGCGGAAACCTGGACCCCACCGTCGTCGTGGGTGGCCGCGTGGACGCCATGGGCTCGAACGCCCGGCTGGGCACCAGCCAGTACCTGGTCGCGGAAGCCGACGAGTCCGACCGGTCCTTCCTCAAACTCTCGCCCATTCTTGCCGTCGTCACCAACCTCGACCGCGAACACATGGACTGTTACGCCAGCATGGAAGACGTTGATGCTGCCTTCCTCCAGTTCATGGACGCACTCCCGTTCTACGGCGCCACCACCGCGTGCATCGACAACCCACGCCTTCGCGCTCTGGTCCCACGCGTCCGCCGCAAGGTTTACACCTACGGCGAGTCGCCCGATGCCGACTTCCGCCTGAACATGCTGCCGCGCCAGCCTGACTGCCACAGCACCTTCGAGGTCAACCTGCGCGGCCTCCTGCTCGGACCGTTCCATCTCCACGTTCCCGGCCGGCACAACGTGTTGAATGCGACGGCGGCCATCGCTGTTGGCGTGCAACTCGGCATCGCCGTGCCGGAGATCATCGCAGGCCTCGGCACCTTTCGGGGTGTCGATCGGCGTTTTCAGATCAAGGGCACAGCCGCCGGCATCACCGTGGTGGACGATTACGGCCATCACCCCACAGAGATCCTCGCCACGCTCCGTGCCGCTCGCGACTGCGGGTACACCCGCGTCCATGTACTTTTCCAACCGCACCGCTACACCCGCACCCGCGACTTGATGGCAGAATTCGCCGGAGCCTTCGGCGACGCCGATAGCGTTCAGGTACTCGATATCTATGCCGCCAGTGAGCAGCCTATCCCCGGCGTCACCGGCGAGTCGCTCGCCAAAGAGATCACCGGCAACGCCACCTACGCGCCTTCCATTCAAGCCGCCATCGCCGCCGTGACCGAGGTAGCCCAGCCCGGCGATGCCATCCTGACCCTCGGCGCGGGCAACGTCAGCCAGTTCGCTCCGATGCTCCTGGAGGCGCTTGAAACGAGTGTCCTGCCGGATTGGCGCCCGGCGCGGGCGGTGGTCGCTTCCTGACTTTCAAGTGCTGCACGTGGGCCCGCTGGTTGGGAGCAGCGTCCGTGCCAGCAAAGGTTCTTACCCTGCTGCCTGAGTCCCCGGACGGCTCCCAAGATGGCGCAAGCTGCTTCCGGCAGGTTGCCGGTTCAACGAGGCCAATCGGAGTCCGAGGTGTTCCAGGGTTTCATCAAGTTCTTGAGCCGCAACGGATGTAAGGAGTCGACCTGCCCCAGGGTAAGGAATGTGGTTGTGTCGTCCGAGAACCCGATGAGGATTCTTTGATTAATTAGTTCAACAAACACGATGGTCGAGGGAGAGATGTGCATGGCTGTGGTCCTCTTTGTGGCCCTTACCTTTCAATCCTCACACCTCGCCGGCATTCGGTACGTCGTGAACACAACATGTGAGGTGAAAGGATTGCAGCTTTGCCATGATTTGGCATCGTTACGATCGCTACCATGCAGGTTCGAAGCAATCAGCAGGTGTCTCGCGCCCACCTGGCCATGGAGTTCCGGCACACGTTCTCTTACAGGTACTCCCCCTCTTTGCCCACCTTTCCACCGCCCTCCCCGTTTATCCTGAGATCGGCGATTCCCGCGGCCTTGCTCAGGCTTGCGACCAGGTACATTGATTGCGGAAGGTTGGGACCCCGGTGCTTGAAGCGCCAGAGAAGGTATATGCGCCAAGACCAAGCCCGGCTACCAGCCGGCAGACACCGCGCCGCGTCTCTAAAGGTCCTTCCCTCCGCCGGGACACCACGGAAGACTTTGCCCGTCCAGAGACGGATGCGGATGGCTTTCCCCGCCCGCGCGGCCTGCACTTCCGCGGCCTCCGCTTTCGTCTCAAAGGCACCGTTCCCACCTCCATTGTCGGTCGCGTGATCGCCGGAACCGTCGTGCTGGGCGGCCTCGCCGGCTTTACGGCTGTCATCTGGGAGGCGCGTTCGGCACTTCTCCATGACTCGCGCCTGGTCATCCCGTCGTCTTCCTCCATCCAGATCACCGGGAACCAGCACCTCACGCGCCCCCAGCTGCTCTCCGTCTTCGGGGACGATGTCGACCGCAATATCCTCACCGTGTCGCTCGAAGATCGTAAAGCCTCGCTTGAGCAGCTTCCCTGGGTAGAGCACGCCACCGTCATGCGCCTGCTGCCCAACAAGCTCCGCATCGCCATCGTCGAACGCACTCCTGTCGCCTACGTTCGCCAGGGATCCCGTATCAACTTGGTCGATGCTCACGGCGTTCTGCTCGACATCTCGCCTGACTCGCCCACCCGCCAGAGCTACTCTTTTCCGGTCGTGACCGGCATCAACGCGGATGAGCCGCTCTCCACCCGTGCCGCCCGCATGGCTCTCTTTATGCGTTTTATGCATGACCTGGACGTGGGCCCGGAAAAGATCACGCAAAGCCTCTCCGAGGTCGATCTCTCCAGCCCCGAGGACGTCAAAGCCTTGATCCCGAGCGATAAGACCGACATCCTCGTGCACTTTGGCGACGACGACTTCCTCGCCCGCTACCAGCGCTACAAGGAACGCCTGCCGGAGTGGACCGCGCAGTATCCCAAGCTCGCGTCCGTGGACATGCGCTATGAGCGGCAGGTGGTGCTGGAGATGTCCAAGGGCAGCGCCGTTCCCATGGCCGGACCGGTGAACTCTGCGCCCATCCCCACCCGGGTTTCAGCAAAGCCTGCCGGAGCCAAGCGTCCCGCAGCAAAACTCATCAAGCTCCCAGCACGTCCATTCCACACACAGGTCGGGCCTAAATGACGCCTAAGCCGGAAAACATCATCACCGTGCTCGACGCTGGAAGCCAGAAGAGCTGTGTGCTCGTCGCGGAGGTCGCGGACGGCGTGCTGCGCTATCGCGGACACGGCATCGAGGCCTCGAAGGGCATGCGCAAAGGCCTGATCGCGGAGCTCGGTCCGGCTGCCGAGGCCATCAACCGCGCTGCCATCATCGCGGAAAAAACCGCTCGCACAACGATTGAAACTGCCGTCGTCGGCGTGGGCGGAACCCACGTGCGCGGCATCAACTCCCGCGGCGGCATCTCTTTGGGCAGCCGGCTGCGCGAGATCACGCGGGAAGAGGTCCGCGCCGCCGTCGACCGCGCTCGCTCCGTTCCGCTTCCGCCGGACCGCGAGGTCCTCCATCTGCTCCCGCAGGAGTTCATCCTGGACGACCAGGGTGGCATCCACGATCCCATCGGCATGGTCGGCAACCGGCTGGAGGTGAACCTCCATCTGTCTACCTGCTCCGGCGGCATCGCTCAATCGGTGATCACCTGCGCCAACCGCGCCGGGCTTGAAGTCGAAGACACCGTCTATGAAGGCATCGCGAGCGCGGAAGCTGTGCTCTCGCCCGATGAGCGCGAACTCGGCGTCTGCCTGGCCGACATCGGCGCCAGCACCACGGAGCTTGCCGTCTTCTTTGAGGGCTCGATCGCCCACACGGCTGTCCTTCCCATCGGCGGAGACCATTTTACGAACGATCTCGCGGTCGGGCTGCATGTCTCGGTAGAAGAGGCCGAGCAGCTCAAACGTGACTTCGGCAACTGCGTCGTCACCAGCGTTCCGTCGGATGCTGAGTTGCAGATCGGCGGCAACATCGCCGGTTCCGCCAACCCGCCTCGCCTTGTGCGGCAGCGTTTCCTGGCCGAGATCCTCGAGCCGCGCGCCCGCGAACTCTTCACCATGCTCCGCGATAACCTCCGGCAGGGCGGAGTGCTGGAAGCGCTGGGCGCCGGCTGCGTTCTGACCGGCGGCGGCGCCAACCTAGTCGGCCTGCTGGATAACGCGGAATCGCTGCTCCGCGTCCCGGCAAGAATCGGCTTCCCCGTTCCGCTGAGCCGCATGCCTCAGGAGCTCGCGCAACCGGAGTTCGCCGCTGCCATCGGCATGCTGCTCTACACCCACCGCACTCAGATCCGCCGTGCCGGCGAAGAGCAGGGCCTCAAGGCGAAGCTGAGGAACATATTTGCGGGCAGCTTTTAGAGGCGTGTCCTGCCGGACGAGCGACCTGCGCGGGCGGCGGTCACTTCGTGATGCGTAACTGCTTCGCGTCGCCCTCCCGTTGGTCGGGATTAGATCTAATTGCCGAGTAGCGCTTGGACCGCGTAAAGCCCAATTACATGTCATGAAGGGACCGCCCCGCGCACCGCGGGCCCGTCCGGCAGGACAATGTCCTTATGCCTCATCCAATCCGTCTCGCGATTTTGGCCGCCTTCGAACCCGACTCCGGACCCATCCCCGGTGAACTCACCCACTGGCTCAGATCCCATTTCCTGCATCAGCGCCTGGACCTGCCCGCCGCCTACCGCCCCCTCTACACAGACGGTCGGCACACCTTGGCCCTTGCAACCGGCGTAAGGCACCGCCCGCGCCGCCGCCTCCGTCATGGCATTCGGCCTCGATCCCCGCTTCGACCTCACCCAAACCTTCTTCCTCATCACCGGGGTCGCCGGCATCGCGCCAACGCAGGGTACGCTTGCCTCTGTTGTCCTGCCAGAGTACGTCGTCGAAGGCACCCTCACCCACGAACTCGACGCCCGGGAGATCCCCCCAGGCTGGCCCGACGGCTTCGTTCCCATCGGCAAGTCCTATCCCTACGAGCAACCTCGTCAATCCCGCTTCAACGGGGATGACGGCATCGTCTTCCACCTCAACCCGCAACTCATCGACCGGGCACTATCCGTGGCGAACGAAGTGACGCTCACGCAAGCACCAGAACCTACCCTCTTCCCGAATCCCTCTTCCCTCGATTCACCCTTGAGCTATCCCAGAATTCAGAGAGGCGACGAACTCGCCAGCGCCACCTTCTTCCACGGCCGTCTGATGAGCGAGCGCGCCACCCGCTGGGTCGACTACCAGACCGAAGGCAAGGCCATCTACACCATCACCGCCATGGAAGACACCGGCATCCTCCAGTCCCTCACCTGGCTCTCCCAGGCCGGAAAGCTTGACCACAACCGCGTTCTCGTCGTCCGTGCCGCCTCCAACTTCGACCAGCAGCGTGAAGGCCTCACCGCCGCCAAATCGCTCGCCGCCACCCGTGTCGCCACCCACTCCGCCTACCGCCCGGCACTTGAAAACGCCCACCGGGCAGGCGCTCAGATTGCCTCCGCCCTGCTCGAAAGCTGGCCCGGCATGGTCGGACCCGGCCCCGGGCTATGATGCGGATATGTCGTTTAGAATGAATATTTTGCGAGGAAAACCTTCGAAAAGACAGGCCTTTGCCTTGTTGATCCGGACCTAAGTGCAATGTTTTGAATATTTTGCGCAATTGTGGCGGGGTGGGGGACTACTCTCCGGCGTAGGCCCGATTTCGCCAGCTCACGGTCCCGCCCGTGACCTGCCTTCCTAGCGCGTACCACTGAACGGAAAGCAATAGAACGATTCCGACAGGGTGAAGTGAGGCTCCCCGCCAGTCCTGCCGGAAGCGCCAGACCGCCAGCCATCGCGGTATCCACGCTGCAATCGCCGCCGCCAGAAACATCCACATGGCTGGCGAAGGCGAAGCCACATGTACATCCATCCCAAAGCCCGCACCCAGCAGCAGCGCAAAAGCCGCACTCAGCAGGTAAAGGAAGAGAACGCAGAACGGCACGACCTGCCCGAGAAACAGCGCCAGCGACACCGGTCCAATCCGCGCTGGATCCCCCAATCCCTCGGTAGCATTCTTGGCCAGCCCACTCCATACTTCACTGGCATTCCTGTACATCCGGCATGTGGCGAGCCCGGTCAGATCCGCCAGGTCCGTACGAAACCCATGCTCCCGGAAGAGCCTGGGCAGACGAAGCCCATCATGCATCGTCCGCTTGATCCCGGAGTGGCCGCCGCAGGCGAAGTAGCTCTCCGCCCGAACCATCAGGAACTGCCCACAGCCGGCCGAAAACGCCGGATCCGTTCCCTTACGCATCTTGCCCAACGGCAGAAAGCCAAGAAGGACGAAGTGGATCAGCGGCAGCAGCATCCACTCCAGCTGACTCCCCGTCTCCTGGCATGGGAATCCGCTCACCAGCCCGTTGCCCCGCTCCAGCAGCCCGCACATGCGCCCCACGCACTCCGGCCCGAGCCGCACATCCGCATCCACGAAGCACAGCACAGGGTACTCGGCCACGCCAGCCGCCGCCCAACAAGCATGCTGCTTGCCGTTCCAGCCCGGAGGGAGCGGGGGAGCTTCCATGACCCGCACCCGTCCATCCTCCTCCGCAAGACGCCGTACGATGGACGCGGTCGCGTCATCAGAGCCGTCATCCATGACTACGATCTCAAATGCCACGCCGGTCGTCGCCAGAGCCGCTCGCACTGCCGCTTCGATCCCCGCTGCCTCATTGCGCGCCGGGATCAGCACCGACACTCCAGGCAAAGGCGCTTCACCCATCGCGTCCGGGGAGCGATAACGTCTCAGGTTCCAGCAAAAGAGCGTTGCCGGCACCATCGCACAGACCAAGGCAGAAAACGCCACCCAGAAGATCATGCCCGCTCCTCGAGAGCTGTGTGCTCCGCCTGGAAATGGCGTCCGCGCAGCCGAGCCCAAAACCGCTGGCCTAACTGGTAAAACCCGCCCGTCCCCACCCTGCCACTCTGCAGCACCGTAAATGCACCCGCATTTCTTTCGATTGCCACGCGCTCCAGTTCAGTTATGGCTTGCAGCAGCGCTGCCTTCAGGTTGTCTTCGATCGCCTGCGCAGACTGGCCAGCAACCGTGACCGGCTCGCCGATGTGCAACAGAGTCTCCGGCAGCCTCTCGTCCCAGAATGGATATTCGATCGCCATCGGCAGCACCCTACAGCCGCCGCTGACCCGCGCGGCAAGTGCAGCAAGCCCTGGCTTGAAGTGCAGTGGACGTTCCCGCACATCCGCAAAGCGGCCCTGAGGCGTCACCCACAGGATGCCTCCCGCCTCCAGCACCGCCAGCCCGGTCCGCAGAAACTGCGCCGCGCCCCGGGGTGTCTTTAGCTCCACTCCAAAGACGCCGATGCGCTTGAATATGGCGTAGCGCTGAAGCGCAACCGCATCCATGGGCGCATAGTGTTGCCGTTCCGGCAGGAAAGCCGCTGCCAGCAGCACCTGCACCATCGGATCCCACCAGGAGCAGTGGTTTGCGTAAACGATTAAGGGTCCACCGTTCGCCGCGGCCGCCTGCAAGTGCTCCGCCCCGTTCACACGCACTGCGTGGAAGTGCCTCCGGAAATACCCCCGCACGATGAACCGGAAGAACCCAAGGATGGGCTTCGAGATGTGCGGAGCATTCACGGCGGAAGGCATGTCCTGAAGGGTACTCTAAGCGACAGCCGGCGCGAATGTATTCTCCTTCGCGCTCTCCATGTGGGCGTCCTGATCCAGCGAATCCGCCGCGATCCAGCCGGACATCATCACCATTGGCATGCCTGGCCCGGGATGGGCCGCTCCACCTGCGAGATACAACCCTTTCAGCTCTTTCGATCGATTCGCAGGCTTGAACGCGCCGTTGAATACTCCGTGGCTGGAGATGCCATAGATCGCTCCGTCCAGAACACGGTAGCGCTCATGGATGTCCTGTGGCGTAAGGTGCGCTTCAAAGACGATCCGATCTTCGATGTCGGTCAGGCCGGCCGTTCGCTTCAGCTTGTCCAGAATGACCTGCCGATAACCTGGAAACATCTGGTTCCAATTCTGTCCCGGCCGAAGGTATGGCGTGTGCACCAGCACATACAGCGCCTCGCCGCCCACTGGAGCACTGGCCGGATCGGTTGCCGCCGTCGCTGCCAGGTAGCACGTTGGGTCTGGCGCGGGTATTCCCAGGTCGTAGATCGCGTGGAACTCCTCATGGGGATCGCGCGAGAAAACGAAGTCATGGTGCGCCAGGTGTTCGTAGCGCTTATTCAAGCCGAGGTATAAGACCACGCCGGAGCAGGCGGCCTCATAGCTGCGCTTGTGCTCGAATGTTCGCCAGACTGCGCCTCCAATCAACTCCTTATGGGTTCTGACTGCGTCCTCGTTGGAGACCACGGCGTCGAAGCGATAGCTTTGGCCGGTCGTGATGGTCAAGCCCGTCACCCTGCCTCCAGCAGAGTCGATCTTTGCCACATCCGTGTCCATGTGGAACGCGACGCCAAGCTCACGGCCAAGCTTGACCATTCCCTCCGGCACGGAACGTGTTCCGCCCATCGGGTACCAGATGCCCTCTTCCATCTGCATGTGGCCAATGGCGCAGAGTATCGCCGGGGACGAGTCCGGGCTTGAGCCCACGTATTGCACGAAGTGATCGAGCATCTGCGCGGTGTTCGGGTCTGGGATGCTCTCGCGAATGACCTCCGACACCGTCTTGCCCAGGCGCATGCGCATCACGTCTTTGAGCACCTTGATATCGAATGCGCCCTTCACGTCCATGGTGTCGCGCATACTCCCAACGGAACGCCAGAAGAAGAAACGGTCGGAGATGGAGTGAAGCTGCTCGGACTGTTGCATCAGCTTCAGGTAACCTGCGCCCATTTGGGGCCAGATGCGCTCGAGGTCCGCGGCCATCTCAGCGGCATTATCCTTCAGATCGATCTGCGTGCCGTCCTCAAAGAAGCATCTCCACTGCGGATCCAGGCGCACCATGGGAATATAGTCCTCCATCGTCCGGCCAGCCTCTGCGAAGACCTTCCGCAGGACGGAGGGCTGGATAAGAATCGTTGGCCCCATGTCGAAGCGAAATCCCTGTTCTTGCAGCTGTGCTGCCTTCCCGCCCAGCCACGAGTTCTTTTCAAAGACCGTTACCTTGTGCCCGCGTGCGGCCAGCGTACAGGCCGCTGACAAACCGGCTAATCCACTTCCAACGATGCCAACATTCATGCTGTCTCTCCTACCTCAATCCCTTTGCCGCGTTTACAAATCGACGGAGCCCGTCCAGTCGCTCGCGGAGGCCGCGTCCGTGCCCCATGCTGATCGCTCCATGAAACAACTCTTCGTGCGCCTCAGTGGTGGCTTGGAAGTGGCGTCCGTCATTGCCCCGGCGCACTAGTGTGGGCCGGACCGCGGTCATCTCCAGCAGCCCTTCGGCGCCACGGGTCACGCCAAAGCCGCTTGCCCGCCGGCCGCCGAAACTTACTCGCGGATCGACTGTCGGCACAATCATGTCATTGATCAGGACCACGCCGACCTTCATTCGCGCTCCCAGAGCGCGAGCCTGCTGTTCCTCGCCGAAGATGACGGCCGTCAGCCCAAACGGGCAGCTCGCGTCGGCCCGCAGCATCTCCTCCGAGTCTGCGAAGTGCATCACCGTCAGCACCGGCGCGAAGACATCCGTGCGCGCCACTTGCATCTCAGGTCCTCCGCCCAGGACGAGCAAGGGTTTCATCCATTCAGCGTGTACGTCGCCGACGACGTTTGCGCCCCGCGCCGCCGCGTCCTCTGTCAACTGCCGCACCTGTGCTCGAACATGCTCCCGCAATAACACTCCCGGCATGGCGTTAAAGCGCTCCTGCAGCAGTTTGAGCAAGCCATCGTGTCCTTCGCCGATCAGCATCAACCGGCGGGGAGCCATGCAGGTTGCCGAGCCGTTCAGCCGCATACCGAACTCCAGCCCGGCAGCCACAAGCTCCCGCTGGGCCGAAGGCAGCACCACCACGGCGTCGCATCCGGAGAGCTCTGCGACAACCGGGGTTGCGGTCTCCGCCGCTGCTCGCAGGACTGCCCGCCCCACGGCACCGGAGCCGGTGAAGAAGATCTTGTTTGGCCCGCGCCGAATTTCCTCCGCGCCTTGTTCCGCGGACTCGTCGCTGATCCGCAGTAGACCATCCGGCAGTCCTGCCTCCGTCAACACGTCTGCCACGATCGTCGCGACCGCTGCGCCACCGTTTCCGGGCTTCCACACGACAGCGTTTGCGGCGGCGAGCCCTTGCAGGACCTGCACACCAGGAAGGAAAAGTGGATAGTTCGCCGGCCCGATCACAAGTACAGTACCTAGCGGCACCCTCTCCACCGTGCTGATGACACCGCGGAGCCAGAATGGAAGACCGCGCCGGCCCAGGCGCTTTGCACGTAGGATCCGCTCCGCCCCGCGTTCCAGAAATCGACAGGCCTCCAAGAGCGGCAGAACCTCAGAAGCGAAGGTATCCGCACGGCTTCTCGCCAAACTCGAGGGGATCGCCGCTGCTAACTCCAGTCGGCGCTTTGCAAGGCCGTGGCGAGCTCGCGTAAGAACTTTCAGACGCTCACGCATGGGCGTTGCGGCCCACGCTGGCTGCGCACATTCTTCCATCTAGGATGCCGCTCCAAGCAACTCGGCTCCGATTCTCGAGTCGCTTGCAACGGCGTCCCAGCGAGGCTCAACCTTGAGGTCTTCCAAGAGGAGACGGGATGTGATTCTTGCCGATTCAAAGATAACCGGCAACCCGCTTCCTGGATGAGTTCCGCCGCCCACAAGATACATCTGTTCCACATCTTCAAAGCGGTTATGCGGCCGCAGGTGCAGCATCTGGTCCAGCGAATGGGCCATGGAGAAAGTCGCCCCTTTATACAGGTCAAAGTCCGCAGTCCAATCCCGCGGCGTCAGGATCTTCTCCGTGCGAATGCGACGCTCCACACCTGTCAATCCGATTCGCTCCATCTGTTGCAATGCCTTTGCCCGGTAGCGGTCCCGCTCCTTTGCCCAATCGACTGAGCCGGTGTCATGCGTTACCGGCAACAGCACATAGAGGGTACTGTGGCCCTCCGGAGCGAGCGTCTCATCCGTTACGCAGGCATTCTGTACGTAAAACGATGGGTTTTCGCTTAATCGATGCCGCTCCTCAATGTCCTTGAGGTTGTCCTTATAGTTTTCCGCAAGGTAGATCGTATGGTGGGACACATCGTCGTAGCGGCCCTCAATCCCCAGGTACAACATGAAGGTGGAGCAGGAAAATCTCTTCTTCGCCAACCGCTCGTCGGTCCACTTGCGGCGCTGGGTGTTGGCCACCATGCGCCGCATGGCTCCAGCAAAGTCCGCGTTCACGATTACCGCATCTGCCGCAAGCGTCCGGTTCGCCGTTCGGATACCTTTCGCTTTGCCCTTGTCGATCAGCACCTGCTCAACCGGCTCTTCCAGCAGGATCTCGACCCCCATCTCTGTGGCGATGCGAGCCATGGCCTCGGTCACCGCGCCGCACCCGCCAATCGGATGAAAGACACCATGCTCGTACTCGAGAAAGCTCAGGATGGAGAACAAGCTGGGACATCGGAAGGGGCTCATGCCGAGGTATTTGGATTGGAAGCTGAAGCCCAGGCGGATCCGCTCGTCTTTGAAGTGAACCTGTAGATCGTCATCCAGAGACTTCCAGGGGGCGAGCAGAGGCAGCAGCTTCATCATCTCCGGCTTCATCAGATCGCGCCAGCTTTCAAACGGGCTTTGCAGGAAGGGCAGGAACTTTGCCAGTTTGTTGCGATTGTGGGTGATGAAGTGGTGAAAACGCTTTGCGTCCTCAGGGGAAATAGCGGCGATCGCCTCTTCCATGCGCGCGACGTTCGGGGTTGCGAGCAGCTCTCCCCCGCCACCGAAGACCAGGCGGTATTGCGGGTCCAGCCGCATCATCGGCACCTCGCGGTCAAGATCGTAACCGGCCGCGCTGAAGATCTCGCGGAGTACGCGAGGGTAGAGGAAAAACGTGGGGCCTGTGTCGAACTTGTATCCGTCCTGGTGAATCGTCGACGTGCGCCCGCCTACCGCGGAGCGTTTTTCCACTACCGTTACTTTGACCCCGGACTTAGCCAGCAGCAGTGCCGCCGCCAGCCCCCCCGGTCCTGCGCCGACGATTACTACCTGCCGCGGTTGCTTCTGATTCAATGCTGCATCCTCTTTGGCTTGCTCGTTAGTATTTTGATTATAAGGAGCGCCCATCGAGCTTCCGGAAGCCACCTTGTGTCTCGTGAATGTTCCTCGCGCCACTTTTCACAAAAGTGCTCGGCCGCCGTAAAAGCTTCTGTCGGGAGTAGATGCCAAATTGACGTCTAACCCGCTACCCGGCTGAAATTTCTGTGATTGAAAAGTTGATATGACCATAAAAGCTTTGTAATGAGGGTCTTGGCAAGAAGAGCGAGGGAGGGGATGGCTTAGCCCAAGCGGGCTGCACCTGAGGCGAACGCCTCAGTTCCTGCAGATCGCAGAGCAAACCGCAGAAAAGATGTTGCGAGCGTGCTGAGAAGGGACGATAGTGGACCCTACCTCTAACAGGGAAAGGCTCACTGCCATGGCGACTCTCCCGTTCTCCTGCTCGGCTACCCCGCTTAGCCTTGCCGGCATCGAAGCGGCAACCTCAGCGCTCGGCGTCGATGCCGCAACGCTTTGGACGGTGCTTGCTGTGGAGACGGCCGGCTTTGGCTTCCTAGGGGACCGCCGCCCGCAGATCCTCTTTGAGCGCCACTTCTTCCATAATCTTACGGGTGGCAAGTGGGATGCCAGTTGCCCCGGTATCAGCAACCCTATTCAGGGGGGCTATGGGCTCGGGGGAGCCAACCAGTACGCCCGCCTTGCGCAGGCCGTCGCCTTGGATCATGATGCAGCGCTCAAGAGCGCGTCCTGGGGGTTGGGGCAGGTGATGGGAAACAACTATGGGGTTGGTGCCTTCACCGATGTCAGCGCCATGGTGGGGGCGATGTGCGCGTCAGAGGACGGCCAGTTGAGAGTGGTGGTCGGCTTTATTGAAAGCAAGGGTCTTAAAGCTGCGCTTCAGGCGAAGAATTGGGCCGCTTATGCGAAAGGCTATAACGGATTAAACTACGCCGAGAACCAGTACGATATAAAGCTGGCGCATTTCTACTCCATGTATAGCGCAGGCGGCCAATTACCGGACCTCAACGTGCGGGCCGGACAGATCTATATGACCTACTTAGGTTATGCTCCGCAGGGGGTGGACGGACACATGGGAGCGCATACCTTGACGGCACTGCACAACTTCCAGAGTGGGCGAAACTTACCGTTGACGTCCGGGATCGATGCTGAGGTGGTGGCAAGCCTGGCCGCTGCTACGGCTGCTGCGGTTGATCTTTCGCTGGCCTAGGACCTGCTGGCCTGAGTCGATTGGTTAGAATGAGACCAGATCGTCTAGCGCGGTTCTAGGGAAAGTTGTGCGATGGGAAGTGGTGTGAGGAAAGAGGCTTTGACGTTTCAGGAGCTGCTGTTTACGCTACAGCGTTTCTGGGCGGAGCGCGGATGTGTGCTGCAGCAACCATATGACGTCGAGGTGGGCGCGGGGACGATGTCGCCGGATACGTTTTTGCGCGTGTTGGGGCCGAAGCCGGTGCGAATTGCCTATGCGCAGCCTTCACGGAGGCCGGCTGATGGTCGATACGGCGAGAATCCTAACCGGCTATTCCGGCATACGCAAATGCAGGTGATCCTGAAACCGCCTCCGGTGAATGTGCAGGAGATGTATCTGGAATCGCTGGTGGCGCTGGGGATTGACCTGCGGGAGCACGACATCAAGTTTGAGGAAGACAATTGGGAGTGGCCGGTGGGCGGCGCGTGGGGCGTGGGGTGGCAGGTGATGCTCGACGGATTGGAGATTACGCAGTTCACCTATTTTCAGCAGTGCGGGGGGATGGATCTGGATCCGATCTGCGGGGAGATCACGTATGGGTTAGAACGGATCGCCGGGTTTTTGCAGGATGTGGATTCGATCTATGACATTGTCTGGGCTATCGAGCCGGCTGGTCCCGGAGAGACGAGGGGCAAGAAGGTCACATATGGCGAGATGCGGTTGTCGGAGGAGGAACAGTTCTCGAGCTATGGGTTCGATTATGCCGATGTGAGCTCGTTATGGAAGCATCTGGACCTCTATGAGGCGGAGTGTCTGGGGCTGCTTCGAAAGGCCTATGGGCTGGGCGAGATGGATGCGCGGACTTTGAAGCGGTTTCCTGTGTTGGGGGCTTATGAGCTGGCGCTGAAGTGTTCGCAGCTGTTCAATCTGCTGGATGCGCGGGGAGCGATCTCAGTAACGGAACGGGTGGGGGTAATGGCGCGGATACGGACGCTGGTGGTTGGGGTGGCGAAGGCGTATGCGGCGCAGGAGGAGTTGGTGGCACGTGTACAGGGTGTGAACTGATGCTGAATTTCTTCTCGACCTCGCAGTAGAGCTTGCGAAGTATGTCGCACTTGAGAAGCTTTGGTGCTGGGCTGATCGGGAACAAGCAAGAAGACGGCAAGAGCGCGTGGCGCGGATTAGGTAAAGTTCGATGGCGGATTTTCTGTTGGAGATTGGGTTGGAAGAGGTTCCTGCGCGGATGATTGCGGGGGCTGAGGCAGAGTTGCGCAAGAGAGTCATCGCTATGCTTGAGCGGGAACGGCTGATTGTTGGAGAGCACTACGGCACGATCAGCCACTCCACTCCGAGAAGACTCGCTGTCCGCGTTTGGGGCGTGCTGGATCGGCAGGAGGATGTTGCCGAGGAGATGCTGGGGCCGGCGACGAAGATTGCTTTCAAGGATGGACAGCCGGGGCCGGCAGCGGTGGCTTTTGCAAAGAAGGCTGGTGTAGAAGTTGGCGCGTTGCGTGTGGTCTCGAACGTGAAGGGTGAGTATGTGGCGGCGACCGGCGTAAAGGCGGGACGGGCGGCTGCAGAGGTGATTGCGGCGGAGTTGCCAAAGGAGATTGCCGGGATCTACTGGGCAAAGAATATGTACTGGCGGGCGGGGCGGCCAGAGCGGTTTGTGCGGCCGGTGCGCTGGATGGTGGCGATGCTGGATGAGGCTGTGGTGCCGGTTTCGTTTGGTGGGTATGAGGCGGGGAGTGTCAGCTACGGGCATCGCGTGCTGTATGGAGCGGAGCCGATTGCTGTGACGCCAGAGAACTATGTGGAGGCGCTCGCGAAGGGCTTTGTGGCTGTGGATGTCGAGGAGCGGCGGCACCAGATTCGTAAGGCGCTGGATCGAGTTTGCCGGACCGTAGAAGGGATGCGGTGGCGTGAGGATCATGGGCTCGTCGATAAGATGACGCATATGACCGAGTGGCCTTCGGTGATCCTTGGTGGGTTTGAGGCTGAGTACCTGGCGCTGCCGGAGGAGGTGCTGGTGACCGTGATGCGGGATCATCAGAATTACTTTGCGGTCGAGACTGCAGATGGGAAATTGGCGCCGCACTTTCTGGCGGTGCTGAATACAGAGGCGGATGAGACGGGGCAGGCGGTGATTCGGCATGGGAATGAGCGGGTGCTGCGGGCGCGGTTCAATGATGCTCGGTTCTTCTGGGAGTTTGATCAACGGGTGAAGCTGGAAGACCGGCTGGAGATGCTGGAGCATGTGACTTTTCAGAAGGATCTGGGGAGCTATCGAGCAAAGTCGACTCGCGTGAAGGAGCTTGCGGCGAAGCTGGGTACGCTGGTAATTGCGCGCGGCGATGTCCTTGATATTGACGCGCTGAAACACGCCGCGGAGCTGGCGAAGACGGATCTTACGACGGAGTTGGTGAAAGAGTTTACCGAGTTGCAGGGTGTCATTGGGGGGCTTTATGCGCGTGCGCAGGAGCTGCCTGCCGCGGTGTGCGACGCGATCTATGACCAGTACTTGCCTACGTCGATGGAGGATGGGGTTCCGCGGACGGTTGAGGGGCAGGTGCTGGCGATTGCGGATAAGGCGGATGCCATCGGCGGGATGTTTGGGCTCGGACTCGAACCGACGGGGTCTAAAGATCCGTTTGCACTGCGGCGGGCGGCGAATGGGATTGTGAAGATTCTGGCGGAGGGCTCCCTACAACTCGGGTTGGGGGAGATTGCACGGGCTGCTGTCGGCGAGGATGAGGGTCTGGTCCGGAAGGTTGAGACCTTCTTCGCAGAGCGGCTGGAGTTTTACCTGCGCGAGGTGAAGGGGCAGGCGTATGACGTGGTGGCTGCGGTTCTTCGGGTGGGGGCGGATGGGGTGAAGGACGCGGTGGCGCGGGCGCAGGCGGTCACGGCGGTTCGCGGGTCGGAAGACTTTGCGGCGGTGTCTGCGGCGTTCAAGCGGATGACGAATATCCTGGCGCAGGCTGCGGAGAAGGGCATCGCTCCGGCTTCGGGTCTGGATGTCTTGCTGCTGAAGGATGGGGCGGAACTGGAGCTGGCGAGCAAGGCTGCGGATGTGAAGCCGGAGGTGATGAAGCTTCGGGAAGGTGGGGATTATGTGCGGGCGCTGGAGCTGATTGCGACGTTGCGGCCACAGGTGGATGCGTTCTTCGAGGCGGTGATGGTGATGGATCCGGATGAGGCGGTGCGGGCGAACCGGCTGGCTTTGCTGGGGAAGGTGCTGGGGGATTTTGGCGGCATTGCGGCGTTCTCGGAGATTGTTGTTGTGGGGTAAGTGGAACCCTGGGAGCTTGTTGGGACATCCAACCGCTTGAATGAATTGGAGGATGTTTTGAGCAAGCTTTTGGAGCCCTTGAAGGTGGGTGCGTTGAATTTGCCGAACCGGGTGGTGATGGCCCCCCTCACTCGTTTGCGGGGGACGGTGGATCACCTTCCCACCCCGGTCATGGTGGAGTATTACCGGCAGAGGGCTTCGGCTGGGCTCATTATCACCGAGGGGACGCCGGTTTCGCCCATGGGGGTGGGGTATCCGCAGGTTCCGGGAATCTGGTCGGCGGAGCAGACGGCGCTGTGGAAACCGGTGACTGAGGCGGTGCATGAGGCGGGCGGGAGGATCCTCTCCCAGATTTGGCATGTGGGGCGGGTGAGCGATCCTCTGTACCTGAACGGGAAGGCTCCTGTAGGGCCGAGCGCCATTGCGCCTGGAGGGCACGTCACGCTGGTCAGGCCGGAGAAGAGGTTCGAGACTCCGCGGGCGCTGTCGACGGCCGAGGTGAAGGGTGTGGTGGAGGAGTTTCGGCAGGGAGCGCTCAACGCCCAGGAGGCTGGGTTTGATGGGGTGGAGATCCACGGGGCGAACGGGTATCTGCTGGACCAGTTCCTGCACTCGGGGTCCAATGAGCGGAGGGATGAGTATGGCGGGACGCTGGAGAACCGGGCTCGGCTGCATGTGGAAGTTGCTGCGGCGGCGGCGAGTGTATTTGGGGCGGACCGCGTGGGAATGCACCTGGCTCCGCGCGGGGATGTGATGAGCATGAGCGATGTCAACCCGCACGAGGCGTTCCTTTACCTGGCGGGGAGGCTGGGGGAGTTAGGGCTGGCGTTCCTCTGTGCTCGGGAGTATTACGGGGATGATCGTCTTGGGCCGCAGCTGAAGCGGGCGTTTGGCGGGATCTATATCGCCAATGAGAAGTACACGCAAGCGCAGGCGGAGGCGGCGATCGAGGCGGGCGAGTGCGATGCGGTGGCGTTCGGGAAGCTGTTTATTTCCAATCCAGACCTGCCAAAGCGGTTTGCGACGGGCGCTCAATTGAACGATCCGGTGCCGGAGACGTTCTATACGCATGGCGTGGAAGGGTATACGGATTACCCGAGTCTGGGGTGATTGTACCCCCCCCCACCCTCCTACCGGAATTGCGCAAAGTATTCAAAACGTTGAAGTTAGGTTCGGACTTGGAGCGTAAAGGCGGGTCTTTTGGCGCTTTTTGGCTGTAAAGTATTCATTCTAGAGCAGATAGTCTTAACAGTGGGACGCGGTCGTAAATGACTCGCGAATGTGACTCAGGTGAGGCGCTGGAGGCGGGCTATAAGCTTTTCGGCAAGGGGTTCGCCGGATTCGGTCCAGAGGAGGCGGCTGGAGACGTTGCAGTGCTTTTCGACCGAGAGGGTGAAGGCGAGGAGCATTTCGATGTTCTGCTTGATGTGCTTTGAAGCTTCGGCGCGTGATTCGTCATTGGCGAAGAGGGCTTGTTCGTCGGCTTCGTCTTCCTGGTCGAGAGTCCAGGGGGCGTCCAGGCCAAAGTCAACGCGGATGTGGCCGTTTTCCTCGAAGGTGGCGTCGTCGAAGGTGGGGCCGAAGCCAAGGATGCGGATGGTGGTGGGGATCTGCTTCCAAAGGATGTCGAGATCAGCTCCTTCGATCTGGTCACCGGCTCGTTCTGGAGTTTCAGGGAGCCAGAGGTTCCATTTCATTTCGAACTCGTAGGCGGTGTCCTCGTTGAGGAGCTCGGTGGCTTCGGCGACGGCGTTTTCGATGGTAGAGGCGGCGGTGTCGGGAGTTTCGGCGGCGCGGGGGTCCAGGACGAACTGGCGCTGGTAGATGGGGGGCTCGGTGAAGCTGACTGGGAAGGCTGTGGCGGAGGCGACGCGGGGAAGACCGGAGACTCGGGCGAACTGCCGCATGACCGCGACGAGGGAGGCGGGGGAGGGTGGCGAAACGAAAGTTTGGGAACCAGAGGGAGAGGTAGAGCTGATCGGACATGAGAACAGTTAGATGCAGTGAGTTGCAGTGTGATGCGGTGTGAGGCAAGTGCTGGTGAGAAGATGTGTGGGAGAGGGTTTTTTGTGCTTCGTAAGTTGCGGGTTGGGGTGGTTGTGGGGGCGGTGCTGCTGCTGGCGGTGGTCGTGGGGTTCGTCTGGTATGGACGGCTGGCGGCTTTCAAGTTCAGGCTGGCGCTGCCGAAGAAGCTGGGGCTGAATATCTCGCAGGCGTCGCACGTGGTGACGTTGTCTCGCTCGGTGAAAGGCAAGACGGTGTTTACGATTCATGCGGCGGACCAGGTGCAGCAGACCAATGGAATGGTGGAGCTGCATGATGTGGGGATCGAGCTGTTTGGGCGGGATGGGGACCGGTCAGACAAGATCAGCGGGCAGGATTTCTTATTCGACCAGAAGAAGGGCGTGATGACCGGGGTGGGTGAGGTGTTGATCGATCTGGCGGCTCCGGCAGGGAAGAATGGCGGGACTGTGGAAGGCCGGAGGGTACATGTGAAGACGAGTGGAGTGACCTTCGACCAAAATGCGCAGACTGCGGTGACCGACCAGGAGATTGAGTTTGAGGCGGGGGGAATGACCGGGACCGCCGTTGGGGCGAATTATGACGCGAAGAGTGGGATGGTGGAGCTGAAGTCTGCAGTGCATGTGAGTGGGTTGCAGGGCGGGCAACCTGTGGTGGTGACTGCGGGGTGGGCGAAGCTCGAGCGACAGCAGAATGTGGTGCTGATGACGGGGGCGAAGTATATGGCGGTGGGGAATGGGGGTGGGAAGTCGGCTGCAGCGGACCGGGCGCAGGTGCATATTACGGTGGATGGTATGCCGCGGGAGATCGATGGGCAGGGTCATGTGGTGCTTACGGGGGCCAATCGGGGGACGATGACGGGTCAGGAGATGCAGCTGCTTTTGACGGAGGCGGGTAAGCCTCGGGTGGGGCGAATGTGGGATGGAGTTTTGTATCAGGAGACGGATGGGCAGAAGCGGGCGAATGGGGCGGCGCAGCAGGTGCAGGTTGCGTTTGACGGGGCGGGGAATCCAGCACATGCCGTGGCGGAGGGTGGAGTGACGTTCGATCAGCAAGCTCCGGCGGGTGCGCGGGCTTTACGGGCGGCGAAGGTTGAGATGGGGTTTGGGGCGGCGGGTAAGGGAAAGGTGAGTCTGCGCGAGGCGGAAGGGATGGGTGGAGCGCAGGTGCGGATGGCGGGGGTGACGCCTAAGGGCAGGACGCTGACTGAGTTGAGTGGGGACGATCTGAAGGCTCACTTTGTGACAGTGGCGGGGAAGGATCAGGTTTCTACGGTGGATGGGACTGGGCATACGTCAGTGCACCAGGTGGGGGCGAATGGGGCGGATGAGATGAGCCGGGGAGAGACTTTGGCAGTCAGCTTCAAGCTTGGGATGTCGGGTAGGGGGGCGGCGGACCAGATTGAGCGGGCGGTGCAGCGGGGTGGAGTGACGATCGTGCGGGTGGCTCCGGCCAAGGTGGCGGCAGGGAAGAAGGAGGATGGTCCGGAGGTGGAGCATGCTGCAGCGAAGGAGGCTTTGTATGAGGCGGATGGAGAGAAGCTTACGTTGAACGGCGCTGCGCAGGTGACGGATGCGACGAGTGTTTTGCTGGCCGACAGCGTCCAGATGCTGCGGGAGAGTGGGGATGCCACGGCGGCCGGAAATGTTCGGGTGAGCTATATGGCGGCTGATGGAAAGGGTGAGCCGCTGCACATTACGGCTGCTCGGGCGGTGGAGGAGAAGGCGGTGGGGATGGCGGACTTCTTTGGGACGGCTGGGCGGGATGCTCGGATGTGGCAGGAGGGATCGCAGGTGCAGGCTCCGGTTTTGAGCTTCTCGCAGAATGGGAAGGATGTGGCGAGCCGGAAGCTGGTGGCGCATGGAGAGATGAGCGGGGATGAGGATTTTGTGAGGGCGGTGCTGGTTGAGGCTTCTTCCGGGATTGGAGGTGGGGCGGCCGAGGGAGGAGGGAAGAGGATGGAGGGCGGAGAGAACGCCCCGGTGAGGATCACCGGGCATGTCATGACGTACAGCGAGGCGGCCCGAACGGTAGAGTTTTTGGGGCGGGTGAAGGTGGTGGGGCAGGATGGGACGATGACCTCGAATAAGGGGACGGCTTATTTGATGGCTCCGGTCGCTCCTGGTGAGACGGCTGCTGTTGCGGGGGCTGGTTTGATGGGTGGGAAGGTGGAGCGAGTGGTGGCGGATGGGGCGGTTCGGATTGAGCAGCCGGGGCGGGTTGGGACGGGTGAGCGTCTGGTGTATACGGCGGCGGATCGGCTGTTTGTGCTGACGGGTACGGTGTCGGTGCCGCCTAAGGTGGTGGATGAGGCGCAGGGGACGACGATGGGAGCGGCGCTGCGATTTGTTTCGGGAGAGGATCGCGTGACGGTGGTGGGTGGGGATGGGGGCGGGAAGGTTTTGTCGACGACGAAGGTGAGGCCGAGGCGATGAGGATTCTGGCGACGGATGAGATTGGGAAGTCGTATGGGGGGCGGGACGTGGTGCGAGGGGTCAGTCTTTCGATTACGTCGGGCGAGGTGGTGGGGCTGCTGGGGCCGAATGGGGCAGGGAAGACGACGAGCTTCTACATGATCGTGGGGCTGGTGCGGCCGGACCAGGGAAGGGTGGTTGTCGACGGGGTCGATATCACGCGGCTACCGATGTATCTACGGGCGCGCAAGCACAGGATCAGCTATCTGCCGCAGGAGCCGAGTGTGTTTCGCAAGCTGACGGTGGAGGAGAACATTCTGGCGGTGCTGGAGGTGCAGGATTTGAACTGGGAGGCTCGGCGGACTCGTACGGAACGGCTGATTGAGCAGTTGAGCCTGGGACATGTGCGAAAGACGAGAGGGTACGCGTTGAGCGGCGGTGAACGCCGTCGGGTTGAGATTGCGCGGTGCCTTTGCATTGAGCCGAGCTTCATTTTGCTGGATGAACCCTTTTCGGGAATCGATCCGATTGCGGTGCTGGAGTTGCAGGAGATTATCTTCGGGCTCAAGGATCAGGGGATCGGGGTATTGATCACGGATCATAATGTGCGGGAGACGCTGAGCGTGACGGATCGGGCGTACATCATCAATGAAGGGAAGATCTTCCGGACGGGGACGCCAGGGGAGTTGGGGCGCGATCCGGAGGTGAAACGGATCTATCTGGGAGAGAAGTTTTCGATGGATTGAAGTGCGAAGGTCTGTAGCTTTTGGGTGACTGCACGGAAGTTTAACGAAGTGTAGACTGAGGTTCTAGCCGGGACGTTTGGATGAACCTGGGGCCGCGTGGTTGAAGGCGTGGATGGGTTCTCGACGTTCTGAGCTGGGAAAGGCTCTGAATTTGTATCTGCAACCCAAGCTGAATCTGAAGGTCTCGCAACGGCAGGTGCTGACTCCCGGCCTGGTGCAGATGGTCAGTGTGCTTGCACTGAACAAGCTCGAGCTGAAGGACATGATCAACTCGGAGATGATCGAGAATCCTGTTCTGGAAGAGCTGGAGGAGTCGGTCTCGACGCTGGAGGAACGGTCCGGGATGGAGGGGGATCGGGAGCGGAGCGCGCAGGAGATTCGTGACTCGGCGACGGAGCGGGCTGAGGCTGCGACGGAACAGAAGGACCCATTTGACGAGATTGATTTTGGGAGCTATTTCCAGGACTACCTGGATCCTGGGTTCAAGACTGCCTCGAGCAACTTCGAGGAGTATGACAAGCCTTCGTTTGAGCATTTTCTTTCGCAGCCCAGCACGCTGAGCGATCACCTTTTGTGGCAGCTTGGGTCGTTGACGCTGAAGCCGGAGGTGCGGGCCGCGGCCGAGTTGATTGTGGGGAACCTGGACGATAACGGATATCTGATGTCCAGCGATGAGGAGCTGGCGGAGAGTTTGGAACGGGCGATGCGGCCGGTGGTGCTGCCGGAGCCGATTCCGTTCGAGCGGGCGAAGGGCTTGGGATTTCGGAACGGCGGCGGGGTGGCGGTTGAGGCGGAGCCTGGGATAGGCGAGGAGATGGAGGGCTCGGGCGTGATGGGCGGGGCGCGGCTTGCGGCTGAGTTGGAGACGGTGGGTGCGGCTCGGGTGATTGTGCAACAGCTCGATCCGGTAGGGGTTGGGGCGCGGGACTTGAGGGAGTGTCTGCTCATCCAGATTGAGACGCAGGCGCGTGAGGCGAAGGGGATGCTCGACCGGCGGGCCGCTGCGGTGGTTCGGTTCAGCGGCAACGATGAGTATGAGGACGAGGTGGAGGGAGATCGGGCGGCTGAGGTGAGAGCGAAGGATGTATTTGGGACGGCTTCGCACATCGTGACGCATTGCCTTGTGTTGCTGCAAAAAAAGGATATGCGGGAGCTGACTAAGAGCTGCGGCGGGTCGACTGCGGAGATGCAGGCGGCGGTGGATTTTATTCGAACCCTTGATCCGCGGCCGGGGCAACGATACAACATCTCGGAGACGCGGCTGATTGAGCCGGATGTGGCGTTTGTGAAGCGGGATGGGGAATACGTCGTGCTGATGAATGAGGAGGATATGCCGACGCTGCGATTGAACCAAGGCTATCGCAAGATGCTGAAGCAGAAGCAGACGGAGAAAGAGGTTCGGGAGTATGTGAAGGAGCGCTATAAGAGTGCGATTCAACTGCTGAGGAATATCGAGCAGAGAAAGAACACGATTGTGCGGACGTGCGAAGTGATTGTACGGCGACAGAGCGAGTTCCTGGAGCGCGGGGAGCAGGCGCTGAAGCCGATGATGATCAAGGAGGTCGCGGAGGAGATTGGCGTGCATCCTTCCACGGTGAGCCGGGCGGTGGCAAACAAGTATGTGCATACGTCGCAGGGTGTTTATGAGCTGCGCTTCTTTTTCTCCGAGGGTGTGAACGGGCCGGAGGGTGGGGATCTTCCGCTGGTGCTGCTCAAGCGCAAGGTGAAGAAGCTGATTGAGGAAGAGAACCCGCGTAAGCCTCTGACCGATGATCAGTTAGCTGCGGAACTGAAGGCTCAGGGGATCAATGTGACGCGTCGGACGGTGGCGAAGTACCGCGAGGACTTGCAGATTCCGAGCACGCATCAGCGGCGCGTAAGGTAGATTGAGGCGGTTGGTGGAACTGGGATGGGAATGGGTTTAGGATGCTTGCTTGTCCTGCCTTCTGCACGGCATCCCGCCTTGGGAAGCAGGGCATCCAACCAGCTTAGAAAGAGGTGTTTCATGAACGTTGCATCCACCGGACTGAACATCGAGTACACAGGACGCGGAACTACGATCAATGTGAAACAGAAAGCATTGGCTGAAGGAGAGCTTAGGCGCATCGACAAGATGCTGGGCGGAGCGGTAAGTGCCCACGTCATTCTGAGCGAGGATAAGTATCGGCAGATTGCCGAGGTGACGTTGATGACTTGTTCCGAGACCCTGGTGGCGACATGCGAGGGAACGGACATGCTGCTGGCCTTACATGATGCGCTACGGAAGATTGAGCAGCAGGCGGTGAAGCATAAGGAACGCAAAATCACGGTGGAGCGGCATGGCAAGCCGGAATCGGCGGCTCCGTTGATTGAAGTGAGCGAGGTAGCTGCCCGGGAGTAGGTGGAGGCGGTCTGTACAAGGGCGGCTGGGGCGCAACCCCGGCCGCCTTTTTGCGTAAGACGGGCTCTCGTGTGTACGCCGATTCTGCCGATAGAGCGGATGAGGGTCCGAGTCATGGGCGAATTGGCGGAGATTGCCACGATGGTTTTGGACGAGGCAGAGGTGCTGTTTGAGGGACTGCCCTGCATGGCGCTGGTGGAGATGAACGGCCTGGTGGTGGCGCGCAATGCGTTGACGCGAAGTCTGACGGGGTATGGATCAGAGTCTGTAGGGGTCGACGAGGTGTTGCTGGGAGCCTATGATTTTGGTGCGCAGGAGCGCCGCTACCGTTTCGATTGCCTGATGCTCCGGCGGGAGGGTACCCCGATGGAGGTGTGCGCGGCAGCGCAGGTTGGGCGCTGGCGGGGTGAGGCTTGCCGATTGGTCCTGCTGATGGAGAGGGCGGAAGGATTTGCAGGGGCGAGCGAGACGGACGGCGGATTTCTTGAGGATGTGCTAGATGCGACGGACGAAGCGACGGCAATCACCCATGAGGGCCGTGTTCTGCATGTGAATCGAGAGTTTCTTCAGCTCTTTGGGTATACAGCTGAGGAGTGCCTTGGCGAGGAGCTTGACCGTCTGGTGCTGCCCGACGCTCGGGTGCAGGAGCGGGTGATGTTGCAGACGGCGATGGACACCCAGGGAAGAGCTGCCTTCGAGGCGGTGCGCCGGACACGAATCGGGGAACGCATCGCAGTTTCAGTTACGGCGACGCGGGTGCGACTTGGCGGGGCGGCGTTTGGAGTGTTCCTGACCTACAGAGACATCCGCCAGCAGAAGCAGCATGAGGCAAAGTTGCAGCATGCGGCGTTGCACGATGCGCTGACCGGACTAGCGAATCGTGCGCTCTTTCACGATCGCCTTAGCTTGACGATGAAGCGTCTGCACCGACAGCCGGACCGCCACTTTGCCGTGGTTTTTTTGGATCTGGATGGATTCAAGAAGGTAAATGACAGGATGGGGCACGCGGCGGGCGACACGCTGTTACAGCAGGTCTCGCAGCGGCTGCAGCGGTCATTGCGACCACAGGATACGGTGGCGCGATTCGGCGGAGACGAGTTTGCGCTGCTGCTTGACGAGACTGGAGATCTGAAGGATATTCATCGGGTGTTGGCGCGGGTACAGGGAGAGTTTGTGCGGGGCTTCCGCATCAATGGGGCAGAGGTGAGGGTCTCCGCGAGCATGGGGGTGGCGCTCGGCGTGGCCGAGTATGCGGCCTCTGAGGAGATGCTGCGCGATGCGGACGTTGCGATGTATCAGGCAAAGGCTGCTGGCAAAGGCCGCTACGTCGTGTTCGAGCGAAAGGAGCACGCAGTGGCTCGGGGCTTGTGCGGGCAGGTGGGGACAGAGACCCCGGAGCAGGTGGCATGAGGAACCTGTAGAACATGGCCTAAAATGAGCCTTTTTTCCTGCTAGCGGTGAAACTCAGATGGTAAACAAGGTAATCGGGTCAGTCTGCTATACCGGCGTGCACTAGCTGGCGAGCGTGGGACTTAACAGCCTTGAAAAGGATGACTCTCTGTCGAGCCAAGCCCCATAGCAGGTAAAGGTCTAAGGGCTTGCCTCGCTATCATAGATTGTCGCTAAGCTGTTTGATTGGTAGCGTTACCGGGGCTCGAACCCGGACTCTTCGCCTTGAGAGGGCGACGTGTTAACCAGTTACACCATAACGCCACTTGGTTTGTCTGAATGAGCATCCAGAAGCTGTAAGGAAACCGTTGCTACTGCCCTAAGTGTATCAAAGTTCGTATAAGGCGCAAAGCTTAGATGACAGATGCGGGAGGCCGGAGAGGCTCGATTGCTGGGAGAAGGCAGCGCGAAGCTGCTTTGTGAAGAAGATGCTGCTGACTGCCGGGCCGCCGTTAGGTAAGCATATGTCGATGAGCGATATCGAGTGTGTAAAGCCGACCATTCTTCATGGCAGTGCCGTGGAGAATCACACGAATCGCACGGGCGATCCGCCCACGGCTTCCAATGAGCTTGCCTACATCTTCGGGAGCGGAGCGGAGCTGGAATGCAATCTCGCGTTCACCAGCGACGTGCAGGAGTATGACTCTCTCGGGATGGTCGACCAGGGAACGAGCAATCGCTAGAAGCATCTCTCTTGTTGCCTCATCTTGCGCTCTGAAGTGCTGTAGTGCGTCGATCTGTCTTTTCCGAGACGACTCCGCCATGAAACTAGATTGTAAGTCGGTCTGTTGCGGATTGGCAACGCGCACATGCTTCGAACAGTTGCCAAGCAGTTCCGTAGGCCGAGATAGGTCGCCTATTATCGGGAGGATAGTCAGCTTCTTTTAGCTTTTTTCCGGATAAGCAAAGCAGAACGAATTCGACGAGCAAAACTTGGCTTATTGCCTAGGCTCCTTTCGAGTGCTGAATGCGCTCCCAAGGAGATTTGCTGTGCTTAAGAAGCTCACCTACCGTTCCGCCTTTCTGCTCTCTCTCGTGCTGTTCGTGGCACCCACCGCAACGATGTATGCCGACGAACCCTGTGACACTGTGACGGGCTGCGATCCGGTACCCCCACCACCGGAGACCCAGGCCATGTTATGGCTTCTCGCTTTGTCGATGCCGCTGTAAGGATGTCGTACACTTCTTCCCGAGGCCCTGAGCCCACGGGAGGACGGCGATATGAACCTGACGAATGTCGACCGTGTTCTCTGGGCTCTGTCTCTGGCGGGTCATGCAATTCTCCTCTTCGTGCTGTTGTTCCGGAGGCGAGCCTCCTCGTTTCCTATTTTCACCACGTTGATTGCGACGAACATTCTTAGGACCCTGATTTTGTACGCCGTTGTGCAATGGGGCGCTCCAGGCCCCTACTTTTACGCTTATTGGACCATGGCGATCGTCGATGTGGCGCTGCAGCTGGGGATTACCTATGAGGTGGCGACGCATGTTTTTCAGCCGCTGGGCGTCTGGGCCGCAGATGTTAGAAAGAGCTTTTCTTTCATTTTGAGCTGTAGTGTTCTTATTGCAATCGTTCTTTCCTGGCTTGCAACACCGACGTCGCGAACGTTACGGCAGGCGGTCGTGATTCGAGGGGAGTTCTTTTCTTCTGCGTTGCTGAGTGAGCTGTTCGTGGCGATGGTGGCTCTATCCGTCACGATGGGCTTGCCTTGGCGAAGTCACGTCGCGAGGCTCGCTCAAGGGCTAGGACTCTACTCATTATTTGGCATCGTGACGAATGCGGCGTACAGTTTTCTTGTATCCGGTCGCACCAACGTCGCTTACAAGTCGATTTCGCATCTGCAGATGGGTTTGTATCTGGGAGTTCTTACTTACTGGACGGTTGCGCTTGCGATGCCGGAACCGGAGGCTCGGAGAATGCCTGAGCAGTTGCACCGTGAATTGTGTGCCCTCCAAGTTCGTGCAACGATGACGCTGAGAAGCCTGCGGGCAACGAGGAGTGCGTGATGCCGCAACAGACTTTTCTCCTTGCTGTGGGAGTCTTCGTGCTGACTTTGATTACCCTGACGACCTACTTCGTTCTTCGAGCTCGCAGAGCATCGCGGAATGGTTGGCGGATTTTGCTTGGCCGGCTTCAGGATATCGATAAGGCGAGGGTAGAGAAGGTTGCCTTAGATCTCCTGGACGAGGCAGAGGTGCAGTCACCGCTTGATCCAGACCTGATCTTCGGGATGATTGGCGGTATGGCTGGACTGGCTGCGCTTGAACAAAACTGTGATGTCCTCATCGATTTGGCAACCTACATTCAGCGCTGGTATCCCGAGGCGCTCGAGTTAGCGGAAGATCTGCGGCTGAATACCCGTGAAATTAGGTGGCATATAAGCCGACTGCGAGGCGCAGCAAATACCGGCCACATGCGGGAACAGTTTCCGATCTACGCACAGCGAGCCATCGCGACATACTACCTCATGACGCGCAGTTTGCTTGTACTGTACGAAGGGGTTCAGGCACGTGAGTTTGCAGAGCTGAAGCAGGCAATCTGATGATGCTCTAGGGCATACGTCGAATCATAGCCGCAACGACCGTTCCTACGACTTCGATATCCTTTTTGTAGCGCCAGCGGCGATTGGACTCGAACGAGAGGGCGTGCGGAATGACAGTGAGCCAGGTCATCTCCCTGTCAAGCTCGCAGAAGCCCGCAACATATCCTTCACGCGCTAAAAGAAAGTAGATTGGCCGATCGAATTCGTGGTTCCACTCTCGCCGACCGGCGATAGACTTCTTCTTCGTGTCGATAAGAACAACGGAACCGGCGCGAATCATTGGCTCGAGTGTGCGATCTTCCCTCCCTATTATGCCTCGGAGGAAGTGATCTGGAAGCCCGTTTGGCTGCTGAGGGAGGAGTGCCGTGCGCTCCGGCGGGGTCTCTGTAATAAGGCTGGTTGGAAGCCAGAACTGAGCCTGAGAATCTAAGGGGCCGGTCGCCAGAACGGTTGCGTTTGGGACCGGTGTGTCCTCAATCGGATTTATCATTGTTCCGACCGGTGGGCAGAGGGCCAGCATGTCTTCCGCTGATAGGCTGTAGATATTCGCTAGGACGATCAGCTTGGTCGCTGAGAGTCCCCGATTCTCGCGTTCTACCCGATCCAGCCAGCTTGCGGAGATACGGTAAGCTGGATTTCCCCATTGCTGAGCCAATTTGAGGCTGCGCTTTTCAACCTCTCTGAGCGTAAGCTTCCAAGTGGTTCGAGCCGCCCGCAGCTTGCCACCGATACCCTCCATGGATTGCCCCTAAATACTCAGTAAATGAACTACGGGCGGTTCAGCATGGAACCACGGAACTCCGATTATGGGATGATATTGCGTTTTCTCATCGTACAGCACGGACCTGTTTTGTTGCTTCAAAGCAACAAAACAGGTCCGCGTTACAGCTAGTACGTAATAATGGTACCCATCCTGAACGTTTCCTGAAGTTCGGCTCAACCGTGTTGCTCATAAGCAATAGAGAGTAAGCATTATGCCGCTTTTAAACCAGATTACGGGATCATGCATACTGTACTGCTTTAGCTTCCAGAGAGCAGGCGGAGCATGTTGAGGAGAAATGGAACGGCAAATCGAATTATTCTCATTCGGTCTGATCCGTTCCGCTGCTCTATCTCTCGCCTTCATAAAGTAGTTTTTGCGAAAGTTTAGTTGTTGCGACGTTCCCCCACTCCACTCAACTTTGATCACACCTATAAACCAGTGACAGAAGTCCTTTCGTGAGAATTCAAGACGGTTAGGAACTTAACCTATGGAATCTATGCAGAGGCGTTTGACTTAGCGGGCGGGGTGATCTGCTGAGGGACCAGGGGAGAAGGGCCGGACTGTGATGACACCGACAGTTCCTACAGGTGTGCCAGTTCCTATGGAACTTGACATAGGATATATCTTTCCATCACTTGGGAAGAAATTTCGCGCAGTTAAGGTAACTATTACTCTCCAATATTTCTTTTCTACATAAACTCTCTCCGAGCGTATAAGCCTTTCATATCGAATACTTTAGGAGTTGTTGATTGCATGGCTTATTTGCTATGGTTGACTTCTCATGAGAAGGCTGCTCAATATTGTCATCTGTCGGCTAACGATCATCTACCGAGCCATTGAGCCTGGATCTGCTTGCGACTTTGGCTACGCCGGTGAGTTCCCGCTTTCGCAAAAGATGAACGAGGAACGCCTTTGATCCACTGAGCTGCTTGGCGCGATCGCAGGACATCTTAACGCTTCTTCCTCTTTTTTCTGCTGCTCTTGGCGGAGACCCTAGGTCAAAGACATGCGATCTTGTCACGCATGGCTGACCTATAGACACACTCCAGCAACGGAATGCGTGCATGCGAGGAGAAGACAGGCGCACTCGTTATTAGCATGCGCCCGCATTCGAGGAGATGACTTCCGCGCTAAACGATGCGTAGCTTACTAAGACGTCATCCCTAAAGAATTCGTCGTTATAAGGGCCGGTTGGCAAGTGTTTGGTAATGCCTTTAGGGCCAAATGCTCTCAGGAAGCCTCTGCGCAGGCGTTTGATTGAGCTGGCGAAGTTATCCCCAGCGAGAAAAATCGTCAATTGTGGCGGAAATGCTCTTGGGGATGAGCTGTAGGTATGGTGGCCGAGGTCGGACTTGAACCGACATGAGGTTGCCCTCGGCAGATTTTGAGTCTGCTGTGTCTGCCAATTTCACCACTCGGCCATTACGAGGATTGTATCCCAGTCTCGGCAGCACAATGAAGGTGTCATTTGACGCTTAGGCCCAGCGAAATGTCCAAGCCTACAGATTGCGGTTTGGCCCTTTCTCCCGTCACAACACCTGGTGTAGGCATCGGCGCTGATGCTCGGGCCGGGACTCCCGGTGTCGAGTTCTGTTGGACGAACTTCTCGGCGTGGGTAGCAAGCTCCATCCACGGGAAGTGCATCTGCACGACGAGGTTTCCGTGCTTTGGGCAGCCGTGCAGTGAATCGAGCCCCGCAGCCTCGCTGGCCATGACTAAAGGCTCACGCGTGTTGTCGCGCTGCTCACTCTCACGCCCGCGCGGGCGTTCCAGCTTTCTGCGAATCGGCCCAAACCTTAATCATGGCTTTCCTCGCTCATCAGCTCTTCTAGAGTTAGCCTCCTGGAGCCGGTCTGCTGAATCCTCATCTCAAGGCCTAGTGCGGAAAGAATGTTGCTGATTTTGGTGTATCCCAGCTCTCCCATGCGGCCATTTTCGAGAGCATCCAAGGTGGAGAGACCGACGTGCGCTTTCTTCGCAAGCGCAGTCTGGCTCAGTCCCAGGCAATACGGCGAAAACAAGCTCACAACCTAGCGTGTAAGTAGCGTGAAAGGCGATGATGGCTTTGACTCTTCCAGCACATGCTCGTATCCAGAGGCGGCATCGAATCAAGGCGGGCCGGAGCGGCCCTGACCGGTGCCAAAGCGGCGATCCAAGGATGTACCGCAGCTGGAGGAATCCGACCAAAGACCCTCGCGCTCCGGCAAGCCGCTGAAACTGTTTTCCTGCAACGCAGGCCGCTTCGCAATCTCCGCGGCCTGCTCTCGCGCCTAAAAGACTGTTTCCGAGCATCCTCCGCGTGAGACCGCGACGGCTGCCTCTGCCTCTAAGCTGCGGGACAACTTACGGCGCATTCGGAAGCCGGCAACCAGAAGTGGACTTAGCCGAAGACTGCATACCCTTTCAAGTGGCGATTCACTCGAAACTTTTGCACTTAGGTGTGGGTGCGGCCAAAGCTCAGTTGCTTTCCTGCTGGCTTCGCCCCATCTTGGCTAAACTAAACCGAGCATCGAATGCTCTAAGGTCTAATGACGACGCAGGAAAAACTCGAAATCCTAGCCGACGCCGCCAAGTACGACGCCTCCTGCGCCTCGTCGGGCGCAAAGCGGTCTGGCAATGGACAAGGGGTGGGGCACTCGGACGGCATGGGCATCTGCCATTCCTATACTCCGGACGGACGCTGCGTGTCGCTGTTGAAGATTCTGCTCACAAACGTCTGCACGTATGACTGCGTCTTCTGCGTGAACCGGGTGTCGTCGGATATTCGCCGGGCGCGCTTTACGCCGGAAGAGGTTGTGAATCTCACGCTCGACTTTTACAAGCGCAACTACATTGAGGGCCTGTTTCTGTCCTCCGGCATCATTCAGTCACCGGACTACACTATGGAGCAGCTCATTTCGGTGGCAACACAGCTGCGCCAGATCCACAAGTTCGGCGGCTACATTCACCTAAAGGCGATTCCCGGAGCGTCACAGGCGCTGATCGATAAGGCCGGTCTGGTGGCTGACAGACTTTCGGCGAACATTGAGCTTCCGACGCAGGCTGACCTCGTCCAGTTAGCGCCGGAAAAGAAGTCGACGGTGATTGAGTCGACGATGTCGCAGATTGCAGTGCGCAAGGAGGAGAACGAGGAGGAGCGAAAGAAGTCGCGACTGGCACCGAAGTTCGCGGCCGCCGGACAGAGCACCCAGATGGTCGTTGGGGCTACGCCTACTACCGACCGTCAGATCCTCTCGACTGCGACTCACCTTTATGGTCAATACAAGCTGCGGCGTATCTACTACACGGGGTTTTCACCTTATCCGGAGGCTGATGCGAGGCTTCCTCTCAAGCCCGCTCCTTTGATTCGTGAGCACCGTCTCTATCAATCCGACTGGCTGATGCGGTTTTACGGCTTTGAGGCTTCAGAGCTCACTACAGACGCGAACCCGGAGCTTAGCCTTACAGAAGATCCCAAGACAACCTGGGCCAAGACACACCCCGAGTTCTTCCCGGTGGATGTCAACACCGCGCCCCGCGAGTCCCTGCTGCGAGTTCCGGGCATCGGCTATCGCAATGTGGAGCGCATCCTGAATATCCGGCGGTACCATGCTTTGACGACCGAAGATCTCCGCAAACTCCATGTTCGCCTTGGCAACGCCTCGCCCTACCTCATCACTGCCGATCACCTGCCATCTATGCAACGGATAGCCGCTGAACCTGCAGCGACCCAGATGGACCTGTTTGCCCCGGTCAGTGCTCTGACCGGCAGCATCTAACACGCGCATGAAGTGCCTCTCCATCGAGCCCTCCTTCGGCGCCTGGCGCGATGCTGCCCGCGAAGTCCTCAAGGCCGGCTACCACCCCTCGCAGGTGGACCTTCAGGACACCACCGTTCCTACTCCACTTAGCCTTGCCCTCAGCGCTGATGAGCTGCCCTTCGGACCGGCCATACCGCACCCCCATACGCCCCGCCCGTTCCTGGAGGCCGCACAGGTCGCGGCTGTTCACCGGGACCCGCAACGCTGGAATCTGCTGTACCGCATGCTCTTTCGCCTGCAGTCCGACCGCAACCTCCTGAAGCTGGAAACAGATGATGACGTTCTACAGCTGACCCGGCTGGAAGCACAGGTTCGGCGCGACCTGCACAAGATGCACGCCTTTGTGCGATTCCGCAAGGTGCTGGAGCCGAACGATCCTTCAGAACGTCCGGTTGTGGTGGACGAGCCGGTGCCGATCAGTCCCGATCCACATGCGCACCACCTTATGCTGGAGACGCCGACACCCTTTGGCCCCTTGAAGACGGACCTGGAGTCTTGCCCGCCTGAGGACATCACTCCGGATGCAGATTGCGAACACTTTATTGCCTGGTATCAGCCGGATCATCGGATTCTGCCACTCGCGGCGCCCTTTTTTGCGGAGCGGTTTGCCATTATGCGCTGGACGATACTTACGCCGGACGAGAGTGTCTCCTGGGATCCGATTGCGAAGAGGCTGATTCCCGGGCCGGGTGTTCCGCGCGAGTCGGCTCCACCCGAGGATGAGCTGGAGAACCTTTGGCGGTCGTACTATGCGAGTATCTTCAACCCGGCCCGGGTCAACCCTTCTGCCATGCGATCCGAGATGCCGGTGCGGTACTGGAAGAACCTGCCTGAGGTTGCGCTCCTGCCCACGTTGATCACCCAATCCAAGACCCGAGTCGAGACAATGGTTACGCGTCAACAAGCCCAGCCTACGGCCCTCCCCTATGTTCCGGAGGATCACTCCATCCCCTCATTGATGGCTGCCCTGCCTAAGTGCAAGGGGTGTGAGCTGTACTGTCACGCTACGCAGGTGGTGGGTGGGGCGGGGCCGGCCACGGCTTCCATGATGCTGGTTGGGGAGCAGCCGGGAGATCAGGAGGATCGGCAGGGTGCTCCGTTTGTGGGGCCTGCGGGGGCGGTGCTGGACCGGGTGCTGGATGATCTGCGGATCCCGCGCGCGGAGGTCTATGTCACCAATGCGGTGAAGCACTTCAAGTTCATCCAGCGAGGGAAGTTCCGGCTACACCAGAATCCGAGGATGTCGGAGATTATGGCTTGCAGGCCTTGGCTGTTGGCGGAGATCGAGGCAGTGCGGCCGAAGGTGGTGCTTTGTCTGGGGGCTTCGGCTTCGAAGTCCCTGCTGGGAGGAACGTTTGCCCTTATGAAGGACCATGGCAAGCAGATGCAGACGCCATTTGCGAAGAAGGTGTTTGCGACGATTCATCCGAGTGCGGTGCTTCGGGCGCGGGATGAACCGAACCGTCTTCAGCTAAAAGCTTTCTTGGCAGAAGACCTGGAAAAGGCCTGGTTAGCGAGTCAAACGTGAGAATCCGCTGCGACCCCCTCCCCCTGGTACCTTTCGCGTAAAGTCTTCGAAGTAGAAACTTTAGGTCTGGACTTGGGGTCTGTCGGGCGTAGGGACACCCTGTGCTTTGGTGATCGGCTGGAAAGTTACCCTGAGGCCCGGCGAATCGGCCTATTCTTCGCGGAGGACTTCAAGCGGCTTCTGGCCCAGGATGCGATGGCTGGCTACCCAGCCTGTGGCTACGGTGAGGGCGGCCGTTAGGAGCAGGCCGGTCAGACTCCAAGCCCACTCGGGCTGGCTGGGGACAGTGAGTATGCGGAGCAGGACGCGGACGACGAGGTTGGCGAAGAAGATTCCGACCAGGCCGGCTACGAGGCCCAAAACGGCAAACTCGATCGAGAAGATGCCGGCGATGTGGGCGCGGGTCGCGCCGAGGGTCTTCAGGACGACGACCTCGCGGATGCGGCGATAGCGGGTGCCGGCGATGGAGCTGGCGAGGATGACGATTCCGGCAAAGATGCTGAAGGCCGCGAGAAATTGGACGACGTAGATGATCTGGATGACGACGCCGCGGATGGTCTCAAGCGCCTGGGCTACGTTGATGACGGTGACGGTGGGAAACTTGGCGTAGAGGGCGCGCTGGAGCTCTGAGACGTGGGCGGGGTCTACGTGGACGCCTCCGTACCAGATGGTGGGAAGGCCGGCGAGGGACTTTTCCGGGAGGATGAACTCGGCCCGGCTGTAGGCGTGCTGGCCATCGGCGCGGGTGAAGGCGGCAACGATGGCGTCGAAGCGCTTATCCTGGGCCGAGAAGGTGATGGTGGAACCGATGTGCAGGCCGAGGCGGCCGGCCTGGTTTTCGGCAACGGCTACCAGGGGCTGGGTTTCGGCTGAGGAGGACAGTTTTGCGGTCCACCAGCTTCCTTTGACGACCTTCGCTCCCGGCGGGACGGCCTCCGACCAGGTGAGATTGATGGAGCGGAGCATGCGGTGAGGAAAGTTTTTGGTTTTGATGGAGTCGGCCGGGACGCCGTCGATGGCCAGGATGCGGGAGTTGACGACGGGTAGAAGCTCGGGCGCGGCGGTGACGCCGGGGGCGTGGGTGAGGAGCTGGCGCATGTCCTCAACCTCCTGGTTAGCGATATCGACGAGGAAGAGGTTGGGCAGGTTGGGGGCTGACGAGATCTGGAGTTGTTTGACGACGGCATGCTGCATGAGGAAGACCATCATGATCTGCATGACGCCCATGCCTAAGGCGGCCAGGAGTGCAGAGGATGGATTGCCGGGGCGGTAGAGGTTGGCGAGGCCGTGGCGGAGGACCTGCGGGAGGTGCAGGCGGGTTCGGTTGAGGAAGAACTTGAGGCCTCGGAGGACGAGGAAGGACGCGAGGAGCAGGACGAGGAGGACCCCTACGAGGCCGACTGTGAACCATTTGCCGACGGAGTTGGAGTCGGAGACGCGCGAGGCGATGAAGGTGAGGCCGCCGAGGATGAGGACGAAGGCGAAGAGCTGACTGCGGCTCTTCAGGAAGAGGCGGGTGAGCTTCTGGGCGATGGGCAGGTCTTCTTCATCGACAGCGCGGCGGAGGATGAGGATGGGGCGGATGCCGCGGATATCGAGCAACGGCGGCAGGGTGAAGAGGAGGGTGGTGAGGACGCCGGCGCCGAGCCCTGCGGCGATGGCTCGGGGGTCGAGATGGAGGTCCGGACGAACGTTAATGAGGGATTCGAGGAGGTAGGGAAAGGCCAGTTGGACGCCTACCCCTAAGAGGACGCCGACAATGCCTCCGGCGAGGCCGAGGAGCAGGGTCTGGATGAGGTAGATCTTGATGATCTGACCGGAGCTTGCGCCGAGCGACTTCATGATGGCGATGGTGTCGAGGCGCTGCTGGAGGTGGGCGCGCATGGCCATGGCAACGCCGACGGCTCCGAGGACGAGGGCTACGAGGCTCATGAGGGACAAGAGGCTGGTGGCCTGGTCGAGGCCGGAGGTGAGGGCCGGGTTGGTCTCGCGGTAGTCGATGACCTGGGATTCCGGGAGGAGCTTGATGAGGTGAGCTTTGAGTTCGGCAACGGCTTCATCCGAGACGGGTGTGCCGTTGGTGGGCGGCGGCATCTTGAAGAGGTAGCGCTGGCCGGCGTGGTTGCCGGGGGTGAGGAGGCCGGACTGGTCGAGGCCTTCGCGGGAGATGAGGACGCGAGGACCGGCGGCGAAGGAGCCGGAGAGGCGATCGGGCTCGTTGACGACGACGGAGGCGATGCGAAAGAGCTTGTTGCCGATTTTTAGCTGGTCGCCGACCTGAAGGTGAAGGCGTACGAGGAGGTCGTCGGCTACGACGACGGAGTCCGGGGTGAGGACCTTGGCAAGGGTACCGGCGGGTTCGAGGTCGACGGTGCCGTAGAAGGGATATTGCGTGGGGTCCACGGCTTTCAGGCTGATGAGGAGTGGGTCCATGGTTTTGGGAGCGGAGGCCATGGAGAGAAGCTCGGTGACCGGGGTCATGCGGATGCCCTGGGCCTGGATCTGGATGAGGCCTTCGGATTCGAGCGGGGTTGGCTGAACGTTGGTGCGGGCGGAGAGGTCGGCCGCCATAATGGCGCGGGCGCGGAGCAGGAGGGTGGCGCGGAAGGAGTTTGAAAAGCCGCGCACGCCGGTGAGGGCGGCGACGCCGATAGCGACGGAGAGGATGACGAAGAAGAACTTGCCACGGGAGGAGCGCATCTCGCGTGCGGCGATGCGGGAGGCGGTGATGTAGGAGAGGCTTGGCATGCTGTTGTAAACGTAGCAGAAGGTCCTACCATGCGGGCAGGCTGCCCATGCGATAGGACCTTGCGGAGGTGTGCGTGCGGGCCGGGCAGCGGGGTGAAAGAGAATCTCCCCGGCAGCCCGGCCCGGTGGTTGCATGGCGCTCGAAGCGGTTATTGAATGGTTAACTGAAGGCGGTGGATCGGTGCCTTCAGCGAGGCTTGCGGCGTGGAAGCAGGAGTGACGGTCACGAACAAGGGTCCGAAGTTCTTCGAGACGAGGTGAGCGTTGAGGGCGACGACGTTGATCTGGTGGGTTCCGACCGAGAGCGCGGAGGCGTTGTAGGTGAAGGTGTAGCCGGAGTAGAGATAGGCTGGGTTGCCGGTCGTGGTGACGACGTCCGGACGGTAGCCTCCCTGCCTGGCGCTTCCCACTTCGTTGCCGTCGATCAGGACATGGAGGATGGCAAGCGGCGTGCCATCGGTCGGGTCAGCGGCCCAGCCGCTGAGGGCGAGGACGTCCGACTGGCGGACGGTGGTGGAGCCGGTCGACGAATCGATGGCCGACTCAAAGCTGCCGACCGGGACGGGGTAGTTTGTCTGAATGGTGATGGTCTTAGGTGCGAAAGTGGTTGTGGATCCACCGCTGTTGGTGGACTTTACCGTGACCGTGTGCGGCCCGCTCGCCAGTGACGAGGCCGGGTAATAGAAGTGGTACCCGGAGTAGAGGTAACGAGGGTCGTTGTACATGCTCGCCACATTCGGACGAAGATCCCCAAGGTATGGGGTTCCGACGAAGATGCCGTCGATATACACCTTGGTGTTCGGCACCGGCGCTCCGTCATAGGCGTCAATCGCATATCCGGCGACATAGAGATTGTCGTTGGGCGCGATCACGGTGTTATCCGTCGCCGCCCCGACTGCCGCTTCAATCATTCCAGAGACGAGGCTGGCGGTTGTACCCGAACCGGCCAATGCAACGGAGTACTTGCCGCCGGGCACGTTTGTGGCGAAGGTCAACGTTGCGTTGAAGCTGCCAGCCGCCTGCGGGTTGAAGACGACGTTGGCGCTGCACGAGGATGAGATGGCGAGTGTTGCGGTACATGTGGTGCTCAGCGCAAAGTCTGCCGAGTCTCCGGTGATGGTCACGCCAGACAGAGCGATGGCGCCCTCACCCGTGTTGGTGAGGGTAAAGACCACTCCTCCCTGTGAGCCGTGGACGGTGGAGTTTGCAAAGTTGATGGGTCCGGTTGGAGAAAGCGTCGCAGACAACACCGGAGCCGGGAGGGTGAAGAAGCCGATGGCGGGGTCGTGGTCCGAGGTACGAGCCGGAGTGGAAGCGTCGTTGTAGGCGGTGAGCGGGAAGTCCGCGTTGTTGTGGGCGTAGGCGAAGCGGACGCCGGTGTTGACCAGATCCTGGGTGACCACCATGTGGTCGAGGATCTGGGCGTTTCCGTCTTCCTGATAGGACCAGCGCTGATTTGCGGGGATGGTGAGGGCGAGGTCCGTAAGCGGCGGCGTGACCAGTCCGGCGACTCCGGGCTGAACGACCTGGTCGGGGGGCAGGACGTTGACGTTGGTGTAGGTGGCGAGCGTGTCGTTGTAGCCGTCGGAGAACTCGAAGGCGTTGAAGTCACCGCCGGAGACGACGTGAACGCCGGCTGCCTGCTGGGTCTGGATGAACTTTGCGATGTCCTCTGCCTGAAGTTCTTTCTTGGTGCGGGTGGAGGTGGTAGTGGTGCTGTTCTGGCCGGTAAGAGCCTTCATGTGGTTGACGATCACGGTGACCGGGTAGTCCTTGGTTCCGACAGCGCGCTTGATGCCGGCCTTGAGGACGAGCCAGGGGCGATCGTTGAGGGTGGTGAGGGTGGAGGCTCCGGGGAGCAGGAAGGTCTCACCCGCGCCGTACTGGCTGATGCCGAGGTTATCGACTGTGTTCTTGACGAGGAAGCCGACGGAGATGCCGGTTCCGTCCTGAGTGAAGTAGGTGGAGTTATCCGTGCTGTAGCCGGTGTAGAGACCGGGGATGCCTGCGTCGGTGTTGATCTGGTTGGCGATGTCGACGGCGACGCTCTGGTTTTCTACCTCTTCCAGGGTGACGACGTCGGGCGAGTTCAGGACGTTGCGGACGGCGAGGGAGAGCTTCTGGAGTCGGCGGGTGTAGGCTGCCAGCGTGTTGTCCGCGGCCTCCGAGAGGAAGGTCTGTCCGTTGGAGAGAGTGGGTGTGCTGGAGTTGCCGTTGTAACCGTTGACTCCGGCGGGCACGTAATAGAGGTCATCGGCGGCGTTGGTGTTGTAGAACCGTTCGATGTTGTAGGAGGCGATGGTGAACTCGTTCGACGCCTTTGCGGGAGCGGGCTGTACGGTCATGCCGGCGGTGACGTTGGAGCGCGGATAGGCGGCGTCGGGATCCAGGATGAGGCGGCTGGGATCGTAGTAGGCGTCGGAGGAGTAGGTGAAGTCGAGCACACCGGAGACGTTGGCGAGGACGGCGCCGGTGGAGAGCTCGATGGAGCTTCCACCGGAGAGGTCTGAATCGACCAGGATGCGCTCGGGATTATCGTCAAAAACTTTGACGTTGGCGGGGCGGCCGGGGACGACCGGGTCGCGGAGGTCGATGCCGGGCTCACGGAAGGGGCGCGGGGTGCCGGTGATGACGGCGTAGAACTGACCGGTGCTGGTAGCGGTCTCCGATGGCTCGTTGGCGTCCGTGATGGAGCCGAGGGTGCCGGAGGTGGTGGTCAGCGAGGGGATGGCGACGCGCATGCCCTCATACGGGGTGAGCTGGTAGAGGCCGCCGGACGGGCTGAGCATGGCGGTGGTGAGGGTGACGGCCGTGGGGAGCGCCACGGTGCCGGGCGCCATGAGAACGACGGTGGGGGAGGTGAGCTCGGTGGCCGGGGTGTGGCTGGCGGTGACGGCGGGGTAGGTCTGGACGGTGCCGGTGACCTTGACGAAGTTGCCGACGACCACGGTGGGCTTGGTGCTGGTGAAGACCTCAACGCCTTCCGGGGTGAGCGGGTTGGTGTCGGCGTCGGCATCCCGAGACTGCATGAAGAAGGCATTTGAGAGGACGGTGGTGACCACACCGGTAGTGGTGACGGTCTGACCGGCGTAGGGTGAGACCGTCATCGCGGAGGTGGACTTGACGCCCTGAATGTCATGGATGAAGAGGGTGGGTGAGGTTGGAGCGGATCCTCCCCCGGCGGTGCCTGAGTTGCGCGGTGTGATGGGAGTGGAGGTGGTGAAGTCGGCGGCATTGTCGTTGGTATTGGTGCCGGAGACCTTGCGAAGGATGGAGGTTGCGTTGTTTGCGGTGGTGGGGGCGGCGGCAGAGCCCTTGAAGCAGCTTGCGGTCGAGCCGTAACCGACGAAGTCAAGGATTTTGGGGTCGGCGAGGATGAGTGCGCAGGAGGTATCCGCGCTGAGGCGGAGGTTCCGTTGACCAGCGCTACCTTGCCGGCGGTGGCGGAGAGATTGGGCGAGCTGCCAGTGGTGTCTGGCGTCGGGAGCGGCGCTCCGACGGTGCCGGCGGTGATGGTCTGGACCAGAAAGTAGCTTTGCGGCGGGATGGTGGCGGAGGTGAGCGGGAGCGTCTGAGTAAAGTTTCCGGCGGCAGAGGCGTATTGGACGGAGAGGCCCCCTGTGCTGATGGAGGCGGCGGTTGGGTTGTAGAGCTCGATGAAGTCCGCGTTATAGGAGGCTGCGGAGTTTCCTCCCCCTCCGTAGATCTGGCTGATTAGCAGGCCGTTCTGGGCGTAGACGGGCAGGGTCGCGAACAGGCAGAGACAGAAGAGGGACAGGAGATGACGAATAGAAGACGGTTTAAGCACGCATGGCCTCATTTTCAGGGCTGGACTAGGACATCGAGACGACGTCGGACGAGCGTATGGCGCGAAAGAGCCATCGCCAAAAAGAGATTTTGGTGTTGGTTTGTTTCTATCATCTTGCGCACGGCGGGTCGTCCGGGATTGATGAATAGTCGTTAGAAAGTAGAGGCCGCACAGCCGGCGGGCGACTGCGGGCCTTGCGATGACAGGGGTTAGCTCCAGATCGACCAGGCAGTCAGGCTATTTGTTAGTTATCACGAGCTTTCGGTAGATCGCCAGATGGCCAAAGAGGACGGCGGGGACCAGGAACGCCGGCAGAAGGATGAAGGGAAAGTACAGGATGGCGATGGTGGGTTGGTCGAAGGCGAGGCGCTCAAAGCGGAAGGGAGCGGAGAGCATGGCGCGGACGAAGGCGTTGAGCACGCCGAGCAGAGCGAGGGTGTTCCAGACGAGGACGCCACGGCGGGCGATGTGGCCTCGGGTGTAAGCCCACCAGAGGATGGGGGCGGAGAGACCGAAGAGCATGTCGATGTTGCCGCGTTCGAAGGTCATGAGGGCGGGGACTTGTTTGTGGAGGAAGAGCCAGAAGAGGTTGAGCTCGACTAGGATGCGGATGGTGTGGAGAAGAATGAGTGAGGGAAGGTCGAGGGTGTCGAGAAAGCGGCGGCCGGCGGGGATTGCGAAGAGTGCCGCGATGAGGAGGATGGGCGGGACGATGGCGAGGAAGAGGTGTGGCGGGAGGGTGGTGGTGACGAGGTAAAAGCCGGAGAGGGCGATGGCGGACTGAAGGGCGATCCAGACGAGGACCGTGGTGAGGGCGGTGCGCGAGTGATGGACGGCTCGGGTGAAGAGGAGGAAGCCGACGAGTGCTGTGAAGAGAAAGAAAAGGATGATCGGTGCCGGGAGACTTGTCATGTGACCTCTGCGGTTCTTGAGGCTCTGTGCTGCCGGACGGGTCCATCGCCGCCGAATTTTTTTGACGCAGGGCGGTCACTTCGTGACGTGTATTTTCTACAGACTCGCGGGTTGTGGGTTTGTTGTGTCGGAGATGACTAAGCCGTCGCGGAGGGTGATGACGCGGTCGGCATAGGTGGCGAGGACGGGGTCGTGGGTGACGAGAACTAACGTGGTGCCCTCGGTCTTGTTGAGGTTGAGGAGGAGCTCCAAGACGGCGGCGCCGTTGACGGTGTCGAGGTTGCCGGTGGGCTCGTCGGCAAGAACGATGGGCGGGCGGAGGACGAAGGCGCGGGCGAGGGCGACGCGCTGCTGCTCGCCGCCGGAGAGCTGGACGGGGTAGTGGTCGAGGCGGTCGCCGAGGCCGACGGAGGTGAGGAGGGTGCGGGCGCGGGTGAGGCCGTCTTGTTTGCTGGAGTCGGCGTTGAGTTCGTGGGGGAGCAAGACGTTTTCGAGTGCTGTGAGCGTGGGGATGAGCTGGTAGGACTGGAAGACGAAGCCGATGGTGCGGCCGCGGACCTGGGCGAGCTTGTCCTCGGGCAGGTAGGAGATGGGCTGATTGTCGAGGATGACGTCGCCGGAGCTTGGCGTGTCCAAGCCGGCGAGCAGGCCGAGGAGGGTGGACTTCCCGGAGCCGGAGCTGCCCATGATGGCGACGAACTGGCCGTGGGGAACGGCGAAGTCGATGCCTTTAAGGATGTCGACGGTGCGGGCGCCGTTGCGGATGGACTTGCGCAGGGCCTGGACCTGGATGGCGGGAGCTGCGGCTGCGAGGGCGGGATCGGTTTCGGTCGCTGAAGCGGGGCTGGGAGGCATTGGTCTCCTGGAAGGTAAATAGCGATTGCGGGTGAAGATTAGGGATGTGTTTGTTAGGCTGAAGGTATGGTGAAGGTTGTCGGCTCCTTGATTTTAGCGGGTTTGATAGTTGGGTTGGGTGGGTGCCGGGCGGATGCGGGGTCGCGGGCCTCTTCGCAGATGGATGAGGAGACAGGGGCGGGGGGGTCAGGAGCGGCTTCGGCTCCAAGCGCTTCGGGGCCGAGCGCTCCGGCGGCTAAGCTTCGGGATGCGGTGGACTTGCGACCGTTGGTAGTGTGCTTTGGGGATAGTCTGACGGCGGGATATGGTGCGGATGAAGGGGCTAGCTATCCGGACTTCCTGCAGAAGAACCTGGACAAAGACGGGTATCGCTACCGTGTGGTGAACGAAGGGGTGAGCGGAGATACGACCAAGGATGGGGTGGATCGGCTTCCCGCGGTGGTGGCGATGAAGCCGGCCGTTGTGGTGCTGGAGTTTGGTGGCAATGATGGGCTTAGGGGGATTAAGACCACAGTGACGCGGGCGAATCTGGCGACGATGATCGAAGGGTTGAAAGGGTCTGGGGCGAAGGTGGTGATTGCCGGGATCACGCTTCCGCCGGATTATGGGGCGGATTATGTGTCGAGCTTTACGGCAAACTATCCGGCGCTGGGAAAGAAGTACGGGCTTCCGGTGCTGCCGTTTCTGCTGAAGGATGTGTATGGGGTGGATGGAATGATGCAGGCGGATCGGACACACGCAACGGACCAGGGCAATGAGGTTGTAGCGCGGAATGTGCTGCCGCTGGTAGAGGCTTTGCTGAAGAAGTAGGCCTAGCCAAGGATCACGATGGGCTGCATGAGGGTGCCGGCGATGCGTCGAGCGATGCCCAGGAGGTCGGTCGGGGAGGTGAAAACTTTGACCAGCGGAGCCTGGGAGAAGTCGGGGAGATTGACCTGCATGCCGTTGCGCAGACGGCCGGCGAGTTGCTCGTCTACTGTGACTGAGGGGAGCTCTGGCAGGAGAGTGCGCGGGTGGGGGAGCAGGGGGGCTATGTTGCCGTAATGCTCTTTGAGCTGGTCTACGGTGAGGGCGTGTTCGAGGGTGAAGGCTCCGGCGCGGATGCGGCGGAGGGCGGCCAGGTGGGCTCCGCAGCCGGCCAGCTGGCCAAGCTCGTGGGCGACCGATCGGACGTAGCCTCCGGCGGAGACGGTCATGT
>CBDIOH010000005.1:0-16054 GCA_964282815.2 uncultured Granulicella sp.
CGTTGATCGCCCCATCAATCTCGCGAATCGCCGCATTGTCATCCCGCCGTACCGGCGCCCACGCCCATCCATCATTCAGGTAGTGTCGCGCCGCCCGCAGATCGCTCAAGGCATGCAGATACGCTGGGTGCGGTCCCGGAACCTGCTGCGCCTCGATCACTCCCGAACTCATCGTCGCCATCATCAAGCCCATCAAAAGCGCTCTGCCAGGTCGTACTGTCATCATCGTTCTCCTTGCTCGTGCGAATCTCTTCTCGCATCGGCCGCTTCCCTAGACACGCACCTCCGCCACAAGTTGCACCCGACTCCTCTTTTTGGTTGTCATCCTGAGCGAAGCGGAAGGATCCCCGCATCTCGCTCTTCACGACGGAGCGCAGCGACACGAATCCCCCACCCACAAGCTCCTGAGCCCAACCACTCCATCTCACATCACGCACAGCCGCACCGTGACGCCCCGCAGCATAAAATCAAGCCATGCCCATCGAGTTCAACGCGCCCCTCGCCACCGCCGATCCGGAGATCGCCGAACAGATCCAAAACGAAGTTCTCCGCCAGCACGAAGGTCTCGAGATGATCGCCTCCGAGAACTTCGTCTCGCGCGCCGTGCTCGAGGCCGCCGGCACCGTCTTTACCAACAAATACGCCGAGGGCTACCCCGGAAAACGCTACTACGGCGGTTGCGAGTTCGCCGACGTCGTCGAAACCCTCGCCCGCGACCGCGCCAAACAACTCTTCGGCGCCGAGCACGCCAACGTCCAGCCCCACTCCGGCTCGCAGGCCAACGCCGCCACCTTCATGACCCTGCTCACCCCCGGCGACACCATCCTCGGCCTCGATCTCGCCCACGGCGGCCACCTCACCCACGGCCACAAGCTCAACTTCTCCGGCAAGCTCTACCGCGTCTGCGGCTACCAGGTCCGGCAGGACACCGAGACCCTCGACTACGACCAGATCGAAGACATCGCCACCCGCGAAAAGCCCAAGGTCATCATCGGCGGCGGCAGCGCCTACGCCCGCCACTTCGACTTCCCCCGCATGCGCGAGATCGCCGACAAGGTCGGCGCATATCCTCGTCGTCGACATGGCCCACTTCGCCGGCCTCGTCGCCGGCGGCGCCCACCCGTCGCCCGTCCCGCACGCCCACGTCACCACCACCACCACCCACAAGACCCTCCGCGGCCCCCGCTCCGGTCTCATCCTCACCACCAAGGAGTTCGCAGCCGGCATCGACCGCAGCGTCTTCCCCGGCCAGCAGGGCGGCCCGCTCATGCACGTCGTCGCCGCCAAGGCCGTCGCCTTCCGCGAGGCCCTCCAGCCAGACTTCAAGACCTACGCCCACCAGGTCGTCAGCAACGCCCGCGCCCTAGCCGCCGCCATCGCCGACAAAGGCTTCCGCATCGTCTCCGGCGGAACCGACACCCACCTCATGCTCGTCGATGTCTTCGAAAAGGGCATGCTCGGCTCCGAAGCCGAACATGCCCTCGGCGAAGCCGGCATCACCGTCAACAAGAACGCCATCCCCTACGACACCAACCCACCCCTCAAGCCCTCCGGCATCCGCCTCGGCACCCCGGCCCTCACCACCCGCGGCATGAAGGAAGAGCAGATGAAGCAGGTCGCCACCTGGGTCGTCGACGCCCTCACCCACCGCGACGACCCCACCCACCTCGCCCGCATCAAGGCCGAAGTCCTCGACCTCGCCAACCAGTTCCCCCTCTACAACTTCCTCCGCCCCTTCCATCCGGCTTTCAGCTGCCATCCGGCTTTCAGCTGCCATCCGGCCTTCTAGCCGCATCTTGAGCCGTTGCTTTTGGTTGTCATCCTGAGCGAAGCGGAAGGATCCCCGCATTTCGCCTTTAATCACGGAGCGAAGCGACGCACACCCACCATCCCCCAAACGTGCCCTTCCTGCACCCGCTAACCCCTGCCTACCATCCAGCCATGCGGGACCACCACTGCGCCGTATACATCCAGCCAGTACCTACAAGCACCTCTACATCGGAGTCACCGGCAACCTCGAACATCGCATCGCGACCCACAAAGCTGCTGCGTCGCAAGGAGCCTTCACAGCCCGCTATCGCATCGACCGCCTCGTACACGTCGAGCGCTTTCAATACATCCGAAACGCCATCGCCCACGAGAAAGAGCTGAATTTTTGGACCCGTCACAAGATAGATCGCTCTCATCGTCGCAAAGAATCCCACATGGCGCGACCTGAGCCTCGACTGGGGTACCCCTATCCCACCCCATAACCAGACCCTTCTCTCGCGAGTGAAGCAGTTTGGAGTCGCCATCGCGAGTGAGCTGGAGTCGCTATCGCGAGTGAAGCAGTCGGCTATCGCGAGTACGCTGAAGCAGTATCGCATAGCACTCCGGCAAGTTCTTAGTTGTCATCCTGAGCGAGCCCGTTTTCTGGTTGTCATCCTGAGCGAAGCGGAAGGATCCCCGCATCTCGCCTCTCACGACGGAGCGAAGCGACGCCGCCCAACCAGTGAGTAGCGTCAGCCCATGTGGCATCCCATCACCCAGCTCCCCTAGAATTTTGATCCGATAGACGTCGCCTCAACCCGCGGCACGAACTCTCGCATGGCCAGTGGTACGCTTACGCGGTACCTGAGTTAGAGCCTCGCTTCCTGCCACTGCTCCCACCGCCACATCTGAACCCCAAAGGAGCCCCTCCATGGCAGCCACAGTCATGAGCTGGATACTCGCGATCCCTCTGCTCGGCGTCGCCACCGGCTGCCGGGCCATGACGCCCATCTGTGCCGTCTGCTGGTTCGCCTACCTTCGCCTTCTTCCCGTCGCGCACACCTGGGCCTTCTGGACCGCCAGCATCGTCTCCGTCATCGTCTTCACCCTTCTTGCCCTCGGCGAGTACATCGGCGACAAGCTCCCGAAGACACCCTCCCGCCTCTCGCCCGGTGCTCTCATCCCCCGTCTCGCCTTCGGCGGCCTCGTCGGCGCCATCATCGCCACCGGCCTCAAAAACTCAATCGGCATCGGCGCGGTTCTGGGAGTAATTGGGGCGATCATCGGCGCCTTCGGTGGCTACAACGTCCGCCACTTCCTCGTCGCCGGCAAAAAGTGCCGCGACTGGCCCGTCGCCCTCCTCGAAGACTTCTGCGTCATCCTCATTACTGTCTTCGCTCTTCGTCTCGCGACCACCTAGAACCAAACCTCAGCCAAATCCCGGCGCACCTCGGCGAAACGGTACAATGACGGGGGTACACCTGCACCAAAAAGCTCCCCTATGACCTGGTTTAAGCGCGAAGATCATCAGATCGTCACCGACGAACAGAAAACAGTCCGAACCGAGGGTCTCTGGATCCGCTGCGAGAGCTGCCGGCAACCAATCTTCAAGGCCGATCTCCTTCAAAATCAGTACGTTTGCCCGAAGTGCGATCACCACTTTCGCATCGACGCCCGCACCCGCATCGACTATCTTCTCGACCCCGGCTACGAGCTCGTCGACCTTGGTCTCAGATCGACCGATCCCCTTGATTTTGTTGATCTTAAGCCCTACAAGCGACGCCTTCAGGAAGCCCAGAAGAAGACCGGCCTCAACGATGCCATCGTTAACGCCATCGGCACATTAGATGGCCAGCCCGTCGTTGTCAGCGCCATGGAGTATGGATTTATCGGCGGCTCAATGGGCGCCGTCGTCGGTGAAACCATCGCAAGAGCTGTAGATAGAGCACTTAGCACCCGCCATCCCCTCATCATCGTCTCCGCCTCCGGCGGCGCCCGCATGATGGAAGGCATCGCCTCCCTCATGCAACTGGCCAAAGTCGCCGCCGCCCTCGGTCGCCTAGACGACGCAAAAATACCCTACATTTCGCTGATGACAGACCCCACTACGGGTGGGGTTACGGCCAGTTTCGCGATGGTTGGTGATCTCAACATCGCCGAGCCAAAAGCGCTCATCGGCTTTGCTGGACCACGCGTGATCGAGCAGACCATTCGGCAAAAGCTCCCCGAGGGCTTTCAGCGATCCGAGTTTCTCCTGGAGCACGGCTTCCTTGACGCCATCGTTCCGCGCAAGGAGATGAAGTCCTATCTTGCCCGGACTCTTCGCTGGATGCAGCCTAAATAAGAAGGCGCAAGGTGGACGAATCCAGGCCATCACGGACGGCGTTTCGGGTGGCCCTCCGGCGGGCGGCTCATCAGCTCTACGATGCGCCGCCGCTGGTCTTCACCGACCCTTTCGCCGTTCCGATTCTTGGCCGCGACGGAATGACCGAGCTGCAGCGCACACCTCGCCGTACGGACCGGCCACACTCCGTTGGGCTGCGAGCGTGGCTCGTGGTGCGCAGCAGATTTGCAGAGGACTGCCTGACGGGAGCTGTTGCGGCCGGCGTCACCCAGTATGTTCTGCTCGGGGCGGGCCTGGATACCTTTGCGTTGCGGAACCCGTATCCGGATCTGCGGGTGTTTGAGGTTGATCACCCCCGAACGCAGGCGTGGAAGCGTGAGCTTCTTGCCACAGCTGGGCTCACCATGCCGAGTCAAGCGCAGCTGGTGCCAGTCGACTTCGAGCGAGAAGAACTCCTGCACGCCCTGGCTGCTGCTGGCCTCGATCGTGGCGCGAAGACATTGTTTGCGTGGCTCGGCGTTGTCCCTTATCTCACGCAGCCCGCGTTCCGGGCGACGCTGAGCGTCATCGCGGAGTCGGCAACAGGAAGTGGTGTTGTGTTGGATTATGGCCAGCCACGCGCCGCGCTGCCGCTCCTCGAGCGGATCGCCCATGACTCATTGGCCTCGCGGGTGCGGATGGCAGGGGAGCCGTTTCAACTCTTCTTTACTCCGGAGCAGATGAGGGATGAACTCAGAGCATTCCAGAAGATCGAGGACCTTGGGGGAGATGTTCTCAATGCGCGATACTTCGCGGAGCGCACTGACGGACTAAGAATCCTGGGAACAGCGCCCCGTCTGCTTCAAGCATGGAAGTAGACGGGGCGTTTGGGATCAGAGCTGGGAGTCATCTCTTCGTGGCTCACTGTGTTGCTCCCGGCTAGCGGTGTCCGCCGCCCCCATGAAAGCCGCCCGGTGCGCCGGCGCTATGCTCGCCAGCACCGCTATGTCCGGCATTGCCGATGTGACCCTGACCGTCGCGCGCCTCGTTTGCCTGGAAGTGAGCGAAGGGTTGCGCGCCGCGTTCAGGGTACGGGCCACCATAGCCGTGATGTGGGTCGTAGCGATTGTCGACGTGACCATAGAATCCGTGTGGTCCGTGGAACCAGGGTCCCGCGCCGATGAAGACGCCGCCGTTGAACCAGTCCGGTCCGTAGTAGCCGTACGGAGAGCAATTGTAGGGAGCGTAGTCGTAGTAGCCGTAGGGGCAAACAGGAGGAGTTCCGATGTTGATGGAAATCTGTGCCGGCGCAAACGTCACACCGCTGAGAAGCGCGGCGGAGAGAGCGGAAAGAGCAACGAACTTGTAAGTGGCCATACATCCTCCATGTGTCTGTTGTACCAGTAAGGGATGACGGATGATGTTCTCCCTGGGTCTCGTACCCTGGTCAACTCTGCAGATCTTTCGGAGTACTAAGGAGCTCTCGACACCTGGGCAAATGCTGTCCCGTCTGCCAGACGACTCGGAGATCGATCGCGACAGACACGGAATGGAATAGACAGGCGACAGAAGAGTCTCTGCCGCCTGTCATGCTGCTCGCCGAGCTGGCGTGGTTAGTTGATGCCAGGTTTGCCACTATCCGGTGTTGGAACGGCGTTCGGATAGAGGTTGGGGATAGGCGTCGTGAGTCGCTTCTCATCCTCCGGGTGCGGAAAGGGTTTGCGCGGCATCATCGCGTCACGCTCCGAGGTGTTGTAGAGGAAGATTGCCTCGACGACCGCGGCCTGTTCGAGGTCATCCGCATGGAGACGATCGTAGGTATCCATATCGGAGTGATGCGTGCGGGTGTCGTAGTCCATCGGGTCCTGAATGAACTGAAAGCCTGGCAGGCCGACGGCGTCGAAGGAGAGGTGATCCGTACCGCCGGTATCCCGACTGGTGACGGTGGAGACGCCAAGGTCATGGAGCGGCGCGATCCACTGCGCAAAGATCGGCGCGATGGCGAAGTTGCCCTGGGTGTAGACCCCGCGAACCTTGCCGGTGCCGTTGTCCAGGTTGTAGTAGGCGTCGAGTGTCTCCCACTCCTTCGTGGTCGTCAGCGCTCCCTTATGGGCGAGGTAGCGCGGAGTATTCGGCGGGTCTGCAATGGCTGGCGGGCCAAAGGTGCCGAAGTGCTGCTTGACGTAACCGGCTGACCCGAAGAGGCCTTGTTCTTCGCCCGACCAAAGCGCGATCCGAATGGTGCGGCGCGGCTTGATGCCCAGCGTCTTGAGGATGCGGACCGCTTCCATGGCAACGATGGAGCCTGCTCCGTTGTCGGTGGCGCCGGTCCCTGAGATCCAGCTGTCGAGATGGCCGCCGACCATGACCACTTCATTCTTGAGCTTTGGATCGGTTCCAGGGATCTCGGCAACGGTGTCGAAGCCATGCTCGTGATCGCCGGTGAACTTCGTTTCGATGTTAAGTTCAAGTTGAACGGGAACGTGGTTTTCGAGCAGACGTGCGAGGCGGTTGTAGTGCTCGATCATCATCACGGCGTTGGGAATGGTGATGGCGTTGGACTTCAGCTGAGCATCGATCGCGAGGTTCGCTCCGTTGTCATCGAAGATCACGCCGGTACCGCCGCCACCGTCACTATCGCGTGAGGGCGTGAGAATCGCAACGACGCCTTCGCTCGACATCAGGCTGAGGGCTGCCTTGCGCAAGATGTTCCGCTGCGTGCGTATGGCGAGGCGCTGCTGCAGGGTTAGCAGAGGAGTGGACCGCTGCGCAGGCGCTTGCGACTCGACCATCTCCATATCTTTAAGCTCGTCCGTTGTGTAGCGGTGAAAGAGCGGTTCAGTAATGTCTGGAGTAGATCGCGGAGCGCCGAAGAGAACGATCTTTCCTGCGAGCTTGCCTTTGTATTTGGCCAGGTCATCGACCGTCGTTGCATTCACGAGGACGACGTCGCCAGTGACGGGGCCCTTTGTTGCTGGAGACCAGGGAGCAGCTTGCGCCCACAGCGGTTCAGGATCGGGCGATACCAGGCGAACCCATGTATTGATCTGCTGCCAGCCCATGCCGAACTCGCCCCAGTCCTCGAGATGTGCGTTCTCGAGACCGATTGCGGTGAGCGTATCGCGAGTCCATGCATTGGCCTTGGCCATGTTCGGTGATCCGGTCAGCCGCGGGCCGATGCCGTCGGCCAAGGCGCCCGCAAACTGCATGACATGCGAGTGCTCGAGACCTTCCTCGCGAATACGCGCGTACATGGAGAGATCGAGGGTTTCGCTCGCTGGCTGAGGGCTGTAGAACGAAGGCTCGGACGCCTTCTTATCCGCTGCGATGGCGAAGGGGCTGAGAGGCAAGCAGAGACCAGTCAGAACAGCGATGGAGCTACGGCGCAGGGACGCGCGGGAGAGCGGCATGAACAGAGGAGCCTCCAGAGAGGGAGTGATCGGGCTGAGAACCAGTTGTACTACGCCAGCGTGGTGCAGACCATGCGCCGCGGAAGAAGGGGTCAGCGGCGAGCAATCTGGCGGCGTGTCCACGAGACCGCAAGGTACGCCAGAGAGATGCCTCCCACGAGAAGACCGGCTGGAAGGCCGATGCGCCGATAGGTGAGGTTGTAGTTCAGAGAGTGTCCGAATGAATTGAGAATCAGAAACGTGATGATCGCGAGAAAGGTGACCGCGAAGAACGTCGCAAAGCCGGCTGCTGTCCCCATGAGAAGGCAGCTGAACCAGCCCAGCTCGCCGATGGGGATGCTCAGAAAGGTGTTGTCTGAGGGCAGGGATGGAGTGCGGTCAAGGCGATTATGGGGTTCCTGGGTCACTGGAAGTAGAATACTGCCTTATGGCTGAAAGCGTTCCAACAAGCCTGGTCCTGCCGGATCAGGTTGCGCGTGAGGCAATGCCCCGGCGATCTCCGAATGGGATTAGCTTCGCGTCCTTTGGCGATACTCGGATCGAAACGCGGGATCTGGAGCGCCTGGTGCAAGCAGTTCCGGAGACTATCGCGCGAGCTCTGAAACACTCGGCCTATTTCTTTGTGCCGCTGGCAATCAGCCGTGCCCGGGCCGCCACGAGCGGCGCTCCGCCGGAAGAAGACGAAACGCTGGTCGCCCCGGTTTACACCTCAGAGCTGAGTGAGCAGGCGACGTGTCATCGCAACGTGATGTTAGGGGAGACGGACGCCGTCTTCATCTCGGCGCGGCTATTGTCGGACCGCTTCGCACTTTCTTTTGAGTTCTTCATCAATGTGGGGCATGGGTTTGTGGATGCGGCCGGAGTTCCCTCGGCATTCTCGGAACTTGTGTGGAAACAGGCTGAGGCGGATGTCCGGGGAGAGACCAGCCAAGACGCCTGGGAGCATCGTGCCCGCACACGGCAGAGCACCGAAGCCGGCCTGCTCGATGAAAAAGCGAGGAGCGCGTTTTTTGACGCGGCGTTCGCCGACGCCGTCGCCATCTATCTTCTCTCGCTTGCGGTCGACTTTGACTATGCGGAGTTGCGCGAGCGCGAGTATCCGCTCCTTGCGCCGCAAGCGCTCGCGGAACGGCTACGCGTCGTAGCTGCGCTTTTCCCGCCGAACTCAGGGTATGAGTTTGCGATTCGGTATCGGCGGCGGACCTAAAAGACAAGGACAGATCGGGACACTGGCAATCAATGCCCGCAGTGATAGGGATGTCCCGCCAGGATCGTGAGTGCGCGGTAGATCTGCTCGGCGAGAACAAGCTGCGCCAAGGCGTGGGGCAGGGTCATTGGTCCGAGAGAGATCAAGAGGTCAGCACGCGTTTGTGCCAGGTGTGACCAGCCGTCAGCCGGCCCGACGCAGGCGATGACTTGCTGCTGACCCGAGTCGCGAAGACTTCCAAGCTGAGCCGCGAACTGACTTGAACTGAACGATTTACCTGCACTGTCCAACAGGAGAGCAAAACTTCGTGAGCGGCCGCTGCGCCGATCAAGGGAAGCGAGCAGTGCGCTCTCGGTGACGAAGATCTCGATCGAGCAGGGCTCATAGAGAGCCGCACGCGTGAGATATTCCTGGGTAAGGCCGAATGCCGGGTCAAGTCGTAATCGGCGCTCGGATGCCGCAACACACGCCAACTTGACTCTCATTTTGCGCCAACTTTCTATGAAGATCTGCAGGTCCACTCACCCGCTCTCCAGTTTTCAGTAGATGCCTATGAGCAAGCCGCTCGGGGGATTGACTCTGAAGAGACGCAATGCTTGGTGCTGCGAACGCCATGTCATCATGATTAGGGTTTACCTGCAGGCTGCCTCACGTTTTCAGTACCTTATCTCACCAAGGTCCATGTAGAGCACTCTTGTTCATCTTTCTCTACACCTCAGGCAACTTTGGCCCGATGGTTGCACTGCTTTAGCCAAGACTTAACAACTTACTGAATGGCGGAAGATCTCTCCCGGCATTTCCTGTCCCATATCCCTGCCAAGGGTGACTCAAGACGTTCCTCGGAGAACCATTGATGAAGAAGTTGCTCGGACTCTCGTTAGTCTTTCCGCTCAGTGTCATGAGCTACGGCCAGGCGATCTCGGTGAATGGTGGCTCGATTCAGGGCACCATTACGGACGCATCCGGGGCGGTAGTGCCCAACGCGCCGATAACGATCGTAGGCATCGATACTGGTTCGTCCAAGCAAGTCACAGCGGATGGCTCCGGTTTCTACTCTGTGGGGCCTTTGAACCCCGGAAATTACCGGGTCACGGTGACGGCACCAGGCTTTCAAAAGCTCGAGGTCACGACGGTCATTCGCACTGGAACGGCCACGACTGGCAGCTTCAAGCTGATCATCGGCCAGTCGTCCGAAACAGTTGAGGTCAACGCAGGGCAGCTCCAGGTGAACACCGACCAGCCGGGAGTGTCGGGAGTAGTGACGCGGGAGCAGATCGACTCCATGCCGATTAACGGGCGTAACTTCCTGGACGTGGCGCAACTGCAGCCTGGCGTAATCCTTCAAAGCGGTGAGACGTTTGATCCCACCAAGGCCGGCTACTCGGCGATCTCCGTTGGCGGCGTCTCCGGACGCAGCACGCGTATTCTGCTCGATGGCCAGGACATCACCGATGAGACTGTCGGCACGACGATCATGAACGTGACCACCGGCGCGATCGATGAATTCCAGCTCAACCGGTCCACACAGGACGTTTCGGGTGAAGTCACCTCAACTGGTCAGGTGCTGGTATCAACCCGATCGGGCACCAACGCCTTTCATGGCCAGGCCTTCTACAACTTCCAGGATCACAGCGTCGGCTTCGCGGACACGACGGGTGGTATTGATGCGCCGTTTCAGCGGAACCAGTTTGGTGGAGCGATTGGCGGCCCGATTATCAGAGACAAGCTCTTCTTTTTTGCTGATTCCGAGCGCATCAAGCAGGATCAGCAGAACAGCGCGACAACCAGCAGCACATTCTCCTCGATAAATGCCGCCTTTCCCTACATACCATCACCATTCCGTGACACCTATTCCACAGCGCGCGTCGACTATAACGCCCCAAGGGGCATGCATATGTTCGTCCGTGGCGCCTACGACGTAAACTCTGATTTCTCTAACTACCAGGACCTTTACTCTCTCTACCAAACCCGAAACAATGTTCCAGCCATTGTTGGTGGTGTTGATTTCACGACTGGACGCTTCACGCACTCCTTCCGCGGCGGCTATGAGAAGTTTCACAACCTTTTGACGGACGGGACCGCTGGCCAAAGCTCCATTTACAATCCCACGAGTCTCATCGGCTCTGCCGTCACACTACTGGACAGTACGGATAACTTCTACGCCGGACCGAACTTCCTTGCTCCGCAAGGTACATATCAGTCCGACAAACAGCTGCGCTATGACGGTACCTGGACCAAGGGCAAGCATTCGTTCAAGTTTGGCGCAAGCATGAATCGCTTGCTGGGCGGCGGCTTTGCGGCCTTTTACGGACCCTCTCTTTACACTGCATTCGGACCTCCGAGCGCTCTGGCCAGCTGTGGTGGCGTCGCCGGTGCGGCACCTTGCCCCAACGATCCGATCAATGGCTACTCCGCCGAGACATATGTTCTTGGAAATGGGAACGGTTTCTTCACGGAAAAGCCAGGCTTCGGACTGAGCGGCGGAGGACTGCAGGATTGGCGTAGCGGTGCCTACGTGGCTGATTCTTGGAAGGTCTCTTCGGCTTTCACCATGGTCGCTGGGCTTCGTTGGAGCGTAGATACTGATCGCGCGAACCAGGATCTTGCAACGCCGCTCTGCTCGAGTGTGGATCCGTCCCTGCAGTTTACCGGATGCACTGGCAACACTCCCTTGTTCGATCAGTTTCAGCCCGGCCTGGGTGCGAAGACGCATCAGCCCTACGCAAACTTTGGTCCACAGGCGGGATTTGTCTTCAGCCCGGGGGATCACAAGATGTCGATCCGTGGTGGCGGCGGAATCTTCTACGAGAGCGATATCTTCAACAACACCTCAAACGCTCGCAGCTCAGTTGTGAATGCAAACGGTAACTATTTCAACTACACTCAAGTCTGTGGCGGTACGAACACGGTTACGATTCCAGGTGTGGGACCAGTAAGTGCCGTCAACGGAGTTTCACTGGCGACAATATGCGCGGAACCAATCGCGCAGTCGGCCCCACAGATCAGTGCTTTGAAGGCGCAATATCAGACGGCTTCCCAAACTGGCGGTCCTAATCCCGGTTACATCGGAGTCGGAGGTGGACTGCACTCGACGGGTATCTACGGCGCGCCGTATGTTACTCCGTACTCCATCCAGTTGAATGGAGGGATCCAGCGTGAGTTGGCTAAGGGCACGGTTCTAAGTGTCGATTATGTTCATAACGCAACGATCAAAACCCCTCTTCTTATCGACGTCAACCATGTTGGTGCGGCGCGCTACCTCAATGTAGCCGCCGCGCAGCAAGCAATTGCGGCGACTACTGCGGCTAAAGGTTGCGCTGGAGGCTACTCGTCAGCAGCCATCACCTGTGCCATCGCGGCTGGTGCCACAATCGCCGACTTCGCCGGGAACGGACTTGACTCCAGCAACCAATACACCGGTGGCTATCCGGTCTCTTACACGGGTCAGACACCGGCTGCCTTCGGTGGAAGAAATCCGAACGTAGGATTGGGACAATTCATCCTTCCGGTCGGGCGGTCAGGGTACGACGCATTGCAGATCGTTGTGCAGCAGCAGAAAGCCCACCCCGCACCCGGAATCCTGAGCAGCAACTTTCAGGCTTCCTACTCCCTCTCGCGAATTGTGAATCCTCTGGGCGGTGTTTCTCAGAACGCAACCGGCGATCAGTTCTTCAACAATCCGCCTTGGGACTACGACAACCCCAATGAATACATGGGCAGGTCAAGCCTTGACTCTACAAATGAACTCAGCTTCGGTGGCAGCGTGGATGTGAAGTACGGTGCAAGAGTTAGCGTCATCGGTCATTTCTACTCCGCAAATCCAACCTCGTTGGTACTTGACGATCAGGGAGGCAATGTCGCGGGAGAAATCTTCCGGACGGACGTGACTGGTGACGGGACAGTAGGCGATCTGGTTCCGGGCACGCTACCTGGGGACTATATGCACCGCATCAAGGGATCTGGCCTGAATCGGTTGATCAATAACTACAACGCGACGAACGCAGGTCAGCCGACTCCAGCAGGACAGGCACTCATCGCATCCGGTCTCGTTAGTGCAAATCAGTTGTATGCGCTGAACGGTGTTCAGCAGCAGATTGCCACAGTACCGACGACCCCGATCAATAATCCTCCACTTCGCACCCTTGATGTGAACGCTTCGTATCCTATCCGGATGGGCAGAATTCGTGAGGGTCTGTCAATCGAGCCTGCGGTTGCAATGTATAACGTAGCCAACATGAGCAACTTCACGCACTTCTCAGGAACCTTAGCCAACATCGGAACGGCGAACGGTGTGGTGGGGCAGACCGCAGACTACCTCAACGGACCGAACACCCAAGCTGTCCAGGACGCAAATCGCACCCAACGCGGGTCAGGTACCTTCGCACAAGGTGCTCCGCGTACAACGGAGTTCCAACTCAAGGTCAACTTCTAACCCTAACTAAACGAAGTCGCCGGCCGTGGAGAGATCTCGGCCGACGACTTCGTTTGCTTCTATCTCCTTGTTGACGCGAATTATTTCGAAGGTCCTTTTGTCTTCTTACTCCCCACGCTTGGTCGAACGGACTTTGAAGAGGTCTTCTTCCCGGTGGTCTTCGCGGATCTTACCGCAGCGGTCTTCTTGCCCGGCGCCATTTCAGCTTTGGCGGATTTTTCGGTTGCCGTCACCTTTCTTCGTGTGGCGCGAATCTGCGACTTAAGGTCTTCACTCAGTTCGTCTGGGCTGACGGTTGTCGCGGATTTCCGTAGACGCTCAAGGCCGTAGTACTGACGCTTCTCTGCGGAGAAGACGTGAACGATGAAGTCTACGTAATCCATCAAGATCCATTCGCCCTGACGGCGTCCCTCAACGGAGTTGGGGTAGATGCCGAAGTCCCGCTTCAGGCGGATTTCCACCTCATCCGTGATTGCTACATTCTGTCGGTCGTTCGTTCCATTGCAGATCAGGAAGTAGTCGGAGAGGCCGCTTTCTGTGGGGTCCAGCGCTAAGATGCGGATGTCTTCAGCTTTCTTGTCCTCGCAGGCGGCTACAGCGGCGAGGAGAAGTTGGTAGGTTTCAAGTGACGGCATAGATCTCCTGATCTCTGATGGTAGAGCGTTGTGTGAGCAACGGCAATGTCTCTGAGGTCAGGCGAATGCGGCGCCCCGCGGAGAGGCCATCACAAAGGGCTACTTAGCGGATGGTCCCGAGCGGCTGTGGCCGCTAGAGTACAGTTCGTGACTTCGGATATAGCGCAAGATGTTTTCAGGTATTTCGTCGCTCATGTCTTCCGATCCTTGACGCAGACGATCGCGGAGTGAGGTCGACGAGGTAGGGACGTCTATGTTGGGAATCAGATGAAGGTGTCCGCGCTCCTGTTCTGTTTGAAGCATTGGGGGTAGGGGCTGGGGGAACGGGTGTTGGGGGCGGCTGACGGAGATCCAGGACGCGAGCTCGAACAGGCGAGCTGACTCGCGCCATCCTGGCAGATCCGTAAGACTGTCTGCTCCTACGATCGCGAAGAGCGTGGCATTCGGGTGCTCCTGTGCGAGGCGGGTCAGGGCGTCCACGGTGTAGTTGGGGGTACCGTCTCCGTTTGGTGCATCGAGTGTAGAAGGCACCAGGCGCTCGTCGAGTTCGCAGAGAAGAGACACCATGGCGAGGCGATCCGTGAAGGGGGCCTCGGCGCCGGCTCGCTTGAAGGGCTGCCGCCCTGTGGGCGCGAGGAGGACCTGGTCCAGCGCGAGATGTTGTGCCGCCGCCTGCGCCACGGCGAGATGGCCGAGATGCGGAGGATCGAAGCTGCCTCCAAAGAAAGCTATCCGCATCGTCACCGGACTCCCGGCCTGGAGGCCGGTAAGGGGTGTATTTCGGCGGTAACGAGCAGGCGATGCACTAGTGGGATCGGCCGCGCGCGTTTGGTGGAGGGGGCGGATGGCTGGGGCGAATGGGATCCAGAGCCGGGGGCTCGATGTCCACGGGACGATGGGTGCGCACTAGCTCCGCGATCCTGTACTTGAGCGGCTCGAGGCCTTCGCCGGTTACGGCCGAGATGGCGAAGAAGGGTAGCTTGCGTCGTTTCGCCATCGCGACCAACTTCTTCAGCTTGTCCGGGTTCGCCACATCGATCTTAGTGGCAACGACGATCGTGGGCCTTGTCGGGAGGGAGCTATCAAAGCTCTTCAGTTCCGCTGTGATGATCTTGAAGTCTTCGACAGGATCGGGGCGGTCCGTGGCATCGGAGACGTCGACGAGGTGCACGATCACGCTAGTTCGCTCGATGTGGCGGAGGAACTGGATGCCGAGGCCGGCGCCGAGGTGGGCGCCTTCGATCAGGCCGGGGAGATCGGCGATGGTGAAGGATTCGGTGTGGGGATAGTCGCCGATCTGCACGACGCCAAGATTGGGCTCGAGCGTGGTGAAGGCGTAGTTGGCGATCTTCGGCTTGGCGGCCGAGACACGGGAGATGAAGGTGCTCTTGCCGACGTTCGGATAGCCGACCAGGCCGGCATCCGCGAGCAGCCGCAGCTCCAGACGGAGGACGCGCTCCTCGCCGGCACGGCCGAGCTCATGCTCGCGCGGTGCCTGATGGGTGCTGGTGGCGAAATGCTGGTTGCCACGGCCGCCCCGGCCGCCCCGGGCGACGATGATGGTCTCGTCCGGGTGAGCGAAGTCGTGCAGCAGCTCGCCGGTCTCGTCGTCGTAGACGAGGGTGCCGACGGGCACCTGCAGGGTGTTGGATTCGCCGGCGAAGCCGGAGCAGTTGGAGCCGAGGCCGTGGCCGCCGCGCTGCGACTTATGCTCCGGATTGAAGCGGAAGTGGATCAGCGTGTTGTGGCTGAGGGAGGACGACATGAGGATGTCGCCGCCGTGGCCGCCATCGCCGCCGGAGGGACCGCCGCGCGGGACGAACTTCTCCCGCCGGAAGGCCATGCAGCCGTTGCCGCCGTCGCCGGCTTTGATACGAATTCTTGCTTCGTCGAGAAACATAGGTGGTCCTGATCCAGTGTATCGTCCTGAGCTCCCGGCGGCTGGGAGCTACCTCTTCCGCTTCACCTGTTGCCAGCGAATGGAGGTGGCAACGGTGTCTCAGGCGGGCCGGCCCTGGCAGGTACTCCTCCCCCCGTACTTTGGCGCTAAAGTCTTCAAAAGACTGTGCCCAGGTAGGGGTACGAAACGAAGCGAGCGGCTTCAGCTCGTGAACTCGTGTTTCGCCCACGTGACGCTTCGAGAAAGAGTACCTCCGCGGCTAAGCCGCAAGCAATTGCAACCTTCAGGCGGCACGGCTGAAGCCGTGCCCTTCCGCAAGGCGGGACTTACACCCCTGCTCATCGTGGGCAGGTACTCAACGCAATTGAAGCCATGTCCTTCCGCGAGGCGCGTTCTTC
>CBDIOH010000006.1:0-743038 GCA_964282815.2 uncultured Granulicella sp.
GGACTCTGAGGGAATCTGTACCTGCTGGCCTCTTGAGACGGCATTGACTCCTGCGCCGCCTGCCCCTCCGACGCCTGCACCGATGGCGGCACCCTTGCCGCCGCCGAGGATGCCGCCGAGGATGGCTCCGACGGCTGCCCCGCCTCCGGCTTTTTCCGCGGTGTTTTTGCCTCGACCTTTTCCGGTCACGGTGTATGGGTCTGTGGAGAGCGGAAGGCGCTCGCCGCGTGTCTTAATGCCGGTGAGTGAGACGGTGAGGAGAGAGTTGCCCTTGAAGTGAGCTGCTTCCTGGACGGCGTCGACGTTGCCGGTGACAGCGGAGCCGGCGGGGATGGCGACGAGGCCGTCGATGACGATGTCCGAGGCGACGACGCCGGAGAAGTTGTCACCTTGCTGAGTGGTGGCGCTGTCGAGGGTTTGGGTGACGCGTACGGGGATCGAGGTGCCGGCAGGGATGGAGACGTTGAGGAAGGCAGGCGGTGGTGGCGGCGGCGGTGTGCGGGGGATTGCAGGCGGCGGTGGTGGCGGGTTATAGGCCTGCTGTGTGGGCTGGGGTTGAGGCTGCTCACGCTGGATGGGCGCGGGCTGGCGGATGGAGGTCCTTGGGGCTGACGATGCGATAGGGGGCGTCGGGGGGATGAGGCCGGAGGCCGGCGCGGGTCTGGTGAGAGGCAGCGGCGCGGCCGCCTGGGCTGAAGTGAGGGTCACATTGTTGATGACTTCGCGGATGCCTTTAACGGCAGCGGCGTCGCGGGCGGCGATGGTGCGTTGCGCGTCGTTGAGGACGCTTCCGCTGATGGTGGCGACGCCTGCCTGGACGGTGGCTTGAATGGGTTGGCCGCTCAGGGAGGAGTCGCCGGAGATCTGGGCGGAGACGGCCTGGGTGAGGGCGGCGTCGCCGGGCAGGCTCGCCTTGCAGCCGAAGGACGTGGCGGCCAGAGTGAAGGAGAACAAAGCGGAAGGGAGGCGCTTGGCGCGGAATGCGAGCGACATAGAGATCCTTTCGGTCGAGCGGCTGCAGGTTAGACGAAGAGCTCGCGGAGTGATGACGTTGCGGAATCAAGTATCAGCGCTTCGGGTACGTCGCTGGGGTTGCGTTCTCGATTATATTTCGCTGCGACGCGGTGCCGCGCAACCCGCCGCAGAGGGCGGGCATCTGTTTGTTTGACACTCCGCTGGAAGCTTTTTGGTTGGGTGGCGTATTCGGTCTTGTGTATTGATCTTGTATTGATCTTTGGTGGACGCGGGATTCAACTAGGGCTTACAGCCCCGGTACTTCGATGGTAAGAGGAGAAAGACATGTCTGACGACAACGGATCGAGCGGATTGGGTTGGTTTCTGGCAGGGCTGGGAATCGGCGCACTGGTGGGAGTGCTGTATGCGCCTAAGTCTGGCGTAGAGACACGGGCTGACATCGTCTCCGGCGCATTAGACGCGAAGGATAAGGCGGCTACTCTGGCTCAGCAGGGAGTAGACAAAGCTAACGTGTATGTGGATCAGGGCAAACAGGTCGCCGGCGATTACGTGGACAAAGGGAAGGAATATTATGAGCGGGGCCGTACCCAGTGGACGCAGTATGTCGAGAAGGGGAAAGACCTGGTGCAGAATCAGCAGGACGCTGTAACGGCGGCGATCGACGCGGGCAAGGAAGCCTATTCGACCAAGACCAGTGAAGCTGAGGTTGTGAACTCGTAAGCGATTTGGCAGCGAAGAGTATTACAGGGGCGGGCCGGTCGCACGTAGATCGGGTTTCGCCCCTGTGCTGCGTTACGGCGGCTGTGCAATTTAGATGGGATTCTGGAGAGGCTGCAATGGTGATGACGGGATTGGCGATGTGGCAGGCGCCGGATGCGATCAATAGTGGTCATGCGATTTGGCTGGAGGTTTTTGTCACAGTAGCGGCGATCGCTCTGTTGGCGCAGGCGGTTGTGGTGGTAGCTATTGCAATCGTCGCTCTAAAGGCGCAGAAGGTGATCACTGGGCATGTGCTGGAGATTAAGACAAAGGCGATGCCGATTCTTGAGAAATCGCATGCGCTGCTCACGGAGCTCACGCCGAAGATCAACTCGATCACAGCAAACGTGGAGCATATCTCCTTTGTAGTGCGGGAGAAGGTGGTGGAGTTCGAGCCGACCGTTTCTTCGGTGAATACGACGGTGCAGGAGGCGAACGCGACGGTTCGGGATGCGAACGCCAAGGCCCATGCGCAATTGATTCGGGTCAATGGGATGGTGACGAGTGTGTTGGCAGCTACTTCGGATCTGGGCGAAAAGATCCATAGCGGGATTAAGGTTCCGGTGCGGGAGATCTCTGGGATCGTGAGTGGCTTCAAGGCTGGGATCGATTCGCTGATGAGCAAGGGGCGGGGGTTTGGTGCGGGAATTCGTACGGAGCCGTTCCGAACGGGTGCGGTGAAAACGGAATATGGGGCGCGACCGGCAAGCTCCGTGGTGCGACCGCCGAGCAGCACAGGGATCTCTGTAGCTCCGGTCGGGTCCGTGGTTGGGGCTGAGCCGCTTTCGGCAACTGAGGAAGCGGCGGTTGCTGTGGCAGCTTTCAAGCGGGCAGAAGAACGGGTTTAGCAAACACCCAGCAAGAACGTGCAGGCGGCGGTAGATGAGGCTCCCGTGTCAGGTGGGCGGGTGGTGCGGATGTGGGATGGTACCTTGCGGCGGTTTTGCTGTACTCATCCACCCTTCCATCCTCCTGCCTTAGTAATAGGGACGAGGGTACGGTGTCTGGCAGTATCTCGGATGCTTTTCGTTCAAAGAAGCTTGAGGTAGGCTTTGGCTTGTTCCAGCTCGGGAAAGAGGCGTTCTTCGGCCTGGAACTCGCGGCTGTGAACGCAGCGGCGGCCGGCTTTGACGCGGACGGGGTGCTTAAGGTGAAGCATCTCGTGATAGAGCAGGTATTCAATGGCGCAGCGGGGGGTGTCGGAGCGGTCGAAGACGCGGCTGACGACGATGGTGTTATGGGCGGCGTCGTAGTGGCCTAACATGCGGCGTGCGGCGTGGGCGCTCCAGGTGAGGACGGGGCGGCCCAAGAGGCCGTGGAAGAAGCGGCGGTTGAGGGTTTCGAAGACTTCGATGAGGTCGTAGTGGTGGCCGGTGGGGGTGGAGATGCGCTTGCGGCCGCGGGTGTTGCGGATGTGCTGGGCTTCGCGGGCTACGGGCTCTGAGGAGACATAGCGGCGGTAGCGGTCGGCGTGCGCGGCGGTGATGGGTTTGCGGTAGAGCTTGGCGAGGAGGATGTGGGCGATGGCCTGGTGGACGGATTCGGGGCTGGCCTCGAGGAGGTCCGAGAGGCGGACGTGGAGGGTGCCTTCGCGAAGGCGGATGGTGGTGTTCAAGGAGGTGAAGCGGCGGAAGCGGATGTCGAGTGGGGGGATGGGAGCGCGGGGACGAAGCTCGCGATACTCCTGCTCGAAGATGGGGATGAGCGCGGCGGACACGTTAAAACGAGGATACATGAGCGTATTTGGCAGGATTGTTGGGGTACCCCCCTCCCCACGCCTAAATTGCGCAAAGTCTTCGAAGGAGAGACTTTAGGTCCGGACTTGGGGTTTGGGGCAGGGTAGGGTATCCCGTGCTTTCGTCACTGCACGGAAAGTTACTCTGAGGGGTGGCGAGTTGGGGACTGGCGAGCTACTGACGGCTGGGGGCTTTCTCGTCTGCCTTTGTGGGTGGGTGGGCCTGGAACCACTCCTTTTGCTCGGTGACGAGGTGGGTGGCGTCGTCGCGAAGGTCGGCGACGGCTTCCAATGCGAGCTTCCGGGAGACCTCGTAGGCGGGATTTTCGGGTGGCGTTTTGAGGGCTGACTGCCAGCGCTCGGTGGCGGAGAGAAGCTTGGGGAGGGCTTTGCGGAGGTCGCGGTGGCGTGGGCCGTAGTCAGCCAGGTTGTCTTCGAGGTCGTTGGCGATGGAGCTGAACTGCTCCATGAGGTCGTGGAGGTCTTCGTCGCGGCCAGGTTTCTTGCGGCCGCTGGTGAGGGCGAGGATGTCTTTGGTGCGGTCATCGAGGAAGCCGGCGAAGAGCAGGACGCGGTCGGAGTAGAGGGGTGCGGCCTCGCGGATTTTTTCAACTTCGGCGTCCGAGAGGGCGGAGTCGGACTGCTGGGCGTGGAGAGGCGGGGCAAAAAGCAAAAGCAGAAGAAGGAGTCTGCGGGGTGCGGGCATGAAGACGGAGGTCCTTGGTCAGGAACAGTGCTGCTGCAGTTGTGAGGCAGTGCTGAGGCCGTGGAACGGCAGTAACGGCGAGAGCAGTTCGAGGCGTTAGTGGGCGAAGACTTGGGCCAGGAGCTCGTCGTTGACCTTTTCCAGCTGCTTGAGGGCGGCCTGGGCTTCGGTTTTGTCTTCAGTGGAGAGGAGATGGAGGTATTCGCCAAGGTGGAAGGTGGTCTCGTGCATGAGCATTTCGGCCTTTTGCAGGTTCTTTAGCTTTTTGGCGTCGGCGGCGAGGCGCTCGTGGACGAGCTCGCCGAAGTGGCGGATGCGCTTCATGGAGTCGTTTGCGTGGTCGAGATCGCCCTGGGCGATCTGACGGCCGGCGGAAAGGGTGTAGAGGTGTGCGAGCTCGGTGTAGAGGAAGGCTTGCTGGCGCGGGTCGGCTTGCTCGGCGCGCTGCTCGAGCTGGAGGAGGGCTGCGTCATCCAGGATGACGTCCGAGGAAGAGGCATGGGCGTTGGGGGTGAGGAGGAAGGCGGCGAAAAGGACGGGGAGAACGAGCATCTTGCGCATGGGGCACCTGCCTACGCGGACGTACTCTTTATCGGCGTTTAGTGCCTGTGTTCGAGGGCGATGAGCCGGTGTTTCGCCTCGAATTCCTGATCCGGGAGGGTTCCGTTGGCGGCTTTGAGGAACTCCCGATAGGCCTGCTGGGCTTGCTTGATTTGGTGGAGCTTGTCTTCCGAGATGGCCTGGAGAAAGAGGGTTGCCGGAGAAGATGGGAGAACGGTAGCACGGACGGCGAGGGCTTGCAAGGCCGCTTGCGGGTCATTGTTTTCCGACGCAGCAAAGGCGAGGCGGGCGGCAGTCTCACCAAGTTCAGCTGGGGTGGGGAAGCGATCTGGCTGCGCGATGAGGGGGGTGAGGAGCTGCTGGGCTTCGGCGTAGCGTTTGAGGTGGATGAGGGTGTCGGCACGAGCGACTGCCAGGTTGAGGTCTTGAGGGGCCTGGGCGGCTAGGGCGGCGTAGAGGGGCTCGGCGGCGGCGTAGTTGCTGGTCTGGGCTTCGAGGGAGGCGAGGAGATGGGTGATGTTGGGGTCTTCCGGGTGGGCTTTGTGGAGGGATTCAACGAGAGGCAGGGCTTCTGCGGGTTTGCCTTCGGCGTTGAAGGCGGTGGCGAGCTGGGTGGTGAGGACGGGATCGTCTGGGTTGGCTTCGAGGGCGGAGTGGAGGAGGGTTTCGGCGTCGGCGGTGCGATTTTGCTGGAGGAGGATGCGGGCGAGGGCGGCGGAGGCTTCAGGGCCGTGGGGGCGGGTGGCGAGGAGCTTGCGGAGAGAGGCTTCGGCGGCGGGGGTTTCGGTGCCGGAGCCGGTGGCCAGTTCGGCGGTGAGGACGGTGTCTTCGGGGGTTTCAGGGGAGAGCTTGAGGGCGGCGAGGAGCTCGTCACGGGCGGCTTCGGGGTGGGTGGACTGGTCGATACGGGCGAGGGTGCGGAAGGCGCGGGCTTTGAGGAGCGGGTCGCCGGGGGCAGAGGTGGCGGCCTGGAGCTGTTCGCGGGCGAGGTCCATCTTGTTGGCGCGGGCGTAGAGGAGGCCTAAGGCCAGGTGAGGTTCGAGGAGGGTGGGATCCGCGGCGATGGACTGCTTGTAGGTGGTTTCGGCTGATGTCGTTTGATCGACGGCGTCCTGGGCGGAGGCGAGGTCATAGAGGAGCTGGGCGTCGTGGGGGTTGGCCTCGGCGAGTGGGGTGAGGAGCTTGATGGCTTTGGGGAAGTCCCGGGCATCAAGGGCTTGCTGGGCGGCGGTGCGGGCGGCGTTCTGAGGGTTGGAGGCGGTGTGGGTGGAGGTATCGAAGTCCTGGGCCTGGAGGGCTGCGGGGAGCAGGAGCGCCAGAGCGAGGGTGGAGGGTGCGAGGTATCGCGAGAGTGTGAGCTTTTTCATAGTCTGCGGGATTGAGCTTCTGTAAGAACAACGACAACGGACTTAATGGGGATACGTGGGAGAAAGGCGGGATAAGAACAGACAACGGCGAGGACGGGTAAGGGCAAGAGCAAGAGTGAAAGCAGGAGCAAAAGCAAAGACAGAGGCAGGTTCTTTGCTTTGCTCAGAATGACAAGAGAAACAGCAACAGTTTGCAACAGCAACAATTGTGGATGACGCTTCGAGTGACTACGGTTCGGGGTGGGGGAGAGACTTTAGGACGGGGGCCAGCCAGTGGCCGGTGTGGCTTGCGGGGTTGACGGCGATTTCTTCGGGAGTTCCGACGGCTACTACCTGGCCACCTCCGCTGCCGCCTTCCGGGCCCATGTCGATGACCCAGTCGGCGGACTTGATGACGTCCAGGTTGTGCTCGATGACGAGCAGGGAGCCTCCGCCTTCTAGAAGCTTGCGGAAGGCGGCTAGGAGCTTGGCGACGTCGTCGAAGTGGAGGCCGGTGGTGGGTTCGTCGAGGATGTAGAGGGTTCGGCTTCTCGCACGCGAGGCCGCGTCACTCGATCCAGAGCGGTTGATGGCGGAGCGGGCTGTGGCCAGGTGAGAGGCCAGCTTGACACGCTGGGCTTCGCCGCCCGAGAGGGTGGTGGCGGATTGGCCGAGGCGGACGTAGGAGAGGCCTACCTCATCGAGGACGTAGAGCTTGTCGACGATTTTGGGATGGCCGGCGAAGTAGACGAGCGCCTCTTTAACGGTCATGTTGAGGACTTCGTAGATGTTCTTGTTCCTGTACTTGACGTCGAGGATGGCGGATTTGTAACGGGTTCCGTTGCACTCTTCGCAGGGGAGCTCAATGTCGGCGAGAAACTGCATTTCTACGGTGACGGTGCCGTCGCCTTCGCAGACGTCGCAGCGGCCGCCGGGGACGTTGAAGGAGAAGCTTCCGGCGGTGAAGTTTTTGCGCCGGGAGTCGGGCTGCGCGGCGAAGAGGGCGCGGATGTCGTCGAAGGCCTTGATGTAGGTGACGGGGTTGGAGCGGGGGGTGCGGCCGATGGGGGATTGATCGACGAGGACGACTTCGTTGAGGTGCTGGGTGCCGGAGAGCTCGCGGTAGAGGCCGGCGGTGGCGTCGGCGGATTCGGTCTGGCCGAGCGATTGCTGGAGGGCTCGGTAGAGGACCTGGTGGACGATGGTGGATTTGCCGGAGCCGGAGACGCCGGTAACGCAGCAGAGGAGGTTGAGAGGGATTTCGAGGTCGACGCCGCGGAGGTTGTGGATGCGGGCTCCGGTGAGGCGGAGTTTTTCGCGGCCAGGCTCTCGGCGGTGTTTGGGGACGGGGATGGTGAGGCGGCCGGAGAGGTACTTGCCGGTGATGGAGCCGGGGTTGGCTGTCACTTCAGCTACGGTGCCGGCGGCGAGGAGCTGGCCGCCTAGCTCGCCGGCTCCGGGGCCGAGGTCGAGGAGGTAGTCTGCGGCGCGGATGACATCGGGGTCGTGCTCGACGACGAGGATGGTGTTGCCGAGGTCGCGGAGCTCCTCCATGATGCGGATGAGCTTGGCGGTGTCGCGGGTATGGAGGCCGATCGAGGGTTCGTCGAGGACGTACAGTGCGCCGACCAGGCGCGATCCCAGGGAGGTAGCGAGTTGAATGCGCTGGGACTCGCCTCCGGAGAGGGTGCTGGAGAGGCGGTCGAGGGTGAGGTAGTCGAGGCCGACCTGGTGGAGGAAACGGGTGCGCTGGCGGACCTCTTCGAGGATCTTTCCGGCGATTTCGGTTTGGGCGGGAGAGAGCTGGAGGGCATCGAAGAACTCGGTGGCGGAGGTGATGGTGAGGGCGGCGACCTCACAGATGTTGCGGCCGGAAAGAAGGACGGCGCGGGCTTCGGCGCGGAGACGGGTGCCGCGGCAGTCGGGACAGGTGGCGTAGCCGCGGTATTTGGAGAGGAAGACGCGGACGTGGAGCTTGTACTTTTTGCGGTCGAGCTCGCGGAAGAAGCCGCGGATTCCGGGGAAGGAGCCGCTGCCTTCTTCGAGGAAGAGTTGTTGGGCTTCGGTGAGGTCGTACCAGGGGGTATTGATCGGGATTTTGGCGGCGCGGGCGGCGCGGATCATCTCGCCGTGCATGGGGCGGTACTTGCCGGAGGTCCAGGGGGCGATGGCGTCTTCGGCGAGGGATTTGGATTTGTCCGGGACGATGAGGTTGGGATCGAAGTCGATGGTGTTGCCGAAGCCCTGGCAACGGGGGCAGGCGCCGAAGGGGTTGTTGAAGGAAAAGAGACGGGGTTCGGGCTCGCGGTAGGCGCGGTGGCAGGTGGTGCATCCGAAGGCGCTCGAATAACGGAGTTGCTGCGGCTGTGTTTCTTCGCGAGGGACGGTGTGGAAGCGGATTTCGCCTGATTCGCGGTAGCCGGTTTCGATGGCGTCGACGAGGCGGCTACGGATGCCGGGGCTGAGGGCGAGGCGGTCGATGAGGATGAAGATGGGTTGGGAGAAGTCGAGTTCGAGGAGGGATTCGGGGGTGGAGAACTCGACGATGGACCCGGCCTTTTCTGATCCAAGTGCCGAAGGCTGGTAGAGGCGGTTGTAACCTCGGCGGCGGAGTTCGAGGAGGCGATCTTTGAGGGGGTCGGTGAGGGTGGCGGCGGCTATGTTTGGGGTTGGCCTGGCGGATTTTGCGGATTTTTTGGCGGGCTTTTTGACTGGCTCGGGTGTCGGGGCTTCGCCTTCCGGGGCTTGCAGGGGTTCGAGCTTGAGTTCGGCGCGGACGATGGGGAAGAGAGCGTTGACGCGGGTGCCTTCGCCCAAGGCGAAGAGGGCGGTGACGATCTCGTCGACGGAGTCGCGTTTGACGATGCCTCCGCAGTGGAGGCAGGTGACGGTGCCGCAGCGGGCGTAGAGGAGGCGGAGGTAGTCGAAGATTTCCGTGGCGGTGGCGACGGTGGAACGAGGGTTGCGGGTCTGGTTTTTTTGCTTGATGGCGATGGCGGGGGCGAGGCCGTCCATGTGGTCTACGTCGGGTTTCTCAATGCGCTCGAGAAACTGGCGGGCGTAGGCGGAGAGGGATTCGACGTAGCGGCGCTGGCCTTCTGCGTAGACGGTGTCGAAGGCGAGGGAGGATTTGCCGGAGCCCGAGACGCCGGAGACGACGGTGAGCGCGTTGTGGGGGATGTCGACGTCGATGGACTTGAGATTGTGGGTGCGGGCTCCGCGGATGGTGATCTGGTTGAGGGGGGCGGTGGGGATGGGCTCAGCGAGAAGTACGAGGGTCGAGTCGGAAGTGGCCACACTCTATTGTCGGCTAGATTGGGGCTGGTGGCGAGAGGAGCGCGGATGCGCCTGCTGGTGGCCGACGGCAAGTTAGGATTCGGCAGGCTGGTTGCGGAAGATCTCTAGCAGGAGGAGGCAGGCTCCGACGACGATGGCGGAGTCGGCTACGTTGAAGTCCGGCCAGTGGTAGTGGATGATCTTGACCTGCAGGAAGTCGATGACGTAGGAGAGCTTGACGCGATCGTAGAGGTTTCCGATGGCTCCGCCGAGGATGAGGCCGAGGGCGATGCCGGTTGCGGAAAGGGTGCGGCCTACGCGGGCGATCATGCCGAGGACGACGATGGCGGCGAGGATGGAAAAGGCGATGAGGGCGTAGCGGACGGCGTGGGGCGAGAGGGATTCGGCGAAGAGGGAGAAGGCGGCGCCGGTGTTGTAGACGTGCGAGAGGGCGAAGACGCCGGGGATGATCTGGATGTTGTGGCCGGGGGCGAGGTGGGTGGTGATCCAGAGCTTGGTGAGGCGGTCGAGGAGGATGATGACGGCGGCGAGGAGGAGGAGGTAGGGGCGGGCGTCTGGAGTACGTGTGGAGGTGCGGGACATTAGAGGCTTGGCTCCACGGGGATGAACGAAGCGTCAGGCGGTGGTGGTGGGTCGTAGGGGGGAAAGGCGATGGCTTTAAGGGCGTCTGCGCAGCGAAGGCAAACCGTGGGGTAACTCAGGGCGTCGCCTACTTCAGCGACGTAGCGCCAGCAGCGTTCGCACTTGGGGGACTCGGACTTAATAACGATCAATTGAACTGTATCTGTCTGTGCAGGCTCGCCGAACCTGTGACTCACTGCATCCACGTGGTCCCGATTTCGAAGATAGTAAAGCTTGTCTTCTGGGCTGATCGAACCTACCGAGACGCGGGAAACGTTGAACAACTCCGGAAGGGAACTCTCATAGCGAAGAAGCAGATTCAATGAGTTTTGATCGGCACCGATCAGCACGTCGGCTTCAAGAGACTTTCCAATTACCTTTTCCTGTCTTAGAAGTTCAAGCTTGGAGAGGACGTGTTCCCGTATAGCGAGCAAGCGCCTCCAATCGGCTTCGAGCGACGCTTCGTTGCCGGGGACGATGTCGGCTAGATCGGGGAAGAGGGCGAGGTGGACGCTGGATTCGCGGGAGTCGAGTTTGGGGAGATAGGCCCAGACTTCGTCGGCGGTGAAGCTTAGGATGGGGGCGATGAGGCGGGTGAGGGCTTCGGCGATGCGCCACAGGGCGGTCTGGCCGGAGCGGCGGGCTGGGTGGTTGGGGGCAAAGGTGTACAGGCGGTCTTTGAGGACGTCGAGGTAGAGGGCTGAGAGGTCTGTGTTCACGAACTCGTTGAGGGCGTGGTAGGCGCGGTGGAACTCGAAATCGTCGTAGGCGCGGCGGATCTTGGCGTCGAGTTCGGCGGTGCGGGCGAGGATGTACTGGTCTAGCGGCTCCATCTGAGGGAAGGGGATGGCATCGGTGGTGGGGTTGAAGTCGTGGATGTTGCCCAGGAGGAAGCGGAGGGTGTTGCGCAGCTTGCGGTAGTTGTCGCTGACGCGTTGCATGAGGTTTTCACTCGCCGCAACGTCTTCGCGGAAGTCGACGGAGGCTACCCAGAGGCGGATGATCTCGGCTCCGAGGCGCTTGGCTACGTCGACAGGGTCTACACCGTTGCCGAGAGATTTGGAGAAGGCTCGGCCTTGCTCGTCGAGGGTCCAGCCGATGGTGGCTACGATGCGGTAGGGAGCTACTCCTCGCAGAGCCACAGAGGTGAGTAGGGATGAGTGGAACCAGCCGCGGTGCTGGTCGCTGCCCTCGGTGTAGAGGTCGGCGGGGAAGCGGAGGCCGGGCTCTGCTTCCTGGGCTGCTTCCTGGCCTGCTTCCAGGACGGCGTGCCAGGAGGAGCCGGACTCGAACCAGACGTCGAGGATGTCCATCTCTTTGCGGAACTCTGCGGGGTCCGGGTTGCCGCAGTGGGCGCAGGTGGTGCCTGGGGGCAGGAGCTGGGTGGGGGTGTGGGTGTACCAGGCGTCGGCGGACTCTTTGCGGAAGAGGGCGACGATGGTTTTATTGACCTCCGGTGAGTTGAGCGGGGTATGGCAGTGATTGCAGAGGAAGACGGCGATGGGGACGCCCCAGATGCGCTGGCGGGAGATGCACCAGTCAGGGCGGGTGGCGATCATGTTGGAGATGCGCTCTTCGCCCCAGGCGGGATCCCAGGTGACGCGCTTGATCTCATCCAGGGCGCGCTGGCGGAAGGTAGTCAGGGTGCCATCCGGCTCCTGCATGGGGGTTTCCATGGAGATGAACCACTGCTCGGTGGCGCGGACGATGACGGGGTTGTGGCAGCGCCAGCAGTGGGGGTAGGAGTGCTCGAAGAAGCTTGCGGAGAGCAGGGCTCCGCGCTCCCGAAGGAGCTCGGTGATGGCTTTGTTGGACTCGAAGACGGTTTGGGATTCGAAATCCCAGTGGCCTTGGGGGAGGTTGCGCTGGCGACCGGCGTTGTCTACATATTGGAGCTCGGGCAGGTTGTAGCGCTTGCCGGTGTAGAAGTCGTCTACGCCGTGGGCGGGAGCGGTGTGGACGGCTCCGGTACCCTGGTCGGCGGTGACGTAGGCGGCGCTGACGCCGAAGACGGTGCGGTCGAAGAAGGGGTGGGCGAAGGTTGCGCCGTCGAGGCGAGAACCGTTGAAGCGGGCGATGACCTCTGGGGACGACCAACCGGCGGCTTTGGCTACGGATTCGAGAAGGGCTCCGGCGACGAGGTAGATTTCATCACCGACCTGAGCGGCGACGTACTCCATCTCCGGATTGAAGGCTACGGCTTGCGAGGCGGGGATGGTCCAGGGGGTGGTGGTCCAGATGACGGTGGAGACGTTTTTCCCAGCTAACGCGGGTGAGAGGACTACGGGGTCGCTGGTGAGTTTGTAGCGGACGTAGACGCTGGGGCTGGTGTGCTGCTCGTACTCGACCTCGGCTTCGGCGAGGGCGGTCTGGTCGTGGATGCACCAGAAGACGGGCTTGAGGCCCTTGTAGACGAACTCCTGCTCAAAGAAGTCGTAGAAGGTTTCGAGAATGGCGGCTTCGTAGCCGAAGCTCATGGTGAGGTACGGATCAGACCAGCGGCCGAAGACGCCGAGGCGCTGGAACTGCGAGCTTTGCAGCGTCACGTACTTTTCTGCGTATGCGCGGCAGGCTCGGCGGACGCTGACGGCGGGCATCTCCAGCTTTTTGCGGCCGAGCTGCTCGTCTACTTTAATTTCGATGGGGAGGCCGTGGCAGTCCCAACCGGGGACGTAGGGGGCGTCGAAGCCGGCCATGGTCTTGGTCTTGACGACGAAGTCCTTGATGCATTTGTTGAGGGCGTGGCCGAGGTGGATGGCTCCGTTGGCGTAGGGCGGCCCGTCGTGCAGGATGAACTGGGGGGCGCCGGCGCGGGCGGTGCGGATGGCTTCGTAGAGGTTGGATTTCTGCCAGGATTCGAGGCGGGCGGGCTCGTTCTGCGGGAGGTTCGCCTTCATGGCGAAGGCGGTCTGAGGCAGGTTGAGGGTGCTCTTCAGCGGCTTCGATTGTGGTGCTTCGGACATCTGACTATTGTAACTGTGCAGGTTGCGACGGAAGCGGCAGCCGGTAGCGGATGGTGCCGGGTTCGGTGCCGTGGCCGTCCGCAAGCAGGCCGCATTTTTCCATGACCCGGATGGAGGCGGGACGTGCTGGGAAGGTATGAGCGATAACGTTGGCGATGCGTGGGTCAACGCGGAGGAGTTGGATGATAGCCTGGACGGCTTCTGTGGCGTAGCCCTTACGCTGGTAGTCAGGGAGGATGGAGTAGCCGATCTCAGCGTCTGTGTCCGTTGGCTGCGGGGTGAAGGCTCCGGCGGCGCCGATGAGCAGTGGCAGGTCATACTGGCGGCGGAGCAGGATGTACCGCTGCCAGGCCGCCTGCTCCGGGCTGCGCCGGTACTGCTCGCGGATCCAGTCGAAGACATGAGGCTCCCAAGTATCCGGCGGCCACTGGGCTGGGACCTCGCAGACGAGTGCGTGGGCGAGAGTCCGAGGGCCTTTTTGGTCGGCGGTCAGGCGGTCGAGTGTCATGGGGACGAGCGTCAGGCGGAGGGTTTCGATGGGCGGCAGGATGTGCACCTTGCTACGGGATGAGTTTATTGACTCGATGGAACACTGAATGAGACCCCTTTGCAAGGATCTGCGTCCAATACGAGAGTCGTAGTGTGAAAGTTTGTAGAATGGGAGTCGAGCCAGATGCCGCAGTGCCTCACCTCGTACTCAGACCGGAAAACCGGCAGAACGGACCAGAACGATCCGGAAACGAACAGGAATTTCGCAGGCTGACGGGATGTTTCCCGACGCCGCCAAGGTGATGGACTTTATGGCTGAACTACACAAGACGCCCCGCGCACTGACAGGGGGCTACGCACGATGAACTCGATTCCTTCCAATCCCGGAGCTCCGGGAGCGATGCCGCTGCCGCCTGATCCTGCAGGTGGTGATCAGGTCTTCGGATCGCTGTACAAGATGGACGTAAAGCGCGACCCTACGAGTACGGGGATCGCGGTTGTGCTGCATGCGGTGATTATCGGGCTGATCTTTTATTTTGTGGCTCGGCAGGTGCACATCATCGGGCCTCCGGCTGCGCCGACGATCACGCTGCTGGAGCCTCCTCCGCCTCCTCCGAAGGCTCCGCCTAAGGCGGTTCAGATGGGTGGAGGCGGAGGACAGAAGGGTCCGACGCCGGTGACGAAAGGCAATCCGCCCAAATTTGCGCCGACTCAATTGAATCCGCCGAAGGCTCCGCCGCTGGAGCAGCCGAAGATCAATATTCCGGTGACCGTGAATGTGCAGCCTGACCTGAAGATGGCGAAGAGCGATGTGCCGCAGATCGGGCTTGCGAACTCGCCGCTTGTGGGAATGAGCATGGGCAACGGTAAGGGCACCGGGCTCGGGTCAGGGAACGGGAATGGCATTGGGCCGGGATCGGGTGGGAATACGGGCGGCGGTGTGGAGCGGATTGGCGGCAGTGTGTCTGCGCCGGTGGTGCTGTACCAGCCGGAGCCAGAGTTTTCCGAAGAGGCTCGGAAGGCCAAGGTTGCGGGAAATGTGCTGGTTTACCTGCAGGTGGATGGATCGGGACGGCCGCAGCATGTGCGTGTTCTGCGGGGGATTGGGCTTGGTCTGGATGAAAAAGCCGTCGAAGCTGTTCGTCAGTACAAGTTCAAGCCTGCGATGAAGAACGGTCAGCCGGTGACGGTGGAGATGAACGTCGAGGTGAACTTCCAGATCTTCTAACGGCAGTGTGAGAAAGTGTGAGGCAGTAAAGGCTAGAGGGTGGCTACTGCGGAGTTGATCTCTTCGAAGGTTAGATTTTCTGCCGGGCTGCCTGTTTGCTGTTTCCACTCAAGAAAGAGCTTGCCGTAGCTCAGGGTGAGGCAGGCGCCGACATCGACGTTGAGTTGGGCAAGTGTGCGGTCTATCCAAGGGGTGGGACCTTCGAGCTCGGCGTAGATGCCGATGGGAGTTTCGTCCAAGACGAGGTGGGCTCCTGGGGCGTCGGGGTGGCTGTACTCAGTGCGGAACTTTTCATAACGGAAGGTGGGGCCGAAGCCCAGGCGCGTGAAGATTTCGGCGAGGGTTGGGCCGTCGGCGACCTCTGACTCGGTTTCGATGCGGACCTTGTAGCGGGAGCCGGTGTCTTCGTCGTCCGGGTGGCGTTTGTGGGTGACTACGAATTTACCTCCGTACTGGCGGACGCGGAGGAGCTGGCCGGAGTTCTTGAGGGTGCGGGCGGGGGTGTCGTAGAGGGTGTTCTGCTCAAAGGTGCGGGGGGTGTCCATTTGGAAGCCGGCCGCGGCGAGGCTGGCCTGGAGAGCGTGGAGGTCGGAAACGGGGAACTTCAGCTCAATCTCAGCCATCTGCATGGGGGGAGTATACGGCGGGCGGGGGCGGGTTTGATTGAACGATAGGATAGAGGTGTGGATTACCTGGTCAAAACTGAACGCCTGGATGCGCGCCGGGAGGGCGATCTCGGGCGTGCGGCGGAGATCCTGCGGCGAGGTGGGACGGTGGCGTTCCCTACGGAGACGGTCTACGGGCTGGGGGCGAATGCGTTGGATTCGGTTGCGGTGGCGAAGATTTTTGCGGCAAAGCAGCGGCCGGGGTGGGATCCGCTGATTGTGCATGTGTGCGACCGGGCGATGCTGGGGCGGGTGGCTCGGGTGCAGGGGTGGGGTGGTCCGCGGGTTGAAAGGCTAATGGAGACGTTCTGGCCGGGGGCTTTGACGCTGTTACTGCCGCGGATGGCCGAGGTGCCGGATGCGGTGACGGCGGGGAGGCCGCTGGTGGGGGTGAGGATGCCGGCACATGGGGTGGCACGGAAGCTGATTGAACTGGCTGGTGTGCCAATTGCCGCGCCGAGTGCGAACCGGTTCGGGCATACGAGTGCTACGACGGCAGCGCATGTTTTGACGGATCTGGAGGGACGGATCGATGCGGTGGTGGATGGGGGGTCGACTGAGGTTGGTGTGGAATCGACTGTGCTGGATCCAAACCAGATGCCCGTGTTGCTGTACCGCCAGGGTGGGGTGACCATGGAGATGCTGACAGAGCTGCTGGGTGGCGGTGCCGTTAGGGTTTATGTGAGGGATGCGGCGATGGGGGAGCCGGAGAGCTTGCCTTCCCCGGGGGTGGGCATACGGCATTATGCGCCTAAGGCTTCGCTGGTTCTCATCGACCAACCCGTGGCAGAGGCTTTTAACCTGCTCGTCGATCCTTGGTGGCGGGAGAATGGGATCGCGGGGGTGATGTTGCCGGACGGTTGGCCGGCGGCGCAGCATGGGATTGCGTTTCGGTGGGGTCGCTGGGAGGACAAGGACGAGCTGGCGCGGCGGCTTTTTGAAGGGTTGCGAGAGCTGGATGACCGGGGAGCTTCCGTTATAGTTTGTCCGTTGCCTTCTGCCGAGGGGATTGGGGCGGCGATCCGGGACCGGTTGGAGAAGGCGGCGCGGACTAGCTAGACGGCCAGTGTTTCGGCGAAGGCGTCTAGCGAGAGGTTGCGGAGGAGGTTGCGGCGCATGCCGGATTGGACCTGGTCGAGGGCGTGGGAGGCGGATTCGATCCAGGCGAAGGTGGTGGTTTGGGAGATTTTTTCGAGCTCGGGGCGGAGGTCTACGTTGCGAACGAGCTCCGGGGTGCCGGAGTGGAGGAGGAGCAGGTCTTCCAGGAGCAGGCCGAGGGTTCGGAGGAGGCTGGTGGTTTTGAGCTGGCCTTCGGCTCCGGCGCGGTAGGTTTCGGTCATCTTGAAGAGGGCGGAGTGGTCGGGCTGGCTTCCCTCAGTGCGTGCGCCTCGGAGCAGGAGCATGGCATCGGCGCGGGCGGCGGTGTAGGTTTCGAGGTCGAAGTCGAGGGCTCGGCCTACGGCTCCTTGCGAGAGGCGGGCTACGAGGGTGCGGTGCTTGGGGGGCCATTCGGGGCGGCGGTCGGCGAGGACCATCTCGAGCTCCTCGGTTTCAAGGGCTCCGAGGCGGATGGTGGCGCAGCGGGAGCGAATGGTGGGGAGGAGTTCGCCTACGTTTTCCGCGCAGAGGATAAGGTGGGCGTAGTCGGGTGGCTCTTCCAGGAGCTTGAGAAGGGAGTTGGCGGCTTCCTTCATGAAGTTGGCGGCGGTGAAGACGAAGAGTTTGCGTGGGGCTTCGGATGGAAGGTACTGGGCTCGCTGGATCACGGTGCGGACCTGGCCTAGCTTGATGAGGAGCTGGGGCGGGTCGGGTGGGACGATGAGGACGTCGGGGTGGGGCTGGATGAGGACGCGGGTTTCTTTTTTGTCGACCTCGCGGAGGTCATCGCGGGCGGTTACTGCGGCTTCGACGGCTCCGGCGAGGTCCGCTGCGGAGGCGATGCGGGTGCAGTTGGAGCAGACGCCGCAGAAGCTGGCGAGGGACTGGCCGGTGGACCAGAGCTCGCGGGGCTGGCGTTCGCATTCGACGGCCATGGCTAGGAGCAGGGCGAGGGTGTACTTTCCGGCTCCCTGCGGGCCGGCGAGGATGAGCGAGTGCGGCAGCTTGCCGGCGGCGATGGCCGTGCGCAGGCCTTCGACGGCTTGGGAGTTGCCGATGAAGTCGTTGAAGGTGGCGGGCAGGGGCATGGCTTGGATTTAGTTTACCGGCTACGGCCTGGAGGTCGATGGTGATGGGTGGGGGAGTGGCGTGTTCGGCTTGTTTGCGAGCTTTTTCGGCTTCTCGCTCGGCTTTCTGGGCCTGGTCCTTGGCCCATTGCTCTTCGAGGATCTCCGCGAGGGACTTCTCGTAGCCGTGCCGTTTGGTGAAGTCCTGGGGGATTGCGATGAGGCCCTGTTCCGGGTGTTCTTCGATCTCTTCGACGGTGGTGGCGGGGTCGGGCTGCTCTTTCTGGCGCGGCAGGTTGCAACTGGCGATTTGGAGGCCGTAGAGGAGCAGGCCGGCGCGCTTGGGGTCTAGCTCATTGGCTGCCAGACGTAACAGGACTGTTCCGATGGCTTCCTGGATGGCGCTACGATCCTCCGGGTTGGGGAGGACGAAGGCTGCGCGGCGGTTGCGTTCGGCTTGGCGTTCCTGCGCTTCCGCTTTTGGGACGGGTTTACGGCAATTATGGTGGTAGAAGCAGAAATCTGCCGAGCGCAGTGCGGGCGAGCCGCAACGGTGTCCATCGGTGCGGATGTGGCGGCATTGGAAGCGGATGGGCTCGTTGGTTTCGGGTGTTGCTGTGGTGTTGGTTTCGCTTGTCGTGGTGTGTACCCCTCCCCCTGGGGTGAATGGTGCAAAGTCTTCGAATGATTGCGGTTAGGTCCGGACTTGGGCTGCATCCCCCCCACGGGAAGCAGACGGTCTGGAGAGGTGTTGGGTGAGGGCCGGTGCTGACCTGGCTCCTCACCTCAACCTACAAGCACATTATAGCATGCGTGTCAAGCTTTGCCTGTGGATATGCTGTGGATTGAGGGTCGGAGCCGGTTTTCAGGAGGGCAGGTCCTCCATCCAGGATCTCGCGGTGAAACCATTGACGAATGATGGATGTGGGTTGGCCAGTCAGATGGCACGGCTTGAATGGGCTGCGGAAAAACTCTTGAGTTTGTTTCTGGATTCGTACGGCGGAGGTCCCAACTCATTGTGTAAGACAAGGCGTGATGAAATGTGCCGGGCATCACGGGCACTCTCTTAGGCCGAAGTTGTATTTAGTCCTGGTCCCATTTCACCAATACTCCCGATAAGTCGTTCGACCACCCATCTCAGGAGCAGCATGATCACAACCGAGACAGACCGTCTGCGGACGTTACACGATCTCTATATCCTCGATACGCCAGCCGAGAAGGACTTCGACGAGCTCGTTCGGCTTACCGCAAGCATCTGCGGCGCGCCTATTTCGCAGGTTTCTTTGGTCGATCGAGGGAGGGTGTGGGCGAAAGCGGCTTTCGGAATTCCCACAACAGAGGTGTGCCGCGCCGACACATTCTGTACCTACACGATCCAGGAGCACGGGATGTTTTGTATCGAAGATACCCTTCTGGATGAACGGTTCAAAGACAATCCCTTTGTTCTCGGCGATCCGAATCTGCGCTTTTATGCCGGAGTGCCGCTGATTATCCGGAACTTCGCGGTGGGTACGCTTTGTGTCCTCGACCGGGTCCCGCGATGTATAAGTGCAGCCCAGAAGGAAGCACTGACGATTCTCGCTCACCAGGTCCAGACCCAGTTGGAAGTGAGAACCCGCCAAAAGCGGCTGGAACTTGCCTTACTGGACCAGCAACAGCTTGCGCTGCTGCTGGAACACCACTATACCGAGCTCGATCTCTTCTTCAATTCGGTCGCAGTGATCCTGATCGGTCTCGATGACGCCGGCAAGATTACCCGCTGGAACGCCGCGGCGTCTAGCACTTTTGGGTTATCGCTTCAAGAGGTCCAGCAAAGACCTCTCGATCAATGCGGGATCGTGTGGGAAAGCACGGTCGATCTCGCTGAGTGGCTGGCTCACACTGAAACAGGGAAGCGGATCGATGCTGTTTTTTTTACCGATGAGGGCAAGCGTTGGCTTGGCATGACGATTCAGAGTCTTTCAGGACAGCATACGACTTCCTCCGAATATCTTATCAGCGCTACCGACACGACCACGCACCGTATTCTCGAGGACCAGCTGCGACAGGTTCATAAGCTTAATGCCATAGGCCAGCTTGCCGCCGGCATTGCGCATGAGATCAATTCGCCGGCACAGTTTATCGGGGACAATCTGTCCTTTATCAAGGACTCCTGGAGGAAGCTGGCGGAAGTGGTTCAGGCCGGCCAGTCCCTGCGTAGAACGATCTCCGAAGGAACGATCTGCCCGACGCTTCTTGAAGCGCACGATGCGGCGGTGGAGAAGGCCGATCTCAAGTATGTGATCGAGGAATTACCCGACGCGATCGACCAAGCCTGCGACGGCATCCATCGGATTGCGGGCATTGTCAATGCGATGAAGGAGTTTTCCCATCCAGGATCCCAGAAGAAGACACTGCTCGATGTCAATCATTGCATCGGCACTACCGTCGCACTGGCGCGCAACGAGTGGAAGTATGTTGCGGAGGTTTTCACAGACTTCGATCCACAGCTTCCCCACCTAGCTTGCCATGCAAGTGAACTCAGCCAAGTCCTGCTCAACCTTATCGTGAATGCGGGCCATGCTATCAGCGAAAGAAAGGCTACCGATCCATCCTTCGTTTGCGGACGTATCGACATCCTTACCCACCATCGCGACGAGGAGGTGGAAATCAGGATTCAGGACAATGGATGCGGGATTCTAGCTTCGATCAGTGAAAGAGTTTTCGAGCCATTCTTTACGACGAAGGACGTTGGTAGAGGCACCGGACAAGGCCTGGCCATCGCTCACTCGATCATCGTCAACAAACACGGTGGAAGTCTCTGGTTCGAGAGTCCGCTCGGAGGCGGCACATGTTTCATAATCCGTATTCCACTTCACGACTCGACGGAGCCATCTTCAATTACCCCTTTAGAACAACTTTGCTCCAGGGCCAACGATTCATAATCGATCTGCTTTGAACCAGAATTATCCAGAAAGGGAGACCATGCATAAGAAAATATTGTTTGTTGATGATGAGCGAGCTGTGCTCGGAGGTTACAGCAGGCTCCTGCATGGCGATTTCGATGTGCATATCGCGTTGAGCGGCTCTGAAGGTCTCAAGGCGGTCGAGGAGATCGGGCCGTTTGCGGTGATCGTCTCGGATATGCGAATGCCTGGCATGACAGGCGCGGAGTTCCTGGCTACCGTCTGCAGGAAAGCGCCTCTGTCCTCAAGGATGCTGCTTACCGGGTATAGCGATGTTGCGGCAGCGGCATCGGCGGTCAATGAGGGCAATATCTTTCATTACCTCACCAAGCCGTGCTCCAAGGATGATCTTTGCAAGGCAATCTCGACCGGCATCAGCAAGTATGAACTCTTACTGACTGAGAAAGAAGTTCTGGAAAATACGTTGAAGCGGTCCCTATCCGTACTGTCCGAAGTTTTAGGAACCGTCAGCCCCGCAGCCTTCGGCCGATCCATGCGGATCTTTTCCTCAGTGAAGTATCTGTGGATGGAGCAACGGCTGCCGGATTCATGGCAGCTTGAGGCTGCCGCGCTGCTTTCACAGTTGGGTTGCGTTGCCCTGGACCCCACCTTGATTGGAGCCGCGTTTGTGGGCAGCAGGCTAACTATCGAGGATGAAAACCGATTCAAGGCTCATCCTCAGGTGGCCAGCAAGCTGCTCATAGGAATTCCACGGATGGAGGCCGTGGCCTGGATGATCCGGCAGCAGTTTGGATTGGACCCCAGCGATCCTCCGCCTCATGTTCCCGTTGAACAGCTTGAAGAATTAAATATTGGAGCTGCCATCCTGCGACTCGCCGTAGCTTATGACACGCTGAAGCTTCGTGGCTTCGCAGCTGGGGAGATCCTTGCCCGGCTTCACGCCAGGGAAGCCGAGTTTCCCAAACGTCTCGTTCATGCGATTGAAGGCATGGGCTCGGACGGGAGCATGGAACAGCGCAAGTTGAGTGTCGATAAACTGGCGGCGGGAATGGTTCTGGATCAAGCGCTTCACGATAACAATGGCTCACTCATCATTCCGAAGGGCCATCTGATTAGTCCTCCCCTGGCTATGAAGTTGAAGAGCTATGCCGATATCGGCATAATTCCACGGGAGATCTTGGTGATGGTCTCTTCCGTTGCAACCCTGATTCCGACCCAATACAGGTCCTGACCGCATTGGGACGAGGGAGGAGAAAGACGACGATGAGAGCAGAATCAATTCCATTCGGGAATGACAAACAAGGGAGGTTTGCGGCGGGTGGGCGTTGGACGGGTGGGTGCTTTGCACTGATTGTGACGCGGCTGCGATGAAGGGCTTGTGCTGGACCGGGGCTAGAGGCCCTTTTATCGGGGGTGGCCTTCGTGGGGCTGAAGCCCCACGCCAATCCGGGAGCAACGGCAACCGTATCGGCCAAGGCAGAAGCAGGTTCTTCGCTTCGCTCAGAAGGACAAGCAAAGTGAAAGAGGCAACGGCGAGAGCAATGGCAGGTGCAACGACCGATACGGAGATTCTGTCTTCGCCAGAATGACGGCGAAGACAGGCAACTGCAACTGCAAGGGCAGGTCCTTCGCTGCGCTCAGGATGACACGCTTTTGTGGTGGGTTGAAAGACATTCAAAAATGTCGCGCAAAGCTGGATGGAGCCTTGGTATGTAGGCCTCTTTGGGGTCCTTCGGCTGCGTCTGGCGCATGATGCGCGCCAGACTTCGCTCAGGATGACAGCTTTTCTCCTGCGCGAAAGGGGACTAGCGGGGTTGGGCTTGCATCATCAGGGGGTCTTTGGGGCGGAGGGTGATTTTGGCTTGGGGCTCGGGTGGTGTTTCGGCGGCGTAGGTGAAGCGGAAGTGCTGGGCCAGGGTGGCTATCGAGAAGACGCCCTCCATCCAGGCGAAAGACTCGCCGATGCATTGGCGGCTTCCTCCGCCGAAGGGGAAGTAGGTGAACTTGTGGCGGGCGGCTTTGGCTTCGGGGAGGAAGCGGTCGGGATCAAATTTGAGGGGGTTGGGGTAGTACTCTTCGGTGCGGCTCATCATGTACTGGCTGAAGAAGAAGTGGGCTCCGGCGGGGATGTTGTATGGACCCAGCTTGATGGGGCAGGTGCTCATACGGCCCATGGCCCAGGCGGGTGGGTAGAGACGCATGGATTCGGCGAAGACTTGTTCTGTGTATTTGAGGGCGGGATAGTCGGCCAGAGTGGGGAGTCTTCGGGCTTCGCCTTTGCCCAAGACTTGGTCTAATTCGGCGTGGAGGCGGTGTTCGGCGTCGGGGTTCTGGCTGAGGAGGTACCAGGTCCAGGTGAGGCCGTTGGCTACGGTTTCGTAGCCGGCGAGGAAGATGGTGAGGACTTCATCGCGGACCTGGGCGTTCGACATGCCGCTGGGTGGGGCTGTGGACTCGCCGGTGGGTTTGCCTTGCTCGTCCAGTTGCTCGTCCGGCTCGATTTTGCTGGTGAGGAGCATGGAGAGGAGGTCGCCGCGGTCGGGGTCGCCGCGTGCGATCGAGGCGCGGCGAGCGGTGATGAGGCGGTCGACGACGGCGTCGAGACGGGCTTTGGAGTTACGAAATTTGGTGATGCCGGGGATGGGGAGGTGGAGGAAGAGCTCGATGCGGGGGAAGGCGACGATGAAGTTGTAGAGGTCCATGATGAGGTTGACCTCGTCGTTGATGCGGAGGATGTCGGCGTCGACTTCGGTGTCGAAGAGGGTACGGGCGACGATCTGGAGGGAGAGTTGCATGGAGGCGGAGGCGATGTCGAAGGGCTCGCCGGGGGTGATGCGGGCGCGGGCGGCTACGGCGGAGGCGACGATCTGATCGGCGTATGCGGCGATGCGCTGGCGATGAAAGGCGGGGGCGGCGATGCGGCGCTGACGCATGTGGAAGGGCTCGTCCGAGGTGATGAGGCCTTCGCCGAGGAGGATCTTCATGCGGCGGACGGTGCGCTCCTTGACGAAGTTTGCGCCCTGGGTGACGAGGATTTCCTTGATGTATTCGGGGTCGTTGACGAAGACGATGGGGGTGCCCATGAACTGGTAGTGGGCGATGTTGCCGTAGGTGCGGTGGAGATATTCGAAGAGGAGGATGGGGCTGCCAAGTTTGACCCAGGGCTTTAAGGCGTAGAAGGGCAGGGAGCGCTTGAGGCCGGGGGGAAGGCGGTAGGGGCCGTTGTGTTTATGGGTGCTCATGAGCTAACTACAGTGTCTTATGGAACCGGGGCAGGTGGGCGCCGGGTGTGTGAGGGGATGAACAATGCGTAGCTTCTGGGTGAGTTAGCGGGCGGCGAGGCGGCGGGTGACGATGTTTTGGATGAGGGTTTCGATGGCCTCAATGGGGGCGTCTTTGCGGATGGCTTCTATGCGGCGGGGGTCGCGTTGGGCGATTTGCTCGTAGGCGTCGTGAATGCGCTGGTAGAAGGCATCGCCTTCGCGCTCGAAACGGTTTTCGTCTGTGCCGTGCTGGATGACGTGGCGGACGTTGCGGCGGCGGGCCCGGTGGAGGGATGCGGCGAGGGATGGCAGGAGGAGGATGGTGAGGTCAGGTTGGAGGTCTTCGCAGACGGCCTGGTGGAGGGCCAGGACTGGCTGGGAGCCTAGTTGGCGGCCAGCGCCTTGATAGGCTTCGGACGAGTCGGTGTAGCGGTCGCAGAGGACGATATGGCCGGCGGCGAGGGCGGGACGGATGACTTGGGCGATGGATTGGGCGCGATCGGCGAACATGAGGGCGAGCTCGGCGAGGGGGGCGATTTCACCGACGGCGGCTTCGGATTTGGAGTCGAGAAGGACGCCGCGGATGCGGTCGCCGAGGGGGGTGCCTCCAGGCTGGCGGAGACAGACGACGGTATGGCCTTCTGCAGTGAGGGTGGCTGCCAGGCGGCGGAGCTGGGTGGTTTTGCCGGAGCCGTCCAGGCCTTCGAAGGTGATGAAGTAGCCGCGGGGCATGAGGTCAGTGTAAAGGATGGCTAGCGGTGGTGGAGGGTGGGGAGCCACTGGGGGCCATTGGGGGTGATGGTGACCTGGAGGGTGCCTTCGTCGGCCTCGTTGAGGGTTGGGCCGGTGAAGGTGCGGTCCTGTTCGGGGTGGCCAGGATTGGCGGGATCGGTGTAGAGGAGCTTGGTGGCTCCGCTGCCGAGGACCTTGAAGCGGTAGTGGAAGGACTCGGCGGGGGCGAGGGTTTGGGTGCCGAAGCTGGCGCTGGGATAGTCGAGCTCGACGAGGGTGATGGGGTGGCCGGTCTGGTTGGTGAGGGTGGCTTCGATGTAGGCGGAGTGGCAGCCGGTGAGTGCAAGGAGGGCTGCGAAGGCCAGTAGGGGAGTGCTGCGCATGAATTTTCAGGATAGCAGCGTCCTGCCGGACGGGCCCGCTGCGCGCGGGGCGGGTACTCCGTACCGTTTTTACTTGTCGGGGTGAGGCTTACTGCTGGGGCGCTTGCGTTGCTCGCGAGTCGACTGTGTCAGGGGCGGCGCAGGGAGCGGATGAGGTCGGGGAGGCGGTTGAAAAGGGCTACCGAACGCATCCAGGCTCGGCTATCGATCGCTGGGTAGCCGCTGACGACCTTGCCGGGGGGGACGTCGTTGGGGATGCCGGATTGAGCGGTGGCGATAGCTCCGTCGCCGATGTGGCAGTGGCCGGCGACGCCCACCTGACCGGCCAGGGTCACGTTTTTGCCGATGCTGGTGCTGCCGGCCAGGCCTACCTGGGCACAGAGGAGGGAGTTTTCGCCGACTGTGCTGCCGTGGCCTACCTGGACGAGGTTGTCGATTTTGGCTCCGAGCCGGATGCGGGTTTCGCCGATGGAGGCGCGGTCGATGCAGGCGTTGGCCTGGACTTCGACGTGGGATTCCAGGATGGCGGCGCCGGATTGAACGATTTTGTGCCAGGCTGGAGCACCGGGGGGGGCGGGAATGCGGGCGAAGCCGTAGCCGTCGGCTCCGATGATGGCTCCGTTCTGGAGGATCACGTCGTCGCCTAGGTGGCAGTGCTCCCGGACGATGGCGTGGGCGTGTGCGAGGAAGCGATGGCCGATCCGGACGTGGGGATAGAGGACGACGTGGGGATGGAGGACGGCATCGTCGCCGAGGAAGCAGTGGTCGCCGATGACGGCGTAGGCGGCGATGTGGGGATTGGTACCAATGTGTGCGGTTGGGGCTATGACAGCGGTAGGGTGGATTCCGGGGCTGGTTCGGGGTGGGGTGTAGAAGAGCTCTATGGTGCGGGCGAAGGCGTGGTAGGGGTTTGGGAGGCGGAGGGTCGGGGTTGGGATGGGCGGGAAGTCTGGGGCTACAAGGATGGCGGAGGCTTGGGTGGTGCGGGCGAGGGCGGTGTATTTGGGGTTCGAGACGAAGGTGATCTGGCCCGGTTGAGCGTGTTCAATTCCGGCGATTCCAGTGATTTCCTGGTTGGGGTCGCCGCCTTCGAGGGTGGCTTCGAGGGCTTGGGCGAGGGCGGCTAGCTTCATTTGGGGATTGTAGTGGAGGGGCGGAGTCTCCCGTACTTTTCCGCGCAAAGTCTTCAAGAGATTGGACTTAGGTCTGGACTTGGGGTGAAAGATCTTGCTAAAGTCCCTGTTTTGCAGCTGATTGACTGCAAAGTATTCATTTTAGGGGAGATAGTCTCATCATGAGACGGGGCCGGGAAAGGGAATGCAATGGCAAACAACGGAACAGGCAACAGCAACGACAACCGCATATTCCCTTCAGGAATGACAAACAAAGGGGGATGCAAGGGTGCTGCGGCTACTCCGGAAAGGGGAGTGCGGGATCGTTAGGAGAGGGTGTGGGGGTGGGTTTGGGCTTGGAGGGGGTGGTGATGACGGCGAGGATTTGCAGGGTTTCGATGGCGTGGCGTGGGATGTAGAGCCGCTGGGTGTTGGAGCGGATGTCGGGTGGGATGAGGAAGAGGCCCTGGTCTTCAAGGAGACTGTCTAGGAGGGCCAGGTCGATGGGGGCCAGGCCCTCGAATGGGTCAGCCTGGGTGAGGGTGAGGCGGAGCCAGAGGCCTTCGGTGCGGGGGCGGGCGAGGAAGGTGCGGCGGAGGAGATTTTCCGGAGTTTGTGGGTCGTGGAGGTTGAAATCGCGGACAAAGGCGATGTGGCGGACCTCGGCAAGCGGGATTGGGGTGATGCGGGCGGCAAGGTCGAGGAGATCGACCGCGGAAGGTGAGCCTGAGAGGAAGCCGGACGCGTTGAGGTAGCCGGGGTGGACGGCGTTGTTGAGCGTGCGGAGGAGGACTTTTTTTCGAGCGGCCATGGTTTTGGTTCTTGCCGGCAAGGGTGTCGGCGATGGGGGATGGCGATGTAGACGGCTGGTTTGTACGTAGCCTTCAGGTACGGTCCTTCTCTACCCGGCGCCCATACCCCTGCATCCTTGAGCTACAAGAATGTTGCCTGTACTGACGGCTGGTGCAAATGATAGCAGCGAAAAAGGTGCAGAAGGGGTAGTCAGATTGATCCCGCTGTGTTACATTTGGGCTTTGTCGCGGGCCTTCAGGATGGGCGTAACTGGTTCATTTTGATGGGGTTACGGTTGCCGGGAGACCGGTTTGGAGTGTGTTCAGAGGAATGGCCGACTATATCTACCTGCTGGAGAATCGCCTCGTTGCGCCGCAGCGAAACGCGCTGAAGGTTGTCCGTGAGCTCGCGAAGGCAAAGGGCCTGACGGTGTTCCTGGTAGGGGGCGCTGTGCGAGACCTGACGAGCGGGTCTCCGGTGCGCGACCTTGATGTTGTCGTTCAGGGAAACGCTCCTAAGTTAGAGAAAGAACTAGAGAAAGCCGGTGCGGTGGTTACCGGCAAGGCGGATGCGGGGCAGGCGTTGTACCTGCGCTTTCCGGGCAACGTGCGGATGGAGTTGGGGAGCACGTTGAGTGTGACCTATCCAAAGCCCGGGAAGCCGGTGTACAAACCTTCGACCATTCTGGACGATTTGCGGCGGCGGGATTTTACGGCGAACGCCATGGCGATCTCACTGAACGAGGGGTCTTATGGGCTGCTGATGGATCCGCTGAATGGGGTAGCGGATATCGAGAACCGGGAGCTGCGGCTGGTGAGCAACTACGGGTTTATCGAGGAACCTGTGCGGATGATCCGGGCGGCGCGGCTGATGGCGCGGCTGGGCTGGACGATGGATGAAAAGACGCAGGGACGGTATCAGACGGGGGTGGAGGAGGGGTATATTTCCACTCTGAGCGCATTCCACAAGGGCTATGAGGCTGAAGAGATCCTGCATGAGGAGGATCCGCTGCGGGTGTTGAAGCAGCTGGAGGCGGACGGCTGGATGAAGGTGCTGGCTCCGTACTGGACGAGCGCGAAGGTGAATACGGCGGAGCTGGAGAAGCTGCATGAGGCGCTGGCGCAGCTACAGATGCAGGGGATCCATCCGGATGCGGCGGCGGCGAGTTTCCCACTGTTGACGGCGAAGCTTTCCGCGAAGGAGGTTGGGGAGCTGAAGGCGGGCCTGGTCCGGCAGGGGTTTGTCGCCGAGGTGGAGGCGCTGGAGGGTGAAGCGAAGGAGTTCGCTTCGGCTTTGAGCGGCAAGGGTGCGGCGGCGGCTTCGGATGCATGGAAGCTGATTACCGGTGCGAAGCCGGAGGCGGTGCTCTGGGCGGCGTACTCCAGCAAGAGCGGGGCCGTGCAGGGCAAGCTAAAGAGCTTCTATACGGAATGGCCGCAGGCGCGGACGAAAATTCCGTATGTGACGATGCAGGAGATGCGCATCACGCCTGAGGTTGCGGGATACGACGAGCTTCTGGAGAAGGTGTTTTTCGCGCTGCTGGATGGGCAGCTTCAGACGCCGGAGGAGATGAAGGCGTTTCTGGAGCCGTATTCGCCGCCTGCTCCTCCTCCGCCTGTCAACATGCGGCGTGCGCGGGCGACGAAGAAAGAGACGAAGGCAAAAGGCCGAGCTAAGAAGGCGAAGGACGAGGATGGGGAGGAGCTGGAGCCGGACGCTATGGCGGAGCTGGAGGCAGTGTTACCGGCTGAGGATGAGGACGAGGCTGCGGAGCTTCCAGAGCTAGACGAGGAGGATGCCGGAGACGACGATTCTGAGGGAGACTCTGAGGGAGACTCTGAGGGAGAAGAAGAGAGCGGCGAGGACGAGGCTCCGGCTCCTGTGAAGGCTGCAAAGACTTTTGCGAAGCCCGCGGTGAAGGCGGTTGCTGCCGGGAAGAGCGTGAGCAGCCCGGCTAAGACTGACGTGGAGTCGGCGCCAGCCAAGGGAGCAGCGAAGGGAGCAGCCCAGACGCCGGCGAAGGTCTCGGCAAAGGCTGCGGTGAAGGGGGCTGTTCAGCCTGCGGCGAAGGGTGCGGTGAAGCCTGCGGCAAAAGCTGCGGCCAAGAAGGCCGCTGTGAAGAGTGTTCCGGTGAAGGCTCCGGCGAAGAAGGCGGCTCCGGCCAAGGTCGTTGCAGCCAAGGCGGTTCCGGCGAAGGCAGTCTCAGCCAAGGCGGCTCCGGTGAAGGCCGCGGCAAAGAAGAGTGCGCCGGCGGTGAAGGGGAAGGCTCCGGCAAAGCGACGCTAAGGGTGGTGGGTTGGATGTTGGGATTGTTATCCAACATCTTAGAAGCGAGATGTGAGGCACCCGCATAGGTCCATCATCGGAGGAGCGTCTGGCATCAGAGGGGTATGAGGTGAGGCTCGATGGTAGTTGCGGTGCTTTTGGGTTCAGTACGGTCCGATCGGTTGGGTGGGAGGGTTGCTGCGTGGGTGGTGAAGGAGTTGGAGAAGCGCGGGCACGAGGCTGTGCTGGTGGATGCGATGGAGCTAGAGCTTCCCATTCTGGACCGCATGTGGAAAGAGGTCAAAGCTGAGGAGCCGGGCGGAGAGCACGCGGCGCTGAAGGCGAAGCTGGAGCCGCTGGCGAAGCTGTACGAGCGGGCGGATGGGTTCGCGATCGTGAGCGCTGAATACAATCACACGGCTCCTCCGGGGCTGGTGAATTTGCTCGACTATTTTCTGGAGGAGTACTTTTATCGTCCCTCTGCGATCATTTGCTACTCGGCGTCTGCGTTTGGCGGGGTGAGGGCGGCGATAGGGCTGCGGGCGCTGCTGGCGGAGGTGGGGATGGGGTCGATTCCGACGTTGCAGCCGGTGCCTCTGGCTGGATCCGGGGTAAGCGAAGAAGGGGTCGCCCTGACGCAGGAGCTGGCGGAGAAGAGCGGGAAGTTCTATGACGAGTTCGAATGGTATATGAGGGCTTTGGCGGCGCAGCGGAGGATTGGGGTTCCGGGAGCAGGGAAGAGGTAGTTTGTTTTTGGCGGGTCGATGGGTCTTTTGGGCTCATGTTACGCGTATGAGTCGAAGTAAGGAATGCAGTGCCCCACATCTCAGAGGCGAGATGTGGGGCATTCGATTGTCACGGAATTGTGCGGACTGCGAGGTTAGTTGATCTCGATGTCGCCGGAGCCGGTGGTGGCTTTTAGGGATGGGCCTCCGCCGTTGATGCTGGCGGAGAGGTGATGTTTTTCTTCGTTGCTTTGCGGGGCTCCGGGTTGGGAGACGCGGATGGTTCCGGAGCCGGTGGAGGCGTCCAGGGCGAAGCGGGCTTCGCGGCCAATGTGAAGGCGGATGGAGCCGGAGCCGGACTGAAGGCTGGCCGCGCCGGTGAGGGAGCCATTGGCTTCGATGTCGCCGGAGCCAGTTTTGGCGGTGAGGCCTCCATTGAGGCCGTTGATGCGGATGGAGCCCGAGCCGGTGGAGGCGTGGACTTCGCCTGAGGGGGGTTGCTGCTGGAGCTCGATATCTCCGGAGCCGGTGTGGAGGTCGGCGGGGCCGGCTATGCCGTGGGCGCGGACAGCGCCGGAGCCGGTTTCGGCTTTGAGGAATCGGCCGAGGTTGTCGACTTCGATGTCGCCCGAGCCGGTGCGGAGATTGAGAGCGGATGATTTGGGGGCGGTGACTTCATAGTCAATGGTGATGTTGTTGTAGAGCTCGCGGTCTTCGCGGGGGGCGTCGCCGATGTGGATGGAGTTACCGGACTGCTGGATGGGCGGGTTGGCGGCGATTCTGCGTATGCGGTCTTCGATGTCGCCGCCTTTGTTCCAGCCGGGGTGGAGGTGGGCGGAGACGTGGATCTGGGAGTCTGAGCCGGGGATGATGTGGACGTTGCCGGAGCCGGAGGAGACGTAGAGATCGGGCTGGGATGAGACGGAGAGGGTGCGGTCAAAGTGGGCGTCGGCGAAGGCTGCGGTTGTGGCCAGGAGGAGGGTGGTGACGGCGAGGTGTCTGATCATGATGGGTGCCCTTTCCGGAGTGGTGACAGGATAGCGTACGGAGTCCTGGTGCTCTTAGTTCCGTGAAACTCAGGGGACAAGGGAGGAGGGAACAGGGAGGAGGGATCAGGACAACAACCAAGGAAGAGTAGCGGTCAGGTGAGGGGTTGCTGGGTGGGTGGGGCGGTAGGGTCTTGCTTGGCGGATTGCATGATGAGTAGGCTGCCGTCGGAGCCTAGGGGGATGCCCTTGGCTTCGAAGGTGAGGACGATGCGACGGCGCAGCTCGCGGAGGATGTCGTCCTTCTGGTTGGGGCGAACGCGGATGAGGATGGGGTAGACGATGCTGCGGCCGTCGATCTTGTCGACGCCGAGGACGGTGGCGTCTGAGAGGACGACGTCTTTGAACTGGGGATCCTGGCGGACGGCGGCGGCGATGTCGTTGAGGAGGGCGATAACGGTGTCGGGGTTGGCGGAGGCGTCTACGGCTACGGGAAGGTTGGCGACGGCGTAGTCGCGGGAGAGATTGGAGACGGTGGCGATCTGGGAGTTGGGAATGATGTAGAGGGTGCCGTCGCCGTCGCGGAGGCGGGTGAGGCGGAGGGTCAGGTCTTCGACGGTGCCGGTGAGGGAGGCGGCTTTGATGACGTCGCCTACGTTGTACTGGTTTTCGACCAGGATGAAGATGCCGTTGATGATGTCCTTGAAGAGAGACTGCGCGGCGAGGCCGATGCCTACGCCGACGATTCCGGCAGAGGCAAGGAGCGGGGCGTAGTTGATGGCGAAGAGGGTCAGGATTTGCAGGAAGACTAAGAAGCCCAGGATGGAGAAGGAGGTCGCACGAACGATGGTAGCTACGGTGCGGAGCTGGGCGGAGCGGCGCGGGTTCAGGGCGATGTCACGCTCGGCGATGCGCTGGAGGCGGTGAACGAAGAAGAGGGCTACGCGAGAGACGAGGAAGAGGAAGAGGAGGATGACGAGGAATTTGGGGAGGCGCTCGACGATGGCGACGACGTCTTTGTGCCAGTCGCGCTTGATGACCTTGATGGCGGGCTCTTCCGCCTCCGGCACTGCGAGGGCGAGGGTGTGGAACAGGGAGAGAACGTTCAGGGTGAGGGCTCGCTTTCTTTCCGGGTTTCTGGGCAGCCGTTCGTTGATAGGAGCAATTTGGGAGCGAGTGCGTGGGTTTTATGGCCTATCACGGTGCATCGGCCCTATGCAAGACCAGATGATTTGGCTGAGAATGAGACGCAAGCCGGAAGGCCGAGGAAGCTTGGGTGTCTGGAGAGAGGGTGCTATGAGGATGACTGCTATGGCTCGGCGGGGGATGGTTGGTGTGGTGATGTGGGGTAGCATTGCGGGGCTGGGCTGGGGTCAAACGACGGGTACGGGCCGGATGCCTGCTGGATCAACGCTTCCCGGAGGCATCAGTGACTCGGGCCGGGATTCGCATACTCTGTCTCCGAATACACAGGAGAAGATGGCGATCGCTCGGGAAGATGAACGGCAGAAGAGGCTACAGGCCGATACGACGCAGTTGCTGGCCTTAGCTACGAAGTTGAAGGAAGACATGGACAAGACGGACAAGTACACGCTGAGCCTGGATGTGATGAAGAGGACGGCGGAGATTGAGCGGCTGGCGAAGGCGATCCGGGAGCGGATGAAGGAGTAGGGGCTAGTGATAAGGGTAAGGGTTCAGGGGTCAGGGGTTGCTTGCCACTTGTCACTGACCACTCGTTACTGCTTTAGTTGAGGGGGATGATGGTGGGGTTGAGGATGTGGTTGACCTGAGCCTGAGCGGCGGTGAGGGCTGCGGCGGCGTTGACCTGTGGGACGGGGAGGCCGGGGTAGGCGGTAGCCGTCGAGCGCATGGCTGCGATGACCTGGGCGGCGGTGAGGGTGGGGTTGGCGGCGCGCATGAGGGCGGCGACGCCGGCGGCGAGAGGGGCGGAGGCGCTGGTGCCCATCGCCTGGACGTATTGAACGTGGCCCAGGCCGAAGCAGCCGAAGGAGTGGGCAGTGTCTAGGGGCGCTCCGGTGAGGGTGGACGAGATGCCCATGCTGCAGGCTCCGGTGATCCAGCCGGTCTGGGCTGCGAGGTCCGAGGTGGACGCGTCGTTGGGGGCGGGGTAGCTTCCGCCGGGGGCTGCGAGGGCGTTGAGGGGAGTGCCGAAGTTGCTGTAGTAGGGGAGGGTGATGGGTCCGGCGACGCAGGTGGCTCCGGTGGTGAGGTTCTCCGCGCAGGCGGGGTTGGTGGAAGCGACGATGGCGAGGACGTCGCGGGACTGGGCGGGGAGCTCGATGTAGTTGGGGTTGGCGAGGTTGTAGCCGTCGTTGCCGGCGGCGGCGATGAGGATGACACCGGCGTTTGCGGCGGCATGGGTGGCGCGGTTGAAGGTGGCCTGGAGACCGGCTCCGTCGCCTGTGGTGATGTCGACTAGGGTTCCCAGGGACATGCTGATGACGTCTGCTTTGGTGGTGATGGCGTCCCTGGATGCCTTGGAGGACCCAGCTCAGGAGGCCGGCGGCCTGGCCTGCGTTGCAGGTGGAGGCGTCGGTTCCGGAGGCTGGCATACGTTCGAGAACCTTGATGTTGAGGAGGGTGGCGGCGGGGGCTACGCCGGCGACCTGGCCGGAGTTGGCTCCGAGCGAGGCGGCTGCGAGGGAGGCGGTCCAGGTGCCGTGGCCTTGCTGATCTTGAGCAGAACCGTCGTCACAGGGGCTGGGGAGGCCGGTTGCGGCGGATTGGTCAACTTCGGTGAGGTTGAGGGCGAGGTTGGCGGCGAGATCGGGGTGGTTGGCGTCGATGCCGGAGTCGAGGATGGCGATGCGGACGCCAGCGCCCTTGGTAACGGTCCAGGGACCGGGGTTTGAGGCGGTGCCGAAGCCGCCGACCTGCTTGACGGCCCAGCCCTGGGGGGAGTTGTAGAGGGTATCAGTTGCGGCTGCGGCGGGGGCGGTGGGGGCGGCAGAGATGGCGCGGGCCTGGATGGCGTGGGCGGTGACGATGCGATCCTGGGCGACGAATTCTACGTTGGGGAGGGCGGCGAGGGTGGCGGCGGAGGCGGTGGTGGAGACGACGGCGATGCCGAGGGACTCGTGCCGGGTGAGGAGCTGGGCGTGGGCTGCGTTGAGGCGGGCGGAGGCGTCGGCGGGGATGGCGGCGTCGCGGTAGGTGAGGATGTAACGGCCGGGGATGGCGCGGCCGATGGGGGAGTCGGATTTCTGGCTGGATGTTTGGGCTGCGGCGGGGATGGCGGCCAGTAAGGAGATGACGGCAAGCGTTGCCAGGGTCGCGGTCAGGGTGAGGGCGGCGGTGGTGTAGAGAGCGATGCGCTTGCTGAGGGTCATGATTTCTCCGGGTGTTTCTGTTGTTGATTTGTGTTTCGGCGTGGGGTTTTGAAGCCGGAGAGGTGGAGAGGCAACGAGGGGAACGGGGGTCATGCCCCGTGTGGGGGAGTGATGGCGGGTAGGTGTGAGGAGCGCCGAAGAGTGTGTGCGGGGACGCGACAGATGCGGTACGAAGGTCACGGAAGACAGGTTTGGGGTGCGAGTGATAGATAATCTGGGAGGGAGATATTGACGGATGGTTCATTCGGCTGGGAGCGAGGTTGGGCGGGCGTCGGGTGCGGAGGCGGCGGAGTCTGGGCTGAGCCGGGAACAGCTGATCGAGTTCTACCGGCTGATGTATCTTTCGCGGCGGACGGATGACCGGGAGATTGTGCTGAAGCGGCAGCAGAAGATCTTTTTCCAGATCAGCTGCGCAGGGCATGAGGCGCTGCTGGTGGCGGCGGGGGATGGCGATGCGGCCTGGGTATGACTGGTTTTTTCCGTATTACCGGGATCGGGCGGTTTGCCTGACGCTGGGGAATACGGTGGAGGAGCAGCTGCTACAGGCAGTGGGGGCGGCGGACGATCCGGCGAGCGGCGGGCGGCAGATGCCTTCGCATTGGTCGAGCAAGCGGCTCAACATTGTGACGCCTTCAAGCTCGACAGCTACGCAGTGTCTGCATGCGATTGGGTGTGCGGAGGCGGGTCGGTATTTTTCTCGACGGCCGGAGGCGGCTGAGAAGGTTTCCGGGGATTACAGGGAGTTCAAGGACGTCAGGTTTCAGGGGGATGAGGTGGTGTATGTGTCGATCGGGGAGGGATCGACGAGTCAGGGGGAGTTCTGGGAGTCGCTGAATACGGCTTCGAACGGAAAGCTGCCGGTGTTGTATGTCGTTGAGGGATAATGGGTATGCGATCTCCACGCCGGTGGAGGTAAATACTCCGGGGGGGAATATCTCACGGCTGGTAGCGAACTTTCCGAACTTCCACTTTGTCGGAGGTGGATGGGACGGATCCGATTGCGTCGCTATGAAGGCGATGGTGGAGGCGGTGGAGTATTGCCGGTCCGGGCAAGGGCCTGCCTTGGTTCACGGTCATGTTGTCCGACCGTACTCGCACTCTTTGAGCGACGATGAGCGGCTTTACCGTTCTGAAGGCGGAGTTGGAGGCGGATGCACTGAGAGATCCGATCGCTCGGATGCAAGTTTGGTTGATGCGGGAAGGGGATTCTTGATGCGGACGGGATCGATGTGTTGGAGAAGAAGGTAGATGCCGAGGTTGCAGGCGGCGGCGGACCTGTGGCCGTGACCGCGAAACTGCCCGAGGTCAGTGCGAACATTCTGAAGCATCAGTACTCGGATGATCTGAGCTGCCAGGATGACGCGCGATTTGCGACAGAGCCAGCGGTTGCGACTTCAGATGCTTCTGGAGCGGACGATGGCGGATTTGATCAATGTGTGCCTGAAAGACGAGATGCGGCGGGATGAACGGATCGTGGTGTTTCGGCGAAGATGTGGCGGATGCGACTCGGGATTGAGGCGATCGTCTGACCCGAAGGGTGAAGGGGAAGGGTGGGGTCTTCAAGCTGACGCATCCGGGTTGCAGACGGAGTTTGGGGAGTGACCGGGTGTGGAACTCGCCGCTGGCGGAGGCAAATATTACGTGGGCCGGGCGATTGGGATGGCAGTTCGCGGGCTGAAGCCGGTGGTGGAGATTCAATTCTTTGATTACATATGGCCAGCTATGCATCAGATGCGAAACGAGCTTATCTGTGATTGCGGTGGAGGTCGAACGGGGACTTTAGCTGCCCGCTGGTGATGCGGGGTACCGATCGGCGGATATCTAACTGGTGGCTCGATTTACCACTCGCAAAGTCGGCGGGAGTCGATCTTTACGCATACGCCGGGGGTGCGGATCGTTATGCCCTCCAATGCGCTGGATGCGATAGGGCTGCTGCGGACGGCGATCCGGTGCGACGATCCGGTTTTGTTTCTGGAGCATAAGCGGCTGTACCGGGAGACGCTTTGGGCGGGCTGTGTGTCCGGGGCCGGAGTATGCGATTCCATTTGGGAAGGCGAAGATTGTTCAAGGCAGGGTAAGGATCTAACCGTGGTGACGTATGGGGCGGTGGTGCCCCGGGCGCTGCAGGCGGCGGTGAAGCTGCGATCGGGAGACTGGGGTGGATCGGTGGAGTTGATCGACCTACGCAGTCTCTGGCGCCGTATGACTGGGAGGCGATCGCTACCTCCGTGCGGAAGACGAGCCGGGTGATTGTGGCGCATGAGGACATGAAGAGCTGGGGATATGGGGCGGAGATCGCGGCTCGAATCGGCGAGGAGTTGTTCCATGATAGCCTGGATGCACCAGTTCGGCGGGTGGCGGCGATGGATACATTTGTGGCGTATCAGCCGGTTTTGGAGGACGCGATTCTGCCGCAGCCAGAGGATCTTTATCGGGCTATGAAGGAGCAGGCTGCTTACTAAAAGCGCGTGTCCTGCCGGACGGGCCGCCTACGCGGCGGGCGGTGAGTACGGCACTTCGTGCTGTCTTGGGCTTCGCGTAGTCCTCCCGTTGGTCGGCACGGGGTCCGCTGACTAGTAGGTTAGGGGAACCTGTTCGGATGGGTGGGCTCGGATGCTGTCGTGGTGCACGGTTACGACGTAGTCGGGGCGATGCTGGGTAAAGAGGGCACGTACTGGTCCAGCGTGGGGTAGTCGGCTGTGCCGTTGAAGAGACGGGCGTCGTCGATCAGGATGACGTGGGTTTTGACGGGGTGGTCGAGGATGGTCTGGAGCTCTGCCAGGATTGGGGTATCGAGGGCGGCCTGGGCGGTGACGCCGCCGGAGTAATGGCCGTCGAGCCAGAAGAGGCAGGGGACGGTGATGGTCTGGAGCAGGCTGGCGAGGAGCTGGCCGGAGTCGCCGTTGAGGATGTGGATGTGGGGGCTTTGCGGAAGCGGCGGCGGGCGAGGGCGGCGAGCTCGGGGCTGAGCTCGATGGTGTAGAGGGCGCGGGAAGCGGTCTTTGAGGGCGTGGATGGTGCCGCCGAGGAAGGTGCCGGTCTCGATGAGGGTGTCGAGGCGGAAGGCGGCGGCGAAGTCGGCGAGGGTGGTGCGCTTGACGAGATCGGGCGGCGGGACGGGACGGCCTTCGGTCTCCCAGTCGGCGACGGCTTGCTGGTCTGGGCTAGCTGGAGGCGGTCTCGTCGGGCCTGGCGGAGATCCCAGAGGGGAGTGTTGAAGAAGAGGGTGCGAAAGAGGTGCTCTCGTTGTTCGCGCATGGAATAAGGAATATAACAAGGCTTCCATGCGATGCAGCAACGGAGTTCGCACGAATTTGTCCCCCCTCCCCACCAAAGAATGCAAAGTATTCAATGGATTAGGGTTAGGTTCGGACTTCATTTGGGAATGGAAGGCGATTGCACCAGGAAGTGTGCATGGATGAGGGACGAATTTGGCGTCGCAACTACTTTGGTGCGCGGGGTTTACTTGACTGTGGGCGGAGGGCGGTTATGGCGATTTTTCGGGCGGGGTTGTCGGCGGTGCTTTGCGGGATGATGGCGGGGCAGCCGGTTCTGGCGGCGGACGGACCGGCTCCGCTGGTGCGGGTGGGGCAGATGGAGGGACGGGCGCGGGTGGAGCATGCGTTGAATCGGTTGACGTTTGGGCCAAGGCCGGGGGACGTGGCGGCTGTGGAAAAGGTGGGGCTTGATCGATGGTTTGAACAGCAGTTGAGTCCGGCGGCGATCGATGATTCGGGGCTGGAGGCCCGGTTGAGCGAGTACCCGGCGGCGCGGATGTCGATTGCGGAGCTGGAGGCGCGGTATCCGGGGCCGGGAGCCATACGGGCGATGGAGACGGGGCGGGTTGGATTGCCGAGCGATCCTGCGGCGCGGGCGATTGCGGTGGATGAGATTGCGTTTTACAAGATGCAGAAGGAGAAGAAGGCGGCGGGGGACGCGGCGGCTAAGGCTGCGGGTAGGGATGGGGCGGACGCGGGGGATGATGGCTGGGACGGGGACTGCTGATGCCGCCCCGGCTGCGAAGGGTGCGCGGAGGCGGCCCGTGGATGCGGGGTTTGCTGCGCTGAATGAGGGTGCGGATGGGATGGAGACTGCCAAGCCCTTAGCTGCGAGCGAGATTGCTCCGGATGGGGGCGTTGCCGGGGCGGGTAAGGGGACGTTCTCAGCCGAGCAGGTCAAGGAGATTTTGGGTCAGGGGCCGGAAGAGCGTTATCGCGCCGTGCTGGCGATGCCGCCGGGGGAGCTGGTTGGGTTTCGACAGAGTTTGAAGCCGCGGGAGGTGCAGGAGCTGGTGGCGGGGATGACACCTGTCGAACGGGAGACGTTGACGGCGCTGCCGGGGGCGATCCGGATGGTGGCGGCCGAGGCAATGGAGACAAGGGTGCTTAGGGATGTGTATAGCGAGCGGCAGCTGGAGGCGGTGATGACCGACTTCTGGCTGAACCACTTCAACGTGTACGTGCGCAAGAGCCAGCAGGCGCCTTACCTGCTTTCGAGCTACGAACGGGAGACGGTTCGGCCACGGGCTTTGGGCAGATTTGAGGATTTGCTGGTGGCGACGGCGGAGAGCCCGGCGATGCTGGAGTATCTGGACAATGCGCGGAGTATCGGTGCAGATTCGCAGGCGGCGGATCGGGTGAAGCGCTTGAAGGAGATGCGGCCGAACGGGCCTCTCGCCAAAGCTGCAAGCGCGGGTTTGAACGAGAACTATGGGCGGGAGTTGATGGAGCTGCATACGCTCGGAGTGAATGGCGGGTATACGCAGGCGGATGTGACGAATGTGGCGAAGGTGTTTACCGGGTGGACGGTGGATAAGCCGTTGCAGGGGGGAGGGTTCGTCTTCGATGAGCGGAGGCATGAGCCGGGGTCGAAGACGGTGCTGGGGAAGGTCATTCCGGAGGGTGGGCAGCGGGAGGGTCTGACGGTGCTGCATATGCTGGCTACGAGCCCGGCGACCGCGCACTTCGTCTGCGAGAAGCTGGCGGTCCGGTTTGTGAGCGATGCGCCCCCCGCGGCGCTGGTGGACCGGATGAGCGCTGTTTTTTTGAGCTCGGGCGGAGATATGAAGGCCGTTCTGCGGACGATGTGGCGGTCGCCGGAGTTCTGGTCGACGAGTGTGGAGCGGGCGAAGGTGAAGACGCCGGAGGAGTTTGTGATTTCGGCTGTGCGGGCGAGTGGGGCGGAGGTGAAGAACCCGATCGCGCTGGTGCAGGCTTTAGACAAGCTGGGGATGCCGGTTTACGGGATGCAGACGCCGCAGGGGTATAGCTGGAAACAGGATGAGTGGGTGAGTACGGGGGCGCTGGTGAGCCGGATGAACTTTGCACTGGTTCTGGCGGGAGGACGGTTGCCGGGGATCAGGACAGATTGGGGTTCGGTGCTGGGGGATGGCGGCGTGAAGGCTGTTGCGTATGACGGGGATGAGCGGATTGCGAAAGAGAAGAAGCTCGAGACGGCTTTGCTGGGGGTTCCGGTGAGTGAGAGGACGCGGGCTACGGTGCTGGGGCAGGCGGGGAATGGGGCCGGGCCGGAACAGGTGGCGGCACAGGCGGCGGCGGAGTTCGATCTGAAGGGTGGGGGAAAGAATGGGCGGTATGCGAAGGGTGCGGAAGGGATCGCAGCTGCGGCGAGCCCGGAGGATCCGCAGGCTTCGGTGATGGCTGGGTTGCTGCTGGGAAGTCCGGAGTTTCAACGGAGATAAAGTCGTCCGGCGGCGGTATGCTTATCTCCATTAACGGAGGTGAGCGTGGCGGAAGAACGGGGCGGTGGGTTATCGAAGTTTGTGACGTGGGTGGGGGGCATTGTGAGTGCGGTTCTGATCACGGTGCTGGGTGCGGTGCTGGTGCGTCACTTTACGGAGCCGGTGGTGGCTCCGACATATTCTCCGATTGGGTTGACGGGTGTGGTGTCGGATGGGGCGACAAGCGCGCCGATTGTGGATGCGCAGGTGACCGCGGCGTCCGGAACGACGCTGGCGAGTGTAAAGACGGACAACGAGGGGCGGTACTCGTTTGTGCTGGCTGGGACGGCTTTGGGGACGCAGAGTGTGACGGTGGATATTGTTGCGAGCGGGTATGCGTTTTACCGGTCTGCGGCGTTGACGGTAACGGCTGGCGGTAACTATGTGCCGCTTCCGCTTTCGCGTACGGCAGTGGCGAGTGGGGGGGCTCCGCCGCCGGTTGCGGCTGGTGCGGTTGCGGTGGGGCCGGTGAGCCGGATTACGCCGCAGATCTACAAGGTGTTTCCGGCGAACTTCCGCAAGCCGGCGACGACGGTGCAGCTGACTCCAAAGTAATGCTGTATCCAACAGGGGATCGGCAACTTGTTGGCAGAAGTGGAGTTTGACTGGGTAGAAGTCTTTTCGAGGTGCTCCGATGGCAAACTTTGGCAAGGAAATGGTGGACCGCAGCGATTGGGGATGTGACATGCGGGGGCGGGATATGGCTCGGCGTGGTCTTGCCGGGGGGCCTACGCGGCGTGGGTTCTTGAAGAATGGGGCGCTGGCTCTGGTGGGGACGAGCGTCATTCCCAGTTTTCTGATGCGCAGTGTGCTGGCGGAGCAGACGACGGCGGCGGCCAGCGGCAAGAAGCTGGTCGTGCTGTTTCAGCGGGGGGCGGCGGATGGACTGAACATCGTGGTGCCTTACCAGGAGAAGAATTACTACACGATGCGGCCCTCGATTGCGATCCAGCAGAAGGATGTGCTGGATTTGGATGGGCAGTTTGGGTTGCATCCGGCGATGAAGGCGTTTCAGCCGTTGTTCAAGGATGGGCACCTGGCTGTGGTGCATGCGGCGGGGTCGCCGGATACGACGCGGTCTCACTTTGACGCGCAGGACTATATGGAGAGCGGGACGCCCGGGGTAAAGGCGACGCAGGATGGATGGTTGAACCGGGCGCTTGCGGCGGGGCCGGCTCCAAACGGGCCGGGCGGGAAGCCGAGCGCGTTCCGGGCGGTGGCGCTTGGGTCGCAGGTGCCGCGGACGCTGCAGGGGAAGCTGCCGGCGATTGCGGTGAGCAATCTGGCGGACTTTTCCGTAGGGGGCAAAGGGCCGCAGACCTCGGCGATCAGCAATGCGTTTCAGGCGATGTACGACCAAAGCTCGGATGCGGTGCTGCATGGGACGGGGCAGGAGACGTTCGAGGCGGTGAAGATGTTGAAGGCGGCCGATCCGGCGCATTATCAGCCTGCGGCTGGTGTGGAGTATCCGAAGACGCCGTTTGGGAACAGCTTGAAGCAGATTGCGCAGCTTTTGAAGGCGAACCTGGGGGTCGAGGCAGCATTTTCCGATATCGGCGGGTGGGATACGCACCAGAACCAAGGGGCGGCGACGGGGCAGTTGGCGAATCGGCTGGCCGAGTTTTCAAGTGGGATCGCGGCTTTCTGGCGGGATATGGGGGATCAGGCGGAGTCAATCACGCTGGTGACGATGAGTGAGTTTGGACGGACGGCTCGGCAGAATGGGACGGGCGGGACGGATCATGGGCATGCGAACGTGATGTTTGTGCTGGGTGGGACGGTGAAGGGTGGCAAGGTCTACGGGAAGTGGCCGGGGCTGGGGGATGGGCAGCTGAACGAAGGGCGGGATCTGATGGTGACGACGGACTTTCGGCAGGTGCTGGGTGAGGCGGCTTACAAGACGCTTGGCGCGCGGAACCTGGCGGCTGTTTTTCCGGGTACGGCGGTCGATCCGGGAACATTTCTGAATATGGTTTAGTGGATATTGATGTTGTGGAAAGATGTTCGTGGAGGGTTGCGCAACCTATGAAAGGTTGTGTAGAGTTGCGCCGTCGAACTTCGCAGGAATGCGCGAAGTGACTGCAGCAATGGGATTTGCGGTTGTTCTGGCATAACCCATTAAGAAGATCAGCCTGACCTGAAAGTGTTATTTTTTAGGACAACTATTTTCTGTATGCTGCGTCTTATTCACTGTAGCAAGCAAGTGCCCGACTTTCAGTTCCCTCGGTCTGGGCTTCCCCTATCCGCAACACCACTCCCTACCTTTACGTAAGGCGCCCTGAACACCGGGCGCCTTCACTTCTTAAGCGCTCCCTTGGTCGATTCTTAAACGATTACGGGTCCCGAACAAGGGACCCGCGGCGGTAGGGCGAGATGCAGACGTTCAGGAGCCATGACGGAGGAGCGGGGGAGTCGAGACAAGACTCGGAGCGAGACGTTGCTGGTTTTGTATCTCGGAGGTTGAGGGCAAGGTAAAGGACGGAAGGGCTTCAAAGGCAGGCCGAGCGAGGAGGTAACCCTGCATGAAGCGTACGCCGCAGGTGCGGAGAGCGCGGAACTCTTCAATGGTCTCAACGCCTTCAGCGACGAGGGCTATGCCGAGTTGCTGGGCGAGTTGAACCATGGATTGAATTATCAGTAGAGCCTTGGGACGCTCGTGGAGGTTGCGGGTGAGGTCCATGTCGAGCTTGAGGATCTCGGGGCTGAGGTCGGCGAGGAGGTTGAGGCCGGAGTATCCGGCACCGAAGTCGTCGAGGGCGAGGCTGAAGCCGTGACGGCGGTACTCGTGGGCAATGTTACTGAGGTGGGCCCGGTCGGCGACCTCTTCGACCTCGGTGATTTCAAAGATGAGCTGGTGGAGTGGGAAGTTTTGCCGCCGGGCGGTCTCGAGGGTGAGGCGGATGCAGGCGGCGGGACTATAGACGGCTCCCGGCATGAAGTTGATCGAGAGCTTTGCTTCGGTGTCCTGGAGGCGGAGGCGCGAGGCGAGGGTAATGGCGGCGACGCGGCAGCTTTGATCGAAGGCGTAGCGGTTTTCCGGAGTGACCTGGGCGAGGACGGAGCCGGCAGACTCGTTGTTTGGGCCGCGAACGAGGGCCTCATAGGCAAAGATGCGCGATTCCAAAACGTCGACGATGGGCTGAAAGGCCATGGTCAAAGGGAAGGGCGGCGTGGTGCCTTCCTTGCAGGCGTTGCATTTTTCTACGAGTACCGGTTTTTTGACGGGCCCATTCACGATATTCATAACCAGAGTATCGAACATGGAGGCCCGGTCCGTTAGGTGGAAGACTGACACGCAGGGGGTAAGGACGATATCGAATGTGTTAGAGCGCTCATGCGATGCCTTGACGGCGGTCGATGGCGAGGGAGCCGGAGCCTGTGGTGACGAGGAGGAGGGCCATGGCAAGGAGGGAAAGGGCGTATTCGGAGCCGGGGTAGCCTTTGTGGAGGGTGACGAGGGCGATGGCAACGGCCATGTTGCCGGCGACCATGAGGGCGGCGAAGCGGGTGAGGAGGCCGAGGATGAGGAGGATGCCGCCGAGGAACTCGGTTGCGACCGAGACGTAGCCCAGCCAGCGTGGAAGGCCGAGGGTGACGATGTACTGGGCGAAGCGGTCGGCTCCGGCGAGGGGGTGGGCGGTGTGGAAGCCTGTCGGCATGAGTTTCTGGTAGCCGTGGAAGGTCATGGCGATGCCGAGGACGAGGCGGAGGAGGCAGACGGCCCAGGGTTGGAGACGGCTGAGGCGGCGGATCATGGGTGGAGGTCCTGAGAGGATGTTGGAAGGTATTCGTTGAGGAAGCGGAGCACGGTTTGGCGGTAGGCTGCTGTGGGGCCGGGAGCGGACTCGGGGTTGGCGGGGTTCCAGGGGGTTAGGTGGGCGGTGAAGCTTGGGGTTTGCGCGGAGTGGAAGAGTTGAGTGAGTTCCGAGTCGAAGGGCTTTGGGGTGGTGTGGCTGGGGCCTGTGGTGAGGAGGAGTTTGGGGGTTTTCAGGGTGGCGAGGGTGGGGGCGAGGTCGAAACGCTCGTGGAAGAGGAGATGGAGGGGAACGAAGGAGGCACGGGGGTCGTGGGCGGCGAGTTGATAGGGGTCAGGGATGGGGGATTCGAGGATGAGGGCGGGGAGCTCTGGGTGCTGGGCGGCTAGTTGAGCGCCGAGGGCTGCGCCCAGGCCTGTGCCGTAGGGAATGATGGTTTTGGCAGGGATGTGGCGGGTTTGGGTGAGGTAGTCGAGGGCGGTTTGCGCGTCCTGCTGCATGCGGAGCTGGGTGGGGTGTGGGGTGGGGTCGGATGCGCCGAAGCCGCGATAGTCGAAGGCGAAGACGTTGACGGGGAGCTGGTGGAGCTGGACGAGGGTGGGGAGGTCGTCGGCGAGGCGACCGTTTCCGTCGGGAAGGTAGAGGATGGTGGGGAGGGGGCCGGAGAAGGACTGGCTCAAGGTTTGGGCGGGTAGCCAGAGGCCTGCCAGGCTGGGTTGGCCGGTTTCTGCCGCGCCGAATCGAAGGAGCTGGGCGGGGAGGGTGGTGGTGAGGGTCGGGTTGGGGTCTGGGTGAAGGAGGAGCTGCCACTGGCCTTGATAGAGGAGGAGGCAGAGGGTGAGGTAGGCGCAGAGGACGGCGGCGGCGATGGTCAGGGCGGCGGCTTTGAGGAGCCAGAGGGGGTTGATGATCTCGCGGGGCATTGCTGTTCGAAGCGTAGCACCAAAGAGTGTCCTGCCGGACGGGCCCGCTGCGCGCGGGGCGGTCACTTCGTGACGTGTCATTGCTTCGCGCAGCCTGAGCGTTGCTCGGCACAGACATTCATGCCGAGCAACGCTCGGACCATGCGACGCCCAAAACGTGTCATGAAGGGACTGCTGCCCGCGTAGGGCGCATTGGCAGATAAGCTGGAAGAGAGGTGTTGGATGGCGAAGTGGGTTCGGTTGTGCGATGTGGCAGAGGCTCCGGCGGAAGGGAAGGTGATGTCGGCGGAGGTGGATGGGGTGGCAGTTTGCCTGGCTCGGTTGGATGGGGAGTTGTCGGCGCTCGATAACTGGTGTCCGCATCGGCGGGGGCCGTTGGGGGAGGGTTGGATTGAGGGGAACGCGGTGGTTTGTCCGTGGCACTCCTGGGCTTTTGATTTGCACACCGGGGTGGCGGAGTATCCGGAGAAGGAACGGGTGGATGTGTTTGGGGTGAAGGTGGAGGGGGATGCGGTGATGGTGGATCTGGAGTAGCGGCGGGGGTTCTGCTGTGGAAATGATTTTGGTTCGCCGGATGTTCGCGCAGCGTATGATCCTTGGCATGGTCAGACCGGCGGAAGATCGACCGGTGGGGATCACCAAGAGGATTTTGCCATGAAGCTTCGTAATGTAATGTTCGCCCTGCTTGGGCTGGTTGTTCTGGCCGGCGCTGTGGTTCCGGCGCAGGCTGCGGGTCGTCATCATCATCACCATCACTATCATCACCACCGCTAGGACGGTGTGGTGGTTGCGGAGAAGCCCGGCTTTGTGCCGGGCTTTTCTTTGTCTTGCGGTGGGTGAGGTGCGGGCGGCGGCTGATAGAATCAAGTGATTCCTCCTGAAAAGATGAATCACTGGTTTGTGCAGGAGGGGTGATGCAGGCAATTCTGGCGCTTGAGGATGGGCGCATCTTTCGCGGCAAGGGTTTTGGAGCGCAGGCGGAGTGCTCGGGCGAGGTGGTTTTCAATACATCGCTGACCGGCTACCAGGAGATCTTTACGGATCCCTCGTATGCGGGGCAGATTGTGGTTTTGACGAATCCTCATATTGGCAACTACGGGACGACTCCGGCGGATGCGGAGAGTGCGCGGCCGATGATCGAGGGGCTGGTGGTGCGGGAGTTCTCCCCGATGAGCTCGAACTGGCGGTCGAGTGAGGTGGCGGACGAGTACCTGGAGCGGAATGGGATTCCGGTGATTGCGGAGGTGGATACGCGGGCGGTGGTGCGGCACCTGCGGGCGAATGGCGTGATGCGTGGCGTGATTGCCAGCGGCGAAACGCTGGACGAGGCGGCGCTGGTGGCGAAGGCCCGGGCGATCAAGAAGATGGATGGGACGGATCTGGCTTCGGTGGTGAGCACGAAGGGGATCTATGAATGGTCTTCGAGCGAACCTAAGAATCAGACGGGGGATATGCTGCTTGGGGCCTCGTCTACCGATGAGACGATGCATGTGGTGGCCTATGACTTTGGGATCAAGGAGAACATTCTGCGGATGCTGACGCGGGAGGGCTGCCGGGTGACGGTGGTGCCGGCGACGACTCCGGCTGCGGATGTGCTGGCGATGAGTCCGGATGGGATTTTCTTTTCAAATGGGCCCGGGGATCCGGAGCCTTTGGACTATGCGATTGCGAATGTACAGGAGTTGCAGGGCAAGGCTCCTCTCTTTGGGATATGCCTGGGGCATCAAATTTTTGGACTGGCGCTTGGGGGCAAGACGTACAAGCTGAAGTTTGGGCATCACGGCGGGAATCATCCGATTCTGAACCACCAGACGGGGAAGGTGGAGATTACGGCGCAGAATCATAACTACAACGTGGATCCGGAGTCGTTGCCGGGGGATGTTGAAAGAACGCATACGAACCTGAATGACCAGACGCTGGCGGGGTTGAAGCATAAGACGGATCCGATGTTCAGCGTGCAGTATCACCCGGAGGCTAGTCCGGGGCCGCATGACTCGCATTATCTGTTTAAGGATTTCCGGAAGATGATGGAAGAGTGGAGGAAGAGCTAATGGCATGGACAACGATGGAAATCGTCATGAGTGAGGAGTTGAAACAGCGTCTCCATGATACCGCGCAAAAGCAGGGTAAAGAGATTGGGGAGTTCGTCCAGAAGCTTTGTTCACCTACGTTGAAGATATCGAGGATGGTGTCATGGCTTATGTAGCGTTGAAGGAAGACGGGCTGGAGCATTTCCTGACGGAAGGAGTTACGCCCGTTGCCCTGGACGATTCAATATACGAAGCAAGCAGAAAAACAGCTTAGTAAGCTCTCCCCGGAGATCGCGGAGCGCATTCGTTCCTTCATGCGAGATCGCGTGAGCCAACATGGAGAGCCACGGGTGCTGGCGAAACGGCTCACAGGCGAGTATGAGAATGAGATTGGTTACCGCGTTGGTGATTCGCGTGGTGTGCAGGATGCAGGGCGAACTCTTGTTGATCTTAGTGATTGAGGTAGGTCACCGCCGGGAAATTTATAGAAAACGAGGTCCGATGGTAGCTAGTTGAGCTTTCCAGGACTTTATCGAACTAAGGGAAGATGGTGAGATGCCGCGTAGGAATGATATTGCTAAGATTCTGGTGATCGGCTCCGGGCCGATTGTGATTGGGCAGTCGGCTGAGTTCGATTACTCGGGGACGCAGGCTTGTAAGGCTTTGAAGGCCGAGGGGTATGAGGTGGTGCTGGTGAATTCGAACCCGGCGTCCATCATGACCGATCCGGAGGTGGCGGATCGGACGTATATCGAGCCTTTGACGGCGGCTTATGTTGAAGAGATCTTGCGGGTTGAATCGGCGATGCTGGCTGAGTCAGGAGAGAAGGGTGTGTTTGCGGTGCTGCCTACGGTGGGAGGGCAGACGGCTTTGAATCTGGCTGTCGATCTGGCGGATTCTGGAGTGCTGGAGAAGTTTGGCGTGGAGTTGATTGGGGCGAAGCTGGAGGCGATCAAGAAGGCGGAGGATCGGCTGCTGTTCAAGGATGCGATGACGAAGATCGGGCTGGATATGCCGCGGTCGCAGCTGGTGAACAATGTGTCGGATGGGCTGGCTTTTGCGGCGAAGATCGGGTTTCCGGCGGTGATTCGGCCTAGCTTTACACTGGGCGGTTCGGGCGGAGGGATTGCTTACAACCGCGAGGAGATGACGGAGATTCTTTCGCGCGGGATCGATCTTTCGCCGGTGGGTGAGTGCTTGATTGAAGAGAGCGTACTGGGATGGAAGGAGTATGAGCTGGAGGTGGTGCGGGATCTGAAGGACAACGTCCTCATCATCTGCTCAATTGAGAACTTCGATCCGATGGGGGTGCATACGGGGGACTCGATTACGGTGGCTCCGGCGCAGACGCTGACCGACCGCGAGTACCAGAGGATGCGGGATGCGGCGATTGCGTGCATTCGGGAGATTGGGGTGGAGACGGGAGGGAGTAACGTTCAGTTTGCGGTGAATCCGCAGAATGGGCGGATGACGGTGATCGAGATGAATCCGCGGGTTTCTCGGTCTTCTGCGCTGGCTTCGAAGGCGACGGGATTTCCGATCGCGAAGATTGCGGCTCGGCTTGCCGTCGGCTACACCTTAGATGAGTTGCAGAACGATATTACGAAGGCGACGCCGGCCTGCTTTGAGCCGACGATCGATTACGTGGTGGTGAAGATCCCGAAGTGGCAGTTTGAGAAGTTTGCCGGGGCGGATGAGAATTTGGGACCGCAGATGAAGTCTGTGGGCGAGGTGATGGCGATCGGGCGGACCTTCAAGGAAGCGATGATGAAGGCGGTGCGGTCGCTCGAGACGGGGAAGAAGGCTACGGCGGATGACATCGAGCCGAGGCGGCTGACGCAGCGGCTGGTTACGGCGCATCCGGAGCGCCTGAGCTATGTGCGGTATGCGTTTGAGCAAGGGATGAGCGTGCGGGAGGTGTCGCGCATGACGGGGATGGATCCCTGGTTCCTGCACCAGATGAAGCAGATTACGGATGAGATTGCGGCGGTTGGTGCGGTGGCGATGGAGTCTGTGACGGCGGAACAGTTGCGGACAGCGAAGCGGATGGGGATCTCGGACGAGCGGCTGGCGAGCGGATGGGGATGCACGGTGTCTGAGCTTCGGGCGCTTCGGAAGAAGCTGAACGTGATGCCGGTGTACAAGATGGTGGATACGTGTGCGGGAGAGTTTGAGAGCTTTACGCCGTATCTGTATAGCTGCTATGACGAGGAGGATGAGGCGGCACCGACTGCGAAGAAGAAGATTCTGATTCTGGGGTCGGGGCCGAACCGGATTGGGCAGGGGATCGAGTTCGATTACTGCTGCTGCCATGCGGCGTTTGCGCTGCGTGAGGATGGCTACGAGACGATCATGGTGAACTGCAATCCGGAGACGGTGTCGACCGACTATGACACTTCGGATCGGTTGTACTTCGAGCCTTTGACTTTGGAAGACGTGCTGGGTGTGTATGAGCACGAGGCTGCGTCCGGTGCGGAGATCGGGATGATCGTGCAGTTCGGCGGCCAGACTCCGCTCAATCTTTCTCTGCCTCTGAAGAAGGCGGGTGTGCCGATTATTGGGACTTCGCCGGAGTCGATCGATTTGGCGGAGGATCGGAAGCGGTTTGGAAAGCTGATTGAGGAGCTTGGGATTCCGCAGCCGAAAGGTGTGCTGGCTACGAGTGTCGAAGAGGCTGTCGCGGGGGCGAACAAGGTCGGGTACCCGGTGCTGGTGCGGCCTAGCTATGTGCTGGGCGGGCGGGCGATGGTGATTGCGTATGACGATGAGGCGGTGCTGAAGTATATGAGCACGGCAATCGAGTACTCGCAGGAGCGGCCGGTGCTGATCGATCACTTCCTGGAGGATGCGACGGAGTGCGATGTCGACGCGCTTTGCGATGGGGATGATGTTGTCATTGCGGGGATCATGGAGCATATCGAAGAGGCTGGGGTGCACTCGGGCGACTCTTCTTGTGTATTGCCTTCGGTGGACCTGACGGCTGAGGTAAAAGGTACGATTCGCACGTACACGCGGGCGCTGGCGACGGCTTTGAGTGTGCGTGGACTGGTGAATATTCAGTTTGCAATTCAGCGGGGGAAGGTCTACGTGATTGAGGTCAATCCCCGCGCGTCGCGGACGGTGCCTTATGTATCGAAGGCTACTGGGGTGCCGCTGGCGAAGATTGCTTCGCGGATTATGGTGGGGCGGAAGCTGAGGGAGTTGCTGCCGGAGGTTGTGGCCTCAGGACAAGATTTAGGGACGGGGTCGCACTTCTTTGTGAAGTCGCCTGTGTTTCCCTGGGGCAAGTTCCCGGGAGTGGATACGGTGCTTGGGCCGGAGATGAAGTCGACTGGCGAGGTGATGGGGGTGGCGGATAACTTTGGCGAGGCGTTTGCCAAGGCGCAGATTGCCGCGGGGCAGGTGCTGCCTACCTCAGGGACAGTGTTTTTGAGTGTCAACGATCACGATAAGGACGGGCTGGTGTCGCTGGCGCGGCAGTTCACCGAGATGGGATTCCATGTGGTGGCTACGCATGGGACGGCGGCGGTGTTGGAGTCGGCCGGGCTGCAGCCGGAGCGGGTTTACAAGGTGAAGGAAGGGCGTCCGAATGTGGTGGATCTGATCAAGGGGGATCGGATTCAGATGATTATCAATACGCCGAGGGGGCAGGATACGTTCTTCGATGAGAAGGCGATCCGGCGGGCGGCGGTGTTGGCGCGGATTCCCACGATTACTACGCTGGCGGCGGCTCGGGCGGCGGCTGAGGGGATTGCGGCTTTGCAGGAGGGGACGCTGAGCGTGGTGGCGTTGCAGACGCTTCATGCGGCGCGGGAGAAGGTTGTGGCTTAGCTCCCGTGGCGTTGCCTAAATTGACGTTTCGCTTAGAATGTGGCCATGCGAGAGCTGTGCTTGCTGGCCCTTCAGAGCTTCCAGGTGGTGTTTCTCTGGACGCATGACTGGTTTCCACTCGGAAGGCTGAACGATGTGGCGGCGGTGCGGCGCGAAGACTCCAGGCCGCGGCTTGCGGTGGTCACGCTGGTGCAGAGTGTTCCGTACACGATCGGCTTAGTAAGCAGCTTTGTTGCATTTGGACACGGGTATCCCGGCTGGCTGAGTTCCTGGCTGAAGATCAGCTATGGACTGCTGCTGCTGGGACAGTTGCGGGCCTGGTGGCTTCCGTATCTGTTTGGCGGCGATGCGGAGCGGGTGGCGCGGTATGGCAGGATGTTCGGGAGGACACACACGTTTCTGCCGGTGCGGCACGGGATTGTGCCTAATACGCCACACATTCTGCTGCATGCGGCTACGATCATGACGCTGGTGCTGCTTTTCGCTTGATAAAGACTGTCCTGCCGGACGGGCACCCTGCGCGGGCGGCGGTCACTTGGTGACTTGTGTTGGGCTTCGCGTGGTTCGAGCGCTGCTCGACACGATCTGCTGTGCCGACCAACGGGAGGACCGCGCGATAGCCGAGAGCCGTGCGAAGCACTTAGTCGTCCAGGCCGAATCTTGCTCCAACTGCGTAGCCGATCATGCTCAATGGGATCCATGCGCCTACCAAGAGGCCGTCGCCACCCATAAGGCCGGAGCCGTGACTTACGTCGAAGAAGGTGCGGGTAAGCTTCTCGATGGCTCCGCACTTCTCGCAGAGACCGTTGCCGGTGGGGAGGTCGATGACCCAGACGCAGGCGAGCGCGAAGAAGATGCATCCGGAGATCCAGATGAAGCGGGCGACGGGGTCCGGACGGCTCTTGGCAATGATGAAGCCGCCAATCATGGGGATGAGGAAGGCGAGGATGGTGCCGATGACCTTGGGACCGGAGGCGTCGACGTCCGGCCGGGTGAGGGAGACGGCAAAGACCATGAGGGCGAGCAGGGCGACGGCGGCGAGGGTGTGGATGAGGAACCAGAGCGCCTCACGGCCGAGATCGCCGGGGGATTTGCCTTGGGTGAGTTCGAACTCTTCTGCCATGGGATGTTTATACGATATGTGAGCGTATTTGGGCAGGTGCTGTTTCGCGAATGTGGCGTTGGGAGCAACAAGGAGCCGATTGGGCTCTTAGAATGGGAAGATGCTGCTTGAAGGAATCTTTCTGCCGTTGACGACTCCGTTTCGCGCGGATGGACGTTTGTTTTTGAAGAAGCTGGAACATAATGTGGATCGTTACTCGCGGACGCCGGCCGGGGGGCTGTTTGTGCTGGGGGCTGGCGGCGAGGCAGAGGGGTTGACCGATACCGAGGCGTGTGAGGTGCTGGGGACGGCGATTGCGGGAGCGGCGCGCGAGAAGGTGATGGTGGCAGGGGTGGGGCGGGAGAGTGTGGCGGCTACGCTGGCGCTGGCGGAGGCGGCGGGGGCTGTGGGGTATGACGCGGTCTGCGTGCGGGGCCCGGTGTTTGCGGAGGATGCCAGGATGCGGCTGGAGACGATCACGTACTTCCAGGCGGTGGCGGATCGGGCTCCGCTGCCGGTGGTGCTGGTGAGTGAGGCGGGGCGAGAGTTGTCCGTGGACGTGATGGTGGAGCTGGCGGGACATCCGGGGGTGCTCGGCGTGGTGGATGAGGGGGCGCGGGGGAATGTGGCGGAGGTAAGGGCTCGGACTGCGGGGGTGAAGCGGGAGGTGACGGTGACGCCGGTGTTTGCGGCGGTGACGGGGCGGATGGCTCGGGCGGCTGCTGGGGCGGGACAGATGCTGGGAGGGACGGCGGTGCTTTCGCCGGGGATGGGGATGAAGACGCGGGTGAAGACGGTGGGGTTCCAGGTGCTGAGCGGGCGGACGACCGAGATGCTGGGGGCTTGGGGATTGGGTGCGAGCGGGGCTGTGCCACGGTTGGGTGCGGCTAGTCCGCAGAGCTGCTGCGAGGTCTGGCAGGCCTGGAAGGATGGGGATGAGGGGTTAGCGGAGGAGAAGCAGGTGCGGGTTCGGGCGGCGGCGGAGCGGATGGAGGGGGTTCAGGGCGTGAGCTGGAGCAAGTATGGGTGCGATTTGAACGGGTACTTTGGCGGTCGGCCGAGACTGCCGTTGCTGGCTTTAAATCGGGAGGAGCAGTTGATTCTGGAGGGGGAGATGAGCGAGATGAAGAGCTGACCCTCCCCCGTGGGTGAATTGTGCAAAGTCTTCGAACGAGAGACTTTAGGTTTGGACTTGGGGATTGGGATGCACTAAGAAGTGTGCATGGGTAGGGGACGGTTTGGAGCAATGAGGCGGCAGTATGAGGGCCGTGATGGGCGGTGGAGAGGCAGTAGAGACTTGCTACGCGCGAGGTTTTACGGGAACGCCCAGGACGTTGAGTTTGGCGCGGGCCTGGGTGGCTTCAGGAGATGTGGGGAAACGCTGGATGAGGGTGCGGAGCTCGCGAACGCCGGCGTCGGTTTGCTTGAGCTCGATGAGGGCCTGGCCTTTGTGGAGGTGGGCGGCGGGGATCTTGTTGTTGTCGGGGAACTGCTCGAGGACTTTATCGTAGTCCTTTTCGGCGGCAGCGTACTTGGCGGCGCGGTAGTCGATCTCGCCGAGGTAGTAGTAGGCGTTACCGGTGAGGGTGTCGTTGGGATAGGCCTTGATGATGTCCTGGAACTCGGAGGTGGCGATGGGGTAGCGGGCAGCCATGTAATCGGTGTAGGCGGTGCGGTAGAGGTCTGTGACGGGTGCGGCGTTGGAGATGGGGGCTGCTGGGCGGTTGCCGGGGATGGCGGAGGAGTCAGGGATGACGGGATTGTTGGTGTCGCCGGCTACGTGGGCTCCGGAACGGCCGGCTCCGGCGTTGGTGGCCAGTGGGAGGGAGCTGGGCGGGACGGTTTGGCCGGGGGCGGCGGGGACGCTGGTGGATGGGGCTGTGGAACCGCCTTGCATGCTGGCCGAGATGGACTGCTGCTGGCTCTGGACGTCGTTGAGGGTTTTTTCGAGGCGGATCATGCGGGCCTTGATCTCGTCGAGTGAGTCATTGAGGGCCTGGACCTGGCCGGAGACCTGGTCGGACTTGGCTCCCTGAGCGGTGGACTGGGTGGCGAGGGCCTTTTGCAGGGCGTCCATGTTGAGGGAGAGGCGATTGACGGAGTCGGAGTTTTGCTGGACCAGGTCTTTGAGGACGCCCATGCGCTCGTCGTTGGACTGCTGGAGGCGGGCGACGGCGTCGAGGAGCTGCTGAACCTGGGTCTGGAGCTGGACCATGTCCTTGTTGACCGCGAAGGCGGGGGCGGAGGTGAAGGAGGCGACGAGGAGAGCGGCGGTGAGTCGTGTGGGTTTGAGCATGTGTTTGAGCTCGGCTTTCAAAGACAGTGGAGAGGCAGTGGTGAGACCGTGGGGAGGCAGTTGGGGAGAGTTTTGCTCTCCCCAACTGTCCGGGTTATCGGTCGATGGTGAACTGGGCGCGGCGGTTTTGCTGGTAGCAGGCTTCAGTGGCTTCCGAGCAGAACTGCTTTTCTTTGCCGTAGCTTACGGTGCGGATGCGGGCTCCGGAGACGCCGGCGTCTATGAGGGCGGTGCGGGTGGAGTTGGCCCGGTTTTCGCCGAGGGCGAGGTTGTATTCGGCGGAGCCGCGCTCGTCACAGTAGCCTCCGATGAGGATTTTGAGGTTGGGGTGCTGGACGAGGTAGGCGGCGGCCTGGGCTACGGCGGTCTGGCCGGAGGCGTCGACGTCGAAGGAGTCGTAGCCGAAGAAGACGTCCTGGACGGCGGCATGGAAGGCTGCGTCGGAGGTGGCGTCTGCGTTGGCGTTGTCCATAACGGTGTAGCCGACGGCTGGTGGGGCGGCGGTGCGGACGGTGACGCGGACGTTGGCTTCGGTGGTGCCTCCATCGCCTTTGGCGACGAGGTGAAAGTTGGTGGAGTTGGCGGGCGAGACGGACTGGGTGCCGTTGACGTTGACCTGGCCGATGCCGTCGATGGTGACGATGGTGGCGTTGGCGGTGCGCCAGTTGAGGACGACGGTTCCGCCGAGGTCGATGGCGGAGGGGTCGGCGGTGAGGGTGGCGGTGGGGGCCGCGGGTGGGGCGGGCACGGCGTCGGTGGGTCCGAGGGCGTTGGGATCAATGCCGCTGGCTTTCTTGTGGCAGCCTATGGTGAGGGCGAGGGAGGCGGTGGTGAGGAGGAGGAAGGTGCGGAGGGTGGAGCGGGACATGATCATAAGGTTATTTTCTCCTGCGGTGGACGCGTTTGAACGGAATTTTCTGAAAGGGCAGATGAAAGACAACGGCAAGTGCGCCCTAACGCCGGGCCGGCGGTGCTTCGCACGGTGCTCGACGCTTCGCGTGTTTTAGGGCGACGAAGTGCTACTTCCAGCTCCAGTTTGGCATGTCGTTTCCGGCAGTGGTGAGGGGTTTGCGGTCGGTGCCATCAGCCAGCATGGTCATGAGGCGGGTCTGGGAGTCGCGACCGGGCGAGTTGGCAAAGACGATGTGGCGGCCGTCGGGGGACCAGGAGGGGAAGTCGCAGGGGCCGATGTCGTGGGTGAGCTGGATCCATTTGTGGGTGGCGATCTCCATGACGTAGATGTCCTGTCCGCCGGGGGCTCCGGGACCGTACTTGCGGTTCCAGGCGTAGGCGAGGAACTGGCCGTTGGGAGACCAGGAGGGGGAGGATGCGTAGCCTCCGTCGGTCATGCGCTGGACGGCGGAGCCGTCGTTTTCCATGAGGTAAAGCTGGGGGAGGCCTGTGCGTCCGCTGATCCAGGCGATCTGCGAGCCCGAGCGTGGATTGAAGACGGGGGAGACGTCCGGGCCGCGGAACTGGGTGATGCGGTGGGCGCCGACGCCGTCGATACCGGAGAGGAAGATGTCGAAGTCGCCGGCGGGGGATGCGGCGTAGGCGATGGAGTTTCCGCTGGGGGCCCAGGCGGGGGACTCGCTGGTGCCGGCGGCGGCGTTGAAGGCGACGATGCGGCCTAGCAGGAGAGAGTACATGCGGACGTGGAAGCCAGATTTGTCGAGCGAGGTGAAGGCGAGGCGGGAGTTGTCCGGAGAGACTCTTGGGGATAAAGAAATGGAGCCTAGGTGGGTGACGGCGTGCTGGTTGGCTCCGTCGTAGTCCATCTCCCAGATTTCCTTGTTTCCGCCGCCGAAGTGGACGTAATAGATCTTGGTTTCGGCGATGCCGTTGAGGCCTCCTCCGAGGCGGAGAATGATCTCGTCGGCGAAGCGGTGAGCGATGAGGCGGGCGTTTTCGTCGGAGGCTTCTTCGCTATATTGCTTGGCGAGGACCTGGGGGTATTGGGGGTTTTTGGCGTCGAAGAGAAAGCCGTTGACGGCCAGGCGGCCGGCCTGGAGGCCCAGGTTGCCGAAGGCGACCATGGAGGCTGATGCTGGGGCGGCTGACCATTGCGGGAGGCTTATTTCGCCAGGGCCTCCTGGGGTGGCTTGCGGGGCCATGGACTTCGAGACCATGTCGAAGATGCCGGCATTGCTCAGGTCTGAGAAGAGGACGGTGTCGAAGGTGTGTTTTAAGGGGGCGGTTCGGGCGTCTGCGGAAGACGGTTTAAAGTCGGCGGCGGCGAGGCGGGTGCGGTCGGCGGCGTTCGAGGAGAGTTCGAGCTTGATGCCGCCCGGGTCCTGGGCGTGGAGAGCAGGGGTGATGAGGATGAGGAGGCAGGCGAGGAGGCGTAAGTGATGGAGGCGATTCATTCTTCTTTATGGTAGACGGTGTGGGATGTGGATTGGGTAATCAATGAAGTACAAGGCAACAGCAAGTGCGTCCTAGCGGCGCTCCGCGTTCAGAGCAAAGACACTCGGTGGCCAGGAAGAGCTATTTGTCGGTGAAGCCGAAGGTGACAACTAGGTGGTCTCCCGATGGCAAGGGGCCGAAGGTGTCGATGCGCTGGATGCAGCGTAGGGCGCTTGTGTCGAGCGAGGAAGAGCCGGATCGGGTGAGGACTTGGGCGTCTTCTACGGTGCCGTCGCGGGCTATGGTGAAGAGGATGGCGGTGCGTTTGCCGCGGGCGTCGGGCGGGTCGGGATCCTGCTGGGCCCGGGCCTGGTTTACTTTCTGGCTGATGAGGCGGACGTAGTAGGCGTAGCGGTCGCCGAAGGCTTTTTCCTCGACGGTGATGGTGGCGGTGCCGTTTTTGAGCTCGGTGGTGGATTCGGGGATGCGGACGCCGGAGGTTTCGCCGGTGGTGGCCTTTGGAGTGGGAGGCGGCGCGGCGGTGGGGCGTTTGGTCGTGTCCGGCTGTTCGCGTTCGGCGGGTTTGCTGGGGGTGGGCTTGAGGGGTTCGGCCTTTTTGAGGATGAGGATCTCGTTGGGTTTGGGTGGGGGTTCGGACTTGGGTTTGGAGGGTTCTGGTTTGGCGGGGGTGGGGGTTGGCGGCGGTGGGGTGGGGGCGATGCTGGGCTTGTCGCTGGTGAGGACGGCGTCGTCCTTGGTGAGCTGGCGTGGAGGGAGTGGGAGGGAGTTGACCATGGTGGCCTGGATGGAGCCGGCGGTGGGGTCCTGGTCGCCCATGGTGTGTCTGGGGAGGTGGATGTAGGCGTAGGTGATGAGGCCGCCAGCGATGAGGGCATGGAAGAGAAGGGAGAGGGCGAAGCTCTGGCCGGTGGTGGGGGGCCTGGTGCGGGTTGGGGAAGGGGTGGGCATTGGTGGAACGGTGTCGGGGCAGTGGTGAGGCAGTGCGAAGCTACTTCTGGAAGGGTTGGGTGACGATGGAGATGTTGGTGATGCCGGAGCGTTTGACCTCTTCCATGACGGAGGCGAAGGCTCCGAAGGGAACGCGCTCGTCGGCTCGGACGTAGACGGTTTTGGTGGCGTTGTCTTTGGAGTTGACGCTGGGTTGGAGTTGGGCTGCGAGGTCGTGGACGCTGATGGCTTTGTCGGCTCCGTGGGATTGGAGGAAGACGTTCTGGTCTTTGTCGATGGTGACGACGACGCGCTCTTCGGTGAGGGTGGAGGTGGAGCGGGTGTGGGGGATGGCGACGTCGATGCCGGATTGGAGGACAGGTGCCGTGAGCATGAAGATGAGGAGAAGGACGAGGACGACGTCGACGAGGGGGGTGATGTTGATGTCGGCGAGGGCGGTCTGGGTGCGGCGGGTGCCGCTGGCGTTGCGGGCGGAGAAGGCCATCAGGAGTTCCTCCGGCGTTCCTCTGCGCTGAGGCTGGACTGGAGGGAGTTGGGGGGTGTGGGCGGAGTGAAGGCGGCGGCGTTTTCGATGGCGTTGAGGAGCTCGCGGCCGAAGTCGTCCATGCGGTTGGCGAAGTCGCGGAGCTGAGCGGTGAGCTGGTTGTAGCCGACGACGGCGGGGATGGCGACGAGGATTCCGGCGGCGGTGGTGATGAGGGCTTCGGAGATGCCGGGGGCAACGGCGCGGAGGGTGGCTGCGCCGGCTGTGCCGAGGCCGTGGAAGGCGTCGATGATGCCCATGACGGTGCCGAAGAGGCCGATGAAGGGGCTGATGTTGGCGATGGTGGCGAGCCAGGTGATGCGCTCTTCCATGAGGGTGAGGGCTTCCGAGGAGGCGGTGGCGGCGGCGCGCTCGAGGCCGGTAGAGTTGCGCGGGAGACCGCGGCCGTTGGTCTGGCGGAGGTATTCGTCGTTGATTTCGGAGAAGACGGCGACGAGGGGGGAGGGTTGGAACTGCTCGGTGACGGCGGCGATCTCCGAGAGGCGGCCGGATTTGCGGAAGGCTCTCAAGAAACGGGAGCTTTGGGTGCGGGCCGAGGAGAAGGCGCGGAATTTGGCGATCATGATCGTCCAGGAGAAGAGGCTCAGGATGGCGAGGAGGAGGAGGACGGAGAAGGCGACGGGGCCGGAGTTGTGGAGGATCTCGCCGAGCGCGGAGGAGTGGGCGGCGGCGGGTGGGGCGGTGGCGACCGAGGCAGGGACGTCTTGGAGGAACGTGGCTAGGAGCATCTTGGGTCAGTGTAATAGACAACGACAATGGCAAGTGCGCCCTAACGCCGGGCGGGCGCCACTTCGTGGGGTTATTTGGACGCTTCGCGTGAGAACGGCTTAGGTGCTGGGCCGTGCTAGGCTTTCGGGGTGCTGCTTGAATTACGTGCGGAGAACTACGCGGTCATCGATCGGGCTTCAGCTCGCTTTGGCCGGGGGCTGAACCTTTTGACGGGGGAGACGGGGGCGGGAAAATCGATCCTGATCGATGCGCTTGTGCTTCTGTTGGGGGGGAAGGCTTCGGCGGATTTCATTCGGCATGGGGCGGAGAAGGCGGTGGTGGGATGTGTGTTTGAGGCGACGCCGGGGGCGGTGGCGGTGCTCGAGGCGAATGGGATCGATGTGGAGGCGGAGTCGGAGGGGATTCTGCTGCGGCGGGAGATCGTCGCGAATGGGAAGGGGCGGGTGTTTGTGAATAATCAGCCGGCTACGGTGGGGGTTTTGCGGGCGCTGGCTCCGGAGCTGGCGCTGGTGCATGCGCAGGGGGAGACGCTGGGGTCGTTCGACCAGGCGCAGCAGCGGAGTTTGCTGGACCGGTTTGGGGCGTGTTCGCTGGACGAGGTAGCGCGAGCGTATGCGAGGTGGAGCGAGGTGCGGGATCGGCTGGCTCAGATGACGGCGGACGAACAGGGCGATTTGAGGATGGCGGATGTTTGGCGGTTTCAGAGGAAGGAGATTGCGCAGGCTGAGATTGCGGGAGAGAACGAGGATTCGGAGCTCGAGGCGGAGAAGCGGGTGTTGGCTAACGCGGAGAAGCTGTATGCAGGGGCTATGGGGGCTTACGGGGCTCTGTATGAGGATGAGAAGGCTGCGGAGACGACGCTGGGGCAAGCTTTGAAGATGGTGGAGGAGCTGGCACGGTATGACGGGCGTTTTGTGGAGGCGGTGCAGCAGCTACGGACGGCGAAGGCGGCTGTGGAGGATGTGAGCGCGACGGTTCGGGACTTTGCGGAGAATGTGCAGGCAGGGCCAGAGCGGCTGGCGGAGATTGAGGACCGGCTGGAGGTGCTGGACCGGTTGAAGCGGAAGTATGGGAAGACGCTGGCGGAGGTGATGGCGTTTGGGATGGAGTGCGAGGGGCGGCTGGCGGGGATGGAGAATCGGGATGCATTGCTGGCGGAGTTGCGGGCGGCGGAAGCGGCTGCTGCCGGGGAGTATGAGGTTGCAGCGGAGGGTTTGACGCGGGTGCGGGCGGCGGCGGCGGAGTCGCTGGGGAAGGCGGCGGAGACGCAGATCAATGAGCTGGCGATGAAGGTTCGGTTTGAGGTTGGGGTGGAGACTGGGCGGGATCGAGGGCGTTGGACGGCGGAGGGGTGGGATCGGGTGGAGTATAGGATTGCGACGAATGCGGGCGAGCCGATGAAGCCGCTGGAGGAGATTGCTTCGGGCGGGGAGATGAGCCGGGTGATGCTGGCTTTGAAGGTGACGGTGGAGGATGGAGTGGCTCGGCGGGGCGGGAAGAAGCGGATGGCGCTGCCTCGGACGCTGGTGTTCGATGAGATCGATATTGGGATTGGCGGGCGGGCGGCGGAGGCTGTGGGGTTGAAGCTGAAGGCTTTGTCGCGCACGCAGCAGGTGCTTTGTATTACGCACCTGCCGCAGATTGCTGCTTTTGGGGATCAGCATTTCCTGATCGAGAAAAGCGAGACGAAGGGACGGACGCAGACGGCGATTCGGGCGATGGAAGAAGAGGAGCGGGTGCGGGAGATTGCGCGGATGCTGAGCGGGGCAAAGGTGACGGAGACGAGTTTGAAGCACGCGCAGAGTTTGATCGAAGCTAGCAGGTAAAGCGAGGGTGGAGGGTGGAAAATGCCCGGACAGGATTAGGGACGAGGTTCAGGGTCTGGGAGTGGGTAGCGCGAGCATCTTGGGTGTTGGATGGGGGCATCTATACATTTGTAGGTGATTCTGGGCGGAGGTTGGTATGTCGGACGTAAAGAAATGTGCCCATGAGGGTTGTAGCTGTATAGCGGCAGAGGGGTCGAAGTATTGCTCGACCTACTGTGCGGATTCAGTCGGGAAGACGACGTTGGGATGCGATTGCCCGCATGCGGGGTGTGGGGGCAAGCTGTAAGGTCTGAGATGGGGTTGGATGGTGTGCTGACGGGCTCCTGATGGGAGCCCGTTTGTGCACCTCTTATGGTTCAAAAACAGGACGGGTGAGGGCAAAAGCGATATACTCGTGGAGTGACTGTTTCTACACTTGACCACGTAAGCAACGACCTGGGAACCGGGAACGATGACGGTCCTGCAACCAAGCGAGTGCTGCTGCTTAAACCTCGCGGATTCTGCGCGGGCGTTGTGCGGGCTATCGACATCGTGCAGATTGCGCTGGAGACGTTTGGGGCTCCGATTTACGTGCGCAAGGAGATTGTGCACAACAGCTATGTGGTGAACGATCTGGCCAAAAAGGGCGCGATCTTCGTCAATGAGCTGGATGAGGTTCCGGAGGGGGCGCGGGTGATCTACTCCGCGCACGGGGTGTCTCCTGCTGTGCGGGCTCGGGCTAAGGAACGTGGGTTGAAGGTGGTGGATGCTACGTGTCCCTTGGTGACCAAGGTGCACGTGGAGGCGATCAAGTTTGCCAAGCAGGGGTATTCGCTGGTGCTGGTGGGGCATCGCGACCATGAAGAGGTTGAGGGGACGCAGGGCGAGGCTCCGGATGTGACGCAGGTGGTCTCTACGCCGGAAGAAGTGAATGCATTGATTGTTCCGGATCCGAACAAGGTGGCTTACCTGACGCAGACGACGCTTTCGCTTGATGAGGCGCGGACGATGATCGATGCGTTGAAGGTGAAGTTTCCGAATATCGTCGGACCGCATGCGCAGGATATTTGTTATGCGACCGAGAACCGGCAGGTTGCGGTAAAGAATGTGGCGCATGGCGCGGATCTGGTTCTGGTGGTGGGTTCGCGGAACAGTTCGAACTCGAACCGGCTGGTTGAGGTGTCGAAGAACCTGGATACGAACTCGTACCTGATCGACAGCGCGGATGCGATTCAGCCGGAGTGGCTGGACGGGGTGAAGACGGTGGCTGTGACGGCCGGTGCATCAGCGCCTGAGGTGCTGGTGCAGGATGTCGTCAATTATTTGCAGAGCGCGGGTTTTGGCGATGTGGATGAGGTTGAGGTGATGCCGGAGAACGTGCGGTTCGGACTTCCGCCGGAGATTGTGCAGGCGATTGCGTCTGCACCGAAGCCGGCGGCTGAGGCGTCTATCAACTAGGCTCTCGACGCCCTTCGGGCGTGTCTGGGCTTAGGCGTGCTGGTTGAGGCGCGGAGAGTTTTTCTTTCATGGGTATAGCAGCTCCTATCAATCCGGAGAGCGGTCGACAGGCTGCTCAGCCGCGCTTTGGCCGCATGGACCTTGGGCTGGAGTATGTGGCGAACGGGATCAAGCGGTCGGTCGACTGGCTGATGAGTTTGCAGCATCCGGACGGGTACTGGTGCGGGGAGCTCGAGGCCGACTCGATGCTGGAGGCCGACTATATCTTCATGCACACGGTGCTGGGAACGGGCGACCGTGGGCGGATGGAGCGAGCGAAGAATGAGATGTTGCGGCACCAGAATGCCGATGGGGGTTGGAGTCTTTATCCGGGAGGGCCGAGCAATGTCAGCTATGGGGTGAAGTGCTACCTGGCGCTGAAGCTGATGGGTCACAGCGCGGACGAGGCTTCGATGGTGCGGGCTCGGGAGTGTGTGCTGCGGCTGGGCGGGGTGGTGGAGTGCAATACGTTCACGAAGATGTACCTTTGTGCGCTGGGGCAGTATGACTACGATGCGGTGCCGGCGGTGCCGCCCGAGATTGTGCTGTTTCCGGACTGGTTTTACTTCAATATCTATGAGATCAGCGCGTGGTCGCGGGCGATTCTGGTGCCGCTTTCGATCATTTATGCGAAGAAGCCGTTCAAGAAGATTCCGGTGGAGCAAGGGATCGATGAGCTGTTTGTGGGTGGGCGGGAGAATGCTGACCTTCGGCTGAAGTGGAATAAGAAGGAGCTGTTTTCCTGGCGGAATGTGTTTTTGTTTTTGGATCGGGTAGCTCATCTGGCGGAGCGGGTGCATATCCGGCCGCTACGGAAGATGGCGTTGAAGCGGGCGGAGAGCTGGATGCTGGAGCACTTCGAGCGCTCCGATGGGCTTGGGGCGATCTATCCGGCGATGCTGAATGCGATTGTGGCGCTGCGTTGCCTGGGGTACTCGGCGGACGATCCGCAGGTGATCCGGGCGGTCGATGAGTTTGAGCGGCTGGGGATCGATTGCCCGGGTGGGACGGCCGATTATCCGACGCCTACGTTCCGGATGCAGCCTTGTTTTTCTCCGGTTTGGGATACGGCGCAGGTGCTTTCTACGCTGGGGGAGTGCGGGCTGCCGCGTACGGATGAGCGGCTGGTGAAGGCTGCGGATTGGTTGTTGTCCAAGGAGATCCGGTATAAGGGCGATTGGTCGCACAAGGTAAAAGACATCGATCCGAGTTGCTGGTGCTTCTTTTTTAATAACGATCATCAGCCGGATGTGGACGATACGGGCGAGGTTCTGCTGGCGTTGAAGGGCGTGGACAATCCGCGGGAGCGGTATCAGCATGAGACGACGCAGCGTGCGATTGAGTGGGTGTTTGCGATGCAGTGCAAGAACGGCGGGTGGGCGTCGTTCGATAAGGACAATACGAAGAGGATCTTCGAGTCGATTCCGTTTGCCGATCACAATGCGATGATCGACCCGCCGACCGTGGATATAACCGGGCGGATTTTAGAGATGCTGGCGGCGTATGGGTATACGCGGCGGGACGAGCGAATCGAACGGGCGATCCGGTTCATCTTGAAGGAGCAGGAGTCTGACGGTAGTTGGTTTGGGCGTTGGGGCGTGAATTATCTGTACGGGACGTTCCTGGTTTTGCGCGGGCTGCATGCGATGGAGTATGACTCGAATGAGCCTGCGGTGCAGCAGGCCGCGGAGTGGATTCGGATGGTGCAGAATGCGGATGGCGGCTGGGGCGAGACGTGCGGGACGTATGACAATGCAAGTGTGAAGGGGACGGGGCCTTCGACTCCTTCGCAGACGGCCTGGGCTTTGCTGGGATTGCTGGCTGCTGAGGATACGCGGAGCGACTCGGTTGCGAAGGGCATACGATGGTTGGTGGAGAAGCAGACGGAAGCCGGGACCTGGAGTGAGCGGGCTGAGGGGCGGAACGGCGAGTCGGTTTATACCGGGACCGGGTTTCCTACGGTGTTTTATCTGGGATACCACATGTATCGGGATTACTTTCCGTTGCTTGCGCTGACGACTTATAAGCGGGCGATGGAAAGACAGTGAACGGCAGTAAAGCGCAGCGTAAGGCAGTATAAGGCAGTGGAGGATTGAATTATGGCGGTTCCGGTTTCGCAGGCTTGGACGGTAGCGAGTTATGTTTTGACGCAGAAGCTCAAGGGGCGGAAGAAGTATCCGCTGGTGCTGATGCTGGAACCTCTGTTTCGCTGCAACCTGGCGTGTGCCGGGTGCGGGAAGATTCAGTATCCGGCGCACATTCTTAAGGCTGAGTTGACGCCTGAGGAGTGCTTCCGGGCGGTGGAGGAGTGTGGCACGCCGATGGTTGCGATCCCGGGCGGTGAGCCGTTGCTGCATCCGCAGATGCCGGAGATTGTGGCGGGCTTGGTGGCTCGTAAGAAGTATGTTTATATGTGCACGAACGCGCTGCTGTTGAAGGAGAAGCTGCACCTGTTCAAGCCGAGCAAGTATCTTTCTTTTTCGGTGCATGTGGATGGGCAGCGCGAGCATCATGACTTTTCGGTGTGCCGCGAGGGTGGGTACGACATTGCGATGGCGGGTGTGAAAGCCGCGGTGGAGGCGGGTTTTCGGGTGACTACGAATACGACTTTGTTCGATGGAGCGGATCCGAACAGTGTGCGGATGCACTTCGATGAGCTGATGGTGGCGGGAGTGGAGAGCATGATGGTCTCGCCTGGGTATACGTATGACAAGGCTCCGGATCAGCAGCATTTTCTGGGGCGGGCGAAGTCGAAGAAGATGTTTCGGGCGATCCTGTCGAACCGGAAGAAGACGTGGCGGTTCAATGCTTCGCCTATGTTTATGGAGTTCCTGATGGGCAAGAAGGAGCTTACCTGCACACCCTGGGGGATGCCTACCTTCTCGATCTTTGGGTGGCAGAAGCCTTGCTACCTTCTACAGGATGGGTATGCCGATACGTTTCAGGAGCTGATGGAGACGGTCGAGTGGGGCAAGTATGGGACCGAGAGCGGGAATCCTCGGTGCGCGAACTGCATGGTGCATTCGGGCTATGAGGCGAGCGGCGTGAACTATACATTTGGGTCATTGAAAGGGCTGCTACAGACGGCGAAGTCGATGTTCTCGCGGTATGACGATGAAGGCGCGGAGAAGATTTTGAATGAGTGGAAGCCGGTGCAGCATGGGCCTCTCGTGCAGATTGGGGCTACGCCTGCTGCGAAGACGTCCAGTGAGTTGCAGAGTGTGGCGGGAGACTAGGGATAACGATGGCGACCGATCAGCAGGAGCATTTGAAGATTGAGCAGCTGGCGCATCTTGCTCCGGATGAGTTGGAGCATGCGGCGGGGCGAGAGCGGGAGCAGCTTGAGGGATGGGTTCCGGAGCTTGCGTCTGACGCTGAGGTTCGGGAGGCGCTGGAGAAGGCGTTTGATTACCGCGGGGATGTGACGATTACGCGGAAGGATGGGTCGGCTGTGACCGGGTATTTGTTTGACCGGCGGTCGGGGACGTCGCTGACGGATTCTTTTGTGCGGATTATTCCGACGAATGAGAAGACGAAGGTGAATGTACCGTATGGGGAGATTGCGGGGCTGGTGTTTTCCGGGCGGGATACGGCTGCGGGCAAGACGTTTGAGGCATGGGTGAAGAAGTATTGGGAGAAGAAGGCGGCGGGGGAGAAGGATATCCAGATTGCTCCGGAGAAGCTGGACTAGGCTAGGGGCATGAAGGTCTTTATCACCGGGGCGACGGGGTTTGTGGGGGGACATGTTGCCCGGGCGTATGCGGCGGAGGGGGCGCGGCTGCGAGTTCTGACGCGAAGCTCCAGTAATCTGGCGGGTTTGGCTGGGCTGGATGCGGAGACGGTGGTTGGGGATCTGCGTGCTGTGGAGGGTCTGCGGGCGGCGCTTGCGGGGTGCGAGGCGCTGGTGCATGTGGCGGCGGATTACCGGTTGTGGGTGCGGGATCCGGAGGAGATGATGGCGGCCAATGTGGGGGGGACTCGGGAGTTGCTGCGGCTGGCGCGGGAGGTTGGTGTGAAGCGGGTGGTGTATACGTCTTCCGTGGCGACGATGGGGTTCAAGGCGGATGGGACGATTGTGGACGAGGCGACGCCTGTAGCTGAGGGCGACATGATCGGGGTTTATAAGAGGTCGAAATACCTGGCGGAGTTGGAGGCGATCGCGGCTTCTCGGGCGGGGCAGCATGTGATTATTCTGAATCCGACCACACCGATCGGAGCGGCGGATGCGAAGCCTACTCCTACGGGGCGGATCATTGTGGACTTCCTGAATAAGAACTTTCCGGCTTATGTGGAGACGGGGTTAAATCTGGTGGATGTTGGCGAGGTGGCGCGGATGCATGTGGCCGCGCTCGAGCGGGGGACGCCGGGGGAACGATACATCCTGGGAGGGGAGAACCTGACTTTGAAGCAGATTCTGGATCGGCTTTCTACTTTGACGGGACTGCCTTCCCCGACGGTGAAGGTGCCTCATGCGGTGGCGATGGCGTTTGCTTTCTTCGACGAGAACTTTACGGGAAAGCTGCGGGGCAAGGAGCCGCGGGCTACGGTGGAGGCGGTGCGGATGGGGAAGAAGATGATGTTTGCGAGCTCGGCGAAGGCGGAGCGGGAGTTGGGCTTCAAAGTTGTGCCGGTGTATCACGGGATGCGGGCGGCGGTGGATTGGTTTGTGGCGCACGGGTACGCTCCGGCTCTGCGGAAGGAAGGCTGATGGGGCTGACGGCGGTGATCGCGGCTCTGCCGAGGGAGGTGGCGGGGCTGGTAAAGGGGGTTCGGCCGGAGGCTGGGGCTCGGCGGGCGGGGGTGTACACGTATGCGCTGCCGGGGTGTGTGGTGGTTTGTGCGGGGATGGGTACGGTGCGGGCCACGCTGGCTGTGGAGGCGGCTTTGCGGCAGGGAGAGATTGAGACGCTGGTGAGTGTGGGGCTGGCGGGGGGATGTCATCCGGAGGTTGGGGTGGGGAGTGTGGTGGAGGCGGGGACGGTGGTGGATGCGCTGACCGGGGAGCGGTTTGCGGGGTCGCCGGGAGCGACGGGCCTGTTGGTGACGACGCATACGATTGCGAGTGTGTCGGAGAAGGCGCGGTTGTTTGCGAGCTATCGGGCGGATGTGGTGGATATGGAGGCGGCTACGGTGGCTCGGCTGGCGGCGATGCGTGGATTGGCTTTCAGGGCGTTCAAGGCGGTGAGCGATGGGCATGATTTTGAGCTGAGCTCGCTGAGCCGGTTTGCTTCGCCGCATGGGCATTTTCGGACGAGGGCGTTTGCGCTGCATACGGCTCTGCGGCCGCGGCAGTGGCGGAAGACGATGCGGCTGGGCGCGGCGAGTCAGCGGGCTTTGACTGCGCTGACGCAGGTTTTGCGGGATGAGGTCTTGAAGGGGAGTTGAGGATGGCGGTTGCGAAGACGATGAAGGCGGCGGTGTATCGGGGGGTGGATGATGTGCGTTGCGAGAGGATTCCGGTGCCAGAGATCGGGGCGGGCGAGGTGTTGGTGCGGATCGACACGTGTGGGGTTTGTGGGACGGATCTGAAGAAGATCCATACGGGGTCGCACAGTGCGCCGCGCGTGTTTGGGCATGAGATGGCTGGGACGGTGGCGGCTGTGGGGGACCGGGTGGAGGGTTTTGCGCTGGGAGATCGGGTGATGGCGTTTCACCACATCCCTTGTGGGGAGTGCTTCTATTGCCGGAAGAAGACGTTTGCGCAGTGCGAGACGTACAAGAGGGTCGGGACGACGGCGGGTTTTGCGGCGGCGGGGGGCGGGTTCGCCGAGTATATCCGGGTGATGGACTGGATTGTGAAGGGTGGGCTGGTGAAGGTTCCGGCAGATATTCCGTTTGAGCAGGCGGCGTTTATTGAGCCGGTGAATACGTGCTTCAAGGCGATTCGGCTGCTGGAGTTGGAGGCGGACGATACGGTTCTGGTGGTAGGGCAGGGGTCGATTGGGGTGATTCTGGCGGCGCTGGCGAAGCGGACGGGAGCTGAGGTGTATACGTCGGACTTCTATGTGGAGCGGCATGCCGTGGCGGCGGGGTTTGGGCTGGAGCATCCGGTCAATGCGGGGGAGGATGTGGTCGAGATTGGCCGGGGGGCTACGGATGGGCGAGGGTTCGATGTGGTGCTGGTGGCGGTGGGTTCGGATGCGCTGATTGGGATGGCGATGGAGGCGGTGAGGCCGGGAGGGCGGGTGATGCTGTTTGCGAGTACGCAGCATGGGACAGCGGCCTTCGATCCGGCGGCGGTCTGCATGGATGAGAAGACGCTCATGGGATCTTATTCGGCGAGTGTGGCGATTCAGGACGAGGGGATCGAGTTGGTGTTTCAGGGTTACCGGGATGGGACGCTCGATCTGACGAAGTTGATCTCGCACCGGTTTGGGCTGGAGCAGTGTGGGGCGGCGATTGAGCTGGCTTCGCATCCGGTGGCGGATTCGATGAAGATTGTGCTGAAGCCGGGCTTTGGGAATCTAGCTTGATGCTGAGGAGAAAGGTGCATTGACGGGCAGGCAGGGCTGTGTCAAGTTGAGAGCACGGCGGAACGAACGGGCGGCTTCCGCATCCAATCAGTACGGATGTTTTGGGGCGGAGGCAATTGCAATGCAGGTTCATACGTATAAGTGCGATATGTGCGGGACGGTGAAGGGTGAGAACAATCACTGGTTCCGGGTTTGTACGGCCAATGGGATCAAACTGGAGGCTTGGAATGTGATGCCCGCGTCGGAGACAACGCTGGATCTCTGCTCAGACTCCTGCGTGATCAAGGTTGTACAGAAGTGGTTGACGGCGCAGGCGCATTCGACCGCGCCGATCCACGACCAGATGCGTATGCCGCGGGATGTTAGCGCTGCCCGGGTTGTGTAGGCAGCTGTGCTCGATGGATCGCGTTAAGTCTCTGATGGGACTGAAATGCGCTTTTTCGGATTGATTGTGGTGGTGGGAGTGAGCTGCGCAGGCGGATCACCTGCCTGGTGATTCGTTTGGATGAGCCGAAAGAGCCTTGGCCCAATGTTTGCAATGGTTTAGCGTATTGTTCCACGTGGAACAATCCTGAATTTGCGGTCGATCCATGGGGTGGAAGGCGTAAGGCGGACCAGGATTTGGTTGTTTGCGTCCACGTTTTTGTCCACGATTTGTGGTGAGCTCCCCTCATTTAGAGCTTTGCGGCGCCTGGCACTCTCGCGCGAGACGGGGCATGGTTGAGACGCAACGGGACTCTTCGGGGTCCTTCGGGCTTCTTCTTCGGCTGTGTCTGGCGCAAAGTGCGCGCCAGACTTCGCTCAGGATGACAGGTTTTTTCTGACGTGAAGAATTATGGGACTTTGCAGGTGGCGTTGGGGGCAACGTCGTATTGGGGTTCGGGTTGGTTCCTGAGGAACTTGTCGAACCAGTTGGTGATGTTTTCCAGGCGCTCGATGCGGTGCCAGGGCTCGCCGGAGCGGGAGAGTTCGTGGGACTCGCGCGGGAAGCGGACCATGACGGTGGGGATGCATTTGTATTTGAGAGCGCGGAAGAACTGCTCGCCGCCGGAGCCGGGCGGGGTGCGGTAGTCGACGTCGCCGAGTATGAACATCATGGGGGTCTTGATGTTGTTGACGAAGGTGATGGGCGAGTGGGCTCGGTAGAGGTCCATGTTATCGAAGGGCGGGGTCTTGGGGTAGAAGCTCTGGTGGAAGCTGGCGGCGTCTGCGGTGTACCACCAGGCGGCCCAGTCTGTGATGTCGCGTTGGGCAACGGCTGCTTTGAAGCGATTGGTCTGGGTGACGACCCAGTCGGTGAGGAGGCCTCCGCCGGAGCCGCCAGTGACGCCTAGCTTGGCGGGGTCTGCCCAGCCTTTAGCGATGATGGCGTCGACGGTGTCCATGAGGTCGTGGAAGTCGTCTCCGGGGTAGTTGTTCATGATGATGTTGGCGAAGTTCTGGCCGTAGGTGGTGCTGCCGCGAGGGTTGGGGTAGTCGACGACGTAGCCCTTGGCGGCCATGTAGAGCATCTCGTGGTCGAAGACCCAGCCGTAGGCGGAGTGAGGGCCGCCGTGGATGTTGAGGATGAAGGGCATGGGCTTTTTGGAGGCGGGATCGTAGCCAGGAGGGAGCTCGACGAAGGTGTCGATGGTGACGAAGGGGATGTCTTCCGGCTTATGGGTGGGGGTGACGTGGAGGTCCTGGGGCATGGAGATGTCGAGCTTGGAGAAGAGCTCGTCATTGACGTGGGTGAGCTGGGTGAGGGCACCGAGGGGGGTGCGTTCGGTGCTGGCTTGGTCGGGCTTGCCGATGGCGAAGAGGTCGCCGATGAGGATGGGGTTGGAGACGAGGGCGAGGACTTCCGAGAGGTCTGGGGTGGCGACGAAGTTGAGGACGGTTTGTTTGGCGGCGGTGAGTGGGGTGATGTCGCCGGTGGTCGCGTTGATGGAGAGGAGATATCCGCTGCCACGGAAGCCGGCGGTGTCGAGGATGGTGGCGGAGTCCTGGGACCAGGCCATGCCGTCCCGGCCTCCGCCGCGCGGGGCGGTGTTGTCGCCGCCGGGTACGCCGCCCATCTCGTAGCCTTTGGCGGCGGTGAGGTTGTGCGCCTGGCCGGAGAGCTCGGCGGATTTTTTGGACCATTTCAGGTCCTGGACCCAGAGATCGGTCTCCTGGTGGGAGATTTGATGGGGACCTTCAGCCTGGGCGTGGAAGGCGAGGCGGTCGCCGTTGGGGGAGAGGGCGAGGCCGCGGGCGTTGAGGGATGGCGATAGGGTGAAGGCTGTTTGGGGATTTTCTTTGGGGTGAGTTGGGCCGGTGGCGAGCTCGAGACCGAAGATCTGGTTGTGAGTGAACTCTTCGTAGCCGGGCTCTTCGATGTGGGTGGAGGAGTAGAGGAGCCAGTTGGAATCCTTGCGCCAGAGGTATTCCTGGACGCCGAAGCGGCCGGCGGTGAGCTGCCAGGCGGGGTCTTGGGTTCCGTCGGGCTTGGGCAGATACAGCATGTAGAGCTGGGGAGCGTTGTCGGGGTCGGTGTAGCCTTCGCCGTTGAAGCGGTAGGCGGCGCGGGAGATGATGTGGATGTCGGAGACGTGCGCGGCGTCGCCGGTGGCGCGGGATTTCTGGGCGGCTTCGAGCTTGGCTTTGGGTTGGTCTTTGGGGGTGCTGGAGAGGACGGTGAGGGCTTTGCCGTCGGGCGTCCACTGGGGGGAGTTGGCGCCTTTGGGAAGATCGGAGATGCGGATGGGGCTGGATTTTTCAACGGAGGGTGTGAGGGCGAGGGTGGTGAGGTAGACCTGCGGTGGGGATGGGCGGCCTTCGCGCTCGGCGGCGCGGAGGAAGGCGAGCTGGGTGCCGTCCGGGGAGTAGCGCGGGGAGGAGTCGTGGGTGCCGGGGGTTAGGAGGACGGGGGATTGGTTGGGCGAGGAGAGATCCAGGAGGTAGATGGCGGTCTGGTAGTTGGAGTGGTCGGGTGTGACGTCTGCCTGAACGAAGGCGACCTGTTTGCCGGAGGGCGAGAGCTGGACGTCGCCGATCCAGTGGAAGTCGAAGAGATCTTTGTCTGTGATGGGGCGCTTCTGGGCCTGGGCGGAGGTGACGGCAAGGGTTAAAACGATCGCTCGGCAAAGGATGCGATGCATGAGACCTCTTCAGTGCTGGGATTTTTAGAGCCTAACATTTCTGGGCGGGGCACAAGAACAGACAACAGATTTAGCGGGGATTAGAAGGAGAAAGGCGGGATAAGAACAGACAACAACTTATCGGGAAATCGAGAAGGGGGGTGGGGTGGGGATGGGTGTGAGAACATCGGCTTAGGTTGGGTCGTTGAGCGAGGTGAACGGGATGGGTGAGGTGACGCGGCGGCAGTTGATGCGCGGGGCTTTGTTGGGAACGGTGCTGGCTGGGGTGAGGGGATGGGTGGCTGAGGGGCAGGGTGTGGGGTCGGTGACGCCTGCGGGGGCTCCTGGGTCTACGATTATTCCTCCGAATGGGATTGCGGAGGATCAGCCGAGGCTGCAGGGGATTCGGCGGGTGATTGTGGATACGGATCCGGGCAATGATGATGCGCTGGCGCTGCTGATGGCTTTGTCGAATCCGGCGCTGGTGGTGGAGGCGGTGACGGTTTGCCCGGGGAATATGGGGATCGATGGGTATGAGCAGCAGGTGCGGAATGCGCTGTATGTGGTCGATTTGGCGGGGAAGAGCGGGAAGGTGCCGGTGTACCGGGGGATGGCGCATCCGATTTTGAACCAGGCTTATCCGGTGGCTACGTTTATCCATGGGAAGTATGGGCTGGGTGAGGTGGAGGTGACGGCGGTTCGGCAGAGGGTTGAGCCGGAGCATGCGGTGGATGCGATGCGGCGGATTGTGAATGGGGCTCCGGGTGAGGTGACGATTCTGGCATTGGGCGGGCTGACGAATGTGGCCATGGCGATGCTGCGGGATGATTCGTTTACGCGGAATCTGCGTGGGGTGCTGTTTGTGGGTGGAAGGTATGCCTCGGCGGGGATGGCGGCGAGTTATAACGTGCTGGTGGACCCGGAGGCGGCGGATGTGGTGGTGCGGTCCGGGGTGAAGCTGACGATGGTGGGGGATGCGAGCCGGACGGATTCGATTCTGGTGGATGCGGACTACGAGAGGGCAGCGACCTTTGGGACGAAGCTGAGCAGGTTCTTCATTGCTTCCAATGCTTTGCGGCGGGTGTATGAGATGAAGTATCGGGGGGCTGCGGGATCAGTCAATGCGGACCCGATGGCGGTGGCGATGGCGGCTGATCCTGCGATGGGGCGGAGGTACATGTCGGTGGCGATGAAGGTGGAGCTGGAAGGGAAGTACACGCGCGGGCAGCTGGTGTATGGGGAGGATATTTACTCGGGCCATACGGTGCCGCCGGGGAATGTGGATGTGTGCGTGTCGGCGGATGCGGCGAAGTTCAAAGAGATGGTTTTTGCGACGTTGAAGGCGGGATGAGGATGGCGATGGAGATTGGGGTCGATAGCTTTGCGGCGTACGGGCCGGATCCGGTGACGGGAAAGGCGATTACACCGGCGGAACGGATTGAAGATCTGCTGGAGGAGATGGTGCTGGCGGATGAGGTGGGGCTGGATGTGTTCGGGCTGGGGGAGCATCATCGGCCGGAGTATCTGGATTCGGCTCCGGCTGTGCTGCTGGCGGCGGGTGCGGCGAGGACGAAGCGGATCAAGCTGGCGAGCGCAGTGACGGTGCTGAGTGCGGCGGATCCGGTGCGGGTGTTTCAGGAGTTTGCGACGCTGGACCTGATCTCTAAAGGGCGGGCGGAGATGGTGGTGGGGCGGGGGTCGTATGTGGAGAGCTTTCCGCTGTTTGGGTTGGAGATGAAGGACTATGACTCGTTGTTTGCCGAGAAGCTGGAGTTGCTGCTGACGATTCGGGAGTCGACTGCGGTGACCTGGAGTGGGAAGCACCGGGCGGCGCTGACGGGGCAGGGAGTTTATCCGCGACCTTATCCGCGGGAGGGTGGCGAGAAGATTCCGGTGTGGCTGGGGGTTGGGGGGACGCCGCAGTCGTTTGCGCGGGCGGGGGCGCTGGGACTGCCGCTGATGGTTGCGATTATTGGCGGGGAGCCTCGGCAGTTCCGGCCGATGGTGGATTTATACAGGGAGTATGGGCGAAGGGCGGGGCATGCTCCGGACGCGCTGAAGGTGGGGGTTCATGCGCTGGGGTATTGCGCGGCGACGGACCAGCAGGCAGCGGATGACTTCTTTCCGGGGTATGCGGAGGCATTTACGAGGATCGGGAAGGAACGGGGGTGGCCTGCGGTGACGCGGCGGCAGTTCGATGCGCTGCTGACGAAGACGGGAGCGCTGGTGGTGGGGTCAGCGGAGACGGTGGCGGCGAAGGTGCGGCATTATGACGAGGTATTGGGCGGGATTTCGCGGTTAGATTTTCAGATGAGCGTGGCGGGGTTGCCGCATGGGAAGCTGATCGCGGGGATACGGCTGATTGGGGAGAAGGTGAAGGGGATGGTGAATGGGTGAGGGCTAGAATTATGGGGTGGAGGTGATGGGTATGGATTGGAGTGGGTGTGAGTACGTGGAGGTGATTCCGGGGAAGGTGTCCGGGGTGCCGCTGGTAAAAGGGTCGAGGGTGCAGGCGGATACCGTGTTGGAGAGCTATGAGATGGGGGAGTCTGTGGAGGATATTGCTTACGACTACTCCCTTGACGAGGCAGACGTGTGCGCTGTGCTGCAGTTTGCGGGAGTGCGAGAGTTGAAGTCAGCCTGATGAAGGTTTTGTTCGATCAGAACATTCCCCGGAGAACGCGGCGGGCGCTGATCGGGCTTGAGGTCAAGACGGCTCGCGAGCAAGGATGGGACCGGCTGCGGAATGGAGACTTGTTAGGTGAGGCCGAGGGCGGCGGGTTCGATGTTTTCGTCACGGCGGATAAGAAGCTCGCTTACCAGCAGAATCTCACGGAGCGGAGGATTGCAATTGTGGAACTCACGAGAAATAACTGGCCGCTGATCGAACCTCGTCTCGACGAGATACGCTTGACAGTACAAGGCTGCAAGCCTGGAGATTACCTCGTGGTGGATTGCTCGCGGAAGGATTAGTCGCGGGGACGCTTTTTGATTTCTACGTTGAGGCGTTTGATCTTTTGGTTGAGGGTGCTCAGGGGGATTTTGAAGTATTCGGAGGCTTCGGTCTGGTTCCAGTGGCAGCGCTCGAGGCGGTCGGCGATGATGCGTTTTTCTATGTCTTCCATGACGTCGAAGAGCGAGGCGTCGGGGCGCTGGTCTAGGAGGGAGGCGGTGTAGGTGCTGCCGGTGATCTGCGAGGGCAGCAGGTCGGGCGTGATGGTTTGGGAGGTGGCGAGGACGACGCCGCGCTCCATGGCGTTTTCGAGCTCGCGGACGTTGCCGGGCCACTCGTAGTCCATGAGGATGCGGAGGGCTTCCGGGCTGAGAGATGGGGTTTCAGTGCCGTTTTCTTCGGCGTAGAACTTGAGGAAGTGCTGGGCGAGCAAGGGGACGTCCTGGCGGCGCTGACGCAAGGGCGGGAGCTCCAGCATGATGACGTTGAGGCGGTAGAAGAGGTCTTCGCGGAAGCGACCGTCTTTGACGGCCTGGCGGAGGTTGACGTTGGTGGCGGCGACGATGCGGACGTCGACCTGGATCTCACTGGTGCCGCCGAGGTGCATGAAGCGGCGGTCTTGGAGGACGCGGAGGATCTTGGCCTGCATGTCCATGCTCATGGTGCCGATCTCGTCGAGGAAGAGGGTTCCTCCGTTGGCGACTTCAAAGAGGCCTTTCTTGCTGGTGATGGCAGAGGTGAAGGCTCCTTTGACGTGGCCGAAGAGGCTGGATTCGAGGAGATCGGACGGGATGGCACCGGTATTGACGGGGACGAAGGGGCGGTCGCGGCGGGGGGAGTTCTGGTGGATGGCTTTGGCGATGAGCTCTTTGCCGGTGCCGGATTCGCCCTGGATGAGGACGGTGGAGCGTGACGGGGCGACCTGGGCTACGGTGTCGAAGAGGCGGAGCATGGGGTCTGACTTGCCGACGATGTTTTCAAAGTTGTAGCGCTGCTTGAGGACGCGCTTGAGCTGGATGACCTCGGCTTCGGCCTTGTGGCGGGCGATGGCGGAGCGGATGTCGGCGAGGAGTTTCTCATTGTCCCAGGGTTTCTGGACGAAGTTTTCGGCTCCGGCGCGGATGGCGTCGACGACGTTGTTGACGGTGCCGAAGGCGGTGATCATGATGACGGGAAGCTGGGGGTGCATCTGGGTGATGCGGGGGAGGAGATCGATGCCGGACTCGCCGGGGAGGGCAAGGTCGAGGAGGAGGAGGTCGAAGTCGTGGCGGGGAGAGGATGTCGAGGCCCTGTGCGCCGTCGGGGGCCAGGGTGACGTCGAAGCCTTCGAGCATGAGGAGGGTCTCGAGGGAGTCGCGGATGCCGGGCTCGTCGTCGATGATGAGGATGCGCGGGTGAGTGGTGGAGCTCGCGGGTGGGGCGATGGGGGCGGGTGCTGTCGACATTCGCTGGGGTAGTCCTTTAGTGCAACGGCTTTAACAAGGATAGAAAGAGAAATACGGGATCAAGGCATTGCTGGTTCCGTCGGATCATGCATGGCAAGATGCTGGCGAACTGGATGGGTTAGCATGCAGCCAAAGCTTGGCAGTGTCATCGGGCACCTACCGGTGTACTAACAGAGGCGAGGGCGGGGATTTCGAGGCGGAAGGTGGTGCCTGTGCCGACCTGGGATTCCACGCTGATCTTGCCTCCGTGCTCCTGGAGGATGCCGTAGCTTACGGCGAGGCCGAGGCCGGTGCCTTTGTGCTGGCCGGCTTGGGGGTTGGTCTTGGTGGTGAAGAAGGGGTCGAAGACGCGGTGGAGGTGTTCGGCGGCGATACCCGCGCCGGAGTCGCGGATTTCGAGGATCACAAGGTCGCGGGCGCTGTTGGTGCGGGAGCGGAGAGTGAGGAGGGAGTCGCCTACGCCCTGCATGGCATCGCGGGCGTTGAGCATGAGGTTGAGGATAACCTGCTGGAGCTTGCCCTGGTTGCCGTGGATGCGCGGGAGGTCGGGATCGAACTCGGTTTCGAGGCGGATTCGGGCGGTTTTGAAGGGGTGTTCGAGGAGGATGGCGGAGTCATGGAGGAGCTGGTTGAGGTCGATGGAGACGAACTCGGTGGCGGAGGTGCGGGAGAAGTTGAGCAGGCCGTTGACGATCTCGGAGGCGCGAAAGGTTTGCTGGGTGATCTTCTCAAGGACCGGGGTGAGGCGGGGTGGCGAGCTCCGGGCTGGTGCGGAGCTGCTTGGTGAGCATCTGGGTGTAGCTGGAGATGACGGCGAGGGGGGTGTTGACCTCGTGGGCTACGCCGGCGGCGAGGAGGCCGATGGAGGAGAGCTTTTCCGACTGGGTGAGCTGGGCTTCGAGCTGGATGCGGTCGGTGATGTCGTCGATCCAGGATGATGCGGCCGACGACGTCGATTTCGCGGGTGAAGAGGGGGGCGATGGAGATGTTGGCGGTGCGGGTTTCGCCGGTGGGGAGGGCCGAGGCGGAACTTGTAGAGGGTCTGGGAGCCGTGGGTGTTGATGGTTTCGCGGCGAATCTCGCGGAAGCGGGTCGAGGAAGTCCGGCGGGAGGATCTCCGCGAGATGGAACGGCGGACGGCTTCGGCGCGTGGGCGGGCGAAGAGGACCTCCATCTGGGAGTTCCAGGATTCGATGGTGTCGTCGAGATCGACGGCGAAGATGCCGATGTTGATGGACTCGACGATGTTCTTGATTGAAATCCTTGAATCGTTCGAATTCGTTGATTTTCGATTCGAGGGAACGGTAGAGCTGGGCGTTCTGGATGGCGATGCCGATGTAGCCGGCGAGGGATTCGAGGACCTCCATGTCTTCCGAGGAGAGGAAGTCGCCGTCGCCGGTGCGGCCGAGGCCGATGATGGCCACGGTGCGAGCGCCTCCGCCTACGCGGTTGGCTACGCGGCAGGGAAGGTAGTAGTTGAGGTCGAGGCGGGCGGCGGTTTGGCGCTGGGCGTCCGGTAGATGGAGGACCTGCTGAGGGTTTTCGAGGAAGACGTGGTTGTTTGCGAGGGGGGAGTCGAAGTCGAGGAACTGGAGGTCCAGGGTGGTGAGGTCGAGGGCGGTGAGGTCGGTGAGGCCGTGGGAGGCGGCTAGCTTGAAGCGGGCGCGGGGGTGGGGGCGGATGTTGCGCTCGGGCTGGTCGTCCGACTGGGCGGCGAGAAAGACGGCGACGCGGGTGACGAGGAGGGTTTGGGGGAGGCGCTCGACGATGGAGTCGACGAGGGCGCGCAGGTCGGTCTGGGAGTTGAGGGAGCGGCCGAAGTCGATGAGGGTTTCGCGGTAGTCGAAGCGCTTCTGGTCGAAGACGCGGTCGACGCGGGCCTGGATGGCGCGCTTGAGGGGGTCGAAGATGAGGCCGGTGGCGATGATGGCGGCGAGCAGGCCCCAGATGCGGAGGCTGGGAAGACGGGTGTGAACGACTTCGGCCGAAGTGGCGACGATGGCGAAGTAGAGGGCGACGAGGGCGGCGGTGGCGAGGGTGTAGGTGACGCCGCGCTTGAAGATGAGGTCGACGTCCATGAGGCGGTAACGGACGATGGCCCAGGAGAAGGTAAGGGGCAGGAAGACGAGGGAGAGGCGGACGATGTTCTGGAGGACTGCGTTTACAGAGATGTCGAGCAGGAAGGGAATGACGTAGAGCAGGGTGAAGGGGATGACCGCGACGAGGGTGCCGCGGGTGAGCCACTTGAGCTGCTGGCGCTGGAGTGGGTTTTCCGAGCGGCGGGCGCGCAGGAAAAAGAGTGCGGCGGCGGTGACGTAGTAGAGGGCCATGTAGGCCATGGCGATCTTGTCGAGGCGATGCTTGAGGGTCTCAGTGGCGGACCAGAGGAGGATGGCAGTGGCCTGAAGGGCGGCGAGGTAGACGCCGGGGAGGTAGAGCAGGGCGGCGAGGATGGTGCGGGTGGTGCGGCGGGCGGGGTCGGCTGGAGCGTCCGAGAAGGTGATGGCGAAGTGGAGGAAGAGCGCGGGCTGGAGGAAGGTCGCGACGATTTCCGACCAGTAGATGACCTGGTCGAAGGCGTCGAGCTCGCCGGTGTACTTGAAGGCGTAGAGGACGAAGGAGGCGAGGCAGAAGACGTAAAAGTGGGTGGATTTGGGGGCGGTCCAGCGGCGGAAGAGGACGTAGAGGCCGATGCCGAGGTAGACGAGGGCGATGAGGCGGAGGCCGTAGTTGATGGAACGGTCGGTGGGCTCGAGGATGACTTTTATGGGGAATTGCGGGGAGTTGGAAGCGAGGGTGCAGGCGTGGGCGGGACGGGCTATGGAGTAGGTGGCCTGACCGAAGACGCCGTCGCGAAAGATCTGGCGCTCGTAGGCGGCTACACGGGGGGTGGGGCGGTCATCGACGGATTGAAGGACGTCGCCGGTCCGGATTCCGGCGCGTTGGCCGGGGGATTCGGTTGGGACTTGGGTGGCGCAGAGGCCGCCGGGGGTTTCGGTCCACCAGATTCCGTCCGTGGGAGCGTTGTAGGAGTTCTCCGCGGCCAGGTTGAGGCCAGCGAAGATACATGCGCCGAGAGTGACGGCGGCCAGCACGATGGCGAGGATCCGGGTTTGAAAGGCGTTCTTCATTCCTAGGCTGACGACCTACCAGGGGCCACGATGCACGTTCAGGTCCAAACGTAAAGTCTTCCGATAGCCGTAAGTTCAATGCGTGATTCGAAGTCTCTACTATTAATCATAGACCGGAACAAATAGATTCAAGGCTACGGATGAGACACGCCGAGTTTTTTCGTGACGTGAGGTTTGACAAAGAAGTACCGCTTCCAGGTGAGTCTCGGGGAGAAGGCATTCACGTTCCTGTAATATTCGGGGATGGCTACTTTGCTTCAGACTCCGGACCTGGTCGCTTCCTCAGCGACAGATTCTTTGTCCGTGTTGGTGGACGGGGTGTGGGTGCAGTATGGACGTATGGGAAGCGGTCCGGCCGTAGTGATGGTGCATGGATTAGTGGGGTCCGGGCGGAACTTCGACGAGAATGTGGAAGCTTTGTCGAAACAGGCGACGGTGTACTCTCTGGATCTTCCGAATATGGGGCGTTCCGGGCGTTTTGCCGGGCTCGATGCGGGGCTGGAGGCTTCGGCCGACCGGCTGGCGGCATTTTTGGATGCGGTCGGGGTTCGGCGTGCGACGATTGTGGGCCACTCGCATGGCGGGGCGATTGCGATGATGATGGCAGCGCGGCATCCTGCGCGGGTAAAGAGCCTGGTGCTGATCGCTCCGGCGAATCCGTTCTGCAAGCGGCCGAAAGGGTTGATTGCGTTCTATACCAGCCGTGCGGGTGCGCTGTTCGCGAGGACGATTCCCTGGCTGCCGCGCTGGGTGTACGACATTGCGCACCGGCGGATGTACGTGGACAAGAGGCGGGCTACGCGGGTGGCGCTGGAGGGGTATCTGGCGGGCATGAACCGGATGTCCGTGGAGCATGTGCTGCGGATCGTGCGGGGCTGGTGGGAGGATATGGCGAAGCTGCGCGGGTCGCTGGAAGAGGTCGCTCAGATTCCGGCTCTTTTGTTGTGGGGTGACCGGGATACGGTGGTTGGGATTGAGTCCGGACGGCGGCTTGCGGGTGTGCTCGATGCGGAGCTGGTGGTGGTGCGCGAGGCAGGTCATCTGCCGTTTGCGGAGAAGCCGGAGGTTTGCAATCGGGCGATTTTGCGCTGGCTGCAGACGTGTTCTTAGGCTGAGGGCCCTTATGGGTGAGGTGTCAAACCCATTGTCTGGTTGAGCCAGTCTATGAGTGCTGCCTGCATTTGGGGGAGCTTGGATTTGGGGCTGGTGGGGACGCCCTGAAAAAAGTGGTCGGCACCTTCTATGATGGTGCGCTGTTTGGGCTCAGGAGCTATTTCCAGGAAGCGGTCCAGGATGTCCTGCGGGCAGAATTCGTCGTGGTCGCCGGAGAGGAAGAGCTTGGGGGCGGTGCAGTGGGGAAGGAAGGTGTAGGTGTAGTCGCGGCCGGCGGCGCGGACGGGCAGTCCCAGGCCAATGAGGGCGGCGACGCGGGGGTCGCCGCAGCAGGCGCGGAGACCGACGTTCGAGCCGAAGGAGAAGCCGGCGAAGAGGGTGGGTTTGTTGGTGAGGATTTCCAGGTAGGAGACCGCTGCGCGTACGTCTTCGACCTCTCCGCGGCCTTCGTCGTGCGTGCCTTCTGAGAGGCCGGTGCCGCGGAAGTTGAAGCGCAGCGTGGGGATGGCGAAGTGGGTGAAGGCCTTCATGGTGTGGTAGACGACTTTGTTATGCATGGTTCCGCCGGATGGGGGGTGTGGGTGGGCAATGAGGGCGGTAAACGGGGCGTCGGGGGTGCCGGTGTTGAGGATGGCTTCGAGACGGCCGGCGGGGCCTTGGAGATCGTCTATGGTGCGGACTTGGGAGGGGAAGGGCATAGAGACAGTATGGAACAGTGTGAGGCAGTGTAGGGCAGTGTAAGGCAGTAATACCAAGGTATGCTGGGGCTATGGCGATCGATGCATTGGAGTTGACGCGGCAGCTGGTGGGGATTGCTTCTACGACGTATCAGGAAGAGGCGGTTGGGGAGTTCCTGGTGGAGTTGCTGGAGCGCGAGGAGTGGAGCGTAGAGCGGATGGAGGTGGAGCAGCCGGCGGTGGGGACGCCGGGAGCTGGAAGTGGCCGGCGGTTCAATGTGTATGCGGAGATGAGTGGGGGGGCGGAGGTGGTGCTTTCGACCCATATGGATACGGTGCCTCCTTTTGTGGGGCTCAGGGAAGATGAGGAATATCTCTATGGGCGGGGGAGTTGCGATGCCAAGGGGATCCTAGCGGCCATGGTGGCGGCGGCGGAGCGGTTGCGTGAGGATGGGGTGAAGGTGGGGATGCTGTTTGTGGTGGGGGAGGAGCGGGATTCGGCGGGGGCTCGGGTGGCGAACGAACGGGCGGCTGGCGGGCGGTACGAGAGCCGGTTCCTGATCAATGGAGAGCCTACGGAGAATCGGCTGGCGCTGGCAAGTAAGGGGGCGCTGCGGGTGGAGATGTATGCGGATGGAAAGATGGGCTCACTCGGCTTATCCGGAGCTGGGGGAGTCGGCTATCGACAAGCTGGTGGCGGCACTGGCAGCGGTGCAGGGGTTGGAGCTGCCGTTTGTGGAGGGGATTGGGTCTTCGGACGTCAATGTGGGGTTGATCTCGGGCGGGCGGGCTCCGAATGTGATTGCGGATCATGCGGAGGCACATCTGCTGATCCGGCTGGTCGGGCCGGCTGAGGAGGTGAAGCGGGAGATTCTGAGGGTTGTGGCTGGCCGGGCACGGGTGGAGTTTTCTTTGGAGCTTCCGTTTGGTGCGGATGCGGAAGGTGGGCAATCTGCCGACGATGGTGGCTAAGTTTACGACGGATATTCCCAGTTTGACGGCGTGGGGTGAGCCGTTCCTTTTAGGGCCTGGATCGATTCATGTGGCGCACACGCCGGATGAACGGATTGCGAAAAAGGAGCTGCTGGAGGCGGTGGAGTTGTATGTTGAGCTGGCGAAGGAGTTGGTGGGGTAGAGCAGGGGAACTTTTCGGGATGCGCAGGATGGTTCGACACGGACTGTTAATCGCGGCGGGAGTAGCGCTTACCGGGGCGGCGGTGGTTTGCGCGAGCTACGTGACGCTTCCGCGACGGAATACGGATGCGACGCACTTCGACGTGTTGGTGGTGCTGGGGACTCCGGCGAATGACGATGGTGACGGTTTCGCCTGAGGAGCGGGAACGGGTGATGGAGGGAGTGCGGGAGTTTCGGGCGGGGCGTTCGGGGCACATGATTCTAACGGGGGGCGCGGCGCACAACCGGTTTGTGGAGGGAGCGGTGATGGCGGGGCTGGCGGTACAGGAGGGAGTTCCGGCGAAGGATGTGATGGTCGAGGGCAGGGCGCAGAACACTATTCAGAATGTGTTCTACAGCCACGAGATCATGCAGGCGCAGGGATGGAAGAGCGCGGAGATTGTGAGTTCGCCGAGCCATCTTCCGCGGACCGGGTTGATTTTGGGACGCTACCAGGGTGCGGAGCGTTTTGATTGGCGAACGGACGCGGCGAGATGGCCTGCGGAGTACTCGCGGCTGAAGATTATGCTGATGTACCTGTATGAGGCAACGGGGACGACGAAGCTGCGCTGGGTGGGGTTCCGCGCTTCCCCGTTTCTGCCTTCCGGCCGGTGAACAGGTGGGGTGAATCAGTAGCGCCGGGGCAATAGGGAGCGGAAGCCAGGAAAAGAAAGGCAGCGATGAGCCTGCGATGCCGGAGCGTCATGGTGCGTTGGAGCGGGTTACTTGTGGGTGCAGGTTCTCTGCCGTCCACTGCGTTTGTGGTCCCAAGTGACGGGCAGGGTCAGGCCTCTGCCGTCTCCGCCTGCCAGTAGCGGAGGAAGGTTTTGACGACTGCTACGCGGCCTCTCGCGGTTCTTGGCGTGCAGCCTCCGCGTTCGATGATCTTTGCGTAGTTAGCCAGGTGTTGCGGTCGGATCTCCTCAATGAAGCGCACCTGGGGGCAGGAGATGACGAAGCCGTCCAGAGCAAAAGCGTAGGTGCGATGGGAACGGGATGATAGATGCAGTTTCATGTCGCGCATGTAGGCGAAGAGCGCGGTTTTAAGATGGCGCCACTCGGATTTTCGGGCTGGGGAGGCGCTTGGTTTTGGCGTCGGGAGAGGCAACTCCGGCCGTATGCGTCCCTTGTCCCGGTCCGCGAGAATCATTTCAAGACGCCTCTTTTCTCCGAGGACGGAAGCCGGGTTATTTCCTATGTTCTTCCAATGGGTTTTGCCGTGAAGGAAGTATCGGAGGTAGTAAACACCTTCTTTGTGGAGGACGGGCTTTCTGTCGATGAGGGCGTAGAGCGGACGTATCCGGCCCTCCGATGTCAGCGCGGGTCTTGTGTATTCGAGGCGAGCGCCCGAAACCTTCTTGATTCGCAGATATACCAGAACAGAACGAGACATGAGCCAGGGCGAGTTAGGGGAGTGAGTCGTGCTGGGTTGAACCTGGCAGTTATACATTTCTGAGGCTCGCACTGTAAAGGGGCTGACGGAGGATGCTTCGGTTGCGTGAAGGTGGCCGCCTGACCGGATGAATGCGCTTGGATCCTGCAAGTGCCAGGCAGCCGCAAAGGCGAGCGCGACTTAAAGGAGGAAGGCTGTGGCGTATGCTTTGGGGATGAAAAGCTCGTGATGGCGTTTGGGATTGGCACATGCCTTGGGAGTGTGGCGGCTTGGGCCCAGGATGGGGATCTGCTTGTGATCTCCAAGGAGGCGCATACGCTTGCGGTGGTGGACTCGGTAAGTCTGAAGGTGAAGGGGACGGCTCCGGTGGGAGATGATCCGCACGAGGTGATCGCTTCCAGCGATAGTGCGACGGCCTGGGTCTCGAACTATGGAGGAGGGTCGCTGCATACGCTGACGATGATCAATTTGAAGACGGTTGCGCCGTTGGGTGTGGTGGATGTTGCTCCGCTGAAGGGACCGCATGGACTGACGTTTGTGGGCGGGAAGACATGGTTTACCACGGAGGGGTCGAAGACGGTGGGGCGGTATGACCCGGCTACGGGCAAGGTGGACTTTGTGCTGGGGACGGGGCAGAACCGGACGCATATGGTTTGGGTTTCGAGCGACGAGCAGCGGATGGTGACGACGAACGTGAACTCGGCTACGGTGAGCTTGATGGAACGGGTTGCGCTGCCGGTGGGGCCGGCGAATGGGCCGGGAGGTGCGGTTCGGTCGTTGATGCCGGGCAACGGCGATGGCAAGAACTGGGATGAGGCGGTGGTGAAGGTGGGCAAGGGTTCGGAGGGGTTTGATGTGTCTCCGGATGGGCGCGAGGTGTGGGTGGCGAATGCGGGGGATGGGACGATGTCGGTGGTTGATTTTGCGGGGCGGAGGGTTGTGGCTACGTTGCAGGTGAATGCTCCAGGGGCGAACCGGCTGAAGTTTACGCCGGATGGCAAGCGGGTGATGGTGGGGACGCCGGAGGGTGTGGCAATGGTCGATGCGGGGACGCGGGCGGTGGTGAAGCGGATTGGGTTGGGGAAAGGGGCTTCGGGGATCCAGATGGAGCCGAATGGGGCTCGGGCGTTCGTAAGCTGCAATCAGGATGGTTGGGTGGCTGTTGTGGATTTGAAGACGCTTACGATGGTGGGGAAGGTGGATGCGGGTGGTGGGCCGGATGGGTTGGCCTGGGTGGGGCGGTGAGAGGCAGGATGAATCCGTGAATGGCAGCAAGAGGCGGTAACGGCCAAAGCAAAAGCAGGTTGTTCGCTTTGCTCAGAATGACAAGCAAAAGGGTGGAAGAATTTTGAAGAGGGGCGGTAGAATTTGGAGCAAACTTGATCGAAGGCGGGTGCTATGGGTGTGGGGCGTTGGTTTGCGATGGGAGTGATGCTGGCGGGAACCTGGTGTGGGGCGCAGGGGACGGCGCCGGGTGCGGGTGCTCCGGTGGGTGGGTACGACAAGAGTTTGTTTCTGAAGCCTTTGGCTCCGGATCAGTTGGCTTTCTTGAAGAGCTTTGATGGGGCTCCGGCGAGGGACCTTTGGCGGGATAAGCAGTTTAAGAAGGTGCTCAAGGCGATTGCGCCGGATTGCATGTTTCATTATGGGCGGGATATGCCGCTCGATGATGCGCTGGATTTGGTGATGAAGGAGTCGCGGATACCGGTGATGGTGCGCGAAGGACGGTATGTGGTGGTGAGCGGGCTGGGTGGCCCTTATCTGGGTGGGCGTGGGTTTGTGTGGATCGATTTGCAAGATGGGATTGGGCTCGGAGGTTTTTATTTTCATCCGACGAATGGGGAGCCTACGCCGACGCTGGCGGTGTTCGGGCGGCAGGTGAAGGAGATGGTGCTGGGGATGAGCGACCTGCCTCCGGCGTTTGAGGATGATCTGGTGCAGTGGGCTGCGGCTTCGCAGGTTCCTCCGGTGGAGACTCGATACTTCCTAACGGGCGGGAACAAGCGAGTGCTGTTGGAGCATGATGAGGATTATTGCGCGACGAAGGATGGGTCGTTGGCGGGAGATGAGTGCCGACAGATGGATGCGGATGCGGCGGACGCGGATGAAGAGGCGGCTTATTACCTGAAGCAGGTGAACTATGCGACGAATGCGACAGCGTGGATGGTTGGACCGGATCAGGTGGCTTGGGTTGGGGTGCGGGACAGAACGTGTCTAGGGGTGGCGGATGCGCTGGGATGCCGGATCCGGGTGACGCGGGAGCATACACATGGGATTACGGGGCGGCGAGGGATTGGGCCGGTGGGGCGGCGGTGATTGTTGTCGTTCGGATTGTTACATGTAACAATTGAGGTTATGAGTGGAGTACGCACCAAGTCCAGCGGGGGCGGAGATACCAAGAGCCGGGTGCGCAAGCATCGCGAGGCGCTGCGGGCAAACGGTCTAAAACCTGTGACACGTTGGGTGCTGGATGTGACGAATCCTGAGGTCGAGGCGGAGATACGACGGCAGTGTCTTGCGCTGAATGGAGATCCTGCTGAGAAGGAAGCGTTGGACTTCATCGAGCATGCGATGGACTATTCGGGATGGGTTTGAGTCGAGGGGATGTTGTGATCGTTTCTGTGTCGGGCGATTGCGGAAAACCTCGACCGGCGGTTGTCGTCCAGGCTGATGTGTTCAGTGATCTCGAATCCGTGGTGGTCGCGTTGATGACCTCGGATCAGCGAACGGTTTCGCGCTTGTTTCGGATCGCGATCGAACCCGATGTGGGGAACGGGCTGCAGGTTTCGTCTGATGTGATGGTCGACAAGCTGTTTACCTTACCTTTGGTGAAGATCAACCAACGCATCGGAAGGCTGGCGGCTGCCGAGATGCGCGGTGTGAGTGCCGCGCTGGGGACCTTCTTGGGGGTGTAGGGCAACCTTGGACTCTTGGTTAGCCAAGCTCACTCCCGGTATCCGTATATGCGATTGGGAGCCACTTTTGCACACATAGCGGGGCCGAGCGGGGACGCCTAAACTAGGGGAATGGGCGCTGAGTTTACGCATCTGCACTTGCATACGGATTATTCGCTTTTGGATGGGGCTTGTGATGTCGACAAGCTGGTGGGGCATGTCGATCGGATAGGGCAGACGTCGGTTGCGATGACCGACCATGGGAATATTTTTGGGGCGGTTCATTTCTTCAATGCGGCGGCGAAGAAAGGGATCAAGCCGATCCTTGGGTGTGAGCTGTATGTCTGCCAGGCGGAGGATCATCGGGCGAAGGGGGATGGGGATAAATACAACCATCTGCTGGTGCTGGCAGAGGATGAGGAAGGGTATCGTAACCTGGTGCGGCTGACGAGTGAGGCGGCGTTGCATGGGTTCTACCGCAAGCCTCGGGTGAGTAAGAACTTTCTGGCGAAGCATACGAGCGGATTGATCGGATTTTCCGGGTGCCTGGCGGGTGAAGTTTCACAGCATTTGATGGCTGGGGACTATGACAAAGGCAAGGCGTGCGCGGGAGCGTATGAGGAGATATTCGGGCGGGGGAACTTCTTTCTGGAGGTTCAAGATCACAGGCTCGCTCCGGACAAGGCGGTGATCGAGGCGATGTTCCGGATGGAGAAGGATCTGGATATTCCGCTGATTGCGACGAACGATTCGCACTATATCGAGGACCAGGACGCGCGGGCGCATGAGGTGCTTTTATGTGTACAGACCGCGGGGAGTATGAACGATCCGAAGCGGTTCAAGTTCGATACGGAGGAGTTTTACATCAAGACGGCGGAGGAGATGGCGCGGATGTTCCCCGATCATCCCGAGGTGTTGAGCCGGACGATGCAGTTTCCCGAGCGGTGCAACCTGAAGCTGAACAAGGTGGAGAATCCATTTCCGGAGTTCCCTTGTCCGGAAGGGCTGGATCTGGATGGTTACTTTGAGCAGGTCTGCCGGGCCGGGTTGCAAAAGCGAGTTGATACCACCGTTGCACATTTGGAGCGAACGGGGAAGCTGCGGAAGAGCAAGGTGGAGTATGAGGCTCGGCTGAACCGGGAGATTGACTGCATCAAGGCGATGAAGTTTCCGGGCTACTTCATGATCGTGTGGGACTTTATACGGTATGCGCGGGAGCAGGGGATACCGGTTGGGCCCGGTAGAGGATCTGCGGCTGGATCGTTGGTCGCGTACTGCATGGAGATTACGGATGTGGACCCGCTGCAGAATGAGCTGCTGTTCGAGCGGTTTCTGAATCCGGAGCGGATCTCGATGCCGGATATCGATATCGACTTCTGCATGAACCGGCGGGGTGAGGTGATTGAGTATGTGCGGCGGAAGTATGGGAACGATCAGGTTGCGCAGATCATCACGTTCAATACGATGGCGGCGAAGGCGGCGATCAAGGACGTGGGACGCGCGCTCGATATGCCGTATGGGGAGGTGGACCGGATCGCGAAGATGATCCAGGGGCGGATTGGGGTGACCATCTCCGAGGTGTTGAAGGACGATGGGCCGCTGGCGAAGGCGTACGAGGCGGAGCCGAAGATCAAGGAGCTGATCGATACGGCGATGCGGTTGGAAGGACTGGTGCGCGGGGCGGGGGTGCATGCGGCGGGAGTGGTGATTGCGCCGCAGCCTCTGACGGAGCTGGTGCCGGTGACGAGGACCAAGGATGAGGCGATCGTGACCAGCTACGACATGGGCGCGATCGAGAAGATGGGTTTGCTCAAGATGGACTTTCTTGGGCTGACTACTTTGACCGTGATCGATGATGCCTTGAAGCTGATCCAGCAGACGCGTGGCGAGGATGTGGACCTGGCTACGATTGCTCTCGATGACGAGAAGACGTACCAGCAGGTGTTTCATCGGGCGCTGACGAGTGGGGTGTTTCAGTTTGAGTCTGGTGGGATGCGGGATGTTCTGAGGCGGTATAAGCCCACGCGGGTGGAGGATTTGACGGCTTTGAATGCGCTGTATCGACCGGGGCCTATGGGGATGATCGATGACTTCATTGAGCGCAAGTGGGGGCGCAAGGCGGTGGAGTATGAACTGCCGGTCATGGAGGATATCCTGCGCGAGACGCTGGGGGTGATGGTCTACCAGGAGCAGGTGATGCAGGTGGCGGCAGCGGTGGGTGGATATGCGCTGGGTGAAGCGGATCTGTTGCGGCGGGCGATGGGGAAGAAAGATCATGCGGAGATGGCGAAGCAGCGGGAGCGTTTTATGTCCGGGGCTGCCGAGCGGAAGTATACGAAGGAGAAGGCTGGGAAAATCTTCGACCTGATGGCGGAGTTTGCGGGATATGGATTTAATAAGTCGCACTCGGCGGCCTATTCGCTTTTGGCTTATCACACGGCTTATTTGAAGACGCATTACACGGTTGAGTTTATGGCGGCGCTGCTGACGAGCGAGACCTCGAAGCCGGAGAATGTGGTGAAGTATATCTCCGAGTGCAAGGAGATTGGGATTGCGGTGGTGCCTCCGGATGTGCAGATCTCTTCGCCCAGCTTTACGCCGGCGGACGGGGCGATCCGGTTTGGGCTGGCGGCGATCAAGAATGTTGGGCATAACGCGATTCAATCCATTATTGAGGCTCGCTCCGCGTTGCAAGGGGAAGGCAAGGCGGGGTTCGCTTCGCTTTGGGAGTTCTGCGAGAAGGTGGATCTGCGGCTGCTGAATAAGCGGGTCCTGGAATCGCTGATCAAGGCCGGGGCTATGGACTGCTTTGGCAAGCGGGCGGCGGTTTGGGCGGCGATGGATACGGCGATCGAGCGGGCGCAGAAGGCGCAGAAGGATAAAGATTCCGGACAGCATGGTTTGTTCGGCATTTTCGATTCTGACGTTGTGCCGAACTCCGGGCGTAGCAACGATGCTTTGCCGAATGCTCCGGAGTGGGATGAGCATACGCGGCTGCAGAATGAGAAGGATGTACTTGGGTTCTTTGTGAGTGGACACCCGATGGATAAGTATCGGGAGAAGCTGCGGAATATGAAGGTATTGGATACGGTGACGGCTTGTGAGATGAAGCCGGAGCCGCAGGTATTTCGACGCGGCGGGAACAATGGTCCGGAGCCGAATGAGATTGCGATTGCAGGGGTGATTACGGGGTTGAAGGTGGCGAAGAGCAAGCGGTCGGGCGAGATGTATTGCTCGGCTACGCTTGAGGATACGGTGGGTAAGATTGAGCTGATCGTGTTTCCGCAGAGCTATGAGAAGCTGGCGGAGAAGATGAAGATCGAGGTGCCGGTGGTGGTGCGGGGTGCGCTGCGGGGCGAAGAGGATGCGGCTCCGAAGCTTGCGGTGAGCGGGGTGGCGGCGCTCGAAGATGTGAAGCTGAAGCTGCCGGAGGCTCTTCGGATCAAGGTGCCGCTGCATAGCTCCGATGCGGCACTGCTGGAAAAGCTGATGCGGCTGTTTGCGGATTCTCCGGGGAAGGCGAAGATGCTGCTGGACTTTGAGGAGCCTGGGGAGTTTTGTGCGGTCCTGGAACCGGGAAAGATGATGGTGACGGCGGATCGCTTGTTCATCGACCGGGTGGAGGAGATTGTGGGGCGAGGAGCGGTGCGGGTGATTCAGTAGACTGCTTTGCGGCTGCGTGCTTCCCTGGAGATTTCAGGGCGCCTGAGTCTTACGGTAAAGCCGGCTCTCATGGAGCTGCCTTTTGGCAGTGCAAGATTTCATTTGACTTCGATTTGATATTCACTACCATATGGTTGTGGATAGGTTGGATTCAACCTTTGCGGCTTTGTCTGATCCAACCCGGCGGGCGATGATCGAACGACTCTCCCAAGGGCCTGCCTCCGTGCATGGATTGACGGAATCCTTTGCGCTGTCACAGCAGATGATCTCAAAGCATGTTGCCTGCCTGGTGCGGGCGCGGATTGTGATCAAGACGAAGCGTGGACGAGAGAGTGTATGCACGCTCAGACCGGAGGCGATCAAGACCGTCAGCGAATGGGCGATTTCTTATCGCAGATTCTGGGAAGAGAGTTTCGACAAGTTGGATTTGGTTGTCAATCGAATGAAAGAGACGGAGGTCAGAGGTGACGAATAACGCGGTTAACGGGACAGAGCGGATGGTTGTGACACGAATTTTCAATGCCCCACGCGAGTTGGTTTGGAAGGCGTGGACGGATCCTCGATACGTGATGCAGTGGTGGGGACCGAAGGAATTTACAGCGCCTTTTTGCGAGATTGATTTTCGCGTGGGAGGGAGGTTTCTCTGCTGCATGAGATCGCCGGACGGGCAGGAGTTCTGGAATGGCGGGGAGTACCACGAGATTGTTTTGCACGAGAAGATCGTCTCCTCCATGTACTTTTCCGACTCGGAGGGAAACAAGGTTGAGCCTGCGCACTATGGAATCGAACATGAGGCTATCGACGATGCGTATGACGTGGTTACGTTTGAGGATTTTGGAAACGGTCAGACGAAGCTAACCTTCATTGGAAATGAAACGATGGAAAACGCGAAGAAGAGCGGTCAAGTCGAAGGCTGGAACCAGATCCTGGATAAAGTTGCAGAAGTCGTTGGGGGGTTGGTGCCGGCGCAGTAAGACGTTGAGGCTTTGCCGATTGAAGCCGGCAGCACAGGACCAAGAGCGGTTGCGTTCCCACTCATCGCACAGGACAACAGCGCGATGAGAGGGACACTGAGGCTCGGGCGCTCTCCGTGTTTATGTCTTGTGAGGAGGCATCTTATGAGGAGACGTCTTATGAGGAGACGTCTTATGAGGAGACGTCTTATGAGGAGACGTCTTATGAGGAGACGTCTTATGAGGAGACGTCTTATGAGGAGACGTCTTATGAGGAGACGTCTTATGAGGAGACGTCTTATGAGGAGACGTCTTATGAGGAGACGTCTTATGAGGAGACGTCTTATGAGGAGACGTCTTATGAGGAGACGAGGGAGGCTTGAAGGGTCCCACATCTCAGGGGCGAGATGTGGGGCAGCCGAAGTTTGGGGGAAACGGGGCGATTCGACGAGCTCGATGCCGGGGTGGAAGGGGTTGCCCGTGGATAAGCTAGGGCACGGGAGCGGATTGCGGGAAGCGGGTTCGCTACAATAGACAGCGATGGCAGAGATGGAAACGAATAAGCAGCAGGCGCAGGCTCTCGTACCCGAGGCTTGGCTTCGGACGGAGCTGGCGCGGGACCCGGCACGGCCTTATCCCATGGATTACATCGAAGCACTGTTTACCGAGTTCAGCGAGATCCATGGCGACCGGGCGTTTGGCGATGATGCCGCGATGACATGCGGGATGGCACGGTTTCATGGCGATCCGGTGCTGGTGGTGGGGAATTTGAAGGGGCGGACGCTAAAGGATCGGGTGACGCGGCGGTTCGGGTCTCCGGAGCCGGAAGGATACCGGAAGGCGTTGCGGGCGATGAAGATCGCCGAGAAGTTTGGGCGGCCGGTGTTTACGTTTCTGGATCTGGCAGGGGCGTTTCCGGGTATTGGGGCGGAGGAGCGTGGGCAGGGTGAGGCGATCGCGCGGAGTCTGCTGGAGATGAGCCGGCTGCGGGTGCCGACGATCGCGACGATTACGGGCGAGGGTGGAAGCGGCGGGGCTCTGGCGCTGGCAGTGGCTGATCGTGTGCTGATGCTCGAGAACGCGATCTATTCGGTGATCTCGCCTGAGGGCTGCGCTTCGATTATGTGGAAGGATCCGACGAAGAAGGTGCAGGCATCGGCTGCGCTGCGCTATACGGCGAAGGATGTGAAGATGCTGGGGTGTGTGGATGATGTGATAGGCGAGCCGGCTGGTGGGACGCAGAAGGAGCCGGCGGAGGCGTTTGCGCTGGTGGATCGGACGCTATGTTGGCACTATGGCGAGGTAAAGGCAATGCCGATCGCGGAGTTGCTGGAAAAGCGTTACCAGAAGTTTCGGAACATCGCGCAGTTTTACACGACGGCATAAGGTGCATGTGAGACGGGATCTTCCGCGTGGGTTTGAGTTCGCGCTCTTTGGGATCTCGCTGCTGTGGGCGCTGGCGGCGAGCGTGATTGCGGGTAAGGCGGCGCGAGGGATTGCGGGGCGGTTTGGGCTGGACGCGATGGAGACGCTGCTGGAGGCGGTGTTTCTGATCTTCCTGGTGGTCCTGGGATTTCAGTTCTTAGACTGGATTGCGACGCGGCAGGGAGAGATGGTGGATGTGCTGCCGCTGCCCCGGCGAGCGGGTTGGAGCGGGGAGTTCGGGGTAGGCGCGGCGATTGGGTGGGGGCTTTGCCTAGCCGCGGTGCTTCCGGTGTTGCTGACGGGGAACCTGCATGGGCGGGTCAGGGGGACGGGAGCGGGGTTGGCTTCGGCGGGGTTGGCGGTGCTGACGCTGGGGGCGTTGACGCTGGCGGAGGAGCTGATTGCCCGGGGATATGGGTTTCAGCGGCTGATGGGGGCGGTTGGGAGTAGCTGGGCTTCGGTGATTACGTCCGTGGGGTTTGCGGGATGGCTGGTTTGGACGGGGTCGCCGATGCGCTGGGAGACGGCGCTGGTGGTGGGGACGCTGTTAGGGATTGTGCTGGCGATGGCTTATCTGCGGACGCGGGCGCTTTGGGTGGGGTGGGGGCTGCATTTTGGGTTTCGCGTGGTGATGGCGGTGGTTTTGGGGCTGCCGGTGGCAGGGCGGAGTGATTTCGGCTCACTTGCGGATGTGTTTACGACCGGGCCGGGGTGGCTGACGGGTGAAGCGTTTGGGCTGGATGCGGCGATTTGGACCGGCGCGGCGATGCTGGGGGCGATGGTAGTTTTGTATCGGGTGACGCGGGAGTATGCGTGGGCGTATACGGCTCCGGTGCTGGTGGGTGCGGGGTATGAGGTGGAGGTGGCTGCTCCGGCAGCGCATGTGGCGATGGAGAAGCCGGCGGGTGCTGTGGTTTCTCCGGCTTTGGTGCAGATTTTACCGTCCACTTCCCAAACGCGTTCAGCGGGTGAAAATCTGCCGGAATAAGGCTTGCCAAGGGCGTAGAGAAGGCGCAAGCTTCTGGCATCGGCACGGGATCTTCTGAAATATCTGAGGTGCGGCTATGATGCGAACGGTTCGCGGATGGGCTGGAGCGATGGGGTTTGTGGGTGGGGTGCTCAGCGGGGTCGGTCTATGTCTGGGAGCCGGGGCGCAGGTGTTTGTGGTGGGGGAGCGGTCCGCTACGGCGGACATCAATACGGAGTTCAAGCCGACGCATGTGGAGTTTGAAGATAAGGCCATGAACGAGCTGGCGCGGCGGGAGTTGATCCGCGGATTGATCGGCGAGCAGGGGTTTGCGCATCGTGCGCTGCCGATGGGCGGGGAAGGGCTGACGCTGGAGGCGAACGGCGGGCTGAAGCCAGGGCCTGAGGCCTACAAGAAGATGGTGTACGAGAAGGGGCAATCGGCTGGGCCGGGAGATCGGGTGGCGGTCACGGCGCTGGAGGTGAAGGGTGACAAGCTGGTCATCGACCTGAACGGCGGGCCTTATTTGAAGCACAGGTTTTTGCGGCATGTTTCGATTATGGGTTCCGAGCCGGCAATGAACGACGGGCAGGTGGCGACGGGTTCCCGGGTGACGCTGGTGTTTGAGGGGGGGGTGCCGGCGGTTTCGGCTCCGGAAGTTAAGGCGCTGCTGGCTCCAGTGGTGGATTTTGGCGCAAAGCGGAGTGAAGATGCCTATGCGGAGACGCTGCCGGCTCCGGTGAAAGAAGCGATTGCGAGTCACGAGGTGAAGGTTGGAATGAACCGGCAGATGGTGCTGGCTTCGATGGGAGCTCCTGAAAGCAAGATTCGTGAGGAAGCGGATGGGCAGCGGTATGAGGAGTGGATTTACGGTCATGCGCCACAAACGGTCAAGTTCGTGCGCTTTGTTGGGGATCGGGTGAGTTTGGTGAAGGTGGCTCCGTATGGGAAGGCGATCGATGTCCATAAGGAAGACGAGCTTGCTGGATATCTGCCGCCGCCACCGGAAAAGGTGATTGCGAATGCCGATGGCGTGGGAACGGATCAAGCTCCGATGGCTCCGACGCTGCTGAAGGCGGGAGAGAAGGCGGAGCAGGAGACGGGCACGACGCAGCGAAAAGTGCAGATTCCAGTGGATGCGAAGCCGGACGGGGCGTCAGCGGCTTCAAGTTCTACGAGCGGGACGAAGCCGATTTCGCCTTGGCAGCTGATGTAAACTTGTGGGTGGGAGACGGAGTGGCAGAAACTGCGCTTGCGCAGGGGTGAACGAGGCTTTCCGCGTTTACGGCAGATGCGCCGGACCCACATCAAGAGCACCACAGGAGAGCAAAGCGAATGGCAAAGATTGCGAAGACGGGCGACCGTCAAAAGGCGATGGACACGACGCGGAGCACGGATTGTCCGAAGTGCTCCAAGGCGACACGGATTGTGAAGCGGGTAAAGGATCGGGAGCGCGGGATTCCGGGCGGAGTGTATATCTCCTGCTCGGTTTGTGACTTTTTCGAGAAGCTGTAAGGGGAAGTTCCAGTTGAAGCAAGAAGAAGGGGGCCTGCGGGCTCCCTTTTCTGTGCTTGCGAGGGCGTGAGATTGGGTGAAAGTTCCACTTTGGGAAGGAGTTATGAGATTTCCGCAGGAAAATGCTGATGATTCTGTGTAGGCGGTTTCGCGGCTGTGATGCAAAGGTATGCTCGTGCCATGAGTCAGGCGGATGGCGTGAATCTGAACGGGCTGGCGCTGGAAGATGTGCTGATGAAGCGCAAGGGGTTGCGGCGCAGGTTGGCTTCGCGGGCGCATCTGCTGCCGATTCGAATTGCGGTGCTGGGGGGGAGCACGACGAATGAGGTGGTGGACCTGTTGGAGCTTTGGCTGCTGGAGAGCGGGTTCTCGCCGGTGTTCTATCAGTCGGAGTATGGGCGGTATTACGTGGAGGCGGTGCATGATCCGGAGAAGCTGATTGGGTTTGCGCCGGATGTGGTTTACCTGCATACGTCCTATCGGGATCTTCAGGGGTTTGCTTCGTTGCAGGCGACGGAAGCGGAGTTGGACGAGCAGGTTGGAGCTGAGTTGGGGCGGTTTGAGGAGATCTGGCGATCCATCGACGAGAAGATTGGCTGCCAGGTGATCCAGAACAACTTTGAGTTTCCTCCGCAGCAGATTTTGGGAAATCTGGATGCGACGCACCTGGGCGGGCGGACGCGGTTTGTGATGCAGCTGAATCTGGAGTTTGCCAGAGCTGCTGCGACGCGTTCCAGATTGATGATTCAGGATGTTTGTGGGATTTCGGCGCGGGTGGGGCTGGAGCGTTGGTTCGATTGGGAGCGTTACTTCAGCTACAAGGTGCTGACGACGCCGGAGGGTAGCTACGCGCTGGCAGTTTCACTCGCGGCGATGATTCGCGGGATGTATGGGAAGACGCGGAAGGTGCTGGTGCTGGACCTGGATAACACGCTTTGGGGTGGGGTGATTGGTGACGACGGGGTGGACCGGATTGCGATTGGGCGGGAGACGCCCGTCGCGGAGGCGTATACGGCTTTCCAGGAGTATTGCCTGGCGCTGCGAAATCGCGGAGTGCTGCTTGCGGTTTGTTCCAAGAACGATGAGGCCGTGGCAAAGCAGGGGTTTGAGCATCCGGATTCTGTGCTGAAGCTGGAACATATCTCCTGCTTCAAGGCGAACTGGGAGCCGAAGCATGAGAATATCCAGGCAATTGCGCGTGAGTTGAAGCTGGGGGTAGACAGCTTCGTGTTCGTCGACGACAACCCGGCGGAGCGGTCGATTGTGGAGGCTCAGGTGGACGGGATCGCGGTGCCGAATGTGGGGAGCGATGTGGCGGCTTACGCCGGGATTATTGAGGCGGGGCGGTACTTCGAGCAGACGTCCTTCTCCAAGGAGGATGTTGAGCGAGCGGCGCTTTACCAGGAGAACTCGCGGCGGTCGGCGTTTGAGACCAAGTTTGCGGACTATGGCGAGTATCTGGATTCGCTGGAGATGACGGCGGAAATAGAGCCGTTCAACCGGCTCTATATCGAGCGAATTACGCAACTTACAAATAAGACCAACCAGTTCAATCTGACGACGCGTCGATACACGCTGGCGGAGATGGAGGCGGTGCTTGACGATCGGCGGGCGATTGGGCTTTATGGAAAGCTGACCGACCGTTTTGGGGATAATGGGTTGATCTCGATTGTGCTTGGTCGGCGGGATGGTGATGCGCTCGGGATTGAGCTTTGGCTGATGAGCTGCCGGGTACTGAAACGAGATATGGAGGTTGCGATGCTGGATGCGCTGGTGGAACGGGCGCAGACGGCGGGGGTTCGTACGTTGCGCGGCGTCTATGTGCCGACTAAGAAGAATGGGATGGTGGCGGATCATTATTCGAAGCTTGGGTTTTCAACTGAAGTGACGAATCCGGATGGAAGCATTGAATACTCGTTGGAGATTTCGGGGTATCGGCCGCGTAGCACCCATATACGAGTGATGGAGATGGCGCATGAGCGGTGAGGATCTTCTGGCGGGAGTGCAGGATGTGTTTCGCGATGTGTTCGATGAGCCGGAGTTGGTGATTACGCGGCATTCCAGCGCGGGGACTGTGCCGGATTGGGATTCGCTGACGCACGTGAATCTGGTGACGGCGATTGAGCGGCGGTATAAGGTCAAGTTTGCGTTGGGGGAGTTGCAGGAGCTGAAGGATGTGGGGGATCTGCTGGAGTTGTTGAGCAAGAAGCTCATGGTGAAGGTCTGAGGATGCGAGGTTTGCGGCTGCATCATGTGGGGTATGCGGTCCGGGAGATTGGGCCGACTGCGGAGACGTATATCGGGCGGTTTGGATATGATGCCGTGACTGGGGTGATCCATGATCCGCTGCAGACGGCGCTGGTTCAGTTTCTGAAGCTTGCCGGGGACGAGGCTTATCTGGAGTTTGTGGCGCCGGATGGACCGGAGAGCAAGCTGAGCGCGGCGGTTAAGCGGGGTGGGGGGTTGAACCATCTTTGCTATTCAGCGGGGAGGCTTGAAGAGGTGATTGCGGGGCTGGAGGAGAGTGGGATGAAGTTGATCTCGGAGCCGAAGCCGGGGGTGGCGTTTGCGGGGCGGCGAATCTGCTGGTTGTTGGGTGGGGATCCGTTGCCGATCGAGCTGGTGGAAAGATGGAATGATCATGATCCTGTCCTGCCGGACGGGCCCGCTGCGCGCGGGGCGGTCACTTCGTGACATGTAATTGCTTCGCGTGGTGCTCCCGTTGGTCGCAAATAGAAAGCATGTGCCGAGCAATGCTCGGACTGCACGAAGCCCAATACGCGTTACGAAGTGACCGCCCCGCGCGTAGCGGACCCGTCCGGTAGGACATGCCGTTCGCGATTGAAGTAATCGAGGACCGCTCTACGGGCTGGTCGTTCGACTGCCAGGTAGAGGCCAACCGAAAATGGAATCATGATCAGAAGCTTCCACGCTGCCGCTGCTGGAGTTGTGGCGGCGTGGAAGGTGTGGGTGAGCAGGTGGTCGATCTCGAAGTGGAAGAGGTAGAAGACGTAGCTTGATTCGCCGAGCAGGACGAACGGGGCGGCGGAGAGCGTCCGTGTGAGGGGATTTTCTGTGCTGAGGCCCAGGATGACGGCGGCGTATGCGGGGATCAGGAGGCCATTGTGGAGCATGGCGGCGGGGAGATGATCGCCGAGTAAGAGGGCGGTGCAGGTTGCGGCTGTGCCTGATGCGGTGAGGATGAGCCCGGCACGTCTACTTGGCGGGAAACGCAGGTAGAGCCAGCCTATGGACATTCCTGCAAGGAATTCCGGGATGGCGAAGAGCGGGATGCGGCGGATGGCGAAGGCGAGACGGCTTTCATCCATAGGCAGCCATGCGGTCCAGTGCGGGCCGAAGTGGCGGGTGAGGACGGCGGTGGGGAAGAGCATCGCGAGAAGCCAAAGGGCGGTTATTGCAGCTAGAGCCTGGGTGCGGGTGGCTGGTTTGAAGCGGAGGATGAGCCAGGGAAAGAGGAGGTAGAAGACGGCTTCGCAGGAGAGGGTCCAGGCGGCGACGTTGAAGAAGTTGACCATGCGGATGGACCATGCCTGGATCATGAGGAAGTCGGCTGCGTAGGCGATGAGGTGGAGTGGGTTCCGGAAGGTCTCGGGGACGAGGAGGCCGGCGAGGAGCATGCTGAGAGCGTAAACGGGGTAGATGCGGGCGAAGCGGGCCAGGTAGAAGCGGCGCGGGGAGCCGCGATGCTGCTCGTACTCCGAGGCGTGGCTGTAGGTGAGGATGAAGCCGGAGAGGACGAAGAAGAAGCTGACGCCCGTGTAGCCGGCGCGGATGAAGCCCGCGAACGGGCCCCACTGGGTGTAGTTGGCGGCGATGTGGCAGAGGGCGACGTGGAGGGCCGCGAAGAAGCGGATGGAGGTGATGGCGCGGAGGGTTGGTGGACGGGGAAGGGTCGTGGATGGGGCGATGGTGGAAGGCATGAGCATGGTCGGCGGGATGGAACGTGGTGGGGAGAAAGGCAAGAGCGAATGCAAAAGCAACCGCAGATTCCCTTCGGGAATGACAACAAAGGGCATGGCTAGAACTGGAAGTAGAGGAAGCGGGTGCTGGCGTCGAGCATGAGGATGCACATGCAGAGGACGGCGGTGATGCTGAGACTCCAGGCGGCGTTGGCGCGCCAGGTGATGCGGTTGATCAGGCTCGGGTAGCGGGGGTGATCTGCGGGAAGCTGGTTGAGGATCTCTTGCGTGTTCGGGAGCGCCCAGATGATGAAGAAGCAGGCGGCGAGCGACAGGGCGCAGCCGGGGAGGGATTTGAGGTAGAAGGCGATGGTGGGGAGTTCGGCGAGGGCAGGTGTGGCGGCGAAGACTTGGCCGCGGCCGTGCAGGCCGAGCATGGTGGCGAGGATGGTGAGGGCGTCGTGAACGCTGGCGGCGCGGAAGAAGACGAGGCTCGAGAGGAAGGCTATGAAGTTGAGGGCGATGAGGAAGGGCGCGGGGATGACGTCGTGGAAACGCGACCCGCGCGGGGTGGCGTAGCGCCAGGCGTGGTTGATGACGAGGAAGACGCCCTGCAGGAGGCCAAAGATAAAGAATTGTGGGCCGGCACCGTGCCAGATGCCGGCTATTCCCATGGTCCACATGGTGGGAATGAAGATCATTTCGAAGAAGCCTTCGGGCGTTGCGGCGGCTTTGCGGCTGACCTTCTTGCCGCGATCCATGCGGCGGGCGTTGATCCACCGGAGGGATGGGGTGTAGAGGTACTCGTTGAGATAGCGCGAGAGGGTCATGTGCCAGCGCTGCCAGAAGTCGATGATGCCGTGGGCTTTGTAGGGGGAGTCGAAGTTGAGGGGGAAGTCGAGGGAGAACATGCGGGCGAGGCCGACGGCCATGTCGGAGTAGCCGGAGAAGTCGAAGTAAAGCTGCATGGCGTAGGCGAGCGCGCCTAGCCAGGAGAGAGTGAGACCGGCGGTGTGGGGATTGGCGTAGAGGATGTCGGCGAGCGGGGCTATACGGTCGGCGATGAGGACCTTCTTGCCGAGACCCATGATGAACCAGGTGACGCCGAGGGCTACATCATCCAGGCGGAGGCCTTGGATGCGGCCGCCCTCCAGGATGAAGTCGAGCTGAGGCATGAGCTCGCGCGGATGGATGATGGGGCCGGCGATGAGGTGCGGGAAGAAGGTGACGAAGACCGAGTAGGCGAGGAGGGATTGGCGGCGGGCGATGCCCTGGCGGAGATCGATCAGGTAGGCGATCTGGGTGAAGGTGAAGAAGCTAATGCCGAGTGGGAGGATGACAGAGGCGAAGTGGCGTTGCGGGGCGAGAGCGTTGAGGATCGGGAAGAGGTACTTGAAGTACATGAGGAGCAGAAGGTTGGCGGTGATCGCGGTAACGAGCCAGCGGGAGCGGATATCCTCTGGGCGGTCTTCTCCGAGTTGGAGGGAGAAGAGATAGTTCATCAGGATGGAGACGGCGAGGAGGATGAGATAGCGCGGGTTCCAGTAGCCGTAGAAGAAGAACGAGATGAGCGAGAGCCAGGTGAGCAGGGCGGTGCGGCCAAAACGGCTGAGGAGCTGGTAGCCGAGCAGGGCTGCGGGGAGGTAGAGGAAGAGGAAGATGCTGGAGGAGAAGAGCATTCAGCGGCCTCCTGCATGGAGTTGGGAGTTGATCTGGTTGGCGATCATGATGGAGACCATAGCGGAGCCGGTCTCGTTCATGTGCATGCGGGTGTTTTTCAGGTAGACGTTGCTTGGGTAGGCGGGGTAGGGGGTGTCGTCGATGAGGCCGCTGAGTGCTTGTTTGAAGTACGGCAGGTCGACGTCACAGGCTGGAGCGGGGGTGGCGTCGACGAGCACTGTCGTGCCTTGAACGCCGTACTTGGCGCGGAGGTGGGAGATCCAGGCGGGGTCGATGCCTTCACGGTGATCTTCCTGGCCGCAGGCGGTCATGGTCTGGCCGGTGAGGCGGAGTTGGCCGTTGTAAGGGGCGCGGAGGTTGAGCTTGTCGGGGCTAAGGGGCTTGGTGGCGAAGCGGAAGAGGGTCATGCGCATGCCCTGCTCGGCCCAGCCGAAGGTGTCTACGGGATGGCTCAGGAGCAGACGGAGGGTGGCGGGGTCAAGACCCTGGCGGATGCGATAGGTGACGGCTTCGAAGCTGGAGACCTTGTTCCAGTGCTGCGGGATGCCGAGGTCTTCCGGCGTGTACATGAAGACCAAGAATCGCGGGCGGGGGTTGCGAATGAGATAGCGGTCCAGGAGGAGCGTCTGGTTGACACTGGTCATGCCTTCAAATTCGGCGATATTGCAGGCTTTGAGGTGGGTGCGGGATTCGATAAGGAAGGGGTCCAGGCTGGTCATGGCGGTGGAATCGCCGTAGATAAGGATCTGGCAGCTGGCGTTTGTGAGGGTGTCGGCGTAGCCAATGTTGGCCATGTAGGTGTTGCCGGAGTGCAGGGTGAACCACTGGGTGGGAACGATGAGGAAGGCCGCTGCCAGGAGCAGAGTGGGGGAGAGGAGCATCGGGAGGAGATAAAGCAGCAGGCGCTTGTGGGCGACTGGCGATGTGCTCTCTTGCAGCTCTGGCCTGGCGATGACTTCTTCGGCAAGGATCATGCGGGGACCTCGTGGCAGGTGTGTTGCTCTGGGCCCGTGTCACTGGAGGCTGTCGTTTGCTGGCTTGATCCTAATGTTTGACGAGGGGGTTTGTGGGAGGAATTTCCTGGGCCGTACCGGAGGAGGAAGGCGTCGAGCCGTTGCGCTGGGTGCGGACCCAGGATGCGTTTCGCCTAGCAGCCATGCGGGTTTTTGGGATCATGGCGAGCTTCCAGAGGAGGTATTTGGGGACGGTGAGGAGGGCAAAAAGAGTTTGTCCCGAATCGGGACCGAGGCTTGCGGCGACCAGGATGTAGAGCACAAAGGCCAGCAGACCGGTTGTGGCGTAGACGCGGAGCCAGGGGATTGGGATCAGGAGCGCGAGGAGCAGGACGATGGCGTTGGTGGCTAGAGGGAGGGATAGCAGGTCAAGGAGGGGCTCGAGCATGCGGGGGTATCCGCGAAAGATTTCGAGGACGAGCGGACGGGTCCACTGGCGGCGCATGAGGATGCGGCCTCCCTCCCAGCGGGCTCGCTGGGTGGCGGCCCCGGCGTTGGTTTCGGGCATCTCGCCGAGCACGGAAGCTTGGTCGAGGAAGTCAACACGGATGCCGGCGCGGAGAAGGTGGAGGTGATATTCGAGGTCTTCTACGACGGAGTTGACGAGGTAGGGGACGCGCTGGAGGGTTTGGGTGGAGAGAGCGAAGCCGTTGCCGAAGATGCCGCAGGAGAGGTCCAGCCGAGCTCTTCCGCGGGGGCGGAGGACGTTCATGCCGAGCAGGGCCAAGCTCATCAGGCGGGTGCGGGGGGTGGTGGTCTGGTTGGCGACCGTATAGCGGCACTGGAGGGCTTGGGAGCCTGCGGCCAGGGCTTGCGTGACGGCTTGGGTGAGATTGGAGGAGACGGTAGAGTCGGCGTCGATGACGAGGACTGCTTCGGCTCCCTGGGCAAGGGCCTGGGTGAAGCCGTGGTGGAGGGCGTTGCCTTTGCCGCCTATGTCGCCGGTCAAAGGCAGGACTATGGCGCCAGCTGCGGTGGCTCGTTCCGCGGTGGCGTCTGTGCAGTTGTGGGCTACGACGTAGATCTGGACGTTGGAGGGGCTGAAGGCGCGGATGCTTTGGACGCAGGCTGCTATCAGTTGCTGCTCGTTGTGGGCGGGAATGATGACGGCGAGATTGAGAGTGTGGGATGTAGACGACGGGAGTTTGCGGGGTGGGACTGCGGCTGCCAGGGATAAGACGAAAAGCTCGAGGACGAGCGGGAGGGTAATGAGGAGGGCTGCGAAGGCGATGAGGGTGAGGATGGGCATGACGCGTTGTGTCTCCTCCGCTCTCCTCAGTTTGTGGGACAGCTTGAGTTTAGCGGGTCTGGTAGGGTTTTCGAGATAAGAGCGTCTGCAACAGAAGGGCTACGGATGAGGTGGGTTTCGGAACGGGACTTATTGGGGGGTGGGGGGGTACGGGTGTTTTGCCTGCCGCATGCCGGGAGTGGGGCGGCGGGGTACTATCGGTGGCGGCGGGTGCTGGCGGGGGTTTGTCCGGTGATGCTGCCAGGGCGGGAGGTTCGGCTGGGGGAGCGGGCGCTGGTTCGGGTGGAGGATGTGGTCGGCGGGTTGATGGGGGAGTTGAGTGGGGTGCTGGAGGAGCCGTACGCGGTGTTCGGGCACAGCATGGGGGCGCTGCTGGCGTTCGAGTGGGTGAGGGCTATCCAGGCGGCTGGATTGCCGGGGCCGGTGAGGCTGTTCGTGTCCGGGCGGGAGGGGCCGCAGCGGGTCTTTGGACATAGGGGATTGCACCGGATGGATGATGCGGGGTTTGTGGCTGGATTGCAGGAGCGGTATGGCGGAGTTCCGGAAGGGTTTCTGGAGGATGAGGAGCTCCGGGAGGTGTTTCTGCCGATCCTGCGGGCGGACCTGGAGGTGGTGGAGACGTATGCGTTTGCGGGTGGTGGATTGCGGTGTCCGGTGCGGGCTTTTGCGGGGGTTTCAGATGGCAGTGTTTCGGAGGAGGGATTGTTGGGTTGGGCGGAGATGACTTCGGGTAAATTCGATGCCAGGCGGTTTGCGGGCGGCCATTTCTATCATCTTGAGGGGGGACAAAACGAGCTTTTACGGGTGATCGCGGCTGAGGTGGGGTAGGGGTACTTATTTGCGTAAAGTCTTCGAACGAGAGACTTTAGGTTCGGACTTGGAGGTTTGGGATGGGGTGGAGTGCTGGACTTTGGGGTGGGGCTGGAAAGTTACCTGACGGGTGGAACAAGACAGTGGAAAGGCAGTGGTTAGGCCGTGATGGGGCGGTGATGAGGCAGTTGGTTCAGTGGGTGGTCCAGGTTAAGACGGTCATGGAGTGGGGGGGGAGTTGGGTGGGTGGATGAGGTTGGGTGGTGGTGTGGGGGGTGACTAAGGGGCGGTGTTCGTTGGAGTCGGTCAGGTTGGCAGCGGTCAGGATGGTCTGGGTGATGAGGCCGGTGGGGACTTCGACTGTGATGGGGAGAGCGGTGGTGCGGCTCAGATTGAGGAGGATGAGCGAGCGTCGGGGACCTTCGGCGAAGGCGAAGGTTTGGAGCTCGTGGGCGTCTGAGAGGCGGATCTTGTCGTTCTTGCTTTCGGGCTGGTTCCAGGTGGGGTTGGGACCGGTGATGTGGGTCGCGAGCATGGTGGGAAGGATGGCCTGGTTGGCCATCTGGAGGGTTAAGAATTGCGGGCGGCGGGCGTTGGTGTTGCCGCCCATGTCGACGACGGCTCCCCAGAGAGGCATGGATTTGGCGCGGCCGTTGGACGAGGCGAAGTCGTTGGAGAACTCGGGCAGGGCGAAGAAGGCTTGGGTGGTGATGCCGAGGTCGCGGAGCATGAGGAGCATGTGGCCGGCTACGGCGAGGCCTGCGCCGAGGGATGGAACGCTCAGGTTGATGGATTGCTGGCTGGCGGAGCCGGACATGGTGCCGAGGTTGACCTCATAGACGGCTAGTTTGGTGGGATGGCCAGAGCGGATGTTGCTGGCTTTGACGGCTTCGGCTTGCTGGGCCATTTCGCCTTCGGGGCGGGAGTCTTTTTGTTCTGGCTGAGCGAGCATGGGGCCGAAGACGGCTTCTACGGAGGAGTCGTCTTTGAATTCGTCGAAGAGGTAGGGGGCTACGGCGATGGAGTCGGCGTTGGGAGCGGCGGTGAGCTCCTGCTGGGGTCCACCAGGTGTTGACGGCCCAGGCTCCGAGGATGAGGTCGAAGCGTTGTGGCTGGAACCAGGGTGAGGTGCGGGCTGCGGCGAAGACTTCGGAGGCTCGGTGGCCGTAGATGGTGGGGTCGGCGAGGGACGAGCCGGCGAAGGAGCGGGCGTTCCACTCTTCGTTGCCGAGTTCGAGGTGGATCTGGGGAAAGATTTGCGTCCAAGGCTGGGGCTGGCCGAGGGCGGCTCGTCTTTCGCCATACTGCGTGTTTACTGGGCCAGACAGGTATTCGATGAGCTTGTTGGCTTCCTGGGGCGAGGTTCCTGGGGGCATGGCGTACCAGGGTTCGGCTCCGATCGCCTGGCAGAGAACGAGGAACTCGTGGAGACCGATGGGGATGTCATCCTGGGTGGTGGCCTGGGTGGAGGCTCCGGAGCGCTGGCGGGCAAAGGGCGGGGCGAGCATGTTGTCGAGCGAGGAGCCGAAGTTTGTGCCGTTGTCCATGTAGCGGAGGACGCCTGGGTGGAGATCGCGGAGGGTTTGGACGACTTCGTCGCGGAAGGCGGTTGGGTTTTGCGCCGGGTGGCTTGCGGGTGCCAGGGAGACGTCGTCGAGGAGGGCGGCGGATTCATGGAGGGCGAACGACAGGGCTACGGTGCCGACGGCCTGGCCGGTCTCGCTGGTAGGGATGTCGAAGGTGTAGTTGTGCCAGCCGGGATCGAGGGTAACGGGCCTGGAGAAGAAGTTGGTGATGCCGTGCTTCTGGTCGAGGCGCTCTAGGCGGACGGTGAGAAGGCGGTTTTGGGTAAGAGGTTTTGCGCGAAAGGTGAGGCGATAGAGGCCGTGGAGCTGGACGAAGGAATGGCCCTCGAGGGAGTCGAAGAAGCTGCTGAGCTTGGCGTCCTGCATGGTTTTTGAGGCGTCGAAGCGGAGGGCCTGATGGCCGGGGGTGTCGGGGGAGAGGTCGTGGAGCTCGGTTGAGAGGGTCGCTCCGCCCTGGAGCTCGGGCCACCAGCCGGCTTCAGCATGGCCGGGTTTTTCTGTGCGGACGAGGAGGAAGTCGCCTTGCTTGAGGGGGGATTTGAGGCCGCTCAGGGTGAGGGTTACACCGTAGGGGGCAGCGGCGGCGGAGCTTTGGGTGATCTGGGCTTGCTGGCCGGGGGAGTTGCCGGTGAGGAGCTCGGCGTGGGCGCCCTGGAGAAAGTTTGCGGGCCAGACGGCGTACTGGTTTTCGTCGGTGCAGGTGTTGGCGGTGACTTGCTTGCAGTGGAGGAGGGATTGCCAGGTTTCGCCTTCAAAGCCGGGGTTGCGGAAGACGAGGTTGCGGAGGAGCTGGCCGGAGTCGTAGTAGGTCTGACCGGAGAGGTTGATGCCGAGGCGCTTGACGTTGGTGTGGAGGGTTTCCGGGCCTATGGTGATGGTGGTCTGGGCAGTGGAGAGGGTGGTAAGGAGGAGCGGGAGTAAGAGGCGAGTGCGAGGCACGGGGGACTCGTTTCGTAGAAGCAGTGATGGGGCAGTGGAGGGGCAGTGTTGGAGCGGTGATGAGGCAGTCTGGTTGCTAGGTGTAGATCTGGGCGAAAGGCGAACTTCTGTGCCGGTTCGGCGATGGGCTCGGCGGACCCGGCGGGGGCTAGATTTTGTTTGTGATGGCCTCGCATGGCCTCTGACCAGCCGGCGAGGAGGAAGAACAGCTCGTAGGGTTGGTTGCCGAGGAAGACGGTGAAGGTGGTGAAGAGGAAGCCTGCGAGGACGCCGAGCATGGACCAGCCGAAGTAACGGTCGGGCTTGGTGGGGGCGTGGAGAGCTACCTGGAGGCAGTTATAGAGGGCTGTGGCGGACATGAGGATGAAGGCGAGGAGACCGATCCAGCCCTGGGTGAGGGCGATGAAGAGGTATTCGTTGTCGATGGAGTCGAAGCCCATGACGTGGGGGAACTCCGATCCCCAGCCGAAGGCTCCGCCCTGGATGGCGATGGGCTCGTAGCTGTCAAGGAGCTGGGTGCGGTAGACGGCGCTGTGCTGCTCTTCCGCATCGGAGTTCTGGGCCTGGGCCATGTAGGATTTGAAGCCGGAATAGGTGATGGGGGCGGCGACGAAGAGAAGGGCAAAGACGATGAGGATGGTTCGGCGGGTGTTTTTGCTGCGGCCGATGAAGGCGATGGGCAGGGCGAGGAGGCAGCCGAGCCAGGGGCCTCGGGCCTGGGTCATGAGGAGGGTGAGACCGACGAGCCAGGTGATGATGGCGGCTTTCTTGCCGGGGAGCCACTTGAAATGCTTGAACTTGGGCTCCCAGACGTTGAGCGAGTTGAGGTAGAGGGAGAGGACGAAGCCGAAGATGAGGATGAGGCCTGCGAGCTCGGACTGGCCGTATGGGCCGGAGACGCGTCCCCATCCCCAGCGGATCTGGGTTTTCCAGCCGAAGAACTCGTCCGGGAAGAAGCGGGCCCAGATGAGGGTGAAGGGGTTCTGGCCCATGCGGTATTCGTAGACGCCGATGATGGAGGCTACGAAGAGGAGGAAGATGATGCGCTTGAGGGTGGCGATGCGGGCGCGGGGCTGCTCGATGAGGAGCTTGCCGGCGGCGTAGGGGGTGAAGGCGATGAGGAGGGCGGCGAAGAGGTCGAAGGTGGAGGTGGTGGCGCGGCCGAAGTCGCGGTCGGCGTACCAGGAGGTGAAGAGGAAGAGAGCCATCCAGAGGTCCATGAGGGACGGCCGCCAGCGTTGGCGGTCGCGCAGGAGCATGGAGATGCCGAGCGGCAGAAGGATGGCCTCCGAGACGTCAATCGGCGGGAGGGCTGTGACCTTCCAGAAGAAGTAGATGGGGCAGAGCATGAAGACGGGGAGGAAGACGTTGAGGAAGGCCTTCTGGGTGGTGCCGCGGGTGAGAGCGTAGATGCAGATCAGAGCCGGGATGAGGATGATGATCGACATGAGTGCGAAAGCGGCTAGTTCCAAGTATAGGTTGGGGGTTTGGGGCGGGGAAGACGGAGTTTGGGAAGGGCGATGGTCCAGAGGTGGGATTGCGTATGCTCGGGGGATGGAGAGGCTTGAGTTTGTTTTGGGGCCGGAGGAGGTGGTGGTCTGGCTTGGGCGGGTGTCTGCCGGGCTCGAGGCGGAGTGCCAGCAGGTGCTGAGCGAGGATGAGCGTGGACGGGCGGAGAGGATTGTGGTGGAGTGGGCTCGGGCCGAGTTTGTGGTGGGACGCGGGATGCTGCGGCGGATTCTGGGAGGGTCGTTGGGATGTGGGGCTGAGGCGGTGCGGTTTGGGGTGGGGCGGAAGGGGAAGCCGTTTGTGGATGGGGGGGTGGAGTTCAATGTTTCGCACTCGAAGGGGATGGTGGCGATTGCGGTGTGCCGGAGTGCGGTGGTGGGGGTGGATGTGGAGGGAGTCGACGAGGGGATTGAAGCGCTGGAGATTGCGCGGGGGCAGTTTGCGGCAGGGGAGATTACAAGGATCGAGCGGGAAAGGGAGTCAGGGCGAGCGAGGGCGTTTTATGAGATCTGGACGCGCAAGGAGGCATTGATGAAGGCGCATGGGGATGGGCTGGGGCTGGGGCTGTCGGGATTTGAGGTGGGGATTGGCAGGGAGGGTGAGGAGGCCGTGAGGGTGAGTCCGGGTGGTGTGATGGAGGCGACTTACTTTGTACGCGGGCTGGAGGTCGGAGAGGGGTACGCGGGGGCGCTGGCGGTGAGCGATCCAGGGAGGGAGGCGCGGCTGGTTCATTTTGGTCGGGGAGGTGGTTCCTCCGGTGCTGGGAGCGGAATGCGGGAAGACCTTGATGGATGAGTGTTTGCGGGAATCAGCGTGCGAGTCTGATGCCTTTGGGTAGATTTGGGGTTGCGGCGGGTGAGATGGAGGCGCAAAATGTGAGCGGTTGGTTCCCGGATTGGGGCTATAGTTAGCGTATCGGCCCCCTGTCACTTCCAGGCCACATCCCCGTTCCAACAGTGGGATGGGCATTTGGGACTAGAGTTCGTAGTCTCGCTTCAGACGGATTGCTTGTCTTCCGGCTGGTACTTCGCGCTGTCTGGTTTGGGACCGGCTTTTGTAACACTTTCTGTTTCGGTTAGGACTGAGCATGAGCTACGAACGGGCTAGTACCGTCGCGCTATTTGGGCTGCCGATCACGAACGTCACGATGGCCGAAGCCATTGGGCGGATCGAGGAGGCGATTGCCTCTGGAGAGGTTCACCAGATTGCCACGGCGAACCTGGATTTTGCGCGAAATTCCTTGCGAGACACCTACTTGCAAAAGGTGATCTGCGATTGCAGCATGGTGCTTCCGGATGGGATGCCGATGATCTGGGCGTCGCATCTGTTTGGAAAGCCGCTGCGCGAACGGGTGACGGGAGTGGACCTGATTCCGGAGCTGGCGAAGCTTTCGGCGCAGCGCGGGTACGGGATTTTTCTGCTGGGCTCGGATGAGAAGAACACGCAGGCTGCGAGCCGGATCCTGGCGGAGCAACATCCTGGAGTGAAGATTGTGGGTAGGTACTCGCCTCCGGTGAGTTCTTTGAAGGATATGAACGATGCGGAGATTCTTCGGCGGATCCAGGAGACAAAGCCGCAGATTCTACTGGTGGCGTTCGGGAATCCGAAGCAGGAGATCTGGATTCACCGGAACCGGCAGCAGCTGGAGGTTCCGGTTGCGATCGGGATTGGCGGGGCGCTGGAGATGATTGCGGGGACGCTGAAGCGGGCTCCGCGGTGGGTGCAGAAGATCCAGATGGAGTGGTTCTTCCGGATGGCTCAGGAGCCGATGCGTCTGCTGCCGCGGTATACGCGGGATGCAACGGCACTGGCGCGGCACCTGCCGATGGTGCTGGCGGTGAGCCGTTTGCAGCCGGTTGAGGCTCATTCGGGGGCGCTGAAGGTTTCGATTCAGGGGAATGTGCGGGTGGTCGGGACGCCGGGAACGCTGTCGGGCGAGCATTGTCCGGCGCTGGTGAGAGAAGCCAATGCGGCTGCGTCGATGAGTCAGGCGCTGGTGATCGACCTTGCTTCTACCACGCGGGTGGAGGCGGATGGGCTGGGTTGTCTGCTGCAGGCCCGGCGCGTGATTCTGGCTGCGGGCGGTACGGTCTGGCTTGCGGGTATGTCGAATCCAGTTAGGCGGGTGCTGCAGTTTTCTGCGATGGCGGATCTTTTCCGGCTGGCGATGACGGCGGCGGATGCGGTTCGGTTTGCGAGCGTAGAGCAGCCGGAGGCGGAGTGGAACCTGACGTACACGCCGGGGAAGACGAAGGCGGTTGCGGCGCATCGCTCGGGCTCGCGGGCGGCTGCGGGCGGGAGCGCGGCGATCGAGGCGTAGGCAGGTGTTGCGGTAGCGCCTGAGTGGCAGCGGCCGGGTGCAGGTGTGTGTGCAAGTGGTCTGGAGTATATCTAGAGTAGTCCTAGGTCCATCGGTTTGTGGAAGCGGGAGTGTTGGCTTTGAAGGAGATTCGCTTTAGCACGGGGTTTGGGCGTATGGCGCGGCGGCTGATGGGAGCGGCGGCGCTGCTGGGCTGCGGATTCGGGCTGGCTCGGGCGCAGGGCACGGGGACCACGGGTGCGGCGCAGGGTGGTTTGACGGTGAATCCGGCGGCGGCGCTGCGGGCGTTTGAGCCGGGGGCGAACGATGAGTATTCGCTGGGGCGCGGGGATGAGATCTCGATCGACGTGATTGGGCGTCCCGAGATGACGAGCAAGCATGTGATTGGGCCGGATGGGAAGGTAACGCTGCCGCTGATCGGGAGCGTGGAGCTGGCGGACAAGACACGGGAACAGGCGGCGGAGGCGGTGCAGACGGCCTATAAGCCGTACTACTCGATCCTGACGGTGACGGTTGGAGTGGATAAGTACACTTCCAACCAGGTGCTGCTGCTGGGTGCGGTGGAGAAGCCGGGCATCCAGACGTTCGATCGTGCGCCTACGCTGCTGGAGGTGATCTCGCGGGGCGGGGCGGTGGTGAACCAGCGGCTGACGGGGACACCCCCGAATAACGTGGGCTCGTTTAATTTGCAGGCGAATTTGACTCCGGGAAGTTTTGGAATTCCGGAGCGGGTGGCGATCTACCGGGGCAAGGACCAGGTGCTTTGGGTGGAGCTGAAGGCGATGCTGGACAGCGGGAATCCGCTGGCGGATATGCGGCTGAAGCGGGATGACATCGTGTATGTTCCCTCGCCGGCGGAGCGGTATGTGTCTGTGCTGGGTCAGGTGGCGCATCCGGGAGCGCTCCAGCTGGAGAGCTCTTCTACGCTGTCGAAGCTGATTGCGCTTTCCGGTGGTTTGACGCCTGAGGCGGGACGATATCCGGATATCCAGGTGATCTCGCCGAGTACGGGGAAGACGCGAGTGATCAGCTTCAAGCAGGTGCTGGCGCCGACGCCGCTGGACCTGACCCTGCAGTCCGGCGATCTGATCTTTGTGCCGGAGAGCGGCTTCAACCGGGCGGGGTATGTGCTGGAGAAGCTTTCGCCGCTGGTGACGATGTTTACGGCAGCGGCTTTGTTTACGGCGCGCTAGGCGCATTGGAAGAGACGGGCGAGGTGAGAGACAGGGGATGAGTCCGAGCATGAAACGACCGACGATCGAAGGATTGCCCTCGCCGGCTGCGCGTGAGGAACGCAGTGGCGATGCGGCTGCTGGACCGGGACTGAAGCTGGATGTGGTGCGGAATGTGCGCCGCCGGCCGAAGCTGGCTGTGGGAGTGGCTGCCGGGGTGTTTCTGGCGCTGCTGGCGTTCGGGCTGACGCGGCACAGGATGTACCTGGCGCAAAGTTTGACGTACGTTGAGCCGCAGGCTTCGAAGGTGCTGAGCGAGGGGCCTGCGGGCGGGTATGATCCTTCGCGGTATGAGTCTTATTTGCAGCAGCAGATGCAGACGGCGCTGCGCCCGGATATTTTGACGTCCGCGATTGAACGGCTGCCGCCGTTTACATGGCAGCGGGCCGGGGAGAGCATGCCGTCGGCGGTGTTCCGGCTGCAGAACAATTTGAAGGTGCTTCGGGTGGGGATGAGTTATCAGCTGGCGATCCAGCTGATGGACGTGAGCCCGGAGAAGGCTGCGGCGGTGGTGAATGCGGTCACCGATTCTTATCTGGAGCAGGGGCGCAAGGATGAACGAGCGATTACGGATCAACGGCTGAAGCTGCTGGGTGAGGAGCGGCAGCGGATTGAGCAGGTGCTGAGCGAGGATCGGGTAGAGCAGGCTTCGCTGGCCAAGGAGCTTGGGCTGGCGAGCCCGACGGGGCCGGGTGTTACGCAGTACGATGCGCAGATTGCCGGGGCTGAGACGCAGGTTGCGGCGGCTCGTCAGGCGCGGGATATGGCTGCGGCGCAGTTTGCTTCCATGCAGGGGGGCGCGGGACTGGATGCTGCGGCGGATGAACAGCTGCTGACAGACTCCGGGCTGAACAGCATGAAGGGGACAATCAACACGCGGAAGGCGGTGTTGAGTACGCAGATGGCGGGATTGACACCGAACAATCCGATCTATCAGCAGGATGCGGCGGAGATAGCGGATCTGGACCGGTCGCTGGACCGGATGACGAACGAGATCCGGGAGAAGGCGGCACGGCGGCTGCAGGACAAGATGCGGACGGATGTGCAGCGGACCGCCGATATTGAAGGGCGGCTGAACGCGCAGCTTCGTCAACAGACGGCGACAGCATCCGGGATTGCTCCGAAGCTGCAACGGGCGGCGGATCTGGCGGCGGATCTGACGCGGCTGAATGCGCGGTACACGGTAGTCGATGACACGATGCGGTCGCTGGAGCTGGAGGCGAATGGGCCTGGGCTGGCGCATCTTTCCGTGGCTGCTACCGTTCCTGTGGCTCCTGAGCCTAGCAAGCGGAGGTTGATCTTGCTGCTGGCGCTGCCGTTGGGGCTCTTTGCCGGCCTGTTTGCGGCTGTGGTTGCCGGGCTGATGGATCCTAAGGTGTATTCGGGTGGGGATGTGGAGCGGGTGCTGGGGTTCCTTCCGATTGCGGTGATGCCGGCGGCGAGCGAAGTATCGTCCCGGGTGCTGGAGGAGTACACGCTGCGGCTGGCGGCTGGGCTACAGAGCGCGTTCCGGGTGAGCGGTGCGCAGAGCTTTGTGTTTGCGGCCGCAAGCTCGACGATTGAGACGGGGGAGTTTGTCCGGTCAATTGAGCGTGTGCTGGCTGGTCTGGGATTCAAGGCTCTGGCGCTGGAGGGGACGGGGTTGCTGCGGGCGGAGACTCGGACGACGAGCCAGCGGGGGGTGGCTTCGTTCCGGACGGGTGCACTGGTTAAGACGATTGAGGGCAATCGGCAGGGACATGCGATGGAGGAGCTGGAGCGGCTGAAGCAGAGCTACGATCTCATCCTGATCGATGCGCCTCCGCTTCTGCACTCGGCTGAGACGGAGTACCTGGTGCGTTGCGCGGATGCGACGATTTTGATCGCGGAGTCCGGGGTGACGTTGAAGGCGGAACTATTTCGATCCGCTACGCTGTTGCAGCAGTTGAACGTGGCGGGTGTGGGCGCGGTGTTGCAGGAGCTTCACCTGCAGGACGCAGATGAGGCTTTCCGGGCGGCTGTGGAGGCTGTGGAACGGATTCAACGTTCGCGGAGGGAGCCGCAGCCGAACCGGGAAACAGAACGGGAGCTGCTACAGGAGGGTGCGACCCGAGCTGAGGCGGAGGCTGAGCAGGCGCGTGAGGCTTTGGTTGCCGAACGGCGAAGGGAGGAACGGGTTGTTGAGCATGTGGCTGAGCCGGCAGCCGAGCGTGCAGCCGAGCCTATGCTGCAGGGGCGGCCCGAGCAGCACGGGGAGCAGCACGCGGAGCAAGAGAATCGGCGTGAGGAGCCTCCGGTTTCTGTACAAGATAAGCCGGAGGATCGAGCGGACGAACCATGGCATTGGACGGCTCCGGCGGAAGCGACGGAGGGTTCTGTGAGAACCTTGCGGGTGGAAATAGAGCACGAAGCAGTGACGCAGGCCGTACCGGTCTCGCAGACTGAAGCTGCAACGGGAACTGAGAGAGAAAAGGAGCCAGAGGACGTGGGCGCTTGGCGAGATCTTTGGAAGAAGACAGCAGGGAAGGCTATGGAGCCGGCGGCGCAGGATGAGCCAAGGACGCGGACAGAGGCGGTTCGTTCCGATGAGCCGATGTTGTTCTTCGAGGATCGTTTGCGGCCAAAGCGGAATGAGGAGTCTCAGGCTGCTGCAGCGACGCGGGAAGAGGCGGCGATAGAGTTTGAGGAGCCTGTCGTTCTAGCGGTCGGGCCTGACGTTCTGACGGTTGAGCCTGACGTTGCCGCCGAGATGTTCGTTCCTGCCGCAACGATGGATGCTGCGCCGTTTGAGCCGCAGCGGTTGGAGCATCAGCCTGCCTTGACCCAGGAGTTTGCGGCGAACGAGCCTGCAGCCGACTGGTCTTTCGCGCATCAGGCGACGGAGGATGAGTGGTTCGAGTCTCCCGTTGCCAGGGGTGAAGACCTCGGCGTCGAGCATGAGGCTGGCCACGATATTGGTCAGGGGGTGGTTGGCGGGACGAGTGAGGCGATGATCGCGGGCGAGACTGAGCCGGCCGCGGCGGAGACGATTGCAGAGGATAACGTGGTATCGCTGGACCAGGCTGAGCCGTTGAGGGAGATTGAGGCTTTGCCTGCGACGCCGGCTGAGCGGATGCGCGAGGTTGAGCCGGAGGTGCCGGTGGTCGCTTCAACGGCTGAGGCGCCCGTGACCAAGCGTGCGGCCAGTGTGCCGGTAGCGGCTGGTCCCAAAGCGGAGCGCGAGCCGTCATCGCCGCGGATGGAGTGGTTTACGTTGAAGTTTCGCGGAACCAGTGAGCGAGTGTTGCGGATCGTTCCGGGTGAGATGGAGGATGAGACGGAGTCGAAGGCCGCCGCGGGTGAGGCGATTGCTTCCGTAGCAGCCGAGGGGGAGGGTGCCGCGGAGGTTGAGCCGAAGTATGGGCAGCATGCAGGCGGTGCAGGCGATGAGGAACGGCCGCATGAGCAGGCCGTGGCGGAGACTGTGGCTGAGGCTGTGGAAAGAGAAGAGCCGGTTGCGGCTTCTTCAAGCGTTGAGTATGCAGCGCCCATGAGTGCATCGCTCGCTGGGGTGGGGCGGGAAGAGGCGTTCGCCCAGCAGGCCGTGCATGCGGAGGGCGGTGAGCCGGTCGCGGAAGTCGCGGAAGATGAGACGTTCCTGGATTACGCCGCTGAGCCCGTGGCGGGGTCCGTCCACGGGGGTTACCAAGCCGACGAAGCTTTGCCAGCAGAACAGTCCGGCGAGCCTAGGCCCACGGAGCCGGAGTGGTCGATGCCTGTGGAAGAGGCTGGTTACGAGGAGAATGCTGAGATTGCGCTCGAGGCATCGGAGCCGGCGCGGGAGGAATATCGAGTCTTAGGGATGGGAGATGAGACGGCGGAGACTGCTGAAAAAGAGGTGCTACCTATCCTGAGTCTGGCGGAAGCAGTCAATGAGCCGGTTGAAGCCGAAGAATCGGTGACGGCTGATGAATCGTTTTTCCCTGAACCAGTGGCCGCGGAGAGCCATGCTGCGGCGATGCACGAAACGCCTGCGGACACTTTGGCTGAGGCGGAGCGGGTTGAGGCTTTGAGGCTGGCACAGGTCGGAGAAGAAGCAGCGGTTGCTGGGGCTACGCAGCCCGTGGCGGCTGCGGTTATGGAGACTGATATGACGCAGGCGGGACCGGTGCCTGCGCCCCGGGCAGGCAATGGGTGGAAGGCACTGGATCATCTTGCACCGGCACGGCTGGTGGGTGAGTTGCGAAGCCGGACGAGTTTGGGTGCGCCTCGTGAATGGAATAGGAGGAATGTGGGAGCACCGGTTGAGGAGCGGCTGGAGCCTAGGGCGGCGAGCCTGACGCGGCGCTGGGAGATGCTGAGCCGGTTCGATGTTGCCAGCGAGGCGAAGGGTTCGAAGCAGTTGGACGAAGCGGGAGATAAGGTTGCGGCGGGTGAGTCTGAGAGCCGGTAAGGCGGTTGAGGCAGCGTGATGTTTGAGAATGTGCGGGAGGATTGGCGGACGCATCACAGCGACTGGAGCCGCTGGGGGTTCTGGGCGCTGGTGGTCTACCGGTTTGGTCGCTGGCGGTATGGAATTCGGATGCGCGCCGTGCGGGCGCCGCTCTCTTTCCTCTACAAGTGCTTGAAGTTTTGGGCGGATGCGCTGTGCGGAATAGAGATGCCCGCAGAGGCAGTGATTGGGCGACGGTTCACGATCGAGCATGGCGGGGGGATCGTGATCAGCGGGGATGCGGTGTTTGGCGATGACTGCGTGGTGCGGAATGGAGTCACCGTTGGGCTGCGGTATCGCGGGGAGCGTGGGTCGCCGGTGATTGGGGATCGGGTGGATATCGGTGCGGGGGCGAAGCTGCTGGGAGCGATCCGAATTGGGAACGATGTGGCGATCGGGGCGAATTCGGTGGTGCTTTGCGATGTGCCGGATGGGTGTGTTGCGGTGGGCATTCCGGCAAGGGTAAGAAAGCGGAAAGCTGTTACGGACGAGGATCTTGCGGTGTTAAGGCGATGAAGGTCTCACTGGTTTCCGTGGTGGTGATCGGGCGGAACGAAGGGGAGCGGCTTCGGCGATGTCTGGAGTCTGTGTGCGCGATGGAGCGCGGGGATTGGGTGGTTGAGGTAATTTACGTGGACTCGGGGTCTGCTGACGGGAGTTTAGGGGTTGCGGAAGAGTATGGGGCGCGGGTGATCGCGCTTCGGCCGGAGCGGCCTACGGCGGCGCTGGCCCGGAATGCGGGGTGGAGGGTTGCGGGTGGAGAGGTTGTCTTCTTTCTGGATGGAGATACGGTTGTAAGTCCCTTGTTTGTGAGGGAATCGCTGGGGGAGTTTGAGGATGAGCGCGTGGGGGTGGTTTGGGGGCACCGGAGGGAGATGTATCCGGAGCGGTCGGTTTACAACCGGGTGATGGATTTGGATTGGGTGTATATAGCTGGTTTTACAGGGTTTTGTGGTGGGGATGCGCTGTTTCGACGGGAGGTTTTGGAGCGGACTGGGGGGTTTGATGAGACGCTGATTGCGGGGGAGGAGCCGGAGCTCTGCCGCCGGGTGATTGCTTGTAAGTGGGTTATTTTACATGTAGATAGGGCGATGACGGGACATGATCTGGGGATTTTGAGCTTGGTTGGATACTGGCGGCGGGCGGTGAGGGCGGGGCATGCGTATGTTGAGGTTTCTGAACGGTTTAGAGGGACTGGGGAACCTTTCTGGGAGGATGAGGTGAGGCGGAATCGGACCAGAGCGCTGGGGTGGATGACCTTGATTGCGGCCTGCTTTGTGGTGAGTTTTGTGGTGAAATCGCTGCTTCCGATGGTGTTTTTGCTGGGTTTCAGCGCTTTGCTCGTGGTTCGTACGGCCTTCAAGGCGCGGTGGAAGGGGGCGGGGTGGGGGACGCTGCTTTTGTACGGAGTTCACTCGCAGTTTCAGCAGATTCCGATCTATTTTGGGCAGCGGGAGTTTTGGCGGAATAAGCGGCGTGGGTTTGCTACGGGGCTGGTGGAGTACAAGCGGGGTTAGGTCAGGGGTCAGGGGTCAGGGGTCAGTGGTCAGTGGTCAGTGGTCAGTAGTCAGTGAACAGTGAACAGCGATCAGGGGTAGGGGTCAGTTTGCGGAGCGGATGGGGGTGGCGGGGACGCCGGCTACTACCGTGTTCGGGGGGACGTCGCGGGTGACGACGGCGTTAGCTCCTATGGTGGCGTGATCGCCTATGGTGACTCCGCCGAGGATGGTGACGCCTCGGCCTACCCAGACTTCTTTGCCCAGGGTGATGGGTTTGGCGGTATGGCCGGAGTGGCGGATGGGGATTCCTTCGGTGCGGGCGTGGTTGGCGTCGCGGAGGCTGGAGTATTCGCCGATCATGGTGCCGGCGCCGATGGTGATGCCGGCCATGGCTACGAGGTGGACACCCCGGGAGAGGACTACGCCTTCGCCGAGGGTGATGGTGGCGGGCGATTGGGTTTCGAGGTGGAGGTCGGGGTAGAGGAGGGTGTTTTCGCTGAAACGAATGCGGGCGGAGCCGTAGACATGGGTCGGGCCCAGGACGACGACGGAGGCGGGGAGTGGGTCTTTGAGGTGGGCGGCCAGGTGGGCGTGGTGGTAGAGGCGGCGGGTAGACTCGCGCAGGGACGCGGTGAGGCGGAGGGCTGTGCGGATTGGGGCGACCAGGAGGGATTTCAGGGGCATGGTAAGTAGTCAGGATCCCACATCTCAGAAGCGAGATGTGGGGCACCCGGATTCGTGGGAAACGTTACCACGGGCGTGGGGGGGAGATGCGGCCGCGCTGGGTGTCTTTCCAGGCCTGGTTCATGAGTTGGAGCATGGCGTGACTCTCGCGGGCTCGTTCGCGGCGCTCGGCGTCGGAGCTGAAGCGGTTGCGCACGAGGGCTATGCGGTAGAGGGCGCGCTCGAGTGCTCGAGCGGCGTGAACGAGATGGCCGTGGTGCTTGCGGTAGTAGAGGAGGGTGCTGCGCATGCGCCAGAGGACGACCTGGGCGGCTTGCGAGCTGAAGTCGAGCGCTTTGAGCTGGCGGGAGGACTGGCCTCCGATATGGGTGACGACGATGTCCGGCCAGTACCAAACCTTGAGGCCGGCTTTTTTGAGGCGGAGGCAGAGATCGACCTCTTCGTAGTAGAGGAAGAACGCGGGATCGAAGCCGCCGACCTTGCGGAGAGCTTCGGGGCGGACGATGGCGAAGGCTCCGGGGACCCAATCGACCTCGGAGGGGTGGTTGGGGTCTGCCCAGGTGCGGTCGAAGTGGCCGAAGAGCCTGGATTTAGGAAAACGGGCGGCAAGGCCGGTGAGGACGAAGGCGTCCGAGACGAGACTGTGGAAGCAGCGGGCGCTGGGCTGGGAGGAGCCGTCGGGGCTGATGAGGCGGGAGCCGCCGAGCGCGCAGTCGGGGGTCTCATCCATGTGGCGGATGGCCAAGGCGAGGGCTCCGGGGGCGAAGAAGGCGTCGGAGTTGAGGAGGACGAAGTAGTTTCCGGTGGCGCACTCGAGCGCCATGTTGTTGGCGGCGCCGAAGCCCAGGTTGACCTGGCTGCGGATGAGCTCAAGGTTCTGATGGATGGGGGAGAACTCGCGTTCGACCATCTCTGGAGAGCCGTCGCAAGAGCCGTTATCGACGACGAGGATCTGGGCGTTGAAGGGTGCGGCTTCGAGCAGGACGGCGGTGAGACACTCGCGGAGGAGCTCTCGGGTGTTGTAGGAGACGACGATGATGGAGACGTCAAAGCTCACGGCAGCGTGGGCTAAGTTTAGCGGATGTTCCAGTAACGCTTCGGTCATGGCGCGGGGCCCTCACGAGTGCATGGCTCGGTGATGTGGAAGTATGTCTAGCGGCCGCTCAGGCCGTTCGGGTTGAGAATCAGTTCTTCAAGGCTCAGGGCGAGGTGTTCCTGGTTCAGTGGAAGGTTGTAGTCGGTGAGGATGCGCTGGCGGCCGGAGGCTCCGAGACGTTTGCGGAGGGATGGGTCGCGGGCGAGGGAGGCGAGTGCCGCGGTGAGGGCGTCGACGTTGCCGGGGGCGACGAGGATGCCATCGAGGCCGGAGCGGATGAGCTCCGGGATGCCGGCGATGGAGGTGCTGACGCAGGGGATGCCGAGCGACATGGCCTCCATGAGGGCGACGGGAATACCTTCGGCGAAGCTGGCGAGGGCGAAAAGGTCTGCCTTGCGGAGGAGCTCGAGGGTTTCCGGATGCGAGAGGGCCTGGGTGAAGTGGACTTGCTGTTGCAGGCCGTTGAGGCGGACGAAGTCCTGGAGAGCTGGGAGCTCCGGGCCGGAGCCGATGAGGGTGACGTGGAGACGGATATTGCGCTCGGCGAGGTTGGCGATGGCGTGGAGGAGGATGTGGTGGCCCTTGGCGGGGACGAGGCGGCCGGTGCAGACGAGTTCGAGGGGGGGCGTGGGAAGGCGATGGCTGTAGGGCTCGACGGAGCGGATGGCGGGGTTGAGGAGGAAGGGATCGACACCGAGGCGGATGACCTTGAAGCGATGCCAAAGAGCGGGCGGGGTGAACTGGCAGATCTGGCTGCGGCAGAAGTCGGAGATGCAGAGGACGAAGCTGGCGTGGACGACCTTTTCCCGGAGGTGGTTGGCGTCGATGTTGAGGAGTTCTTCCGGGCCGTGGATGGTGAGCGAGTAGGGAATGCGCCAGGCGCGGGCGACGAGCAGGCCGACCGAGGCCACGGGACCTCCAAAGTGCACGTGAAGATGGGTAAGCTCTCGGCGGCGCATCCAGCGGCCGACGAGCAGGGCTTCCGCGAGGTAGAAGAGCCAGAGGATGCGCTGGCGGAGGGTGAGACGCGGGAGGGTGAGGACGGCGGCGAGACCTCTGAGGGTGACGAGAGGATGGGCGAGTGAGGTGACGATAAGGGTGAGGAGCAGGCGGACGGGCTTGCCGGATTTGACGTAGAAGGTGGTGCGGGTCTCGGCTGCTTCGTTGGGCGGAAGACGATCGATGGGGCGGTCCGGGCGGTTGATGGAGGCGGTTTCCAGATGGATGCCGCGGGCGCGGAGGCCGAGGACCTCCTGGAGGAAGAAGGTGTGGGAGACGGCGGGATATTGGCTGAGGAGATAGGCGATGTGCAGGGTCTTGAGGCGGGCTTCGCGTGTGGACTGCGAGGGCGCTGGGGAAGCGGCTGTGTCGCTTTGGTCGAGGGCTTGCAAAGTGATCTCAGTATACGAATGGGTTGTTTCATGGGAACCCCACGAAGGAGCCCATGTTGTGACACGTTGGGATCATGTTGGGTGGTGCCGGGGGTAACCGGGGAGCCGATAGCATGAGGTGTACCGGCGGGCCTGGTGTTTCTACGGATCCATGCCATGAGGGCGGCAGTCCTGCGGAATGCTTGCGCGAGATTGGATGGGGCTGCGGAGCGCCGTAATCTATCGGGGTCCTTCGACTGCGTCTGGCGCAAGGGACACGCCAGACTTCGCTCAGGATGACATCATTGTGCTGATGAGTAGAGGACTGATTTGAGGACGAGCGACTGGGATGGGCGGGCGAATAACTTCGACTTTTTGCGGCTGGCGCTGGCGGTGCTGGTGATCTTCTCGCACAGCTATCCGCTGGGGCTGGGGAGCGAAGAGGCTGAGCCGATTCTGCGGCTGACGCATGGGCAGATGACCGGTGGGGCGGTGGCGGTCGATCTTTTCTTTGTGATGAGCGGGTTTCTGATTGCGGCGAGTGCGGAGCGGTCACGGGGGCTCTGGGCTTTTATGAAGAAGCGGATCGCCAGGATCTATCCGGGGTTTTGTGTGCTGGCCTTGCTGACGGCGATCTTCCTGGTGCCCTGGTCTGGGGGGCGGATGGCGGCGCAGGATTTGGTGGGGCGGGCGGGGAATTTCTTTCTGCAGACGCTTCGACTGCGGGAGTTCGATTATGTCGGAGCCTTTCGGCATAACCCGTATCGGGGGGAGATTCCGGCCCGGGGGGCGATCAATGGGTCGGTCTGGTCGATCCAGTATGAGTTTTGGTGCTATGTAGGGGTGGCGGGGCTGGTAGCTGCGGGGCTACTGAAGCGGCGGTGGGCGGTGCTGGTGTTGTTTTTGGGGGCCTTGGGGGTGAGCCTGGCGTTTGAGGTGAAGGGGATCGTGCTGGGGGGGAAGTGGCTGGGTGTGGCGCTGGGGTCGCCTCAACTTTGGGCCCGGCTGCTGCCCTTATATTTGGCGGGCGTGGTGTTCTACCTGTGGCGGGACCGGATTCGGTGGAGTTGGTGGGGCGCCGCGGGGGCTTTGGTGATGTTAGGGGTGGGGTGTTGGCTTCGGTTTGGGTTGACGGCTTTGTTTCCCCTGGCGGGGACGTATCTGGTGTTCTGGCTGGCTTATGCGCCCTGGCTGAAGGTGAATGGATTTGGGCGGTTTGGGGATCTTTCCTATGGCACGTATTTATATGCTTTTCCGGTGCAGCAGGTGATCGTGCGGGGGTTTGGGCATGGGGTTGCGCCCTGGGTGTTGTTTTTGGTGGCTACACCGGTGACTTTGTTGCTTGCGATGGGGAGTTGGTTTGGAGTGGAGCGGCGGTTTTTGCGGGGGGCTCGGCGGAAGTTGGAGCTGGGGTAAGCGTTGGTGGCCGGCTTAGAAGAGGCAACAGCAAAAGCGTAACGGGGATTAGAAGGAGAGAAGCGGGATCAGAACAGGCAACGGCAACTACAGGTGCAAGTGCAAACGCCAATACGGAGATTCTGGCTCCTCCAGAATGACGATTCTAAGATCAGGTGCCTAGGGCTTCGGTGTAGAGGGTGATCATGGTGTCTATTTTCTTTTCCCAGTCGAAGTGTTGCAGGAGGCGGGTGCGGCCGGCGGCACCTAAGCGGGTGGCTTGGGTTGGATTGGCGGCTAGTTCAGTCATGGCGTTGGCGAAGCCTTGGATGAGGGCTTCGCGGCTGGTGGGGGGGACGAGGATGCCGCAGGTTGCGTCGAGGTAGTCGGTGGGGCCTCCCCAGGCGGTGGCGATGACAGGGCGGGCGAGGGCCATGGCTTCCAGGACGACGGCTCCTCCTGACTCGTAGAGGCTGGGAAGGACTAGGGCGGAGGCCCGGGCGAGGTGTTTTGCGGCTTCCTGCTGAGGAAGATAGCCGTGGAAGTGAATGCGTTTTGTGAGGTTTAGATGGGTGGTGAGGGCTTGCCAGGCAGGGAGCATGGGGCCTTCGCCGATGACATCGAGGGTCGCGTGGGGGACTTTGGCGAGGGCTTCGAGGACTATGTCGAGAGCCTTCCAATCGACCAGGCGGCCGAGGAAGAGGAAGTTTGCGGTGGCTGGGGGTTCGGGGGTCGTGAGGAGTGGGAAGTGGGTTAGGTCTACGGCGTTTTCAGGTAGTTCGATAATTTGGCCGCGGAGGCCGGAGGGGAGGGCGGCGCGGGTGCGGGGATTGGCGACGAGGACGAGGGCGGCTCGGCGTTTGCCGGGGAGAAGGGTGTTTCCCAGGTTCGAGAAAGAACGGCCGATGGCGATGGCGAGGCGGCTGACGAGGGATTCGGAATGGCGGAAGGCGGGTGGGTAGTCCATGCCGCCGTTGAGCGGGCCGACGAGGAGGGGGGAGCCGAGATCGTGCAGGAGCGATGGGAAGCGGGGCGAGACGGGGATGGGTTGGTGGATGACGGAGTGGGTGTTTGCGAGGGCGCGAAGGATGGGGCGCTGGGCTCGCTGGGTGAGGAGCTGGTTGGCGAGGCCGAAGGTGGACTCGGACAGGCGGCGGGGGAGGGTGCGGCTGAGGCGGAAGAAGAGTTTCTGGAGGAGCTGGTCGGGGATGAAGTGGATGCGGGCGAAGTCTGGGCAGTCTGGGGGGAAGAGGGCGGTGAGTTCTTCGCGGGTGCGCTCGTGGACGATGAGGTGAGCGTCGATGTTGCGGGCGCGGAGGAGGCGGAAGTACTGGAAGGGGAGGATGGCTTCGCCGCCGAGGCGGGTGGAGGCGTGCTCGGCGGCGATGAGGACGCGCAACTGGGTCACGAGGCGGAGGCGCCGAAGAAACGGTAGTAGCCGAAGGTGCGGAGGAGGTGCTTGGCGGACTGTTCGCGCTCGTAGTACGAAGGGGCGAGTTGGATGAAGGGTTGGATGGAGGTAGGAGCGGTTTGCGGGAAGCTGGCTGGGAGCTGGCCGGAGGCTTGGAGCTCGGGGAGCCACCACTTGGCTTCGCCGCCGGCGTGGAAGCACTTCATGGTCTGCCAAGGCTCGGGTGCGAGGAGAGTGGGGCCGGCGACGCCGAGCTTGCGGCGGAGGCGCTTGGATTGGGTACGATGCCAGCAGGACCAGGCGGCGGGGTCGAGATAGCCGCCGGCGTGGCGGTTTTCCGGGCGCATGGCGAGGGCGGCCCAGACGATGGCTTCGACGTGCATGACGCGGGGGAGGGTGGCTCCGCCGAGGCGGGCGAGGAGCCAGTCGATCCACTCGAGGTCGGCGTCTGCGCGCCAGTGGCCCACGCCGATGTCGACGTGGCGGGCGAGGGGGATACCGGCGGCGATGGCGGTGCGGACGACCTCGGGCGGCAGGAGGCAGTTGGGTTTTTGCCACATGAGGAGCAGGCCGCGGGCGGGAGTGGGCTCGAAGGTGAAGGGATTGGGGAAGTAGAGGTCGGGGTCGAGGAGGACGAGCTCGGAGTGGGGCTCGGCGAGGAGGATGGGGTCTGTGATCTTGCGCCAGCAGGGATGGCCGTGGCGGAAGGCGCGGAGGTTGGGCAGGCCGGCGAAGCGGGAGGACTCGGCGTCGGCGAGTTCGGGCTCGGAGGCGACGGAATACTGGTGGCGCGAGGGCGGATTGAGGGCAAGGACGGCTTTGCAGAGGGTTTGCTTGTCGGCTTCGGAGTCGGTGATGAGGTGGAGGTGGATGGGCTCAGCGGAGTGAGCGAAGAGGCTCGAGAGGGCGAGGCGGGCGTACGGGAGGGAGCGCGGGGAGAGCACCATGTAGAGCTGACGGGGAGAACCAAGGGATTGTTCGGGCATGGTCAGTCTTCTTTTAGGACGGTGCGCAGGCTTTCTGCGAGGGTTTCGATGTTGGGTTCGAGGAAGATGCGGTCGTGGTCGCCGGGGAGGTCGTGGATCTCGACGCCACGAGTGAAGAATTTGGCCCAGCCGAGATCGCGGGCACCGTTCGAGAAGGTTTGCTCCTCGGCGCGGAAGAGGATGAGGCGGCCGTCGAAGGGAGTGAGCTTGTAGTTTTTGATGGCGACGTAGTTGATGTCGTAGGCGCTCTTCATGTAGGCCGGAACCTTGGCCATGTTGAAGCGTGCGGCTGTCATGCTGGCGTAGCGGATGGCTCGGGTGGTGATCTTGTCCCAGATGTAGGCGATGCGGCTCTTGAGGGTGAGATTGCTGAGGTTGCCGGCGAAGCGGTCGACGCGGTGGCCGACTTTTTGCTGGACGGAGCGGGTGGCGGCCATCTCCTCTTCGTAGTGGATGGTTTTGGCGTCGAGCATGCCGATGAGGGAGACAGCTTCACCGAGCTGCTGGAGCTGGTGGGCCATCTCAAGCACGACGGTGCCGCCGAAGGAGTAGCCGAGGAACTTGTAGGGACCGTGGGGCTGGACCTTGCGGATGTCGGCCAGGTAGAGGGCGGCCATGTCCGTCAGGCGGATGAGCGCGGGGGCTCCGGCGACGAGAGCCTGGGACTGGATGCCATAGACGGGCTGCCCGGCGCCCATACGCATGGAGAGGCCGTAGAAGTTGACGACGTTGCCGCCGACGCCGTGAACGATGAAGAGCGGGGTGCGCGAGCCGGTGGGATGGATGGGGACGAGCGTGGAGGCGGTGTTGGGCGAGAAGCGGTTGCGGACGAGCTCGGCGATGGACTCAATGGTGGAGGCGGAGATGAGGCTGGCGAGGCCGAGGTCCATGGAGTAGACGCGGTTCATCCTGGTGATGAGGCGCAGGGCGGCAAGGGAGCCTACGCCGAGCGAGAAGAAGCTGGCGCGAACGCTGATGCGGGGAATGCCGAGGGTGGTCTGCCAGAGCTCGGTGATCTGCTGCTCGATCACGTCGCGTGGCTCGAGAAAGCCGTCTGCGGCTGGGGCTGCGGCGCGGATGCCGCTGTTGGAGGCCTTCTGAAGAACGTCCGGGAGCTGGGCGCGATCGATTTTGCCGTTGGGGTTGCGAGGGAGCGTAGGCAGGATGACGATGGCGCTGGGCTGCATGTAGTCGGGCAGGGCGCTGGCGAGGGCTTGTGCGAGGGCAGACTCCAAGTTGGCGGGGGAATCTTCGCCGGCCTCGACGTAGGCGAGCAGGCGGATGCCGGCTTCGGCTCCGGTACGGGTGTCCGTGACGCGATGGGTGACGACGGCCTCGCGGACGGCGGGGTTGGTGCGGAGGACGGCTTCGAGCTCCCCGAGCTCGATGCGGTAGCCGCTGATCTTGACCTGAAAGTCGGAGCGGCCGAGGAGCTCGATGGAGTTGTCTTCGTGGAGGCGGGCGCGGTCTCCGGTGCAGTAGAGCCGGCCGGGATTTTTGGGTGGACCGAAGGGGTTGGGGATGAAGAGGCTGGCGGTGAGTGTGGGATTGTTCCAGTATCCGCGGGCGAGGCCGGCTCCGCCGATGTAGAGCTCACCTTCCACACCGATGGAGGTGGGTTCGTGGGTCTTGTCGAGGACGTAGAACTGGGTGTTGGCGAGGGGTTTTCCGAGGCGTGGGGCGGATGTTCCAGGCGTGACGCGCGTCGCGGAGGACCAGATGGTGGTTTCGGTAGGGCCGTAGAGGTTCCAGAGCTCGGGGGTCCGGTCCAGGATGAGGCCGGCGAGCGGGCGAGCGAGGGTTTCACCGCCGCAAAGAGCTTTGAGAGGGCGCGGGGTGGAGTCGCGGGTCCAGCCCGCGTCGACCAGGGCGCGCCAGGCTCCGGGGGTGGCCTGGAGGACGGTGGCGTTGGCGTGCTGGATGAGGGCGAGCAGCTGCTGGGGGTCGCGGGCCTGCTCCTGCATGGCGATGACGAGTCTGGCGCCGGTGATGAGGGGCAGCAGGAGCTCGAGGGCGGCGATGTCGAAGGCGAGGGTGGTGACGGCGACGAGGGTGTCTTCTGCGGTGAGGCCGGGTTCGATTTGCACGGCTCGGAGCAGGTTGGTAAGGGCAGCGTGCTCGATGGCAACGCCTTTGGGCTTGCCGGTTGAACCGGAGGTATAGATGACGTAGGCGAGGTCGTTTGGGGCGATGGCGACCGGGCTAACGGGTGCGGGTTCGGGTGCGGGTTCGGCGATGTTGAGGGTGCGGGCGGAGGTGGTGATCTCGAAGGGGCCGTCAACGAGGAGGAAGGAGGCGTCGCAGTCGGCGAGGATGGTTTCGAGGCGCTCACGGGGGTGGGTTGGGTCGAGCGGGACGTAGGCTGCGCCGGCGATGAGGACGGCGAGGACCGCGCCAAGCATCTCCAGGGAGCGGTTGACGCAGATGGCGGCGAGGTCGCCGGGTTTCAGGCCTTCGGCCACGAGGCGGGCGGCAAGGGTTTGGGCGTAGTCGGCGAGCTCGGCGTTGGTCCAGGTGCGGTCTTCAAGCTGGACGGGGTCGATGAGCTGGCGGCGGTCGGGGTGCTGGCGTCGGTCGAGGCTCTGGACGGCGATGCGGTCGGGATCTGCGGCAGCGCGCCGGAGGAAGGTGTGGTGGACGGCTTCGAAGGGGCCTAGATCCTGCCCGGTGCGGTTGGGTTCGGTCAGGAGACGGCGGCGCTCGGTGGGGCTAAGCATGCTCAGGCGGTCGACCGGCAGGGTGGGGGCAGCGATGGCTGCGGTGAGGAGGTTGATGTACAGGCGGAGGTGGCGCTGGATGGTGGTGTTTTTGAAGAACTGCGGGTTGTACTCGAGTTGGAGGCGCGGGCCTTCTTCTTCACGGTCGACGATGGCGAACATGAGCTCGAAGACGGCGCCGGGGGATTCGGAACGCAGGGGAATGATCTCAAGCTGGCCGGCGGGGGTGGGGATGCGGCCGGTGAGCATGAAGGACTTCTGGTAGAGGAAGAAGATGGGGATCTCGAAGGAGCTTCCGTTGGACGAGAAGAAGGGGTCGTGAATGAGATCTTCGAAGGGGAGGGTCTGGTTTTCGTAGGCTCCGAGGGTCCAGGTCTGGACTTGGCGGAGGAGATCCTGGAAAGAGGCATCCTGATCCAGCTGAACGCGCAGGACCTGGATGTTCATGAAGAGGCCGATGAGGTCCTGAGTGTCTTCATTGCGATTGGCGCAGGGGCTGCCGATGGTGAGGTCATTCTGGCCGGTGAGGCGGTGGAGCAGGGCGCAGAAGACGCTGAAGAGCAGGATGTTGAAGGTGACGTTTTCGCGGATGCAGAAGGCGTGGGCGCGTGCGGCGAGATCGGGCGGGATGAGGAGGGTCTCGATGTCGCCGGTGAGGTGGGCGCGATCTGACGTGAGGGAGGTGGCCGCGTCGGGATCATGCTGGAGCTTGATGGGGCTGAAGCCGGTGCCTAGGGTGCTATGCCAGAAGTCGAGCGAGGCGGCGGGTTCTTCGCTTGCGCGCCACTGCTCATGCCAGACGGCGTAGTCGGCGAACTGGATGGGGAGCTCTGGAAGATCGGGGCCGGTGCCGGTGACGAGGGCCTTGTACCAGGCGACCATGTCACGCATGAGGACGCCGTTCGAGATGCCGTCGCAGATGATGTGGTGCATGGTGACCAGCAGGACGTGATGCTGGGTGCCGGTTTTGAGCAGGCGCAGGACGAGCAGGGGGCCTGTTTTCAGGTTGAAACGGAAGGCGGCATGGTCGCGGGTGATCTGGTCGGCCTGGACGCGCTGGGCTTCGCCGGAGAGCGCGGTGAGGTCTGACAGGGGGATGGGGATTGCCATCCGCGGGTGAATCACCTGGGAAAGAGTACCGTCTATGGTTTCGAAGGTGGTGCGGAGGATCTCATGGCGCTGGGCGCATTGGGTAAATGCTTCGACGAGGGCGGGAACGTCGAGCGGCCCCGTGCACTGCCACATGAGCGGCATGTTGAGCGCGGGGTTGCCGAGGTTGAGCTGATCGAGCGACCAGAAGCGGAGCTGGCCTTGCGTGGCCGGCATCGCGTAGGTATCTGGAGGAGGGATTGAGAGCTGGGGCTGCGGCTCGGGTGCCGGGGTCGTCTCGGGCGGCTTGCCCGTCAGGATGGTGGCGGTCTCGAGCATGCTAGCTGACCTTCGTCCGTTTGTAGCTGTCGCGTGAGGCTGCGGCGATGCGGGCTCCGGGGCGAGCGGAGGAAGCGGCGTCCTTTTGCTGCAGAGCGCGGCAGAGGGCCTGAATGGTGCGGTGCTGGAAGATCTGGGTGGCGTTGATGGCGAGACCTTCGCGCTGGGCGCGGGCTGCGATGCGGAAGATGAGCAGCGAGTCCGCGCCGAGCTCAAAGATGCTGTCGGTGATGGAGACCTGCTTGAGTTCGAGCGTCTCCGACCAGATGGCTGCCAGTTGAACCTCCTCCGGGCTTTCGGGAGCGGTATACGGCTTCTGCTTCGATTTTAGTGCGATCTGGTCCGAATTGGAGAGTTGTGGGAGCGCTTTGCGGTCAATCTTCCCGTTTTGGTTCCGCGGAATGGCGGCGAGGGCGATGAGGGCGGCGGGAATCATGTACTCGGGCAAGGTGCGGTTGAGGATCTGCTCGAGCTCGGGGATGAGGATGGCGTCTTCAGGGGCGGAGTCGGTGGTTTCGACGAAGCCGACGAGGCGGGAGGCAGAGTCGGAGAACTTCTGCTGGATGACGACGGAGTCGCGGACGGCGGGATGCTGGTTGAGGGCGGCCTCGATGTCGCCGAGCTCGATGCGGTAGCCGCGGAGCTTGACCTGGAAGTCGGCGCGGCCGAGTAGCTCGATGGAGCCGTCCGGGTGGAAGCGGGCGAGATCGCCGGTGCGATAGATGCGGGCTGTACTTCCGGTCTGGGCGAAGGGGTTGGGGACGAACTTCTCGGCGGTGAGCTCGGGGCGGTTCCAGTAGCCGCGGGCGAGGCCCTGGCCGCCGATGTAGAGCTCGCCGGCGACTCCGATGGGGGTCGGCTGCTGGAGATCGCCCGGATTGTCGTCCAGAACGTAGAAGGTGGTATTGGCGATGGGCGGCCCGATGTGCAGCGGGCCGGAGCCTCTTGTGACGCGCGTGGCGGAGGACCAGATGGTGGTTTCGGTGGGGCCGTAGACGTTCCAGACCTCGTCGCTGCGGTCGAGGAGGCGCTCGGCGAGGTCGCGGGGAAGGGCTTCGCCCCCGCAGAGGACTTTCAGAGGCAGGGCGCGGGGCTGGGTGCTGTTCCAGCCGGCGTCATTCCAACCGGCGTCATTCCAACCGGCGTCATTCCAACCGGCGTCGATGAGGATGCGCCAGAGGCCGGGGGTGGCCTGGAGGACGGTGGCGTGGCTGGATTCGAGCAGGCTGAGGAGCTGGGCGCCGTCCTGAACCTGGTCGTCGGTCGCGAGGATGAGTTTGGCCCCGGTGACGAGCGGGAGCAGGAGCTCGAGGGCGGCGATGTCGAAGGCGAGGGTGGTGACGGCCACTAAGGTGTCTTCGGAGGTGAGGCCGGGGGTTTGTTCCATCGAGCGGAGGAGGTTGATGAGGGCGAGGTGCTCGATGGCGACGCCCTTGGGCTTGCCGGTCGAGCCGGAGGTGTAGATGACGTAGGCCAGGTCCTCGGGGCGGGCGGCGGCGGGGAGGGGGTCGGCGAACTGGGGCTGCGGGCCGGTGACGCGGAGGATTTTGGCGACGGTGTCGACGGAGGGGTCGCGGCCGGCGAGGAGGAGGGTGATGCCGGAGTCCTCGATGACCTGGGCGAGGCGTTCACGGGGGTGGCGGGGGTCGAGCGGGACGTAGGCTCCGCCTGCCATCATGACGGCGAGCAGCGAGCCGACCATTTCGGGGGAGCGCTCGATGCAGATGCCGACGAGACCGCCGGGGGCGAGGCCTTCATGGACGAGGCGGCGGGCGAGGAGGTTGGCGTACTCGGCAAGGTCGGCGTAGCTCCAGCTCCGGGCTCCGCACTGGATGGCGACGCGGGTGGGGTTTGCGGCGGCCTGGCCGAGGATGGCCGCGGGGGTGGAGACGAAGGGGCCGAAATCCTTGGCGGTCTGGTTCCAGGCGGTGAGGAGCTGGGTGCGCTCCTCGGCGGGAAGGAGGTTCAGAGCTGCAACGGGGATGGAGGCGTCTTGCGCTTCGCTTTGCAAGAGTTGCGCGTAGAGGCTCATCCAGCGGGTGAGGGTCCCGTGGTCGAAAAGGTCGGTGTTGAAGTCGCAGGTGTACTCGAGATTGTCGGCGGTTTCAACGAGGTTGAGGAAGAGGTCGGTGTTGACGAAGTGCTTGGGGTTGGCCTTGATGGTGGAGGCGAGGCCTTCGAAGTGGACGTTGGCGCCGATGCGCTCGAGGTTGAACTGGACTTCAATGAGCGGGAGACGGCCGGGGTCGCGCTCGAACTTGAGCTTCGAGAGGAGGGAGCCGTAGGTGAACTCCTGGTGGTCGAAGGCGTCGAGCAGGGCGGTGCGGGTGGTGCGGAGGTGCTGGGCGGCGGTTTCGCCGTCCTTGAGCTCTGAGAGCATGGGGAGGAAGTGGACGCAGTGGCCGACGAGGGAGGCGTCTTCGAGGAGGCTCTGGCCGGCGGTGGAGATGCCGACGACGACTTCGTCCTGGCGTGAGAGGCGGTGCATGAGGATCTGGAAGGCGCTGAGCAGGGTGACGTAGAGGGTGCAGCCGTTTTTGGCGCTTAGCTTTTTGAGGCCGGCGTAGAGGGTCGGGGTGAGGGAGCCTTCGAGGGTTGCGCCGGTGTAGGTCTTCTGGAGTGGACGGGGGCGGTCGGTGGGGAGGTCGAGGCGCGGGTTGCGGTTCTGGTATTGGGCGATCCAGAAGCGCTCGTTGTCGGCGAACTCGCCGGATTGGGTGCGGGCGTTCTCTCGGGTGGCGTAGCTGGAGAAGGGGAGAAGCGGGGCTAGCTCGGTGAGGGCGGCGGCGCCGCGGCTGTAGATCTTGCCGACCTCTTCGAGGAGCTGGTTGGCGCTCCAGCCGTCGAGGACCATGTGGTGGGCGGTGAGGAGCAGGACGGCTTCGGTGGGGTTGGTGGTGAAGCAGACAGTACGGAGCAAGGGGCCCTGGTGGAGGTCGAAGGGGGTGCGGGCTTCTTGCTCGGTGCGGGCTTGGATTTGGGCGGTTTGGGCTTCGGGGGTGAGGTGTTGGAGGTCGAGGCATTCGGTCTGGCCGCGGAAGGCGGGGTCGAAGCAGAGGGTTTCGCCGTCGGTGCAGACGGTCGCGCGGAGGCCGTCATGGCGGGCGATGGCGGCGTCGAGGGCGAAGGCGAGGTCCTGAAGGCGGATGGGGCCGCCGTTCAAACCATTGAGGCGGAGGGTGAGCGACTCGTTGAAGGCGCAGTTGGCTTCATCGGAGAGGGCGGCGGCGAGGAAGACCTCGCGCTGCGGCTCGGTCATGGGGACGCGGATGGGGGATTCGGGCAGGGCGAAGGGGTGAAGGCTTGGGGCGCGGTTGCCGGGTGTGGGTTCGGGGTCGGTTGTGGTGCTGGGCAGGGCACCGGCGGCCTGCATTTCGACGATGGTTTCGCGGAAGGCGCGCTCGATGGTGTCGAGATCAGTCTGGGTGTGGGCGGTGGTGAGGAAGCAGGGATAGCCTTCCTGGATGTGGATGCCTTTGGCGCGCATGGCGTAGTAGAAGAGGCTTCCGAGGCGGGCGTCGGAGGGGAAGGTCCAGTAGAACCAGCTGGCGAAGTGGTGGATGCGGGCGGGGACGCCACGGGCTTGGAAGAAGGCGTCGAGGGAGTCGGACAGGGCTGCGGTTTTGCGGTTGAGCTCCTGCTGGAGCGCGGGGCCCTGCTGCTTGAGGTGGGTGAGGACGGCGCGGGCGGCGGCCATGGCGAGCGGGTGGCGGACGAAGGTTCCGGCGAAGAAGGTGACGCCGACCTCCGGGCCGGAGTCGTCGCCGTACTGCCAGGCGCCGCCGTCGAGTGCGTCGAGGTACATGGCTTTGCCGGAGAGGACGCCGATGGGATGGCCGCCGCCGATGACCTTGCCGTAGGTGCACATGTCGGCGCGGATGCCGAGCATCTGCTGGACGCCGCCGGGGGCGAGCCGGAAGCCGGTGACGACCTCGTCGAGGATGAAGGCGATCTCGTTTTCGGCGGTGAGGGTGCGGATGGCGCGGATGAAGTCCATCGGCTGGTTGTCGGGGTGGCGGGTCTGGACGGGCTCGACTAATACAGCTGCGAGTTCTGAGGCGTGGGATGAGATGTAGTCGAGCGAGGCGTTGGTGCCGTAGTCGAGGACGACGACGTTGGCGGTGTTGGCGAGCGGGATGCCGGGAGCGACGGGGGCGGAGCCGCGCGGAGTGTTGCGCACGAGGACCTCGTCGAAGGTGCCGTGGTAGTCGCCGGTGAAGTAGACGAGCTTGTCCTTGCCGGTGACGGTGCGGGCGACGCGGATGGCGGCCATTACGGCTTCGGAGCCGGTGTTGCAGAAGGTGACGCGCTCGTTGCCGGTGAGCTCAACGATGAGCGAGGCGACTTCTCCGGCGAGGGCGGACTGGGGGCCGATGGCCACGCCGCGGTCGAGCTGGGCGTGGGCGGCTTCGACGACGAAGTCCGGGGAGTGGCCAAACATGATGCAGCCGTAGCCGTTGACGATGTCGATGTACTCGTTGCCGTCGACGTCCCAGATGCGGGAGCCCTTGGCGCGGTCGGTGATAAGGGGGTAGACCATCTCCTTCCACTGGGGGCGGAAGCCGGCGACGGCGCGGGGATCCGCGAGGTGTTTGCGGGAGGTCTGGGTGAGGGATTTGGAGTTGGGGGTCTTGGCCTGGTAGAGGGCGATGAGGTCCGCGATGTACTTCTGCTGGGAGCCGGTGAGCTCGTGGGTGGCCTTGGCTTGAATGGGGCGGAAGGAGCCGTGCTTTACGTCTGCGTTCGAGACTAGTGCGGGTTCTGCTGGCTTGGAGGCTGCGGCGGGTGCTGCGGGTTGGGCTAGGGTTTGCGCGGGTGCCTGCATGGCGGCGAGGCCGGCGGCGGCGCGGAGAGTGGCGACCTGGCTGGCGAACATCTCGCTCATGAGGGCGAGCTGGTCGGAGAGCATGCGCTCGATGCCGGTGCCGGTGGGGATCGCAGCCTGGAAGACTGGTGCTGCTGCGGTAGAGGTGGGTGCGGCGACCGCGACCGGGGCTGCGAGCGCAGGGGCGGCGAAGGCTTCGGCGGGAAGAGTCGCGTCCAGGTGCTGGGCGAGCGAGCTTACGGTGGAGAGCTGCTCCATGACCTGGCGAAAGGTTAGCTTAACGGCGAAGGCCTTGTTGAGGGACTGAGTGGCCTGGGTGAGAAAGAGCGAGTCGAAGCCGAGCTCGAGGAACTGGTGTTCGTACTCGGCGGGCGTGGTCTCGATGCCGCTGAGCTCGGAGAGGATCTCCGCGATGCGGGTTTTGAGGCGGTCGAGGCGGGGTGCGGCGGCAGGGGCAGGTGGTGCAGGTGTGGCAGGGGTCATGATCGTGCTCTCGTTGATGAGATTCGTTGTGTCCTGGTGCTTGGTGGTGCTGGCCGGTGGTTCCATCCAGTGGAGCTTGCGTTCAAAGGGGTAGGTTGGGAGCGGGATGCGGCACGGCTGCTGGTTGGCGAAGACGGCGGACCAGTCGGGGGTGAGGCCTTCGGACCAAAGGGCTGCGAGAGTCTGGTGGATGGGCTTTGCAAGGGCGTTTTCGCGGGGAATCGGCAGGGATGGGAGGGCGATGAAGGGCTCTGCGGGCTTGCGTTGGTGGAGGGCGAGCGAGGTGAGGGCTTCACCGGGGCCTACTTCGAGGAGGAGGGTGTGGCTTTCGCGGAGGGTGGCGACGGCTTCGGCGAAGCGGACGGGCTTGACGACCTGTTCGGCCCAGTAGCGGGGGTTGGTGGCTTGTTCCGGGGTGATCCAGGTGCCGGTGACGGTGGAGACGAAGGGGAGGGTTGGGGTTTCGAGGGTGAAGGTGGCGAGTACGGCTTCGAACTCGGCGACCATGGGCTGCATCATGGCGGAGTGGAAGGCGTGCGAGGTGCGGAGGCGGCGGCAGGCGATGCCTTCGGCGGTGAGGCGGGATTCAAGGGCTTCGATGGCGGCAAAGGGGCCTGAGAGAACGCTGGCGCGGGGGGAGTTGAGGGCGGCGATGGAAAGTTCGGGCGTGAGGTACGGGGTCAGGGCTTGCTCGTCGAGTGGGACGGAGGTCATGGCGCCGGGCTGCATGGCGTCCATGAGGCGGCCACGCAGGCAGACGAGCTGAAGGGCCTGCTGCCAGGTAAAGACGCCGGCGAGGGTAGCGGCGGTGTACTCGCCGAGCGAATGGCCGCAGACGGCGGCGGGAGCGATGCCCCATGATTGCCAGAGGCGGGCGAGGGCGAGCTCGGTGAGAAAGAGTGCGGGCTGGGCGAGGCGGGTGGCTTCGAGCTGAGCGGTGAGGGCTTCGGTGGGCTCGGCGAGGAGCAGGGTGCGGAGGTCTACACCTGAATCAAGGCCGCCGAGATGATTGAGGGCGAGGTCGGAGCCTTCGTCGATGATCTGGCGGTAGACGGGCTCGGAGGCGTAGAGGTCGCGTCCCATGCCTACAAACTGGGAGCCTTGGCCGGAGAAGAGGAAGGCGATTCTTGTTGCTGCGGGTGTGGGCTCGGAGGGTTCAAGCTTTACGGTGCTCAGAGTGGCGATGGCTTCGTTTCTCGAAGTTGCGGCGAAGGCGAAACGGTGTTCGTAGGTGCGGCGACCCGTGGCGAGGGTGTAGGCGACGTCGGCTAGCGAGGTCTCTGGATTGGTTTGAAGGAACTGTGCGAGGTTTGCGGCGGCGGCCTGCAGGGCGGCAGGCGTACGGGCGGAGAGACAGAGAACCTGGGGTTGCGTGGAGGCAGGACGCGCGGGTTGTGCGGGGGCTTGTTCGAGGATGATGTGAGCGTTGACACCGCCGACTCCAAAGGCGCTGACGCCGGCGCGCAGGGGGCCTTCGGCGACCCAGGGTGAGGTCTCCTTGGTGACGTAGAAGGGGGTCTCGGCGAAGTCGATGTTGGGGTTGGGCGATTCGAAGTGGGCGAGGGCGGGGATGGTGCGGTGCTGGAGCGAGAGGACGGTCTTGATGATGCCGGTGACGCCGGCGGCGGCGTCGAGATGGCCTACGTTGCCTTTGGCGGTGCCGATAGAGCAGAACTGCTTGCGGTGTGTGGAGGCCGCGAAGGTTTTGGTGAGGGCGGCGATCTCAATGGGGTCGCCGAGCGGGGTGGCGGTGCCGTGGGCTTCAAGGTAGGTGATGGTGGCGGGATCGATGCCGGCGATGGCCTGCGCGGCGGCGATGACGCGGGACTGGCCGTCGATGCCGGGAGCCATGTAGCCGGCCTTCTGGGCTCCGTCGTTGTTGACGGCGAAGCCGCGGATGACGGCGGCGATGGGGTCGCGGTCGCGGACGGCGTCTTCGAGGCGCTTGAGCAGGACGACGCCTACGCCGTGGCCGAAGACAGTTCCGGTGGCCTTGGCGTCAAAGGGGCGGCAGGCGCCGTCGCCCGAGGCGAGGCCGCCTTCCTGGTAGGTGTGGCCGCGCTGCTGGGGGAAGGTGACGGAGACGCCGCCGGCGAGGGCCATGTCGCAGGTGTAGTTCATCAAGGCCTGGCTGGCCTGGGCGATGGCGACGAGCGAGGTGGCGCAGGCGGAGGCGACCGAGACGACCGGGCCGCGAAGGTTGAGCTTGTAGGCGGCGCGCGTGGTGAGGAAGTCTTTATCGTTGCCGAGGAAGGTGGAGAACTCGCCGACCTGGTAGTTGGCGGTGAGCGCTTCGACGGCGGCGCGGGTCGCCGAGGACGTTGTGGAGCAGGTAGGTGTTGAGGCTGCAGCCGGCGAAGAGGCTGATCTCTCCGGGGTAGACGTGCGAGTCGTATCCGGCGGACTCGAGGGCGTTTGCGCAGGCTTCGAGGAAGAGGCGGTGCTGCGGGTCCATGCGCTCGGCTTCACGCGGGGTGATGCCGAAGAAGTGGGCGTCGAAGAGGGCTGCATCTTCGAGAACGCCGCGGGCAGCGATGTAGTCGGGGCGGGAGGTATCCGGCGCAAAGCGGGTGAGGGTATCTTTGCCGGCGATCAGATTTTGCCAAAAGGTGGGGATGTCCGGCGCGCCGGGAAAGCGGCCGCTCATGCCGATGATGGCGATGCCTTCCAGCGGCTGTTCGTTATGGGGTTCGTCTGGCTTGAACTCTTCAGGAAGATCGTGGGGCGTGGTGCTCATCTGGTTTCGCTCCTCGATCCTACGGGGGTCGTTGCCGTTCGGGCGGCCCTCATGCGGCCGAGTGCTTCGCGCTGGCGGCGGGCGTTGTCTTGTGCTGGAAATGATGCTGGTGAGGATGTTGGCTCGGGACGGTCGGCGAGGACGGCGGCGAGGGCGCGGATGGTGGTGTGCTCGAAGAAGTGGGTGATGGGGATCTTGCGGTTGAGCTCGCGCTGGAGAGTCGTGCGGACGGCGATGAGCAGGAGTGAGGTGCCGCCGACGTCAAAGAAGTTGTCGTCGAAGCCGAGGTTCGCGGTGCCGAGGACGCGGCACCAGGTGGCGGCGATGCGGTCTTCAAGTGAGCCAGAGACGGCTTGGGGTCTTGGAGTGTCTTGGGTCGGTGAGGGCAGGGCTTCGCGGTCGACTTTTCCGTTTGGAGTCAGGGGCAGGGTTGAGATACGGGTGTAAAAGGTGGGGCGCATGTGCGCTGGGAGACGGCTGCCGAGGAAGTCGCTGAGAGCGCGTGTGTCGAGCGCTCCGGCGGAGACGAAGTATGCGGCGAGGCGCTGCGGCTGGCCGGGCTCGCCGTGGGGATGGACGCAGCAGTGGGCGAGGCCGGGGAAGGTGGCGAGGGCGGCTTCAATCTCGCCGAGCTCGATGCGGAATCCGTTGATCTTGAGCTGGCGATCGGCGCGCCCGAGGTAGACGAGCTCGCCGTCGGGGCGGCGATGGGCAAGGTCGCCGGAGCGGTACATGCGGGCGCCTGCGGATCCTGCGGGATCGGTGAGAAAGCGTTCCGCGGTCAGCTCGGGACAGTTGAGGTAGCCCAGGGCGACGCCGGGGCCTGCGACGAAGATCTCGCCCGTTTCGCCGTCGGGGACGGGGCGCAGCTGGTGGTCGAGCAGGTCGATGCGGAGGTCGGGGATGGGTTGGCCGATGAGCGAATCGGTCTCGCGGAGGGCGTCTGCGGCCAGGATGCGCCGATAGGTGACGTGGACGGTCGTCTCCGTGATGCCGTACATGTTGATGAGCTCGGGCGTGGTGTCACCGTGGCGGGCGAACCAGGGGGCTAGGGCGCGCAGGTTGAGGGCCTCGCCGCCGAAGATGACGGTGCGGAGGGTGAGCGGGCGCTGCGGGCCGGAAGCCTCGGCGTGCATGAGAAGCGAGAAGGCGGACGGAGTCTGGTTGAGGATGGTGACGCGCTCGGCGGCGAGCAGGGCGTGGAAGTCTTCCGGAGAACGGCTGACGGCGTAGGGGACCAGGACGAGGCGCCCGCCGGTAAGCAGAGGCCCCCACATCTCCCAGACCGAGAAGTCGAAGGCGAAAGAATGGAACATGGTCCAGACGTCGTGCTGGTCGAAGTGAAACCAGGGCTCGGTCTGATCGAAGAGGCGCAGGACGTTGCGCTGACTGACCATGACGCCCTTCGGCTTGCCGGTCGAGCCGGAGGTGTAGATGACGTAGGCGAGGGAGTCGGGGGCAACCGGTTTTGGGGCGGTCGTGGGTGCTCTGGGCGCGGCAAGCAGGTCTTCCACATACAGGAGCGGCAGGTTGGACTGCTGGAGGCGGGCAGCGAGGGTGCGGGTGGTCAGGATGGCCGCGGGTGCGGCGTCGGAGAGGGTCTCTTCGAGGCGGGCGGCGGGATAGGACGGGTCGAGCGGGAGGTAAGCGCCGCCGGCCTGGATGACGCCGAGCATGGCGGCGACGAGATCGAAAGAACGGTCCAGCAGGATGGCGACCAGGGCGTTTGGGACGGTGAGTTTTGCAGCCAGAGGCGCTGCGATCTGCTGGACGCGGCGATTGAGGTCGGTATAGGTGAGGGAGTCGGGGCCGAGGGTGACGGCCATGTGTTCGGGAAAGCGCTCACAGATCTGTGCGAAGCGAGCGCCGAGCGACTGGGCAGCGAGGCCCGGGGCGTCAAGCCCGTTCTGCTCTGCGGTTCTCGCTTCGGAGATTGCGTGAAGCATCTGGTTCCCCGTTCCCTGAGCTTAGGCTGCCACCGCTGCGGGTGGCTGACACCAGTAGATTCGCATTGCAGCCGGGCTGCAACCATACCCCTTGGGTTGTATCCGGCCCGCGTTCGATAAAGCTAGAAGGTCTTTCGCATCAGGAAGAAGGCACCAAGGAAAGCAAGAAAAGCGACGGTCAGCTGAAGATCCTGCCAGAGCGGACGGATGCCCTCGCGGGTGGCTCCGAACTGGGTCACGATGTAGAGGGGAAGGTCTCCTAGGGCGACGGCGATGACGGCTCCCCGCAAGCCCCAGAGGTGCCATCCGACGGGAATGCCCAGCAGCATGGCGGCACAATAGCCCGCGTTGCCGACGGCGTTGTAGCTGCTTTTGCCGAGCGAGAAGAGAACCGGGCTGGTGGTGGTGTAGAGCAACGTTTGCCATAGGCCGAGAGCAAGAATCGGGATCATCCAGGCTCCCTCCGCGTAGCGCACGGGGTAAAGCTTAAGGATGAGCAGATTGCCCCAGATTACCATTGCGCTGAGCAGGAAAGCACCCAGAAGTAACACGTAAAGGCGATAGCGGAGGTACTGGGCGCGGAACTCGGCCTGGGGAAGATGGATGATCTTCGAGACGAATGGATAGCCGACGCGCTGGGCGAAGGCGTTGATGACGGAACGGGGGACGTCGGAGATCTGGAAGGCGATGCCGTACATTCCCAGAACGGTCATGCTGACGAGTTTGCCGAGGATGAGCCGGTCGGCCTGCGAGGCGAAGAAGAAGAAAGCCGTGCCGAGGAAGATCCACTTGCCGAAGCCGACGATCTCGGAGAGCGAGGACTTGTCCCAGGTGAAGGCGTTGCGGACGCCGGGGACGACGCGCTTGTGATGGCTGAGGAAGAGGCGATAGAGGTTCGAGACGAGATTGCCGATGACGAGCGCCCAGATGCTGGGATGAAGGTAGGCGCAGGTGACGGTGACGAGGAGCGCCAGGATCTGCTGGCTGAAGTCCAGCGCGAACAGACGCCGCACGCCCATGTGGCGGGAGAGTGAGAGCAGGCCCGTGCCGCAGAAGGCGGTGATGATGGAGCTGAGCGCGAGGACGGGCAGCACATAGAGCAGTTGGGCGTCATGGTAGAAGCGCGAGGCGGGCCAGGCGAGCAGCGCGGCGAAGACCCAGATGGCGATGCCGCGAATTGCCTGGATGGTCCAGGCGGTGTTGAGGAAGACGGGCTCGTCGCCGCGCTTGCTTTGCACGATGCTCTGGTTGAGGCCGAGGTCGGAGAGCAAGGTCATGCCGACGATGAGCGTGGTGACGAGCGCCATCTCGCCAAAGGCCGCGGGCAGCAGAAGGCGGGTGAGCACGAGGCTGTTGACCACCCGCAGACATTGGCCGGCGCCGTAGGAGAGAACGGTCCAGAGGGTGGCTTTGAGGGCGCGGGATTCGAGGGCGGAGGTGTCGAAGGGTTCCGGATCCGGTTCAAGATCCGGCAGCGGCATCTCCATGCCGGGACCTTCGAGGGTAGCTCCCTCAAAGCCCACCGGCTCCGCTAAGGTTTCTTCCATCGAGTTCAACCTTCTGCCCTCATCGCGCGGAGCCTGCCCTGGTATGCAGCTTGCTTTTTATCGGCGGGAAAGCCAATTCCAACTAAGTTGTAGCAGAATGCGCTCAGCCGCAGGCATTGCAGAAACCATAGACGAAAAGCTCATGGCCGGTGGTGCGAAAGCCGGCAGGAACGGTCGGTTTGTAAGAGACTCCACAGCCTTCGAGCTCGAAAAGCTTCCCGCAGGCGTTGCACTGAAAGTGGTGATGATGGCCTTTGCCGGAGATCTCATACCGGGTGGTGGCGCCGGGGATCTCGACCGGAGAAAGCCACTTCTCCTCCAGCAACATGGTGATGTTGCGGTAGATGGTGGCGATCGAGAGACCGTCGACCTTCTGCTGGGCGAGATGAAGTGCCTCTTCATGGGACAAGGGGCGATCCGCGGTGACAAACGCGTCTCGGATTGCTTCCTTCTGCCGGGTGTTACGGGTCTGGATCGCCATGGCGTGCTCAATTCTGAGTCTATTGGCTGCGCTGTCTTTGCTCAAGGGAGGCGGCGGGAGCGGAAGAAGTTGGTTAACATGGCGCCGCACTGGTCGGCCAGCAGGCCGGAGATGACCTCGACCTTGTGATTGAGGCTTGGATGATTGAGGACGGCGAGGACGGAGCCGCAGGCACCGGCTTTCGCGTCTGCGGCGGCAAAGATCAGGCGGCGAAGGCGCGCGTGCAGGATGGCGCCGGCACACATGGCGCAGGGTTCCAGAGTCGTGTAGAGATCGCAGGCTTCAAGGCGATAGTTGCCGAGCGCCTGGCCTGCGGAGCGGAGGGCGACGATCTCGGCGTGGGCGGTGGGGTCGGAGTCGGTGATGACACGATTGCGGCCGCGGGCGATCACCTCGCCTCCGCGCACAACGACGGCTCCGACGGGGACCTCGCCGGAGAGCTCGGCGAGGCGGGCTTCAGCGACAGCCTGCTCCAGGAAATTGAGCTCCGGCATCATGCCGGCGAAACTTTGTCTGCTTGCTCGTCGGCGAGAATCTGGGCACGGGTACGGGGTTTGGATTCGGGGCCGAAGAAGCGCTCGATCTCCTTCGCGAGCGAGAGCAGGGCTGGCCGCCTAGGCGCGAGCTCCTGTTCGTCCAGGTTGAAGCTGCGGCTCCAGATGCGCTCAAGTATGGGAAGAATGTTGACCGTAAGCAGGTCTGCGGTGGCGAAGTCCTGGATCGCGGCGAAGAGTTCCTTCTCTTCCGGCTCGTACTCGTCCGCGGGTGCTCCGTCAGCCAGGTGACCTTCGGGGTCGGCGGCGCGCACGAGCTCCTGGATGGAGGCGAGGTCCGGTGGTGGCGGCCAGGGCTGGCTCATGCGGGCTCCTGTTGCGAGAGGCAGTGCAGTGTTCCCAGGCCCCAGACGAGGTCGACGGCATGGATGCCGACGATCTCGCGTTCGGGGAAGCATTCAGCCAGCGTGTTGAGCGCGTGGCGGTCGTTGGGATCGTTGAAGGTGGGCACCAGGACGAGGCCGTTCGCGATGTAGAAGTTGGCGTAGCTGGCGGGAAGACGCTGGCCCTCAAAAAAGACGGGGCATGGCATGGGGAGATGGATGATCTCGAAGGGCTCGCCGTTGCGGTTGCGGGCGGCGCGGAGACGGGCGAGGTTTTCGGCGAGCGAGAGATGGTTCTCGTCGGCGGTGTTGGGCTCGACGGCGGTCACGATCTTGTTTTCCCCGACGAAACGGGTGATGTCGTCGACATGGCCGTGGGTGTCATCTCCGGCACAGCCGCGGTGCAGCCAGATGGTCTGCTCGATCCCGAGATGCTCCTTGAAGGCTTGTTCAAGCTGCTCGCGGCGGATGCCGGGGTTGCGCTGCTGGACCTCGGAGAGAAGGCATTCTTCCGTGGTGATGAGGGTACCGGCGCCGTTGACATCGATGGAGCCTCCCTCGAGGACGAGGCGTTGGTCACTCATCTGTGGCTTGATCTCGGGCAGGCCGTAGAGTTCGGCGACCTGGTGCGGGATGAGGTCGTCGCGGTGCCAGTTGTCGTACTTGGCCCAGGCGTTGAACTTCCAGTTGGTGACGGCGAGGTCGCCGGCGAGGTTCTTGACGAAGATGGGGCCGGAGTCGCGCAGCCAGACGCGGTCCGTGGGCCAGTAGTGGAAGTGAACGCGGGAGCGGTTGGCCCCGCCGCGCTTGAGGAAGCCGTCTGCACGGCGCTCCGCGTGAATGTCGTTGACGAGGATGTGGACGTCCTCCACGCGCGAGAGGTGGCGGACGATCTCGGCGTAGACCCAGGGGATGGGCTGAAACTTGCTGGGCCAGTCCTCCGGGTTGTGGGGCCATGCGATCCAGGTGGCTGCGTGCGGTTGCCACTCGGCGGGCATACGGTAGGACGCTTGCATGTAGCTATTGTGACAGTTTTGTCTGTCTGAGGAGCGCCCCGGAGTTCCTCACCGCCCTTAATGAGCTGGAGCGCGCCAGACGATGGTGCTGAGGTCGACTTCAGTGCCCAGTCCGGCGTCGGTGATGGTAGCGGGGGGGCGTTCTGTCGGGGACGACGGCTACGATCAGCGATCGTGTACGGTGCGGTGCGAGCCGCATATGCAGGCGGCCGGGTTGAACGCCGGAGACCTTGGTGAGATAGTCGGAGGCGCTGAGGATGCGTTCCACGGCGCGGCCGTTGACCTCGCCCGGAGCGTAACCTCCCGAAAGACTGAGGGTGGAGAGATTGTCACGGCGGAGTAAGGCGACAGCGCGGTCCAGGCAGGACCTGGCCGGCGTGGAGAGCACGGTGGTAAAGATGGGGTCGGCGGGAAAGGTGAGGGTACACATGCGCTGCACCTGCGGCGTGTTGGGTGTAGCGGGAACCAGTGGTGCCGGGGGCGGCACGGGCTGCGGCACCGGCTTGGAAGCTTGCGCGGGAGGCATGCTTCTGGGCCGGGGCGCGGGCCGCGATGGTGCGGCGCGCGGAACGGGAGCAGGGGCAGGAGGCGGTGCGGGAACCGGTGTAGGAGCGGGCGTTGGGGCGGCCTCTGGAGCCGGCGTTGGAACGGAGGGGGGAGTTGGCGGGCGGACTTCGGCGACCAGTGGACGCGGGAGCAGATCGATGCTGGTTACAGCGGAGGCGTTCTGGCCGAGGTCGTCGGTGGCGGTGCAGGTGACCTGCAGGCGACCCGGAGGTTCCATGGCTGTGGTCAGGGTGGCCTGGTCGCCGGTGCCGGCCAGCTTGTTTCCGTCGCTGGTGGCGTAGGTGTAGGTGAGCGGGCGACCGTTGGGACTGTTGCCGTTCGCGTGGATCAGGACATCCTCTCCCTGCGTGAGGGTTGTCCGGTCAGCTGAGCAGGCAACCATGGGAGGCGAGGGTTCGCGGATCTGGAACTGAGCGGTACAGAGAGAGCTGTGGCGTGCATCGTTGCCCTGGTAATACGTGCCGGTGACGCGGTACATGCCTGGGTGCAGGCCGGCGGTGTCAAGAGCAGCCGTGGCACCATCCGGAACGATGCTGCCCGCGGCGGTTTTCCACGTGAAGTGATCGGCGCCGGAGCTCCTTGCATTGAGGACATTGCCGCTGACAGTGATGGGACCTCCGGCAAACGCGATCTCCGGGTTCGCGGCGCAGACCAGGGTGGGACGAACGAAGTGGGATCCATCCAGGCGGACGGTGATGCCGGAGGAGAAGCGAAAGGCGTAGACCTTGCCCAGGCCTCCGGCATAGCCGTTCGAGCTGAGCGGACCGTTATCGATGTGGGAGTAGGTGTAGTCGAATTGGATAGGTCGAATGGCTAGCCGCTGTGGAAGGAAGGAGGTCTTGTAGTCGACCCCAAAGCCGGTGGTGAGACCCCAACCCCAGACGGAGCAGAGCTGGTTGACGGGACCGCCGGCCTGGGCTGCTCCTGCAAGGATGTGAAGAAAGGGCGAGAAGTGTCCTCGCCGGGTCCTAATGACGGGTCCAATCATGGCGCTGTTGACGCAATTGTTATCCGTGGGGCCCTTCGGGAAGATGCTTCCTTCCCCCTGAATCCCGTACCTCCGGTTGAAGTAGAAGGTGGCGTCGATGACGGCGCCGGCGTGAATCGACTCATAGTTGTGCAGATTGATGTCGCTGCCGAATGGGCTGAAGAAGGAGTAGGCGGCAGATATCTCCGCACGTGACGGGACGGATCCCGGCGCGGCGGTATCGACGGATTGAGCGAATCCGTCTCCTGAGGCCACGAGACCAAAGACGGCAAGGACAAGGCATCGCAGAAGCGACACAGAAAAATCCAACTTATTCTTCATGGGATCCTACGGCTAGCGTACCTTTCGCCCGCCAAGCTCGTGAGGCCTACAGCCGACATTTTGGGGATGTTTTTGCGGGGAAGCCCGTCAGGGATGGTCTGAGCGGATGTCGGAGTCCTCTCCATCTTAATTTATTGGGAGCTTTTTTCAGGTGAGCGGGGAGGAGGCGCTGCGGCCGCTGAGACGGCATGATGAGGTGCCAGCCAAGCCGCAGCAGGTACCCCCTGCCTCCTACCGGAATTGCGCAAAGTATTCAATACAAGTGAGTTAGGTCCGGACTTGGTGTTCCGGAGTGAGCTAAAGTGTCTAGAATCAAGTACTACTCTTGCTAAAATATTCATAATAGGAGACTTATCCTCATCATGCGAGGCACTTTTCCAGCCTTGTTCAGGCTAGCCATTTTGGGGTTCTGGGCGGTGCCGTCAAAGTGGGTGATGACTCTGCATTGCTCATAGGTGCCGCCCTGGGAGGGTTTGAAGGTGCGGAGGGCAGTGAGGGCCTGATCGAGGCGGGGCGAGGGTGGGTGCCATTGCGGCGGCTGCGACGGTTTTAGGGCGTTGGAGCCGGCGCATGTGGGTCTCCTAAAGCCTTGGGGATTCCCCGTCAGTTTAGAGGAGGTCTCATGTTGGACGATGATGCAGGCTGCAGGCGGAGCGAGCGCGTATTTGACCATACGCATGCGCTTGTGCGGCTGGTTTCAGCTTCCTACAAGAATCCCCACTAGACTTGCGTTTGAGGTTTTGCATGGCGGAGGCAGTGTTTTTGGAGCGGATTGCGACCGCGACCTTCGAGAACGATGTACACCGGGCTTTTGTGAGCTATGCGCAGGAGATGCTGCAGGATGCTCGCAGCCGGACGCTCTTCACACGGATGTCGGAGCGTTCCGGGATCGATGGGCGGTACTCGTTTCTTCGTGTTGACGGCATGAGCGGAGGCGACTCTGTGGATGCGTATTCGGTGTATAAGGCGGGTTGTTTTCCTTCGACCGCGGAACGGATGAGGCTCTACAAGCGGTTTGCTCCGCTGCTGATGCGCCGTGCGCTCACAAAGCTTTCACTGTGCGAGGAGGAGCGACGGCGCATTCGGCATGTCATCGTGACCTCCTGTACGGGGTTTTATGCGCCGGGCCTGGACTTCGATGCAATCGATGCTTTAGGGCTGGATGGGTCGGTTGAGCGGACGATGATCGGCTTCATGGGGTGCTATGCGGCGATCAACGGGCTCAAGCAGGCGCGGCACATTGTGCGGTCGCAGCCGGAGGACAGCGTTCTGCTGATCAACCTGGAGATCTGCACGCTTCATTTTCAGGAGTCGCAGGATTTGGGAGAGGTTTTGTCTTACCTGATCTTTGGGGATGGATGCGCGGCATCGCTGGTGAGTGCGCGTTCCGAAGGCTTAGAGCTTGAGAGCTTCCGGGCATTTCGGGTGGAGAATACGACGAATCTGATTACGTGGGATGTAGGGGACCAGGGGTTCGACATGGTGCTCTCCGGACAGGTTCCGGGGGCGGTGGGACGGGTGCTCGAACAGCACAGAAATGAGCTGCTGGGCGGACGAGAGATTGAACTTTGGGCTGTACACCCAGGCGGGCGCTCCGTGCTGGATGCGGTGGAGGAGGCGCTTGGACTCGCGCCGGCGGCGCTGGCGGGGTCTCGCGAGATCCTGAGGAGGTATGGGAATATGTCTTCGGCGACGGTGATGTTCGTTCTGGAGGAGATGATGCGGACGGCGCCGGCTGGGCGGGTGGGGTGTGCGATGTCTTTTGGGCCGGGGCTCACGGCGGAGACGATGCGGTTTGTTACAGCGGGTCAGAGGCAGTGAGGGCTTTCTCAACGAGTCCCCGTGAGGATGCGCTGGTGGTGGGCGGCGGGCTTGCCGGGGCGGCGGTGGCGTTGGAGCTTGCGCGAGGTGGGCTGAGGCCTGTTTTGCTGGAGCGGACGAGAGCGGCCCAGCATAAGGTTTGTGGAGAGTTCTTCAGCGGCGAGGCGGTTCACTATCTGCGCCGGTATGGTGTCGATCTCTCGAGCCTGGGAGCTGTGGCTTTGCGGTCGGTGCGGCTTTCTGTGGGATCCTTTCTGCACGAAGAGGAGCTGCCGTTTCCGGCTTACTCAGTGACTCGGTGCTTGCTGGATGAGGAGATGCTGCGGCGGGCGGCTGGTGCCGGAGTGGAGGTACGGCGGGGCTGCCAGGTGGAAGGTCTGGAGCAGGAAGAACGTGTGTGGTCTGTCGCGGTGCGAGATGGCGATGCGGTCCGGGCTAGAGACTTGTTTCTGGCTACGGGCAAGCACGACTTGCGCGGCCGGCCTCGTCCGGGCGGGTTGCAGGGTGGACTGGTGGCTTTCAAGATGTATTGCCGGTTGAGGCCGGAGCAACATGCGGCGCTGGGCGATTCTGTGGAGCTTGTTTTATTTCCCGGTGGGTATGCGGGACTGCAGCCTGTGGAGGATGGGCGGGTGAATCTTTGTCTTCTGGTGACCTTGCAGAGGCTGCGGCTGGCTGGATCGAACTGGATGGGGCTGTTGGCTTCTCTGCTAGAGCATGTGCCGCACCTCTGCCTGCGTCTTCAAGGGGCCGAGTATTTGCTGGATGCGCCGTTGACGGCTTCGCAGATTCCTTACGGGCACCTGCAGGAGGATGCAGAGGATGGGCTTTGGCGGGTGGGCGACCAGGCAGCGGTGATCCCTTCTTTTTGCGGGGATGGTATGTCGATCGCGCTGCATAGCGGGGTAATGGCCGCGCGGCATCTGATGGAAGGGGGACAGGCGGAGGGCTACCAACGGGAGCTTCGGGCGCAGCTCAGGTACCGGCTGAAGCTTGCAACGCGTCTTTCGCAACTGCTGGTCGCGTACCCGGCGGTGGCGCAGGTCACCCGGGTCGCGCCCGGGTTAATGTCGCACATTGCTTCGCTGACACGTATTCCTGCAGGTTGTCTGGTTTGAGTGTTGCGGCACAGAGTGTGCGCCACAGAAGGAGGCGTTGATGGACGTGATCGACCGCGAGAGGCCGCTGACGGAGTTGCAACGAGAGTGTATCCGGAGGATTGCCGAGGCGAAGCAGGTGTCTCCCGATGCGGTTGGTCTGGACGCGACGCTTGATTCGCTGGCAGTGGACTCACTGGACCGGGTGACGCTTTCGTTCGACCTTGAAGAGCAGTACGGGGTGGAGATTCCGGAGGCGGAGCTGCATCGGATCCAGACGGTGGGCGATGTGGCCGAGGCGGTGGAACGCGCACTTGCCAAGAAGGGACGAGGCTCCTCCGGCACGGTGGGCGGCGCATGAGGCGTGTGGTGATAACCGGGGCAGGATGTGTGACGGCGATCGGGCAGGATGTTGGGAGATTTGGGGAGAGTTTGTTTGCCGGGGCCTCCGGGCTGAGTGAACTGGCGGATATTGCGGAGGGTGAGCTTCACTTCAGCAGGGCGGCCCAGGTGCGGGCGTTTGTGCCTTTGGACTGGCTGACGGCGGCGCAGATGAGGCTTTCGGAACGGTCTTCCCAGTTTGCGATCGCGTCGGCCCGGCAGGCTCTGAGCGCATCGGGGTTGATGGGGGCGTACAGCGGGGAGGATGTGGCTGTGGTGTTCGGTTGTTCGACGGGCGGCAGGAGTGTGGAGGAGCCTGCCACGGCGAAGCTTTACACGCAGGGCGGGCGGGTGCATCCGCTGACGGTGCCGCGGACCATGGCGAGCGCAGGGACGAGCCTGGTGTGCATGGAGCATGGGATTACCGGGCCCGCCTACACGGTTTCGACTGCGTGCGCCTCCGGTGCGCATGCGATTGGACAGGCGTTCCACATGGTGCGGAGCGGGATGGTGAGAGCCGCGGTGGCGGGAGGCCATGAGGCTCCGCTGACGTATGGGTTTTTGAAGAGCTGGGAAAGCCTCCATGTGGTCTCGCCCCTAGGCTGCAGGCCGTTTGCGGCGGACCGGGACGGGATGACCTTGGGAGAAGGAGCGGCGGTGCTGACGCTGGAAGTGCTGGATGCGGCGGTGTCGCGCGGCGCGCCGATTCTAGCGGAGGTGGCGGGGTTTGGAATGTCTTCCGACGCGCATCACCTGACGCAGGCGGATGTCGCCGGGCCGGCGTCGGCCATGCTGCGCGCGATCAAGGACGCCGGGGCGACCCCTGATGAGGTTGAGTACGTGAATGCGCATGGGACAGGAACGGAGGTTAACGACCGGGTGGAGGCTGAGGCGCTGCATCAGGTTTTCGGGGTGGGAGTTCAGAGCTTGCCCGTGAGCTCGACGAAGGCTTTACATGGTCATGCGATGGGGGCTTCGGGGGCGATTGAGATTCTGGCTACAGCGCTTGCGCTGGAACGAGGCATTCTCCCAGCAGGGGGCGGCGTTGCGAATGCGGATCTGGCGCTTGGGTTGGACGGGTTGCTGCTTGAGAACAGGCACGCTGATGTACGGCTTGCGCTTTCGAACTCGTTCGCGTTTGGGGGGCTCAATGCGGTGGTGGCGCTAAGGCGGTATGAAGCGGGACGGGAGTTCAGGACTCGTTGAAGTGACCCAGGCGTTTAAGGAAGAGGTCGAGAGTTCCTCCCTGGAGGACGATGGAGAAGATGACGACGAGATAGGTGGTGGCCAGGATCCAGGTCTGGCTTTGGGGGGCGGGGATGGAGAGGGCCAGGGCGATGGAGAGGCCGCCGCGGAGCCCACCCCAGCTCAGGGTCAAGAGGGAGGATTTGTGGCCGGGTTGGAGGACGCGGACGAGGAGCAGAACCAGAGCGACGACGGCGAGGCGGACGAGGTTTACAGAGACGATGGCGAGGGCTCCGGATTGCAAGGTCGCGCGGGTGAAGGGAATGACAAGGACTTCGAAGCCGAGGAGAACGAAGAGGATGGCATTCTGGACCTCGTCGATGACGCGCCAGAAGCGGTCGAGGGAGTCGTGAGAGATTTCAGCGTGGGCGTGGTTCATGTTTAAGCGGCGGAGGGCGAGGCCCGCGGCTACGGCTTCGAGGGGGGCGGAGAGGCGAAGGTGCTCGGCGAGGGCGTAGCCGCCGAGGGCGAGGGCGAGGGTGAGAAGGATTTCGATCTGGTAGGCTTCGACGCGGCGCATGAGCTCCGAGGCGCAGAAGGCGAGGGCTATGCCGAGGAGGAGACCTCCGCCGGACTGGACGAGAAGCAGGAGGCTAATGTGGCTGAGGGAGGGCGATTGGCCGCGGGAGGCTTCGAGAACTGCGAGGAAGAGGACGGCGCCGATGCCGTCGTTGAAGAGGGACTCTCCGGCTAGCTGGGTCTGGATGTTCTTGGGGACGCCTACACGGTGGAGCATTTCCAGGACGGCGACCGGGTCTGTGGGAGAGATGAGGGCGCCGAAGAAGAGGCACTCGATCCAGGGAGCGGGGATGTGGAGGAGAGGGAGGGCCGCGTGCATAATGGCGGCGATGGCGGCAGTGGAGAGGAGGGTCGCGATGAGGGAGAGGAGGGTGACGGCCAGTTTCTCGCGGGCGAGATAGAAGAGGTCGAGCAGGAAGGCGCCGGCGAAGAGGAGCAGGCCGAGCATGCCGTGGAGGATGAGGTCTTCGAAACGGATGCGCCCGACGAGGATTACGGCTCGGAGATGGATGGCGGGGAAGAGATGGCTTAGGAGGATGGTCGCCAGGGACGAGATTATGGTGAGGAGCATGGTGCCGATGGTGATGGGGAGACGCAGGACGCGGACGCTGAGCCAGCCGAAGAGAGCGGCGGCGGTGACGATGAGACTGATGAGGGTCAGGGGAGTCATGCGAGGGCTGACTCAAGGGTACGCGACGGAGCGGGATTGAGACCGAATGCTGGTCTTGGGATAGTTCTTGACTCAGTTTTCGAAGAGCTTCGTCGAGTTCATCTTTCACGCCAGGGATGATGGTTTTGGTGTTCCACTCGGGGCCGTAATGGGGTCCCATGGCTTCGCCTAAGGCATGATGACTGTGAGCCCCAAGGCTGAAGCCTCGGGGTCCCTCGATGTGGCGTAATAGAACAACTTAGCTTGATTCCATACGTCCAAAGGCTAGTAGTTCATGTTGGTGAGGTCTTCGATGAGTCCGGAACCGGTTGGGTTCCAGTCCAGGGTTTTGCGGGTCCACTCGCTTGCAGCGGGCATGTCCAGGGTTGCGAAGTGGCCGAACATGCCGAAGTGCTCCGCGGCTTTTTCCGCAGGGAGCGAAACTACAGGCACCTTCAGGCCTTTCCCCAATGTCTCCGCGATGTCCCGCAGTGGAACGCCCTCCTCCTGGACGGCGTGGTAGGTGGTCACGCCTGGGCCGGTCTTCTCGACGGCGAGCCGGTAGAGGTGGGCTACATCCTTGAGCGGAGCCGCGGACCAGCGGGCTGCACCGTCTCCAATATAGGCGGAAAGACCCTTGTCTCGCGCGATCTGAAGCAGGTAGGTGATCAGGCCCTGCTTGCGGGTGTCATGCACCTGAGGGAGACGCACGATGCCCACGTGCACACCGCGTTCCGCCACGGCGCGCGCTGCTTGTTCGGGTTTGCGGGGAATGGATGGCAGATCGATGGCCGGATCTGTTTCAACGCGCACCTGGCCGGGGGCTCCGGCTGTGAGGCCGATGCCCGAGGTGACGAGGAGCAGCTTGCCGGGCTCTAGAACCGAACCCATGGCTTGGATTGCCTTAATCTCGTCCGCTCCATTTTGTGCAAACTTTGCAAAGTCGTGATTGAAGGCGAGATTGACGACAACGTCCATGCCGGAGGATCCGGTGCGGAGGCTTTCGAGGTCCTCCAGATCTCCGCGCTGGGCCTCAACGCCGGCTGCCTTCAATTGTTCGACGCCGGCGTCGCTGCGTGCGAGGCCGCGCACCTGATGACCCGCTTCAATGAGTTCTTGTACGAGTTCCGTTCCAATGAATCCTGTCGCTCCGGTGACGAAGATGCGCAAAGCTTCCTCCTGCTGTTTGCCGGTCGCCTGTGTGACTCCGCGCCGGGTGTCGACTTCCAAACCGTTGCCGTTGAACAAGTGGAGACTATCTCCGCTCATGAGATAGGAGGAGACTGTCTCCGGTTGCAGAGAATTCGGCGAGGATTGTGCACGCCCAGAGAGCAGGCAGTACCGGCTATTCGCAAATTCCGAGCCGAGGCACAGCGAAACCGTGAGCGCATTCTGGAGATGGCGAGAGTTGTTTTTCAGCAGCACGGGGCCGACGCTCGATGTGGCGGGTTTTGGGGACGGACGAGCGGAAGGCTTTGAGGTGTGAGTGGGCGGTGAAGCGGGGGCTTCGGGACGGGAGTAGGGTACCCCCCTCCCCCGCCCAAAGTGTGTAAAGTCTTCGAACTACGAGACTTAGGTCTGGACTTCGGATGTAAAGTCCCTACAATCAAGACCCACCTCCTGCAAAGTCTTCATTTCAGGAGAGATATCCTCATCATGAGGCACTGGCGGGCTGAAGGCGGAAGCATAAGGCGGTTCCGGGTTTGGCGTGGAGCTGGAGCTTGGTGGGGACCTTGTGGATACCTCGCATGGGGTGCGGTCCATGGAGCCCGGGGTCTTCGAGGAGTATTCGTCCAGGTTTGGGGGTGCTGCTTTGAGAGGAAGAAGCGATTCTACGTTGGGCGGCGGGGAGGCTGTGGGGTTTTGGGTGGGGCGTATTAGGATCAAGGAATCCATGGGATTCATGATCGAAGTGCGGCACCGGACGGGCTATGTGTATGAACGGGCGGTGGCGCTGGGGCCGCAGGTGGTGCAGTTGCGGCCGGCTGCTCACTGCCGGACGGCCATTTCAGGGTATGGGTTGACGGTGGTGCCCGAGAGCGCCATGGTGCGATGGCAGTTCGATGCGCTGGGGAACCAGGTGGCGCGAGTCCTGGTGGGAGAGAAGACGGCGGAGTTTGCGGTAGAGGTTCGGCTGACGGCGGATCTGACGCCCTATAACCCGTTCGACTTTGTGCTGGAGCCGGGGTATGAGAGCTGTCCGTTCCGGTATGCGATCGAGACTTCGAACAATCTCACTCCGTACCGGTTTGCGGAGACGGCGGGGCCGCTGCTGAGCGGGTTTTTGAGCGAGGTGAATGTTCAGCGGCAGGGGACGGTGGGGTTCCTGGGAGCGCTGAATGCGAAGGTTCGGGATGAGGTGGGGTATGAGACGCGGCTGGAGCATGGGGTGCAGAGCTGCGAGGAGACGCTCGAGCGGCAGATGGGGTCCTGCCGGGATTCGGCTTGGCTGCTGGTGCAGGTGCTGCGGCATCTGGGGTTTGCGAGCCGGTTTGTTTCGGGGTATTTGATTCAGCTGGCGGAGGAGGATGGGAGCAAGCCGGACCGGGCGGACCTGCATGCCTGGGCAGAGGTGTTTCTGCCGGGAGCGGGGTGGGTGGGGCTGGATGCGACCTCCGGATTGTTCACGGCGGAGGGGCATATTCCGCTGGCTTGTACTCCTACGCCGAGCCAGGCAGCTCCGGTTTGGGGGACGGTGGAGCGGGCTCGCGTGGAGTTTACGTACGAGATGGTTGTGACTCGAGTGGGGTTGGATGAGGCGGCTTCTGTCGAGGCTCCGGCCTTGCGGGCTGCGGTTGTTCGGGGGGAGACGGCTCGCTTGAGTGCGCCTTATCCGGACGATGCTTGGCAGCGGGTGCGGGAGGTGGCTTATCAGGTGGATCGGGAGCTGGTGGCGCAGGATGTTCGGCTGACGATGGGGGGTGAGCCTACGTTTGTGGGGCTCGATGAGCCGGAGAGTTTGCAGTGGAGCGTGGAGGCGCTGGGGGATGTGAAGCGGACGCGAGGGCTGGCGCTGATCCGGTCGCTGCGGGAGCGCACGGCTCCGGGTGGGCTGCTGCACTTTGGGCAGGGAAAGTGGTATCCCGGGGAGCCGCTACCTCGGTGGGCGTTTCAGTGTATTTCGCGGCTGGATGGGGTGGCGGTCTGGGAGAATGCGGAGCTGATCGCGCGGGAAGAAGACGAGCCTGGGTATGAGGTGCGGGATGCGTTCCGGTTTATAGAGGCGCTGGCGGACCGGTTGCAGGTAAGCCGGGCAGATGTGCTGGCGGCGTTCGATCCGGGGTATGACGACGAGGTGCAGGAGGCGGTGGGGTATGTTTTGCCGCTGCGGCGCCGGCAGCCGGAGGGACGGCTGGCGTGGTCGAGCCAGCTTTGGTTTGAGCGGCCGGAGCGGGTGGTGTTGAGCTACGGGGATTCGCCGATTGGGTACCGGATTCCGGTGGAGATGATGCCGTTTGTGGCTCCGGATGAGCTGGAGTATGAGACGGATGAGGCCGGGGCGGTGAGGATTCCGGGCGAGCCTGCTCGGAGGATGGATTTGTTTGGGGTGGCGGCGGAGGAGGATGCGCTGCCGAAGCTCTCCGGGACGGCGGAGACGGCGAAGGAGCTGATTCGGCCTTCGCTTTGTGTGCAGGTGCGGGATGGGCGGCTATGCGTGTTTCTGCCGTATGTGCCGGTGCTGGCGGATTGGCTGAATCTGGTGGCGGCGGTGGAGAACACGGCTTCTTATTTGGGAGTTAAGGTTTGGGTGGAGGGGTATGCGGCTCCGCAGGATGGACGGTTGCGGGTGTTTGGGTTGACTCCGGATCCGGGGGTGTTGGAGGTGAATTTGCCTCCGACGAGTGGGTGGGATGAGTTGGAGGAGCTAAACCGGATTCTGGGCGAGGAGGCGGATAAGAATCGTCTGAGCGCGGGGAAGTTTGGGTTCGATGGGAGCCAGTTGGCTACGGGCGGTGGGAGCCATATTGTGCTGGGGGCGGAGACGGTGATGGAGAGCCCGGTGCTTCGCCGGCCGGACCTGCTGCGGAGCATGGTGGCTTTCTGGCAGCATCATCCTTCGCTTTCCTATCTTTTTTCCGGAATGTATGTGGGGCCTACAAGCCAGTATCCGCGGGTGGATGAGGCGCGTACGGATGCGCTGTATGAGCTGGAGCTTTCTTTCAGTCAGCTGCCGAAGGATGGGTGTCCTCCACATATTCTCGACGGGCTGTTTCGGAATTTGCTGGTGGATGTGACGGGGAATACGCATCGGGCGGAGTTCTGCATCGATAAGATGTGGCCGCCGGAGTACCAGGGGCTGCGGGCGGGGCTGCTGGAACTGCGGGCGTTCGAAATGGCTCCGCATTACAAGATGGGGCTGATGCAGATGCTGCTGGTAAGGGCGCTAGTGAGCATGCTTTGGCGTGCGCCGTTTGAGGAGACGCTGGTGCGCTGGGGAGCGGCGCTGCATGACCGGTTCATGCTGCCTTACTTTGTCGAGCGTGACTTTGCGGAGGTGCTGGGGGCGCTGCGCGAGGCGGGGTATGGGTTTGAGGATGGTTGGTTTAGGACGCACCTGGAGTTTCGCTTTCCTAAGATCGGGTCGGTGATGGCCGGTGGAGTGGAGGTGGAGCTGAGACAGGCGCTCGAGCCTTGGAATGTGCTGGCGGAGGAGACGAACTCCGGGCGGACGGGGCGGAGTGTGGACTCGTCTTTGGAGCGAATGCAGGTGAGGGTGAATGGACTGCCTGCGGACGGCAAGTATGTGGTCAGCTGCAATGGGCGGCGGGTGCCTTTGACGGCGACGGGGAGTGCGGGCGAGGCGGTGGCGGCGGTGCGGTATCGGGCGCGGCGTCTTTCGGCTGCGCTGCATCCTACGGTTCCGGTGCATACGCCGCTGGTGTTCGAGTTGATCGAGGTTGCGGAGTCACGGGTTGTGTCGCGATGTACCTACTTTGCCGGGCCTCCCGATGGTCGCGTGCATACGACACGCCCTAAGGATGCGGAAGAGGCTCGGGCGCGGCGGTTGGAGCGGTTTGTGGTTTCGGAGGTGGGCGGTGAGCGTGTGGCGGTTCCGGCGGGGGAGACGAATCGTGAGTTTCCAATGACGCTCGATCTGCGGTGGCCTGGGCCGGTCGCGGCGGGGGTTCAGGGTTGATCGGGGACTTGTATCAGACGGCGTTACGTTATGGGGCCGCGTATGACGAGGCGTTTGCGGATGGGGTGAATCCGCGGGCGCATTGGGAGCCTCTGATGGAGTCGCTGCGGGGGCTGGGGCCGGAGGAGCTGGCGCGGCGATGGGCGATGGCGGAGCGGCGGATCCGCGAGAACGGGATTACGTACAACATCTATGGGGATCCGCTGGGGGCGAATCGGCCTTGGCGGACGGACGTGGTGCCGCTGCTGATTTCCGCTGAGGAGTGGAGGTATATCGAGGCGGGGGTGGTGCAGCGGGCGGAGCTTTTGAGCAAGGTGCTGCAGGATCTGTATGGCGAGCAGAGGCTGTTGAAGGATGGGCATTTTCCGGCGGCTTTGCTGTACGGGAATCCGGCTTTCTTGCGGCCGCTGGTGGGGGTAAAGGCTCCGGCGCATAGTTTTCTGCACATGATGGCGGTGGACCTGGCGCGGTCGCCGGATGGGCAGTGGTGGGTGCTGGCGGACCGGACGCAGGCTCCTTCGGGGAGCGGGTATGCGCTGGAGAACCGGACGATCGTTTCCGATCTGCTGCCGGAGTTATTTCGGACGAGCAATGTGCGGCGGCTGGCACCGTTCTTCAGGGCGCAGCGGGATGCTTTGATGAGCATGGCGAAGGGGCCGAATCCGCGCGTGGTGTTGATGACGCCCGGGCCGCACAATGAAACGTATTTTGAGCACAGCTATCTGGCGAGGTACCTGGGGTTCACACTGGTGGAAGGCGCCGATATGACGGTGCGGGAGCAGGGTGTCTATCTGAAGACTGTGGGTGGGTTGGAGCAGGTGGATGTGATTTTGCGCAGGGTTGATGACGGGTTTTGCGATCCGCTGGAGCTGCGGGGGGATTCGCTGCTGGGGGTTCCGGGGCTGGTGGAGGCGATCGTCGCGGGGAATGTGGTGGTGGCGAATGCGCTGGGGTCGGGGTTGATTGAGTCGGCGGCGATTATGCCGTTTTTGCCGGGGTTGGCTCGGCAGATGCTGGGGGAAGAGCTGCGGCTGCCCTCTGTGGCGACGTGGTGGTGCGGGCAGCCGAAGGCGCTCGATTGGGTGCTGAACCATCTGGACTCCGTGGTGGTGAAGCCGGCGTTTCCTTCGCGGGGGATGGAGCCGGTTTTTGGGGCGGAGCTGGAGCAGAACAAGCGGGCGGAGTTTCTGGCGCATCTTTGCGCGTTTCCGCATGAGTATGTGGCGCAGGAGCAGGTGGCGCTTTCGACGGCTCCGGTCTGGGAGAATGAGCGGTTGAACTCGCGCAGCATGGTGTTGCGGACGTATGTGCTGGACACGGGAGATGGGTGGGTGGCGATTCCGGGTGGGCTGGTTCGGGTGGCGGAGGCGGATGGGTCTGTGGTGTCCATGCAGCGTGGGGGACACAGCAAGGACGCGTGGGTGCTTTGGGATGAGCCGGTGGATACGTTCAGCATGCTGCGGCCGAAGACGGAGCCGGTGGAGCTGAAGCGGGTGTCGCGGGTGGTGCCGAGCAGCGTGGCGGACAATACCTTCTGGCTGGGGCGGTATGTGGAGCGAGCGGAGAATATAGCGCGGATTTTGCGGTCGATGGCTCCTCGGGTGAGGCGTGGGGAAGAGGCTGAGATGGGGAGTCTGCTGCGGCTGCATGAGTGCCTGGCACTGCGGCAGAGCAAGCTGCCGAAGCGGCGCAAGACGCTGCCTACGTTTGCGCTGCTGGAGAAGGAGATGCTCTCGCTGCTTAGCGATGGGAAGCGGTCCGGGACGCTGGCTGCGACGCTCGAGGAGGTGGCGCGGATTGGAGGGAATGTCCGGGAGCGGCTTTCGGCGGACATGATGGTGCTGATCGGGCAGCTGCGGGAGGGGATGAGTGCGGAGAAGAAGGCTCGGTTGCCGGAGTATGAGGCTTTGTTGCGAGAGTGTTTGGAGCTGCTTTCGGCGTTTTCGGGGATGGAGCGGGAGAATGTCGTTCGAGGGTCTGGGTGGCTGTTTATGAGTCTCGGGCGGCGGCTGGAGCGGGCGGTTTATCTGACGCGAGAGCTCAGGGCGATCACGCGGCCGCTGGCGGCTGAGGATTGGGTTTACCTCGAATGCCTGCTGGAGGTTGCGGATAGCTCGGTGACGTATCGGGCACGGTATTACACGACGCTACAGCCGCTGGCGGTGCTGGACGTCTTAATGAGCGATGAGAGCAATCCGCGGGCTTTGGATTTTCAGCTTAGTCAGCTGGTGAAGTTGTACGAGGAGCTGCCACGGCATGATCCGGCGGATTTGCAGACGATGAAGGATGCCCTCGCCGCGCTGCGTGGGGTGGATTTGGGGGCGATTGTGTTTCCGGTGGATGCGAAGGCTGCTCGTCAGGGTGGGTTGAAGCAGCTCGATACGCAGCTTGCGGAGCTGGAGCGGCTGCTGCCTTCATGGTCCAACAATCTTTCCAGCCGATACTTTAGCCATGCCCGCACGCTGCCGATCCTGATGGGCCAATGATGGAGCGCGAATGATTTATACGGTAAGTCACAGGACGACGTACAAGTATGGGTATCCGGTTTCGAGGGGGAATCATGTGGCTTGTCTGCGGCCGCGATCCTTCGCTACCAATCAGGTTACGTACAACGAGCTGACGGTCGAGCCGAGGCCGCAAACGATGACGGATCGGGTGGATTACTTTGGCAACTGCCTGAGTTTCTTTACGCTGGAGGAGCCGCACCAGGAGCTGGTTGTGGAGGCGAAGAGCGAGGTGGTGCGGACGGGAGATGAGGCGTGGCTGTCGAAGCCGGCGATGGCGTGGGAGGATTCGGCTGCGGGGCTGGCGGAGGATACGAGTGCGCCGGGGCTGGATGCGTATCAGTATCAGTTCGAGTCGCCGCGGATCAAGATACGGGGGGAGTTTGCGGCGTATGCCTTGAAATCGTTTACGCCGGGGCGGGCGATGCGGGAGGCGCTGCTGGATCTGACGGGGCGGATCTATGAGGACTTCAAGTTCGATTCCAAGGTGACGACGGTGCGGACGCCTACGGATGAGGTCTTCAAAAAACGGCGCGGGGTTTGCCAGGATTTTGCGCATGTGCAGATTGCCTGTCTGCGGTCGATCAATGTGGCGGCGCGGTATGTGAGTGGGTATCTGCGGACGTTTCCTCCGCCGGGGAGGGCTCGGTTGATTGGGGCGGATGCTTCGCATGCGTGGGTTTCCGGGTATTGCCGGAGCCAGGGGTGGCTGGACATGGATCCGACGAACAATGTCGCTCCGACGGATGGGCATGTGACGCTGGCTTGGGGGCGGGATTATGGGGATGTGAGTCCGCTGCGGGGGCTGATCAATGGGGGTGGGGGGCATACGTTGAAGGTCGAGGTGGATATGGAGCCTCGGGAGCAGTAAGGCTGCCGGAGTTGCATTGGTGCTGAACAGAATTCCCGGGCACCATTCCCTTGGTGTGCGCGTGTTGTGAGCCGGGGGACGTTTCGGCGCATCGAATCGCCATGCGTAGGTTGGAACGAGCGGGGCGGGTGGGGAAGAAGTTTATGAACCCGGTGGAGACCGGTGTCGGAGATTGGAAGATGGCGTTTTCGCTGCTTCCGCTCTACCTGACCAATAAGGCCGAGACGGAACCAAAGACGAAGCTTCCTTCATTCCGGACGGATGCGGCGGTGTATGAGCGGGCTCCGGAGAGCGGACTACGGGTGACATGGTTCGGGCACTCGGCGATGCTGGTGGAGATCGATGGGGTGCGGGTGCTGATCGATCCGGTGTGGGATTTGCGGGCGGCTCCGGTGCAGTGGTTTGGGCCGAAGCGGTTCTTCCCTCCGACGATTGAGTTGGAGCGGCTGCCGGTCGCGGATGTGGTGTTGCTTTCGCACGATCATTACGACCACATGGGCAAGGGAACAGTACGGACGCTGGCGAGGCTTTGGCCGGAGACGCGATGGGTGACGTCGCTGAAGGTAGGAGCGATCTTGCAGGAGTTTGGAGTCCGGGCTGATCGAATTACGGAGCTGGATTGGACGGAGAGTACGGTCGTGGTGGGCGACGGCGGGGCGGAGTTGACGATTACGTCGGTTCCGGCGCGGCATTTCTCCGGGCGCAGCCTGGCGAACCGGTTTGAGACGCTTTGGGGATCGTTTGTGCTTGCCGGGTCAAAGCATAGGGTTTATTACGGGGCGGACTCCGGGTATTGGGATGGATTTGTGACCATTGGGCGAGAGTATGGGCCGTTCGACCTGACGATGCTGGAGATTGGTGCGTTTCATGAGCGGTGGAAGGATATTCACATGGGTCCGGATGGGGCGGCGCGAGCGTTTGCGGACATGGGGGGCGGGACTTTGATGCCGGTCCACTGGGGGTTGTTCAACCTGGCGCTGCATGGGTGGCGGGAGCCGATCGACCGGATCTTCGAGCTGGCGGAGGAAGATGGGATCCGGTTGTTTAGTCCTGAACCGGGTGCGCCCACCGAGGTGGATGGCGGCGATGTTCGGTCGGGCTGGTGGCGCCAGCAGGGGTAACGAGATTGCCAAGAGCCGACATTGGATATTGTGCAGGAGGCCGGGACTGGGTAAAAAGGGAGTGCGCGGAGGATGTTCCGGAGCCGCCCGAGGTTTGTGCCATGGCCAGTGCTGTGCATACGATGCTGCGTGAGGTAATGGATATTAGGCAGGCGTCCGAGTACCTGGGGATCAGTGGGGATTCGCTGTACCGGTACGCGAGCGAGGGACGGATACCAGCGTTCAAGCTGGGGAATCGGTGGCGTTTTAAGAAGAGTCTGCTGGATGCGTGGATGGTGGAGCAGAGCGGCGCGGGTGGTACCGGTGGGACGAACGGGATGCCGATGTCAGTGGTGGGGAGGCAGAAGAAGCCGGCGGCTCGGGCGCGTTGATCGCCCTCGCGTTTTGTGGCCCTCAAGGGTGAAGGGATGAGGGGACAGGGATAGGAGAACTCTTGGCTTTCAGGCCGGGCGAAGCGTCGCGTAGGTGATCTCCGGCGGGCAGTTGAGGCGGAAGGGCAGGCCTACCGTACCGAGACCGCGATTGACGTAGAGCTGTAGATTCCCGAGGACGAAGTGGCCTTCGGGGTAGAGCATGCCTCCGGGGGGCAGGAGCAGAGGTCCGCCGCCGGGCAGGCGCACCTGTCCGCCGTGCGTGTGGCCGGAGAGGACGAGATCGACGTTGACGCCGCGGGGATGGACGCGGATCTTCTGCAGGTAGTCCGGCTCATGGCACATGAGGATGACGGGTGCGTTGTCCCGGCGGGCCTCGGACGGGAGTGCCTGGTCGAGATTTGGGTTGCCGGCAATCACGTCATCGAGCCCACCGAGCCAGATGCGCTCTCCGCGGCGTTCGAGCGGCAGGTACTGATTGACGAGCATCGGGATGTTGTTGCGTTCGAGGGCGCGGACGATCTCACGGGGGCCGACAACGGCGTCATGGTTGCCGAGGATGCCGAAGCGCTGCGGACAGGTGATGCCGGCGAGGAGTTCGGCGCAGCGTACCGCGGCCGGCAAGGAGTACTTGATGGGAAGTGGACCGCGGCTGCAGAAGTCGCCGGTGATGAGAACGAGGTCCGGGGAGAGCGCGTTGACCCGGATGATGACCTCCTTGAGGAAGAAGTCTTCTGTAAAGGCTTCGAGATGGAGGTCGGAGATCTGGGCGAAGGCGAAGCCGTCGAAGGCCTTGGGAAGGTTGCGAATGTAAAAGGTGCGCTCGGTGAGCTCGAGCTCATGGCGGGAGATCTCGTTGGAGTAGAGGGCGAGGCCTGCGCCAGCGGCGAGCGAGCCGATGAGGAAGTTTCGGCGTGTCTGAGCGTAGGAGCGGGGCAGACGCGCGGGATCTGGGAGATTAGGGGTCTGTGCAGGAGACTGCGTGCCTGGCATAGTTCATGATACGTGTTTCCCCTATCCTTGCGCGACGCGAAGAGCCTGACCAGTAAGATGGATGGAATGACCATGATTCCGTCCGGACGAAGAGGGAAGCTTGTGCGTTTGCTCGCGAAGCTGGATGTACAGGCGATGCTGGTGACGCATGCGGCGGACGTCCGGTATCTGTGCGGGTTTACCGGGTCGAATGCGGCGCTGCTGCTGGTGGGCGGCCGGGCGACGCTGTTTACCGATGGGCGATATACCGGGCAGGCGGCGGCGGAGGTGGATGGGGCAAAGGTGGTGATCGTTGAGAAGAATGTGACTGGGGCAGCGCTTGCCCTGGCGATCGAAAAGGGTGTGACGCGCTGCGGGTTTGATGAGACGGTGACGACGGTGGCGGCGCTCGAACGGATGCGGGGCGAGCTGCCGCGTGGGGTGCGGAAGAGCTGGTTTGTGGCGGTGGGGCCAGTGGTGGCGGGGCTTCGGCAGAGAAAGGATGAGGTGGAGCAGGACGCCATGCGAGAGGCGGCGGCGCTGGGGTGCAGGCTGTTCGACGATTGCCTGGAGTACATTGTTCCGGGGACGACGGAGAACGAGGTGGCGCTGGCGATCGAGTATATGGCTCGGCTGGGTGGGGCGGAGGGGATGAGCTTCGAGACGATTGTGGCGAGCGGGGAGCGGAGTGCGCTGCCACATGGACGGGCGTCGGGGGCTAAGCTGCCGCGGCGGGGGTTCGTGACGTTGGACTTCGGGGTGGTGCTGGATGGGTATTGCTCGGATATGACGCGGACGGTGCACCTGGGCAAGGCGCGGCGGGGGGAGCGCGAGGTGTATGAGGCAGTTCTGGAGGCGCAGACGGCAGGTGTCGCGGCGGTGAAGGCAGGAGTTCTGGCTGGAGATGTGGATGCGGTATGCCGCGAGGTTTTGACACGGTCGGGGTATGGGGATTTCTTTACCCACTCGACCGGGCATGGAGTGGGGATTGAGATTCATGAAGGGCCGCGGCTGGGCAAGGCGTCTGAAGAGCGGCTGAAAGCGGGAATGGTGGTTACAATTGAACCCGGCGTTTACATGCCGGGTGAGTTCGGTGTGAGGATTGAAGATACGGTGCTGGTGACGGCAGACGGATGCGAGATTTTGACATCGTCTGCTACGAAGGCATGGATTGAACTTTAGAGTTTGAAGGGCGGAAAGAGACACGATGGAAGGCAATGAGTTGAAGGGTTTTCTTCAGGAGTTGATCGAATTCCTGAAGTCGCAGGAGATTGCTGAGTTTGACCTGGAACAGGCAGATTTGAAGGTGCGTTTGAAGTTCGCTTCAGCGCTTGCGCCGCCCGCGGCGCCGCAGGGCGGGCTGGATATGGGGCAGCTTGCGCGGTTGATGGCTTCCGCGCAGGGCGCGGGGCCGGTTGTGGCGGCTCCGGCTGCTGTGGCTCATGCGCATCCGGCTGAGGCTGCTGCGACGGCTGCTGCGGAGGTGAAGCATCACCAGGTGAAGTCGCCGATCGTGGGAACGTTTTATGAGTCGCCTTCGCCGGGGGCGGCTGCGTTTGTGAAGATCGGAGATGTGGTGGAGATCGGGCAGGTGCTTTGCATTGTGGAAGCGATGAAGCTGATGAACGAGATTGAGTCCGATATGGCGGGCGAGATTGTGGAGCGGATTGCGCAAAGCGGGCAGCCGGTGGAGTATGGGCAGCCTTTGTTCGCGATCAAGGCACGGTAAGACAGACCACGGCTTTAACGGGGATAAGAAGGAAAAAGGCGGGATAGAGACAAGACCAAAGGCTTCGAAAGACAAGACGAAGGCTTTCGAAGAACAAGAGTTTTGATTATCTGTTTCGATCCTGTTCTTATCCTTTTGATCCTCGTTACGCCCTTGTTTTTGGTTTTGGGAAGGGTTTGCATGTTTCGTAAGGTATTGATTGCCAATCGGGGAGAGATCGCGCTGCGGGTGATCTCGGCTTGTAAGGAGATGGGCATCCGCACGGTTGCTGTTTATAGCGAGGCCGACCGGAACAGCCTGCATGTGCGGTTTGCGGATGAGGCGATTTGCATTGGGCCGGCGCGGTCCGCGGAGAGCTACCTGAATGTGCCTGCGGTGATTGCCGCGGCGGAGATCGCGGATGTGGATGCGATTCATCCGGGCTATGGATTGCTGAGTGAGAACGCGAACTTCGCGGAGGTGTGCCGGGCTTCGAACATCAAGTTCATTGGGCCTCCGCCGGAGGTGACGCGGATGATGGGCGAGAAATCGACCGCGCGGCAGACGATGAAGAAGGCGAAGGTACCGATTCTGCCGGGGTCCGATGGTGTGATCGCGAATGAGGATGAGGCGCTGGAATGGGCGAAGTCGGTTGGGTATCCGGTGATCTTGAAGGCAGTGGCCGGCGGCGGCGGACGTGGGATGAGGATCTGCCGCAGCGAGCATGAGCTTCCGGCGATGTTCCATCAGGCATCGACCGAAGCGGCCAATGCTTTTGGCAACGGCGATATGTACATGGAGAAGTTTATCGAGCGGCCGCGGCATATCGAGTTCCAGGTGCTGGCCGATGAGCATGGCAACGTGATGAGTCTGGGCGAGCGGGAGTGCTCAATTCAGCGACGGCATCAGAAGCTGATTGAAGAGGCTCCGAGTCTGCAGATTACGCCGAAGCTGCGGGCGGAGCTGGGCAAGACGATCGAGCGCAGCTTGAAGGACATCGGGTACTGGAATGCTGGGACCATTGAGTTCCTGATGGATGAGGATGGCAAGATCTACTTCATCGAGATGAATACGCGGATCCAGGTGGAGCACTGCGTGACCGAGATGGTGACGGGCGTCGACCTGGTGAAGGCGCAGCTAAGGATTGCAATGGGTGAGAAGCTCACTGCGATTGTGCCGAAGGTGCCGGAGATCCGCGGGCACGCGATTGAGTGCCGGATCAATGCGGAGCATCCGGAGAAGTTTACGCCGAGCGCGGGCAAGATTACTGCTTTCAATTTGCCGGGTGGGAATGGGGTTCGGGTGGATACGGCGCAGTATGCGGAAGGTGTGGTGCCGCCTTATTATGACTCCCTGATTGCCAAGCTGATCTGTCATGGGAAGGATCGGGACGAGGCGATGGACAAGATGCAGCGAGCCCTGAGCCAGTTTATTGTGGAAGGAATTCATACGACGATTCCGCTGCACCAGAAGATTTTCGCGGATGCGGAGTTTCGGTCGGGAGCGTTCGACACGAAGTTTATGGAGCGGTTCTTTGAGCGGCAGGGTGGTAAGGCTTGAAGAGCGCATGTTGAGCTCGCCGCTGTATGTGATTGTCGATGCGGAGATGCTGCGGCGGCATGGAATGACGGTGACGGCCATGGCTGCGGAGTTGGCTACCGCCAGGGTCTCGTTGGTGCAGTATCGCGACAAGGATGGCGGGCCGCAGGAGGTGCTGTCCGCTGCGGCTGCGTTGAAGGCGGCGCTGCGAGGGGCGGTGCTGGTGATGAACGATCGAGCGGATCTCGCCGCGCTGGCGGGGCTTGTCGGGGTGCATGTGGGACAGGGGGATCTGGCACCGGAGGATGCGAAGCGGGTGCTTAGGGCTGATGGGTGGGTTGGCGTGTCGACTCATACGGAGGCGCAGGTGCGGGCGGCGGATGCTGGGGCGGCGGATTATGTGGCGATTGGGCCGGTGTTTGCCACGGGGACGAAGGCGAATGCTTCGCCGGTGGTGGGACTCGACGGGGTGCGGATGGCACGGGCTTTGACGGGAAAGCCGCTGGTGGCGATTGGAGGAATTACGCTGGCGAACTGCCGCAGCGTGCGTGAGGCTGGGGCGGATGCGGTGGCGGTGATCTCCGGGTTGTTTGTTCCAGGGAGGACGGCTGCGGAGGTGGCGCGGGACTTTCTTGAGGTTCTGCGGTAGTTTGAAGGGAACGTGAAAACAACAACCAAGGCAACCGCAGATTCCTTTGCTGCGCTGCGGAACGACAAACAAATTGCTCCACAGGCGACAGATGCCCCGCAATTTGTGCAGGGGATGGGACTGTTTTCGGCTACGGCGATTGTGATGGGCTCGATGATCGGGTCGGGGATATTTATTGTCTCGGCGGATATGTCGCGTTCGCTGGGGTCGCCGGCGCTGCTGATTGGGGCCTGGCTGGTGACGGCGGCGATGACGATCATTGGGGCGCTGAGCTACGGGGAGCTTGCGGCGATGATGCCCAAGGCGGGTGGGCAGTATGTCTATCTGCGCGAGGCGCTGGGGCCGATCTGGGGATTTCTGTATGGGTGGACGCTGTTCCTGGTGATCCAGACGGGAACGATTGCGGCTGTCGGCGTGGCGTTTGGCAAGTTTCTCGGGGTGTTCTTTCCTGCGGTGAGTGCGCAGCGGTGGCTTTGGCATGTGGGGTCGGGGAATATTGGGCTGAATACGGCGAATTTGGCGGCAATTATGGTGATTACGCTACTGACCGTGCTGAATACGTTTGGGGTGAAGCTGGGCGCGGCGGTGCAGAATCTGTTTACGTCGGCGAAGGTGCTGGCGCTGATGGCGGTGGTTGGGGTTGGGGTCGTTGCGAAGAATGCTGCGGCAGTTGCGGCGAATTTTGGTGTTGGTTGGCATGCGTTCTGGGCTGGATCGGGTTTGGGGACCAGCCATGCTGTTCAGGTGGGAGCGGGTGGGCCTACGGTGATGGTCGGCGCGCTGACCGTGGTTGCGGTGGTTCAGGTTGGGTCGCTGTTCAGCTCCGATGCCTGGAATAATGTGACGTTTACGGCGGGGGAGATACGGAATCCGAGGCGGAATCTGCCGCTTTCGCTGGCTTTGGGAACGGGTGTGGTGCTGCTACTGTATGTGCTCTGTAATTTCGTTTATCTGAGCGTGCTGCCACTGGCGGCGATCCAGAATGCGTCTCAGGACAGGGTGGCTACGGCTGTGATGGAGCAAGCGTTCGGCGGGGTCGGGGCGAAGCTGATGGCGGGGGCGATCCTGATCTCGACGTTTGGGTGCGTGAACGGGATGCTGCTGGCGGGAGCTCGGGTGTACTACGCGATGAGCCGGGATGGACTTTTCTTCAAGAGTGTGGGCAAGCTGAGTGGGAGTGGGGTGCCGGTGAACTCGCTTTGGGTGCAGTGGGGGTGGACCTGCCTGCTTTGCCTGAGCGGGAGCTATGGTCAGCTTTTGGATTATGTGATCTTCGCGGTGCTGATCTTCTACATCCTGACGATCGTGGGGCTGTTTGTGTTGCGGCGGACGCGGCCGGATGCGCCTCGGCCTTATAAGGCGTTTGGCTATCCGGTGCTGCCGGGGCTCTACATCGTAATGGCGGCGTGGATTTCTGTTGTACTCTTGCGTTACAAACCACAGTACACATGGCCGGGGTTGATCCTGGTGCTTCTGGGCGTGCCGGTGTACCTGGTGTGGCGGCAAAACGCAGGTTTCAGGGATCAAGTTTCAGGGATCAGTTAAAGACGTTTCAGGAAGCAGCTAAAGACGTTTCAGAAAACAGCTAAGGACCAAGGGGACGAATGGCGAATCTTTTTGCAAAGAAGACGATGAACGTGCTGATGGCGGAGGCGGATGAGCATGGGTCGCAGACGCTGGAGCGCTCGCTTGGGCCATTTTCCTTGACTGCGCTGGGGATCGGGGCGGTCATTGGGGCGGGCATCTTCGTGCTTTCAGGGCTCGGTGCTAAGACGGCTGGACCCGCGCTGATGCTGGCGTTTGTGCTGTCGGGGCTGGGATGTGCGTTTGCCGGGCTTTGCTATGCCGAGTTTGCGGCGATGATACCGCTGGCCGGGTCTGCTTATACGTATGCGTATGCGACGCTGGGCGAGTTGTTTGCGTGGATCATCGGGTGGGATTTGACGCTTGAGTATGCGATGGGCGCCAGCACGGTGAGCTCCGGATGGTCAAATACGTTTGTCGAGTTTTTGGCGATCTTTCACCTGAAGTTTCCCTTGTGGCTTGCCTATGACCATTGGACGGGGTTGAAGAAGGCGTTCGATGCGGTGGCGCGGCAGTCCTTGGCTGCAACGCATCCGGAGCTGCTGCCGGGTACGAAGCCTTTCAGCGAGGCGCTGGCGGCGCTCTTGGCGCATCCTTCCGCGCAACTGGTGGCGAGCGCGCATGCGCTGCTGCATGCGCCGACGATCGGCGGGATCGAGCTCGGGTTCAACCTTCCGGCTTTCCTGATTGCGCTGGTGATTACGACGGTGCTAGTGATCGGGATCAAGGAGTCGGCAAACTTCAATACCGGGATTGTAGTTATCAAGCTGGCGGTTGTGCTGTTTGTGCTGGGTCTGGGGTCGCACTATGTAAATAAGGCGAACTGGGGCAGCGATTGGCATACGTTTGCCCCTTTTGGGGTGGGGGGGATCGGGCTGGCGGCGGGGCTGGTGTTCTTCTCGTATATTGGGTTCGACGCGGTGTCCACGACGGCGCAGGAGGCGAAGAACCCGCAGCGGGATATGCCGATCGGCATCATCGCTTCGCTGGCGATCTGCACGCTGCTTTATATTGGCGTGGCTGCGGTGCTGACGGGCATGGTGTATTGGCCGGAGATCAATATCGAGGCTCCGATTGTGCGGGCGTTTCTGGACCGGAACCTGAACTCGGCGGCGAACGTGATTACGATCGGCTCGCTGGCGGGGCTGACGAGCGTGATGCTGGTGATGCTGCTGGGGCAGAGCCGGGTGCTTTACTCAATGGCCAAGGATGGACTGCTGCCGAAGGGGTTCTTCGCGGATATCCATCCGAAGTTCCGGACGCCCTGGAAGGGAACGATTCTGGCGGGCTTTATCGCTGCGATCGTTGGGTCGGTGACGCCGATCGACGATATCGGCAAGATGGTGAATATCGGGACGCTGTTTGCGTTTGTGATCGTGTGCATCGCGGTGATGGTGCTGCGGCATAAAGACCCGGAGCGGCATCGTCCCTTTCGGACTCCGCTGGCCTGGCCGATTCCGATTATTCCGGTGCTGGGAATCGCCTTCAACGGCTACATGATGGTGGAGCTGGGGGCGGCGAACTGGATTCGGCTGGTGGTTTGGCTGCTGATCGGGCTGGTGGTGTACTTCACCTACAGCCGGAAGCATAGCAAGGTGCAGGCCGCGCTGGAGCAGAAGACGACCGTTTGAAGTGGTTTATGGGTGGGGAGGTGGGTCTCCCCTCCCCGTATAAAATTGTGCAAAGTCTTCAATAGATTCGGTTTAGGTTGGGACTTGATGGGGAAGGTCCTTTGTTTACCGCATGAGCAGCTGCAAAGTATTCATTCCGGATGAGATAGTCTCATCATGAGAGGGCAACGGATTCTGCAGCTAGTGGCCCGGGTTCGGGGAGGCGTGGGCGGTGATTTTGGGGGTAGATGGGGTTGGAGTGGGTGGTAGAGTTACGGCCTGGATGGTGGCGGGGTCGTCGCGGAGCTTGAGGTAGAAGGTGGGACTGGTGGGATGGGGAATGGCCAGGGTGGTGTCGACGAAGCCTTCTGGGACTGGAGTGGCGTCTTTGAAATCGGCGGTGGTGGCGATGGAGTCGATGAGGTAGAGGCTCTGGCCGGTGAGCATGCAGGACTCGGTTTGAGTCTGGGTGCAGGTGAGCTGGGTCAGGGTGGGGAGGCGGACGATGGTGGCGAGGGGCTGCCACTCGCCTTCCGCTCCGTCTGCGGTGATGGGGCGCAGGCGAAAGGGGCCGAAGGAGCTTGGGCCGAAGAGCTTGAGGGGATCGAAGGTGGCGAGGACGGTGTGGGCGTCCTGGAGGACGAGCGGAGTCTCCTTATCCTTGAGGCTGAGACGGGTCGAAAGGGAGCCGTCGGCGTTGGCGATCTCGATCTGCTCGGTGCGGGGGAAGTTGGATTTGGACTTAAGGAAGAAGACGAGCTGGGCGCCGAGGGGGATCTCGGTGGCAGAGGCGAGGCTGATAGGCGAGGCGGTGGCATTGGTGGTGCGGCGGGAGAGGATGGCGATGGAAGGGCGCGGGGCGAGGGCGAAGGTGGCGGACTCGAGGGTGCGACCGTCGTTGAGCTGGATGCTGGCCTGAAGTTTTTCGTCGGGCCTGGTTGCAGGCACCGGGACTGCCTGGGCGAGAGCCAGGGTGAGTGTAGTGGGCGGCTTTGGGCCGGGGCTTTCCGGCGGTGGGGCGGGCAGGAAGGCGGCGCCTTTGAGGGTGAGCTGCTTGACCTCCTCAAGGCCCGACCCGGTGATGGCGACGCTTGAGTCTCCGGAGTGGTATTGAACCGACTCGATCTTGGCGGGTTCAGCGAAGGATTTGGTGCCTAGCTGGTCGGGGGTTTTGGACCCGAACTGTTGGATGGCGAGCTGGATGGAGCCGGGGGTCGCGGCGTGCTGGAGGTTGAGGGTGAGGTCAACCGGGTGGACGGAGGCGGTTTCAGGTCTGGTTTTTGGCTCCGCTTTTCCATTGGGCTTGGGTTCGGGCGGGGTTTCGACTTTGACTTCGGTCTGTTCGTCGAGCTTCCAGTCGACCTTCTGGCCTCCGGGCTCCAGGCCGATGTGGTCGATGCAGCTGGTGCCAGTGGAGGCGATTTCGAGGTGGTTGGGCTGGCCGGCGATGAGGTTTTCCGGCGTGGTGGGCGTCCTGACGATGTGCCATTCGCCGCCCGGTGTGGCCTGAACGGTGAGGGTGGGGCCGGTGAAGGAATCGAAGCCCCAGCTACCCTTCACGATGCCTGTGATGGGGGTCGATGGTTCCGGCAGGGCCTTGGGTGCGGCGACAGGCGGGGCGGGTTTTTCTGTGGACTTGATGATCTCGGGGGTGTGGTCGCGGTCGACGACGGGTTTTGCGGGAGCTTCGGGTGGGACGGGGAGCTCGTGGCGGGCGGGCTCGGGTGGTGCGATTCTCAACCCGCCCTGGAAGGCGTCCTGGATGAGGGGGATATCGAGCTTAGCGTTGTTGGGGAGGGCGGTTCCTGCTGGAAGATTGAGGTGAAGCATTAGATTTTGCGTGTATGCGGTTGAGAAAACGAGTGGTGCGCCGTCGATGGGGAGCACCATGCTGGGGTTGAGCAGGCAGGAGATGTGGTTTGGCTCGGCGGCACGCAGGGGCGGGAGGATGGCCTTCTGGACGGCGGGCAGGCCGATGACGATGACGGACTTGGGGTTATGGAAGGTGGGCGGGGTGTTGAGGCGGAGGTTGAGGCTGGCTTCGGTGGGAAAGGCGATGGCGGGGATGTACTTATACTGCGCGGTGTGGATGGAGCTGGTCAGGCGGACGAGATCTACGATGGCTCCAACGTATGCGGAGTAGCTTCCGGCTCCGGCGAGCTGGGTATAGGAGGCCTGGTTGATGAAATCGGAGCCGGGGCCGCTGGAGAGTGCGTCGACGACGCCTTTGCCGTGACCGTCATCGAGCAGCGACTGGGTTCCGGTCTGGGTGAGGCAGTTGAACTGCTGTTCGAGGGGCCGCTTGAAGCAGTCGGGGTTGGGCTTCAGGTTGAGGGTGCGGGCGAGGAGGTTGGAGTGCTCGGTGAGGGCGGCCTGGTCTCCGGGTGGGACCTTCTTCATCTCCTCGAGGTATTTTTCTATGCGGGCTTGCTCGAATCCGGCTTCGATGAGGTCCTGGTCGGCGCGGACGAAGATGCCGGGGGTGCCTTTGACGGCGGAACGCAGGGTGCTGTAGTCGCCTCCGGTCTCCGGGGCGAGGAAGAGGATGGCTTGCTGGGCTTCGGCCGGGACGGTGACGGTGACGCCCTCTTCGCGGACCTCTTTTTTCCAGGTTTCGATGCGCGTGAACCAGTCGTCGGGCGGGGGGTTTGTGGTGCCGCGCAGAAAGGCGACGATGAGGAGATATTTGACGGACTGGGTGGGGGGAAGGTCGGGGTGAAGCCAGATCTGGTCGCCGGGCTGGAGGTTGGGAACGGAGGCAATGGGGAGCGAGACGCCTTTGCGAGTGACCTTGATATCGACCTTCGGGCCGGTGAGATCAAAGCGCGCCTGGGCGCAGGCAGAGGACGTGAGAATGGGCAGCAGAAAGGAAAGCAAGACGAGCAGGCGGCAGTAAGGCTTGGCCATGACGTTAGTTTAGACGTTGTGGCTTGGCATGAAGTCGCGTGGATATGCGGGACGACATTGGCATTGCTGTGGGGGTGAGGCCGTGCTAGTATGGCCGCCATTCCGGGAATCTTTTTGAATGAGCGGAGAGCGATGGGGCAGCCGATCCGGATCTTTTATTGGGAGGGGCTGGGGTTCTTTGTGCTGCTTGCAGTCACGCTCGGGTGGAAGCTGGCGGGTGAGCTGAAAGGACTGCTGCGGGATGCGGCGGGTTTGCAGTTGATGGTTGTGACGGCGGTGGTGGCGGGGCGGTATGGGTGGGCGCTGGCTGGACAGGTCGTTGGAGCAGACGGCGGCTTGATGCCGGCGGTGGGCGGGTGGTGGTTGGCTTTGTTCGGGTTGAGCGGTGGACTGTATGGAGCTTTGCGGGCCCTGCGGAGGATGCGAGAAGACGGAAGAGGGGTGTGGATGTGATCGATCTGGGAACTCAGGCGGCAGGTGCGGTGACGGGAGCGGCAGGGGCGGCCGGCGGGACGTGGGCGGGGCCGATAATGTTGCTGGAGCTGATCTGCGGGTATGCGGTGTGCGCGTTCCTGGGAGTGCTGGCGGCGACGCTGATCTGGATGGTCTGGAAGAACAGGATCAATGTGAGCGGATTGATCTCCGAGGCGAATGGGCAGGCGAGCGCTTCGCGGCTGCAGCTGGTGATCTTTTCGATCATCATTGCGCTGGCTTTGTTTTTGCTGACGATGAAGGATGGGGCGTTTCCTTACATCTCGCCGGAGGTGCTATTGCTGCTGGGGATCAGCGCGAGTACGTACGCGGTGGGTAAGGGGATCAGCTATAGCCAGCCGCAGGTGATGACGGCGCAAGGGGAGCAGCAGACGGTGAAGGATATCTCGGCTACGGGAGCGTCGGCGATTGCGACGCCGGGCGGGGTAGCGGCTACGGGGGCTCCGAACCCCGCGGCTCCGGCGAATCCGGATGGTGGATGAGGAGTTCCTTCTGCTCGTGGAGGATTGCGTCAGGGCCGGCGCCTCCGTTTGGTCAGGTAAGACTATCGCCCGGTGAGTTTTTCAATTTTTTCCAGCTCAGAGAAGACCACTGCCGCGGTGATCGAGATACCGGTCCCTTCCACCGCCAAGCTGTTCGTCTCTGGATGGAGGACTGCGTCAGTTCCGGCGGCAAAGGCGAGCCGGCGCCACGGGTAAATGACCCACATGGACTTGACGCCGAGATTGGAGTAGTCGTCGAGCCGCTCCTGGACCTTCCGCATGGTGTCCTTGCTAGAGAGGATTTCAATGCAGAGCAGGGGTGGCACGCGGATGATGCGAGGATCGGGATCCGAAAGAAATGCGAGCATCACGTCAGGGATGCGGTAGCGGGTGGGGCTGATCTGGAGGCGCTGCGCGGGGAGTGCCTCTACACTGAGTGCTTCTTCGAATGGAGCGAGGAAGCGAATGAAGAACGATTGCAATCTTGCGTGCGGACGCTCGCCCATGTTGCGCTCCTGGACTTCGCCATCGATGTAGTCGCAGTCAGGCCGGTAGACGGTGCGCAGATACTCTTCGACAGGGATGAGGACAGGGGTTGCCATGATGGGCCTCCGTTTGGTCAAGAATACTCTTCTAAAGAGCGACGGCAACGGCAAGTGCGCCCTTGCGGCGCTCCGCGTTATGAGCAAGAGCACGGTTCTGGACGCTTCGCGTGAGTAATGCTTGGCTAGTGGGTGACCTTGGGGGCGTTCGGGTCGTGGCGGGCGCTGGGGTGGTCGCTGGCGATAACGCCGTCGCGGATGGTGACGACGCGGTGGGCGTACTCCGCAATGTCCGGCTCATGCGTAACCAGGACGATGGTGTTGCCCTTGGCGTGCAGCTCGTCGAAGAGCGCCATGATCTCGTCGCCGGTTTTGGAGTCGAGGTTGCCAGTGGGTTCGTCGGCGAGGATGATGCTGGGGCGGTTGACGAGGGCGCGGGCGATGGCGACACGCTGGCGCTGGCCGCCGGAGAGCTCATTGGGCTTGTGCATCATGCGGGAGCCGAGGTTCACGGACTCGAGAACATCTTTGGCGCGCTGGGTGCGTTCTGCTGCCGGGGTGCCGTTGTAGATGAGCGGGAGCTCTACGTTATGAAGGCTGGTAGCGCGGGCGAGCAGGTTGAAGGTCTGGAAGACGAAGCCGATTTCCTTGTTGCGGATGCGGGCGAGCTCGTCGTCGTTGAGCTCTGAGACGTTGTGGCCGTTGAGCCAGTATTTGCCCTGGGAGGGTGAGTCGAGGCATCCGATGAGGTTCATGAGGGTGGATTTGCCGGAGCCGGATGGGCCCATGATGGCGACGTACTCGTTGTGGCGGATGCGCAGGTTGATGCCGCGCAGGGCGTGGACCTGCTGGTCGCCCATGATGTAGGTCTTCCAGAGGTTGGAGGCGACGATGACCTCGCCTTCATGCGGGCCGCCGGCGTTGATGAGGGTTGGGTCGGTAGCGGTGGGAGCGAGTTCGGTTTCTAAGGCCATCGAGGAGCTCCGGGTGGTGCTTATGACTTGGATGTGTCTGCCGTGGAATCGGCGCTATTGTCGATCTTGACGGCGGTTCCGCTTTTGAGGGAGCGAAGGACCTTGTAGCGGCCGGTGACGATGACGTCGCCGGGTTTGAGGCCGGAGAGGAGCTCGATGTCGGTGGAGCCGGTGACGCCGGTGGTGACGGGGACGAAGGTGGCTCGCTGCTTGCGGTGATCGGGTTTCAGGAGGTAGACACCCTGGGTGAGAGTGGTCTTTGTCTTTTGTGCGACGGCGGCGGGTTGCGGTTGGAGCGGTTTTTGCCGGGGTGCTGTGCGAGGTACTGCTCGGCGGCCAGGTCGCGCTGGACGAGCGCCTGGATGGGGATGGTGAGAGCGTCGGGACGTTTGGCGGTGGTGATCTTGGCGGTGGTGGAGAGGCCGGGGCGGAGCTCCTCGTTGTTCTGGCCGTTGACGTTGTCGAGGGTGACGACGACCTTGAAGTCTTTGGCCTCTTCGGTGCCGGTGGTGCTCTGGCTGGTGGCGATGCCGGTGGTGCGGAGGAGCGCCTGGTCGCCGACTTCGGTGACGTGGCCTTTGAAGACGCGGCCGGGAAGGGCATCGACGGTGACGTCGGCGGGCTGGTTGAGCGTGACGTTGACGATGTCGGTCTCGTCGACCTTGACCTCGGCGGTGATGACGCTCATGTCGGCGAGGGTCATGAGGGTGGAACCTTCGGCGTTCTGGATGCCGACGACGACGGTTTCGCCTTCGCGGACGGGGACGTTGGTGACGAGGCCGTCGAAGGGAGCGCGGGAGACGGTCTTATCGAGCGCGTCGAAGTTGCTGCGCTGGCTGGCTACGGCCTGGTTGACCATGGCGCGCTGCGAGTCGGTCTGGGCCTTGGCCTGGGAGAGCGCGGCCTGGCGCTGCTGGAGGGTGGCGACGGAGGTGTCGTAGACGGCTTTTTTGGCGTCGAAGTCCTGCTTGGCGAGGAGCTGGTCCTTATAGAGGGCCTGGGCGCGGTCGAAGTCGAGCTTGCGCTGTTCGAGATCTGCCTTGGCGGCGCCGATGTTGGCTGCAGCGGTCTGCTCGGCGGCAACGTCTGCCTCTACATTGGTGCGAGAGCTGACGATGGTGGCGTTTTGCGCCGCCACGGTAGCGGAGGGCTGAACGTTTTCTATGTTGGCGAGAACGGTTCCGGCTTTGACGTGGTCGCCCTCTTTTACGTTGAGGTGAGTGATGCGGCCGAAGCTGGTTGCGCCGACGTTGACGTAGGTCTTGGGCTTGATCTGGCCGGTTCCGCTGACGACCGAGATGAGATCCTGCCGGGCCACGGTGGCGGTGGTGACGGCGAGGACATTCGATTGGCTCTGGATGATAGAGAAGGCGGTGATGCCGCCGAGCACCAGGAGCACAACCAGGAGGATGACGATCTTCTTAGCATTCATTGCGGGTTTTGCCTTTGCGGAGCGCTAAGGGCGCTGAGTTGCTGCGTTGCCGGGGTGAGACGTGGCCGGGTTCAAAGAGCGTCTCCGTGAACTGGTGCAGCAAGGTTCGGTTTGACTGCCCGGACGATGATGTCTTCTTGATCCCTGAGACGTCAAAACGGTATGCGATCTAATGGGACGAGCAGGCAGGAGGATCTGCAGACGCAGGTGCCGCGCGCCTTGCTTGCCGGATGACTGCTAACTCCTACAGGGCACATGGAATAGGTTGATGATAGCAGCGGCGAGTGATGCGGGAAGCGGTTTGTATGTTGCCTCATTTGGGCCTACAATCCTGAAATAGACTTAGGAGTAACCCTGCCATGATTGCACCTTCTTTCCGGATGCCTCGTTTCAGCTTCAGCCTGGCTGCTGTGCCGTTTGCGCTTGGAGTTTGACCCTGGCCCTGGGGCTGGGTGCGTGCCAACCCGCGCGGGCGCAGACGGCGACTCCGGATGGCGTGACCAAGGTGCCGGTGCAGAAAGACAGGCCGGACCCGACCGAGCGCGAGCGCACGGACGCGGAGAAGATTCGCTCCAATAAGGAGATGAAGCAGGAGTTGAAGGGCTCGTACAAGACCTGGGTGGAGCAGGATGTGCGGTGGATCATCACCGACCAGGAGCTGCAGGCGTTCAAGCATCTTGGCAACGACGAGGAGCGCGACCAGTTTATCGAGAACTTCTGGCTGCGGCGCAATCCGAATCCGGATTCTCCCGACAATGAGTATCGCGAAGAGCATTATGCGCGGATTGCGTATGCCAATGAGCACTTTGCCGCAGGCAAACAGGGCTGGCGGACGGATCGCGGGCATATCTACATTGCTTTCGGCAAGCCGGACTCGATTGACTCGCACCCGAGCGGAGGCAACTACGACCGGCCGATGGAAGAGGGCGGCGGAAATACTTCAACCTTTCCGTTCGAGATCTGGCACTACCGTTATCTCGAAGGCATCGGCGACAACATCGACATTGAGTTTGTGGACTCGTGCATGTGTGGGGACTACCACATGACGATCGACCGCTCCGAGAAGGACGCGTTGAAGCATACGCCGGGCGCGGGCGCGACGCTGTATGAGCAGATGGGGCAGGCGAGCAAGGCGGACCGCTTCTCGGCGGGGGCCTCGAGCAGCTGGGCAGGGGACCGGGAACGGAGACCAACCAGAGCAAGCAGTTCGACCGGCTGGATACGTTCGCCAAGTTGCAGGCTGCGCCGGTGATCAAGTTCAAGGACCTGGAGAGCTTCATGGTCTCGTCCAAGATCCTGACCGGGCCTCCGTTTCTCTTCGATGTGCGCACGGACTATGTAAAGGTGACCAACGACACCGTGCTGGTGCCTTTGACCTTGCAGATGCATAACAAGGACATCACCTTCAACACGAAGGACGGTGTTTCGATGGGGACGGTAAATATCCTGGGGCGGGTATCAAACCTGAATCACCGGGTGATCCAGACCTTTGAAGACACGGTGGCGGTGCAGGTGCCGAGCGAGCTTCTAGGGCAGACGCAGACGCAGAACTCGGTTTACTGGAAGTCGCTTCCGTTGAAGCCGGGGCTGTACAAGGTGGATGTGGTGATCAAGGATGTGAACAATCCGGATCACATTGGGCGCTGGCAGCGCAGCGTGAATGTGCCGAAGTATGATGATGACCAACTGGCGCACTCGTCTCTGATTCTGGCGGACCAGATGTACCGTGTGCCTTCCAAGGATGTGGGTGCGGGCAACTTTGTCATTGGCAATACGCATGTAAGGCCGCGGGTTCCGACTGGCGTTGCGGTGCCGATCAACTTCCATCGCAACCAGAATCTGAACTTCTGGATGCAGGTTTACAACCTGGGGATCGGCAAGAACAACCAGAACGGGGCGACGATCGAGTACCAGATCCGCGATCTGGCGACGAACAAGTCGATCCTTGAGACCTCAGAACAGACCGATAAGCTGAATCCGAATGCGGAGCAGGTGACGCTCGAAAAGAGCCTGCCGCTGGCGAGCCTGGCTCCGGGCAGGTATGAGGTAAGTATCAAAGTCAACGACGGCATTAAAAAACAGCAGATTGCCGAGGCAGCAGCGTTCACTGTGGATTAATATAGAGGGGTAGCTGTCGCGCTACGAGACAGGTTGGATGGGATCACGGCACGCGGACTTGAGGCGATGACCGGATTCGACGGTGAAGGCAGGAATCGGTTTTCAGGGTGTGTATGTGCCCAGGACGGCGATTCATTTTCGGAGCGGCCGTTGATGCGCAGGGGAAAACTTTGCAGCGATTCCAGGTAAGGCGTAGTCAGTCCGGCACGGGTGCCATGGTCCTGATAGGGGCAATGCTGCTCAGTACGCAGCCCCTATGGGCTGCGGCGGGGGATGGGGCTACGACCATCTCCGGTGTGGTAAAGGATGCGCAAGGTGTGGTCCAGATGGGTGCGCTGGTGCAGATTCTGGCAGCGAACGCGCTTGGGGCTGATGTTCGGACGGTTGCGACGGCTTTTACAGACATGCATGGGCATTACGCGGTTAGCAACCTGACCCCAGGCCGTTACCAGGTTCGTGCAAGCGCCGCGCTGTTTGTCCCTGCGACCAAGGCGAACCTGCAACTGCGGACGGGCGCGAAGACCGTTGTGAACCTGACGCTGGCGGCGCTTTTCGATACGGCGTCCTGGCTTCCTGCGAGCCGCCGGCGCGCCGATGAGCCGCAAGATGATTGGCAGTGGACGCTACGCTCCACGGCAAACCGTCCGATTCTTCGCATTCTGGATGAAGATGGTGTGCTGGTCGTGACCAGCGTTCCGGAAACGCCGCGCAACAGCGTTACGGTGCGCGACCAGGTGAGCGAAGGCAATGGTTTCGGGCAGGCGGGCGTGCATGATGTGCTTTCCGTGCATCGCAGCTTCGCTAACGGCAATGTCGGCACGGTTCGGGCGGATGTTGGAACGGGCGCAAGCCTGGCGGGGCTGCAGTCAGCGGGATCTTCTGTTGAGCTTGAGGCCGGTATGGAGCGCAAGACGGGCTACGGGGGCGGTTCCCGCTCGGTGATGGGGATGAGCTCGCATCCGGAGCTGGTTGGGCCGAACGGCGTGGCCGGGGTACAGGTTCTCGAGCTGCGCAGCGGACAGCAGATGGCGCTGGGAGAAAATGTCGATCTGGAGATGGGCGGTGAGGTGGAGGCGGTGCGCAGCGGGAGCTACGCGGTGGCGGCGCATTCCTTCGTCCGCGTCACCGCGCATACCGGCGGAGGCTGGCGGGTGCAATACCGTATGGCGACGAGCCGGGATACGCAGGAATTCTTTGATGTTCAGCCTGAGCGGGAGCATACCCCGGCCGCCGCGGCTGTGAACGGCAAGCTGCAGTTGGAGGCCGGACGTCATCAGGAGATTGCGCTTTCCAAGCGCGCCGGCGGCACGGTATTGGAGGTGGCTTACTATCATGATGGCATCGACCGGACCGCCGTCCAGGGCAGTGGAAGCTTTGGCCCCATGGGCCTGGGAGCGGCTGAGGCTTCCTTCGCCGGCAATGTTCCGGCCGGTGTGGAAGCCGATCCGATGACCGGAACGTTCCAGGCATTGACCAGCGGCTACAGCGCGGATGGCGCACGGGTAAGCTTATCGACGCCCGTTTCTCATGGTGTATGGATTGCGGCTGAGTATGCGACAGGCAGTGCTCTTGCGTCCGGGACTGCGGCCACGGCTGGGATGGCGGATGCATTGAATCACCTGCAGGCGCGTGGCGGTCAGATGGCGGCGCTCTCGCTCAAGGGCGACCTTGCCCGGACGGGCACGAAGATTCGCACCTCTTACCGCTGGCAGCCGGATGCGATGGTGACGGCGATCGATCCTTATGGAGCGTTAAGCGACGAGGCCTACCTGAGCTGCTTCGTACGGCAGCGGGTTCGGCTCGGTGCGTGGATGCCGAAGGGTGTTGACGCCACGATCGATGTGACGAACCTGCTGGCGCAAGGATACCGGCCGTTTCTTTCTGCGGATGGGCGGACACTCTATTTCGCGCAGGCTCCGCGGACGATCCAGGCTGGGCTGGCTTTTACCTTCTAAACAGATGTGTCCCGCCGGACGGGCCCACTGCGCGTGGTGCGGTCACTTCGTGACTGGTATACCTTGTCCGGGTGACTCGGAAGTCTTGGGCTCGAACTTTGTTCGGCTCCTTATTCGGCTCGTTATTCGGCTCTGTGACCCTGCTTCGGTTTTACTTTGCTGGCTTGGTCAGGGGCATGTACTGATCGCGCAGGCGGGTCTGCCGCGTGACCATGGGGATCGCAATGCCGTCGATGTAGACCTGCTTGACGCTGGTGCGGACGTCCAGCGGATCGCCGTTGGCGATGACCACGTTGGCGGTCTTACCCACGTCCAGCGAGCCGAGCTTATCCGCTACACCCCAGATCTCCGCCGGGTTGATCGTAACCGCCTTAAGCGCCTCCTCATACGGCAGGCCGAACGCTACCGAATAGCCAGCCGCATAAGGCAGGTTGCGCGCAAACTCATTGGTGTAGGAGGCGAAGGCGATCTTCACGCCACGTTTGGAGAGCTCCGCGGGCATCGAATAGACCGCGTCGTAGCGCTCACCGGCTTCCGGCAGCTCGTAGATGGGACCTACGATGACAGGTACGTGATACGAGGCGATCTTGTCCAGAACGTCCTGCGCGTGAGGGACGTGGCTGAGCACGACCTTCAGGTGATACTCCTGCGCGAGCTGCATGATGGGCTCGACATCATGGCCTTCTTCCACGCCGATGACGACCGGCTTTTCACCGCGCAGATAGGGGAGCAGGGCCTCGTTCTTCAGGTCGAACTTGCTTCCTGGGGCTCCGCCCCGTCCGCCTCGTCCTGCGGCCGGTGCGGCATCTCCGGCGGGTTTACTGCTCGCGTCCGCTCGAGCCTTCATGTACTCGGTTGCGTCGATCAGCGCCTGGTGGAGTTGGGAGATCTCACCCATGCGTGTGCTGGGGAAGCGTCCGCCGCCAGCGCCTTCACCGCCTCCGCGTGCGCCGCGCTTGGGGCCATTGCCGAAGTTGATGGGCAGGGCGTTGTCGCGGAGCAGGATCATCTGGTCGCGGTTGAGGCCGGCGAGCTGGATGAAGCTATCCTGGCCTGGCATGGTGTCGCTGGGCCGCGGCGCGACGATGGCGTTGGTGATGCCGTTGAAGCGGTCGATGGGGATGTGCTCGGTCTCGCCATGGAAGGCGTCGTAGACGTGCATCTGGGGCAGAATCTCTTCGCTGGTTTCGACGAGATCGTTGTTGACCTGGTCTGAGCTCACCTCCGTGAGGCCGAGGTTGGTCTCGGAGTCGATGAGCCCTGGGTAGACGGTCATGCCCTTTGCGTCCACGATGGTTGCGCCTTTGGGGACCTTGACGGACGAGGATGGTCCGGCAGCGGTGATCTTGCCGCCTTCAAGGATCAAGGTGCCGTTTTCAATGACGCCGTGAGTGATAGTCAGCAGCTTGCCGCCAACGATCGCGGTCGGTGCGGCGGGTGGCGTGGCTGTGTCCACCATAACGGCCTGGGCGAAGAGGCCGGCGGGTGCAAGCAGGGAAGCGGCGAAGCAGAAGGTTGCAGCGGAACGGATCATGAAAGCCTTTGGCATGGAGCGATTGCTTCGAAGCATTTAGTTGCCCTCCTCGTCGTCATCGTCTGCGCCGCCGAAGCCGCCGCCGTGCATGACGCCGGAGAAGTGGGTGAGGCCGTAGCCGGGCAGAGAGGAGTCGAAGTAGAGATCGCCGTCGATGAAGACCTTCTCCGCGCGTGCATAGCTGGAGAGAGGATTGACGTTCCAGATGACGATGTCGCCATCCTTGCCCACGTCGAGCGAGCCGACCTTGTCGTCGATGCCCATGATCCATGCGGCATTCAGCGTGATCATGCGGATTGCTTCGTCTTCCGTGGCTCCGCCGTAGTGGACCATCTTGCCGGCCTCCTGGTTGAGGCGGCGGACGTGGTCGTTGGAGTCTGATTTGAGGGCGACCTTGACGCCTTCGCGCATGCTCATCACGGCGTTCCAGGGGATCGCGTCCCAGGCTTCGTCTTTGAAGCCCCACCAGTCTGCAAAGGTGGCGATGCCGGTGCCTTCGGCTGCGATCTGCGGGCCGACCTTGTACATCTCGAGCGCGTGGTGGAAGGCGCGGATCTTATAGCCGTACTCCTTGGCGATGGCCTCTTCGGTCAGGAACTCGTCGGCCCGGTAGCAGTGGATTTCAACGAGGAGCTTGCCGGCGAGGACGTCCGAGAGAGCTTCGAGCTTCAGGTCGCGATGCGGCATGACGGCCGTCTTGTCACCCTTGGCCATCTTGTCGTTGTAGTCGTCCCAGCCTTTTTTGTAGACCTTGGCGTCTTCAAAGGCCTGGCGCATGACTTCGAAGTTTCCCATTCTCGTCGAGGGGATTTGGTTTCTGGAACCATAGACGCGCTTGGGGTTTTCGCCGGAGGCGAACTTGATGGTGCGCGGGGCGCCGGCAAAGAGCATCTCGTCCCGTGAGCGGCCGAAACGATTTTTGATGGAGATGTTCTGGCCGCCGATCATGTTGGCCGAGCCGTGCAGCAGAAGCTCCGTGGTGACGCCGCCGGCGAGCGCGAAGTAGAGCGCGCGGTCGTTGTTGTCGAAGGCGTCGATCATCATCATGTGCGGCGTGACCGGGTTGGTCGCTTCGTTCACATCATTGCCCAGGGCGGAGTGGGAGTGCGGATCGATGATGCCCGGCGTGACGAACTTGCCGGAGGCGTCGATGACTGTGGCTCCGGCGGGTGCGTTCACCGTAGCGCCGACCCCTGCGATCTTGCCCTGGTGGACCCAGACCGCGCCATGCTCAAGGGTGCCGTGCGAGGCGGTCATGACGGTCGCGTTCTTGATGATGAGATCGACCGGCGGAGGCACGGCCTGAAGCGGCTGTTGCCCGAGCAAGCCGAAGGGCGCAAACACGCCAAGCGTAAGAGAGAGCCCGAGCGAAGCAGTGAGGGACGGGAAGAAGAGGGACAAGCCTGACCTCCGAAGACGAATACGTAACACAAACGGGAGCGTATTGCCGGGAGAATCCTGGGGCCCGGCAGCGCATAGAAAAGGGTTTCGGTAACGGCAGAGTAACACGGAATGCGGCTTAGCGAAGCGACGCGTCTCTTAGAAACTCAAAGCTCCCAGACCCGCGGGGCACAATGCCGCTGATCCGGTCGGTATGAACGATGTTGTTGTTTGGGTACCATAGTGGAATCGCCGGGAGCTCGCGGCTCAGGATCTGCTGCACCTGCACGTAGGCCGTGCGGCGAGCCTGCTGATCCGGGGTAGCCGCGGCGGAGCGCAACAGGGCATCCACCTGTGGGTTCGAGTAGCGTCCGCGATTGCCGCCCGTAGGAGGAAACTGGCTGGAGGCAAAGGCATAGCTGAAGATGTCAGGATCCTCATTGGACCCGATCCAGCGCAGCGCATACATCTGAAACGCACCATGAGTGACGTCCCCGTAAAAGGTGCCGAACTCGGTCGAGCGCAGGGTGAGATCGATGCCTGCTGCTCGCAACTGCTGCTGAAGAATCTGCGCGAGCAGGCGCGTGGTCTCGTCGGTCGAGGTCTTCATCTCCAGATGAAGCCGCATGCCCTGGTTGTCTGCCGAGTAGCCTGCCTGCTGCAGCAGTGCCTGGGCTCGCGTGGGATCATGCGGATACTGGGCCAGGCTATCCGGCGGAGCGGCGGCCCAGTGCTCCGGCGGCAGCAGCGTATCAGCCATGCGAGCGCGGCCCAACCAGAGTGCATCAATGATTGCCTTGCGGTCCATCGCATACGCGATGGCCTGGCGAACGCGCACATCGTTCAGCGGCCTGGTGGTTGTGTTGAAGTTGAGGTACATGATGGGCGAGCCGGGACCGGTCGTATCGGTCAGCCCGGCCGCATGCTCGAGCACGCGCACCATGTCCAGCGTGACCACGTTGACTGCCACGTCCGCTGAGCCTTTCTTGAGCTCCAGCGCGGAGGTTACTGCGTCCGGGATGACGGCAAAGCGCAGGCGAGGAATGCGGTTGGAGGCGATGCCGGGCCCCATCCAGTACTGCGGGGAACGATCCAGGACGACCTCGCGATCCGGAGCCTCGCTCACGAAACGGAACGGTCCCGAGCCTACGGGGTGTTGGCCGAAGTTCTTGTCTGCGCCGCGCGGCACCACGCCGAACTGCCCATCGCTGAGGTGAAACAGCAGCGATTCGTCCGGCCGCTTCATGTGGATCACCAGCGTCAGGCGGTCCTGTGAGGAGACGCGCTCAATGGAAGCGAAGTTGCCGCCCTTGGCGGAGATCAGCGATCCGTCCATCAGACTGGTGAGGCTCCAGGCGACATCGGCTGCTTCGAGCGGGCGGCCGTCGTGGAAGCGTACGCCGTCGCGCAGGTGAAAGACCCAGGTGAGTGGGTCAGGCCGTTCCCAGCGCGTGGCGAGCCAGGGCTGCAGGAGGAAGTGCTCGTCCTTGTGGACCAGCGCGTCGAAGAGCAGGCCATCGAGGCGCTCCGACTGTGCGTCGGTTCCGATGCGTGGATCGAGATTGTTGGGACTGCTCTCAAGGATCACCACAACGGTGCGTGGGTCTTCGCGTTGGCTGCGGCAGCTGAGCAGGCAGGGAAGCAGCAACAGCGCCGCAGCCCTTATCCGCATGTGACCTTGCCCAGCACGACGGACCGGCTTGCCCCGGTCGCTGAAGGAACGTTGCCCGGCAGGCCATGCCAACTCAGCCAGGCAAGCAGCGCGAAGGCTACGGCTTCTTTGGCCTCTGCCGGAACGCCCAGCGAGTCAGCCAGCAGCAGCTTGACGCCCAGTGGGCTGAACCGTGTGCGCAAACGCTCCACGAGCGTCGCGTTGCGCGCGCCCCCTCCTGCAACGATGAACTCGGTTGCCCGGGCGAGCGGCGCACGCTGCCCCAGGTGCGGCCAGCAGAAGCGTGTGTAGGCGTCGTAGACTGAGCGCACGGTCAGCTCCGTCGCGGTGGCGATGGCGTCGGACGCGCTGCCGCCCTGGGCCTCGCAAAGGCTGTTCAGCCGCTCGGCGTAGGCTTTCCCGAACTGCTCGCGTCCACAGGACTTTGGCGGCGGGGCGGAGAAGTAGGCATCGCGCATCAGTTCTTCGATCACCGGCGTGAACACACGTCCGCGCGCGGCCATTCGCCCGCCGGCGTCGAAACGTTTGCCCGTCCTTCGCAGCATGAGGCCGTCGATGAGCATATTTGCAGGACCTGTATCGAAGGCGAGAAGATCGCCAATGCCGGCGCCCGCCGGCACCGCGCATACATTTGCGATGCCGCCCAGGTTCAGCAGGACGCGGTTCTTCGTCGCGGAGCGGAAGAGGCAAAAATCAAGCATGGGCACCAGAGGCGCGGCTTGACCGCCAGCGGCCATGTCCGCGGGGCGAAGGTCACTGACGACCGGCACTCCCAGACGTTCGCGCACGACGGCCATCTCGCCCAACTGCCATGTGGCGCGAATGGGCTTGCCGAGATATCGCTCCGGCTTGCCCTGGTGATAGATCGTCTGGCCGTGGACGCCGACGAGCGCGGGCTTGCTGCCTCTTGTTGCGATGGCTTTCTCGAGCGCGTCTGCGTAGGCCTCCCCGAGCCTCCAGTGCAGGCGTGCCAGCTCGGCGACCGTGGTCTCGCCCGTTCCTGCGGCACGGAGAACGGCTTCGCGAAGCTTCGCAGGATATGGGGATGCGTGGTGGCCGAGCAGCTTAATCCTCGGCGGCCCGTCTTGCGCGAGAGGAGGCGCGATGCGGACCAGCGCCACGTCAATCCCATCCGCCGAGGTGCCGCTCATCACACCCGCCACAATCATCGTCTTCTGGGGCTTGTTCATGGGAGGCCCTTCAGCTCGCGCTTTAGCTCAGCGAGCAGGTTCAATGCCTCGAGCGGCGTGAGCGAGTCCACCTGCACTTCGTCCAGGCGATCGACAATGCGTTGCGAGAGCGGGGTGAACATGGTCATCTGCAAACTCCGCATGGGCTCTGCCGCAGCCTCGCGGATCTGCTGGGTTTCGGCTCGCTCATGCACCTTCAAGACCTCACGCGCACGGGCGATGACGGGGGCGGGCAGGCCAGCCAGGCGGGCAACTTCGATGCCGTAGCTCTTGCTCGCCGCGCCGGCTTCGACGGCGTGCAGGAAGACGATGCCGCCGGCGTTCTCCTTGACGGTCACCCGCACATTCTTCAACCGGGCCAGCCGGTCGGCCAGCAATGTCAGCTCATGATAGTGGGTTGCGAACAGCGCCCGGGCGCCGATGCGATCGTGCAGATGCTCGACCGTAGCCCAGGCCAGGCTGAGGCCGTCATAGGTTGCGGTGCCACGGCCCATCTCATCCAGCAACACCAGCGATCGGGCCGTCGCCGTGTTCAGGATGGCGGCGGTCTCCGTCATCTCCACCATGAAGGTGGAGCGTCCACGCGCGACGTTGTCGCTTGCGCCGATGCGCGTATAGATGCGATCCACAAGGCCTAACCGCAGGCGCTCTGCCGGGACGAAACACCCGCACTGCGCCATGACCACCAGCAGCGCGGCCATGCGCAGATAGGTGCTTTTGCCGCCCATGTTGGGCCCTGTCATCAAAAGCACCGCAGGACCTTCCGCCGCGTCCAGGTAGAGCGAGTTGGGAATGAAGCGTCCTGCTCCGGACTCCTCCATGCGACGCTCCACGACTGGATGCCGCGCGTTGACGAACTCCAGCACGGTGGACGCATCGACCGCCGGTCGAACCCATCCCCGCAGCGCGGCAAGATGCGCGAAGCTGGCAATCAGATCGATCTCAGCGACCTTACGCGCGGCCTCCCGCATACGGCCCGCACCTGCCAGCAGATAGGCGCGCAGCTCGGCAAAGATCCTGCGTTCAATGTCCAGGGAGCGCTCCTGAGCGGTAAGGATCTTCGCCTCGTACTCCTTCAGCTCCGGAGTCGTAAAGCGTTCCGCGTTGACCAGCGTCTGCTTGCGCTCATAGTCCGCGGGGACGGCCTTGGCGTTGGCCTTGGTGACCTCCAGGTAGTAACCAAAGACCGAGTTGTACCGGACCTTCAACGAGCCGATCCCCGTGCGTGCTCGCTCCCGTTCTTCAATGGCGACCAAGGCCGCGCGTCCGCTTCGTCCCAGCTCGCGCAACTCATCCAGTTCCGTCTGTAGACCTGCGCGAATGACACCACCTTCGGCGAAGGTCAGTGGCGGCTCGTCCACGATGGTCGAGGCGATCCGCTCATAAAGGTCGTCCAGTGGATCGAGAGCTTCTGCCAGCGCAACCCAGCGCGGCATGGTCAACCTCTTCACCGCCGCCGAAACTTTGGGCAGGCAGGCCAGCGTCGAAGCCAGCGCCAGCACCTCGCGCGGACCAGCTGAATCCATCGCGACGCGTCCCATCAGGCGCTCCAGGTCGAGCAAGCCGTCCATGGAACGCCGCACCCCCTCTCTGCGTCGCAGGTCGCCCAAGGCCTCGTTCACTGCATCCAGCCGCTCTTCAATCTCTGCTCCCTCCATAAACGGACGCAGCAGTGTGGCGCGCAGCAGCCGCTTGCCCATTGGCGTGCAGCATGCATCAAGCGTGTAGAGCAGCGTCGTCTGAGCGGATTCGCCGGAGAACAGCGGCTCGACCAGCTCCAGGTTCCGCACGCTGACGGCGTCCAGATCGAGCGACCCCGACCGTTCGTAGAAGCGCACCGCCTCTACATGCTCAAGCGCTCCCTGCTTGGTCTGACGCAGGTAGTGAATCAGCCCACCCGCGGCAACCGCCGCAGCCTCATGGCCGCCCAGACCAAGCCCATCGAGCGTCAGCACTTTGAAGTGCTGGCGCAGCAAAGGCAGCGCATGTTCGGCGGTGAGCACCCAGTCGTCGACCGCGGTCTTCGTCTTCACCCCGTCCAGCGCCGAGCCCTCGCTCTCCTCAGCGTCCGCGACCAACTCCCGCTGCCGGACACCGCCCAGGCCGCCAGCCGCGTACACCAACTCCGCAGGCCGAAGCCGGCCAAGCTCATCCGCGGCCAGCGCCCAGCCATTCCGGCCGGAAAACTCCGTTGCGCGAAATTCGCCAGTGGAAAGATCTACCATCGCGAGGCCCACGCACCCCTTGGTGGCCACTATCGAAGCCAGCCAGCAGCTTTCGCCTGCGCCCAGCCCCGGGTCGACCGCCGTCCCCGGTGTCAGCACCCGCGTCACCTCTCGCTTGACGATGCCTTTGACCGTCTTCGGGTCTTCCATCTGCTCGCACAGCGCGATGCGGTACCCCTTGCGCAGCAGCCTTTGCAGATAGATCTCGGCGGCGTGGTACGGCACACCGCACATCGGCTGCTTCTTCTCTTTGTCGCGTGCCGTGAGGGTAAGTTGGAGCTCACGACTGACGGTTACGGCGTCTTCGTAAAAGAGCTCATAGAAGTCGCCGATGCGGCAGAACATCAGGCAGTCCGGATGCGCCTCCTTGGCGGCGAAGTACTGCCGCATTACCGGAGTCAGCTGCGTTTCGAGAGTCGTGTCCGTCGCCATGAAGGGGGACCTTCAGGATACCCTAGCCCGGCGCACGATAAACTGATGATGCAGACCCTCCGGAGGCCGTACCTATGATCCAGATTCCGCTAACCCCCGAAGCCTTCGCCGCCAAAGCCACTCAGTTAAAGGCGGAGCAGGGAATCGCCCTGAACGGAACTGAGGGAAAGCTCACGAAATCCGGAGTGACTGCCGCCTACGTGTACCAAGAAGGCCTGCTGACCGTGGAGATTCTGGAAAAGCCCTTCTTCGTCTCCACGGACTATTGTGAGGACCAGTTGAGAAAGTTTCTGGGCGTCCCGGCCTGATCGCGAGGGCAGCTTAGCCGGCGGATCCTTTCTCCTTGCCTGCCCGTTTACGCTCGTTGCGGTACTCGAAGACCTGTTCCAACGGAACTCCGAACACATGAGCGATGCGAAACGCGGTCTCGAGCGATGGGGAGTACTTGTCGCCTTCAATGGCGATCACAGTCTGCCGCGTCAGCTCAATCCGGTCGGCGAGTTGTTGCTGGGTCATCTCTTGCGCCGCACGCAGCTCACGAACTTTGTTCCGGATGCCCACTAGATGGACCTCCGGTAAGAGACAAGCTGAGTCACGATCTTGACCAGCTCAGAGATGACGACGATGCTCAGAAACACGCTGAGAAAGTGCATCCCCATATGGTTCGGGTTGAGCTGGCCCAGCGCCTGGTGGACCCAAAGCATGCCCATGCCGACCAGGATCATGCCCACCAGCGCGAAGTATGCATTGCGATAACCTAGCCCCGCGATCTGACGGTCGCGCTCATCGGTGATCCGGTTGCGTGAAGCAATGGCGATGATCGATTGCAGCAGAATCTGCGCGACGATGAGCAGAAGAATGGTGCCGACGATATGCGAAAGCGTATTGGGGTGATGCATCTCGTAAACAAAATACGGGACGTACACCAGAAGATCCGCGGCCAATGTGCCGTAGAGCGATTTTTCCTGATATGAGAGCGTAGACATGCGGCGTCTCCATGTAAAAAATAATGTACACGGCAAAGGTAGCCACATTGTGAGCGTATGTCAAATATTTCGTACATTCTTCCAGATCATCCTGGGTCTCCCGAGGCCCGGCTTGATGGCCACTTCTTACCGCTTCATTGCCGATATACTGGAGATCTGCGTCGCTTCCGGAACGCAAACTCCGCATGTCCCTCTTCTGGCTCAGAGTCGCGGTTCTTCTCTACGGCATCGCCGCGCTCGCGGTGCTGCCGGCGGCTTTATACGACCAACGCCGCTGGAACCTCATCGCCATCCCCGCCGCGGTCGCCGCGGTGCTGTTTCACTTTGTGTCGCTCGCCGAGACCCTCAACGAAGCTCACCATCGCCTGCCGGTCGACACCCATGAGACCCTGTCCTTTCTCGGACTTCTGCTCGCTCTCGCCTTCCTTGCGGTGTACGCCCGTTACCGGACTCTTTCGCTCGGCGTCTTTCTGCTCCCCATCGTGTTTCTACTAGGCCTGCTGCCGGCCTTTCGTCCGGGCGAAGAGATCGTCTCGCCCGGCCTTCACACGACTTGGGTCTTCCTCCACATTGCACTTCTGCTTGCCGCGTACGTAGCCTTAGTGGTGAGTCTCATCGCCAGCCTGCTCTACCTGGTTGAGGAGCGACGGCTTAAGTCCAAGTCCATCGCCCCCGCGAGCATCAAGCTGCCGCCGCTCGACACGCTGGACAAGATCGCCCTGCGCGCCCTGCTCTTCGGCCTGCCCTGCATGACAGCTGGCCTGCTCATCGGCTCGTTTCTGGCGCAGATCGCCTTTGGCTCGACCTACTTCCGCGACCCCAAGATTTTGCTCGCCTTCGCCATGTGGCTGGTCTATATCGCGATGATTCACATCCGCCGCATGAGCGGCCTGCGTGGCCGCCGCGCTGTTTATCTCTCGAGCTTCGTTTTCCTCCTGATCCTTGCCGTCTGGGCTTCAAACCAGTTTTCCGCCGTCCACAGGTTCACCACGCCATGACGGAGACCCGGACCGAGTCCACACTGGTTCTGCTCGGCGTGAACCACAATACCGCTCCCGTCGATATCCGCGAGCGCCTCGCCATTCCCGCCGGCCGCTTAGCCGACGCCACCCGTTCCCTCTCCCACGCCCCCGGCATCCGCGAAGGCCTGATCCTTTCCACCTGCAATCGCGTCGAGCTCATCACCATGCAGGACCCAACCGCGCCCGGAGCAAGCGAAAGCCCCGCAGACCTGCTGCGCTTCCTGCACGAGTACTTTGCCGTCCCCCAAGCGACGATCCAACCGCATCTTTACGAATTCCGCGAGCGCGAAGCTGTCCGCCACCTCTTCCGCGTCGCCTCCTCGCTGGATTCCATGGTCGTCGGCGAACCGCAGATCCTCGGTCAGGTCAAAGAGAGCTACATCATCGCCCGAGAGGTCGGAGCGATCGGCGGCTCCCGCTCGAACGGCTCGAACCACCTCGACAGCCTCTTGCAGCGCGCCTTCACGGTCGCCAAGAAAGTCCGTTCCGAAACCCAGATCGGCTCGTCCTCGGTCTCCATCGCGTCCGTCGCCGTCGATCTCGCCCGCAAGATCTTCGGCTCGCTCGCCAACAAAACCGTCCTGCTCGTCGGCGCGGGTAAGATGTCCGAACTGGCGGTGCGCCACCTCATCCAGCACGGCGCAGCAAGCATCCTGGTCGCCAACCGAACCCAGGCCCGCGCCGAAGACCTCGTCGGTCGCCTCACCGTCCCCGGCGTCGATGTCCCCCGCTTTTCAGCGAGCGTCCTCCCCTTCGACCAGCTCTACGCCGAAGCTCCTCGCGCCGACATCGTCATCACCAGCACCGGCGCGCCGCAGCAGCTCTTCGACCGCTCCCACGGCCAGCACTTCATCCAGCGCCGCCGCGGCCGCCCCATGTTCTTCATTGACATAGCCGTCCCGCGCGACGTCGACCCGCGCCTCAACGAAATTGACGGCTGCTTCGTCTACGACATCGACGATCTCCAGCAGGTCGCCCAGTCGAATCTCGCCGATCGCTCCCGCGAAGCCGAGCAGGCCGAATCGATCATCGCCCAGGAGGTCCTCAGCTTTGAGCGCCGCGTCCACTCCCGCGAGGCCGTCCCCGCCATCATCGCCCTCCAGCAGCAAGCCGAACGAACCCGCCAGGCCGAACTCACCCGCGCCGCCAAATCGCTCAGCACACTCACCCCAGCCCAGCGCGCAGCCGTCGAAGCCCTGACCCGCTCTCTCACCAACAAGCTCCTGCATCCCCGGTTGGTAGCACTGCGCCCACCTGCAAAGAATGACTGACAGGAGCTGTGATGCCACAGGTGATATCATCACAGTGTGCGAATTGTGCTTGATACGTCATGTCTGATCACTGCGATACGTTCTCCGCACGGTGCAGCGGCAGATGTCCTGCGTCTTGTCTTGCTCGGGGAGATAAAGACCGTCATGGACCTGAAGCTCGGTTCGGAATATAGAGATGTCGCTATGCGAAGAGAGCACCTTGGAGCGTCAGGCAAGAGTGCGCAGGACTTGGCACAGCTGATTACTCTTCTTGAAAACGTCTCAGAGGCTGTCTATGTTAGTTACAAACCGCGTCCTCTCTCTCCCGATCCAGATGACGATATGATCCTCGATCTTGCTCTGAACGGCCGCGTTGAAGCGATCGTTACGCAAAATCGGAAGCATTTTATGTCAGCCGCCCGACCTTTCTCCATCGATGTCCTATCTCCTCTGGAACTCTTGAATCGCATTAGAAAAAAGGAAAAAGTATGCCAAACGGATCCCTTAAAGTAGCTATCGGTAAGTTCCCCTTGCGCCTCATGCCTTCCGTGCGCAGCACTGCGGAGCGCTTTTCTAAGCAGGAGGGGGTCTCCCTCAATCAGTTCATCAATGTAGCAGTCGCGGAACGACTCGCGCGCCTTGAACATGAAGAATGGGTGCGAAATCGCGCGCCTGTTAAAGCCAGCGATATAGACAGAGCCCTCGAATTCCTCGACAGTCTGCCTAATCTTCCACCGGAACCCGGAGATGAACTACCGGAAGGGTACGTCTCGGTCGCTGCGCGATTTGCTTCCTCGTCGAAGAAGGTTCGGTAGGGAAGATGATCTCTCGCCGGACGGGCCCGCTGCGTGCGGAGCGGTCACTTCGTAACGGGTGTTGCGCTCCGCATGGCGCATCCTTTGAGATACCCCCCCACAAACACGATCAACTCCGCCCGCATCGGCTCCAGCATGCCTTCAGGGTCGCCGCACTCCAGCAATCTCCGGCTCACCCCGGCCATCGTGCCCTGCACCATCAAAGCCACCATCTCCACATTCCCTAGCGGCTCTCGCGCGGTCTTGAGCATCGCCGTCACGTCCCGCAGGATCCGCGCTCCCGTCTCCTGCGAGATCCGCGCCCCATCCACATCACTGCTCACCGCATACAACGCTGAACTCAACGCCACACGCCGCATCTTCGCCGCCAAATACCCCGTCACCAGCGACGAAGCCATCTCCTCCAAGCCGCACCCACGCTTCTCCAGACAAACGCGCTCCACAGCCGAGGCGACCTCATCCATATGGCGTCGCAGCACTGCCTGCAGCAGCGCACTCTTATTCGGGAAGTACTGATAGAGCGTCCCGACCGAAACTCCAGCCCGCATCGCCACCGCCGTCGTCGTCAGCCGTTCCTTCCCAACGCTCAATAAAACCTGAAGCGTAGCCTCCAGAATCGCGTCCACGCTCGCCGCCGACCGCGCCTGCACGGGCGATTTCCGCGGCTCCAACACCATCTCCACACGCGGCGCCAAATGCGAACTCCTAATCTGAAGCTTCCTTCATCTAACCACATGTAGCCTAAATCCAGAGGACATCCCGCATGACGACTCAAACGACGACCCAAACGACCGCCCAAACGACCACCCAGGCAAACCTGGCCGGCACCTTCACCTTCCCCGGGACCAGCCTGACCGTTCACCGCATGGGCTACGGCGCCATGCAGCTCGCCGGCCCGCACGTCTTCGGCCCGCCCAAGGATCGCGCGGCCTGCATCGCCGTTCTGCACGCCGCCATCGAAGCCGGCGTCGACCACATCGACACCTCCGACTTCTACGGCCCGCACATCACCAACCAGATCATCAAGGAAGCTCTCCACCCCTACCCCAAAAACCTCACCATCGTCACCAAGCTGGGCGCACGCCGCGACGAAAAGGGCAACTGGAACCCCTGGCAGACCCGCGAAGGCCTCATCCAGGGCACGGAGGACAATCTCCGCAATCTCGGCGTGGAGACACTGGACATCGTCAACATGCGCCTGATGGGCGACTTGATGAAGCCCTCCGAAAGCGATATTACCGAGCAGATGGAAACACTCGCACAACTTCAGCAGCAAGGCAAAATCCGCCACATCGGCCTCAGCCAAGCTACTCCCAACCATCTTAAGCAGGCCCAGAACTTCGCCCCGATCGTCTGCGTTCAGAACATGTATAACCTTGCCATCCGCTCGGACGACGCCTTCCTGGATGCGCTTGCAGAGCAGGGAATCGCCTACGTTCCTTACTTCCCACTCGGCGGCTTCAACCCGCTGCAATCCCACATCCTGGACGATGTTGCGAAGGAGCTCAATGCCACGCCCATGCAGCTCGCCCAGGCCTGGCTGCTTCACCGCTCGCCGAACGTCCTGCTCATCCCGGGCACCAGCTCGGTCGCGCACCTTAAAGAAAACCTCGCCGCTGCTGACCTTGAACTTTCAGAGGAAGTAATGCAGAAGCTGAACAAGATCGGGGAAGCGAAAGCTTAGTCCTCCCGGACGGGGCACTTCGTGCTGTACTGGCCTTCGCGCGGTCCGAGCGTTGCTCGGCACAATCTTTCCTGCCGACCAACGGAAGGCCCACGCGAAGCAGTTACATGGCACGAAGTGCCCGCCCCGCGCGCAGGGTGCCCGTCCGGCAGGACAAGCAGTTATCCTAATCATGTATGACGCACATCCGTATCGGCTCCCGCGGCTCGCAACTCGCACTCTGGCAGGCCAATCACATCGCCGCCGAACTCCGCACCCACGGCCACTCCGTCGAAATCCAGGTCATCCGCACCACCGGCGACCGCATGCAGCAGCCCGGCTTCATCCCGCCGCCCAACCTCGACGGCAAAGGCATCTTCATCAAGGAGATCGAAGAAGCCCTCGCCGACGGCCTCATCGACCTCGCCGTTCACAGCTACAAAGACCTTCCCACCGCGCTCGACCGCCGCTTCACCATCGCCGCCGTACCCCCGCGCGCCGACGCCCGCGACGCCTTCGTCTGCGAGCCCTTCTGGGCGCTCCACACTTTGCCCGAAGAAGCTCGCATCGGCACCACCAGCCCGCGTCGCCGTGCTCAACTTCTGGCCCTCCGCCCGGATCTACAATTCATAGAATTGCGAGGAAATATCGACACCCGCCTACGCAAGCTGGAACAAGGAGCCTGCGACGCCCTGGTCCTGGCCTGCGCCGGTCTGGACCGCATCGGCCGCGCCGAATCCGTTCACCAGCGCTTCGACCTCGACGAGCTCACCCCCGCGCCCGGCCAGGGAGCGTTAGCGCTCGAAACCCGAAGCCCCCAACACCCCCTCGACACTGAAAACCCCACCCGGGACCCCGAGATCTATGCCGCCATCCGCGCTCTCGAGCATCCCGCAACCCGCTTCGCCACCGACGCCGAACGCGCCTTCCTCGCCCGCATGGGCGGAGGCTGCGAGCTCCCCCTCGGAGCCCACTGCATCGCCTCCGGCCTCACCCGCGCCGACCTCTTCCGCCTCTACGCCCAGGTCCTCTCCCCCGACGGCGAGCAGATGGTCCAGGCCACGGTTGACGGTGATGCCCACGAGCCGGCCGAAGCCCTTGGCGAACGCGCCGCCGACCAGCTTATCGCCCAGGGCGCCCTCGAACTCCTCAACAGCCCTGAAGCCGTTCTCTAACTATTCACTCCAGCTCCGGAACCTCAACCCCCAGCGTCTCCGCCAGCACCTTCACCACCAGCGCATGATCCTCCCGCTGCGTCAGCCCACTGGCAATCACGCTCCCCACCACCCCTGTCCCGCGGAGCGTAATCGGAAACCCACCGCCGTCGAGCGCATACGTCGCCAGACTCATCCCGTACCGCGACTCCAGCGTCCAACCGTTCTTCTCCATCTTCAGCCCAACGGAGTACGAGCTCTTCCCAAACCACATCACCGTATTCCGCTTCCGCCGAATCCAATCCTCCTGGCTCACCGTCACATCGCCGGTCCCCGCGGTAAACAGCACCCGTCCGCCCACCTGCACCTCAAACAACATTCCTTTGCCCAAGCGAACCGCCTCGTCCCGCAGCCGGCAACCCACCGCCCACGCCGTATCCGGCCCAAACTGGTCAAACACCAGCGCCGATTCCTGCGCCGCAATCACCTCCATATCCTTTTCCACACTCATCGTTCCCCCTCACCGCACAGCCGTCGCTCTTGCGCCATAATAGCCCTTCATGTCTTCAGCAATCGGCATCGACTTCGGCACCACCAACAGCTCCATCGCAAGGCTCACACCGGCTGGCGTTGAACTCGTCCGCTTCGGCCATGAAGCCACTCAAACCCCAAGCTCCCGCTCCATCCTCTACCTGGAAAAGTCTCCCAAAGGCATTCTGTCGAGCTCCGGTCCCGAAGCCATCGCCCACTACCTCGCCGCCCACCAGCTCAGCGATCATCCCGGGCGCCTCATCCAATCCCTCAAGTCCTACCTTCCCGTTCGCACCCTCACCGGAACCGAGGCCTTTGGCCGCCACTACACGCTCGAAGACCTCATCTCCCGCATCCTCGCTGATCTTCGAAAACAAGCCGAGCAGCAGTTCGGCGAACCTATCCGCAACGCCACCGTAGGCCGCCCCGTCCGCTTCGTCGGCGCCGAAACGCTCGAAGACGAGACCTTCGCCTTAGAACGTCTCCGTGCCGCCTTCCAGCGCGCCGGCTTCGAGCAAGTCACCTTCGAGCTCGAACCCCTGGCCGCCGCCAACGCCTACCAGCAAACCCTCGACCACGATGAAACCATCCTCATCGGCGACTTCGGCGGAGGCACCAGCGACTTCTCCGTCGTCAAAGTCGGCCCGAACATTACAACGCGAAAGGTCCTGGGCAACGCCGGCCTCCCTTTCGCGGGCGACGCCTTCGACGCCCGCATGGTCCGCAACCTCATCAGCCCCGCGCTCGGCTCCAACTCCTTCGCCCAGGGCCTCAACAAGACTCTTCCCGCCGTTCCCGCCTGGATCTATGCCAACCTCGAACGTTGGCATTATCTCTCTTTCTTGCGCACCCGCAACGTGCTTGAGATCCTTACCTCCGCCCGCAAACGCGCCATGGAGCCGGACAAAATTGAGGCCCTTCAGGCTCTGGTCGACGAAGATCTCGGCTACCAGCTCCACCAGGCCGTCCAGCGCACCAAAACCGCCCTCTCGCGCAACGAACAAGCCGAGTTCGTCTTCTCCGGTCCAGAAGCCGGAACACTCGACCTCCGCGCCCCTGTCACCCGGGCCGAGTTCGAGTGCTGGATCGCCCCCGAGCTCACCTCGATTGCTGAAACTGTCGACGGCCTCCTAAAAACCGTAGCCCTCCAGCCCATCCAGATCGACCGCGTCTTCCTCACCGGCGGCACCAGCTTCGTGCCTGCCGTCCGCGCGATCTTCGAAGCCCGTTTTCCCGCCCGCGTAACCGCCGGAAACGAGTTCACCTCCGTCGCCGAGGGCCTTGCCCTCGCAGCCTGTCGACCCGCAGGGTAACTTTCCGCACCATGACGAAAGACCCTCATGTGACCTGAGCCGACAGAACCCAAGTCCAAGCCTAAAGCTTCTTTTTTGAAGACTTTACGTACTTAGGCAGGGGAGGGGAGGTGCATCCTGCTACCCTTAATCTTCATGCCGCCTGAGCCCACGTTCTACCGCCTCAATCGCCATCTCCCAGCCTTCTACGTGGCGCTAGCCCTGCCGATCACCCTCCTGCTCTGCTTCCTTACCGCACCCTTCTTTACCCCGGACGAGCCGCACCACGCCGCCCGCGCCATCTCGCTCGCTCAGGGCTTCGAAACCCCGCACATCGAGGCCGCCGAAGCCGGAGCCCCCATCGACACCGCAGCTCTCCACGTCCTCGACGCCGCCGACACCCTTCGCATGGCGTGGGAGAAGCAATCCCCCGACTTTCACAACCGCCACTACGGCCCCATGGCCGCGCAAACCCTCCCCGACGCGGACTGGGCTTCCGGCAAGCAGTCCGGCACCCACACGTTCGCCCCATTTCCCAACACCGCCGCCTACCCGCCAACCCTCTACCTTCCCGCCATCGTGGCCTGGGCCGCAGCCCCCCACCTGCACCTCACCATTCTCGGCTCTCTCCGACTCGCCCGCGTCCTGTCCGCACTCACCGCTGTAGCCCTCGGCTGGCTTGCCCTTCGCCTCTGCGCCGCCAACCGCCTCCTGCTCCTTCCATTCCTGCTCCTCCCCAGCACACTCTTCCTGAACGCCTCCTGCTCCCAGGACGCTGTTCTTCTGTCGATCGCCGCCCTCGTCCCCGCCATCCTTACCCGCCCACTCGTTGAACGCCGCCTCTTCACCCTCCCCGAACTCCTAACCGTCACCCTCCTCCTCATCCTCTGCGCCACGGCCCGCCCACCGTACCTGGCGATGGCCCTCCTCCTCTTCCTTCCAGCCCTGGAGCACCAGACTCTTTTCAGCCGCGCTTACCTCCCGCCAACCTTCGCCCTCATCGCCGTAGCTGCCGCCTCCGCCCTCTGGCGACACCGTGTTCAACCCTATGGCCTTGACATCGCCGACGAAGCCGACACCAACCTCCAGCTTCTCTACCTCCGCCACCACCCCTTCGCCGCCACGGCCCACCTCCTCACCGGCACAGGGCAAGCCGCCTCGGACTTCTTCCACCGAGGCCTCTACGTCATAGGCTGGAACGACCTCCTCCCACCCCACCTCCTTACCATCCTTCTGGTCATCGCCCTCCTCACGCTCCTTCTGGCAACCCCGACCATTCCACTCCGCTCCGTAACCCGCACCCTTCTCCTGGCTGCAACGGCAGCTCCCCTCCTCGGCATCTCCCTGGCCGAGTACCTCATCTGGACCCCTCCCGGCCACCCCACCGTCTACGGCATCCAACCTCGCTACTGGCTCCCCCTCATGCCGCTTGCGACCATGCTTTGGCCCATCAAAATCCCCCCACGCCCCTGGCTCCTCATCCCGGCCACCACTCTTCTTGCGGCCGTCGCCTGCACCCTTCCTTGGTTCGCCGCCAGAGCCTTCTATCAAGCCAGCGTTCTGCAAGTCCTCCACCGCCTCCCATAGAATCGCGGCAGATGCCCTCACCCCTCGAAAGCCGCCGCATCCTCGTCACGCGCCCCCGCGGCCAGGCGTCAGTCCTCGCCACCCTCCTAGCCGAGCAGGGAGCCGAACCCATCCTCATCCCTACCATCGAACTTGCCCCACCCCGCTCCTGGTGCGCCCTAGACGCCGCCCTCGCCAGCATCCGTTCCTTCGACTGGCTCCTATTCACCAGCGCCAATGCCGTCCACGCCTACGTCAACCGCGCCCGCACCCTCAACCTGCTTCCTCAAGCCAAACGCATCGCTGCCATCGGCCCCGCCACCGCCAAAGCCATCCGCGAGACCGGCTTGGCACCTGCGGTGGATCTCATCCCGCCTTACTACATCGCCGAATCCTTTGCCGAAGCCCTAACCCCCCACGCACCCGGCGCCACCATGCTCCTAGTCCGCGCCGCCCAGGCCCGCGACACACTCCCGGAAACCCTCACCGCCGCGGGAGCTCAAATCACCATCGCCGAGGCCTACCAGACCATCGTCCCGCAGGACTCCATCCAGTCCCTCACGACCCTTTTCCGCCCACCCACTGCCCTCGACGCCATCACCTTCACGAGCGCATCCACCGCCCAAAACCTGCGAGCCTTACTCGATCAAGCCCGCGTATCCATCCCTGAAGGAATCATCTTAGCCTCCATAGGCCCCATCACCTCCCAAGCGATGCGCGACCTCGCCTTGACGCCCACCGTGGAAGCAAGAGAATCCACCATCCCCGCCCTGGTAGAAGCCCTCCAAATGCACTTCGCCGCAGCCCCACAAAAGTGAGCTTTGTCCTTATCCCGCCTTTATCCCTCTGATCCCCGTTACGCCGTGTCTTGCCCTGCGTCAGTGCGACCACCAGGTCTTATCCCCAGAGTTACACTCCGTCTCCAGCGAGCAATCCGCACACCGGGGACTCCGGGCGATACAGATCTGCCGCCCATGGTGAATCAGCTCATGCGAAAAGTTGATCCACCGCTCCTTCGGGATGATCTTCATCAGATCCTGCTCCACCTTCACCGGATCGTCGTTCCGGGTCAGCTCCAACCGACGCGAAAGCCGCAGCACATGCGTGTCCACCACCACGCCCGACGGAATCCCGTACCAGCTCCCCAGCACCACATTCGCCGTCTTCCGAGCCACCCCCGGCAGCTCCGTCATCTCCTCGAGCGTTCGCGGCACCTCCCCGCCAAACCGCTCCACCAGCACCCGCGCCGCCCCTTGAATGTTCTTTGCCTTCGCCCGGTAAAACCCCGTCGTCTTGATCAGCCGCTCGACCTCGTCAGTCGGCGCCCCCGCCAGCTTCTTCGGCGTGGGGAACATCCGGAACAGCTCCGGCGTCGCCTTGTTCACGCCCACATCGGTCGTCTGCGCAGACAGGATCGTAGCGATCGTCAGTTCAAACGCATTGCGATGCGTCAGCGCACACACCACTCCCGGATACGTCTTAGCCAGCGCATCCAGAATCGCCGCGACTCGTTCCTTCGCCAGCGGCTTCGCCGTCCTCCCGCGCTTGACCTTCGCGGCGACCGGCTCTTTCGCAGCAATCGCCCGAGCCGCAACAGCAGAGATGCCCTCCACCGCAGCCTTCCGCCTCTCAGTAGAAAGCGTCTGCGGCGGAGCAAGCCCCTTACCACCCGTCTTAGCAGCCTTCTTCACCGTCGCCATAAGGAGTTATCCCAGCCGATTCAGCATCTCCATCGGCTGCACCCGCACGCAGCTGAAGATCGGGAAATCCTTCAACGTATACAGGCTGATCTCGGTCTCCCGAAGCTGCTGCACCAGGTCCAGAAAATCCTCCGGAAAGTTCGTCTCGAACGCCACCACAAACTCCTGGTCGTCGATTCCGAACGAATACGTCGTATTCAGCTTCACCCGCGGATACTGCAGCCCAATCCGGATATGCTCATCCATCAGCCGCTTCCGCTCCGCCGCGCTCAACAGATACCAGGGCCGCGTCTTCCAGAATGGATAGATGAAGATGTACTTCTGCCCGCCCGGCCGAATCGCCCCGCGCCCTTCGCCTTCACTCTCATCCACGCGGTCAATCTGGTATTGCGACCGCTTCGTCATCGCCAGAAAGTTATGCGGTGAGTCCAGATACCCACCCAGCGGCGTCCCCATCAACTCACTGCGCATCTTGTTCAGCTCATCCACCCCATACCCAATCGACCACACGCACATATCGGCATCCCCGCGCGTCCCCACGGTCGAATAGGTCAATGAAACAAACTCCCCCGGCTTGTTCCAACGGCTCAGCACCTCGACGAACGCCTCTTTATGCGCCTCTTTCTCATGCGCCGGGAGACGCCTCCACTCCGGCATCACCTTATAGAAGCTGAAACACACAATCTGCCGCTTGACCGACGGAGTCCCATGCCCCTGCGTCGCATACGGGCTCTGCGGACGAGCCGCCGGCTCCGCCACAGCTGCATACGTGCTCACCGTAGCCGGCGCTGTCGCCAAAGCCACTCCGCCCTCGCTCCCAACGACCTTCTTCGTCAGCTCCGGTTCCGGAACCTCATTCTTCGGTGCAATAAAATCCGCCATAATCCTCAGTTTCCTCTTACCAATCCTATCAAGCACTTCGACGCCACACACGCCCGCTATACTGCACCTGCATGTCAGAAAAACTTCTCGCAGCTCTCGTTGCCCTCATCGCTGCCGGCGGGTATGTCAGTGTCTTCTTCCTGATGGCCATCCAGTCGGCCTGCATCCCCCTCCCGTCTGAGCTCATCATGCCGCTCGCCGGCTTCGCGCTCGCCCACACCCCGGCGCAGCTTGCCCTGCTCGCGACCATCGCCTCTCTCGGCGGAAATCTTGGCTCCATCCCGGCTTATTGGGTCGGCGCCAAAGGCGGACGCCCTATGATCGAGCGCTTCGGCGGATACGTCCTGCTCAGCCGACGCGACCTGGACCTTTGCGAACACTTCTTCGCCAAATATGGCTCCATCACCGTCCTCGTCGGCCGTATGCTCCCCATCGTCCGCACCTTCATCGCCCTTCCTGCCGGCATCGCAAAGATGAGCCAGCTCCGCTTCCACATCTATACCTTCATCGGGTCCTGGCCCTGGTGCTACGTCCTCGCGTACGTGGGAATGAAGCTGGGAGCACAGTTCCAGACCAACCCCCGCTTCAAAGAGGTCTTCCAACGCTTCCACCTGGGCGTAGAGCTCTTCCTCGTCCTCGGAATCGTCTGGTTCGTCACCTCTCACTGGAAGAACCGCATACGCGCCGAGGCATAGACAAACGTCTACTGCTTCTGAGGCTTGGGCGGAGGAGTCGGTGTATTTGGCACAGGCGGAAACGGCTTCCGCACGATGGGCCGCACGGGAACAGATTGGAGTGAAGTTTCCTCTTTGCTCATCGAACCGTCCTTCATTCCGGCAGGGCCCGTGAGACAACGCTAAGTAATCTGTTCTTTCGGAACGCGGTGCATGATAACAAGGTCCTGAGCCTTCACCATCAATCGCGCGATATCCGGCAGGGAAGTGCTGCTCTTGGATAGCTCCGCCTCACGCATCTGGCACACCCTCAACTGTTCCAAAGCATCCTCCTGCGTTACATCCTCCCAAATAGCCTCATACGACAGTGCCACCGTAAGCCAGCGAGAGTGCAGATCAGCTGCATCGATTGAACCTCTATCGTTTCTCGCAACAAGAGACCAAAGCCCAATTCCAGCAGCCAGAAACGCCATCGCCGGCTTGATCCAGCCAAGGTGAGCCGGAACCGCACTCGTGATCAGCGCAACTCCCGCGCCGGAAGAAAGCAGCAGGCTCGCCAGCGTCAGCCACTTCTGCCGCGCCAGCAGCCGATGGCTCAACTCGCCAAAGTAAGCCGCCCGGGTCTCTGCTCCCAACATCCCTTCCCACACTAACTTCACTTGATAATCGGAAAGCATAAGGTCCCTCAGAGCAATTATGCTCCCGCGTCACCCAAAGCCGTCGCCTTTCCGCAATCCCTCGTCAGGAGTAGAATCGGCTCTGTTCCGTAACAGGGAAAATCGCACTCCGGAAGGCCAATACCAGCAATGTCAACGACCGGCGCCGCGGCACAGCCAGCGGCCAGTATCAAGCCTCACACAGGCAAACTAGGCGTCATGATCCCTGGCATGGGAGCCGTCGCCACCACCCTTATCGCAGGCGTAGAAGCCATCCGCCGGGGCCTCGCAAAGCCCATCGGCTCCCTCACCCAGATGGGCACAATCCGCCTCGGCAAGCGCACCGACAACAACTCTCCCCTGATTAGAGACTTCGCCGGCCTCTGCCCGCTCGAAGATCTCGTCTTTACCGGCTGGGACATCTTCGGCGGCAACCTCTACGACGCCGCCAAAACCGCGCAGGTTCTCGACCGCGACACGCTCGAGCAGATTCGCCCCTTCCTCGAGTCCATTGAGCCCATGCCCGCCGTCTTCGACCAGCACTACGTCAAGCGCCTCACCGCCAAAAAGGCAAAAACTGGCAAGAACAAATGCGATCTCGCCAACCAGATCCGCAACGACATCGCCGAGTTCAAGACCAAGACCGACCGCCAGATCATGATCTGGTGTGGCTCCACCGAGATCTACCTCGAGAAAACCGCCGTCCACGAAACCCTTGAAGCCTTCGAAAAGGGCCTCGTAGACGACGACCCAGGCATCAGCCCGTCCATGCTCTACGCCTGGGCCGCCCTCAAGGAGGGCATCCCCTTCGCCAACGGAGCACCCAACCTCACCGTCGACATCCCGGCCCTGCAGGAACTCTCCCGCAAGATGAACGCCCCCATTTGCGGCAAAGACTTCAAGACCGGCCAGACCTTCCTCAAGACGGTCCTGGCCCCGGCCTTCAAGACCCGCATGCTCGGCGTCTCCGGCTGGTACTCCACCAACATCCTCGGCAACCGCGACGGCGAGGTCCTCGACGACCCCGAGTCCTTCAAAACCAAAGAAGTCTCGAAGCTGGGCGTGCTCGAGCACATCTTCCAGCCGGAGCTTCACCCGGACCTCTACAAGGATCTTTACCACAAAGTCCGCATCAACTATTACCCGCCCCGTGGTGATAACAAAGAGGGTTGGGACAACATCGACATCTTCGGCTGGCTCGGCTACCCGATGCAGATCAAGGTGGACTTCCTCTGCCGCGACTCCATCCTCGCCGCCCCGCTCGCCCTCGATCTCGTCCTCTTCATGGACCTCGCCGCCCGCAGCACAGCCCTGAAAGGCCTCGGCATTCAGGAATGGCTCAGCTTCTACTTCAAGGATCCGGACTCTGCCCCCGGCGTCTACCCCGAGCACGATCTCTTTATTCAGTCCATGAAGCTCAAGAACACCCTCCGCCACATCATGGGCCAGGACCTCATAACCCACCTCGGGCTTGACTATTACGGCGACTAACCCACCAATCCGGATGCCCCATTCTTTCGCAGAAATTCTTTCACAGCTCAGCGCGAGAGGGTGGGGTATCTAGCAAAGTTCGACCGCCTTCTCCCAACGGCTACAACATAATCCTGAGCGTCGCGCATAGCCCGGAGTTGAAGGACCCCGAAGCGCTTAGCCCAGTACATCCCTCCGGACCACTCAACCAGAGTGCACTTCGGCAGGTCTTGGACATGCCTCCCAACATCCAACTCGAAACCCTCCACACCTTTCTCACCCTCACCACCCTGCGCCCAAACTGGCCCGGCGCCCTCATCCTCACCTACGGCCTCGAATCCCAGTCCATCCCCTTCGCGGCAAACGTCGCCGGAGCCGTCTGCCTCGCCATCGATGAAAGCCCCGCCCTCTGCCGGGCCGCCATGCGCTCAGGAGCCTGCGACTTCCTCGTGAACACCGTCGACGAAGCCCTCCGCGTTATCAAGAACGAGATCCGCCAGCTAAAACCCCTCTCGGTCGCCCTCGAGCTAAACCCCCAAGCCGCTCAGGCCGAATTGGACGAACGCGGCGTCCTCCCTCAACTCTTCGTCTCTCCCGAACATCCGCTTCCGCAAGCCAAGACTTCTTGGAACGAGCAATGCTTCTCCTTCGAATCCCAGCAGTCCCTCCGCGCCTTTGACATAAGCCTCCAATCCATCATCCCCATGACAGATCCGCGCCACCGCTGGCTCACCGCAGCTCCGCGTCTCTTCCCCCGCGACCGTACCCGCCACATGGCTCTTACCCAAATTGAGTCGGAAGCACTTTCAACATCTTCAGCTTGACCTCTTCCCCTACTCCATCATCCCCATGATCCTCCCCCACAACTCCTTCACGCCCTTCTCCGTCTTCGTCGTCACCGGCAGAATCTCCGCCACCCCATGCGCCTCCTTCAGCGCCTTCAAAGACTTAGCCAGCACATTCCCACTCACCCGGTCCGACTTCGTCCCCACCACCAGACAAGGCCGCTGCATTGCCTGGAAGAACTGGATCAGTTGAGTATCGTTTGCTTGCGGGGGAATATTGGTATCCACCAGGCAGACCCCCAGCGCCAGCGTCTCACGCTCCGTGAGATAGGGCTCAATAAACAACGGCCACTCCGCCGAGATAGACCTCGAGATCTTCGCGTACCCGTAACCCGGCAGATCGGCGAAGATCAGCGAAGGCCGCATCTTCTTCTTATCGCCCGACCCTTCATGCAAAGCGAAGAAATTGATGGCCCGCGTCCGCCCTGGCGTCGACGACGTATGCGCCTGCTTCGACCCCAAAAGGGCATTGATGAGCGAACTCTTTCCCACATTGGATCGCCCCAGAAACGCAATCTCCGGCGCGCCATACGTCCTGGCCTCGGCAGGGAAGTGCGCGGCATCAGTCGCAGACAGCATAAATTCAGGCGTAAAGTGCATCTCTTGAGTCTACCGGCTCTGCAAAATCATCAGCCAAAACTCGACATAAAACCCCCCTGTAAAACACGCGCGGTGCTCCGGCAGGAGCCAAAGGCCCGAACTCGTCGTCACGAAGTCCGGACCTAAAGTATCTTCTTTGAAGACTTTGCGGGAAAAGCACCAGGGGGAGGGGTTAGCTCATCGAGTCAGTGAAGAACGCAGCGTAAAAGAAATCAAAGACTCAGCCGGAATCACCACGTCACGGTTTCCTGTATAGGCACCCGCAGCCGTTCCCGCTCCGGCACCAGCCAGACCGCCGATTAGTGCGCCCTTCCCGCCGCCCGCAATTCCCCCGATGATCGCCCCCAACCCACCGCCGCCACCGATGAACCCAGCCGTCCGTTTGCCGCGCCCCTTCTCCGCCTTCTCGTACTCACTCGACTCCACCCGGTTCTCCCCAATCGCCGTCAGCTCGATCCCCAGCGCTCCCGACCCCTTGAACCGACCCTTCCCCTTGCTCGCCACCACGGTCCCGCTCACCGGCGTCCCTGCCTTGTAGATGGTCTCGCCGTGATACACCAACGCCCGGCTCAGCGTTCCGTTCCACCGATCCCCAACCTCATTCCGGCTGGCCGCCAACGCCCCATTCGTCTGCACACTCACCGAAGTCCCCGCAGGAACCGTCAGCCGAACCGGAGCAGGCGGCGGAGGAGGAGCCGCATATCCCTGCTGCACCGGAGCCGGAGCATACCCTGACGGCCCTTGCTGCACCGGAACCTGCCCCACTGCCCCCGAAGCCGTGGAAGCATTCGCCGCCGGAGACCCACTCGGCACGGTCGCCATGGATTGCGCCGGAGCAGCCGCACCCGGGGGCGTCACCCCCGCTGGATAGGTCACACTTCCATCCGGATTGGTAATGGATCCATCCGAATTCCGAACCCCCACCTGCACCGGCGGCTTCTTCGAGCAGCCCATCTCCAACATCATCACGCCGCTTAACAGGCAAGCTGCCACCATTGCCAAAGGACTCGTTCTCATTCGTTCTCTCCTGAATTCATTGTTGACCCTAGAGTTGTTGACCCTAGATAGGACGCCCGATCACCCCTCTCAGAGGTCTGCCCCAGACAAATCAACACCTGCCCTTCACAACTCTGGCCGGAAACCCGCGTTAGAAGAAGGCGAGTCCGCCGCCTCGCACCAGCGCGGCCAGAAAGGATCACACCATGAATCGTCTCCTCCGCATCGCCACCTGCACCGCTGCCGTCGCTGCATCCCTCACTCTCGCAGGCTGCGGCCACCCCATCTACTACGCCCCCGCATACGCACCCGCGCCGCCGGTAGCCTACGCCCCACCCCCCGCCGACCTCGACTTGGCCAGCCGCAACGGCTTCCGCATGGGCCTGGACGACGGCAATCGCGACTCCTACTACGGACGGCCGTTCTCCGCACAGCGCACGCCGGCCTTCCGCAACGCGCCCGGCTACGATCCCAACCTTGGCCCCCTCGGCACCTACGTCAACACCTTCCGCAACGCCTATCTCCGCGGCTACGACAAGGCCTACTACCATCGCCCTTAGCCCCCGTCAGCTAAACAGAAACTCCTTACTGCGAAGCTCCCGCACCGCATCCCGGAGCTTCGCCGCCTTTTCAAACTCAAACTTCTTTGCAGCCTCCCGCATATCGGACTCAAGCTTTCCAATGTGCGCATCCAGCTCCGCCTGCGTGCCAAACTCCGGGATCTCATCGGCCTCGGCCGTCAGGTCAACGTAATCCGCCTTCAGGATCACCGCCAGTGAGTCGTCGATCGACCGGATCACCGTCCTCGGCGTAATGCCATTCTCCTCGTTGTAGCTCTCCTGCTTGGTCCGGCGCCGGTCCGTCTCGTCGATCGCCCTCTGCATCGAGTCCGTCATCTTGTCCGCATACAAAATCGCCCGGCCTTCGAGATGCCGCGCCGCCCGTCCAATCGTCTGGATCAGCGACCCCTGCGACCGCAGAAACCCTTCCTTATCCGCATCCAGGATCGCTACGAGCGAAACCTCCGGCAGGTCCAGCCCCTCGCGCAGCAGGTTGATCCCGATCAGCACGTCATACTCGCCCTTGCGCAGATCGCGCAGCAGCCGAATCCGCTCCAGCGTCTCAATCTCCGAGTGCATGTACCGGCACCTTACCCCCACCTCAGAATAGTAGTTCGCCAGATCCTCGCTCATCCGCTTGGTCAGCGTCGTCACCAGCACCCGCTGATCTTTCGCGGTCCGATCCCGTATCTCTGCCAGCAGATCATCGATCTGCCCCTTCACCGGCCGAATCTCGATCTGCGGATCCACCAGCCCGGTAGGCCGAATAATCTGCTCCACCACCACACCAGCGGACTTCGTCAGCTCATAAGGCCCCGGCGTAGCCGAAACATAGATAATTTGCCCTGTGCGCCCCTCGAACTCATCGAACTTTAACGGCCGGTTGTCCATCGCGGAAGGCAGCCGAAAGCCGTAATCCACCAGATTCTGCTTTCGCGACCGGTCCCCATGCCACATCCCATGAAGCTGCGGAACCGTGACATGCGACTCATCGATAAACAGTAAATAGTCCCGCGGAAAGTAATCGAGCAAAGTAGGTGGAGGCTCACCCGGCAACCGCCCGGAGAAGTGTCGCGAGTAGTTCTCAATCCCATGACAGTAACCCACGGACTTGATCATCTCTAAGTCAAACCGAGTCCGCTGGTGAATTCTTTGCGACTCAACTAATCGCCCCTGAACCTCTAACTCTTTCTCCCACCACTCCATCTCCGCCAGGATCGAATCCGAAGCCGTCTTCTTCCGCTCCGGCTGCACCACATAGTGCGACTTCGGATAAATAGGCAGCCGCGCATACTTCTGCTTCACCGTCCCAAACAGCGTATCGATCTGCGAAAGCCCATCGATCTCGTCGCCGAAAAGCTCAATCCTGTAAGCATTTTCGTCATACGTCGGATACACCTCAATGATGTCCCCGCGCACCCGAAACGTCCCGCGCCGAAAGTCCACATCATTGCGCTCATACAAGATCTCGACCAGCCGCTTCGTAATATCCTCGCGCCGGATCTTCTGCCCTTTTTCAAGCAGCAGCAACATCCCGTAGTAAGCCTCCGGCGACCCCAGGCCATAGATACAACTCACCGAACTTACAATAATTGCGTCCCGCCGCTCGAATAAACTACGCGTAGCGCTAAGCCGCAACTTATCCAGCTCTTCATTAATCGTAGCTTCCTTCTCAATGAACAGATCGCCTGAAGGAATATAAGCCTCCGGCTGATAATAATCGTAGTAAGACACAAAATACTCGACAGCATTGTTCGGGAAGAACTGCTTGAACTCGTGATATAGCTGCGCCGCCAGCGTCTTGTTGTGCGCCAGGATCAGCGCAGGCCGCTGCACCTCTTCAATTACCTTCGCCATCGTGAAGGTCTTGCCAGATCCGGTCACCCCCAGCAGCACCTGGTCCTTCTCCCCCGCGGCCAGTCCCGCCACCAGCTCGCCGATCGCCCGCGGCTGATCGCCCTGCGGTTTATACGAAGTAGTCAGCTGAAATTCCATCTTCACAGGATAAACTCTCTGGGCGACCCCCTTACGGAGCGCAAGGAGAACGGAGATGGGCGTAGAACTCTGGCTGGTCCGGCACGGCGAAACCGAGTGGAGCCTCAGCGGCGCCCACACCAGCAGAACCGACATCCCCCTCACCGACCACGGCCGCCAACGCGCCGTCGAGCTTCAAACCTTCCTCAAGAACACGCAATTCGCCAAGGTCTTCGCCAGCCCCATGGCCCGCGCCCAGGAGACCTGCCGCATCGCCGGTTTCGGGGACCAGATGGTCGTCGAAGAAGGCCTCCGCGAGTGGGACTACGGCGAAAGCGAAGGCAAAACCACCAAGGAGATGCGTGAAAAGTATAACGACCCCGAATGGAGCGTCTGGACCCGTCCCATCGTCGGCGGCGAGCCCGTCGAGCACGTCGGCGAGCGTGCCGACGCCGTGATCGCCAAAGCCCTGGACGGCGTTCCCGACAAAGGCAAAGTAGCCCTCTTCGCCCACGCCCACATTCTCCGCATTCTCGCCGCCCGCTGGATCAGCCTCCCCGCCAAAGGCGGCGAGCTCTTCGGCCTCGGCACCGGAAGCCTCTCCGTCCTTGGCTGGGAGCGCACCACCCGCGTCATCAGCCGCTGGAACCGCGGGTTCGAAGAGTAGCCGCCGTTGATCAAGCGCCTCCTCACCCTCCTCATGCTCATCGCCACCGCCCAAGCCCAACCGGGCAGCACTCTCGCCTTCCACCGCCTGGACCATCTCCGCCGAGGCATCAATCTCAGCGGCTGGTACTCCCAGACCCACGACTTCTCGCCCGCCCGCATGGACAGCTACGTCACCTCAGCCGACATGCAGCTCATCAAGAGCCTCGGCTTCGACCACGTCCGCCTCCCCATCGACCCTGAACCCCTCATCGCCGACCCTCAATCCGGAGCGCTCAACCCGACCTCGCTAGCCCGCCTGGACCGCACCGTCCAGGAGCTCACCGCCGCCAATCTCAACGTCATCCTCGATATCCACCCCGAGCAGCCCTTCAAGCAATCCCTCACCTCCGGCGACGACCCCACCGCCCGCTTCCAGGCCTTCTGGACTGCCTTGGCCAGCCACTTCGCCGGCACCGACCCCGAAAAGGTCTTCTTCGAGGTCCTCAACGAGCCCACACTCGACGACCTCTACCGCTGGCAAGGCATCCAGGCCCGCACCGTCGTCCGCATCCGCGCCGTAGCCCCGCGCCACACCATCCTCGCCACCGCCTCCAACTACAGCTCCGTCGACAGCCTCCTCGCGCTCGAGCCCGTCCGCGACGAAAACGTCATCTACACCTTCCACGACTACAACCCCATGTGGTTCACCCATCAGGGCGCGAACTGGGGCACGCAGGGCTGGGTCTTCCTTCGCAACGTCCCGTACCCGTCGACACCCGAGAAAGTTCAGTCCATCCTCGGCCAGGAGCCCGACGAGCGCGTCCGCCTCTGGGTCCAGCGCTTCGGATGGGATCGCTGGGACGCCGCCCGCATCGGCTCGGAGATCGCCGCCACCGCCGCCTGGGCCGCCCAGCGCAACGTCCCGCTCTACTGCGGAGAGTTCGGCGCCTACGCTCAGTATGCAGATCCCACCGCCCGCGCCACCTGGATCAGCGACATGCGTAACGCGCTTGAGTCCAAACACATCGGCTGGGCCATGTGGGACTACGAAGGCGGCTTCGCCCTGGTCACCAAATCCTCCTCCGGCACGGTCGTCGATCAAAACGTCCTCCGCGCCCTCGGGCTCAAGCCCCGCTGATCCGGCTACACTCACCTCATGCCGGACCCCAGCACACCCGCACCAGACATCCGCTGGCGACCCGGCACCCGCATCCCGCGCATCCCCCAGGGCCCATCCTTCTGGCCCCGTCTCCGCTCCGGCGAGCTCTTCCGCGAAAACGCGGCCACCTTCCTCCTCACCAACGCACAGCGTTACGGCGACCTCGTCTTCTACCGCGCTCTCGGCCGCCAGGTCTTCCAGTTCAACCACCCGGACCTCATCCAGCAGCTCCTCGTCAACGACGCCCCCAGCCACCATCGCAACCTCGTCATGCAGCGCGGACGCGCCGTCCTCGGCAACGGCCTCCTCACCAGTGAAGAACCCCTGCACATGCGCCAGCGCCGCCTTGCCGCCCCCGCCTTCCATCGCCAGCGCATCGCGGCCTACGGAGAAGTCATCGCCAGCTACACCGCTCGCATGTCCGCCCAATGGAGCTCCGGCGCCACCCTGGACCTCCGCCCCGAGATGCTCCTCCTCGCCTTACGCATCGTCGGCAAAACCCTCTTCGACACGGACGTCGACTCCGAAGTCGAAAGCATCTCCGCCGCCGTCGACTCCTTCCAGGGCTTCCTGCCCATCGCCTTTCTCCCGTTTCCCGAGCTCATCCAGCGCCTGCCCATCCCCGCCATGCGCAACATCCGCAAAGGCCGCGTCCAGCTCGACACCCTCATCTACCACATGATTGCCGAACGCCGCGCCGACCCCACCGATCGGGGCGACCTCCTCAGCATGCTCCTGTCTTCTGAAGATCAAGCGTCTGAAGATGAAGAAGCCCGGATGACCGACACCCAGGTACGCGACGAATGCCTCACCATCCTCCTCGCCGGTCACGAGACCACCGCCAACGCACTCACCTTCGCCCTCTGGCTCCTGGCCCATCATCCCGAAGAACAAGACCTTCTCGCCGAAGAAACCCGAGCCACCCTCCAAGGCCGAACCCCCACCGCCGCCGACTACCCGAATCTGCCGCGCGCCGAACGCATCTTCGCCGAAGCTCTTCGCCTCTACCCACCCGTCTGGGTCACCGCACGTACCGCCGCCCAACCCTACGAACTCAACGGCCTCCCCATCCCCAAAGGCGCCATCCTGGTAGCCCCGCAGTACGCCGTTCACCGCGACCCCCGCTTCTGGCCCGACCCCAACCGCTTCAACCCTGCGCGCTTCACCCCCGAAGCGAAGATCACCCGCCCCAAATTCGCCTACTTCCCCTTCGGGGCCGGGGGCCGCCAGTGCATCGGCGAAGGCCTCGCCTGGATGGAAGGCGTCTTAGCGTTGGCCACCATGGCTCAGCACTGGCGCTTCACTCCACCCGCATCCGGGCCCGGAGCAGGGAACACCATCCCCATCGCCCCATCCGTCTCCCTCCGCCCAAAAGGCGCCGTTCCCCTCACCGTCACCCGCCGGAACTAGGCTCCCGTTCGCCCCCGCTGTCCTTCGCTTGTCACGCTGCCTCTTTGCTTGTCGTTCTGAGCAAGCGAAGAACCTGCTTCTGTCGTTGTCCTCGCATTTGCACTCCTCACTGTCCATTCTTTCCTTAACACTAAACAGCCCTACCGCACGCTTACCGCCCAGCGCCGCCGCCAACTTTCTCACGCGCATCGCTTGCAAACCTCACCCACAACTACCGCAGACCAGCCATCCCGCAACCCAACCCAAGTACAATCGTCCATGGGCGGCCTGCCATTTTGGCAGACCCGGAAACGAAGGTTCTCTCTTGAAGGCACTCGTCAAAACGCATGCAAAACCCGGCCTCTGGCTGGAAGACGTTCCCGAGCCCGAGCTCGGCATCAACGACGTCAAGATCCGCGTCCTCTACACCGGAATCTGTGGCACGGACCTCCACATCTACGACTGGGACGCCTGGGCCAGCGCCACCATTCCTCCTGGGCTTGTCATCGGCCATGAGTTCGTCGGCGAGGTCGTCGCCGTCGGAGCCAACGTCCCCGACGTCCAGCCCGGCCAGCTCGTCTCCGGCGAAGGCCACGTCGTCTGCGGCCGCTGCCGCAACTGCCTCGCCGGCCGCCGCCATCTCTGCGCCTTTACCAAAGGCGTCGGCGTCAACTGTAACGGAGCCTTCGCCGAGTTCGTTGTCCTCCCCATGTCCAACATCTGGCATCACGCCTCCGGCATCGCCCCGGAGGTCGCCGCCATCTTCGACCCCTTCGGCAACGCCGTCCACACCGCTCTCGCCTTTCCCGTCCTCGGCGAAGACGTCCTCGTCACCGGAGCCGGCCCCATCGGCATCATGGCCGCGGCCGTCGCCAAGCACGCCGGAGCCCGCCACGTCGTCATCTCGGACCCCAATCCCTACCGCCGCGGCCTTGCGGAAAAACTAGGCGTCACGTTAGCGGTCAACCCCCTCGAAACCACCCTCGCCGAGGTCCAATCCAGCCTCAACATGCATGAAGGATTCGACGTAGGCCTCGAAGTGTCCGGCAACCCCAGCGCCTTCCGCGACATGATCGCGAACATGAGCCATGGCGGCAAGATCTCCATGCTCGGCATCCCGTCTCAGGAGATCGCCATCAACTGGAATCAGGTCATCTTCAACCAGCTCACCCTCCGCGGCATCTACGGCCGGGAAATGTACGAAACCTGGTACAAGATGACGGTCATGCTCGAATCCGGCCTCGACATCGCTCCGGTAATCACCCACCGGCTCAACTGGCGAGACTATGAGCAAGGCTTCGACGCCATGCGCAGCGGCAACTCCGGAAAAGTCGTCTTGGACTGGCACGACGTAAATTAGTGGCGAAAGAGTGTGCATTGAAGGTGTTCTGACCTGCGGAAACGCTCATCCTGAGCGAACGCTGCCGCGAATAGATGTACCTGCGAAGTCAGGACAATTTCGCAACCATGACAAAAGCCGTGACAGCCGCAAAATCGAACGGCCAACCCGGATGGGCTGGCCGTTTGTAAGTACCTGATTCTAGGATTGGTGCGGAGGAGGGGACTTGAACCCCTATGCCTTGCGGCGCTAGCACCTCAAGCTAGTGCGTCTGCCAATTTCGCCACCTCCGCGCTCTCGCCCTGTCCACCATCAAGATGTGCGGTCCATCCTTGAGAAGTGTATCACTGGAAGCAGATCTTCCAAAACCTAGAAGTAGGTGAGCAGTTCATTGATACTTTTGAGTTGCAGCAGATGCCTGCCCCGTTGCGGCGAGGACACCGACTCGTGTTCGAGGATCCAGGTGAAATCATGTGGCAGGAAGACTGCGTTTATACCTGCCGCTAACGCGGGGTTTACGTCCGATTTCGGGCTATTGCCGATCATCCAGGTACTCTCCGTTGCAAGGTTGTGGGTGCGCGCAAGCGTCCGGTAGGCGGCTTCATTTTTCTCCATCAGGACCTCAACGGTTTGGAAGCAGGAGGCCAGATGAGAGCGATCGAGCTTTTGCAATTGTTCTGCCGGATCGCCTTTCGTGACAAGGAACAACGTGTGGCGCTGCGCGAGCTGCTGCAGTGTCTCTTCTACGTGAGGGAGAACCTTTATTTCCTGATCCGCGATCGTTTCGACGAAGGAGACGATCTGATCGTGCTGCTGCGGCGTCACGGGGCGGGAGGTGAGGTCCTCAAAGCAGCGGATGAGCGACAGCCGAAAGCTGCCAAGGCCATAGCCGTGTTGAGCGGTGGTGAGACGTTCGCAATGGTTCAGGTGCTCCCGAACCTGTTCAATGGTGTGCACCTGGTGATCGAGGTACGAGATGAACGTGGCGATCGCCTGTTCGAAGTAGATGTTGTTCTCCCAGAGAGTGTCGTCCGCATCGAACATCAGTACCTGATGGGCAAAGCTACTTTGATTCAGGGGCAATTCGTACCTCATAAAGTTCAGTGTTTCGGTAGTCGTCGAACGTTCGGCTCACGACGCGGATGTCTGCATGATCGGCTATAAGTTTGCGCAGGAGCCAATCTTCAGGGTAGTCGTAGGTGCCGAATACAAAAAAGTGAGTATGGTGTGCCAGGAAGACGGCATACGGCTCGACCCGGGCGGCGAAGTGAAAGGCCTGGGCGACTTGGGCCTCCTGCTCGAAGATGTTTGCGTGGGCGATGGTCTTGCTGGCTGAAGGGTCTGTGAGATAAAACAGGCGCGACAGGGTCAACGCGTCTTCCCTATGGTTCATCTCGACAAACGTGAGGCCGCTGGCATCTACGAGGGGAATTGATGGATCGAGTGATTCTGTTTGTGCGCAAGCTTGGCATGCTTTTAGGACGGGTTCAGAGTTGTGTGCTGTGGGGATGAGCGTGTGATGGGCGAGTTGCCTTGGTAACGCCGTCCATGCGCCTGACATTGCAAGCGCGACCAGGCAGCCAAGGAGCGCGGCGCGACCATCTGGGTGGCCGTTCCGTATCGTCCAGCGTGCCAGTATGGCGGTTGCGATCAGGGCCACGCCAACGCTTTCGATGGCTCCGTAGCGAGAGAAGAAGGCTCCGTGCGTGATGATGAGCTCCATCAAAAGCAAGAGCGGCGCAACCATGAGCCCGATGATCAACCACCACTCGGGCAGGGTAAAGAACCAGCGGGGACCTCTGAGCGGAGGCGCTGGACACAGAAGCCCCAGTCGAAGGAAGACGAGAGCGCATGCTGCTGCAAGGCAAATGGCAATGAGCTCTCGCGCTATGGAGACGATGTAGAAGATGAAAATTGTCTTGATCGTTGGTTGGAAGTCTTGAGGGAAGATGGAGGCGCTGTGATTGCGCAGCATCGGCAGGTACGTAATGACTGCTGCGAGCGGCAGTGCAAGCGCCATCAGGATTGGCAGATCCAACTTTCTGTTGCGGAACTGGCGGCCGATCTCCGCGATGCCCAAAGCTGCAACCGCCAGAAGGGCGAAGATGTGGCTCAGGAGCATGCCGGCCACAGCAAGAAAGATGAGCGGGATGGCAATCAGTCTGTTCCGACCTGTCTGGCCGCTGATGGTGACGCTTTGCCAGGATACGAGTGCCAGAGCAAGGAAGCCCAGTACGAGCGAGTAAGGCCGGGCATCGACCCCGAGTTCCGAGATGTCGCTGCCAATCAGCAGCGTCACTGTAAACAGACCAAAGACGGTGCCCAGGCGAGTGCGCACGAATTGAAAGATCGCGAGGAGGGCGATCAGAAGACCAAAGATCTCCGGAAGCCGCGTAGTCAGCGTACTGACGCCAAACCAGTAAAAGCTTAGACGAGTGAGAACGTAAACCAAGGGAGGGTTCAGGTCCAGGGTGCGAAGGTCGGTCCACATGGTGGCCAGGGTGGGTGCCTGAGCGATCCAGAAGGTAAACAGCTCGTCATGCCAGAGGGGTCGATGTCGCGAGGTCTCCAGAGCGTAGGGGAGATAGACCAGGATGATGAGCGGAAAGCCAAGCCATGGAGATCGTTCCAATACCAGGCAGATGCGACTCAGGACTGAGGCTATCCCTCGCGTTGCCGGAGAGGAGGGGTTCTCTTGAACGTGGAAGACCGGCATCTGCGAAAAAGCTCCGAGAAGTTGATTCCAAGGCGAGTATACCGTTCGCTTGCCGGCAAGGGTGCAGGGTATTGTTCGGTTCCTGCAATCTGCCTGAGCTGATAGAAATCGGGAGTATTATCGGCCAATGCGGTAAGGTTTAAGCGACCGATCCAGCGCAGTTTTGCAGATGGAAAGAACATCATCAACGGGAAGGTGAGCGGAGAGGATGATTCCGGAGGCAGGCCGGAGGTTCGGGCCGTATGAGATTCAGACGCTTCTAGGCGGCGGTGGCATGGGTCACGTCTATAAGGCGTGGGACGCGCGCCTTCACCGGGAAGTAGCCATCAAACTCCTGCACAATGAGTTTGCTATGCCCGGGATGCGTGAGCGTTTCCTGCGCGAGGCGCGGGCGGCCTCTGCCCTCAACCATCCGAATATTTGCACGGTCTTCGATATCGGCGAGCAGAATGGCGATCCTTACCTTGTGATGGAGCTGCTGCAAGGCGAGACTCTTAAGGATCGGATTCAACGAAGTACCATCCAGGTTGAACAGGTGATCTCGATCACCAAAGACGTTGCCGATGCACTGGGTGCGGCCCACGCGAAGGGGGTTGTGCATCGGGATGTAAAGCCGGCGAATATCTTTCTGCTGGACCGGGGTGGCGGAAAGCTTCAGGCGAAGGTGCTTGACTTCGGGCTGGCGAAGTTTGAAGGGGGTCCACTCGGGGTTCGCGGGAGGCACCTCGACCTTACGACAGCCGGGGCTGCTGTCGGGACGCTAGCGTACATGTCTCCTGAGCAGGCTCGGGGAGAGAGTCTGGACTCGCGATCGGACCTGTTCTCGTTGGGCGTCGTGATGTACGAGATGGCGACGAAGCAGACTCCGTTCCATGGGGCGACCAGCGCGCTGGTCTTTGTGAAGCTGCTGAATCATCCGCCTGAGCCGGTGCGCGACTGGAACGATGCCGTGCCGCGCGATCTGGAGAAGATCATTCTGAAGCTGATGGCTAAGGAGAGGACAGCTCGCTATCAGACAGCAGGAGAGTTGGAGCAGGCTCTTGCTGACCTGACCGAGCGTCCGACCGGCGGCAAGTGGTTGCGCAAGGCGATGGCGACCGTGCCTCTTGTGCGGGCTCAAGATCCAGTTGCGCGGGAGAGACGCTTAGCCGGGCGGCGGGCTGAGCCAAGTATGAACGCGGCGCGGCAAGCTGGAGAGGTGACGGCGGGCGGATTGGAGGAATCGGGGGAGGCACAGGTGCTGCGTCCGCTCGTTCAAGCGTCGGATACGTCTGGGCGGGAGGCTTCCGGAGACGGCGAACGTTCGGTCGAGACCTTGCTTGACCGCCGGCTCTCACGGCCGCCACGGGATCGTTACCATCCCGATCCAGATGAGATCTTCAACCTGCCAAGCCGCCGGGCTACGGATTCCCGTAAGGTGCAAGACGTTTCCCCGGAGAGTGAAGTCGCAACGACAGGTCCGATTCCTGTGGAAGCTGTGGTGGGCGCGGCAAGCGTCTTTCCGGAAGTTACTGACATGGATCGGATCAGTGGAGTGCGGGAGCCTGATGCTGTCGATCCGGAGTTGCTTCACCTGGCCGCTATCAAGGCCGAAAGTATCGCTCCAGATGAGGACATCTTTCAGAGGCTTACAGAGGAAGAGGCTCCGGCACGCCGAACGAAAGCGCGGCGGGGTGCCTGGCCCTGGATGGGCGCCGGGGGGGGCCTGCTGATTGCAGGGTTGGGGATCATCCTGTTTGTAAATCGGGGGCACATCGGGACGAGTCTTTTAGGAGAACACGACACGATGGTTCTGACCTCCGTGGAGAACCGTACCGGCGACGCTACGTTGGATGGGACGATCGCTGAAGGTCTGGAGATTGCGCTGGCACAGTCTCCTTATCTCAAGATGATCGGGAGGAGTAGATACGAGGCTGCGCTTCGCGTCAACGGGGAAGAGGATGGCGTCAATGCGATCCGGGCCAGAGCCGCCGCCGCCAAGGCAGGAGCGAAGACCTATCTTTACGGGAGTATCGTGGATGGCGGGGTCAAGGACAGTCGTCTGCATGGTGAAGCGCCGAAGTACACTTTCCACCTGGACCTGATGAGCGTCGCGAGCAATGATGTGCTTGGGAGTTTTGAAGAGCAGTCTGCAAGCCTTCAACAGATCCCGAACACGATCGATCGGCTAGCGGATGATGTACGGACAGCCGCCGGCGAGGACGCCGACTCCATCAATGCGACACACCAAGGGCTCATCCAAGAGGCTACGGGGAACCTGGAGGCCCTGCATCGCTGTGCTCAGGGAGACGCTTCCATTGCGGGCGGCCAGGTTCTTGAGGCGCTTGGCTTTTATAAACAGGCTGCCGAGTTGGATCCGCACTTTATACAAGCACAGCTCCGTCTGGTAAGTCTGTTCGAGGGCTACCGGGCTGAGGTCGCGGCGGGTGAGGCGGCTCGACGGGCGCTGGCTGCTGCCGATACGGCCTCCGAGCGGACAAGGACCATCGCTCAATACAAGTACGAACTTGATGCGAGCGGCAACTACACACGGGCGGCGGCTGTCATTCGCAAGCTGATCGCAACCAATCCGCACGACTCGGAGGCGCTTCTGGATCTGGCGCGGGTACTTCAACTGCAAGGCAAACTGACCGAGGCGCTGCAGACGGGGCAGTCTGCTGTGGAGCAGGGTGGAGGGGTCGGGGCTCATGACGCTGTGGCGGTGTCGCTGATTGGGTTGGAGCGGTATGGGGGGGTGGGGGATAAGGGACAGATCGGGTTGCTCGCGGGGTACCTGGAGGGTCAGCGGGTGAGCGGATCGGGGTGGGAGTATGGATTGATCCTGGATAACTCAGGGCGGCTTGAGGAGGGTCTCGTGCTGTGGCGGCGCGAGGCGGCGGCGATGGGGAAGGTGAAGGGGCTGGAGTCGGGTGCGGGATCATTTCTGGGGGTGGGAGCACTGGACCGCGCACTGGTGGGGGAGTGTGGGAAGGCTTTGGCACTGACCCATGAGGCGATGGGTGAGCCGCGCGGGATGCAGGCTACGTTCGATACGGGAATGGCTGGGGCACTGTGCGGGGACCGGACGGCAGGGCGGAATGCCATCGACGAGCTACAGCGGGTGTATCCACAGGGCACGGGCGTCAACGGATACATGGTTGCGGACCTGAAGGCCGCGCTGGCGTTGGATGCGAACGATCCGGCGACGGCTCTTGAGGAGCTTCGACCGATCCGCCAGTATGATCTGGTCTCGATCACACCGTATCTGCGGGGGCGGGCGCATGTAGCTTTGCATCAGACCGAGATCGGGATTGTGGACTTTCAGACGGTGCTGAGTCACCGGGGAATGAGCTTAATTGAAGGCTCGGATGTGTATCCGGCGGCGCAGATTGGGGTAGCCCGGGCCTTCGCGCTGACCGGGGATCTGGTGAACAGCGCGGCGGCTTATCGGCAGTTTCTCGCTTTGTGGCGGGATGCAGATCCGAGTCTGGCGTTGCTGGCTGAGGCTCGTAGAGGGGCTGCGCAGGTCCCCCCACCCCGGTAGTAAAGTGCGTAAAGTCTTCAAGACATTGAAGTTAGGTCCGGACTTGGAGGCGAAAAGTCCAGTTTTTAAGCCTTTTTGCTCCTAAAGTCTTCATAACATAGGACTTGTTATCATCATGACCCACCGGACGAATTAGTAGGGCTTAGGGTGTGTTGGAGACCTGGGTGGCGGCTGCCGGGGTGCTGACCCGGGCGGCGGCGGGGAGCTGTGAGAGGTTCCAACCCCCTCCAAGGGCCTGGATGAGCTCGACGGCGGCGGTCATCTCGCTGGTGCGGAGGGTGACCTGGGTTTGCTGGTCCGAGAGCAGGGTATTCTGGGCGGTGATGACGTCGAGGTATGGGTCAAGGCCGGTCTGGTAGCGGGCAGTCGCAATGTCCAAGTAGCGCTGAGCGGAGGCGACGGCGGCCTGCTGCTGGGTGATCTGGGTGCTGGTGACGCGGAGGGTGGCGATGTAATCCTCGACCTGCTGGAAGGCGGTGAGGACGGTTTCGCGGTAGAGGGCGACGTCTGCGTTGAACTGTGCGGTGTACTGGGCGACGGTGGCTTTGCGGAGACCGGCGTCGAAGATGGTCTCCGAGGCGGAGGCGCCGAGGGACCAGAAGAAGGCGGGGGACCGAGAAGAGGCTGGAGATGTGGGAGGACTCGAGACCGCCGGAGCCGCTGAGCGAGAGGGTGGGATAGTAGGCGGCCTTTTCGACTCCGATGAGGGCATTTGCCTCCGCCATGGTGCGTTCGGCGGCGGCGATGTCGGGACGCCGCTCTAAGAGTTCGGACGGAACGCCGATGGGAATGGCTGGGACCGGCGTGGTGAGGGGCTTGACTGGGAGCGAGAAGTCAGAAGCCGGCTTGCCGATGAGGGTGGCGATGGCGTGCTCGTAGATGGCGCGGTTGGTGGCGATGCCGGTGCCAGCCTCCTGGGCGTTTTCGAGAGTGACTTCGGCCTGGGCGACGGCTTCGGGGCTGTCGATTCCGGTTTCGACGAGGGCTTTGGTGAGGTCCAGGGACTTCTGGTCGGCTTCGATGGTGCGGTTGTAGAGGTCTTGCAGGGCATCCTGGCCGCGGAGTTCGAAGTAGAACTCGGCGAGGGCGGCTTGCTCGGTGAGGCGCTCGTTTTCGAGGTCGGCGGCGGAGACCTGGGTGGCGTACTGATACTCGCGGATGGTATTGCGGATTTTGCCCCAGAGGTCGGGCTCCCAGGTGACGTCGAAGGGGAGCGAAAGGTCTGTGGCGGTGGTTCCGCTGGAGGTGGTGGTGGTGGTTCCGCTGGTTCCTGTGCCGGTGCCCGTTCCCGTGCCCGTTGTGCCGGTTCCAGCAGAGCTGGTAACTCCTACGCCCCGGAGGGTTCCCGGGGATTTGGTACGGGTATAGGCGGGGGCGGTTGTGAGGGTCGGATAGAGCTGGGACTTAGCCTGGCCGATTTGGGCGCGGGCCGCCATAAAGTTCTGGAAGTACTGTGCGATGTTCTGGTTGTTGATGTCGAGCTGGTCTTCAAGGGAGTTGAGCTCGGGCTCGTTGAAGGCCTCCCACCATTTGCCCTTGAGGGCGGCGTCTTGGGGTCTCGCGGGCTGCCAGGTTCCGCCGTTTGCGGTGGAGTAGGCGGCGGGAGTGGATTCTTTGTAGGCGGGCGGGGCGGGGGACGGCTGGCTGGAGGTATTTGGGGCCTACGCGGCAGCCGGTGAGGATCGTTGTGAGGGCGAGGAGGGTGAGAACGGGCTTGGTCATGCTGGGTCCTGACGGGAAAGTGGCTGGGATAGAACGGCAAACCCCAGGGGCTGAAGCACGGATTGGTGGCGGGGCTGAGATATCTGAGGCTGAAGCCTTGGGGTACCTAGAAGCAAAGGCAATGGCAAGTGCAAAGGCAACGGCAGGTGCAAAGGCAGCAGACGGAGATTCCCTTCAGGAATGACAAACAATCCGGGGACTGACGCGGGATTCGGGAGTCGCGACCGAGAAGTTAGGCATGGACGTGGGTCTCCTGCGGGGCGTGATCGGCGCGCCTGGTGAAGAGGCGGGCGTTTTTGTCGCCCTGGACCTTGAGGCGGAGGTTGTCCATGAAGAGATAGATGACCGGGGTGGTGTAAAGGGTGAGGACCTGGCTGACGATGAGGCCGCCGATGATGGAGATGCCGAGGGGCCGGCGAAGCTCTGAGCCCATGCCGGTGCCGATGGCGAGCGGGACGGCTCCGAAGAGGGCGGCCATGGTTGTCATGAGGATGGGCCGGAAGCGGAGCGTGGAGGCCTCAAAGATGGAGTCGCGGGTGTTCTTGCCTTCGTTGCGCTCGGCGTTGAGGGCGAAGTCGATCATCATAATGGCGTTCTTTTTAACAATACCGATGAGCAGGATGATCCCGATGATGCTCATCACGTCGAGCTCGGTGTTGGTGAGGATGAGGGCAATCATGGCTCCAACCGAGGCGCTGGGGAGGGTGGAGAGGATGGTGATGGGGTGGACGAGAGACTCGTAGAGGACGCCTAAGACGATGTAAACGGCGGCGATCGCGGCGATGATGAGGTATTTCTCGCTCGAGAGCGAGGCCTGGAAGGCCTGAAGGGTTCCGGCGAATTGACCGCGGACAGAGTCGGGGAAGTTGAGCTTCTTCTGGATGCCGGCGATCTCCTGGGTAGCCTGGCCGAGGGAGACGCCGGGGCCGAGATTGAAGTTGACCGTGACCGAGGGGAAGAGGCCGGTGTGATTGACGGCGAGGGGCGAGGTGCTGGGCTGGTAGCTGGCTACGGCGTCCAGCGGAATGGCTCCGCCTCCGGAGTTCTGGATGAGGTAGATGTCCTTGAGGCCGCCGGCGACTGCCAGTACTTGGGAGCGACCTCCATGACGACGTAGTACTGGTTGAGCTGGGTGTAGATGGTGGAGACCTCGGCCTGACCGAAGGCGTCGTAGAGGGAGGAGTCGATGAGCTGCGGGGTCATGCCGAGGCGGGCGGCGGTTGGGCGATCGTAGTTGAGCAGCATCTGGAGACCGTCGTTCTGCTGGTCGCTGTTGGCATCCTGGAAACCGGGGGCCTTTCGGAGGGCAGAGAGGAGGGGCGGCCCGTATTTGAGGAGGTCGGCAGTGCTTTCGCCGGTGATGGTGTATTGGTATTGGGCGCTGGACTGGCGGCCGCCGATGCGGATGTCCTGGACGGCCTGAAGGAAGGTCTGGGCACCGCGGACGCGGGCAAGCTTAGGGCGGAGACGGTTGATGACGGTGGCTACTGAGTCTTCGCGCTCGCCGGGGCCCTTGCCCAGGGTTTTGAGGGCGATGAAGGTGAAGCCTCCATTGGTGGCGCCCTGGCCGCCGGTGAAGGCCATGACGTTGTCGACTGCGGGGTCGGACTTGATGATGTCCACGGCCTGGCGGACGGAGGCGCTCATGGCATAGAAGCTGGTGTCCTGCGGGCCCTGCATGCCGCCGGTCATTACGCCGGTGTCCTGCTGGGGGAAGAAGCCGGTGGGGATGATGGCGATGAGAAAGACGTTGAGGGCGATGGTGCAGACGAAGACGAGCAGGATGAGGGCGGGGTGGTCGAGGGTCCAGGTGAGGGTGGTGCGGTAGCCGTTGACGAGCTTGTCGAACATGCGTTCCGACCAGCGGTAGAGACTGCCGTGCTCGATCTCGGACTCAGGCTTGAGGACGATGGAGCACATCATGGCGTGGTGGTGAGGGAGATGACCATCGAGACGAGGATGGCGGTGGCGAGGGTGACGGCGAACTCGCGGAAGAGCCGTCCGATGATGCCGCCCATGAAGAGGAGCGGGATGAAGACGGCGATGAGCGAGATAGAGATGGAGAAGACGGTGAAACCGATCTCGGATGCGCCTTTGAGAGAGGCTTGGACCGGGGTCAGGCCTTCTTCAAGGTGGCGAGCGATGTTCTCCATGACGACGATGGCATCATCCACGACGAAGCCGCTGGCGATGGCGAGGGCCATGAGGGAGAGGTTGTCAAGCGAGTAGCCGCAGAGGTACATGATCGCGCAGGTGCCGATGAGCGAGACCGGGACGGCGACGGCGGGGACGAGGGTAGCCTGAAGATTCCGCAGGAAGAGAAAGACGACGACGATGACGAGGATGACCGAGATGACAAGGGTGCGCTCGATGTCCTTGACCGAGGCGCGGATGGTGAGGGTGCGGTCAAGGATGGTAATGATGTGCTGGCCGGAGGGGATGGTGGCCTGGAGGGCAGGGATGGCGGCCTTGATGCCGTCTACGGTGGTGATGATATTCGCGCCGGGCTGGCGGAAGATGAGCATGTTGACGCTGGGCTTGCCGTTGAGATAGCCGGCCTGGCGGATGGATTGCTGCGAGTCGATGACGTCGGCGACGTCGGCGAGGCGGACGGCTCCGCCGTTGTGGAAGCCGACGACGAGCGGGCGGTAGGCGGCGGCTTTGGAGATCTGGTCGTTGGCGAGGATATCGGTGGTGGTCTGGCCGTTCTGGATCTGGCCTTTGGCGATGTTGGCGTTTTGTCCGGCGATGACGGCCTGCACGGCGGGAAGGCTGATGCCATAGCTGGCGAGCTGGGTGGGGTTGAGCTCGACGCGGACGGCGGGGAGGGATGCGCCGACGACGGTGACCTGGCCTACGCCGGTGATCTGCGAGACCCGCTGCTCGACGACGGTGGAGGCTTCGTCGTAGAGGGTGGGGATGTCGTAGACGTCTGACTGGATGCCGAGGACCATGATCGGCGAATCCGCCGGATTCACCTTTCTGTACGTGGGGTTGGCGGGGAGGTTTGACGGGAGATAGGAGCGGGCGGCGTTGATCCCGGCTTCGACGTCGCGGGCGGCGCCGTCGATGTTGCGGGAGAGATCGAACTGGAGGGTGATGCTGGTGGTGCCGATGTTGGAGGACGAGGTCATCTCGGTAACGCCGGAGATGTGGCCGAACTGTCGCTCGAGCGGGGTGGCGATGGAGGAGGCCATGATGTCGGGGCTAGCTCCGGGGAGCGAGGCGGCGACGGTGATGGTGGGGAAGTCGACTTGAGGCAACGGCGAGACGGGCAGGACGACGAAGGCGATGGCTCCGGCGATGGCGATGGCGATGGTCAGGAGCGTGGTGGCGATGGGGCGTTCGATGAAGACGCGGGATGGGTTCATGCGTGCGCCTCCTCGCGGGCTTCCTGCCTGGATTCGCCCTGCTCGATGGTCTTGTCGGTGGGCCGCTTGCCGGTGAGACGGGCTCCGAGATTGTCGAAGAAGATGTAGATGACGGGTGTGGTGTAGAGGGTGAGGACCTGCGAGAAGAGCAGGCCGCCGACCATGGCGACGCCGAGAGGCTTGCGGAGTTCGGAGCCGATGCCGGTGCCAAAGGCCAGTGGGAGACCACTGAGCAGGGCGGCCATGGTGGTCATCATGATGGGCCGGAAGCGCAGGAGTGAGGCCTGGTAGATGGCTTCCGTGGCGTTCATGCCGTGATGGCGCTCGGCTTCGAGGGCGAAGTCGACCATCATGATGCCGTTCTTTTTAACGATGCCGATGAGCAGAATGATGCCGATGATGGCAACGATGTCGAGATCAAGATGAAAGAGTTCTGAGCGCAGAGCAGCGCACCCACACCGGCCGAGGGCAGCGTGGAAAGAATTGTTACCGGGATGGACGATAGCTCTCGTACAAGAACACCGAGCACGATGTACACCGTGACCAGGGCGGCGAGGATGAGCAGGCCTTCGTTGGATTCGGAGCCTTTGAAGGCGGCGGCGGTGCCCTGGTAGTCGGCGACGACGGATTTGGGGAAGTCGGCTTGCTTGACGACCTTGTCGATGGCGGTGAGGGCCTGGCCGAGGGAGTAGCCGTTGTTGAGGTTGAAGGAGACGGTGACGGCAGGGAACTGGCCCTGGTGGTTGATGGAGAGGCTCTCGCTGGAGTTCTGGATGTGGGTGAAGGCGCTCAAGGGGACTGGGGTCGCTTGAGCGGTTGTGGTTGTGGTGCCGCCGCCTCCGCCGGAAGAGGAGCCAGTGGCTGAGCCGGCGGCGGTGGTGGTTCCGGAGCCGGAACGGGTGGTGCCGGAGGTTGCGGTGTTGGCGCTGGTGCTAGTAGCTCCGGAGGCGACCGTGCTGGTGGTGGAGGTGGTGGTGAGGGCGTTCGAGGCAGTTGTGGAGAGGGCGCCGGTAGTGGTGGCGTTGGTGGAGCTGAGGGCAGAGGTAGCAGAGGAACCGGCGGTGACACCGTTGGTGTTGCTGGGGGTAAGGGTCGCGTTGCCGGAGCTTGTAGCGGCTCCGGAGCCGGCTCCGGCGGAGGAGCCGCTGGTTGTGGTCGCGGTCTGGCCGGAGGTGGTGCTGGTGGTGGAGGACTGGATGTAGATGTCGCGGAGACGCTCGGGGGATAGTTGGAATTTGGGGTCGGTTTCGAGGATCACGTGGTACTGGTTGAGCTGGGTGTAGAGGGTGTTGATCTGGCGCTGGCCAAAGGCGTCGTAGAGGGTGTTATCGATGGTCTCGGGGGTGATGCCGAAGCGGCTGGCGGTGGCGCGGTCGATGACGAGCGAGGCGGCAGAGCCTCCGAGCTGCTGGTCTGTGACGACGTCGGATAGTTGGGGTAGCTTTTTGAGCTGGGCGACGAAGGTTTGGGCGGTGGAGTCGAGCTCGGCCTGGTTGGGGTCTTCGAGGGTGTACTGGTACTCGGTGCGGGAGACGCGGTCGTCTACGGTGAGGTCCTGCACGGGTTGCATGTACAGGTTAATTCCCTGGACTACCTTCGCCAGCTCTGGGCTTCAGCCGATCGATCACCTGCGGTTGCTGTGATCTTGCGATCCTCAACGGGCTTGAGATCGATCTGGATGCGACCACTGTTCAGCGTCGTGTTCGTACCATCCGGCTCCTATGAAGGATGCGATGGATTCTGCACTGCAGGGATCGGCTAGAGAGTACCTTCGCGATCGCCTGTTGTCGTTGTGCCATGGCGAAGCGAATGAGGTGTCTGCGCGAGGCTTGTGTGATGCCCTGGATCTCTCCCGTATCCTGCGTCGGGAAGAAGCCCTTCGGCACCGTCATGTACATGAAGACCGCCGTAAGGGCGAGGGTCGCCATCGCAATCGAAGCAGCGTCAGCGTCTGGAAGCGCAAGACAAAGCGCAGCGTGCGGCCATAAACCCCGAATCACTCGTCTTCGAAAAAGCGTTCCGAAACTTCGTAAAACCAGCCCTGCTCTTCAGGTGGGGTGTATCTGCAGTACGCGTGCCGCCATCATGGGCGTGAGCGTAAGAGAGACGAAGGCGGAGATCACAATCGTGACAGCAAGCGTCACCGCGAATTGCCGGAACAGACGCCCGGCTACATCGCCCATGAAGAGCAAGGGAATGAGCACGGCGATGAGCGAGACCGTGAGTGAGAGGATCGTGAAGCCGATCTGCTCGGCAGCCCTTGAGCGCCGCCTGCATCGGCTGGCTCGCCCTCTTCGATGTAGCGGGAGATGTTTTCGATCATGACGATGGCGTCGTCGACGACGAAGCCGGTCGAGATGGTGAGGGCCATCATGGTGAGGTTGTTGAGGAGTACCCCGCCAGATACATGATGCCGAGCGTGCCGACAAGCGACATGCGGCACGGCGACCGGAGGGATGATCGTGGCCGGCGATGGAGCGCAGAAAGAGGAAGATGACCATCACGACGAGGGCGATGGTGAGCAGCAGCTCGAACTCAACATCTTCAACTGAGGCGCGGATCGCCGTCGGTGCGATCACGTGATGATCTGCACGTGGACCGACTGCGGGGAGGGTTGCTTCCAGCTGCGGGAGCAGTGCGGCTGGATCGAGTTGACGACCTGGATGGTGTTGGCGCCGGCTGGCGCTGGATGTTGAGAATGACGGCGGGCGTGGCGTTTATCCAGGCGGCGAGGTTGTTGTTTTCGACGCCATCGACGACGTGAGCAACGTCAGTGAGCATGACCGGCGCGCCGTTGCGGTACGCGACGACGACGGTCTTGTAGTCAGGCGCTGGTGAGCAGCTGGTCGTTGGCGTTGATCGTGAAGTCCTGCGCGGGCCGTCGAAGTTACCCTTGGCGGAGTTGAGCGAGTTACCCGGTGAGGGAGTTGCGCAGGTCTTCCAGGTTGAGGCCGTAGGAGCCTGAGAGCGCGGTGGGGTTGGCCTGCATGCGGACGGCGGGCTTCTGGCCGCCGGAGATGCTGACAAGTCCGACGCCTGTGATCTGCGAGATCTTGGGGGCGAGTCGGGTGTCGGCAAGGTCTTCGACCTGCGACAGCGCCATCTCGTTCGAGGTGAGGGCAAGCGTCAGGACGGGCGCGTCGGCGGGGTTCGACTTCGAGTAGATCGGTGGTGTCGGCAGGTTCGGCGGGTAGATAGCTCTGCGCCGGCGTTGATGGCGGCCTGGACCTCCTGCTCGGCGACGTCGATGTTCAGCGTGAGCTGAAACTGCATGACGATGACGGACGACGCCGCCGGCGCTGGTGGAGGTCATCTGGCTCAGTCCGGCGACCTCGCCGAACTGGCGCTCGAGGGGGGCGGTGACGGCGGAGGCGACGACGTCCGGGCTGGCTCCGGGGTAGAAGGTGAGCACCTGGATGGTCGGGTAATCGACCTCGGGCAGGGCAGACATGGGCAGCTGAAAGTAAGGAGACGCCTCCGGCGAGGAAGATCGCCACCATCAGCAGGGCGGTAGCGACCGGCCGGAGGATAAACGGGCGTGAAGGGCTCATGCGGTGCTTCCGCCTAGTGCGGTTCCGCTGCCGGAGTTGGAGCCGTGCCGTTGCCTGGATTTGTCGTTACTCGACTTCTTTGCCGCTTTGCTGTTGTTCGCCCTTTCCACCCCCGTCGGCGACCGGTTGGACCTCGGCACCGTTCTCCAGGCGGTCAAAGCCGCTGGTGGCGAGTGCTGGTGTTCGCCGCCACGCCTTCCCTGGGCGGCGTCTGACCTTCTCGTTGCTGGTCAAAGTGTCGGTGATGGGCTGGACGGCGACCTCCTGGCCATGTTTGTCCTTGCGGCTTCCTTGACCACGTAGACGAAGGCAGCGGTGCCGTTGTGCTGGACGGCGGCGGTGGGAACCAGGACGGTGTTCTGGAGTGTGCGGACGAGCAGGCGTGCGTTGACGAACTGGTTGGGGAAACAGACGGTACCGCCTTTATTGTCGAAGCTGGCGCGGAACTTGACCGTGCCGGTCGTGGTGTCGATCTGGTTGTCGAGCGAGGTGAGCTTGCCGGATTCGATCTGCTTGTCGTTCGGCACGGTCAAAGGCGTCGACCTCGAGGACGCGTCCGCCCTTCAGCTGGGTTCTGGACTTGCCCGGCAGGTCGTCTTCAGAGATGTTGAAGACGACGGTAATGGGCTGGAGCTGGGTGATGACGGCGAGGGTCGAGCCCGTGCCCGAAAAGACAGTGTTGCCGGGATCGACCAGGCGCAGACCGATCGCGGCCGGAGATGGGCGCGGTGATATGGCAGTAGGAGAGCTGCACTTCGATCGTACTGCGACCGTGGCCATCATCGGTCTGGACGGTGCCTTCGATCCTGGATGACGGTCTGTTCCTGGTCATCGAGGGTGCTGTTTGTGCGATCGCGTTGCGGGCGTAGGCGGCGCTGGTAGCGCTTCCAGGTCGATGCGTGCCTGGGCGAGAACGGCCCTGGTCGTGCTGCAGCGTGCCTTTGGCCTGCCCGAGCGTCGCCTCGTAGGGCCGCGGGTCGATGTCGACGAGCGGCTGACCCTTGCGGACGATCTGGCCCTTCGCTTGTAGTGAACGGAGCAGGACCTTGCCGGTGATCTGGCTGTAGATGGTGGTGGTGTAAGTAGGGGTGACGGTACCGAGGGCATCCACGTAGACATTGATGTTGCCCGTCTGGGTCTGACCTACGGTAATGGCGGCGGGACCATTCTGTCCGCGACCGCTTTTGCCTGAAGCTCCTGCTGCTCCGCCTGCCGGGGCTTGCACCTTTTGCTCCCGAGGCGCCGGCGGGTTTGTCATGGGAGCGGAAGAGCAGGAGGGCGGCAGCGAGTATGACGATAAGGGCCGTCACCCAGATCCAGGTGTGGGAGCGCGGGCGGCGCTTTGCAAGGATGGCCTCGCGTTCCTCCGGTGAGACCGAGTTGTGGAGCTCAAAAAGGGAGCCGAGGGCTCGACCGTCGTCGACGGAGTTTTGAGCCTCGAAGGCATCGCCTAACTGCCGTTGGGTCTGGCCTGAAGCTCTAACGTCTTCCTGGATCATTCAAGACTCTTTCGTGCGTCGTCGTGCGAGGAGAGATATGGGGCGGTCGCGCCCAAGGGTGTGCTAAAGCTATGAAGCGTAAGCTTCTCTCTGATGTGGATGATTTTAGCCGGGAAAAAGTTTCCAATTTAGGGAGGCGCACCGGAGAACTCTTCCGAATCATGAACTTACTCACATCCCAGGTTAGACGCGAAGTCTCGCGTCTTGGGGGGCAGATGCACGAAAGTTAGAGCCGTGTGCATCTTTCACAGAAGTCCGTCCGTCTACTCTTTTGATTGGAAGCTTGGCCGATCACGTGTCGGGCATGCAGTTCTGTTTCGACAAGTTCTGCGCTGAAGTTCTATGCTCGACTTCCAAGAGGTGCAGTCTCTATGAGTTCAATACCTTGCAAACGCAGGATGGGCGGTTTAGACGTGAAAGTTCCGTTGAAGCATCGATTGATCTCCTTTTCGCTGGGTGTGTTTACCATTTTCTTCGTCCTCATCGCGACCAGCCGGAACGCGTACGGCTACGTCGATCCGGGTTCCGGTCTGCTTGCGCTGCAGGCGTTTGCGTCCGCGATGGCGGCTGCCGGGTTCTTCCTGCGGAAGCGGTTTCGTGGGCTGCTTGGCTTGAAGAGCTCCCCGGCGGCCCAGTCTTCGTCTGCGAACAAGACGGATTCCGCTGACGCTGCATGATTGCAGGGAGAACGCGGGCTACGTTTCGTGACCCCGCAGGGTCGCTGGAGCTAAGAGAGCAAGAGGCAGTCCGAACGATTCATAGGGCTTCGCGAGAGGCGGTGCTGGAGTTCCTGGCATCGCCTTTCTGTTTGCGAATGCAGGAGCGTGGCGATCTGGTTCCGGCTGCCATTGAGGATGGGCCGGACGGGCTGCGGCTGGTGCATCCTCTGCTTGCAATGCCGAGCTTTCCGTGGGAGTGGACCCCTTCGCAGTGGCTGGCTGCGGCGGAGTTGACGCTTCGGCTGGGTTTAGAGGGGCTGGGCGAAGGATGGATTCTGAAGGATGCGACGCCGCACAATGTTTTGTTCGTGGGGTCGCGACCGGTGCTGGTGGATATTCTTTCCTTTGAGCGGCGGGATCCAGGAGATGCCACATGGCTTGCGTATGGGCAATATGTGCGGACATTCCTGCTCCCGCTGCTGATGCACCAGATGTCAAGCTGGCCGCTGACGTTGACGATGTTCAAGCGAGATGGGTATGAGCCGGTGGACTTGTATCGGGCGCTGGGGTGGGGGCAGAGGCTTTCATGGGCGGCTCTTTGGCCGATCTCACTGGCGACGTGGCTGGAGCGGAAGAATGACGGGGCTGCGGTGAAGGCGACAGCGGCGACGAAGGATCCGGAGCTGGCGCTTCATGTGCTGCGGAAGAGTCTGGGCGATCTGCGGGCGAGGACTCGGAGGGCGGTGAAGGCCGCGAGCTCGTCCGAGTGGAGTGAGTATAGCGGGGCGCTGACACACTATACGACGGAGCAGGTTGCGGCGAAGAATGCGTGGCTGCGGGAGGTGCTGGGGGAGATCAAGCCGGCGCGGGTACTCGATGTGGGAGCGAATACCGGGGAGTACAGCGTGCTTGCGGCAGAGGCGGGGGCTGAGGTGGTGGCGCTCGAACGGGATGAGGCGGCGGCGGAACGGCTGTATCAAATGAGCGTGTCCAAGGCCGGGGATGGGCTGGCGATTCAGACGATTCACGCGGACATCGCGCGGCCGACGCCGGCGGTGGGCTGGGAGAATGAAGAGTCAAGCGGGCTGTTGGCGCGGTTGGAGCGCAAGTTCGACGCGGTGCTGATGCTGGCGGTGATTCACCATCTTCTGCTGCTGGAGCAGATCCCGCTGGCCGAGATCATGGCGCTTGTGCATCGGCTGAGGACGCGATGGCTGGTTGTGGAGTGGGTGCCAGCTAGCGACGCGATGTACCAGAGCCTGATGCGTGGGCGTGACGATCTTTACGGGAGCATCTGCGAAGCAGATCTGATGGGCGCGTGTGTGAGTCGTTTTCGGCTGGACCGGCGGCTTACACTGGGGAACGGACGGATACTGCTGCTGTTTGAGAGGATTTAGCGCCGCCGATGATGAAGAGGTTTCCCGATACACGGCGGCTTAAGGCTGCGCGGCAGTATTTGATTGTGAAGAAGTTCGCGCAGTGCATCGGAATCGCTTCGTTGGTGCTGGTGACGAACTATGGGCAGTTCCTGGGTGGCGGGTCGGATGCGCGGATGCATTCGCCGATTGCGTTGACGCAGATCTGCCTGGCGCAGATGACCGACATCCTGATTGTGACGCTGGTGCTATTTGGGCTGCTGATGGGGCTCAGGCGGACGCCCTGGTACCGGTGGGCGCGGCTGGTGCTGGCGATTGTGATTCCGCCGTATGTGATTGAGCGGAGCCAGAGCTTGTTTCCGGCGGGGAGGCTTGAAGGATGGGTGACGGTGATGACCGTGGTGTGGGCGGCGATTCTGCTGGCTCTGCTTTTACGGTTTCCCGTTTGGTACCGGCGAACGATGCGCGGGTCGAGCGCGCTGTGTGCGTTTATGGCTCTGTTTGCGCTATCGAGCATTGGGCAACTGGTTTGGGTGGCGGGGTGGAAGCCGGCTTCGCATGAGAAGACGGCGGCGTGGGCGACTGCGGGGCAACCTCCACGGGAGCATAAACGGGTGGTTTGGATTCTTTTCGACGAGCTTTCTTATCAGCAGGTATATGAGCGGCGGGCTAAGGATCTGCAGATGCCGAACTTCGATCGTTTGAAGGCGGTGAGTACGGTGTTCACGAACGTGCAGCCGGCGGGATACAAGACGGTGAAGATTATTCCGTCGCTGTTTACGGGCAGGAAGGTGGACGACTTCCATTACAGCCTGAAGAACCGCTTCTGGGTGCATCATGAGGGCGATGGGCTCCGGGCGTGGGACCGGATTACCGGGCAAGATACGGTTTTTGCGGATGCGCAGAGGATGGGGTGGCGTACCGGGGTGGTGGGTTGGTACAACCCCTATTGCCCAGTGTATGGAGATGCGATCGACGAGTGCTACTGGATCAACTGGGACCGGTTCGATGGGCCGATGAGCCCGAGCGCGGGGTTCTGGCGCAATGTGTATTCGCCGCTGGGGCAGATGTGGCGGGAGATCCGGTCGCCGGCAAAGGCGGACCATGATCTGTGCACCTTCGATGTGCGGAACCGATATAAGACGCATCTCGACCTGATGGCGCATACGGTGACGATGCTGACGGCGGACCAGGCGGACTTCGTGTACGTCCATTTGGGGATTCCGCATAGTCCGAATATCTGGAGCCGGATCGACGACAACTACACGCGGTTCTGCGATAGCTCGTACCTGGATAACCTTGCGCTGGTGGATAAGGTGCTGGGACGGTTGATGGGGATTCTTGTGGCTTCGCCGCGGTGGAAGGATACGACGGTGATCGTGGAAGGGGATCACTCCTGGCGGATCGACCTTTGGGATGGACTGCCGGCTTGGACGGATGAGGATGATGCGGCTTCAAGGGGAGCGTTCGATCCTAGGCCGGCTTTGGTGATCCATCAGGCTGGGCAGACGACGGGGAATCTTGTGACGAAGGAATGGCCGCTGATTCAGGTTCATGAGGTGCTGGAAGAGATGGTGAAAGGGCAAGCAGTGAAGTTCTGAGCCAGAGCCCCCCCTGGGGTGTTTTTGCGTAAAGTCTTCGAACTAGAGACTTTAGGTCCGGACTTGGGGGTTTGGACGGGGCGGGATAGTCCTACTTTGGTGATGGGCGCGGAAAGTTACCTGGTGGTCCGACGAAGAGCGGTCGACTGCGCCGACACCTCACCCTTCGACGGTGAAACTGTCGAAGGATGGGACAGCCGTCAGGCGAGGATCTTGGAGGTGAGGAGGTCTTCGATGCGGACGGGAAGTTCGCGGACGCGGACGCCGGTGGCGTGGTAGACGGCGGCGGCGAGGGCTGGGGCTACGCCGGCGAGGCCGATCTCGCCGATGCCTCGGGCTCCGTACTCGCCCATCATGGGGTCGGGGATGTCGAGGAAGTGAACGTCGATCTGGGGGGTGTCGGCAGAGGTGGCGACGAGGTAGTCGGCGTAGTTGTCGTTGACGGGGTGGCCGTTGCGGGGGTCGTATAGGGTTTGCTCCAGCAGACCCATGCCGATGCCCATGACGATGGCTCCCTCCATCTGGTTGCGTGCCGTCTTGGGATTGAGGATGCGGCCTCCGTCGACGACGGAGACGACGCGGGAGACGCGGACCTTTGCGATGCCGGGGTCGTATTCGATCTCCACGAACTGGACGCCGAAGGAGTGGGTGCTGTAGTCACGGGCCTTGGTGTCGGAGCCGAGGCCTCCGGATTTGCCGTCGCCGTCGGCTGCGGCGAGGTCAGCTAGCTTGAGAATCTCCTCGAAGGGGACGCCTGAGTCCGGGGTTGAGGACTTGAGGTGGACGCGGGCCTTGGTCATGGCGAGTTCGTCAGGCTTTTTGCCCTGGAAGGGTGAGCCTTTGGCGGTGGTGGCGGTGGTGAGAAGGACTTTGACGGCGTGGTTGGCGGCGTCGGCGACTGCCGGGATGATGGTGGCGGTGGCGGTTGAGCCTCCAGAGAGTGGGCCGGGGACGAGTGAGCTGTCGCCGAGCACGACTTGGATTTTTCCTGTGGGAATGCCGGTCTTGTCGGAGACGATCTGGGCGACGATGGTGTAGGTTCCGGTGCCGATGTCCTGGGTTCCGGAGGAGATACGGGCGGTGCCGTCGTCATTGAGCGAGGCGGTGGCTTCTGCCGGGGCCCGGTTGGCTCCCCAGGAGGCGCAGGCGACGCCCCAGCCAAGGATGATGCTGGGATCGCCGGGTTTGCGCATGCTGGCTACGGCCGGCGTGTACTTTGCCCAGCCAAACTTGTCAGATCCGACTTGAAGACATTCCTTCAAGTGACGGGAGCTGAAGGGTTTGTTCTTTTCTTCGTCCGTGAGGGTGTCGAGTCCGAGACGGAAGGCGACGGGGTCCATGTTAAGCTTGCGGGCGAGCTCATCCATGGCGGATTCGAGGGCGAAGAGGCCGGGAACGGCTCCGGGGCCGCGCATGGGGGTCGGGGTGCCGACGTTGCGCTGGACGAGGGCGGAGGAGACGCTGAGGTTGGCGGTGCTGTAGAGGAACGGGGTGGCTTCACCGCAGTTTTCGGGGATCTCGTCAATGTAGGAGGTGTGGTTGCGGTAGTCCTGCTGGAGCGAGAGGAGTTTTCCATCCGGCGAGGCGGAGAGGCGCATGCGCTGCTGCGTGCGCGGGCGGTGACCGACGTTGGAGAACATCATCTTGCGTGAGACCATGAGCTTGACCGGGCGATTGAGATGGCGGGAGGAGGCGGCGGCGAGGGCGCAGTGGGGCCAAGGGAAGAGCTTGCCGCCGAAGCCGGAGCCGATGAAGCGGGCGATCACATCGACGTCCTCTTTTGGCACGCCGAGGACCTGGTACATGACCGTTTTGTGGTTCATGACGCCCTGGGTGGACTCGTAGAGGGTGTAACGCTTTCCGTCCCAGACGGCGGTGGTGGCGTGCATCTCCATGGGATTGTGGGTTTCGACGGGGGTGACGTAGGTCTCGTCGAGCTGGATGGGAGCGGATTTGAAGGCGGCTTCCGAGTCTCCGCGGTGGGAGAGGACTTTGGGGCCACCGGGGGCTCCGATGGCGGGGAGCGGGTCCGAGAGGTTGGCGGCTACGTTGAGGGGGATTGGGTCGTAGGTGACTTTGACGGCTGCTGCGGCGGCCTGGGCTTGCTGGAAGGTCTCGGACACGGCCAGGGCTACGTACTGGCCCCAGTAGTAGATGGTCTCATCTTCCAACGGCGGGCGGCTTTCCGAGTTGCGGCCTCCGCTGGCGTTGCGGAAGAGCGGGCCGATGTTGCCGTGGTGCAGGATGAGGAGGGTTCCGGGAAGCTTTTCCGCGGCTGAGGTGTCAATGGAACGGATCTTGCCGGAGGCGATGGTGGCGCAGACGGGAACGGCGTAGACCATGCGGGGGAAGTTATAGTCGGCGGCGTAGAGGGCGGTGCCCGTGGTCTTGAGGGGGCCATCGATGCGTGGCAGGGCGGTGCCGATGATGGCGGTGGGGGGCGGCGGCGGAGTTGCGGGAGCGTTTTGGCCGTTGTTCAGGGATTGAAGGGGGTCGATGAAGTCGATGAGTTCGGAGAAGATCATTTTTTTGTACTCCGGGTGAGACAAGAACAAAAGCAAGAACCAAAACCGATACAGGGGTCCTTCGCGTCGCTCAGGATGACGTAGGTTTGGGTGGCGTGAGGTTCTAGACGGCCATGGTGAGGGCCCGGGTGAGGCAGCGTTTGGAGAGCTCTACCTTGAAGGCGTTTTCGGATTGAGGGCGGGCGTCGTGGAGGGCGGCTTCGGCGGCCTTGCGGAAGACAGTGGGGGATGGGGATTGGTGGAGCAGGGCGGCTTCGGCTTCGTGGGAGCGCCAGGGCTTGGTGCCTACTCCGCCGAGGGCTACGCGGGCGTGGGTGATGCGGCCGGAGTCGACCTTGAGGACGATGGCGGCGGAGGCCAGGGCGAACTCGTAGGCGGCGCGGTCGCGGAGCTTCAGGTAGAGTGACTTTGAGCCGGGGATGGGTGGGGGGAGGGTGACGGAGGTGATGAGATCGCCGGGGACGAGGACGGTTTCGCGCTGCGGGGTGGCGCCGGGGATGAGGTAGAAGTCAGCGATGGGGATGGTGCGGGGGCCATGCTCGCCTTGCACTTGGATGGAGGCTTCGAGAGCGGTGAGGGCTACGTTCTGGTCGGACGGGTTGGAGGCGATGCAGTCGTTGCTTGTTCCCAGAATGGCTAGCATGCGGTTGTGGCCCCCGATGGCGGAGCAGCCGGTGCCGGGCTCGCGCTTGTTGCAGGCGTGGGCGGTGTCGCGGAAATAGACGCAACGGGTGCGCTGGAGGAGGTTGCCGCCGGTGGTGGCCATGTTGCGCAGCTGGGGGCTGGCTCCGGAGAGAAGGGCTTGCGAGAGGACTGGGTAGTGGCGCAGGACAATTGGATGGTGGGCTACGTCCGAGTTGCGGGCGAGGGCTCCGAGGATGAGGCCGCCGTTGGGGCTGGGGCTGAGCTGCGAGAGCTGGAGGGCGTTGATGTCGACGAGCTGGGTGGGGCGCTCGACGTTGAGCTTCATCATGTCAATGAGGTTGGTGCCGCCGGCGACGAAGCGGGTCTGGCCGAGGGCGGCGGCGTGAATGGCCTGGTCGGGAGTGGAGGCCTGGAGGAAGTGGAAGGGTTGCATGCTTTGCTCCTCAAGGGTGCAGGGTGGAGGGTGCTGAAGGCGTTTGGCTAGGCTCGGCTGCGGACTTGCTGGACGGCGGCTACGATATTGGGGTAGGCGCCGCAGCGGCAGATGTTGCCGTACATGGCGTTGCGGACGTCTTCGTCGGTGGGGCCAACGGGTTCCTTGAGGACGGCGACGGCGGACATGATCTGGCCGGAGGTGCAGTAACCGCACTGGTAGCCGTCGTGCTCGACGAAGGCGGCCTGCATGGGATGGAGATTGCCGGGCTGGCCGAGGCCTTCGATGGTGGTGATCTCATCCGGCGTGCCGCCGGGTGCGTGCATGACGGCGAAGCTGAGGCAGGAGTTGACGCGACGGCCGTTGACGTGGACGGTGCAGGCTCCGCACTGGCCGTGGTCGCATCCCTTTTTGGTGCCGGGGAGATTGAGGTTTTCGCGGAGGGCGTCGAGCAGGGTGGTGCGCGGGTCCAGGTTCAAGGTGTGGACGGTGCCGTTGACCTTGAGGGTGACGGGGAGGGTTTGGGCGCCGGTGGGCGGGGCGGGAGCTTGTGCGGCTGCGGGGTGGGGAAGCAGGACGGGCGGGGCAGCGGCGGCAAGGCCGGCAGCGCCTACAGCGGAGAGAAAGGTCCGGCGGGTGAGCGGGAGCTGGGCAGGGTTCGGTTGATCTTGGTTGCGTGGCCGGTCTGGCTGAAGCTGGTCTGGCTGGAGTTGGTCTGGCTGGAGGAGGCTGGCGTCTGGTTTCATGGGGCTCCTGGGGCTCCTGGGTGGGGGCAGAGGGGGTCAGCGGATGGGGTAGTGGCCGAAGTTGAAGTGGTAGACGACGGCGAGGGTGAGGGGCTTGGAATAGAGGTGGCCGGAGGAGGTGACGGGGGTGCCGTAGCGCTGGAGCTGGGCGTCTGCCTTGATGCCGAAGCGGTCAGTGAGGCGGAAGTCTACGCCTCCTCCGCCGGAGAGGACGTTGGTGGGGTTCTGGAGGTACTCGATGGTACCGGTGGGGTCGATGAAACCGTTGATGTAGATGAGCTCACCGCGGCCGAAGAGTGCGTCACCATAGACGTTGAGGCGGCCGAAGAGGTGGGAGACGCGGATGCCGCCGAGGATGTTCCTTTCGCTGACGAGGCCGCCGGTTTTGATGGGGTACATGCCGCGGACTTCAATGGCGGGATGGATGCCGAAGAAGCGGCGGAATTCGACGTTGCCGCCGCCGGTGATGCTGAGATTTTTGGCGGTTTCCAGGCCGGTGTAGACGCCGGAGAGGCCGGCGTAGGCGGAAAGATCGAGTGCGCGGCTCGCTGTGGGCGAGGCCTGAGCGTGGAGGGATCGGATTGAGAATGCGGCCAAAGCCAGGGCCGCCAGCAATGTTGCACGTCTGCGTCGCTTCAAACCCACTCCTTGAGCCGCCGGTGATGCGGGGCTTCCCTTGCGGCTGGTGACCGCTGCTGCAACGATTCTAACCCGGACCGGCGGTGGCAGGGCTTGGCTTGGGATTGGGAGGCGGGAGTTCCCGGGTGCGAAGGCAAAGGCAGCCCGGGTTGGGGCTGCCTTCGGTTGTGTGCGTTGGGAGAATGGGTTAGAAGACGATCTTGGCTTTGAGCTGGACGATGCGGGGTGAGTCGTCGCCGCCTACGCCGGAGAAGATGCCGGAGGGATTGATGACTGCGGTGACCTTGCCGAAGCTGCTCGAGTTGAGCTGCCCGGTAGGCCGTGCGAAGTTGAGGTGGTTGAGGACGTTGAAGGCCTGGGCGCTTGCCTCGAAGTGACCGCCTTCAAAGTGGAGCGGGATGGACTTGGTTACGTTGAAGTCGGTGGTGACATAGGCGGGTCCGCGGAAGGCGTTGCGCGGGCCATTTTCACCGACACTGGTGGCTGGTCCAAACTGGGCTGCTGTGAGGCAGACCTGCAGACCGTAGGCGCAGGTTCCTTCTGCGCCGCCCTTGTAGGTCGCGAGGAGGGAGCCGCCATACGCACCGGTTTTGTAGGTGTTGATCTTATTGGTGGTTGCGGTATCGATTGCTGTGAACGGAAGTCCGGAGTAGGCGAAGGCCGAGCCTGAAACCTCCCACCCTCCGTAGAAGATGTTCTTGAAGGGGACGCGGTAGACGTAGTTGAGGACGAAGTTATGCCGCTCGTCCGTGGTTGCGGGACCGTAGAAGGCATTTGGGTGGTAGGGGTCCGGCGGTGCGCCGATGTCTACCGTACCGGTTGCTGTTGTTGTGCTGAAGCCGTTTGCGCCAGTGTCGAGAATTTTGCCATAGGTGTAGCCTGCGGAGATGAGGCCGGAGCGGCCGAACTTCTGGGTGACCGTGGTGATGACGCCGTTGTAGTTGTTCGATCCGCCGGAGACGAAGTAGTAGACGAGCCCAAAGCGCGGGTCGACCGGCGTGTAGTTGGAAGGCAGATAGGTCGAAACCGGAGCCGTTCCCGTTGGCAGGCCGGCAATCGTAGCTGACGCGGTCGGATAGGTGTAGGCGTTCAGGCCGGCGTTCGTGTAAGGCCTGTGCGTACCATGATCTCCGAGATAGTTCACGGAGACGACGGTCGATTTGCCAAACTGCTTCTGGATCTCCAGGTTCCACTTCTGCACGTTGTAAATTTTGAAGTTGTTTTGTGCGGCGTACACGCTTGGCGGGGTGAAGGAGTTTTGCTCAGCTGCCGTCGGCAAGCTGTTTTTGATCGAGGTCACGGTGCCGCCGTTGGTGATGCCGGCGAGGAAGGCTGTGTTGTACGCATCGGTATCGGAGTAGAGGTTGGTGGCTTCCGTGTTGGCAAGGTGATCCTGCGAGACGGAGAACGAGTCCTTCAGCGGCGGATTCTTTGCAACTCCTTCCAGTGTGCTGGTCGCGAGACCGTCATAGAAGATGCCGTAGCCGCCTCGAATAACCATCGACTCATGCATGACCGGAGGGTTGAAGGCAAAGCCAAAGCGCGGCTCCCACTCGACCGTCTGCAAACCCGGAAGAATACTGCGCTGGTTGAAGGCGTAGGCCTGGTTATACGGCGTGGCAATGTTGTGGCTCAGTGCGGGGAATGGCGAGCTAAGCTCCGTAAGGCAGTTGCTGAGGCACTTGATGTTGCCCTGGTGCTCTACTCGGATCGCTCCGGTGAGGGACAGCGAATGCGATGCCTTCCAGTCGTCCTCCAAGTACACCGCCCACTGATCGATGCCCACAGGATAGTTCGGCTTTAGCGGATAGGTTTTGGCAAACGTCGTCGCATACGTGTAATTCAAGGAAGCGCCCGACCCCGTCGTAAACGCAGGATCGTACCCGCCATTGATAAAAGCTCCAAGCGTGGATGCAGTTTCAAGCGGGACGGTTCCTGCTGTGAAGTAGTGGTCGTTCTCTTTGATGTAGTACGCCTTCGCGCCCACCTTGATGGTGTGGTTTCCCTCGCTGAGAGCGAAGTCGTCCTGGGCTTGTACCGTGGTGATGTTGCGGCCCGTCGGGTAGCTTGCGATCTGCGAGTCGAGATTACTCAAGGAGAGATCGCTGAAGGCGATACCGGCAGGGAAGGCGGCGACCGTGGCAGCCTGGTTTGCGGGTCCGAACAGAGCGCCGTACCAGAGGCCGGCCAGGATGATGTTGTTGGTGGCTTTGGCTCCGAAGGTGTGCGTTTCGTTGAACTGGCCGCTGTGCTGGGGCTGGATGCTGATCGCGTTGAAGATCGGCGCGATCGGATCGATGGTAGTGGGCTGAATACCATTGTCGTGCTCGTACCGGATGAATGCCTTGTCCTTCTGGGTGATGTTGTAGTCGACGCGGAAGATCTCGAGCGCCTCATTGGCGTAGGTGGTGGCCGTGCTTTGATAGTAGGTGGAGCAGGCTCCGGCGGGGCCGGTATAGACGCCGTTGTTCACGGTGAAGCCCAGGCCGATGAGGTCGGCTGGGCTGAGAGTGTTGGCAGCGGTGGGGCATCCGGTTGCGGTGGCGTTGGGGAAGGTGGCGGTGTTTGAGGAGTTCGGGTTGCCGGGTTGTGCGTTGTGCGTGGTTCCGGCGGTGTTGTAGAACCCGAAGGCCTGGTTATAGTAGGGGACCGACAGGTTGAGGCCCTGCGCGGCGAGACGAGCCCTGGTGTAGGCCTGCAGGTTAGCCGAGGGCAGTTGTACGGTGGTGGGCGTGCCCGGCAGAATGGCGCGCAGACCCTCCGCATCCGCGAGGAAGAAGAGCTTGTCCTTGCCGTTGAAGAGGTGAGGGATGGTTACCGGACCGCTGATCATCGCGGCCCACTGGTTTGCGTTCTCAAACGAACGGGGCACGATGCCTGAGGTGGTCGCAAACTCCTTGTGAGCAAAGGTATTGGCGATCAGCGACCGTCCGGTCCAGTACCACGCTGCGTTGCCGTGCAGCTGGTTGCCGCCCTGCTTGGAGACAAAGCTGACGTTCGATCCCACCAGCCCGCCGAACTGGCCGGAGTATCCATTTACCGTAATGCTCGTCTCGGAGATATCATTCAGGCCCAGGGTGAGGTTTGAAGCGCCCGAGTTGTTCGCGTTATTGTAAGGATCGTTGAAGTTCTCGCCATCAATCTGGTAGCTGGTGTTGCCCACGACTCCAAAATTTGTATTCTGGCCGGGCGTAAGCTTCACCTCGAACAGCAGGTTATTTCCCGAGTTCGGGATCTCTTCCATCTGCTGCTGGCTGATGGTCGTCGAGATGTTTCCGTTTTCAGCCTCGATCAAGGAGCCCACGCTGTCGACCGAGATGGTCTGGGTGTCGCTACCGATGGTCAGCTTGAGATCCGCCGCCAACACCTTCGAGTCGTCCACCGTGATCTTCGAGACAAGCTTCTCAAACCCGGGTTGATCCACCGAGATCTCATAATTGCCAGGCTGCAGCAGGTCGAAGCGGTAGCTTCCCGATCCGCTGCTCTTGGCCGTCGTCACGGCACCGGTGGCAAGGTCTCTGATTGTGACGCTGGCTCCGGCGACGACGGCTCCAGACTGGTCCGTGATGACGCCGTTGACGGCACCGGTGGTGGTGGTCTGGGCGGATAGGCAGGTGGCACTGGCAGCCAAAACGACTGCGGGCACGAACAGAAGACGGTTGAAACGAACCATGAAAGAGTTCTCCGGGTGGTGACAGACGCACAAGTTCATAAACCCCGAGAGGGGGCTCAGAGATCGTTCTCCAGGCAATCGCGGAACGACAGGTCAGGCGGTTCGAAAACAGTGCAAGGTGCAAGGATGGAGCACTGGTTTAATCCGGTGCGGCGGTTCAGAAAGCACATCAGCTTGATGCTTTACTGCACGATGAATCTCAGGGATGTTTTATAAGTAACACAAAACCGTCATGTGGCTGCAATTAGTTTGTGCCTGCGGAGGTTCCTTCTCCCGAATTGCAGCCGGCGGGAGACTGGATGGGGACAGCGGGAAGAGCGGAGAGCTTCTCCGCGGCCAGCCTCAGGTTGACCTCCGGCAAATCCTGCTTGACGAGGTCGTTCCAGCTTGCGGCCACGGTTTGGAGCGCGCTGCAGTAGGTATGGAAGGCGGTCTGCATGGCGGGAGTGGGGATGGTGTCGGCACTATCGACGACGGTTGCGAGGGAGCCGAACTCACCGTTCAGGGCGGCGAGGGTGGGCTTGGCGCGGCCTGCGCCTGGAGGTCCGCCTCCGCGTCCGCCTTCCGCTCCGGCCAGGCCGATTACCTTGGCGTCGAAGGCCTTGAGGGCTGCGGCGGCGCCTGGGTCCTGCACCTTCTTGGCGTCACCCGCGATGGCCTCGCGGAGGATGGTGGCCTGGTGGTAGAGGGCGTAGGTGGCGGAGGTCATCTCGGTTGCGCTGCGGTCCAGTGCAAGCTGCTCTTCGAGCTCGCGCTGGGAGGTTTTGACGCGGGGGTCGAGGACGACCTCGAGCGGCTGGCGGTAGACCTTGCCGGCAACCGTCAGGCGGACTTCATAGGTGCCGGGGACGACGAGTGCGCCCAAGGGGTCGCCGGGTGTGCCCTGGTACATTGCGGAGATGGCGTACTGATGGCGCAGCGCGTCAGGCGGGGCGTAGCGGAGATCCCAGAGGAAGCGGTTCTCACCGGCGAGTTTGGTGAGGGGCTCTGGGTGGCCGAGCCAGTAGTCGGGGACGCTGGGGGGTGGCTCGGCGGTGTGCTGCAGGGAGCGGGTGGAGAACTCGCGGATGAGCTTGCCGGCGGTGTCGTAGATGGCGAGGGTGAGATCTTCGGCGGGCGCGGACTTGAGATAGAAGTCGATCAGGGCTCCGTTGGGCGGGTTCTGGCCGGCGGGCAGCTCGGGTGGGATGGGCGTGTCGCCGTTGAGGTCAAGCTGGACGCGCAGGGCTCGGCCGGGCTTGTAGAGGAAGGTGTCCGGGCGGGTGGTTTTGGTCTCCGGCGTGATGCCGATCTGGCGTAAGGGGCTGATGTCGTCGAGGATCCAGAAGGAGCGTCCGTAGGTTGCAGCTACGAGGTCGTTGCCTTCGATCTGGAGGTCGCGGACGGAGGTGGTGGGCATGTTGAGCTGGAGCGGGTGCCAGTGGGCGCCTTCGTCGAAGGATACGTAGGTCTTGTTCTCTGTCCCGGCGTAGAGCAGGCCTTTGCGTTTGGGGTCTTCGCGGACGACGCGGACGAAGTCTCCGGCGGCTATGCCGGTATCGGCTTCGGTCCAGGTTTTGCCGGTGTCGTGGGTGAGATAGATGTGGGGGGTGAAGTCGTTCTCTTCGTGGCGGTCGACGGAGAGGTAGGCGGTGGCGGGGTCGAAGTGCGAGGCCTCGGTCATGCTGACCATGGCGAACTGGCTCAGGCCTTTGGGGGTTACGGTCTTCCAGGTTGCGCCACCGTCCTGGGTGAGCTGGACGAGGCCGTTGGTGGTTCCCACCCAGATCTGACCGGCCTTCATGGAGGACGGCGAAAAGGTGTTGATGGCGGAACGGTTTGGCGGGGTCAGGGTTTCGGAGGCTTCGCGGGTGCGGGCCTTGCGCTCGCCGTTGGCTGCCTGGTCGGCCGCGGTTTGCTTTTCTTCCTCGTTGACGGCTTCGCTTCCCTGGCGCTCGGTGAGGTCCGGGCTGGCTTTGGTCCAGTGGCTGCCGTCGTCCTTGGTCTGCATGAGGAACTGGTTGGCCATGTAAAAGACGTGCGGGTCCTGCGGGGAGAAGGCGAGGGGAGGGTTTTGCGCGGTGCGGAAGTCGGTTTCACGGCCGATGACGGGGGAGATGGTCTGCACCTGGCGGTTGGCGCGGTTGAGCAGGACCAAGCCGCGGCCTGGGCCTCCGGCGAAGACCATGTTGGGGTCAAGCGGGCTGGGGACGATATAGCCGAACTCGTAGGCGGCTACGGGATCCCAGTCGAGCATGGTGATGGCTCCGTAGTCGCCGCGGCTGAGGGTTGCGACGGAGCCGCTGTCCTGCTGGGTGCCGTAGACCCAGTAGGGCCAGCGGTGATCGGTGGACATGTGGTAGACCTGCGCGGTGGGCTGGTTGTACCAGGAGCTCCAGCTGAGGCCGCGGTCCATGCTGATGGTTGCGCCCTGGTCGCTAGCCATGATCATGCGGGTCGAGTCTGTAGGGTCGATCCAGAGGGCGTGGTTGTCGTCTCCGCCGGGGGCGCCCTTGAAGGAGATGAAGGTCTTGCCTCCGTCTTCGGAGCGGTAGAGGGAGGTCTGGGCTACGTAGATGACGTCGGGGTTCTTGGGATCGAGGAAGACGCGGCTGAAGTAGCCGCTGCCGGTGACGCGGGGGTCGGTGGTGGACTTGCGCCAGGTGGCTCCGGCGTCGTCGGAGCGGTAGAAGCCTCCGCCTCCTCCGCCCTGGGCGGCGACGATGGCGACGACGAGTTTGCCGCTTTGCGCGGTGGCGAGGCCGATGCGGCTCATCTCTCCCTTGGGCAGGCCTGCGATTCCGGCGGGCGTCCAGGTGTCGCCTCCGTCGGTGGTTTTGTAGATGGCTCCGCCTTTGGAGCCGTTGATGAGGTCTGCTGTTTCACCGGGCTGCACGAGGTGGTGCCAGAGGGCTGCGTAGCCTATGCGAGAGTTTTCGGGGGCGAAGACGACGTCGATGGCTCCGGTTTCGTCGTCCTTGGCGAGGGTTTTGCGCCAGGTCTTGCCTCCGTCGGTGGTTTTGTAGATGCCGCGTTCGGGGTTCTTCGCGAAGGTTTTGCCGAGTGCTGCGACGACCACGATGTCCGGGTTTTTAGGGTCGACCCACATGGTGCCGATGTGTTCGGTTTCGTCCAGGCCGATGTGGGTCCAGGTTCGGCCTGCATCCGTGGACTTGTAGACGCCGTTCCCTATGTTGACGGCTGCGCCGACGAGAGACACGTCTCCGGTGCCTACGTAGATGACGTCGGGATTCGAGGGGGCTACGACGATGGCGCCGATGGAGGCGACCGGCACCTGGTCCATGATGGGCGTCCAGACGACTCCGCCATCGATCGTCTTCCAGACACCTCCGCCGGGTGAGCCCATGTAGTAGACGGCGGCGTTGCCGGCGATTCCGGCCACTGCGGAGACGCGGCCGGCTCGGAAGGGGCCGATGGAGCGCCACTTCATGGACTGATACAGGGCGATGTCAGGCTGCTGCGCTTGAAGGAGCGGTGCGGCGACCAAGGAGAGCAGAAGGGCCCGAAACGGCAGAACCCGAAACAGTAGAACCATGTAGCGGTGAGCGGGGATCTTCATCATGTGCTCCGGAGGGGGGGTGTCAGTTTTCGTCGCCGACCTCGATCTGGTCTAGAACGTCGTGATCGAGGCGGTTGGTGTTGAGGGTTAGGAGCGGGAGGTGGTCGCGGCGGCGCTGGTCGTTGAGGGCCTTGAGCTGAGTTTGCTTGATCTTTTCCCACTGCTCGAGCAGGGCGGGCAGGGGCTTGGCGGTGAGCTCGGCGGCTTCAAGCTGGGCGGCGGTGGGCTTGAAGTCGGCGTTTTCGATGGCGTGCTCGATGCGGACGATCTGGGTGCGGATGGAGACGAGATTTGGCGGGCCGGCTGGGCCGCCGCGCCCTCCACCGCCGCCACGGCCCGCTTCGCGGCCGGCTATCTTCTCCAGGTCGGTTTCCAGGCTTTCGCCGGTGCTGGCTGGCGGGTTTGGTTTGGACTGCTGGGGGTTGCCCTCAATGGCGCGGCCTTCGCGGGCGATGGGCGCGGAGGCATGAAGCTGCTCGCGCAGGACGGTGATCTCGTGAATGGCGGCGGTGGCCTTCATGGTGGCGTCGTAGAGGGACTTAGAGGCGTTGTACTGGGCGGTGAGGTCCTCCATGGATGTCTTGACTCGCGGGTCCATGACGATCTGCATGGGCTGGGTCTGGGTTTTGCCTCCGGCGATGAGGCGGACGGTGTAGGTGCCGGGCAAGACCCACGGGGAGGTGGCGACTGCGGGGGTGTTGTGGGGGACGGCTTGCTCGGCGTCAGGCTCCGAGCTCATGCCGGGAACTCCGGGGAGGTGCATGTCCCAGAGGAAGCGGTGATGGCCCGGGGTGGCGTAGAGGACGCGTGGGGCTCGGGCCCATAGGATGGGGTCGGGGTAGCGCGGGTCGAGCGGCGGGACGGGGTCTGTGCTGCGGTAGTGGCCTACGACGGCACCCTTGGCGTCAAGGATCTCGAGCGTGACCGGGCCGGTGGTTCCGGGCTTGAGGACGTAGTCGATCATGGCTCCGTCGGGCGGGTTCTGGCCGGTGGCCATGTCGGGCGGCCAGGGAGTGGGCGGGTTCATGTCGCCGCGGATGCGCATGGCGGTCTGGGGTTTATAGAGGTGGGCGGGCTCTGCGGGGACGCTGGCGGCGATCTGGCGGAGCGGGGTGAGGTTGTCGAGGATCAGGAAGCCTCGGCCGTGGGTTCCGGCGATGAGGTCGTCGTCTTTGACGGCGAGGTCTCGGACGGAGCTCGCGGGCATGTTGAGGCGGAGGCTCTGCCAGTCGTCGCCGTCGTTGAAGGAGACGTAGACCTGGGTTTCGGTGCCGGCGTAGAGCAGGCCTTTCACCTTGGGGTCTTCGCGGATGGTGCTGGTGGCTGCGCCGGCAGGGATGCCGTGGTTGATCTCGGTCCAGGTCTTGCCGGAGTCGTGGGTGCGGAAGAGGTGGGGGCGCATGTCGTCCAGGCGCAAGGTGTTGACGGCGGCGTAGGCGGTGCCGGCGTCAAAGTGGCCGGCGTCCATGTTGAAGACCTTCCAGAAGGGCTTGAGCGCGGGGGGGCTAACGTTGCTCCAGTGAGCTCCGCCGTCCGTGGTGTTCCAGATGAGGCCGTCGTCGGTTCCGGCCCAGAGGCGTTTGTCGTCGAGCGGCGAGGGCGCGAGGGCGTAGATGACGCCGCGGCGGATGGTGGTGGCGGCGGGCGCGGTGGAATAGTTGGCGGCGACGACGGGGGGAAGCTCGTAGCCAGCTTCGCGGCTGAGGTCCGGGCTGATCTCCTTCCAGCTTTGGCCGTAGTCGCTGGTGAGCCAGAGGGTGTTGGTTGCGAAGTAGAGCTTGTGGGGGTCTACGGGCGAGAACATGAGGGGCTCGGTGCGCAGGACGCGGTAGGAGCGCAGGGGTTTAGGCTCGATGTTACGGATCTGGCCGGTACGGCGGTCGTAACGGGTGACCTTGCCGCCGTAGACGATGTCGGGATCGAGGGGGTCAGGGGCGGCGTAGCCGTACTCTTCCACGCCGATGGGGTGCCAGTCGTGGAAGGTGATGCGTCCGTCGTCCGAGCGGCTTGCGACGCAGGCTGAACCGGAGTCCTGCTGGCCACCACAGACGCGGTAGGGGAAGGCGTTGTCCGCAGTGACGTGGTACATCTGGGCGGTGCCCTGGTTGTACCACTGGGACCAGGTTTCGCCGCCGTTTTCGCTAATGATGACGCCCTGGTCGGAGGCGAGGGCAATGACCTTGGTGTTGTTGGGGTTGATGAAGACGTTCTGGTAGTCGTCTCCGCCGGGTGCGCCGCGGAGGCCGAACCAGCTTTTGCCGCCGTCGGTGGACTTCCAGGTGACGACGCTGGCTACATAGAGGGTGTCGGGGTCTTTGGGGTCGGCGCGTGGGACGGGGACGTCGCCGCCGCCGATGCGGGCTTCGGGGCGGCGGTCATCTTCGGAGACGTGGAACCAGTTGAGGCCCTCATCGTCCGAGCGCATGATCGACACGGTGCCATGGGTGGTGGCGACGGCGGCATAGACGCGCTTCGAGTCTGCGGGGGAGATGGTGACGTTGACCTGGAGGATGTCGTCTGGGAGGCCGTGTCCGGTGAGTTTGGTCCAGGTGTCGCCGCCGTCTGAGGAGCGATACATGCCGCCTTCGGCTCCGGTGAAGGAGCCGTTCTCCCAGGGTGCCTCCTCGCGCTGCCACATGCCGGCGAAGACGATGTTGGGGTGCTGCGGATCGATTTCAACGTCGGAGCCGCCGGTGCGGTCATTGGTGAAGAGGACTTTCTTGAAGGTGACGCCGCCGTCGGTGGAGCGGAAGATGCCGCGCTCGGGGTTCGGGCCGTAAGGGTGACCGGTGACGGCTACGAAGATGCGGTTGGGGTCGTGGGGGTCGATGGCGATCTGACCGATCTGCTGGCCATCGCGCAGGCCGAGGTGGGTCCAACTTTTGCCGGCGTCGGTGGACTTGTAGATGCCGTCGCCGGTGGAGAGATCGGGGCGCTGGAGGCCTTCGCCGCTGGCGACGTAGACGATGTTGGGGTCAGATTCCGCGACGGCAATGGAGCCGATGGAGCCGGAGGGTTGCGAATCCCAGACGCTGTTCCAGGTGTGGCCGGCGTCGGTGGTCTTCCAGACGCCTCCGTTGACGGCGCCGAGGTAGAAGGTGGCGGGCTGGCTGGGAACGCCGGCGAGGGCTCGGGTGCGACCGGCGCGGTAGGGACCGATCTCGCGCCAGTGCATGTCGCTGAAGAGGGCGGGATCGACCTTGGGGGTGACCTGGGTCGCGGATTGGGCGAGGGAGGGACCGGCGAAGGCGAGAAAGGATGCGGCAAGGAGAAGTGGGCGAGGCACGATCATGAAGCACTCCTGAGAAGCGTCGAGGGAACAGTTTAGCTGGTGCCGAGAACGCGGTTGAGGTCGGCGGTAAGAGTGTCGATCTGTTTGCGTAGATCCGTGTAGCGGTCGATGGCATCGTGACCGACCTTCTGGTCGGTGGCGTTGTTCTCGCTATACAAATAGGTGACGTGGGTTTGGAGTCCGGGCTGGCTGTAGCGGACGCGGGGAGTGAGAAGCTTGTCTACGATGGGCTGAAGAGCTTTTGACTTCTCAGGGTCAGACTTAAAGCGGGCTTGGGCTGCGGTGAGTTGGGCTACGAGGCGGTTGGTGTCCTGCACCAGAGCCAAGACGCGGAGGTTGTGCTGCAGCTGGAACTGCAGGTCCGCGGTGGTGACGCCGTCTTTGGTGACGCGAGGATCCTCCTCGATAACAAGCGGCTGTTTGGCGGTGGCTGAGCCTGCGGAGAGGACGAGGGTGTAGGTTCCGGGTGCGGCCATGGGGCCGGTGAGCGGACGGGGAGCGGGATCAGGCTGCGAGGCTGCGGACTGGGGTTCGCCGGGTTTCGGGGCGGACGGGGCAACCGGAGGCGGAGGCGCCTGCGTGGAGGCGGCCGCAGCGCCGGAGTAGCGAAGGTCCCAGATGAAGCGGTGCATTCCGGGTTTCGCGTCCAGGGTTATTGGGTAGGTTGGACGGAAGCGGCCTTCTTCGTCTTCGCCGCCACCGCCTTCCTCGCCAGCGGGACGATTTGATTTTGGCGGGGCGACGCTGGTGAAGGTGCGAATGGTTTTGCCGGAGGCGTCCTGGACGGCGAGCGTGACAGTTCCGGATGTGCCGGGGGGAAGCGCGTAGTCGATCGCTGCGCCGTGGAGTGGGTACTCGGCTCCCATGCCCGGGCCTCGGCCATGGTCGCCGTTGCCGGGGATGCGGATGGCGGTTGCGGGTTTGTAGAGCATGGGCTGGGTCGCGGGTGCTGTCAGCTGACGGAGAGCGCTGAGATTGTCGATGATCCAGAAGCCGCGGCCCTGGGTGGAGAGGACGAGGTCGTTATGGGCGAGCTTGATGTCCGTGATGGCTACGTTGGGAAGGTTGAGCTGAAAGCTCTGCCAGTGGCCGCCACGATCAAAGGAGATATACATGCCGAACTCGGTTCCGGCATAGAGAATGTTCGGGCGGATGGGATCCTCGCGGATGACGCGGGTGGGCTCATCCGGCGCAATGCCGTTGTGGCCGTCGGTCAATCGCGTCCAGGTCTTGCCGAAGTCATCCGTGCGATAGAAGTAGGGGGCGAAGTCGCCTAGGTAGTAGCGGTATACGGCGATGTACGCTGTGCCGGGTGAGAAGTTGCCGGGTTCGATGTTCTGCACGCGGCCGCCGGGCGGCAGGTCCTTGGGGGTGACGTTCTGCCAGGTTTTGCCATCGTTCTGGGTGACCCAGACCGGGCCATCGTTGGAGCCGGCCCAGATCACGCCGCGCTTCTTCGGGGACTCGCGGATGGCGTAGACGACCGAATACATCTCTTCCCCGGTGGCATCGCGGGTGATGGGCTCGCCGGAGCCATACTGGGTGCCTTCGGGCCTGGCGGTCAGGTCCGGGCTGATGGTCTGCCACGTGATGCCACCGTCGCGGGTGCGATGAACGTACTGTGAGCCGTAGTAGACGGTGTTGGCGTCATAGGGCGAGATCTCCATGGGAGCGACGCGCTGGAAGCGGAAGTTGAGGCGGCCGGGCTCGTTGCCGTAGAGCGATTCGGAGCCGACCCAGTAGCGCTGCTCGTTGTTGTTGGTGCTCATGTTGAGCCGGGAGAACTGGCCCTTGCAGCCGCCCCAGACGATGTTGGGGTCGCCGAGCTTGGGGATGATGGGGCCGGTTTCGCAACCCGGGCCATTGCGGAACTCCTGGCCGTTGCCGAGCGGCAACGAGGGCACGATGACGGTGGTGTTGTCCTGCTGGGCGCCGTAGAGGCGATAAGGGAACTGATCGTCGAGCGCGACCTGATAGATCTCGGCTGTGGACTGGTTGTCCTGCGTGCTCCAGGTGTTGCCTCCGTCGAGCGAGACGATGGCTCCGCCGTCGTTGGCCTCAATCATGAGGTTGGAGTCTTTGGGATTCATCCAGAGGTCATGGTTGTCGCCGTGCGGCTCCGGCATGTTCTTGAAGGTTTTGCCGCCATCGGTCGAGCGGACCCAGGATTCGTCGCCGATCCAAATGGTGTCCGGCTTGTTGGGATCTACGCCGAGGGTGTCGTAGTAGAAGGGACGGGTGGTGAGGCGGCCCTGGCCGTTGACCAGCGTCCAGGTTGCGCCGAGGTCGTCAGAGCGGTAGAGGCCGGAGCCGGGCTTGGCTTCGATGAGGGCGTAGACGCGGTTCGGTGCGGCGTTTGAGAGCGCGACGTTGGCTCGGCCGAAGAGCTCGGAGGGCAAGCCGCCGGCCAGCTTGGTCCAGGTGTCTCCGCCGTCGGTGGACTTGTAGATGCCCGCGCCCTCGCTTGCTGGGCTTCCCGCTGATGATCGTCCAAGGTTTGCGCAGGCCGTGCCACAAGGTGGCGAAGAGGACGTTGGGATGGCCGGGCTGGAACTCGAGGTCTGCAGCGCCGAGTGCGGGGGACTTGAAGAGGACCTTGGACCAACTTCTGCCGCCGTCGCGGGTGCGAAAGACGCCGCGATCGTCATTGTCTTTGAAGGGGTTGCCGAGTGCAGCGACGAAGGCTTCCTCGGGGTTGCTGGGGTTGACGCGGATGGTGGCGATCTGTCCGACGTCGCGGAGGCCCATGAACTGCCAGGTCTTTCCCGCGTCGATTGATTTGTAGAGTCCGCGGCCGATGGAGACATTTGAGCGAATCTTCGAAGAGCCGGTGCCCGCGTAGATGACGCTGGGGTTGGACTGCGAAACCTCCACCGCGCCCATGGAGCCGAGCGGGATCTGGCCGTCAGTGAGGTTCACCCAGCTGTGGCCCGCGTCCGTGGTTCGCCAGACCCCGCCGCCGACGGTACCCATGTAGAAAGTGTGGGGTTGCGAGGGGACGCCGGTCACGGCGGTAACGCGGCCTCCGCGGTACGGGCCAACGTTGCGGTAGTGCAACGCGCCCCAGTCAGCCGGAGTGAGGGTTTGGGCACTGAGCGGAATGAAGCAGGTTGCGGAGACAGCGAGGATCGCGAGCTTGGTGCGAGTTCTATGGGCGGATGCGGGAATCATGCTGGCTCCTGGGCAGTAGTTTGCGGCGGACAGTTATTTTGCAGCGGACTTGAGGTTGATCGCTGGAATGTTTCTGGTCGCGGACAAGTTTATTGAAGGCCGCCACGTCAGAGCTTTCCACCTGAACGAGCTGATCGAGCTGAATCTGGAGCTGCGCGTTGAGCTCCTTGAAGACCTCATAGCTCTGAGCGGTCGGTGCAGTGTCGCTGGCAGTCACAGTCCCGAGCAGTGCGCCCAGCTTGTTGTTCAGCTTGATGGGAAAGTTGAGCGCATCCTCATTTGCCCGCAGCTTGGTCTGGTAGATCGCGTCCTCAATGGTCGAGAGCCGGGCATCGATACGTTTGGCCTCCGCGGCTAGGGGCAGGAGCGGCGGTGGAAGCGTAGGTGTCCAGCTGCTTCCTGGCGGAGCGGATGTCGATGACAGCCTGGTTTGCGGCGGAGAAGCGGTCGCGCACCTGCAAGGCAAGCTCCAGTTGTTTGGCGTAATCTTCGGGAGTCGATGAGACGCGCGGATCTGGCTTGACGAGGGCGGTCTGGGTCTCGCTGTGGCCGTCCGCGGAGATCTCAACGGTGTAGGTGCCGGGTACGACCTGCGGGCCGCGCGTGCTGGCCGCCCAGAGGATCATGCCGGGGAACTTCACGGCGTCGGAGTAACGCAGGTCCCAGACGAAGCGGTTGAGGCCAGGCTTGGTTCCGGGCTTGGGTGCCGCGCGGCGGTCCTCATCCTCTTCCAGCATGGACGGTTCTTTTGGGTCGGGCTTGGAGGAGATTTCGTTGACCAGCTTGCCGGAGGCGTCCTTGATGCGGATGACGACGTCGGACTTGGGCTTGGTCTTCAGGTTGTAGTAGAGGACGACACCGGAGGGCGGGTTCTTGCCGGTGTCAGTCGAGCCTCCGCCTCCGCCAAAGCCACCTCCGCCGATGTAGCGGTAGGTCGGCTTGGGTGCGAAGAGGTGCAGCGGGCTGTCCGGCAGCTTGCCGGAAGCGAGCGCGCGGACAAGCGGCATGTCATCCAGGACATAGAAGCTGCGGCCTTGCGTTGCGACCACGAGGTCATCGTCGCGCTTCTGGAAGGCGACGTCTGTCACCGGTACGTTGGGCAGGTTCAGTTGGAAGGGCTGCCAGGTGTCACCGTCGTTGGTGGAAAGATAGAGGTGCGCCTCGGTGCCGGCGATGAGCAGGCCCTTTTGTACAGGGTCTGGGCGGATGGTGCGGGTGAAGTCGTCTGCCGGAATGCCGTTGACGATCAGCTTCCACGTCTTGCCGTAGTCGGTTGTGCGGTAGAGGAACGGATGATAGTCGTCGGTGAGGTACAGCGTTGCGGCAACGTAGGCCGTACCGGGATCGAAGGGCGAAGCAGCGATGCAGTTGATGCGAATGAAGTCTGGAATGCCCTTCGGTGTCACATTCTCCCAGTTCTTGCCGCCATCGCGCGTCAGGTGAATGAGGCCATCATCCGAACCGGCCCAGATCAGGCCCTTTGTCACGGTCGATTCGTCGACTGTGAAGATGGTGTCGTAGTATTCGACCGCGGTGTTGTCCTTGGTGAGCGGACCGCCGACGGGGCCTTGCTTGGACTTGTCATTGCGCGTCAGGTCGGGGCTCATCACCTGCCAGCTATGGCCTTCGTCGCGTGTGCTCAGCAGGACTTGCGCGCCGGCGTAGAGCAGCTTGGGATCGTTCGGCGAGAAGAGCAGCGGGAAGCTCCATTGGAAGCGGTACTTCATCACTTCGACGCCTGAACCCATCGGATTGTCCGGCCATGCATTGATGTTGCGCAGGCCACCCGTCTCGTGGTCGTAGCGGGTGAGGAGGCCGTCGTAGGAGCCGGCGTAGACGAAGCGTGAGTTGGTGGGGTCGGGCGCGATCCAGCCGGATTCACCGCCGCCTACCTCATGCCAGTCAGACTCCGTGATGGAGCCGGAGTTGCCGCGCGAGGAGGTCTCAACCGTGGTGTTGTCCTGCTGCGCACCGTAGATGTGGTAGGGGAAGTCGTTGTCGAGTGCCACGCGGTAGAACTGCGCGGTGGGTTGATTCATGATGGTGGAGAAGCTCTTGCCACCGTCAAACGAGATGTTTGCGCCGCCGTCGTTGGACTCGATCATGCGGTTTGGATCGTCATCAGCAATCCAAAGATCATGATTGTCGCCATGACCGGTCGCGATGGGCTTGAAGGTGTGGCCTCCGTCGATCGAACGATAGAAGCTTGTGTTGAGCGCGTACATGGTGTCCGCGTTCTTGGGGTCGGCGAAGATGCGCGAGTTAGTACCAGGCGCGCTGCTTGACGTCGCGTTGGTCGTTGACCTTGGTCCAGGTCGCTCCCCCGTCGTCGGAGTGGAAGACGCCGCCCCCTTCAGCCTCGACGATAGCCCACAGCGAGCCTGCGCGGACCGGAGAGACCGCGATTCCGATGCGGCCAAGCAAACCTTTTGGCATACCAGGATTCCGGCTGATGTCCGTCCAGGTGTCGCCGCCGTCGGTGGAGCGCCACAAGCCGGAGTCCGGGCCGCCAGACTCGAACGTCCAGGGCTGGCGCAAAAACTGGTAGATGGAGGCGTAGATCACCTGTGAGTTCGTAGGATCGATCGAGAGGTCGATCGCCCCTGCCTTATCCGATTTGAAGAGGACCTTCTTCCAGGTCTTACCGCCGTCTTTGGTGCGAAAGACGCCGCGCTCCGGATTGTGGCCGTTCGCGTGGCCCATTGCCGCGACAAAGACGGTGTTGGGATCCTTGGGATCGATCTTGACCGCGCCGATCTGCTGCGTGTCCACCAGGCCCACGTTCTTCCAGGTCTTGCCGGCGTCCGTGGACTTGTACACGCCATCTCCGTGCGAAGCGTTGCCGCGCAGATCGGCCTCGCCCGTGCCGGCATAGACGATGTTCGGGTCCGAATCTGAGACGGCGATGGCCCCGACTGAGCCGAGCTTCAATTGGCCGTCCGCAACCGGACGCCAGTGAATGCCGCCGTCCGTGGTCTTGAAGATGCCTCCGCCCGTCGCGCCGAAGTAGAAGGTCTGAGGCTGCGACTGTACGCCTGTCACCGCGCCTACGCGTCCGCCGCGAAACGGCCCGACCGAACGGAAGGCTATGCCGGCGTAAGGGGATTCAGGCCTGGCGGTGGGCGGAGCCTGAGTTTCCCCGGGAACGGGTGCCTGCGCTCCGGCGGAAGAGAGCGTAACCATACTGGTTACGAATAAGGCTGGCAGAAGCAGATACTTTGACGTGTTCGGCTTGGGATGCTGATGAAGGTTCATGGCCTTGTGTCTTCGCTTTCTTTCTGCAGTTCAATCCAAATTGCACACTTACTTGCTGTCTTCCTCGCCTTCCCGTACGACGGCCGGGCCTGGGGGAAGCTTGCGCGGGTCCGGCTTGATCGTAACCGGGCGAGTGAGGGTCTGATCGCCAATGGTAAGGCGTACCGTGTATTCGCCGGGTTGCAGGCCGCCTGCTCCGCGCACCGGACGGGTTGCGGGGGATGTGGTCTCCTGTGCCGGTGCGGTGGGCATGGTGGATGGATGGCATGCGTCGGCGGGCGGCGTGGGGGTTGCGCCGCGTCTGCCGCCTCCTCCGCCTCCACGGGTCATGGGGACGTTCAAGGCGATGCGGTGGAGGCCGGGGTGTCGCCTCTGGGGGAGCGGGCGGCTGTTCCCAGATGGCTTGCACGTTGATGGTCTCTGTATCGGGCGGTTTGACTGGAGTGTCGCTAGCCACGCAGACCTTGACCGATCCGGAGGCGTCTACCAACTCCAGCTTGAGCGGTGCGGCGGCCGCGTCCTTCAGCCAGTAGTAGGCGAGCACGCCAGCAGGCGGATTTTCTTCCTGCGGCTCCTCATGGGGGAGCGGCGTGCCGTTCTGGCCTCCAAGGCGGAGGGCGAAGGTCTCGCCGGGGGTGAAGAGGAAGGCTTTCGATGAAGCGATGGAAGGGGCGGCTGCGAGGTCGCGCAGAGAGCTCATCTGGTCCATGACCCAGAAGCCCCGGCCGTAGGTGGCGATGGCGAGGTCGTCGCCGTGGACGACGATGTCGCGGACGCTGGTGACCGGCATGTTGTTCTGGAGCGGCTGCCAGTGGTCCCCGTCGTCCAGCGAGATATAGACGCGGAGCTCGGTTGCGGCGTAGAGCAGGCCTTTTTGCTTTGGGTCTTCCTTGACGGAGTTGACGAAGGCTCCTTCGGGAATGCCGGCGGCGATGTTCTTCCAGGTTTTGCCGCCATCGTGCGTGCGGTAGATGTAGGGGTGATTGTCGGCGAGGCGGTGGCGATCGACCGAGGCGTAGGCGGTTGCGAGGTCGAAGTGGCCGGCTTCAACCTGCGAGACCTTACTCCAGGCGGTCATAGGTTTTGGGGTTACATCAGCCCAGTGGGCGCCATCATCCTGCGTGACATGGATGAGGCCGTCATCGGTGCCGACCCAGAGAGATTTGGCGTCGAGCGGCGAGGGGCTGATGGTGTAGACGACCCCGAAGCGTGTGGTCATCTGCTGATCGATATCTTTTGCAGTTAGGGGATCGAGATTGGCGGGTGTTTCAGGATTCATGCGGGCGAGATCGGGACTGATCTTCTGCCAGGTTTGGCCGCGGTCGCGCGAGCGGAAGACGAACTGGTTGGAGTAGTAGAGTGCCTGATCCTTGGGCGAAAAAATCTCCGGCAACGTCCAGGTCTTGCGGTTCGGGTCTATGGGGTCGGACGGGGGAAGCTCGCCGACCGGGGTCTGGACGTTAAGCGCCTGGTCGCATCGGGCCGCTCCTCCGCCAAAGAGTATGTTGCCGTCGTCCGGGTCCGGGACGACGGTATTTGATTCTCCGGCGAGGCAGATGGGTTCCCAGTTGCGGAAGGAGAGCGTTGCCATGCGGGACCAGGTGCTGACACCGACTCCGCCGGAGTCCTGCTGGGCTCCGTAGAGCCAGTAGGGGAAGCGGTTGTCAGCGGCCACGTGATAGATCTGCGCCGTTGGCTGGTTGTACCAGGTGCTCCAGGTCTTCGCATCGTCGACGCTGACGACGGTGCCCTGGTCGCTGGACAGGACCATGCGGCGAGGGTCTTGCGGGTTGACCCAGATCTGGTGGTAGTCGTCTCCGCCGGGTGCGCCTTTGACGGGGACGAAGGTTTTGCCGGCGTCTTCGGTGCGGTAGGTTGCGGTGTTGATGACGTAGGCACGGTCGGGGTTTTTGGGGTCGACTGTGACGGATTCGAAATACCAGCCGCGGCCCCAGAGGCGAGTCTCGTTGTTGACGAGACGCCAGGTGGCTCCGGCGTCGTCGGAGAGGTAGACGCCACCGGGTGCGGGCGCCGGTTCGGGTGCGGAGGCTCCCCCTGCGCCGAGTGGCTTGGCGACGGCCGCGCCGGTATCATCTACCACGGCCCAGAGCCGCTTAGGGTTACTGGGGGCGACGGCGATCCCGATCTTGCCGACGAAGGTGTCGGACGGTAGACCCCCTGCGAGCTGGTTCCAGGTGGTGCCGCCGTCCGTGGATTTGAAGAGGCCGCCTCCGGGCAGGTTGGACGGCGCGTAGACGGACCAGGGTGGACGGCGTGTTGCCCATAGCGAGGCATAGATGGTTCTGGGATCGGAGGGATCGAGTGCGAGGTCGACCGCTCCGATGTCGTTCGACTTGAAGAGGACTTTGGTCCAGTGGGCGCCCCCGTCTGTGGAGCGGAAGACGCCGCGGTCGGGATTGGCCTGGTAGACGTGACCAAGCGCGGCGACGTAGACGCGGTTGGGGTCATGCGGGTCGACGACGATGCGACCGATCTGGCGCGTGGCTTCCAGGCCGATGTGGGTCCAGGTCTTGCCCGCATCGACGGATTTGAAGACGCCGATGCCGTAGGAGTGCTGGCTGCGGATATCCGGCTCGCCGGTGCCGACGTAGACGATGTTGGGATCCGACGGGGCTACGGCGATGGCGCCGATCGAGCCGATGGGTATGCCAGTGGCCGGGCTGTCGGCAATGGGGAACCAGGTGCGGCCAGCGTTTTCTGTCTTCCAGACGCCTCCTCCGACCGAGCCCATGTAGAAGGTGTCGGGCTGTGCGGGATTGCCGGACACGGCGTAGGTACGGCCGGCGCGCATGGGGCCTACATCGCGCCAGTGCAGGCCGGAGAGCATCTGCGGAGGGACTGTCTGGGCCTGGGCAGCGGCAGCAAGGAGCAGGAGGGCGGCGAAGGGAAGGGCTTTGCCGCGAGCGAAGAGGTTGCCTGTGAAGGTGTTCTGGGTGTTTTGTTTGAACATAGTTTCGGGAGCCCTCCTCGGAGCCATTAGGACCATTAGAAACCTACCAGCCGGGCGGTGAACTGGATGGCGCGCGGGCCGCCGAAGCTGCCTGCGCCGGGAGCGTAAAGTGGCTGTCCGGCGGAGTAAACCGGATTGGTTGAGGTGCCGTAGAAGTCGAGGCCGTTCGCGCCGAAGCGGCGGTTCCCGGAGCCGGCAAGGTTGAAGAGATCCATGAATAGATCCAGATGGTGGCCTTCGCCTTTCAGGGTAAAGTCTTTCACCAGGCGGAGGTCGAGGTCCGAGAAGAGGGGCTGACGGAGCGCGTTGCGCGGCGCCATGAGGCCGTTGAGGATGGCCCGGTCGTTGAGATCGTTGGCGTCGCCCTGGGTATCGAAGCCGATGACGGGGGTGTAGGGCAGGCCGGAGCGGGTGGTGAAGAGCGGGTTCAGCTTAAGACCGGCAGGCAGGTTGAAGATGGCGTTCACGTTGAGGGAGTGGCGGACGTCCAGCGAGGAGTAGCCGCGCTCATCGCGGAGGTCGAAGGGGTTGACGGCAGAGTCAGGGCTGTTGGGACCGAAGCTGGAGTCGTTGTCACGGGTGCGGCCAAGGGTGTAGTTCAGCAGGAGCTGAGAGCGGCGGGAGAGCGGGGCATTGAGGGAGAGGAAGCCGCTATCGTAGCTGGAGTGGGCGGTTGACTGCTCGACCAGGAAGCGGCCGACGCCGGCGACGGGGCGCGGAGCGAGGAAGAGCGGTGTGCCGTTTGCGCTGAGGGTCGGGACGGAGAGGTTTTCGTCGAGGCGGCGCTCCAGGTTCCAGGTGCTGCTGCGTACGTAGCCGAGGGTGAGCTCGAGTTTGTCGGAAAGCTGGCGGTCTGCGCTGGCGGCAAGCTGGAAGGCTATGGGGTTGCGAAAGGCGGGATCGAGGCCAACGACCAGGGCGTGCGGCGTGGTGAGGCCGGCGGATAAGGCGGCGAGGGCGTGCGGTGTCGCCGTGTTGGCGCCCGTGAGGGTCAGCAGGGTTGGGTCGAAGTAGCTGTCCACGGTGAAGGTCTGGGTGCCATCGTCCGTGGTGGGGCGATGGAAGAAGGTGGCGGGCGTGGCTGCGGAGTAGAGGCCGGAGGAGACGCGGAGAACGGTCTTCTTGTCCGGACTCCAGGCGAGGCCGAGGCGGGGCTGGAACTGGAGGAGATCGTTTGGAATGCGGGCGGTGTCGGGGAGGGTTGGGTTAGGGTGCGCGGGTTGGAGGTTGAACTGCGCGTCCCAGCGCAGGCCTGCGGTAAGGAAGAGGTTTGGGCGGAGGGTGGTGCGAGTGGTGGCGTAGAGGCCGAGGTGCGTGACTGTGGCACTGTAGCGAGGGTCGCCGGTGATGAAGGTCTGTTGGAAGTGGCGCGGGGTGTTATTGAGGAGGTTGGCGAGCGAGTTGTAGTCGAAGCGGCCGTTGGTGTTGAACTCCTGCTGCTCGTAAGCGGGCTCTACGGCCAGGGCTGCGCCGAAGAACAGTGCGTTGCGGCCGCGGCTGAGGGTGGCGTCGTCAAGGACTTGCGTGCGCTGCGAAGTGTAGAGATGCTGGCCGGCCGCGTCTCCGCCAAGGATGCCGAAGCCGTTGACGAACTGCTCCGGCGCGGTGGAGTTGGGAGTGAGGTTGCGGTGGTCTGAGGACCAGGCGACGACGGCGGAGTTGAAGAGGGTGCTGGTGACGTTGGTGGTAAGGCCGATGCGGCTGGTGAGGCTCTGGCCACTGAGCGAGGAGGCGTGGGCGAAGGCGCCCATCGAGCGCGAGAGGCCGTTGTCAAGGTTCGAGGAGCGGATGCGGTTGAGGCCGAGCTCCAGGCTGAGGGCTGAGGCTGGGGTGAGATTGAAGTCGAGACGGCCAAAGCCGGCTGTGGGCCTCTGGTGGCCGACTATTTGCTGTTGCTGGGCGAGCAGGGCGGCTGGGATGACGGTGGCTTGCGGCTGGGGGTCGAAGGCGGTGTAGAAGGGAGCGGTGGAGAACTCCTGCTCGATGCTGGCGAGGAAGAAGGAGTGGTCGCGGCGGATGGGTCCGCCATAGGAAGCGCCGAAGGCGTTCTGGGTGTTCTGGAGCGAGCGGCCGAAGGCGTCGGCGGAGGTGAACTGGGTGGGGCGGCCAGTGTAAAAGGCCTCGCCACGCGGGCGGTTCGCTCCACCCTTGGTGGCGATGTTGATGAGTCCTGAGGCGGTCTGGCCGGTGGGCGCGTCGACACCGGTGCGGATGATCTCAAACTCGCGGACCGCGGTGAGCGGGAGGAAGAGCTCGCGGTCTGAGGCTCCGCGCGTGCCGCCGAGCAGAGGGCTCGAGAAGCTGGTGCCGTCGATGGTGACGCCGAGGGAGTTGGGGCGCTGGCCGTTGAGGACCACGCCGGAGTTTGCTTCGTCTTCCTGGGCGGCGGCGGTGAGCGAGGTGAACTGCTGGAGATCGCGGGCGCGGTTGGGAAGGTAGGTGACGGTAAGGCCGGGCAGGAAGCTGCTCAGCGAAGCCTCGGCCGTGTTGGTGGGCGGAGCGACGGTGTTGCCTTCGACCGTGCCGGCGCGGCCGGTGACGGAGGCGGCTTGCTTGACGGGCTCTGGGCGGAGTTGCAAGACGACCTGGCGGCTGCTGCCGAGGGTGATGGTGAGGCGCAGTGGAGGACGAGCGGTGAGGCCAGAGCCTCGGGCTTCGAGGACATAGGCTCCGGGAAGGAGGCCGTCGGCGCGGAAGCTGCCATCATGGGTGGAGGTGAGAGTGCGGGCGGTGCCGATGTCGGTGTTGCGGATGTTGATTTTGGCGGCGGGAATGGCTGCGCCGGTCTTGTCGACGACGCGGCCGGTGATGGAGCTCAGGGTGGATTGGGCGAAGGCCGGCGCAGTCGCGATGAGTGCGACTGCGCCGGCCTTTGCAAGGCTATGGACCGGTCGCCGCATCAAAAGTCCACGCTAACGAGGAACTGGAGCTGCCGCGCGGGAAGCTGCGAGGCGACACCGAGAACGGGCGTTCCGAAGCCGGTACCGGCCGTGGCTCCGTTGCCATAGGTGCCGCTGTAGGCGACGAAGTTGGCATGGTTGAGGACGTTGAAGGCCTCGGCGCGCAGGTTGAGCTTGACTCGCTCGTGGTAGAGCGGGAAGGCGCGTGAGAGATAGGGGTCGACCGAGTAGAGGCCGTTTCCGCGGCCCGTGTTGCGGCCTACGACGGCGCCGTTGATGACCGGGCGATCGGTGGTTGCGCCGGTGTCCCCGCTGTTGGTGGTTCCGGTCACGAGGTTGTAGGGCAGGCCGCCGGCGAAGGTGCCTACCCCGCCGAAGTGAATCTTCAGGGGCGCGGTGTAGTCGCCGCTGAGGACGAAACGGTTGCGCTGATCGTAGATGGCGTTGCCGTACTCCTGGTGGCCGGTGAGGTTGGGGTCGTTGGGGTTCTGCGCGGTGGTGTCCGGGTCCACGTTGTCCAGGGTGTGCGACCACGTGTAGCTGGCGAGCATGGAGAGGCCATGGGCGAAGGTATGGGTGAGATTGAGGTCGAGGGCGTTGTAGTGGAGATAGCCGTCGTTGACGTCGGTTTGGATGACGCTGTAGGGGGGCGGCGTCAGGTTGGCGGTCGTACAGGCTGTGCCTTTTTGGGCGTACCAGTAGACCCAGTAGGGACGGGTACAGTTTGCTGCCCCGGCAGCGCGCGTCTGGTTCTGAGCGGTGCGGAGGAAGGGCGTGGGCGCGTCTACGTCCAAGGGACGATTGATACGCAAGGTGTGGGTGCCGACGTAGTCCACGCTCATCAGCCAGTTGGGAGCGAGCCGCTGTTCCAGAGAGACCGTGTACTGCTCGGAGTACGGGTTCAAAAGGTGGTTGGGGTAGTTGGGCAGGACGGAGGTGGGGAAGTATTGATTGAGAAACGCCGGCTGGCCGGGACGCACGTACAGGCTGCGCAGAGGGACGATACCGCCAGCAGGGAAGGCGGGCAGCGGCGCGGCTGCGACGCTGGTTGGGAAGCCGACCTGGGTGGCCGTCGCTGTATAGGTGAAGACTCCGGTGGGCTCGCCCAGCGCGTAGCTTGCGAAGGAGTCGTCTACGATTTGCGAGTGGTAGATGCCGAAGCCCGCGCGCAGGATGGTGTTGCCGGCGCCGCTGACGTCGTACGAGAAGCCGACGCGCGGGGCGAAGTTGCGTGTGCCGTCAGTGAAGGTCTGGCGCTCGTAGCGCATGCCGAGATTGAGGGTGAGGCGCTGGGTCATGCGGAAGTCATCCTGTGCGAAGAGCGCCCAGAGCTGATCGTTGACTGTGTAGCTGGCGTTACCGAAACTCTGCTGGTAGTTCGCAACGTTGTTAATGTTATTGAGGTATGCGGAGCTTTCGCAGATGGCTGCGCTCTGGGTGCAGGTGTTATAGGTGAACTTGCCGAGAAAGATGGGACCGCCGAACTCTTTGCTGTTGCCTCCATTGTGCGCGGCGATGACGTTGCCCCCGAGCGCGATCTGGTGGCGGCCGCGGGTGAGCGAAAGCGTCTCTGCGACCTCATACTGGCGGTTCATGAGCAGCGCGGACTGCGAGGTGCCAGAGGTAAAGGTGCCTCCGGAGGAGATGGGAACGACATACTGGGTGCCATAGACGACAGGGTCAAACTCGGTGATGGGTGAGGCAAGCTGGAACTGGGCACGGATGTTATTTACGACGCGCGGGCTGAGGACGGCTGTCTCTCCCACGGCGACCGAGTAGGTGCGGCGATGGAAGACGCGGGCGACGTTGGCGAGGGAGGCTCCGCCTACGATGCCATTTGGGTTGGTGTCGTAGAAGAGGTCGAGGCCGGCGCGGAGGAAGGCGTTGTTGTGCTCGTTGAGTTGGCGGTCGAAGCGCAGCAAGCCGTCCCAACCACGGTAGCGGCCAAGGTAACTGCCAGGAGCCAGCGGCGAGGTGATGGGCGAGGCTTTTAGCTCGCGGTTGAACTCCGCGGCAGTGGAGAAATAACTCTTCGTGCTAAGGGGACCAGACAAGGCGAGTGCGGACTGGCCGAGCGTATCGCTGGTGACCTCATTGCCGGTTGTGGCGTTGGCGGTAGTGAAACCGGAGAGCTGAGCCTCCGGACCGGCGGGGCGCCAGAGCTCGAGCGCCTGGCCGTGGAGGCGGTCGGAGCCGCGCTTGGTAAGGATGTTGACGACGGTTCCGGTGCTTCCGCCGTACTCGGCTGAGAAGCTGTTGGTGAGGATGTTCATCTCGCCTACGGCTGCAAGGGGGACGTTATCGAAGATGGTCTGGCGACCCCAAAAGTCAATGCCGTTGAGGCCGTCAATCTCAAACCAGGTCTGGCGGCGGCCGGCGCCGTTGGTGGTAAAGAGATCTTCGTTCATGAAGATGTCGCCCTGGTTGACGGCGGGGCGGTTCGCCGCGCTGAGCAGGGGAAGGTAGGTGATGCGGCGGCTAGGCAGCGGCGTGCTGTCAAGCTGCTGTGGGGTGAGGTCAATGCCGAGCTGGGGCTGGTCTGAGCGCAGATCCGTCGCGGAGCCCATCACGCTGACAGCCTCATTGGCAGATGCAACGCCGAGTGTGAGCATGACACTGGCCGTCGTGCCGCCCGCGAGATCGATGCTGGGCTTGGACTCCGGAGCGAAGCCGGCCTTCTCAGCCGAAAGCGAGTAGGAGGTCGCGGCGGGCAGGCCGACGAAGGAGAAGCGGCCGCTCCCATCCGAATGCACGCTGCGCGAGAAGCCGCTGCTATTGTCCTTCACTGAGATCAGAGCATCCGCGACGACAGAATGGGTGGAGTCCACGACGGTTCCCTGAAGGACAGCGGTGTCGGGCGTCTGGGCGTGCAGGCACGGCGCGGACAGCAAGGACGCAAAGGCGAAAGTCGTCAGGCGTGAGCCGACCAGAAGCCTTGAAGCGGGCAATGGACCTCCTCAGGTGTTGTGTGTAGCAGGTGACGCATGGGAGCGGCATCTGGTTTCACGTTGCGACAAAGCTTCCCGGGAAAGCGCAGAGGACGCAGCCGCGGCGATTTGCGAGTGACCGAAAAGCAGATCATTGCTCTACTCGTTTGGAATAGCACCAAGTGTATCGTGTGAGACAGCAAGCGCAAGTTTCGGAAAAGGAGTGTACCTGGTGACGCTGCTTGATCTCTGCTCTTACCTGGGGCTTGGAGCGGTGGGAGCGGTCGCGATCAACCTCTTGCTCGGCATGCTGATCGTGCTGCGCTACAGCCCGGTTCGCCTATGGCCCTACCGAAGAATCGACCTCTTCGCGCTTCATCAATGGACCGCCTACGCGGCGGTCGTGCTGGCGCTGACCCACCCTGCTGTGCTTCTGCTGCTGAAGTCCCCTAAGTTTTCCTTCGTGCAAGTAGTGTGGCCGATTCATTCCTTTTTGCAGCCCAAGCTGAATTCTGCGGGAGCCGCGGCCCTGTACCTTTTGCTCGTGGTGCTTGTGACGTCACTGCTGCGGAAGCAGATTGGGCGGCAAACATGGCGGCAATTGCACTATCTTGTCTATCCCTGTGCCGCGCTGCTCTTCCTGCACAGCGTCCTGACCGACCCGGAGCTCAAGGATGGGCATCCGGACCTGCTGGACGGAGGCAAGGTGTTTCTCTTTATCAGCCTGGCGATCATTGTTTTTGCTTCGTTCGGCCGCTGGTGGATTCGAAGACGAGGATTTCGTCCGTCGGAGCCCCAAGGAAGGGCCTAACGCTTTCCGGTCCAGTTTAGAGGATGTGATCTCTCGAGAATGGGACGAAATTTAGCCCTTTGCTCGATGACGGAACCGGCTTCATCGCCCGATTCACGGAGCAGGCTACTCTTAAAGGTGGCGGACAGACAGGGATTCGAACCCTGGATACCTTGCGGTATACACGCTTTCCAAGCGTGCGCCTTCAGCCACTCGGCCATCTGTCCGTGACGGGGAGTCAACCCTTTGAATTTACCACATCCCTGCGGTGCGGGAGCTCGACGAGGCGCCTAGTACGTTGGTGTGTGAATGGCCCATCCGGGGGAGCTTTGCAGACGTACGCGCAGCCGATGAAGGGCGCATGAAGAACAGACGCGGACCCTTCACAGCCGTTGCCCAGCCTGCCGGCGGCTCGAGCTATACGCTTTCAACCTTTCCCCGTGTAGCCAGCCTGAGGGCCTCCACGCAGATCAGCCGGGTGCGCCTGCACTGCTGGCTTTCGGCGCAGGGACAGATGGAAGAGGCGAAGCATGTGTCGGCCTCGCGGGCGATGGTGCTGTCGCTCAACAAGATGGATCTGGAGTTCCTGGGTTTTGCGGCTGCTTAGCTGACGCCGCGCGCAGCAAGGCCCCGAGCCTGTGAGAGCGCTCGGGGCCTTGTGGTTTCCGCTTGAGGGTGGGGGCTTAGTACATGCCGTCCATGCCGCCGCCGCCGTGGTTGTGTCCGCCGCCCGCCGCTTCCTTCTTCTCCGGGATCTCGGAGATCATGGCTTCGGTGGTGAGCATCAGGCCGGAGATGGAGGCCGCGTTCTGCAGCGCAGTGCGGGTCACCTTCGTGGGGTCGATGACGCCGGCCGCGACCAGATCCTCGTAAGCGCCGGTTCCGGCGTTGTAGCCGAAGTTCGCTTCCTTGGAGTCGTGGATCTTGCCGATGACGACCGCACCCTCTTCGCCGGCGTTCGAGACGATCATGCGAAGGGGCTCTTCGATGGCGCGGCGGATGATCGTTGCACCGATCTTCTCGTCGCCTTCGAGGGTCTTGATGAGGTCGTCGACCGCAGCGGAGCAGCGGATGAGAGCGACGCCGCCACCAGGGACGATGCCTTCCTCGACAGCCGCGCGGGTTGCGTGCATCGCATCCTCAACACGAGCCTTCTTCTCCTTCATCTCGGTCTCGGTTGCAGCTCCGACCTTGATGACGGCAACGCCGCCAACCAGCTTGGCGAGGCGCTCCTGCAGCTTCTCGCGATCGTAGTCGGAGGTGGTCTTATCGACCTGCGCGCGAATCTCCTTCACGCGGCCAGCGATCTTCTCATCCTCGCCACCACCGTCGACGATGGTCGTGTTGTCCTTGTCGATGGTGACGCGCTTGGCGGTGCCGAGATCTTCGATCTTGACGCCTTCGAGCTTGATGCCGAGGTCCTCGGTGATGGCCTTGCCGCCCGTGAGGGTGGCAATGTCCTCGAGCATCGCCTTGCGGCGATCGCCGAAGCCGGGAGCCTTGACTGCCGCGACGTTAAGCGTGCCACGCAGCTTGTTGACGACCAGGGTCGCCAACGCTTCGCCGTCCACATCCTCAGCGATGATGACAAGGGGCTTGGCGGTGCGGGCGATCTGCTCGAGCAAGGGGAGCAGGTCCTTCATGGACGAAATCTTCTTCTCGTAGATGAGGATGTAGGGGTTCTCAAGGGCGGCTTCCATGCGCTCGGCATCGGTGACGAAGTAAGGCGAGAGGTAGCCGCGATCGAATTGCATGCCCTCAACCACGTCCAGCTGGGTCTCCATGGTGCGCGACTCTTCGACCGTAATGACGCCATCCTTGCCGACCTTGTTCATGGCGGCGGCGATGATGGTGCCGATCTGTGCGTCGGAGTTGGCGGAGATGGTGCCGACCTGGGCGATCATGTCGCCGGATACGGGCTTTGAGAACGCGCTCAGCGCGCCGCCCTGAACGACCCCGTGCTCATCGCGCTTGCCGATGATGGCCTCGACGGCCTTGTCGATGCCGCGCTTGAGCGCCATCGGGTTCGCGCCGGCGGCAACAGTCTTGACGCCCTCGCGGTAGATGGCCTGGGCGAGCACGGTGGCGGTGGTGGTTCCGTCGCCGGCGACGTCCGAGGTCTTGGAGGCGACTTCGCGGACCATCTGGGCGCCCATGTTCTCGAGCGCATCCGAGAGCTCAATCTCCTTGGCGACGGTGACGCCGTCCTTGGTGATGGTGGGGGAACCGAACTTCTTCTCGATAACGACGTTGCGGCCCTTGGGGCCGAGGGTCACCTTGACCGCGTTGGCCAGGATGTTGACACCGCGCAGGATCGCCTGGCGGGAATCTTCTCCGTGCAGAATCTGTTTTGCCATGATGCTTACTCCTAAAGTCGGTGCTAAGGTGTCAGTGCTTCGGTCTCAGAAGAGGCAAAGACTATTTCTTTACAATGCCCAATACTTCTTCTTCGCGCATGATGAGGAACTCTTCGCCGTCGAGCTTGATCTCGGTGCCGGAGTACTTGCCGAAGAGGATGGTGTCGCCCGCCTTGACATCGAGCGGGAAGGTCTTACCTTCGTCGTTCGATTTTCCCTTGCCGACGGAGACGACTTCACCCTGCTGGGGCTTTTCCTTGGCGGAATCGGGGATGATGATGCCACCGCGCATCGTCTCGCCCTCTTCGGTGCGGCGGACGAGAATGCGATCATGTAGTGGCGTAAAGGTAGTTGTTGCCATACGTTACATCTCCTTGTTACAGCGTTATTGAGGTGAAATTCCAGACCCCGGGACGACTGTTTAGCAGTCAAGCCCTTCGATTGCCAACTCTAAGCTCACCAAGTACGAGATGTCAATGCTCTTACGTGAAATGTGAGTGAATGACGCGCAGGTTTCTTTGTTCGCGATTCTGTTTGCCGGGTCTGAGGCTGTCCGGCATAGAATCTGTTCATGCAGCTGTTACGAACCATGATGTTTGGAGTGACTCTCAGTGTGGGTCTGGCGTCGCTTGCTCCGGCGCAAGGCCAGGATGAGAGCTCGCGCCGCGGACGCAAGTACAAGGCCCCGCCGGTGACGTCGCACATTGAGGTGCAGGTTCTCAAGGGAACCAATAAGAAGCCGGTGGCGAACGCCGCCGTCATCTTCCGCTCGATCAAAGACGGCAAGGACGAAGGCAATCTCGAGGTCAAGACCAACGAAGAAGGCAAGGCGATCATCGACATCATTCCGACGGGGTCGGACGTGTCGGTGCAGGTGATTGCGGACGGCTTCGCAACCTACGAGGGCGACTACAAAGTGATGGAGCCGAGCCGCCAGATTGCGATCACGATGGTGCCGCCGCGGGCACAGATTTCCGCGTACCAGGATAATTCGGGCAAAGCCTCCGAACGGCAGTGGGGTGTGCAGGAGCCGGCTAAGCCGAGCACGCCGCCGGTCGTTCAAACGCCGAAGCCAACCAACCACACCAGCGATCCGGCACCGACGGCTCCGGTGACCACTCCCCCTGAATAGCTTCGAGTGACGATGCCGGGAACCGAAACATCTTGGGCGGGTGGAAAGCCGCTCACGGGGAAGACTGCGCTCGTTACCGGAGCGGCCAAGCGCATGGGGCTGGCGATCGCTCTGACTCTGGCCGATGCTGGGGCTGATGTCGCGATCACCTACCGGTCTTCGAATGCCGAGGCAGAGCAGGCTGTGCAGATGCTGTCAGAACGTGGTGTGAAGGCGACCGCGCAGGTCTGCAACCTGGATTTTGAAGACCAAATCGTGGAGGCTGTGGACGCGATTGTGGACGCACACGCCAGGATCGACCTGCTGGTGAACAACGCCGGCACCTTTGCCTCGGCGGCGCTTGAAGAGATTTCAGCAGAGCAATGGGATGGGATGTTTGCCTCCAATACCCGAGGCCCGTTTCTGATGGCCAAAGCTGTGCTTCCGTATCTCCGCAGAAACAACGGCCGTATCATCAATATCGGCTCATTAGGTGGTGTCCAGCCGTGGGCAACCCATGGGCATTACTGCACCTCGAAGGCTGCCCTGCACATGCTGTCGAAGACGATGGCTAAAGCCTGGGCACCTGAGGTGAGCGTCAACTGCGTCGCTCCCGGCATGATCGTGCAAGGCGAGGTAGGAGCAGAGTATCAACACTTTGCGGACCGTACCCCTATGAAACGGAACGGAACGTCTGCTGATGTAGCCGCGGCAGTACTGTTTTTCGCTACCGGTCCCCATTTTATAACGGGCCAGATGCTGACCGTAGATGGAGGACTTGGGCTTTAACAGGTTAGCTGAGGAGACGTTTCCACCAGGGCCGATCCTGAGGATCTTCATACAGCCCGGTAGGATCTGCCACAGGATGAAAAGACCGCCCCTCAAAGACAGCACGGGGGTTTGTTTCTACCAGACTGTTGGCGTACTCCGAACCGTACTTTTTGGCGACGAAGTCTCGGGCGTGGCTGAGACGCGGGGGGCGGCGGCTGACACTGTGCGCATCGGTGGCGAGGAAGTGTACCCAGCGTTTTGACAGGAGCTGGTGGGCCATCTTCTCCGCGGCTTTGCCCATCTGGCCGGTGACCGAGTCTCCGGTGACCTGGACGAGCATACCGGCACGCATCCAGTCCGCCAGGCGAGTCTGGTCTGCTTGCAGGGTTGGGTTGCGCTCCGGATGGGTGAGAATGGGGGTGAGGCCTGCAAGCTGGAGCTCATAGAAGGTCTCGGTCATACCCTGGGGTATGGCGAAGTCCGGCAGCTCAACCATGATGTAGGTGTGACCGTTGACGCTGAAGCGCGTGGGGTCGGCTTTCGCTGCGACCACGTTGTCGTAAGAGAGGTGAAAGTCGCAGCCAAGGCCTATGGTAAGAGCGATCTTTTCCTGCTCGAGCTGAGCCTGAAGCTCTGCTGCTTTCTCGCGGTTCAATGCAGGGTCGAAGGTGTAGGTGTTGTTGGCGTGTGGAGTGCAGACGATGTGGGTCACGCCGTCGTCGGCGGAGGCCTTCGCCATGGCGACCGAGGTTTCAAAATCACGGGCGCCGTCGTCCAGGCCCCAAAGCAGGTGATGGTGAATATCTACCATGAAGATTCAGAATAACAGTCGCGGCAAAGGTTAGCGCGTTGCACCAGCGAGGGATTGCATCATGGAGCGAAAGAGGGTGAGACCGTCTGCGGAGCCGAGGATGGACTCGCTAGACCGGTCTGGGTGGGGCATCATGCCGAGAACGTTGCGGCCTTCATTGAGGATGCCGGCGATGTTTTCGAGCGAGCCGTTAGCGTTATGTTCGGCTTCGGTGGAACCTTCGATGGAGGCGTAGCGGAAGGCGATGCGGTCGTTTCTCTTAAGCTCCAGAAGCGTCGCTTGTTCGCAGAAGTAGTTGCCTTCCATGTGCCCCACCGGCATGCGGAGGATCTGGCCGCGGGTGAGGCCGTTGGTGAAGGGCGAGTCGGCCGTTTCTGTACGGAGGTGGACCTGCTTGCAGAGGTAGTGCTGGTGGGCGTTGCGCATGAGGGCTCCGGGAAGCAGGCCAGACTCACAGAGGATCTGGAAGCCGTTGCAGATACCTAGAACGAGGCCTCCAGAGGCGGCGAAGCGCTTCACAGGTTGCATGATGGGGGAGAAGGCAGCGATGGCTCCAGTGCGGAGGTAGTCGCCGTAGGCGAAGCCTCCGGGGACGAGGATGGCGTCGCAGTTCTCGAGGTCAGTGGATTGGTGCCAGAGCATGGCGGCTTGCTCGCCGAGGACGGAGGTGACGACATTCGCTGTGTCGTGGTCGCAGTTGGAGCCGGGGAAGACTAAAACGCCGAACTTCATGGACACCCCTCCCTGGTACATGAATCTCGCAAAGTCTTCACGACATTGCACTTAAGTCCGGACTTGGTGTTTTTGGATCCAAACAGCTGGACCTGCGTAACCAGTACCACCCGGATGAGGTTCGATTATATCCGGGTGGTCTGGTGGCTTCTAAACGCCGGCTACGACTTCGTCTTTGTTGGCGTCGTCGGCGATGGGGACGTAGATGCAGTAGCCACGGGGTGGGGCGGGGAACTCGCAGTTGCCTCCGGCGTCGGTGCGGCGCTCATCGGGGTGGGCTCCGTCATGGCCATCCCAGGCGATGGGGACCATCCGCTGGTTGGACCATTTGGTTTTGACTGCGGTGCCGGACCACTTATTACCCAGGTTATTGAGGACGTAGACGAGTCCGGGCTGGTCGGTCTTGTCATCCTTCCAGCCGACGCGCTGCATGACGTAGAGGTCGGGGTCGGCGTGGAGGATCTGGGAGTCGCCGCCGGCGTATTTATGATGGGCTTCGATGAGGGCGTTGATGCCGTTCGGGGTGAATGGCCGGGCTAGGCCGTTGTTGTAGTAGTCGAACCAGAAGATGCAGGGGTAGCCCTCATGAACCAGGATGAAGCTGTAGGCCATCAGCTTGTCGTTCTGGATGATGTCGTCCCCCATGTCATGGTTGTCGACGAAGGTGGCGGCGTGGGCGGGGCGCGCCATGACGACGGAGCCGTCTTTGGTGAGGTTACGGAGGTCGTAGCTGGGCTGGTCGCAGACGGCCTTGAGCTGGTAGCGGAGAGGGAAGTCGAAGGCGGCGATCTGATTGTCAGTGACGCTGTTGGCCTTATCGAGCCACTGATCGATGTCGTCGCCGCCGGACCAAAGCTCGCAGACGACGTAGGGCATGAACTCCTTCATGTCTTCTTTTTCGTACTGGTATTTGGAGAGGAGCGAGATCATCCAGGAGCCGTAGCCCTTGACGAAGTCGAATCGGAAGCCGTCGAAGTCAAGGTCCTCGATAATCATGCGGGCGTAATCGAACATGGCGAGGTAGACGTTGGGGTTGCGGTGGCAAAGGTGGGGGAAGCCAGCGAAGTTTTCGCCTTCGAGCATGACGCGCTCGAAGCGGCTGGGGTGGAAGGAGTTCCAGTCGCGGGGGAATTTTCGGGATTTGGGTGTGAACTTGGTCCAGCGGGTCTCGCCGTCGAGCGGATTAACCTCTTCTTCGTCGCCGCCGGAGTTGTGGTTGATGACCATGTCGGCGTAGACGCCTACGGAATTTTTGTGGGCTTTGGCGATGAGGGCTTCGAGCTCGGCCCGGTTGCCGTACCAGGTTTTGACGCCGCCCTTCTGGTCGAAGTCGCCGAGGTCGAAGAAGTCGTAGGGGTCGTAACCCATGGACGTGTTGCTTGCGCCCTTGTTGATGGGCGGAAGCCAGAGTGCGTTGATGCCGGCGTTGCCGAGATCCTCAACGCGTTCGGCGACGAAGTTCCACCACTCATGCTCCTTGTTTTCCAGTTTGGGACAATCCCAGTAAAACGCCTGCATCATGACAGCCATCGGTCGTGCTCCGTTCTGAGTTTGCGGGTGGCCTTCCGGGCGAACGTCTCCTATCGCTCAGCGAACGGGCGTTTGTGGGTTAGGTTTTCGCAGCTTCAAGGAGTTCGATGCGGCATCCAAGGAGTCAGGTTGGTAGAAGCCTTGTGGGGGAGAACGATATGGGAGCAGCGCCGCCTCCGCGGATCGGGAGTGAGAGTGGCGAGTCGCACCTGCAGACGGCAGGTGGGGCGCTGGCGAACTGGTGGCGGGCGGTGACGCTCGATGCGCTGATTGTGGGGGTGCTTTGGCTGATCGGGCTGGAAGCTCTCCATGTGCCGCTGGCGCCGATGTGGGCGCTGCTGGGTGGGGTGTTTCAGTTTGTGCCGGTGGTGGGTGGGATGTTCGCGGTGGCCGGGCCGGTGATCGCGGCGGGGTTGAGCGGCAGGGACGACACGCTGTTTCGGATCTGCATGGTCTTGGGGCTGTATGGGGTGATTGCGGTGCTGGAGGGATTGGTGATCAGCCCGATGGTGCTGCACCGGACGACGCTGGTACCCTGGTGGGCGGCGTTCCTGGGGCCGATTGTGCTGGGGATTCTCATCCCACCGTGGGGTGTGCTGATTGCTCCGCCGGTGTTGGCGGTGGTGTTTGCGTTCCGGACAAAGAGTGCAGGGGCGAAATGAATCCCGCACAAACTAGCTCACTCTCTGTAATCTGGACGACATACAAGGCGGTCCATGAACTTAGAGGTGACGCGCGGTGCTCAATCAGGCAGTGAGCTTTCGGGATACCGGGATCGATGTCCATGACTTGCGGGCGAGTGCGTCGTTCCGGGACCGCGCTCTTCATCGGCATGACTTTATGACCCAAATGGAGGGTTTGCGCCGCATCTGCGATGCTTTTCTGGATGAGCCGGAGACGATGTTGCAGGAGATCGTGAACTCCGCAATCGATCTCTGCGGGGCGGATAGCGCCGGGATAAGCCTGGAGCAAGACAAGGCTGCGGATGACCACTTCTTCCTGTGGGTGGCGACTGCGGGCGAGTTCGCGGTTTTCAAGAACTCGACCATGCCTCGATATCCAAGTGCTTGTAGCGTATGCCTGGATCGTGGACGTCCGCAGCTTTTCCGGGTCAACCAGACCTTCTATCGGCTGATGGGCGTCGAGGCACCGGATGTTACAGACGGAATCCTGCTTCCCTGGCAGATTGAAGGGATGCGCGGAACGATCTGGATGATGGCGCATGGCCGGATGGAGGCGTTCGATCAGGAGGATTTTAGGACGATTCAGAACTTGGCGGATTTTGCCGCAATGGCCTACCGGCGGCTGCAGAAGCAAGGGGCTTAACCAGTTAGTTCTTGGGCTTGGACTGATCCATGAGGAAGTCAATCTTGGAATCGTGGATGCCAAGCTCGTGATTGAAGTTGATCAGATCAGCGTGAACGCGATCAACGCGTGCCATCACGTCGGCTTGGACGCGGTCGATACGAGAAGTCAGTTCCAATTGCATGCGGTTGAGGTGATCGTCGAAGCGCTCTAATCGCGCCTCGAACTTGTCCATACGGCCATCGAACTTGTCCATACGCGCCTCGAGCTTCTCAAGACCTCGCTGATTCAGCAGAATACCGAGGAGAACTGCCAGAACCGGTAGGCCGATGGTGTAGGCGTCATGCATGGACATGATTATGACTCTGAATGAAAGGTATCAACGCTCTTTCGAGTGTTGTTCTCATCTCAAACTACTCCTGTGTCCCAAAGTGGGTCAGGCACCGAGTTTGTAGCGGGTTTCCGCGAGGCGGTATAAGGGGCGCCAGACGAGGCGGTTGGTGGTGACGACCATCAGCGAGATGAGGATGGTGCCGAGCAGCAGGATGGGGAACTGGCCGTGCTCGGTAGCGGCGGAGATCTGGGCTCCGAGGCCGGTGGTGGTGAGGGTCTGGTTGTTGAGGCGGAAGTACTCGGCGATGATGCTGGCGTTCCAGGCTCCGCCCGAGGCGGTGACCATGCCGGTGACGAGGAAAGGGAAGATGCCGGGGAGGATCACGGTCTGCCAGCGCTGGAGGGTGTTGAAGCGGAAGAGGCTGGAGACCTCTTTGAGGTCAGTGGGGATGGCGAGGGCTCCGGCGATGACATTGAAGAGGATGTACCACTGGGTGCCGAGGAGCATGAGGGCGATGGAGCCGATGCCTAGCCCGCCGCCGATACGGACGAGAGCTAGCAGGATGACCGGGAAGAGGGCGGTTGCAGGGACGGAGGCGGCGATCTGGGCGAGGGGTTGAGCGATCTTGGCGAGGCGCGGGTGGAAGCCGATGGCGACGCCGGCGGGGATGGTCCAGGCGGCGGCAAGGGCGAGCGAGAGGTTGACGCGGAGGAAGGTGGCGATACCGCCTTTGAGGAGTTCCAGATATTGGGCGCCACTGACGGGGCGGATAAGGACGACCGTCTGCCAGGCCAGGATGAGCACGATGATCGCGGCTAGGGCTATCACGAGGTAGGTGATGGGGCTAGTTTTCTCCGGCTGGGAAGCTGGGTGGGCAGCGCGGGTTTTGACCTTTTCTTCGCGGTGGCGAGCGAGAGTGGCATAGATACGTTCGCTGAGTGGGCCGGTGGTGTGCTCTTTAAGGCTTTGCAGGGCGTTGGACTGGGTGAGAAGCGTGAGGATGGGGCTGGCGACGCGCTTGGAGGATTCGACCTGCTCGAATTTGAACTTGTCGCTCCAGGCGATGAGGGGACGCCAGATGAGCTGATCGGTGGCGACGATGATGGCGACCATAGTCAGGAGGCCATAGAGGATGGCGTGGCCGTTGCCGTCGTCGGCGGCGGTTTGTAGGTAAGAACCGAGGCCTGGGAGGCGGAAGTCGCGGCTGCCGAGATGGAACATCTCGCAGGCCATGAGGAAGAACCATGCGCCGGCGACGGACATGATGGAGTTCCAGAGGAGGCCGATGGCGGCGTAAGGGAGCTCAAGCTGAATGAGGCGCTGGAGCGGGGAGTAGCGGTAGACCTTGGTGGCTTCGAGCAGCTCGCGCGGGATGGAGTTGAGGGACGAGTAGAAGCTGAAGGCCATGTTCCAGACGGCGCCGGTGAAGATGAGGACGATGGCGCCGAGCTCGACGCCGAGGTGGCGGGTGGGGAAGAGGCCGACCATCGCGAGCATGACGCCGGGAAGGAAGCTGAGGACCGGGATGGATTGGAGGATGTCCAGGACGGCGATCATGAAGGGTTCGGCGCGCTTGGAGTAGGCGGCGGTGTAGCCGTAACCGACGGCGAAGATGAGGCTCAGGAGATAGGCGAGGAAGATTCGGACGATGCTGTAGAAGGCGTAAAGCGGGAGGGATTTCGGGCTCAGGTTTACGACCATTTGGACGTTGGGCGGGCCGGCCCAGAACTTGGCGATGAGGACGATGCAGTAGAAGACGGCCAGACCGATGGCGGCCACGGCTAGGTCCATGACGAAGGGCCAGGAGCGCTGGAGCGCCTGGGAGCGGGCGAGGGTTTCGCGGGTTGGCAGACTGGAAAGGACGGCCATCTATTCTCCCGACTCCGCATCGGCCAAGGCTTCTTCGGCTTCTTCTTCGGTTTGTCCGAGGTGGTTGAGGCGCTCGGGCTGCATGAAGCGGCGGCGGGCGGAGTCGAAGTCGAAGAGTTCAGCGTAGCGGCCCCATGAGATGGCGGTTTCCAGCTGACGGACCGTTTCTTCTTCGCTGAACTGCTCGTCGAGCACGTCGTGGAAGAACTCTTCGGCGACTTCGCCGTCACTCTTGTTTTCAAGGGCGCGGACGATCTGGCGGAGGAGCAGGACGTGCTCGACGGCGGCTTTGCGGAAGACTTCTTTCTGATGGAGGATCTCGGAGTTGGCGAACTCGGAGCCGGCCAAGGTGATGGCGGCGTCGCCTTCGGTGACGGTAAGGAAGCCCAGGAGTTGGGCGGCGTCGACGATGGGGAGCAGGTCGTCAATTTCGAAGGCGAGGTCGCCGGCCAGCTTGTAGACATCCTCTTTGCCGTTATGATCGATGAGGATTTCAAGCAGGCCGGCGATGCCTCCGGGACGGGCGTGGGGAAGCATCTGGTAGTGGGTGCGGGCCGCGGCAGCCGCTCGGCCGGCTGCGGTGGGCAGGGTTGGAGGCTTCTGGTCGGGCTGGGTGAGGACCTTGTAGACGTAGTCGACGAGCTGGGTAAAGGCCATGGACTTGCGGTCGCGCGGGTGCATGAGGCCGACCTTGAAGTCGGTACGGACGCGGCCTGGGTTGCGGCCGAGGACGATAATGCGGTCGGCGAGCAGGACGGCTTCTTCAATGTTGTGGGTGACAATGAAGATGGATTGGGTGGGGATGGTTTGCTTCTGCCAGAGTTCCAGGAGTTCGGAGCGGAGGTTTTCGGCGGTCAGGACGTCAAGCGCGGAGAAGGGCTCGTCCATGAAGAGGACTTCGGGTTCGACGACAAGGGCTCGGGCGAAGCCGACGCGCTGGCGCATGCCGCCGGAGAGCTCCTTGGGGTAGGCGGCCTGGAAGCCGTCGAGGCCGACGGTGTCGAGCATCTTCTGGCTTTTGCGGCGGCGCTCGGTGGGGTCTACGCCGCGGGCTTTGAGGACAGCTTCTACGTTTTCAAGCACGGTGAGCCAAGGAAAGAGGGCGAAGCTCTGGAAGACGATGGAGACGTTCACGTCGGAGGTGGCGATGGGCTGCTCATGCCAGAATACCTGTCCGGCGGAGGGCTGGGAGAGGCCGGTCATCATGCGCATGAGGGTGGATTTCCCGGAACCGGACGGGCCGAGCAGAGCGACAATCTCGCCTTTGACGATGGACAGGTCTGTGGGGGCGATGACCTGGATGCGGTTCTCGCCCGACTGGGCGTAATACTTCTCTACGCGTTCCGCGCGTATGATGATTTCCGGCATGAGTGTGGTCTCGTACTTTCCACCGTGAAGACGGCTTTTGGCGGGTCGGACAACCGCTCTTGGAGCAGCCTAACACCAGATTGCTGATATAACGGTAAAGCGGGTCGAAGCGGAAAAGAGCGGACACAGAACGCCGCACGGATTCAGCCTGTATTTCAAAGAGTCATCCCTGGGGAAAATTGAGTATGTCTGAAACAACCTCTGCAACACCTTCCAAGCCGCGCGTGCTTGTCGCGGATGATGAGCAGGTGATCGCCAATACGCTTGCGATTATCCTCAACCAGGCTGGCTTTGAGGCACGTGCAGTGTACAGCGGGGAGAAGGCGATCGAGAGCCTGGATACGTTTGAGCCGGATATGTTGATCTCAGACGTGATTATGACCGGAATGACCGGGATTGAGGCGGCGATTGCGACGCGGGCGAAGCGGCCGAGCTGCAAGATTCTGCTGTTTTCGGGGCAGGCTGCCACGGCGGATCTGCTCGAGAAGGCACGGGCGCAAGGACATGAGTTCGAGATCCTGGCTAAGCCAGTGCATCCGACCGACCTTCTGGCCAAGCTGCGGCGGCAGTCTTAGGCGAACGGCTCCGGTGAGTCAGGCAGGTCGCCTGCGCTCCCGGATGCGAACGGCGGGAGCCCCGGCGTAGACGGTCCACGGCTCCAGATCCCTGGTTGCTACCGAGGCTAAACCTAAAACAGACCCTTCGGCGAGATTGACCGCGGGGGCAACGCATGCGCGGGCGCAGATCCAGGCGTAGGCGCCGATGTGCATGGTGTAGGAGAGCAGGGGGAAGGCGGGGTCGTCGAGGTCATGGGTGGCTCCGCAGAGATAGGCTCCCTGGGACAGGATGGCGTGGGAGCCAAGGTGCATTGGGGCGGGGTTGTAGATTTCGACTCCGTCGCCGGCGGCTACAGAGTCTGCGCAGAAGAGGTTCCAGGGAGCGTAGACGCGGGAGCCGGGGTAGAAGTGGCAGTGCGGGCCCACGGTGGCGCCGAAGAGGCGCAGGAGCATAGAGCGCCAGGCGTGGAACGGGCGCGGTGAGAAGCGATAGAAGAGCAGCCAGCAGGTGTTCCAGAGCAGGCGGCGAAGGCGGTTTTGCAGGGTGAAGGCGGGGCGCAGGTAGGGGTCGGCCGCGGCATGCGCCATGATGTGTTGGGCCGCGTTGTAGAAGCTCTGCTTAGGCATGTTGCCTCTTGGTTCGGGGCAAAGATCAGCGGAAGAGTTGAAGGATGGTGGCGGCGTTCTTCTGCATGTCATAGCGCTGGTGAAAGGTGTGGAGCGCCTCCTGTCCCATGCGGGTGCGATCCCCGGGGGCGAGGGCGATCCAGCGTTCAAGGAGACGGTCGATGCCGTCCTGGGTATCTGGCTCCATGAGGCCGGCACCGGCGGCGGCGATCTCCGTCGCGATGTTGATGCGGTTGGTAAGCAGCACGGGCAGACCGCAGGCGAGCGCCTCAGCGACGGCTATGCCGAAGTTTTCCTGGTGCGAGGGGAGTATGAAGGCTTCGGAGGCGAAGAAGGCTCCCCATTTGGAGTCGCCGGTCAGCATGCCGGGCCAGTGGACACGGTCCTTGAGGCCGGCGATGCAGATGACCTCCTTGAGGATCGGGCTCCAGCCGGTCTGGTCAGGGCCCGCCATCACGAGGTGAAGCGACGGGTCTGACGCGGCGAGTCTGCGGAAGGATGCGATCAGAAGGTCGCAACCCTTCTTCTTATGCAGGCGGCCAAGGAAGAGCAGGAGCCGTTTGCTTCGCAGTTCAGGACATTGCGCGTGGAAGGCGGCGCGCAGCTCGTCAGGGCTTCCGTGGGGGCGGTTTGCGCCCAGTGCGATGATCTGCGCAGTCCAGCGATGAAGCCAGAAGCTCTGTCGAGCCAGACGACACTCTTCCTCTGTGGTGAAGAGGACGCGATGGGCGCGGCGGAGGACCCAGTAGTCGGACAGGAGCCAGAAGAGCCACTTCTTCAGGTGCTTCAAGGGATAACGACGCTTGAAGTAGGGGTCCAGCATGCCATGGGTGAAGACGATGTATGCCTTGTGGCCGCGCAGCGCTCGCCATGTCGCAAAGGAGACGTAACGCCAGAGACCATGGACCATGACACCATCGAAACGGTTGCAGTGCTTCTTCAGCCAGCGGGGAAGGGCGCGGGAGTACCGCAGGGGTGTACGGCCGGGACCGAGAGCGTGGATGGGAAAGGGAAACTGCTGAAGGAAGGGAGCTTCGGAGCGATCCAGCGTGACAACCTCTCCGGTACAGCCGGGCGGGGCGAACTCGAAGAGCGCACGAACGGCTTCGGTGGGGCCTCCGGCTGCGGGGTCCATGGAGTCGATGACGTGCAGGATGTGCCGGTTGAGACGTGGAGTTGTCTGCGTCATGCAAGGTGCTCCTCGTCCTTCTGTTTGGCGCCGGTGAGATGCGCAAGGGCTTGCTTGAGGCCGTCGATATCCTGCTCAAAGCTCCAGCCGCTGACGCGGCGCAATGCGGCTTGGCCCATCTCGCGTTGAGTATGCGTGGATGAGAGCACCTTGTGCAGCGCCTCGGTGAGCGCGGCGATATCGCGTACCGGGTAGACGAAGCCTTCGACTCCGTTGGTTATGAGGTCTGGATGGCAACCAACGTCATCGGAGACGATCACGGGGCAGCCGGCGTTCATGACTTCATTGACGATGAGCCCCCAGGGCTCGTGACGGGAAGGGAGAACGAAGACGTTGGCGAGGGCGAAGAAGCGAGGCAGTTCCGACTGGTTGCGGAAGCCGCAGAAACGGACGCCCGGCAGGTGGGCGGCTTGCCGCTGCAACGCGGTGCGTTCGTCTCCGTCACCGACGATGAGTAGATAAGGCTCATGCATCAGGGCTCCGGAGGCGAGCAATGCGGCGTAGGCGGCGATAAGGTCATCGCAGTGCTTGCGCTGCTGGAGCTTGGAGGCGAAGAGGATCACTGGGCGGTTGGATTCCAGGGCGAGCTCCGTGCGAAGCTGTGTGTTGGTGACGCTGGCTTGCGCGCTGCGCTGCTGAAACCAACTGTTATCCACGGCGTAGGGGAGCAGGAAGAGCGGAACAGATGGACCAAGGGTCTGCCGCCAGTACTCGCGATTCCAGGTTCCGGAGACGAGCACTCCTTGCACCAGAACGCTGAGGACGACGAAGAAAGAGCGGCGAACCAGGCGCTTGAAGGCGCCGCGCGGCCGGTCGCGCAGCGTGGAGTCCGAACGGATCAGCACCGGGATGTTCAGGAGCCGGGCTGCGAGGATGCCCTGCATCTGGTTGAACGTGGCGTAGCCGTGTACCCACAGAACGTTAAAGCGCGGAGATCCGTGGAGGCCTTTCAAGCGGGAGAACAAGCCGTGGCTGATGGGTGTGAATGGCCCCTCAGTTCCGGTGTCGCGGAGGCTGGGGAGGAGCTCCGACCGGTAGCCTTCGAGCAGCGGCTGGTCCCACTGCACGTTCACGCCAAAGCCTTCGTCGCGATAGCCGCGGAGGGAGAAGTCGGAGCCGTAGAAGACGGTGAGATCGATGCCGGGCTCCTGCGCGATGCGTCGCAGCAGAGGCGCCTGGTACTGAATAGGATGGCTCACCAGATAGGCCAGACGCACGGGCTGGGCTGAGTGCGTTACGTCTTCTTTGCGCGTGAGCTCCATCAGGGGCGAGGCTGTCATGGGTGGCGCTCTCCTTGCAGCGGTGACATGTCCGAGTTCAACCGCCGCGCGACTGCAGGGCGATGATAAGCAGCGAAAGGATGTTCGAAAGGGTCCCGATGCCGCCGGACTTAACGGCGGCTTTGAGAGCATTGGTGGGAAGAAAGACGATGTCGTTGGCCTGGAGGACTGGGTCAGGCTCCGTGCCGCGCAGGACGGCCTTGATGTCAGCCTTGATCATCGTTCGTTGGATCCCGACGGTACGAACGATGCGGAGATCTTCATAGCGGCCCTCAAAGCCTGCGCCTCCGCTGAGCGCGGTGGCTTGCATCAGGGTGAGGGGGGCATTCTGGTCGAGCGGGATGGCGCCCTGCTTGGTAAACGCGCCGAGAACGTAGACGACCCCGGCTCTGGCGATGAGGATGGTGTCGCGCGGCAGGATGAGGATGTTGGCTGCTTCGGCTTGCGCCGGGTCGGTGCCGAGATCGATGAGGATGGGCTGCGCTTGTCCGGGGCGCAGGATGGTGACGAGATGGCTGGCGTTGATGGGCAGCGGGCCGGCGGCGGCAAGCACCTCAAACAGACGACGGCTGCCGGTCATTGGCACAATGGCGTGCATTTCTCCGGTGACGGTGGCGAACTGGCTGGCCGCCTCGGTCACCTGGATGGTGATCTGCGGGTCCTTGTACATGCCGTCGGCCTGTAAGCGGCGGGCGATGAGGTCTTCCGCTTGCGTGAGGTTGAAGCCCGCGATCTGCAGCACGCCGACAAGTGGAAGCTGGATGGTGCCGTCCACGCTGACGCGGAACGACGGCAGGAAGTCGGTCGTGCCAAAGATCTTGACGGTGACGAGATCACCCGGGGTGATGAGGCGGTCGGCCTGCGGAGGGTTGAGTACAGATGGGTCGGTGGTGGGTTTCGGGATGTTCCTGGGGACTGTCTGAGCCGGGATTGCAGGGCCGCTGAACTGTGCCAGAGCAGCAAGAGGAAGCAATATGGCGAGGATGGGCGCAAGGAAAAGGAGGCGGGGGCTCATACACGCTCCTTCAACGCGGGTTCCGCGATCTCAGGTTCGGGGATCTCGGATGTGGGCTCGTGTGCTGGCCAGCCATGCGGCTGCTGCGGCCGAGCAGCGACCGTCCTTGGCTCCCAGCCGGCAACGTCAAGGCTAGCGTAGGAGTATCCGGAGGAACCGTAGAAGGCGTAGTACTCGGGAGAGTTGAGGTCCACGGCATTCAGTACCACGCCGGCCATCGGCGCGACCGAGCGTGCGAGGAGATCGCGGGCGCGGCGGACGACGTGCTTGCTGCTCTTACCGTGGCGGACCACCAGAACCGCGGTGTCGACCTCTCGTGCGAGGATGACGCCATCGGTGACGGAGAGCACGGGTGGTGAGTCGATGACGATTTGCGCGTAGCGATCGCCGGCATGCTGGAGCAGGCGGCGCATGCGTTCGGAGTTGAGCATCTCGGTAGGGAATGGCGGGACGGGCCCGCTGGCGAGGATGTCGAGATTTGGAACTTCGGGTACCCGCTGGACGGACTCTTCAAGCGTCGACTGGCCGCTGAGGATAGTGCTCAGGCCGAGCCTGCCGTTCAAACCGAATCGGTGATGCACTGAGGGACGGCGCATGTCGGCGTCGATCAGGAGGGTCCGGTTTCCGCCTTGCGAGAGGATGACGGAAAAGTTAGTAGTGGTGGTCGTCTTACCTTCCGCTGGAGTGGCGCTGGTAAAGAGGATGAACTTGGGCTCATGATCTTTGGCGGAGAGGAAGAGTGCCGTGCGCAGGGAGCGAAAGGCCTCAGTGAACTGCGATTTTGGCTGGGTGAGAACGTTCAGGTTGCGCTCCACCGTGGACATGGAGGCGACGAGGTCCGGACTGGCTCTTCTGGCGCGTGGGATGAGCGCGAGCGATGGGAGCTGCGTGATGGCTTCGATCTCCGCGACCGTGCGCAGTCCGACGTCGAGCGTTTCCAGCAGAAAGGCGAGCGCACCACCGAAGATGAGGCCGAGGAAGCCGTATAGCACCACCAGCGTGCTGGTTTGTTTCAGCTGAGGCGCGATGGCGGGCAGCGCCTGATCTACTATGTCGATCTCGAGCGACTCGATGCCGGCCTCCACGCCTGCGGTGCGGAGCTTCTGCATGAGGCCGTCGTAAAGCGTGCGGTTGGACTCAAACTCGCGGAGCGCCAAGGTGTACTGCACCTGCAGGCCGCCGAGTTTGAAGGCATCGTGCTTTTCGGTCTCGAGCGCGGCTGCAGTCTGCTCCTCGTTAGCGCGGGCGATGAGGAAGTTTTCATGCGCCTGGGTCATCAGGCGGTTCTGCTCCAGCGTGACCTCATGCTGAAGCGCGTCGACGTCCGCTCGTGCGGCTTTCACGGAGGGGTGATTGGGGCCCAGCGTGGCTGTGAGCTGGGCGTAGTTCGCTCTGGCCTGGGCGAGGGTCGAGCGCAAGGTGTTGAGGCCTGTGGTTTGCGGGCCTGGACCAGCGTCAATCGAGCTCTCGATGGAGTTAGGATCCATGCCGCTCAACATACGGAAGCGGGACTCGGCTACGATGCGGGCGAGTTTGGCCTGGCCGGAGGCTTTTGCGAGATCGTCCAGTGCTGTGGCGGTCTGGTTGTTCTTGGAATCGAAGCCGAGAGTGCCGAGCTTCTCCTGCAGGCTGAGCACGCGATCCTGCGAGCTCTCTACATCCTGTTTGAGCTCTTGCAGCTGGCGACCGAGCCATTGCGAGACACGTTGGGTGGCGGTAAAGCGGGTCTCCAGGCTTCGCTGGATATAGTCCTGGATGACGTGGTTGACGACATCGGCGGAGAGCTTTGGGTTGAGGCTGCTGAAGCTGATGCGAATGATGTCGGTCTTGGGGACCATGGCGACTTTGAGGCTGAGCTGCATGCGCTCGACGATGTGCTGGCGCACGGCGGGATCGTCCATGGTGCGATAGGGCAGTGGACCTTTGACGCCGAGGAAGTCCGGGTTGTTGGCGAGGTTCATCTCGCGGCCGACGCGCTCGAGAAGGGTCTCGCTGGTGATGATGGCGATTTCGGTTTGCGTTTTGCGAGCGGGGTCTCCCTCGCCGAGCACGCTGGAGGGATCGAGCTTGAACTCGTTCGAGGATCCCTCGTGGATTTGTATGCGTCCGACGGACTCGTAGAGCCGCACCTGGCTTATCGCTTTGTAGACGCCGTAGAGCACGCCGAGCACAAGGGCGATGAGCAGCACGAGACGCCGCTTACGAAAGACGACGAGGGTCTCCGAGAGTGTGGTGTCGCCGGGTCCGGGGGCAAAACCGGTTGGTGGCGGCGGGACTGCGCCTGCCCCGGGGCTGCTCTGGGGGAAGTCGGGGCTCATGGGCGTGATCCTAACGGAGCGGATGCCGTTTCGGACCTTTATCGTGTGCCGATCTAGAGGAGTGGGCGGCAGATAACGAGGAAGAGCGCTGAAGAAGCAGAATCTAAAGGGTTTGTTCCAACCTGCCGATTCCCAAATTGGTCCTAGAACGACTGGGACGGCGTTGGTTGCGGGGCGGTAGAGCGGATCGCGCTGAGGATTGTGCGGGCGGTCGCGTCCCAATTGAGGGTCTGCTCAAAGCGGTCGCGGGCTTGCCTTGCCATGGCGGCGTAGGCTTCGGGATGAGCGATGCAGGCTAAGATGCGTTCTGCGTACAGAGAGGCAGGCGCTTGCGGGGGGAAGAGCATTCCTGTCTGGCCGTCGGCGATGATGGACGGCAGGGCGTGGACGGCGCGGGAGATGGGCGGTAAGGCGAATGCCTGGGACTCGGCGAAAACGATGCCGAAGCACTCGGCCAGTGTGGGGACGAGCAGAAAGTGGCAGGAAAGGAAGAGCTCGGCGAGCTTCGCGCATTGGGTTGCGTCGGTCTGCATCAACAGGCCGTGAACGATGACGAAGCCATCGGTACCGGTCGTGTGGGGGGGAAGCGCCGGGCGGCAGCCGACGATGTGCAGAGCGACGGTTTGGCCGCGGTCGCGCAGTGCCTGGGCGACCTCAACGGCCAAGGGGCCACCCTTGCGCTCCCAGTCGCGCCCGACGAAGAGCAGGTGGATGCGATCCGAGGTTCGCTGGGCGGCGCGGGTAAGGATTTGCTCGCGAGTCAACGTGGGTGTCCAGTTTGCGCCAAGGGGCGTAACGTGGAGCAGCCGGCGGGCGGCTTCAGGAGGAAGGGCGTAGAGGCGCTCGGCCTGATCGCAGGCCCACTGCGAACCGAAGCAGAGGCCGTCGAGGCGGATGGCTGACGCGGCCTCATCGCGTCCGAAGCGCGGGAGCTCACGCGGCGAGGTCTCCCAGGGTGCGTACGCTTGAGCAAAGGCGAGATACGGGGCATCGCTGAAGAGGAAGACAGGGACGCCGGGATTCCGGAGGAACGCGACGGAGGTGCTCGAGAGCGAGAGCACCGCGTCGGGCTGAATGCGACGGATCTCCGCATGGAGCTCGCGGGAGGCCCGGCGCAGCGTGGGGCGGGTGATCCAGAGAGGAAACTTCTTGCGGCCCAAGAAGAGGCGCCGGAGGCTCGCATATAAGGTACGCCGGGGTCGCGAGGGGCGAAAGGTGGTGACGCGGGGAAGCTGGCGTTCGAGCGCGGTGCGCAGAGAAAAAGGGATACCGCTCCACGACCTGCGGTCGTAGGGGTCTTCCATGGTGACCAGGAGGAGATGCTCGATGGGCCTCGTCATGGGTAGCATCGTACGCTGCCTACCAGGTTGAAGGTGACTGGTTTGCGAGTCTTTCTTGCGGATGCGGTAAACTCAGGCTGCGCTGTGTAATGCAAGCATTCTGCAGCTAAACCCAGGAGACGTGTTCTGCCCTGCTATGAATAATGAAGATTTGCAAATTGCCGTCGTTGGATCTGGTTATGTCGGGCTGGTCGCAGCCGTTTGTTTCGCGGAGATGGGCCACCGTGTCATCTGCGTCGACAACGATGAGCGCAAGGTGGCCGCTCTTCAGGGCGGCGACTCGCTGATCCATGAGGATCATCTGCCGGAGCTGCTCAACCGGTATCGCAATACGCGGGTCCGGTTTATGACGGACCTGGGTGAGGCCACGCGGGAGTGCCAGGCAATCTTTATTGCCGTGGGGACGCCGCAGTCGGAGACCGGGGATGCGGACCTTTCTTATGTGGAGGCGGTTGCGTGCGAGATTGCGCGCTCCATCACCTCGTACAAGGTGATTGTTGAGAAGTCCACCGTCCCGGTCTATACGAATGAGTGGATTCGCCGGACGATGGAGCGGAATGGGGTTGCTCGGGAGCTGTTCGACGTGGTTTCCAACCCTGAGTTTTTGCGCGAAGGCACGGCGGTTGCAGATTTCTTGCACCCGGACCGGATTGTTGTTGGCTCCGGTACAGCGCGGGCCGCGGCTGTGCTGGCAGAGATCTATGCGCCGCTGACTACAGGCTCGTACTACGCAAAGCCAAACCATATTGAGGGCTGCTGCTCGCAGGACGCGCCTCCTCCGCTGCTCGATACGTCGACCAAGTCGGCGGAGATCATCAAGCACGCATCGAATGCCTTTCTGGCGGTCAAGATCTCGTTCATCAATGCGGTGGCCAACCTTTGTGAGGCTACGGATGCCAACGTGGAGCAGGTGGCGCGGGGAATCGGGCTGGATAGCCGGATTGGGCCGAAGTTCCTGCGACCGGGGATCGGCTACGGCGGTTCATGCTTCCCTAAGGATGTGGCGGCGTTTCGCTCGGTGGCGGAGCAGTTGGGGATCGACTTTTCTCTGCTGACGCAGGTGGAAAAGATCAATGCTACGCAGAAGAAGCGTTTTCTGGCTAAGGTGCGATCGGCGCTTTGGACGTTGCGGGGGAAGAAACTGGCGGTGTTGGGGCTTGCGTTCAAGGGCGAGACGGATGACATTCGCGAGTCTCCGGCGATCGATCTGGTTGAAATGTTCCTCGCAGAGGGTTGCAGCGTAAAGGCTTACGATCCGGCGGCTATTCAGCGGACGAAGGAAGTTCTGCCGGAGAGCGCGTTTTTGAGCTATGTGGATTCTGCGTATGAGGCAGCGGCAGATGCGGATGCGCTTTTGATTTTGACGGATTGGCGGGAGTTTGGGACGCTGGACCTGGATAAGCTGAACCAGACTTTGCGATACCCGATCATCATCGATGGACGCAACCTGTACGACCCGGAAGTCATGCTCCAGCATGGGTTTACGTACCTGAGCGTAGGGCGTCCGGCGGCTCATCCGGCGGCGCAGATGACGCCTCCGCAGGAGCCCGTGGTCTAGTTTTCGAGGAGGAAACGGCCTCACCTGGACCTCAGGTGAGGCCATTTCTGCTCTTTGCTCACCACATTTTGTGGTGATTTGGTGGTTTGCGATCCACGTTTGGGTGGTTAGTTGGTGGGCTTCGTTTTGAGGGCGGGGAAGAAGGTGAGCTGGACGGCGGAGGTGGTGTCGTTGCGCTGGCCGGTGAGGTAGATGGGGGCCTTCCATCGCTCGTACTGGAACCAGGCGTTGAGTTCCAGGTTGTCATGCAGGAAGCGCTTCACCGCGGTCACCTTGAACTGGTTCTGGGTGGTGCCGTTGGCGATGAAGTCGTTGTCATTCTTCTTGTTCAGGTACTCAAGGGCTACGAACTCGTTGCCGGAGAGGTGGTAGGTGAGCCAGGCATGGCCTCCCTTGCCCTCGCGGCCGACGGGGTCACCGAAGATAAATCCCTTGTTGGTGTAGCCCTGGAGCTGAATGCCCTCGTAGTAGTAGAACTGGCCTGCGGTGCAGCGGCTGGTGCGGCAGTCAGTGTCGGCGGCTTCCACGCGGAGGTCCAGGCGGGGAAGAGCCTTGAAGTGGGACAGGTATAAGCCCGTGCGGAAGGCAGCGCGGCGGGGTGCGCTGATGGGGGTGACGTCATCGTGGGCGAAGGAGTCGACGTAGAAGGTGACGCTCTTGCGCATGAAGGGTAGGCGATAGTTGACGCCGAAGTCCGAAAAGCGGGCTCCGGGATCGCGGGCGTCGAACTTGGTGGCTTCGACGCCTTCCGTGTCAGCGAGGGAGAAGAAGCTGCGCAGGAAGGTGTGGATGGTGACGGGAACGTGTCCTTCTCCGCCGAAGATGACCGTTCGCTCGAAGGAGAACTCGAAGTTTGTGGTGGGTTTGAAGGCGAACATCTCGGCGTGGACGTAGGGACTGTTGGGGTCTGTGTGGCCCTTGAGGCTGCCGTAGTAGAACTCGTAGCGGATGGGGCCGAGGACATCGGAAAGCAGCGGAATATGGAGCGGTTCCACACGATCGATGCGGAAGGAGTAGATGTTTTCGGCGTTGTTGGACCACGCCATGGCTCCGCCCTGCGCGGGTCCGAGCCAGGCGTCCGATTTACCGCCGGAGATCTCATGGCCGAGCAGATGGAAGGAGAGCGTGGCTTCAAGGATGCGGAAGGGGTTCTGGGCGGCTACGGGGCCGGTTGGAATGGTCGCCTGGTTGAGGTTGTAGCCGGAGTAGGGTATTGTGTCGAGGTTGGAGAGGGTTGTGGTCAGGGCCTGGGAGTAGCCGACGGCCGACGGGGCGTGCTGATATTCGCCGCGGAAGAAGAGGGAGAAGCGACCTTTTTCCGCAAGGGCTGAGAAGCCGGTGAGGTCATTGAAGCCGGGCTGGTAGGGGCGGCCGTAGTCGTTTTCGATGGTCTGGCCGAGGTGATAGCTGTCGCGCAGGGAGGTTCCGGAGATGCCCATGAGGCGGGTGTAGACGGATTTGGCTCCGTAGACGAGCCCGCGATCGAGCGGGCCGGCGGTCTCGTCCGCGACCTCGCGGCGCGCGGAGGCCAGAATCTCCTTTGCCTCTTCGCTGTCGCCGTCGCGGATCTCGTTTTCCGATGCATCGAGCATGTGCAGCAGGCTCTGACGAGTCCACGGCCGCATGGTGAGGAAGACGGTGTTCGCATAGCCGAGCGAGTAGAGCCGGCTCATGGCGGGGTAGATCCAGCTATCCATGGGGATGTAGGTAGAGCCGTCATGGGAGGGCTTGTCCGAGTCCCTGGCGGGGGCGTAGGCGGGAAGGGCCTGGTTCTGCAGGGCAGTTGCTTCTACTTCCGGTGTCGGCGGGTGTGAGGGTTGGAGGGAGGGTGGAGTCTCCGGAATGGGGGCGGGTGTGAGGGATGCCAGGGGCTGGGGGTGCGGGGCGTCAGGGACGGCGAGGGACGGCTGGTCTGGAGTGCGGATTGAGGCGGTGTTTGGGGCGGGGGTTTGCGCGTGGAGGGACGATAGGGTGAGCGCGGCCAAACCCGCCACGGAAACGAAAGCTCTAAGTCGCACACAGACCTCTTATGAAGGATGACGAGCGCTCCCAGTGTACCTTGCGGGCGGGTGGGAGGCGCGCTCAAGGGGCTTAGGTTGTTCGCTTGGTCAAGCGTTCCAGCCGGGCCTGCGTCTTTGCCTGAATGGTCCGGGTCCAGCGTTCGGTGGCTACGCGCTTGGCGATGAGTTGTTTGCCGAGGAGGGCGATGGGGTCGCCCGAGGCAGGGAAGGGAATGGCTTCGATGAGGGCGGGGCCTCCGCCGGCGCGGGCGCGTCCGATGGACTCCTGAGCGACGCGGTAGATGGCTACTGCGTCGGCTGCGTCTACGGGGATGCCGGGGACGCCGAGTTTGGAGGAAAGCTCGGCTACGCCTACGTCCTGGTTGGGTGCGGGGTTGGGTGCGGGGTTGCCGCGGGCGGGGAGGACTACGAAGACAGCGGGAAGCTCCAGGCGGAGGGCTTCGGTGAGGATGGACTTCCAGTCGGCTGGGGAGAGTTCGGCTGTGTTTGCGTAGAGGAGGGCGATGTTCTTTTTGGGTTTGAGGGCGGAGGTTGCGCCGAGAGCGAACCAGAGGCGGGCTGCCGGGTTTGGCGCGTGGGAGTTGAGGCGCGATGGGGCTTGGGCACCCTTAAGGGCTTTGCGCCAGGGGAGGCCGAGGATGAGGTCGAGGGGTGTCCCGGTTTGGGAAGAGGCGGAGGCGAGGTCGCCTTCGGTGTCGCGGAGGCCGATGGCTGAGCCTACGTAGGAGGCTTCGAGACCTTTCTGGAGGGCGCTGCGGCGCGTCATTTTGCCGAGAGCGCGGGCCTCAAGCATGGCGAGGTACATTTCGCGGAGGCGGGCGTCGCTTAGGAGGGGGTTTTGGAAGCGTTTAGGGGACATGAGAGGCTTTTGAGTGGTGAGTGGTGAGTGGTGAGTGGTGAGTGGTGAGTGGTGAGTGGTGAGTGGTGAGTGTGGCAAGGGCGCGCGGGGTGCGCGAAAGGCGGACCTCAGCGGCTGAAGCCGTCTTGCTTAGGCGGCTGTTACGGCACGGCTAAAGCCGTGCCCTTAAGCAAGACGGGTTTTCTTCGCACGGCGATGGGTCGAAAAAATAAGGCCGCGAGCATTCGCAAAGACGAACTGCTTAGGCTCTTGCGGGGTCTTTGGCTTCGGCGTCTAGGCCGAGGTCCTTCATGGCTTTGGTGGCTTTTTTGGCATCGTAGCTTCCGTCGCGGGCCAGCTTGGAGAGGGTTGCGCCTGCGATGGCTTCGGCGCTGACCTCGAAGTGGCGGCGCAGGTGTTCGCGGTTGTCGCTGCGGCCGAAGCCGTCAGTGCCGAGGGTGACGAGGCGGGCTCCGAGCCAGGGTGAGAGGCCGTCCGGGACGGACTTCATGTAGTCGCTTGCGGCGATGATGGGGCCTTTGGCGCCTTCGAGGAGGGTTTGAACGTAGGGCTTTTTGGCGGGCTCGGCGGGATGGAGGCGGTTCCAGCGCTCGACGGCGAGGGCCTCGCGGCGGATTTCGACGTAGCTGGTGACGCTCCAGACGTCGGCGTGGACGTTGTACTTTTCGGCGAGCAGGGCCTGGGCTTTGACCACTTCATTGAGGATGGGGCCGGAGCCGAAGAGCTGGACGGTGGCTGGCTTGGCCGCGGCTGTGAGCTTGTACATGCCCTTGACGATGCCTTCGGCTGCGCCCTCCGGCATGGAGGGCTGTGGGTAGTCCTCGTTGTACATGGTGACGTAGTAGAAGGCTTCGTCGCCGGCTTCATACATGCGCTCGATGCCGTGCTGGAGGATGACGGCGAGCTCGTAGACGAAGGCGGGGTCGTAGGTGCGGCAGGTGGGGACGGTGCTGGCGAGGACGAGGGAGTGGCCGTCCTGGTGTTGTAACCCCTCGCCGAGCATGGTGGTGCGGCCGGCAGTTCCTCCCATGAGGAAGCCCTTGCCGCGCGAGTCCGCGAAGGCCCAGGCCATGTCTCCGATGCGCTGGAAGCCGAACATGGAGTAGTACATGTAGAAGGGAATGGAGGGGACGCCGTAGTTGGAGTAGGCGGTGCCGGCGGCGGTGAAGGAGGCCATGGAGCCTGCTTCAGTGATGCCTTCTTCGAGGATCTGGCCGTCTTTGTTCTCGCGATAACTCAGGAGCATCTCGGCGTCATGCGGGACGTACTTCTGGCCCTCCGGGGCGAAGATGCCGACCTGCCTGATCGAGGACTCGAGGCCGAAGGTGCGGCCTTCGTCCGGGACGATGGGGACGATCCACTTGCCGATGGACTTGTCCTTCATGAGGGCGTTGAGGAGGTTGACGAAGCCCATGGTAGTGGAGATGGAACGGCCGCCGGAGCCGGCGATCCAGGTTTTGAAGAAGTCGAGCGCGGGAGCTTTGAAGTCCGGGGCGCGGTCGGCGAGTTTAGGGACCTCGCGGACGGGGAGGTAGCCTCCGAGCTCCTTGCGGCGGGATCGCATGTACTGGATCTCAGGGGCGTCGGGCTCGGGGCGGTAGAAGGCGCCTTCCTTGGCGGCTTCTTCGGGAATGGGGATGTTGAAGCGCTTGACGAAGGCGGCGAGGGCGTCGTCGGCCAGCTTCTTTTCGCTGTGCGTGGCGTTGCGGGCCTGAGCGGTGCCGAGGCCGTAGCCCTTGACGGTCTTGGCGAGGATGACGGTGGGTCCGCCTTTATGTTCGGTGGCGAGCTTGTAGGCGTTGTAGATCTTGGCGGGGTCATGGCCACCGCGGTGGAGCAGGCCTAGTTGCTCGTCGGTGTAGTCCTTGACGAGGTACATGAGCTCGGGATACTTGCCGAAGAACTCCTTGCGGAGGAATGCGCCGTCCTTGGCTTTGAAGGTCTGGAAGTCGCCGTCGACGCACTCTTCCATGCGCTTGAGGAGCATGCCGCTCTGGTCCTTGGCGAAGAGCTCATCCCAGTCCGAGCCCCAGATGACCTTGATGACGTTCCAGCCTGCACCGCGGAAGGTGCCTTCGAGCTCGTCAATGATGCGCTTGTTGCCGCGGACGGGGCCATCGAGGCGCTGGAGGTTGCAGTTGACGACGAAGATGAGGTTGTCGAGTTTTTCGCGGGCTCCGAGCGAGATGGCACCGAGGGTGTCGACCTCGTCTGTCTCGCCGTCGCCGACGAAGGCCCAGACCTTGCGATCGGTTTTGGCGATGAGGCCGCGATTTTCAAGGTAGCGCATGAAGCGCGCCTGGTAGATGGCGTTGAGGGGGCCGATGCCCATGGAGACGGTGGGGAAGTTCCAGAACTCGGGCATGAGCCAGGGGTGGGGGTAGCTGGAGAGGCCGGGCTCGCCGCGGAGCTCGTGGCGGAAGTTCTTGAGGCGCGAGGCCTCGAAGCGGCCTTCGAGGAAGGCGCGGGCGTAGACGCCGGGGGAGGCGTGGCCCTGGAAGTAGATGAAGTCGCCGGGTTCTGTGCCGTAACGGCCGTGGAAGAAGTGGTTGAAGCCGACTTCGAGCAGCGTGGCGAGGGAGGAGTAGGTGGAGATGTGGCCGCCGATGCCGGGGTCCTGCTTGTTCTGCTTGTGGACCATCGCCATGGCGTTCCAGCGGAGGAGGGCCTCAACGCGGCGTTCGAGGTTGCGGTCGCCTGGGTAGGGGACCTCATCTTCTTTGCGGATGGTGTTGCAGTAGGGGGTGACGACGCCGCCTACGGTTTTGACGCCGGTCTCATTCGCTCGATTGCGCAGGGCTTCGAGGAGCTCGGCACCCTGAGCGCGGTCGGCGGCGACGATCTGGTCGAAGGCTTCGAGCCACTCGGCGACCTCATGTGTGAAGTCCTGGGCTGCGGGGAGGTTTGGAGTGGTCATGGTCGCCATGTGGGGGCCTCGATTCTTGGCTTGGTATTCGGAAGTGTATGCGGGGTTGCGTTTACTAAGATAACCGGTTCGGGGGCAAACGGTCACGGAGCGGGTTGCGGACGTGGCTGTGTCGCCTGACGGGAGCCAGAGGACCCTATTGCCATGGATGGAGAGTTAGCTCGGGCATGGGAAAATCTTTCAGGTTGTTGGTTGCCAGCGTAAAGCCATGCTCGATGGCTGTGGCGGCTACTAACGTGTCGACGAGAGCCAGTGTGCGTCCTTTTCTAGCCCAGACGTTCTTGAGTTCGCCGCCCTTGATTGCGATGGCATTCGTGACGGGCAGGACGTTCATGGTTCGGATAAGTTCGGAGGCTCGAGCCTGCTCACCCTTACGAAGACCTGCGTAGATTTCCGCTACATTCATGACGGATGTAACCAATGGATCACCGCTGCGCATCAGGTTCGCGGCAATGAGGTAGCCTTCCCCTCTGCCTCGTAGAACATCAACCAGGACCGTTGTGTCTAGCGGTAGTCTCATTCCGCACTCCGCCTCGCTTCGGCGTCCTGTAAGCGGTGTTCGCTTTCCGCTCTGATCTTGCGGACCCAATCTCCGGCTCCGTTGGCAAACTCGGGATATTGTTCGTCCGTGATGATCGGATTGGTCTTCATCTCTTCCATGAAGGCGCAGAGGCGGATTTGCTTGAGCTCTTTTTCCGCCAAAGCGACGAGGAACGCGCTACGCTTGCGACGACCTACGACCTGATCGATCTCCGCGACCAACTCCGATGGGAACGCGATGTGTGCCCGGTATGTGCCCATGACTGCCTCCTCTTGAGTGTGTCATGACTCCGCCCACTGGGTCCAGAGGCTTAGGTTTTGTAGTCGGCGTTGATGCGGACGTACTCCTCGGTGAGATCGCAGGTGAGGAAGGTGGTGGCGGCTTCGCCTTCGCCGAGGTTGAGGGTGATGGTGTACTCGCGGGCGAGCATGGTCTGGTGGGCTGCGGCTTCGTTGAAGAGCGGGGAGCGGCCGCCGTTTTCGAAGACGAGCTGGTCGCCGATGGCGACGGTGAGGCGCATGGGGTCGAAGGGGACGCCGGAGTAGCCGGCGGCGGCGATGAGGCGGCCCCAGTTGGGGTCGGCACTGGACCAGGCGGTTTTGTTGAGGGGGCTGTGGGCGATGGCCTTGGCGACCTGGCGGGCATCAGCTTCGGTTTTGGCTCCGTTGATCTGGAGGGTGACGACGTGGGTGACGCCTTCGCCGTCGGCGACGATCTGGTGGGCGAGCGAGCCGCAGACGAGCTTGAGGGCATTCGAGAAGGCTTCGCCGACGCGGCCGTCCAGCTTGACGCCGCTGGCTCCGCTGGCGAGGAGGAGGACGGTGTCGTTGGTGCTGGTGTCGCCGTCGATGGAGATGGAGTTGAAGCTGCGCTCGACGGCGGGTTCGAGCAGGGTGCGGAGCTCGGAGGAGTCGGCGGCGAGGTCGGTGAAGAGGTAGACGAGCATGGTGGCGTGGGGCGGGCGGGCCGGGATGAGCTGGGGGTGGATCATGCCGGCGCCTTTGGCCACGCCGAAGAGCTTGACCTCCGTGCCGTCGACGTCGACGACGGCGCGGGCTACTTTGCGGCGGGTGTCTGTGGTGAGGATGGCGTTGGCGAAGGAGTCGGCGTGGGCGGGGGTTTCGCCCAGGGCGGCTACGGCGGCGGGCAGGGCGGCGATAAGTTTTCCGACCGGGAACGGGACGCCGATGATGCCGGTCGAGGAGGGGAAGACCTCGTCGAAGATGCAGCCGAAGGCCTCGCCGGCGGCGCGGCAGCTTTCGACGCAGGCCTGAATGCCGGGCTCGCCGGTGGCGCAGTTGGCGTTGCCGGCGTTGACGAGGACGGCGCCGACGCGGCCGCCCGTGGCGCTCAGATGTCTGCGGCCTACGGTTATGGGAGCCGCGACGACCTGGTTGCGGGTGAACATCGCGGCGGCGTTTGCGCCTTTAGGGGCTACGGCGACGGCTACGTCCGGCTTGCCGCTTGCCTTGATGCCCGCGGTGACCGCGCCCCATTTAAACCCCAGCGGCAGCGCTGCGGCCTGCTTCGAACCATCCATCGTCATGGCTCTACTGTAAACAAATTCGCGCGACGCAGAGGAAAGCCGATTGACCCATCCCGCTGAGCAGCCAAAAGTTGTCGCATGACAGTCGAGCTGAGCGAGACGCTGCAACAGGAGCTTGATCAGCTCGCTGGGGAGCGGGGGCTGTCCACAGACCAGCTCGCGCATTACGCGATTGAGGCGTTTGTCTGATCTGGATGCGGCTATCAGGCGTGGAGACGACGATATTGCCTCTCGCCGGCTGCTTGAACACGACGAAGTTGTCGCTCGCATCGATCGGCTGCTCACGGCGCAGTGAAGCTGGTCTGGACGGTTGGGGCGGCCTCCGACCTGGAGGAGATTGTCCTCTACATTCGCCGGGACAGCGCACCCGCAGCCCAACGGGTCGCAAGCCTCATCTTCGATGCGATACTGAGCCTGAAAACAATGCCGTTCCGAGGGTAAAGACGAGAGCATGATCTTTCCCGGGAGCTGGTGCTGTCCTCGCTTCCATACATCGTGCTTTATGAGGTCGGCGGCGAGTCCATTTTTGTCAAAGCGATTCGCCACACCTCCCGGTTACCGCGCTAGAACGCCACCGTCCGGCCCTCTTTGGAGCTCAGCCTCGCCAGCTCCAGCGTTCGGACCACCTCAAAGCCATCCTCCGCCGAGACCGCGAGCGCCGCTGTACCAAGGATCGCGTCGCGGACGTTGGCGTAGTAGAGACGGTAGTCTCCGGGCTCGGTCATGACGACGGTTTTATTCAGCGTGGCGGGGTCGGAGGGGAGCGGTGCGATGGTGAGCGTACCCCAATGCGTCTTGTCTTCCTCCAGCCAGAGCTCGGGCGAACCCAGCTTCGGGGGCTTTGCTCCGGCTACGAGGGCGGGTTCCTGGGGATCAACGCCGTACTTCTTGAAGCTGCCGGCTGTTCCGTGCAGGAGGAAACGCGGGGAGGCGTCGCAGGCGAGCATGCTGGACCGGCACCAGGCGATCAGGCCTTCCCCGTTTCGAGAAGGATAGCCGAGGGCTATATCGAAGGCGTCTTCGATCTTTGAGCCGTCGCGGTCTTTGCGGACGCTCGCTGTGACGGTCTTTGGCGGGCCAAAGAGGGCGAAGCACTGGTCGACGAGGTGCGGACCGAGGTCGAAGAGCAGGCCGTGCGAGGCGTCTTCCGCCTCCTTCCAGCCGGTGCGCGGGACGGGGCGGAAGCGGTCGAAGTGCGACTCGAAGCTCACCAGGCGGCCCAGCTTGCCGCCCGCGAGGACCTTCTTGACCGTGAGGAAGTCGCCGTCCCAGCGGCGATTGTGAAAGGGCACTACCAGCAGCCCCATCTCCTGGGCGAGCTCGATGAGCGTCCGCGCCTCCGAGCTGGTCGCGGCGAAGGGTTTGTCGATGACGACGTGCTTGCCGGCCTCGAGCGCCTGTCTGGCGAGGGGAAAGTGGGTCTCGTTGGGGGTCGAGACGACCACGAGTTCGATGTCTTTGCGCGCAAGCAGGTCCTCCACCGATCGCAGGATGTCCGTCTCGGGATAGGCCGCCCGGGCTTGATTGCCGGAGCGCTGGACGATCGCTTTGAGGCTCAGCCCGGGGACCGCGCTGACGAAGGGGCAGTGAAAGACCCTTGCGCCCAGGCCGAATCCGACGACTGCTACACCGATTTCTTTCATGACGCCCGGTTCACCGCGACTGCCCGCGTTCCACCCGTCCCCACGTCGATCCCGAGAAACATCCGATTCACTCCTGATTACTGTCACCAGAGTGTACCTGCTTGCCCTTTGCGCCGAGCCACACGCCACTAACTGACACCTGTTCCAGGACTTAGCCGTGGACGAGGAGGGACGGAAATTCACAGCAGGGCAGTTTTTTGAAGACTTCTGCGTCTTCCACGCATCTGAAATTACGTTCGGGGTTGGACAACGTTTTTTCCGTTCTCCCCCTCAGCGCTGTCAACCTCCCATCAGGAACCGGTACCATTAGAGATATGACCAAAATCAAGGCAGTGCCCGCTTTGAGGACAGCACATCTTTCGCTTGTCCTTGGGCTTTTAGCCGGCTCTGCACCATTGCTCGTGCATCCTTGGGCCTTTGCGCAAGGCGGTTCCATGCAGCCCGGCTCCGGCCAGAGCGGCGCTTCCTCCGGCTCCAGCAGCGCAGGCGCAGTCGGCGCGGCACAGACCCAGCTTTACAACGCCAGCGGCTCAAACGGCGCGACGGTCACCCAGAACTCGTACAAGGGCTCGGTCGTCCGGGGCAAGAACACCGGGACTGTGATCGATCTCACGCTCGAGGACTCCATCCAGCGCGGCCTGCAGCAGAACCTGGGCGTCATCCTGCAGGAATCAAGCGTCAAGAGCGCCAATGGTCAGCGGCTGGAGCAGCTTCAGGCGCTGCTGCCTACCATCACCGCAACCGCCGACATCAATGTGCAGCAGATCAACCTAGCGGCTTACGGGCTGAAATTTCCGGGGATCAACCCCATCATCGGGCCGTTTCAGACGATCGACTTCCGCGCCGCGCTGACGCAAAACGTGCTGAACCTGACGGCGCTGCAGAGCTACATCTCGTCCAAGCACAGCTTTGCAGCCTCGAAGCTAACGGCCGAGGATGCCCGCGACATGGTCGTGCTGACCGTAGGGAATGCGTACCTGCTCTGCATTGCGGACCAGTCGCGCATCGACGCCGTGAACGCGGAGCTTTCCACCTCCAAGGTCACGCTGGACCAGGCGATCGCCGGGCACGACGCAGGAACCAATCCCCGGCTCGACGTGCTGCGCGCCCAGGTCGACTATCAGAACGAGCAGCAAAGCCTGATCTCGACCACGAACACGCTGGCCAAGGATAAGCTTGCCTTTGCCCGCGCGATCGGCCTGCCGCTTGACCAGCAGTTCCGGTTCACCGAGTCCGAGCCCTTCAAGCCGCTCGATAACCTGGACCCTCAGATCTCCTTTGAGCAGGCGCTGAAGGCGCGCAAGGATCTCCAGGCGGCAACCGAGCAGGTGCATGCTGCGGAAGCCCAGCGCAAGGGCGCGATCGACGATCAGCTTCCGGTCATTGCCGTCAACGGGGACTTCGGGGATATCGGCGAGACGGTTGGGCACTCCCACGGGACTTATACGGCCACCGGCCAGCTCTCCGTGCCGATCCTGCAGCTGGCAAAGACACGCGGCGAGCGCGATGTGGCCGAGGCCTCGCTGGAGCAATCGCAGGCGAAGCTATCAGACCAGATTCAGCAGGTCAACGCCGACGTTCGTGACGCCATTCTGGATATCCAGTCCGCCGCGAAGCTGGTCGACGCCACGAAGTCCAATGTGGACCTGGCGAAAGAAGAGCTCTCCGAGGCGCAGCAGCGTTTCCACGCCGGCATCTCGGACAACCTTCCCGTCTCGCAGGCCCAGACGCAGTTTGAGCAGGCCAACGACCAGTACATCAGCGCGCTTTACCAGCACAACGTTGCCAAGCTTTCGCTGGCCCGTGCTTTGCGCGTCGCCCAGACCAACTACAAAGATTATCTCGGAGGCAAGTAACGTGGCAGATCAAGAGCAGGCAACACCCAAGCAACCGGCGCAGGCACCCGATGAGTCGCCCGCCAAGAAGACCGGCCGCAGGATCCTCATTGGCGGCGTCGTACTCCTCGTCCTTGCCGGAGCTCTCTTCTTTTACTGGCGATCTACTTTCTCCGAAGATACGGATGACGCACAGGTGGACGGCGATATTTATCAGATCAGTGCGCGTATCTCCGGCCAGGTCACAAAGGTTTATGTCTCGGATAACACGAAGGTGAATAAGGGCGATGTTCTGGTCGAGATTGACCCCAAGGACCAGCAGGTGGCGTTGGAGCAGGCGCAGGCCGGGCTGGCCAGCGCGCAGGCCGACTACAACCAGGCCAACGTGAACGTTCCGATCACGAACGTGAACTCGCGGACTACTCTTCAGACCTCCGGATCGGATGTCGTGTCCGCTCAGTCCGGCATCGTGCAGGCGCAGAAACAGGCTGCCGCCGCGGCCGCTCGCGTGGACGAGGCGGAGGCCAACGCCATCAAGGCCCAGAAGGACGTGGACCGTTACACGCCGCTGGTGGAAAAAGACGTGATCAGCCGGCAGCAGTACGATGCGGCCGTCGCCACAGCCAGAGCGGACACGGCCTCTGTGCTCGAGGCGGAAAGCAATCTTGTCGCGCAGCAGTCGGGCATCACGTCTGCCCAGCAGAAGCTGGACCAGGCGCGGGCGAACGCTGCCCAGGCTGCGACCAACGGTCCCAAGCAGGTCAAGGCGCAGCAGGCTCGTGCGCAAAGCATGCTGGCCTCCGTGAAGACCGCCCAGGCCAAGGTCGACCAGGCGCTGCTGAACCTTTCTTATACCCGCGTCGTGGCACCCTCTTCCGGAATTATCAATAAGAAGAACGTGGAGGCTGGAGCTTACATTTCGAACGGCCAGGCGCTGCTGACGATCGTCCCGCTGGACGATCTGTGGGTGACCGCGAACTTCAAGGAGACCCAGCTGAAGGGCATGCATCGCTGCCAGGAGGTCAAGCTGTCAGTGGACGCGCTGGGGGGCCGCAAGTTTTCCGGGAAGGTCTCGCAGATTGGCGGCGCCACCGGCTCCAGGCTCTCGTTGTTTCCGGCGGAGAACGCCACCGGGAACTACGTGAAGGTCGTCCAGCGGATTCCCGTTCGCATCGACTTCACCAACCTGCAGCAGGAGAACGGCGACTACGCTCTTCGTCCCGGCTTCTCCGTCACCCCGGACGTTGCCATAAAGGGCACAGGGGACGATAAGAACAACCCGGACTGCGAAAAGGGCCTTCCCGAGCACCAGGGCAGCAACTAGGGCGCTTCACCGTGCGTTCAGCTATGGCCTGGGCCGGTGCAATCAACCCTTGCAGCGGCCCCGGCATCTGAGCCTTTGAACAAGGAGATACCACAATGGCTGTTGCAATGAAGAAACTAACCATCGGCGACGCGAAGGTCGCTCCCCACTGGCACGCACAAGCCAAAGAGATTCAGGCCTACGGCTCCGTCATTGCCGACATGCCGCACAGGCTCTCGGCTGACGTCCGCGCCGACATGGTTGCCAAGCTGAACCAGCTGCTAGCCGACTCCATCCAGATTCGCGATATGTATAAGAAGCACCACTGGCAGGTATCGGGCCCGACCTTCTATCAACTTCACCTGCTGTTCGACAAACACTTTGAGGAGCAGGTTGAGCTCGTTGATACCATCGCGGAGCGCATCCAGCTGCTCGGCGGCGTGTCCATCGCGATGGGCGGCGATGTAGCCCAGATTACCAAGATCCCCAACCCGCCCAGGGGTAAGGAAGAGGTTCCGGTGCAGATTTCGCGCCTGCTTGAAGCGCACAAGCTGATCATGCAGGATTGCCACGAAATCGGCGAAGCGGCTGACGATGCGGGCGATGACGGCACCAACGATATGGTCATCTCCGACATTCTTCGACCCAACGAGCTGCAGTCCTGGTTCATCGGCCAGCATCTCGTCGAGATGCCGCTGATTCTCGACAAGTAAGTTCGATAAAAAGAACGTCAGTCTGCGAAGCGAAGAACCCTGTATGGGTTCTTCGCTTTTCGTTGCTGCCCCAAGTAATTTTTCGCTTCCAACCACCCAGGGCTATCATCTACTCACTAGCAACCCCAAGACCATGCCCATCGCGCTCGCCTTCTTCGTCCATTACGCTTACGCCATCCTGTTCCTATGGGTGTTGGTGGAGCAGTTGGGCGTACCCGTGCCGTCGATCCCGGTGCTGCTCACGGCGGGCACGCTTTCCGCCACGCACCGTGTCTCAGCCGTGGGGAGCGTCTTTGCCGTTCTTGCCGCTTGCATCGCGGCCGATTCTGTCTGGTACGGCCTGGGACGCCGCTATGGCAACGCCGTTCTGAAGCTGCTTTGCCGCTTCTCCTTTGAGGCCCAGACCTGCGTTACCAAGACCGAAGGCTACTTTCTGAAGCGGGGAGCGGTGACGCTGCTCTTCGCCAAGTTCGTCCCCGGCCTGTCTACGGTTGCCGCGCCCATCGCCGGGCAGACCGGCATGGTGTACCCCCGCTTTATGCTTTACGACCTTGCGGGCTCTGCGATCTGGGCGCTTGCCTATATTCTTGGAGGCCGATTCTTTGGCGATGTTGCGAAAAAGAGCGCTCCTTTTTTCGCAGTCCTCGGCCATTTTGCCGTTGTCATCTTCATCCTCATGGTGCTGGGAATCATGGCCTATAAAGTCTGGAAGCAGCGAGCGTTTCTTACCTCCGTCCGTCAGTCCCGTGTTGAGCCCGAGGAGCTCCTCAAGATGATCGAGGTTGCGCAGCGAGACGGGAACATTGCGCCTTTTATCGTCGACCTTCGCCACCCGCTCGACTACTTGCCTGACCCCCGGGTGCTGCCGGGAGCCGTCCGCGTCAGCCCAAGCGACCTGACCGCGCACGAGTCCCTGCTGCCGCGCGATCGTGACGTGATCCTCTACTGCACCTGCCCGTCTGAGGAGACCAGCGGCAAGGTGGCGCTGCAGCTGCACAAGCTCGGCGTGAATCGCGTTCGCCCTCTGCGGGGCGGCTTTGAGGGCTGGCGCGACGCCGGCTATCCCCTGATCGACTACATCGCGCCCCCTGCAGCAGAAGCCCTCACCTCTTCCAAGGTTGCGGCTGTAGCCTGATTCTTCCTACCGGCCCAGCGCAGCCCAATATCCGTCACGAAGTAACCCGCCGCTCAGCAGGGCGCCCATCCTTACAGGTCTTTACTTTCCTTCGATCGCCCGAGTGAGGATTCCGCGCATCTCCCGCACGGTCTGATCGAGCTCGAATCGTGTCTGCACAGCTTCTTTTCCAGCCGCTGCCAGCCGCCGCCTTCTCTGGCTATCCACCAGCAAACTTTCGATCAGCCGCGCCAGATCCTCGAAGTCGGCTCCGCGGAAGAGCGCACCCGTCACACCATCGTGAACCTGCTCAGAGAGACCGCCAACGTTCGCCGCCAGCACGCAGGTCTCTTCCGCCATCGCCTCCAGCACTGCCAAGGCTGCCGCCTGCGGCGCGACGGGAGCGACTACGGCGAGATCCAATGCTGCAAGCACACACTCCGGAATCTCCGCCTCTCCTGCAAAGGTCACTGCATCTTCCAGCCCGTAAGCGCTGACCAGACCGTGTAGAGCACGTTCCTCCACCTGCTCCTGCAGAGTTGCGGGTGGAGGCCCTGCAAAGACGTAACGCACCTGCGGGTAGCGCGACCGGAGCAGGGAAGCGGCACGTAAGAGCATCTCCCGGCCGCCGTGGTTCCGGCTCATCCCACCTCCGACGCCGACCAGCATGGCGTCCCCGGCGAAGAGGGCACGGAAGGCCTGCACGCGGAGCTGGTCTGCGCAGGCCGCTTCTGCGTCCAGCCCGTCGTACACCACCTCCACCCGTCCCCGGAAGCGCTCTTCGAAAGGGCTGCGCGCTGCCTCAGAGACTGCGACCACGGTGCGCGATCCGGCATGCACCCACCGCTGGTAGAAGTGCCAGTTCACTCCCAGGCTGCGCGGCAGCTCTCGCGCATGCCACACATGAGCCCGCCGCGTGAGGGCTGCGGCCACCGACGGGCAGGGAAGTGCAAGCGAGTTGCTATGCACCACGTCGACGTTCAAGCTCCGGATCAGGCGCTGCAGCGCCCAGATACTCTTGACCAGAGCACCCAGCTTGCGGCGCCGGCTCTGTCCCGCCCACTGCCCCATGCGATCCAGCCGGGGCATCGGGCTGAGCACGTGGACCCGTATACCCCGGAGCTCCAGCGCCTCTGCCACCGGACCACGCGCCGGCACGACGGCATGGATCTCATGGCCCTCTTCGGCCAGACGTCCAAAGACTGCTTTGAGACAAAGGCTTTCATCATCCAGTGAAGCAGAACTGCAGATCGTCAGGATCTTCATATGCGAGAGATCTCTTGTGTGTTCCGTGTGCTTCGGTTGGCACACTCCGGATCCTACCGAGGACTGCCGGATTCGCCCATAGAGCCAACCACCCTGAGTCTTTCTTCTTACTTCACCGCTCAAGCCCCGGCCGTGCCAGCCGATGGAAAGCTTAGGCACGAACCCCTTCTCCTGCGCAGGAAGCGGATGTTCGCCTGATCGAACCACCTGGTTTCAGGCCGGGTCGCGGCTTTTCTCCTGCTCGCCCCAGCGGTTGGGCGGGACGCGCCCCGGCAGTTACCCCTTTGGGGGAGAGCGGCGAACCTTCCCGCCATTGCTCCGCCGCCCGCTGCCCTGTCACTCTCAATCCTGTCAGCACGACTGTTCCACTTTGCTCCCCCGTCTCCCGAACGATGCGAGACACCACGGAAGAGCGCTGCGCCGTCCAGTGCGCAGACCGCTTAGAGTCCGCCCAGGACCTCCGACCAGACCTCCGGCCTTCGCAGGCCACACCCTTTGAGGCCAGCCCTCCCAAGCCATCACCCCACTTCATCTTCAACGCCCAGGAGCGTCCCCGTGTCCCTCAGCATCTTGAACAATATCTCCGCCCTTGAAGCTGAAAACCAGCTTGCCATCACGACGACCGCCGCCAATAAGAGCCTGCAGCAGCTCTCCTCCGGTTCCCGCATCAACTCGGGCTCGGACGATGCCGCCGGCCTGGCCATTTCGGATGGCCTGAACGCGAACGTGGCCGCGCTGAACCAGTCGTCCGAGAACGCCACCAACGCTGTCGGCTCGCTCCAGACGGCGGACGGAGCGCTCTCGCAGGTGACCGCGCTGCTCAACCGCGCCGTGACCCTGGCCACGGAGGCCGCCAACTCTAACCTCAGCACCTCCCAGTCGACGGCGATCAACACCGAATACCAGGCGCTGCTCACCCAGATCACCAACATCAGCAACTCCACGAACTTCAACGGCACGGCGGTTTTCGGCGGCACCATCGGGGCCTATAGCTCAGACGGCAGCGCGGTCGGTACGGTCACGGTTTCGGCGAGCGTCGCCAAGACCGATGCCAGCACCCTCTCGCTCGCCGGAACCAGCCTGCTTACCACCACCGGCTCCCAGTCCGCGCTCACCTTTATCGACAACGCCATTGCCACGGTTGCCGCGGAACGCGGAACCCTCGGCGCCACCGTCGAGCAGCTCCAGGCGGAATCGACCGTCGACACTAATGAGAGTCAGAATCTGGTCACCGCTTCGAGCTCCATCACCTCCGCCGACATCAGCGCCGTCGTCGCGAACGACACCAAGTACAGCATCCTCGAGCAGACCGGCGTTTCCGCCCTTCAGCAGGCCAACCAGCAGGCGCAGACCGTCCTCAAGCTCCTCCAGTAGGTCTTAAAAGGCAAGGACGGCAGACGCACCATGAGGCGCTGCCGTCCTGGTCTTGAGAGACGTTTAGTTGATGACGACGGTATTGTTTTTGAGGTTGCTGTCGACGGTCACAAGCACTCCGCCCGCCGGATGGTTCGCGGTTGCGCTGACGCTGGTCAACTGCGTACCGGGGGCCAGCTTGAAGCTGGCGACCTTGCCCGCTTCAATGTTGACCTGCTTATCGCCCGCCTGGATCATCAGCGGAGCCTGCGAGTTGTTCCTTACCTGAAAGCTGATCATCGTCCCATCGTTGCCAACCTTGGCATGCATGGGGAGGTGAAGGGAACCCGGGGCGGCCATAAGGGTCGGAGCGGTGGCAAGGGACAGCGAGAGTGCCATGGATACTGCGATCATGCGATAGTTCATTGGGTACACCTTCTCTTTTCTGGGCCACGTTCCCGCTGCCATGGTTCAGCCGGAACGAAGCCATTACATTAGACACACTTCCCGGAGAAAAGCTTCTTCTCCGGTTGAAGCGATTCACATATAAAGCCTCCCGCGAAACACTTGTCAAGCCGCAGGACGAGGGCGAAAGACAAATTCATCCAACATTCCCATTGTGTGCAGGAAATGGGCTACCAGGGCTATCGAAGCTTTCGCTCAGCTGGATGAAGCCGGGATTCGTCTAGGAGCGCATTCAAGCAGGCCGACCGCAACAAAACAGTCGACACGAGCGGATGCATGTCCCCGTACAGTCACCGCAAGTCTCTACATTCCCAGCTCGATCCGGCTGCCGCGCAAGTTGCCAGAGTTCACGTACCCGAGGGGTCTCCTGCTGCGGCGAGTCAACAATCGGGAATTCTTCAGCGAGGTATGCGCCCCCAAGAATTGGGACTCGAGAGTGGCCCGAGCCTGTCAAGGAGTGCATCTGCCTGATATTCTCGTCAGTTTAGAAACACCCGGGCGGGTGCTTCCGAGAATGCGACTTGTCGGGATACGCAGTGATGTCTAGACTCGACACTGAAGGTCGTCGTGCTGCGACCGCAGATCCCATCGCAAGGTCAGCAAGAGGGTCATAAGGAGAGTATGCGCGGATCGGCTTACCAGTGCATTTCGCCCGTACGGGTGAAGCGTCTAGGAGCATGGTTATGTTTTGCAATGCTTCCCGTTTTCATTGGGGCCTGTCACGGCGGAGGAGCCGTTCCATCCACACCAACAGCACCAGGGACGTTTACGTTGCAACTGCAGCCGCCGAGCCCGGTGCTTACCGTGGCGCAACGAACGGCACTCGGTTTCAAGGACGGCCCACCTGACGGCACGCTCGGTGTTCTGCTGAATAACGGAACGTACAGCTTCTATGGGTCGGCCCTGAGCGGCGCAAATTGTTCGGGCACGGAGGGCGTGCAAGGGACCTACCGGTTAGGCGGAAGTTTGACGGCCATCACGGCCCCTTACGGGTGCACGGCGCTCATTCAGCCCGGTGGCGATCCCAATGGATACACCTTTGACGTCAACTACGCGGGCGGGGGTCCTGTGCTTGCCGTAACCAGCTCTTCGGGGCAGGCTGGCGTGCTGCACATCTACCATGGAGAGTTTCATGGCGGTGTGTGCGCGACGGGACCTTGTACCTATGCTTCGCTCGGGATGGCCCTTTCCAGAGACGGTGGAGCGACGTTTCAGAAGCTTGGCGAGATCGTGCAGCCTTATGCGACTCGTAGCGCGCAGATCAACGCGGGCACCTATACTCAGGTGGGCGGCGGCACACTGATTTTGGCGGATGCGAACGGCAACCACATCGCGAATGTAACCGCGGCCGATCCCTTCTCCGTGTATCTCTACGTTTTCTACTACGACGCGGATCCGTCTGCGGCCTCACCCTGCAACGCCGGTCAATGCCTAGCGGTTGCGCGGGCGCAGCTTTCCAGCGTACTCACCGCAGCGTTTACAGGCAACACGGCAGCTTTTCCTACATTATTCACGAAGTTCTACAACAATGGCTGGACCCAACCGGCTACGAGTGGAGATCCCGATGCCGCCGCGAACTCGGGTCATTACACTCCAGTGATCGCAGCTACCGGCGCATTTCCGAGCATTGTTTATGACAGCACGACGCAGCAATATCTAATTGCCTACGCGGCGGCAAATCATACGTCGATCACCCTACAACACGCTTCGAGCCTATTGTCGTGGTCCGGACCCATCTCGACGGGAGTCCTCACGGACGGCAACAATGCCCTTCTCTATCCGACGCTGGTCGGTGAGGGCAGCGATCCCGCGACGAGCTCAGGCGAACCATGGCTGTTCTATCTCGATGCGACCGCATGGCCTGACTGGTTGGCTGCCACCATCATGAACCGCCGCGTGCAGCTCAGCCTCCAGTAAAGATACGCGACTGCGTCTGGATCTACGTGATGGCAAACCTCCGGGTTCGCGCGCCACGTCATGGCTCAACTGCTTCCACCGCCTTCCGCACCGTTCCTCCGCCGCGAAGATCGACTGCGGTTCCACTCGCCAAATACCGCATCAGCGTTCCTGAATCCCGCCAGTTCACAGACCACCCGTCATCCAGTACGAGCAGAATGTACTCCGCGGGAAGTACCTCCGCGAGTGTGAAGCTGCCATCCGTGTTCGTCTCATTCCGCACGACTGGCGCCACATTCGACGGCTGCCCAAAGCCGGCCGGCACCAGAAGCACCATGGCTCCCGAGATGGGCTTGCCATCCCGCTTGGCCATTCCCTCCACCGTGCCTCGCCCCTTCGCCGCATGCACGACCAGCTTGGGCGTCCCGCCGTTCAAGGTGACCGTTCGGCCCACCACCTCGGCTCCCGTTGCCGAAAGTCCCACCAGGTAAAGCCCTGGGGCGCCGTTCAGATACACCTCATATCGCCCCGCCGGAGCTGTTACGATCCATCCGGCAGGAGTGGCGGGGGTATCGTCATCTCCTCCGCGCCCGCGCCGCCCGCCGTTTGCGGCCAAGCTCTCTCCGGTTTCCACGTTGACCAGCGTGATCTGCCGCACATCGCCGTCCTGCACGCCGTCCGCGGTCACGCTTACCGGCGTCCCGCTCACTGCAACCTGATCCAGCCCGACCACGGTCGAAGCGCCCGAGCTCACCTTGATCTGGGTCGCCGGCTGATCCTGCCCGAAGCCCATCCGTACCGTGTAGCTCCCTGGAGCCAGACCGCCAACATCCCACTCCGTCCCACTCGTCGTGACCACGGCCTGCACCATGCCGTCTCCGCCATGCTGCACCACCGGAGCCCGCGATCCACGATCGCCCTCTTCGCCGTCCGGCCCGCGCGGGATCTTGAGATGGATGGAGGGAATCGGGGTCAGGTGAAAGTCCGCCTGCCGCTCCTCACCCCCACTCAGAGCCACCACCGTTGCGCTGTTTTCGTCGGTCGCCGCGGGAAACCAGGTTTCGGGATAGACCACGTCCAACGATGGGTCAGGGCTCGGCACCCCGTTGTTCGCTCGCGGCACCGTGGCATACCACGGCCTTGCTGTGACCCGGAGCCTGTAATCGCCCGGAGCGAGCCCGGAGATCTCGTAGGATCCTCGGTCGTCCGTGGTGCCGAAGCCCGCCTGGTTGTTCATTCGCTGCGCTAGATTCGCCGTCGCCGGCTGCACCCGCTCCACCCGCACCTGCGCCTTACGGACTGCCTCGCCCGCCTCGTCATACACGGTGCCGGAGAGGATGCCGTCCTGCGCCAGCGGGAAGCGTACCGCCGTCTCCGGTGCGGCCGCCGAGACCACCACACCCGCCCAGAAGCCGTCGTGCGCTTCATAGCCCTGCGGCCGGAAGCCTCGAGCCGTCGCGATCAGGCGCCACACCCCGGCATGAGGCACAACCAAAGAGAACTGCCCACGCGCATCCGTGATCGCGGGCTCCGGCGTTGAGGAACCCGTACTTTCGCTTCCCGGCCTCCGCCTGCCTCCTCCGGCCGGCCCGCCTCCTCCAAAGTCGATCTGCGGGTTCCCATCAGTCCCGCCGAAACCACCGGCTATCCCTCTAAGGCCGCCGGCCGGCCCACCAGCGAAGCGGCCCTGGAACCCCGCCGCGCCACCGAATGCTGCGCCGCCGCGACCCTGACCCTGCGCTACATCGGTCGCGCGAACTTCACAGTGCGGTACTGGGCTTCCGTCCCGGCTGCTTACCACCACGCCGCTGATCCGGAAGACACGTTTGGCCGTCTCGCCCGAGGCCGCTGCCGGAGTTGCCGTTCGCGCGTCGTTTGCAGAGGAGGCCTGGCTCAAGGCCCGGCCGGCAAGCCCAGCCATGCAGGCGAGCAAAAGCCAGCAGGGAAGCAGCCTTGGTATCCACTTCCAGCCCTTCTGCGCCATCCGTCTTCACCGCCCTGTTCTGATGAATGCTGTCCTCACGCATCCGGTTCTCACGTAGCCTGTCTTCAAGGATCCATTTCCTCATGGATACCGGTCTCATCTTCTTGGACGATCCGCGCGCCAGAACCTCATTTCACCACATTCGCTATCTGCGCCTCGGCATCCGCCGCCGCCTTGATACCCACGGTGATCTGCACGGAAACTCCGCCGGTCAGGGCCATGACCGTCTCCGGATCGCGCAGGTCTCCGGGGAAGCGGTGCTCGAAGGCATAGAGGGTGTAGGCGCCCTGCGGAAGGCGCAGCGAATAGCTCCCGTCTGTTCCCGTCTTCGCCATGTAGAAGATATTCAGACTCGCACCGTGGGGCAACAGGTAGGCAAACGCCGGAACGCCATGGCCTCCCTTGCGCACCGTGCCTGCTACCTGGCCGAAGGCGTTACTCACCCGGAGTGTGATGGGCTCGCTGCTGCCCGCGCCTACCGTCAGGTTTTCATGCAGCAGGTCGACGCTCCCATACTGCGCGGATTCCACAAACCACTGTCCGTTTGCCTGGCCGGACAGCCGGTAGCTGCCCAGGCCGGGCCGGAAAGCATACGTCTTATCCGGAAGAACGATGGGAGCCTCGCTGGCTCCGGGCTCCTCGGGGTCCGAGACTCTCTCCAACCGGAGGTTGAGGCTTTGTACTGTAGGTACAGCTGCTGCAATGGTTTGTCCATTGGCGTTGGTTGTCATCCCCGGAGCCGCGTCCACGGCCAGCACCACAGGAATCGCCGGAGTCTCGACGAAGTGCATCGTGAACCCGCCGGCGGGCCTTCCAGCGACCGTCACCCGTGCCTCCGCTTCAGACCTCTGGTCGCGCCCCTGCTGCACTCCATGCAGCACATACGTGCCGTTGGGCAGGTCCATGTGAAACTCTCCCGGCGTTTTCCCTGGTTGTGCGAAGCTCTGGAAGCTCGTGCCATTGCTCGTCTTCACCGTGAACCGGGCATTCTGCACATTCTCCATGCGAAAGGTCACCGGCTGGGCAACTCCGGTACGAACGTGGAGATCTAGCCTCGTTTCACTCCCGGGATTCACCACAAAGGTACTTAGTCTTGTGGAAGCATCGCCTCCAGAGTTCTCGGGATACCGCTCAGGCAAAATGACTTCGCCTCCCACCCGCCCATACCGCACCAGAACAAAGTACCTTCCACCCCCCACCCCAAAGCGGTAAGCGCCGCGAGCACTCGTCTGGGTGGCGTCCATCGGGATGGCGCGGGTTGACGCCTCATCCTGCGTGAGGCGGTACAGGCTGACCTGAGCCTGAGCGATAGGCTGCTTGTCGCTTCCGGAGACTGTCCCAGAGAGGATGCCATCAGGGAACATCGGGAGGACGAGCGGCACAGCCAGGTCGAAGATCGGTATCTGATCGTTCGCCTCCGTCTGATTGAGAGCGGATTGAAAGCCCGGCTTCGTGAGCTTGACCCAAGCTCTTGGCGCTGAGGACTGAACCTGAGTGCCAGCGAGGTTTTCGGTAAAGTGGGAGAAACGAAAGGCGCCATCGGCATCTGTGAGGACGGAACGGCTATTAAGCGTCACGAGAGCGCGTTGGATGGCGGCGCCGTTTAGTGCGTTGACAACCCGTCCTGAGACATCGTCTCCGACTTGCGTCTGGACTATTTGTGCCGAGGCGGCTTCGCAGGAGAGCAGGAGAAAGACGGAAAGCAGCAATGTCCGATAATGCATGTTATGTATGCTCAAGATCCGACGGTAAGCTTCTCCTCGAAGTGTACGATCTGAGCTTTCGCCGGTAATCCCCTACAATCCAGAAATATGCTTGGTCTGGTGGTCAATGCGGACGACTTCGGCCTTACGCGTGGGGTAAACCGAGGCATTTTAGAGCTGCATCGCGCAGGTGTTGTTACCTCGACCAGTCTGATGGCTGTTTCACCAGCAGCGGATGAGGCAATCGCGATGGCAAAGGCGAATCCAGGACTCGGGGTGGGATGCCATCTTAACTTCGTGGAAGGACTGCCAGCTGCCCATCCGGAGGAGATTCCCACGTTACTTGGGGCGGACGGCAAGACCTTTCGGCCCTCCATGCTGGATTTTGCGCAGGCATTGCTTCGTGGGTCGATTCGTGCAGAAGAGATTGCCATTGAGACTCAGGCTCAGATTCAGAAGCTACAACGTTCCGGCATTGATGTGACCCATGTGGACACACATAAGCACACGCACGTGTTTCCGCTGATCGCGCGTACTGTTGTTTACATAGCGGAACGCTGCGGCGTCGCGGCGATCCGGAATCCGGTTGAGCCCCGCTGGGCTGCAGCCAAAGCTTCCCCCTCGTTGTTGCGGCGAGCCTTGCTTTCGTACTTCCAATCTTCCGCGCAAAGTTTTTTGACGATTTCACAGATTGCAGCGAGAGAGGTGCTGACAACAGAGGGTACGCTGGGAATCGCAGGAACGGGCAGGATGACCTCAAAGATATTGCGAGAGACGCTCAAGGCGATGCCGGAAGATGGCGTTTTTGAGTGGTGCTGCCATCCGGGGTACCACGATGCGGACCTGGATGCGTGCCGAACACGGCTGACGAGTTCCCGTGAGGATGAGATAGAGATGCTGATGGAAGTTATTCCCGAGTTTTCACGAGGAGTGCAACTGATGCATTACGGGCAGCTGGGTGTCGCTGGATTGCAGCGGGCTTCCGGGCAGTTTGTGCCGTACAACGGCTATGAGAAGGTTCTATGACAGCAGGCGTGGCAAGATCGTTGCGGGTGGGGATTACCTGCTATCCGACGTATGGGGGGTCCGGGGTCGTGGCGACGGAGCTGGGGATCGAGCTGGCGGCGCGGGGGCATGACGTCCACTTCATTACCTCTTCCCCACCGTTCCGGCTTACGGGACGGGAGGCGAATATCCACTTCCACGAGGTAGAGGTGATGCACTATCCGCTGTTCGAGCATCCGCCCTATGATCTGGCGCTGGCGACGCGCATGGCTGAGGTGGCGGAGTTCTATGAGCTGGACTTGCTGCATGTGCACTATGCGATTCCCCACTCGGTTTCAGCGTATCTGGCCAAGCAGATGCTGGCGAGCCGCGGGGTAAAGCTTCCGTTTATCACGACGCTGCATGGGACGGACATTACGCTGGTTGGGCTGGATCGGAGCTATCTGCCGATTACGCGCTTTGGGATTGAGCAGTCGGATGGCGTCACGGCGATTTCGGCCTACCTGAAGGAACGAACGCATGAGGCGTTCAAGATCGATACGGCGATCGAGGTGATCCGGAACTTTGTGAACTGTGATGTGTATGTGGCGAAGCCGGAGCTGATCGCGGAGATGCGGCCGATGTATGCGCAGGCAGATGAGAAGCTGCTGGTGCATCTTTCGAACTTTCGGCCGGTGAAGCGAGTGGGGGACGTCGTGGAGGTGTTTGCGCGGGTGGCGGCTGAGGTTCCTAGCCGGCTGATGCTGATTGGGGATGGGCCGGACCGGTCGACTGCCGAGTACCTGGCGCGGAAGCTGGAGGTGCAGGACCGGGTGCACTTTCTGGGCAAGCAGGACAACGTGAATGAGCTGCTTCCCTTGGCGGACTTGATGATTATGCCGTCGGAGATGGAAAGTTTCGGGCTTGCGGCTTTGGAGGCGATGGCATGCCGGGTGCCGGCCTTGGGGACACGGGTGGGGGGGGTGCCGGAGTTGATTGTGGATGGGGTGAACGGGTTGCTGTGCGAAGCGGGGGATGTTGAAGGAATGAGCGGAGCGGCTATTTCCCTGCTCAAGAGTCCGGAAAGGCTCGAAGGTATGCGGGCGGCGGCTCGAAAGACGGCTCAGGATCACTTTTGCGCGAGCGGAATCATCGGCAAATATGAGGAGTACTATCAGCGGGTTCTGGACTCCCCCACCCCGTAGCAAAACTTCGCAAAGTCTTCAAAGCAGAAGACTTAGCTTCGGACTTGGGACAGAAAAGTCTTACTTTTCGGCTCTAAATGGCGTAAAGTCTTCATTCGAGAGGCTTAATCTCATCACGACGCCCCGGCGGATTGAGTGCTCCCTTAGCGGGTGAGACCGTGCATGAGGCCCTCTACGGCCTCGCGCAGCTTACCCCAGTTGGGGGCTGCGGCGTCAAGGATCGGCATGAGGAGGGAGACCTTGGTTCCCCGCCCCGGGCGGCTCTCCATGGTGACCTCGGCACCCTCGCCGTAGAGGACCTCCATGCGTTCGCGGACGTTCTTCATGCCGATGCCGGTTCCTGGACGGTCGAAGCTGCCGTGGGATGGGCGGCCGGGGGCGATGCCTACGCCGTCATCTTCCACCTCTACCAGCATGCGGGAGTTGTCCAGGATGCGGCTGCGGAGGGTCACGGTGCCGCCTTCGATGCGAGGCTCGAGTCCGTGCTTGATGGAGTTCTCAATGAGGGGCTGGAGGAGCATGGAGGGGACGACGACGCCGAGGGTTTCTGGAGCGATTTGCTTGACGACGCGGAGCTTGTCTCCGAAGCGAACGACTTCAATGTCGAGGTAGTCGTCGGTGAAGGCGAGCTCTTCCGAGAACGGGACGAAAGCTTCGCGGTCTTTGAGGAGGACGCGGAGGATGTTCGCGAGCTTGACGATCATCTCGCGGGCGAGCTCCGGCTTGGAGCGGACGAGCGAGGTGATGGAGTTGAGGGTATTGAAGAGGAAGTGGGGGTTGATCTGGCGCTGGAGGGCGTCCAGGCGGGCTTCCAGCAGCAGGCGTGACTGCTCTTCGAGCTTGCGCTCAATGCGGATCTGGTTCCAGATTTTGAGAGGGATGCCGACGACGACGGGGGCGGCGAAGCAGATGGCGAGCTCTGTGAACCAGTTTTCCGAGTGGAGCTCAAAGAAATGGCGGGGATAGCGGCGGGAGAGCTCGCTGGTGGCGAACTGCATGACCGTGATGAGCATGAGGAGCAGGATCTGACGGTCGAAGCCGGGACGCTTGAGGTTACGGGTGATCCAGCGGTAGATGCTGAGGTCGACGAGCGGGGAGAAGGACCAGACGTCCTGCTCGGTGGCGAAACGGGAGAAGGAGCCGGCGATGGCAGCGACGGCGAGGTTGATGGTGAGGGACCAATATTCGCCGTGAAAGAGAGCGGGGATCGCGAAGGCGGCGGCTCCGGCCATGGCGGGGAGCGGACCGAGGAGGAGGCCGAGGAGGATGATGGCTTCAAAGGAGATGTCGGCTGCGAGGAAGTTGGGGACGCGGACGCGGATCCAGACGCCGAGGGTGAGGGGGACGGTGAAGAGGGCGACGAGCTTTGCGGTTTCGGGGACGGTTCGGGTGGGGAGCAGGAGCAAATCGCGAAAGGTTCTGGAGCGGGCTATGGAGCTGGAGAAGGCGGCGGCTACGCCGAGCTCGACGAGGAGGGTGATGAAGATGAGGGAGTCTGCAATGGACTTCACAGGGGTGAGTGTACTGCCTGGCCGAAGACTGGGATGTTTTGGGGCGATTGTGTTTGGTAAGGCAGCTTTGCTCAAGCGTCAAGTGCGTGGTGAACAGAACGGCGTGTATCTTTGCCAATACTCTTTATGGCATCGAGCCTTCAACTTACTCGCCGAGGCATGACGAAGGGCGGGACACCCGGCCCTCATCATCCTGAGGCTTCAGATAAAGCAATTTGCGAGCGAGAGCTTCGGCTGAGCCTTTCGCTTCAAGGATGCCGACTCCTGTGATAGCACCCTCAACGCTCAATGTGGCGAAGCCGTGAGCCATGGTCAAATTGGTTGTTGGCGTCACTCCGGCTGAAGAGGTCTAGGGCTGCGCCTTCGAGCGAAGAGTGACCTCGCCAATGTTGACGCCTTCGGGCTGCTCAAGAACGTAGGCGACTGCTCGTGCTACGGCTTCAGGAGACATCGCAAACTTTGCGCCGGCTTTCTGAAGCTGTTCCTTGAGTTCCGGGTTTCGAACATGTTCGCTGAACGCGGTGTCGGTGAAGCCCGGCAGAATGGTACTTACCCGAATGTGACCGGCAAGTTCTTGTCTTAGGCCATCCGAAATAGCCAGCACAGCCGCCTTCGTTGCTGAGTACACAACCTGGTTGGGCACCGTTTTGCGAGCCGCAGTAGAAGCCGTGTGGATGAAGTGACCAGAGTCTTGTTGACGGAAAACGGGCAGGGCGGCGGCGATACCGAACAAAACTCCCTTGATGTTCACGTCGACCATCGTTTCCCAATCATCGACCGCGAGATCGTCGAACGGACCAATCGGCATCGCACCTGCGTTGCTAAAGAGAACATCGAGTCGACCAAAACTCTGCTGAGCAAGCGCCACAAGGCTCTGGACGTCCTCGCGCCTGCTCACGTCCGTGACCCGGTACACGGCTTGGCCTCCGGAAGCCGTGATCTCTTCTTTCAGCCTCGATAGTCCGTCTTCATGCCGTGCGCCAAGCACAACCTTCGCGCCGCACCGGGCCAAATACAAAGCTGTAGCCCGTCCGATACCGCTGCTCGCGCCGGTAATCGTTATGACCTGCCCGTCGATCATACTTACACTGATGTCTTCTGGAGCTCCAGGGTTCACTCTTTGGCCCTCACATAGCCAGGCTAACCATCCGAACGGATTGGAAAGAGCAGTTTGCGAGCGAGAGCTTCGGCTGAGCCTTTCGCTTCAGGGATGCCGACTCCAGCAATAGCACCCTCAACACTCAGTGTGGCGAAGCCGTGGGCCATGGTCCAGATGGCCAGGGCCAGTTGCTGTGCGGACGTTCGGGAAGGCTCAATTTGCAAGGTCAGGATCGCTGCGACTTCGAACGCCTTCGCGCTTGACGCCTGAACCTCTGGATAGAGCGTCTTGTCGATTCCCGATTGGAACATCACTGCGAAGAGATCCGGGTGACGTCCCGCAAAGGAGACGTAAGCGAGATACACCTCGAGAAGCTTCTCTTTGGGTCCATCAACGATGTCCGCGGCGGCCCGCAACTCCGATTCCAGGGTACGGTTGCCCATCAGCACAATCTCGACGAGGAGCGCCTCCTTGTCCTTGAAGTGGTTGTAAGGAGCGCTGACGCTAACACCGGCAGTGCGGGACGCTTGATTCAGCGTGAAACCGCGAGGGCCTTTCTCTCGAACAAGCTGGAGTGCGGCCTCAATCATTGCGGCCTTCAGATCGCCGTGGTGATAAGACCTTGCTTTCTTCTCCATCAGGTGCATCCTTTCAGGCGGCGAAGCGTCTTACAGGGTATATGAACATCGTTCATATTGGAGCTTAGCATGATCAAGATGACCATCCTTCTACGCCGCAAGCCGGAGATGAGCCATGATGAATTCGTCGCGTATCACCGGAATCAACATGCACCTTTGTTCAGCTCGCTTGCTGAGGTGAAGCAGCACGTTCGGCGCTATGTGCAATGCCACGCAACTGGCGAGACGCTTCCTGGACTTCCGGACAACCACATTGACGGCTCTACCGAGCTTTGGTTCGATGATCTTGCTGGCATCGCTGGTGTTTTCCAATCTCCTAATTACATGGCGACGATTCGTCCCGATGAGGAGAAGTTCCTGGACTTGCACGCCTGTGAGTTTCTGGTTGGAACCGAGTACGAAGCCATTCCTGCCGCGCAGGCCTAACAATGTCCGTTCTATTCGGGAGAACACCATGATTTTTACCCATGAAGCGTCCATACCACTGGCTGCGAGTGAGATACACCTCGACGAGTGGCTGTTCAACCTTTCGGAAAAGGACTACAGGGCTTGTGCGCATGGGCACCGCGCTGTCGGCACCAGTGGCGGATCGCGCTTTGAGGGCATGGTCAACGTCGAGTGCATGGCTGGAGCCCTCATCATCCAGCACTATAAGACAGAACTGCTGGAGGCACATCACGTGCGTCTCTTCTCGGAGAAAAGCCGGGCCTACTTGATGCACCTCCTGCCGTTTCACCTACAGGTCGGCTGGGAGATGCAGGTGTCCAGCATTTCGCCGACGGAGTCGAGACTTCGCTGCACCATCGACGTACGGAATCCACTCTGGGTTCGCTTTGCCGGATTGTTCAATGCTACCAACTACTGGATTCGTCAACACCTGATCGAAGAGACACAAGGCTTTGCCCGCGACCTGGCTTACAAGGGACTCCATAGCGTCGCGTAGGACGATACAAGAATGGTGTGTTTCATATGTAAGAGCGATATCTTTCATCAAGGGCCTCGCGGCGCTATGTGAGGGATCAGTTTGGCTTGGTCTACAACCTTCGGGCCACAGGCTGCGTGATGGGGCGCGGCTAGAATCAGGCATCTCTGTCATGAATCTTCGACGATTTCTTTTGCTTTGGTTTGTGGGGCTGCTCGGGGTGGGGCGGCTGGGTGGGCAGGCGCAAGCTGGGGTTGGATGGCCGGCGTATGGCGGCGATGCGGGTGGGCAGCGGTACTCGGCTGCGGGGCAGATTACGCGGGTAAATGTCAGCGGGCTTCATGCGGTTTGGACGTATCACACGCATGCGCTGGATTCGGGGCGGCCGGGGACGAAGTCGGCTGCCTTTGAGGCTACGCCGGTGCTCTTTGAGGGGACGCTTTACCTGACGACGCCTTTCGATCGGGTGATTGCGCTGGATGCGGCTACGGGGGCGGAGCGGTGGAGCTACGATCCCCGGCTTCCTGCGCGGGCGCTTGAGGAAGGGCAGCTGATTACCTCGCGCGGGGTTGCGGTTTGGCAGGGGCCAGCGGGAGCGGAGGCAGTTCCCTGCCGGGACCGGATCCTGCTGGGGACGTTGACGGGAATGCTTTTGGCGCTCGATGCGAGGACGGGTGAGGCTTGCCGCGAGTTTGGCAAGGATGGGCGGGTGGACTTGAAGAAAGGCGTGGCGTACGTGGCGGGGGATGGGTTTGCGGTGACTTCGGCGCCGACGGTGGTGGGGGATGTTGTGGTGGTGGGGTCCTCGATCTCGGATAACTACAAGGTGGATGTGGCGATGGGGTCGGTGCGGGGATACGATGTGCGGACGGGACGGCAGCTTTGGAGCTGGGATCCGATTCCGTGGGCGCAGCGGCAGACGGTGCGGACGGGGGCGGCGAATGCCTGGAGTACGATTTCGGCCGATCCGGAGTTGGGGCTGGTGTATGTGCCTACAGGGAGTGCGTCGGTGGATTACTACGGGGGAACGCGGCCGGGGGATGGGCGGGATGCGGATTCGGTGGTGGCGCTGGAGGCAAAGACGGGGCGGCGGGTTTGGGGTTTCCAGACGGTGCATCACGACCTTTGGGATTACGACGTGGCCGCGGAGCCGCTTTTGTTTTACGTTTCGCGGGACTACGCCGGCGGTAGCGATTACAACGAAGACGGGACAGGTGTTTGTGCTCGACCGGCGGGATGGACGGCCGCTTTATCCGGTGGAGGAGAGGGCGGTTCCGCAGTCAGATGTGAAGGGCGAGGTGAGCGCCGCGACGCAGCCGTTTTCTTCGTTGCCTACGCTGACCCCGCTGACGTTGCCAACGGAGGATAGGGTTTCCGGATGGACGCGGAGTGCGGAGAATGAACGGTTTTGCGCGGAACAGGTGGGGAAGCTTCGGTATAACGGAATTTTTACGCCGCCTAGTTTGCAGGGGAGCATGCTTTTTCCGGGGAACCTGGGTGGGGTGAATTGGGGGTCGCCTGCGCTCGATCCGGCTACGGGGATTTTGTATGCGAATACGAATCAGCTGGCTTTTGGGGTGCGGCTGATCGACGAGCCGGTTTCCGAAGGGCGGATGCGGCTGCTGGACCGGAAGAACTGGGCTTTGCTGGGAGTGTTGCTGCTGGCGGCAGGGTGTGCACGGCGGCGGAGTTGGTATCCGGGCGGCTTGTTTCTGGGCGGGGTGGTAGTTGCGGTGTTGGTTTTCGGCGTGCTGACCTGGGCGGGGCGCGGGGTTCCGGCCCGGAATATGGAGGCGGCGATGGGGCGTGGGATTTCACCGAACCTGAAGACGCCATACCAGATGCTCCGGGAGCCTTTGTATGACCACGATCACAATCCTTGCGTGAAGCCGCCTTGGGGTTTGCTGACGGCCGTTAATCTAAATACTGGTAGGAAGGTTTGGCAGGAGCCGCTGGGGACAATGGTTCCGGGTTTCAGGACGGGCAGCTTGAGTCTGGGTGGGCCGATGGTTACGGCGGGTGGGCTGCTGTTTACGGCGGGGACGCGGGAGGCGGTGTTGCGGGCGTTCGACGCGAAGACGGGTGAGGAGGTTTGGCGGGGAGCGCTGCCGGTGCCGGCGCAATCTACGCCGATGACGTATATGGCGGACGGGCGGCAGTTTGTGGTGATTGCCGTGGGCGGGCATGGGCTATTTCGGACGGCGCAGGGGGATGCGGTGATGGCGTTTGCGCTTTGAAGGCTTGCGGATGATCCGCGGGGTTGATTGGGGCGTGGTATCGTTTGGGCATTGCTGCAGGTGTCTCAATCGGAACGAGCACGGAGGACGTATGGGATTTTTTGAGGATGTGGCTGGCGCGGTTGTGGCGGTGCAAGGGTTGAAGAAGGTCGATCCGAATGCGGGGATCCTCTCTGAAGGGGTCGCGGCTGTGGTGGGGTATGAGGGGACCGAGAAGGTGACGGAGCATTTTGAGGAGAAGAAGGAAGAAGAGAACCAGGGGTAGTGGTTCGAGAGTGAGAAAAAACAGAAGAGGGAGCCGCGAGTGCGGTTCCCTCTTCTGCTGCGGGCTGATGGGGGCTCAGGTGGTGTTGGCGGGGATGAGGCGGGCGGTGGTGAGGTCCTGGGCGATGGCGAAGAAGATCTCGCTGAGCTTGGTAACGGGCTGGCTGGCGACGCAGGTGCTGCCGGAGCCGGTCTGGTTGTAGTCGGAGTAGAAGTACTGTGGGGCTGAGGCGAGGTCCGCCATGGTGTTGCAGGGGCTGATGTTGGGGTAGGTGCCAGCTCCAGCGTCTGTGGGACAGCCGACGGATGGGGAGCCGTAGGCTACGGAGTAGACCTTGGTTCCGGCGGCGGCGGCGGATTGAGCGGCAACGACGGCCTGGCCGCACTCCCCTTTGTAGGACGGGTAGGTTCCGGAGGCGGTTGCGGGTGCTCCCATCACCGTGTACGAGCCGTTGGCTTGGGGCGCATTGGCGTTGCCGTCCGAGAGGAAGATGATGACGTTGCCAAAGCTTGGGTATTGCACCTTTTGGGTGAAAAGCGTGGATTGAGCGGCGTAGAGGACACCGGCGTAGTAGGTACCGTAGATTGCGTCGTAGTTGGAGGGCTGCATGCCACCGCAGGCGTTGGTTCCTCCGGCTGCCTGGACGAGAGTCGAGGTGGGATTGAGCGATGTGTTGGAGTCGGCGGTGCGATAGTCGCTGAGGAAGGGTGTCACCTGGTAGGTGAGCGCGACTGTCTGGTTGAAGGGGACGGCGGCGATTCCGGTGCCGCTGATGTAGTTGGCGGCGAGCGGAGTGGGAAAGGAGTAGGATGCGGCGGTTGGGATGCCACCCCAGGGGTTTGCCTGGGGGACGACGAAGTTGCCGATGACTGGATCGTAGAAGTAGCCGTTCTGAGCGGTAGGCGCTGGCACGGCGGTGGTGCAGGCGGTGTCCAGGGCTACGGTGCTGGTGGTGACGTTGGGGAAGGTGAAGAGGCTGACGCGCTCGACGGCGTTTGCGGACTGACCGGAGGTAATGGTGCAGGTGGGATCGCTGCGGAAGCAGGGGCTGAAGTTCTGCAAAAGTATTTGGATGCCGGTCAGAACGCAGCTCATCTGAGTGGCGCCGCAGTCTGCGTCGTAGGTATTCATGGAGAGCGTGGTGTCCACGATGATGGCGATGTTGTTGGGGGTGGCGCTGCCGCCTTTGGCCGAGGCGAGGGCGGTGGCATTGAGGTCCATGGTGGGATGGCCGAAGAGGCCTGCGAAGTAGAGCTTGATGGTGACCTTCTGCTGGACTCGGACGGCGTTGAAGCCGGCGGGAGAGACGCAGGCCATGCCGGTTGCGGCGAGGGTTTGCAGGCAAAGGCCGGTCGGTGCGGTGATGAGCTGGACACCGGTGAGGTTGCTGTGGGCGTTCAGGGCGCCACTGATGCCGCTGTAATGGGTGGCGACGGTAGCGTAGTCGGAGTTGGGGAGGTCGCCTGCGCCGGCGAGGGCGGCGGCATCGGTGGAGGCCTGGAGCTCGCGGTAGAGATAGAGGGAGCGTCCGATGTCCACGGTAAGGGCGACGAAGCCGAGCAGGACGACGATCATGACGGCGAGGGTGACGAGTACGGAGCCGTCTTCCTCGCCGGCGAAACGCCGGAGCTGGGGTGCTTCAACGACCCTCATCCGTGTCCTCCCGTCTGTTCATCGTCCACGCGGAAGCAAGCATCAGGCTGAGCCTGGATGTTTCGCGGCCTGCGTGTCTCGGAATGACGCAACAGAGGTGAGGCTATGGGGCTTTGGGGCGAAGCGAAATCCCCTGAACGGGGCTTGTGGTTCAGACGGATGTGGGATTCGTCTACGTGCCGTTATAAGGGGTTTTGAGGAGCTTGCGGGCGAGATCGGCCTGGGTCTGGTCGCCGCCTGGGGCGGCTGCTTTCTGGTATTGAGCGATGGCTCCGTTGCGGTCATGGAGGAGGTCGAGCATCTGTCCTGCGTTGAGCTGGGCGCGCTTGCGGAGCCAATCTGAGTTATCGGGCTGCGCGGCGGACTCGATGTAGTGCCTGGCGGCGGCGGCGATGTCATTCTGGCCGCGTTCGGTGTCAGCCAGGCCAAAGTAGGCCATTTCGAGGCGTGGGTCGACGAAGTAGCCGGGCTTGCGGGCGTCTGCGATGACCTGCTTGTAGATGGCGATGGCTCCGGGACCGTCTCCTTTGTCTTTGGTCAGGTTGGCCTCTTCCAGGCGGAAGAGATAGTCATGCGGGTACTGCTGGGCGAGGCCGTGCTGGACGGCGAGGGCTTCGGGATAGCGGCCGTCATGGCGGAGAAAGAGCGAGAGGGTGGTGCGGGATTCGACGCTGGTGACCACGCCGCGGTCAGCGGAGATCTTAAGGAGATCCAGGCCGCGTTGCTTGTTTCCGCCAACTCCGGCGATGCCGACCATCATGCGGACGACTTTAGGCAGGCTGGCAACGGCGAACTGCTGGATGCCGATGGCCATGTTGGCGTCTGCGTATTCGGGGTCGAGCTTGAGGACGGTCTCGGAGTCGTTGCGTGCGGCGAGTCCCTGGCGCGCGGCGGCGAAGAAGGAGTGATCGGCGAGGGTGATGAAGGCGGCGTGCAAGCCGCGCGCATATCCACGGGCGAAGTAGAGATTCTTGGCTTCGGGATCGTTGGGGTTGGCTTTCAGGCGCTGGTCGACGATGCTCTGGACCTGGTTGAGGAGGGATTCGATGGATTCGCGGGTAGCCTGAGGGACCTCAACGGAACGCTTATTGGTGAGAAAGGAGTCGCGGGCGTAGTAGGTGGTGTCGAGGAGATCCTGGTGGTAGAGCTCACGGAAGATGGTGACCATGAGGAGGTAGCCTGCGGCCATGGGATCGTGGGGATGAGCCCTGAGGACCTGTTGAAAACGGGACAGTGCGCCGTCGTAGTCAAGGTTGTAGAAGTGGGTGTACGCTTCGCGAACAAGGGGATCGAAGTTGAGGGGATCGGTATGAGGATTTGGTTGGGCGCGAGCGGATGGAAGGAAACATAGAGCTGAGGCGAGGAAGAGGAAAGGTCGGAGCGGTTTCATCTGCAGTTTCTTCAAGGCGTCGATTCCGGAAGGTTCGAGGAGAAGTTTGCGGCATTGCAACAAGTATGGGTTAGACTCTGGAAACTACAACAAAACAGGGTCTCAGGTGCGTTTCGCGGAAGCCGGAAGCGTTTCCGTATGCCGCGCGTGCGCACAGCTTAGTGTATTCGTGAGCAGTTCGCTTGCGAAGCGCCGGGCGCGGGTTTGTTGGCAGGAAGTAGTGAAAGAATTCAGGAGTTGGGCCTTATGACACGGATTGAGCTGTTACAAGTGTTGCTTGGTCAGGCGAAGTTGAACGGATTCGAGTTTCGGCGATGGTACGTCCGGACCCTAGGTCTTTCCTGGGTGGATGGACGCACCGCGATCTCCACACTTGCGGAAGGGCGCCGGTACTACACGCTGTTGTTCGCCCATGAGTTTGCGCAAAGCTTCTGGAAGGCGGGCGAAAAGATCACGTTTCTGGTGCCGAACACAACTTTCCAGCGAAAGATGCCGAACGGAACGGTGGGAACGGTGATCCGGAAAGGGTATACGCGACGAAGCGGGCGGCAGGACGCATGGCGTTATCACCTGCGTGAGCTGGCACTGGCGGAAGATCCTCTGCGGTATATGAGGCGGTATGTTCCGCTTCTTCACGACGACCTGCATTCCGGTCTGGAGATGGAGCTTGAAGAGGCGGGCTGAAGCCAGGAACCAGGTTTGACGGCCACTACGTACGCTTGCGAACATACAGAACGGCAGGAAGCATGTACGTTTCGGGCTATGGAGACGACACGCGGGCGTTTTTCTATCCTGAAGACTGAGAGTGATGTCGTCCTTCTGAGGCTGGAGTCCTGTGTTGGAGCGTCTGAGAGGTTTTACCTGTACGAGACGCTCGATAAGCTCGAGCGGTGTCTAACGATGACGGGGCTTGAGGTCATGGGCGTGAGTGCGGGTGTTCGAACCCAATCCCTCGCTGTCGCCGGGTATCAGTTGATGGATCTGCTGGAGTACAGCGACGGTCCACAGATGTGGGCCGAGGAACATTGCCGTTGCGTACTTTGTGACCAGAGTTCAACAAGCCATTCAGGACTTCAAGCCATGCTGTGAGCCCGGCGGATGGCCTGGATCTGATGGATGTGATGAAGGGCGTGCACCAGGTGGAAGCGGCGCCATTGCGAAGCGCGAAGCGGGCCTAGCAGCTGGTGGGAGACGGCCTGACGGGAGCCGAAGAGAGACTGCGTCTGCCCGAGGAGACGATCCATGCGGTGGAGCGCCTGGTATGCTTCGGCTGCCAGCTGAAGGCCAGAGCGTGGCTGAGTTGTGGGGCCAGGATCCACGAAATCCGGCGCCTTGACACCTTTGGGGAAGTGTCCCAGGGTGATGACGGTCAACTGGGCGACCTGCTGCCGCCTGCTTGGGGTGGCAAGGGTGGGAGTGCCTTTGTTGAGGCGGAGTTCCAGAGCCGTGCAGGTGCTTTTGTAGCTGAGCATGAGATGCTGGACGATCTGCTGGATGCTCCAAGGTTCTGCCGGTCTGGGCGGCGAGCTAGAACCTGGCGCGGTTGGATTGGCTTGGGTCTGCTCCGGAGAGAGATCTTCCAGAACTACAGCCAAGCGGCGATAAAGGGCTTCAAGATCGGGAGACATACTTTGGGACGGCGGGCAGTCGAGTGGGATCACACGGACTTCCTTTGCGCGTGGAGAGACGAGTGGCTAGTGTATCTCTGCGAGTGCCCGCTGGGCGATTTTGACGTGGTCTCCGTCCGGTTCGAGTTTCAGGTAAGACTTGAACTCGGCAACCGCTTCATCGTTCTTTTTGAGCTTCTGGGCGGCTGCGGCTAAGGCGAAATGAGCCTCGGCGTCGTCAGGGTAGAGGTCGACGGCGTCCTTGGCCCGGTTATAGGCGCCGATGTAGTCACCCGTGGAGAGATAGAAGCGCGCGACCTCAAGATCCTTGGCCTCGCGCTGATCGAGATCCTCTACTTTTGGGAGTTTTGTGCGGTGAGGCGGAGTTGCGGGTGTGTCGTCCTCGCCGTCGTCATCGACGGCGTTGCCGTGTTTTGCGGGCCTGGACGCGGGTGCGCCATCGTCTGAGCTGGAGGAGGATGCAGAGCCGGGGGGAAGTTTGGAGTCTTCTTTGGGAAATGGGAATGGATCGGAGGCGGGGCCGGTCTTGGGAGTGGTTTGCGGAGCTGGCTTGGAGGTGGAGTCGTCCTTGGGAAACGGAAACGGGTCGGTGGATGATGGATTAGGGACGGATTGGCCAGCTGGGACGTCGCCGGGATAGGCGAACTTGTCGGCGGCAGCGGGGGGTGAGGTGGGAACCGTGTCGGGGCAGGGATCCTTTTTGGTCGGCTTGCAGGGGCCGGTGGTGAGAGGCGGCGGCGGCGGCGTGTAAGCCTGCGCGACGGCACGCGTCGCTCGATGTGCGACCGAGAGCAGGAGGGCCAAAAGGACGAGGCGGAATGGTGTAGTCTGCTGGGGCATGGGTCGGGCTGGAAGCAGTGCTGCAGGGTTTGACGCTCGATTTGAGGATAATGTTTTAGGAGGCGGGGATGATACCTGGATTGGTGATCCGGTCGTCGGAGATCCATGCGGCGGGTTGCTACACGACGCGGGCGATCCGCAAAGGCAAGAGGATCTGCGAGTATACGGGGCCGAGGATGGCGAAAGAGGTCGCGGATGAGCGTTACGCGGAGCGTTTTGTGACCTATCTGTTCGGTTTTGGCGAGCGGGATATGGTGATCGATGGGTTTGGCACGGCGATGTTTATGAATCACTGCTGTGCGCCGAACTGCGAGACCGAAGAGGAAGAGGAGCGTATCTTCGTGGTCGCGCTGCGGGATATTGCGGCAGGCGAGGAGCTGACGTATGAGTACAACCTCTATGACTCAGAAGACGCCACCCAGGACTGCTACTGCGGGGCGAAGAACTGCCGGGGGACGATGTTCTCCGTGGCGGAGATGGAGCGGCGAGCGGGACTAGCGGGAACCCCACGATAGTGGGTCAGTCGAAATAGACGCCTAAGGGATCCTTTCCTCGAAGCTTGCTGAACTCCGGTCTCTCTGCGAAGGGTAACTGCTGAGGTACAGGGGATTTCAGTGGGTATACAGCAGTCCGCGGAAGAGCCATCATGAGGCTGTTTGCTTGAGTGATAATAAGGAGAGAATCACGGGTAGACGCGGCCCGAGCTGAAATGATCGCGTTCCGCAGTATATGGAAACGCTAAGGCCGCGGGCCGGCCCTTCTCCCTTGCGATACATCATCAGGTATAACGGACTGGACTGGACGCGCTATGCATCTGTGGAACGACTATGAGGGTAAGACGATCGCGGATGCGTATCCGCTGGAAAAGCTGCTGCGTCCGGAGGGGCGAAGCGCGTTCTTCGAGACGAAGAACGGGAGCGGCAAGCCGAATGTAATTCGACTGACAGAAAGCTTGAATGATGAGCACGAACTGCTGGAGAGATGGCGGCAGGTTTCCGCGGTACGCCAGGAGAACCTGGTGGAGATCCGCAGCTTTGGGCAGACGACGTTTGACGGGGTGCCGCTGGCGTATGCGCTGATGGAGCCGGAGGACTCCAATCTGGCGCAGATTCTAACGGAGCGGCCTCTGACTGTGCAGGAGACGGTGGAGGTGGCGAGCAGCCTGGTGGCGGCGTTGAGCGCACTGCACGCGAGCGGACTGATTCACGAGCGGGTAGAGCCGGCAAACGTACAAGCTTGCGGAGACGTGATCAAGCTTCGCAGCGATTGCGTGCGAGAGTGTGTCGTAGACGGCGAGTTCACAACGGCGGCCATGTGCGCAGAGTTAAAGCAGAAGGATGTGCAGGATCTGGGGACGCTGCTGCTGCGGTGCCTGACGCTTGAACGTGTGCCGAAGCCGGGAATGCGGCTCGGGGCTCCGTTCGACCGTCTAATTCCCAAGGCTCTGGATGGGGGCTGGGGTTTGCCGGAGATTGCCGCCGTGCTCCAGCCGCCGGCGGTGAAGGTTGTAGCGCCAGAGAGCCTGCTTCCAGTGCGGACGCCTGGGGCGGCTGGCAGCGTTGCGCCCGGCGCTCCTACCAGCCTGATCGGATTGAGCCGGCCGGCTCCTGTCAGCGCGGCACGCGGACCTCTGGTCCCGGAGAGAGTTGCGCCCGCGTCTGTTCCGGTGCAGGCGGCACTTCCCTTTTCAGGTGGTGCGGAACCGCCGACGCTCCGGGTGCGACGGGTCGAGACCGAAGAGCGTGAGGTTCGGCGGCCGATTCCACGATCATGGCTGATGGGCGGCGGGGCAGCTGCTTTGGTGCTGTTGCTAGCGTGGTTTCTCTTGCCCAGTAAGAAGGGGGTTCCGGCAGCTGTGGCTCCGGCGACGAGTAGCCAGATCCAGACGATTGACGATGCCCCGGACGGCAGAGGTGCGGTCAGTTCGCTGCCCGCTGGGACAAAAACTCCGGCGAAGACGAATGTTCCAGCGAAAACGAACGTTCCGGCGGAGATGAAGGCGGCTCCGAACGTCCGCGAGGCTCCAGCGGCAGTCCATGCGGGCCAGCCCGGGTGGCGTGTAGTGTGCTACACGTTTAGCCGGCAGGAGGATGCCTGGACGCGGGCTGGTGCTATTCGACGGGCCCATCCTTCCTTGAATCCGCAGATCTTTCAGCCAGCTTCGCGAGGTCCGTTCCTGTTGACGCTGGGCGGGGCCATGACGAAGTCTGAAGCGGAGTCTGTGCTTCGGGCGGCACGCCGGGACGGGCTGCCACGGGATACCTTTACGCGCTTTTACCAGGGACACTGAGACCTGGGCGACGCTTCCGGACCTTCGCCGTATGCACAGCTGACGGCGGTAGAATGGAGGGAGAGCGTGTATGGGATATCAGGTACTGGCCCGGAAGTACAGGCCACAGCGGTTTGCAGATGTCGCGGGGCAGGACCATGTGACGGTCACGCTGATGAACGCTTTGACCCAGAATCGGATTGCGCATGGGTACATCTTCAGCGGTCATAGAGGCATTGGAAAGACAACGATTGCGCGGATCCTGGCTTGTGCGTTGAACTGCAGGAATGCGATCGGAAGCGCACTGCGTCCTTCCGCTGAGCCTTGCCTGGTATGCGAGAGCTGCACGGAGATTCGGGCAGGTAACGCAGTTGATGTGATTGAGATCGATGCGGCGACCAATCGCGGGATCGATGAGATCCGGGAGCTTCGGGATGCGGCACGGTACCGGCCCTCCCGAGATCAGTACAAGATTTACATTCTGGACGAGGCGCACCAGATCACCGACGCGGCCTTCAATGCGCTGCTGAAGACGCTGGAGGAGCCGCCGGATCATATCGTTTTCATGATGGCGACAACGCAGCCAGAGGATATTCCGGCGACGGTGCGGTCCCGGTGCCAGCACTTCAGCTTCCATGCGGTAAAGCTGGCGGACATCTTGGGCGAGCTGCGCGGGATTGCGGAGCATGAAGGTGTCGACGCGGATGAGGGTGCGCTGAGCCTGCTGGCCGAGGCTGGCGATGGGTCTATGCGCGATGCGCTGAGCATCATGGACCAGGCGATTGCCAGTGCGCCGGTGAATGAGGGCAAGGCGAGGCTGGATGCGGGGCAGATTCGCGAGTTGATGGGAACGGTGCCGAATGCGGTCTTCGAACGCGTCATGCAGGCGGTCGATGGGAACCGGTCGGCGGAGGTGATGACCGTTGCGAACGAGTTGCTGAACGCCGGCAACTCGCCGGCACAGCTGGCGCGGCAGGCGGTGCGGTATCTGCGGAGCTGCGTGATTGCGAAGATTGCCGGGCTAACGCCGGAAGGCACGATTGGTGGGGTGAACAGTGAGCTGCTGCAGATCTCACCTGAGGAGCAGAGGCGGGCGGCGCGAACGGCGGAGCTGTTTACGGAAGAGGAGCTGACGCGATTTATGCAGGTAATGCTGCGGACCTTCGATGAACTAGGGTATCGGCAGGAACAGCGGTTTCACTTTGAACTTGGGCTGCTGAAGCTGGTTCATCTGCGGCGGCTGCTGCCGGTAGAAGAGGTGCTAAGTTCGCTGAGCGCGTCTGATGGAGCCACGGGATTGAGGCCTAAGGTTCGTGCGCCGGCTGCGGCTCCTGTTGAGGCCCGATCCACTTTAGCGGATGAACCCTCGAAGCCGGCATTTTCACCGTTTGAACGCGACACGCGGAAGCGACACTATGACGGAATCAATGCGGGGCCTGCCGTCATTCGGCTGGTGTCGCATGTTCCGGTGTCGATTACGGATGCTCCTGTCGTCTCTGACCCGCCGAAAGCGTCTGAGCCGACTTTGACCATTGAACCGATCGCTCGTGTGCCGGTTGCCGTACCGGAGCCGGTACAGGTTCCAAAGCCGATCGCCGTGCCGGCCCCTGCGGCGGTCGTGGTTCCCAGCTTAGTGGAGACGGTTGTGGAGAGGGAACCAGAGGTTGCGCTTCCCTCCCCTGTGTCTGAGGAAGAGATGGGAGCCCAGACTGCGGATGTAGATGCAGCTGTGCTCAAGCAAGCTGTGGTGGAGGCACTGACGGACGCGAAGCAGGGTTCGGCGGCAGATGCGATGAGTGACGCTCTATGGTCCATGCGCGAAGGAGAGATCCTGGTGCAGATGGAGCTCAGCAAAATGATGCTTCCGGTGGTGATGAACGCGGAAGCGGAGAAGATTGCCCGGGGAAAGCTGCGAGAGCTTGCTGCTTCGATGAAGCTGGTTCTTTTAGCGGGGGCGGCGAGGCCAACGGGTGAGAAGAAGGTGAAGGTGGCACGAGCAGGTTCGGCGCAGGCGAAGGCGATGGAGCATCCGATGGTGCAGCAGGCGCAGAAGCTGTTCGGTGCAGAAATACAGACGGTTATCGATTTATCCGAGTAATTGGGAGGATGGAATGGACTTTGGGGATATCGGCAAGATGCGCGAGATGATGGCGCAGGCCGCGGCGATGCAGGATCAGATGGAGCAGAAGCTTTCTGAGACGGTGGTGGAGGCGGAGAGTGGGGGTGGCCTGGTGAAGGTGAGGATGAATGGACGCAAGGAGGTCCTGCGGCTCAGGATTGCACCAACTGCGATGGGGTCCACTGCCTCCGATTTGGAGCTGCTGGAGGATCTGATTACGGCGGCGGTGAACGAGGCGGGGCGGCGGGCGGATGAGGCGATGAAGTCGAGTGTGGGCGGGATGATGAGCGGGCTGGGACTGGGGTCTTGACGTTCGGAGGTGGAGTGCGCTTTGCGGAGCCGATGACGCGGCTGATCGAGGAGTTGCGGAAGCTGCCGGGGATTGGAACGAAGACGGCGCAGCGGCTGGCGTTCCATGTGCTTCGGTCGCCGGGTGAGGATGCAGAAGCTCTGGCGGATGCGATCCGGGAGATCAAGCAGCATCTACGGTTGTGCTCGGTGTGCAACAACATTACCGACGTGGATCCTTGCGGGTATTGTACGAGCGCAACCCGGAATCAGCGGCTGGTTTGCGTTATTGAGGAGCCAACCAATATTGCCACGGTGGAGAAGACGAGGAGTTATAACGGTGTCTATCACGTGCTGCATGGGACGCTTTCGCCGGTCGGCGGGGTGGGTCCGGATCAATTGCGGACGCGGAACCTGATGAATCGCCTGAGCGATGTGGATGAGGTGATCCTGGCGCTTTCGCCTACGACTGAGGGGGAGGCCACGTCGGTTTACCTGAGCGCGGAGATGCATAAGGTGAATGCAAAGTTGAAGGTGACGCGGATCGCGACAGGGGTGCCGGCGGGAAGCGATATCGAGTATGCGGATGAGGTGACCATGATGCGAGCCATGGAAGGTCGAAGGGAGTTTTAGCTTCCGGCCGGGACTACGAGGCTGCCTCCGGTCATCTGCTGCGGTTGGTCTATTTGCAAGAGGCTTAGGAGGGTGGGGCTCAGGTCGCGCAGGCTGCCTCCCTCGCGGAGTGTGATGTTTTTCTGGTCTGAGACCAGGATGAAGGGGACTGGGTTGGTGGTGTGGGCGGTATGGGGGCCACCGGTTGCGGGGTCGATGAGGAGCTCTGCGTTGCCGTGGTCGGCGGTGATCAGCATACTGCCGCCATGCTGCTTGATGGCCTGATAGATGCGGCCCAGTTGAGCGTCTATTGTTTCTACGGCTTTGATGGTGGGCTCCATCATGCCGGAGTGGCCGACCATGTCTGCGTTGGCGAAGTTGACGATGATGACGTCAAAGGCGGTGTCGGTGAGAGCTCTGATGACGGTGTCGGCTATGCCGGGGGCGGACATTTCGGGTGCAAGATCGTAGGTGGCTACCTTCTGGCTGGCGACGAGCTGGCGGTCTTCTCCGGGGAAGGGCTTTTCAATTCCTCCGTTGAAGAAGTAGGTGACGTGGGCGTATTTTTCGGTTTCGGCTACGCGGAGGTTGCGGAGGTCGGCTGTCCCCATCACGTGGGCGAGGAGGTTGTCCATGGACTCGGCGGGGATGACGATGGGGAGCTTGTAGGCCTTGTCGTACTGGGTCATGCAGACGTAGTGGATGCGCTGCGGGAGCTGGTGTGGGGGAATCTCAGCGTCGAGCTCGGCGGCCTTGGGGAGGTCTCTGCCGAGGGATTGGTTTAGGCCAGAGGTGCGGGTGAGAACGCGAGTGATCTGGCGGACGCGGTCTGCGCGGTAGTTGAAGTTGATGACCACGTCTTCGTCACGGATTAGCCCCCTGGGATCGACGGTGAACGGAGGCGTGAACTCGTCATTGATGGAGTTGCTGTAGAGTTCCTTGATGCGGGCGATGGGGTCAGGGTGGACTCCTCCCTCTGGATTCCCGGTGACCATGGCCTCGAAGGCCTGGCGGGACTTCTCCCATCGGGCGTCGCGGTCCATGGCGTAGTAGCGGCCGGAGACGGAGGCGATGGAGCCGACGCCGATCTCCTCAAACTGCTGCTGGAGCTGTTCCACGTAGCGGAGCCCGCTGGTGGGCATGGTGTCGCGGCCGTCCAGGAAGACATGGACGAAGACGCGTTCGATTCCCTGCTGCTTTGCCATCTTCAACAGTGCGTAGAGATGGCGCTGGTGAGAGTGGACGCCGCCGTCCGACAGGAGACCGATGAGATGGAGAGAGCGGCCTTTCTGCTGGGCGAGGGTCATGGCGCGAAGCAGCGTGGGGTCTTTGACAAAGGTTCCGTCGAGAATGGCGAGATCGATGCGGGTCATGTCCATGCGAACGACTCGTCCAGCGCCCAGGTTGAGGTGGCCGACCTCTGAGTTGCCCATCTGGCCGTCCGGAAGGCCGACGAACTGCTCGGAGGCGCGCAGGAGGGTGTTGGGGTAGTCGCGGAGGAACGCGTCGTAGATGGGTTTGCGGGCTTGAGCGATGGCGTTTCCATGGAGTTCCGGGCGGTAGCCCCAGCCGTCAAGGATGGTGAGAATAAGGGGTGGCATCTGTGGGTTGAGGATACCAAATGGGTGCGGCTTTGCTGTTTGTTCCTTCTCGAAGGATCAGGGACTGGGAAACAGGGATCAACGTGCTCTTGCCCGGCTACGGCCTGGAGGTCGATGGTGAGGGGTGGCGGAACCGCGCGTTCGGCGTATTTGCGTGCTTTTTCTGCTTCTCGCTCGGCTTTCTGGGCCTGGTCCTTGGCCCATTGCTCTTCGAGGATCTCCGCGAGGGACTTCTCGTACCCGTGCCGTTTGGTGAAGTCCTGGGGGATTGCGATGAGGCCCTGTTCCGGGTGTTCTTCGATCTCTTCGACGGTGGTGGCGGGGTCGGGCTGCTCTTTCTGGCGCGGCAGATTGCAACTGGCGATCTGGAGGCCGTAGAGGAGCAGACCGGCGCGCTTGGGGTCGAGCTCATTGGCTGCCAGACGTAACAGGACTGTTCCGATAGCTTCCTGGATGGCGCTACGATCCTCCGGGTTGGGGAGGACGAAGGCTGCGCGGCGGTTGCGTTCGGCTTGCCGTTCCTGCGCTTCCGCTTTTGGGACAGGTTTACGGCAATTATGGTGGTAGAAGCAGAAATCTGCCGAGCGCAGTGCGGGCGAGCCGCAACGGTGTCCATCGGTGCGGATATGGCGGCATTGGAAGCGGATGGGCTCGTTGGTTTCGGATGCGGATGTGGTGTTGGTTTCAGAAGTCATGGTGTGTACCCCTCCCCCTGGGGTGAATGGTGCAAAGTCTTCGAACGATTGCGGTTAGGTCCGGACTTGGGCTGCATCCCCCCACGGGATGCAGACGGTCTGGAGAGGTGTTGGGTGAGGGCCGGTGCTGACCTGGCTCTTCACCTCAACCTGCAAGCACATTATAGCACGCGTGTTAAGCTTTCGTTGTGGATATGCTGTGGAATTGCGGTGTTACGCTCTACTTCTACCGATCGTTTGATTGATTCATCCATCCGGGTCTCCGCTCGGGCCGGGCAAAACCGTGCCTGCCGATAACGCGACTTTCCGGTAGTCATTTTTTGTGGGATGGTGCTGTGAAGCGTCCGCTGGTCGCTACTCTGCCAAGTGCGAAGCGGGTCGGAACGGCATAGGCGTTGAACGGGCACCGGCGATGAGGATGTCAACGAGCCGGCGGGCGCTGGGCTCCCAGCCCGGCATGTCCGTGGTGTGGAAGACGCCGACCAAGGCACGTACAAAGTCGTATGGGTCGGTTTCGGAGCGAAGGTCGCCGCTGTCGATGGCGCCCCGGACGGCAGCGGCAAACGCCGAACGAATAAGTGGGCGGGAGCCTTCAACAAGGTGCATCGAGCCGCCAGCCACGGTTTCCATAGCGGGAACGATGAGCTTTCGTTTGGCCATGCAGTCGATGAAGAGAAACATCCAGGCGCGGAGAGCATCCAGAGGCGGCATGGTTGCGGCGAAGCGCTGTTGCGCTGCGGCGAGCTTTTCGACTTCGCTGCGGTAGACGGCTGCGATGAGATCGTCTCGCGTTGCAAAGTGACGGTACAGGGTGGCGTTGCCGATGCCCGATCGGCGAGCGATGTCGTCGAGGCTCGCAGCCGCTCCGTTGCGGGTGAAAACGTCTTTAGCTACTTCGAGAATGCGCTCGCGATTGCGCTCCGCGTCGGCGCGGGGCTTGCGGGCAAGTGGCGGGAGTGGGAGCTTCTTGTTCGGCATGCAAGCACTGGCAAGACGTTGTGCAACCGGGGACCGTCCCCTGTTATCTTATTGAAGCGAGGACTATCCCCGTTTTAGTGGGTGCAGGTCTAAGTGTCAACTTCGGCGCGGCTTCTCAGGAGTCACGCCAACAGGGGAAGCGACGATGCGCATATTCGTAACCGGAGCGACAGGATTCATCGGCACGGAAGTTGTAAAAGAGTTGATGGAGGCCGGACACCAGGTGCGCGGTCTCACGCGCAGCGACGGCGGCGCGGAACAGCTGAAGGCTATGGGAGCGGAGGTTCATCGTGGCGACCTTACGGATCTCGAAAGCCTTCGCAGCGGCGCAAAGGGTGTGGATGCCGTGGTCAACCTCGCGTTCAACCACGACTTTTCGACGTATGCGCAGAACGCGCAGGATGAAATGAAGGCGATCGAGGCGCTGGGTTCGGCCTTGGCCCCGGGCAAACTGCTGCTGGTCACGGCCGGGCTTCTGCGTGGCACGCCCGGCAAAACGCGGACAGAAAACGATCCTCCGGAGGAGTCGGAGACAGTTCCGCGCAAGCCGGAACAGGCGGCGCAGGCCGTGGCAGCACAGGGGGTCCACGTGGCGATTGTGCGTCTGCCGCAGGTACATGACACCCGCAGGCAGGGAATGGTGAGCATCCTGGCCCAGGTTGCGCGCGAGAAGGGTTTTTCCGCATACGTCGGCACTGGAGCGAACCGCTGGTCTGCGGCTCCACTACTGGATGTGAAGCACCTGTACCGTCTGGCTGTCGAGAAGACAGGGCCGGGCCTCACGACCTACCATGCGGTGCAGGAGGAAGGCGTGTCGCTGCGGGAGATCGCGGAGGCGCTCGGGAAGGGGCTGAAGGTACCGGCGGTCTCAATCACCGCTGATGAAGCCCTTATGCAGTTCGGGCCATTTCTGGGACATGTCGCGGCCTTGGATCTGCCGGCTTCGAGCGAGTGGACGCGGAAGACGCTCGGCTGGCAACCGGTCGAGCCGGGGCTGATTGCGGATCTAACGAAGACAAGTTGAGGAGAGTTATGAGTCGCCTAGTCAATCGCAATGTAATCGTCATCGGTGGAACCTCAGGGATCGGACTGGCAACCGCCAAGCAGCTAACAGCGGAAGGCGCGCGTGTCACGGTTGTCGGTCGGGATCGCGAGAAAGTCGCCGCGCTCCGGAACAAGGATGCGGAGCTAGCCGTAGAAGCGGTTGACGCATCTTCGGCGGAGGAGCTGCAGGCCTTTTTCGAACGGCATGCGCCCATCGACGATCTGATCCTTAGTGCCAGTGGTGGAAAGGGGGTAGGTCATTTTCGAGAGCTTGATCTGTCCACTCTGATGAAAGGATTTGAAGAAAAATTCTTCACGCAAATACGCTCCGCCCAGTTGGCGCTTCCATTTCTTTCCGAGGATGCTTCCATCACATTTGTTACAGCAATTACCGCAAGAGCCGCCGAGCCGGGTACCGCGGGACTCGCAGCTATAAACGGTGCGATCGAGTCCATGATCAAACCGCTTGCCAGGGAGTTGAAACCTATCCGCATCAACGCCGTGTCTCCTGGAGTGATCGAGACATCCTGGTGGGACAGACTAACCGTCCGAAGCACGCGAACAATTGTTGAAGCGATATTCAAATGTTTCTCTGGTTGGCCGGAACGGTACTGCAGAAGATGTAGCTGATCCTATCGTTCTGCTAGTCAAGAACTCCTTTATGACCGGCACAGTGATCGAGGTTGATGGAGGGTTGCACCTTACTTAGTCCATCCGGACTGGGTGCAAAACGGCTAACCGTGGAACAGAAGCCAAGTCCCGGTAAACGCCGTTATTGGAAACGTGAGATTGAAGAGCGGTCCTTCGTCCAGGGTTTCGCGGTGGGCTTTGAGACCCGCCCGGCTCAGAATTCGGTATGGGTTGGGGATTAGAATCGACTGACTCAAGCTTTGCCCATGAGCAAGCGGCCTCTGCCATGTTCTGGGAGCGTTGGAGAGCCTTGGCTGTACACTCGCTTGGAGTCTGCATTCATGATCCCTGTTCCCGCTCTGCTGCTCACTTTCGTTTTGTTGCCGGGTGTTTGCCTGGCTCAGGCTGCGGGGGACGCTGTGTCCCGGCCGAGCTTTGAGGTGGCTTCGGTGCGGCAGGATAAGGGTAGCGGGGCGCAGCACAGCAATATTCCGCTGGATGCGGGGAATGTGTACTCGGCGATTGATCCGAGCGACTCGCGGACGGTTGCGAGCGGCTACTTTGTGGCGACGAACCAGCCGCTTTGGCGGTATATCTCGTTTGCGTACAAGCTTTCCGGGACGCAGGAGCTGGCGCTTCGGTTCAGCTACTTCGAGGGGTTGAAGTCCAAGGTTCCGAGCTGGGTGACGGGCGGGTTCGATGTATCGGCGGACCGGTTCACGATCGAGGCGCGAGCACCGGCGAACTCGACCGTCGAGGAGATGCGGCTGATGATGCAGTCCCTGCTGGCGGAGCGATTTCAGTTGGCGGTGCACCGGGAGAGCCGGGATGCTCCTGCGTTTGGGTTGGTTGCGGTACGCGCGGGCGCGGTTGGTCCGCAGCTTCGGTTGCATCCGGCGTCGGATGACTGCTCGGGATCTGGAGCTGGGTCTGGAGCTGTGTCTGCCGGGGTGGGGGAGCTTCCGCCGGTTTGCGGTGTGATTGCGCATGTGGCTTCCGTGGGGGAGGCGCGGAGCAGCTTTGCAGGGCGCGGGGTTCCGCTGAGCCTGTTGGCTACTTCCCTGCCCACGATGACCGGGATGGCTTCGATTTCCCGGCCGGTTGTGGACCAGACAGGATTGAGCGGGTTGTATGACTTCAGTGTGCACTGGAGCGCTTCGACGGATGCTGAGACTGGGGATACTGCGGCGAACTTTCGCGGTGCACTGAAGAGTCAGCTTGGGTTGGAGCTGAAGGCTACGCATACGTTGGTGGAGATTCTGGTGATCGATCGGGTGGAGCGGCCTGGGGCGAATTGAGGGTTGGGGGAGTGTTCGGACTTGTAGACCTATTCGATTGAACGAAGGCGGCTGTCTTCTGGCACCCGGGCACTCGGGCACCGTGGCGCGAAACTGGACGTATTTGAGCCCCTTCTTCGGGGTCCTTCGACCGCATCTGGCGCAACTTTAGCGGAGTTTCCGCTTGTGTTCTCCCTCTTTTGCGGAATGGCTGGGTGGGCTGTTGGTGCCTAGGATGTAAGTTGGCGATTCCGGAAATGTTTTGCTCCGTGGACTCCCTACACTTTTGCCCATGAACTGTTCTCGCGCAGATACGGTCCACTCAAACGGCGCAGACGCATGTGACGCCTTCGGCTGGTTTGCGCTGGAGCGCCAGGAGTCTGGTCAGTCGATGGTGGAGGCGGCGCTGGTGCTTCCTCTGCTGCTGCTGCTGGTGATGGGCGTGTTGGCGTTTGGGCTTACGTTCAATAACTATATTGCTTTGACCGAGGCGACGGGCGTGGGGGCTCGTCAGCTTGCGATCAGCCGGGGGACGACGCTGGATCCGTGTGCGACGGTGGCAACGGCGATCTCAGGGGCTGCTCCGCTGCTGAAGGCTTCGAGCATCTCGTACACGCTGAATTTGAATGGGACGGTTTATAGCGCGAACAGCTGTCCCAGCTCGACGACGACGAGCGGGCCGGCGGGGAAGCTGCAGCAAGGGAGTACGGCGATTGTGACGGCGACATATCCGTGCCAGCTGACGGTGATGGGGATGAACATGGCGCCGGGGTGCACGCTCACGGGGCGGACGTCGGAGGCGGTTCAGTAGTGAAGGCGCGGGGTGTAGGGCGGCGGCTGCGATTGGAGCGATCGCGGCGATTGTGCGGCGAGGAGAGCGGGCAGATTCTGGTGATGTCCGCTGTGATGCTGATCGCCTTCCTCGGGATGGTGGCGCTGGTGGTGGACTACGGGCATGTGCTGTATGCCCAGCGGGAGTTGCAGGCGGCGACGGATGCCTCGGCCCTGGCGGGGGCGCAGGCTTTGCCAACGCTGAATGCGGTGAGCACGGCGACGCACTTCAGCGGGGTTGCGGGGGCGATGAATGCGAAGCCGGATGTTCCGAATGTGAGTATGGTGAGCGGGTATCCGGCAATCCGTTGCCTAAATACGCTGCTGGCTTTGGGACAGGCTTGTCTTTCGCCGGCTGGGGCGAATGCGGTGGAGGTGGAGGAGCAGGCGGTGATCCCGATGTACTTTGCGGGGTTGTTCGGGCATAAGACGATGACGATCCAGGCGCACTCGATGGCGTCGGCGCAGGGCGGAGCTCCTACGCCTTATAATTTGGCGATCCTTGTGGATAGCACGGCTTCGATGAACATTATGGACAGCGACTGCCAGGCGACGCAGATTACGTGCGCTCTGAACGGGGTGCAGGTGCTGCTGCAGAGCTTGAGCCCCTGTGCGGCGAGTACGCCGACTTGTTCGATTACGGGCGGGGTTTCGCAGAATCCGGTGGACCAGATCTCTCTGTTTACGTTTCCGAATCTTTCGGTGGGAACGGTGGGGATCGATACGAGTTGTACTACGCCGATTCCTGGACCATATAACCAGAATGGGTTTTACACGATTGCGCCGTATGGGAATGTAACGACGCCGTATAGTCCTGCGTCTTCGAGCACGTCGCCGTGGGGCGGAGTGCCTACGGCCACGGCATTCTCCTTTCCGGCGAACAAGGCTACGAGTTATGCGCCGATGAGCGTGCCTTCGATCAATCAGGGGCAGACGGTCATGACGACGTACCAGGTGACGGGGTTTTTGAGCGACTACCGGACGGCGGACACGGCGACGAGTTTGAATCCGAATTCGGCGCTGGTGATCGCGGCGGGTGGAAAGCCGGGGTGCGGGGGGATGCTGCCGCCGAACTTCGAGGTGGACTACCAGACGTACTATGCGGGAGCGATTTATGCGGCGCAGGCGGCGTTGGTGGCGCAGCAGGCGGCGAACCCCGGGACGCAGAACGTAATTATCTTCTTGAGCGATGGGGATTCGAACGCGGAGGCGACCTGCGCGCAGTGCTCGCAGGTGCCGGGGGGAAGCGGGTTCAACTATACGATTCTGCCGAACGCGGGGACGAGTGGAGTGTATCCGTCATCCACGGATGAGTGCGGGCAGGCGGTGAAGGCGGCGCAGGATGCGGCGGCGGCGGGGACGCGGGTGTACTCGGTGGCATATGGGGCGGAGCCGACGGGGTGTGCGACAGATACGGTGGCGGGGACGTACCCGTCAGGGTTGAACTATGAGAGTACGGAGCCTTGTTTGACGATGGCGAATATTGCTTCTGCTCCGCAGTACTTTTATTCGGATGTAAATAATACGGCGAATGCTGCGCAGAATAATTGCGTGGCGAGTCAGCCGGTAACCTCTTTGAATGGGATTTTTACGTCGATTGCGGCCAGTTTGTCGACGGCTCGATTGATTCCGGTGGGGACGACTTGATGGGTGATTAGCGGGTGCTAGAGGTGGGTTTTGAGGAAGGTGGTAACGGTGGTGAGGATGCGGAGGTGGGCGGCGGGGGAGAACCAGTGGCCTTCGTGGGGGATAAGCAGGGTTTGATGACGGACTTCGAGGCGGGTGAGGAGGTCGTCGAGGGCTCGGGCGAAGGTGATGGGGACGGTGGTGTCGGACTCGCCGTGAAGGATGAGGGTGTGGGGGAAGGCGGAGGTGGCCTGGCTGAACCAGGGTTCGGCGAGGCCGCCGGAGATGTCGATGACGGCGCGGATGGGTTTGGCTTCCGTTGCGAGTGCCAAAGAGAGGAATGCGCCGAGGGAGATGCCGATGAGGGCGATGCGGCGAGGGTCGATGCTGGGGAGGGCGGCGATGTGGGCGAGGGCATCTTTGGCGGTGGCTAGCCAGAGAGGGACGTGGATGCCGTCTTGAAGAAGAGCGGGGTCGGCTCGGGTGGTTTGGGTTCGGTCGAAGTAGTGGACGGCGAAGAGGGCTATGCCCATGGCGTTGATGGCGGGAGCAATGTAGTGGAGCCAGTGGTCGATGTTGCCGCCGGAGCCGTGGAAGAGGATGAGAGCGGGATGCGGGCCGGGGGTGGCGGGGTGGTAGGACTGGAGGCGAATGGTAACGCCTCCGGAGAGGAAGGTGGACATGCCGGTTGGATGTTCGTGAGTGGGCGGGGGTTCAGCTGAGTTCGGGGGGTGGGGTCAGGGCCAGTGCGGCCTCCAGAAGGATACTCAGGGCTTGATGGTCGTTGGGGGTTTTCAGGAGAAAGTGGAGTCCTGCGTCGAGGTCCTGGGTGCGGGCTACTCGGGCTGGAAGGGTGAGATAGAAGTCGCCAGCGAGAAAGGACAGGATGCCGTTGGTCCAGACTTCGAGCGGATGGGCGAAGGTGGCGAGCATTCCGGTGGCGCTGACGTTGACGCAGTGGCCGGAGAGTTCGGAGCCGTCTATGAGGAAGGTGAGGGGGAGATGGAGGTCGAATCGTTCTGGGCGGGCGATGAGGGTGGAAGCGAGGGGCGCGGGCATGACTGGGACCGGCTTCCATGGGAACTCAGATTCACTAGAGAGGAGTTTAGGCTTCGTTGAGTGGCATGGCAAGCGATGGGCCCAATGAGGAGCCCACATCTCGAAGCAAGATGTGGGCTACCTGGATGGAATGGCACCTGGATGGAATGGAATGTTGTCAGTCGGCGGCGGGCACGGGAATGTTGTTCTTGTGGGCGATGCCGTCGATCATGGTGGTGTGCTGGAAGATGACTGCGCGACCGGCTATGACGGTGGCCTTGAGATCAGGGTTGGCGGTGGTGTCGCGCTCCTTGGTGAAGTCCTTAAGGTCCTTGTGGTGGTCGAGAACCATGGTCTTGATGTAGTCCTGGTCGAACTCGGAGCCTTTCTTTTTGGCCAAGCGGTCGTACTCGTCCTGCTCGGAGCGGTTGAGCTTGGTGGGTGGGGGGACGCCCATCTTTTCTGCGAAGGGCTTCATCTTCTCGATGAGCATGGAGTGGTCGTCGATCATCTTCTGGGCGAAGTGGCGCACCTCTGGGTTTTGCGAGTTCTGCAGAGCGAGCTTGGCCATCTGGATCTCGGCGAGAGAGCCGATGCCGGAATCGGTGACAAACTCTTTATCTTGATGGGCGGTGTCTGCGGCGAAGGCTGCTGGGGTGAGCAGGGTGGCGGCTAGGGCGAGTGTAAGGAATCTGTTGGATGGACGCATCATTTAAGGACTCCGGGTTTCGTGTGGGTTTCTCGCGCGTGAATCACGGTACGAGAGATATGGAGTGGGCGGAGGGCCGGGAAGTTGTATTTGTGAGGGCCAGTGGACGCGCATTGGTGGGCTGCGGACGTATGGGGTGGGAGGGTGTACGGTACTTCTGTCACGGATGGGGGATGGCTGGTGGCACTTTTTGCTCATGGCAGTTTGGGGCGGGGTCGTTAAGCTTGCTGAAGGCGAATGGAGAGGAGTTCCGTGAGATGCGGAGGACTTCCCACATTACGCTTGCGCCGATGAGAGCGCGGGACGAAGAAGAGTTTTGAGAGGTAACACCTTGAATCGCTTGCTGTCTTCGATACAAGAAAGTGGTTGGCGTGGAGCCCTTGTGCCCGTCCTGGCGGCGGTCTGGCTGATGGCGCTGGTGCCCGGGGTGCGGTACCTGATGGCGTATGAGAAGACGGCTGGGGCGCAGGGTGCGGTTCCGGCTGGGTGGCCGGCGGGTGTTCCGGCTGAGGGTAAGAGCGACTTACCGACGCTGGTGGTGGCACTGCATCCCAAGTGTTCTTACTCCGGGGCGACGTTGACGGAGCTGGAGGGAGCCGCAGAGACCGCGGAGCGGCCTTTCAACACGGTGCTGTATGTGTATGAGCCGGAGGGTTTGGATCCTGGGGCACAGGATGTGTGGGAGGATCGTGCGATCTATCGGGAGGGGGCGGCGAAGCTGGGAGCTACGGTAGTTCCGGACGTGGCGGGGCAGTACGCGGCGAAGTTTGGCGCGCTGACGAGCGGTGCGGTGCTCTATTACTCGGCCAGGCGCGTGGAGACGGGGCAGCGGGAGCTCTTGTTCTCCGGCGGAGTTACGGCGGGTCGCGGGCTGACGGGCGAAAACGCCGGGGTGGAGTCATTGAAGGCTGCCCTGTATAGTGATCGTCCGGCTGGGCTAGGGATGTCGCCGGTGTTTGGGTGTGGGTTATTTGGGAACAAGTTTGAGGGCTTGGAGGCTGCGCGATGAATCTGCTGAATCAAAGTTTGAAGGCGATCGATCCAGAGGCGAGGCAGTTCCATGAGGCGGAGCGGATCTTTGAGGAAGAGCGTGGCAAGATCTACCGGCGGACGGACCGGCTGATCGCTTCGCTGATGTGTTTGCAGTGGCCGGGCGTGATCCTGGCTGCGCTGACGATCTCGGCGAAGACATGGAATGGGAGCGCGAGCTCGCTGCATCCGCATGTGCTGTTGGCGATCTACCTGGGCGGCCTGATTACGGTGGTTCCGGTGCTGCTGGCCTTCCTAAGACCGGGTGAGGTGTATACGCGGCACGTGGTTGCGGTGTGCCAGATGATGATGTCGGGTCTGCTGATTCATGTGACGGGCGGGCGGATTGAGACACATTTTCATGTGTTTGGGTCGCTTGCGTTTCTGGGCTTTTACCTGGATTGGCCGGTGCTGATCACTGCGACCGCGGTTACGGTGATTAACCATGTCGCGATGCAGTACTACTCTCCTGCTTCGTTCTTTGGGACGGCGCTGGTGAGCCACTGGCGGCTGGTGGAACATATCTGCTGGGTGCTGTTCTTCGATGGTTTCCTGATTACGTCGTGCGTGCAAAATCTGCGGGTTTTGCGTAGGGGGGCGAGCAAGGAGGCGAATCAGGAGCATCTGCTGCATCAGGCGTATCACGATTCTCTGACAGGGCTGGGCAACCGGTTGCTGATTCAAAAGACTATGGCGGATATGCTGAGCGATCCGAAGCAGAAGGGGCAGCGGTTTGCGTTGATGAGCCTGGACCTGGATCGTTTCAAAGAGGTGAACGATACGCTGGGGCACCAGGTGGGCGATGAGGTGCTGGTGCAGGTGGCGGAACGGATGCGGGAGCACATTCGCAAGAACGATACGCTGGTGCGGATGAGCGGCGATGAGTTTGCCGTGGTGGTGGATGATTGCCTGGATTCGCGGATGGCGGAGGAGATTGCGCGGCGGATCATCGACACAATGAGGCGGCCGATCTTTGTGGGCGGCCACGTGATCAAGGTGGGCGTGAGTATTGGGATCTGTGTGCATGAGAAGACGGGGCTGGCTTCAGCTGACCTGTTCAACCATTCCGACCTGGCGCTGTATAAGGCGAAGAACAATGGGCGGATGGGGCTTGCAGTTTTTGACGAGAAGATGCGGAGCGAGACGATCCGGGCGATGAGCCTGGAGCATCGGCTGCGGCAGGCGGTTACGGACAAGACGCTGCAGCTTTATTACCAGCCGATCGTGGATACCGACGCTGGGCTGCTGGGATTTGAGGCTTTGCTGCGTTGGACCGATGAGGTACATGGATTTGTGTCACCGGCGGAGTTTATTCCCTTGGCTGAAAAGGCGGGATTGATTATTCCGCTGGGCAAGTGGGTGCTGAAGCAGGCCTGTACGCAGGCTGCGATGTGGCACAAGATGGGGCGCCGGTTGAGCAAGATGAGCGTGAATGTTTCTTCGCTGCAGCTGGCGGACTCTGAGTTTATCGCGACGGTGCTTTCTGCTTTGAAGGACAGCGGTCTGCCTCCTTCGCTGCTCGATCTTGAGCTTACGGAGAGCACGCTGATCAAGAATCATGGGCAGACGTTCAAGACGCTGGAGTTTTTGCGGAAGTTCGGTGTGAAGCTTTCCATCGACGACTTCGGGACGGGGTACTCTTCCTTGAGTTATCTGCGGGAGCTTCCGGTGCATACGTTGAAGATCGACCGGGCGTTTATGCAGGATATTGTGACTTCGGCTGAGGCTCGTCTGCTGGTGGAAGGGATGGTTGAGATGGCACACTCGCTTCACCTGAAGGTGGTGGCGGAGGGTGTGGAGACGCAGGCACAGATGGAGATTCTGGCTACAGCCGGGTGCGACGAGATACAAGGCTTCCTGATCTCGAAAGCAGTGACGGCGGAGGATGCGAACCGGCTGATGTACATGCGGGACGATGTGAAGATGAATGCTGCGCTGGCGGATGCGGTGGAGGACCGGAGGTTTGTGCAGGCGATGGCGGGGTAGAAGCCGGGACGAAACGAAAGCGGGTTCGGTTGAAGGACGCGGTGTGGCGGCCTGGTGGTATTGGCGGACGGAGCAGACGGATAGAGCCTAAGGCAGCCTTCCCCGTCTTCCCGCTCCCGGTGTGCGTACGCTCGCTGACAGAGAAGGGCTGTCGCTTAGCGTACATTGGCGTAACCGGGTGTGATCCGGTCAGGTGGGCAGGATGAACGAAACGATCAAGGTAATCGAAGTGGAGCAAGTAGGAGAGAACGGAATTGTGGTGATCTTCTCCAACGGCAAGAGAGCCCGCTACTCGGCTGAGCTGCTTGCCTCGATCAGCGAAACGGCCCAACGTCCGGTCTCCTTTCGGGATCGTTCTTGGGTGGTCGACTAGGCGTTGACTAGGGACGATCGGACTCTTCGAGCTGTTCGAAGAGCTCCTCGGCCCGGGGAAAGGTGTCGAAGAGGAGATGTGCTGAATACAGCGCAGAGTTGCCGTCTTCAAACGTGACGGCTACACCGCCATCCAGCCTCTCCGCAGACGTGATACGGGGTATGCGGCGCGTTTCCATTTCTCTAGCCTGTCAGATGGTTGATTGTCTGTCTGTAGGATGCATTGCATTGCGTTCTCTTTTCTGCAACACAAGGCGGCTTAGGCCGGATTCCCGGCCTGCCTGTTTCAGACATGAGTTGCGATGAATGCATGTGTTGCGAACGGGCACTCTCAAGGAACGGGTACTTTTCAGGCTGGAGGATCTCGCAAACGCGCTGTATCGTTCCCCCAGCTCCGCCTCGCTATTCACTGTAGTTGATGGATTCGACGCCGAGGTATTCGGCGGATTGGCCTAGCTGCTCTTCGATGCGGAGGAGCTGATTGTACTTGGCGATGCGGTCCGTACGGCTGGCTGAGCCGGTTTTGATCTGGCCGGCTCCGGTGCCTACGGCGAGATCGGCGATGAAGGTGTCTTCGGTCTCTCCGGAGCGGTGGCTGATGATGCTGGTAAAGCCGAAGCGGCGGCCTAGCTCGATGGCTTCGAGGGTTTCGGAGATGGTGCCGATCTGGTTGACCTTGATGAGGATGGAGTTGCCGCACTTCTGCTCGATGCCCTGCTGGAGGCGCTGGGTGTTGGTGACGAAGAGATCGTCGCCGACGAGCTGAATGTTTCCGCCAATCTGCTCCGTGAGGTACTTCCAGCCGTCCCAATCGTCTTCGGCGAGGCCGTCTTCGATGCTGACGATGGGGTACTGCTTGGTCCAGTCGATCCAGAAGTCGGCCATCTCGTGCGAGGTGAGCTGACGGTTGTCGGATTTTTTGAAGGTGTACTTGCCGGTTTCCTTGGAGTAGAACTCGCTGGTAGCGGGGTCTAACGCCAGGACGATGTCCTGGCCGGGGGTCAGGCCGGCTTTTTCGATGGCTTCCAGGATGAGTTCTACGGCTTCGGCGTTGGATTTAAGGCTGGGGGCAAAGCCGCCTTCGTCACCTACGGCGGTGGAATAACCCTTCTTTTTGAGCACGCCTTTGAGGGTATGGAAGACCTCGACGCCTTGGCGGAGCGCGTCTGAGAAGGTTTCGGCTCCTACGGGCATGATCATGAACTCCTGGAAGTCGACGTTCGAGTCTGCGTGGGAGCCTCCATTGAGGATGTTCATCATAGGCGTGGGCAGGAGCGAGGCGTTGACGCCGCCGAGGTAGCGATAGAGCGGGAGCTTGAGGGCGTTGGCGCTGGCGCGGGCGGCAGCCATGGAGACGGCCAGGATGGCGTTGGCTCCAAGACGGGATTTATTCTCGGTACCGTCGATAGCGATCATGGTGGCGTCGAGCAGGCGCTGGTTGGTGGCGTCCATGCCGACGAGCTCGGGCGAGAGGACGGATTCAACGTTGTCGACCGCGGAGAGGACGCCTTTGCCGAGGTAGTGTGACTGGTCGCCGTCGCGGAGCTCTACGGCTTCATGTTCGCCGGTGCTGGCTCCGGAGGGGACGGCGGCGCGGCCGATGGCGCCGCCCGAGAGGAGGACGTCGGCTTCTACGGTGGGGTTTCCGCGGGAGTCGAGGATCTCGCGGGCGGTGATGGAGACGATGTCGGTCATGTTTTCCTTTGCGTCGGGGTGGGAGCTGGCTGAGAGGATGCGGTGGGTAAGGCGTTCGTTGAGCTTGGGGCGGCGGTCGATGGGAATGGACCTGGCTCCGGGGGATGCGGAGGCGATGGAATGGACGAGTTCTGGTCCGGAGGGCACTGGGGGATGATACCAAAGACAGTTTGGAGCGGTGTGAGGCAGTAAGGGCAGTGTGAAGTAGCCGGGAGTGGCTTGCAGGGTTCTGGCGTTCTATTTTGTATGGCTTGCCGCAGGGCGGGCCGGTAGGGTTAGGGTGCGTATCGGTACGCCTGGAGATCTGAAATGACGAACGGCTTTAAAATGGCGGTGTTTGCGGTAACGACGGCGATGGTGCCGGTGGCGCAGGGACAGTACACGGGTGTGAGCCGCCCGGAGCAGGTTCCGGTGACGACGAGCCCGGAGACGGTGCAGCAGACCGCGGTCCTCCAGCCGACAGCGCCTACGAACGGAATGCAGACCAACGGCGCGGTTGCGCAGGCAACTCCCGGGTATGTGCCAACTCCGGCCGCAAACGATATGAAGCTGAAGGTTCGACCAGCGGATGGGATGGTGGTGGGAGGTGGCGGGTATGGGACGGCTCCGGCAGCGGTGGCGTCCGTGCGGGAGGATGGAGGGTTTGTCAATGGCGGTGATCCGGATGGAATGATCGTCACGCGGATCGAGGGGCCTGCGAATGAGCTGCCGGTGGGAACGCTGATCAAGGTTCGGATGCAGGAAGGTTTATCGACTATGGAGACGGCAGTGGGTCAGCCTTTTCATGGGGAGCTGACAGAGGCCGTGGAGCGGGATGGCCGGGTGCTGCTGCCGGCGGGCGCTGTTCTGTCCGGGCGGGTGACGGATGTGCATGGCGGCAAGCGGATTACGGGGGCAGCTTCGATTCATCTGCAGCCGATGGAGATCACGATGCCGGACGGACAGAAGTACCGGATTGCGGCGCAGGTTGCGGATACGGATCATTACCATGCGACGAAGGTGGATGAGGAAGGAACGATCGTGCGCAAGGACCATGCGGGCAAGACGCTGGCGGCGATGGGGCTGGTAACGGGCGCGGGGATTGCTACCGGCGCGGTGGTCGCGGGCGTTCCCGGTGCGGTTGTGGGCGGGCTGGTTGGCGCGGGGGTTGGGACGGCGGTCTGGTTGAAGCAGGATCGCCAGATGGCTCTGCCGGCCGGAACAAAGATGGTGTTCTCGCTGGATCGGGCTTTGGTGGTTGGGGTGGAGTAAACGGCTGTTCAGCAGAGAATGGAAAAGCCCCCTTCCCTTACGGGTTGGGGGCTTTTCTGTTGGATTGAGATGAACTACCAGGCTGGCTACTGAACTGGCTACTGAACTGGCTACTGAACTACGAAGCTAATGTTAACGCTGTGACTGAGGGGGGTGCCGGCGGCGTTTGTGCCCGTGGCGGTGACGACGATGGGGTAGGTTCCAGCGGTTGCGTTGGTGGTGCCGGTGGTGGTGGTGCCGCCGGTTGATCTGACGGTGCCGGTTGAACTGCATCCGGAGGCTCCAAGGATGCCGATGGAGACCAAGGTGAGGACGAGAGCGGTCCAGCGGCTGCGCCGGCGGGGCAGGATCATGAGCGCCAGGCCGGCGAGGGTGACGCCGGTTGCGGGGATCGTCCAGGGAGCGAGGGGGCTGTGGTTGGCGGCAGAGACTTTGCCGAACTTGATCTGGCCGGTAGAGGTGCTGGCGTTGGACTCGTAGGCGTAGAGGGTGAAGACGGTGGTTGCCGTCCCGCCGCTGGTGACGGTGACCGGAGTGACCGAGAAGGCGGCGCTGGCGTAGAGCGAGGTTGAAGTGGAGGTCGCGGTGAAGGCGACGGGACCGGAGAAACCGTTGACTGAGGTGACGGTGTAGGTTACGCCGGTCGCGGTGGTTCCAGATTTTGTGGTGACGGTGGTGGTGGCGGGGGTCAGAGTGAAGTCAGCCGCAGTGGCGGAGATTACATCCAGGGTGAAGGTTCCTTTGGAGCCGGCGTAGGTGGTGTCTCCGGAGTAGGCCGCGGTGAAGACGTGGGAACCGGAGGAGAGGTTGGTGGTTGAGTCGGTGAAGGTGGCGGAGCCGCCGGAGAGGATGACCGGGCTGCCGGTTGCAACGCCGTCTACCAGGAGTTGTGCGGATCCAGTGGGGGTGGTGGTGACGCCGGAGGTGGCGGAGGCGACCGTTGCGGTAAAGGAGACGGAAGCGCCGGCAGTTACCGTTGCCGAGGTACTGGTGAGGGTAGTGGCGGAGACGTTGACGCCGTTGGTGCCGATGGAGAGCGGGGTGACGGAGGTGAAGTCGTTGACGTAATTGAAGACGTCCAGCGAGCCCCAGCCAGAGGCGAGATCGTAGCCGGCGTTGGCGGTTTGGCCGATGCAACCCTGGCCGGTGTTGGAGAGGCCGTTGCAGGTGGCGATGATGGCGGTGCAGTTGGGGGTGCCGATGGTGCAGGGGCTGTCGTTGTTTCCGGTGGTAATGTCATGGAAGACGCTGGTGTAGTACGTAGGGCTGTTGGCGAGGGCGTAGATGGTGGGGTTGGCGTTGCCGACCCTGGTGGCGATCTTCTGCTCGAGCAGGCCCATGATGCCGGCGAAGATGGGTGTAGCGACGCTGGTTCCGCCGACGGCGTCCAGACCGTTTGAGGCGTTGCGGAAGCCATTGGTGCAGAAACCTCCCTGGCAGAAGAGGTATGGATCATGGATGGCGGCGGCGTTGAAGACAACGTCTGGAACGTCGCGGGAGGAGTCGGCGGGGACGCCGGTGCCGATCTGCCAGGCGGGCTTGGTAAAGTAGGCGCTGGCGCCGCCGCCGCCGGAGGCGAGGCCGTTGGTGGCGCTGGTTTCATTCCAGGGGAGCTCCGGAATGTACGAGAGGGCGGAGCCTCCGGTTGAGCCGTTGGTGGTGCTCCAGTAGCTGCCTGCGCCTTCATTGAACATGGTTCCGCCTACAGCGGTGACGTAAGGAGAGCTGGCGGGAAAGTCGACAGCGAGGCCCTGGGTGGCGACGGTGGAGTCGTAGTCACAGTCGGTGGCTCCGGTGTCACCGGTGGGGCCGGCGATGGTCTGGCCCTGGGCGTTTGCCTGGCGAAAGAGCGCGTTGAAGCTGGCGATATATTGAGAGCCGAAGTTGGCCTCACAGTCGCCGTAGCTGACTGTGGCGATGGGAGCGAGATTCTGGTCGATGATCTGGGCGAGCGAGGTGCCGATGACGTCGGTGGAGTTGACGTAGAGGATGCTGGCTCCGGGGGCGGCGGCTCCGCTCCACTCGACATCGAGGGAGGCCTCGATCTGGTCGAGGGCGACGACAGTTCCATTCTCGTTGGTCGTGGGCGTTCCCGGGTCGGTGCCGATGACCTTAACGGTGGGCGCGTTGGCGGGAAGTCCTGAGGCGCTCCGGAAGGCGGCAATGTCTGAGAGGAGGATGTCGGTCTGGCCGGCTACGGCGATGGTGATGCCTGCGCCGGTGACAGAGTTGGAGAGGAGCGGGTTCATGTCATAGATGGTGTAGAGGTCGCCGGGCGCGATGAAGTGGCTGCCGGTGATGGAGGAGGTGAAGCGGGGACGGGCGCGGGGTTTGAGGCGAAGGTCGCTTAGGCCGGTGATGGTGCTGGTGACGGCGGCGATGGAGGCGGGGAGGGTTGGCTCCGTGATCGCGGCGATGTGCTGCTCTCCGTCCAGCGTGACGGAGTGGATGGAGGTGGCGAAGGCAGACTGAAGCTGGGCTACGTTGCCGGAGACGGTAATGAAGGTTCGGCTGCGTGCGGTGCCGGTGACGGTGAGGCCCTGGGAGGTAAGCCAGGAGGTGACCTTACCGATGTCTGTGGAGCTGAGACCGAATTGATCGGCGAACTGCTCCGGGGTGAGCCACTGGTGGTACTGGGAGGATTGAGGGTTCTGCTGCGCGGCCAGGAGAGCGTCAAGCGCGGAGGACTGGGCGGCGGTCATATTGAAACGGAGGGTGACCGAGGACAAGGTACGGTCGGATGGAGCTGCGCCCAGGTCCGTCGCGGATTTGAGGCGCGGTGAGACGGTGTTGGTAAGGGCTACGCGTGCGGTGGAAACGGCTGCGATGCGCGGGGACTGGGCCCGGGCCACGGGAGTAAGGCTGAGGGTGAGGGCTGCTAGGACGGCGGCGAGGTGCTTGAGCGGGGAGGGCATGTGGTTCGAGTTCCTCTCAGGTAGATCTTCGGCGTATCTGATAGGTTATCGGGCGAAGGGCGGGCTTATGGGTTAGCCCGCAGAAAAGCGATTCAGCCGAAGCAGATATGGGAATAGACAGGAATTTGGCGGGTTAGTTTCGGTCTGAAGGAAAGGTTGTTTTGGTGAGGAGCATTGGCCTTTGAGCCAAGTCAAGGAGATTTCAGGGCGGAGTGAATCTGTCCGGGGGAAAGCTCGTCTATTAGCGGACTTGGAGGGTCGGCTGAACGGGCGAACGCTGCAGGCTGACCGGGACTTCGCGCTGTGAACTGGATGTCTTTCAAACGCTACCGGCCTCTTCGGGGCCCTGACGGTTACGGTACGCCTTTGCTGGTCCGCTGCATTGAGAAAAGTTGGGGTCCTTCGCCCGCGTCTGATGCAGATGTGCGCCCTTCGGGACGGACGTTGGTCCCTACTACACAACACCGATAGCTTTTGCCCTTGCGCGACAAGTTTGACAAGTCATCATTCATCATCCAACTAGTCTGTAAAGAGTGCAGTGCAGGGTTCTGCTTGGATTCGTTAGTTTGATCGAATCACCTGGAATCGAACTGAGTATCCAAACCCCACGGAGTAATCGGGAGTTGCGGAAGATACACCCACACCGCAATGGATGTCGAGTTGTTGATGTGGCGTAGGCTTGAATGCCGTTCCGAAGTCGATCAAGTGCTGGGGACCGCCGTGCTGGGGGAAGGTGCCAGAGTATTCCACGTAGGCATCCCACGGAGACGTAAGTTGGCGGTCGGCGTACAGGCTGGTCTGGCCGGTTGCAATGTGCCTGCCTGCCTCCGTGGGCCAACCTACGCCAAATTGCCCGGCAACCGTCCAGGCCTTCGTCAGGGAGCGCGACCAAGGCAGTTGCACGGTAGGGTCATAGCCGTGGCTCGATATCGCATTCGCACCCTCAGGAAGACTCAAAGACGGTATGACCGAGAGATCAAATCCGCGAATGGGTCCAAGCTGTAGTTTCAAACCCAGGCTCACGTCGCCAACTCCGTTAGCACCAGAGGCGGAGGCATCATTTCGGAAATAGTTAGGAACCGAGAAGCGCAGCTCGGTTTTGCCAGCAATTCCGAATCGCACCGATGTCTCGGGAAAGTCCAGGCTGCGCTGGCCTCCGTCACCCGTTATCTGGAATCCATTTTCAAACTGTAAGCTTCCACAAGGAACGACCACACTCGAATTCGTGACCTGCGGCCGATCCGTTGCGATTGGGCTCTGCGCATTCGCGCCGCAAGTCTGAGCCCTTGCCTCAAGCGAAAGGGCTCCCAGAATGAGGCCAAAGAGTATCGTCACCAAAAATAGTGGCAATCCAGGACGGTTTTGGGGAGTCAAGGTCTTAACGGCCATGAAGGTAAGAAGCTAGAGATACCAGGGAATATTGATGACCATAATGCGCTGATTGCCACGTAGAAGCAGAAGCAGCTTAAGGAGTTGCGCCCGCTGATTGTGTAGAGGTGCTTGCCACCAGTGTTTAACGACAAGCTCAGGGACAAGAACTGCGATTTGACGGTCAGGATGATCATGCTCGACCTGAATAATATGGTCGATGAGGGGCATGAGAACAAAACGATAGGGCGAGTTCACAAGGACCAGCTGCGGAACGGTACGGCCCGTCAGAGCGATAGGAGCTACGACGTTGCGCTGCCACATCGCTTCGACCTCGTCCCGGCATTCTTCGGCATCAACATGAACAGCTTCCACATGGTCACTCAGCTTCATTGCAAAGCGAAGGCCCTTTTCCGTGATGCGTGACCAGCGATCGAGTGGGACAATGACCAAGGGCTCTTCAAGATTGTCGACGCGGATAGGGCTGTCGATGTCTGTTGCACTATCGACGCTCGTGTAATGACGTTTAACCGCGAGCATGAGGAAGATAAGTGCCGGAATAAGGATTGCGACAATCCACGCGCCGGCCGCGAATTTAGCCACCAGAACCACAATGAGGGTGATGCCCGTAGCAACCGCACCGATTCCATTGATGATCATGCGGTGGAAGGAACCGTTGCCACCTTGTTTTTTCCAATGCACCACCATTCCGGCTTGCGATAGCGTGAAGGCCAGGAACGCGCCAATGGCGAAGAGCGGAATGAGGCGATCAGTGATGCCACCGAAAGCGATGAGAAGAGCGGCCGTGAACCCGACCAGCGCAATGATTCCATGCGAGTAGAGCAAACGTCGTCCACGAATCTTGAAGACGTGCGGAAGATAGTCGTGCATGGCGATTGCACGAGTAAGCCGCGGAAAGTCCGCATAAGAGGTATTGGCCGATAAAGCAAGCACAAGAAGGATAGAGGCGCTGCCGACATAGTAGAACCAGCCGCGACCCATCACGGCTGAGATGAGCTGCGAAAGGATGCTCTGGTAGCCGGCGCTTGTAGGGTCCGTGGCTCCGATGTTGTAGGAGCGGCAAAGTAACGCGATACCTCCGAGGAAAACCATCAACAGCACAATGATGATGGTCAACGTGCGCTTCGCGTTGCGCTGCGTGGGTTCGCGGAAAGCACCAACACCGTTCGATACGGCTTCAACCCCGGTCATCGCCGTACATCCGCTGGAGAATACTTTGGCGAGAAGCCAGAGCGAAAGCATCGAAGTCGCCATCGGCAAATGGGGAGGCGCGATCACCGGCATGGGGTGTCCATGCGTGCTGATGACACGAAATGCCCCGAACCCGATGACAGACAGTAACGTTCCGATGAACATGTAGGTTGGGATCAGGAAAGCGATGCCTGTGTCCTTGGTGCCTCGCATGTTGATCAGAGTCAGTATGGCAAGAATGAGGAGGCAGAACGCAAGGGTGTGCGGCAGGAGCGAGGGGAAGGCCGAGACCAGCGCTTCAACACCTGCCGAGATTCCCACGGCAGCGTTGAGGACGTAATCGATCATGAGCGCGGCAGCTGCGAGCAGGCCAGCAGTCTCGCCGAGGTTTTCGCTGGCGACGGTGTAGCTGCCACCGCCATTCGGATAGGCATCGATCGTCTGGCAGTAGGAAAAGTAGACGATCGCCAGCAGCCCGATAATGGCGAAGCTAATCGGGACGATGTGCGCGATCCCAGCCGCTCCGAGCGGAATGAGAAGAGTGAGCGCCGCCTCCGGACCATACGCGGCCGAACTGAGTGCGTCAAGGCCGAAGACCGGAATGCCGGAGATAGGACCGATATGCTCGGCTCGTTCTTCGGAAGTCGCAAGAGGTTTGCCGGCAATAAGTTGGAAGAGGGACATGTGTGCTCCGGCAGCCATTGAAAACACCATAGCGCCTTTACCAGCTTATTCAAGAACCCGTAAAAAAGGCATTAAGCTCCTGAGCTATTTCTGCACAGGAGAAGCTTGATCCCTCTAATAGGCGACTTGCACTTGATGCTCAGATCAGCATGAGTGTTTCATTGGCCTTGCGCCATGCCGCCTCTATATCTTCGCGGTCCATCGACACCAGCGGCTTGCTGGTAGCGGTCTCCCACACGGCAGTGGCTTGTTTTAGTAGTCCGCTGCGATCTTCTGCATCCGTCATCTTGGATGAAAGGCGTTCGATCGTAGAGAGAAGCCGAATCAGGACGGCCGGATTGTCTACTGCCGCTTGCCTAATCTGATCAAAGGATTGCTTGATCAATCGCGGCAGCAACAGCGGGCGCACTTGCAAACGTAGTCCACCATGAGAGTCGTACCAGTTGCCGCCGATTTGGCGCGTTCCAGTCAGAATGGCCAACGCTTCCCCCAGCAGATCCACGCTGGCAACACCAGTAAAGGTGTCGTTAACCGCAGGGCTGAGCGCACGGATAGCGATCTCTACAATTTGAGCGATGCCGAATTCGAGATCCTGAGCTAAAACCCGATGGCGCCCTAATTTGATCTTTTCTACGATCAATGGCTGGAGGATCGACAACAATGTGGGCGGTGAGATTACTGCAAGGATCTCGCCTTCCAGTACGAACTGCCCCGGTCGAAACGGGATGGAGATCAGCGCACCCGCCTTCGTTGCCGCACTTACGAGTGCAGGATGGTCGATCTCCTGCAGGTAGCCGCTCCTAGGACTAAGGACAGGTACGCTGTCGGTCGGTTGAATTTGGCTAACGAAGGGTGCGGCAACGTCTATGGGGGGTGTGCCTCTGCTGTCCTGGCCTGCGACTTCTGCCGCCTTGCGAAGATCATCGACGATCCGGCCAATAGCATCTGGGTTCTGAATCAGGACAGCAACGCGGTGGCTGTAAAAGACTAAAAAGCCAAAGGCCCCGAGCACCAGGAACCAGCTTGTAATCAGGGATACCTGAGGGATGAACGAACCGTGTGCATCCTGGTGGGTGACCAGGAAGACCAGAAAGACATAGATGAACGCGCCCATGAAGATGCCAATACATGTCTGCGTTACCCAGTCCTGCACAAACCGGTAGAGGAGCCTCGGGCCAAACAGGTTGGCCACCATGGATAGGACCAATAGGGCAACCGAAAAGATGAGAGCCAGCACGGTGCTAACGCAGCCCATCATGGAACTGAGGATCGCTCGTGCATCGTCGATGCCGCCCATCGAGAACCAATCGGGGATATGAATGATGTGATACGCGGCGAGCATGTCCGGGACCATAGTGACGGCGAACAGGAGAACTGCGGCAAGCGACATCTTGAGTGGTAAGAGCCAGAGATTGACGTTTGATTTTGGGGACACGAAGCGAAAAGCAGCCATAGGTTTACTCCAATGCGACAACAGCTCGAAACCGATTCACAAAAGCTATAGCACAATAGTCCGCCGTCGCTGTTATACGACACGACGCATCAGGGATCGTTGCCGGAAATTCTCTGCGGCGAGTCAGCGAAGCCTCCAACTCGGGTGCGGTCAGCTAAAGGAGATCAGGTCCCATGCGGGATCACGAACATTTCTCAATGGTTAGCGCCTGACACCTTAATGCCAATGGTGAGCAAGGCGAGTAGGAGAAGGAGAACCAGGACCGAAGCTATTCTGCACTTCGGTCATGTCGGCCTCGTTCTTCCAGAGCACGCGAGTAGCGGCGCAGCATGGATCGAAAGGCCGACAGGCCGACAGCCGTTGCCGGTCTTTGAAGAATGCGGCTCGACCAGAGCCTGTCCTCCTCTCCAGAAACAACTCCGGCTCAACTCCCAGCTCCTCCGCTGCACGCAATCCAGGTATACCTCATCCCACCAGGACTAACCTAGAGCAGGACTACACTAAAAAGAGATGCAGCACTCAGAAACCATCGCCGTAGCCATGTCTGGAGGAGTCGACTCCTCCGCCGTCGCCGCGCTCCTCCACGCGCAAGGCCACACCCTCGTCGGCCTCACCCTCCAGCTCTGGAACCAGCGCCGCCTCGCCGGCCACGAGGGTATGCCCGAGTCCGTCCAGGGCCGCTGCTGCTCCATCGACGACGTCTATGACGCCCGCAAGGTAGCCAACTCGCTGGACATCCCCTACTATCTGGTCAACCAGGAAGCCCGCTTCGAGGCCGACGTAATCAAGCCCTTCGTGGCTGAGTATCTAGCCGGCCGAACCCCCATCCCCTGTACCCTCTGCAACAACCACCTCAAGTTCGACCAGCTCCTCCTGACCGCCCGCCAGATCGGCGCCACCAAGATCGCTACCGGCCACTACGCCCGCAACCACTTCGACTCCATCCGCAACCGCTGGATCCTCTCCCGCCCCGCCGACCGCAGCAAGGACCAGACCTACTTCCTCTTCGGCCTCACGCAGGACCAGCTAGCCCACACCTTGTTTCCCCTGGGCGAGATGCAGAAGCCTGCCGTCCGCGAGATGGCCGCCGAAGCGGGCCTCGCAGGTCGCCGCAGAAGCCTGACTCCCAGGAGATCTGCTTCATCCCCGGAGGCGACTACCAGACCTTCCTCCGCGCCTACCTTGAAGAGCAGGGTCAACCCATCCCCGACTCCTCGGGCGAGCTAGTCAGCACCACAGGCGAAGTCATCGGTCAACATAGCGGCATCCACAACTTCACCGTAGGCCAGCGCAAGGGTCTCGGGCTCACCAGCCCCAACCCCCTCTACGTGCTCTCCATCCACCCCGACTCCCACCAGGTCCAGGCAGGCCCCGACGAGGCCCTCCACACCCGCGAGCTCCGCGCCAACCGCCTCAACTGGATCTCCATTCCCGCCCTGACGGAACCAATCCGCGTCCTGGCCAAAGTCCGTCACCGCCACGAGCCCCAGCCAGCCACCCTCCAGCCAGGTCCAACTCCCGATAGCACCATAGCCCTCTTCGACCAGCCCCAACGCGCCATCACACCCGGCCAGGCCGCCATCTTTTACCAGCAGGATGAAGTAGTGGGTGGCGGCTGGATCTACTAGAGCAAATTAGCTGTTGCTGTGGAGTGGAAGAATGGTGCAGTGTCATTTTCGTTGAGAGAAAATGACGTTGATAGCAACGCCTCCCTCTACACCCACAGCTAATTTGCTATAGCGCAGCCGCCGCCTTCCTTTTGCCTGCCATCCTGAGCGAGCGAGAAAGCTGCTACTCCTCGTCCTTGTAATCCCCAGACCCATCTGGCGCCACCGCGACGATCCTTTTCTGCGCCCCGGCACAGACCGTCATCGCAAGCGACGCGACCTTCAGGCGACGCCCGATACGCGTCACGAAGCGACCTCGTCCGGCAGAACAACCGCCTCACCCCGCACCGCAACCATCAACACAATCCCCACGAAACACGCTCCCCAACGCAGCCACCTGCGCATTGCTCATCGTATGGTGGAAGTAAAGCTTCGGGTTGATGCGCCAGAACTCCACCGCAAACCGAGCCGCACCGCTCATCAGCAGATAAGCTCCTGTCAGCCAGCCCAGAGGCTTAGCCCTACGCCCCAGCCGCCAAAGTACAAACGCCAGCAGCATCGCAAAAGCAAACTCCCACACAGGCGTAGCCAGCACCAGCGCATCCGCAGGATGCGGAGGAACCAGCGCATCCGGCTTCATGTGCACACCCCACAGCGTGCTCATCGTATTTCGGCCATAGTCCCCGTCGCCGCTCGTCAGACACCCTAGCCGCCCCACTCCATACCCGATCGCCGCCGCTGGAGCCGCTAGGTCCAGCATCATCACCCCAGCCTTCCACCCACGCAACCCACTTGGCCGGGCCCCCACCCCCTGCGCCACAAGCATCGCAATCCCCGCGATCATGCCCCCAAACCAGGCAAACCCCGCCTTGAACCAGTCGAAGAACCCCACCACCACCGCCCACGGCTGATGCCACCCCGGCAGCCCAATCTGGTGCATCGCCGCTCGCAGCTCCGCAGGATCCTGAAGCTCATGCCAAAGCTTCGCCCCAATGACCCCTGCGATCACCACCATCGCCACCACGTTCAGCGCATCCGCATCCACGCCATCGCGTACAAACGTCCGATGCAACATCACCGCAGCCAGCACTGCCGCCAGCCAAAGCAGCAGCCCAAACGTCCCAAGGTGCAACGAGCCAACATGAAGATACGGGTACATACGCCTCACTGGCTCCGTCTCACAGAAGCCTCACGCAAGTATAGCGTTCACCCTTCCTCCACATCCGCGGATGCGCTACCCTGTCACTGCGCAACTCCGTCGAAAGCAGGAATGATGCCCATCTCCAAATCCCCCTCCCCTCTGACCTTTCCACCCGCCGCCTCCATGGACGTCCTCTTCTCCCGCCAGCAGATCGCAGACCGCGTCCAGGCCATTGGCCAGCAGATCTCGCAAGACTACGAAGGCCAGTCCATCGTTCTCATTGGCGTCCTCAAAGGCGCAGCCATCTTCCTCGCAGACCTCGCCCGCGCCATCACCGTAGACAACACCTTTGACTTCGTCGCCGTCTCCAGCTACGGCCGCGCCCGCGTCTCCTCCGGCGCCGTCAAGCTCATCAAGGACATTGACAATCCCGTCGAAGGCAAGCACGTCATCCTCGTAGAAGACATCCTGGACACTGGACTCACTCTCTCCTACCTCCGCGGCCTCATGCTCCAGCATAAGCCCGCCTCGCTCAAGATCGCCACCTGCCTTGACAAGCCCGAGCGCCGCCTCGTGCCCATCGAAGCCGACTACACCGCCTTTTCCATCCCCAACCGTTTCGTCATCGGCTACGGCATGGACTATGCTGAGATCTATCGCAACCTCCCCGACATCCGTCTCTTCCCCGAAGAGGTAGCCGGCCACTAGTCGAATCACAAGCCGAACAACGTTCGGACCCAAGCCGTCCGAGTCCCCTCATCCAGTCCACACGGTACGAAGTACCCGCCCCACGCGCAGTGGGCAAGTCCGGCAGGACAAAAGGCGCTAAACATGCTGACGGTCTTCCGAGCCATTATCTCCGTCATCAACGCCGTCCTTCACCTCGTCGCCATCGCCCTCGTCACCGGCGGAACCTTCCTCATAGCCGCCGTAGTCATCCTCATCGTCGTCAGCGCCATCCTGGCCCTCTCCGGGGCAGGCATCTTCGGCCTCTCCCGCCGCAAACGCAACAAGCCTCCTTCCTGATCTCAAGGAGCCTGCACCACCGCATCCAGCTCCTCATCCCGCGTCTCCCGAATCGCCAGCAGCCCCACAATCGTCAGCAATGCCGACCCGCTCAGGTAGTACCCCACGTACCGCAGGCCGTAGGCCGCAGCCAGCTTCGTCGCCAGATAAGGCGTCAGCGAAGCCCCCAGAATCCCGGCCAGACTGAACGCCAGCGAGCTCCCCGTATAACGAACCGCCGTCGGAAATAGCTCGGAGAGCACCGTCCCCAGCGGCCCATACGTCAGGCCCATCAGAGAAAGCCCAATCACCAGCATCGCCAGCGCCCCCGCGGGCCCGGCCTCAAAAAGCCGCGCAAAGAACAACCCGAACACCGCAATTCCCGCGCTGATCCCAATCATCACCGGCTTGCGCCCGCGTTCCGCAAGCACTGCCGCTGCCGGAATCATCAAAGCAAAAAAGATCACTCCCACCAGCTGCATCTCCAGAAAACTGTTCTTGCTGTAATGCAGCGCGGAAGTAGCCCAGCTCAGCGTAAACACGATCATCAGATAAAAAAGCACAAAGGTAGCCAGACAAGTCAGTGTCCCTGCGACCAGCACCCCAAAATGATTGCGAACCACGGAAAATATCGGTAGCTTCACCGCCTCCCGCCGTTCCATCGCCGCCGCGAAGACCGGCGTCTCCGTAATCGTCAGCCGCACATAAAGCCCCAGCAGCACCAGCACCGCGCTTGCCAGAAACGGCAGCCGCCATCCAAAGCTCAAAAACTGAGCCGGCGTAAGCCACTTCGAAAGCACCAGAAAGATTGCGCTCGAACAAAAGAACCCGATCGGCGCTCCCAGCTGCGGAAACATCCCATACCAAGCCCGCTTGCCTGGCGGCGCATTCTCCGTCGCCAGCAGCACCGCTCCACCCCACTCTCCTCCTAGCCCCACTCCTTGCCCAAACCGGCAAAGCGCCAGCAGCAGCGAAGCCAGCACCCCCACGCTCTTATATGTCGGCAGCACCCCCACCGCGAAAGTGGACAGTCCCATCGTGGAAAGCGCCAGCACCAGCGTCGTCTTCCGCCCAACCCGATCACCAAAGTGCCCAAACAGGGCACTCCCGACCGGCCGCGCCAAAAACGCAATCGCAAAGGTAGCCAGTGAGGCCAGCGTCGCCGCCGTCGCATCCGTCGCCGGAAAAAACAGCTTCGGAAACACAATGACCGCAGCCGTGGCATAGATATAGAAATCAAAGAACTCGACCGTAGTTCCAACGAGACTCGCAAAAAGCACCTGCGCCGGCGTATTCCGTCGCATTCCCTGTCTAGGCATCATCTAGACATGGTGCGGCCCACCGCCCGTCGCACGCAAGAGACTCATTCGACACCTCACTCACTCCCCCTAAGGCGCCCAACAAAGCCAAGTGTGAGCACCCTCAAGGCACGACGGTAATCCCCGCCTGCCAGAATGCACTCTTCCCGCCACTTGGATCCAGAACCGTCACCTCACAGTCGTACTCTCCAGGCGCCAGCGTCCCAAGCCCTACATTAAACCGCACCGGCATCGTCTTTAACGAGTTGCTCATCCCGCTCGCGACCTCCATCGGCTGCGTCTCAAACACCTTCGTCTTCCCTTGGAAGAAGCTCACATAAGCCATCAAAGGCTGCACCGTCGCCGCGCCAGCCTCATAGGCCTGGAGATAAACATACAAATCCCGGCTCTTGCTGAAAACCCGCGTCACACTCGGAATCAGCTTCTGCCCATTCAGCACCAGCGGGTTTGCCGCATTATCCTTGGCCTGCTCCTTCTGCTTGCTTGCGTTGTAGATCGCGTCTTTCAGATCGACCCGCTGCCCGCTCAGCACCACGCTACTGATCGGCACTCGCTTCGTCTCTTTGTTTAGGTTCGGAATTAAGAACGAGGTCTGAAACGTCCCCATCCGTCCCGTCTCATCGTCCCGAGCAAGAAACTTGATCGTGTACTTGCCCGGCAGCAGCGTGAACCCCGTGTCATACTCGATGGGCCGTTTGCCCAACTCCGCAGCCGTGGCGTCCGTCAGCTTGATGTTCACGTTGTCGCGAAGATTCTCAACCGTCGTCCCATTCCCCAGGTCGTCCTTCACCTCCAGCAGGAAATCGATGAGCGTATGCTGCGCCCCGCCCTTCTTCGCCAGCGCCAGCTCACGCCCGGGAATCTTCACCACCACCGGCACAAAATACTCCGCGCGATTCAGCTGGAAGTAGTTCAGCTCCATCGCGATCGTAAGCTCCGTCACCGGATCGCCCAGCATCAACGCGTCTTCCAGCTGTCGATCCTTATCCGCGGCCGTGAACTTCGCAAACTCCTTGCCCGCGTAGTACCCCTGCCGATACTCCAGCTTCGCGGTCTCCGCCTCCACGGAAATCTTGATCTTCCGAAAGCGCCCATCGAGCGCCGGATTCGTCGTGTAGTACCCCAGAATGTAGTAGCTCGTCACACTCTTCTGCGCCTGCACGATCCCCATCGTCAGATCGTTGTAGTCCAGCAGCGCCTTGCCACCCGTGTCGCCCGCCAGCGTATACAGCGTGTCCTGCGACTGCTGCAGCCGCGTCGTCACCGCCAGCGCCGCCGTCCCCGAATACATCGCAGCATTCCCCGGCGACCCCTGCGTCGCATCCCCAAGCGGAGCCTGTGCCACCAAACCCCGCGCATCCACCGGCCAGAACGCCACACCGGACCGGATCGCATCATCGACCGTCGCATGCAACTGCGCCTGGTTATCCACCCCGTGCAGTGTCAGCCCGCTCGCAAAATAGATCAGCACCTTCCGCTCGCTCAAACGCCCCAGCATCTTCGCAGCGGTTTGTAACGCAGACAGTTGCCGATCCGTATTGAACAGGTTGAACTCCCCGCTATCCTGCCCGAACGCCGCCCCCGTATCCGCCGTCCCCGCATCGCTCGCAATATCCTCCGACTGCTGATTCTCCCCGACGATCAAAGTCGCCAGAATACTCAACAGACGATTATGGTCATCCGTAAAGTCCTGCAGCACATCCACGGAACTCCCGCCATACCGCATGATCGCGACCATATCCGCGGACGTCATCTGCGTTCGAATAAACCGCTCGGCCGCCTCGAGCGCCCGCAGTTTATCGTCCGGCGGCATCGAAGTCAGATCGAAGTAAAGCGAAATTAAACGCTTGTCCTTGTACTTCGCCTTACCCAACTCCTCCGGCGCAATCTGCGAAAGGGAAAGCCGATTGAAGACCTTAACCTCCTCCGCAGGTTGAGCCTTCTTTTCCGAGGCATCCGGCGCCAACGGCAACTCCTGGTACTCCGCAAACCGAACCGTCTGCTTCACCCCATCCTCAGTCACGGTAAAGTCCTTCACCCCCAATCCCTTCACCGCATTGCCCTTGCCATCCCGTACATTCACCGCCTCAATCACCAGCTTCGTTCCCACCGAGACCGTATAAACCCCATTGCTCCCCGACTGCGCATTCCCGCCCACAACCTGCGCCCCCGCAGCCACCGTCGCAAACAACAACCCGAACATGATCTTCAGCACTCTCATCCTCAAAACCTCAACCGCAAAGACGCCAGCAGCGAACGCATGGGATTCGCCGCAGCCGGCACGCCGAACTGCGTGCTGTTGATGTTCGTCACCCAATCGGTAAACGTCACGTGGTTCAAAGCATTCGTCGCCGCAACCTGCACATCCAGATTCAACTTCTCCGGCAGACGAAACGTTCGCAACAACGCCCCATTCAACAAGAACTCCTGCGGCCCCGTGATCGAATCTCGCCGCGCGTTCCCCCACTGCCCCGCCGCCGGACCTGCATAGGCTGCCGGATTTAAAACCCGGTTCCCCACCGTCGCATACAACGGAGCTCCGGTCACATTCGGCCTCACAAACGCGCTATACCCCGCCACCACAACCGCCGAATCGAGCGGCGTCTCCGGCAGCCCGCTGCCGGCGGTTATGGAAGTCTGCACCGTCCACTCCTTGTAGACCTTCCCGCGCCACCCGCTCAGCAGCGTACCGCCGCCCTTGCCCATGCCCGTCGTATATTGTCCCGTCAACGTCAGCAAATGCCGTTGGTCGAAGGTAGAAAGCCCTCTCTCCGCATTCAAACGCCGCCAGTCCTGCGCCAACGTGGCCGAACTCAAAACCGCAGCCCCCTGCCCGCCCAGCGCGGAATCATCATCGATCGACTTCGAATACGTATACAGCGCCGAAGCCGTAAACCCGCTCTTCAGCCGTCGCCGAAGCTGTATCTGCCCGGACTCTCGCGTCGAATTCCCCGTGGAAGTAATGTATTCAAACCCCTGCGGACAGCTCGCACAAACAACGCTCGCCCCCGCCGGATTCGTGTTCGGCAAAAACTCCTGCACCCCCCGCGTTCCCTTGTTTCCCAGGTAAATCGCCACCAACTGGAAAGACCCAGGAAGATCTCGCTGCACCCGCAGGTTCCACGTCTGCACATACCCCACGCGAAACCCAGGATCCACGCCAAACGTCTCCGGCGTCGTCGTCGCGCAGTTATAGAAGCCATTCGCCAACGTCAACGGACAAGCAGCGCTGTTGGACACCGTCAGGCTCTTCGCCAGCGGAGCCTGCTGCGCAAAGTTCAACGCCAGCCCCTGATACACGCTCGTGTCGTAGGTCACCCCATACCCCGCGCTCACCAGCATGGAAGACCCCGCCAGCGGTCGCCAGGAAACTCCCACCCGTGGCTCAAACCCAGACCGATCCGCTCGCAGCAGCGAGTCAGGGTAATCTGTGCCCGTCAGTGATCCTTTCGTTGCGCTCGCCAGCACAGGAGCCAGGGCCCCGTAAGCCGACCCATTCGCCTGCGCTACATCCAGATTTACCAGCCGGTCCTTCACCTCCGTCACCGGCCCGCCATACTCATACCGAACCCCGACATTCACCGTAAGCTGCGGACTCACCCGCCAGTCATCATTCAGATACCCGTCATACACCGTCTGCCGCAGATACTTATCCGCGTTCCCAAACGATAAAGCGCTTGCATCCGGAACCCCCACCAGGAAGTCCGCAATGTCCGACCCGCTCGCTCCACTTGACCCGGTTGTCACAGTCGCCGTTCCCGCCGTAGCCGCTCCCGTGAAGCTGAACGTTCCGCGCGGATTCATTTGCGTCAGATAGCTGAACTGCGCCCGCCGAAAGTCTATGCCCGCCGTCACGTTATGCGCGTAGTGGTTCCAATGCGCCGCGAAGTTAAACCCATTCGTCTCGTTCCGCACAAACGACTGCTGTCCATCGGTCAAAGACGTCAAACCATCGGAAAAGTTCAACGTCGGCGGCCCCCAAAACGGCGTGTCCTGGTCATTTCCCGTAATCCCCGCCAGCCCGGAGATGTTTGCCCGTCCGGCCCAGTACGGCGTCAGCCGATTCGACTGCCGGCTAAACGTGTACCCACCGTTCACACGCACATGCGCATTCAGCGTATGCGCCCAGTTGATGCTCGCGTTCATGCCCAGCCCGCGCGTCTGATCGGTGAACCCAAGCAAATTTTGGAAGCTCGTGCGCGCGCTGTTGGACGCGAAGTTCGCCGTCACCTGGTCCTTGCGCCCGATACCCTTGCTCACGTTCGCGATCACCGCGTCCACATGCGTATCCGTCACCAGCGGCACCTGGTAGTTGTACTCGCTGTTGCCGAATAAGTTTGGCAGAGGGTACAAATTCAGAAGCGCCTGCGCCTGCGCGCTCACCGGCACGATCCCGCCCGCATACGGCAACCCCGTCGCTGGGTTATACACCGTCACCGGCTGCCCTGCCCCGTTCAACGTTCCCGAGAGATCCCCCATCCGCTGTGCCACCGTGGGCACCAACCCAGGCGTTGTGATGGAGACGCTGTTCCGGATCCGCTGATACCCGAAAAATACATTCGGCCCATTCTTCAGCAGCCCCGGAATCTTCAAAGGCCCCTGCACCGAAACCCCGCCCGTAAACTGATCCGTCTGCGGCTTTGCCGTGTTCAACCCCGTAATCGAGTAAGACCGCGCATCCAGAGCCGAGTTATCCACCCGCGCACTCAATGCAAAGCTGTAAAGCGATTTCCCACTTGCCGTGTTCCCGAACCGCTGCGCCAGGGTGTACTGCGAGGTCGCCGCGTTGTTCACGCTCCCATTCACCAGCAGCCCATCCGCCGCCCGGTCTTTCACTTCGTCGGGTACAGCCGCAGCCTGCTCCGCCGCACCCGAAGCTGCGCCGCCCGTAGCCGCAGCTTTCTTCGGAGCATCCCCAGTCTTCACCACCTCCGCCCGCACCACCTCCGCCGTATAAGGCGCGCTCAACACAGGCTTCAGCGCCGCCCGCATCTGCTCCAGCGTCATCAGCGTAAGCTCTACCTTGCCCATCGCGCCGCCCACCGCGATCGTCACCTCCTGCTTCGCCTCCGCAAACCCCGTCATCGAAACCGTCACGGTAGCCGCCCCATCCGCCAGCTCCGCAAAGGAATAAAACCCCTGCCCATCTGTCACCGTGACAAGCTTCTTAGCGCCCTGCACCACCGTCACCGTCGCCCCCGGGACAGGTAGCCCGGAAAACGTAACCAAGCCATGGTATTCCGCAGCCGGAGCCGCCGCAGCGGCCCGCGCCACCACCAGGACTCCCATCATCGCCCAACGCGCTCCCGTTCTTTGCATCAGTTCTCCGTAGGCTGCTCAACCTTGTCCACCACAATCGTATCCACCGGCCCCTTCGCGCCCACAAGCTTCAATCCCAGTTGCTCCTCGATCGCTGTCATCAAGGGAGGAAACTCCGGCGCCTTATCCGTCGCCAGGTCATCCGGCGACCACTGCAGCGTGAAGTCATAGTGCCCGCTCAACCCCGTCTTATCCTCTACCTTCCGGTGCAGCCGCTCGGATAAATACCTTGCGAAATCCGGCATCGGATCGTCCGTCGCCGTCAGCTTCTGGTTGTTCGTATGCATGCCTCGTCCACCCGAGTCATCCACGGTCCCCTTCATCTTCACCCCGCCCTTGGCGACCACAAGCTGAAACACCGGCAACTCCTTCGTTTCAGGGTGAACCTTCAGCTGAAACCGCTCCGTGAGCACGTCCTGCATCATCCGCTCGTCGGCAATCTCTCGATCCTCGCGCGACATCTTCTTCAACGCCGCGACCGTCTCCGCATCCACCCTCGCCCGCATATCATAGTGCGCATCATTGGCCCACGCCGGAAGCCCATAGATCAAGTCGCCGGTTGGCAGATGCCACGCCCGCTGAATCATCATCTTCAACGTGATGTTCGTCCCGTTAAACTGACCATTATCGATGTCCACCCCGATACTCCCGCTGCCCGTCTTATTCGGCTTGATCGAAACCACGTCGTATGCCGGCCCCTGCGCCTCCGCTATTCCCGTCCCCGCCACCATCACCAAAGCAAGCAATCCAGTCTTCAAACGAGCACTCCTCTCCCGCAAGCTTCCCTACGAGTCCTCAACCCAACAAGTTCAATAAAGAATTTCCTAGTAGACGTTCGTCCCGCGCATTCGCTTAGCGGTCAACCAGAAATAATTCAGTTCGCGCTCGGCCGTTCGACGCTGTCGATCACCATGTACGGCACCGGCCCCTTATCCGCCGTCAGCCGAAGCCCCAATTGCTCCCGTACCGCGTCGGGCAAAGAAGGCCGATCCTGCACCTCCTGCGGCAGGTTCTCCTTCGGGAAATCCACCGGAAGCTCCGGCAAAAACTTCAGCTCAAAATCCCAGTTTCCCTTCAACCCCGTCCGATCCAAAACCGGGCGCTGCGTCCGGTCTAGCTGCTGCCCCAGCCACCAGCTGAAGTACTCCATCCCAACCCGCTTGCACTCCACCGCACCAATCCCCGTGTAATCCAAAGGAATCTTGAAGTCCTGCGCCGTCTCGTTCACCCGCATCTTCGTCCCGCCCTTCTCGACCGTCATCAGGTAAACCGGCCCTTCCCTGCTCTCCATGTGGAACTTCAACCCAAACCGGTCCGCCAGCAGATTCTGATACATCCCATGCAGATCGTCCAGGTTGTACTGCCCATCCACCTTCGCCTCGACGTCATAGTGGGCGCCATTCAGCCACTCCGGCCCGCCCTTGATCTGCCGCATCGGTATCTTGTACATCAGGCTGATCATCAGCTTCACCGGTACATTGTGCGCCGTGTACCCATTCCCGCCCGGCAGCGCCTTGATCCCGCCCTGGCTGTCCGGCTTCGACTCCCGAATTGTCGCTACATCAAAAGCAAGCCGCGCCCGCTCCTGCCCCGGAGCATGCGCCACGCCCGCACCCATCATCAGCAGCAACCAAGCCCTAACCAAACCAAAGCCTTGCATCGCGCCGTCCTTGTTGGGATACTAAGCCCTTAGTACATCATGCGGCAACCGAAAAAGGGTGCGTTGTCCGTAATCTTAAATCTCTTGAGTCACTAAACCAGGCTGAAATCAGTTCGCGGAAGGCTTCTCCACCTTGTCTACCACCATCACATCCACGCCCGTCTTCTGCGCCTCCATCTTTAACCCAAGCTGCTGCTGCATTGCCTCAAAGAATCCCGGCGCGGCCTCCGCTCCATCCGCCTTCGCAAACTGCGGGGGATGTCCATGAAACATCGAGTCATCCGGCGAAAACGTCACGCGAAGATCATACTTCCCCGTCAATCCCGTCTTATCAACCACAGGCCGGTCGAGCACCAGGTTCTGCAGAAATCCCGTGTAATCCCCGATCGTCGCATTCCGCGCCATCAGCGAAATGCCCCCGGGCGCCGGTCCATATCCAATCCCCGGCAGCGGCCCCTTCAGTTCCGTTGCCTTAAGCTTCTCTCCGCCCTTCGCCACCGTCAACACAAACGCCGGAAGCTCCCGCTTCTCCATGTGAAACGTAAACTTGAACCGTTCCCTCAGCAGCTTTTGAATCATCGCTCGAAGCTGCGCCGGGTTCGGGTCACCCTCCGTATCCGGAACCGCCGCCACGTCAAACCGTTCCCGATCCACCCAATCCGGAGCCCCCACAATCTGCTTCGCCTCCACCTGGTACGCAAAGCTGATCAGATCGCCAAGCGAAGAAGCGCGTGTCTGAAAGTTCCGTCCATTCAAAGTCAGTTGCTGCATACTCGTAGCGCCCGTATTGTCCGGCTTGATCGTCGCCACATCAAACCCCGGATCCGCATCCGCCGCCATCAACTTCCTCGGCGGAGGAGGAGCCGGAATCTCCCAGGCCGTCTCCTTCATCGCCCGCACCAGCGTCAAAGCCCGCGGCGCAGGCCCCTGCGACCACATCCCCACTACAGAGTTGCCATCCGCACTCAAAGTCCCCGTATACGTCGAACTGAGCACATCCACCGTAAATTTGAACGTATTCCCATCCAGCATCACGTCCGTCGCGCTAAACCCCTGCGCACCCTGGTCGATGCTATACATCTTCCCCGTCCACCCTTTATCTGCCTTCACAAACTTTAAAACTACCCGCAGCGGCCGCTCTCCTTCGAGCGTCCCTTGCCACTGCCCGCTCATATCCCCTTTGGCGTGCATCTCCGCCGCCTGCGCCCAGGCCCTCACACCCAGACCCGGCTGACCAGCGCCCAGACCCACTCCCAGCACCACCGCTAAAGCCACTCGCCGGCCGTTCATCGCTCGCACCTCAAACCTCCGTACGCAACCCCAACAAAAACGTCTCCCCATTTACTTGCCGCCCGAAACCCGAGCCCCGCTCAACTGCCCCACCGCTCCCAGCGTGATCTGCGCCGCATTCAATCCCAGTCGAAAATCATCATCGTTATAGAACGTATAAACATCCGTCGGCTGATGATGCTGCGGATCCCAGCCCGCGCCCATCTGCGCCCCGCGCTCCACCTCCCGCAAACTCAAGGAAGGCGTGATATCCATAAACGGGCTCGAGTCCGTATTCGTCATGTGCGGCCCCACATTCGCCGGATAATCCGTCGCGTACGTGTCATCCGCGAGCTGAAACGTCTCCGCCAAGGCCCGAGCCTCGTGCGCCATCTTGGAAGTCACTTGGTACTCAATGTTCACGTCCGCCTCCGGCCTCTGCTGCTTGCTCATGGTGCCATCCTTGTGCGGCATCCCGTGGTCGAACATCATCATGTCGTGCTGCACCATGCCCAGCCACTTCGGCTCCGGATACCTCCCCGATCCCGCCGGCGACTCCACCCCCTGCAGATCCTTCCGCTGATCCACATACGCCTTCGCCCCATTCAATCCCGTCTCCTCGTTGTTCCAAAGCGCAAACCGGATCGAAACATCCGTCGTCACATCCGCCATACTGAAGATCCGCGCCAACTCCATCACCAGCGCCGTGCCCGACCCATCATCGTTCGCCGCCTCACCCCACCCGATCCCATCCATATGCGCCCCAAGGATGTACATCTGCTCAGGATGCTTGGTTCCGATCTTCGTGCAATACACCTCCTCCCGCTCCCCCGGAACAGAAGGCGGCGTATCCAACGCCCGCAGCTCTATATTCGGCTGCTTCATCGGATCGTTGTTCACCGTATCCGGATCGATAGTCCCCCGCTTGCGCGACCCACCCGGCCCAGCCGTTGGATCCACTACCCGCGCCGCCCCAGTCCGAGCCGTCTGCGGCGGAGGCTGATACTCATACTTGATCCGCTCCGTATTCGCACACCCGTAGCTCTTCAGCTGCGCCTCAATCCAGTCCACAGCCTTGCGGTTCCGTTCCGTCCCCTGCCGCCGATCCCCAAACTGCGTCAACCCTTTGATCGTCGTCTTATACCGCGCAAGCTCCAGCCGCCCCACCAACGCCGCCACCGGATCATCAACCTTCGCGGAAGCGGTTGAGCCCTGTTGACCCCAGGCAAAGGAAGCGCAAAGACAAAACACCACCAAACGAGCGAAGACAACCGTCATAAGTTTCCCTGGAATCTTTGGGGTCGAGCCCGGCTTCCCGCCGTGCCCTTGCGCTCATCCTACCATCGCATCCCTAAGCTCCAGGCCCTCCCTAAACCGCAAATCAAGGACCGCAAATCAAGGCCGGATTCAGGCCAAACCTAGTGCTTGCCGCCCTTCCCCAAGCCGCTCTTCCCCAGATAGGTCACCGGGGTAGCAGCACCGCTAAGAATTGCTTCTCTTCCTCTGAAAAAATCCGTCATCCTGAGCGAAGTCTGGCGCACCCTTGCGCCAGACGCGGTCGAAGGACCCCGAAGAAACCCAATGGCCCTGATCCTGGCCAACCTCGCGCGAGAACGCTAGGACCAGCCGTCACCCCGGAAGGCCCTCAACCCGCCATCCACCCCTACTTCTCCATCTCCGGGTAAGGCCCAACCCCACCCCCCTTGATCCAGGCCTCTAAATACTCATCCAGCACCGGCAGCGGAACCCCGCCCGTCGCCAGAATCGCATCATGAAAAGCCCGCAGATTAAACTTCCCTTTCAACACCTCCTGCGCATGCTTGCGCTCCTTCATCATCTCCGTCATCCCCAGGTAGTAGCTCAGCGCCTGCCCCGGCCATGAAATATACCGGTCGATCTCTTCCTCGATATCGTGCTCACTCAGCACCGTATTGTCCCGCAAGTACTGCTGCGCCTGCTCCCGCGTCCACCCCATCGCGTGCATTCCCGTATCCACCACCAGCCGTGAAGCCCGCCACGACTGAAAGCTCAGCATCCCGAACTTCTCATACGGCGTGTGATACATATCCATCTCGGTTCCCAGCCGCTCGCAATAAAGCGCCCAGCCCTCGCCAAACGCAGACCCGCCCCCGCGAAACCCATCCGGATCCTGGTGCTCCCGTGCAATCAACCCCGCCCACGAGTGCCCCGGAGCCGCCTCATGCAGCGTCAGCGCCGGCATCCCGAACAGCGGCCGCGAAGGCAAATCATACAAGTTGATCGAGAAGCCGCCAGGCCCCCCGAACCCCGCCGGCTGATACGGAGCCACCTCTGCCGGAACAGGATGCACCCCAAACCGCCCCCGCGGCATGTACCCAAAGTACCGGTCGGCCTTATCGTCGAACTCCTTCATCATGTAAGAGACCGCACCCAGCAGCTCCGCATCGGTCTTCGGGTAGAACTGCGGATCCGTCCGCAAAAACTTCAGAAACGCCGGAAAATCCCCCTGGAACTTGGCCTCCACCATCGTGTCAAGCATCTCCTGGTGAATCTTCGCCACCTCCCCCAGGCCAAACTCATGAATCTCCTCGGGCGTCTTATCCAACGTCGTATACCGCTTGATCTGCGCCTTATAGTAAGCCTTCCCATCCGGCAGAGACTCCGCCGCAATCGAGCTCTGCGTGTGCGGATAATATTGCTCGTTCCAGAACGCCAGCAGAGGCTGATACGCTGGAATTACCTGCGTCTCAATCACCTTCTTACCCTCCGCCCGGAGCCTCGCCTGCTCGGCCGTGTTGATCGTCGAAGGCATCTTGGTGAAAGCCTTCCAGAAAGGCGTCTGATCGGCGGACTTCGCATTCGCAACCAGCGCAATCGTCTGGTCCCGGCCGGTCAACGTAATCTTCGGAGGCGTAAATCCGCGGGCCAGCCCGGCCTTCATATTCGCGGTATTCTCCTCATAAAATCGCGGAATATCCGCCAGCCACGTCAGGTAGTTCAAATACTCCTGCTCCGTCCGAAATCCCCGCTGCCCCGTCCCCTGCACCCCGGACCAGAACGACTCCAGCGACGTCACCGGCTTCTCCCACTCCTTGAATCTCAGCGAATCGATCTGCGTGCTGATCTGGTAGCGATAGATCTCCAGGTTCATCCGCTCGCCTTCGCTCATCTCGCTCGTTGCCAGCTTATCCAGCTGCGCCATCACGCCCTGAAAATGCTCCAGCGTCTTCTGCTGCGTAGCCGGATCGACAGAACGTAAAAGCGCCGGCTGCACCCGCCCCATCAAACGCTGCGGCTGCGCCCCGCGTTGCGACTCGCGCCACTTCGTATCCGCCCGGTGAATATCCCGCAGCTCCAACCCCATCTTGCTTGGCGCCGCGGTGGCAAACGGCGAAAGTGCAACCGGATTCCCCTCGGCATCCATCGCCGGAGCCGCGCTTGTCCCAGGCTTCGCGGCCGCAGGCTTCACCGCCGGAGCCTGACCCGCCGCAAACCCAGCCGCTGACAACAACAAAACCGCTACCGAAACCCGGGGCACCCGCATCGCTTCTCCAATCAATATGTAACTTTCCTCCTACTCTAACCGACCCACCAAAAACCCGGCACAGCAGAGCCCTATAGCAAATTAGCTGTGGGTGTAGAGGGAGGCGTTGCTATCAACGTCATTTTCTCTCAAGGAAAATGACACTGCACCATGCTTCCACTCCACAGCAACAGCTAATTTGCTCTAAGCCCGCTCAAAGTGAAACAAAAGCTGCTGCACGCTGGCTACCGGCTTCCCCGCCTTCGTCGCAGGCGTAAACGTCCAGGTCTCGATCACCGCCGCAACCTCCTCATCCAACCCATGCCCCAGCCCCTGGTCGACACGCGTCTCCACCACATCCCCATCCTCATCGATCGTCACGTCGATCACCACATCCCCGCTCGTGCCATGCGGAAGCGCCGAAAGATCGGGCTTCGGTGCCGGATAAAAGTTCGCAATCGCCACCGAAACGTCCGCTTCCCCAGTAGGATCGCCGCCGCTGCTCGGCGGAGGAGGCTCCGGCCGTTTCAGGGCAATCTTTGGCTCCTCCTTGGGAACCACAATCTTCGGCCGGGGAGGCTGCACCACAGCCTTATGCCCGGGAGCATACGGCGTAATCACCCGGGCCACGGTATGCTGACGAGCCTTCACCACCCGCGCCACACCCCGAAACTGGTACGTCAAAACGGCCAGCACAAGAACATGCAGCGCCACAGACCCAATCTTCAAAGACACGCGCCGGCTGTCAGCATGCGTGGAATAGAGCGAAACCAGTTCCATGAGCCATTATGACCATCAAGCTAGCCTTTGTCGCCAAAACATTTCAACCTGCTCACCCAGCACCAGGACGCCTCCGGCGCCCCCATGCATCACGCCTTTGTCTCACGCGATCAGTGGAACTCAGCCCTCTGGCCCTCGACGAAGGACCTCGTCGTTGAATGTCTAGATCGCCGCAAGACCCGTTCCTGCCGAACGACGTCCTGAGCCCTTTCCTGGGCAAAACTTCCTAGCCCCAAAAGCGCACGCTTCCGATCAGTCCAGCATCAGTCACCGCCGCGCTCCCACCAAGGGTCCACTCGTCCCGCCTGCCTTCCCCGCCACCTCAACCCGCCGCAAACTAAAGCTCCCCACGGCCGCTGGGTTCGAACCCCCATCCACCTGCAACGTCCCCAAAGCCTCCCCCGCCGAAGCTGTCTGGTCCAGCAACCGAAACACCAGCACCCCCGGCTGCACCTCCTTGGCAGAAAGCAGGTTGAACCCGCCCGTCCGCCGCCGAAGCTCCATCTGCGCCGCCGCCGCAGCCCCGCCCCCAACATTCGGCAGCGCCTGCTGGAGCGCCGCCTCATCCCCCTTGTTGAAAGCAGCCAGCCACTGATAAAGCAGCTTGCCCACAGGCGTATTCGGAATCAATCCCACTTGATCGCCAAACCGTGGCAGCCGGACCACAATCGTAGGGTGAACCGGACTCACATGGTCACCCTTGCGCCCCGGCACCGGAGCGTCCGACGGATCTCCCAGAACGATCGTGTCGATCTGCGAGGGATCATCCTTCTCGTCGTCCGCCCCATCCCGGGCACTCCCTGCGCCATACGTCCCGGCACCCACCCGCCCCCGTCCACTGTGACTCATGGCATAGACAAGGGACAACAGCGCACCGCCCGCAGCAACAGTAGCCAGAAGAAGCACGCCCGGCCGAAGCGGCTGCCGGGCCGTCAGGTAGAACCGTGGTGCGGCAGGAGGAGGAGCTCCAGTTGGAGGAAGCTGCTGCATGAATGCTTCGATGCCGTAGGCAGCGCAGTCTCAGTGGCATCTCCGTCCGATCCTCACCTCCGCGACACCGCAGATGGGTCAAACCAGACTTCCACAGCATATCCACAAGGAAAGCTTGACACGCATGCTATAATGTGCTTGTAGGTTGAGGTGAGGAGCCAGGTCAGCACCGGCCCTCACCCAACACCTCTCCAGACCGTCTGCTTCCCGTGGGGGGGATGCAGCCCAAGTCCGGACCTAACCGCAATCATTCGAAGACTTTGCACCATTCACCCCAGGGGGAGGGGTACACACCATGACAAGCGAAACCAACACCACAGCAACACCCGAAACCAACGAGCCCATCCGCTTCCAATGCCGCCACATCCGCACCGATGGACACCGTTGCGGCTCGCCCGCACTGCGCTCGGCAGATTTCTGCTTCTACCACCATAATTGCCGTAAACCCGTCCCAAAAGCGGAAGCGCAGGAACGCCAAGCCGAACGCAACCGCCGCGCAGCCTTCATCCTCCCCAACCCGGAGGATCGTAGCGCCATCCAGGAAGCTATCGGAACAGTCCTGTTACGTCTGGCAGCCAATGAGCTCGACCCCAAGCGCGCCGGTCTGCTCCTCTACGGCCTCCAGATCGCCAGTTGCAACCTGCCGCGCCAGAAAGAGCAGCCCGACCCCGCCACCACCGTCGAAGAGGTCGAAGAACACCCCGAGCAGGGCCTCATCGCAATCCCCCAGGACTTCACCAAACGGCACGGATACGAGAAGTCCCTCGCAGAGATCCTCGAAGAGCAATGGGCCAAGGACCAGGCCCAGAAAGCCGAGCGAGAAGCCGAAAAAGCCCGCAAATACGCCGAACGCGCGGTCCCGCAACCCATCACCATCGACCTCCAGGCCGTAGCCGGGCAAGAGCACGTTGATCCCTGTTCCCTGGTCCCTGACCCCTTAAGCCGGGTGTCCCACATCTCGCACCTGAGATGTTCGATCGAGCGAAGCTCGCCCGCTTTCTCTGACACTGGCACCCACTATCCGGATCCCTCAATCCGCCCCGATCTCGCCAGCAATCCCAAGACAACATCCCGCACCCTTTCCATCGCCCCAACTCCCGCAGGCGTCAACTTCACCCGCAAAGCCGCAAGCTCCTCCAGCTGCCTCGCCCGTTCCGCCGTCTCCCCCAGTAAAGGCGTCAGCTTGGCCGACAAATTCTCCGCCGTAAACCGCTCCTGCAACAACTCAGGCACAATCCTCCGCCCCGCAATCAAGTTCACCATTCCAATCGGCAGATTCCCATCCCGATCCGTACCCTCTTCCGTCGGCCAAACCTCCGGCGGATACCACACCAGCGACTTCGCCACCTTGAACGTCACCGCCGAAACCTTGTACACCACCACAAAAGGATTTCCCATAAGCGCCGCCAACACGGTAGCCGTCCCGCTCGCCACCACCGAGGCCCGTGCATGAAACAAAGCCTCCCGAGCATCGGCCACCAGGTGAATATAGGGAAGTGGAAGCCCCGGATTGGTCCCTGGAGCATGCGCAATCCACCCCGCCGTAAAGTCCGCCAGCCGAGGCCGATCGATCGTGGAAGCCACCGGCAGCAGATATTCCGCGTCGCGCGGGAAACGGCACGCCATCTCCACCATCGTCGGAAGGTTCGCCTCGACCTCGCGCCAACGCGACCCCGGCAGCAACGCAATCCACGGCTTGTTCGCATCCAGGTTGTAATGCGCTGCATAAGCCTCCCGCGTCACCGCCGGCAGCGGAGCCTCCGCCAACGGATGACCCACGAACTCTGCATCCACCCCCCGGCTTCTATAAAACTGTTCCTCGAACGGAAAAATCGTGAGCATCTTCGTGACCCGCTGCTGCACCCAGCGCAAACGCCGTCGTTTCCAGGCCCAAAGCTGCGGAGACACAAACCAAACCACAGGAACGCCCAACTCCTTCAGGACCTTAGCCAACCGGAAGTTCACATCCGGGAAGTCGATCAGCACCGCAACATCCGGCCGCATCTCCCGGATCGACCGCACCAGCTTCCGGTACTGCCCATAAACATACGGCGCATGCCGGATCACCTCGGTGATCCCCATATGTGCCACATCCTCCGCCCGCACCACCCGATCCACCCCCGCCGCCGCCATCTCCCCCCCACCCAGCCCAAAGAACCTGACCCCAGGCAAAGCGCGAACCACCCCCGCCCCATAGTGGTCCCCCGAAGCCTCCCCCGCTGAAATAAAAATCGAATTGGACCGCGTCACAATAGCCTCAGTCTACGGGAGTTCAACCCTCATCCGAACTCCCACTTGCTGCGTCTAAACTGATGACGAACTATGCCTCCGAGGATCCACCCCCGATGAACCGCGCCCTAAGCACCCTCCTGCTCTCCGCAACTCTACTCACCCCCGCCTTAGCCGCCCCCCCCCGCCCCCAGCTCAAAGTCACCGCCTACACCATCCACGCCGAGCTAACCCCCGCCACCAGTACCCTGACCGCCACCGCCGCCGTCACCTTTACCGCCCTTGACGATCTCCTGAATCCTGTCTTCGAGCTTAACAACGGGCTCATCCTGACCAGTGTCACCGACGCCTCACACCAGCCACTCGTCTCGGAGCGCCTCACCCCGCAGAACGCCGTCCGCTTCACTCTGACCGCACCGATCCTCAAGGGAACCAGCACCACCTGGCTCTTCCAGTACACCGGCGCACTCGTGAACTCCGACACCAGTCCGGTAGAAGGCATCAAGCTGGCCGCCATCGCTGATCCGATCTCCATCCTGCTCTATCCCGGCCGCTGGTTCCCCATCTCCCAGACCGGCCTCTACACCGACCGCTTCACCGCCGAAATGCATATCCGTGTGCCATCGGATGAGCGAGTCGTCGGTTCCGGCCCTACCGGCACTCCCACCTCCGTAGGGAGAGAAACCGAGTACAGCTTCAACTGGACCAAGCCAGGTTTCCCGGGAACCATCGTCGCCGGCAAGTTCCTTCCGCCGCAGAAAGTAGAAAACTTTCAGATCTACGTGACAGACAAGCGCAAGGTTGGGGCGCTGGAGTTTGGGGCGCTCGCTGCCAAAGAGTTTGAGTTTATGTCGAGCACGTTTGGACAGCCGGAGACTGGCCAGATAGCGATCGTAGAGCTTCCGGAGGATGCAGTCTCTGCCTCATGGGCACCCGGCGTCGCGGCTATCGCAGGCAATCGCATCGTCGACCACAACTCTGCCCGACTGTTGGCGAATACGCTTGCCCACCAATGGTGGGGCTCTGAGGTCTCTCCCGCAACCTTGAATGATGCCTGGATCACGAACGGAATGAGCCGCTATGCGGAGCTGATGTATCTCCAGGATGCCTCCGGCTCAAGTGCCTTCCAGACCGCCGTCGGCGACGTCTCAGCTGGTGCGTTGGCCTACGACACCGAGCCGCTCAGCACGCTCGGCCGCTTGGATCCGTTCTCTCCTCAGTTCCAGTCGATGACTCTGGAAAAAGGTGCGATGGTCTTCCACATGCTGCGTTGGGAGATGGGCGATGACGCCTTTATCAAGTTCCTGCGGGAGACCCTGCTTCAGTATCAGGATAAGGGTTTGCGCGAGGGTGATCTGGTCACGATTGCTGAGGCTCAGCCGGTCGCGCAGGAAGGCGACACGGCCAAGCTCAATCTGCAACCCTTCTTTTCTCAATGGGTTAACGGAACCGGAGCACCGCAGTTCAATGATAAGTACACAGTTTACCGATTGGGAAGCAGCAAGGGGTTTCGGACGGTTGGGGCGATCACACAGGATCTGGATCTGTTTCGCATGCCGGTTGAGCTGAGAATAGAGACGGAAGGTAAGACGGAGACGCGACGGGTGGATGTGAGCGGGACGGACTCGCAATATTCGGTCGAAACGTTCGGGCGACCCCGGCGGATTACGATCGACCCGCAGGGCTGGTTGCTGAAGTCCACGCCGGATCTAGCGGTCAAGGTTGCAGTTCTTCGAGGTCAGCAGCTGGTTGCACAGGGGGATATGACGGGCGCACTGGTGGAGTATCAGAAAGCGCTAGATGCCAATAAAAATAGTAGTTTGGCGGCTTATCGAATCGGGGAGATCTTCTTCAATCAGAAGAACTACCAGTCTGCGGCGAACAGCTTTCGCGACGTGTTGCGGGGAGACGGGGATCCCAAGTGGACGGAGGTTTGGGCGCATGTGGAACTGGGCCGAATCTTTGATGTGACCGGGCAAAGAGAGCGTGCGGTCAATGAGTACCGGCTTGCGGTACAGACGAATGACAACACGCAAGGGGCTGTGAATGAGGCGCGGAATTTGATGGTGCATCCCTATAAGCGCGAGGAGGCGGATTAACCCCTGTATTTCTGGTGTTTGCTGGGGGAATTTGAGGTTGCGGGCTGGATGTTTCGATGAAAAACGAGGTGTTTTGGTGCTTTGCGCGTGGTTTTGGGTGGTTAAAGCTGACTTCCGGCAGGTAAATTCATGTTCCGTATCAGCTGAGGCAGGTCCGGGTCGCTTTCTGTGATCACGGACCGGCCCAGGGAGGTCAGGAACGCCTCGGCGGTTGCGATCGTCTCTTTGGCGGTGTGGCATGTGGTGAGGAGTTGGGTTGGCGATCCGCCGCGCATCATGACGATGCGGTCGGGGCGGTAGGTGCAAGAGGCCAGGTCAGTGACGCTGAGAGTGTCCGACGGGGTGAGCAGGATGGTGCGCGGAGGGGCCATGCGGTCGAGCATGGAGAAGATCTCCAGCTTGGATTCGAGCTCGTCGGGAACGAAGTCGATCGCTACATCAGCTTTGCGGACGGCATCCTCGACTGTTTGAACGAGTTCTACGCTGTGGCCGAGCGACGCGAAGAGGTCCTCAGCGTTGCGGAGCTTATGCGGCATCACGTCTTCCAGCGTGACCTGGTGGCCGGCGGCGGCGCAGGCGGCGGCAAAGTTCCTGCCGGCCATGCCTGCGCCGATCACGGCGATGTGGAGGGATGTGTTCATGAGGCGTAGCGCTTCGCCTAGGCTACGGATTCTTTTTCTACGATGGACTCGAGAACAGACTCGTAGTTGGGCTCGGATTTGCGGATATAGTCGCTCACGCGGATGCGCTCATCTTCCGTAAGCGAGGGAAGGACGGCCTGGATGCGGCGGAGGGTGACAGCGATATCGTCAACGTAGTTCATCATGCGGATTGCTTCGCCGGACAGAGGCATGGATACTCCTGATCATTACTTATGGTGCAAATCCAGTCTAAGGCATAACGACGTGTCCTGCCGGACGAGCCTACTGCGCGTGGAGCGGGCACTTCGTGCCACGTATTGCGGGCTATACCGGTAATCCCGGGCGGCTTGGGTGCGGACGTTGTCCGCCATGCAGATTGGTCTTAGACGTTTAGGAGACCTAAACCAGGGCGCTTAGGTCTGCTCGCTTGCTGGCTTCTTCGGTGGGCTTCCCTGCCTCCGAACCCTCAACGGGCTCCTCATAGCCGTCGCGATCTGTCATAGCCATCAGCTCCGTAAGCTTGGAGGCAAAGTCCGGATGGAGCGCTCCGGGCGCGTAACGCCAGGCCCAGTTCTCTGCCCCGCCGGCCGGATTGTTCATACGCGCCTCACTGCCGAGGTGCAGGATGTCCTGGAGCGGAAAGATGCAGATGTTGGCGACAGACTGGGCGGCGGAACGGATCATGGCCCAATCGATTTCGGCGGGATGATGAATCTCGCCGAGGTAGGTCTGTACGTTGACGCGCTCGGGTTCCGAGCAGTCGTCCATCCACCAGCCGAGGGTGGTGTTGTTGTCATGGGTGCCGGTGTAGGCGACGGTGTTGGGAACCATGCGATGCGGCAGGTACAGATGGCCGCCGCGGTCACCGAAACCAAACTGGAGGATGCGCATTCCGGGCATGCCGTAGTGCTCGCGGAGCTCATCAACCTCTTTGGTGATGAGGCCGAGATCCTCGGCGATGAAGGGCAGGTCGCCGAATACGTCGCGGAGACGTTGGAAGAGGTCATGTCCGGGAGCTTTGATCCACTGGCCGTTGATGGCGGTGTCATCTTCGGCGGCGATGGACCAGAAGGCTTCAAAGCCGCGGAAGTGATCGAGCCGGATGATGTCGTAGAGGGTAAGGGCGCGACGGATGCGGGCGACCCACCAGTCAAAGCCGCGCTCCTTGAGCACGCTCCAGCGGTAGAGCGGGTTTCCCCAGCGCTGGCCGTTCGCGGAGAAGTAGTCTGGCGGAACGCCGGAGACGCGGATGGGGCGGAGCTGGTCGTCAAGCTCGAAGATGTCAGGCGTGGTCCAGACATCGGCAGAGTCGTAGCTGACGAAGATGGCGATGTCGCCGAGGATCTTGACCTTGCGATCCGCGGCGTAGGCGCGCAGAGCGCACCACTGCTCGGAGAAGATGTACTGAACGACCTGTTCCGTGGCGAGCTCATGGCCATGATCGTTCATGAGGGTGGCGAGAGCGTCCCCTTTGCGCTGAGCGTACTCTACGGGCCAGTTATGCCAGGAGGCGTAGCCGAACTGACGGCGGAGGACTGTGTACATGGCATAGTCGGCGAGCCATGAGGCATTTTCCGTGCAGAACTTCTGGAACTTGGTACGCTGCTCGTCGCTGGCGCGGTCAAGGAAGTTGCGGGCGGCTTCTTCAATCAGCGGGAGCTTCTCTGCATGAGCCCGACCGTAGTTGACCGGCCCTTCGCCGCCGGGCAGGCCTTGAATGCGGTCGTGCGCGATCCAGCCCTGGTCAGCAAGAATCTCAAGGGAGATGAGGACGGGATTTCCCGCGAAGGCGGAGAGTGCAGAGTACGGCGAGGAGCCGTAACCAGTGGGGCTGAGGGGCAGGACCTGCCAGAGCCGCTGCTGCGAGGCGGCGAGGAAGTCGACGAAGCGGTAGGCCTCCGGGCCGAAGTCACCGACGCCTCCGTAGGATGGCAGCGAGGTGACATGGAGGAGGACGCCGGAGATACGTTCTAAAAGCATGATGGGTTGGATGCTACAACGATGCGGACGATCAGGAGAGGCCAACGGAAAGAGGGATCAAGGCGATCACGTTTCGGCTTTGCGGAAGCTACTAGCCGAGGCCGCCCAGGGGTGAGACCGGGGTGGCGGCTTGTTTGGACATGCGGATGGCTCCAGCCTTCTGATACTTCTGCATGAGCGTACCAAGATAGAGGCGGAAGACCTCTTCGCGCTGGGCGTTGAGCATGGACTCGCGGGTCTGGTCGAAGTTCTTGGCGATCTCCTCCGGCGCGGGCTCCTGCTTGTCCGTTACGGTGAGGACGACGCCGGCGGCACCAGTACTGATGGAGTTGGAAATGGCCCCTTTGGCGAGCGAGAAGGCAGGTGCGCCGGGACCCGACATCGAGCCAAGATCCGGCACCTGGCCATCCTTGCCGACGAGGTCCGATGTCTTGACCGGGATGTTCATCTCGGCGGCAGCCTTGTGGAGGTCGTTGAGGGCCTTGGCGCGCTCATCCAGTTTATTCAGCTGGGCCATCATCAGGCCGGGGGCCTGGTCGACGCGGTAGTCGTCAAGGACATGAGATTTGTAGGCCTCGAAGGTGGGGGCGTGGGGCGCGGCGATGTCAACGACCTGGAAGACGGCGTAGCCGTCGCCGGTGGAGACGGAGACGGGGTCGGCGTTCTTGGCGGTCTGGAAGGCGGTGGTGAGCAGGCCGGTGGAGTCTGACACGCCGGAAACCACTCCATCCTTGGCGATGAGGTCCGTGGTGACGGCGTGGAGGTTGTGGGCTGCGGCGGTCTTGTCAATGCCGGACTTCTTGGCCTCAGCCGCGAGCTGGTTGGCGTAGCTGGTCTCGGCGGCTCCGAACTTCTGTTGTTCCAGGATGGGAACGATGTCAGCTTTAACTTCGGCGAGGGGCTTGGTGTGAGCGGTGTCGCGGGCCTCGACCTGGAGGATGTGATAGCCGAACTGGGTCTTGATGACGTCCGAGAACTGGCCCGGTTGGAGCGAGAAGGCTGCTTTGTTGAACTCGGGTACGGTCTGGCCGGGAGTAAGGAAGCCGAGCTCGCCGCCCGACGCCTTGGATCCGGGGTCGTCCGAGTTGGCCTTGGCGAGGGCGGCGAAGTCACCGCCAGCCTTGATCTGCTTGAGGAGGTCTTCTGCTTTGGCTTTAGCGGCGGCATCCTTGGCTGCGTCTGCACCGGCGGGAACCGCGATGAGGATGTGGCGGACCTTGGCTTGATCCTTGACCTCGTACTCGGACTTGTGGGCGTTGTAGTAGGTTTGGATGTCGGCGTCCGATACGGCGGGCTTACCGCCTGGGAGCTGGTCGGCGGTAAAGGCGAAATAGTTGAGCTTGCGGGCCTCCGGGATGGCGGTGGCGTAGCGGGACTGGTTGTGCTTGAAGAAGTCCTGGAGCTGAGCGTCCGAGGGGTTGATGGTTTTGGAGATGTCGGCGACGGTGATAACGGCGTAATCGAATTTGATCTTGGTGCCGGAGACGCGGAAGGAGTCGCGTACGGCGTTGTCCGAGACGGTGACGCCGCCGGTGATGAGAGCCTGGAGACGGCCAACCTCCATCTCCTTCTTGATAAGGCTTTCAAAGTCCGAGACGCGCATCTGAAGCTGGTTCTGAACGAAGTTCATGTACTGTTCGTCGCCGATGTATTTGCCGTTGGGAAAGAGTACCTGGCCGATCTGGCCCTGGTGGAGCTCGCGGGCGAGGTCGGCGTCGGAGACCTGGAGGCCGAGGTGATCGGCTTCGAGCTTGAGGATGGACTCCTGGATGAGCTGCTGAGAGACACGGGATTCTACGTACTGGAGAAGGAAGGGCGGAAGTTTTTGCTGATCCATCTGCTGCTGCGCGGCGCGGGCGACCTCAGACTGAAGGACGGGCTCAGAGTCCGTGCCGAAGCGGCCCAAGAGGCCGGGGCGATGGACTACGGCGTAGTTGGTGCTGTCACCGCCGGCTCCAACGTTGTCAAAGATGCCTGGGACGAGGGTGATGACCATGGTGACGACTGCGGCGCCGATAATGACGGCGAAGAGGATCTTGGTGAACTTGTTGTTCTGCTGAAGGACGCGAATCATGCTGGGCAGGTGACCTTACTTGGTGCGGTATTTTGCGGGGGCTGTTCCCGGGTGTACCGGCTCAGGGGCGCGAGAACGCAGCCCCGATGAGAGGTAAGGCTTGAGTATAAATCAGTTGGAGGACAGAGCGGCCCGGGTTTGATCCCGGGCCTGTGGTGTGAGTGGAGTTAGTAGGGGTAGCCGTACGGTGGAGGCGGGGCTGGGTACGGCCGGGCGTAGCGGCGCTGCATCTGTGGGTTGCCGCCGGCCGGGACGCCATAGGCGAGCCGCTGCATCTCCTGCTCGGAGACGGTGGTGACGGTCGCGGGCTCGGCGAGGTGGAAGGTGAGAACGGACTCGGCTGGAATCCAGACCTGGCCGCGGCCTGAGGCGGCGGATGAACCTAGGCCAGCCGCTGCGCCGACTCCGCCGCCGATGGCGGCTCCGGCTCCGCCACCGGCGACAGCGCCGATGAGGGCTCCGACCGCTCCGAAGCCTGCGGTCTTATTAATGGTTTCAATGGTCTTGTCGCCGCCGTTGTGGGCCCAGGAGTCGGAGACGATCGGGTAGTCGCGGCCGCCGAGAGTGACCTGATTGAGCTGGAGGGTGAGCTCGCCGCGGCCCTTGAGGACGCCGGAGGCTTTGGCGTCGACGATGGTGCCGCGAACTCCGGCACCTCGCGGGATAGCGATGGAGCTGCCGGCGACGATGTCGTTGATGACGATGCCGTCAAAGGACTGACCGGGAGCGGAGTGGTCGCTTGTGATGCGCTGGTTGACGCGCAGGCGGACGAGCGTGCCGGCTGGGATGGTGACCACCTGGCCGCCGACCTGGCCGCCATCAACGGGTGCAGCGTAACCATGGGTTGGATAGCTTGGCTGAGGGTAGGCCTGCTGCTGCGGATAGCCTTGTTGAGGATACGGCTGCTGCGGGTACGGCTGTCCCTGCTGAGGATAGCCTTGCTGGGGGTATTGCTGGGCTTGTGGGTAGTTTTGTTGTGGGTAACCCTGCTGCGGGTAGTTCTGCTGCGGGTAGTTCTGCTGCGGGTAGCCCGGTTGAGGATAAGCAGAGCCGTTCGGCGGATAGGTCTGCTGTGGGTAGCCGGACGGTTGTGGGGTCCCGGTTTGAGGTTGGCTGTAGGGGTTCGGTGGAGTGTTCTGCTGTCGGGCCTGCTGCTGGGCTTCCATCTGGCGGTCAAGTTCCTGGTCGGCCTCGGGATTGTTACGCACGGGCTGGCTAGGAGCCGCCTGCTGGGGATCCTGGGCTGGAGCGTAGGTTCCGTCGGACTGTAGAACCATACCCTGGCCAGGACCGGCCGAGGCGCCGGCAGGAGCCGCGGAGTTCACCAGCGAGAGCTCGTCCACGACCTTTTGGACTCCGCGTGCGTTGGCGGCGAGATTTTCGGCGCGCACACGGAGCCCTTCGGTGCTGGCGGTTCCGCTCAGTGTCACAACGCCGTTGGCAGTGTGCGGGATGATGTTTTCGGTCGAGAGCTCTGGGACATCGGCAAAAGCTTTAAGCACATTAGCCTGGACCTGAGCGTCCGTGAGCGACGGAGATGTTTGCGCCCACGCCAAGCCGGATGGAAGCGAGAGCGCGGCGACCAGCATGAGGGATCGGGCAGAGCGCCGAGGGCGGCGCGAAAAAAGATCTAAATGAATCTGCGACATGTTTAAGTCCTCCACCAGAGCGCTCAGACGCACCGCTGAGGCTCTGTTGAATGCAGACGCGAAACGGAGTTAAAAGTTTTGCTGTAAAGGTGGAATTGCGGATCATCAGGTCTGAGTCGACCTGATCCATCGGCAGGTCCTGCGTTTGACCCGTCACAGCCAGAAAGGCTATAGTGAGTTTGCGGGGTGGAGCAGCCCGGTAGCTCGTTGGGCTCATAACCCAAAGGTCGTAGGTTCAAATCCTACCCCCGCAACCACTTAGCGAGAACGTCAACCCTAGATAACCCATTTAGCAGCGGTCGCCAAATGCGCTGTGGGATTGTCGAGTCTGGTTGGCGCTTTTCGCATGGGCCTAAGCGCTCCTCAGTGCTATCTTCACCACCTTGCGGTTCGCCTCACGCTCAACCGTCATAAAGGCGTTCCATACACCTTCGTCGTGGTCGATACCTGTGCGTGCCGCATCAGCTTTGCTGCACACCAATAGGTGCTGAGGGGCTATCCAGCCAAGAACGTAGGTGTGGCGGAAGGTATGCCACCCTAAGCACAGAGACTGGGGAAGGTAACAACGCCTCCCATCGAGGAGATGTTGACGATGGATCCGCTTCAGCGAGCACGCATTCTCCGCAACACCGCCTGGATCAGCGCGGTTAAGGCGATGACGTTTGCCTCGAACTCACGTCGCAACTGCTCAAGGTCCAACTCCTCGATCACGCCTCGCAGACCATAGCCTGCATTATTGCTGAGCACGTCAATCGGATCATCCTCAGTCTCCAGCGAATCAACCAGCGGTTTTATCGCAGCAGTGTCGGTCATGTCCAGCAGCCGTTCAATTGCCCGGCCAGGTACTCGCCCTTCGACCTCTTTCCGCTGCATCTCTTCACGTAAAGTGCTGAGCACGCGATGTCCGCGGGCAAGCGCAGCGTTTGCCGTGGCAAGTCCTAAGCCACTCGATACATCGGTGATCAGAATAGTCTTAGGCATTGGTGAACTCTTCCATTTAGGAAGCCCGGGGATCTAGTGCAGGCTATCGCGTTCAGCCGGTTTTGGTCATGTATCTACCACCGTCCACACGGATCATTTAACCATTCAGCACTCGGTATCGAGGATCATCCGTACCGCCGGCCAGCTTTCTTTAGGACGACCTAGTCGACCTAAGGGCATCTTCGCAAGTGGCGGCGGTTCCATCTTTTCAAGCATCTTGCTTTCAATCAGCGATGGCGCAATGGCATCGTCCGTAGTGCGATGAGGCAGAAGGCGAGTTGCTTTCCGATTCCTCGTGAGGCGCCTAGTAAATCAGCAGCACTTTGAAATCCTTCATCCTTTCATTCTTTGCCACATAACCTCTAGAGGTTCGAAGCAGCCAACGCACCGAGTCATCAGGAACAATCTTCCAACTGTTCCTTCCGTACGAGGGCATCGCACCGAAAACAGACGCAGCAGACCTTTTACACTCTTTTCGAGCACCCTCATCCGGCTTGCGACCCGTGTTGGGACACTAGGCTTTGAGCCCGGTTCCGTCAGGCGGCAGGCGGCTGCCCAGAGGACTTACCAAGTCTTGCCATTGCCTAAGCAAAGCGTTTGCAGCCGTGATGGAGGCGATGAGCTGTGCTGGGCTCAACGCTTGCAAATCAGTAGACGTGCTGTTCCGTTCCAAGTCACTGAGCAGAGCCGTCATTCCTTCACCTTAGGGGTCTCGCTTATGACTGGCAGGGTACGCCAGCTACCAGTCCGACTTGATCTTCATCGCAGTGGGCAGACGATTCGGCCTGAATTGAGCATCTTTGTCTTGTGGCCCGCGAACGAAAGAGGTCACATGCCACACCGGAAGATTAAGGAGTTTAATCCTGCAGCCTTTCTTACAAGCTCAGGCTTGGGTCGCCGCATTGTCCACTTCAAGGCTAAGGAGACTCTTTTCTCCCAAGGCAGCCTCGCGGATTGTGTCTTTTACCTCCAAGGGGCGGCCCAAACTTACGGTTGTGTCCCAGGCAGGAGAGGAATTCACTATCACCCTCATCAGTGCCGGTGATTTCGTGGGGGAAGAAGCGGTCACTCCGAAGGCAGTGGATGGCCGCTTGCGCCGTTTGGCACAAGCACGTCAGATGGTGGTCGAGGACCCGAAGATCCTGAGTGGAACACCGGTTATCAAGGGAACACGCGTACCACTGTATGACGTGGCCGCAGCGGTCGATCTCGGAACCCTATCGAACGGATTCTGAAGACCTATCCGAGCCTTAAGCAAGAACAAGTTGAACTCGCATCCCTCTACGCGAAGGCAGTTCCCCCAGAGATCGTCCCAAACGGGCGTCTCTCAGAGGAGCGCATTCCACAGTTGTTAAAAAGCGAAGACGCACCTCCTTATAGGAGGCAAATTCGTGGCAAAGTTCTTGGTTGATGAATGCTTAAGTCCCGATCTTGCGGAAGCTGCGCGTCAGCGCAAATTTCCGGATAGCTCGCATGTCGTGTGGATCGGTAGGGCCGGATAGAAGGATTGGGAGCTGAAGACTTTCATCCTTGATGGCAAGGATCGGGTTGAGAGCTTGCTTGTACGTCCGGGGCGGCGTTGGTCGAGCGCGCAAGGTGATCGAGGCGCTGGCTGATGTGATGGTGGCCAAGTGCCGCAACACATACGTTCAGATATGGCCCTGAGTTCGTGGCCCGCGATCTGCGCAAATGGCTTGCAACACAGGTGCAAAGACACTCTACATGGACGCGTATTTCTGTGGGAGAACGGCTCCTGCGAAAGCTTCAACTCGAAGCTGCGTGACGAGTTCCTCAACGGCGAGATCTTCTACTCAATGAAGGAGATCAGGATCCTGGCAGAGCGCTGGACGATCCACTACAACACTATCCGACCACACTCCTCCTTAGGCTATCGACCGCCAGCACCCGAGTCGTGGCAGAGCGGAACCAAAACAGGGTGTGGGAAAATGGAAAGCAAAGTGCGCTCCCACTTCCCCACACCCGCGACGGCGGCTACTTGATCGCAGAAGAAGCTGCGCTACACTAACACCCCACGGCACAAAAGATCGGGCAGAGCAGTTCCTCCGCACCAATCCTATAAATTACTCATTCATGACTGTGATGACATCACGGGTACAGCAGCACGGCGACATGGTAGCTGGAGAACGGACGCTCCTCCTGCGAAGTGCATGCGCCCACGACGGCGGACTTATACTTTCTCGTCGTGAGCCGGGAAGAAAGCTCCGGGGGCAAACGCTTGATGTCTGATGTCGTGTAGCGCATGATGAACCAGGGTTTCTTCGTTCCCTCAAAGCCCGTAGATCGCATGCAGGTCTTGCGAGCGCCCTCCAACCCTGTCTCGACCGACAAACCATATCTCCCAATAAGATCGGCGACTGCGGACTCCTGATCCGCCTCGGAGATCCATCTGACAGTCCCCGCAAAGTCTTCTACAGCGTAAAGCTGTCCTCCGCTGACAGCGACTGCAATCCCCACTGCATCGACGTGCGGATCAAGCAAATTTGCGCGGTGGCCTTCAGACTGCATCCACAGACGATGAATAACCGAGGAAGTGGACGCCTCTGCAACGTTTTCAGTCACCAGGCTAAACCGCGTCCCGGCCTCTCCCACGCGGAAAGCCAAATCAGGCTCTCCTCCAAACTGGTGTGAGATTGTATGATGAGCAGCCATCGCGCGAGCGTGAGCGCGTGCTGCCAACGTCAAACTGCTGTCTAGTTGCAGAGCGGGTAAACCTCTCAGTTGCCGTTCGCTGTTGGCGGCTGCGAGGAGGTATTGTTCCGAGACGTTTGAAGTCTGTCCCAAAAGGGCCGTCGTAAAGAGACAAACCATGAGCATCCTGATTGCTGCTAGCCATGGAACCTGCAGATTTTTGAGATGTTCACGGGCAGCCATTGCTCTTGCAGACACACGTCCGAGCGTTTTGTTGCTACTCGGAAGGGCGCCTCATCGGCGGCAACTCGCTGCCGTACTGCAGCATAAGCCAGAGCAGCTTCCTGGCCTCCCAATACCGCGGCACGAACGCTCGGGGGTTCGACAGACATCGAAAGGCGTATCCCAGCCGATGCCGGTCCGCCCACATTGGAATCTTCACTTGATCCCCGCTCAGAAAACCAATCGCGCCTCCAATGCAATGAATCGCAGGCGGTCTCGCCAGTGTCCGAACCAAATAATGGCCAAGTAATTCCTGCTTCCCTCCTCCGATTGTGACGATGATATGCGCAGGCCGAAGCATCTCGATCCTCTCAATCAGTTCCCGATCTTCAAAGTCGATTCCATAAATAGGTGCCTCATAGCAGTGGCTGTCCGGAACCTGGATGCCCTCTGAGGCAAGCCACGCCAGATGGTGTCTGCGGCTCGCCTCATTCGCCATAACCCACAGTGTGTTCCCAGCCGTCCTTACTTCAGACTCCGACAGAATAAACCGGAGATATTCCAAGCCTGACAGCCGATAAAGCTTGTCGCGGTGAGAACCATTCCAAATCGTCACCATGAACCCGGAATCTGTAATGCAGAGATCCGCGTTGAGCAGTGCATCGCGGTATTCGGAGTTCCGGGATAGCCCCAGCAGTGCCGGTGCGGCAGGCGCTACCAGAAGACCGCCGGACTTGATCATCGAAAAGGCTTCTCGGGCCGTGCCGCCAAAGAACTTCACCCCAAGTATCTGGCGGAAGCCGCTGACGCAGGACAGACTCTCAGAACGTAGGATGGAGGCGATCATCTGGCCACCGTCGCAAACATCTCACTTTCAATCCAAGAGTAAGTCTTCCGCAATCCCGCCTTCAACCGAACCGAAGGTTCCCAGCCAAGCACACTTCGGATCATCGAGTTGTCGCTATTGCGCCCGTTGACTCCCTTTGGCGCATCCAGCTTGTAGATGCGATCCAGCTTAACTTCCGCGATCTCTTCCACCGCGTCCACCAGTTGGTCGATCGTTACAAGCTCGGTTGAGCCAAGATTCACAGGCTCCAGAACCTCGCTCTCCATGAGCATGCGAGTACCCTGGGTGCAGTCGTCGATGTACATAAACGATCGCGTCTGCTTGCCGTCGCCCCAGATCTCGATCGTGTTCGTTCCATCAGCCTTGGCTTGCAATACCTTCCTGCAGATCGCCGCGGGTGCCTTCTCGCGGCCGCCCGACCACGTCCCGCCCGGTCCGTATACGTTGTGATACCGGGCGATCCTTGTCTCAAGACCATAGTCTTCGCGAAAATGCCGGCACATCCGCTCGGAGAAGAGCTTCTCCCAGCCATAACCGTCCTCCGGAAGCGCCGGGTACGCATCTTCTTCGCGCAGCGCCACGACGTCTGGATTCAGCTGTTTTACGGCGTTGTAAACGCAAGCCGAAGAGGAGAAGAAGAACCGGCTCACCCCACAGTCTCGCGCCGCCATCAGCATATGCGTGTTCGTAAGCACGGAGAGCATGCAAAGCGCCTTATTGTTTTCGATAAAACCCATCCCGCCCATATCCGCTGCAAGCTGAAAGACCGCGTCCACGCCTCGCACCGCTCGGACGCAGCTGGAAAGGTCCTTGAGGTCGAGGGAAAGATTCTCAACACCCTTCGTGGTTTGATACCAATCCCTTACTGGCTTGATATCGACCGCCCGAACTACGTCCACACCTTGCTCCACCAGGTGCTTCACTAAGTGGCCGCCGATAAAACCGCCACCACCACAGACCACTACCTTCTTCTTGTCGAGATACATCGATCACACCTCCGTCGGGCAGTTGATGAAGTAAATCTGGGGCCCGTTCGATGCTCTTGACAAACAATGCTGAAATCCGCTCTGCGCTAGCTTATAACCCTGCTTGGCCTCGGTGACGAGTTCAGTGTCAAATGATGGTTGCTGTGTGTCAATACTTGCTACGCTGTTTCAAGAGATTCCATTCCCAAGATGGAAAGGGATGTAGGATGCAAGCGATCTTGTACTCATCCTTTTGACGGAGGTCCGTTGCCCATCGAACTGCCGCAACATTCACCAGCACCCATGGCTTCGCGAAGGGGCCGTCCCATATTGAGACTTATGCGCTTCACTATGGACCAGCCGCTCGCAGTCTTAGGCTTCTCTCTCCTCACCGGCTACATTCTCGCCGCCCTGCTCGCCGGAACTCTCTCGTCGCACGATCCAACCCAGCTCAACCTCTCGCAACGTCTGCTTGCACCCACCCGGCACCACCTGTTCGGCACGGACGAACTGGGCCGCGACATTCTCGCACGCATCCTCTTCGGCGCACGCGTCTCGCTTGTCGTCGCAATCTCTGTCGTCTCACTTTCTTTGCTCATCGGTCTAATCGCAGGTGGTCTGGCTGGCTTTTTCGGTGGCGCATTCGATGTTGTGCTCAACGTGTATCTCGCAAACGCCTTTCTTGCACTTCCCGGCATCCTTCTCGCCATTGCGTTCGTCGCCTTCCTCGGTCCGGGAATGAGCAACCTCATCCTTGCTCTTTCCATCACCGGATGGGTCGGTTATGCCAGGCTCGTCCGCGCTCAAGTCATGACCATCCGCGAGCGCGAGTTTGTCGAAGCCGCTCGCGCCCTGGGCGGAAGTGATCTCCGGCTCATGACACGCCACATCCTTCCGAATATATTGCAACCCGTCATCGTACAGGCCACCATTGGAATGGCTGGAGCCATCCTCGCGGAGGCCACCCTCAGCTTTCTCGGGCTCGGCATACCTGCTCCCGCTCCAAGCTGGGGATCCATGCTCAATGAGGCGCGTTCGCACCTCTTCGATGCACCGCACATGGTCTTCTTCCCTGCCCTCGCCGTGATGCTTTCCGTACTCTCGTTCAACTTCATCGGCGACGCTCTCCGGGATCAGCTTGATCCCAGAATGAGGCATCCGTCATGAGCGGCTCTTCAATCGGAGTTATCTCAGACACTCATGGCTTGCTGCGCCCGGAGGCACTCGACGCCCTCGCCGGTGTCAATCACATCGTGCATGCAGGCGACGTTGGCGATCCGGCGATTCTCGACACCCTCAGCCACATCGCTCCTGTTACCGCTATTCGGGGCAATATCGACGTCAGCGGGCCCTGTGCAGCCCTGCCGTCCACTGAGGCCATCGAGCTCTGCGGCAAACTCATCTATGTCCTCCACTCGATAGCCGATCTCGACCTCGACCCAAGCGCGGCCCACATCCACCTCATCATCAGCGGTCACTCGCATCGCGCCTCCATCGAACATAAGCAGGGGGTGCTCTATCTAAACCCCGGCAGCGCCGGACCCAGGCGATTTCGCCTACCCGTGACGCTCGCCCGGATCCAGATCGACCACGCGCGGCTAGACTGCCGTATCATCACTCTCGACCCCGCGTAGTGTAAGCATCGAGAGACCTCTAGGGAGCCGTCCAGCGTACCGTCTGGAGTATCCCTTCTAATCGGCGTTCCATCTCTTGCAGCTGATTCGCCGTCATGTCTCGCGCCCCACTCACTTCCCCGCCGCAGAAGGTGTGGATGACCAGATCGAAGCGGACACAGCTTCCATGGCGCAGCGCGGTGTAGACCGTATCCCGTTCCTCGGTACAGATCTTGCCGGCTTCACGAAACCCTCTGACAAACGTACGATCGCCAATGATAGCTGAGCCCGCGGCCACGTTCGGCTTGGCTGTCGCCTGTGCATTGCAGGCCTCCAATGTGCTCGGCCTGGTCATGCTCACGTAGAACAGTGCGCCGCTGAAGGTCGACTGCGGATAGGGGTTCTCTCCAAGCTGCGCAACCGTTCTCATATGCGTCGAAGCCGGGGCCGTCCGCGCGTCCAGGTGAAACGTGCTCAACTCGCCGTCCTCATGCGAGAGAATCCACTCGGCACCAAGATTCAAGCTTAGCTGGCTGACCGCATCGCTGACCGTGCGGCTCTTGGTCCCGTCGTTCTGCAAACCTTTGTCGTGGCCATTGCGCAGGCCATCCTGGCTCCGCGCCGCCACCGAAAAAGGAGAGACCAGAAAGAGAAGACCGGCTGTCAATCGTCGATTCATTCACTCACTCAAGACCTTCAGCTTATTTGCGGGGTCGCAACCCGCGCCAACGTTCTGCTGTCTGCGCTTTGCCGCACACGCGGATTGGCAGCTGCATACGCAACGTCGGTCAGCAGGTTCACAGCCACATAGGTAAGGCCGATCGCCAGGATGCACCCTTGCACCAATGCATAATCCCGGTTGGAGATCGCTGAAAGCGTCAGCCTCCCGATCCCCGGCAGGCTAAAGATCGTCTCGGTCACGATGGCCCCCGCCAACAGGCTGCCGAACTGCAGTCCAAGCACCGTGATCACCGGAATCAGTGCGTTGCGCAAAGCATGCTTATACAGGATCGTTCGCTCATCCAGACCCTTCGCACGCGCTGTCCGAATGTAATCCTGTCCTAGTTCCTCCAGCAGAGCAGCGCGAATCATCCGGACCAACACGGCACCCAAGCCGGAGCCCAGCGTCACTGCGGGCAAAATCAGGTGACCCAAGAGAGAAGATCCGGATCCCGCGCCGGAGACGGGCAGCCATCCCAGCTGGATGGAAAACAGCAGGATCAGAAGCGGGCCCAACGCGAAGTTCGGAAAGGAGAGTCCCAGCAGAGACAAGACACCCAAAGTGCGATCCTTCCACTTTCCTTGGTTGATGGCCGACGACACCGCAACCGGAACGGACACCATTAGACCCAGCGCCATCGAAGAAAACGCCAGCAAGAGGGTGTAAGGAAAGCTCGTCAGTATCAGGTGGGAGACCGTATCGTGCAGGCGCAGCGAACGGCCCAGATCGCCCGTAAATGCAGCACCCAGGTACCGTGTGTATTGCGCAGACAGCGGAGCGTCCAGACCATAGCTGTGTCGCATCGCGCCCACATCCGCGGCGCTTGCGCCTTCCCCCAGCATCTGAACGATCGGATCGCCGGGCACCAGGTGGATCAACAGGAAAACAACCGAGACGACCAGCCATAGCACAGGGAGCGTCGTTACCACGCGACGCAGCAGCGGATTGCTCCACGCGCGGCTGCCAGTCATCATGCCGAGATCTCCAGGCCATCGTCTTCTGTGGCCATCGTCTCCTCGGAGCCACGCACCGGAACAGACTCCACCCTGACTCGGCTGATGCGATGTCCCCGCATCTCCTCCACGTGGAAGATACGCCCGTACTCAGTCATCTCTTCACCCTCTTCCGGAATGTGCCCAAACCTGCTCAACAGAAAGCCGGCAAGCGTTTCCACGCCAGCTTCCTTGGGGAAGGTCCACCCAAGCCTGGTACTCAGGTCGCGCAGACTTGTGCTGCCGTCCAGCGAGAAGACATTCGAGGAGGGAAACAGCAGACTGTTGCGAATGGGATCGAACTCGTCCTCCAGTTCACCCACAATCTGCTCCAGCGCGTCTTCCGCGGTCACCAGTCCTACTGTCGTTCCGAACTCGTCCACGACCATCGCGATCTGCTGGCGCCGCTCCTGGAAGTCTTGCAGGAGGTCCACTGCCAGCTTCGTCTCTGGGACGAACAGCACCTCGTGCATCAGCTGTTTGAGCTCCAGCGAAGGCTGGTCTTCGACGGTCGCTGAAAGGCGTCCGCGTCTGAAGTGCATCAGCCGGGCCATATCCTTTGCATGCACGAGACCGATGATGTGCTCCGACCCACGCACTGGATCATAGACCGGAACCCTCGAGTGCTGCTCCTCGACAATGCGGGCGCTCGCCAGCTCGATTGGCATGTTTGAGGGCAGAGAAAAAATATTCGCCCTTGGCGTCATGATCTCGCGCACCACGATGTGACTCAGCTCGATTGCGCGATGAATGATCTCCTCCTGGTACGCCGGCAGGAGCCCCATCCGGCGCGTCGCGGAGGCGATCAGCTTCAGCTCCTCCGGCGAATGGACCGTCCCCTCACCCCGGAGTGGCGCGCCAAAGAGCTTGAGAACCACTGTCGCGGAGGAGTTCATCGTCCGCACCGCCGGGCTGCTGAGACGCATAAAGACGTCCATGGGGCCAGCCACCGCGAGAGCGATCCGTTCCGCGCGTTGCAGCGCTAGCGCCTTCGGCACCAGCTCTCCCAGCAGAACCTCGAAGTAGGTAATGATCGCGAACGCCAGCGCGATCGCGGCGGCGTTGCTGTAGAGCTCAATGTGAGGTTTCAGATTGGGAAAGCCTTGCAGGAGGAGGAACTCAATCGTCCGCGCCACCGCCGGCTCCCCGATCCACCCCAGCGCGAGGCTGGCGAGCGTCACACCCAGCTGCACCGCCGGGAGAAACGCATCCATGTTCTGCTTTAGCTGGAGGACCGTTCTTGCTCCGGCTCGGCCTTGAGCGATCAGCTGTTCCACACGCGTTTCGCGGATGCTGACCAGGGCGAACTCAGCCGCTACGAAGAAGCTGTTGGCCAGGATGAAGAAGACCACCATGATTCCCCGAATGACAACCCATTCGAACATAGATCGATGCTAGCAGGAACCACAAAAGCGCCACACGTTGTGGCGCTTTTGTGGACTGCAAACCAGCGCTTTTTTGGTGCTAAGCCTTAACGGTAGCCACGTCGACGACCTTGGAGATCGCCTGTTCAATGCTTGCTTTGGGCACCACGCCCACGATCTGCTCAGCGACCTTGCCACCCTTGAAGATCAAAAGTGCGGGGATCCCGCGGATTCCGTACCGGGATGGGGTGGCGCTGTTCTTGTCCACATCCATCTTCATCACCTTGAGCTGGCCGTTATACTGCTCCGCCAGCTGGTCGACGATTGGCGCAATGGCGCGACAGGGTCCACACCAGGCGGCCCAGAAATCCACCAGTACCGGCTGCTCTGCTTTGAGCACGTCCTGCTCAAACGTGGAATCGTTTACTTCCGACACGAACTGACCTGCCATCTTGTACAACCTCCTGCCGATTCATCAACCGGCCACACAACAATAGTAGATGCGGAACGGGGTTTTTGGTTTCATGGCGCGCTGGGAGTAAAGAACAGAGCAACGGAAAACGCCCGGATCTCGCGTTCAGCGAGATCAACGGGCGGCGATGCAGCCCTCCCCAGAACTGCATACGGGAGCAACTGTAGGGTTCTCCCGGAGGCTTGTAAAGAGTTTCTTTGGCTCTCTTTGGTAACCTGCTTAGTAACTGCAGACCGAAAGGCCTTGGGTTTTCAGGGATTGTCTGAGCCAGCCCTCCCCCCGAGGTACCTGAATTGTGCAAAGTCTTCAAGCAAAAGACTTTAGGTCCGGACTTGGCGTCTTAGCGGGTATACCCGGTGCCTGCACTCCACAAGCCTACCTTGGTAATTCCAACTTAGCCGAGAATCGGATTGGCAGGGGCAGCGATGGCGGTCTCCCACACCCGCGGCAGGGGGTCTCCGGCAGCTTGTTCGATAGCGGAGCGGATGGGCGCGATGGGAGCATTGGGGTCCGTGATGAGCAGGATGGAAGGACCCGCTCCGCTCAGGGTGACGGAGTAGATTCCCAGGGTTCCGGCGAGGGGCAGCAGCGCCGGGAGCAGGGGGCAGGCCTCGCTGCGGTAGGGCTGGTGAATGCGGTCGCGAGTTCCGGCGAGGAGGAGCTCCGGGCGATTGAGGGCGAAGGCGGAGAGCAGCAGGGCGGTGGACTGGATGTTCTGGACGGCGTCGGCTCGGCTGTAGTGGTCTGGCAGCAGGGCGCGTGCCTTCGAGGTGGCTAAGCCGGCGGAGGGCAGTGCGAGCAGGAGCCGCCAAGGTCGGGCCATTTCAGGAAAAAAGGTGGCGGTGGTGACACCGCGCTCGTTCATGGTTGAGGCGGTGAGGCCGCCGTAGAAGCAGGCGGCCACGTTGTCCGGGTGTCCCTCGCGGCGGCAGGCTTCGGTGACAACCTGCCCTGAGGTTAGGTTCAGACTGCCGAAATGGTTGGCCAGAAGCACTCCGGCGAGGAGCGCGGCGGCCGAGGATCCGCAGCCCATGCCAAGCGGGATTCCGTTTTGGATCTTCAGGTGAAGCGCGGGGGCGTTTGGGGCGAGATCGCGGTAGGTTTCTAGGATCAGGTTGCGTTGGAGGGAGGCGACAAATTCCGCGTCACGGCCCACGGATTCGATCCGGAAGGCTTTTGCGGCCTCTGCTTCGATCGCTAAATGGAGGCCCATGGCCAAGCCGAGGGCGTCGAAGCCGGGGCCCAAATTAGCTGAGGTGGCCGGGAGACGAAGGGACAGCGGGGTCACAGGATCTCCTGCGCGAAGAGATCCTTCTGGGTTTCGCGGCGGCGGATGAGGCGGGAGTGAGCGCCATCTACGAGGACCTCCGGCGGGCGCGGGCGGGTGTTGTAGTTGCTCGCGAGCGTCATGCCGTAGGCTCCGGCGTCGAGGATGGCGAGGAGATCGCCTGACTTGACTGCGGGTAGGGCGCGGTCGCGGGCGAAGAAGTCGCCGGACTCGCAGACGGGGCCGACGATGTCGACATGCGCGGCGGGAGAGCTGGTCTGGCGGACGGGCAGGATCTCATGGTGAGCCTGATAGAGGGATGGGCGGATGAGGTCGTTCATGCCGGCATCGGTGATGACGAAGGTTTTCGGCTGGCCGTCGCTTCCTGTGCCATTCTTTTTGACGTTGACGACCTGGGTGACGAGCGCTCCGGCCTGGGCGACCAGGAAGCGGCCGGGTTCGAGGATCAGGTGGAGATTGAGGCCCGCGGTGGCTCCCAGAACCTGCTTGGCGTAGGCGGCGACGGCTGCGGCAGGGTCGAAGGCGGCCTGAGTGTACTCGATTCCGAGACCACCACCCGCATCGATGTGCGTAAGGTTTACGCCATCTTTCTTCAACTGCTGGATGAGGGTTGTGGCGCGTTCGAGCGCGGCTCCAAAGGGGTCGACGGCGCGGATCTGGGAGCCGATGTGGACGCTGATGCCGGTGGGAATGAGATGCTTCGATCTGGCGGCTCTGCGGTAGATCGCACGGGCAAGTTTGATGTCGATGCCGAACTTGTGCGCGCTGAGGCCGGTGGAGATGTAGGGGTGAGTTTCGGCGAAGACGTCCGGGTTGACCCGGAGGGAGAAGCGCGCCGGGATGTCGAGGTGTTCGGCGCGGGCGGCGAGTAAGGCGAGCTCGGACTCGGACTCGACGTTGAAGAGGAGGATGTTGGCCTTGAGGGCGGCATCGATCTCCCAGGCCTGTTTGCCGACCCCGGCGAAGACGGTTTTCTTCAGAGCGGGCCTGGCTGCTTTGGCGACGCGGGCCAGCTCACCGCCGGAGACGATGTCGAAGCCCCCGCCATGGGCGGCCAGCAGCTTGAGGATGGTTAGGGCGGAGTTGGATTTGATAGCGAAGCAGAGGGTGTGGGGAACGGACGCGAAGGCCTGCTGGAAGAGTGCGAGGCGGCCGAGAATGTGCTGCTGCGAGTAGACGTAGAGCGGAGTGCCGTGTTCGGCGGCGAGCGCGGCGAGCGAGGTCTGGTCGCAGCAGAGGGTGCGGGAGCGGTAGGTGAACGGGCGGGCCTGCGCTGCAGGTTCGAGCGCTGCGGTCGTCTTCTTCGATTTCAAACGCTGGTTCCCTGCTGGGGCTCGTGCGGCGTGCCGGGCTGGGCGGCATAGCCGGTGTTGAAGGGCAGCGCGTAGAGCGCGTCGGGCAGGATGATCCAGGCGGCCAGGTAGCAGAGCAGGCCCGCGCCGGAGGTTAGGATGGTAAAGACGACGAGCAGCACGCGGACCAGTGTGAGATCCCAGCCAAAGTGCATCGCGAAGCCGGAGCAGACGCCGGCGATCATACGCGGGTAGCGCGGGCGCACGATGCGGGACTGGGTGCCGTTGACGGGCTGGTAGGCAACGGCGCCTCCGCAGGCGGAGCAGAAGTTGGCGGTGGGTGCGAACTCTTTGCCACAGTGTGGGCAGTACATGACGGGTGCCTCCGGTGAATCTAGTGTGCCATAACGGACCGGCTGAGAGGCAGTACGTGGTGGGTGGGGAGTTTGTTCCCGTCTGTGGCGGATCTTCGTCGAAAAGCAGCTTTGCGGGAACGCCCGGCTGTAGGATGAGGTCATCCGCAGCATATGGAGGATTCATGGGCATCAGGCAGGCTGTGGCTGGAGTCTTGTGGTTTGGTCTGTGCGTGAGTGGTTGGGCGCAGGCTGCGAAGGGAGGATCGGATGTGGACGAGACGCGCGTCCGCATGACCGCGCTGCGGGACGCGTTTGTCACGTCCGTCAAGCAAGTCGGCTTCAACTGCCCGCTAGCGTCGCCGCCGATTCTGGTGGAGGACGTGCCTTCCTTTGGCAGCTACGATCCCGAGACGAATACGCTGCAGACCTCCGCTTGGAGTTTGCTGAAGCCAACAGAGAGCCAGATGTTCTTCCACATGATGGGGCCGCAGGCGACTGAGGAGATCGCAAGGAGGGAGTTTGAAGACGGCGTGCATCACTGGGTGATCGTGCATGAGCTGGGGCACTGGTTCCAGGCTTGCCGTGGGGTGACCGAGAAGACCGCGAAGCCGTATGCGCTCGAGTTTGGCGCGGACCGCATTGCGGGGGCGTACTGGAACGAACATGATCCGGGCGTGATCGCGCATCAGCGGCCGGTCTTTGAGGCGATCCTGCACAACTTCCCGAACCCGGTGACGGAGGGTGCGAGCGTGGAGCCGTTCTTCAATGACCACTACCAGGAGCTTGGACCGACGCCCGGGTATCTTTGGTTTCAGTCGCGGATGTGTTTGACGGCGTTCGATGAGAAGCCTGCGCCAAGCTTCAAGCGTGTACTGGCAGAGACAAAATAGCCATTCTGTGAACCGCCAATTGATGTTCCGCGACCGGAAAGGCAAGTATCTTGGGCCTACAGACTTGGTTCTCCAAAAGCGGCTTTGGGAGTATGGAGGAGGACGGTCGTTTGCTTCCGCAAACGAGACCCCACCCTTCCGACGAGATGAGAAGGAGGGGCAGCCGGTGAAATCTCTTGATACTTACCCTGTCCCTACCGTGTCGCGGCAGGCGTGCTTTGCGGAGCAGGTGGCGGTCCGGGAGGAGCGGCGATCTGTGTGTTCTGGAACGAGTTCAAAAGCCAGTGCCCCCCCTCTTTGCTCAAGACGTAGGTGCTTCGTGATTCGCTCGGTGGTGCATCGCCACGACGATCAACGTTCCGAGTGATCACAACGGCCACATCAGGACGAACGAAGCGAATCTTCTCCACGACTGTGTGCCTCGTAATGTCGTGAAATGGTCCGGCTTGAAGCTTGCTCATGACCTCCACAAAAGGTTCCCGTCCTTTTGTCCATCCTCCAGTGAGGTTGATGTAGTCTGCATCCGCGATCGCCGTCTGCGGATTGGTCAATTGCTGAGCGTCATGATGATTCCAGGCTATATCCGAGTTGGCGAAGCGCTGCCGAATCGCCTGCTCGTCAGCCGGGCTTTGGGCGGGAAGGTTTGCTGTCGTTGCTGCGAGACAGAGCCAGAGCGCGATCCAGTATTTGGTGAGCATAATGGGGAATATTCTAGACGCCAGAAATCATCATGCACCGCAAATCTAAGACGATTCGCCAAGACGGGTTTTTCGAGGGATAAAGGAGTACGGTCGTTTGCTTCCGCAGACGAAACACCAACCTCCCTGACGATGAGGCCGTCGTCTGAGGAGGGAGCCGGGTTCTCTCTGGATGTCGGCCTAGTAGTGGGTTTGGGTGGGGTCGAAGACGGTGGCCTGGCGGGCGATCATCACCCAGCCTTCGGCCGTGTGCCGCCAGATGTTGGTGAAGCGCCTGGTCAGGAGCTTGCCTTTCTCCGGCCCGAAGTCCGGCTTGTAGGACTCTTGGCCCATCATGATGCCCAGATCTCCAACGATGTCGAAGCGTTCGACCGTCGTCTTAACGTCGGTGTACTTGAGTTCGCCGCGTTTGATCGCCGCAAAGACCTCTTCTCGTCCGATGACCCGGTTGGCGGGACTATTGACGACGAAGGATGGCGACCAGAGCTTCTCGAGCGCAGCGAAGTCGCTGCTTTCGATGGCGCGGCCCACAGCGGCGCTTGCCATGCCGATCTCTCGTTTGGCGTCCGGAGCCTGGCCCCAGGCGGCCGATAAGGAAAGCAGAACGAGAACGGTCAGAAGCAGTTTCTTCATGGTGGGCTCTCTCCTCGGTACGGAATTCCCTTGCGGCTGGGGTGCCTCAGGGAGTACGGGTAAGCAACGACAAAGACAGAAGCGGATCCCTAGGAATGACCAACAAAAGGGCTACTGCGGAGGGGGTGCGGCGGGGGTGGACGGAGGTTCTGCGGGTGCGGGGCGGGTTGGGTTCGCGGCCTGGGGCGCGAGCTGGGTGGGCGTGGTCTTGCCGTGTTCGGGGTCGTAGTCGTGCTTGGCCATCCACTGCTTGAAGACGTCGATGGGCTCGCTGTTCAGGTTGCCGTTGCGGGTGACGTAGACGAAGTCCTTGACCATGACCTTGAGGCGGCAGGTATCGTAGCCGGATTTGCCGAACTGCGGCTGGAGGATGACGAGCTCCTGGCCGGGCTTCTTCCACTTGGCCGGGAAGGTCTCGTAGCCGGAGGAGGTCTGGAGCTTGTTGTCGCATTCGAACTGGAAGTCGACGCCCTTGGGCTCGCCGTTCTCATAGAGGTTGGCGCGGCCTTCGCCCTTGGCCTCTTCTTCCTGGCGATGGTGGTAGAAGGTGGTCTCGTTGCGGCGGTAGATGTGGATGCGGAGGGGATAGTCGGCTAGATTGTGGCTTTCTGCGTAGAGGGCTGGAGCGGTTGCGGCGAGCGAGGCGAAAAGCAGCAGGGCGAGAGAGCGACGCATCAGGGACTCCGGGAGACGAGGATCGGGAACATGGATCGGGAACGTCAGAGGCAGTATAGCCGGAGAGTTTGTTTCTGCGCGCCTGCGGCGGTTAGAAGATTTGCTCAATGCTGCGTGGCTGGTATCCGGTTCGGCATCTGCGGAGGGAGTAGGGGAAAGATTCTGCCGTTTCTGTGATTCAACGATAATGCGGAGCAGGTTGGGTTTCGATGTGACGAAAGGTGGCGGGAAACGTCCTTGATTGAGGGGCTCGTGCGGTCGTGCGGCTTGGATTTGTCGTCGATACTGTTAAGAAGAAGCTGGAGGTGGGTTTGGGAGTTCGGTCTGCTGGGGGGTTTCGGGTCTGGTTGCGGGCCTTAGGAGTTGGAGCGGTTGTGGGTGGGCTGGCGGCGGGGATGTGCGCGCAGGTTTGGGCGCAGGATCTGGCAAGCTTCGAAAAGCGGACGACGGTGAAGGTGTTGGCGAATGGGCTGACGGTGATCGTGTGCGAGCGGCCGGAGGCTCCAGTGTTCAGCTTTTATACGCTGGTGGATGCGGGGTCGGCGGACGATCCGCAGGGGCAGAGCGGGCTCGCGCACATGTTCGAGCACATGGCGTTCAAGGGAACGAACCAGATTGGCACGACAAACTTTGCGGCGGAGAAGGTCGCGCTGAGCAAGGTGGAGACTGCGTATGCGGCGTATGACGCCGAGTTTCGCAAGCGGGTGGGACAGGATCCGGCCAGGCTTGCGAAGCTGAAGGAGTCGTTTGAGACGGCGCAGGCTGCGGCGCAGAAGTACGTCATTCCGAACGCGTTTCCGCAGCTTGCGGAGCAGAATGGCGCGGAGGGGTTGAACGCGTCGACGGAAGAGGACTCGACTCAATACTTCTGGAGCATGCCAAGCAATCGCCTGGAGCTTTGGGCGTATATGGAGAGCGGGCGGATTGGGCACCCGGTCGAGCGGGAGTTTTACAAGGAACGGGATGTGGTGCAGGAGGAGCGGCGGATGCGCATCGACTCCGACCCGACCGGGCGGCTGATGGAGCAGATGCTGGCGACCGCGTACGTAGCGCATCCGTATGGCCGGAGCGGCGTGGGCTGGGAGAGCGAGATCAGCCAGGTGTCGGCGACGGAGGCGGAGGCGTTTCATAGGAAGTACTACGTCCCGGGGAATATCACGATCGCGGTGGTGGGGGATGTGAAGGCGGCGACGGTGATACCGATGCTCGAGAGGTATTTTGGCGGGATTCCGGCGGGGCCGAAGCCGGAAGCAATGACGACGATCGAGCCGAAGCAGACAGCGGAGAAGTCGGTCGTGATCCGGGAGGCGACGCAGCCGATCTATCTCGAGGCGTACCACCGTCCGGATTACCTGGACAAGGATGACGCGGTGTATGACGCCATTACCGACATTTTTTCAAACGGGCGTACATCGCGGCTGTATAAGAGCCTGGTGCGGGATCAGCGGATTGCGGCGGCGGCGGCCGGCTTTACCGGATTTCCGGGGCAGAAGTATCCGGGGCTGTTTGCGTTTTATGGAGTTCCACTGCCGGGGCATACGCCGGCGCAGGTCCGGGAGTCGGTTCATAAGGAATTGGAACGAATGAAGACGGAAGATGTGACCGACGCGGAGCTGGAGCGGTTCAAGGCTCGGACGAAGGCAGATAAGCTGCGTGGGTTGGGCGACAATATGGGCCTTGCGGAGCAGTTGGCCGTGTACCAGACGCGATATGGGGATTGGCGGGAGATGTTTCGCGAGGTGAGTAAGATCGACGCCGTGACGAAGGCGGATATACGGCGGGTGGCAAACCAGACGTTTGTGGAGAGCAACCGGACGAGCGCGGAGATTGAGACGGTCGCTCCAGCGGCTGGTCCCGGCGCTACGACTCCTGCGAAGAACGGAGGCGCGCAATGAAGGGTCTGCTTGCGGGGTTGGTTTTGGGGGTTGTGGCTTGCGGGGCTGTGGGGCAGACGAAGCATGCCGCGGGTGTCAGTACGGAGCCCTGGACGACGATCCCGATTCCGCCGCTCCATGACTTCAAGCCTTTGCAGCCGAAGCGGATCGAGCTGGCGAATGGGCTGGTGATCTTCCTGCAGCCGGACCATGAGCTGCCGTTTGTGAACGGGTTTGTGCTGATTCGCGGCGGCAGCCGGGAGGAGCCGGCAAACAAGGTCGGGCTGGTGAGCCTGTATGGGGAGACCTGGCGGACAAGTGGCACGCCGGCGGAGTCGGGCGAGGCGCTGGATGACAAGCTGGCCCTCAAGGCAGCGACGATTGAGACCGGCGGCGGGGTTGCGACGACCTCGGTGCACTGGTCGAGCTTCGCCAAGGACTTCGACACCGTCTTTGCCGAGACGATGGACGTGATGCTGCATCCTGCGTTCAAGGCGGAGAAGCTGACGCTGGCGAAGCGTCAGATGGAGGCAGGCATCGCGCGGCGTAACGACGACGCCAGTGAGATTGCCGGGCGCGAGGCTGGGCTGCTGGTCTACGGCAAGACAAACCCGTACGTGCGGCAGACCGAGTATGCGACGGTCGACGCGGTGACATTGGCGGACCTGCAGGCATGGCATGACCGGACGGTCGTGCCGAACGGGATGACCGTGGCCGTCTCGGGCGACTTCGATCCGGCGGCGATGGAGGCGAAGCTGCGCGCGGCCTTCGAAGGGTTGAAGCCGGGAGCCAGCGTGCCGAAGCTCGACGGCAGCTACCGCGACCCGAAGCCAGGGGTTTACTTCGTCAACAAGCCGGATGTGGATCAGTCGAACGTGTACATCGTCGGGCTGGGAACGCAGCGCAATAACCCGGACTTTTATGCGCTGAGCGTGATGAACGAGATTTTCTCGGGCGGCTTCGGCTCGCGTGTCTTCCAGAGTGTGCGAACCAGATTGGGACTGGCGTATAGCGTGAGCGGAGGGTATGGCGCGTCGTATGACCATCCGGGGATGTTTACCGTGGGGGCTGCAACCAAGAGTTCCAGCACAGTCAAGGCGACGCAGGCGATGCTGGCTGAGATAGGCCGCTTGAAGACGGTGCCGCCAACCGCGGCCGAGATGAAGAGCGCCAAGGATCAGGTGCTGAACTCGTTCATCTTCCACTACGACTCACCGGATAAGACGCTGAATGAGCAGGTTGCGCTGGCGTTCTACGGCTATCCGGCGGACTTCCTGGAGAGGTATAAGGATGGCATCGAGAAGGTGACGGCGGCGGATGTGACGCGCGTGGCGAACAAGTACATCGACCAGAATAAGCTGGCGATTGTGGTGGTCGGGAACTCTGCTGAGTTCGGCGGCCCGCTCAGTTCGCTGGGTCAGGTGACGAACCTGGACATTGCGATCCCGCCGCCGCCGGTTGCGGCGCCGTCTGTCCAGTAGAGGTTCAGGCCTCGTCCAGGGTGCTAAAGGCTTCCGCTATGTCCAGGGTCACGCCCGTCTCCGGAAGGGAAAGGATGCCATTCGCAAGGACTGCGTCGGCTTTAAGGGTGCAGACGGTGGCGGTTCGCTTCTTCGGATCGAAGATCCATACCTGCGGGACGCCCATGTCCAGAAATTCCTGGGCGCGCTTGCGCTGCTTGTGGAAGGTATCCTCCGGTGAGAGAACCTCAATGCAGAGCAGGGGCGGACGCCGGATGATCTGCTCGCGCGGCATAGAAGCATCGGTGAGGCAGATGTCAGGGACGCGGAAATTCCGTTCGCGCACCTGAACGCGCGTCTCAACGACCGTGCGGACGCCCCACTCTTTGCTGCGTAGACGCAGAATAGTCGCGATGGAAAGCTGAAGATCTCCGTGGTCGAACTCTCCCAAAGTACGCTCCTCGATGTGGTCGTCGACGTAGTCGACATCGGGCCGGTACGGCGTGCGAAGATATTCTTCAACTGAAACAAAGAGAGTCGACGGAGCCAATGCCATTTGGGTTTTTCCTCTCTTTCCTCTCTTCGGATAGTATGCACGCCTTTGCAAGAACCGGGGAGCTGTTAACTTGGATGGGACTGAGGTTGCGCCGATGCGGGACGGGTTTGGGATTGCGATTATGGCGGCAGGCAAGGGGACGCGGCTTAAAAGCAAGCGGCCGAAGGTGTTGCATGAGATCGGCGGAAAGGCTCTGCTGCTGCATGTCATCGCGGCGGCGAAGACTGTGGTGCCGGCCGGCGAGATCCTCTGCATCGTTGGGCATGAGGCGGAGCGGGTGAAGGCGGCGGTCGCATCAACCGGCGTCCGGTTCGTCGTGCAGGCAGAGCAAAAGGGCACCGGCCATGCAATTCAGATGGTGAAGGCGTACTTCGCGGAGCAGGGAGCGACCGCGCCGGAGAACTTGCTGGTGTTGAGCGGAGATGTACCGTTGATCCGGCCGGAGACGCTCGAAACCATCTGCGAGATTCACCTGCGCGAGGCTGCGGCCATGACCATCCTGACCGCCGTCCCCGAAGACCCAACCGGCTACGGCCGGGTCCTGCGGGCCAACCCTGGCGAAGCCGAGGTGACGGCGATCGTCGAGCAGAAAGCGCTCAAGCCAGAGCAGATGGGAGCGCCGGAGATCAACTCCGGCATCTATTGCTTCCGCACTCGGGCGCTCTTCGCCCAGCTTGATACCCTGTCCAGCGATAACGTCCATGGAGAGTTCTACCTCACGGATGTTGCCGCGAAGCTGGTGGCGGCTGGTGAGCGCGTGGTTGCGGTGCAGGCGGAGAGCGTCGACGAGGTGCTAGGAGCAAACACTATCGCCGAGATGATGCATCTGGATCAGGCCATGCGGTCCGTCGCGGCCAGAGGGTTGATGGCGAGGGGCGTCACTATCTTTCGGCCGGACACCTGTGTGATCGATGCGAGCGTGACCGTCGGCCCGGACACGATCATCGAGCCCTTTGTGCAGCTGCTGGGCGACACACGTATCGGCTCAGACTGCCGGGTGCGGTCGTATTCCGTGGTGCAGAACTCCGTACTGGGCGACGGCGTCTTGGTGCGCAACGGCTGCGTGATGGACGGTGCGGAGATCGCCGATGGCGCGGTGCTCGGCCCATACGCGCATCTGCGCCCGGAGAGCCGCATCGGCGAAGGCGCGCATGTGGGCAATTTTGTCGAGACCAAAAAGATCACACTCGGCAAAGGCTCCAAGGCAAACCACCTGAACTACCTGGGCGATGCGGAGATTGGCGCTGGAGTGAACATCGGCGCGGGGGCGATTACCTGCAACTATGACGGGGTGCATAAGCACCTGACGCGCATCGGCGATGGCGTCTTCGTCGGCTCGGATTCAACGCTGGTGGCTCCCGTAACGCTGGGCGAGGGCAGCTACGTCGCCGCCGGCTCCTGCGTGACACTGGAGGTGCCGCCGGGGTCGCTGGCGGTAGGGCGCTCGCGGCAGGTGAATAAGGAGGGTTGGGCGTCGCGCAGGCGGCGGCCCGAGCAGGACTGTTGAAGCCTTGGACTGCGCCGATAAGGGATGCGGGCCCCACGTTTCCGCGGGTGGAACGGTTTGGAGGCGTAAGAGGTCGCCGAATGTCTGGGAAGAAGGTTCTGGTTGTCGATGATGAGGAGTCCGTCAGCGGCCTGGTGTGCGCACTGCTGGAGCATAGCGGCTACGTGGCCGTGTGCGCGACGCGACCCGAGGAAGCGCTGCAGCGGCTGGCCGAAAGCAAAGATTTCGACCTGGTGCTTTCAGACGTGATGATGGCGGAAGCAGACGGTTTTGGGCTGCTGGACCGGATCGGCATGGATCATCCGGGAATGCCCGTCGTCATGGTGACCGCGGTTCATGATATTCACGTGGCGACCAACGCCTTTCGGCGTGGCGCGATCGACTACCTGCTCAAGCCCTTTGGCAAGACCCAGTTGCTGAGCGTCGTGGAGCGCGCGGTCGAGTATGGACGGCTGAAGAAGCAGAACGCCATCTATCGGCAGAGCCTGGAAGAGATGGTGCAGGCGCGCACGGAGCGCCTGCGTGAGACGATGCGGGATTTGGAACGCAGCTACGACATCACTCTTGAAGCGATGGGGGACGCGCTGGACCTGCGCGACGCTGAAACCGAAGGACACAGCAAGCGGGTGACCGCATACACAACCGCGCTGGCACGCGAGATAGGAATGAACGCCGATGATTTGCGGACGATTGCGCGGGGCGCGTTTCTGCACGACATCGGAAAGATTGCGACGCCGGACAGCGTGCTGTTGAAGCCCGGCAAGCTGGATCCCGCGGAGACGACCATCATGCGCGAACACTGTAACCAGGGGTACGCGATCGTAAGCAAGATTCCCTTCCTGCGGGAGGCAAGCGAAATCGTGCTGGCGCATCAGGAGAGCTTTGACGGAGGCGGCTATCCGCGCGGTCTCAAAGGCGACGGCATCCCGCTGGGCGCGCGAATCTTCGCCATCGCCGACACGCTGGACGCAATCACCTCCGACCGGCCGTATCGCAAGGGTGCCAGCTTCGAAGACGCACGCGAGGAGATCAGGCGCTGCGCCGGGCGGCAGTTCGATCCGGTGATCGTCGACGTGTTCATGAGCGTTCCCACCCAGGTCTGGCGCGACCTGTGCGAAGAGACTCGGGTCATGGCCCGGTCCGGTGCCTCGACAACGCTCTGCCGGCCGGCGATTGTTTCTTAGCGCAAGCTAACGCACTTTTTCAGTTGACCGACGCTCGCTGCGCAACTTTCCCGATGAAAAAGGGTATCTATAAAGGAAGAGAATATGGATTTGAGTAGATTTTCTCTTTACTCGGTGCTATGCTCTGAGAAGTCGAGCGAGAACACGCCGCTCGCACAAGTTTTCAGCCACCCGGGGCTTCCGGTGAGCGAGGCTGAAGCAAGTTGCGTCACTGGCCTCCCGGCATGGACAAAGGACCGTTCATGCCGTCCTTTTTTGCTTTAAAAGAGGTTATGATGGCGGATATGAAGAAGCTGATGAGCTCCTTGGCGCTCGGACTGGTGGCTTTGGCGGCATCCGCGCAATGGTCGAACCCGGCGGAGGATGTTCCCTCCTACAACGCAATGGCTCCGAGCCGTCCCCTGCCGGCGGTGATGAGCGGAACACAGCTGACGGGACCGTACTTTGCCCACGCATACCAGATCACGGCGTATAAGATTGCAGCCAAGATTCCCGCAGTGCTGCATCAGCAGCCCTGCTACTGCCGGTGCGACCGCGAGATGGGGCACAACTCGCTGCACTCCTGCTTTGAGAGCACGCATGGAGCGGCGTGCTCAACCTGCATGAAGGAGGCGGTGTACGCGTACGAGCAGACGAAAAAGGGACGGACGCCCGCGCAGATTCGAGGTGGGATTGAGCGCGGCGAGTGGATGAACGTGGATCTCGAAAAGGCCACACTCTAACGGAAAGACGGCACACGCCGAACAACGCTCGGATTGTTGCATTCGACACCCGCCACCACCCGTATACAAGTAACGAACTGACGGCCCTCCACGCAGCAGGCCGTCCGGCAGGACCCATCTCTTACTTCTTCAGCAGGTAAGGCGCCAGCGGATCTGGCTGCAGAGCCTCAAGCCCAACGCGGAGACCCGCGTCCGTGAGCTTCACGAACGGCACACGCTGCTCGGTTGCGATGGCCTGGGTCCAATCTCCGGCTGTCGGTTCGGCTGCCGTGGGAACGATCGTGCTTGTCTGAGAAGACGACGGCGGCGCACACAGAATCGGACTCGCGCCATGATTGATCGTATCCACGACCATGCGACGCAGGTACCAGCCATAGCTGTGCACGAGTTCTAACTTCTGCGTGCCCGGGTCGAGATAGTCAAAGGTGCCATCGCCGATGCCTTGCAGGATGCGCGTAGCGGCGGAGCGGTCTGAGGCCGAAAGACCGGCCGGCGCAAACTCCAGCAGCACGAGATCGCCCGGCTTGATCTGCCCGAGCAGCCTGTCCCAAGCGCCGGAGTTGATGTAGGCGCGCGTCGTCTGGCCGGAAGCGACCGAAAACGTGACGTTCAGGTGCGCGGGGTCAAAGAGATTCGCCGTAGCCTGCGCCGGAAGATCGCCCACGACGAAAAGCGTGGGCAGCTTCGCGCTTGACGCGGAAGTCTGAGCGTAAGCCTGCGCGGAAAGCAGTGCACCGACAGCCAGAAAAGCAGGGGCGAGACGAGAGATCATAGCTCCGGTGTACGTTGGCACGGGTGCGAAGTCAAGCGCGGGCGACAGGTAGGATGGAACGATGACGTGGCCGGGCAGTTGGTTAGCATGGGCTCTTCTCTCCGCCGTCTTTGCCGCGGCGACGGCCCTTCTCGCGAAGGTCGGCATCGCCGGCATCGATTCCAACCTCGCCACGGCGATCCGCACGACCGTCGTCCTGGTATTCACATGGGCGATCGCCATCGGGCTCGAAAAACATCATGCGCTCGGCGAGATCAGCCGCCGAAGCTGGCTTTTTCTCGTGCTCTCCGGCATGGCGACCGGACTTTCCTGGCTCTGCTACTTCCGCGCACTTCAACTCGGCCCAGCCTCGAGCGTCGCACCCGTGGACAAGTTGAGCGTGGTGCTGGTCATCGTGCTGGCGTGGCTCTTCCTGGGCGAAACCCTCACGCCGATGAAGATTCTAGGCGGCGGCCTCATTACCGTCGGAGCGGTCGTCCTGGCATTCGCCTGAGCGAAATCGGCTATACCAGTGTTAGTTCTTTGAGTGACACAATACGCGCTTGCTGCCTGATTAATTGGACAGCTGATCGCTCAGGCTTCGCCTGCGGGCTTGTACCGATCGTCGCACGGTAGACTGGTCCAAACTGCTGCGTCTGAGCGGAATGGACGAGATCAATCAGGCTAACTCGGCCGCTGAAGCTGTACACGAGATCGTGAGGGAGCAAAGTACGAGCAATCGCGGAGCAGGGCGGTTCTTTCCTCCATTGATATGTGAGAGCGCGACTGCCCAAACCAAGTGGCAGACCTCGCGACCGTGGGCTAGCACACTTGTCTCGGATGGAGACCCGATGCTGCTTCGTGACGCTGCGCTCAATTCTCTATACCCTAGCGACGCCAATGCTTTGCGATGTAGCTTACTTCGCCAAGTGATCAAAGTTGAAGTGTTTCAAAAGACGTCCGCCATAGCGGGAGTAATCCTTTTGCAAGGCTGGATGGTTCGCCGCATAGGGAGTGACGCATTGACGGAAGCGCGTCTCGAACATGAAAGCCAGCGTACCTTCCAGCTTGTGCGGGGCAAGAGCGGCGTTGCTCGCCTTCTCGAAAGCGTCCACGTCAGGACCGTGCGGAAGCATCGTGTTGTGCAGAGAGATGCCGCCGGGAGCGAAGCCACCACCGGTCTTCGCGTCATAAACTCCGTAGACAAGGCCCATGAACTCGCTCATGATGTTCATGTGATACCAAGGCGGTCGAAACGTGTCTTCTGCAACGAGCCAACGATCTGAAAAGATGACGAAGTCGATGTTTGCAGTCCCAGGCGTCTCGGAGGGTGAAGTCAGAACGGTGAAGATGGAAGGGTCGGCATGGTCGAACAGCACGGGACCGACCGGCGAGAATCTTCGCAGGTCGTACTTGTACGGTGCATAATTTCCGTGCCAGGCGACAACGTCGAGGGGTGAGTGCTCAATCGCGGAGGTCCAGAGCTTACCTCCCCACTTGACTGTCAAGATTGAGGGAGCATCGCGATCTTCGTAGGCCGCCACAGGCGTGAGAAAGTCTCGCGGGTTGGCCAGGCAGTTGGCCCCGATAGGGCCTCGTTCCGGCAGGCTTAAGGCAGCGCCGTAGTTTTCGCAGAGATAGCCCCGAGCCTTCTCGTCGAGGAGTTCGACGCGGAACTTGACTCCGCGAGGAATCACACAGATGTCGCCGGGCGAAACCTCGATGATGCCGAACTCAGTGCAAAAGCGCAAGCCGCCAAGTTGGGGCACGATCAGCATCTCGCCGTCAGCATTGTAGAAGTACTCATCCTGCATGGAACGCGTGGCGAAGTAAAGATGCGCTCCCATGCCGCATTGCGCATTGCCATCCCCGGCAGTGGTTATGCTGCGAATGCCCTCGATGAAAGAGAGCGTCTCCTGCGGCAAGTCCATCGGGTCCCAACGCAAGGGAGCCGGTGGCAGCTCCGCCTCCGGGGAGGGAGCGGTTCGCCAGAGGCTGTGCTCTACTTTACGGAACTTGCTCCAGATGGCCGCTGTAGGCCGTATGCGATAAAGCCATGAACGCTCGTTCGACTTGCGCGGGGCGGTGAAGGGCGAGCCTGAGATCTGCTCCGCATAAAGCCCATAGGCACACTTCTGCGGCGAGTTGCGACCGACTGGCAGGGCGCCGGGGAGAGCCTCGGTTTCAAAGCCGTTACCAAAACCCGCCATGTAGCCTGCTGTCAGTCCTGCGCCGCTAGCGGGAGCGGCGGCCGACGCCGGCGACTCCATCGTTTCTATCTTTTTCAATGTGGAGAGCATCGCTTGCACCTAATTTGCCGAAGATAAGACGCGTACCGCAACGCCACCGCGGATGCAGGCTGTATTCTGCATCCGCGTCCGTGTGCTTGCAGGACTCAGCCGCTAGCCTACAGGTTCCCGCGCAGGTCCTGCTCGCGCTCGATGGCCTCAAACAGGGCCTTGAAGTTCCCCTTGCCGAAGGATTTGGAACCCTTGCGCTGGATGATCTCGTAGAAGACCGTGGGCCGGTCTTCTACCGGACGGGTGAAGATCTGCAACATGTATCCCTCGTTATCGCGATCGACCAGGATGCCGAGCTTCTCGAGCTCATCTACCGGCTCATCGATGGTGCCGACACGCGCCTGCAGCTCCGTATAGTAGCTGTGCGGCACAGTCAGAAACTCCAGTCCCTGGTCCTGCAGGTGAGAGACCGTGGCGAGGATGTCGTTCGTTGCAAGAGCAATGTGTTGGACACCGGGTCCGCCGTAAAAGTCAAGGTATTCCTCAATCTGACTTTTGCGTTTTCCTTCCGCCGGCTCATTGATGGGGAACTTGACATATCCATTGCCGTTGGCCATCACCTTCGACATCAATGCGGAGTACTCAGTCGAAATATCACTGTCGTCGAAGTGCTGATAGAGTCCGAAGCCCATCACCTTCGCATAGAAGTCGACCCACTCATTCATCGCGTTCCAGCCGACGTTGCCCACGCAATGATCGATGTGGATCAGGCCGCAGGGCTTGGCGATCGTGTCCTCCGGCATTGCCTTGTAGCCGGGCATAAAGGCGCCGGTGTAGCCGGTGCGCTCGACGAAGGTATGCACCGTATCGCCGTAGGCATGGATGGAGGAGGTAACCACCTTGCCGAACTCGTCTTCGGTTTCGATCGGCTCCTGTGCAGACCTGGCGCCGCGTGCCGTGGTCGCGAGCCACGACTGGCGTGCGTCATCAACCCACAACGCGATGGAATGAACGCCGTCGCCGTGCACGTTGACGTGACGTGCAATCTCGGAGTCGGTGCGAAGCGCCGTGGTAAGAACGAAGCGTACCTTGCCCTGCTGCAGAACGTAGCTGGCCCGGTCGCGCACACCGGTCTCCGGTCCGGCATAGCCCACCAGCTTCATCCCAAATGTGCCGCGATAGAAGTAGGCGGCTTGGCGAGCGTTGCCGACCCAGAACTCTACGTGGTCGGTGCCCTTGAGCGGAAGAAAATCTTCAGTCTGTACCGCGGTAGGTATTTGAACGGCAGTTGCCATGGAATCTCCTTTAGAAGAGTGATGCGGTTCGTGTTACGGGAAAGTAATGGCGGGCTGCACAGTGCCGCGGCACTCACCCAGGCTGATGCGTGGCAAACCTTCGCGTTCGCAGAAGCCGCGCAGGATGACCTCATCTCCATCTTCGAGAAAGGTGCGCTTCTGGCCGTCTTCGAACGCAACGGGTGTCTGGCCGCGGCGCGTCATTTCGAGCAGGCTGCCCTCCGAGCCGGGCGTAGCACCGGAAACGGTGCCGCTGCCCAGCAGGTCACCGGCATTCAGGTTGCAGCCGTTGACGGTGTGGTGTGCAATCATCTGGGCGAAGCTCCAGTAGAGGTGGCGAAGGTTGCTGCTGCTGATGCGGCGCGGGTCCATGCCCTGTGCGCGCATGAGCGCGGTTGAGAGGTACACCTCCAAGGTCATGTCGATGGCCGGCTCACATCCCAGGCCGCTGTCATCGAGATAAGCCATCGGTGCCGGATCCCCCTCCGCACGAGCCGCACGAGCCACACGGAAAGGAAGCAGTGCTTCCCTAGTGACGACCCATGGCGACAGGCTGGTGCCAAAGTTCTTGCCCAGGAATGGCCCGAGCGGCTGGTATTCCCAGGACTGGATGTCGCGAGCCGACCAGTCATTCATCAGCGAAAAGCCGAAGAGATGCTCCTCAGCCCGGCACGCTGGAATCGGCATACCGAGTGAATTGCCCCGCCCAATGTACGCGGCAACTTCAAGCTCATAATCCAGCTGCGTACAGGGCCGCAAGACCGGCGAATCGCTGGCCGGTGTCTTGACCTGGCCATGCGGACGAATGATCGGCGTGCCGCTCTGGACAAGCGAAGAGGCGCGTCCGTGATAGCCGATAGGAACATACTTATAGTTCGGCAGGAGGGGCTGATCGGGCCGGAAGAGCCGACCGACATTGGTCGCGTGCTCGATCGACGCGTAGAAGTCGGTGTAGTCGTTTACCCGGACTGGCGGGGCAAAGTGTACGCCTTCCCTTGCAACCAGAAGATGGCGGAGGGTGTCGCGCAGGGGCTGCGGCGTGCCTGCGACAAGGCAGGAGGTTAAGGCGTTGCGAAGTTCTATCCATGCCTCGGGCCCGCACTCCATCAGGGTGTTGAGCGTCGACCGAAGGCATGCAGACTGCACCGAGCGACTGAGCGACGAAAGATGACCCTCGCTGCTGAGCCGGTGCAGATCAAGGATGCTTGACCCGATGCCCAGTCCCAAATGGACCTCATCTGCAGCCATGAAAGCGCAGTAGGGGAGATTCTGCAGAGGGAAGCCGCATCCCGGCTCATTGGCGGATTCGACCCAGCTCTGACCGGCAGGCGCGCCTTGATTCATACGATCCACCCGAGAGCCCTGCTCTCTTCGGTCGGTTCGACAAATGAGCACGAGCCAAACCCCATGAAGAAGTCTTTGCGAGCGTCGGCAAGCTGTTCCGTTGTCAAGCTGCAGTTGCGCCAACGCAAGCCATCGGAGTGAAATGCGAAGGCCTGAGGCTCGGTCTCTTCAAGCACCGCGCAGGCTTCTGCTTCGGAGGCACCAAAATAGAGAAGCGCAGCCGCGAAGATGACGTTCACGAACCCGTGCATCGTTCCCATCGGAGGTCGCTCTTCGTAGGTAAGCCTGGACTGGCTGCGCACGGGGTGGTGCAGTCCGGCGGTCGCTTTGAATGGAAGTCGAGCTCGTGCACACTGCGAGAGAAAGCGCGCCACATCCATCGACGAAGGAATAGCCGACGCAACAACGCCGCCGGTCCTGATCTTTGCGAAAGCGCCGGCGCTTTGAATCGCGGAGAGCATGTCGGAAGAAGCGCTGCTTAACTCCACCTCAAAGAAGATGCGGGCGCCTGCCGGAAGCCGGTTCATGATAGGCGCAATACGCTCCATAGCCGACAGCTTGCACTCGAAGAGCTGGTAAGGTTTCGATCTGTGGCTGATCTGTTGCAGGTCCTGCTCTGGCGCGGCGCCGAGCACCACGCTGACCGGCAGGTCGGCAGCGCCGGTTCGCTGCTCAAAGTCCGCCAGTGCGGAGATGGGCAAAATCAGGTTGCCGAGCGCCCACGCGTCTTCGCCGCAGCGGTATGAGGCATAGTTTTCAATGGAACGTTGAGGATCGAGCGACGCGGGCGGAAACAGGCCTGCGTAGTCGATCGCATGGCATAGAAGTGCGTGCATACTTTGCATCGTCCCCGCCCTCCCTTCCATGTAGCTCGCGTCAGGTACTGATGTGTTCATTGCACCGCTGACCACCGCAAAGCAATGTTTTCACAGGCTACCGATCATGGGATTGCAAACTTACCCTTCATAGACCTTGTTCTTCGCACGTTATTGCGTCATCCAGGACAATTGCTGTTTTCGATTGCCAAAGCCAGTAGTAGGCGTGTTCATTTACTCCATCGGAAGCCCCACGTAATTCTCGGCGAGAGATTTGGCTGCGGAGACCGAGGACGTGACATAGTCGAGTTCAGCGATCTGGCGCCGTTGGTCGAACGCGCTTGCACCCGGTATCTGGTGCAGCATGGAGGTCATCCACCAGGAGAAGCGCTGCACCTTCCAGATGCGGCGCAAACACTGCTCGGAGTATCGATCAAGCCATCCGGTGTCGTTCCGCAGATAGAACGCTGTCAGGGCACGCGCAAGCACGGCCACATCGGAGATGGCAAGGTTCATGCCCTTGGCGCCGGTGGGAGGAACGATATGCGCAGCATCGCCGGCGAGAAAGAGCGAGCCGTACTGCATCGGCTCGGTGACATAGCTGCGCATCGGGGTGATGCTTTTTTGGAGCAGCTTGCCCTCGTTCGGCTTCCATCCATCACTCGAGCTCAGACGCAGCATCAACTCGCTCCATACGCGGTCATCGGACCATTGCTGAATGTCTTCGTCGTTCTCGCACTGCAGGTAGAGCCTGGTGACGGTGGGGGAGCGCATGCTGAACAGCGCGAACCCACGCTCATGATTCATGTAGACGAGCTCATCCTGCGAGGGTGGCGCCTCCGCCAGGATGCCGAGCCAGGAGAAGGGATAGACCCGATCGAAAGTGGCGAGAACGCCCTCCGGAACGGAAGGCCGGCAGGTTCCATGGAAGCCGTCGCACCCGGCGATATAGTCGCACTGCAGCTCGGAGGCAACGTCATCCTTCTCAAATCGAATCGACGGCTGCTTCGTCTCCAGGCCGTGAATGCTTACGTTTGCCACGTCAAAGTAGAGCGGCATGCCAACCGCGCAAGCCTCCCCAATCAGATCCTTTACCACCTCATGCTGCCCATACACAGTGACTGAACTGCCTGTGAGCGCACTCATGTCGATGCGGTGACGCTGGTGGTTGAAGCCTAGCTCAATGCCGTGGTGCACAAGTCCCTGCTGCTGCATGCGTTGTCCCACGCCGAGGCTGTTCAGCAGGTCGACCGTGCCCTGCTCGAGCACGCCGGCACGGACGCGGCCTTCCACATAGCTGCGGCTGCGATGCTCCAGCACCACAGAGTCGATGCCTTGCTGGCGAAGAAGATGGGCGAGCATCAACCCTGCCGGACCGGCTCCGATGATCCCTACCTGTGAGCGTATCTTCATCATTTTTCCTCTGTTTCCTGGGTTGAGTTGTGTACGGCGGCCTGCTCGGCATCCAGAGCGGCGAAGGCAGCTTCTGCCCAGTGGAAGGCGCTGTTAGCCGCAGGCAGGCCGCAATAGATGGCCGTCTGCAGCAGCACTTCCTTGATCTGGTCGCGCGTGACGCCGTTGCGGAAAGCCGCGGCGATGTGCAGCTTGAACTCCTGCTCTCGGTTGAGCGCCACCATCATCGCCAGCGTCAGAAGGCTGCGCGTATGCCGCGGCAACTGAGGACGCGTCCAGACTTCGCCCCAAGCGTAGCGGGTGATGAAATTGTGAAAATCTTCGTTGAACCCTGTCAAGCGGCTCAGTGAGCGCTCGACATGCTCCTCGCCGAGCACGGCACGTCGCACCTGAAGCCCCTGCCTGTAGCGTTCCTGCTCATCCATGGTCCTGGGTTCCTTCCCCTGCAGAAAGCTCAGTACGGCTGTATTGAAGGCATGAGGTTGTTCCACGTTGGCCAAGTGCGCGGCATCAAGCGTTACCTGGACGGCCCGTCGAATACCCTGTGCAAGAACGGCGGCATCGTCAGGGGGTGTGACTGTGTCAGCCGACCCACAAACAACGAGCGTGGGCGCCTGAATCAGCGCTAGTTGGGACAGGTAATTCGCATCGCGAATGGCGGCACAGTTGGCGAGATAGCCCTGGGCATCAATGGCCCGCAGCATGGATGCGGTGCGTTCCACCTCACCGCTGCTTCTCGCACGGAAGCCGGCTGTGTACCAGCGTTCCAGGATCGCCGGTACCAGTGCGGCGAGACCGCCGTCTGCCTCCACGCCGGCCATGCGGCTATTCCACGACTCCGGAGTTCCAATGCGGGCCGCCGTACAACACAGTATTAGGCGGTCTACGCGCTGTGGAGCGTGAATCGCGAGGTGCTGCGCGATCAATCCGCCCATGGAGAGCCCACAGACAGATGTGTGCGCCAGTTTCAGTGTGTCGAGTATCCCGATCACGTCAGCGGCTAGCTGTGCGATAGTGTACGGTCCGGGCGTGACCTCCGAAGCACCTTGTCCGCGCGTATCGAAACGCACGACACGAAGGCTTCGGGCGAACGCTGGAATCTGCGGCATCCACATGGTGCAGTCGGTTCCAAGCGAGTTGATCAGCAGCAGAGCAGGTGCTTGCGGATCGCCGTCGTCTTCGTAGTGCAGGTGTGTGCCATTTAGGTAAAGCTCAGGCATCAGCAGCCTCCCCCCGTCGTTGGCTTGCTGGCTGCGTAGCGTGCGAGCACAGCGTCGATGAAGCGGTTCGTCGAACCCAGGTAGAGCGCGGGATCGAGCAGACGGGCGCGCTCTTCGGCAGTGAGGTGCTGTGCGATGGCGTCGTCGGCTGCCGTCGCTTCGGCCAGCGTGCCGCCCTGGTCGAGAACCCGCTTCGAAGCCAAGGCGAGCAGATGGTGCGCACGATCACGCCCGACCTTCTCCGCAAGCTTCAGACTGACGGCCTCCGCCAACAGCAGGCCATGTGTCCTGTCTAGATTTTCGTGCATGGCGCTTGAGTGCACCGCAAGTCCGCGAACCATCGCCTTCATGCGTTCGAGCGCGCCTCCGGTGAGCACGATGATCTCGGGCAGCGTTTCCCACTCGGCATGCCACCCGCCCAGGCCTCGCTCTCCCTCCTGAACCATCGCCGCAAGCATAGTCGCCACCAAACCCGGGACGCGCATAGCGCTTGAAAGCACGACCGCAGCGCCGACCGGGTTGCGTTTGTGCGGCATGGTGGAGGAGCCGCCCTGTCCAGCTCCCTCGCTGATCTCGCCTATCTCAGTTTGCGCGCCGAGCGCAAGATCGCGCGCCATCTTGCCCAGCGTGCCGGTCAGCAGGCCCAGCGTCGTTGCGAGTTCCGCCAGGCGATCACGATGAGTATGCCAGGGCAGGTCCGGCTCCTGAAGCTGAAGAGCTTCAGCCAACGCCCGCGAGACCACCTCGCCATTGGCTCCCAGCGAGGCCAGTGTTCCGGCGGCGCCTCCAAGCTGCACCACCAGCAAGCGCGACCGAAGTTCCGCAAGCCGGGCGCGGTGCCGCATCATCGTGTCCAGCGAGCCGGCGCAGCGCAGTCCGAAGGTGATCGGGACCGCATGCTGCATCCAGGTTCGTCCGGCGAGTAGCGTATGGCGATGAGATTCCGTCTGTTCGGCAAGTAGGTGGCAGAGTTCATCCATTGCCTGCGTGAACCAGTCGAGCGCATCGCGCAGTTGCAGCACCAGTGCCGTGTCGAGTACGTCCTGGCTGGTCGCTCCCCAGTGCACGTAGCTGGCAGCTTCCGGTGCCTGCGTGCGCACCAGCTCCGTCAGTTGCCGCACCAGCGGGATCAGCACGTTGCCATCGGACACAGCAGCTTCCGCAAGCGCGTCAAGGTCGAACCTGTCAGCCTCACAACAAGCGGCAATGCTCTGCGCCGAGGCTTGGGGAATGATCCCGGTGCTGCCTTCGGCTCGCGCCAGCGCAGACTCGAACCGCAGCATGGAAGCGACGAAGTTGCGCTCGCTGAAGATATCTCGCAGAACTGGAACGCCGAACAGCGAATCGAAAAGATGAGCCATGGTCACAAGGCTCCTAGAAGTCGAGGAAGACCGTCTCGCGGTCTCCCTGCATGTGAATCTGCCATGTGTACAGGTTGGCGTGTTCGGAGGACGGGCGGAGCATCAGCGTGGCCCGTCGGTACGGCTCAATGCAGTTGAGCACGTGGTCGGACGAGTTGAGCGGCTCGTCAGGAAAATAGGCGCGGGTAAAAAGACCGCGCAGCAATCCACGCATCATTAGGCCGATAACCAGGTGCGGAGCCTGAGCTTCGCCGTTCAGGCCTGGAACCGGGCCGGGCTTGATGGTGGTGAAGCGAAAGCATCCTTGCTCGTCCGTAGGCAGTCGGCCGAAGCCGCGGAATCCTGTTTCCACCGGCTTACCCTGAGTGTCCGCCGGATGGGCGTACTTGCCATGCGCGTTCGCCTGCCATATCTCAATTACCGCGTCCGGAATCGCCACACCGTCTCCATCCAGCAGGCGTCCTTCGATCGCGATGCGCTCGCCTGCCGCGTCCAGTCCGGCAATATCAGCCTCGAAGAGGCGCTCCAGGCCGATGCGAAAAAATGGGCCGACAGTTTGCCAGGTGCTCATCTGCAGGCTCATCGGTGGGCTCCGGCGTGGGCTCGCACATCTTCGGTTGGCGTTGCGTCACGTCCGCGCAGGATTATGTCGAAGCGGTGGCCGATTGCCTCGAGCGGCACGGTGGATTCCCAGTCGAAGTGGGCAATCAGCCGGTTGCGTGCCTTCTCATCTTCGGTGCAGTTGAAGATTGGATCGAAGGGAAGCATGGGGTCGCCTGGGAAGTACATCTGGGTCACGAGCCGGGTCGCCATGGCCGGCCCAAAGACCGAAAAGTGAATGTGCGCGGGACGCCATGCGTTGTAATGGTTTCGCCATGGATAGCTGCCCGGCCGGATGGTGACAAAGCGATAGCGTCCCTGCTCGTCAGTCAGGGTATGGCCCTCTCCGCTGAAGTTGGGATCCAGGGGAGCGTTATGCGTGTCGTTCGCGTGCAGGTAGCGCCCGGCGGCGTTGGCCTGCCAGAGCTCGATCAAGGTATGCGGCACCGGACGCGCGTTCTCATCCAGCACCCGGCCGGTGACCACGATGCGCTGCCCTTGCGCTTCGCCGCCACCGTGCTGGAGCGTCAAATCGCACTCACCGCGATGGACTTCGTCCCGGCCAAACAGCGGTCCGGTCTGCTCGGAAAGTGTCTGCGGGATCGCGACAGGCGCTTGCAGCGGCGCACGCTTGAGTGATGAAACATAGGGTGCATGACGATACGCCGGCTGCGTGCCCGGGTACGACTTGCGATAATCCGCTTGACTCATGCTTCGCTCCGTCTTTGGCTCACTGTCGCTCGATAATGGTTGCGATACCCTGGCCGACTCCGATGCACATGGTGCACAGGCCGTACCGACCGCCGCTTCGCTCCAGCGACAGCAACGCCGCCTGGATCAGCCTTCCGCCGCTTGCGCCCAGCGGATGGCCGAGCGCGATCGCTCCTCCACCGGGGTTGACGTGGGGCGCATCGTCCGCTACGCCAAGCAGCCGCAGAACAGCCAGCGCCTGAGCGGCGAACGCTTCGTTCAGCTCGATCACATCCATCTGCGCGATCTCCAGGCCTGCCAGCGCGAGCGCCTTACGCGTGGCCGGTACGGGACCGATGCCCATGAGGCGCGGAGGCACACCAGCGACCGCCGAGCAGACGATGCGGGCCCGCGGCGTAAGCCCGTTCCGCTTCGCACCCTCCTCGCTCGAGAGCAGCAAGGCGGAGGCTCCGTCATTGATACCGGAGGCGTTCCCTGCCGTCACCGTGCCCTCCGGCCGCACCACCGGCTTCAATGCACTCAGGCCCGCGAGCGTTGTTTCGGGACGGGGCTGTTCATCTGCTTCTATCGTGAGGGTCTCTTTTTTCTGAGCCACATGGACCGGCACAAGCCCGTTGGAGAGCCATCCGCCAAGCCGCGCCGCCTCCGCACGCTGCTGACTGCGCAGCGCAAATCGGTCTTGATCTTCGCGGCTGATGCCGTATTCCGCCGCTACGTTCTCTGCGGTCTCGGGCATGGTGTCGACGCCGTAAGCGGCCCGCATGAGCGGGTTGATGAAGCGCCAGCCCATGGTCGTGTCTTCGATCCTTTGCGTTCTGGCGTACGGTGTATCCGCCTTGCCCATCACGTAGGGCGCACGCGACATGCTTTCCGCACCACCCGCTAGAATCACATGCGCCTCGCCGCTGCGGATAGCGCGGCTTCCCACCGCGACCGCATCCATGCTGGAGCCGCACAGGCGATTGATTGTGGAACCGGGCACGCTGTCGGGAAGCCCCGCAAGCAGGGCAGCCATCCGGCCCAGATTGCGGTTATCCTCGCCTGCCTGATTGGCGCATCCGAGGATCACGTCGTCGATCTCCGCAGGGTCGAGAGCGCCGTTGCGGCTCAGCAGGGCTTTCAACGCTACGGCTGCAAGATCGTCTGGACGCACGCCTGCCAGGACTCCGCCAAAGCGTCCGAACGGCGTTCTCACCGCGTCACAGATCAGGGCGTCGTTCATCGGGAAGGACATCACCTCTTCGCTCCTATTCGGTCGCGCTTTCGCCGCCGTGCGCCGCCAAGGTTCTCGCCTGCAGGTCGCGCAGAATACTCAGTTCCTCCACCGTCGGCTCAGGCGTTTGCACAAGTGCCGAGGCTACCTTCAAGGGCCAGCCGGTTGCGTCGAGCACCTGCTGCAACTCCACGCCGGGGTGCAGAGCCACGAGTTCCAACTCATGCGTCTCCGGGTCTGAGCGCAGGACGCCCAGGTCAGAAATCACTGTGGTCTGTCCGCGTCCATGCGCGCGGGGATTGGCGACCGGGTTGGTGACAAAGCCCGAGGTCGTCACGAACCCGAGCTCGCTCACAAAGCTGCGCCTGCTTTGCTTCAGCACGATCCAGACCTCTTTGGCCGAGGTTGCGATTTCGGGCGCTCCGCCGGCGCCAGGCAGCCGCAGCTTCGGCTCTTCATAGGTGCCGCCTATCACCGTCGTGTTCAGCCTGCCGAAACGATCGATCTGCGCCGCGCCCAGAAAGCCGACATCAACTCGTCCACCCTGAAGCCAATAGTTAAATATCTCCGGCACTGACACGACCGCATCCGCGGTATCGGCCAATTCGCCGTCGCCAATGGAGAGCGGAAGCACATGCGGTTTCGCGCCGATGGCACCCGACTCGTAGATCAGGACGACCTCGGGCGCATGGGTCAGGCGTGCCAGATTTGCAGCCGCGCTTGGTATCCCGATGCCGACAAAACATACCGTGCCATCTCGCAGCCCGCGTGCTGCCGCAATCGTCATCATCTCGGACGAGGTCCAGTCCTGGCCGCTTTGCTGAGATACGACCTGAGCTTCAGCCACACTCATGCCTGTTCTCCCTTGGTTGCGTGTGCCGTTGCGTTTGAGATCGATTTGCGAAACTCTGCAAAGTTCTTGGTGCCATAAACGTGACAATCAAGCCATTCCGTAAAGGTCGAGCGGTCCTTTGAGATCGCGTCCCATCGTTTGCAGAATGCATTGTCACGCGCATAGTAGCCGTGCGCATAGGAGGGGTGCGCTCCCCCGGGAACCTCACACACAAAGGTCAACACCCATGAGGGCAAAAGGCAGGCGTTCATCGACGCGCCTAGATCGTCAACAATCTCCTCGACCGTCACAATGACCTTCTTCGACGCCAGAGCCGACTCTTTCTGCACACCGATGAGGCCTTCAATCAGTACATTTCCTTTGCGGTCCGCTTTCTGCGCATGCAGAATCGCGACATCAGGATTGAGCGCCGGCGTTGCTGCCAGCTCTTCTCCGGTGAACGGACAGGTGAGGAACTTGATTGAGTGATTATGCTGCGGGAGGTCAGAGCCGACGTACCCGCGAAGGATTGCCAGCGGAAGTCCTGAAGCGCCGGCCTGATAGCGCGCCGCCATATCCGCATGACTGTGCTCACTGATCGTCAGCGGCTGCGGCCAGCCGCTCTGGACGGCCTCGCGGAAGCGGTGGAGCGAGCCTACGCCCGGATTGCCTCCCCAGGAAAAGGTTAAGTGGCTCGCACAGCCGGCCCCGATCATCTGGTCGTAGATGATATCCGGGGTCATGCGCACGAGTCGCAGATTCCGTCGGCCCTGGCGGATGATCTCATGACCCGCCGCCGTCGGGATTAGATGGGTAAAGCCTTCCATTGCAAGCTCATCGCCATCCTGTACGACTTCGGCAATGGCTTCTCGTAGTGTTGTGATCTTCGCTATTGCTATCTCTTAGCTCTCAAAAAATCCTAATCTTGCGACTGCAAGCCTGCGAAACGTTTCCACTGCGTGGCGCGCTCTTCACGTGCATCACCGGAAGGCATTTCAAAAGTCACCAAGTCTTTCAGTGTTTATATCATTGCGGTAATGCATTGAACAGGAGCTGGCACATCTGAGAACGACCTCCGATGGTGAGCGGAAGGCGAGAAAGCAATTTATTGCGTCTTCTTCGCGGAAAAACCAAAGAAGTTGCAAAGTGTATTGTGATCGCCCTATATTATTGCCCCATGGCAAAGTCGCAGAGCAAAGAAGATTCTCTTGTCTCACTGGACGCGCTGGATCGCAAAATCCTGGCAGTGTTGCACACGCAGGCAGATATCCCCAATAATCTGCTTGCCGATCAGATTGGACTCACCCCAGGACCCTGTCTCCGACGGGTGAACCATCTCAAAGAAATCGGCATTCTGCTGCGCTACACCGTCGTGCAGGATAATACCGCTCTTGGCTATAAGCTAGGCTCTTTTGCCGAGATCACGCTCAACAATCACACTCACGACGTGGCACAAGGCTTCGTCAAGTCCATGACGGCACGAAAAGAGGTCCTCGGCTGCCATATGGTTACGGGAGACTTTGATTTCATGCTACGCATCGCCACCCGCGACCTTGAAGAATATCGCAAGCTGATCTGGGACATCCATAGTCACCATGATGTCGCGAAAGTCCGTTCTACCTTCATGCTCGAGACCTTCAAAGATGAACTGAACGTCCTTCTGTAACTCAGGGACAAAGGGCCTCGCGGATCATGCTGTTTCTCGTTCTTCTGATGACAACGCAAGCTCCGCTGACAATAAACTGGACAGAGACACACTTCGATTTGCGGAAGGATGGGCATGGAGCAGTTCTGTCAGCAAAGCGAGTGCGCGAGTCTGATAGCGCTCCGAGGCTAACCGCGCCGCGTTCGCATCGCCTAACCGAATTGCGTCGACTACGGCCTGTCGTTCGTCAAGGAGCAGATTGGCGCTTCGTCGCCGTGATGCATAAGAACCAGACAGCTCCTTGAACAGGTCGACCTGGAGGCGCCCGAGAAAGCGGCAGAAGGTGGCAAGCAGGGGGTTTCCCGCAGCTTCTGAGAGTAGATCGAGAAAACAAAGGACGCCAGCCGTGAGCGCCGGGGTGGTTCTGGCCTGGCTGATGGAATCGATCGCCTTTTGCAGCCCAGCGATCATGTCGGGAGTCGCATGTTGAGCAGCAAGCTCGGCAGCGACTCCGTTGAAAGCGCCATAGGTGTCGAAGATGTCCGCAAGCCGGATGCGGCCAACCCTGATTATTGACCACAACGAGCGAGCGATCAGGTCATCGACGTTTGCCGTTACATACGCGCCGCTGCCATGTTTTACCTCAATAAGGTGCGCGGCGACCAAGCCGCGGATGGCTTCGCGCACGGTGTTGCTGCTGACCCCGTAAGCCGCCCCAAGTTCCTTTTCCGTCGGCAGCTTCGCGCCGCGTGCAAATCGCCCGCTCAGAATCTGGTCACGAACGTCCGATAGCACCTGCTCCGCTGCGTTGCCGCGAATGATCCCTTTTGAAGGCTTCCAAGGCTCCGCCGGTTTGCGTTTCATAATGAGCAAAGTATAGAGCAGTGGGCGCTCTGCACCGGTTGGACCATGGTCTCTCGAGCCAGCCAAGTTATACTTCAGCCTATGCCAAAACCTACCGTCGCCGACTGGCGGCCGTCTAGGACGCCTTTCCCGACTGCAGCGGATCAGGTTCTGACGGAGCTGCGAGAACGCATTCTGAGCGGAGCGCTTGCCGGGGGGGCGAAGCTGCCCACTGAGAAGGAACTCTGCTCGGCCTACCAGGTAAGCGGAAATACTGTGCGGGAGGCCATCCGGGGACTCGCGACCGAGCATCTGGTGGAGGTGCGGCACGGTAGCGGCGCTTACGTAACGGCCGACATCAACATGTTGATGGCAGAGACTCTGCGCTCCATCATCCAGGTAGAACGTATAGGCGTGGCCGACGTTCTGGCCACGTATGGCGCAGTCAACGGCTTTGCGGCTGAGCTGGCGGCAAGCCGCGCCTCCGAAGAGCAGATGGCCTCCATGCAGCAGGCGCTGGAAGACATAAGTGCGGCAACAACCAATGCGGCTATCTCGCAAAGCCTTAAGGGCTTTTTGGATGTGCTCGCTGATGCTTCGGGCAATCCGCTGCTCGCTTCCATCTGCCGTTTTTTGGCCAGCATCCAGATCGGTCTCGCTACTGAAATGATGGGTGACGATCACATTACACGCAAGCGTCGCGCGACGCGTCTTGCGGATGAGCGTTTCGCGATGTTGGACGCGATCCGGCGGCGGGATGGTGAGGCCGCCCGAGCTGCGGCTCGTCTCTACCAGAGGCGGGCAACGACGGTGCTTACAACGGAAAGGCCATCCGATGCTTCACGCGGGGAGACGACGCCGCTGGGCGGACGGTTAAAGAGCCTGCTGCAACGGAACGACGTTGTAGGGAACCTCTGATCAAGGCTCCCTTGTAGTTGGCTGCAGACTCTGTGTTGTCCCTTCTGAAGCAGATCCGCGGTTTGCCCGCAGCAGTTACAACTCCGGAGGAGTTCATCAGACCGCTTCCCCGGAGGAGCTGCCCTTCGGGGTGCCGGTGACATCGACAAGCGAACATTTGCATTACCGGGCGAATATTGTATAAGTGTTTGGGTGACTTGTACTGTTTCCCGAGGCGATGCATGGCAAACATGAGCACAGCCGGCAATCTGACGCGAACGCCCACTTCCCTGCAAGGAGTGGTCCTTATTTCGACTGCCTGGCTTGCGGTAATGGGCGCTGCGGTGATCTCCCCAATTCTTCCGCGAATTGGCGCTGAGTTCCATACCACGTCGAACGCTCCTCTTCTCGTGTCATTGATCGCCACCTTTCCTGCTCTCTTCATCGCCTTGATGGCGGCTCCCATCGGTTTGTTGGCGGATCGCATCGGGCAGAAACGAGTGCTGCTCAGTGGCGTGCTCTGCTACGGCTTTCTTGGGATCGCTCCGCACTGGCTGCACTCACTCCAGGCCATCGTGCTTTCCCGCGCCGGTGTCGGCATCACCGAGGCGGCGATCATCACCTGCGGAACCGCGCTTCTAGGCGATTACTTCGCGGGCGGCGAGCGGGAGCGCTGGTTTGCTCTTCAGACGGGCTCGTCCAACGTGATTGCGGTGATCGCGGTCGCTTTGGGTGGAGTTCTGGGCGAAGGAGGCTGGCGTAAGACCTTTTTCATCTACGGATTTAGTTTCGTGTTGCTCCCGCTGGTCTCCGCTTTCATCTGGGAGCCGGCACGGCAAGCGTCGAGATCTCCAGTTGTTGCGGATGTTTTGGTTGTTGAGGCTACGCCCTTCCGCTGGGGCAAGCTGCTAAGCATCTGTCTGGTGACCACGTTTGCAAGCATCGCTTTTTACGTTATCGTGGTGCAACTGTCCTTCCTGCTGACGGAACGCGGAATTCGCTCTCCGAAACAGATTGGACTGGGTGCCGCACTGGCCACCCTCGCGATGCCAGTAGGCGCAATTCTCTTCCGGCTTATCCGCGCGAGTTATCAGGCCAAGCTGGTCCTGAGCTTTACGCTCTCCGCGGTTGGCTTCTTCATCGTTTCTGCCGCGCGTGGCTACGCTCCGACCATCGCCGGTGCGGCTGTAACGGGCGTCGGTTCCGGACTGGCGTTGCCCACGCTGATTAGCTGGGCCTTGGCCGGCGTCCCTGCGAGATTGCGCGGAAGCGGCACAGGCACCTGGCAGGCCTTCTTTTACTTCGGTCAGTTTCTAAGCCCGCTTCTCGTGCTCGCGCTGGCGCACGGATTTGGCGGTCTCTCGAATGCAGTGAAGTTGTTTGCGTATGCATGCACGCTGAGCGCGCTCGTGTTTGCCGTGCTGGCTGCTCGAACGCAAATGCACCCTTCCGCCTACCAGGGACCGCAATGAACGACAAGTGCTCAAGGAGAGCGAAGCATGGCTGATGCAGTACGAAGAAATCCCTTGATGGACCGCCTGCGCGCCGGTGAGCCCACTCTAATGATGGGCATCCGCGGCGGCCGCACCTCCGAGGTCGTCCGCATCGCCAAAGCGACGGGGCATCATGCCATTCTGGTCGATCTTGAGCACTGCAGCATGCCTGTGGCGCTTGCGGTAGAGATGTGCGCCACGGCCAGCGACCTGGGCATGACGCCCTTCGTGCGTATCCCGGAGCGAGAGTATGGCATCATCGGCCGGCTGCTGGATGGCGGCGCAGTCGGACTCGTCGCCCCACGGGTCGAGAGTGTGGCCGAGGCCGAGACCTTCAGCCGGGCTTGCCGTTTTCCGCCGCATGGTCAGCGCTCGCAGCTGGCGATGGTGCCTCAATTCGGGATGCGGCCGATGCCGGCACGCGAACTGAACCCACTGCTCGACGAAAGTACGGTGGTGAAGGTGTTGCTCGAAACTCCGGACGCGATCGATCAAGCGGATGCAATCGCGGCCCTGCCGGGCGTGGACCTACTCGCAATCGGCGCCAACGATCTCTGCGCGGAGCTTGGAATCCCGGGCCAGTACGGGGATCCCCTCTTGCGGCGATACGTGCGGATTGCCGCGGACGCTTGCCGGAAGCACGGCAAGCTCCTGATGCTCGGAGGAGTCGGTGATCTGGAAATTTTAGCCGGGCTGATGGAGCTTGGGGTATGTCCGCTTCTGATGACCGGGACTGACACGGACATGCTGTTTACAGCAGCACAGCAGCGAAGCACGCGCTTCAACGATTGGTACACGCAGACGCGCAAAGCCGCGGCCGCGAAGAACTGAAAGAGGCCTCGATATGGATCAGGAGATGCTGACTACCAGTCCCATGCGAGACGCACGCAGCAACACGCCGCCCGTGTTTACCGTGCCTGCGCTAACCTGTGATTCGCACTTTCACGTCTTTGAGCCCGGCTACCCTCACGTTCCCAACCCGCTGTATACATTCCCGGATGCCACTGTATCAAAGTATCTCGCGATGTGCGAGTTCCTGGGTATTGAGCGCATGGTGCTGGTGCAGCCCACGTTCTACGGCGCAGACAATCAGCTCACAATGGACACGCTCACACGGCTCGGCTCACGCTGCCGGGCCGTTGTGCGCATCGATGACGATGTGTCGGATGCGGAGCTCGACCGCTTTCACAAGCTGGGGGTGCGGGCCCTGCGACTGGACCTCTTCGCTCGTCGCGATTGGCCGATCGAGGAAGTCATCGCTTACATTCAGCGGATGGCGCTGCGCACCGCGCCGCGAGGCTGGCACCTGCAGTTCTATACCCCAGGTACAGTGGTGCGCGACCTACTTCCCTTTCTTGCGGACTTTGAAGAAACCTACGTGATCGACCACATGGGGTACATGCTGGAGGCCGAAGGGCTGACTGCGGCGGACTTCGAGCGTCTGCTTGGAGTGCTGAAGTATGGCAGATGCTGGATCAAGCTTTCCGGCCCCTACAGGATCGCGAAAAAGCGCGGACTGGACTTTGTGGCGCCGCTTGGCCGGGCGCTGGTCAACACGCGGCCTGACCGGCTGATTTGGGGTTCGGACTGGCCGCACCTGCCTGACGGACAGCGCGACACGGGAGAACTGCTCAATCTGCTGGCAGATTGGGCTCCGAAGGAATTGGTTCGCAAGCAAATTTTGGTGGATGGACCACAAACACTTTTCTACCAGGACTGATGAACACTGACGCAATAATAGCTGGCGAGATAACCCAGAAGGTGAGCGTGTGATGAGCCCCGACCCTGCATTGAAGTTTGAGCTGATCCAAAAGCTGAATACCAGCTGCGCCCGCGCCGTTTTGCCTTTCCGGCTTGACGGTGAGTTGATCTTGGCCATCCCACAGATGGCTGAAGACCAACCTGGCGAACCGGCGTATATGAACGGCGGCAACAGCAATATCCCGATGCTGCTGTTGCGCTGGACCGATGGCGGCTTCCATCCCTGGAAGCAACTGGCCGTGCCTGGCGGTGAGGATGCTGAGTTCTTCCATATCGGCAGCAGAGCCTTCCTCGCCACGTGCGGAGTACGCTCCGGCAGCGGCCCCTATGACCTTAATACCAACGCAACGTTGTACGAGTGGAACGGCATCGCGTTTAAGCCTTTCCAGAACTTCCCAGCCTTTGCAGCCAAGCAGTGGCGCGCGTTCACCATTGGCGATCGCCATTTCCTGGCCTTGGCGCAGGGCGTCAAGGTTCCTGGGGCGACCGCACGGAACCCCGAGGACTCCATCATCTTCGAGTGGGACGGAGGCACGTTCGTGCCGCTGCAGACGGTGCCCTCCGGATGGGGATACAACTGGAGTCACTTCGAGATCGATGGGGCGGATTATCTTGCGTATGCCGACCATCACTCCCCGTCCATCATCATGCGCTGGAACGGAAATCTATTCGACACTGTTCAGACCCTGGAAGGGCAAAGCGGCCGAGCCTTCCACTTCTTCCGCGATGCCGGCGAGTGTTATCTGGCCTTTGCTGTCCTGCTGGGTGACAGCGTGCTTTACCGCTGGCAGGCAGGATCCTTTGTGCTGCAGCAAAAGCTCAGCGGCCCGGGCGGCCGGGAGTTTACCTCATTTTTCCACGATGGCGCGCTGCACCTGGTGCTCGTCAACTTCCTGACCGGCAGTCCAAAAGAGCCGAAGACAGACCTTGACTCTCTTCTATTTCGCCTTACCGACGGACGGCTGGAACGCGTGCACAGCTTTTCTACCCTCGGCGCCACCGACGCGGCTGCTTTTTCAGTTGCCGGTCAGACCTTTGTCGCGGTTGCGGAGAGCCTCACAGCCGATGTTCGTTTCCACGCGCAAAGCAGTATCTATCGCGTGAGTTAAAGCGCACTTGAACCCAAGGAGCAACGATGGCTGTTTATCAGAATCCTGAGCTGGTCACATTGTTTCAGGTCTATACCGGAGGGCCTGACAACATTGGCGCCCATCTGGTGCGCATGGCTCAGAGAGCGGACAGCGTTCATCCGCTGATCGTCTGCACCAAGACAGACATGGCGCTTTATCCGGGCAACGGCAAAAAGCCTTCGGTCGAAAGCTTTCGCCTGAGTACGCGCGGTTTCAAGGAGCTTGCGGCCGTTTCACACCTTGGCCCGGCACTCGCCTCGCTTGTCAACATGCACGCGCTGGAGCCGGAGAACGATCTATGGCGCAAGGACGCGGACCTGCTCTACGCGGCCACACTGGCGGCGCGCATCGCCAATACGGCCGAGCTGTGGCGCGACAAGATCGCTGTCGAAGCGTTCCGCGGGCGCGAAGCATCGATTGCCGCCATGGTCGATTATGCCTGTGACATGACCTTGCGCTATCTCGACATGGTGCGAAGCGACACGTCCAAGCTGAACGCCGAGTACCTGCGCCAGCATTATCTCGAAGCCGAACCAGGCAACGAGCTGGGCGCGACGATCTCCAACAACGCCGTCATGATCGCTACATTCTTCCTCACCGGTCTTGACATCTGCTTTCGCGTCAATCGCTGGTTCGCGGAGCAACAAGTGGATTGGCCGAACGCCATGGTCTTGATGACCGGCCAGCAGGGCCGCGCTACCTCGGGGGTTACGTGGACCACCAATTCCGTTTGCCAGACGATCCTCTACGCGTCAAGGTTGAAGCTGCCCCTGGAGCGCATGTACATCGCGCCGCACGCCGCGTCGTTTACCCTGACCGACCCTATCGATTGGGACGCTGTGTGCGCGCTTGAAGGCCAATATCGTGCCTTGTGGTCTCATACTCGCGCCGTCAGCGAGCTTGGACCAGCGATGTTCGCCGGCTACCCGCGCTACACACCCAATGCCTATGAATCGCCGGTCGTGGATGATCAGACAACCGAAGTCTCCGAGATGCCGCGCATCCGCGATGCCAAGGATATGCGCAGCATGACGACACGTCTGAGGCTTGTGATGGAAGATCCGCGGCAGCTGCTGTCCGGCGCCGTGATGGACTTTGCGGCCAGGCAGCTTCATGAAAATGGCAACCGTCCCGACGCCGTCACGGTTCCGGGCCTGGATGGCTACGAGTACCCCAAGGAGTGTGAGTGATGACAGAGCTTTCGAGAATAGAAGAACTGGAGCAGCAGCTACTGACGCCGAAGGTGGTCGAGTTTCTTGCCCAACTGGATAAGCACTTCGATCTGCGCCGACGTTCATTGCTTGACGAGAGGGTCAAGCGGCAGCTGCGTTTCGACGCTGGAGAGTTGCCGGATTTTCTGGCTGAAACCGCGTCCGTGCGGGCAGGCGATTGGCACGTCGCTCCAGTGCCTGAGGACCTGCGTGACCGACGCGTGGAGATCACCGGGCCTACGGATCGCAAGATGGTGATTAATGCGCTCAATTCAGGCGCGCGGGTCTTCATGGCTGACTTTGAGGACTCCACCGCCCCGACCTGGAGCAACTGCCTCGAAGGCCAGTGGAACTTACGCGATGCCTGCCGCGGCGACATTAGCTTTTTGTCTCCGGAAGGAAAGCAGTACAAGCTTTCAGCGTCTCCGGCGGTACTTTTCGTCCGGCCACGCGGATTCCATATGGAAGAGCGGCACCGGGCAGCGCTGCATGGTCCGCTGGCGGCTTCCTTCTTCGATTTTGGCGTCTACTTCCTGACCAACTATCAGGTCCTGCTCGAACGCAAGACAGCGCCGTATTTCTACCTTCCCAAACTGGAGAGTCACCTCGAAGCGCGTCTTTGGAATGACATCTTCTGCTTTGCGGAAGACTTCGTTTCAGTTCCCCGTGGCACTATCCGAAGCACAGTTCTGATAGAGACGATCACAGCGGCCTTCGAAATGGACGAGATCCTTTATGAGCTGCGCGAGCACTCGGTTGGACTCAACTGCGGTCGCTGGGACTATATCTTCTCATTCATCAAGAAGTTCAGTGCGAACCCAAAGTTCGTTCTCCCGCAGCGCGGCGATGTCACGATGGAACAGCCGTTCCTCAAGTCCTACGTCGATTTGCTGATCGACACCTGCCATCGCCGCGGAGCCCACGCGATGGGTGGCATGGCCGCTCAGATTCCAATCCGCGACAACCCCGAAGCCAACGCGGAGGCAATCGAACGCGTGCGCCTGGACAAGCTGCGGGAGGTAAGAGCAGGCCACGATGGAACCTGGGTGGCACATCCGGGGCTCGTGCCCGTCGCCATGGCCGTGTTCAACGAAGGCATGCCGCAGGCCAACCAGATCGATACCACCAGCCGCCTCAACCGGTCCATTTCAGCCGCGGACCTGGTAGCGCTTCCTTCCGGCAAGATCACTCTGCAGGGCTTCGAACGGAACGTAGAGATCAGCATGATTTACCTGGAATCCTGGCTGCGGGGTTTGGGCTGTGTGCCCATTTTTCACTTGATGGAAGACGCCGCAACAGCAGAAATATCTCGCGCACAGCTTTGGCAGTGGAACCGCTATGGGGCGAAATCTGAAGAGGGTGTGCTCCTCGACACGCGGGCGATTGCGCAAGCTGTGGAGGCTGTTCTCTCAAGGAAGCAGGGTGAATTGGGGAATGAGTACGCAAAATCCAAGTACCCTCGCGCTGCGGAGATGCTGCTGCAGTTCACTGAAGGCCCCTTCCGCTCCTTCTTGACCACAGAACTTTACCGCGAAATCGCCTAATCAAGGATCACAAGGAGCAACATGCCCACTTTTACTCTTTCCCAGGCGACAGAACTTGTCGATGGCGCTCTGAGCAAGGCCCGCGAACTTGGCCTGAATCCAATGACAGTAGCCGTGCTTGACGCAGGCGGCCACCTGCTCTGCCTGAAGCGCGAAGATGGCAGCAGCCTTCTTCGACCGCAGATTGCGCAGGCCAAGGCCTGGGGTTCGCTGGGAATGGGGGTTGGCGGGCGGTCACTGGCGGCTCGCGCCGCGACCCATCCTTCGTTCGTGGCGGCGCTCGGCGATCTTTCCGGAGGGCAAGTCGTTCCGGTGCCTGGCGGGATTCTCGTACAGAGTATGCAGGGCGAAGTATTGGGCGCGATCGGCGTCACCGGAGATCTCTCTGATCAGGACGAAGCCTGTGCGCTGGCAGCGATTGAGAGCGCAGGCTTTACCGGGGTGATCTAACTCGTGGCGAACGATTCAAAGCGGCCTTAGAAAATTGTACAAGTCATAGGTTGACTTGTTTACTTTGGCATGCCTATACTTGCCGCGTTCTTCCTCCAAGTACTTTCGCGGTTCCTAACTTTTCAGGAGTGGTCATGCTCTCGTTTGCCAGATGCCGGTCTCTCTCTTTTACTCGCAGGACTCTTCTCATGCTGCTGTTTGCCTGCGCGTCCTCACTGTATGCGCAGTTCGGCACGGGCACACTGAACGGTACCGTGGCGGATCCCACCGGAGCCGCGATCGCCGGCGCGGCGTTAATGCTGACGGACTTGGATACGAACCAGAGCCGGACCATCCAGGCTGACAACCGTGGACATTACTCCGTTCCCGATCTGAAGATCGGTCGTTATAGTCTGAGGGCCCAGGCGGCGGGCTTCGGAACGGTTACCAAGGACGGCATTCAGATCACTGTCGGTGCGCAGCTGACGGTTGACCTTTCGCTCATGGCTGGAACTATCACTACGCAGGTGGAAGTGACCACAGACGCGCAGAACCAGATCAACGCAACCTCTGGCGAGCAGAGCACACTGATCGATCCCAAGCAGATTCGCGACCTACCCCTGAACGGAAGAAACTTTGAACAACTCATCCTACTTGCGCCTGGCGTGCAGCCGGCGCTCGCGGCTTCAAAAACCTCGGTGTATGGCCGCTCCCCATCCTACTCAATCTCAGGCGCCAGACCCGAGGGTGGAGAGGTGCTCATCGACGGCGCAAACATCGAGGGATTCTGGAATCGCGGCACAGGTGCGAGCATCATCGGGACTTCGCTTGGAGTGGAGGCGATCGCTGAATTCCAGACGCTTACCGGCATCTACGGCGCGCAATTTGGAGGCAACGGCAGCGTGATCAACGCCGTGACCAAATCAGGCACCAACCAGATTCACGGATCGGCTTACGACTTTCTGCGCAACAGCGTCTTCGACGCACGCAACTACTTCGACCCGCTCACCGGCGTTCCCTCCTTCCGCCGCAACCAGTTCGGCGGCAGTATCGGTCTGCCTATCCGCAAAGACAAAACATTCTTCTTCCTCAACTACGAGGGGCTGCGCCAGCAATTAGGAGAAACAATCGCCTTCAACGTGCCGGACGCAAACGCACATGCAGGCATTCTGCCCACCGGAGCGGTAGCCATCAATCCGAAGATCGTGCCCTTCCTTAACTTACTGCCTCTTCCGAATGGACCGCTGATCGCCGGCACGGGCACCGGAGTGTTTACCGGTGTGGGCAATAACCCAGCCAATGAGGACTACATCCACACCCGGCTGGATCAGGTGCTTTCCCCCAAGGACAACCTGGCCTTCCGCTACGTCTCCGACAATGGTGCGCTGATCGACCCTTTCCCGGGTTTTTCGTTGACCGGCTTCCCGGAAGTTTCCATCCAGCGCAATCGTTTTGCGACCATCGAAGAGAAACATATCTTCTCGCCCAAGCTCCTCAACACAGCGCGATTTCACTTTACCCGCACGGGTCAGGCGGCCCATCAGCAGTCGCAAAACCCGGCTAACTCGCCCTTTCAGTTTCTCCCCAATGTGCAGTACGGTAGCTATATCATCAGCAGCCTTGCGCCCTCAGGCGGAACGAATAACGGCATCGGAACCGGTAACTCAACCCCGCTCCGCTTCATCCAGACAAAGTTTGTCTTTCAGGATGATGTGTATAAGGAAATCGGCTCCCACCAACTGCAGTTCGGCATCGATCTCACCCATGTACATAGCAATGCGATGAACAACCTGTACGGCAGCGGTCAGTACACGTTTCCGACTCTGGCGGCGTTCCTCACGGCTACCCCTTCCCTTGCACTCGTTGCGTTGCCCGGTTCTGATGCGGAGCGCAATGGGCTGGAGCTGGATGTCTCTCCCTATGTGCAGGATGATTGGAAGGTGAGCTCCCGGCTCTCCGTCAACTTAGGTGTGCGTTATGAATTTGTAACATTGCCTACGGAGGCGAAAGGTAAGTTCGTCAACATCATCAATCCTCTGACCGACTCAGCCTTTACTCCTACCGGCACCGCCTACGGCAACAATCCGTCCCTGAGCAATGTTGATCCGCGCTTCGGCTTCTCCTACGTTCCCGCTAAGACAGGAACAGCGATTCGGGGAGGGTTCGGCATTTTCCATGAGCCCGTGGCAGCTCGCACCTATCTGACGCCACAAACAATCTCTCCCCCGTATCAACTACGCACAATCGTCAATCCCGCGTTTCCCAATCCGCTTGCGGGCGGCCTGGTGGGTGCGCCTTTTATCTCGAACGAACTGCCCTACAATAATATGAGGACGCCGTACCAGATGCAGTACAGCCTCGGCATCCAGCAGCAATTGGACAAAGCCACTGTGCTGACGATCTCGTATGTGGGCAACCAGGGCCGGCACCTCTTTCTCTCCGAAGAGCAGAATCCTCCGGTGTCGCAGGTATGCCCATGCACCGATCCGAACAATGCGCTGGCGGCTAACCTGCCGGCTGGTATGCGATACTTTCCCACCGTGACGGCTCGCGGCTATGTGCGTGTTAATCCCCGCTTTGCCAACCTGACGTACGCGCTGCCTTCCGGAACATCGGCCTACAACTCGCTGCAGACAAGCTTAGTGCGTTCGCTGAGCCATGGGATACAGTACCAGGTTAACTACACCTGGTCGAAGGTGCTTGACTACAGCTCGCTGGCGAACGGTACTGAAGAACTTAATGGGGCGAGTGCTATTTACAACCCGTTTAACGTCAGGGGCGACTATGGGCCGTCGGCCTTTGACGTGAGACACGTCGGCACCGCCAATGTTCTCTATGCGTTTCCGAAGCGCGGAGCGAACCGGCTGGTGAATGGCTGGGAGTTGACGACCCTGGTACAGCTCCATACGGGTTCGCCATACAACATCGTTGAAGGCGTCGATCGCGCCAATGCCAACAACGCATCCGACATTGAGCGCCCGAACCTCGTCGGGAATCCGAATCTTGCAGGTCCGGTTGCAGCAAACCCTACCTGCGTCGCTCCATCCACCATCCATACCGTGGCTCATTGGTACAACCCGTGCGCCGTTGCAATTCAACCGGTCGGTACCTTCGGCAATGAAGGCCGTGACCAGTTCTATGCTCCCGGGTTCAAAAACTTCGACGCGTCGGTCATCAAGAACACACAAATACGCGAAAACATGAACCTCGAGCTGCGGGCTGAGTTCTTCAACCTGTTCAACCATACAAATCTCGCGTTTCCCAACTTTGTCGCGCTCACCGGAGCCGCGGCAAACCCAGGGCTCCAGAATCCGCCGATTGCTTATAACGGTGCGGCAGGACAGATCACCAGCACGAATGGAACGTCGCGCCAAGTGCAATTTGTGCTGAAGCTTCTTTTCTAGACGCCGAGCTCATGTTCTGGTCGACCCGCTGCTGTTGCGCAACTTCCTGTACCTTAGCAGGCTTCGGTGCATGGTGGTTCCATGCTCCCATGGCTCGGTCGAGAGCGGCATACTGTAAGAGCGGATTCTTCTGCTGGTCGTAAAACTGGCCGCGCGATCCATCGATGTGAATGTGCCAATGCGCGCCGGTATGCTGGTAGTTCTGAACTGTTACCATTCTCCTGAACCCAGCCGAATTGCCAGGCATCGTCTGCATGGAGTTCGCGTCTGAGTGCGCTCATGTTCGGCGGGCGTGTAGATGCGGTCCTTGGTAGCTTCCGTTCTCCGGCCGGCCTCATCTCCATAGGATTTGCGTATGTGTCGGACTCGCGGGCGTCCCGAGAAGCCCAGATTTACAGCAACGAGCAAACTTTACATCATGTCGGCGCGAATTACCGTACATTCGGGGACGGCGGCTATACTAGACATAGTTCTTTGACAGCGCTGCGAATGCAACGCTCGAAGCTGCTCCACCAAGTGGGGGCGTCATGGTTTCGACGGGGTTGCTTGTGGCAGAGAGGCATGCCGGGGTGTGGACACCCGTAATCGCTCACAAAACTATAAGTGCCGAACCTCAATTCGCGCTTGCTGCTTAATTAATTAAGTAGCCGATTGCTTCCGCTTCGCCTACGGGCGGATACCAATCGTCGCACAGTAGGCTGGTCAAAGCTGTTCCGTCTGGACGGCAATGACGAGATCAATCAGGCTGGTCGGTTTCGCGTCTTCGCCCGTTCTAAGCGACGCTGACGAGACAAAGATGAACATGGGAAAAGCATGAATGCTCTCTGTCGTTGGTTTCTTCGGACGGGAGTTCGATTCTCCCCGCCTCCACCAATCCACCTTTTACATACGATGTTCGTCCCGTTGGGCCACCCGACAAGGGTCCTCACAAAGAATTCCCGTCCGGACGGGAGGGGTTCAGACGCGACTTCATAGGAGGGCCCATCGCAGCATGGCAGAGGCTGCCATGGCTGCAACCAAAGCGGTGGCAATCACGAGGCCCCAGAGCAGCGCCAAGCGCTTTTTCCGGGAGACGCCAAGCCTCTGTGACGCTTCGCGAAACCGCAGGAGAGCCGCAGATCGAAGCGATTCATCGGTATGTCGAATCATCAACACCATCCGTGTGTTCAGCAAGAGTGCAACGGGCCAACGTTCTAGCCTTGGACTTACTCGTTAACACCACACATGCCTGAGTATGAAGGACCTGCCATAAGGAAGGCATCAAGACGATCTCAAGCCGGGTGTTGGGTCTGTCTGACATTCATTTAAGCAAGGCCCGCTTCAAATCTTTATGCCTTACTCACGGCTCTTTCGAGAACCTTGTGTATATGAAGCGTCAGACTAGAGCTAATGATCCTAGCCGAGCATCAAGTCTTTCCTGCCACGAGCGCGCAATTGCCATTCACAAGAGGATCGAAAGTAAGAGAGAGCGGGAGCTGCCTCTGGAGGATAAGAGGGCACGGCGAAGGCTTAGTCTTTCACCATTTCCACTGTTCCGTAAGGGAAGTAGTCCAGCAGAGCCGGCCGAAGACTCACGCGAAGTAAATAGTCAGTCGTTACTCGGCGTTCTCCTAGTGTGGGGTCTCATCTTCTTTGCCTGCCTCGTTGCTGTCATCTGGGCTCTACACTTCACGAGAACTCACTAGGGTAGTCGTCCTTGCGTCCTCGCACCGATTGTTCCAGCCTCTACCACCCAGTGAGCCAATTCTTTGCTTGATATCGGCCTCAACAGCCAAAGCGCGGAAACGCGATCGGCGTCAGCAAGCCAGCTACTTTTCTCCTCATTGTCGATCATGACAGGACCGAGCTGGCATAGAAGGCGTCAGTTGGAAGCCCACTCCCTCGGATGAGGGTGTCTGCTGCTTGAGGCCCGCACAAGCGGCTATCTGTGTTGCATCTGCAGTCAGAATTGCATGAAAGATTATTGGCTGCAAACGACTATCCAAATCGAGCGTAGCACCCGTCAAATGAACAAAGCATAAAGAGCTCGAAGACCCAAGCTGAACTTGGCTGTAGACGCAAGGGCTCCTTGTCTTCGCTGCAAGAAAAATGCTGATAACTTATGCCTCACTTATGAGTTCCGAGCTTCACTGAAAGTGTCGACTGTTTTCGACATAAAGGTGAATGCATAATGAACGTCTCAAGAGGATCTCAAAGGAACGCCACAAGCAGTAAACCAACGCAATCTTCCAAAGAGAAGAGTACTCTTCGCGGTTGCGACCTTGGCATTGATAACGGATTCACGATCGACAAAGCGTTAGGGAGCGCACCTCCCCGCGTCCACCTTCTTTGGCTGCTGCTTGTGCTCTTTCTTGGCTCCGCCATCTCGGCTCGCGCACAGTCGACCTTCGGCAGCGTTCGCGGAACCGTTCAAGATTCAACCGGAGCCACGATTCCGGGCACCCACATCATTTTGCACAGTGTGGATGAGAATACAGACCGTGCTGTCGATTCAGATGCATCTGGCATCTTCGTGTTCGAGAATGTGAAAGCCGGCAAGTACAGCCTGAAAGCTCATCGCGACGGGTTCGCAGATACGGTTGTGTCGGGCATTTCAGTTGATGCGCGGCAGGATCTGCGCCTTTCGACAACGCTGAATGTGGCTGCGAACACCACGACAGTGGAGGTTAATGCGGGTGCCGACCAGATCAACACGGAGAACGGAACTATTGGCGACTCAAAGACGAATATTGAGATGACGCAGCTTCCGTTGAATAACCGTGCGACGACAACTAGCCCATTAGGCGCTCTGGCGCTGTCACCAAACGTGCAGACGGATAGTTCCGGGAACATTGCGATCGGTGGTGCAAGTTCATCAATGATTAACTTTTCCGTGGATGGCATCTCCACCGCAAACGTTCGACAGAACGGCGCCTTGCAGGATGCATATCCCTCTCAGGAGGGAATTGCCGCGGTCAAGGTAACAGCTTTCAATAACAGCGCGGAATTCTCCCAGATCGGGGACGTAACCTTCACCACTAAGAACGGCACAAACGACTTCCACGGCAGTGTCTTTGAATACCTGCAAAATCAGGCTCTGGATGCAGACCCGTACGGCTTTTCCAGCAAATCTCCCAAGAAGTTCAATACGTTTGGGTTCTCCCTGAGTGGCCCCATCGACATTCCGCACGTCTACAACGGCCGTAATAAGACCTTCTTCTTCGCGGACTACGAAGGCAACCGGCGGAGCACCGCGACCCTGCAGCAGTTCACGGTACCAACGGCTGCGGACAGAATGGGGAATCTAAGTGACCTTGGGGTGACGGCGCCTGTGACGGTAAGCGCCACCGCGAAGGCACTACTCAGTTATTACCCGCTGCCGAACGTGGCCGGTGCGATCAACAACCCGAATGTTATCAACTACGAGAACTTTCAATCGACCCCATCGCGGACGGACGGAGCCGACATTCGCGTCGACCAGACGATCAATACGAAGCAGTCTGTGTATGCACGGTTCAGCCGCAAGAACATCACTTCAGATTATGCGAACCCGTTTCTTCCAAATGACGTGGATTCCATCCACAACCGTAGTCTGCTGGTTTCGCACACCTATACCATCACGCCGAAGCTGCTGAATGAATTTCGGTACGGGTTCACAAACGTTACGACCAGCGTAAATTTTCCGATCCAAGGGTCAGTAGCCCTGTCGCAACTCGATCTAAACGGCGTAGATATCAGCCAACATCCGCTCACGCATGCCTTTCCAACCTTCAACTTCACAGCCGGTACCAGCTTCACACCGATCGGACGGGACAAGGCCGGTATCACCCAATCGAAGACAACTCAGTTCAGCGACAATCTTACCTATACGATCGGCAAACACACTCTAAAAGGCGGAATTGACATCCGGCGGGTCCGTTACTTTGATCTTGAGAGCTTTGCCCCCGAGTTCGCGTCGGATGACTTCGGCGACTTCGTATTTCAGCCGAGCTATAACAGCAACGATCCAAACGCTCACTTCACCGGCAACGCTTTCGGAGACTTTCTGGAAGGTGCGCCCACGACTCTGTACTTCGCGGTTTCGAGCCCGGACGTTGGTGGATCCGCAACTCAATACAGCTTCTTCGGTCAGGATGAGTTTCAGCTCAACAGCCGGATCACCCTCAGTTATGGCCTACGCTGGCAGGTGTTGCCGGGATTCCAGGAAGATGGTGGCAACCTTGCAAACTTCGATCAGCGGACTAATTCTATCGTTGTTCCAGATGCTCTGGCGGGATATCTGACCAGTCAGAACATCACGTCTTCAAACATGGCCTTCCAGCAGTCATTCAACGCATGCAACTTGAACTACACGGCTCTTCCCTGCACTAAGTACATAACGGCGAGCCAAGCGGGTCTTCCGCAGAGCCTGCGCAATACATATAAGGGCGACTTTCAACCCCGTATCTCAGTAGCGTACCGTCCATTCAACGATACCAAGACAGTAGTTCGGGCCGGCTTTGGAATTTACACGATGACAAACTTGGGGCCTCTGTCCTTCAATAACAGTGGAAACCCTACGTCCAACTTGCACGTGTATTCCAATGCAAATACGGCAGGACCAAATACCCCACAGATCGTGTTCCCGAACACGGCTCCCTCAAGCACGGGAGGGCCCGTCTACGGCGGAGGCGGTCTTGACCAGGGCGTCGACCCCAACTATCGCGATCCCCAGTCCAACCAGTGGAACGTCACGGTGGAGCGCGAGCTGACTGCTGCCACTTCGCTGCGCGCCAGCTACGTCGGAATGCATTCGTATCGTCTGAACATAACGGAAGATCTGAATCAGATCCCCGCAAGTACAACTCCCTACAACGCTGGAGCAACTTCAGGAGTCTACGTCGATACACGGGCTCCATACCAAAACTGGACGACACTCCTGAGCACTTTCAATGCAGGAGAATCGAACTACCACGCGTTCGAGCTTGAGGCGTCGCATCGCCTCGAACACGGACTCTATTTCGACGGGAACTATACCTTCGCAAAGAATGTTGCTGACAACCAGGGGGATGCACCCAGCGCGTTTGCCGGCGAAGTCAACTATGGCCTGCCGATCGCAGATCGCTTTCACATCAAGCAGGATCTCGGTAACGTCGAAGGTACACGCCGGCACCGCTTTCTGTTGAGCGGCGTCTACCAGCTTCCTTTCGGAAAAGGCCGAGCACACATGAATGCCGGTTCGGTGAAGGATACGTTTCTTGGTGGCTGGGACGTGACGACCATTACCCTTCTAGAAACAGGACCGTGGCTCACTCCAAGCATTAGTGCGGCAGCGGACCAGTCCAACACGAATGTAGTCAATCGCAGCGCCGTGCTTCGTCCTGACGTCGTCTCGAGCCACTTCTATACCGGTCAATCACGTGCGCAGTACTTCAACTTGGCAGCCTTCTCGGCCACTCCCGCTGGAGCCGGCAGGTTCGGCAACGCTGGCGTCGGCATTCTGCAAGGTCCTGGAACAGCGACGGTGAGTTTGGGTATAGCGAAGCAGTTTGCACTGACCGAACGGGTCCACGCGCGCTTCGAAACGACCTTCACCAACATCCTCAATCACACGAACTTTGCTCCGCCTGTCACGGCCGTTGACAACTCGCTATTCGGCCAGTTGACTGGCCCACAAACAGCGGAGAACGCCGGCAACAGAACAGGACAGGCGGCGCTCAGAATCGATTTCTAAACGAACTTGTGGGGGAGAGGTCAGGTATTTCGGTCTCTCCCCACCTTTTTCGACCGTCGTTCTCTGCACCGGTGCAATGAGTATGGAAGAAACAAGTCATAAGGCGAACCGCAATGTGATTTACGTTGCGATCGTGGCGAACGTCGGCATAGTCGTTGCAAAGATGATCGCTGCATGGATTACTGGAAGCTCTGCAATGCTCTCTGAGGGACTCCACTCACTGGTTGATACTGGCAATGGGGCTCTTCTCCTGCTGGGAGTTCGTCTAAGTCAAAAGCCCGCTGACGAGTTCCATCCGTTCGGCTACGGCCGGGAAGTCTACTTCTGGACAATGGTTGTGGCACTTGCGGTGTTTGCTCTTGGCGGTGGGCTCTCGATCTACGAGGGTATCGGGCACATTCTCGTTCCACATCCTCTCGAACACATCAGGGCTACCTACTGGGTGTTGGCTTGTTCCCTCATCTTCGAAGGTTCTTCACTGCTGTTTGCTATCCGGTCGTTTCGAAGGGGCACTCATGGACGTCCGCTCTTATCCTCAATCAGGAGGAGCAAGGATCCCGCGGGTTTCACTGTGCTTTTTGAGGATTCGGCGGCGGTCTGCGGTCTGACGATCGCATTGCTCGCCACTTACCTCGAACAGAAATTCGGATTCCGGTTCCTGGACGGTGCGGCATCGGTCCTGATCGGGGTTGTCCTCATAGCTGTGGCGTTTCTGCTGGGCTCGAAAACGAAGGCACTCTTGATCGGCGAGGGCGTGGATCGCGCAACTTTGCGTGAGGTCTACCGTATTGCCGAGCAGGAAAAAGGAGTAGAGCGGCTTGGTTATCCATTCACCACCTTCTTCGGACCGCATGATGGTTTGCTTACCATGACCGTGCAGTTCAAACCCGGCTTCTCCAGCAGCCAGGTTGAGCTTGCGGTCGACCGCATCGAAGACAATATCCAAAGTAGATACCCAGAACTGAAACACATCTTCCTTGAGGTCGACACCGTCCGCCGCTCCTCTCCTGCGGATGTCGCAGAAGGTCATCTCCTTCCGCAGAAAGCGGTGCAGACACCGTCCGCAGCGAGCCCAATGAGTGAGAGTGCATGAAGACCGGCTATCAAGGTTCTTTTCGATTCGTTTGTAGCTTGCGCAACGCGAATACTTGGCTATAGGGGATAAGCACGCAACGATGGGTTACCGCGCAGGATGAGCCGCAGTCGGATGGTTCTGACAACTCGACGGACGATCCGCTTGCACGAAAGCTCGCCAAAGACCGAGCAAACGGCAGGCTCGGATACGCCGTACTCGGCTTCCTGCTGCTTGCGTTTCTGGCAGTTCTGTTGCTTGCATTGCTAAATCTGATGTCAGACGATGTCGGCCTTTAGGCGTTCAGCATGCGCTGCGCTGCACTAACACTCCGCGGTACAAAGATCGGGCAGAGCAATAGACTTCAACAACTTCTGTTCGCACCTTCTTGAAGCGATTGGCGCGGCACACATCGCCACTTTCGAAAAGAGCAGTAGGAACACCTCAGCGCTGTAGACAAATGTCCTCTGGATCAACGAGCAGGTCGCAGACGATTGAGACCGAAAGGGTGGGCCTCGCTGCATGCACGGCATTCCAGTGCTGTTGCAGGTCCGTTTCCAGCTGATGCGGATCGCTCGATGTGTTCCTGCTGATCCATACTCGGCAGGCATCAAGACAGATCGCAGCTTCCAGAAGCACTCGCAAAGGATCAGTTCCTCTCAGCGCCAGCAGCTTCACTGGTCTACCAGCTTTTTCGGCTGAGAAAACGACCTCGCTGAAAACGTCGGTGACGCGGTCCGGGATGCGTGTTCCTTCCCCCGTCAGCGCCTCCACATCTAATCCGTCGTCGACGCAGACGACTGTGATGTCCTGTCTCTGCGTGTCATCGAGGGATAGAATTTTTTGGAGAGCCCGAAGATCAGTGGGATCATTGATGCTAACCAACACGCATTCGCGGGTTAGCTTGAGCGATTCTCGGGAGAGGTGATGGCCGGATTCCATTCGGAAGCGTTCCCGAGAGGTTTCGCGGAACGGATCTTGCGGGTCGAACTCAACGTTGATCTTGTTGGCTTGTTGCTGCCTCGCGTACCTACGTTCCGAGAGAGTAAACGCCGTGAAGAATGCGGCGCTGAAAATGCAGCCCGAGATGGTTGCAGTCTTTTTGGTGAAAAGGTTTACAAAGGCCATGAGAAACAATAGGGCCGTTGTTGCGAGGAGACCTAGCGGCACTTCGAACCGGCCCGCCTTCAAGTTCAGAGGAAACTTCCAGCGTTCCGTATCTGGATCCTTGAAACGAAGTACCACAACCGCCAGCCCTTTCATTGCAAAGCTCCAGATGACGCCGAATGCATACGCTTCACCCAGCATGTCTACATTGCCTCGGCTAAGCAGGATGGTAAGCAACTGTAACCCGACGATCACCCCTATGGTGTGATGGGAAGTTCCGTACTTCGGGTGCGGCTCCCGGAACCAAGGCGGCAAAATGCCATCCTCCGCTACTCGGCTGAGAACTCCGTTTGATCCAATAATTGCCGTATTTACTGCCCCGGACAAAATCAAAACGCCTATGAGGACGACGAAGCCATGGAATGCGAGGCGCAAAGCGAACGGACCGGCAAGGAACATCGACAGGCCGCCGATCAGGTTATCCAAATACTTTGCACGCTCGGCATCCGGAATCAACATGACTGCGAAGAACGAAACAAGCGAGGTGAAAAGCAGGCTATATATGAAGATGATGAAGCCAGTGCGCTCTAGGTTTTTTTGCTTCGGGGCCTCGATCTCGCGATTGACCTGTGCAAGTGTCTCCTCGCCGCTCAGTGCGAGTACCGAGTGACCAAGACCGATGGCGACGGCTACAAAGGTGAGTCCTGGCAACGCCGTTCCCTTCAACCAGCCCAACGCGGAGTCGCTGAAATGAAAGTTAGCAGGGACAGGTGCGGGCACGGGATGGAATCCCTTTGTCAGAATCGTATAGACGCACCAGGCGATCAACATAAGCACCATGATCGTCGTGGCCTGCATAATGCGGAGAGCTCTGGTGCTTGAGAAAGGCACCCCGATACGATTCGTGTACCAGAAATAGAGTGTCACCTCTATGGCGAAGGCAGCCGCAAACCACGGGGCCGGCACATGCAACCAAGCCACATGGAAGTGCTCACCGATTTCGTTGATGAGTGCTGCAAGGTAGAGTCCCGCACTGACGCCACTGATGGGCCCGGTCAAAACGTAGTCGAACATCAGCGCGGACACGGAGAACTTTGCAGCAACTCCGCCCATTGCCTCTCGGACCACCCGGTACACGCCTCCGCGAACAAACATGCTGCAACTCTCGATATAAATCGCACGCACCGCATAGGAGAAGAGCATGACGGCAAGGATGAACCAGGGCGCGGCCTTACCGATAGCTTTCTCCGCGATGCCTCCGACGTAATAGGCGGAAGAGCCCAAGTCGCACAGAACAATGGCTGACGCTCTCCAAAATGAGATAAAGGAAAGCATCACTGTTGCCGGGATAACATATTGCCGAAGAGAACTGCCTTGAGACGTGTTCATAACCCTCTCCAGTCCGCGCTCCGAACGAGCGAAAACCTAAGGAGCAAAGAATATTAAGGAAAGCGTGAAGAAGGCATGAGGACCAGCGGGGTCATGAAGTGGTACGCCTCTTCATCGCCATACGGTGGGGTCTTTATGCCTCACCGATGCGTTGCGGACAAAGCTTGTTCTGGAAGCGAACATGAGTACAAAGCACAGGCCGATCATTCAGCCAGATTGCCTCCCGCAGGTTCTTCTCCTGCGATCTAGGCCCCCAAAATCTTGGTCAAGGGCGACAATGGCGGACTAAGAGAGGTGTTTCGCCCACGCTTCTTATGGTCGCCTTCGCTTGGCTCTTGTTACTAGGGTATTGCGTGTCCGCAACTCTAACGTTATTTCGGTAGGTGCTCTGGTTGGCAAGGTTTTCTCATCCACAGGTGCGCCTCTTCCCCTCTCTGCGCTCGAAGATTGGATGGCCTTTGCCCAGACTTCGACGGTAAAGCCAATGCGGGAGAAGACCTGGCACTTACGAGTGCAGCCATGGCGGAGAGCCGGAGCACAAGCACACTGTGAGTCGCGGAGGTAAAGAATGGCTTCTCCTTTTCCACCCTCCTCACGCTGCGCAATACTCTTATGGAGCGCGTACCCCAGACGATTCCACGGCTTACAAGGACCTGCCGGCTAGAATTCCACAGCGGCCTGCGGCCTTAGGTGAGCAGCGCACCAATCGCGGAAGCGGCGATCAGCCCTTCCAAAGGGTCATAATCAGTCCGCCTGCCACCACAAAAGCGCCGCCGACATAGATGGGTTTGCTTGGCGACTGATGGAACTGAAGTTTGGCAACTCCTTGGGCGACGAGGAAGAAAAGCACCACATAGAACCCGAGGAGCTTTCCGAAATCAATTCTGGACGAATTCAGAAACAAGCTGTAGCAAACCAATACCGCCGTTCCAGCCGCAAACCAGCCTATCCGTCTCGTTCCTGAAGAATGGTAAAGCCCCGACTGGAAACACGCATCCCCCTGCACCTCAAGGTACGCGGCAATCGCGAGGACCATGAAAGTTCCGACCGGAGTTGAGACGACTTGGCTGAACTGCTTCATGGACCCCGCTTTCTCCTCCTCCAAACCTTCCTTGCCTGTCTTGCGCTCTCGTTAGTCGTGGTTGTATAGCCCCTGAAACAGAGCCTTGGCGATGCCGTAGCACTCGCATGCCACGTGCTCCAGCCCCTTGCGGTCCAGGATATCCACCAGCCCCCGCTTATACGCAATCAGCCCGTGGCGCTGCAGCTTCGCCGCGATCAACGACACCGTCGTCCGCCTGGCCCCGATCATCTCAGCCATAATCTCGTGCGTGACCGGCAGGTTCACACTCTTGCTGCGATCCGCCGCCATCAGCAGCCACCGCGCGAGTCGTGCCTCATGACCATGCATCTGGTTGCAACCCGCCATCTGGCTCAGCGTCAGCATATCCACCTGGATGAACTCGCTCATGCGGCTGCGCAGCTCCTCGGATGCCCGATGCGCGGCCAAAAGATCCGCGAACGGGATACGAAGAAACAATCCCTCAATCTGCACGAAGCACCGCGTGGGCACGCGTGCCGGACCGAGCACATGAGTCGCCCCCACCATGCCCTCACAGCCGATAAAGCCTGCCTCGGCGCTCTCTCCTTTGGAGGTGATGGCCACCACCGACGCTACGCCCGTCAACGGCAGGTAAGCGTAAGCGGGCCGCTCGTACTCCGCATAGAGGACGGCCTTCAACTCCATGACCTGCTCGGTCGCGCGGCTCATCAGGAGTTCGGAACCGGCCCGAGAAAGCGAATCCAGGAGCCGATTCCCAGAAGATCCCACTGATTTCACGTAGCCCCTTATCATTTAACTTGATGACGCATTGGCACGCCGAGTGTACCGAAACCTTCCCGCCCTTTCTGTACGCTATGTGACATAACCACGCACGGATCTTCGCTTCAACCCGCGGGTATCTTCGTCTCTTCCCCGCTCCGCACCGCGAGACTCTCAAGCTCACGCAGCCCAGGAAACAGACCCATCCACATCAGCGCAATCACAATACTCCCCACACCCCCCACAATGGTCGCCGGAATCAGCCCGAACCACGAAGCCGTCACCCCTGACTCGAACTCCCCGAGCTGGTTCGAGGTCCCGATAAACAACGAGTTCACCGCGCTCACCCTCCCCCGCATCTCATCCGGCGTCTCCAGCTGCACCAGCGACGAGCGCACCACGACGCTCGTCACATCGGCCGCCCCCAGCACGCACAAAATCGCCATGGAAAGCAGCACGTTGCGCGAGAGCGCAAACGCGATCGTTGCCAGCCCAAACACAATTACCGCCCCAAACATCCGCTTTCCCGCGTGGCGGCGAATCGGATGATGCGCCAGGTAGATGGACGTGGCCAGCGCCCCCACAGCCGGAGCCAGCCGCAGCAGCCCAAGCCCCCACGGCCCCGTGTGCAGAATGTCCCGCGCATACGCCGGAAGCAGAGCCGTCGCGCCGCCCAGCAGCACGACAAACAGATCAAGCGAAATCGCCCCCAGAATCTTCTTCCGCGCCCGAATATAGTGAATGCCGGAAAAGATGGAGCTCGCCGTCGCCGCAATCTTGCTGGCAACTCGCTGACGCGGCACGATGCCCGAAGATAAGACCGCCGCCGTCAAATAAAGACAGGCGCACGTGGCATAAGGAATATGCGCCCCCAGCGCATACAGCAGCCCGCCCAGTGCCGGCCCCACAATCGACGCCGTCTGATTCGCCGACGACGACCATGCAATCGCCTGCGGCACCCGCGCCTCCTCCACCAGCCGCGGCACCAGCGCCTGCGTCGATGGAGCCTCGAACGCCCGCGCCGCCCCAATCGCCGCCACCGCGAAGAAGATTCCCACCGGATGCAGCCTATGCAGATAACTGAACACCGCCAGCAGCGTATGGGTCGTGCCTTCGCACACCTGGCAGATGCTGATGATTGTCTTGCGGTTAAACCGGTCCGCCACATGTCCAACTACCAGCGTCAGCAGCAGCATCGGCAAAAACTGTACCAGCCCTACCATTCCCAGAGAAAACGTGCTGTGCGTCAGCGCATAGATCTGCCAGCCCACCGCCACGGCACCCATCTGGAAGGAGACGGTAGAGCAGATCCGCGCACACCAGAACCGCGCATACGAGCCCTCGCGAAAGATCGACCGCGCGCCAACCACATCACTCATGGGATCTGCCATACCCCCCTATGATACGGGGTTCACGTCCCGCAGAAGGTCTGGATCACACGTTCTTCAGGCCGAGCCGCATCAGCGTACCGGGCAAACTGCTCACACTCCTCGTAGGGCCGAGCCGTGACCTCCAGCAATTCCTCAAACGGCCCAAAATCCTCTCGCTCCACCGCTGCTACAATCACCGCCTCCACGCGATGGTTGCGCGGAATAAACCGCGGACTCACTCGCCGCATCGCCGCTGCCCGAGCTTCAGCACTCCCCGCTTCGAGCTCGAGCCGCTTCCGCCAGCCGGCCGCCCAACCGTCGTAGGCCGCCGGATCGGCAAACAGCGCCCGCACCCCATCGTTACCGGCCACCGCATCCGCCAGCCCACGAAAGGTCAGCGTAAAGTCCGCCCCATTTGCCGCCATGCGCGCAAGCAGATCGTCGCCCAGAGCCCCATCGCCTTCCTGCGAAGTCGCAAGCCCCAGCTTCCGCCGCAACCCCGCCGCATGGCTCGCATCGAACTCCACCGCAAACCCCGCCAGCGCCTCCCGTGCCGCCTCCACCGCAGCCTCTTCCCCGCCCTCTTCTTTCGCCAGCAGCGGAAGCAGCGTCTCCGCTAGCCGAGCCAGATTCCAGTGCGCCGCATGAGGCTGATTGCTGTACGCATACCGCCCCCGCTGATCGATCGAGCTGAACCGCATCGCCGGATCGTAAGCCTCTAAAAACGCACATGGCCCATAGTCCAGCGTCTCTCCGCTGATGGACGTGTTATCCGTGTTCATGACCCCATGCACGAAACCCAGCAGCATCCACTGCGCCACCAGCCGCGCATGACGCCCCACCACACCCTCCAGAAGAGCCCGCACCGGCTTGCTAGCCTCACGCGCCTCCGGGTAATGCCGCTCGATCGCATACTCTACCAGCGTTCGCACCGCCTCCGTATCCTGCTGCGCCGCGAAGTACTGAAACGTTCCCACCCGTAGATGGCTCGCCGCCACCCGCACCAGCACGCCGCCCGGCAGCGTCGTCTCCCGAAGCACCATCTCGCCCGTCACGACCGCGCTCAACGCTCGCGTCGTCGGCACGCCCAGCGCGGCCATCGCCTCGCTTAAGATGTACTCGCGCAGCACCGGCCCCAGCGCGGCCCGGCCATCGCCCCGGCGTGAAAACGGCGTAGGCCCCGAACCCTTCCATTGCAGGTCATAGAGCATTCCATCCTGCCCCACCACCTCGCCCATCAGGTTCGCGCGCCCGTCCCCAAGCTGCGGCACAAAATGCCCAAACTGATGTCCGGCATACGCCAGCGCCAGCGGCTCCGCCCCATCCGGAATCCGATTGCCCGCAAGCACCTCAACACCCTCCGGCGTCGCCAGCGCCAGCGCATCGAGGCCTAGAAACTGTGCCAACTCTCGATTCAGCTTGATCAGCCGCGGAGCAGCCACCTGCACCGGCCGCAACCGCGCATAAAACCGCTCCGGCAATCGTGCATAACTGTTCGCGAAGGTGAACCCAAGTCCCATTCCTTGATTCTATCGACGAAAGGATTCTATCGATGAAAGATGGAAAAGAGCTGTCCTGCCGGCCGCCCGCTGCGCGTGGAGCGGGCACCTCGTGCCATGGAACTGCTTCGCATAGCCCTCCATTGGTCGGGAAGAAAGTCTGTGCCGACCAACGGGAGGACCGCGCGAGCCGAGAACAGCACGAAGTGCCGCGCAGGGCGCCCGTCCGGCCCGGTCCGGCAGGACAGCTCTTTCGCCTCTACAATCTTTCTATGATTTACCCGCCTCGTCCTCTGCTGTTCGCCTCCTGCCTCTTCGCTGCCTGCATTCAACTCCCTGCCCAAACCCTCACCCACACCCCCAGCGGCCTCGAGTTCTCCGCCTCCGGCCACACCCTCCGCGTCGACGCCCTCCGCCCCGACCTCCTCCGTGTCCGCATCGCCCCCACCGGCCACCCGGCGGAAGACGCTTCCTGGGCTGTACTCCCGCAGTCTCGCACCGCTCGCGTCCCCGTTACCTCGGAACCCACCGGCTTCGTTACCTCCGCCCTCCATGTCGCCGTTACCCCGGACCTCCGCCTCACCATCACGGACCTCGCCGGCAACATCCTCCAATCGGACGCCGCGCCCGTCGCCTTTGACGGCACCGCCTTCCGCGTTGCCAAGACCAAGACCCCTGAGGACCACTTCTTCGGCCTGGGCGACAAGCCCGGTCCGCTCGACCGCGCCGGCGAGTCCTTCGTCCTGTGGAACACCGACAACTTCGGCTGGCAGGAGTCCACCGACCCCATCTACAAATCCATCCCGTTCTTCCTCGAAACCCACGCCGGACGCACCACCGGCATTCTCTTGGACAATACCTTCCGCACCTTCTTCGACTTCGGCCACGAGCGCAACGATCGCTACACCTTCTCCGCGGCAGACGGCCCGCTCGACTACTACGTCCTCTACGGCCCCGAGCCCAAACAGGTCGTCGAAGCCTACGCCTGGCTCACCGGCCCAACACCCCTGCCCCCTCTGTGGGCGCTCGGCTACCAGCAGTCCCGCTATAGCTACTTCCCGCAAACCCAGGTCGAAGAAATCGCCGCCCGCCTGCGCACCGATAAGATACCAGCCGACGTCATCTGGCTGGACATCGACTATCAGGACAAAAATCGCCCGTTTACCGTCAACACCCAAGCCTTCCCAGACTTCCCCGGCCTCATCCACAAGCTCACGGACGAGCACTTCCGCACCGTCGTCATCACAGACCTCCACATCGCCGATCTGCCCAACCAGGGCTACGCCCCCTACGACTCCGGCCACGCCGGCGACCACTTCGTCAAGCGCAGCGGAGCGGACTACGTAGGCCCCGTATGGCCCGGTCCCTCCGTCTTCCCGGACTTCACCCGCAAGCAGACCCGCGACTGGTGGGGAACCCTCTACAAAGGCTTCGTCGCGGACGGCGTCGCCGGCTTCTGGAACGACATGAACGAGCCCGCCGTCTTCACCTACCCCACCAAAACCATGCCCGACGACGTCCAGCACCGCATCGACGAGCCCGGCTTCGCCCTGCGCACCGCAACCCATCTGGAAATCCACAACGTCTACGGTATGGAGAACAGCCGCGCCACCTGGGACGGCCAACTCGCGCTGCGGCCCAACCTGCGCCCCTTCGTCATGACCCGCGCCAGCTACGCCGGAGGCCAGCGTTACGCCTCCACCTGGACCGGCGACAACTCCAGCACCTGGAACCACCTGCGCATGACCACGCCGCAGCTTCTGAACCTCGGCCTCAGCGGCTTCGCCATGTCCGGCGCCGACGTCGGCGGCTTTGCCGGCTCGCCCTCACCCGCTTTGCTCACCCGCTGGCTCATGCTCGCCGCTTTCCAGCCCATCGACCGCGATCACGCCGCCAAAGGCACCCGCGACCATGAACCCTGGGTCGACGGCCCCGAACAGGAGGCTATCCGCCGCCGTTACATTGAAGAGCGCTACCGCCTGATGCCCTACCTCTACACCACGGCAGAAGAGACCTCGCGCACCGGCCTCCCCATCACCCGGCCGCTCTTCCTCGAATTCCCCCATGCCACCGCCGACCAGCTACCGCTGGACCTCGTAGCCACCAGCGAGTTCCTCTTCGGCCGTGCCATCCTCGTCGCCGACTCGCCCTCACCCGAGGAGGTCGCACCCTACGAGGTCCACCTGCCACCAGGAATCTGGTACGACTACTGGACGGGAGAAAAACTCGACCGCCGCGCCGCCGTAACCGCCCGAGACCTGGAAATTCGAGACGCTGCCGTGACCGCCCTGAAGCCTCTCATGGTGCAACCGGGCCCAGCCGACTTGCCCGTCTACGTCCGCGAAGGCGCCATCATCCCCATGGCCCCCCTCGTCCAGTCCACTGGCGAAAACCCCTCTGGCCCCCTAACCCTCCGCGTCTTCCCCGGCCAGGACTGCCACGGCGAGCTCTACCAGGACGACGGCCTCACCTACGACTTCCGCAAAGGAGCCTTCCTGCGCCAGAGCTTCACCTGCTCGGTCGACCCCAGCGGAGCCGTATCGGTCACCCTCGCAGCCCGCCAAGGCAGCTTCAAGCCCTGGTGGACGCAGCTGCGCATTGAGCTCGTAGGCCCCTCAACCACCTCTCCCACGATCAATTTCGCCAGCCGTAACATGACGGCGGAACGCACCCCGCTAGGCTGGGCCGCCACCATTCCAGACGCCGCCAAGCCCCAGACCGTCACCTTCAAGCAGCCCTGACCGCTCCTCCCGCTCCCATTTTCGGCCACCCTCCATGATGAGAATAAGTCGTTTCAATGGAATACTTTACAGCCTTAAACCCTGGAAAAAGCAGGACTTTCACCTCGAAGTCCGAACCTAACGTATTTGTTTTGAGGACTTTGCAACTTTTAGGTACGGGTAGGGGGGAGCACCAGAGCCATGAATCGCTCCCAAAACGATCTAAATTTTTCTCCCGTTCCCAAGCTCCACTTGGCTGATATTGACGCTAGACTTGCATCGATCTCGCCGAGATTCCCGCCCTCAGTACAACTTGAGTGGAACTGTCGCGCGTCCGGCAAGCCGCTACGCTCACCCTGACGAACCCCATCGTTCCACTCAGATTGGTCACGCCAGCCAGCGAGGATACCATGCACTTCTCCATCCACACCGTAATGATCGCCAGCATGTTCGGACTCGCCGCTCTCGATAGCTGCGGCACTGCCCACACCCAGTCGCCCATCAACCTCTCCATCACCAGCCCCCTCATGCTGCCCGTCATCCCGTCGATGCCGCTTAGCCAGTTCCAGTCCAGCCTCGGCGTCGTTGTCCACATTGAGTACACCGACGGCAAATACGCAGACTCCCACCAGGTCCTCGCCGACCTCAAATACCTCGGCGTCCAGTACGTCCGCGACGGCATCCCCAACCCTCATTGGCAGCCCGCCGGCCAGGGCCTGGCCGCCATGCAATACCTCGCCCAGAACGGCATCCAGTTCGACTTCCTCACCGCCTGCAACGATTACACCCTTACCAGCATGATGACCCAGCTGGACTCGCTCGAGAGCCAGTTCCCCGGCATAGCCGCCTCGGTTGAAGGCACCAACGAGATCAACAACCAGCCCTGCACCATCGGCGGAGGCACCAACGAGCAGAATGCCGAGGCCTGGCAGAAGAGCGTCTACACCGCCATACACGCAGACTCCCTCACGAAGAACGTCCCCGTCCTCTACATGACCGGAGCCGCCCCCAAGAGCAATCTCACCGGTCTCGCAGACCAGGCCGCCACCCACCCCTACCCCAACCTCGGCGTTCAGCCCCACGCCCGCATGATGAGCGACTTTCTGACCGAGTTCCCCGGCATTGCCGCCACCGTCACCAAGCAGATTACGGAGACAGGGTACGCCACCGACACAGCAGATAATTCCAGCGCCGTCGATGAGCCCACCCAGGAGTCGCTTGGCCTCAACATCTTCTTCGATTCGGCTCTGCAAGGCATATCCCGCACGTTTCTCTACCAGCTGCTTGAGGCATACCCGACACCCAGCGGAGATACCAGCCTCGGTCTCTTCCATTACGACGGTTCGCCCAAGATGGTTGCGACGGGTCTTCACAATCTCCTCGGGCTTATACCAAAGGATGCGAGCTCACTTCCTAAGCGGGTGCAGGCCGTCGTAAGCGGACTTCCAACGACCGCCTACAAGCTCGCCCTCACCGCATCCGACGGATCCATCTATCTGTTCACCTGGAATGAGGTTCCTCTCTGGGATGCGACACACATGACAGAGCTACCTTCGACGCCAGTTCGTTACTCCGTCCAGATGACAGGCAAGTGGACGGCGGAGTATCTCGATCCGAAGCTCAACCAAATGACCAAGGTAGCCACAGCGAACGGCGGCTTTTATGCCATGGCACAGCCCTACCCCACTGCCCTCCACCTCGTTCCGCAAAATTGATCGCAAGAAGCTCAGACGGAGCAAAGCACAGCCTGAACGGTAAACGAAGTATCATCCCCAACGCGAGAACGCCCTTTCTTTTTGAGGGCGTTGTCGCGTTGTGCTGTCACTCTATTTGCCTTTTTCTGTGAACAAAAGTGCTCTGAAGATCGTCCCGGCAGCCTCCTTCTTGCTTGCTTTTCAGCATCAAAGTGCCTGAGTCAGATGACTTGCAGCTTGTGTTCGGGTGGGACGCCGGGTAGAATCACGCGAAAGTCTCCATGATTCAAGTCGCCAGGATTTCGTTCGATACTGGCCGTTGCTCGGCACCGTCCACGGATCATTCCGTGGCTTGCCGAATGTCTTACCTGCCCCGATAGGAGAGAGTTATCTTCTGCCCAGAGTTGCTTCAATGAGCACCATCACAGGCATGAATCCCCCGGAGACGAGTCGGCTCATGATCACAGTCGGCATCGCAACCCGAGGACGCCCCCGCATTCTGATGGATACGATCGCTGACCTCGCTCAACAGCAACGCACTCCGGACGAGATCATCGTCTGCTATTCGGAGGCGGAGGATGTCGCAGAGGCTAGGGCGCGCTACCCTGGGGTGCGCTTCATACAATGCGAGGCCGGCTCCTCGCGGCAGCGCAACTTCATCATCCAGGCCGCAGCCAGCTGTGACGTCCTGGTCTTCCTGGACGACGATTTTTACCTTGAACCAGGTTATCTGCGCATCACCGAAGATCTTTTTCTCAATCATCCCTCGATCTCAGTCAGCACCGGCAAGATCCTCGCCGACGGGATCAACGGACCTGGGATCAGCTTTGCGGAAGCGAAGTCCATCATTGAGAAATCGGTGGAGAAGCGACATCCGGCGGGATTCCGAACGGCTTTCAATGCCTACGGCTGCAACATGGGCTTTCGCATGAACACCATACGCCAGCACAACGTACGTTTCGACGAAGCGTTGCCGCTGTACGGGTGGTTTGAGGATGTCGACTTCTGTCGGCAGCTCGCGCCGCATGGACGTATCGTTGAAATCTCAAACGCTTTGGGAGTTCACCTTGGCGCCAAGAGCGGGAGGACGTCCGGCCTCCGGCTCGGCTACTCTCAGGTAGCTAATCCAATCTATCTCGCAAACAAGGGAACCTTCACCTGGCCCCGCGCCGTGCAGAGCATCTTCACACGCTGCATGAAGAACCTTACCAGGAGCATCTCACCTGAGCCGTACGTAGATCGAAGAGGGCGGTTGCGCGGAAACGTCCTTGCATTTCGTCACCTGTTCTTCGGATCTCTCGATCCAAGACGAATCACCGAGCTTTAACATTCGCCGGAAGCTGGGTGGCTTCACGCGAAAATGCCCGTCTGTCGGGTGTTTTGCCGGAATTCTATCGGCAGGTGGGAACTACTTATTTAGTAAAAGTTACCAAAAATAACTTGCAAGTTACCAAATGCCGGGATATTGTCTGCGCAAGCAACAACACTTTTGGCACTTTGCGATTTGGCACGAAGGTCGTCAAATCCTGAACTCTTGTCTGTCTCGGATTCAACTGGCAACGTAGCTGGCGCTCTTCGCAGGTCTCGAATTGCAGGATAGCTTTACGTTTCAGAATGAGCCCCATAACCGATTTCAGAATCCCTCTCGTACCTGTGACGAAAATGGCGAAGCATGCTTTCAACTTCGACATTCGCCTTCGATCACACGTTCAGTAGGGGATGAGGAGAACTCAAATGGACTCAAGGAAAGTGAACCTGGCAGCATCTTCGGCCCACAGCCCTCTGGTCACGTTTTCGAGGTCTCTTGCTTTGTTCGGTACGCTTTGCTGCGCATTTGGCCATGCCAGCCGGCATGCCTTCGCGCAAAGCCCTTACGGAGCAGCGGATGCCGCAATGCAGACCGGAGCCTCCCGCGGCGCGGGTGTGGCGGCATTCGATCGTGCAGCGCCGAACGGATCGACCTACCAGCCTGGCTCGCACGCCGGTCTGCCTGAAGAGACGCTGGGCAAGGGCGATCTCATCGAAATCATGGTGCCGTACTGCCCGGAGCTGTCGCACAGCTTCCGCGTAGGGCCCGATGGAAATTTGTCACTCCCACTGCTACAGAAGCCGATCCCGGTCATCGGTCTTACTCCCGCTGAAACCTCCGCACGAATTCGGCAAAGCCTCGTCTCCGACCAGGTCTTGGCGGATCCCGTCGTCAGCGTAGCTGTGGTTGAATATCGCAGCCGCCCGGTCAGCGTACTAGGAGCCGTCGTTCACCCTTTGACCATCCAAGCGACCGGAGACATCACGCTGCTTGACGCTGTCGCCATGGCTGGCGGATTTACCCCGGCAGTCGGCACCAATGTTCTCATCACCACGAAGACCGTCGACGGGAATGGCGTCAGAGAAAATACCGTCCGGACCATCCCCGTCAGTTCCCTGCTCGTGCTTTCAAACCCCGCCGACAACCCGATCCTGCACGGGGGTGAAGAGATTCGCATCCCGGAAGCCGGGAAAATCTTTGTCGCAGGAAATGTCTCCAAGCCGGGCGTCTACACCATGCAAGGCGATGAAAAGACAACCGTGATGAAGGCTCTCGCACTCAGCGAGGGCTTACAGCACTACTCGTCTCACGTCGCCTACATCTATCGCCGGCGCACCTCGGACGGAGGTCGCGATGAGATCCTTGTCCAGCTTCAACGCATCATGGATCGCAAGGACAAGGATGTCTGGCTGGTCGCAGATGACATACTCTACGTCCCCGAAAGCAATGGAAAACGGATGACCGCCAAGGTGTTGAGTGGTCTGGCTGGATTCGGCCAAACTACCGCTGCCGGTGTCCTGATCTACCGCTAGGAACGAGGGCAGACTGCAAGCGCCTCTCGTCTTTGCAAGCAATTCGTCCAAGCTGAACTTCTAACAGTACCTCATGGTGATACTCCGATGAATAGCCTATCTCCTGCACCCCGCAGCACCTCTCAGATGCTCGATGACAAAAGCCTGCTCGACCTTCTTTCAGGTTCTCGTGAGCCGCAACAAACACCTGAGCAGGTCATGGCGTTCAGTCATTATTTCTGGCTCCTCCGCCGGAACTGGCGGTGGATCGCCTTGTTCGTGACTCTAGTCACGGCATCGGTGGCTGTGTACTGCTACAAGGTGCAGCCGATCTATGAAGGCGTCTCTCGCATCACCATCGATCAGAAGACTCCCTCTATGGCAATTGGTCAGGAACCGACCGTGGGCGGTGACGTTGATCAATCGATGCTCACGGAGGTGCAAATCATCCAGTCCGACGCCGTACTGCGGCCGGTCGTCGAGCAGTTCCACCTGAACCAACCCGTGAAGACCGCGAAGTCGAACGCCAGTGGCTCCAGCGACTCAGCCGCCGGGCTCAGCGACGCGCCAGTCGTGTTGCCGAATCTTTCCGTGAGCCGCCTGCCCAACAGCCTTCTCATCGACATCCGTTATCGCTCAACCGATCGAAAACAGGCGGCCGATGTGGCGAATGCGATCGCGATGTCCTATATCGCACACGGCATGGAGATGCGTGCCCGGTCCTCCATGGGACTATCCAACTTCATGGAAAAGCAGATCGCAGAGCTCAAGGGCAACATGAACCGGTCTTCGCTCGCCCTCGCCGGCTACGAGCGGCAACTTGGGGTAATCGATCCCGAGCAGAAGACAAGCATCCTGTCCGCACGGCTCATCCAATTGAACTCTCAATACACCGAGGCAGAGAACGATCGAATCCGCAAAGAGACGGAGTTCAGAGAGCTGCAGTCGAACGCTCCAGCTGACTCGGGAGCGACGCTCTCTGGTGCGGCGCTGGAAGTGTCGCCGCAGGCAGCCGCACTTGGCCGCCAGCAGGAGCTGCTTCATGCCGCACAGGAAAAGCTTGCGGTCGCCAAGACGGTCTACGGACCCAACTATTCTGAGTACAAGCGTGCCGCCAATGACGTCGCCGAGCTCACCACTCAATACGAGCAGATGCGGTCTGACATCTCCAAGCGCATCGAAGTCGAATATCGCGAGGCAGTCAATCGCGCCAACATGCTTCACACTTCCTTGCAGCAGGCGAAAGACGAATCGGACCAGTTGAACGCGAACTCCTCCAAATACCAGGAGTTGAAGCGCGAAACAGAGGCGGACACCAAGCTTTACGACGAGCTCTTCCACAAGATCAAGGAGGCCGGCATCAACGCAAGCTTTGAGGGAACCTCGATCCGCATCGCGGATGAGGCCCGCCCCGGAGCCTTCCCCGTCTTCCCTAAAAAGAGCCTCTTCATCTCCCTCGCATTTCTTCTCTCCTTCATGGCTTCGGTGCTCGCCGTCGTGCTGATAGATATCTTTGACAAAACCTTGCGCGATCCCGATCAGGCGCTTCGTCTCACGGGCATGAAGGTGGTAGGTCTGCTTCCTTACGTCCGCCGCTTCTCCAATGTCTACAAGCCTTCAACGCTTGCCGACGAGGCCGCAGACATGGCCCAGATAGCGGTGTCCAAGCGGGACTGGATCGCCACGGAAAGCTTCTTCAGGGAGTCCATCTCCACCCTCCTTAGCACGGTACTGTTCAACCGCTCGGGATCGCGTCCCCGCTCGCTGCTGGTGACCAGCGCAAGCCAGGGCGATGGCAAGAGCAGCTGCGCGGCTCATCTCGCACTGGCTCATGCCGGCCAGGGCCGTCGCACCCTGCTAATTGATGCGGACCTGCGCTCTTCCTTCCAGCATGACTTTTTCAATCTCAAGAATGACAGCGGGATGCACGACGCCATCTGCAAAAGCTCAAAGCTGAGCGACATTCGCCAGACCATCGAGGGCGCACCCTCCCTTGACGTCGTCGTGGCAGGTCCATGGAACCGTCACAACGTCTCGCGCGTCGGCATGCAGGTCGCAGAGCTCCTGCGCCAAGCGCCTGCAGAGGGCTATGACCTCGTCATCGTCGACGCACCTCCGCTCATCGGCTTGGCCGAGCCCGTCGAAATCTCCTGCTTGACCGATGGTGTTCTCGTGATCGGCGACGCCGGCCGCACCAGCCAGCAGGAGATCATGGGTGTTCTGACAACCCTTGACCGTGTCCATGCCAAGGTAATCGGCCTCGTCTTGAATCGCTTCCGGATGAGCATGAGCCAGAGCTACAAACGCTACGGCAGCTACTCTGCTTACGCAAGACGCTTGGCTGCCTGACACCTTTCGCCCCTTCGATCAGAACGAAACGTCTGTCCCTACTGCAAGACCTCCGAGAGCTGACCTGAGATGCCAACAGTAGCCACAATCCCATGGATCCTCATCACTGTTGCGCTTTGGCGCATTACAAAGGGCGACATCCTTTGCATGGCGCTCTTCGTCTCAATCTTCCAGGCGGCTTCCGTCATCAACCTTGGTGCCATGGGGATCGCACCGTGGTTGGCGACTCTCCTGATCGGCCTCATCATAAGGTTCTTCCGCAACCAGGGTTCCATGCAGGTGCTCCCTGGCATCAACGGCACGGCCTTCAAGCTGCTCATGATCTTCGTCTGCTACGCCATCTTCAGCGGCTTTGCTTATCCAATCTTATTCAAGGGTGTGTTCGTGGAGGGATCCCACGATATGTCAGGAGGACCCCTCGAGTGGAGCATGGCCAACGGAGCGCAGATATGTTATCTACTCGCCGCGGTCGTTCTCTTCTTCCTCGCTATCACCTCTACGCGGGAGAGATTGCACGCGGCACTGGATTGGTATATCTACGGTTGCGTGGTCGCTTCCTTCATCGCTTTCTACCAGCTCGCAAACTCCGTCGCTCACGTTCCATATCCTTCAGAGATCCTCTACTCGAATAAAAGATACGTCATCTTCACTGCCTACATGATCAACGGTCTCTGGCGGCTTAATGGGCCCTTTACCGAAGCCTCCGCCATGGCCGGACACTTAGGAACAGGCGTGGCAATCCTCGGTTGGAACGTCATGACCAGGCCACTGAAGTGGTCGACGAGCCTCGCCCTTGTTCTCATGCTGGCCGCGCTCCTGATGACCCAGTCCACCACCGGCTATCTCACGTTGATCATCACGGCAGTCGTTGCTGTTCCGCTCTACCTGCGGCTCTTGTTCAAGCAGCGTTCTCTCTCCAGGGCAAAAGCTATTGTCTTCCTGCTTGCTTTTCTTGTTGGCTCGAGCGCCCTCATCGGAACCAATGTCTCAAAGATCATCAACACAGCTGTCCACACCGTTCTTCTGGATAAAGAGAACACCTCGTCCTACAGGGAGCGGACAGCGTCGAACGTGGCTGCCGCCGGATCAGCCAGGGATTCTTACTACATCGGCACCGGCTGGGGAAGCGTCCGCTGCTCCAGCCTGGGATACGGGATGCTCGCCACCGTCGGTGTCATTGGCGTTGGCCTGTTTACCGCGTTTCTCATCTCCTTACTCAAACCTCTGCTCAAAAAAGCGCAGAGGATCAGACCGGATGACATGTATGGAAGCTCTCTCTTCGCCATACTCATCCTCTTGGCCGGCATGATGGTCTCGTCCAATGAACCCGATCAACCGATCCTCTGGGTCTTGTTCGCAGCCGCAGTCGCAGGTCCGGAGACAGTACAAGCCATCCCGAGGCATCTCGAACGCGCCCGGATATGGCTCGCAGTCTCTGCCATGCGGAGATCTGCGCTGCATTCCTAAGCTTTCGACGGAATCAACGAAGACTCAAGAGCCAACCCACTCCTTGGCCGCGTCGTAAGGCGCGAAGCACCCATGTCAGTAGTTGGTGCTTTTCCTGTTGCATCCTGAACCACCTGCTTTCTGGAAAATTTCGGCAATTCACAGGAGACCCACAGTATGCGTGAAGGAAATACCTGCCTTGCCCGCTTGGAAGAGCCCCTACCTTTTTTCGCTGTCAAAGTGCGCTCGAAAGGTGAAGAAAACGTATCCTCCGCATTGAGGAACAAACGATACACGGTCCTTAGCCCGACGTACGTGGAGATACGACGTTACTCCGATCGCACCCGAAGAGTGAGCTGTTCTCTCTTCCCCGGTTATCTGTTCGTTCAAATAAATCCATCCAGGTTCCTGGATGTCGTGTCGACAGACGGCGTCAGCTACGTCGTTCGCACCGGGACAGAGCTAGAACCACTCTCAGAGAGCGAAGTACGGGCCATTGAAGTGCTTTGCAGCGTAGGCAAGGACGAGACCCAGAGTCTTGCCCCTTGCGACTATCTACGAATTGGCCAGCGCGTACGCATCGAGGCTGGACCTTTGGCCGGACTCGAAGGAGTGCTTATGAGGACAAAGGACAAAGATCGAGTGGTGGTAACCGTCGAGTCTCTCCATAGCTCGATCAGCGTTGAGGTTGGAAGCCATCGCATCAGCGTTTTGACCGAACCCATGACACCGGACACGCGAGGACATCTGACTCTGGCTCGCTAACACTCACTCGTTGCACCGAAGAGTGCTTCCCGGTGCGAAGCAGTAAACCCCAGCATTCTTCTTCTCTTGTCCACGCAAGCTACTTCAGCACAAACCTCACCGGCTCTGCCGGGCCGCAATCGCTTTTACGCGCACCGCAGGAGACACGCAATGCTTCCAAACGAACTTCGTTCCGCGACAGACACTCAGTCCATCGCCGTCAATGGCCGGTACACGGTCCACCAGGTCACCGGAGTGCAGCGGTATGCGCATGAGATCGTAAATCGGCTGCTGAAGAACTCTGCCAGAAACCCTGGTGATCTGTCAATCGATCTACTCTCGCCTCGCAAAGCCAAAGGGCCGCTTGGGCATCTTTGGGAGCAAACGCTTCTCCCAGCTTCATGCCGAGGTCGTCTGTTGTGGAGTCCCTCGGGCGGGGGACCTGCCTTTTACCGGCGCCAGGTTGTAACGTTTCATGACCTTTTTCCAATTGAAAATCCCGAGTGGTATGGTCCCTCCTACGCCGCCTGGTATCGCTGGCTCATGCCCCGCCTGGCGCACCGGTCTCTTCACATCATTGCCGTCTCTGAATACACCAAGCAGAGGATGGTCCAGAAGCTGAGCTGCGATCCAAGCCGTATCACCGTTATCCCAAATGGACTTGCCACGGGATGCCAGCGCGTCGGCACAGACCGCATGGATGCAGCGAGAACAAATCTTTCGCTTCCCTCCGGGCGATACATTCTCAGCCTTTCATCGCTGGAGAAGCGGAAAAACCTCAGTACGACACTCGAAGCCTGGAAGAGGATTCAGAGCTCCCTTCCTGACGATGTATGGCTCGTGCTCGCCGGGCCGGTGCCGGATGAAAAGGTCTTCGGCCGCCAGCAGTCGAAGGTAGACCTGCCCAGAGTCTTCTACACAGGATACGTGCCCGAAGAACATCTGGCCGGACTTTACTCAGGCGCTTCCCTCTTTCTGTTTCCCTCTCTGGCAGAGGGGTTCGGGCTGCCGCTGCTGGAAGCGATGGCATGCGGGCTCCGCTGCATCACGTCGAGCACCACCTCACTCCCTGAGGTAGGAGGCGACGTCGTCACCTACATCGATCCTCTGGATGCCGTGGCGCTGGCCGAAGCGATACGGATCGAGATCAACACCGGAGCGTCACCCCATCGTCCCTTCCTTCCGGCTATCGAACGTGCCAAATACTTCAACTGGGACCGGGCCGCAAGTCTCACACGGGATGTGCTCGAGGCGGCAAATGCCATGAGCACGCAGATGGATGAAGTAGAAACACCCGCTGGTGTATGAAAAACCCATTCAACAAAACGCAGATCCTGAGGGGCCAACCATGTCAGTAGCAATTTCGGATCTTCCACAGTATGGAATTCCTGCACACCAATCGAGTCCCAGACAGGCCCGCGTCGCTCTGGTCCACGACTGGCTCACAGGCATGCGCGGCGGGGAAAGGGTTCTTGAGCTTATGTGCCGCCGCTTCCCTGATGCGCCTCTCTGGACGCTCTTGCATCGCCCCGGCAAGGTAAGCACTGCCATCGAGAAACGCTCCATCCACACCAGCATTCTGCAGTTCATGCCGTTTGCTGCCACCAGATACCGCAGCTATCTTCCCCTTTTCCCTCTCTTCGCCGAGCTTCACAAAGCAGGTGCTCGAGCAGACCTGGTGATCTCGACCTCGCACGCCGTCGCAAAATCCATGGTCACCCGCGCCGGCCAGCCGCGCCCCTTCCATATCTGCTACATCCACACGCCCATGCGCTACGTCTGGGACATGTTCGATGAATACTTTGGGCCGGAGCGAATGGGCCCGTTTGCCTCCCGTTTCTTCTTCGCTCCCATCGCAAGAATGCTCCAGGCTTACGACAAGGGAACCGCCGACCGGGTTGATCTTTACATCGCAAACTCAACCTACGTCGCGGAGCGCGTACGCCGTATCTATGGAAGGGAGGCGGAGGTACTCGCACCGCCCGTGGACACAGAGCGCTTCATGAGCCTGCGACGCGAACCCGAAGATTGGTACCTCGTCGTCTCCGCAATGGTGCCGTATAAGCGCGTGGATCATGCGATCCGGGCGGCCGCTCATCTGGGCCGTCACCTTAAGCTCGTCGGTGCAGGCCCGGAGACTGCCGCCCTCAAGCGCCTCGCACTGGAACTCAACGCGGACGTAGAGTTTGTCGGCTTTGTCTCCGACGAAGAACTGGGCCATTACTACCGCAAAGCTCGCGCACTTCTCTTTCCGGGTGTTGAAGACTTCGGAATCGTTCCCGTGGAAGCCATCGCGTGTGGTTGCCCCGTCGTCGCTTTAGGCGTCGGCGGCATCCTCGATTCGATGACTCCCGCCACCTCCGTGATGTACTTCGACACCACGGCGGAGGCACTGGAGGGCGCAATGATCTCCTTTGAAAAACAGGAACACAGCTTTTGCGAGACAGACCTTCGCGCGAGAGCTCTGCTCTTTTCAGAAAACAACTTCCTCAAGCAGCTTGAAACGTTGATCGAGGCTTCTTGCGGAATGGCTCTAGCACACGACACTCAACTGAACGCCGCAGTAAGGGCTGCTTAGTCGAGAAGGACCCCGCGTTACCCAAAATACAATGCGGTTCTTTCTTCCCTCAAAAGCCGTAGCAACCTTTGCCTGTACAAATTTGGAGGTCCCCCCTTGAGTACAACCAGCGTTGTCAATCTCTATGCAGCCAATCGATCGGTCAGCACATTTCCTCAGCGAGCTCTTACCTATGGATCTATTCTCGCGGCAGATCTCGCCGCCTTTCTGGCATCCGGCATGATCTCCGTGCTCCTGCGTTACTCCTTCCACGGGCAGTTCACGCTAAGCTACTATCTCAGCTTCGCGCCGGCCATCATCATCTTCCTCAGCGTCTTTGCCTTTGCCGGGCTCTACCCGGGCATCGCCGTAAACCCGATTGAAGAGTTCCAGAGGATTCTGCGCTCCGCAAGCGTCGGGTTCCTCATCATGATCGGCATCACCTTTTTTTTGCGGGAGGGCCTGGTCGCCTCACGAATCATCTACTTCTTAGCATGGCTTCTTACGCTCGTCCTCGTACCGATGAGCCGCTACCTCGTCCGTAACTGGTGTTCTCTGCAGAGTTGGTGGGGTATTCCCACCGTCATCCTTGGTGAGGAGCGTGCCGTCGAAAAAACCCTGGCCATGTTGAAGAGAAACCGGCGTCTTGGGCTGCGCCCGATCGGCATCCTCTATGACGGTGAGGTCGTTCCTTCGGCCGAGCACATCCCGACTCATCAGGTCTTCACCGGGAACCTCTCACACTCCAACATGTTCGCCAACGACTACAGAGGCTGCTACGCCGTGCTCGCTATGCCAATGGTTGGCTCCAAGCGTCTCGCAGAGATTCTCTCCGAGCACACGGACAAATATCAGCGTGTCCTCATCATCCCGGACCTCTTCGGCGTGACCAGTCTCTCCGTCAAAGCCAAGGACATCTGCGGCATGCTCATGCTTGAGGTGAACCAGCAGCTTACAAAGTTCTTCCCCCAGCGCACCAAGCGGCTCTTCGATCTGATCGTTTGCACACTCTTCCTGCTTCCCCTGCTTCCTCTGCTCGGTGGGCTCTACCTCGCCGTCCGGCTCTCTTCCAAAGGCCCGGCCTTCTACGGACAGCGCCGCATCGGTCTGGGCGGAAGAGAGTTCAAGGTCTGGAAGTTCCGCAGCATGGTCACCAACGCCGACGAAGTCCTCGAGCAGCATCTGCAAGCCGACCCGGAACTGCGAAAAGAGTGGGAGCTGGACCATAAGCTTCGCCGCGATCCCCGCATCACCGGCATCGGACGCCTCCTGCGTAAGACCAGCCTTGATGAACTCCCACAGTTGTGGAACGTTCTCCGCGGCGACATGAGCTTGGTCGGGCCCCGCCCCATCGTGCAGCGGGAAATCGAGAAATACGGTGACTATTACGTCCAGTACTGCCGCGTCACGCCCGGCATCACCGGACTCTGGCAGGTAAGCGGCCGAAACAACACCACCTACGAGCAGAGGACACGCATCGACGATTACTACGTGCGCAACTGGTCCGTCTCGTTCGACCTCTACATTCTTTATCGAACCTTCAAGACTGTTTTTCTCACCGAAGGAGCATATTGACCGTCCTTGATCTATTCTAAAAGCTAGCCCAATCACAACCTACGTACGCTCGAATCGATGCCCGAAGACCAAACCCTCGAACTCGACAGTCTCGAAATACCCATACCGGATCCCGCTGCTGGTCACCTTGTGATTGGACAGCGCACAGCCACCAGCGGCATGTGGACGATCGGCGCTCGTCTGCTGACGCGTCTCATCGATCTCGTCACCATGCTCGTCCTGGCGCGCGTCCTCGCACCGCGGGAGTTCGGTGTGGTCGCCATTGCGATGACCATCATCTCCATCGTGGAGGCGGTCTTCGAGATGCCGGTCTCTTCCGCTCTTGTGCGGCTGGAGGTCATCACCGGCCCCCATTTCGATACCGCCTTCACCTTAAGCCTCATGCGCGGTGCCGCGCTCGCGCTGCTTCTGGGCCTGCTAAGTCTTCCCTACGCCCACTTCTACAACGACGTCCGGCTCATCCCGCTCGTCTGTGTGCTCAGCCTCGCCCCCGCTGCCCGCGGCCTGGTCAGTCCGCGCATGGCGATCTACGCGAAGAACTTTGATTTCTCCCGTGAGTTCACAGTCGAGATCGCCTCCAAGGTCGCTGCCTTCGCCGTAGCGCTAGGTATCGCCCTTTCCTTCAAGAGCTACTGGGCCATCGCGCTTGGAACCGTCATCGCTCCCGTCACCGGAGCGTTCGTCTCTTACATCCTGGCACCCTACAGACCCAGGCTAAGCCTCGCCGAGCTCCCGGCCTTCTCCGGATTCATCGGATGGTTCGTCGGCGCGCAGGTCCTCAGCGCGCTCAACTGGCAGTCGGACCGGCTCATCCTCGCCAAGCTCACCTCCCTCACCGAGCTCGGATTCTTCTCCACCGCCAACGACGTCTCCATGATCCCGTTGAACACCCTTACCGGGCCCATCATCCGTCCCCTGCTCTCCGCCTTCTCCTTTGTGCGCCATGACATGAAGCGCCTGGCAGCCAGTTATCAAACCAGCGCCTCCGCAATGGTCACTCTTGGCCTTCCCATCCTGCTCGGAGAAAGCGTCCTCGCGGAGCCGGCCATCCGTCTCATCCTCGGTCCAAAGTGGATGGGCGCCGTGCCCATGTTGCGTTGGCTCGCCATCAGCATCATCCCGTCGCTCTTCGCCATGCCTATGGGCCCGCTCGCCATGTCGCTCAGCCGCACCGAAGTCTTTGCCCGGCGCAACGCCTTCGAGATGTGCATCAAGCTTCCCCTCGTCGTCTTCGGCGCCTTCAAATACGGCTTTATGGGCGTGATCGCGGCCCGCATGGTTTCAGAAGTGGCAACCGTCGTCTTTTGTATGCTGATCGTTCGCAAGCTTGCCTTCCTGTCGATCAAGCGGCAGCTCCTGTCACCTTGGCGCGGCCTGGTCAGCGGCTTCGTGATGGTGATGGTCCTCTACTTCGTCGCGCCGCTTCTCACGCGAAGCACGATGCCCATACCCCTGGCCCTCGGGACAGCCGCATCGGTTCTCCTGGGCGCAGGCCTCTACCTCGCCACGCTGATGACGCTTTGGAATCTCGCGGGCAGACCAAACGGAATTGAGGCCCTCGCCGTCAATCGGATCAGACTGATGGCACGGTCTTAGGCCGGTGCCACTCTCGCTTTTTACGCCTGTCGGATCTTAGAAAAGATCGCCAGTCTCACTGCTTTCCTTGTCATCCTTTTCCGGAATCGTTCCTCTGAGGTAACTGCCATGCCTTTCCACAACCCGGCCCTGTCGCCCACAGTATCGATCGTTCTGGCCACGCACAATGGCGCGCCGTTTCTCGCGGAGCTCCTGGAAAGCCTCGCAGCGCAAACCGTGAAGCCCTGCGAGATCGTCATCTCAGACGACGCATCAACGGACACAACCTGGGAGATCCTTACCCATTTCTCGCAGCATTCTTCCATCCCAGTCCTGCTGCTCCAAAATAACCCGGCGCTCGGCTACCGCGAGAACTTCCTCAGCGCAGCAGGCCGCGCAACGGGCGATCTCATCGCCTTCTGCGACCAGGATGACGTTTGGCTGCCGGCAAAACTGGAAGCCTGTCTTCCGTCCTTCAGCAGCCCCAACACCGTTCTCGTAGTCCATCAAGCGACGCTTATCAGTCAATCCGGAGAGGTCCTCGGCTCCTTCGACCAGGAAATCTCCGCAACCAGTCTCTGCCCGCCGCTCAGTCTCGACCCGTGGGGCATCTTCTTCGGCTTCTCGGTCGTCTTCCGGCGTTCCCTGCTCGATGCAATCCCCGCAGCAATCCGAGGCGTCGACTACATCATTGGCCACGGAGGCCTCGCGCATGACAGGTGGGTCTACTTTCTCGCAAACATCTTAGGCGATGTGGTCCTGCTCAGCGAACGCCTCGTTCGCTACCGGCAGCACGGCCAGAACCTCTTCGGTGCCGACGGAAAGACAAACCCATCCCGGCTTTCCATTGAGCACGTGGTCGAGCGTTCCAAGCTCTACATCGCAGCCGCCGCCCACGCCGTTGCCATGCTGGAGGCCTTGCCCGATTCCCTCCCAGGCTTTCCCGGCTTCAACAAACAGGCAGCCGTGCAGCTTTGGGTTGACCTGCTCAACCAGCAGCTGGCCCGCAACAAGCTGTACACTGCGGCGTCTCGTTTGCTGGCCGCGAGGCAGCTTCTTTCCAACCTCATCGCCGGGACCTACCGCAGTCCTCATGACCGGCGTTGGCGCCCGCGCGGTCTCGCTCTCGATGCCCTTTACTTCTTGAGACATACCTATACCCCCCAGCCACAGATGGCGAAGGTCTAAGCTCACCGCCGGGACGGCTCATCGCGTCGCCAAACCTCGTATCTTTTTGGTTCCGGAATCGGGTCACTCAAGCTATAGTTTAGGACTAGCTTATCCCTGATTGACTTTGTAATGCCGAAGCTTCCAGCTTCGCTCGTTGTACTTGCCACCTTCGTGGATGTTTAACTTGGGCCGCGTCTTTCGTCGCATCCAGCGGTCGTGCCGTAATTGAGAGGAATCTGCTTGGGAGTCAGCATCATGAACACACAAAGGCCAACCACCGTGGCCATGCTTCTCAGTTGCGACAGCTTTGAGTCGTTCTTCGGAGCTGTCCTTCATCTTGACCGTGATAAATATCTCGAGAACTACCGCAACGACTGGTCGTGGTACTACGCTAAGGGCCTGATCGAAAACGGAGTCCGACCCATTCTTTACATACCCTCTCTCCTGTATAGCGGTCTATACCACACCGACGCCGGCGTGAGCGTGCGCTTCCTTCCCCTGGCCTCCTGGTACCGCCCCATCTTCAAGATCCGCCGTGCCATGCGCGCGACCCGCTGGACTCTCTATCTACACGAACGCCTCAATGCCGCGGCCTTCATCAGCTCCTTGCACCAGGCCATCGAGACAGACCAAGCCCACATCCTCTATCTCCAGGAGTATTGGAACGGACGCTTCGACTTCCTCGCCGGACGCGTCTCCGTACCGTTCTTCGCGGCGGATCACGGAGGCCTCCGCAAAGGAGTCGTCCGTTGGTTCAAGCGACGCGCCTTCAGCCAAACCGCCTTGCTCTACTGCCAGTCAGAGGAGGAATGTGCACACGTCCGCGAATACGGCGGAAACGCCACCTGGCAACCGAACGGCGGCGACACCACCTTCTTCGTCCCGCCCCCCATCGGCACGGACCGCAGAAAGAATATCGTCACCGTAGCCCGCCTCACGGACAAGCAGAAACGCACCTCAGACCTCATCCGCGCCATGAAGCTGCTTCCTGAACCCTGGACGCTGGACATCGTCGGAACCGGCCCGGATCTCCACGTCCTGCAATCTCTGGTCGGCAGCCTCGGCCTCACCGCCCGCGTCACCTTCCATGGATTCCAGGGACGCCAGGAGATCAGAACCTTCCTGCAGACCTGCGGCGTCTACTCCATGCCGTCCGCAAACGAGGCCATGTGCATCGCGGTCCTGGAAGCCATGGCCTGCGGAGCTCCCGTCGTGGCCTCACGCATCCGTACCTTCGAGTCTCTCATCACAGACAAGGTCAACGGAATCCTCTTCCCCGTAGGCGACGTCCCGGCCCTAGCAAGCTCCATCGAGCGCGCCTGGAGCGCGCGCCAGACCCTTGGCCCCGCCGCAGTCAAGACAGTCACAGACCACTTCAACGCCGCAACCCTCTATCGCCAACTCGCCCACAGCCTGCAAAGCAACGCCGGGAGGCCAGCGTTCGAGCCAGCCAAAAAGCTGGCTGCAGCGGGAGGGGCGTGATGCGGTTCTCTCTGGTCGTCTGTACCCGCGGCCGTAGCAGCGAGCTCGTCGACCTCTTCCAGTCCCTGGTCCTGCAAAACCGGACCGACTTCGAAACCATCCTCGTCGATCAAAACCCCGATGACCGGCTGGTCGAAGTCGTCGCGCAGTTCGCTCCGCTCTTCCCTCTCAAGCACCTCCGCATGACCGGAAGTGGGCTCTCCCGAGCCCGCAACGTAGGCCTGGATCACGTCACTGGAGACCTCATCGGTTTCCCCGACGACGACTGCCGGTACTTCAAGGGATACCTGGACACGGTAGACGACTACTTCCAGAGAAACTGCTCCATCGGCGGCATCACCGGCCACCCCACCCCGCTCCCGGATCTTGAGCTCGACGCAGATTGGCAAAGCCCCTCCATGGAGCTCAACACGGTCACTGTTCTCAACCGCTGCCAGGAGTTCACCGTCTTCCTCCGCAAAGAAGCCCTGCGCGACCTCCGCTACAACGAGCGCCTCGGCGTCGGTGCTGAAACCCCATGGGGCGCGGATGAAGGTCCGGACTTCCTCATCCGCCTCATGCAGAGCGGAGCCCGGCTCGTCTACTTTCCACGCCTCTTCGTCTACCACCCCAACAAAATTGCCACCATTCAGCGCACCACCCTGCTGCGCGCGGAGTCCTACGCCCGCGGCCGCGGATGCCTCTTCCGCCTCTACCCGTTCCCCCTGTCCACGGTCCTCAAAAGCGTCTACCGCCCCATCGTCGGCTGTGGCCTCTACCTGCTCACCGGCCGCTTCCGAAGAGCCGCATACTACGCCTACAACGTGCGCGGCATCCTGCGCGGCCTGCTCATGTCCAACTCTGAGCTCGAGGAGGTCCGCCAGGCCCCTGGTTCGCAGACCACCTCCATCGAGCCCATCGCGTTGCCTCCGCTCTCCCCGGAGCCGCTCGTCTCGGTCCTCATCGCCAACTACAACTACGCCCGCTTCTTGCCCGCCGCGCTCGATTCCCTCCTCGCCCAGACCTACCCCAACTGGCACGCCGTCATCTGTGACGATGGCTCAACCGACAACTCCGTCGCCCTCATCCAGCAGTACGCAGAACGCGATTCCCGCTTCGAGCTCATCGGCAAGTCTAACGGTGGACAGAACTCCGCCTTCAACGCCTCCTACAACCAGGTCCGCGGAGAGATCATCTGCATCCTGGACGCGGACGATCTCTTCCACCCGGACAAGATCCGCGCCGTCGTTGACTCCTTCCACGCTGACCCACGCTCCGGCGTCTCCAACCACTTCTCCCAGGTCATCGACGCCGAAGGCTTTCCGCAGCTCGTCACCATGCACCGTTTCCTGGACTCCGGATGGCTCGCCAACAAGGCCCTTCAGCGCGGTGGATGCGTCTACGTCCCCACCACCTCCTGCATATCGCTCCGCAGACCAGTCGCGGACCTCCTCTTCCCCATTCCATCCAGCCAGGATCGCGATCTCGATGGCTACGTCGCCATGGTCTGTCAGCTCCTCACCCCCATCTGCGTCATCGACCGTCAGCTTAGCAGCTATCGTATCCACGGCAACAACATGGGCGGCATCACGACCCCCACACCGGAGCGCCTCCGCTATGAGCTCAACCTCATCGAAACCCGCACCTTCAACCTCAAGGAATTTGCTCGCAGCCGCTTCGGCGAGCGTTTCGCCCGGCAGATCAAGCTGGAAGACAACCCTCAATACATCCAGGCCGCCCTCAAGCTCCTGGCCGTAGAGCACACAGAGCACCGCGTCGCACACGCCCAGAAGCTCATCCGTCGCCACCCCAACCCTGCCTGGAGAGCCATCTGGCGTCTCATCTTCGCCGCCCCGGAGACCATCAGCCGCATCGCCATCCCCTGGATGCATCGCAGCTATCGCGCCAAAGCGGTCGTCCATCGCCTCATCGTGCGCGGCAAGGCAATGGCAACCTGACCACGTAAGCTTTGGCCCGAAAAGGAAAGGCAGCCCAGGATGGGGCTGCCTTTTTCTACCTAATCGACAAAGTAGCCGATCTCAGTCAGAACCTCGTCGCTGACCTCCACCGCCAGCAGCCGCGCGCTCTTCACCACCTGGAGCTCGGCCTGAAACGACTTCAGCACCTGCCGGGACAAGGTCGTTCCCCGGCGGAGCATATCGACCAGCCGGTCCCAGTCGGTTGAGAAGGTATAGTCTCCCGGAAGTCCGCGAGACGGGCGAAGGGTAAGGAAGAGCGGCATCGATCCGCCGGCAACTCCTGGGAAAGTAGCGGTGGTAACTAGGTTGAATCGCATGCACGCATCATTCCACCCCGCTCCGTTCGCCTCAATGCACCCATAGGGTAAGCCGGTCCCCTTCAAGGGTCAGCCTCCATTCCCCGCTTGCGCCACACCCCCAAAAGCTTCAGTTTGGACCCCGGTTCGTGATGAGGCTATCTAATCTCGAATGAATACTTTACAAAGGAAATCAAGACTTTAGCAGGACTTCTGACTTGAAGTCCAAAGCTAAGTCCATTCGATTGAATACTTTGCGTCATTTTGCACCCAGGGTAGGAGCGTCACTTCCGGCACCGTCACCACCCGTCAGAACACGCCCCCGCCGCTCCAGCTTCTGCGATCCTCCACTCAAAAACTGCCGCAGCGCAGGCTTCTTCGCATAAGCCTCCTGCGTCACGCTCACAAGCCCGCCGGTGCGAAGCCGTAGATACACCAGCTCATGCGTCACCACCCTGAAGCTGCACCGCTGCGTCCGCAGAGAGCCATCGGTTACCGCGTCGGTCGGGATCAGCACCTCCAGCTTGCTCCCCGGCTTGATCCACCGAGCCTCCAGCCCCTGAAAACCCGGCGGAACACGAACCCGGCTGCATCCTTCATACGTAAAGCTCAGCCCCGCCGTACCGCTCGGCGGCGTCACCAGGTCCGCACGCCCGCCACCAGAAAAGTCATCCTCTCCGCCCCCCAGAGAAGCCGAGCCACTACTCGAGCAGGAGCTCTCCTCCCCATCCGGCATTGACCCGCCGCACCAGTTCGGCTGCAGCCGAACCGTCCTGTGCGTGTCGTCCACTGCGAGCACATGAAGCCGTAAGGGGTACTTGGGCACCGCCTCCTGCCCGCCGCAAACCTCTACCCAGCCGCCCATAAACAAAAGCAACAAAGCTGCGCGGTTCCTCATGAAAACACGGACGCACCCCCGCCCGAATAGTTTCATCTCCGGCCAGTTAACCGTATTCTCGACCTGAGCAGCTAAGTGTCTTAGGAAGCAATGGCGGACAGAGAGGGATTCGAACCCCCGGTACCCGCGAAGGTACGTCTGATTTCGAGTCAGGTGCATTAAACCGGGCTCTGCCATCTGTCCGCGCAATCTTCATTCTATCGACCCCACCCACCCGGGTCAACGATGAGGTCACCGCACCCCAGCCCCCTTCATCAGCTCCCGAGCAATCACCACCCGCTGGATTTCGCTCGTCCCTTCCCCAATCGTGCACAGCTTCACGTCCCGGTAGAACTTCTCCGCCGGGTAGTCCTTGATGAACCCGTATCCTCCATGAATCTGCACGCCTTCCTCGCAAATCCGGCAAGCCGCCTCGCTCGCATACAGCTTCGCCATGCTGCTCTCGAGCGTCACTGTCTCCCCCGCGTCCTTCATTCGCGCCGCGCGCATCGTCAGCAGCCACGCTGCGTCGAGCTCTGTCGCCATCGTCGCCAACTTGAACTGAATCGCTTGAAAGTCGCTGATCGCCTTCCCAAACTGCCGCCGCTCAGTCGCATACGCCATCGCCGCATCCAGCGCCCCCCGCGCAATCCCCAGGCTCAACGCCGCAATTGAGATGCGTCCCCCATCCAGCACCCGCATCGCATCCTTGAACCCCTGCCCTTCACTCCCGACAAGATTCTCCCCCGGCACCACACACTCCTCAAAGATCAGTTCAGAGGTATCGCTCGCCCGCAGCCCCAGCTTATTCTCCTTCTTCCCAGCCCTGAATCCCGGCGTTCCCTTCTCCACCAGGAACCCCGAAATTCCCCCGTGTGTCCCCTTCTCCCGATCCGTCACCGCCAGAACCAGCGCACAATCCGCATAGCTGCCGTTCGTGATGAACGTCTTACTCCCATTCAAAATCCACCCATCCCCCCGCCGCTCCGCCGTCGTCCGCATTCCGCCCGCATCAGACCCCGATCCCGGCTCTGTCAACCCCCACGCCCCCAGCCATTCCCCACTCGCCAGCCGCGGAATCCAGCGCTTCCTCTGCTCATCATTCCCAGCCAGCATCACGTGATTCGTACAAAGCGAGTTATGCGATGCCACAATGATCCCCACGCTCCCATCCACCCGGCTCAGCTCTTCAACCGCCAGCACATACTCCACGTACCCCAACCCTGCCCCGCCCAACTCCTCCGGAAAGATCACCCCCATCAGTCCCATCGGCCCCAGCTTCTGCACAATCTCCGCCGGAAACTCGCTCTTCTCATCCCGCTCCTCGCGTCCCGGCAGAACCTCCTTCGCCGCAAACCGGCGAACCTCTTTCCGCAAAGCCTCCTGCTCCTCCGTCAATCCAAACATCGCATCACCTTCCCGTTTCTTCTATCATCGCGCCTTATACGCCCATCAATCTACGAAACAAACCTCGCACTAAGCAAACACCTTGCTTTTTCCTTTCGTTTGTCATTCCCGAAGGAAATCTGCTGCTGCTCTTGCTGTTGTTCTTGCTCTCGCTTGCTCTTGCTTGTCGTGTCGCAGCGAAGCGGAGGAACCTGCATCTGTTTTCATCTTCCATGGAACAAAACCCTCGAACCTCCGGTCTAAGTCTCCAGCACTCCCGGAGATCGACCCCATGCATCCTTCTTCCCTTCTCTGCCTTCTCGTTCTCCTGCCGCAAGCCACCCTCGCTCAAACCAAAACTCACCACCCCGCCACAGCACCAGAAAAACAACCAACCCAGCTCCCGGTCACCCGCGTCGCCCTCTACAAGAACGGTGTAGGCTTCTTCGAGCACTCCGGTCGCGTCCAGAACGACCAGTCCGTCACCATCGACTTCACCACCTCCCAGCTCAACGACGTCCTCCAATCCCTCACCGCCCTCGACCTCCAGGGCGGCCGCATCACCGGAGCGGGGTACAACTCCACCACCCCCCTCGACCAGCAACTCAAATCCCTCCCGTTAGCTCTAGGCCCCGACGCCACCCAGGCAGACTTCTACAACGCCATCCGCGGAGCCCGAGTAGCCGTCTCCGGAGCAGGTGCACCCATCACCGGACGTCTCCTCTCAATGGAATCCCACGAAACGCAGCCCTCCAACAACAATCTCCCTGCCACCGAGCGCCAGTTCCTGACCGTAGTCTCCGAATCCGGCCAGGTCCGCAGTCTGGAACTAACCCCTACCGTCTCCGTCACCCTCCTCGACACCACCCTCCACACCGACGTCACCCGCTACCTGGAACTCCTCGCCTCCACCCGAAACTCCGGCCTCCGCCACCTAACCCTCGAAGACCGAGGCACCGGCCCCCGCGATCTCAAGGTCTCCTACATCTCTGAGGTCCCCGTCTGGAAGTCCACCTACCGAATCCTGGTCACAGACGACAAATCCACCACAAAATCCGCAGAATCCGCCACCCTTCAAGGCTGGTCCGTGGTCGATAACACCACCGGCTCCGACTGGCTCAACGTCCATCTCTCCCTCATCGCCGGAGCCCCGCAAAGCTTCATCCAGCCCCTCTCCACCCCTTACTACACCCGCCGCCCAGAGATCCCCCTCCCCACCGAAGCCCAACTAACCCCCCAAACCCACGAGTCCGGCGATGTCGAAGACAAGAACGGCACCGTCGTCGGCATGTCCGGCATATCTGGAGCCTTCGCTGGGGGAGTAGTAGGAGGCGTGATGGGCGGAACAGGCACTGGTCCGGCGACCGTTGTAGCCAATTCGCAAGCCCTTGGCGCATCCATGCGAGCCAACTCGAGCGCTAAAACACTCTTAGGTTCAGGAATCGGCGGAGGCTATGGCGCCGCTGCACCAGCATACGAATCCCTGGCCGAACAATCCGTTACCCCGCAAACCACCACAGCCGCCTTCGACGACTTCTTCGAATACGCCCTCACCGATCCCATCACCATCCGCAAAAATGAGTCCGCCCTCGTCCCCATCCTCCAGACCAAGCTCCCCATCGAGCGCGTTACTCTCTGGTCCCCTCGTCAACCAACTGCCCTCCGGGCCCTCTGGATCACCAACAACTCCACCCTCACCCTCGACCGAGGCTCCTTCTCCATCGTCGAAAACGGAAACTTCGGCGGCGAAGGCCTCCTCGACCCCATCCATCCCGCCGAGCGCCGGCTCCTCTCCTACGCCGCCGACCAGGCCGTCCGCGTCTCAGAATCCGGCAGAAACTACTCCAGCCACGTCCAGCACCTTACCATCAACAAAGGCGTCCTCACGGAAACCTCTCTAGAAATCAACGAGCTCACCTACGACATCCGCAACGCCGCCGCGGCCCCCCGCGCCATCGTCATCGAGCATCCCATCCGCCCCGGCTTCACCATCGATAGCGCCGGCGGCAAGAGTACAGACCCAAAGCCCATCGAGACAACCCCCACCCTGGCCCGCTTTAGAGTCTCCGCCGCCCCCAGCGAAACCGTTCACCTCCACGTAGGCGAACGCCGCACCAATTCCCAGTTCATCCGCCTCGTCGACCGCACCGAAGACCAGCTCATCCTCCTCTTCCGCAACGCCCACGCCAGCCCCGCAACGTTAGCCGCACTCCAGCCCGTCTTCGACGCCCACCACACCGTCGTAGCCCTTGACGCCCAAATCACCGCCCGCACCGCTGAAATCGCCTCCATCACCGCAGACCAGTCCCGCCTCCGCGAAAACATGAAAGCCCTCAAAGGCAGCCCGGAGGAGAAAGCTCTCCTCACCCGCTACACCGGCGAGCTCAACGCTCAGGAAGACCGCCTGGCCGCCATAAACAAGGAACTCGCCACCCTCCACACCCAACGCGAAGCCGCCGACCAGGACTTCCAAAACAAACTGGAAGCCCTCCACCTCGACGAATCTTTATAGCGGGTGCCCCACCCTAAGCCGACGGCCTCATCGTCGGACAGGGTGGCTTAGCTTTGGCTCTTCGCCTCAAGACGAGCGATCGACTTCTGCGTGTCCGTGTCCCGCTGCACCAGGATGAGAATGCCACCATGCAGCCGCATAATGTCGTCATGATGCTGCTTCTGAGCCACATTGAAGTCGTTGCGGAGATCGCGAATCTCGCTGCTGATCCGGGTAGTGTCCTGCTTGTTGCTCAGGATGCCCAGCGCAACGACAAACGTAGGAATTCCGACAGCGACGATTAGCGGAAGGACGAGAGGGAGAGATAATTTCAACAGGTTCAGCATGTCTGACCTCACGTGCGTGCCCGCGCTGAGAATATCCTAACAAAGCCTCTTCTCGGCTCCATCCAAACTCGCCTTCAACGCGCTACCCTTATCCTCATGGACCCCCGCCACGACCTCCTGCAGCTCATCGCCACCCTCTCGTTCCGCCTTGGCGACTTCACCCTGGCCTCCGGCCAAAAATCCGACTATTACATTGACTGCCGCACCACCACCCTCCACGCTGAAGGCGGTCGCCTGGCCGGCATCGTCCTGTTGGACCTGATCCGCCAGCACTTCCCATCGGCCATTGCCGTAGGGGGCCTCACCATGGGCGCAGACCCCCTCGTCTCCAACATCGCCTCCGCCAGCGCCTGGGAACTGGCCGACCACAAAGAATTCAAAGAACTAGCTCCCGAAGAAGACCACGGTCCCGCCCCCACGCTCATCCATGGCTTCCTCGTCCGCAAAGCCGAAAAATCCTACGGCACCGGCCGCCGGCTTGAAGGCTTCCTGCAACCCGGCGCCGAGGTCGTCATCGTAGACGACGTCAGCACCACGGGCGGCAGCACCATTCAGGCCATTGAAGCCACTGAAAAAGCCGGCATGAAGGTCATCGGCATCCTCTGCCTCGTAGACCGCGAGCAAGGCGGACGTGCCAACATCGAATTTGCTCATCCAGACGCTCCATTCAGTGCCGTCTTCACAGCCTCGGACGTCCGCAAAGCCCACAAAGCCTGAAGTAGCTGTCAGCGACCTTGACCCAAAATGACTCGGAATCTCCTCTGCAGAGCAGATTCCCGCTTGCCAAAGTCCGTATCGAGTGCCATCTTAGAAAGACTCTGAACGAAAGGACGCCCACATGCTGGTTCGAATGACATCCCGCAAGCTGGGCAACGCTGGCCGATGAACCGCCTCCGTTGCTATCCGGCGTCGCTTCGTTCGCGCTCACTGCTCCCGCAGTAGCCGCATCCCGTAAGTTGGCGTCCCACCTGAAATCGATGCTTGCCCCAACCTTGGCTCCTCTGGATCGAGCCCTCATGTCTCTTCGCACGCGTCTGCGTAGAGCTCTCCCAGCCCACTAGCTCAGCCAGGTTCGCAAGTATCCCCGACCGCTCATCCCACCGCCCCTCAACCGGGCCAGGAATTCCTCATGTTCGCTCTTCTCAAGCATCTCTTCGAGGGCCAGAATCAGTTCGCCTCCGGCGGCCTCTTTCTCATGCTCATCGGTAGCATAGGCGTTCTCCTTCGAGAGCTCCCGCGACAACTCGGAACCTTCCTCATCGGACAACTCACCCTCATAGTCACGGTCAAAGATGACGACGCCGCCTTTCAATGGGTCAAGGAGTGGTTCCTGGAACAGCATTTCTTGAAGCGCATCCGCCGCGTAGACCTTGACACCACTCTCCGCGGAGCCGAGATGGCCCTCATCCCCGCACCCGGCAAGCATCTTTTCTGGCTTCACGGGAGGCCGTTTTGGGTCACCTTTCACCGAAGCGAGGACACCAAAGGGCGCGCACAACGCCGCGTCGAAACACTCACCTTCAACACCGTCGGCCGCGATCAAAGCTTCCTCCGCCGCTTCGTCGACGACATCGTCCAATGCCATCACCGCAAGACCGGCATGACCTCCACCCTGAACGTCTTTGACGACTACTGGACCTCGGTTCAGGCCTACTCGCCCCGGCTTCTAAGCTCCATCATCCTTCGCTCCGGAGACAAGGAAAACATCTGCCGCGACCTCGAGCAGTTCCGTTCCTCGCGCCAGCGGTATCGCAATCTTGGTGTGCCCTACCATCGCGGCTACCTCTTCTACGGCCCTCCTGGCACCGGCAAGACCTCGCTCGTCTCGGCACTCGCTGCATCCTTCGGCATGTCGATCTATGTCTTGAACCTCACGGAACTGAACGACCGCACCCTCAAAGGCGCAATCAACGAGGTTCCGGAGAACTCCGTCATCCTCTTTGAAGATATTGACTGCATGAAGACCGCAGACCGCAGGCCAGGCAAACACACACCCCTCCACATTGCAGCAGAGAGCAAAGAGGCATACTCCGGTCCGAGTGGCAACGGAGTCACGCTGTCCGGGCTGCTGAACGTCCTGGATGGCTTCCATGCACCGGAAAACGTCATCTTCGTCATGACCACGAACGACGTGGATGCGCTTGATCCCGCGCTTCTGCGGCCCGGTCGTATCGATTACCGGCTCTTTCTCGGTAGGGCATCTGTCTCACAAAAATTGGAGCTCTACCGACGGTTCTTCCCAGAGGCGGCGGATAAGGAGGCTACTCGCTTTGCACAAAAGCACCAAAACGAGACGATGGCGGAGTTCCAAGGGCGCCTTCTCCACTTAGAGCAATCATCACCCAAGCCAGATCTCCAAACCGAATTGACGCCGGCTGACTTAGAACACTCAACAATCACGTACTAACTGCAACCCATGCGTTCGCATCCAAGCCCGCGGAGACCAAACATGTCCGATCAAAGACTCAAAATGCAGGACCCGAGAACTCAGTACCCACAACCCGACTTCAAACCCCAGCACCAGAGTCAGCCCGGCCTGGCAAAGGAGATGGATCCCCAACCCGACAACGGCGAAACAAGCTACCAGGGCACCGGCAAGCTCAAGGGACGCAAAGCGCTGATCACCGGCGCGGACTCCGGAATCGGACGCGCCGTGGCCATCGCCTTCGCCCGCGAAGGAGCCGACGTCGCCATCGGCTATCTGCCCAGCGAGGAAGCAGACGCAAAGCAGGTCATGAACCTGCTGAAAGATGCCGGCGTGAAAGCGTTTGCGCTCCCCGGCGACATCGCGGACGAAACCTTCTGCAAGTCGATGGTCGAGTCGGCCGCTAAGCAGCTTGGCGGCCTCGATATCCTGGTCAACAACGCCGGCACAATGTCCTCTCACCAGGACTTGCTTGAGGTCACAACAACCGATTTCGATACCACCATGAAGACCAACGTCTACGCCCTCTTCTGGATCACCCAGGCCGCCATCCCCCTCCTTAAACCCGGATCATCCATCATCAACACAGCCTCCGTCCAGGCCTACAAACCCAGCCGCGGCATCGTTGACTACGCAATGACCAAAGCCGCCATCGTCGCCTTCACCAAAGGGATGGCGCCGCAGCTCATGGAACGGGGCGTCCGCATCAATGCCGTCGCGCCCGGCCCATTCTGGACGCCGATTCAACCCGCCGGTCAACCGCCTGAAAAGCTCAAGGAACTCGGCAAAGAGGTCCCGTTCAAACGCCCCGGTCAGCCCGTTGAGATCGCTCCCGTCTACGTATTGCTCGCCTCCCAGGAAGGCAGTTACATCACCGGCGAGATCTACGGTGTCACCGGCGGAATGGGAATCGCGTAGAAGTCGTACCCGGCCCGGTCGTCGGCTGGTCGTTTCTAAGGGTTGGGCTGATTGTTGACGCACTCGAAATTGAGGCCTAGGCACCAGTCCAACCGTCCCAGCGTCCAAGCCACGACCGCGGCTCGATCATCTAAACTCAAGTAGACATGATTCCTACCCTTGAATGGCTCCCGGCCGGCGTCAACTTCCTCGATCAAACCAAGCTCCCCCTCGAAGAAACGTACGTCCTGGCCAAAAACTACGAAGAAGTCGCCACTGTCATCCGTGACATGATCGTCCGCGGAGCCATGGCGATCGGCGTCACCGGAGCTATGGGCGTCGCGCTTGGCATCGACCGCAGCACAGCGTCCGCTCTTCCTGCCCTCACCGCCGAAGTTGAGGTCATCTGTAACCACCTCGCCGCTACCCGCCCCACCGCAGTCAACCTCTTCTGGGGCATCGGTCAGATTCGCGAGCTCTATAACAGTCTCGCCGCCCGAAATGCCCCCATTCCCGAGATCAAAACCGCCGTCATCGCCCGTGCCCGCCAGATGTACGACGAAGACATCGCTAACTGCCGAGAACTCGGCCGTCTCGGAGCCGAACTGCTCCCGCAAAAAGGCACCGTCCTTACCCACTGCAACGCCGGAGCGTTGGCCGCTTGCGGCTACGGCTCCGCTCTCGGAGTCATCCGCGCCGCAATTGCAAATGGTCAGCAGATCGACGTCCTGGCCGATGAAACTCGTCCTTACCTTCAGGGAGCCCGCCTTACCGCCTGGGAACTCATGCAAGACAACATTCCTACAACGGTCCTCTGTGACAACATGTCCGCCCATCTGATGTCCAAGGGCCGCATTCAGGCCGTCATCGTTGGCGCGGACCGAATCGCCGCCAACGGCGACACCGCCAACAAGATCGGCACCTATGGTCTATCCATTCTCGCTCGCGAACACAACATCCCCTTCTACGTCGCCGCCCCCTGGGCCACCATCGATATCCAAACCCCCACCGGAGCCGGCATCCCCATCGAACAGCGCGATCCCCGCGAACTCACCCATATCAACGGTAGACAGATGACCCCCGACGGCGTGGGCGTGGAGAATCCCGCCTTTGACGTCACCCCAGCGAAGTACATCACCGCCATCATCACGGAACGGGGAGTCCTCCGTGCTCCGTTCACCGCATCGATCGCAAATCTCTCAAAACAAAGCTCTCCAGAGTTTTCACACGCTTGACCGGCATTCCTTTCCGGCCCCCGCTCATGATGAGCATATCTCCTTTTATTTGAATACTTTACAGCAGAATCGACCCAAAAAGCTGGACTTTCGCCCTCAAGTCCGAACCTAAGTTTCATGTTTTGAATACTTTGCATGATTTTCAGAGGGGGTGGGGGGTCTGCCGCAACAGGAAAGAGGGGGGCACATCACCGCGCAATCCATCTTCAATCCCCGCCGTCGCTCCTTGGTGCGCGCCACTTCGCTGGTGCTAATCAGTTTCTTTGCGGCGGCCGCGCTCTCGCATTTTCCGCACAATCAGGCCAATCCCTACATACTCATCCCTACCCTGGTCGCCTTCGCTGGAACAGTCGACACAATCCGATGCATCCGCAAGCGGTGGAGCTTCTATCACGGGGGCGTACTCCTGCTCATCTACATGGACCTCATGGCCGTCGCGATGATCCTGTTCTTCTTGCTGTATCCATATGCGCTCTGGGTGAGCGCCTCCAAATAGGAGCCCTCAGCTCCCCAATCGCTTCACGTAGCCATATGCCGAAAGCCCTTGAGCGTAGAAGTCTGGATGAAGCTGGAGACGGCTATATCCTCGCTCCTCATAAAACTGGATTGCGCCTCTATTTTCGGCAGAGACATGCAGTGCCATTCTGGCCCTTCCCTGCCGCTCGACTACCTTCTCGCAGGAATCGAGCAAAGTGGTCGCGACGCCCATGCGGCGGCACGCAGGAGTGACATCGAGCGTCACGACATAAGCTTCGATCTCATGGTCCGTTACGCTCATCTGGAGAATGATGAAGCCCAACAATTCAGCCGCATCATCCTCGGCCACAATCGTGAACGCTCCAGGAGCCTGGCTGAACTCACCGATTGCTGCCCGTGTAAATCGGAACGGAGGCTCAAAGCACACCACATCCAAGCGGTATAATGCATCCAGGTCGCCCGGTTCGCCCTCCCGCAACCTGAAGCCACCTGAAGGACTTAGGGCTATACCGCCACCAGAAATGTATCGTTTGACCGCGTAACAGGTCGGTAAAGCGTGTCTCGCTCCACTGGGATACGCCCGGCCTCAGTGATGAGCCGCACCAAGTCGGAGCGCCGCATCCCCTGCGGCGTAGTCGCCCCAGCATCGTGATAAATCTTCTCCTCTACGACTGTCCCGTCGATGTCGTCAGCCCCAAAACGCAATGAGATCTGCGCCATTTGCGGTGTGACCATCTGCCAATAGCTCTTTATGTGTGGAAAATTGTCTAGCATCAGGCGGCCTACCGCGATCTGGCGCAAATCAAGCATTCCACTTGTCTTTGGAATGTGAGACAGGGCGGTGTTATCGGGATGGAATGAGAGCGGAATAAAGGTCTGGAAGCCTCCCGTTTCGTCTTGAACCTCTCGCAGACGAATGAGATGGTCAACCCTGTCCTCATCGTATTCCACATGCCCGTACAGCATCGTGGCATTGGAACGGAAGCCCGCTTGGTGGGCGAGCCGCGCAGTCTCTAGCCACTCTCCCCCGTCAATCTTATGGTCGCAGATAATGTGTCGTACCCGATCCGCGAAGATCTCGGCACCCCCGCCGGGCATGGAGTCCACCCCCGCCTCTTTCATCCGCTGGAGCGTCGCGGCAATCGTGAGTTTCGCTCGCTTCGCCAGAAACGCGACTTCAACCATGGTGAAGGCTTTGACATGAACCTTGGGAAACCGAAGCTTCAATCCACGTACGAGATCCAGGAAATACTCAAAAGGAAGGTCTGGGTGTAATCCTCCAACAATATGGAACTCCGTTACAGCATCCGTATACCCCTGTCCAGCCGTCTCCCAGGCCTCTTCCAGCGCCATCGTATAGCTCCCCTCGCCCCCCTTTTTGCGCCCAAAAGCGCAAAGCCGGCAGGAAGCGACACAGACATTTGTTGGATTGATGTGCCGATTCACATTGAAGTAGGTAACATCGCCGTGTAGACGCTCCCTCACAAGATTCGCCAACCAGCCCACCGCTAGGATGTCGCCACTTCGATAGAGTGCTAGACCGTCCTCAAACGAGAGACGTTTTCCTGTTAGCACACGGTCCGCAACCGGCAAAAGTGCTTGATCTTCACTGTGAAAAGCGCCTAGGTTTTCCCGAACCGTTCTTGATATCATTTCAGTTCCCATCACCTTCAATCCTAGTCCTTTCAGCCGCAACCGCCTAGTTCAGCGATGCGCTCTCCTTCCTTTCTGGGGTGGAGTCCATCCTCGGCTGAATGACAACGCCATCGAAGAACGTAGCACCAACGAAGTGATCTCCTACCATTCGGACGAAGCGCAAGTTCCATCCTGACTCAGCGTAGGACACCTTCCTGGAGGGAAGTTCCACTGTAAAGACAAGGTCATGCGTCCCCACGGTTGTAAGAAGGATTCGGCCACTATGTTCGTCGAAATAGACGCTTGTAACCGAAGTCAAAAACAAGTTTTTTGGCGTAGTCCAAATGCTTCCACCATCTGAAGACACGAAGACACCCTCCCGTCCACCTGCCCAGATTGCGCCCGAAGGCTCCACTGCGACACACGTAATTTGAGAAAGTGGCTCCGGAGCCTTGATGCCGGTCCAGGTTACGCCAGAGTCGCTTGAGAAACTTATACTTTGAAGACTCGCTGCTACAACATTGCGTTTGGCAGACGCTAAGTACCGCCACTCAGAGGAGGCTGGCGGACCGGAGTAGTTCCAGGTTAGGCCATTGTCTTCGCTCGTCAACAAGCCGCTGGATGTCGTCGCTAAGACTCTGCTGTCTGAGGTAGTTAGTTCCAAGACAGCCCCATTGAAGGACTTGGCAGGTAACGTTTCGGGTGACGCCTTCGACTCTGCCCCTGCTCGTATAGTGCCGGAAATCGCGTTCGTTGAAGCCGCAGTTTGATGGACATTGATGGGCGCGACCTGCCGAGTCGCGATGCTGATGCCACCTCGCATCTCACGCCTCGGAACACGGCGAAGGCCTGCTTTGCTGGGGCGCTCCGGGTTCTCTTTGCTGAGTTGCTGCATTCGAAACGGTTTTGTTATTGCTGTCCCCCTCAGCGTCTTCGAGGTCAGTCCGGTGCGCTGACCGAACTGATTCAGTTTGACCGTGACCGGCGGTCTCGTCAGCCCGAGCGGGCGGTTTGCTTCCACCGGAGTCCCTGCGGGAGGGGCAACGATGCGATCCCACACGCTCTCTTCTGAACTGAGCCGGAAGATCCCGTGGTTAGTACCGGCCAATAGGGTCCCGTCCGGCGCTTGACCTAATGCAAATACGTCCTTTCCCTCCAAACCGCTACTTCGCTGCCTCCAATCAATTCCTCCATTGTCGCTCTCAAAAACTCCTCCAAACTCTTTATCATTCGCGACGCCGACAAACAGCTTGCTCGGGTTGCTCGCATCTGTTTTCAGAGCTGTGATCTGCCTTGCGGAAAAGCCGCCGTTCGATGGCTGAAACGTATTCCCTGCATCATCCGACGCAAGCACTCCACCCCGATCCGTGGCAATGAGCACATGCTTTGAGTCTCGAGCATCGACAAACACATCGTTCACAATGATGTTGGAGTCGGTTGTTCGACTCCAGTCCTTTCCCCCATCCTGAGAGCGGAATAATCCTTCAGTCGTCCCAGCAAATACCGTGGATAAGCGGCCAGGGTCCTGTAACAAAACTCGTGTTCTCCGTGCGGACGACGGGATTCCCTGCACCTTTCTAAACCCCTCCCCACCATCTTCACTCTTGTAGATTCCGGAGCAAGCACTTGCGAATACGACCCGGGGCGAATGGGGGTCCACAATGATTGAAAATACGTCTGAGTCTTCAATAATCCCCTGTTTAATGCTGAACCAATTGGCTCCACCATCGACGGACTTCCATGGCAAATGCCAAGTGCCCACGAAGATGATATTGGGATCTTTCGGATCAACTGCAACTGACTGGACATCATGGATCTCTGTGCTGTCCAGAGGACTGATCATCTTCCAGCTCTGCCCACCGTCCGCGGATCGATAGACACCTTGTAAAGTACCTGCAACCATCATCTTCGGGTCTGAAGGCGCGGCCGTGAGAGCAAGCACAGCTTTTCCCTTCATATCAAGCCGATCAGTCCAGGTCATCCCAGCATCATTGCTCGTAAAGAGGCCGCCATCCTTTGCGCCTACAGCCCAGGCACCAACAACCAGGTGCTTCACATCGGTCGGATCTACGAATATGCCGTCTAGTACCAGATCGTCCCGTCTGCCTGGTCTGCCTAGGCGCCTCCAGTGAGCGCCCCCGCTGGACGTCTCGTAAAGCCAACCGTTCGCTGTCCCTAAGTAAATGTGACGGGGGTCGTGAGGATCCGGAGCGAAGCGCCGGGCGTCTCCACCATCCGGCCCGAACGGGACCCATGGCGTAGCAGAGAGCCTTCCCACACAAGATGAGCAGCTAAGCAAACAGATCAACAACCGCACGAAGAACCAAAATCGATGAACTTTCAAGCCTTCTCCATCTGGGAAAGACAGCGTTGATTAGCTAAACGAACTGCAAGTCAACTCCTAGGCAGAAAAGGCTGGCTGAGCGAGAAGCTCAGCCAGCCTTTGAGACGAGCAGAACAGCTACTTTTTCTTATGATGCGCCTTCTTCGACGCGTGAAGAGCCGTACGAGGCTGGGCATGAACGGCGGTCTCATCGACCGGAGTGAGACCAGTCATATCTAGCGTTGCACCTGCAGGGACCAGGGTCGTTGCAACCGTTTTGGCATCTTGCGTTCCGGTGTAAACCATCACGCGTGAGCCGTCGATCCCCTTTTCCTTCACCAGATAGTCCTTTGTATTGACTGCCCGCTCACCGGCGAACATCGGACCCTTTTTCTCGCTGCTGGCGGCATTGCCGACAATCGCAAGCTTCGAGTCAGTGGTGCGCTGCAGGTTCAGAGCGAGATCATCGAGACAAGCCTTGCCTTCATTGTCGACACGAGTCGGACGTTTCGCATCACGGTCAAAGCCCACCGAGCAGAGGCTCTGGGTTTGGACCTGTGGTGGCGCAGGCGGAGCGATTACGGTGACGGTCGTCATCTGGCTCGCAGTCTGACCCTTGTCATCGACTACATTGCAAGTCACATTGATCGTGCCAGGTGCTGCACCAGCGGTGGATAGTGTCGCCGTGCTCGTGCTTCCGCTGATCGAACCAGCCGAAGCGCTATAGCTATAGGTGAGCGGCCTGTTTTGTGGACTAACTCCATTCGCGGTGATGGTGGAGGAATCACCAGGGCTGACGGTGGACGGATTCGCCGAGCAACCGATGGTGGGCGGCTCAAACGCCTTCACGGTGAAGTCGGCCGAGCAGTCTGCCATCATACCCGGCTTGGTGCCCTCAGAGACATGCCCCTTGACGGAGTAAGTTCCAGCGGCCAAGCTCTTCGTGTCAATGGTGGCTGTGCTGCTCGTCCCGCTCACAGAAGCGCCGCCACTGGCAGACCAGGTATAAGTTGCTGTCTTCTTGGGATTTATATTCATTGCTGTTCCGGTAACCGTCACAGGGTCGCCCGGATAGACCGAGGTTGGGGACACCGCGCAGGAGTAGGTGACAGGCGGGGGCGGAATGATATGCCCGAAGTGAGTCACAATTCCGGTGCTCAGATCCACACCGTTCAAATTGGCCCGGCCGCCGAGGACCCCGCTTGTTGGAATCGACACACTCGGGCCGAAATCGGCGTGGATGTAGCGAAAATCAGCCTCGAAGAGGCGAAGAGAAAAACGGTCATTGAAGAATGGAAGGTCATAATCCATTCCACCGCCAGCAGTCAGAGATGGCCCCCAGGTGTAAGGCTCGTGCTCTAATGTGGATGGGGCTTCGTTGTTAGGCCCTCCAATGTGAGCGCCACCCGCCAGGCCATGGGCGAAGAGGGTAAAATTCTGCATCGGAGCACGCACGATAAGACCCGCGCTCGACGTATATATCCCGTCATTTGCACCATCAGGATGGGCGACTAGATTGATCTCTGCGCCTACATATTTGTTGAAATAGTATGCAGCACTTCCGATGGCCCCCTCGTTCACTGAGGAGTAGTTAATTCCCGCCGGCTTCACTTGACCGTGAGCTCCGAAGTATGAGAAGCCCGTAAAAATGTCGACCCGCGAAGGGTTTGGCCCCGCGGGGGCAGTAGTACTGGGTGCTGATTGTGCACTCAGGCTTGCAACTCCAAGGCTGACTGCACATGCAGCCAGTCCGAGCCGGCCAAAACTGCGTAAAGGGCGATAAACCATTCGACTTCCTCCGAAAGATAAGTGCTTAGAATTTTGGGCTTTGAAGACGCCCATCCTTTGGTGCCGCATCTGGCTAGGCCTATCGCATCTCCCTCCAAATCGGGGGGCCAGAGAAGTGCGATATCCTTCGTCTCAGAAATTTACCAGCGAGATAGATGGTACGCTTGTCTATTCTCGTTTGGAACCTAAATAGTCATTGCCTAGGAAGACAATAATGAGCTAAAGCTACAGGCGGTCATCCCAAGTTGAGGACTCGACGAACGCTTCCACGCTCATTCTGGATTTTCTCCTGAAGCAGAGTAATGGCATACAAGAGTTGCTCCGGGCGCGGCGGGCATCCCGGCACGTAGATGTCCACGGGTATGATCTGGTTGACGCCCTGGAGTAACGCGTAATTATTGAAGACTCCGCCCGAGGTTGCGCAGGCACCCATTGAAATCACCCATTTCGGCTCTGGCATTTGTTCGTACAGCCGACGAATGACAGGAGCCATCTTTTGTGACACCCGACCCGCTATGATCATCAAATCGCTCTGTCGAGGAGATGGTCGGAAGACCTCTGCTCCGAAGCGAGCGATATCGTAGCGCGAACCCCCCATCGACATCATCTCAATCGCACAACATGCCAGACCAAAGGTCATCGGCCAGACGGAATTTTTCCTCACCCAGTTAATTGCCGAGTCCAAAGAAGCAAGCACAATGCCTTCAGGCTGATCGTAACCCCAAGTCACTTCTTTTAGCTTCTGTTGATTTTTCGCGAAACTGTCAAGTGTGCCAAAGAAGAAGCGGTCATTCTCTTGAGGAGTCCCGGTGGGCCTACCGTTGCTGGTTGTTTCCTGCGACTTTATGTTCATAGGCCAATCATGATAGAGATGGTGAGTAAACGGAGGGCAAACAGCCTTCGTTAATTCGAGCGCTCAGACTGTGGACTAACATAAGGATGCTCCAAACGGCGGGCGGGTTGGATCAATTTACCTTAATCGCGAAATCCTTGTGTTCTCGGTAACTTGTCCCTACATGGGAGATCATACATGGTTGTTCAAAGGCAAGTATCCTCGGTCGGGCTCGCAGATGGGTTCATGTGGCCGGAACCAGGCCACCTCAGCTTGACTTGGAAACGCAGCCAAAGAAGTTGGCCGAGGGGAGTTGGAATATGAGAACCAGGCGGCATGAGCGCATGTGCAGTTGAGTTGAAGTGCGATGCTACCGCAGCCCCGGCGGCTGATTGATCGGCGGTGCCCGCCTCCAGATGCGCATCCACGATTGTCAATATCCCGGCCCCTGAGGCTCTAAGAGCCTCCGCTATCTCACCGCCGGTAAACGCATCCCGTCGCAAAAAGCCCCTTCCGGTACTTCGTTGATAGACCGCCAGAAGGCGATCATACGAAGTTTTCTCAGTTGCGAAACGGAAGTTGCGAGGATTCCACCCAATCGCATCCTGCGATCGGAGCGCGAAGTCCGTTGTGATCGAGAGCGGCGTAATGGAATTGTAGGGTGGAGTGGCCACTTCTGCGTAATCGTGTGGAGGTCTCGGTCCGGACAGCGGCAACACGCGAATGATCCACCCGGACGCTACCGGCTCCAGAACAAACTCCAACCTCGAATTGATCCTACGGCGATAGGTGCTTCGGGCGGCAGCCTCTCCAGCGAAAGTCAGCGTTTGACAATCCGGTTCCTTGAGTGCCATCCCCTGCCGAACGGAGAGGGGAGAGGTCGAGCAAAGACCAGTACTGGCAAGGAGCATGACGGCACTTCGGAGACCTTTAGTCCGCATTTGTTCGAATCGCCCCAATCAGTTCGTGACGAAGCACCTCAAACTCAGCTGGGCTGATCTTTGCGCCGAGCCGCTTGATGTAGAACACATCGATTGCCAGGTCTCCTTCGGTATCCACCAGAGCGAATTCAATACTGCAGTTGCATTTCCCAAGGCTCACCGCGAGCGTCCGGAGCAGACCGGGCGAATCTTGCGCCGTCACCTCAAGCATAGTGCTGGACGCGGAGGCAAGGTCGTCGAAGTGGATTCTCGGATCAATCGTCATCTTGGAGATGCGTCTTTTTCCTCGGCGACCAGCAACTGAATGGTCGTCAGCTAGTAGTCTTCCGGCGACAGTTCGGCAAGTATCCTCTTCAAATCTCTGCCTCTCTGATTCGTTCAGTTCGAGCGTTCGATAGGTGTCTGTGAAGTAAAAGATGTCGATTACTAGTCCAGCAGAGTTTGAGAACGCCTGCGCTGTCACAATGTTCATTCCCCAAGATGAGAGGGCACTCGCGATATTTGCGAACAGCAGTGGGCGATCATAGCTAACGAGGGTAAGCCGGTTGCCAGAAGCGCTATATTCAAAATCTACCTCCACATCTTTACGTTCAGAAGATGCACCGGGCATGGATCCAAGCTGATGATTCACCTCGCGGGTTAGACGGTGTCTCAGGTTATCAGCCATATCGAAGTGTTTGCGAATCTCGCCGACGCCTCTGCTTAGCAGGTAGCGTTGTGGTAAACCAGACAGAAATTCATCCACCTCTCGCCGGCGGTGGGGTAGCAGCCCCGCTACCGTCTTGGCAACGTCTTCTGCGTCGATTGCAGCCATGGTTCCGGATTCGATTCTGTCGACACTTCTGTCCAGGTGTTGTAAAACCGCAAGGTAAAGATGAAAGATCTTCTCCGCCTTCCAAGGGGTAAGTGCATCCGGATGAACAGCCGAAATATCTGCATAGGTAAATACGCTCAGCATCCTTAGAGCTTCCGGTGTTGGCACAAATCGAGAAAACACTTCAATCGTCTCGGAAGCATAAATGTCCCGTCTAAGAGCCTTCGACATCTCCAAGTGATTGCGGATTAAGCCCAGGACTAGCGATTCCTCATAAACCTCCAGCCCCAGACGCTTCAAGACATTATGGGCCAGACGGGTAGATTCAACCGCGTGTCCGGACGCACAATACCCTTTCCCCAAATCGTGCAGTAACGACGCAAGGTAAAGCAATCCGGGCTGTTCCAGGTCACGCACAATCGAGCGGAACTTCAGCTTCCAAGATGTGAGAGCGGACCGTTTCTCTAGCTCCGCATGATCAAAAGAATGGATAATGTCTATTACGATAAAGGTATGTTCGTCTACAGTGTATCGATGATAGGCATCGCGAATGACGAGCGCATCGATGCCGTGAAACTCAGGCAGAATTAGCTCAAGGAATCCCAGAGCATGCATGGCTCGCAGTGCTTTACCGGCCCACCTACCCAGGAGTATCTGCTTGATACTTTGCCAAAGCTTCCCTCCGTTCTCCATTTGAGCGGCGATGTATGGAAGGGCGGCGGTCAAGCGCGTTTCGGTTTCTGAAGCTAAAGGAAAGCCTGTATTCGCGACGGCTCGGAAAATCGCAAAGACACTCTCTGAATCACGCGAAGGATCAGCACTGGCAGAGGCTCCAGACCTCAACCGGACTCCATCTGGGGATGTCTCGAAGATCTCCGCCGAGGCGGCCGGCCGCTCACGATTCAAAGGCTGCAAAGAGGTCATCTTTGAAGGCTCAGCGCCTTTAAAGTTGCGGTAACACGCCTCTAACGCTTGTTCCAAAGTACGATTGATGACCCGTGCATGTCGGAAATACACCCGCATCCAGTAGGAGGGGTCCACGACTTTGTTGCCATTGTCTTTCGGTAATCCAAGTGATGCGTAGGCAGCCAGATCCTGTGCTTGCCAGTCCAGCACGTTGTGATCGCGCTTGTATTCGAAATGCAGGAAGACTCGAACAATAACGAGAAAACTGTGAGCTTGAGTGAGGCTCTCAGCCCACGGCGAACTCATGACCGACTCAGAGCTCAGCTCGCGCTTTGACGTCTCGCGAGCGTTCCCGATTTTTGAGAGCCACGAGCATACGTGAATATCGCGCAGACCACCCGGATACTCCTTGATGTTCGGCTCCAAATGGAACAATGTGTTTGCGTGACGTTCGTGGCGTCGTTTTGTTATTTCGGCCAGCTGTCTGACAATGTCAATCCCCTTATCTGCATATAAATGAGGGAGCTTTTTCGACTTCATGCTCGTGAACACGCCTAAGTCGCCTACGAGAAAACGTGAATCAAAAGTAGCCAAGGTAAACTCTAGGTTTCCCCGATCAAATCTGTCGATTTCGGAGAGAGTTCGGACAACCATCGCGACTCGCAAACCGCAGTCCCAAAGCCATTGAGTTAGCGTCTGGATCGCATCCCTGAGGTCATTTTCTGACGCACATCGGTTCACAAGGAACATTAGGTCAATATCAGAGTGTGGAAACAATTCGCCTCGCCCGTAACCACCCACGGCCACCAGGCAAGAGCTAATGTCTCCGGGAATTCCTTTCCTCACAAGCTCAGACCAAAGCCCAAGAATCAAAGAATCAACCGCAGCGGAACGTGAACTGACTGCGGCAAATCCCGCGGTCACCCGCCGTAGATTGGCTTCAAACGCAGTACGTATGCCGAACATCGACCGTTCGTACTCACTGCGTAGATCCTTAAGGTTGCCACGCGATGTAAGACCTTCTTCCATGCACCTCTGAGGCTCTCATAACGTTGCACGTTTTATCTGCGATGCCCGCCTAGAGCGCAGCATCGCCTCGTTCGTCGTTGCGAATACGAATGGCATCTTCGATTCTGGAGATAAAGATCTTTCCATCGCCGATCCGACCAGTACGCGCTGTAGCGATAATCACTTGGACTGCTTGCTCCGCCATGGCGTCACTTACGACAATCTCCAACTTTATTTTAGGTAGAAGATCAACGTCATACTCGCGCCCCCGGTAGAATTCGGTGTGCCCCTTCTGCCTCCCATGCCCGCGCGCCTCTAAAACCGTGATGCCGGCAATGCCAATCTCAATCAAGGCATCCTTGACTTCGTCCAGCTTCGACGGCTGAATAATCGCTTCTATCTTCTGCATTCCATTTCCCTTCCAATTTCATTTACCACGCAAAGGAAGGCCTTCTGCATGGGCTGATCAAGAAAGATGTACCCATCTTTATGACTGACCGGACGGCAATGTTCATTAGTGAGCCCAATCGTAACCATCTTCTCCGTGCTGCGAGAGATCCAGCCCCATACGCTCATCCTCTTCGCTGACACGAAGGCCTATCGTTTTATCTACAACGACAAGGATTAGAAGCGTGCCGACGATTGACAAAGTCCAAGCGATCGAGACGCCAATAAGCTGGTTAACTAGTTGATGGGGGTTTCCCTCCAAGGCACCTGTGGGCTTTGCTCCCCCGAAGATCGGGTTGATAGCAGAATTTGCAAAAAGACCCGTCAGAACTGCACCGATCGTGCCGCCTGCGCCGTGTACGCCAAATGCATCAAGCGAATCGTCATAGCCGAAGATCGCTTTGACTGATACCACCATAAAAAAGCAAAAAATTCCTACGATCAGCCCAATCCATAGAGCCGAGATGGGTGTGACGAACCCAGCAGCGGGGGTGATCCCGACAAGGCCAGCAACAGCGCCCGATATGGCTCCCAGTGCGGACGGTTTTCCGTTCTTAATCCATTCCGCAGCGCTCCAACCTATCGCCGCTGCTGCGGCCCCGAAGTGAGTCGCTACAAAGGCGGACGTTGCGAGGGTACCCGCTCCCAAAGCTGATCCAGCGTTGAAACCGAACCAGCCAACCCAGAGCAAGGCGGCTCCCACGAAACTCAAGACGACGGAGTGTGGCGGCATTGGGGTCTTCGGGTAATCCAAGCGCTTTCCAAGGTAGAGCGCAGTCACCAGAGCGGAAACGCCGGATGTCACATGAACAACCGTCCCGCCAGCAAAGTCTAAGCAAGGGAAACGCCCGCCGAGAGCTGCGTTGAGGAGCCCACCTTTACCCCATACCATATGTGCCATCGGACTATAGACAATAAATGCCCAGAGGATCATAAAGACCAGCATTGCCGAGAACTTGACGCGCTCGGCGAATGCTCCCGTGATGAGAGCTGGTGTAATGATCGCAAACATCAACTGGTAGACCATAAAAGTCTGTAGCGGGATAGTTGCCGCGTAGTCCTTGTCTGGAGCAAGACCAACTCCGCGCAGAAAGACATGCTCGAGCCCCCCGAGAAAGGCACTCCCTGCACCAAAAGCCAGTGAATACGTTACCAGAGCCCAAAGAACGGTAACGACAGCCATCATGGCGAAGGTCTGCATCATGGTGCCTAAAATGTTCTTCTTCCTAACGAGGCCACCGTAAAACAGCGCAAGCCCGGGAGCACTCATCATCAGCACCAAAGCTGAACTGACCAACATCCAACCGTTGTCTCCTGCTGTCTGCGCGGCCGCCGCGGCCGCCGTGTTGGCAGCGACCTGCTTCTCAAGCTCCGCCAGTCTGTCTGTTTGCGACACGGCCCCAGACGGTGAACTTAACTGAGCGTGTGTCGCCTGGGCCAAGCACGTGCCCGGGATGGCGGCACCAATTAGGCAAAGCGTCACAAGGGTGATCAGAAAGATCCAACCGTTCTTTTGTCTTATGCAAGTCAACTCTGTGACCTCAAATATGAATTTGCGTAAACCATGTGCGCCTATGAGACGGCAGATCGCGTCGAGACCAGTTTCGCTTACTCTACACAAGGCGCTCCGCATCACAAAGAGGTTAAATCGGTATAGGATGGGGCTCATGGATTCACAGAAGCCTGTCGCATCGGCTCAGATTCACCGCTGGGACGAGATTCTGTCTGAGGAAATGAGCCCTTTTCTTACCCGACAATACGTCTCGGGTGAACAAGCTATGCTGGCACGCATCACGCTTAGGAAAGGGTGTGTGGTTCCGCTTCATCAACATTCCAATGAGCAGATCGCCTATATCGTTAGCGGTGCGTTGGAGTTTCACGTCGACGGGAAACTCTATGTTGTTAGCGCCGGAGAGCTTCTAGTGATTCCAGCCAACGCTCCCCACTCTGCGGTCGCCCTTGAAGATACTGTCGATCTTGATATTTTCGCCCCTCCTCGCGCAGACTGGCTTGCGAAGGACGACAGCTACTTGAGGCAGGCTCCGCCGGGAATCTAGGTTCAACAGCGACCGCCGTACGCCCCCAATTTACGCGGCAAAAAAGATCAGGCCGCCCCTCAGATCCACAAACCCGGGGGTTAGCCAATCCCTACGCTGGAAAAGATGGATCTCCGCCGAACTTTGAACATGACACTGTTCATGACAGGGCCGTCTGGGTACCTGTTGTTGTGAATAGGAATGCGGGCAGAGTTCTATTCGTTACGTGTTTTTCATAAACTTGCGATCACGTTTATACTGGTGCAGCTTGATGCAAAACGAACGCCGCTCGGCCGCCTCTCTTCAGGCGCAGGAGTTATGACAATTCATGAACACTCGCGAACGCAAGATGCTCGACCTATTGAAGACGGGGCGAGATAACTTTGGTTATGTCGCCGTAAAAGCGGAGTTTGAAGCCGAGGGGACCCGCATCGACGAGCTCCTGCGATTAGTTGAAATCTGCCGTAAAGCTGATTTGAAGCTGGGACTCAAAATCGGCGGCTGCGAGGCGATGCGTGATCTTATTGAGAGCAAGCAGATCGGGGTCGACTACATTATTGCTCCGATGATAGAGAGCAGCTATGCGCTAAGCAAGTTCGCTGAGGCGGTCAGAAAAATCTATTCGGCCGAAGAGCAGTCTCAAACCGACTTCCTTTTCAATCTTGAGACGATCACTGCTTTTGCTCAAGTAGATTTGCTGGCAGCGGAGACCAAGCGGGCAAAGGAACTGTCCGGGATTGTGTTTGGCCGGGTTGACTACTCCCTGTCCGCCGGCTTCGGCCGCGACGCAATCAACGGTGAGGGGGTGACTAACGCTGTCCTGAAAGCCTGTGAAACGTGCAAGCTTTTAGGTTTGGACCTTGTTGTAGGCGGAGGAGTTTCTTCGGATTCGATCCCTGTGTTGCGGCGCATGGTTGACGTTCACCTGACTCGATTTGAAACTCGTAAGGTCATTTTCGATGGGCAGGCCGCAAGGGAAAAGCACATCGATGAGGGTTTATTAAACGCTGTGCACTTTGAGCTTCTGTGGTTGCTCAACAAGAGGGACTACTACGGAGCGATCCAGCAAGAAGATACAAAGCGTATCGACATGCTCGAGCAGCGTTGGGCTGTTCTGAACCGGCCTTGAGCTTGGAATCCTCTATGCCGGAGCAGGAGCATGTTTTAGTCTTTGGGGCGCGGGGAGCTATCGGGCAGGCTATCTGTCAAGCTGCCATCGCCAGTGGGTGGCGCGTGACGGGAGTATCGCGTTCTCTGCCGGATCATCAGGTTGATGGGATGAAGTTCCTCTCCTTTGATCCTTTCACCTCAAATGCGCTTTCAGATGAACTCGCACAAGAGGCTCCTTATAGCAGCGTTTGCTGGGCACAGGGAACAAACCTTAATGACTCAGTCTACGACGTAGACATCGAAGAAAATCTCCGTGTGTACCGCGCGAACGTCCTTTATACAATACTCACACTCAAAGCTCTCTTGAACGGCGGCTTACTGCCGGGACCGGCGCGCATGTGTGTCATCAGTTCGATCTGGCAGAATCTAGCCAAACAAGCTAAGCTTTCCTATTGTGTTAGCAAGGCAGCCCTGCAGGGCTTTGTCCTTTCTGCCTCAACCGATCTCGCGGCAGACGGTCATCTTATCAATGCCGTACTGCCCGGAGCTATTGATACTCCAATGAGCCGTGGGAACCTCTCCCCGGATCAGGTGGACAAGCTTATATCCTCGACAGGTTTTCACCGGCTTACTACTTTGGACGATGTCACCTCATTAGTTCTGTACCTCTGTTCCTCAGCGAACTCCGGTCTGACCGGCCAGTTCATTACCGCAGACCTTGGATTCAGTCATGTGCGCCTCATTTAGAATCCATTCGTCGACCGGTAGCTATGACGTAAATATAGCGTCTGGACTCTTCACCGAGCGACTATCGGAAATCGGTTGTTCTCAAGTCTTGGCAGACAAGTTCTTTCGTCCTTCCATGAGTGCGTGTCAACCGACACCTTTGTTTCTTTCCGCGGAGGAGTCTGAAAAGTCACTGGATCGTATTCCGAAACTGATCGAGCAGATGAGATTAGCCAAAGTCAATCGCGGTACGGAACTGGTTGCAGTGGGAGGAGGAGTCATACAAGATATTTCCGCCTTCGCATGCTCCATCTTTATGAGAGGGATTGCATGGTCCTACATGCCGACGACGGTACTCGCCATGGTAGATTCCTGTGTCGGTGGTAAGTCCAGCATCAATGTCGGACCCTATAAAAACCTGGTAGGAACCTTCCATCCTCCCAAACAGATCGATATCGATCCGCTGTTGGCGAGGACACTCGCGCCCGAACAGATTGCTGCCGGCCTTATTGAGGCTGCTAAGATTTGTTTTTGTCGCGGACCCGCCTCGTTCGCAGAGTACCTCGGCCAAGAGCCCGGGGTTGGAATGAGCTCACAAGCGCTGGAACAAGTGATCCTCACTAGCCTTCTATCGAAGAAGCATTTCATTGAGATCGACGAGTTCGACAAAAAAGAGCGCTTACTGCTCAACTTCGGGCATACCTTTGGTCACGCCATTGAGGGGGCTTCCTCCTACTCCATTCCCCACGGGATTGCAGTTGGATTAGGCATCCTTTGTTCGCTCACTTTCCAACGTCAGGACGGAATTGCATACTCGGCTTCCTCCGGTGTGCCCGCGCTTGAATCGCATCTGCATGTCCTGATCAGGACCCTTCCAGGACTGCAGAAGACGTTGGACATGGTAGATGCCGGCGCAGTCTTCGAACGATTTCTCGCTGACAAGAAACACTCTTCTGAAGCGTTGTCTCTAATAGTCGTGTTAGATAGCGGCAGGGTAGCTCTTGAGAGGCACCTGCGAAGCCCGCAAATCAGTCGCAGAGTCCAAGTCGCCTTCGAATCGACGTTCAAGGAATTCAAAGGATGACGAAATACTCGGATCTTCTGGCGGACTGGCTTGTGGCGTTAGGCTATACGCATTGCTTCTTTGTGGCCGGAGGCAACATTATGCATCTTCTGGAATCCTGTAGCCGGAAGTTGAAGTGCATTCCTGTGATTCACGAGGTCGCGGCTGGAGTCGCAGCGGAATATTTCAATGAAGTGCACCTCGCAGGTGATGGGACAGCAAGAGCCTTTGCGCTCGTCACGGCGGGTCCGGGACTGACAAACATTGTCACCGCAATCGCAGGCGCTTACCTGGAATCGCGCGAGTTGCTCGTGATCGGAGGGCAGGTGAAGGTATCTGATCTTGCGCGCTCCGAGGTCCGTCAGCGCGGAATCCAGGAGATTGACGGCGTTGCCTTAGCGCGACCCATCACGATGCGATCTCAGCGCCTAGAGACTCCGGTATCGCAGCGTGACTTCTCAAGCCTCGTAAAAGGACAGGAGTTTGCACGCAAGGGCCCGATTTTCATCGAACTTCCTCTAGATGTCCAGGGCGCGCAGGTCGACGCTTCCAAATTATCGACCTGTCTCGCGCCCCACAAGCAAGGCATCGAATCAATCTCGCAAGATGTTTTGGAAGATCTCGCGGTCATGGTCCGGAGAGCACAACGGCCTATGCTGCTGATTGGTGCCGGTGTGAGTCGTGGTACGGCTTCTCAACTTCAGGGCGCACTTGCGGCCGGGGGTGTTCCGGTCATGCTGACGTGGAATGCCATGGACCGGCTTGGCTCCGACCACCCCATGTACTTCGGCCGTCCGAACACATGGGGCATGCGCTACTCGAATATCCTGATTCAGCAGACGGATCTCCTGCTTGCGTTTGGCACCCGTCTCTCTCTTCAACAGACCGGCTTCAATTGGCAGCAGTTTGTGCCGGGAGGAAAGATTGTGCAAGTCGACTGCGATTCTGCAGAGTTGCATAAAGGCCATCCGATTGTAGAGTCCAGAATCTGTGCGGATGCGAATGAGTCTCTGCGTCTCCTGCTGACGCAAGATTTAGGGGAGCATGTGCCGTGGCTGTCCTTCTGCAGAGAAGTTCAAAGAACTCTTCCGCTGGTCGAAGCTTCGAATGAGACCGGTGAGGGGTTTGTCAGTCCCTATCTCTTTGCATCTAAACTCTCGACGTTGTGTAATCCGGAAGATATTGTGATTCCCTGCTCCAGCGGCAGCGCATTTACGGTCATGATGCAGACTTTTTCGCAGAAGTACGGTCAGCGCATCGTCACCAACAAAGGGCTTGCTTCCATGGGTTATGGCCTTAGCGGCGCGATCGGTGCGGCGCTGGCAGGTGAAGGGCGCAGAACCATCCTGGTCGAAGGAGATGGCGGCTTTACGCAAAACCTCCAGGAGCTTGGGACGGTCCGGGAGAACCGTCTGAATTTAAAGATCTTTCTTTTTGACGACAATGGCTATGCCTCGATACGGATGACCCAGAAGAACTACTTTGGGGGGCGTTATGTGGGCTGTGATGGTGCTACCGGACTTGGCCTGCCAGACTGGGAGAAGCTCTTTGCAGCCTATTCGATCCCCGCGATGCGGCTCCTGCCGGGCTTTGAGTCAGAGGGTGCGTTCCTGAAGCAATTTAGCGCCGACGGACCTGCAGCCTTCCTTGTTACAGTCGACCCGGAGCAGACCTATTTCCCGAAGATCAGTTCGCGAGTCACAGCGTCTGGATCGATGGAGTCGAACCCCCTGCACCGCATGACACCGGACCTCGACAAGGAGCTGGAAGCTAGTGTGCTCCGCTACCTGCCACAATAGATCGTCACTCGCATGAGTCTTGTTCCTCAATCCGATCTTGTCGAGATATTTACTGCCACGGAGACTCTGTGGGAGCAGTTACGGGGAAAGCGAATCTTTCTTACGGGGGGAACTGGTTTTTTTGGGCTCTGGCTGCTCGAAAGCTTATTACACGCGGATCGAGCGCTCAGCCTGGGGGTCAGGATCCAACTGCTGACCCGTCATCCGGAACGATTCGCCGCCAGATTTCCTGCGTTAGCGAGTGATTCGGCGTTGAGCGTTCTCGCTGGCGACGTGCGGTCCTTCCCGTTCCCTGCTGGAGAGTTTCCGTTTGTGATCCATGCCGCGACAGAGGCAAGTGCGTGGCTTGCCGCGAATCAGCCTCACGAGATGCTTTCAACGATCGTTGAGGGGACAGACCGAGTGTTACGTTTCGCAGAACAGGCCGGAACTCAGAAGATGCTGGTGACCAGCTCCGGAGCCGTCTATGGAGTGCAGCCTGCTGAGATGGACAGGGTCAGCGAATCGTTTTGTGGGGCCCCTGACCCTCTCGCACCGGGTAACGTGTACGGCGTAGGCAAACGTTTTGCGGAGCATCTTTGTGCTCTCGCATCGTCGACGGTTGAGGTGAAGATTGCCCGCTGCTTTGCTTTTGTCGGCCCTCATTTGCCCCTGGATACCCACTTTGCGATCGGTAACTTTCTTGGTGACCTGCTGGCAGGCAGGCCGATCGCCATTGCTGGAGATGGAACAAGTGTGCGCTCCTACCTCTACGCCTCCGATTTGATGATCTGGCTGTGGACCATCCTTTTCAGGGCGGCGCCATTGCGTGCCTATAATGTGGGCTCCGAGGAGGCAGTGACCATTGAGCAGCTTGCGCGCAGGATCACCGGGATGGCGACCCCTGCGCTTGGGGTGACCTTGGGAAGCGAGCCAGTTGCAGGGCGGCCGCCGGCACGGTATGTGCCCTCAACTGAAAGAGCCCGTGTCGAGCTTGGGCTGCGTCAAAGTGTTGATCTAGAGGAAGGGATTCGGCGCACCTTGAGATGGCACCGGCTAAGATCATAGAGGACATGAACATCAACACACTACCTGAAGCCAGCCTGCAAGCGCCGCAGCCGCATGGTCCCTTCGCTGCCTTGCGCCGTGTGCTGCCGACGGGTGAGGTTATCCGTTTCTTATTGGTCGGAGGCTTCAACACGCTTTTCTCGCTCGGACTTTATTCTGCCTGCGTGCATGGTTTCAGCCTTTTGCTTCCGACCCATGGCAAGCCGCTCATTGCCGATTTCGCGTCAATCACTTCTAAACCGATCTCAATCAGTGTCGCTTTCCTCGGCTATAAATTCTTTGTCTTTCGCACCAAGGGCAACTTCCTGAAGGAGTGGCTGCGCTGTTTTGCGGTTTATGGCATCAGTACACCGGTGGAACTGGTGATCCTTCCTGTGGCGACGAAGCTTTTTCTGTTGCCTGCCCTGACGCACTCATCCGCTCCTTACCTGGCAGGAATCGTGAATGCGGTAGTTATTGCAACCTACAGCTATTTTGCTCATAAGAAGTTCTCTTTCAAGCGCTAGGAGGCCTCCTGAAGACCATTTCGATTGTCACGGCCTGCTACAACGAAGAGGCGAATGTTGAGCTGCTTTATGGGCGGGTGCGGGGGGTTATGGCTGGGCTGCCGCGGTATGCGTATGAGCACATCTTCATTGACAACAGCTCCTCTGACGCGACTGTCGCTATCCTCAAGCGGATTGCGGCGGCGGATTCGGGGGTGAGGATCATCGTTAATGCCCGGAACTTCGGGCATATACGATCGCCGATTCATGGGCTTCTGCAGGCGACGGGCGATGCGGTGATCTCGCTGGTGGCGGACCTGCAGGATCCTCCGGAACTGATTCCGGCGCTGATTGCGGAGTGGGAGCGTGGGTCTTCGATGGTGTTGTGCATCAAGCGCAGCAGCGAGGAGGCTAGCCTCATGTTCTGGCTGCGGAAGCAGTACTATCGCGTGGCGGAGCGGCTGAGCACGATCCAGACCTTCCAGAACTTTACCGGGTTTGGGCTTTATGACCGGCGCGTGATGGAACTGGTTCGGTCGTTTGGGGATCCTTATCCTTACTTTCGAGGGATGATCGCGGAGATTGGATTGCCTTACAAGACGATCCTTTACGACCAGCCGAACCGTAAGTTCGGGATCACTAAGAATAACTGGTACACGCTTTATGACATGGCGATGCTGGGGATCACGAACCAGTCGAGAGTGCCTTTACGACTGGCGGTGTTTGCGGGGTTTCTTGGAGCGATCCTGAGCTTTCTGACAGCTTCGGGATATCTGGTTTGGAAGCTGATCTTCTGGAACACGTTCACTTTTGGGCTCGCACCTTTGCTGGTCGGGGTGTTTTTTACGGCTTCGCTACAGCTGGTTTTTCTCGGCATTCTGGGAGAGTATGTGGGCGCTATCTTTACCCAGGTGCAGCGGAGGCCGTATACGGTGGAGCTGGAACGGGTGAACTTCCCTGTGCTCGATGCGGGCGATCAGGATGCCAGCAGGGCGGACTTTCGCAGCCGGTAAGTACCCCCCTACCCCGTACCTAAATTGCGCAAAGTCTTCAGAACAGAGACTTTAGCTTCGGACTTGGAGTCAAAAGTCCCGCCAAAATGCGGACTTAGCCTCTAAAGTATTCATTCCAAGCCTTTTATCCTCATAGGGGGACGCACTCTGTTTCGTGTGCTCAGGGGACGACTTTGAGGGGTGGGTTGCGTGCAAACGCCGCTAAAGTCGCTGCGATGTAGTCGAGCATGGACTCGGTGAGGCCAGGAAAGGTGCCGAGCCAGAAGACCTGGTTCATGACGAAGTCGGTATTAGCGAGATCGCGGACGACGCGGTGTTCAATCCCAGAATAGGCCGGTTGGCGGAGGAGGTTTCCGGCGAACATGAGGCGGGTTCCGATCTTGTTTTGATCGCAGTGGCGGGTGAGTTGGTCGCGGGTAAAGGGGGCTTCGGGGCGGACAGCTATGGGAAAGCCGAACCAGCTGGGGTCGGCGTGTTCGGAGGATGGCTCGGGGAGGATGAAGACGTCAGCCAAAGGTTCGAGTGCGGCTTTGAGGTAGGCGAAGTTCTGCTTGCGGCGAGCTACGAACCCGGGGAGCTTGGCGATCTGGGAGAGGCCGAGGGCGGCTTGCATATCGGTGGCTTTGAGGTTGTATCCGATATGGGAGTAGGTGTACTTGTGGTCGTAGCCGCAGGGGAGGGTTCCGAGCTGCCAGTCGAAGCGTTTGCCGCAGGTATTGTCGACGCCGGGCTCGCACCAGCAGTCGCGGCCCCAGTCGCGCCAACTGTCGATGAGGACCTGAAGGGCTGGTTTGTTGGTGAGTACGGCTCCGCCTTCGCCGGTGGTGATGTGGTGCGCGGGGTAGAAGCTGACGGTGGCGATGTCACCGAAGGTTCCGACGTGCTGGCCGCGCCAGGTGCTGCCGAGGGCGTCGCAGCAGTCTTCCACGAGCCAGAGGTTGTACTTTTTGCAGAAGGCGGTGACGGCGTCGAGATCGAAGACATTTCCCAACGTGTGGGCGATCATGACCGCCTTGACCTTGGGGCTGTATGCGTCTTCCAGGCGTGACACATCGATCTCGTAAGACGGGAGGGTGACGTCCAGTAAGACGGGGATGAGGCGGTTCTGGAGGATGGGGTTGACCGTGGTGGGGAAGCCTGCGGCTACGGTAATCACCTCGTCTCCGGGCTTGAGCTGGCGATCGCCAAGTGACGGGGAGCAGAGAGCGGAGAGCGCCACGAGATTTGCCGAGGAGCCGGAGTTGACGAGCGAGGCGCTGCGGACGCCGATGAATCTTGCGAGCTTCTTTTCGAACTCGCGGGCAAATCGACCGGTGGTGAACCAGGCGTCGAGGGCGGAATCGACTACGTTGGCGATGTCGTCTGCGTCGATGACTTTGCCGGAGACGGGGACGCCGGAGGTGCCGGGGGTGAACTCGCGCGGGGGAAAGGCTTCCGCGTGGTACTGACGGGTTAATTCGAGAATCTGGCTACGGAGCGCGGATGCTTTTTCGTTAGACATCACGTTCAATGATATGTCCTGCTGGAGGGGCCCGAGCGCGTGGGGCGGTCATTTGGTGACGTGTAACTGCTTCGCTTGGCCCCGTTGGCGGGGATTGGTGTTTTTGTCGATCAAGAGGGTGCGGCAGAATAGTGATTCTGCCGCACCTCTTCGTTTGCTAGCTCTTCTTCTTGGGCTTAGGTTTGTTTTCGGTAGTTTTGCGTCCCGGCTGCGCCGCGGCTCCCGGGCTGTCCGGGGTGCTTCCCTGGAAGCGCGAGTGGAGGCCGTCATCCGGAGAGAGAGGCAAAATGCCGCCCTTTTGCATAAGCTGAGCTGCGATCTCGTAGATCTCTTCGGGCGCGTAGTCGGGCGAGAAGAGGGAGCGACACTCGCCGATGACAGGGCCTTCGGCGGCGTACTCGGGCACTCCCTTGATCACTTCGAGCGGTTCACCGTCCGCCCAGTCAGCAGGTCCGGACCAGACGCCAGCTGCATCGCCATAGTCCTGTTCCGAGAAGGTGTAGAGCTTGCGATGGCTGCCGATGTCTTGCCATTTGCGAGCTTCCGGGATCTTGGAGTCATCGATATTGGGCGTGGGAAGCATTCTCGTGACTTCCACGCCGGTAACCTTGCGCAGGGCAAGGGCGTAGGCGGCCTGGTGAACGCCGCCGCGCACCATGAGGTAGCCGATGACGTCACGGGCGGCCTGGTTGGTGGTCATCTGATAGCAACGGTGCTTATGCATGCGGGCACCGGTTTCCAGGAAGAAGTTATGGAGCAAGTCTGCTACGAGATTGCCGGACGAGAAGACGTGCTCGCCGGACCAGAAATGGCCCATGGAGTCCATGACCTGATGGCCGCCACCACCGACGATGGTGTGGTGGGTGTTGCGGTTGTTTTTGGCGTCTTGAAGTGGCGCGTCGGTCGGCTCCCCTTCAGGGACGGAGCCTTCCAGCATGAGGTTGATGGCGGTGGTGATGAGTTCGACGTGGCCGAGCTCTTCCGCGGTAATACTGGCGACGAGGTCGTAGAAGGGCTTGAGCTTTTTCTTTTCTTTGAAGCCGAAGGACTGGTGGAGATAGTTGTTGAGGGTGGACATCTCACCAAATTTGCCGCCGAGGAGCTCCTGGATGGCTGCGGCTCCGTTGGGGTCGGGGCTGGCAGGTTTCTCGAGGGGGATGAGGAGTTTTTCAGAGCGCATGAACATAGAGGAATTTCTCCGAGGTTAAAAGGTGTGATTGGTTCCGGAACTTGCCCTCGGAAAACGGTCCAGGTACATTGCGCGGCAATGCAAGGTCGGTCTTGTGATGCGGGATTGGTCTTTTGTGAGTGTCAAAGTTTTGTAACGGACGGAAGTTGATGTCGAGCAAAGCTCGAAGCGTTGTGGGGCGGGAGGACTCGACAAAGTACACCCGTCACGAAGTGACCGTCGCCCGCGCAGGGCACTCTTGCGGGAGGACTGTATTCTTATTTGCATGAAAGCAGTGATTCTTGCAGGCGGTCTGGGAACGCGGTTGAGCGAGGAGACGACAGTTCGGCCTAAGCCGATGGTGGAGATTGGCGGCAAGCCAATCCTTTGGCATATTTTGAAGATTTACTCGGCAGCCGGGATCAACGACTTCATCATCTGCTGCGGGTACAAGGGATACATGATCAAGGAGTTCTTTGCGAACTACTTCATGCACATGTCGGATGTGACCTTCGACATGGGGACGAACAAGATGACCGTGCATAACTCGGTTGCGGAGCCCTGGCGGGTGACGCTGGTGGACACGGGGGATACGTCAGGGACGGGCGGCCGTTTGCAGCGGGTGAAGGGGTATCTGGAGCCGGGGGAGACGTTTTGCATGACCTACGGGGATGGGCTGGCGGACGTGGATATTCCGGGCTCGATTGCATTTCATAAGGCGCATGGAAAGGCGGTGACGCTGACGAGTGTGCAGCCGATGGCTCGGTTTGGTGCTTTGGGGATGGAGCAGGGCCGGATTTATTCCTTTCAGGAGAAGCCTGCGGATGGGGGTGGGTGGATCAATGGCGGGTTCTTTGTGCTGGAGCCAAAAGCGATTGATGCGGTGACGGACGAGCGGCAGATGTTTGAGCGGGAGCCGATCGAGGCGCTGGTGGCTGAGGGGGAGGTGCATGCATTTCTGCACAAGGGTTTCTGGCAGGCGATGGATACGCTTCGGGAGAAGCAGCATCTGGAGGAGCTCTGGCAGGAGGGCTCTGCTCCCTGGAAGTCGTGGTGAGGCTGGTGGGTGACTCAAGGAAAGAGGTGGAGGAAGGCCACAGCAACTACGACGAGATAAGCAGGTCCTTCGCTTCGCTCAGGATGACAAACAAAGGTGATAGAGACCAGGATGATCGTTAGCGAGTGGGTAGGGCGGCGGGTGTTTTTGACGGGGCATACGGGGTTCAAAGGTGGATGGCTGGCGCTCTGGCTCGCGGAGATGGGCGCGGTGGTGCGCGGGTATGCACTTGATCCGAGTACGACGCCTTCTTTTTTTGAGATCGCGGGGGTGAGTAAGCGGTGTGAGGATATGCGGGGGGATATCCGGGATGGAGTGCGGCTGGATGCGGTGATGATGGAGTTCGCGCCGGAGGTGGTATTTCACTTGGCGGCGCAGCCTTTGGTGCGGGCTTCTTATGGGGATCCGATTGGGACCTATGAGACGAATGTGATGGGGACGGCGCGAGTGCTGGATGCGGTGCGGAGGACGCCTTCGGTGAAGGCTGTGATTTGTGTCACGACGGATAAGTGCTACGAGAATCGCGAGTGGGCGTGGGGGTATCGGGAGACGGATGCGCTGGGTGGGTTTGATCCGTATTCGAGCTCGAAGGCTTGCGCGGAGATTGTGGCAGCGGCGTATCGACAGTCTTATTTTTCTGGTCTCAGCGAGACAGGTGGCAGGACGGTGATCGCTACGGCTCGGGCGGGGAATGTGATTGGGGGTGGGGATTGGTCGGAGGATCGGCTGGTGCCGGATCTGGTGCGCGGGTTTGCGAGTGGGGAGGCGGTGAAGATCCGGCGGCCAGGAGCGATTCGGCCTTGGCAGCATGTGCTGGAACCGATGGCAGGGTATATCCGGCTGGCGGAGAGGATGCTGGGTGAGAGTGGGGCACGGTATGGGACGGCTTATAACTTTGGGCCTTCTGAAGAAGATGTTCAGCCGGTGCGATGGATTGTGCAGCGAATGGCGACAAGCTGGGGAGATGAGGCTCGGTGGGAGCTTGATCCGGAGACTGGGGTGCATGAGGCGGGGTGGTTGAAGCTTGATGCGAGCCGGGCGCGCGCAGAACTGGATTGGCGGCCCCGGCTACGGTTGGGTGAGGCATTGGACTGGACGGTGGCGTGGTATCGAGCGGCGGCGCGGGGGGAAGATATGGCGGCTTGGTCTGTGAGGGAGATTGGGCGGTATGCGGCGCTCGGGGACAGCGAGACACCGTCTTAGGGACCGGGCGCATCTATCCGATTGTATCTACATCGTTTGCGGTGTGGTCCAAATCCAACTTGTGTGAGTGTGCATGCCCAAGCTTCTTCCTGGCCGTCCGTATCCACTTGGCGCGAAAGCGTCTTCCAAAGGCACGAACTTTGCGCTTTATTCCGAGTGTGCGACTGGTGTGCAGGTCTGCTTCTTTAATGATGACGGGAAGCAGACGGAGTGCGTAGACCTGAAGGAGCGCACGGCGTTTGTGTGGCACGGGATGATCCTGGGGATCAAGGCGGGGCAGAAGTATGGGTACCGGGTGGATGGGCCTTGGAGTCCTGGTGAGGGGCACCGGTTCAACAAGGCGAAGCTGCTGGTGGATCCCTATGCGGAGGCGATCAGCGGGGACGTGGATTGGAAGGAGCCGATCTTTCCGTATGACGTGACGAGCGGAGACGATACGAAGATCGACACGCAGGATTCGGCTGCAGGTGTGCCGAAGGGCGTGGTGGTGGAGCATAAGTTTGATTGGGGCAATGATTGCCCGCCGGAGACGCCGTTGGCGGACTCGGTGATTTATGAAGTGCATGTCAAGGGGTATTCGCAGCGGAATCCGATGGTTCCGGAGGAGTTGCGGGGGACGTATGCGGGGTTGGGGCATGAGTCGAGCATCAACTACTTCAAGAAGCTGGGCGTGACTGCAGTGGAGTTGCTGCCGGTGCATCACTTCATCAACGACGGGCAGCTGCTGGACAAGGGGCTGACGAATTATTGGGGATATAACACGCTGGGATTTTTTGCGCCAATGGCGCGGTATAGCTCAAGCGGGGATACGGGCGGACAGGTTGCGGAGTTCAAGCAGATGGTGAAAAATCTGCATGCGGCGGGACTCGAGGTCATTCTGGATGTGGTTTATAACCACACGTGCGAGGGCAATGAGAAGGGCCCAATGCTGTCCATGAAGGGCGTGTGTAACACGACATATTACAGAACGGTTGCGGATAATCCTCGTTTTTACATGGACTATACGGGGACCGGGAACACGCTGAATGTGTATAACCCGCAGGTGTTGAAGTTGCTGATGGATTCTCTGCGGTACTGGGTGACGGAGATGCACGTGGATGGTTTCCGGTTCGATCTGGCAGCTACGCTGGCGCGGGAGTTGAGCGAGGTTTCGAAGCTTTCGGCGTTCTTCGATACGATTCATCAGGATCCTACGCTGGCGGACGTGAAGCTGATTGCGGAGCCTTGGGATGTGGGCGATGGCGGCTACCAGGTGGGGCAGTTCCCTGTTCTGTGGGCGGAATGGAATGGCAAGTATCGGGATACGGTGCGGAAGTTCTGGAAGGGGGATGATGGGCAGCTTTCGGACTTCGCTTATCGGCTGACGGGTTCATCTGACCTTTATCAATACGACGGGAGGAAGCCGTATGCGTCCATCAACTTTGTGACCGCGCATGATGGATTCACGTTATGCGATCTGGTGAGCTACAACGAGAAGCACAACGAGGCGAACGGCGAGGATAACAAAGACGGGGCTAGCGACAACGAGAGCTGGAATATGGGGGTGGAGGGTGCTACTGAAGATGAAGGGATCAATGTTGCGCGGGAGCGGCAGACGCGGAATTTCCTGGCTACGCTGATGCTTTCGCAGGGCGTGCCGATGCTGGCGGGAGGGGATGAGGTCGGGCGGTCGCAGCGAGGGAACAACAATGCCTATTGCCAGGATAATGAGCTGACGTGGTATGACTGGCAGCTGGATATGCCTCGGCGGCGGCTGATGGAGTTTACGGCGGGGCTGATTCAGCTTCGGCTGGCGCATCCAAATCTGCATCGGCGGAAGTTCTTCCAGGATCGTACGATTCGCGGGTCCGTGGTGCGGGATATTGCCTGGTACAACACCACCGGCGAGGAGTTCAGCGAGGCGAGTTGGGGTGAGGCCTGGAACCGGTCGTTGGCGCTGATGCTGAATGGCAAAACCCTGAACGTGAGCGATGAGGAAGGCACTCCGATCACGGATGACTCGTTTTTGATGGTGATCAATGCATTTCATGAGGGTGTGGAGTTCAAGCTACCGGAGGTTCCGAATGGGCGGCCTTGGCGGTACGTTTTGAATACGGAGAATATGGACGATCCCTTTCAGGAGACTTCCGCCGGTGAGAAAATCATTGTGGGTGGAAGGACGTTTGTGCTGCTGAGCGATGGGAAGACTACGGAGCCAGCTAAGATAGAGCCGGCAAAGAAGAAGTAGGCACTTCGAGGCGACGAGGGGCGGTTCCGGATCACTGGAGCCGCTCCTTTTCATTGTTGCTGGGAGGTAAAATAATAGGGTGAGCCCTCTCGATACTTCCCTCCCCCTAAATTTGAACCAGGACGCGAACCAAGCTGACCACGATGACAACCAGGACTTCGCGACTTTGCTGCGCGAGAACGATCTTGCGCGGGCGACTGCGGTGGACCGGACCGGCGGGTCAAAGCAGATCGATGCGACGGTTGTGGCGATCTCGAATGACAGTGTGTTTCTGGATATTGGGTATAAAACGGAAGGCTTGCTTCCGCTAGCGGCGTTCGCTAAGGAAGAGAAGGCGGTTGAGCCTGGGGACCGGGTGCGCGTGACTGTCAAGGGTCGCGACCTGGATGGGTACTATGAATTGACGCGGCAGCGATCTGCAGTGGTGAAGGATTTCAGTTCGCTGGAAGAGGCGTTTGAGGCTAAGGGTACTGTGCTGGGGACCGTGACAGCTATGGTGAAGGGCGGGCTAACCGTGGACATCGGGATGCGGGCGTTTATGCCTTCCTCGCGAACCGGAACGCGGGATGCGGCGGAGATGGAGAAACTGGTTGGGCAGGAAGTTCGGGTGCGGATTACGCAGCTCGATCTTGAGGGCGGCGAGAACGGGCGGCCGGACGCAATTGTCGACCGGCGGAGTGTGTTGGAAGATGAGGCTCGGGCGGGCGCAGATGCTCGTTTTGCGGAGTTGGCCGAAGGTGACGTGGTGAGCGGGACGGTGCGCTCTTTGACGGACTATGGGGCGTTCGTGGATTTGAATGGCGCAGATGCTTTGCTGCATATCTCCGATATGGCCTGGCACCGGATTACGACACCTGCGGATGTGCTGAGCGTGGGCGACACGATCGAAGCCAAAATTCTGAAGATTGATGCGATCGATCCGGCGAAGCGGCGGATTGCGATCGGGCTCAAGCAGCTTCAGCGGCACCCTTGGGAGAGTGTATCCGAGCAGTTCAAGATAGGGGAAAAGGTCAATGGCGTTATTACGCGAGACGCGGATTTTGGCGCGTTTGTGGAGCTTTCGCCGGGCATTGAAGGGCTGATCCACATCAGCGAGATGGCCTGGGGTAAGAAGGTGCGCAAACCCTCCGACATTGTGAAGGTGGGCGATGTGGTGGAGGTTATCATTCTTGGGATCGACCAAGAGCAGAAGCGAATGTCGCTGGGATTGAAGCAGGCGCTGGGCGATCCTTGGGCAGAGCTTGTCAAAACGGTGCATGTAGGCTCGCAGGTGGAGGGGCCGGTTTCCAGCATGACGAAGTTTGGAGCGTTTGTAACCGTGGCCGAGGGGATTGAAGGCATGGTTCACATCTCTGAGATCACGGCGGAGAAACGGCTGAATCATCCTTCGGACGTGCTGCATGTGGGCGAGAAGGTACAGGCGCAGGTGCTCGAGATCGATCGCGAGAAACGGCAGCTGCGGCTCTCGATCAAGCAATTGGTGCCGACCGGGCTGGATGAATTTATTGCCGAGCACAAGGTGGGCGACAGCGTGACCGGTCGCGTTATGGAGATCGATACGCTGTCTCGCGTGGCCCGGATTGAACTGGGCGAAGGTATTGTGACCACCTGCACGCTGCCGGCGGAGGATGTGGCTGAGCCGGCTCCAGCCTTGGGTGGGCCGGTGGATTTATCGAACCTGGGAGCGCTGCTGGGTGCCAAGTGGAAGACGGCGCTTGCACCTGTAAAGGCCGCTGAACCTACCACGGACAAGACCGTGAAGGCTGGACAGATTCGCAGCTTTACACTGACCGGGTTGGATGCTGCGGCGAAGAAGATGACTTTAGAACTGGCTTAGAGACTGTCCTGCCGGACGGGCCCACTGCGTATGGGGCGGTCACTCTATGCCGGGTTTATCTTGTCTTTGCTGACGCACCTCTGGAGCGTTCCCTTTAGTTACGCGGGGGACGAATATCGGCGCCGCATCAGGCTCGGTCGTAGTGGAAGAGGAGTTCCTGCTCGCTCGGCACGGCTATGCCATCCTTTGTGGCGGGCTTGAAGGTCCAGGTCTGAATGGTCGCGAGGACTGTCTCATCAATCGCCGGGGCGAGGCCCTGTGTGACCTTGCTTGTGGTAATTCTGCCTGTCTCATCAATCGTGACGTCAACGATGACATCCCCGTGAGTGTGAGCGGGAAGCTCCGGCGCTGGGCGTGGAAAAAAGGTCGCCAAAGCTAGCGTGACGTTGCCGCTGCCGAAAGCATCGTTCCCGGGTGTGGCTGCGGTGGCGGCGGTGCCCGGAGTCGCGACAGGCGCGGGTGTGGTTGCTGCCTTGACGGGTGCGTGGAGCGACGAGGCGGATCGAGTGAGAGGCGCAGGCGCGGCCACAGTAGCCTGCGGGATGGCGCGGCCGGGTGTGAAGGTGAGGGTCAGGCGGTGGCCGTGCTCGTCACCCGGGAGCTTCATGGGGGCGACTGCGATGTGCCGGTGGTAAAGCAGGCCGGTTATTAGCAGCAGGTGAAACAGCGCGGAGGTGGCGGCCAAACCGGCGGCACGGTCGAAGCGAGCTTGCGGCATCGGGTTGAACACGGTCAACGGCGCCCCTGAGAGTGTGGAAGTAGATCTTGTTGCATGTTAGACGACTGAGTTGAACTTTGGGCCAGGCCAAGGCGGAGATTGGGGTCTGGCCGGCGCGACAGGGCGCAGGCGCACTCGTATGATTGTGGGTGGGTTCCTTGCTCGGAGGCGGCGGTGATCGCTGACAGACCGGAGCGAGAGACCACGCCAGGAGCTCCATGAACACGGAAAGTAACGCCCCACTCGCTCCCTTTGATGCCACCGAATTTAGCACAACCGCCCTTGCGTCTCCTACCAGTCTTGCTGCTGTGCTGGACCACACACTGCTGAAGCCCGAGACTACGCGCGCACAGGTTGTCCAGCTTTGCCACGAGGCCGCCGAGCATCACTTCGCCTGTGCAATGGTCAATGCCACTTGGGTTAGCACGGCGGCGGAGACACTGGCTGGAACCGGGGTGCCGGTTGGGGTTGTGATCGGCTTTCCGCTGGGTGCGACTCTCTCCGGCTCCAAGCGCGATGAGACCGTGCGCGTGCTGAAACAGGGTGCGCACGACGTGGATATGGTCCTCAACATCGGCTTGCTGAAGTCCGGCGGGAAGGAGGATTACGAGGCGGTGAAGCAGGACATTCGTGGTGTGGTGGAGTTAGCTCATGGTTCCGGGGCGATCGTGAAGGTGATCCTGGAGACCTGCCTGCTCAGCTTTGAAGAGAAGCTTCGGGCTTCTGAGCTTGCGCTTGCGGCGGGTGCGGACTTCATCAAGACGAGCACCGGGTTCTCTACCGGCGGGGCGACTGTGGACGATATTGCGCTGATGCGCGGGGTTGCGGGAAATCGTGCCGGAGTGAAGGCCTCGGGTGGCATACGCTCTTTGGCCGACGCTATCGCTATGCTCCAGGCGGGGGCGACTCGTATCGGCGCGAGCGCAAGCGTCAGGATTCTCGCGGAGTTGGCCGGGCATGTACCGACCGGCGCAAACCCCTCTGGGTACTAAGGTAGTATCATCGCTCCCAATGCCGCCCGCCGACCCTCCGCATCACCGACCGGACGACACTCCCCGCGAAGGCGACTACGCTCCTGCGACCCGCGCGCTCTTTCATCCTCATGCCGCGGACCCGAATATTCGGGTAGAGGCCTTGGAGCTTGATTTCCTTCTGCGCCTGGCCGATGCGCTTAACACTACCTTGGACTTGAATGCGCTGATGCACCGGGTGGCGGACTTAGTGCGGGCGGTGATCGACTACCGCATCTTCGCTATTCTGCTGATCAACGACCGGACGCATGAGCTGTGGATGCGATTTCAGACAGGGCACACATCGGAGATCGAGCGTATACGGATCAAGCTGGGGCGCGGCATCACCGGACAGGCCGCGCTGCACCGAAAGTCCGTGCTGGTGGAAGATGTGTCGAAGGTGGGGAACTATATCAATGCCAACCCGCATGTGCTCTCTGAGCTGGCGGTGCCGTTGATTGTGAAGAACAAGGTGATTGGGGTTCTGGATTTGCAGAGCGAGGCTCCGGCATTCTTCACGACGGATCACCAGCGGTTGCTGGAGCTGATCGCTTCCCGCATGGCGGTTGCGATTGAAAATGCCCGGCTTTATACCCGGGTATCGCGCCAGGCGCAGACGCTGACGGTGCTGCATGAGATCTCACGGGAGATTACGAGCATTCTCGATCTGGACGATCTGCTGGAACGAATCGGCGCACTGCTGAAACGGGTGATTGAGTTTCAAATGTTCACGATCCTGCTTTGGAATGAGGCTACCGATCAGCTGGAGCATCGCTTCAGCACGCGGTACGGAGAGCGGGTAACTCGCGAGCGGAATGTGCTGCTGGGTGAAGGGATCATCGGCCATGCGGCGCGCGACAGGACAGCCATTTTGGTTCCGGACGTGCGTAAGGATCACCGCTACTTGGCGGCGAATCCGGAAACACGGTCGGAGCTTTCTGTGCCGCTGATCTACAAGGGCCGGGTGATCGGAGTGATCGACCTGGAGCACACGCGGATGAATTACTACAACGAGGATCATCTGCGTACCTTGACCACCTTGGCTTCGCAAGTAGCGATCTCGATTGTCAACGCGCGTTTGTACCAGCGAATTCATGATGAAGAGCAGAGGATGGAGCATGACCTTGCGATGGCGCGCGAGGTGCAGCTGCGGCTTATGCCGTCATCCGCTCCGACGCCGGCGCACGCGGAGATCGCGATCAGTTTTCATGCGGCTCGTTCGATCGGCGGTGACGTATACGATTTCCTGGACTACGGCCCAGAGCCGGTGGCGGACTACGGGATCGGCTCTGGGGCGGAGATGGACAGCCTTCCAGCGGCGGATCTGTCGTTTCCCGGTTCCTCGACCCGCATTCTGCTTGCATTGGGCGATGTCTCCGGCAAAGCGGCACCGGCGGCTCTTTACGCGGCCCTGGTTTCCGGGCTGCTTCGGTCTCTGGCTCCGCAGCGGCTGGGTCCGGCGGAGTTGCTGAGCCGATTGAATGCGCAGCTTCAGGAGCGGAAGCTGGATTCGCAATACGTAACCATGCTGGTAGCGCTTTGGAATGATCGCACGCGAACGCTTCGGGTGGCGAATGCAGGCTCAGTGCAGCCGATGATCGTCAGCCGGACCTCCGATGCAGTGCCGCACGAGAGGGCGATGCTGAACGCGCTGGAGGTGCGAACGATCGAGGTGGAAGGCTTTCCGCTGGGATTGTTTCCGGTGGCGACGTATGAGGAGACGATGCTGCGACTTACGCCGGGTGACCTAGTGCTGTTTTTTTCGGATGGCATTCCGGACGCGATCAATTCGCATGGGGAGCAGTTTGGGACGGACCGGCTCTGTACGTTGCTCCAGCATCATCCTACGGCGACGCACAGCGCGCAAGAGGCTGTGAATGCGATTCTGGAGGCGGTGAAGACACACCAGTCCGGCACGGAGCACTTCGATGACGAGACATTGGTGGTGTTGCGGGCGCTTTGACGCACTTCAACCGCTTACCAGGTTTTACTGTAGTTTGTCCGGCGGAGGGTACACCGTACCAGAGACCACGTCCTCTAATGAGACTTGGCTCCAGTTGAAGTCTGGGACCTCCCGAACCTTTCTCCCCAAAAACTCACTGTGACAGTAAAGTCCCGTAATGCGCTGCAGGCGAAGGTATTCATCAGCAAAGGCGGAAAAGCGGCCCACGATCGGGTTCGACAGACCCGCTTCGATGCATTCGAACCCCATAGCGCTAGGGAATAGAACGCGCAGTCCCATGTCGCTAAACTGAAAGAAGTTCCAGGGCCGCTCGTGGGCGCGGAACGAAAAATGTGTTTCGACGAACAGCAGGCCTCCCAGCTTTACCATCTTCGCGATCTCTGGGGCGGCGATCCATGGCATGGCAAAATGCTCAAAGCATGCCGTTGTGTAGACGATGTCAAACTGTTCGCCTGCCGAGAAATACCTCGTTAGCTGGTGGACATCTCCAACTATATCCACGTTGGGTCCGGCATAGTAATCAAAGCCTACATACTCAGCTTTGGCGAACCGCTTCCTTGCCTCTGATGCCCCGGTGACTTCCCGGCTGCCAATTTCCAGGATTCGGAGGCCTTCCTTGTTGCCAAGCCGGTAGAGGTATTCCTGCCACTTCTGGTGAGCGATGTTCTTGGAGATCGGAACGTCATCCACCAGGTAAGCCTTGTCGAACGCAGATTCCATTCTGGCAAGACTTCTAAATGCTGCACTCGTAAACTTGCGCGCTACGCTCTTCATCTGTGACACTCCGGTAAGAATGAGAGGCTCACAGAAGTATAGCCGCACCGCTTTACCGGGATCAGGATCAGGCTCTTAGAGCAAATTAGCTGTCGCTGTGGAGTGTAAGCATGGTGCAGTGTCATTTTCCTTGAGAGAAAATGACCTTTATGGCAACGCCTCCCTCTACACCCACAGCTAATTGCTTTAGCCGCGAAGGATCATGTAGGTTACGGCAAGCAAGACGGTACCTACAACGGTGATCATTGTGTCGATGGCCTTGACGGCCTGACTCTCCTGATTTTCGAAGCGCGCCCAGCCGGCCAGTCCCGCCATCATCATCTTCATGGTTGTCTCCAAGTAGTGCAGTGTGTTTACGACGAGTTGCGCTTGATGTCAGCTTCCCTGTCGATACTTAGCTTATCGGCTAGGCGCGGGGGGAGCAGCGGCGGCAGGTGCAGACATGCCCTTACGTTGGTGATTCCCCGAATGGGTCAGGGCCGGGCACAACTCGAAAGACGTGCTCTCCTGTTTTGCTCTCCTGTTTTGCGGTTACGGAGCTAAGCGCGAGCGGTCTTCGGACGATGCTGAAGGCCTACGCGAAACAGAACCTCCAGAATGCGCGTCGCGGCCTTGATGGAGGCTTTCCAGTCGCCGGAGACCTTGCTGACGCCGCCAATGCGGCAGCGGTAGCCGACGGTGATCTCGCGGATTCGCAGGCCTTGTTGGGCGGCCTTGATCTGCATCTCGAGGTTCCAGCCGTAGGTGAGCTCGGACATCCGCATAGCTTCGAGCGAGGAGCGCCGGATGGCGCGGAAAGGTCCCATGTCTGTGTAGCGGACACCCTGGAAGACTCTCAACAGTGTGCCAACCAGGTGACCTGCGAAGACCTGGCTGGGCAGCATCGAGCCGGGCTCGCGCTCGCCTAGAATGCGGGACCCGAGGACGAAGTCCGCTTCGTTGCGGACGATGGGGCCGGTGAGTTGCTCCAGGTTTGCGATGATGTCTGAGCCGTCTCCGTCCATGTAGACGAGAATGTCACTGCCGGCGATTGCGGCGTTCGAGCCGGCAAGGCAGGCCGCCCCGTAACCGCGCGGCGACTGGATGACGCGGGCGCCGGCGGATCGTGCAATCTCCGCGGTGGCGTCGATCGAGCCGTTGTCGACAACGATGCACTCGGCGATGAGATTCCAAGGCATCTCCGCGATAACGTGGCCGATCGATTCAGCCTCGTTGAGGGCGGGTATGATGATGGAGATCTGCGACACGGGGCCTATAAGCTCCAGCGGAGACCGCAGTTGGCACAGGCGGGCGGCGGAGCGCTCGAAAGAAGGCCGTCGCGGAAGCGCTGATATTCGCTTCCGTTCCAGATCTCGCGGAGTGAGTTCTGGGTGGCATCGCCGAGGGTAAAGGAGCCGTAGCCTTTCATGGAAAAGGGCGCGATGCAGCATGGCAGAACACGGCCGTTTGCGGTGATGTACATCAATGACCACGGGCGGCGGCATAGCGACCAAGGCGCATCGGTGCGCTGCATACGAATGGACTCGCCTGGGTCCACGGCGCCTGAGGCTGAAAACATGATGCCTAATTCTTTGGCGACGCGTTCCGCTTCCGCGATGAGCTCTTCTTCGGCCTTGGTGGTGTGTTCAAAGAGGGCGGACTCAGCCCGTGCGAGGCCATTTGCACCTTCGTCGAAGAAGACGAGGCGCTGGAGATAGACCTCGGTGACGCCGACATCATGGGCGACTCGCACGAAGTTGGGGAGCTGGTCTACGGTCTCGCGCAAGCCGGTCAGCCAGAGGCTGACGCGCGGCTTGGGCGCGTTTAGTTCGCGTTGCAGGCGGGTGAAGTTGCGAACGTTTTCGACGATTTTGGCGAAGAAGTCTTTGCCCCGGACCATCTGGTAGACCTCGGACTCGGCGGCGTCGAGGGAAACGCGGAGCTCATCGAGACCTGCTTCAATGAGAGCTCGTCCATTCTTGTCGTTCAGCAGCGTGCCGTTGGTGTTGAAGAGCACATAGATGTTGCGGTCTTTCAGATACTTCACTCGCTCCGCGATGTCCTTGACCAGCATGGGCTCGCCGATACCGTGAAGCACGACGCGAGCGATCTTCGGGTACTGGTCGATGAGCGAGGTGAACATCTCCCATGGCATGTCTGCCTCGGGTTCCAACTGCTCGTACGTCCGAGGGCAGGTCACGCAGAGCAGATTGCAGCGGTTGGTGGTTTCAAGGTACAGGCAGACGGGCTCCTGGGTCGCGACTGGGGTCAACTGCTCTTCCGGCTTCTGGAAGTAGCGACGCATGCGGTTCTTCTCCTCCTCTGCAGCCTTTGCAGCGGGAGAAAGCTCTTCTTCGGTTGTGGCAAGGAGGTTATCGGGCGGCAGAACGGGGAGAAGAGTGCTCATCAGGACCTCGATGGTTGGTTTGCAGCTAGCGTGGCCTGCTCGTACAAAGGTGGAAGAAACCATCCGCGCGTCGGGCGAAGACGACGCAGCGTTACCTCTATGATAACGGCGAGAAGAATCGTCGCATACAGAATCTCATTCAGTTCAAACTGCTTGGGGCCTGTGCCGACGGCGAGGGCAGTGTAGCAAAGATAGAAGAACCCACAGGTATATGCCATGACCGGAAGGTTCGGCATCAGGCAGAGAAACGGAATCAGCCAGGCGACGTACCAGGGGTAATGCGGAGAGAAAAGAAGCATCAACGCGACCGCAAGCGCAAAGGCTGGAGCCATGAATGCTGCGGGAGCACTTTGTAGGGGTGTGGCGACCCGCCAGCACCAGGCGATAATTGCGAGGAAGACAACAACAGCGAACGCGAGAAACGCGTCGTTCGAGAGGTTATGCAAGCCTGGGATGTGTTGAACAAGCTCCAAGAGGAAATAACGGGTGCCGTTCTTGATCCCTTCCTCCTGGGCGTAGCTGTTGAGGAAACCGAAGACCATTCGGCCGGCGGAAAGGTAAATGGAGTAGAACGCGATCGACACTGCCGCGATCGTCGCAGGCATCTTCCAGTCTCCACGGCGCCAAAGCGCGGGAAAGAGGACGATGGGGTAGAACTTGGTGAGGAAAGCGAGACCGAGGAAGAGGCCGGTCAGCACGGGCCGCTCGCGAGAACGGAAGAGTAAGGCGAAGACGATGAAGGCCATGGCGACGGAGTCGAGGTGGCCGGAGGCGCCAAAGTCCCACATCAGGAGGGGGCACCAGGCGAAGACAATCACCTGCTCTCTCCGGAGGCCGAACTCACGCAGAAGAAGGACAAGCCCGTAGAAGGTGAGACCTTCGAAGAGGACCATCGCCATTTTCATGAACTGCACGGTCGGGGAGATCCAAGTTACGAGATAGAAGATGACCTGAGCGACGGGTGGATAGATGGTGTGCGCGTAGTCGCGGCGGTTCATGTTGTCGTACAGATCGATATTGGGTGCGCGCAAGGCGAAGAGCGCAGGATCGTTGGCGATGTACTTGTAAGGGTTCATACCGGCATGCTGCACCACGCCGTCCCAGGCATAACGGTAAACGTCGGTTGAGAGGAAGGCGTCAGGGAAGACGCCTACGAGGTTGCAGGCGGTGGCGAAGCCTAGGATGATCCAGAAGGTGTAACGGTCCACGTTATCCGGCTTGAGCCAGAGGAGAAGGCATGCTGCCAGATAGAGAACCAGGTGCGACGCCGAGACACCGGAGTTGCCGATTACGTAGTGATCGTTCTCGCGAATGAGCTGACGCATGAACTCGACCATGGCGATGCCGAGCAGCGCAAGAGCAGTGTTGGTCTGCCAGGAGCGCGCGTCGAACCAGCGTAAGGGCTTTAAAGGGCTGGGAGGTTGACTCAAAAGGTCTGCTCCGCCAGGTTCTGCAAAAATGCTCGCGTTGCCGGGGCGCTGAAACCGGGCTGCGAGGTAAAGGCTGGGCCCTGTCCGTACAGAAGCTCTGACTTGAGCAGTTCGAGCGTGGGGGCGTCGTCGATGTCATACCAGGTGGGCAGCGTGACGACCTCGAGGCCGACCGCGAGGCATCGTTCGACAGTCTCCTCGAAGACAGTGGGTGTGCTCCAGGCGATCCGGTCAAACGGGGCGGCGTGGGCGGCTTTGACGCCGATCAGGTAGTAGCCGCCGTCGTAAGAGGGACCCAGGACGACGCGATCTCCCGGCTTTGCGAGCGCGTGGACGGCTGCGGTGAAGGCCTCTTGCGGAACGGTCGGGGAGTCGGAGTCGATGAGGCATACCGCTCCGTAGCCGATCGCGAGAATATCCTTTGCGGCGCAAAAGAGCCGTTCTCCAAAGCCGTCACCGCGCTGTAGCACCAGGCCGAAGGTCTCGGGCAGCAAGCCTTCAAAGAGCGCCTCGTCCCCGGCGGGCGTGTAGGAGATGAGCCCAGCAGCCCCGGCTACCGTGGCCAGATTGGCTGTTGTATCGCGCAGAAAGCAGGTATTCAGAGCGGCTGTCTGTTCCAGCGAGAGCGGAGGCGAAAGGCGGGTCTTCACACGCCCGGGCCTCGGCGCCTTTGCCATCACCGCGAGGGCGCAGAGGTGGCCAAGAGTGGGGATGGGGTATTCAGGATCGAGGATCGGGTAGGTCATAAGAAGAGTTCGACGGCTTGGCGTCCGGTTAGGCAGGAACGGCCGCTTGACTAGCTTCGCCCTTCTGGCAGACTGCATACTGGTACCAGCCGTCATACTCAAACTGTACGGAACCCCAGTTCGCGGACTGAACCAGATTCTCAAACGCCGGAAGACTCATGACTTCGGCCTGTTGTGGCTCACGATAGTTTCCGCCTGGACTGATGGTTAGCCGCGAGAGCAGCCACATGAGCGCAAGGGGCAGACGGGTGCGGAAGCCGGATGTCGGCTCTGCGATGAAGCAGCGGGCACCCGGACGCAAGACCCGGTGGATCTCACGGACTATGCCTTCCTTATCAGGAACGATGAGAAAGAGCCGGGAGACCACGATGGCGTCGATGGAACTGGTCTCGTACGGCAGGGAGTGAGCATCGGCGTGCTGGAAGCTGCAGTTTGCGAGTTGCCGGCTGCGTGCGCGGGAGGTTGCGCGTTCAATCAGGGCATGCGAGAGATCCACCCCAGTGGTCTGCACCAGAGGCAACTCCTCTGAGACGCGGCAAGCGTAGAAACCCGGGCCGCAACCGAGCTCCAGCAGTCTTGTTCCGGCCTTCGGAGTTTCATAGGGGAAGAGGGATTGGACGATCTCCTGGGTGTGATCGCGGAAGAGATATTCGCGGCAGAGAGCGTAGAACCAGGAACATCGCTCAAAGAGGCTGTCCGGCTGGGGCGCGATGCTCCGACCGGAGATGTTACAGTCGCTTTGTTCCATGCTCAAGACCCTTTGAGATGCATTTGACCACGCTCGTCAGCGCGTATTCGAAGTGTAACCGAAGGTGCTGCACGCTTGAGACGCTGCGCGCTCCGGCTGGCAAAGAGTGTTTCATTGCACGGTAACCTGGAAGCTGTAGATATGCCGAATGGTGGTCGAGCCCTGAGTTCCAGCCGCGGTGATGGTGAGGATGGACGTTCCCAGCGGAGTTCCAGAGGTTGAGGGCAGAGACTTGCTGGTACCGCTTGAGCCACAACCCAGGTTCGCGGTGAGACTGAGCGCCAGCAGGGCGAGCAGCAATGTGGGGACACGGCGGCGCGAGCGCCCCGGAAGCAAGAGGCAGAGAAGCGCAACAAAGGAGACGGCTCCTAACGCCTCTGTTCCGCCGCGAAGGGCCGGTGGAGGTGTCAGGTAGGCTTTGTTGCCAGCTGTTGTTGTGACGCTTAGCACGGATGAGCCCGCCGCGGTGAGGGTGGATGGGCTAAACGAACAGGAAATGAAGCTGTCGACCGGTGACGTGCAGGTCAGGGCGACGGTACCGCTGAACGCGCCAAGCAACGAGACGTTCAGGGTAGAGGTTCCGCTCTGGCCGGCGACGAGGGAGATTGACGATGGGCTGAAGGTGGCGGAGAAGTCGGTCAAGCCAGTGGTGATGGAGTTGGAGGTTACCGAAAGGAAGTTGCCGTCACCTGAGTAGACGGCGTAGATGGTCTGCGCGCCGGCGGGCAGGCCGGTGGTCGTGTAGACCGCGACGGAGACTCCGGGACCTTGGTAGCCAAGCCCGATGGTGGCGAGAGCCGATGGGGTGCTGCCGGCGAGGTAGAAGGTCACGCTGCCGGTGGGCACCGCACCGGTGTTTGTGGAACCGGTGACCAGGGCGGTGAAGGAGATGGCCTGGCCGGCGGTGCCCGTCGTGCTGGTTGAGGTTAAGGTGATGGCGGCGGGGGATGCGGAGGAATTGACCGTGATGGCGGCAGAGGTACTGGAGGCGAAGACGGTGTCGCCGCTGTAGACAGCCGTGAGTGAGTGGGCAGTCGTACCGGTGAGGGTGACGGGGGCCGTGGCGATGTAGCTGCCATTTACGAGGGCGACAGGGGCAGAGGTGAGGACGGCGGCGCCATCAAGGAAGGTGATCGAACCGGTGATTCCGCTGACCGCGACCACGGCTGGCAGACCGGTGACTGTAGCAGTCAATGTGATGGAGGCTCCGGCGGCGGGTGAGAGCGAGCTTGCCGTAAGGACGGTCTGCGTGGGACTGGTGCCGCTGCCGGGCGGTGGGGTGGTGGTGGTTGCAGTGCTGGTGACGGTAATCGGTGCGGGCGTGTTACAGGTGAAGAGGGTGTTTGCGACGCAGTTGACCTGGAGCGGCCAGGTGCCGGCCGGAGGTGCATTGATGGTGACCTGGCCGGTGGCGTTGACGCCTCCTGCATTGATGCTGAAGGTTTTGGTGTACACGACGCCGTCCAGGGTCGCAGTGAAGGCTGCGTTCTGCGGGACAGAGGCATTGGTTGCGGAGGCGAACTGGACGGTCAGGGTCTGAGTGCTGCCCTGGGTGAACGTAGTGCCGGAAAGCTGTGGGGTGATGGTTGCGGCGAAGGGCGTTACGGTGAGGGAGACCGCAGAGTTGCTGCTCGCCGCATAGTTGGAGTCCCCTGAGTAGGCAATCTGCACCGTGTAAGTCCCGACGGTCAGCCCATTCAGCGTGACGTTGACGTTCCCGCCCCCGAAAGTTTGCATGACGGGAGTGGCAGCGCCGGCAGTGACGGTGACACTGCCGCCGGGAGCGGTTCCATTGACCTGGGTGCCGGAGGTTGGAGCCACTGCGATGACCAGCGTAGTGCTCTGGCCGTAGACGAAGGAGGCTGGGTAGGCTGTTGCGGTGATGGTGGTGGGGGCGAGGCCGGTGGAGGCCGTCTGGGCGGTCGAAGTCGCGGTGTTGTAGTTGCCGTCGCCGTTGTACTGCGCGGTGACAGAATGTGTGGTTCCGGAGCCGAGTGGGCCGGTGTAGGTCGTCGCCGGGAGCGTGATGGTGCCGATCTGGGCGCCGTTATCGAGGATGGCGATATTTCCCGTAAGCGTTACTCCCGCGACGCCCGTCAGCGTGGTCGTGAAGGTGATGGATGCTCCGGTTGTCGGATTGGCGTTTGAAAGGGATAGCGTCAGGGTTGGCGTCGCCTTGGCCACGGCGACGCTTGCCGTTGCGGTGTTGTAGCAGGTGTAGGAGGTGTCGCCGGGGGTGCAGGTGGCCTGCACCGCCAGCGTTCCGGCCTGGTTGACGTTGAAGGTAAGGGTGGTGCTCGCGCTTCCCGCGGTGCCGGTTCCGGTGATGTAGCCGGTCTGGGTGGACGCGCCTGTCAGCGAAGCGGTGATGGTGCCGGACGGGACGCCGATACCGGAGGGCTCGGTGACGGTCGCAGTAACGGCGACGGTACCTCCCAGGATGGCTGTGGCAGGAGCAGATACGGTGAAGTTGGCTGTCTCCGGGTTGACGGTGAGGGTCGTGGTGGTGGTGCCAGCCGCATACGTGCTGTCGCCCGAGTAGGTGGAGGTGATGGTGTAGGTTCCACCGGGTAGCTGAAAGGTGGGCGAGGTGGCGACGCCGTTCGCATTCAAGGCGATGGTTGTGCTGGTGAAGGCGGTGTTGCTGCTAGTCCAGGTGACGGACCCGGTGGGTGTGCTTGCCGCGCCGGGGTAGACGGTGCTGGTGAGGACGAAGCCGGCGCCATGTGTGGGATTGTAGGAGGAGCTGGTGGTGTCAACCTCTACCGCGGTGGTGCCGCGCGGGAAGGCCTTGGCGAGGACATTGAGGTCCACGAGGCCGAGACCGGTGGCGGGCTCCCAGGTGCCGGCGGGGGCGGAGTCGGGCTGCGTGTAGAGCCTGGGCGTCGGGCCCAGTTCGTAGAGGATGCGATTGATATTGCCTTGGCGGCCGGTCTGCAATTCGATCGTGGAGAGCGTCTGGGCAAGCGCGGAAACTGAGGATGCGGTCAGGTCCGGGGCATAGCGGAGAGCATCGGCGGGCAAGCCGGGGGCGATCTGCCAATCGGGACGACCTACGGTAGGCAGGGTGGTGTCCGCAACGGTGTTGGGCGGGGCGACGGCGGTGACCTCAGCGAGGATGGCCGGGAAGGCTCCTGCGAGGGAGGGGCGGGTTGCGAGCAGGGTGATGCCCTGGGCAGAGGCCTGGCGCAGGAGGAGGCTGTAAGCGGCCGACTCCGACGAGGTCAATGTGGCAGAGGTGAGGCTGGAGTCCAGGGTGAGGATCGCCTGACTGTTGGCGTCGACCAGGCTGACCAGGCCGGAGAAGGTGGTTGCGCTTCCCTGCACTGCCAAGGGTGCGGTGGGAAGACTGCTGAGTCCGTCGATCGCAGTGAACAGGGGGGCGACGGAGGCGGGCAGCGATGGCTGGGTGGTGTTGGCGAAGTAGAGGGTGCCGTTTAACTGGACGTTGTGCAGGGTGACGCCAAAGACGGACTGAATTATGGAGGCGGTAGCGGAGACTGCGATCCGGGTTCCAGAGGGTGAGATGGAGTCTATGGTAAGACCTTGGGCACTCGCCCAGGCGGTGGCGGCGGTGAGCTGGTCTGCGGTGGCTCCGTAGCCTGCGGCGAATTGGGCCGGAGTGAGGAACTTGTGGTAGTCGGCTGCCTTCGACGTGGTCAGGTCGCCGAGGAGTTGGTCCAAGGCGGCGGAGCGGTCTGAGGTCTGCGCGAGTGTCAGCGTGAGAGCGAGACGCTGTGAGCTTGGAACGGGGCCGGAGTCAACGGTATCCGCGAGTGCCGTCGATGTGCTTGTATTGAACGTGGTACGAGCTGCTGCCTGGCCGTGAAGGATTGTGGCGAGGCTCAGCAGCAGGGCTGCTGCGAGGGTGCGGGGGCTGGCAAAGATTCTCTGGAGCAGCGAGACGAACGAGGAATTCATGGTTAGAGGCATCCTCGCAGAGGGGTGCGGTAAAGGCAATGGAAAAGGCGGTCGTGGGGTAGCCCGGAGGGATCGCGGCGGTGCGGTTTTGGGGCTGGCTGGAGATGGGATGAAGATGGTGCCGCCGTATAATCGGGGGATGGCGTTCTCCTCGGTTCGGCAGATAGCGGAAGCGGACTTTCCTACCCGGTGGGGGCACTTCCGGATTCATGGGTTCGAGGGGGTGGTGGTGGATCCGCTGCCGTGTAACGATGCGGTACCGGCGCCTAAGATACGGGTGGAGTCCGCGGTCGCGCTGGTGATGGGGGATGTGCGGACGACGGCTCCGGTGGTGCGGATCCACTCGCAGTGTCTGACCGGGGATGTGTTTCACTCCCTGCGCTGCGACTGCCATGACCAACTGCACCTGGCGCTGGGGCGGATTGCGCGGGAGGGTGCGGGGATCCTGGTGTACGAGAACCAGGAGGGACGCGGGATTGGGCTGATGGCCAAGCTGCAGGCGTATGCGCTGCAAGACCAGGGGCGGGATACGATCGAGGCCAACCTGGAGCTAGGCTATCAGGCGGATTGCCGGCATTTCGAGCTGCCGGCTGAGGTCCTGAAGGCGCTTGGGGTGCGTTCTGTCCGGCTGATGACCAATAATCCGGAGAAGGTGGAGGCGGTAGAGGCGGGTGGGATTCGAGTGGTGGAACGGATCTCGGCCGACGTCGCTCTGGATCCGGAGAATGAGTTTTATTTGAAGACGAAACGGGAGAAGATGGGCCACTTCGCCGGATAACGGGGAGGCCCCTCCCCTGGGGTGAAAGTGGGCAAAGTCTTCAAAGCAGATACTTAAGGTTCGGACTTGGGGTTTTGGGCGGGCTGGGGACCCTGTACTTTGGTGGGGTGCGGGAATGTTACTGGGGTGGTGGGACGTTTTGGGTTGGATTCCGCATTGCCAGGAGGAGTTTGGCAGTTGTGACCATCTGGCCGGCGTGGCGCTGGGTGTGTTCGGCGCAGTGGATCAGAAGGCCGGCGATGGTGGTGGGGATGCGGTCGCGGCCGACGTGGGCGGTGACGGCGTAGGCCTCGGGCGGGAACGCCCGGATGCGTTCAGCGGCGCGGAGGAGAGCCTGGAGGAACTCGGAGTAGAGTGCTTCCGAGGGGGTGGGGTCGTGCTCGGTGTTCAGGGCTTCCAGTTGGGTCTCTGAAAGGGCGTCGCCTTCGGCGTAGGTGAGGAGACGGTCGAGCGAACGGGCGATGTGGCGGATGTGAAAGGCTGCGGACGGGAGGTTGAAGGGGCTCACGTTGAGCTCCGTTTCGGTAAGCGGGGTGACGAAACGGGCATAGTCTTCGGCGGCCAGTTCGAGGGCGTGGAGGATCTGGCGTGGGATGGCGGGGACTTCGAGGAGGGTTTGGCGGAGCCAGGGTTCGGGCATGGGGAGAGTTTAGTAGAGCTACGTTACGAGTGGTGAGTGTTTAGTGGTCAGTGGTGAGTGGTCAGTGGTCAGTGGTCAGTGTTTAGCTTGTGCGACGGGTAAACGGACTGTCCACTTACCACTGTTCACTCACCAGGCCTCGCTCATCACCTTCCGCTACAGCTGGTGTGCGGTGCGGAAGCGATGGACTACCTGGGCTACGTCTTGGTGGCGGGCGTCTACGGCGTCGTTCATGGTTTGCATCTCCTGGGCGGTGATTTTGCCGGCCAGCTGGTTCATGGCAGTCTGGATTTCTGGGTGGAGGCGGATGGAGTCTTCCCGGACGAGGGGAACGGCTTCATAGGGTGGAAAGTAATGGCGGTCGTCCTGAAGTATTTGGAGGTGCAGGGCCTGGATGGGGCCGTCGGTGGAGTTGCCGGCGATGAGATCGACCTGATTGGCGGTGAGGGCACGGTAGAGGAGGCCCAGGTCCATGACGCGCGGGCGGTCGTTGAAGTGAAGGTTGTAGGTGGATTCCAGGCCGGGGAGGCCGTCGGGGCGGGATTGGAACTCGTAGCCTACTCCAAGGCGGAGGGTGGAAGCCCTGGAGGCGAGGTTGGAGATGGTCTGCCAGTGATTCTGGGCGGCCTCCGGGGTGCGGACGATGAGAGCAAAGGTGTCTTCGAAGCCCAGGCCGGGTTCTACTTTGATGTTGTACTTTTGGGCGTAAAGGCGGGTGATGGTGGCCTGGACGCTGGCGGGGTCACGGTCTACCGGCTGTTTGAGGATGGCGGTAAGGGCGGTGCCGGAGTATTCGGGGTAGGCGTCGATGCGGCCGGCCACAAGAGCTTGATGACAGAGGTAGGAGCCGGCTAGATAAAAACGGCGTTCTACGGGTTGGTGGGTGAGGGATTCGATCTGCTGGGCCATGAGTTCGCCGAGGACGACCTGCTCGGTGAAGTTTTTGGCTCCGATGGTAATGCGGTGCGAGCGCGGGGGGGCGCAGGCGGTGAGGAGGAGCAGTGAGGTGAGGAGGAATGAGAGTGGGTGAGGCACTGAGGTGAGGGTATCGCAGAGGGTGATGTGGTGATTGCCGGTAACCCCGACTTTTCGGGAACTACTCATTCACACCCGCTATGGAGATCATGTTGATTGCTAGAATCGACCGATGAAGGCCAGCATCCTTTCCACCGCTCTGATCATCGTTGGATGCTACGGTGGCGTATTTTGCCAAGATGTGACGGTCACAGCCAAGGTGACCATCCCTGACGACAGCGTCACACAGCAGTACATGGCGCTCGACCAGGAATGCCGAAGCTTTGTTAGCAAACGTGATGCCACGAACGCCGTGCCAGCCTGTAAGAAGGTGTCAGACGAGGCAGACAAGTTTGACCGCAAGACGCATCCGATTACTCGGCGCGGGGCATACGTTTTCTACGCCACGGCGCTCATTCAGGCACAGAAGTACAGAGAAGCGGTCGAGGCCGGCGACAAAGCTGTAGCCGTAGTACGGATGGGGTTTGATGACGGATCAGGATCCAGCGCAGCCTACTACATCAGAGGGCAGGCTAAAGCTGACGTGGGTGACTTGGCCGGAGGAGATAGGGACCTGGAGCAGGCGGAGAAATTCCAACGTGATGCGCTTAGTGGTCCAGCGGGCCAAGATCTTGCTCGGCCGTATTCGTACACACTGAAACGTGAATTGATGTTCCACGCTCAGGTGCTGACCGCCATGGGAAACAAAGATGAAGCTTCGAAAAAGCTGGAAGAGGCCTCCAAACTCTAGATCGCGTGCAGCGGTACCGACGTAGTTTCCGAAAACACCGACTTTGCAGAAGGTCACTTCATCTTCTTTGTTACCTAACAAAGAAGATGACGATCCCGAAGGCCAATAGCGCGGCGCGACCAACCCAACTCCAGATTGAGATCACCTTTAGAAGTTCGTTAGGCATATCGGATTTGTTCTGCCGCATGTAGGCCCCCCAGCTTCCACGGCCCCCCTGAATCAGAGGGGCTCGTCCGGTACTCTCAGTCCACTTGTCCACGGCTCTCTTTTGCATCAATCCGATGTGAGTAGAGTGCCCGCAAACGCGACGAACAGGATCAACTTTGGTTCTATGTGGGCCAATAGTGAAGACCTCGCTATTCGGTGCCGATGGCTGAATGCAGATTATCAACTTCTCGAACTACAGCGCGCCCATAAAACGGCGTTATCGCCAACCTCGGCCGCAGCCAGGCTTCCGAAACTTGAACTTTGCGCGAGTCGCGATCTTCTCGGGCTCGAACTATTCTGCCGTCGCTTCGGATTCGCGAAAGTAGTTGTCGACTGTGAACTCAACTCCAAAGGCGGAGAGCTGGCCCAGGAGAGCCGCCGAAAGAGTGTATCCACCATCGAAGCTTGACTGAAAGTGTCCGCACCACCAAACAAGATGTGCGCTAGTCCGGTACGCGAGAATCCGCTCTTGTAGAGGATTTAGCAAGTCGAGAACGAATTTAAGAGCTTCCTCAAGTGAGCCGCTGAATGGCTCCAATGGATCGCCATCGAAGGCCCAGAGACCCTCCAACAGCCTCCCATCAGCCCTTCGAGTTCCAGGGTTCACTGTCCGGGAGGGCTCTAAGCCAAGATCGGCGGTGACAGCAGCCGGGTCGAGACTCTTGCCGTAGATTCTGAACTCCACCGTGTACTCGTGTGACATCCCGACCTCATAGGCTAAGTCTACTTCTCTACAAACGGCGTTTTGAGAAACTTCGCCCGTTCCGGACGCCGGAGGCGGTGATTGCCGAAAGCAACGGCTTCGCGGGATCATCGTCTAATTGCTTTCACTTCTGTTCGTTGCATTCAGAGAGGCGGACCGCAGTGCGATGCAAGCGGTGAGTACAAGCACCGGCAGTTCGAACCACATAAAGTCACTTTGGATAAAGTGGCCTCTGCAGATGAAGTGCCACCACATCCAGGACACAAGGGCTGCGTAGACGAAAGCAGCCAGGGCAGCTCCCCTCAACTCTAGGAGGGAAAGAACGGCAATGACGACTTCAGCGGCGAAGAGCGCAAGAATCTTCAGGTAATCGACGGTCCAAGGCTGGACCGCAAAGGGAGCAAAGACAAAAGTCTGCAAAGCTGCCAACGAGACACAACACAAAATTACAATGCTAAGCACAGTTATTAGTGGTTTGCTGAACGTCACCGTCGCAGGCTCCTGTCTGAATCTTGGAATGAGCCTAAATCACCAACTTGGATGAGAAACGGTGTTTTCGGCAATGTCGAGATTCAAAGACGTGGTTCTTCGTCCAGGTCTCGCGGTAAGGCTGCGAGACCCTCGTCAGGATGGGTGTGGATGTGCGGGTGTGCAGGGGCTTCGCCTCAGGCTGGGATAGGCCGGGATTTCAGCCCCTGGGTGCGGTGGGCAGGCGGTGAGGTCTTTTCCTTCTTGAACTGTTGAGCGGTTGGGCTTTGGATCCCATGTCCCAAAATCGGGACATGGGGGCACCCGGAGGGTGGCTTGAGGGTGGAGTTGTGAAGCAAGAGCAGGTCCAGGGTTCAGGCGTACATGACCTTGTCGGCCCAGCAGGTGGATTCGAAGCGGATGAGGGAGGCCTTGTCTTCGGAGATACCGATGGTGGCCTGCAGCTCCTGCCGCTCGCCGCTGTTGCGTTCGAGGTCGTCGATCATTTTGAGAACTCGTGTGAGGGAATGATCCGTGCCGAGGAGAGCTCCCTTCATCTCCTTGTCGAGCGGGAGAGAGCCGAGGATCTGTTCCATGGGCAGGCCAAGGAAGGAGTCCATCAGCGACAGCATGCCCATGAGGTAGAACCTGGAGGGATCTTCCTTGAGCATGGGCGCGAGCAGCTCGCAGAATTTGGCTCGCTCGAGGGCCAGGGAGACAAGGGCGGGCCGGTCGGCGGCCATGGTGGTGGTAAGAGCGACGGTGACGAGCTTGCGCATCTCGTCGTCGCCGACCATCATGAGAGCGCTACGGATGGAGGTGATCTGGTGCGGCAGCCAGTAGAGGGCGGAGTTGACGAGGCGGAGCAGGCGGTAGCAGATGGAAGCATCCAGCATGACCAGGTGCTCCACCTCTGTAATGTTGGCGGGAGTGCGGCTGAGGGCGCCTAGAAGTTGCAGATAGATGACGTGGTTCTGCGGGATGACGCGGCTTTGAATGATGACGGGCTTGGAGAAGAAGTAGCCCTGGAAGAGGTCGCAGCCTTCCGCCTTGGCCGTCTTGACGTCAGCCTCTGTTTCGACCTTTTCTGCGATGAATCTGCCTTTGAAGCCTTTGGCCATCTGAAAGATGAGCTTGCGCTCGGCCGCGTTCGAGGCCATGAAGTCAATCTTGATGTAGTCGGCGCACTCAATCAGAGGCTTTTTGGATGGTTCCGGGGAGAAGTCATCGAGAGCGATGCGGTATCCATGATGCCGGAGCGTGTGGAGGCATTCGATGATCTCGCGGGTGGGCTCGATCGTTTCCAGGACCTCCAGCACGGTGCTCGAGGACGGGAGGAGCCTTACGATACCCGACAAGAGCGCGTCTTTGGTGCAGTTGATGAAGGAGAGGACCTGCGTGGCTTCCGGCATGAGCTGGAGACAGTTGTCGATGACCTGGCGGGTTGCTTCTTCCTGGTCGCCGGAGAAGACGTTCTCCGGCCCTGCGCGGAAGAGGAGCTCATGGCCGTGCACCTGCCGGTTGTACTGCAGGATGGGCTGCCTGCCGAGATAACGCGTGGAACCTGCCGGGCACTCCTCCTCCACGGTATTGCGGAAGCGAGAGAGAATGGCCGTTGACTTCATTTCTGTGCTCCAGCAGGTTCAAAGGGGAGTTGCGGCGCTTTCAGGCGGGTGGGGACGAAATGCAGGTTCCAGTCTGCCCCGCAGAGGGCAAATGGGGTATAGGCCTTTCGTGGTACGTTTCAGTGGGTCTGATTGGAATGAAGCCGTGCCATCAATACGATTGCGGGCAATAGCACGCTCATTTGCTTACTCAGATGATACTTACCCTTTCGCGATGAGACTGCGAAAAGGAACGCATCTTGCATTCAGGTCAAAATACAACCGGCATGCAGGACAATGGAAAGAGATTCGCTAACCTTATGCGGGTGCGGTTTGGGACGAGCGGAGAAAACGTTGACAATAGATGGGTGATGGTGACAGTTGCGGCTTTTTACCGGTTTGTGGCGATGACGGATCCCGCGGGGCTGCGGTCGGAGCTGGAGGCGGCTTTTACCGAAGAGGAGCTGCGAGGGACGCTACTGATTGCGCCGGAAGGGATCAATGGGACGCTGGCGGGGGCGGCTGAGGTGGTGGAGCGGCTGCTGGGGTTGCTGGCAGAGCGGGCCGGGTTGGGACGGGCCGCGGTGAAGTTTTCCACGGCGGCGGAGATGCCGTTTGGCCGGCTGAAGTTCAAAGTGAAGCGGGAGATTCTGGCGTTTCGCCAGGCGGTCGTTGATCCGGCGATGGCCGGGACGTATGTGGCACCGCGGGACTGGAATGCGCTGATCGCAGACCCGGAGGTGCTGGTGCTGGATACGCGGAACAGGTACGAGACTGCAGTTGGGACCTTTCGCGGGGCCGTGGATCCGGGAATTCAGACGTTTTCCGAATTTGCGACGTATGCGCGGGAGCAACTCGACCAGACCGCCCATAAGAAGGTAGCCATGTTTTGTACGGGCGGGATCCGGTGCGAGAAGGCTTCTGCGTTTCTTCTGCAGGAGGGATTTGCGGAGGTATATCACCTGGAGGGTGGAATTTTGAGGTATATACAGGAGATTCCGGTTGAGGAGAGCGCGTGGACTGGGGAGTGCTTTGTCTTTGACCGGCGGCGTGGGGTTAGGTACAAGGATTAGACCTGCTGGACCGTCCTGCGAGGGTGTTTGGGAGCCTACGGGGGTTCCGCTTTGGGTGGCGGTACAAAAAGATGACACCTTCGTGCTATCGTTTGTGTGTTATGGGACGTCGCGAACACGAAGAAACGCTTGATAATGCTCTTCATGCGCATCTGCGCACGGAGAATCCCAATGAAGAAGCTTCTTTCGATCGCCGCCCTCGCCTCCACCGTTGGTCTCGCCTTTGCCGGTGCCGCGGCCACTACCCGCCATACGTCCGCCGACAGGATGACTGCGCAGCAGCCGAGCTACCTTCCCGTTCCTCTGTGCCCGCCGGACGCACCGACCTGCGCGCCGGGCGGCCCGCCGTCGGTTGCCTCCAAGTAAGAGGAACGTCCTGGGCGGCGCATTTCCTGTTTGAAGGGAGTGCGCCATGACCTCCAACTGGTGGATGACGCTGCTTGAGGTCCTCGAGCTGCTTTCGCCGGCGCTCGTCTTGCTGGTGATCGCGCGGCGGAATTTGATGGCGGTCTGGCCGTCGCTGACGACTGCGCTGAGCTTCGAGCTGATCTCGAACGTAGTGCTTTGCACCTTGCTTCATCAGCAGCATTTCTATCGGCCCTATTTTTATTGTTTCTGGATCTCCTCCGGGGTGCAGGCCGTGCTTCGGCTTTGGATTACGGCGGATATCGTGCGGGCGATTCCGGGAATCGGCTTCTTTACGCGCAGCACCTATGTGGTGATCGGGTGCATCGGGCTGGTGATGGCGGTGGCATCGGCTGCGGTGACCTGGCACGACCCTGTGACGCAGAGCCGGATTGTGGGCACGGTCCTTCTCTTGAACCGGGCGGTCAATATTGCGTGGATTGCGTTCTTCGTTTCCGTGCTGGCTGCGTTAAAGCTGCTACATATCGGTTGGAATCCGGTGGGCGCACGCATTACGGGCGGACTTGTGCTGCGGATCGGCGCTTCGGCGCTAGCAGCGGAGTTTTACACCCATCCTTCCCGGCCGCTTCGTCTCTGGGGCAACGCGGTGGAGAGCGTGGCGACGATCGTGGTGCTCGTCTTCTGGGCGGTGTCGCTGCGTTCGCTTCGGTCTGAGGAGATGTGGGATGAGGTTGGAGACTCAGAGGTCGCGGAGTTTACGCTACGTCTGTTGCAGCAGGTTGTTCCTGTCCGGGAGCGATGATCGCTGTTGGCCGGCCTGATTCCTGCTGTCTGCTTGTTACAGCCTGGTTCTTGCTACAGCCTGGTTCGTGATGCAAGGCATCGGGGGTCTATCCCAGAATTTGGGGATGATGCGTAGTGAACGTTTGTTGAGACGTTGCCGGGAGGCTTCAGGCGCGGTGGATGGTGAGGCGGGATTCGAGCAGGCCCAGGGTGGCGTCGGCGATCAGGGCAAGGAGAGCGGCGGGAATCGCTCCTGCGAGGACTAAGCCGTTGTCGACCGAGGCTACGCCGCGGAAGATCAGCTCGCCTAAGCCGCCGGCTCCGATGGCGGCGGCGATGGTGGCTACGCCGACGCAGGTGACGGTGGCTGTGCGGAGGCCGGCGAGGATGACGGAGGCGCCCAAGGGCAGCTCCACTTTGAAGAGGCGCTGGGTGGTGGTCATGCCCATGGCAGCGGCGACGTCGGCGAGGGCTGGGTCGACCGAGCGGATGCCAGCGTAAGTATTGCGGATAATAGGAAGCAAAGCGTAGCCGGTGAGAGCGAGTATGGCCAGGCGGGCGGCGTTTTCTCCAAGCCATGGGACAGGAAGCAGCAGGCCGAAGAGGGCGAGCGAGGGGATGACCTGGATGATGTTGGCGAAGGCGATGACGGGCTTGGCGAGGCGCTCATAGCGGGTGAGGAGGATGCCGGTGGGGACGCCGACGGCGATGGCGAGAAGCATGGCGAAGAGGGTGAGCCAGAGATGCTCGAAGGTGAGGCGGGAGATCTCGGAGGCGTGTTGGTGGAGGAAGGTGGTCATGCCTCGCCGTCCTCCGGTTTTGTGGCCTGGAGACGAGAGCATACCTCAAGGACTAAAGCCACTTCTCCGGGCAGGCCTGAGAGACCCAAGGCTGAAGCCTTGAGGTACCTAGAGGCCACTGCGGTTTGTTTTATCTCTGGCTTCATGGTTGGGCTCGGTGTACGGCTGTGACGTAGGAGTGGACCTGGGGGTTGGTGGAGGTGAGGACTTCTTCGGTGGGGAGGTCGGCGACTACCTTGCCTTGGTCGAGGAAGATGACGCGGTGGGCGAGATAGAGGGCTTCGTCGAGATCGTGGGTGACGAGGAGGACGGTTTTGTTCAGCCGAGCGAGGAGGTCGCGGAGAGTGGTCTGGATCTCGGCGCGGGTGATGGGGTCGAGGGCTCCAAAGGGCTCGTCGAGCAGGAGAATCGCCGGGTCAAGAGCCAGGGCTCGGGCCAGGCCTACGCGCTGGCGCTGACCGCCGGAGAGCTGCCAAGGGTAGCGGATGGCGAGCGATGGGTCGAGACCGGTGAGCTGGAGGAGTTCGGCGGCTCGGGATGAGTTTTCTTTCCGGCCGGCGAGTTCGAGGGCCAATGTGGCGTTGCGCTCGACGGTCATGTGGGGGAAAAGACCGGTCTCCTGGATGGCGTAACCGACGGAGCGGCGCAGCTCGATAAGGTCGCGGTGGGAGTTTGGACGGCCTTCGAGGAGGATCTGGCCGGAGGTGGGCTGGACGAGGGCGTTGACAGTACGGAGGAGGGTGGTTTTGCCGGAGCCGGAACGGCCCAGGAGAGCGGTAGTTGTTCCCCGCTCGAGCTGGAGGGAGATGTTGGACAGGATGGGGCGGGATTGGGCTTGGTAGGAGACGTTCGCGAATTCTATGGCGGGGGTGGGCATAGGGTTCGCTGTTTCTGGGGAAAGATTTCACATCTCAAATGCGAGATGCGGGGCGACCGAGTTAGCAACGTTGTTTGCATACGGTTCAGGTGCCGGACTCGTCAGCGTCGGGCAGGACGTCAGTATTGAGTTCCGGGATGGTGGCTTCGGAGGGCTCGGGCGTTGTGCCGGGGGCTCCTTTGACGCGAACGACCGTGATCTTGTCGAAACCTTCCTTGAAGACGGGCGGCCGGAGGCGTTCGGCCATCTTCTGCATGACCTCGTCGGTGACCTGGCGGTCGCGCTTGCTGTTGCGCTCCATGCAGACGGCGAGGGGGACGTCGAAGAAGACGGCCTGGACCTCATAGCCGAAGGATTTGGCCATTTTGATCCACTGGCGGCGCTCGTGCGGGCTGAGGTTGGTGGCGTCCACGTAGTTCCAGGGCATCTTGGCGATGAGGCGGGCGCGAAGCAAGGAACGCAGGGTGCTGAAGACGAGGCCCTGGTATCGCTGGTCGGTGATGTCGTCGAAGAGGATGGTGCGGAGCATGTCGGACGAAAGCGGGGAGACACCGCGGCGCTTGTACCAGGTGGTTTTGCCGGAACCGGGCAGGCCAATGGTCAGGACGACGTAGCCGCGCGGGGCCTTGGGCGAAACCGCTTCGGGACCGGGCGGCGGGGTGGCGAGGGATTCGGGCTGAGTTTCCACGACGACTTTTTTTTCTGCCTCGGGATCGGCGGGGGCGAAGCCTTCGGGCGGGGCGGAGGGTTCGAAGGCTTCCGGGCCCGGCTGGACGTCCGGGTGAGAGTCCGGCTGGGCCTGCGGCTTTGCTGGTGCTGGGGCGGACGAAGGAACGTCCTCCATTTCGACTGGAAGCTCGGAGGTGCGGGCGATCGGTTCAGGGTAGTCAGGCCGGAGAGGAGCGAGTTGGCCGGAGGGCAGCTCCTGTCCGCTTTTACCGGTGGATTCCGATTCGTTGGGCCCACGTCTGGAACGTCTTCTCATCTGTTTCAGTATCCAATCGCGCATCTTGCGCATAGTCTCCGGCTCTCCTGCGGGCGTGAGGCAAATCGGCAGGATGAGCTTCGATTTCTAAAGCCTGAGGCGGCGCACCGGCAGCCGAGGGTTCTAGGACGCTTGTAACACAGGGGGGAGGCAAGCGTAAAACGTGCGATGAACGAACGGCTGGATTGCGTGGGCTTGTTTTGGTTTGTTAGGCTCCGTGTGTTGCCGGGCAAGCAGTCCAGGTTGATCGGGAAGTGACAACCGTGGGCGTATGGTCAAAATGGCAGACTCCAGCTCGACTGGAAGACTTTTCTCAGGAGCGATTGCACATGGCAGTGAAGGTAGGAATCAACGGCTTCGGCCGCATTGGACGGAATGTGTTTCGGACGGCCCTGGGCAATCCGGAGATCGAGTTTGTCGCGGTGAACGACCTCACGACGCCGGCGACGCTGGCCCACCTGCTGAAGTACGACTCGATTCTGGGAAACTTGAAGAACGAGATCAAGCATGGTGCGGATTTCATTGAGGTCGATGGCAAGAAGATCAAGGTGTTTGCCGAACGTGATCCGGCGAAGCTGGATTGGGCGAGCGTGGGGGCGGAGATCGTAGTGGAGTCGACAGGCTTTTTTACGGATGCTGAAAAGGCCAAGGCTCATCTGGGTTCCACGGTGAAGAAGGTGATTATCTCCGCTCCGGCGACGAATGAGGATCTGACGGTGGTGCTTGGGGTCAACGATGATACGTATGACCCGGCAACGCATAACATCATCTCCAATGCGAGCTGCACGACGAACTGCCTGGCTCCGGTGGTGAAGGTGCTCCATGATACGTTCGGGATTGCCAGCGGCATCATGACGACCATCCATAGCTATACGAACGACCAGGTGATTCTGGATACGCCGCACAAGGATTTGCGGCGGGCGCGGGCGGCGGCGCTGAGCATGATTCCGAGCTCGACCGGCGCGGCGAAGGCGCTGAAGCTGGTGGTTCCGGCGATGGCGGGCAAGCTGGACGGCTTTGCGATCCGGGTTCCGACCCCGAATGTATCAGTGGTCGACCTGACGTTTGTGGCGGAAAAGCCGATTTCGGTGGAGACGATCAACGCGGCCATCAAGAAGGCAGCGGACGGGCCGATGAAGGGCATCCTGGGCTACACGGACGAGGAGCTGGTGAGCACGGATTTCCGGGGCGACTCGCGTTCGAGCATCTTCGACTCGAAGCTGACGAAGGTAGTTGGACAGACGGGGAAGGTGATCAGCTGGTACGACAACGAATGGGGATACTCGAGCCGGGTGAAGGATTTGATTCTTTTCCTGGTGGAGAAGGGGCTGTAAGGCGGCCCATAAGCCGTAAAATAGAGAGGAGGCTTGCATGGACAGGACTGTTCGCGTTGTCACAGATGTGTCAGCACAACGAGCCGAGACGTATCGCTACTGGCACAGCCGGTCCTCCGCCGAACGCTTTGAAGCGACGTGGGAGTTGAGCAGGGACCTCTACGGGGCGTTCTACCGAAAGAAAGGTATTGTGCCGGATGTTGAAGGATCAGCGCGAACCCTTGTACGAGTTCAACTCCCACAGCGTTAGGTTCCTCGTGGTCGGGGGTTACGCCTACTCTCACTATACGGAACCTCGCGCGACCAAGGACCTTGATTTATTCGTCGACACCAGCAAAGAGAACGCCGAGATCGTTTACCAAGCGCTTGCCGACTTTGGTGCGCCACTGGCTGGATTGACGGCTGAAGATTTTCAGGATGCCAGCTCTTTTTACCAGATAGGCGTTGCTCCAAGCCGGATCGACATCCTAAAGGCGATCGATGGGATTTCCTTCGAACGGGCATGGGAGGCAAGTGAGCCCGGAATGATCGGCGATGACATCCCCGTTCGCTATATCTCGGTGGAAGATTTGATCGAGAACAAACTGGCAGTCGGTCGTCTGCGCGATCTGGCAGACGTTGAAGATTTGCGGGCCGCAATTGCGGCAAACACGGACAAGCAAGGGCCTGAGGACTAACGATCGTATGAGTGAGCGGCAGAACTTTAGAGGGACCTCGCAGTATGAGGATGTGATTGGGTTTTCGCGGGCGGTGCGGGTTGGGCGGCACGTGATGGTGTCCGGGACCGGGCCGGTGGGGTGTGACGATGCGGATATTGCCGGGCAGACCGACCAGTGCCTGACGCTGATCGCGGCGGCGCTCAAAGGCGCGGGCACGAGCTTCGAGCATGTGGTGCGGACGCGCATCTACCTCACAGACGCGAATGACTGGGAGGCCGCGGGACGGGTGCACGGGAAGTTCTTCTCGCTGGTCAAGCCGGCCGCGACGATGGTTGTTGTCGCCGGGCTGATCGATCCGCGATGGAAGATAGAGATTGAGGCGGATGCGCTGATTCCCGCCGCAGGGACAGGAGACGAGGACTAATGGCCAAGCTTTCGATTCGGGATCTGGATCTGGGCGGCAAGCGCGTGCTGATGCGCGTGGACTTCAACGTGCCGCTCTCGAAGGATGGCGGCGAGATTCTAGACGATACGCGCATTCGCGAGACGGTACCGACGATCGAGTATGCGCTGCGACGCAAGGCGAAGGTGATCCTGTGCTCGCATCTGGGGCGTCCGAAGGGCAAGGTTGTTCCTAGCATGAGCCTGCGTCCGGTGGTCGACCGGCTGCGGGAGCTTTTGGACGGGATCATCGGACCGGATGAAAATGTCGGCTTCGCGCCGGACTGCGTGGGCGAGGTCACGACGGAGCTAGTGAATGGGCTGGAACCTGGGCAGACGCTGCTGCTCGAAAACCTGCGGTTTCATGATGAAGAAGAGGCGAACGATCCGGAGTTCGCCAAGCAGCTTGCGGCGCTGTGCGACGTATATGTCAACGACGCATTTGGCAGTGCGCACCGGGCGCATGCTTCGACCGAAGGGATCACGCACTTTGTCAAGCAGTCCGCAGCCGGGCTGCTGATGGAGTCTGAGCTGAACCACCTGGGCAAGGCGCTGAATGAGCCGGACAAGCCGTTTGTGGCGATCATCGGCGGGGCAAAGGTTTCGGACAAGATTCAGGTGATCGAAAGCCTGATGGACAAGGCGGATGCGATCCTGATCGGTGGGGGCATGGCATACACATTTCTGCGCGCGCAGGGGCAGGAGACGGGCAAGTCGCTGGTGGAGGCGGACAGGATCGACGTGGCGAAGGCGGCTTTGGCCAAGGCGGAGGAGAAAGGTGTGAAGTTCCTCCTCCCGATCGATCATGTGCTCGCGGACAAGTTCGACGCGCATGCCACAAGCACTGTATTCGAAGGTTCTGGCGCCTTTCCGGCGGAGCTGATGGCGCTTGATATTGGGCCTAAGACCGAACAGCTGTTTGCTGCGGAGATCGCATCCGCGCAGACGGTGCTTTGGAATGGGCCGATGGGAGTCTTCGAGTTCCCTGCCTTTGCTGTGGGGACGAACGCAGTTGCCAAGGCCGTAGCTTCGAATGAGAATGCGACGACGATCGTGGGCGGCGGCGATTCGGTTTCAGCGATTCAGAAGTCCGGCTTTGCCGACCGGATTACGCACATCTCCACCGGCGGCGGAGCGTCACTCGAGTTCCTGGAGGGCAAGGTTTTGCCCGGGGTCGAGGCGTTGAGCGAGAGGTAGGTCCTTTCGCAGTCGATTTGTATCAAACATTTGGCGTACGCTAATCGGACCGAGCGAACGATTTTCGGTTGCCAAGCGTCGCTGCGGGATGGCAGGATGGGCGAATCACAACGTGGGGAGCTGCAAACGTCATGCGAAAGCCTGTAATCGCCGGCAACTGGAAGATGTATAAAACGCCGAAAGAGTCGCAAGCCTTCCTGGAAAACTTTCTACCGTTAGTGGCCGACCATGATCGCGACGAGATCGTGCTTTTTCCCACCATGAGCTCGCTGGGCTATGTGCTGGAGGCAGTCGCCGGAACGAACGTCAGCGCGGGTGCGCAGACAATGCACTGGCTGAACGAAGGCCCATACACGGGACAGACTTCTCCGACGATGCTCGCCAGCATCCACTGCACCCACGTACTGCTTGGCCACAGCGAGCGGCGCATTTATGCGCATGAGACGGATGACATGGTGAACTGGAAGCTGAAGGCCGCCATTGCGCACAGCCTGACGCCGGTGGTCTGCGTAGGTGAGACACAGGACAAGCGGCAGTCCGGACTGACCGAGGCCGTTTTGCGCTGGCAGATTTCTTGCGCGCTGAATGGCGTTGAGCCGGAGGGCAGCGAGAACCTGATCATTGCGTATGAGCCGGTCTGGGCGATCGGAACGGGTAGCACGGCGACGCCGGTACAGGTGGAAGAGGCGCACAAGATCATCCGGCGTGAAGTGGCGGAGCGTTTAGGTCAGGAGCGGGCGGATGCGACGCGCATCCTCTACGGCGGTTCTGTGAAGCCAGAGAACGCCGCTAAACTTATGGCGCAACCGGACATTGACGGAGCGCTGGTGGGCGGAGGGAGCCTGGACCCGGAAACTTTCTGCAAGATCGTCAAGTACGCTTCCGTGTGAGAGGCGTCCGGCGCGCGTTGCTTGTGAGCGAAAACGGCAAGTAGCCGACTTCCTATAGCAAATTAGCTGTGGGTGTAGAGGGAGGCATTGCTATGAACGTCATTTTCTCTCAAGGAAAATGACACTGCACCATACTTCCACTCCACAGCAACAGCTAATTTGCTCTAGTAGTGGCGGTAGTGATGGTGATAGTGGCGATAGTGCCGGTGATGGCGTCGGTGTCCGAGGTTAACTACAACCTGAGCTTCCGCCGGCGCGACAAACCCAGCAAGCGAAATTACTGCGATCACAGCGATCATCCAGCGTCCAAGACGGGTCATGCGGTTGGTCTCCCGACCGGGATCTTTAATTGTCCCGATTACACCGTAAGACGCAGGATGGACACTAGCCGTTGTCAGGCAAGGCTTTACCGTGCGTTAGTGCACCACACCGGCCTGGTCGACCGGCCAGTAGACAAACGCAGCCTTACCGTAGATGAGGTCGCGGGAGACCGGGCCAAAGTCACGGCTGTCTGAAGAGATGGAGCGGTGATCGCCCATGACGAAGAACTGGCCGGGGTTGAGCTCGAGGTTTGGCTGAGTGCGATCGTCAGCAAACCGCGCGGGGACGTAGGGCTCGGGCAGGTACTTGTTATTGACGAAGACCCGGCCGTGATCGATGCGCACGATGTCGCCGGGCAGGCCAATCACGCGCTTGATGTAGCTCTTGGTGTGGTCGTGCGGGTAGCGGAAGACCACGACGTCGCCATGGTGAATCTCGCCGACCTCAAAAGCCAGCTTGTTGATGAAGAGACGATCCTGATCTTCGAGCGCCGGGTTCATGCTGGTTCCTTCTACCCTCACCGGCTGATAGAGAAAGAAAATGATGAAGGCCGATACACCGACCGAGAGCAAAAGATCACGGATCCAGGCTTTCAAGACGGTGCCGCGGGCAGGATGAGGCGGAGCCAGATCCCTCACATCAGGATGCATCGGCTCTTGTGGCTCGCGTGCAATGGGCTCGTCGAAGATACCTTGCTCCAAAATGGTCCAGTTGCGATGGTATCAGGACTGCTTTTGCACCGTTTATGTGGAGATTTGACACAAAGCCCACGTACTTTTTGCCTGAATCACGTACGCTCCTGGTTTGCCGGGTGCGCGATGAAGCTTTGTAGGTACGCTACCCACCCTTGGGGCATTGTTTATGCATCTTACTGGGAATAAGCTAACTATGAGATCGACTGTGATTGTGACGATTAAACTATGGCTACCCTGATCATGACGGAGCAAACGCTACCCGAGAAGCCGGAAAAGCCGTCCGGCAGCCGCGAGACTAAAGACAAGACCGTGCTCACAACAGAAAGCCCGAACATCGCCTCACAGGGCCTGGATACCAAATCGGCCTTGGAGATTGCGCGCATTATCAACCAGGAAGACGCAAAGATCTCGAATGCGGTCAAAAAGGCGCTTCCGGAGATCGCAATCGTGATCGATACGGTAGCAAGGTCGCTGCGCGATGGCGGCCGGTTGATCTACGTCGGCGCGGGTTCGAGCGGACGTATTTCTTCGCTGGATGCCAGCGAATGCCCTCCAACTTTCTCTACGGACCCTGCCCAGGTGCAGTACATCATGGCCGGCGGCCCGAAGGCCCTGGCCTCTGCGTCTGATGTCAATGAGGACTCGCCGGAGATTGGACAGCGGGATATTGCGCGGCGCAGGCCGACCCGCAAAGATATCGTGATCGGGGTTTCAGCGAGCGGGCAGACGCCGTATGTCTTCGGCGCGGTGGAGTATGCGCGGGCGCGTGGCGCGAAGACCGCCTGCATCACCTGTAACTACGGAACCAAGCTGGCTGATGTGGCGGATACGACGATTGTGGCCGAAGTTGGGCCGGAGGTCATCTCGGGATCGACCCGGATGAAGGCTTCCACTGCGCAGAAGATGATCCTGAACATGATCACCACGGGCGCTATGACCCGGCTGGGCTACGTGTATGAGAACCTCATGGTCAACGTGCACATGAAGAATGCCAAGCTGGTCGAGCGCGGCATCCGGGTGTTGATGCACGTGTGCGGGATTGATCGCGAGACGGCAATCCGGACGATCAAGTCGGCTGGTAAATCCATTCCGATCGCTGTGGTGATGCTGAAGGCAAACGTGGACAAGATGGAGGCGGTGCGACGGTTGGCGAAGTCGGACGGGAACGTGCGGCTGGCGATCGACGACTCACGGCTGGAACTCTAAGACACCGTCCGGCAGTACGGTCTTCTCGTAGCAAAGGAATCGCATTCCCTCGCGAAAATCCAGGCTGATCTCCCCGGCATAAACATATCCGAGCTTTGGAAAGAGCCGTTGCGTGGCGAGGTTGTGTGTGTTGGTATCGACGCGCAACCGCGTTATTCCAAGCTCGCGCGCAACCTCCTCCGCCTTCAACATCAGCGCAGCGGCTATGCCACGGCCGTGGACCGACGGGTCAACGGCCAGGCGATGTGGGACCACGGCGAGCACGGCGAGATCCCAGCCGACCTCGGCATATTCGGGGGATTGATCGGTGGTGATGGCGGCCATGCCTGCGATGCGGCCGTCGACCTCTGCCACCCAGAGCTCGCCACGGTCGACGTCGCCGGTTAAGACCTCGGCGTTAGGATACACGTCGTCCCATTGCAGGTTTCCCGCGGCCCGCATCAGCGGCACGACGGCGCGTACGATCTCCAACACAGCCGCAATGTCCTCTGCCCTCCCCTTGCGAAGAATCACAAAGCTCTCCTTGTTCAAAGCCTGCTTGTACGATACCGCGCACCGTTCTGGTAACGTTTTACACATGAGTGAGTTGGTGCAAGAGACGGCTGTGCCGGCGTTGATGCCGGGGGTTCGGGTGGCAGTGCTGGGCGCGGGAAAGATGGGCGGCATCCTGCTGCAGGCGTTCTTGAAGAATAACCTGCTCGCGCCGGAACAGATCGTCGCAACGGTGCAGCATGAGGATCGGGCGCTGGCGCTCTCCGCGCAATCGCGCGTGGAGGTGACGACGAATAACCTGGCGGCGGCGCAGTGGGCCGATGTGATCCTGCTGGGGGTGAAGCCAATGCAGGTGCCGGCGCTGATCGAGACGATTCGCCCGGGGTTGACGCCGGAGAAGATGCTGGTCTCATTCGCGGCTTCCGTGACGACGGGAGCGATCGAGAAGGTGGCCGGGCTGGAGCTTGCGGTAGTACGAGCGATGCCCAATACGCCGGCGATGTTGGCCGCGGGTGTGACCGCGCTCTGTCCCGGACGGTTCTGCAAGCCGGAACAGATGACCGTTGCGCAGCGGATCTTTGCGACCGTCGGGCGGACCGTGGTGGTGGATGAGAAGCATATGGACGCGGTGACCGGGCTGAGCGGCTCCGGGCCGGCGTTTTTGTACATCATCATTGAGGCGCTGGCGGAGGCGGGCGTAAATGTTGGCCTGCCGCGCGACGTGGCGACGCTTCTGGCGGCGCAGACGACGCTCGGCTCGGCCCGCATGGTCTTGGAGACGGGCTATCATCCGGCGCTGCTGAAAGATGCCGTGACCACGCCTGCGGGCTGCACCGTCGATGGGATCCTGGAGCTGGAAGAAGGCGGTCTGCGTGTGACGCTGATCAAAGCGGTGAAGCGGGCGACGGCTCGGGCAAAGGAGCTTGCCGCTGGATAAGCGGCTAAGATAGTTCTATGGCGACGGCTGCGATCCCGGTGAAGACAGGAGCCCTGCGCGGGGTACGCGGAGCGGAGCGCTTTGCGTGGGGAGTGGTTGGGTACAACGTGCTGGTGATTCTTTGGGGCGCACTGGTGCGTGCCACGGGATCGGGTGCGGGGTGTGGGAACCATTGGCCGCTGTGCAATGGTGTGGTGATTCCGGTGTCGCCCTCACTCCACACGATCATTGAGTTTACCCACAGAATGATGGTCAGCGGAAGCGTTTACGCCATGATTTTGATGGTTTTGTGGACGTTTCGGGCCACGATGCGTGGTCATGCGGCACGGGTATTTGTGGTGCTCTCCACGGTTTTGCTGGTCAATGAGGCGTTTTTGGGAGCTTTGCTTGTCAAGCTTGGCTATGTGACCGGAAATCAGTCACTTGGCCGGGTGATCGTGCTGTCCGTGCACCTAAGCAACACGCTGGTTCTACTGGGTTCGCTGAGCGCGACGGCTTGGATGCTGCATACGCGGCAGCGCTGGGCAGAGCTCAAGGGGAAGACGCAAGAGCTTTGGATTGTTGGGGTTGGGCTGGCTGCCACGCTGTTGGTGGGGGTGAGTGGGTCGCTGGCGGCGCTAGGAGACACTCTGTTCCCGGCGAGTTCCTTGCGGGCGGCTTTTGCGGCGGATGTGGACGCAAATTCACCAATGTTGCTGCGTTTACGCGGCGTTCACCCGGTGAGCGCGGTGGTAGCGGCTGGATTTGTGGTGTGGATTGTGGTGCGGGCCAGGCGGAGCGGAAAAAATCGTGGCGAAAATGTACTCCTGGGCCTGCTTGCGATCCAGTTTTTGCTGGGAGTTATGGACGTTTTGCTGCTCGCTCCGGCCTGGATGCAGATGGTGCATCTGCTGGGGGCGGATCTGTTCTGGATCGCGCTGGTGGTGCTTGCGGCGCGGGTAATCTGGCCGCCTGAGCAGGCCGGCGCCGATGCTCCGGCGCCTGCGTGAGCTCAGCAGCAACTACTCCTGCGGGTTCGGCTTGCCGGCGATCTTGTCGCCGACCTTAGCGAGTCCGTGGCCGGTCTTCTGGACGCCGACCTTGGTGTCATGGCCTGCGTCCTCGCCAACGACCTTGCCGTCATGCGCGGCGACCTTTGTGCCGTGCGCCGTGGCGTGTCCGGTCTTGGAAGCGACGTGTTTTGTGCCGTGATAGGTCTTTTTGGCCACGTGCTTGGTGGCGTGGCCGGTGTCGACGGCGGCGTTCTTGGTGTCGTGGCCGGCGGTGTGCATGTCCTGGCCGGCGGTCTGGGCGAGGGCAAAGCCGGTGGCTGCGGTGAGGGTCGCGCTGAGCAACAAGCCGCGGAGGGTGGAAGGACGCATCGGGTAAATCTCCTTTAGGACATTTTGCATTGCATAGGTTCTGCGGCGATAGTAGATGAGATGCAAACGGTTTGCTTAGGTAAGCTGTAGTCCTTTCTGAGGCTTCGCGCAGTTGACTCACCCGCGGCGGTCGATGTTCTTATCCTGGTGCTTTACTTTGCTCTGGTGGTCTTCATCGGCTTTTATATTGAGGGCTCGACCAACACCAGCGAGGAGTTCTTGCTTGCGGGCCGGGAGGGATGGAAGATGAATCGGCACTGCTGATGCGCATTCGTCGTGAAGAGCCTCGGAGCGATCCGAGGCTTTCGTGCGTGTGGCCGGCGTTGTGGGGACAAAGGTAAACTTGGCTGAATCCGGTGAAAAGATTGTCACTCTGTTCACGAACGATCTGTAAGGTGAGGGCGATATGACCAGCAAACAGACTGAGACGCCAGATACGACCGAGCTTATGGCAGCAACTGCTGCCGATGACACTTCAGATCGGACGCCTGAGAAGGCACCTGCGAAGACGGCCGGTAAGGCGGTTGCAAGAAAGACCGCCGCGAAGAGGAGGGCTGCACCGCGCAGGAAGGCTTCGGTGCCTGAGCCTGCCGCTGAGCCGGAGAGCCGCTACTTCAATCGCGATGAGAGCTGGCTGCGGTTCAATCTAAGGGTGCTTGAAGAGGCGCAGGATGAGAAGAATCCGCTGCTGGAGCGAGTGAAATTTCTCGCGATTACGGCAAGCAATCTGGATGAATTTGTGGAGATCCGTGTCGCCGGTATCCTGCAGCGGATTGAGGATGGGCTGGTTGCGTCCCTAACGCCGGATGAGGGCGGGCTCACCCAGCAGGAGCGGCTGGACCGGCTCAGCGAGCAGATGCACAGCTTCGTCGCCGGGCAGTACAGGTGCTGGAATAAGCAGCTGATTCCAGCACTGGCCGCAGCCGGGGTACATGTGCTGCGCTGGAAGGACTTGAGCGACAAGGCTCGGGCGCATGCGTTGAAGTTTTATCAGGATGAGGTCGATCCACTGCTGACGCCTGTGACCATTGACCCTTCGCATCCGTTTCCGCGGGTGCTGAACAAGGCGCTCTGCCTGGCGCTTCTGCTGCGGCATAAGCGCCGCGGGGCGCAGGGTGCGAAGCCCGCAAAGGTGCTGGGTGTGGTGACCATTCCGCGGTCGCTGTCGCGGCTGATCTGCCTCCCGTCCGAGGCTGGCATGTCTGAGTTTATCTTTCTGCATGAGCTGGTGGAAAGCCAGGTAGAGCGCATGTTTCGCGGGTATGAAGTGCTGGATTGCGCTGCATTCCGAGTGACGCGCAACAGCAATCTCTACATGCAGGAAGAGGAGTCGCGGAGCGTGCTTGAAAGTGTGCGTTCCGAGTTACATAATAGGCGCAAGGGCGATGCGGTGCGGCTGGAGATCGACTGCTCGGCCGCCGAGGACATTGTGGAGGGGCTGCGCACGAACTTCGAGCTTGACCCTTGGCAGGTCATTAAGACGGATGGCCCGGTGAATCTTTCGCGGCTGATGAACCTGTACTCCGAGGTGAAGATGCCGCCGCTTAAGTACACGCCGTTCACGGACAGGCCGTTCAAGTTGGGCATCAAGAACGAGGATATCTTTGCCGAGATCCGGCAGCATGATGTTCTGCTCCATCATCCGTTCGACAGCTTCCGGACCGTGGAGGAGTTTATCGGCTCCGGTGCGCGGGATGAGCGGGTGATGAGCATGAAGCAGACGCTTTACCGCACGAGTAAGGACTCGTCCATCTTCCGAGCTTTCATTGAAGCCGCGCAGAGCAAGGATGTGACCGTTGTCGTGGAGTTGATGGCGCGGTTCGATGAAGACTCGAACATACGCTGGGCGCGGGAGTTGGAGGATGCGGGTGTCGGGGTGTTTCATGGCATCTTTGGGCTGAAGACGCACTGCAAGCTGTCGCTGCTGGTGAGGCGTGATCCGGACGGGGTGATGCGGCGCTACGCGCATCTGGGGACGGGAAATTATAACCCGGTGACTTCGCGCTTCTATACGGATATCAGCTTGATGACGGCGCGCAAGGAGATTACTCATGCCGTGCAGGAGGTCTTCAACTACTTGACAGCGGAAGCTGAGGAAGAGGGCAGTGGGTATCGTCCGCTGATGGTTGCGCCGTTGACTCTGGCTGAGGAGCTGCTGAGCTTGATCGGGCGTGAAGCGGAGCATGCCAAGGCGAGGCGGCCGGCACGCATCGTCGCCAAGATGAATGGGCTGCTGGACGGCAAGACCGTGGATGCGCTGTATGAAGCGTCGCAGGCTGGGGTGGAGATCGACCTGATTGTGCGGGGAATGTGCGCACTGCGGCCCGGGGTTAAAGGGTTGAGTGAGCGGATTCGTGTGATCTCCGTGGTGGGGCAGTTTCTGGAGCATAGCCGCATCTTCCAGTTTGCGAACGGCGGCGAGACGCAGGTGTTTTGCGGGAGCGCGGATTGGATGCCGCGGAATCTGTATGAGCGGTGTGAGACGGTGTTTCCCGTGGTCGAGCCGGAGCTGGCGGAGCGGCTGGCGGAGGAGATTCTGGGGTCGTACCTGAAGGACAACGTGAAGGCGCGGATGCTGCTGCCGAGTGGGGAGTATGTCCGGGTCAAGCAGACGCACGCGGCGTTTAGTGCGCAGGAGTACTTTATTTCTTTGGTAAATGCCTAAGACTTTGCCCTGACAGGTGCTTGCTTCGCTTGGCTAGGCGGAGTCTCGCGGGAGTTGGGACAGCAGTCTGCGCCAGTTTTTCTGGTTTTTGCGGTAGGACCTTTTAAGGTCTTCGAGGATGCGTTCAAAATCCGCGTGGCCGCCCAGCTTGCGCCAGGCCGGGTTGATCGAGAACCACGGATAGTTCTCATTGCCCAGGTAGATGGCGCGGCGCAGCCAGTGAAGGGATTCCGACTCATCGCCTTCAAGGGCGAAGTAGGTGGCGAGGCGGTAAGCCATCTCGGAGTCGGCCTCGGCCGCGGATAGGGTTTCATCCACGATGAAGCTGGCGGCCTTTTCGCGGTCGCCCAGCTGCACGTAGCAGAGCGCGATGGTGGGGTAGACGATGCGGAGGCTTTGTTCTTCGCGGGTCAGGGCTTCCAGAGTTTCGATAGCCTTGGCGAGATCGCCGGTGCGCATCTGCTGGTAGCCGAGCGAGATACGCAGCAGGGGTTGGCGCGGTTCGAGCGTGAGGCCTTTTTCGATCTCGTCTGCGGCGAGCTCGAGCTGGTTTTGGTACTGGAAGACGCGGGCGCGGTTGTTATAAATGAGCGCGGCGTTCGAAGGATTCAGGCGGAGAGCGATGTTGAATTGCTCGAGCGCCTCGTTGTACATGCCGTCGATGCGGAGGGTCTGGCCGGCGACAAGATGGACGTTCCAGTCGTTCGAGGCCGAGCGCAGGAGGCTTTCAATGCCATGGCGCGCGGACTCCTTTTCGCCGCGTGAGAGGAGCATGTAGACGCGGTAGAGATTGGACTCGACCGAGCCGGCGTCGAGCTGCAGGGCCTTGTCAAAGGCTCGGCGCGCCTCCAGCACATGCATCTGTCCGCCCAGGCCGTGCGAGGCGTACTGCAGGTGCGTGATACCCAGGCCCGACCAGCCCGGAGCGAAGTTTTCATCCTTGCGCGTGACGGACTCGAAGAGCTCGCGTGCGCGATCCAGGTCTTCCCTGCTTCCGGTTCGCGACATGAAGGAGCTGAGCACAGCGCGTGCCTGCAGGTAGTCTTCGGAGTTCGACTGTGAGAGCGACGGCGTATGGACCGCGCCGTCCAGCTGCAGGCCGCCGATGCCGTGCAGGGTGCTGAAGACCTCATTGCAGATCTCGGTCTGGACGGCGACAAGGTCGAAACTGGCGACGTTAATACTGCCGCCCGCACGCACGGCCTGGCCGTTGACGTCCAGCAGCTGCCAGTTGAGGTCAAAGCCCTGGTCTGAGCGCAGGAAGTTGCCTGCCAGGACAAAGTGCACCAGCAGCTTGCGGCCGATGGCGAGTGGGTCGAGCTGATGCGTCGGAACGGTTGCTAAAGAGGACGAGGGCCGCACGATGAGCGACGGCATACGCGCCAGCCGGGCTGCGATGGCGTCAGCAAGGGCGTAGCCGTAGAGCGGCGAAGGCTCCTGCGGGACTTGGGCGGAAGAAGAAGCGGCACGGCCGAAGTTGATGAACGGCAGCACGACGATGGTGTTCTGCGTCCTGGACAGGGGCGAGGCTGATTCACGAAAGCGCTCTGCCAGCATGGAAAGGATGCCGGTGGTGCGCTTCTCTTCCTCCGGCGTCTCAACCGCGGGCGGACGCTGCGAGGGCAGCAGCGTGACCGATTCGCCGGGCGGGCCGATGGTGTCCAACTGGAGCGCCATCATGATCATTTTGAGCGCCTCACGCAGGTCCGCAGCGGACGCAAAACGCGATGACGGCTGCTTCTCCAGACAGCGAAGGATGACGGATTGGAGCTCGCTTGGGATGGCGGGGTTGATCTCGCGCGGAGGCGTTGGGTCTGCGAACTGGATGGCGCGGATGGACTGGAACTCCGGCGCGTCCGGACGGTGAAAGGGATGGCGGCCGGTCGAAAGCTCATAAAGGATCAAGCCGACGGCAAAGATATCCGACTGAACACTGGACTGGCCGGTGACGAACTGCTCCGGCGCCATGTAGGCGATGGTTCCACCGCGCGCGGTGTACGTTGCGCCCGCCGGCGGCGAGGGCCGCTTGCCCGCCATGCCGGAGGGATCGAAGTCGGCGTCATCCATGTTGAGGCGGCGTGCGAGGCCGAAGTCGAGGATCTTGACGAGACCGCCTTCTGTGAGCATGACGTTCGCGGGTTTCAGGTCGCGATGAAAGATGCCCAGCGAATGTGCAGCGGAGAGCCCGTCCGCGACCTGGATTCCGGCTGAGAGGACTAGCTGGAGGTTTGGTGGTCCGGTGGCGCTCAGCTTGGCGATGAGCTTGTCCAGCGCCTGCCCGGGGATGTATTGCATGACGATATAGGCTTCTGCTTCGTTGCCGTCCTCGGCCGGCGCCTCGCCCACATCATAGATGGCGCACACGTTGGGATGATCGATGGCCGAAGCAAGCCGCGCCTCGCGCAGCTGCGTGGTGCGAACCTGGTCGAGCGTGAGTGCACCGCGCTTCAGCAGCTTCATCACGACGGGACGCTGCAGCAACGTGTCCGTCGCAAGGAATACCACGCCGGAGCCGCCGGCTCCAATCCTGCGGACAAACTCGTAATGGCTGATGACCCGGCGCTTCATTCGTCCATTATCGCTTGCTCGCGGGTGTGGAAGATGAAGACTCGGGCGTCTGCCACTGTGCGCAAGCCTTGCTGTCTAGAACGGGAATGCAGCGGGAAGGCTAGTGGCGCGGCCTGGCGGAGCCGTCGTTCAAGAGCGAGGCTTCCAGTTTTCTTCTATTCGAATGAGGGCACGCCTCGCGCACCTGTGCACATCCATGTAGGACAAGACGTGTGTGAGGCAAAGTTCTGGCTGCGCCCTGACATTTGCGTGGCCTTAAACGATGGAGATGATTCGCGTGCCCTCAAGGATCTTGCGGAGCTCCTGGCGTGGCGTCGAGAGCTGATTGAGAGGACATGGAAGACATCTCCGTCGCCGGATTGTTTGCGGGCCTTGAGGATCAGAGTGCCGGCTCCAACTTCGCGGCCTGACTCCCCACGAAGCGAAGACCATCAATGGGGCTTAGACCCGCGGCACTCGGCAGTGTCGTGCAGTTCCTGTTCTGCCTTATGGGTTCAACCTAGCTTCGGGATGTTCGTCAAATCAGTTTACGTTAGAGCGGTCCTGCCAACGCGGGCCCTTGACAATGCCGCGGAAGTGGTACCAGCTCCGGGCAAAAAACGTCTTATGCGGATGACGCACGTACACAACCCCGCATCTGACGAAAGAACGATACGAAATCATGCCCGCACCCAGGTGACGGGCGGGAGATCGCTGGATGGACGCAGTAGACTCAAAGGCAACTGAACCAGGCAAGACAGACCCGACAGCCATCCTCTTGATAGACGATAATGCTGTCCAAGCTGCGACGCGTCAGACCATCCTCCGCCGCGCAGGTTACTTTGTTCTCGCCGCGCTCAACCCTGTCCGCGCCATTGAGCAGTTTCAGGCTGATGAATTCCCTGCCGATATTAAGCTGGTGATTACGGATCATCTAATGCCCGGAATGACCGGAGCGGAGTTCGTCGCGGCGCTGCGGAAGCTGCGACCCGAGATGCCGGTGCTGGTCATCAGCGGACTTGAAGAGGCGGAAGAGGAGTATGCCGGGATGAGCGTGCTCTTCCGAATGAAACCCTTGTTGCCGGATCACCTGCTGGCCAGCGTGCATCGCTTGATTTGGAAAGATGGGCAGAAGGATCAGCAGGGAAATACTTAGCGGGCGCGGCGAACTCCCCGGGCCTCCAGCATCTCCATTTCGGCGACTACGGTCGCAGCCTCGGTTTCAAGCCCTGTACGTTGATCGATGTAGTCCTGCTCGGGATACTTTCCTGCCAGATACTCGAAGTTCAGGTCACGCAAATTCTCGTAGATCGAATCCTTGCGCTCGCGCAGGTAATCCACGCGCGTCTTATCCGCCTGGACGAACGGATTCTTCTCCGGCCAGAAGATAAACGCAAAACACAGCAGCGCCAAAACGATCCCTGCAGCAAGGCTCATCAGTACTCGGTCTCCCGGCGAATGCGTTCGCGCAGGGCTTCGTTGACCTGAAGGTGCGCCTCTGGAATGCCCGCGGGAGCTGGTGATGATCTGCGCCCGGCCCAAAGCTTGACCAGAAAGCCCGTGCCCAGAGTGGCAAAGACGAAGAGCGTGATCGGGATCGCCCACGCGACGTTGTCAAAGCCGCCACGGATGGGCGCGGCCAGCACGGTCGCGCCGTATTTGGAGATAAACCAGTTCAGGATGAGGGAGTCGGCGCCGGAGCCGTTCGGACCGGCAAGCTGGTCGCGGAGCTCGCCGATCATGCGTTCTGAATCCGGGCAGCCCACATGGTTGCACTCCAGCAGCACCTGCGCACAACCGCAGACGCACATCATATTGTGACCGATGCGGCCAAAGCGAGCCGAAGGGTCCGGTGAGGCGTCCGCGCCGAGCATGATCACGGCAAGCAGGCAGACCAGCGTCGAAGACCAGATACGCCGTGCGGTTATGAGGCTAAACACGTTGCGCCTCCGCGGTCAGGGCGATGGCTGGATGAGCGGAGGCGGCGAGTGACTCACGCCGGCGGGCAACCGCGCTCGGCACCAGCGCGTAAAGCGTCCCGGCCACGACGATCAGAACTCCGATCCAGATCCAGGACACCAGGGGATTCAGGAACGCCTTGACGATCGGCTTGCCGGAGTCGGGGTTGCGGCCCATAAAAATGACGTAGAGGTCGGCGATCGGGGTGGAGTGCAACGCAACGATCGTCGAGGTCGTCTGCGAGGCGTGGTAGAAGCGGCGCTCCGGGCTTAGCTGAAGAGTCTTCTTACCGCCTTTAAAGACGTCCAGGATGGCAAAATCGGTGTCGTAGTTCGGGTTGGAGTCCTGCGTGTAGCTTTGGCAGACGATCTTATAGCCGCCGATGGAGAAGCTATCGCCGTAGCCCATCTCCTGCTCGTGCGACTGATTGAACGCGCCGCCCGCGATTCCGATGAACATCACCACGATCCCAAAGTGGACCAGATAGCCGCCATATCGCCGCGTATTGCGCCGCATCAGCGTGCCGGCGGAGGAGAGCAGATTCTGCCCCGTCTGCACCCGCACAACGTTGGCTCCGCGCAGGAACTCCGCGCCGATGGCTGTCGTCACGCCCGCCGCCAGGGCGAAGGCGATGAGCGAAAAGAGATTCGACTGCCAATCCTCACCCGCTGTCCACGGCCGAATGCCGGCGATCATCAGCACAACCAGCGCGAAGACGAACGCTGCGCCCGGGAGGATGAAGTTGCGCCTGATCGAACGCAAGGAGGTGGAACGCCACGCCAGCAGCGGACCAATCCCGGTCAGGAACAGCAGGAACAAACCAATCGGGATATTGACCCGGTTATAGTAAGGCGCGCCCATCGTGGTCTTCGTGCCTTGAACGTACTCACTGAGCACTGGAAACAACGTGCCCACCAGCACCGTAATGCAGGCCACCAGAAGGATCATGTTGTTGAACAAAAAGCTGGATTCCCGGCTTACCAGCGACTCCAGCGTGTTCTCGCTCTTCAAGTGGTCGCGCTGCTTGAAGAAGGTGAACAGGCATACCGCCAGAACCAAAGCCATATATCCCACAAACCAGTTGCCGATGGAGCTCTGCGCGAACGCATGCACGCTGCTCACCAGGCCGGCGCGGGTCAGCAGCGTGCCCAGCAGGGTCAGCAGGAAGGTGCTGAAGATGAGCCACACGTTCCAGCTCTTCATCATGCCGCGCTTCTCCTGCATCATGACGGAGTGCAGGAAGGCCGTGCCGGTCAGCCACGGCATCAGGCTCGCGTTTTCCACCGGATCCCAGCCCCAGTAGCCGCCCCAACCCAACACGCTGTAGGCCCAGTGTGCGCCCAGAAAGATGCCGCAGGTGAGGAACATCCACGTCACCATCGTCCAGCGGCGCGTGATGTGGATCCACTTTTCGCCGGGGTAACGCATCATCAGCGCACCAAGCGCAAAGGCGAATGGGACCGAGAATCCGACATAGCCCAGGTACAGCATCGGCGGATGAATCACCATCTCCGGGTACTGCAGCAGAGGGTTTAGACCGAAGCCGTTGGTCGCGAGTTCGCCAGGCTCAATGGCAAAAGGGGGCGCGGCAAAGTTCAGCAACAGCAGGAAGAAGACCTGCGTACTCGCCAGGATGGTCGAAGCAAACGCCGAAAGCCGCGCATCCACCTTGTGCCGAATCCGAAGAACAAAACCATAGGTGGCCAGCAGCCAGGACCACAACAGCAGTGAGCCCTCCTGCCCGGACCACAATGCGGAGAACTTGTACGCCGGATTCAGCTCACGATTGGTGTGGTGCAGGATGTAGCTCAAGGAATAGTCGTTGGTAAACGCCGCCCAGATCAACGCAAACGCCGCGCAGCTCACCGCGACGAAGCTCATAATGCCCGCCCGCCGAGCCGTCTCCTGCAAGCGGCTGGAGATAACCTGATCAGCCGAGCCGCGCACCTCATGACGCGAACGCCACAGCGCCAGCGCCCCGGCGCCAAAAGTGTAGACGGCCAGCATGAGGGCTAACAGGAGGGAGAAGCTGCCGAACTCGGGCATCGGATGCTGGTTCATGGGAGCGGAAACGACCTCAAGCTATTCTCTCAGAAGAACGGATGAAACGTCCTGCCGGACGGGCCTCCTGCGCGCAGAGCGGTCACTTCGTGACACGTATTGGGCTTCGCGAGGCCATCCCGTTGGTCGGATCAAATTCCCATGCCGACCAGCGGGAGGACCACGCGAAGCCGAGAACCGCACGAAGTGCTCCGGCAGGACATCGGTTATCCTAAGTCGTGACTCCACGACCCAATTTCTTCAGAAAGCTCTTCCTGACCGCGCTTCTCTGCGCCCCCGCCTTGGCCGAGCCTGTCACCGGTATCGTCACCAACAAAACAACCAACAAACCCGCGGCCGGAGACGATGTCGTCCTGCTCCAGCTCGCGCAAGGCATGCAGGAGCTCGCCCGCGCCAAGACCGACGCCAAAGGCCACTTCACCATCGAAGTCCCCGCCGAAGGACTCCATCTTCTCCGCGTCACCCACGACAAAGCCAACTATTTCAAGCCCATCCAGCCGGGCACCCAATCGGTTGAGATGGAGGTCTACTCCGCGGCTCCCTCGGTCAACGGCGTGCAGCTCGACGCAGATGTCATGCGGATCGAAACCGATGCTGCCGGCTCCGGCCTGACCGTCGTCGAGCACTTCTTCGTCAAAAACGACTCATCGCCCGCCACCACACTCATGAACGAGCATCCCTTCGAACTCTACCTGCCCCCTGGCGCCATCATCCAGGGCTCGGCGGCCAAGGCTCCCGGCGGCATGGCCGTCCAATCGCCGCTCGTTCCGGAGGGTGAGCCCAACAAGTACACCATGATCTTTCCTATCCGCCCCGGTGAGAGCGAGTTCCAGGTCTCCTACAAACTGGATTACAAGAGCAGCTTTACCTTCAAGCCGCGGCCCGTGATGCCGACCGACACGATTGCCGTCATGATGCCCAAGGCCATGACCTTCAAGCCCGGCGCCAGCACACCTTACAGTCCGGTGACCGAGGAGCTCGGCGCTCAGACGTATGTCGCTCGCAACGTCCAGCCCTCCATGCCACTGGACTTTACCATTTCCGGCGCCGGCCAGCTTCCGCGGGAGACCCAGACAGGCGACGCCGGCCAGGGCGGCCCAACCTCAGCGAACGCAGGCCCCGCAGCAGGCACGGCAGCGACCGACACCCGCCCAGGCGGAGGTCTCGGCGTCCCCGTCGATCCCAACGACACGCACGACCCTTGGTCCAAGTACAAGTGGTTCATCATCGCCGGCCTCGCGCTCATCTTCGCCGCCGGCGCCGGCCTGCTGCTCCGCGCTCCCGGAATCCCAGCCGCCGGTCTCCCCACGCACTTTAACGCCGCTACCTCATCCTCTGCCACGCCCACACTCTCCGGAGGCCTGCTCCAGGTCCTTAAAGACGAGTCCTTCGCCATTGAAACGGATCGCCTCGAAGGCCGCCTCAATGACTCGCAGTATGCCGAACTGAAGTCCGCCATGGACGTCGTCCTTCGCCGCGCGCTGGCTCGCTCCGGCATGACCCAGGTTGTTCCGGAGTAGCCCAATGCCAACCCTGCTCCGGCTCCTGCAGCTTCTCGCGATGATCATCTGGGTCGGTGGGCTGATCTTCTTCGCCTTCGTGCTGGCTCCAACCGCCTTCGGCGGAGCCCTGCCCAACCAGCATGAGGCCGGCCTCATCGTCGGCGCCACCCTGCGCGTCTTCGGTCTCGTCGGCCTCGGCTGCGGAGCCGTCTTCCTCCTCGCCTCCGCCCTCCTCTTCGCCCGCGCTCCAAACCGCATCCGCGGCCGGTACGAGATGCAGTTCCTCCTCGCCGCCGTCATGATGCTCGGCACCGCTTACATCCAGTTCAACATCCTGCCCTCCATGGATCGCGACCGGGATCGCGCCGCGGGCGACATCACCGCAGTCCCTGAAACCCACCCTGCCCGCATCCACTTCGATACCCTCCACAAACGATCCGAGCGAGTCGAAGGCGCGGTCCTCTTCATAGGCCTTGGCATCGTCGTTCTCATGGCTCGGGAACAGCTTCCTGTCGCGGGCGAACCAGCCTGATCTGACGGCAACCGTCCAAAGATCGGTCAAAACCAACTCCAACTCCGGTAGAAACATCTTTCTCGTATGCCAGTGAGTGCGCGCCTGCTCGTCCCTCTCGCGTACTTCCTCGCGCTTCCCACACTCCTGGCTCAATCGAGCAGCCCGCTGCCAGACGCCCCCTCCACCCAGCATGAGCAGCAAGAGGCCGCCCGCAAGGCTCAGGAGAAAGAACAGGAACGCGCCGAAGCCGAACGCGAGGTCAAAGCGCAGGAGCAGCAGCGCATCGCCGTCGTCGTCCCCAACTTCAACACCGTCATCAGCGGCCGCGGCGTCGCTCTCTCCAAAGGCCAAAAGGTCCGGCTCGCCTGGGCCGCCACCAAGGACCCCTTCAACATCGTTGGAGCTTTCTTTATCGGCGGTGTGTCAGAGGTGCAGGACACCTACATCGGCTATGGATGGGGCCCGGCGGGCTACTTCAAGCGCGTCGCCGCAAACTACGCGGACACAGTGGACGGCACGATGCTCGCAGGCGCCGTCTACCCCATCCTCCTCCATCAGGATCCGCGCTTCTTCCGCCAGGGCACCGGCCCCATCCAATCCCGCCTCCGCCACGCCCTGCTCGCTCCTTTTATCTGTCGCGGCGACAGCGGCGGCTCCCAGTTCAATTTCTCCAACGTCCTCGGCAACTACACTGCCGGCGGCATCTCCAACCTGTACTATCCCGCCGGATCGCGCGGCCCTGGCCTCGTCTTCGTCAACGGCTCCATCGTGCTGGTGGAAGGCGGCCTGGGCAACATCGGCCTGGAGTTCGCACCCGACGTCACCGCCTGGTGGCACCGCCGCCGCCAGAAGCCTGCCAGCCCTCCGAACGCGCTCTAAGTGATTCGTCTGCATCTTTTGTCGTCGATTCAGCAACAATCCTTGAGCCATTCGGGTCTTCATCCGACATACCATCAAGAGGTGAACGGTATTCGGGTACGACTCCCAGCTTCCGGCATCCTCCTGCTTCTATATAGCCTCGCAGTTCCGTCTCTCCGCGCTCAGAACCTGGAGCTCGGGCCGACTCTGCTTGCGGACACGGAACTCCCGAACTCACCCGGAGCGCGGCTCAGCCCGCAGCAGACGCCTCCCCAGCAAGCCCCTCCAGCCGAGACCCCCGCTCAGCAACAGGATCGCCTGCGCCGTGAGTCTGCCGCACAGGTCAAGGCTGAAGAAAAGCAGCGCATCGCCGGCGTCATGCCGGACTTCAACGTAGTCCTCGGCGGCCAGGCCCCGCCGATCACTCCGGCTGAAAAATTCGATCTCGTCTTCCACACCTCCATCGACCCCTTCACCATCGGCCTCGCTGCCGTGCTGGGCGGCTATGACGAAATCTCCGGCTCCCACAACGGCTACGGCTGGGGACCGGGCGGTTACTTCAAGCGCTTCGGTGCGCAGTACGCCGACACAGTCGATGGAGCCTTCTGGGGCAACGCCATCCTGCCCATTCTCCTGCACCAGGACCCGCGCTATTTCCGCAAAGGCAGCGGCTCCATCAAGAGCCGCATCCTCTACTCCGCGCTCTCGACCGTCATCTGCCGCGGCGACAACGGCCACAAGCAGTTCAGCATCTCGAACATCGGTGGAAATATCATCTCGGGCGCCATCTCCAACCTCTACTACCCCGCAAACGAGCGCGGCATCGGCCTCGTCTTCGACAACGCGCTCCAGGTCACGGCTGAAGGCGCGGCTGGTGCGCAGCTGCTTGAATTCTCTCCGGACCTGCTCGCCCTCTATCACCGCCATCGGCAACGTGTCCAGGAGAAGAAAGATGCGGCGAGACTGGCTGGCTCGAAACCAGTCTCACCTTAATTTCCTTAAGCAGAGTATGCCGCTCAGGGATGCAAGCCCGTACTGCCACCATCACCCTGTACCATGAACCCCATGGTCATCCTCGACACCAAATCTGTAGATCTCGAAACCCCGACCGGTCCCATGCGCACCCACATCGCGCGTCCGGTCGCGCCCGGCAAGTATCCCGGCATCGTCTTTTACTCTGAGATCTTCCAGGTTACCGGCCCCATCCGCCGCACGGCCGCCGCGCTCGCCGGTCACGGCTACATCGTCGCCACGCCGGAGGTTTACCACGAGTCGCTTCCCGCTGGCCTCGCCCTCGCCTATGACCAGGAGGGCTCCGACAAGGGCAACTTCCTCAAAACCGACAAGCCGGTTCAGGCCTACGACGACGACGCCGAGGCCGTCCTGTCCCATCTCGCCTCGCGCCCCGACTGTACCGGCAAACTGGGTGCCATGGGCATCTGCATGGGCGGCCACCTCGCCTTCCGCGCCGCCTTCAACCCGCAGGTTCTCGGAACCGTCTGCTTCTACGCCACAGACATCCACACCGGCACCCTCGGCAAAGGCAAGCAAGACGACTCCCTGGCCCGCGCCGCAGACATCCACGGCGAGCTCTTCATGGCCTGGGGCCGCCAGGATCCGCACGTCCCGACCGAAGGCCGCATGAAGCTGCTCGCCCGCCTCAACGAGCTCAACACCACTCTCAACTGGCATGAGGTCAACGGAGCCCACGCCTTTCTCCGTGACGAAGGCCTCCGCTACGACCCCGAACACGCCCACAACATGATGTCGCTGGTCTACAGCTTCTTCCACCGCAAGCTCACCCCCGCCTGAATCTAGACTCCTATAAGGCTGTTCTGACTCCTGTAAGGCTGTTCTATAGAGAAGGAGAGAAATCAAAGAGTGCGTCTGGCTCAAACCGGAGGCGATTGCCTGATCGAGTTTCTGGAGTGGACGGGCGCAGACCCCTACGGCACACGAAGTTCATTGGGATGCGACACGACAAGGACCCTCGCAAGGTCGTAAGACAAAGCTGGACTCCGATCGCCAACTGAACCAGCCGTTCAGATACACTTTCCTGCATGTCCAGCCAATCCACCGATCCTCGGACCCGTACCTTCTCCTGGCAAGACCCCATGCCGGCCGCAAAAGCCGGTCTCTCTCTCAGCGGCTTCGACTATCTTACGGCCATGAGTCGTGGTGAACTTCCCGGTCCACCCATCGGCGCCACCCTCGGCTTCAGCCAATTTCCCATCCAGGTCGAGCGCGGCAAGGTGACCTTTTCGCTCCAGCCCGAGGAGTTTCACTATAACCCAATCGGCAGTGTTCACGGCGGCGTCCTCTGCACCCTGCTCGATTCCGCGTCGGCCTGTGCCGTGCATTCGCTCCTTTCTGCCGGCATCGGCTACACCTCGCTCGAACTCAAGGTCAACTTCATCCGAGCCGTCACCGCAAAATCCGGCCTCATGCAGTGTGTCGGAACGGTGCTCCATCTTGGTCGCCGCACCGCCGTCTGCGAAGCCAAGCTCCTCGACGAAGCCGGCAAGCTCTACGCCCACTGCATTCAGACCTGCCTCATCCTAGCCCCGGAAGCGCCGTAATCCCGCCTCTCCCGTCGGCATACTCGCTCCAGGCACTTCTCCGACTGAGTCCTGAATACGGACCGCGGAGCGCGGACAACTGGAACTCCTGCTGAGTAACTCTCACCGGTTACGACGTTCGAGCGGTTTCGCTGTAGCTCTTTGTTATGTAGGATTTTGCGAAAACAGGTGGGTGGGGGTGTCTACCGCCAGCTTACCGCCAGATGCCATCGCAGTCCGCGCTGCTCGGTCTTCGCCAGAACCCGCGCATACTCATTCAGCTCTTCGAGCACCATCGGGCCCTCGCTGCCCAGCTTATGCGGCTCATCGCGCAGCACCTCGATCAGCCCCTGCACCGTGTCCAGCCCGTCCGCTCCGCGATACCACTGCGTTGGCGGAAGCCGCTTGATCAGCTCCGGATTCCCCGCACCCTCTTCAATCAGCAGCGACATCGAGTTCTCATCGGCGGAAAAGTACTCGATTAGCGGCTTCACCCCAACCGACAACGCCAGCCGTTCCAGCGCATCCTCATGTCGCGCCAGCATCCGGCCGTTCACGAAGATGTCGAATCCCGGGTCCTCACCCTCGACCACGATATACATCGAAGCAGCCATACCTCAGTCTATCGTCACCCAGCAACGCTGCAACCCTCTAAAGCCCCAGCGTTCCCCCCGCGTCACCACGCTCCGCCGCCGGCCGCGCCGACGCCCGCAACAGCCAACCTGCGCTTCCCGCCATCAACACCGCACCCACCGCCATGATCCACCCACCCGCCCCATGCATCAGGAAGTAGCTCTCCACAATCGTCACCAGCAGCACGACCGGATACCGCGCGGCAGCCCCCACCGGCGGCATCTCGCGCAGCAGCCAGAGCCCCAACAACAGAAGCGGTCCGTCCACCCCCAGTGCAAGGAAACCCTCCAGCACAAGCGCACGATGGTCCGCCACTAGTCCCGCAAACGCAGCCCGATCAAACGCAGCCAGCCTGGCGGCCGCAATCAGGCCACTCATGAGCGCTGCCACCGCGACAAGGTCCACCCCCTGCAGGCGGCGATTCAACGACACCGCCGCCAACCCCGCCGCCACCACGCTCCCCACCAGCGCCGCCAGCCAAAGCTTCCCGGCCGCCGAGGCCGGAGCTTCGAACGGGATCAACAAAGCCGCTCCCACCACGCCCGCCAGCGCCGGTCCCACCAGCGCCCGAACCCCACTGTCATCGCCAAACCCCGACGCCGCCTGCGCCACCGCGAACACCACCACCACCGGCACCAGCGTAAACACCAGCGCCTCTGTCAACCCGCTCACGTGTCCACCAGCCAGCCCGATCACTGCATCGGGTGCCAGCCAGATCGTCGCAGCCAACACGCTGATCCACCACCAGTCTCGACCCATCGAACGCCAGGCCCTCCGCCGCGCCAGACTCCAAGCTCCAAAAACCACCAGCAGCAAAAGAGAATGCACCCCAGCCCGCAGCATCGCCGGCAGCGTGGACGAAACCGCGGTGTCGAGAATCCACCGCGACCCCTCCAGCAGGCAAAACACCGCAAACCCCACCCACACCCGAGCCCTCACCGCTCACCTCCAGACATGCGGCAGCACACCCGCCGGAGCCCCACCCGTGATCTCCGCATACCAAGCCGCGCAAGCAAAAAGAGAAGGGCCACGCAAAAGCATGGCCCTTCCCTGTTTCAATCGCACCAGACTAAGCCTGAGGAGGACGATTTCCACCGCCTCCACCCTGACCCGGACGACGCCCGCCGCGACGGCGGCGTCCACCCGGACGACGATCCCCAGCAGGCCGCGCACCGCCCGCAGGAACCGGAGCCGCGGTAACAGGCACGCCATCCGCACGATTGAAGTTGGGCTCATCCTCACCCTCAACATCCTCATCGTCGATGTCGTCATCCTCATCGTCATCGAGATCCGCCTCAGCGCTGACCGCCGCGACCGGTGCCGGAGCAACGGGCTGCCGATTGAAATCGCCGCCGCCGCCCCGTGGACCACGCTCGCCACGCTCAGAACGATCACCACGCTCAGAACGCCCGCCCCGATCCGAACCGCCTTCACTCGACTCCGCCACCGGCGGCAGCCCAAGCTTCTCTCGCTGCTCGCGCAACACAGCTTTACGCGAAAGCTTGATGCGGTTGCCTTCGATCGCCAGCACCTTCACCAGGATCTGATCGCCCTCGCGAAGCTCATCTTTCACTTCCTTCACGCGATGCTCGGCGATCTCGGACACGTGCAGCAGGCCATCGGTGCCCGGGAAGATCTCCACGAACGCCCCAAACTCAGCCAGCCGAACCACCTTGCCCAGATACGTCCTGCCGATCTCTGGAGTCGCCGTCAGATCCGTAATCATCTGGATCGCGCGGCTCAGACCATCGGCATCGCTCGAAGCGACGTTTACACGCCCGGTATCGTCCACGTCGATCTTCACGCCCGTCGCATCGATGATCCCGCGAATGACCTTGCCTCCCGGCCCGATCAGGTCCCGGATCTTGTCGGTCGGAATCATCATCGTATGGATCCGCGGAGCGAAGGCGCTCTTGTTCTCGTTCGCGCCGGAGATCGTCGCATCCATCGTGTCCAGCAGCTCAAGCCGTCCGCGCCGCGCCTGCTCGAGCGCCTCACGCATGATCTGCGGCGTGATCCCCATAATCTTGATGTCCATCTGCAGCGCCGTAATGCCCTTGCGGGTTCCGGCCACCTTGAAGTCCATATCGCCGTAGTGGTCTTCCGCGCCCGCAATGTCGGTCAGCACGGCATACTTGTCGCCGTCCTTCACAAGGCCCATCGCCACGCCGGCAACCGAACCCTTGAGCGGAATTCCCGCCTGCATCAACGCCAGCGAAGCGCCGCAGACAGTCGCCATGGAAGACGAGCCATTCGACTCCAGAATGTCCGAAACCACCCGCAGCACGTACGGCGAGTCGGCTTCCGCCGGAAGCACCGCCTCGATCGCCCGCCATGCCAGCGCGCCGTGCCCAATCTCACGCCGTCCAACGCCCGTCATACGCCCAACCTCACCGACGGAGAACGGCGGGAAGTTGTAGTGCAGCATGAAGCGCCGCTTGATCTCACCCTCATAGCTCTCCATCCGCTGCGAATCGTCGGTCGTCCCCAGCGTCGCGGTCACCAGCGCCTGCGTCTCGCCACGCGTAAACAAAGCCGAGCCGTGCACTCGCGGCAGAACCCCAACCTCGACCGTCACCAAACGAATCTGGTCGAAGGCACGATGATCCGGACGAATCCGGTCATTCAAAACCTGGTCGCGGAAGATGTTCTCGCGCAGCAACTCATAATACTTGCTCAGCTTCTTCGCGGCAGCGGAGTCACCCTCGGGAAGATCCTTCTTCAGCTCATCCTTGACCGCCTTGATCATGGCGTAGCTGTCGAACTTCTGATACTTCTGCGTATCGAGCGCGTCCTTCACCCGATCGCCAACCTTAGCGGTCAGCTCCGCCATGTAAGTCTGATCGACTTCCACCGCCGTCACCGTACGCTTGGTCTTACCCGCAACCTTCACCAGCTCTTCAATCGCCGCGCAGATCTTCTTGATCTCCACATGCGCATACTCAATCGCGTCGACCACGTTCTCTTCCGAGCATTCCTTCGACCCCGACTCCACCATCACGATGCCGTCCGCGGTCCCCACAACCATGATGTTCAGCGTGCTTTTCTCGCGCTCGGAGTAGCTCGGGTTCACCAGGAACTGACCGTCAAGCATCCCAACCCGCACCGCACCTACCGGCCCGTGGAATGGAATGTCCGACAAAGCCAGCGCACAGCTCGCGCCATTGATCCCCAAGACATCCGGATCGTTCTCCTTGTCGGCCGAATACACAAACGCCACTACCTGCGTCTCGTTCCGGAAAGCCTCTGGGAAGAGCGGACGAATCGGCCGATCAATTTGCCGGCTGGTCAGCACTTCCTTCTCGGAAGGACGGCCCTCGCGCTTGATGAACCCGCCCGGAATCCGCCCGCCGGCATAGGTAAACTCCCTGTACTCAACGGTCAGAGGGAAAAAGTCGATCCCTTCCTTTGGATCTGGGGAGGCCACGGCCGTGGCCAGAATGGCGTTATCGCCAGAGGTGGTAAACGCCGCGCCGGAGGCCTGCTTGGCCATCCGCCCGGTCTCGAACTTGATCTGCTTGCCGCCGGCAAGCTCTACGGTAACGTCATGCTTCATAGGTGCCCTCTTCTCAGGCGATGCTCTTGATGCTCGATTAGACCAGCGTTATACGAATCTCAGGCCGCGTCCCAGGCCCAACAGGAGCCCAACAGGAGCCCAGACGCGCCAACGCGCCACTCAGCCAGTGCATCCGGCGAGCGGCGCTCTCAACTTCAGGGGGTTATGCCCAGCGCACACAGGTTCCTCTTCACACAAACTCGCAGCGGCCGCTCCGGCACGCCGCGCAGCACACAGCCCAAGGATTTCACTGCATCCTTGTTGATGTGTCCGGCGCTGACGATACGGGGCCGTGCAGAAGTCCATGGACCGGTTCCCTGATTGCAACAGGAGAGGCGGGTAAATGCTACTTGCGGATGCCGAGCTTGCTGATGACCTCGCGGTAACGGTCCGCGTCAATCTTCTTCAAGTAATCCAGCAGCCGACGGCGCTTGCTCACCAGCATCAGAAGTCCACGGCGAGAGCCATGATCCTTCTTGTGCGTCTTGAAGTGCTCGGTCAGTTCGCCAATGCGCTCACTCAGGATCGCAATCTGAACCTCCGGACTCCCGGTATCAGTGTCATGCGTACGGAACTTCTCGATCAGTTCGGTTTTCTTAACGGTTGCCAACACAGCGTTTCTGTACTCCTGTTTCTCGATTCACCATTTGAGTGTCTCGATAAGAATACCACCGAATACCGCCCTGGACCTCCACCCCGATCAACGGAAGGGCACACGCGAAGCAGTCACCTGTCACGAAAAGACCGCTCCACGCGCAGTAAGCCCGTCCGGCAGGACGCTCTTGGTCAGCATTTACGCAACATGCGTCTTGATGAACCCCAGCGTCCGTCCCCAAGCCAGCTCCGCCTGTTCCGCCTTGTAATCCGGACGATCCGGATTCGCGAACCCATGCCCCGCGTCCGGGTACGTATAGATCTCCACCTCAGGATGCGCCGCCTTCACCGCATCCCGCTGGTCCGCGCCAATATGGGAATCCGCCTCGCCAAAATGCAGCATCACCGGGCAAAACGGCTCTTCCGTCGCCACATTCCCCACGCCGCCCGCATAGTAGCCAACCGTGCAGCTCGGCCGCAGCTTGATCTCATCGCCGCGCGTCGCTGAAAGCCAGCTCATCAGCCCGCCATAGCAGAAGCCCATCACCGCAATGCCCTTACCCGCCTTGTCCAGCTCCTGGTATGCCGCGTAGATATCCAGCAGCGCCTTCTCCGGCGAGAGCTTTGCGTACAACTCAAACGCCTTCTTCATATCATCTTGCCCATACCCTAGCTGAATGCCCTTCTCGTACCGATCGAAGATCGCAGGAGCGATTGCCAGATACCCTTGCTCGGCAAACTTGTCGCACACGCCGCGGATCGAGGGGTTCACCCCAAAGATCTCCTGCACCACCACCACCGCGCCGATCGGCTCACTCGCCGGCTTCGCCTGGTACCCACTGATCTCAAACCCATCCACCGTCGTCAACTTGATCCACTCGCCCATTCTCACATTTCCTCTGACAACAGCTTAACTGAAAGATGTGAACGACGTGTGTCCTGCCGGGTCACTCCGGCACTTCGTGCTGTCTTGTGCTTCGCGCAGTGCGCCCGTCCGGCAGGACACGTCTCTGATCGAAACTTTTTCTCATCGCAAAGAAAGCCTCAACCGGCTTAAGCTCCCCATCGAACGGCAGACACCGCTCCGCCAACCCATCTTTCCGAGCCGCCTCAGAGTTCAACCACGTCATCCTATCCGTGATCCCCCACGTCAGGACCGCCGTCACATTCGCATCGCGCAGCACCAGACCCAGAAACCCGCCATACACCTTCGCCACGGCAGCATCGCGCCCGGCTACTCCTCCCGCAAGCTCTCGATCGTTCACATCCATCTCGGTCACAAACACCTGCAGCCCAAGCTCCTTTACCTCACCCAGAAACCTCAGCATTCCTTCGCCATACACATGCTTGGCCCCCGCGCTCAAATGCGCCTGCACCCCCACCGCGTCGATCGGCACATGCCGCGCCTTCATCCGGCGCAGCAGCTCGATCACCGCCGCCCGCTTCCGGTCACCCTCCGGCCCATCCTCCTCACAGCCGAAGTCGTTGTAGGTCAGCAAAGCCTGTGGATCAGCCGCCCGAGCCGCCTCAAACGCCACCTCGAGGTAATCCTCCCCAATCAGCCGCAGCCAGGGCGAATCCCGCAGCCCATCCGCCCGCCCATCCTGCACCCAAACCGCCTCATTCACCACATCCCAGGAGTGCATCCGCCCCGCATATCGCCCCGCGACCGTCTGAATATGCTCAGTCAGCAGCCGCCGCGCATTGTTCGGATTCGCCTCCGCCGCAAACCACCCGGGAAGCTGCCGATGCCAGCACAGACAATGCCCCCGCACCCGGATCCGGTTCGCCTCCGCAAACGCAACCAGCTTATCGGCCCACTCAAAGTCATAGCTGTCGATCGTAGGCCGCAGCCGCTGCCACTTCATCTCGTTTTCAGCCACCACAAGGCTCGACTGCTCCCGCACCAGCGCCGCATACCCCACGTCGCTCCCGAGCGCCGTCACATTCACCGCACACCCGTTCAGCAATCCTCGCGCCGAAGCATGAGCCTTAAGCGAGTTGGTCCCCGTAAACACCGGTCCCAGGTTCGTCCCCGCCCGAACCGGTCGCCGCGCCCCACCCAGCCCACACCCCGCAAACCCTCCGGCAACTTCCGCACCCAGCAGCGCCCTGCCCGCCAACCCACAGAACTCCCGCCTGGATCCCAATCCCCGCCACAATCCCGAACTCCCGCTCAATCCTTCGTCCCGGCGGCAATCCGCCGCATGCGCCCGCTCCAATCAAAAAACCGCATCATCTGCCGTGGCTCAGCCAAAAACAATCCCACAAAGTCTCGAAGCCGCAAAGACCCCGCGGGCCGCCCCGAGTACGTCTCCACCCGCCATCGCAGGTACTCGCTCCGCCAGGGCCGCAGCCGATGCCCCGCCGCAGCCCGCCAGAAAAATCGCAACCCGCTCCACACCGCACGCACCATGCTCCCAGTATAGGGAGCCCACCCGTAGCCCTTTTCTCGGCCATGGTCCCTGATGAGATCAACTCCTTTGCTTTGAATACTTTGCGGGTAAAATCACGAGAATATCAGGACTTTCCTCTCCAAGTCCGAAGCTAAGTGCAATCGTTTGAATACTTTGCGCAATTCAGGTACGGGAGGGGGGAGGTCTCCGGCTACTGCAGCAGGTTGAAAAGGTCCACCTTACTCACACCCGCGATCACGCTCAAAAGTGCCTGATGCTGCACCTCGGCTGTCTGCAGGTCGGTGGCCACCTGCGCCGGATCAGCCGCAAGAAGCTGACTCTGCTGTGCCTGTAGCTCCGTCTCGATGGTGGAAGAGTAAGTAGACGTCGCAATCAGTCGCGTCTGCGACCCGCCCAGTATGCTCCGCTGCGTACTTACATTGCTCAGCGCGGTAGAAAGCGAAGCCGTATCCGTCTGCACCGCCGCCGCATCGCCCGCATTGAGGTCGCTCACCAGCTGGTTCAGCGTCCCCAGCACATCCGCGCCCGAGGCCGAAAAGATACTGGACCCCGGAAGGTTCAGCTGGATAGCCTGCCCGCCCGGAGTCGTCACGCTCTGGGTAATTGCATCCCCCTGGTACGTCGCGGTCGCCGGGTCGGTCGTGCTGTCCAGGGTAAAGGCCGGGGTATCGCCCTTGCTGCCTGAAAAAATATACTGCCCCAGATAGCTCGTATTCGCCAGCGTCAGCACACTGTCCCGCAGACTAGAAACCTGCGCCGAAATACTCTGCAAGTTCGTAGCCGAAAGCGTACCGTTCCCAGCTTCCGTCGCCAGCGAGATCGCCGAGGTCAGATCCGTCACTGTCTGCCCCAGAGCCGAGTCCGTCACCTGCAACAGCCCCTGCTCCTTGCTCGCCGTCTGCACAAACGAGTCCTCGGTCGAGATTTGGCTCGCCAGCACAGCGCTTTGACCCACCACCACCGGATCATCCGACAGGGTTGCCACCCGCACCCCGCTCGAAAGCTCCTGCGTCAGCGTCTGCAGCGTGCCTGAAGAGCTATCAAGTGAAGAGCTCAGCTGCGTCACATAGTTCGGATCGAATCGCATTCCCTGCTCCTCAGTTTTTCTTCAGTGCTGCGTCTTTTAGCTTTAGGTCACCGTCGTCTCAACGCCCAGATTCAGTGCGCTCGCGTAGATGCTGTTGATGATGCTGAACAGCTTCGCCGCCGCGTTGTACGAGTTTTGATACTGCGTCAGGCTCGAAGCCTCTTCATCCAGCGATACCGCCGAAAGACTGTCCCGCTGCGTCGTCAGCTGGGTCAAGGTCGCCTGCTGCGCCGTGTTCGCCTCCGTATTCGCCGAGGCCGAGGAGCCAATGGTCGAAAGCAGCGCCGCCAGGTTCTGGTCGACCGTGTTGCCGGAAGAGTCTGTCGTCTGCTGGATCGCCGCCAACGCCAAAGAATTCGTATTTCCCGTCGATCCTTCGCCCGCACCCGCCGCCGCCACCAAAGCGCCGGTCGTTGGAATCACCGAGATCGCCAGCGCAGCTCCCGTACTCGTCGACGGGATAGAAAAGATCGCTCCGCCAGCCACGCCGGTTGTCGTCAGGCCCGCCTTATTCTGCGTATTCACCGCGGTCGCCACCCGGTACGCCAGGCTGTCGAGCGAGCCCTGCACCTGCGGAATATCCGTCGTCTGCGCCGTTAGCAGCCCGCCGATACTCCCGCCGGTCAGCCCGCTCGTCACATCCTTGCCAGTCGGATCGGTAATCTCGGTCGTCCCATTCACCACCGCGCTTGAAAACGCAAACTGCGTGTCCCCCAGCACCAGCGTCGCCCCGCTCGTCGTCGTCAGGCTGATGCCATTGTTCTCGGTCGTAATCTGGTCCAGCCCGATGTACTGCGAGAGCTGCGTAATGTCGCTCTGCCGCTGGTCTTCAAGCGTGCCCGCATCCTGATCCGGATTCAACGTGGCAATCTGCTTATTCAGCCCCGCGATAGCCGAGGTCAGCCCATTCACCGCCGTCACGGAGGTCGCCAGGCTGCCATTGACGTCCTGCTGAATTCCAGCAATTTGCGACGCGCTCGCATTGAAGGCGCTCGCCACCGACGTCGCCGCGGTAATCACCGCCTGCCGCGTCGAAGCGTCCGCCGGATTCGAGGTCAAAGCCGTCAACGAGCTGAAGAACGCATCCGTCGCCGTCCCGATCTGCGTCGAGCCCGCCGTCGAACTGCTTGAAGAAAGGCTGAAGACATCCTGAAGCTGGCTCAGCACGCCGGAACGTGCAGAGCTCGAGGCCTCCGCCTGCGTCTGCTGCTGCACCCGCTGCTCCAGCACACGGTCCCGCTGCGAGGCCTCCGTCACCGTCGCCGCATCGTAGTTGACCGCCTCCCCGCCGAGCTGCACCGTCGCCCCGGAGGTAAAGGTCGACACCTCCCGGGTGTACCCGACGGTATTCTGGTTCGCCACATTGTTCGCCACCGTGGACAAAGCCGCCTGGTCGTTCAGCAGCGAGCTCGTTGCCAGGTTGAAGACTGCCGCTAGTGATCCCATGAACCCACCGTCCCTCGCCTGCTCATACGCTTCAGCAGATTCAAATGCTCGCCCGTCGACCGCAACACCTCGGCAAGGATCCGCCGCCGGCTCGCCAGTTCGCCCAGCATCCGCTCATCCACAGCTCCCTGCTCTAACTCGCTTTCAACCTGCAAAGCCCGCATCTGCAACAGCTCCAAGGACTCCGCATCCAGCTGCACCAGCGCCGCGGTCCCATCCACCAGCACCTGCACCAGAGCCTTGCCCGCGTCCCGCTTACCAACCTCCATGCGCGCCATCATCGTTGCCTGCCTTCCTCGAAGCAACGCTCTAGCTCAGCAGCGAGTCCACAATTTTGCTTGCCACCGCCGACGCGGGCACGTGGTACGTCCCCGAGGAGATCGCGGCAGAGAGCGAAGCGACCCTGTCCGATCGCACATCGGAGCTTGCGCTCGCCTGCGCCACCAGTGCGCCGAAGTTCGAAACATTCGCCTGATCCGCCCGCTGCGAGGTCACACTCTGCGCCGCAGCCTTCGCCGAACTCTGTGCCGCGGCCTGTTTTGCCGCATCGACCGCGCTGGCCCCTGAAACATTCTGTCCCGTAACAATCGTGTTTGCCATCCGTACTGCCTCCGTCTACTAGTCCAGCATATCGGCGGCATCGAACCATACTTTAGTACCCACTCCTTTCCCGGAAGTTCACTGGCTGGTCCGTCGCTTGCGTGCTCGCCGAGCTTCCAGCCCCGACCCGCTGATCGTGCTCCGCCGTCACTTGGCGAATGATCTGCTTGGCCAGCCCAAACCCGCCCTTGGCGGCGATCGCCTTGCTCAACGCCTCCGTAGCAAATCCCCGGATGCTGTCGCTCACCCCGCCGCCCGTCTCATCCGCGCCGTCTTCGGCAGCTTCCGCCTGCCCAAACTTCAACGGCTTCAGCAGCTCATTCACCAGCATCGCCTCAAACTCATGCGCCCCGGAGGCCAGCTTCGCCGCCCTGGCCGCATCCTGCCCCCCCGCCACCAGGCTCATCCCCGCACTCGACACCTGCAACGTATCCACGTTCATAGCACCTCAATCTCCGCCTCGAGCGCCCCGGCGGCCTTCATCGCCTGCAGAATCGAGATCACATCGTGCGCCGAGGCCCCAATCGTCTGCAGACTGCGCACCAGGTCGTCCACGGTCGAGCCCTGCTTCAGCTCGATCTTGCTCACCGGCTTATCCTTGGCGTCGATCTGCGACTGCGGAATCACCTGCGTCGTCCCATTCGAAAACGGTCCCGGCTGCGAGACCACAAACTCGGTCACCACATTGATCGCCAGCCCCCCATGCAGGATCGATACCGGCTGCAGCACCACCGTCCCCCCAATCACCACCGTCCCCGTCCGCTCGTTCACAATCACCTTCGCCCGCGGAAACTGCGGCACCTCCACCGCCTCCACGCGCGAGAGCAGCATCGGCACGTCTTCGCCCGCAGTCAGCGCCAGCTCCACCCGCCGGCTGTCGATCACCCGCGCCAGCGGCCGGCCCAGGTCCCGGTTGACCGCGTCCGCCATCGCCTCCGCGCTCTTGAAGTCCGCATCGTCCAGCAGAATGGAAAACCGGTCCCGCCCCGCAAGATCGAGCGGAATCGCCCGCTCCGTAATCGCCCCGAAAGGAATCCGCGCCGTTGTCGGGTGGTTCAACTGCCGGGAACTCCCGTTGCTCGTCACCGAATAGCCTCCCAGCACCAGCGCCCCCTGCGCCTGCGCATAGATCTTCCCATCCGCCCCATAAAGCGGCGTCATCAGCAGCAAGCCCGCCATCCAGAGCTCCGCGCATCGCGTCGCCGGCGCTTGAAACCGTAATATCCAGCTTCGTCCCCGGCCGGGCAAACGGAGGCAGCGTCGCCGCCACAAACACCGCCGCCAGGTTCTGCACCCGGATCGCCGAAGCCGGCACACTCACCCCCATCCGCAGCAGAATCGACGCGAGGGTCTGCGTAGGAAACGTCGTCTGCTGCGAGTCGCCCGGTCCCATTCAGCCCCACCACCAGCCCATACCCCACCAGCTGGTTATCCCGAATCCCCTCAATCGTCGCGATATCCTTCACCCGCGCCTGGTGCCCAGGGTATGGATTCACCGGCGACACCACTACGCTCGGAGCCAGCGCACCCGGACGAACGCCACCTGAAGTCGTAAACCCCGGAGTCGAAGCCGCCGGCGCCCCCACAATCCCGCCAATCCCCTGCCCTTGACTCGCCGGAGTCCTGATCCCGTTCGGCCCGATCACCGACTGGCTCGAACCCAACTGCCCAGCCGCAGCCTGCGCCGCAATCTCCCGCGCCGCCTGAGTTCGCACCCGCCCGCCGAGCCGAACTCTGCCCCTGCACCGCAGTCGGCGAGCTAACCGGAACCTGACTCGCCGGAGCCTGACCACTCGGAGCCTGCGCCCCGCCCCACGCCGTCACCATCAGAAACGCAAGCCAAGCCACGATCGCCCGCACCAGGCGCCGCCGTCCCGGAAACGGCCAAGGCTTACGCACCCTCCACGAGCCCCAGTCGACCTCCGCCATCAAAACACCAGCACTTTCTGGATAAACCGCACCAGCGCGTTCTGCCGATGCGTGTAGTCGTTGATAATCCCTTTGCCGCGCACCTCCAGCTCCAGGCTCGAGATCGCAGTCGAAAGTACCTGGTTCTGCTGCGAGATATCCTCCGGCCGCACCAGCCCGCGCAGCAGAATCGTCTGCGTTTGCTGTGAAAACTCCACCTGCCGCGCCGCCTCGATCACCAGCATCCCGTTCGGCAGCACCTCCACCACCTGCCCGCCAAAGATCGTGCTCAGGCTCGAGTTCGTCGCGCTCTGCCCCGCCGCCGTCAGCCCGGAAGTCGATGTCTGGTTCAGCAGATTCTGCAGCGCGTTGCCCGCATGCAGCGTTCCCAGCAGCGCCGAGAACCTGCGAGCTCGCATTGGACGCCGCTTGAGTTCTTCACCGTCCCGTCCGTCGACGCCGCCAGGACTCTCGACTCACCACCACCGAGATCAGGTCATGCGGCCGCATCGCCCGCACATCCGTGCTCGGCTGCGCCAGCCGCCCGTTGTCGCTCCAGATCGACCCCGGCGACGAAGCACTCGCCCGTCCCATCCTGATGCACCCGCGTCAGGTACGCGTTCAGACTGTTTGCCGCAATATTCTGCGACGGCGGATTGATCCTCGCCTTCAGCGCGCAAGCTTTGAAGGCGGCGCGGCCAGCGTTGCCGAAGCCCAGCCGCGGGCGCAGACGGCACCGGTGCGGACCCGACTGCGCCTGCAGGGTCACCGCCAGCATGAGCAACAGGACTCCCCCGTAGCCAACGCCGCAAAGCTCTTCAGCTTCGGCTCCGGCCGCCCCACATCATCGCCGAGAATCGTTGTCCCACGTCCTCGTTCATCATGAAAAATTCCCATCGTTATGGCTCCAGTTCCAGCAAATCCGTTCCCCGCACCGTACCCGCGAGCAATCCGCGCCGAGCCTCGCCCAACCTCCGCCGAAGCGCAGCAGCCGCACCCGAACCCGCTCGCCCAGCACTCCATTCGACTGCGCCACGCCCCGTCTCAAACCGCACATTCTGCATCCGCCGCCGATCACCCGCACCCGCGCCCCCGCCCGCACCACCGGAGATGCCGCTGCCGCCGCAACCCGCCTGCACCTACGCCGGCGTCCAGCCAGGACCCGCATCCCACACCCTCATTGCCAGCCATCACCACAGCCACCGGCCGGCCGCTCGGGATGATCGCAGCTCCGCACGATCGCCCAGCTCTTGCCGTTGCAGCAGGCATCCCGCCGCAGATCCTCCAGCCGAAACCCCAGCGCCGCCCGATCCGCGCTCACATTCGCCGTTGTATGTCGAGCGCCCAGTTGTCTGTGCGGCCGCCTCCGCCATGCTCCACAAAGCACCCGCGCGGAGGCTCAGACGCCCAAGCCGGCACCGCCACTCCAAAGCCAAGCGCACCAAGCAAAACCATCCACCTCGTCATACCCTGACCTCCTTACCGAACCAGCCTTACCGCACTAATCCCGTTGATCTGCTGGTACATGTCGTCCGCCACATGCACCACCTTCGAGTTGCTCTCATACGCCCGCTGCGCCAGGATCATCTGCACAAACTCGGTCACCACATCCACGTTCGAGTTCTCCAGATACCCCTGCTGCAGCGTCCCCGTGCCCGAAGTTCCGCCCGGTACATCCGTCACCGCGTTCCCGCTCGCCGTGCGTCTGCGTAAACAAGCTGTTGCCCATCGAATTCAGCCCGCCCGGATTGGCGAAGTTAGCCAGCTGCAATCGTCCCCAGCTGCGCCGCCGTCGTCTGCCCCGGAAGCGTCGCCGACACCACGCCATACTGCGAGATCGTCACCGAGGTCGCATTCGAGGGAATCGTGATCGCCGGCAGCAACTGATTGCCCTCGGACGTCACAATCGTCCCCTGGCTCGTTCAGATGGAAGCTCCCCGCTCCGCGTATACGCGATCGTCCCGTCCGGCTGCTGCACCTGGAAAAACCCGCCGCCCTGAATCGCAATATCCAGCGGATTGTTCGTCTGGTTGAAGTCCCCCTGCGTCTGGATCATCTCGGTCGCGCTCGTCCGCGTGCCCAGCCCAATCTGCAGCCCCGCCGAAACCGTCTGCGTGCTCGAAGGCGACCCCGGCGTGATCATGTTCTGGTACACCATGTCCTCAAACTGCATGCGCCGGCTCCGGAAACCCGCCGTAGCCGAGTTCGCCAGATTGTTCGCAATCGTGTCCAGCGTTCAGCCTGCTGTGCGCTCATCCCGCTAGCCGCCGTATACAAAGCTCGAATCATCGCCAATCTCCTGGTCTTTGCTTCTCACTGTCTTTGCTTCTCACTGCCTCTTACTGCCTCGCATTGCCCTGCACTGCCTCACGCTGCCTCTCAAACCCGCGCAATCTGCTCCACCGCCGTCTTATCAAAGCCATCAAACGTCCCCAGCGCCTTCTGCAGCATCTCCGCCTGCCGCTGGATCAGCACCAGCTGCATCGTCCCGGTCACGGCATCCTGGTTCGCTCCTTCGACCGCTCCCTGCTTCACCACCGCGTCCGCCGGAATCGCCTTCTGGCCTTCCGCCGGAGCGAACCGGCTCGCACCCTCCGCCGTCAGCCCGCTCGTATTGGCGAAGTTGAACAGCCCAATCTGATCCACCACCGCCGTCCCGCCTGCGGTCTCGACAGACAGCGTCCCATCCGCCGCGACCTCCACCGTCCCGCTCGGCATCACGATCGGCCTATTCGCCGCGCTCAAAACCGGCTCCCCGGCCCGCGTCTGCAGCTCGCCCGTAGCCGACCGCATGAACGATCCATCCCGCGTATACCGCACGCCCTGCTTGGTCTGGATCGCAAAAAAACCCTGCCCGCTCAGCGCCAGATCCAGCGGATTCGCCGTCATCACCATGGGCCCCTGCCCCAAGTCCGCGCGGCTGCCGCCCAGCACTCCAAATCCATTCACGCTGTCGCCCACCTGCGACTCCGACTCACCGCCCGCGAAGTTCTCCGTCAGCACCCCCCGGAAGTAGTCCTTCTGCGCCCGAAAGCCGGTCGTCCCCACGTTCGCCAGGTTGTTCGCTGCCGTATCGAGCGCCTGCGTACGGCTCAGCAATCCTGTATAGGCTGCATATAGTCCACTATCCATGCACCGGACCAATGCACGGGCCGGGCCGAAGAAGAACCCGGAAATGTTAGAGCAATCCAACCTAAGATCACCGAACTCAAGCCCCAGCCACGCAAGCCGATAAACCCCTCACGCCGGCGCCCCAGCGGCCAAGGCGAGCCACCCTCCGCAAAAGGTCTGAGCGGCTCCCCGGGCCTCGGAGCGCTCAGACCGGGCCCGGGACCAGCACCAAAACAGAGAAGGCGGCATCCTCAAGGGATGCCGCCTTCCTGTTCTAAAACCCTAGAAGCTCTTGCTCAACAGCTCTTTACTTCACCACCGACTGAAACAAAGGCGAGCTCAGCAGACTCGAAAACTGGCTGTCTGAAGAAGAGTACGCCACCGTCAGTGTCCCCGAGTTCGAATCGATCACCGTCGAGTCCAGCGCTGTCTTCTCCATGGGCGCGCCGCCCGTCTTCTTCATAATTGCCACACCCTTCATCAGCGTGGCCATCGTCGCAGCCGTAATCGTGTCCGAAGTGACGACCGCCATATCGAACTTCACTCCATTTGAGAAATCCATCGTGTAGCGAGCACTCTTCATCCGGTTCTTGACCGTATCGTAATCAGCCAGCTGCGACGCATCGCCCAGTACGCTCTTCATCATCGTCTGCGTGCCCTTCTGGTCCAGCAGACTCCAGACAGCCTTGCTGTCCACAGCCTTCATCTCGTTCACCATGTCGCCGTTCTGCAGCATGTTTCCAATGACGCCATCGCGCGCGTCCAGCGCCGCATTCACCGCGTCCTTATCGCCAAAGACCATCGTTGTCTGGTTCAGGAAGCAGACGCTCATGCCCGCCGAGCCCAGCGGATAGATCACGTTATCCCGCCGCGCCACACCTTTCGTCTTGTTCTTGGCAAAGTTCGCCATGATCGTCCCGGTATGGAACTGACCCTGCGCCACTCCCACGATCCGCGTCCCTTCCTTGCCCGGCTCTCCCGCGCGAAACGAGGCAAATGCCAGCGTATCCGCATCCTGATCCACCTTCAGCCCGCTGCTCTTCAAGGCCGTCTCCAGCCGCTTCAACTCCGGCGGAAGCACCCGGTCCTTCAGACTCATCGCCGCAGAGGAGTTCTGCATGGCCCGGTAGTCCACCACAATGATCTGCTGCACATCCTTGGGAATCGCCGCCTTCCCGTCATTGGAAAGCTCAGCCGCAAAGCTGAACGGGGAGGAGAGAGCAAGCGCAGCCACGGCGCCCAGCGCCAGAGTACGTACCTTCAGAGAAACGGTCTTCGAAGAGAAAAATTTCAAGTTAAAGCTCCCATAAATCTGCTGGCCCGCGGGTTACTGGCCTACACGAGCTTGGACGGGTCCTCGTCCATAACGTTTTTCCATTCTAACGATTTCAAGCCGAAAGGTAATGCCAAATTCCGGTGACAGGGGCAGCCCCTCTGGGGTGCTTCGTGACAAGTGGTATGTCTCGCGTCGTCAGTGGCGGGGGCGAACGGCAGTCGCTGACCACTTACCTAGCCACTCAACACGCCTCTCCATTCTCTTCTAAACTCAAAGCAATGTCCTCAGAAGTCATCCGTCCCGCCCAAACGCTCGAAGGCTCTCTCGTTCTCCCCGGTGACAAGTCCATCTCGCACCGTTACGCCATGCTCGCCGGCCTCGCCGAAGGCACCACGCGCCTCTCCAACTTCTCCACTGGCGCAGACCCGCACAGTTCCTTGGCCTGTATGCGCGCCTTGGGCGCTCAGGTGACCGTTCAACCCACGCACATCGAGATTATCGGCACCGCCGGAGCCTTTCATCAGCCATCCGACCCACTCAATTGCGGCAACTCCGGCTCGACCATGCGCATGCTCGCCGGCCTCGTCGCCCCGCATTCCCGCACCTTCACCTTCATCGGCGACCACTCCCTCACACAGCGCCCCATGGAGCGGATCCGCAAACCCCTCGGGCAGATGGGCGCAAAGATCGATTTAACAGAAGGCCACGCCCCCATAACCGTCCACGGAGGCCCGCTCACCGCCGTTGCCTTCGATACTCCCATCTCCTCCGCTCAGGTCAAAACCGCCGTCCTCTTCGCCGGCCTTCAGGCACACGGAACCACCTCGCTCTTCGAAACCGTTCGCACCCGCGACCACTCCGAGCACGCCCTCAAAGCCTTCGGAGCCACCCTCACCCGTACCGGCCAAACCCTTAGCATTCCCGGCGGACAAAAGCTCAATGCCACCGACGCCACCATTCCCGGCGACCTCTCCTCGGCCGCCTTCTTCCTCTGCGCCGCCGTCCTCTTCCCCGGCTCGAACCTGATCCTGGACGCCCTCGGCATGAACCCAACCCGTTCCGCCCTGCTCGACGTAGTCACGGCCCTCGGAGCCAAAATTCGCGTCCTCAATATAGAGGAGCACCACGGCGAACTCGTCGGCACCATTCAGGTCAATGGAGGCGGCCCCGTCCGCGACCGCAAGCCGCTCGAAATCTCCGCCACCCTCACCGCGCAGCTCATCGACGAGCTCCCCGTTCTCGCCGCCATCGCCCCCTACACTCCCTACGGCATGGTCATCCGCGACGCGCAGGAGCTCCGCGTCAAGGAGTCGGATCGCATCGATCTCGTCGCAAAGAACCTGCGTACCATGGGCGCAACCTTTACCGAGCACCCGGACGGCCTGGAAATCCCCGGCAATCAAACCCTCCACGGAGCTCAGATCGACTCCGGATCAGACCATCGGATCGCCATGGCCTTCGCGATCGCCGCTCTCCGCGCCACCTCCGAATCCGAGATCCAGGGAGCCGAAGCTGCCGCCATCTCCTTCCCGGAGTTCTTCACCCACCTGCGTACTCTGTGTCCACAGTAAGGCAAGTCCGGGTAACCTCAGGGTAATTTTCCCGGCGTACGTGCAAAACGAAGTCCGGACCTAAAGTCTCTCCTTTGAAGACTTTGCGTACTTTATCCAACGGGGGGAGGGTCTACATCTTGTATTGTCCGGTGTCGTCCTCGTTCAGGTTTTCAAGCCACCGCCGAAGCTCCTCCGCGTTCACATTCGCTCCCGGATCATTCCCTTGCCGCGACCGGCCCAGCACACTCGTGCTGACAAAGATCGGGCAATCCCAACGCAGCGCCAGGGCAATTGCGTCACTTGGCCGCGCATCCAGCGTCACTTCCTCCCCCGCCTGCTCCATCCAGATCGTGGCATAGAAGGTATCCTCCCGCAGGTCGCTGACGACCACCTTCGTCACAACCCCGCCCAACCCCCGAGCCACATTCCGAAGCAGATCATGCGTCATGGGCCGGGGCGTAGCCGTTTTCTCCAGCTCCAAAGCAATCGCATTCGCCTCAAAAACGCCAACCCAGATGGGCAGCACCAGATCGCTCGCAATGTCCTTGAGCACGATAATGGGCATGTTCGTCACCGGGTCCAGCATCAACCCGCGAATCTGCACCTCTATCTCGGTCCCGGTAAAGATCTCAGCCATCAGAGTGCCGCCACGGCCTCGCCAAGGAGGCTGTTAGGAAACGCCTGCGTCACGCGAACCTGCTGATAGCTCCCCAGGGCCGGCATGATCGGCTGGACCGTCGTAAAGTTCAGTGTCTTATTCTGCGAAGTGCGCCCAACAACTTGATTCCGCTGCCGGTTATGTCCCTCCACCATCACCTCCAGCACCTGCCCCACATGCCGCCCATAGCTCACCCGCTGAATCTCCCGCTGGCGATCGAGCAGCACCTGCAGCCGCGCCGCCTTGACCTCATCGGAGATTGAATCCGCCATCGAGACCGCAGGCGTATTCGGACGCGGCGAGTACTTGAACGCAAAGATCGCGTCATAGCCAACCAGTTCGAGAAGCGTCGCCGTCTCCTCCAGGTCTGCTTCGGTTTCACCCGGGAATCCGACAATGATGTCGGACGTCATTGAGATATCCCGCTTTGCCGCCTTGATCCAGCTGATCCGTTCCAGGTACCACTCCCGCGTATACTCTCGCGCCATCGCCTTCAGCACAGCCGTAGACCCGGACTGCACCGGCAGATGCACATGGTCGCAAAGCGTCGGTGTGGCATCGATTACCTCGACAATATCCTTCGTGAAGTCTCTTGGGTGCGAGGTTGTAAACCGCACCCGGCGGATACCCGGGATGGTCCCCACGCTGTGCAGCAGCTCCGCAAACGTCTTGCTCCCGCTCGGGTCTTTGTAAGAGTTCACATTTTGTCCCAGCAGCTGGATCTCGGTGTACCCCGCGTCCGCCATCCTCCGAGCCTCGTCCATCACACCCGCGGCCGTGCGGCTGCGCTCATTCCCGCGTGTATACGGCACAACGCAGTAAGCGCAGAACTTATCGCAACCTTCAATAATGGTGATGTATCCGCGATGCTGGTTTGTCCGTGCTACAAACGGCGTCTCGAAGGTTTCCGTCGTCTTCTTATCGTCGAGTCCGGTAATCCGCTGGTCCCCACGCTCCAGCCGCGCCAGCATCCCAGGCAGATTCCTGTAGCTGGCGGAGCCAGCCACGATCGACACATAAGGAGCACGGTCGAAGATCTTTTCGCCCTCCTGCTGCGCCACGCACCCGATCACGGCGAACCGCTTTCCTTCGCCTTGTAGCTTCTTGTACTCATTTAACCTGTGAAAGACCTTTTGTTCGGCCTTGTCGCGGATGGAGCAGGTGTTGTATAGGATCAGCCCTGCCTCCGCTTCGTCCTGAACCTGCGCATACCCCTGTGACTCCAGAGTCCCCACCACTTTTTCGGAGTCGTGCGCATTCATCTGGCAGCCGAAGGTCTCGATATAGAAGGTCTTGCTCACTTCGACAGTATAAGCCTCCTCGAAAACGATCGAAAGCTCATCCAAAATGGGCGCTCTCTGGATGAAACCGCGGCACATTCCCGTTTGGGAATCAAACTCCACAACTATTTCTATCGTTCGGGGCATGTACCGGAAAGTGTCATAGTGAGACACTTCGCGGTCCGATAGTCTAGCCCCGGGTTGAGAACAAAAGATCCATCGTTATGGAGCAGAATCGAGTTTGATACCCGGCACCGCCTCCAGCAGCGACGCCTCGTACACTGACATACTTTTGCTCGAATCGCGCTCACGGGCAGACTTCTGGGCAGTCCAGGACTGTTGTCCTTCAACCCCCGTTGAGCTTCCCGCCGATTGGCGAGTCATTCACGCATGCGCCATTTGTTTTTCCCATAAAGAAGCTTCCGATAGAGGAACTCATGATTAGCCTTTTAGAAAAAATAGCTTGGTCCTTCTTGTTTGCGGCCACATCCATGAGCGTAAGCTCAGTCGCCCAGACTGCAGGTCCGACCTCCGGTGAATCCTCCCGGCTCGCCGCAGCTGATTCGCTTCTCCCCAGCTCAAACAAAGGCATTGCTCCTCGAATTACTGCAAAGGTTGATGAGACCCGCCGCACCCTACTCTCCGGGCATGTGCGCCCATTCTTACGCCTTGCCAAAGATCATGGCGCGGTTGAAGACAGCCAGAAAACCGGGCCTATCATGCTCATGCTGACACGCACCGCCAAGCAGCAGGCGGATCTCGATGCTCTCGTAGACCAGATGCACAATCGTAACTCGGACAACTTTCATCAGTGGCTTACGCCCGCACAGTTCGGTGCACGGTTCGGCCCTGCTGATTCCGATGTCGCAGCGGTGAAGACCTGGTTGGAGAGCAAAGGCTTCACCGTGCTTGATGTGGTCCCTTCAAAGACTCATATCTCATTCCAAGGAACGGTCGGACAGCTTCGCAGCGCGTTCGGAGTGAACATCCACCATGTAAGTATCAACGGCGAACAGCACATGGCCACGACGAACGATCCGCAGATCCCAGACGCACTTGCCCCTGTCATAGGAGGCCTGCACAAACTCGATGACTTCGGCCCCAGGCCGCTGGCAAAGAACGTCGGCATCTTCAAGCGGGATGCCAAGACAGGCAAGATCAACAAGGTTAAGGGAAGCGCCACGGGTCCAGTAGCCAACTTCAATAGTGGCTCAGGCTACTACGAGCTCGGACCGCAGGACTTCTATACCGTCTACAACGAAAACCAGCTGCTTCAGGCCGGGATCACTGGCGCAGGTCAGACAATAGCGGTCATAGAAGAGGCTCAGGTTGTCCCCGCTGACGTCGATACATTCCGTTCGTTCTTCGGCCTTCCTGCCTATCCGTCAACACCGAATACTACAAACGGCGGAGTCAACTATCTCGTTGGTTCGGACAGCGGCTTGGGCAACTACGCTTCCTGCTTTGCACCGGTGTCCTTGCCACAGGGCAGTCAGAGTTTAGAAGAATCGGAAGCCGATATCGACCTGCAATGGGCCGGCACGGCGGCTCCAAATGCGATCATCGACTTTGTTGCTTGCGGCGGAACTCAGTCGAATGGCGATGGCTTTACGCTTGGCAGCCTTGGAATCGACCATAGTGCCCAGTACATTGCCAATTATCTGTACGGTTCTGTGAGCGCGGCCAGCCTCAGTTACGGAGAGTGTGAAGCGGACATGACGTCCTCGAGCACGACCGGTGTCGGCTACTATAACAATCAGTGGGAGCAGTTCGCTGCGGAGGGGATCACGCCAGTAGTGTCCTCTGGAGACGGCGGAGCTGAGCAGTGCTATCAAAATCAGTCCATCTCGACAGCTCTAACCCTGCCGCCGTCCGTGAACGGATTCGGTGCGTCAGCCTACAACATCTCCGCAGGCGGAACTGATTTCGGCGACCTTTACGAGTCGAACGGTTACACTACGACTCCGGTGGAGACCTGGTGGAACGACAACAACATCACAGGCTTCTCCTCTGCGGTCACCTACATTCCTGAGACCACCTGGGCGGGACTCTGCTCCAATATTCTTTATGCTTCTTACCTGCAAAGTGCGGGTGACACGACTTACGGCAGCATTTACACCCCTGAAGCGATCTGCAGCAACAGCCAAGCCAACACGGATGGGCTGGTGTCAGTCGCTGGGGGAGCGGGCGGAATTAGCACCTTCAATACGATTCCCACCTGGCAGAACGTGTATGGAGTCGGGCTGAACTCAGTGTCGACGACATATCGCAATCTTCCAGACGTCTCCCTCTTCGCTTCAAACGGTTTCTGGTCTCACTTCCTCCCGTATTGCGAATCGGACCTGGGTGCATGCACAAAAGGGGAGTACGACGCGGGCTTCTTGGGCGGTGGTGGCACCTCGTTTGTCGCTCCGCAGGTCGCGGGTCTGATGGCGCTTGTCAACCAGAAGACCGGTCAGAGACAGGGACAGGCAAACTACACGCTCTACGGCCTTGCGGCGCAGGAGTATGGAACACCGGGGAATCCAGGGCAGCGCCTTAACCAATGCTCAGGCTCTGCGGTAGTTCCCGGGCAGCGGCCGCCCGACTCGTGCATCTTTTATGACGTCTCCAACGACATGCCCAGTCTTCAAGGCGGATTGATCACACCTGGCATGTATCAGCCCTGCCTTGCGGGTTCTGTCGATTGCTTTGCCGGAAATGGCGGAGGCTCCTATGGAGTTAACACGGTTCCAGGCACCGATCCTGCGGCTGGGATCCTCGGCTACACAGCAAGCCCGGGCTACGATGACGCGACTGGCCTGGGGAGCTTGAACATCAACGCCCTGGTCCAGGGTTGGAACAGTGCCAATGCTACGTTTCCCACGAACACCAGTTTGACCGCGAGCGCAACGACGATCTCGAGTTCCGGAACAGTCACTCTCACTGCAACTGTGGTCGCCACAGGGCGGGGAGGAACTGTCGCGCCGGCGGGCCTCGTTGCCTTCTTTGTTGGATCCACTTCCGGGAAGTACCTCGATACCGGCACGATCACTTCTACGTGCACGGGCACCGGAGCGAGTACTTCCTGTCAAGGCACGGCCCAGGTTTACGTCAATGCGTCCAGTCTCTCCGCAGGCAGCAACAGCATCGTCGCGTATTTCGAGGGTGATGGAGCAAATGACGCTCCGTCGACCTCGCCGGCGCAGACCGTCACCGTCTCAGGCGGAGCACCCTTCGGAAACTTTGAGATAGCAGTGGACGCGACGACCTACAGCACCACTCTGCCCAAGTCAGATTCTCTCTTGATGAGCGGTTGGGTAGCTGATGCTGTTGACGGCTCTCCCTTATCCAACGTCACGGTACGGATTGACGGTACGGCAGTCGGAGCGCCGACGCTGGGTCTCGCACGACCTGACGTGGCGAGCGCATTCAGCAATCAGTCGTATCTCAACTCAGGTTATAAATTGACGTATCCAGCTTCATCGCTATCGGTTGGGTCCCACCAGGTGATAGTGACTGCTGTTGACAGCCAGGGGGCTTCAACGACGTTTGGACCACTTACCTTCAAAGTGGGTGCCACCACCCCGGTCCTTTTGGGAAATCTGGAGGCGGCATCCGATTCAGTAACGAATACTTCCACAGTGCCGGTAGGAGATACGCTCTACGTCAGCGGTTGGGTTGCAGACTCTCTCGATGGTGCTCCGCTGTCTAACATCGAAGTTACGATTGACGGTACGTCCGTTGGCAAACCAACGGCCGGCATTGCCCGGCCCGATGTAGCGAGTGCTTTCAACAATCAGGCGTATCTAAATTCGGGTTACAAGCTAAGTTATCCGGCGTCGTCGCTTTCGCTTGGCTCCCACCAGGCAGTCGTTACTGCTGTGGACAGCAGCGGTGTCTCTAAGAGCTTCGGCCCATTGACCTTCACCGTGACTGCAGCAGCACCTACGATACTCGGCAACCTAGAACTAGTCGGAGATGCCAAGAACTATGGTCCAAGCGTTCCGTTGTCGGACAGTCTACTGGTAGGCGGATGGGCTGCGGACTCCTTCGACGGTGCTCCACTGAACAACATCAGTATCAGCATCGACGGAATACAGGTAGGCAAGCCGACGGTCGGTTTTGCACGACCCGATGTGGCAAGCGCCTTCAATAATCAGGCGTACCTCAACTCTGGCTACAACTTCTCCTATCCTGTGTCCTCGCTTTCAAGCGGAACTCACCAGGTAACGGTCACGCTTGTTGATAGCAGCGGCGTTACGAAAACATTCGGCCCAGTCACCTTCACCGTAGGACCCGTTACACCCATCCTTGCCGGCAACCTTGAGATGGCCGAGGATGCCACAAGCTACGGCTCGAGCATCCAGCAAACCGACAGTCTGCTGGTTGGTGGTTGGGTCGCTGACTCAATCGACGGAGCTCCCTTGTCAAACGTTTCCGTCAGCATCGATGGAGTGTCTGTAGGAAAGCCTGTGACGGGGATTGCAAGGCCTGATGTTGCGAGCGCTTTCAACAATGGAAGCTATCTGGACTCAGGCTATAACCTGACTTATCCTGTCTCGTCGCTGTCGCAAGGAGCACATCAAGTGACGGTTACAGCTATAGATAGCAGCGGCGTCTCCAAATCCTTCGGGCCACTGAACTTTAGCGTGACAGCCGCGACTTCCACCGTCTCAGCGCGAACTGGTCTACCTGCTCCAACGAGCCAGATGGAGCAGAAATAGAAAAGGGAATAGAAAGTTGCTAACGCCGGTCGCTCACCCTAACCGCGAGCCTGCTTTTTACCGGGCGATCCGTTCGCTTACGCATCGCACTTCCATCGGAGCTTACTTACGATGGAGGGAGGGAATACGATAGCTAAGTCCTACATTGAACGAAGAAGGAGTCAGGGTGTCGTTGCCTTGGAGTAATCTTCCCAAGTCCCAGTTCTGGTGCTGAAACTCCGCCCTCAGCGCGAAATTTGTAACGATTTCATAGTCGATGCCGGCACCGTATTGATACAGCACCGAGTTGTCCTTTGTGTATGGCGGTGCATTGTTAAAGTTGATTTGACCTGCTCCAACCAAGAAGTTAAGGTAGGGCCGAATACGCGGGGATGGAACCAGTTTGAGCCCGAGCTCTAAGCCACCTGCAATGGATTCCTCCCCGACTGCGACCGTTTCACCTGCGTAGTTAGTGCGGATCTCGAGAGCGGGGAGAATCCAGCGGATATGGATTGGATGTCCAATATCCAACCCAGCCGTGAGCCCGTTGAGTGAGGGGCCGTAATCAGGAGACAGTCTCTCATATTCAGCGAAGACTACAACATCCAAACTGCGACTCGCGGCAGGCGCTGCCTGCGCCAGAAGACACTTTGAAGCCGCGAACAAGACGACGCTCAGAACGAAAGGAAGACTTCGACGGAGTCTAGTAGATGGACGGCCGAGGTTTACGAGATTGAGCATACAGTCAGAGTACCCGGAGATCCTGCAGGAATACGGGATTCTATCCTTGAACAATGCGTTTGCTTTTCTAAATAGGCTTCTTCTGATTTCCGCTGAAGGTCTTTGTCGCTCAATGAAGCGTTCTCGCGACAGTATGATAAAGAGAGTTTCGCGGATTCTGACGCGATCAGAGCTAAATATAAGAACCACAAAATGAGTAGATACAGATGGTCTGCGTGACAGCTTGTTCGCGACGCAGCGACGTAATGAGGAGAGCAGCGATGACAAAAACAGGATTATTCACACGCTCTCTTCCCTTGGTTCTCCTAGCGATTGGTTCCACTACGCTTGCGCAGATTCCAAGAGGCTCAAAGCTCCGCGAAGTCGATGCATTTATTGGGACGGGGGCGGACGGACATACGTTTCCCGGAGCGACGATGCCATTCGGCATGGTTCAGCTCTCGCCGGATACTCAGATCCGAAATTTTAAACAAAGTTATAAGTGGGCAGCGGGCTACCGATTTGAGGATACGACCATTCTCGGCTTCTCTCACACGCACTTCTCCGGGGCCGGACATTCAGACCTTGGCGACGTGCTTCTCCAACCTATCTCGGGCGAGGTACGAACAGAACCTGGGGAGATCGATCAGCCTTTGTCGGGATATCGCTCACGTTTCAGCCATGACGAGGAGATTGCTGAGCCTGGCTATTATGCCGTCACCTTACAGGACTATGGCGTGCGAGTCGAGTTGACAGCTACGAGTCACGTGGGAATGCACCGGTATAGCTACCCTGCGGATAAGCCAGCCCACGTGCTTCTGGATCTACGATCCTCGATCTATAACTATCCGGGAAAAGTGCTGTGGTCACGACTACGAGTCAGGGCGGATGGCACAGTGACTGGAATGCGAGAGACGCGAGGATGGGCTCCGGGGCGACAGCTCTATTATGCGATCCGGTTCTCCCGGCCGGTCCTCCAGAGCAGCCTTTACGATAAGGAGCCTTTGCCTCTGGAGTATAGAGGCTTCAAGAGTCCCGGGAACTCTCCGCAGAATACCCGAGCTGTGGAGGGGCGCGGCTTGGTTGGCGTATTTGATTTCGCTCCGAGTACGCAAGCGCTGGTTGTGAAGGTGGCACTCTCGCCGGTAAGCGAAGACGCGGCGATCGCGAACATGGATGCGGAGACTGCCGGATTCGACTTCGATCAGACGCGGCGAACGGCAACCGAGGCGTGGCGCAAGGAAATCGCCCGAGTGGAGTTCCAGGCTTCGCCTGCGATGGAGAAGAGTCTTTATACAGCGCTCTATCATGCGCTGCTCGCGCCGAGTGCGAGCATGGATGTGGATGGAGGGTACCGGGGACCTGACAATCAGGTCCACTATGCGAAGGGGTTTGGGTATGTGTCGAGCCTGTCGCTTTGGGATACATACCGGGCGGAGCAGCCGTTGATGACCCTGATCGAGCCGGAGCAGCGGACGAGCGACCTGATCAATTCCCTGCTGGCCTCGTGGAAGGAGTCGCCGTTCGGGATCCTGCCGGTGTGGCAGTTCCAGGGGATTGAGACGTGGTGCATGATTGGCTACCATGCGGTGCCGGAGATTGTGGATGCGGCTATGAAGGGCATCGAGGGATTTGACCGGGAGGAGGCACTCAATGCAGTCGTGGCGAGCGCAACCTACGGGCCATACGGAAACCTGGACCAGTACATGAAGCTAGGTTATGTACCTGTCGATCATGACGGCGAGGCGGCTTCTAAGACGATGGAGTACTCGTTCGACGATTGGACCATCTGGCGTCTGGCAACCGCGATGGAGCACAAGGATGTGGCTACTGAGTTCCAGAAACGGGCTGGATATTGGCGCAATACTTTCAACATAAAAGATGGGTTTGTGGAGCCGCGTGGTGCGGATGGGGGGTACCGGGTGGGGTTTGACCCGGCGAGGGCGGGTGCGGAGAGTGGCTTTACGGAGGGGAACAGCTGGCAGTACTCGTGGTATCAGCCGCAGGATGTGGCGGGGCTGATCGGGCTGCTGGGTGGGCCGGAGAGGCTGGTGGCGAAGCTGGACGGGATGTTCGACGCCAGGGTGGACCCGAAGGCGTATGCGGATGTGGAGGACATCAGCGGGATGATCGGGCAGTACATCCATGGCAATGAGCCGAGCCACCATTTGGCGTATCTCTATGACTATGCGAGGGCGCAGATGCGGACGCAGGAGCGACTGCGGCAGATTGTGGAGTCCCAATACAAGCCAACTCCGGATGGTTTGGTGGGGAACGATGACCTGGGGCAGATGTCGGCTTGGCTGATCTTTACGGCTCTGGGGTTCTATCCGGTTGCACCAGGCTCAAACCAGTATGTGATTGGGCGGCCGTTTGTGGAGCGAGCGACGATCCACCTGCCGAGCGGCCGGACGTTGAAGGTGGTGGCGAGCGGCAAGGGTGAGTATGTCGCGGCGGTGACTCTGAATGGGAAGCCGGTGGAACGGACTTACCTGGAGCATGCGGAGCTGATGCATGGGGGCGAGCTGAAATTTACGATGTCGAGCAAGGAGAAGGCGGCATGGTCGATGCGCAAGCTGGAGCCACCCTACTCGATGTCCGGACAGTAGCGGGGACCCCCCTCCCCGCACCAGAATCGCGTAAAGTCTTCCGAAAACAGACTTTAGGTCCGGACTTGTGGTTTTTTGGCCTTTGACGTGCGTTGCTGAATTCCGACTTTTTTCAGGCAGTTTTCAGCTACTGGATGGGAGCCGGAGTGGAAGTTCCGATGCTATTGACCAGGGTGACGGTGACGCTTTGGATGATGCCGGCGTCCTGGCTGAGGGTGAAGGGCTGGGAGTAGGTGAAGCTCGAGCCGTACTGAGCGGAGGCGGCGGTATTGCTGTAGTAGGTGGCGAAGTCCTGGGTGACGTCCACGGTGACGTCGGTGGTGGCGAGGCTTCCGCCGGCGACCGGGGTGAAGTGGAAGATGGCCTTGGTGGCCTCGCGGGTGTTCGAGAAGCCGACGAAGGAGACGGTGAGGTTATTCCCGTTTCGGACCAGGGGGTTAACCGAGGTGACCGTCGGGGCTGCGGGTGGGATGGTGATGACGACGGGTGCGACCGTCGGCAGGTTGAGGTTGACGCCGCCAGCGGTGACGGTGAGGGTGACGGTGGCGACGCCAGAGACACTCCCGGTCTGAAGCTGGATCGTGGGGGTGGCGGTGGAGTTCGCAGGGATTGAGTAGGTGATGGTCCGGGTTCCGTTGGCGAAGACTACTGTCGGGTCATCGCTGAGGGTGCTGGAGCTGGGGGCGAAGGTCAGGGTGATGGTTCCGGTGAGGGTGACGGCGTAGGGGTTCTGGAGGATGAAGCTAAGGGTGGGCTGCTGGCCGGAGCTTGAGGTGCTGGGACCGGTAAAGGTGATGCCAGGTTGCGTGGTGACGGTGAGATTGACGGTTCCGGTGGTGAGGCTCGAGGCGGTGTCATGAACGCTGACGAGGCCGGTGGTGAGGGCGGCGAAGAAGCTGGCTGGGGCGGTGGCGGTGAGGGTCGTCGCGTTGAGGTACTTCGAGGCGATCACGGCGCCGTTGAGCAGGACCTGGTCGGTGGAGGCGAAGTTGGTGCCAGTAAGGGTGATGGGGGTGTCGCCGTTGCCGACGACTCCGGAGTTGGGAGTGATGGAGGTGAGGGCTGGGGATGAGGTACGCGACGTTAAAGCTTTGGGTGGCGGGGGGTGGCGGCGGCGTAGGAGGCGTTGCCGGTCTGAGTGGCCTGGAGGACGACCGTTCCGGGGCCGGTCACGGTGACGCTTGCGCCGGAGAGCGTGGCTGGGCCGGAGACGACAGAGAAGGTTACCGGCAGGTTGGAGGTGGAGGTTGCCATGAGGGTGAAGGCGGAGTCAAAGACGTGGTGATCCGGGATGGCGGGGAAGGTGATGGTCTGGGGGGCTAGGGAGACGACGACGGGGACCGCGAGGCTGGTGGTGGCGGCGGCGTAGTTGGTGTCGCCGGAGTAGCGGGCGGTGATCTGGTGAGTCAGGACGGAGAGGGTGGGTAAGGTGAGGGTTGCGACGGAACCGGTTGTGGTTGGGGTGACGTTGGCCGCGCCGAGGGTTCCGGTCTGGTCGGCGAAGGTGACGGTACCGGTCTCCACCGGGGTTGACCCGCCGAGGATGGTTGCTGTCAGAGTTTCCGACTGAATGGCGGTGATGGCGGCGGCTGAGGGTGTGAGCGTTACGGTGGTGGCGGAGTTGGTGACGGTAACGGTTTGGGCGGTGCTGACGCTGGTGGCGTAGGTGGTGTCGCCAGAGTAGCGGGCGGTGATCTGGTGGGTGCCGATGGAAAGGGTTTTGGTGGTGAAGGTCGCGGTTGAGCCTGTTGCGTTTGCGGTGACGTTGACCGTGCCGAGAGTAGTGGTGCCGTCAAAGAAGGTGACGGAGCCGGTTTGAGGTGGGATGGTGCCGCCGGTGATGACGGCGGTAAGGGTTTCTGTGGCTCCGAGGGCGAGGGTTGCGGGGGTGGCCTGGAGGGTGGTGGTTGTGGTCTGGAAGCCTACGGTGACGGTCTGGATGGGGCTGGCGCTGGTGAGGTAGTTGGCGTCGCCCAAGTAGCGGGCGGTGATGGGGTGGGTGCCGGCAGTGAGCGTGGTGAGGGCCAGGGTGGCTGTGCTGGCTGCGGCGTTCGTAGTGATGGGCGAGGAGCCGAGTGAGGTCGTGCCGTCGAAGAAGGTGACGGTTCCGGTGGGCGGCAGGCCGGAGATGCCGACGATGGTGGCGGTGAGGGTTTCGGTCTGGCCGACAGTGAGGTTTGCGGCGGAGATGGCTAGGTTGGTGATAGAGGTGGAGGCGGTGATGGTGAGGGGTTGGGCAGTGCTGGTGCTTGGGGCGAAGGCGGTGCTTCCGCTATAGATTGCGGTGATGCTGTAAGCGCCCACGGGGAGAGCGCTTGAGGTAAGAGTTGCGACTCCGGCAGTGAGGGTGCCCGTGGCGAGGGTGCCGGAGGTGGTACCGGTGTAGGTGAGGGTTACGGTGCCGGTCGGGATTGCGGTGGGGGAGTTAGGAGCGGCGATGCGGACGGTGAAGGTGACCGGGCTCCCAACGGTCTGCGGGGCTGGGGCGATGGTGAGAGCGGTTGAAGTTGCGGGGAGAGTGGAGTTGATGAGGGGGATCGCCGTGGAGGTGCTGGCGGCGAAGTTGGTGTCGCCGGGGTAGGAGGCGGTGATCTGGTGGGTGCCGGTGGGGGCGGCGATTGCGATGTTGTTGAGGGTGGCGGTGGTGGTCTGGGTAATTTGAGAGAGATAGACCGTGACGGAGGTTGTGCTGCTCTGATCAGTGAGCATTGCCAGGTCCGGCAATCCGTCGCCGTTGAAGTCGGCAGCGGGAATGTTCACGGGATAGTTGGCGCTCGAGGAGAGCTGAGGCGCGAAGGTACCATCGCCATTCCCGAGCAAATAGCTAAGCGTGGGCTGCGCGGTCGCGGTGAAGCCCGCAGAAGCGATGTCCTGCCTTCCATCCTGGTTGAAATCGGCGATCGAGATGCGCTTCGGGGCTCCGCCCACCGTATAAGAGACCTTTGAAGCGAAGGTCCCGTCACCTGTGCCGATCAGGACGTCGACAGTGTTAGCGGTGAGATTGCCAACAGCAAGATCATCGACCCCGTCACCGTTGAAGTCACCGACCTTAACATCACCGTCTTGGGAACCCGCTACGTAGGTCGCTCTCGTCGTGAAGGTACCGTCGCCCGCTCCGAGGAAAATTGTTACTCCTTCATTTCCCAGAACTGCGAGATCCGTGAACCCATCCTGGTTGAAGTCTCCGACGGTCAGCGGCCCGGACGCTTGCGAGGCAGTCAGAGCGCTGCCTTGCTGGAAGGTTCCGTCCCCGTTTCCGAGGAAGATACTAGCCGTCGCGGTGGAGGAGTCCACTGCAACGATGTCGGCAAAGCCATCGTGGTTGAGATCAGTGATTCTCGCCTCTTCGAAACCGCTGGATGGATTCGTGGAACCTGCGCCGGCGTAGCTGACCCCAGGTTTATAGGTCCCATCTCCGTTACCGATCAGCACGAGGATGGCATTGCCGTTTCCGGTGACAACCAGGTCAGGTACACCATCGTCATTCAGATCTCCAACGGAGATGCGGGTGGCAGCAATGTTGACGGCTGTCTGGAGGACTGGATTGAAGGTGCCGTCGCCTTTGCCAAGCAGAACGTCGACCCTGCCGAGACTTCCGTTAGCGCTGGCGCTCACGCCAACGATGTCGGGGAAGCCGTCGCCGTTCAGGTCGGCGGTCGCTCCGTCGTACTCGTAGCCTACGGTGATGGGTGAACCCCCGGCCTGGACCTGGCCGAAGGTGGAAGTGGGGGTACCAAGGGCAGCAGTCCCGAGGGAGGTGTTTGCGGTGGTGTCGTTGAAGCTTACGAGGCCGGTGGGTGCGGTGGTGGCGAGGCCGGTGGTTGTTGCGGTGAGGCTGTAAGCGCCGGGGTTGCCGGAGGCGGTGAGGGTGGTGGTGTCAGCGTAAGTGCCGGTGACGGGGGTGGTGAGGGTGGCAGAGGTTGAGGGAAGGGCGGTCTGAGTGCCGAGGAAGACGGCTTTATAGGAGTGGTTGCCGATCGCGCCCAGGGTGAGATGAAAGGTGGCGAGGGCATGGATATCGATCTGGGCGGTGGCGAGGGCAAACTCCGGCGCGCATCGGACCGCGTTGGCGTTGCAGAGGATGACCTGGCCGCTAGTGACGAAGACGCCGGTGGCAGGAAACTGGACGACTGCGACGAAGGTGTCGGGTGCCTTGTAGCTGGCAGAGTAATAGCTTGCATTGAGGGAGATGGTGGTGGGTTGGGCTGTAGTCGTGGCGGCATTCACGGTGACGGTCTGGGCGGCGCTGGTGCTGGTGACGAAGACGGTGTTGCCGCCGAAGGTTGCGGTGATCTGGTGCGAACCGACCGACAGGGTTGAGAGTGTCAGGCTTGCGGTGGCGGTCCCCTGGTTGGTCGAGGCGGTAGAACTGCTGCCAAGGATTCCGTTCTGGTCGGCGAAGGTGACGGTGCCGGTGAGACCGCCTTCCGTCGTGCCGGTGACTGTGGCGGTGAGCGTCTCCGGCTGGCCGGCAGTGATGGTGGCGGCGGAGACGGCTAACGCCGTTCTGCTGGCGTTGCCTCCGGCGGCGTTAACCGTGACGGTTTGGGGGGCGCTGGTGCTGGTGGCGTCGTTGGAGTCGCCGGAGTATCTGGCGGTGATCTGGTGCGTGCCGGTGGCGAGGGTAGTGAGGGATAGGGCCGCGGTGCTGCCGCTGGTGGTGGCGGTGACGCTAACGGTGCCGAGGGTGCCGTTCTGGTCTGAGAAAGTGACGGAGCCGGTTTGGGGGGCGAGGGTCTGGCCGGAGATGGTGGCGGTGAGGGTTTCAGACTGGCTGGCCGTGAGGGTGGCGGCAGAGAGGGTGAGAGCCGTCGTGGTGGGGGCGGCGGTGATGGTGAGGGTTTGGGGGGCGCTGGTGCTGGGGGGCGAAGGCGGTGTCGCCGGAGTAGGTGGCGACGATGGAGTAGGTGCCGGCCTGGAAGTAGGCTCCGAAGACACCGGTTCCCGCGCTGCCAAGGGTGACGGTGCCGACGACGACGTTGGGGGTGACGGCTACGTTGGTGTAGGTGACGGTTCCAGTAGGAACAAGGCCGGTGGGGGTGCCGCTCGATTGCGTGGAGGCGCCGCTCGATTGCATGGCGGCGACGGCGACGGAGAGGTTGACGGGGCTGCCCGCGGCCTGGGTGGTGGGGATGACGGTGAGGGTGGTGGTCGTGGCAAGGCGGGTGGCGGGGGTGAGGGGGATGGCGGTGGAGGTGGAGGCGTTGAAGTTGGTGTCGCCGGGGTATGAGGCGGTGGCGTTGTGGGCGGCGGTGCCTCCGGTGACGGCTACGTTGGCCAGGGTGGCGATGGCGGTCTGGGTGACTTTGCTGAGGAAGATGGTGGCGGTGGCGTCTGAGAAGTTGGCGATGGCGAGGTCGGGGTAGCCGTCGCGGTCGAAGTCGGCTACGGCTTCGCCGTAGGGGAAGTTTCCGGTCTTGAAGGTGAGCTGAGGTTGGAAGGTGCCGTCGCCGTTGCCGAGAAGGATGGACTGGGTGAGGGCGGACTGGGCGGTGTTGCCGATGGAGATGTCTTGTTTGCCGTCGCCGTTGAAGTCAGCGACGACGATGCCGACTGGGTCTGCGCCGACGGGGTAGGTGACCTGGGTGGCGAAGGTTCCGTCGCCGTTGCCGAGCAGGATGGAGACGGTGTTATCGGTGCTGTTGACGACGGCGAGGTCGTCTTTGCCGTCGGCGTTGAAGTCACCGATGGAGACACCTTGGGGGGCTTTGCCGACGGGGTAGGTGACGGCGGCGGCGAAGGTGCCGTCGCCTTTGCCGAGGTAGATGCCAACGTTGTTGGAGTTGAGGTTGCCTACGGCGATGTCGACGTTGCCGTCGCCGTTGAAGTCGCCTTCGGCGAGGGTCTGGGGCACGGAGCCAGTGGGGTAGGTGACGGCGGACTTGAAGGTTCCATCTCCGTTGTTGAGGAGGACGGAGAGGGTGTTGGCGTAGTAGTCGCCGGCGACGATATCGGGGGAGCCGTCGTGGTTGAGGTCCTGGATGCCTAAGCCTACGGGGGATGCGGCGGCGTAGGTGATCTGGGGCTTGAAGGTTCCGTCGCCGTTGTTGAGGAGGACGGAGATGGTGCCGGAGCCGGTGTTGGCGACGATGATGTCGGGATAGCCGTCGGCGTTGACGTCGGCGGTGAGGACGCGCTCGGGGAGCGAGCCTACGGCGTAGACGACCTGAGTTTGGAAGGTGCCATCGCCATTGCCCAGGAAGACGGAGATGGAGTTGCCTTCGTAGTTTTCGGTGACAATGTCGGGGAAGCCGTCGCCGTTGAAGTCAGCGGTGGCTACGCCGTAGGGGGCTGCACCTGTTTTGATGGGGCTGCCGGCGGGTTGGAGGGTGGTGAAGCCCAGGGTTGCCGCGCCGAGGGCGGCGGTGCCAAGGGTGGTGTTAGCAGTGGTGTCTGAGAAGGTGAGGGTGCCGGTGGGCGCAAGGGTGAGTGAGCCGTAGCCTACGACGGTGCCGCTGAGGGTGTAGGCTCCGGGGCTGCCGGCGGAGGTGAGAGTGGTGGCGTCGGAGTGCTTGCCGGTGACGGTATAGGTGACTACGTTGGAGGAGCCGGACTGGTAGGCTGTTGTGCCCAGGAAGACGGCTTTGTAGGTGTGGGTGCCGATGGAGGGCGTGACGACCAGAGTTGGGTTCGGTCCGTTGTTGGCGTTGATCTGCCGGGTACCGAGGCTGATCTCCGGCGTGCATTCCGGCTGCGAGGCGTCGCAAAAGATGACTTGACCGGCCGGAACGGAGACGCCGCCAGCGGTGTCCATGACCTGGGCAATCAGGGGAATGGGCGTTCCCACCGCGACCGTTCCGCCAGCCGGGAGGACGACCGTAGTGGCTTTGGCCGAGCCGCTGGCGGCGGTGACGGTAACGGTCTGGACGGAGCTGGTGCTGGCAGCCGCGGTGTTGTTCCCTGTGTAGGTGGCGGAGATCTGGTGAGAACCGACCGAGAGCGTCGTCGTGGAGTAGGTGGCGGTCGAGGTGGTGTCTCCGAGGACCAGGGTAACGGTGCCGAGGGTACCGTTCTGATCGGAGAAGGTAACGCTTCCAGGAACTGCATTTTGTGATGCTGTGACGGTGGCGGTCAGGGCGTCCGCAGTCCCGTAGCTGATGCTGGTTGAGCTCACGCTGAGGCGAGTGGTCGTGGCAGCGAGAGCTGCGGCTCCCACGGTCACGGTGACCGCGTTGCTGGTGCTGGTGGCGTAGTTGACATCGCCGTTGTAGATCGCGGTGATGCTGTGGCTGCCGGATGCCAGGCTGGAGGTGCTGTACGAGGCGGAGTTGCCGGTCGTAGCGGAGATGTTAACGGTGGCAAGCAGCGAGTTGCCGTCGAAGAACGAGATGCTGCCGGTGGGACCGGGTTCCGTGGTGTAGGCGGCGGCGGCAACGGTGCCGGTGAAGGTGACGGTCTGGCCTGCTGTTGGCGTGGCATTGTCGACCGCAAGCTGGATCATGGACGGAACGGATTGGCCTTCGCCGTAGAGGGTGAAGGAATCGGCAACACCGGACTGGTTGAGGCTGTTCGAGGTGATGGTGAGGGTTTCAGAGTAGTTCTGCGCGGCGGGCGGCGTGAAGTCAGCGGTGACGTTGCAGAGGGCCTGCGTGGTAAGAACTGATGCGGCGGTGCAGGTGGAACTGGAGTCATTGGTGAAGGTTGGGCCGCTGACGGTAAGGCCGGAGAAGGTCAGGCTGGTGGTGCCCGTGTTGGCTACGCCGACCGTTCCGGAGGCGGTCTGGCCGGGAGCGGCGGAGAGGATGAAGTTGCCGCCGGTGCGATCGTCAATGTTGAACTTCGATTGGCTCGGGAAGGTGTAGAAGAGGTTGCCGTTGCGGTCGACGGCGATCGCGTACGGTCCTCCGGTCTGGCAGGTGTTGTCGTAGCAGTTCTCATCCACGTTGCCGGAGAGGGGTGAGATGCTGCCGAAGCCGCCGGAAGCGGTGTAGTAGATGGTTCCGCTGGCGTCAGCGGCGAGGCCTGAGAGGGTGCCGAGTGGATCGGAAGTCAGGGACTGGATGGTGCCGTTCGCGAGGGTATATTCGAGGACCTGCCCGCCGTTTCCCTGGTCCGCGATGTAGACGTTGCCGGCGGTGTCCAACGCTAGACCTTGGGGGCTGGTGAGATCGGAGGCGATGGTGGTCTCGTTGCCCTGATTGTCAATCTCGATGACGCGGCCGTGGCCGGTGTCTACGATGAAGAGGTCGCCGGCACCATCGACCGCGAGGCCGTAGGGCTGGGCGAGCGGGGTGGTGGCGATGGTGGACTGGACGCCCGCCGTGGTGTAAGAGAGGACGACGTTGTTGGTCGAGTCTGCGACATAGACCGTGCCGGCGCCGTCTACGGCGATGCCGGTGGGGGTGACGAGGCCGGTGAACGGGATCGTGTTGTTACTGTCAAAGTTCTTATCGAGTTTGACCACGGTGCCAGCGGTTCGGTCGCCGAGGTAGTAATGCTCGTCCGGTCCGATGGCGATGCCTGCGGGTGCGCCGGTGTAGTTAACGTAGTCGTATTCCTGGCCGTAGACGTAGGCGAACTGGCCGGCGTTTCCGATGCCGCTGAGGAAGGTCTTGTGGATGAGGTTGCCGTTGCTGTCCGTGATGCTGAGTGCGTCGGTGAGCAGACCGGGGAAGCTGGGATTGAAGGCGATGCTCGCGGTACAAAGGGAGGCTGTGCACGTCGAGGAATCCAGGCTGAAGTTGAGGCCTGCGAAGAGACTGACGGTAAAGGAGCCGTTGGAGTCCGGGGGCGTGTAGCTGAGGGTGATGTCGCCGGAGGAACCGCCAACCGTCTCAGCGGTGAACTGGTAAGACAGTTGGTTCTGGCCAGGACCGCTGGCATGGGGATGAAAGGTGTTTGGCGTGGAGTTAGCCGACGGCGAGGTGGAGTGCTGGATGGTGAGGGTCTTGCGGTTGACGCGGATGGCAGGTGAGGCGGCTGCGTGGGGGAAAGCGGCGGGTTGAGTTGCTCCCTTGCGATTGATGAAGACGTGGGCGGGAACGGTGACGCGGGCCTTGACTCCGTTATGCAGAACGGTGAGAACGTGTCTTTCTTGCGTGAACGGCTGCGGGACGCCGGGCTGCTGTTGCGCTATCGCGGAAGGAAGTAGGGATGAAACAGCAGATGCAAGAGCGAGAAGAACCAGGCCGGCGACCCTCATGTTTTAAAACCTCTGCCACTTGTCCGACGGGACGAAGTAGGGATAAACAACCAAGTGCAAAATCGTGCAGCGAAGCAGGAACCGGGAGCCGAAATTACTCTGGAATCCAGTGGGCATGGGCGGTGAAGAGTCCATCGACGAAGCCGAGTTGGTAGACCAGGAAAAGACCGAAGCAGACGCTCACGAGCCCGGAGGCCATTGTGAGATAGCGGGACGAGTTTCGTCCGGTGAGCGCTATGGGAATTGCCATGACGGTGGTCATGAGCATCATACCCGCGACCGTGCCCAGACCAAAGACAATTAGGTAAGCAATCGCCCATGCAGGGCTGTGGATCATGGAAAGCACCAGAAGTGCGACAGCAGCGGAGCCGGCGAGACCGTGGACTAAACCGATGGCCAGCGGTCGAAGGAGCTGATAGTAACCAAAGCGGGTGACCAGGCGGTGAAATCGATTGTTCGAGGGCGCTGTTTGGGACTCGCGCAGATTCGGTACTGAAGATTGCGTCCATGCCTTAGCGGTCAGGCGGCTGGTGACGCGTTGCAGGACGCCGGTCAGGTTCAGGATGCCGAGGAAGATAAGCATGGCGGCGACCGCCATCTCCATGGAGAGGCCGAGGCGCGGCGGGATGGTCAACTTGAAGAGGATGATGGCCGCGCCAACGATGAAGATGGTCAGGGTGTGGCCGAAACCCCACATCATGCCGATGATGGCGCCTTGGCGCACACTGCGCTCGCGGCTGACGATAGTGGAGACGGCGACGACGTGGTCAGGGTCCGTCGAGTGGCGCATGCCAAGCACGAGGCCAAGAGCGACGATAGCGGCAAAGGAATAGATATGGCCGCCGGTGAGATCCGGCAGGTGGAGGGTGAGGCCCGTCGCAGGCAGGGCTGCTCCGGCTATGGCGAGACCGGCGAGGAGCATGACTGAGGCGGAGGCGAGCGGGAGCCAGCGCTGGATCAGCGGGGAGTCGCTGCGATACCGGGCGAGAAGCGAGCGGGCCTTCACCATCGCAATCCCGATGGTGATGAGGACGGCGGCGAGGCCGAAGGAGAAGGCAACGATGAGGAATAGACCAAGACCGACCCGATGCAGTGAGACCGCGCTGAGCAGCACGACGAGTGCGGCGGGGCATGGAATGATGCCTCCGGTAATGCCGAGCAACAAGAGTTGACGAAGGGGTACGGTCTTTTCTTCCGGATTGGCGAGTGTGGCGGCGCGGACGAGATCGGCTTCTGTCTCGATAGGACTGCGGCGCAGGCTGTACCAATGGGTATGGAGGACGGCTTCCTCGTGCACCTCTTCCGTGGCGAGGCCGGTCCAGGCGCGCAGCAGCAGGTAGAGCGCGAGCACGGCGATGACCAGGCCGGAGAAGATGCTGAGCCAGGGGTAAATGCGCTCCGGGATGATGTACCGGGAGGCGTAGAGAACGATCGCTCCCAGGAGGTAGACGCCGGCGGTGTGGGCGGCGGTGACCAGCAGGCCCAGACCGACGGCGTGTCGGGTGCGGCCGCGGGAGCCGACGAGATAGGCGGCAACGATGGTCTTACCGTGGCCGGGTTCAAGAGCGTGGAGCGCGCCAAGTCCGGCGGCGAGGAAGGCGGCAGAGATCAGAAACCAGAGACTCATCTGCCGACTAAGCATAAGCTCTGTGAACCGGTTGCGCGGGGTTGTCTGCTTGTTGGGTGCGAGGACGAGAGCTTGCGGCTGCGGCGTTGCGGCGGCCGATGGGGTGGGAATCAGCTTCTGAGATGTGACTGTCGCAGCGAGGGGCCTGGGCGTGACAGGAGGTGAGATGAGCGTGGCGATGGTGTAATCAAGGGTCGCTTCAAGGTCCTGGGGCGGGCTGTTGAGCAGGTTCGTGGGGTAATCGGTGAGCTGTTGGCTGCGGTCCTGTTGAAAGGGATTTGCCGGGAGCGAGACATCGTGGCCAGGCGTGACTACGATCTCCTTCCAGCCGGCGTGGCCTTCGAAGTTGTTGTCAACATAGTGCAGGTGAAGGCTTTTGGCGGCTTCAGCGGCTGGAATCGTGGCTCGGTACACGATGCCAATCTTCATGGTGGGCAGGCCGCCTGCTCCGGGCGGGAAGATGACAGTACGGGAACTGGGAGTCAGGTTGAGGGGATGGCCGTTGATCTCCAGCGTGAGGGACTTGCTCCAGAGGGCCGCTTGCCGGGCGAGGTAAGGCGCCAGGCTTGGGTCGCCGGGTTGGGCGACGAGGCTGGCATTCTGGATCTCCTGGTAGGTAGGAATCTCGGCAAGGTCGATGATGTAGCGGAGCTCAACGGTGCTGCGGTTTTGCTCGTGCATCAGGCGTATGCCGGAATAGTGGTTGATGCTGAAGTTGCCCATGGGATGAGCGAGGCAGGCGGGAGCTGCGAGTAGCAGCAAAAGGAAGAAGAAAAGTGCGGAGCGAAAAAGGCCGCGTGGGCTAGTGAGCATTCTGCGCTTCCGACTGGGCCACAGTGCTGGTTGGCGCTTTGAGGCGGGCGAGAGTTTTTGCAGCTTGATCGGCGAAGAGCACGTGAAAGCGGGGGCTGATGGCAAGGGCGCGCTCGAGATGGGCGGCGGCCTGGGGCTTGTCATTGAGCGCGAGGGCGATCATGCCGGCATGGTATTCGAGCGTGGCGTCGCGGGTTCCGAGGCGGAGAGCCTTCTGCATCTCGGCCTGCGCAGCCTGGGGCTGGTGGTTCTTGAGCAGGGCCCAGGCGAGGGCGTCCGAGGTGTAAACGTCGTGGCGGACCTCAAGCTCCTTTCTGGCGAGGGTAAGGGCTTCAGGGAGCTTGCGGTCGTGGTCGGCGTAGAAGAGGGCGAGCTCGCGGTTATAGACCTGCTGGTTGATCGCGTTAAGCTTGCCGATGAACTCGACGACGGCGTACTGCTTTTCCGCGTTGGCTTTGTCGCCGGCGGCGGTGTAGACGTCGCCGAGGGCGGCGAGGTAGAGCGGCAGCGGGATGATGGAGATGGCGTCTTTGTAGAAGGCGACGGCCTCCGGCAGGCGGCCTTGCGCGGCGCGGATCTGGCCCATGGCGGCGAGGGCGCGGTGGTAGCGCGGAAAGGTGGCGAGGGCGGTGGTTTCTTCAAGCTCGGCGGCGGCGAGGTCGCCCGCCTGGAAGTCCTGCTCGCCAAGCATGAACTGGGTCCAGGCGATATTTTCATCCGGCATGTGAAGGGTCTGGGCCAAGGTGACTGCTTGCTTCAGGTCTTCGGAGGCCTGGTCGGTATCGCCCTTGATCCAGTGCAGGCCTGCTCCGTGGCTTGCGGCCAGAAACTGGATGCCGGCGTGGGTAAAGCCGTCAGGAGGAGCGACGAGGTGGTCGTAGAAGCGCTGGCTTTCGTCGTAGTTGCCGAGCTCCAACTGGGCGTCGCCGGCGTAGGGATAGGCAGCGAGGTCCGTGGGCTGGAGCGCGATGGCTTTGACGGCGTCGGCGACGGCTTCAGAGAAACGATGCACGGCGAGGTGCACGGTGGCGAGCTGGGTGAAGGCGGGAGCGGCGTCCATGTGGGTGGATTCAAGCTTCAGGGACTGCTGGAGGGAGCCTTCGGCGAGCTCGAAGTAGGAGATGTCGCCGGTTTCGCGGGCCTTTTGGGCGTAAGCTCCGGCGAGGCGGTTGTAGCTGCCCCAGAAGTCCGGATCGCGGGCGACCTGGCCTTGCCAGAACTTGATGCGCTGATCGGCCTGGTTGAGATGAACAGCCGGCGTGGAAGGAATGGCAGGCTGACCGGGAGCAACAGGCGTCAAGAACAGCGCGAGCGCCCAAAGAATGGGCCACTCGCGCGATCTGGAGTTGTGCTGCTTCATCTTCTTGGCCCTTTTACAGATTGCTATTGCTGGACGGGGTAGTTGATGGTGCCGGGCTCGCCGGGAAGCGGATGCGGCGCGGCGAGATAGGGGAAGGATGTCAGGAAGGGCAGATCGTTTCCTTCATAGGCGTAGTTGCCGAGGGTGCTGTCCGCCTTGATGAACTGCGTTCCCTGAACGACGACGAGGACGCGGCGATCCGCGCATGCCGGGAAGGCGACGCAGTTGAGGGCGACGCGACTGCCGATAGGTCCTCCGCCGGTCACTGTGGATGGGAACTGAACATCGGCGAGCTGGCGCAGGAGTTGAAAGGCTACGTCGATGTCGTCGTAGTCGATGATGCGCCCGTTCTGCAGGCCGCCGGAGCCGATGCCAAGGGTGCCGTACGGCGTGTCCAGGTTGAGGCGCAGGACGTCAGGCAGCAGGGCCTCGCGGAGCAGGTTCTTGTCCGTGTTGGCAAAGGTTGCGGGCAGCAGGAGCGGCGCGCCGTTGGGCAGGGTGGTGACTCCGAGCGCTGTCAGGAGAGCGGCGCGGCCGGCGATCGTGTTGCCCGTGCCGTCGTTATCGGTCGTGGTGAGAGCGTCCGGGATCAGGCCAGAGTAGTTGGCAACGTCGTCTGACGGGATCTCAAAGTTTTCCGCGTCACGGGCGGCGCCGGACGGAATAAAGACGGTGGCGAAGGCTTGCTGGCCCTGGCGCTCAAACTGCTGGTAGGTGTTGGCTCCATGGCGGGCGGGAACGAGCTGGCTGACGGTGGCCCAGACATTGATGGTTGAGGTGCTGCCGCGCACCATTGTCTTGGGCACGGAGATGACGATGGAGGTGAGATTGAACCCGCCGAAGATGTCTACACCGCTGGTTCCGTCCGCGCGCACCGGGCGGCCGCGATAACTGGTTCCGACCTGGCGGAAGACGTCTTGCGTGTTGTTGAGGATGCGATTGAACTGGGCGAAGTCGAAGACAAACGGATCATCCCGGAGACCGACGAAGGCCTGGATGCCCGAGGAGCCGGTGAAGGTGGTGTTGAAGACACCGCTCGCTGTGGGCGCAGAGGTAAGCAGCGTGTTGCGTGCGCCGACTGTCGTGGGCGCAGCCGGGCCGTAGATCGATGCGGTCTGGCTCTGGCCGGTCTGGTTGAACTTGATCTGAATGACCAGGTCTTCCTTGGCGTCGCCGGTGTTGTCAATTTTGAACTGGTAGAGCATGTCCGGCGAGAAGGCGTAGCTTCCGTTTTCTGCGGGCGTCGCAAAGGGGTTCACGTTCATGATGAAGTCGACCATTGCCGAGTTGTTCGGGTCGGTGAAGCAGTAGACGTCGGTCAGGTCGCCTTCGGGCAGACCGTCAACGGTCGGGGCCTCGCGATGGTCGGAGCCGTAAACCTTCGCCACATGCTTGCTGGGAGCGAGGGTGAAGAGTGCCAGAGTGGTTGCGGCCAGGGTGAATGCGGTCGCCGTGCGGATCCAGAGTTTTCTGTGGTTCATGTCTTCCCTTTCAAGGCCTTTTCGTTCGAATCGCAACATGCTGCGGCTAAGACTTGGTGACTGGGAACATCAGCAGGGCGCCTGGGTCCAGGTTGATCATCAACATCTGCTTAGGGCCGATGACGTAATAGGCCAGGTTATTTCCCTGGAGCGCTGCCTGGCCGCGGCCGCTCGAGGCCGGGGTGTAGACGAAGCCGGTGGCAGTGGTCGTGGTGACGGTGGTTGCGGTGTCTGTGTAGGTGGTGGCGCCGGCTGTGAAGGTGCCGGCGGCGCTGGCGGTGAAGCTGCCGCTGCCAGTCACGGTGCCATCGCCCTCACCCTTGACCGAGTAGCTGTAGATCCCGGCTGGCGTGAAGCCTGACGTGACCTGCGGATACAGGGTGCCGCTGCCGGTGCCGTCGAAGCCCGTGACGGGCGCGGTGCCGGAGGTGATGAGGGTGGTGGTGAAGGTGTCGTTGACGGACTTGGAGTCGGTGAGTTTGATCGTCGCCGTGCTGCCGGAGACGGTGTACGTGCCGGTCAGGGGAACGTTGGCGTCAATGCCGGAGCCCAGGTTGTAATCGGCAACACCACTGGTGATATTGCCCTTGCCGTCTGCGACAAAGCTGCCGATGACGAAGTAATCGCCATCCGTGGGGTCAGTTCCGGCAGCGGAGAAGACAAAACTTCCGCTGAACGCTGCAACCGGGGGCGGCGTGGCGACGGCTGCGTTGTTGCTGCAGGCAGCCATCGTCAGCGTCAGCGCGGAGACACCAAGGCATTGCAGAAGTGTGCTGTATTTGAGTTTCATCGTGGAGATCCGATCTGACGAGCTAACGGGGGAAAATTCGATTCGGTTTGCGGCACAACAACAAATATTCGCGCTCGTTCTGGTCTGCGTCTCGCATAAAACGCTCATTTGACTAGGAGTAAGGCGCTTCAAAAAGGATTTGGTTGCAGTGCCCACATTGTTGCGAAGAAGATAGAAGTTGTAAAGACACAAATTGGTAATCTTTTTGAAAACACAAGGACCTTGGCAAAGCAGCATCCTTTTCTCTGGTTTTCTGCATCGTCTCCGGCCCGAAATGGTTCGTTCTCACGCTTGATCGCGAAAGTTCGCAGGAGATCGGTGGTTGCTTAGGCAGTTTCGTTCGCGTTGCAACACAACCACTGGTCGTTCGCCCGCATTGACGACTGAAACGGTCCGAATTAGACTGAGAACTCGACCGGTGTTCGATCTGAATCTGCGTGAGCGGAGGGTAAGCGGCTTCGGCGGGGTACGCTTCGGCTCGATTGGAGGCGGCTCAGGGTTGGAGTTTGAGCATGTTGCAGGCCTTTATCATCACACTGCGTGAGGGCGTGGAAGCGTCGCTGATCGTCGGAATCATCTTTGCCTATTTGAGCAAGATCGGCCGCAACGAGCTGAAGAAGACGGTGTTTTGGGCGCTGGGCGCGGCGATTGCGGCAAGCGTGCTGGGCGCTGTTATCATCGCACGGACGCAACTCAACTCCGACATCTTTGAAGGTTGGGTAATGCTGGTGGCGGCCTTCTTCACGGCCAGCATGATCTGGTTTATGAGCAAGACCGCGCGCTCCCTCAAAGGCGAGATTGAGGCGAAGCTGGCGAAGGCAGCGGCGGGAACGTCGAGGTTCGGGCTGTTCTTCTTTGTGTTTCTGCTGGTGCTGCGCGAGGGCGTGGAAACGGTGCTGATTCTCTCAGCGGTGTCGTTGAACTCAACCGAGTTGATGAGCTTTACCGGGACGGTACTGGGCATTGCGGTTGCGGTGGTGTTTGGGGTGATGTTCATTCGCGGCAGCGTGAAGGTGAACCTGCAGCGGTTCTTCCGGGTGACGAGCGTCATCCTTTATTTCGTCACCTTCCAGTTGATTGTCAGCGGACTGCATGAGCTTTCGGAAAACGGCGTGCTGCCTTCGAGCGAGGCCGAGATGCGGTATATCGGGCCGATCGTTCGCAACGATCTATTCTTCTTTGTGACCATGCTGGCGCTGGCGATTCTAATGATCCTGATGGAGCAGCGGCGACGTGCGCCCGCAGTATTGAGCGCGGACGCTTCCGCTGCCGACAAGCGGCGGGCGCAGTGGAGCGCGCGGCGCGAAAAGTTCTGGATGAGCGCTGTGGTGGGAACGAGCTTTCTGTTCATCTTCCTTTCGACGGCGGAGTTCATCTACGCCAAGAACTCCACCGCGCTGAGTGCGACCGCGCCGGTGACGCTGGTCGGCGAGCAGGTGACGGTGCCAGCGAGCGAGATCACGGACGACAAGCTGCATCGATACGGAGTGCATGTGGAGGACGGCAAGGGTGGCTCGCCGGAGGTGCGCTTTCTGCTGTTCAAGAAGCCGGATGGAAACATCGTCAGCGTGGCGGATGCTTGTTCCATCTGCGGTCCGGTGGGGTTCTATATTGGCAGCCAGGGGATTACCTGCAAGATGTGTGCGAGCCCGCTGGTAGCGCAGGCGATGGGCCAGCCGGGCGGATGTAATCCGATTCCGCTCAAGAGCACGAATGCGGGCGGGCAGATTACGATTGCGGCGGCGGATCTGAAGGCGCTGGCGCCGCGGTTCGAGCGGTGATGTTCGGGCGGCTGCTGTGGGAGAGCTTCGTGAGGCAGCGGCGGCGGAAGGCGCTCGCCGGGGTCGCAATCCTGCTGGGAACGACGGCGGTGACCGCGATGCTCGCGCTGGCGACGACGATTGGAGACCGAATACACCGGGAGCTTGCGGTCTATGGGGCAAACATTGTGGTGTATCCCAAGGCGGATACGCTGAGCGTGAATGTAGGTGGAGTGGACCTGAAGCCGAGTACGGGCGGGGCTTATCTGCATGAGTCGGATCTGGCGAAGCTTAAGACTATCTTTTGGGTGAACAATATTACGGGGGTAAGTCCGGAGCTATCTTTTAGGCTTCCACTCACACGTGGCTTCTCACCTTCCGCACCCAGTGCAGCACTAAGTCATTTCGCCGATGTACCGGTCATTGGATTGTGGTTCAATCACTCGTTCGGCAGCTTGACAACTGGTGCAACCCAACTCAAACCGTGGTGGAAGCTCACCGGACTATGGCCACAGAAGCACGATGTCAGCCGGCCCTTCGACATCGTGCTTGGCTCCGCCCTTGCCAAGCGAATGTCGATGACCATCGGAGACCGAGTTGAATTTCGCGGTGCTGGCCAGCCAATCGCGGGTATTCCATTCACAGCCACTGTGAGCGGGATTGTTCAAACCGGCGAGCCTATCGATTCTGCCGCGCTCCTTCCTCTAGATGTGGCTCAGTTTCTCAACAACACTCCGAACGCTGTGTCGCGTGTTGAGATTAGTGCGCGCACCAAGCCGGAGGATGCGTTTGCGCGGAAGGATCCGGATACGCTTCCGGCGAAGCAGCGGGAGGTCTGGTATTGCAGGCCCTATGCGAACTCGATTGCGTACCAGATTCAGGAGGCGATTCCGGGCTCCCAGGCGGAGCAGGTGCGGCGGGTGGAGCAGAGTGAGGGCACGGTTTTGGCGCGAATTAGCGGATTAATGTGGCTGGTGAGCGCGGCGGCGCTGTTGGCGGCGGGATTTGCGGTGAGTGCGGCTATGGCTACGGCGGTTTTGGAGCGGCGGGGAGAGATTGGATTGATGCGGTCTTTGGGGGCTAGCCGCGGAAGTATCGCGCTTTTGTTATATGCGGAGACCGGGCTGCTGGCGGTAATGGCGGGGGTCCTGGGGTATTTTGCTGGGTCTTTGCTTGCTTATTGGCTGGGAAGCCGCGTCTTTGTTGGGGAATCGGGTGGGCCGGTCTTGATTGGGGTGCTTTTGCCTGTGGTGGTGGCGCTGGCGCTGGTGGTGGCGGTGGCGGGGAGTACGCCTTCGATCCGGAGTGCGCTGCGAATGGATCCTTCGGTGGTGCTGCGAGGTGATCGTTGAAAACACTGGGGTTATGGGGAATCTTGCGGCGGTCTCTGGCGCATCGGCGGGCTCGGAGCCTGTCGGCGCTGGTGGCGATGACGGTTTCAGCCGGCGTGGCAACGGCGCTTTTGACGCTTTATGCGGATCTGGACGCTAAACTTCACCACGAATTTCGTGGTTTTGGAGCCAATATCGTGGTTCGGGAGGTGGACGAGTCGCCAGATTTTGTCCATAAAATTCACTTTGCTCTGGATAATGGGTGGATTGCGGCTGGATTTTCGTACGTTGTTGCGACCACCGACCGGGGGACGCCGGTGGTGGTGGCCGGGGTGAACTTCGGGGAGGTGAAGAAGCTCGATTCGTGGTGGTCGGTGGGAGTCTGGCCGACGGGGGCTGATGATGCTTTGCTGGGGAACCGGGCGGCGGAGTTTGTGGGGAATGAGAAGCAGGTCACGCTGACGTTTGCGGGGAAGGCGCGAATGTTTCATGGAGCGGGGCGGCTGAAGACGGGTGGGGATGAGGATAGCCGGATCTATATTCCGGCGGCGGCGTTTACGGAGTGGACCGGTGTTCGGCTGAATGTGGTGGAGGTGCAGGTGCCGGGGAGTGCGGCTACGGTCGAGGCGGCGATTACCAGGCTGAAGGACGCGCTGCCGGGAGCTCAGGTTCAACCCGTGCGGCAGTTGATCGATGGGGAGTCGCGGATTGTGGATCGAACGCATGCGCTGATGTTTGGGGCGGTGATACTGATTGCGCTGACCGTGGGAGTTTCGGTTCTGGCTACGCTTTCCGCGAGCGTGCTCGAGCGCCGGCGGGACTTCGCGCTAATGAAGGCGCTGGGCGGGCGGGAGTGGCAGATGTCCGGGCTCTTTCTGCTGGAGACCGGGGTAATGGCGCTGGGAGGCGTGGTGGCGGGTTATATGCTGGGATCAGGCGCGGCGTGGGTGATCTCCGAGACGAACTTTCATACGGCGACTCTGCCCCGGCTTTCGGTCCTTCCGGCTGTGCTGGGGCTGAATCTGGCGATTGCGCTGCTGGCCGCGTTGGCTCCGGTGAGGTCGTTGCGGGGGCTGGAGCCGGCGGCGCTGCTTAAGGGCGAGTGATGAGTGTTCAGGGTCAGGGGTCAGGGGTCAGAAAAAACGAGCTTGGAGGGTGTTTTGGCTGAGGTTGTGACGAGGCTGGCGAGTGCGGAGCCTAAGATTACGCGGGATGAGTGCGCGGTGATTGCGTTGGATGGCGTTTCGCGGGAGTATGCGGGGCGGACCGGGGTGGTGCGGGCGCTGGATTCGGCTACGTTTTCCATTGTGGCGGGCGAATGGGTGGCGATCACGGGACCTTCAGGATCCGGCAAGAGCACGCTGGTGAACCTGCTGGGATGTCTGGATCGGGCTACCTGTGGGGAGCTGAAGATCGATGGGGTGGATGTTGCGGCGATGACGGCGGGCGAGTTGGACCGGTTTCGCGCGGATAAGATCGGGTTTATCTTTCAGCAGTTTCATTTGATTCCGTATCTTTCAGCGCTCGAGAACGTGATGCTGGCGCAGTACTTTCACTCAATGACGGATGAAGGGCAGGCGCGGGCGGCACTCGAGCAGGTCGGCATGGGGCATCGGGCGTCGCATCTGCCGAGCGAGCTTTCGGGTGGCGAGCAGCAGCGGGTTTGTATTGCGCGAGCTCTGATCAACAATCCGCCGATTCTTCTGGCGGATGAGCCGACGGGGAATCTCGACCATGCGAATCAGAAGATCGTGGCAGAGCTGCTACAGGGGCTGCATGCGACGGGTCACACGATCGTGATGGTGACGCATGACCCGGAGATGGCCGGGCTGGCGCAACGGAAGATCGCGCTGAGCCACGGGAAGGTTTTTTGCGCGCCGGTGGGCGGGGTGGTGCGGTTGGGAAGGTCATTCTGAGTCCGTGCCTGGACGAAAGCCCTGAGCTGTGGACATCCGGTGTTCCCACTCGGCATGAAACAGAAGCGCGATGAAGGGAGCACCGGAGGTCGCGACTTATACCCTGTATGAGCGGCAAGGGGCGTTTGCTTCAGCGGTTGACCATGCTTTGCATCTGGGCAGGGTAGCGCTCGCCGTGAACTTCAATGGCGACGATGGCCTCGTGAATAGCGTTCAAGTCCGTTCGGGTGAGTTCAATGGCTGCGCCTCCGAGGTTCTCTTCCAGGCGATGTAGCTTGGTGGTGCCCGGAATGGGGACGATCCAGGGCTTCTGGGCCAGGAGCCACGCGAGGGCGATCTGGGCCTTGGTGGCTCGCTTCTGCTCTGCGAGCGTTCCAAGCTCGTCCACCAGGGCCTGGTTTGCCTTGCGGGCGTCAGCCGAGAAGCGCGGGACGATGTTGCGGAAGTCCGTCTTGTCGAACTCTGTTTTGTCCGAGATGGCTCCTGTGAGGAAGCCTTTGCCCAGAGGGCTGAAGGGGACGAAGCCTATTCCGAGTTCTTCGAGCGTGGGAAGGATCTCCTGCTCGGGTTCGCGCCACCAGAGCGAGTATTCGCTTTGCAAGGCGGTCACGGTTTGCACGGCGTGCGCGCGACGAATGGCAGCGACTCCCGCCTCCGACATGCCAAAGTGCTTAACCTTTCCCTCATCCATGAGCCGTTTGATGGTGCCGGCGACGTCTTCGATGGGCACATTGGGATCGACGCGGTGCTGGTAGAAGAGGTCAATAACGTCTGTGTTGAGGCGCTTGAGAGATTCTTCGGCAACGGTTCTGATTCTTTCCGGGGTGCTGTCCAGACCCTGGGCAGGCACACCATTCTTGAAGCCGAACTTGGTGGCGATGACCACCTTTTCACGAAACGGGCTTAGGGCCTCGCCGACGAGCTCTTCATTGGCACCTGGGCCGTAGGCTTCGGCGGTATCGAAGAAGGTCACTCCTCCTTCATACGCGGCACGAATGACTTTGATGGCCTCTGTCTTCTCTGTTGCGGGACCAAAACCGAAGCTCAATCCCATGCAGCCAAAGCCAAGGGCTGAAACCTCCAGCCCACTCCTGCCAAGTTCCCGCTTCTGCATGCTTCCTCCTGATGCTGGAGCGGCCGTGAGCACGATGGCTCCGGGCTTTTCTCCTGCCTGCGTTTGATGACATGATTGCCTTGGAGGACTTATGGCAAATACAAAGACACTGATCGCTCAGGCATACGCTGCCTTCAACAATCGCGATGTGGAAGGAGCGCTGACGCTGATGAGCGAGACGGTAAGCTGGCCGAAGGCTTCCGAGGGCGGGCGGGTGGTTGGAAAAGATGAGATTCGGGCTTACTGGACGCGGCAGTGGCAGGAGTTCGATCCTCACGTGGAACCGGTCGAGGTGATCGAACGCGAGGAGGGCAAGGCTGAGGTGAGAGTGCATCAACTGGTAAAGAGTCTTGGCGGTGATGTTCTTTCAGACAGCGATGTATTGCATGTGCATACGCTTGTGGATGGCCTGATTGAACGCATGGACATCCAGGAGCCGGACGCTGGTTCCGGCACAGAGCCTTCTGCTGCGTTTGCCAGGCGCTAGACTTGGCAGGCGCTAGATCAGTTCTCGGTGGGCTTGGTGATGTGGTCAACGATGAGGTTGGGGACGGACTCGTGGACGGAGTCGAGCTTGAGGCCGAGCTGCTCCTGGACGGCGGTGAAAAGGGAGGGGTAGCTGTCGGGGTCGTGGGCTGACCAGTCGCGTCCGAACTGGAGGGTGAAGTTGTAAATGCCGGCGAGGCCGGTCTTGTCGACGACAGGGGCTTCCACCTGCGAGCTGAGGGCGCCGCAGACGGCCTGCATGGGGGCGTTGGCGACCACGAACTCGAGGCCGTGCTGGGAGCCGTGGGCCTGGACGTCGGCGGCCGGCACCGGGTGCGGCGCTTCTCCTTCAGCGGGAGCGGGTGGTTTGGGTGAGGGCTGCATCTTGAGGCCGGCCTTGGCGAGCGTGAGGTTGTAGATGGCGGTGTTGCGGGTTTCGAGATGGGTCTTGAGGCCGAGGCGGTCGGCGAGCAGGGCGCGGATGGCGTGGCGCTTCTCCAGGCGAACCTCGTTGTCGGTGAGCTTGGCGAGACGGGCGTCGGCTTCCGCGTCGGAGCGGGCCTGAATGTTGTAGAAGGTGTTGGCGACCCAGTCGGGCGCGCCCGTGACCGGAGCGCCGAAGCCGTAGGCAATCTGGATAAGGCCCTTAATGGGGAGGTTGGTGGCTTCAAAACGGCTTGAATGCGGCGGGCTGGAGACGGTGACGTGGAAGTTGGCGTCAGGCGGCGGGGCGAGGCGGATGGTGGCGATGTCGAAGGTGAGGGTGGGGGTGTAGCCGGGTTCCTCGACGATGGGCGCGGCCTGGGCGTTGAGGGTGGGAGCGGCAGCGAGCATGAGAACGACTGCGAGAAGCGCGAGGTGCCGGGAGAGGGTGCGGAGCATGGCGTGGAACTCCTTGCTGGAATAATACGGGTGAGCGAAGGGCTTGGTTCCGGAAAAAAATGGTTTCGCCAGAGCAAGCCGACGGAGGCACGGCAAACCCTAGGGGCGGGCTGCGGCTTCTTCGGAGCCGAAGGGCAGGCAGAGGCGGAAGACGGTTCCCTTCCCTTGCGCGCTGCGAACCTTGAGGACGCCCTGATGTTTTTCTACGATGCCTTTTGAGATCCAGAGGCCAAGGCCGGTGCCCATCATGCCCTTGGTGGTGAAGAAGGGCTCGAAGATGTTCTTGAGGGTTTCAGGAGGGATGCCGCTGCCGGTGTCGGCGAAGGTGAGGACGAGGTCTTTGGCGGCGGTGTCTGGTTTGGTGATGGCATGGGAGCGGATGAGGAGCCGGCCACCGTGCGGCATGGCGTCCAGCGCGTTGCCGACGAGGTTGTTGAGGACCTGGCGGATCTCGCCTTCGAAGCAGAGGATGGGCCGCTCGACCCAGGGGCGGGTGTGGACGCGGACGCCGGAGTTCTGCAGGCGGCCCTGGTAGAGGCTGAGGACGGTTTCAACGAGGGAGGCGGCGGTGACGCTGGTCTGGCGAGTGGATTGCCGGTAGAAACGCAGGGTCTGGCTGGTGATGAGGGAGATGCGGCGAAGCTCGAGGTCGGCGGTTTCGAGGTAGAGGTGGATCTCGTCAGGGTCCCGGGACTGCCGGGCGAGATAGAGGAGGTTGGTGACGGCTTCGAGGGGATTGTTGATCTCATGGGCGATGGAGCTTGCGAGCCGGCCTACGGCGGCGATCTTTTCACTTTGGATGAGGGCGTTTTCAGCGCGTTTCTGGGCGGTGACCTCGAGTGAGGCAGCGGTGATGGCACGGACAGAGCCGTCCTCGGCGAAGACGGGGGAATAGTTAACGGTCCAGTAGCGGTGGCTGCCTGGATCATTGGGAAGCTCGCCTTCCAGCAGGGCGTTGCGCAGGGGGATCCCAGCGGCGGGGCCGGCGAACATCTCCTTGAGGCCCTCGATGGGAGCGATCTCGGTGAGGGTGCGGCCGAGGATCTGGTCAGCGGGGAGGCCGACGATTTCGGCCTGCGTGTCGTTGAGGCGGAGGTAGCGGAAGTCGATAGGGTCGAAGAGCGCGAGGCCGATGGGGGCGGTGCGGTAGATGGTTTCGAGCTCGGAGGTCTGGCGTTCCAGCTGGGCTTTCTGGGACTCGAGCCGCTGGCGGGCGCGGACCTGTGCGGTGATTTCGAAGTTGAGGTTGAGGATGCCGTCGATCTTGCCTTCGATGTCATGGGTAGCCTGGATGACGAAGTCGTAGTAGGCCTCCACCATACTTCCGGTGGCATGATCTTTGAGCAGCGCCAGGGCCTCGCGTCCGTTGTAGGTTTCCCCGGTGCGGAAGACGTTCTCGAGGAGCTCGAAGAATCCCTGTCCTTCGAGCTCAGGGAGGGCCTGGCGTATTGGCTTTCCGAGGAGATCCTGCTGGCTTTGGCGGAGCGTGGTGGCAACGTAAGCGTCATTGACGAGGGTGACTCGGAGCTCTGGGCCTGAGAGCATCAGGACCGGGGCAGGAACATGGGAGAAGAGGCGGCGGATGGCTTCGCGCTCGGCGAGAGCGTCCTCGCGGGCTTGCTGGGTGGAGCGGAGGAGCTCGGCTTTGAGGAGGGACGCGGCGACCCGCGCGGCGAGCTCCACAGCGACCGATGCGTCTTCCTGGGTGAAGGCGGCGGGGTTGACGGTGCGGCAGAAGCTCATGGTGCCGAAGGTTCGTCCCGCCTCGCAGACGGGAACGGTGAGGAGGGTGTGGAAGCCGAGCTCCTGCATGGCTTTCCGGTGGGTTTCGTTGAGAGCGACACGTTGGCACCACGCTTCATCGATGACCGGCACAAGGACGGTGGCGGCGCGCTCGATGGCTCGGCGGACGGGATGATCCTGGGTGAAGGGGAGGGTGGAACGAGAGGCTTGCTCGAGGATGACCTGCTGGGCTGGGGTCGCGGTGGAGGCGGACGGCGCGCTCGATGGAACCGTCGTCGCGGATGAGGTCAAAGTAGCAGAAGTCTGAGAAGGTGCGGATGGCGAGGCGGGCGATGTTTTCCAGGGTGCTGTGGAAGTCTGTGGAGCGGGCGAGGGTGCGGCCGGAGTCGGAGAGAAGCTCGAGATTGCGTTCGGCGCGGCGGCGGGCTGTGATGTCGCGGAAGATGAGGACGATGCCGGTGAGGGCGCCGGAGGCGTCGTGGATGGGGGCTCCAGAGTCGTCGATGGAGAGCTCTGTGCCGTCGCGGCGGAGCAGGAGGGTGTGATTGGCGAGGCCGACAACGGTGCCGAGGCGGCGAACCTTGTCGACGGGGCTTTCCACGGGGGTACGGCTTTCTTCGTGAATGATGCGAAAGATCCCGCTGAGCGGGCAGTCGAGAGCTTCGGACTCGGACCAGCCGGTGAGTGACTCGGCGACGGGGTTCATGAAGACAATGGCGCCGGTGGAGTCGCAGGCGATGACGGCGTCGCCGATGCTGCGCAGGGACGGTGGGAAGCCAGATGTCGGACTGGGGTTGGATGGCGCGCGCCTCGGTTTCCTGGGATACCAGAGATAGTTTGCAGGAAATCTGAGGCGATGGGTAGAGGTGGGGTCTGAAGTTAGTGACCCGTTTGGGGGAGGCGCATGCGGATGAGGCTTGATGGGGGCTCAAGGGTATAGAGAGAAAGAGGAAGAGCAAAACGGTCTCGATCTGTTCCTCTTCCCTCTTCCCTTGTGCAGGCGGAGCGCTATTTCAGAATGTTGAAGTCTTCTGGGGTGCCCAGCATGGCGGCGCGGGGTGTGAGGCCCTGGGCGAAAGCTTTGTGCCAGGCCGGGGATTGGAGCTCCGGCATGGGAGCGGCCTGGAAGATCTTGCGCGTCTGGGCGGCGAGCCAGCGGGCAGTAGTTTTGGCTTTCTTGCGGCGGGCACTGTCGGTCGAGATGCCTGTGCCGGCGTACATCTGGCGGTAGAGCTTGGAGAGGAGGATAAAGGCCAGGCGGGCGCGGAGGGTGGGGGTGCAGGAGGAGCGGGTCCAGATGGCCGGCAAATCGTAGAAGCGATCCCCAGACCTTCTGGGTGCGATCGCGAATTTCATCGGAGGACATGGTGGGGTGGGGGGTGAACATCTTGGGGCGGATGGCGGTGGGGATGAGCCAGTAGCGGGTGATTGGAATGTCGCCCACCATTTCAGGAGCCTTGGCCTGCTCTTTTTCCCAGCGGCCGAAGTCAACGGTGCCGGGGAATGGGGTCATCATGACGAACTGGGCGAAGGTGACCCCAGCCTTGAGGGCCATCTCTACTGTGGCGTCAAAGGTGGCGGGTTTGTCCGTGGGCAGGCCGAAGATGAAGGAGCCGAGGACGTGGACGCCATGCTTTTTGAAGGTCTGGAGTCTGCCTGGCGAGGGCGTCGCCAGAGTAGTTGAAGTCTTTGAAGACAGCTTTGAGGCCTTCGGGGGTGACGGCTTCGACGCCGACGAGAGCGCCTTTGATATTGGCGCGGCGCATGGCGTCGAGGTACTCGCTGTCCTTCGGCGGCTTCCATGGTGATCTGGGTGAAGAAGACCATGTCCTTGGGGAGCTTGGAGAGCTCTTCCATGAGCTGAAACCGCTCTTTTCTGACCGCCTCAAGCTCTGCGAGCTTCGAGGCGTTGTTTTGCTCGCGGGCGAGGCGAAGGTCGGTGAGGGTGACGGGATAGAAGTTGTCGTCGGCGAGGGCGATGAAGCGAAAGCCGATGCGACGAAGGTCTACGATTTCGTCGATGACGGACTGGAACTTACGCCTGGCGGGGGGCCTGGCCGTCGGTGCGCCAGACGGAACAGAAGCTGCAGTGTTTGGGGCAGCCGCGGATGGTCTGGACCGACGCCCACATGTACTTATCCTTGGGCATGAGGTCCCAGCGGGCAGCGAGGAATTCAGAGCCGCCAATGCGGCCACCTTCGTAGATCTTTTCGGGGGTGCCGGCCATGCAGTCGGCTACGGCTCGTCCCCCAGGCGATATCGCCGTCGCCTTTGACGACAGCGTGGGCGTGGCCGCGCTCGAAGGACTCTTCCGGGAAGAGGGTGGCGTGGATGCCTCCGTAGACGACCCAAGCGCCGCGCTCGCGGGCCAGGCGGCCGACCTCATAGCCGCGGAGGGCGTTGCCGGTATGGACGCTGATGCCGACGATGTCGCCCGGCTGGATCGTGGTGGGATCGATGGACTCGATCGACTCGTCCACCAAAATGGGATCGCCGGCGAAGGCGGGGGTTGCGGCGGCGAGGACGAAGAGCCAGCGAGGAGTGATGACAGCGGTGCCGAAGGCATTGTCGCTGGGGTTCACAAGGTGAACGCGCATAGGAGCCGACCTTTCTCAACGTGCGAGTGCGGTGGGTCACAGAGGCGTGTTCAAAGGGGTGAAGATCAGCGGTCGGGGCTGCGTCCTGACATGATGAGCGTGCGGAAGAACTGGCCCGTAAGCTATGTCCTTAAGCATACAGAAGAAGTGTGAAGATGTGCTGGAGGCTGAACGATGACAGATTCAAAAGGACGTCTCGCTTTAAACCTCAGGCCAACGTAACGAGCTCCGGGGTGGAGTCTTCCAAGGTGCGTTTGAGCTGGCCGCAGGCGGCCGTAGATATCGGCTCCGCGGGGGCGCCGGACGAAGGTGGGAATGCCTGCGGCGATGAGACGCTGCTGAAAGCTGTCGATGCGCTCGCGGGGTGGAGCTTCAAAGGGCATCGCCGGGCCGGCGTTCCAGACGATGAGGTTAATCTTTGCGCGAAGTCTGTTCAGCAGGGTGATGAGCTCGGTGGCGTGCTGTGGCTGGTCGTTGATGCCGCCGAGCAGGACGTACTCGAAGGTGACGTACTGGCGGCCTTTGAGAGGTATCTTCTGGACTGCTTCGAGTAAGGCGGCGATGTTCCATTTGCGGGTGATGGGCATGATGGCCTCGCGGACCTGGTCGTTCGAGGCATTGAGCGACAGAGCCAGGTTGGGACGGATAGGCTCTTGCGCGTAGCGCTCAATGCCCGGGAGGATACCGGAGGTGGAGACGGTCATACGCTGCTCTGGGATGCGCATGTGGCCGGTCATAAGGTGGACGGATGCGATGAAGTTGTCAAAGTTCAGAAAGGGCTCGCCCATGCCCATGAAAACGAGGTTGATGCGGTCGGGCTGGCCCTGGCCGCGGGATGTTCCGAGCTGGATGTTGTGGCGGTTCAGAACGGCGGCGACCTGGCCGGCGATCTCCCCCGCAGTGAGGTTGCGGCGGATGCCCAGCTTGGCGGTGAGGCAGAACTGGCAGTTGACGGCGCAGCCTACCTGGCTGGAGATGCAGATGGTGGCTCGCTGATAGCCAGTGGGATCCGCCGCTTCGTCTTCGGGAGGCAGAATGCCGTCGCCGTTGGGCATCCAGACGGTTTCTACCGTCTCACCGTCTGCAAGCGCGACGAGGTAGCGTTCAGTGCCGTCGGTGGAGCGGGCGGTCTGGGGCGAGGATGGGCAGGCCGATGGTGTAGCCGGCTTCGGCGAGGGATTGCCGGAGGAATTCTGGGAAGGTGGTGATCTCAGCGAGGGTTTCGACGCGCTGATCGTAGAGGGCCTGGGCGAGTTGCGTGGCGCGGTAGGCAGGCTGGCCGAGAGAGGCCATAAGGGTGCGGAGGTCGGGAAGGGATCGGCCGAAGAGCAATTTGAGGGCGAGTTGGGAATCAGTCATCATGCATGGCATCATTCCGAATGCTTCCGGAACGGAGAAAGCAGCTTTGCCGGTTTGGATAAGAGAGAGCCGTTAGGAACGATTCGTTATCTGAGCTTCCACGATGGCAACGCGCTCTCGCAGCTGGAAGTTCGACTCCAGGATGGCAGCCTGGAAGCTGATCATGTCGCTGTGGAAGCCTTGAACCTGATCATCCATTCTTCGGTTCAGCGCATCCAGACCTGCCTCAACCCGTTTACTTAATGCGTCCAAACCTGACTCCACACGGTTTAGCCGAGCATTATTGTTCATCCCGGCGAGAATGGCGAGAATGCTCGGAACGCCGCCGCTACTTAGGCTGAGTAGGAACTGGTACTTTTCCAAGACCATGACCTCGCATCACCATGATAGCAAAGACGGCGGCCGGCTATGGGAGAATAGAGGTTTGAAGGAGTTGCATGGCGGCTACGTTGGAAGTGATCGAAGAGGGTGTGCGGCAGGCGCATCCGGTACGGAACATTCGCAAGACGGTGCTCCCGAACGGGATGCTGGTGCTGACTGAGTCCATGCCGCATATGCGAAGCGTAAGCATGGGCGCTTGGGTCAAGCAGGGCTCGCGCGATGAGACGGCGGAGGAGAACGGGATCTCTCACTTTGTCGAGCACATGGTGTTCAAGGGGACGACCTCGCGGAGCGCGCAGGATATTGCGCGGGAGGTGGACTCGATTGGCGGGAACCTGGACGCGTTTACCGGCAAGGAGTCGGTCTGCTTCAACATCAAGGTGCTGGACGAGAACATGCCGCCAGCGCTGGATGTGCTGAGCGACCTGGTGCTGCATCCGCGGTTTACCCGGGAGGACCTGGAGCGGGAGCAAGGGGTCATTCTCGAAGAGATTAAAATGGATGAGGATAATCCGGACGCACTGGTGCATGAGACCTTTACCCAGAAGTTCTGGAAGAACCATTCGCTGGGGCGGCCGATCCTGGGGACTGTAGAAACGGTTTCGAGCTTTACGCAGGAGATCGTGTTCGAGCATCATGCGCGACGGTTTACACCGCAAAATATTGTATTTTCAGCGGCTGGACACCTGGATCATGATCGGTTTGTGGAGGCAATCGAGGCGAAGTTCGGTTCCCTGCCTCGTCGTGATACGGCAGAGACCGTGGCGCAAAGAGTGCCAGTGACGACGCCGCATATAACGTTGAAGAAGAAGCGGTCGCTCGAGCAGGTGCAGCTTTGCCTTGGGGTTCCCGCGCCCGCCGTCGATACGCCGGACCGATTCGCGTTGTATCTGCTGAATACGATCCTGGGCGGCGGCATGAGCTCGCGTCTGTTTCAGACGATTCGGGAGGACTCTGGGCTGGCGTACAGCATTTTTTCCGAGCTGAGTCCATTCCGGGACACGGGGTCGCTCTCCATCTATGCGGGCGTGTCGCTCGACAAGGCGCAGCAGGCGCTTGCGCTTACCATCAGTGAGCTGCGTCGTCTGAAGCAGGAGAGTGTTCCGGACGCGGAGCTGAAGCGAGCGAAGGACCAGATGAAGAGCAATATCGTGCTCGGATTGGAGAGTTCCTCTAGCCGCATGTCGAACCTGGCCCGGCAGCAGATGTACTTTGGGCGATTCTTTGCGGTCGAAGAGATTGAGCGGGAGATCAACCGGGTAGCGCCTGAGGATTTGCAGCGGATCTCGAACGAGCTGTTCCGCTCGGAGGCGATTGCAGTGACGCTTTTGGGGAATCTGGGTGCGATGAAGATCGATCGGAGCGACCTTCTATGCTAGAGAGCATCAACGGGTTTGTTGATAAGATTTTGACCGAGGCACTATGAAGATCGAGAACCTGAACCATGTACGGCGCCATGAAGAAGGCTTTACGCTGATCGAGCTGCTGATTGTGATGTCCGTCATGCTGATCCTGATGACGCTGGCGATTCCACAACTTTTGAAACTTCGCAAGACCGCGGCGGAGACGAGCGCGATTCAGTCCGTTCGGACGATTGGGCAGGCGGAGATTCAATTCAACTCGTCGTATCCGCAGAATGGGTTTTCCTGCTCGCTGGCGAGCATGGGAGGGTCGCCGGGGACGCCTCCTACGGCGCAGGCGGCTCAGGTGCTGGATCCGACGCTGGCCGCCGGGCAGAAGCAGGGCTATACCTTCAACATTACCAACTGCACCAAGGTGACGGTCGCCAACCAGGATATGTTTACCGGCTACGAGATTACCGCCGTGCCGACCTCGATTGGGCGCAGCGGAGATCGCGGCTTTTGCATGGATGAGAACAACATCATCAAGGTGGACCGGCAGGGCGGGACGAACTGCACCGAGACACTGCAGTAGTGCTATTTCGGCAAGGAATGAGCGGCGCGGTGCTTGTGCTGGCGGGGGTTTTAGCCGCGGGGGCACAGGCCGCGCCGTCACCGCAGGCGCTTGCTATCTTGCATACGGTGGACGACCACTACAATCATCTCGGCAGCCTTCGGGCCAGGTACGTCGAGCAGTATCACGGGATGGGGATGAGCCGTGAGGAGTCGGGCACGCTGCTGCTGAAGAAGCCGGGCAAGATGGCTTGGCGCTATGACGTACCGGTGGGTAAGGTGTTCATCTTTGACGGGAAGTTCGCATGGTTCTACACGCCTGGGGATGCGCAAGCGCAAAAGATCCCTGCCAAGCAGATGGATGATCTGCGGACGCCGCTGCGGTTCCTGCTGGGACACACGAAGCTCGAAAAGGAGCTGGACGGGATTGCGGTGATCGCGGACGGCGATCAGGTCTGGATTATGGGTGTGCCGAAAGGGATGGAGCAGCGCGTCAAGCAGTTGACCTTGCGGGTGACGAAGTCTGGGGCGATTACGCAGATGGCGCTCGAAGAGGTAGATGGGGCGAAGACGGAGTTCGACTTCAGCCAGATGCAGGAGAATCTGCCAGCCGCAGACGCGGACTTTAAATTTATAGCGCCGGCGGGAGTCACCGTAGTAAGTGGCACCCCGCCGATCTGACCTGGTATGGCCTCAGGGGCTGTTTTTTAGATGGTGACCTGGCCTTGCTTGCCCACGTCTACGCCACCCCCGGTGACGGCAGCCGCGAGGTATTTGGCGTAGAGCACAAGCTTGCTGGAACTGGCCTCCCAGTAGTGGGCCTCCGTGATATCGACGCGGAGGACGCGGATACCGGGATCGCCCTCGCCCTCAGAAAACCAGGCTTTGAACATCGGGTTCCAGAGCTCATGAATTTTGGTTTCGTCGCGTGAGACCTGCGCGATGCCCTTCGCGCATACGTACTTGGAGTTGGATGGGTCGGCAAAGAGAAGGCTGATGTGGTCGTCGTTTTTGATCTCCGCGACCTTGCCGGTGGAAGCCTGGGTGAGAAACCAGACGGTGCCGTCGAAGGCGGCCTTCTGCATGGCCATGGGACGGCTGTCGAAGGAGCCGGCGCCGTCTGAGGGTGGTCATCATGCAGATGTGTATGCCCTTGATCAGTTCAGCAATCTTCTGGATGCCTTCAGGGCCGGTGAGATTCTGCGTTTCGGATCCGCTGTGGTTGGTTTCGCTCATCTTCAAGTCTCCTGAGCCGTTGGATGCTGGGAGCGCAGGCCAGGAAGAGGTGAGAGAGGTCGGATAGAATCGATTTTGCGAGTACGACCCAAGGAAGTCAGACTTTGATTGAGATCGTAGAAGCCAAATACCTCTCCACCGCTGAGTTTGAGGCCTCCGTAGCTGAGGTTGCTCCGAAGATTGCCGTCTTCGACTGCGACGGGACCTTGTGGTCAGGGGATGCGGGATCGTCCTTTATGCGCTGGACGATTCAGCATGGATTGCTGGCCGATGAGAAGGTGAACTGGCTCGGCGAACGCTACGAGGGCTACCACCGCAAGGAGGTCTCGGAGTTGGCGATCTGCGGCGAGATGGTGCAGGTGTATGCGGGGCTGCGCGAAGAGGCGATGCGTGAGGCGGCAAAAGCATTCTTCGTGACCGAGATTGCGCAGAATATCTTCGCGGAGATGGAGCGGCTGCTCGGGCGGCTTAGGGGTGAGGGCACGGAGATCTGGGCCGTGAGCTCGACCAATGACTGGGTCATCGAGGCGGGGGTGGAGCGGTTTGGAATCTCGCCGGAGCGCGTGCTGTGTGCGCGGGTTGCCATACAAGATGGGTTCGTCACAGATCGGATTCTGGACGTGCCCACCGACGAGGGGAAGGTAACGGCGCTGCGAGAGGCGGGCGTGACCGCTCCCGACGCTGTCTTTGGCAACTCCGTGCATGATGCGGCGATGCTGGCGATTGCACGGCGTGCCTTTCCTGTGAACGCCACGGAGGCGCTGGTGGAGCGCAGCGTGGCGGAGGGTTGGGCGGTGTACTATCCGGCTTCCGTGCGTACGTCCGACTGGCTGCGGAGCGTCTATTCTGGTGCGGAGGGCGTCTAAAGGGCAGCAATGAAAGAGCCGATCCGTAAGCTGGACTCACCGGGCGAGACGAACTTCATGAGGCCGGCGCGGCTTGTGGTGGCCGGCCTCATCCTGCGTGGAGCGGCTGAGGCGGAGGGCGTTGAGGTACTGATCTGCCAGCGCAAGCCGGATCAGCCAATGAGCTTGAAGTGGGAGTTCCCCGGGGGCAAGATCGAGCTCGGCGAGACCTCTGAGGAGGCCTTGGCGCGGGAGTTGGATGAAGAGTTGGGGATCAAGGCGACGATCGGGCGCCGGGTGGCGCGAATCAAGCACAAGTATCGCAACGGCGGGACGATCGATCTGCAGTTCTTCGTGGTGGACCGGTTTACGGGTGAGCTGGAGAATCGGATCTTCAACGATATGCGGTGGTCGCCGCTCGAGCGGTTGATGGAATATGACTTTCTGGCCGCGGATCTGGGGTTGATCAAGGATTTAGCGGAAGGCAAACTGCTTTAGTCCTGCCGGACGGGCCTACTGGGCGTGGAGCGGTCACTTTGTGACATGGATGCGGAGTGATGTGGACGGGTTGATCGGCCTGGGTTCGGCCGTTGGCGGGCCTTATCCGTGGACCTGGCCGTAGATGTACACCACCGTCAGGCCAATGACGATAACAGCCGTGGCCCAGGCGACGATGTTGAACAGAAGCGTGTTCACGTACTTGCCCATCAGCTCATGCTTGTTGATCAGCTTCAGCATGAAGATCAATACGACGGGCAGCAAGATGCCGTTAAGGACTTGCGAGAGGATCGCAAACTGCTGCATCGGGAACTTCGGTATTAAGACGGTTGCCGCGCCAAAGCCGATGAGCAAGGTGTAAAACCAGTAGAAGAACGGAGCTTCGTTCCAGCTCTTATCCAGGCCGCTTTCAAAGCCTAGACCTTCGCAGACGGTATAGGCGGTTGATAACGGCAGAATGCTTGCGGCGAAGAGCGATGCATTGAACAGGCCGGCGGCGAAAAGAAGGAAGGCGTAGTCGCCGGCCAGTGGCTTCATGGCCTGCGCGGCGACGGAGGCATCGGGAATCTCCCTGATACCGTGCGCGAAGAGCGTGGCGGCGCAGGCGACCACGATGAACCAGGCAACGATATCGGTGAAGATGGAGCCAACGATCACATCCAGGCGCGAGGCCTTCATCTGGCGCACGGTCACGCCCTTTTCGACGATGGACGATTGAAGATAGAACTGCATCCACGGCGTGATCGTGGTGCCGATAACGCCGACGGTCATGTAGACATAGGCTTTGTCGCTCCAGACTTTGCGCGGGGGAAGCTTAACGGTTTCGACGAGTGCGTTGTGCCAGTCCGGTTGGCTCAGCACGCCGGTAATGATGTAGGCAATGTAGAAGACGCTGGCGATAAGAAAGATCTTTTCAACTTTCTTGTAGTCACCCTTGACGACCAGCGCCCAGACCAACACGGCGCAGATGGGAACGCTGATGTACTTGCTGAGGTGAAAGAGCCCCATGGAGCCCGCAATGCCGACAAACTCAGCGATGACGTTGGTAAAGTTGACCACGACCAGCAGAAGCATGACGATGAAGGTCATGCGAAAGCCGAACTCCTCGCGGATCAGGTCTGAAAGGCCTTTGCCAGTGACCGCTCCCATGCGTGCGCACATCTCCTGCACGACGATCAGCGCCAGGGTGATGGGAATCATGGTCCAGAGCAGCGTGTAGCCGTAGGCTGCGCCTGCCGCGGAGTAGGTGAAGATGCCGCCGGCGTCATTGTCCACGTTGGCCGTAATGAAACCGGGACCGAGAACGGCAAGGAAGAGAAAGACGCGTATGCGCCACGATTTGAAGGAGAGCCAGCCGGGCATGTCTATGCTCCTGTCATTCCGCGATGGCGTGTCAAGGCGTTCATGGCTCTCCCCAGCCTACCCCAGGTCAAAGCAGGCTCAGGCGAGCGGAGATCCCGTGGGTTGACGACCAGGCTTCCCCTTCGCAGAAGGCAGCGCGGCGAGGATCAGGGCGATCTGATGGTCGTTATCATAACCATCTCGGACAGCGCGAGCGTGACCTGCCGCGGCGATACGGGATCGGGCGGCTTCGTCCGGCAGGTAACGAAGAATCTTGCGGCGGAGTTCTTCCGCGTTGGAGAAGAAGACGGCTTCGTGATCTTCCACGAATTTCGCGGAGTGGCCCGGGCAGCGTTCGGCGAGGAGAAAGCCGCCGCAACCGGCGATCTCAAAGCTTTTGTGGGTGAACTCGTCCAGGTTTGCGCGCGTGAGAAAGCTGAGGTTGATCTTGGAACCCCAGATGGCTTCCCGATACTCCTTTTCATACAGCAGGCCGCCGAAGTAGAGCTTGTTCATCGTGGCTGGGGAGAGTGCTTTCCTCCACGATGAGGCGAGGCCCGAGACGGTGACGGCAATGCCGGAGCGGGCGAGTCCGGCGAGTGTCTGAGCGCGATCGTCATAAGGTGCGCCGAGAAACGAAACCTCGCGGGTTCGGTCGAGGTCTGACCAACCCGGCGGGGGCGGAAAATGAATGGTGCGCTCGTAGGCTGTCTGGATCTTGATGACGTTTGCGGCGCCGCGGGAGGTGTAGTCCGGAATGCTGCAATCACGCTGCGTGATGTGGAGGTCAAAGTAAGGGATGTCCTTACGGTAGAGGCGCCAGCCTGGATCCTGACGAGGACCGAAGGCATTGTCGATCATGTAGCTGACGGTCATCACGCCGAGTGCGCGCATGCGGCGGAGAGTCGAGGGCTGAAGCTTGAGGACCTTATCGGCCCAGAAGAGGTCAGGCTTTTCGGTTTCGGCGAGGTGCAGCAAGTCGCGGTTGAGGCGGGTAGCGGCCGGTCCCGCGGCGAGGCGGAACTCCAGCTTCCGGAGCAGCGGGCTGGCAGCCTGGTAAGCCTCAAGGTCTACGGGAACGATGGTATGGCCCAGCCGCTCGAGCGCCCAGAGGCGGAATTTGGCGGAGTCGCCATAAGCCAGGTTGGCAGCGTAGAGGATCTTCACCCGGACTCCGATCTGGCGGCGGCGCTTCAGTGCCGTGTGCGCAGCCAGCCGATGACGTGCTCGGCCCGGATTACCCCTACGAGGAGCTTGTCCGCATCGAGCACGGGAAGACTGCGCAGGTTGTACTTATCGAACAGCTCAGCAACCTTCCGGCCATTCGCGTGCAGGTCAGAGGTTACCACGTGCTCTTCCCCGAGTTCAGCCAAGGCGGGTTGCGGGTTGGCGTGCATGGCCACCAGCAGCCGGGCGATCGAGACCTGGTTCACGAGGTGACCCGGCTCATCGGTGAGCTGGATTTCAGTCACCGTCTCGATGTCACCCTCAAAGGCATTAAGAACCTCGAGCGCCTGGATGATGGTCGCTTCTTCTCTTACGGAGACGTAGTCGGTGGTCATCAGTCCGGCGGCGGAGTCGGCGGAGTATTCGAGGAGCTCCTCGACGTCATGGCGGTCTTTCTCGTTCATCTCTCCCAGGATGGCACCGGAACGTTCGTCTGAGAGTTCGGAGAGCAGGTCCGCGGCTGCCCCAGGGTCCATCTCCTCGATGATGCCGGCGAGGGTTTCTGAGTCGAGCGACTCGATGAGAGTCTTTTGCGTCTTGAGCTCGACCTCCTCAAGCGCTTCGGCGGCGACCTCTTCGTCGAGGCTGGAAAAGAGCGCCAGACCCTCCGCCGGAGCGAGCTCTTCGAGGATGTCGGCGAGGTCCGATGGGTGCATCCGGGAAAGACGATCCTGCTCAATTTTGAGCCGGACGCGGCGTGCCGGATCACGGTCGATAAGATCGACAAAGTCCCAGGGAATAATCCGCGGCTTGAGCCTGCAGGTGAGGCGCTCAAGGGTGTCCTGTGGAATGCCCTTGAGCAGGCGCCGCGCCGCGCCGCGCAGGCCAACCTCTACTTCCGCAATGCGCAGAGAGAGCTGTTTTGCGCCGTCCTCGCCAACGATCTCCCAGACCAGATCGACATCGTTGACGCGCACGACCTTGTGTCCGTGGACGTCGATGATCTGCTGGTCGAGCAGATCGCGTTCGAGCAGCAGGTAGGTGTCGGGCTCGGTCATCGGTACGGCGGACTCACCGGCGAGGAGTTGGAGCTGGCCGTCTTCGTTTCGCTGCAGAGCTCTCAGAAGAACGAGGAAGGGCTTGTCTTTGCGGCTGTTGGAGGAAAGGCGCAGAACGAGAGCTTCGACGTGGCACGCATCGAGGGTAGGCCGCACGGCGAGCTCGGCGACCTGGCCAAGGCGCCGACCCTCGGCATCGGTAACGTGCGTACTGAGCAACGCGGAGACACTCGTCCTGTTGTTTCCCTGGAACATGACGTCTGTTCGCATCGTACGCTGCCCAAAGATGCACGATGAAGCCGGAAGAGCCGCCGCACGGGGCGACGGCTCTGAGTGGTAAACCGCGACCTACTTGCCGAAGTCGACCTTGGGAGCCACGCTATTGTTTGCGTCGCCCTTGAAGTACTCGTCGCGATAATGGAACTTGGTAAAACCGGCCCAGAAGCTTTGGGGAAACTGCTGAATGTAGACGTTATAGTCCTTGAGGGTATTGTCGTAGCGGCGGCGTTCGGTGGCAATGCGGTTTTCTGTGCCGGCAAGCTCGTCGGTGAGGGTGCGGAACTGCTCGTTGGACTTGAGGTTCGGGTACGCCTCCTGCAAGCGAAGCAACGGGCTGATCGCCACGTCGAGCTTCTGGTTGGCCTGGATGCTGCTGGCGCGATCGGTCGCGGCCATCACGCCGGCGCGCGCGTTGGCGATGTTGGTGAGGACCGTGGTCTCCTCGTTGACATAACCTTTGACGGAGGCGACGAGGTTGGGAATGAGGTCCATGCGGCGCTGCTGCTGCACATTCACCTGCGCGTAGGCCGAATCCACATCCTCATTCTTCTGGACCATGGTGTTCTTTGCGCTGATAAAGCTGCCCGCACCGAAGATGAGCACCAACACGATGACTCCGACGACGCCTAGACCAACCCACAAACCTTTCATTGCTTCCTCCACAACCTGTTCGGCTACACTTTACCATCCGGCCTGACAGCAGCCGGAAAACGTTTAGAAATCGCGTGAGGCTCCTCCGCCGCCGGAGCTTCCGCCCCCCATGCCGCCGAAGCCTCCTCCGCGGTCGTCATCATCCCGGCCGCCGCCTCCGCCACCTCCGCCTCCCATGACGCTCCAGAGCAGCATCCACGCCCAGCCGATGTTGCCGGTTAGGATGAGCACGGCGATCAGACCGAGAAAGAGGATGCCGAGGATAATCTGGCCCAAGCCAAGTCTTCCTTGGCTGGCATACTGCTGGCCCTGCCGGTGATAGCGGTGAACCGTCTGCGTCAAGGCGACCTGGGAGTCAGCGGCGATCACCTGCGCAATCTCCTGGGTGCCGGTGTCGAGCGCCTGATCCCAGTCGCCCTGCTTGGCAGCGGGGATTGTATCGTCCAGGATGCGGCCGACCTTGGCGTCAGGCAGGATGCCCTCAAGCCCGTAGCCCACCTCAATGCGCGTCTTGTGCGGATTGAGCACGAGCAGGTAGATGACGCTGCGGTCCTGGCCCTTCTTGCCCAGCTTCCACTTCTCTTCAAGCTGCCCGGTAAACTCCTCAACGGACTGGTTATCGTCCAATGTCTTAATGGTGACGACGGCGAGCTCCGCGTTGGCTTTCTGGTGCAGTTGCAGGCACAGATCCTCAAGCTTTTGCTTTTCCGCGGGGTTGAGAACGCCGGCAAAGTCGTTGACGTAGCTGCTGGGAAGCGGCAGGTCCGCAACCTTCTCTGCCAGTAGGCCGCAGGGCAGCAGGAACAGCAACAAAAGCAGAGAGAGACGTGAGGCGAAGCGCTTCATCTGAAATTAAGTCTACGCTTGCGTGTGCGGGTTCGTTCCATCCACTCTTCTTAGCCGATAGCGGCTGTATTCTTGGGATTGGAGTTTCGCTAACCGATGCCCGTATCCGAACCGCTCAAGCCGCCCGTCGCCCGACGCCTGCCAAAGATCACCGAGATCCACGGCCACACCCTCCAGGATGACTTCGCCTGGATGCGCGAGAAAAGCTCGCCTGAGCTGCTGGCTTACCTGGAGGCGGAGAATGCCTATACCGCCGAGGCGATGGCGGCGACAAGAGAACGGCAGGCCGCGCTTTACGCCGAAATGCTGTCGCACATCAAGGAAACAGATGAGTCCGTGCCCGTGCCGGACGGCGATTGGTTCTACAGCACACGCACCCTGGCAGGAAGCCAGTACCCGATCCATTGCCGGCGGCGGGGTGTACGCGGCGATTCAGGACGCCTGCTCGAAGATCCGGAGGCGCAAGAGGAGATCCTGCTGGACGTGAACAAGCTGGCCGAGGGACAGGCTTTTATGGCCTTGGGCGGCATGAGCGTCAGCCCGGATACGCGGCTGCTGGCGTACTCGACCGACAACACCGGTTTCCGCCAGTATGCGCTGCACATTCGCGACCTCACCACAGGCCAGGATCTGCCGGACACGGCCGAGCGGACGGGCTCGTTCGTCTGGGCGGCGGATTCACGAACGCTCTTTTACACGACGGAGGACGAGCAGACCAAACGGCACGACAAGCTCTTCCGGCATACGCTGGGAGCGGCCGTAGACACGCTGGTGATGGAGGAGGTCGACGAACGCTTCAATCTCGGAGTCGGACGGACGCGCGACCGGCTTTATCTTCTGATTGAGAGCGGAAGCCATACAACGTCCGAGTATCGGTTCCTTCCCGCAGGTGATCCGTTTGCAGCAACGACGCTGATTGCACCGCGGATAGACGACCAGGAATACTACCCAGACCATCGTGACGGAACGTTCTACATCCGCACGAATGACACAACGCGCAACTTTCGCATGGTAACCGCACTCGTCGGCTCACCGGGCCGGGAGTCCTGGACCGAGTTGTTTGTGGGTGAGTCCGATGTGCCGCTGGAAGACTTCGATCTCTTCCAGAGCTTCTGCGTTCTCTCTGAACGCAAAGCGGGCCTGCCCACGCTGAGCGTCTACGAATTGACTGCAAGCGGCGGTCTGGGCAGCTCGCGCGAGATCAGCTTTCCCGAACCAACCTACACGGCGGGCTCGAGCGCAAATCGCGAGTTCCGCAGCAGGCATTTTCGGTACAGTTACACGTCGCTGGTAGCTCCCGCTTCGGTCTACGAAGTCGACGTGACGCAGGGTACATCCCGCTTGTTGAAGCAGCAGGAGGTCCCGGGCGGCTTCGACTCAAGCCGCTACGCCTCCGAGCGGCTCTGGGTGAAGGCGAGCGACGGCGTGCTCGTACCCGTCTCGCTGGTCTACAGGCGCGACCGCTTCCGGAGCGGCGAAAACCCGCTTTACGTCTATGGCTACGGCTCCTACGGATACGCATTACCAGTCAGCTTCAGTCCAACCCGGCTTGCCCTGTTGGATCGCGGCTTGGTGCTGGCCTACGCGCATATCCGCGGCGGCGGGGAGCTGGGGGATGCCTGGCATGATGCGGGCAAGATGATGGTAAAGCGGAACACCTTCACGGACTTCATCGCGGTGGTGGAGCACCTGGTTGCGCAAGGTTATGGCGGGAAAGATCGGGTAGCGATCGAAGGCGGCAGCGCGGGTGGGCTGCTGCTGGGGGCGGTCATCAACAACCGGCCCGATTTGTTTCGCGTGGCGCTGACCCACGTACCGTTCGTCGACGTCATGAACACGATGCTGGATGCGACACTCCCTCTCACCGTCGCTGAGTACGAAGAGTGGGGAAACCCCCAGGAGCAGCCTGCGTTCGAGTACATGCTGAGCTACTCGCCTTATGAAAACCTCGAGAAGCTTGGCTCAGAGAAGATTCCGGCGATGCTGGTCAAGACCAGCCTGAACGACTCGCAGGTGATGTACTGGGAGCCTGTCAAGTATGTCGCGAAGCTTCGTACGCTGAAGCAGAACGATACGGCACTGCTGCTGCAGATTAATATGGAAGCGGGCCATGGCGGCGCATCAGGACGGTATGACTACCTGAAGGAGATCGCCTTCGATTATGCGTTTCTGCTGCGCGAGCTGGGCGTGAACGATTAGACGCCAAGATCAGGCCTTCATCTCCGAGGCCACGACTGCGTCGCCCTCTCCCGGCGCCAGGAAGAGGTTGGTCTCAAGACCGTGCTGACGTGTGTAGAGGTCGAAATAGCGGCCGCCGAGCGCGTAGAGCGACTCATGGGTTCCGCGCTCCACGATGTTCCCCTGCTCGACGACAAGGATCTGATCCGCTTTGCGGATGGTCGAAAGCCGGTGCGCAATGACAAAGGTGGTGCGGCCCTGCATCAGGTGATTAAGACCACCTTGGATCATGGCCTCGGACTCGGAGTCCAACGAGCTGGTGGCCTCATCCAGGATGAGGATGCGCGGGTCTGCCAGGATGGCGCGGGCGATGGAGATGCGCTGCCGTTGACCGCCTGAAAGCTTCACGCCGCGCTCGCCCACAATCGTGTCGTATCTCTCGGGAAAGCGCTCCGCGAACTCATCCACACGGGCGATGCGGCAGGCTTCGAGCAGCATCGCGTCCGTCGCGGCGGGGCGGGAGAACCGCACGTTTTCGCTGATGGTTCCATCGAAGAGGAAGGTCTCCTGAAGCACCACGCCAAGCTGCTCGCGATAGCTGCTGAGCCGAACCCTGGCAAGATCTGCGTCATCCACCAGCAAGCTGCCGGAGGTCGCGGTGTGGAAGCCGCAGACCAGCGAGATGATGGTCGATTTGCCGGAGCCGCTCGAGCCCACCAGCGCGGTGACCGTCCCGGGACGAGCGTGAAAGCTGATGCCATGGAGCACAGGCTTGTCCGGCTCATACTCGAAGGTGACGTCCTCGAAGATCACATCGCCGCGTATTTTGCCCATGACGACGATCCGCTTTGGATCTCCATCCTCCTCGCGCTCGTTGAGAATCTCTGTGGTGCGATCAAGCCCGGCGGTGGCTTCGGTCAGCTGTGTGCCGATCGAGACCAACTGCGCGATGGGTGCGACCATGAACGCCAGGAAGGCAACATAGGTGACATAGCCGCCGGTGGTAAGTTTACCCGCGACCACCTGGTGGCCACCCAGGTACATGATCAGGGCAGTGACGACTCCCAGCACCGTGGTCGAGGCAAGCGACATCATGGACTGCGCGGTGAGGGAGGAGATAACGTTGTCAAGGAGCCGCTTGACGCCGCCGGAGAAGACTTTCGCTTCGCTCTCCTCCGCGTGATACCCCTTGACCACCCGGACCCCACCGAGCGACTCGGTCAGCCGCCCCGTGACCTCCGCGTTGATCTTGGCGCGCTCCCGGAAGATTGGCCGGATGGTCTTGAAGGCGCGCTGCAGGATAAGCGCGAACAGGACCAGAATAACAAAGGTCAGCAAGGTCATCTGCACACTGAGCGAGATCAGATAGCAGAAAGCGAAAACCGCCGTAAGCACGCCGCCAACGAAGTCCACGACGCCGGTTCCAATCAGGTTGCGCACGCCTTCAACGTCCGTCATGATTCGCGCAACGAGCGTGCCGGTGCGGTTCTCGTCATAGAAGGCGACGGGCAGCCGCCCGATGTGCGACTGCACCTGCATGCGCAGCTCAGAGATGAGCCGCTGTCCCGCCGTGGAGAGCATCTGGGTCAGCGTGTAGGAGGTGAGGCCCTGAATCAGCGTCGCCGTGACAACCACGCCGACGATTCTGGGCAGCAAACCAAGCTGATGGTGCGTCATGACCCCATCGATCAGGTAACGGAAGGACGCCGGAAGGACCAGCCCGCAGCCACGGTTCACGACCATGAGGAGGAAGCTGATGGCGAGCAGGCCCCAACGCGGCCGCACCAGCGCCCAGATCTGCGGCCAAACCTTGCGAAAGCTCGGTTTGGGACGCTCCGCGGTCAGCTTTGCGGCCGTCGCACGACCCGTGCCGCGCGACGGACGGTCGCCCGTGGGCATACCCGCACCAAAGCTCGAAGCGCTAAACTGTGACGCCATTCGTTCAACCTTTCAAGGGCTATCAGTGTTAGAGGGAGGCGATCCGCCCCCGCCGCGCCTCAATGAACGAGCGCACGCAGAAGGCCACAAAGAGCAGGCAGAGAAGGCAAGTGCCCGCCTTCTCTTCAATCGCAATGGGGTGCGGAAGGTCGGCGCCGCGCGAGAGCTCAAAGACCTGGAAAGCGGACTTAATGGTCGCAAGAAATCCGAGTAGACCCACCGTTACGGCTATGTGCATCCAGAGCATTCGCCTCTTCGCGTCCTCGGTGTGGGCGAGACCGCCGCTGATGGCAAGAATCAGCCCGATCAAGCTGGGAATGAGCGCGGTGGGGTGCTCATGCCCGGTCAACACGAACCCGATGATGCCAACCGCGATCAACAATACGCCAAATACAATGGTCAACTTAGCCACGCTCGCCTGCCCTCCTGCTGATTCGTTCAGGATACGCCATGAACTGCTCTACCCTGCAGCCGTTTTCATCGCTGCCACCAGCTCCGCAGGCTTCCAGTCCTTGGTTGGATACCAGGCAAGGACCTTGCCATCCTTGCCGATGAGAACCGTTGAGAGCGAATGCATCAGGGTCATGGGATCGTTGCCGGTGACGCCGACGTTAAAGTATTGCTCAACTGCGGGCAGTTCTGCCTGGGAAGGCGCGGCGAAATCCCAGTGTCGGAAGTCCTCATCGGTGAAGCGTCCCGTGTGCGCGCCGCCGTAGCTGCGCAATACGGAGGGGGTATCGTACGCGGGATCGAAGCTGACGCTCAGCAGATGGGTGCGGCCGTAAACAGCCCTGTCGGTTGCCAGGGCCTTATCGATCTCGGCGAAGTTCTCACTCATGCGCGGGCAGAAATCCGCCACCGGGCATCGCGTGTAGATAAAGGTGACCAGGAGAACCTTGCCCTTGAACTGCGCCAGGCGGATCTCCTTGCCGCTCTGGTTCAGCAGACGGAAGTTGGGCACGGCATCGCCCGGCTGCGGCACGTGGTAGCTCACCTTCGGCTTAATATCCGGCCTTGCCTGACCGACGATTACGATGTGATCGAGCCGCGGGCTCAGCGGCCCGGCTGCATCCTGCCGCACCACGACACGCGCGGTAATCACATCGCCGGCGTGCATTTCGCTGATCGTGCTGCTGTCGACCAGCTTGTACGGCATGGTCATCGCCTCCATAAGGCCGGGGATCGCGCCATGATCGACCGTAATCTCACCCGAGCCGGCATCCACGGCGACAATCCGGCAGCGCATACTGTAGGTCTTGAGCTGCGCATCTGCCGGCTCTCCGCCCTGCCTTGGTATGCTCTGTTTACAACCGCTCAGCGCAACGGCAAAGCACACAGCCACGAACCACTTGAAGCGCATACCTGAAACTCCTCACTCCCATGATACTGGCTGTATGGATAATGGCCGGATGACAGAGCCTCTCGACGCAGCAGATCCGGCCAAAGGTCGCATGGTGCCGTCGCTCGGGTTGCTGCACTTTGTGCAGATGCTGAACGGCCTCGGCACAATGCTTCTTGGGCCCATTCTTCCTCTGCTCGCGGCGCACTGGCGCCTGAACGACACGCAAAGCGGTATGCTGCTCTTGAGCCAGTTCTGCGGCGCCTTTCTGGGCGGCGTCTCCACCTCCGCACGGCTGCGCCGCGACACGCTCACAGGCCTTGCCGCAGCAACCGCCGGTCTGTTCGTCTTTGCGGCTGCACACGCCCTGCCATGGGCCTGCGCCGGTCTCGTCCTTGCCGGCTTCGGCATCGGACGAGCCATCACCACGGTCAACATCATTGCGGGCAGCCGCGCCACACTCCACCGCGGCTCTGCCCTGGCGCGAGTGAACCTCTCCTGGAGTGCGGGGGCGCTGCTCTCACCACTTCTGGCGGCGTGGCTGACGCCACACATTGCACTCTCGCATCTGCTGAGCGGCTTTGCTGCGCTCTATCTGCTCAGCACGCTCCGGCTCCTCTGGGAGAACCGCAAAGCTTCCCCTGAGTTGTCTCTGAAAGCCTCAGGGGAAGCTCCTGAAATCCTCTTCCCAAACAGCATCTTCTTCTATTTCTTCCTGCTGCTCTTCCTTTACGGCGGCCTGGAGACCTGCCTGAGCGGATGGCTGACCACCTTCGCCCTGCGTTATGGGCGCGACTCGCTTGTGCTCAGCGAGTACACCTTGGTTCTGCTGCTCTCCGGGCTGACCGCCGGCCGCGCGCTGGCCGCCTGGCTGCTGCTGCGATTGCGCAACCTCACCCTGGTCCGCATTGCGCTTGCGCTTTCGGTCGGACTGTCCGCGGGGCTTGCCCGTGCGCACCAAACGGCGTCCATCGCCGGCCTGGCGGTGCTGCTCGGCATCACGCTCGCCCCGGTCTTCCCTGCCACCTTTGCCATGCTACTGGCACACCGGCCTCCACCCCGCAAGGCCGGGATCGTCATGGCCGCCTCCGGCCTGGGAGCATCGGCGCTCCCCGCGCTGATGGGCCTGGTCTCAACCCACTCAGGCTCATTGCAACGCGCATTGATTCTGCCGATCACGGCGGCGGCAGTGCTCTTCGCCTTGAGTTTCCTGCCTGCCTCAGCCGAGACCAAGACCGGAGGATCCTGACCGTCGGATCCTGACGCGATTTCCGCTGTCCAGGAGGGTATAAACGAAGCATGGAAGCCGCCCGAGCTCGCAGAGCACCGTTGCCCGAGGCTGTGGCTGAGGCGCTGGCGCGGGGAGCAACCGTGCTGACCCCAAACCAACGCTCCGCCCATGCCTTGCGGCTGGCTTACGACGACGCGCAGCGGCTCTCCGGCCGCGATCCATGGACGCCTCCGGAGATCCTCCCGCTCGACACCTGGATGGCGAAGCTCTGGCATCGCATGCTGCGTGCCGGAACAGCCACACGTATGCTGCTCAACCCGGAGCAGGAGCATGTTCTGTGGCGCAATCTCATCGAGGCCGATTCCGGAGTTTCAGCGTTGCGCTCTGCCGATTCGCTCGCCGAGCTTGCCGCGAAGGCGTGGCGTCTGCTGCACCTCTACCAGGGCCAGCATCCTATGCGCGAGATCGGTCCCGGCGCTGACACCCGCGCCTTCCAGCAGTGGACCCGGGCTTTCGCCCGCAGCTTGGAGAGTCACAGCTACTTGACCGCACCGCAGCTTCCGGGCAGGCTCGGCGCGGCCCTGGCGGCGGGAGATCTGCCCGTATCCAGCGCAGGCCTGCTTTTACTCGACTTCGATTCGATCTCCCCCGCGGCCTCCGCTCTCTTCGATTCCATTCGCCAGGCCGGGTATGACGTGAGCCAGCAGATCTCTACGGCAATCAATCCTGCGCCGCCGGAGCTGTTTGAGGCGTCGGATGAGGGCTCCGAGCTGGAGGCCGCGGCTCTCTGGGTTCAGCGCCTTTTTGAAGAGCGGCCCAGTGCGAGCATCGCTGTGGTCGTCCCGGATCTTGCCCAACGCCGCGCCCGGATCGGGCGTGTCTTCACGCAACACCTCTCCCACATGAAGCACGCGTTGAGTGTTCCGTTCGAGTTCTCGTTAGGCCGGCCGCTCGGCGAGACTCCCTTGGTCGTAAGCGCTTTGGATCTTCTGCGCTGGACCCTCAACCCGCTTCCGCTTGAAACCATCAGCGAACTGCTGCTCTCACCCTTCCTGGGTGGCCGCGCTGCTCGCCAGGAGCAGCTTGCAGTGGCGGAGATGGACGCGGTCTTGCTGCGTCAGCATTCCTTGCTCCGGCCGGAGCTGCCCCTTGAGGCCGCCATTCGCCTTATCGAAACCTCGCCCTACGGCTCTCGCGTTGCTTCGCTGTTGCATCGCCTCAAAGCGCTTCAGCAAGCAGCAAAGGCCGCTCGGCTTGCAAGCGATCCGAAGCAATCTCATGGCGAATGGGCAGATCTCTTCCGCACCCTGCTTGAGGCCGCCGGTTGGAGCCAAAGCGCTAACGCACACACGCTTTGGTTCCAGACACACCGCCGGTTTGAAGGCGCGCTCGATGAGCTTTCCACGCTGGACTTCGACGGCTCTCATCCAAACGCCGCGCAAGCCCTGAAAACGCTCACACGCATCGTTCGCCAGGCGACCTTCGCACCGGAGTCCAGGCAGGCTCCAGTGCAGATCATCGGCCCGCTGGAGGTGGGCGGTGTGCCGTTCGACGCCCTTTGGTTTCTAGGCGCCGGCGACCTGAGCTGGCCGCAGACTCCGGCGACCTCGCCTCTGCTGCCATGGCAATGGCAACGCGCACTGGCGATGCCCGGCGCAGATCCCGCAGGGGAGCACAACCTCGCCTGCCGGCTCACCGGGCGCATCGCAGCCTCCGCGACGCAAGCCGTCTTCAGCTTCGCAAAACACACGGACGAGGGTGAGCAGCGGCCCTCTCCCGCGCTTGGCGGTCTACAGCTTGGCTTGCGTGAGCACACAGAACGGCCACAGTCTCCCGTTCCGCTTCTCTTCGATCAGTTCTTAGAGGATGCGGCCATTCCCCATCCCCCGGACGCCATCACACATGGAGGCGCACACCTCCTGCAGCTTCAGGCCGCCTGCGGCTTCCGCGCCTTCGCCGAGCACCGGTTGCACTCCGCAGAACCCGGCGTCCGCGCACCCGGCCTTGACGCGCTCGAACGAGGAAGCCTCGTACACCGCGTCATGGAGCACCTTTGGAATCTCCTGCCCTCGCAGCAGCAGCTTCGTGAGCTGTCCGCCGCTGAACGCGAACAAGCGTTGAATGCCGGGATCGACCATGCGTTGGAGCGCATCCTGAGAACGGTGCAGAACTCCTGGGATGCAGCTTATGTCGAACTCCAGCGACGCCGCCTGCTTGACCTTCTTCTGCCCTGGCTGGAGATAGAGCTCGCCCGACCCTCCTTCACCGTGCGCCAGAACGAAGGCCGCTACCAGGATGTGCCGCTTGGTCCACTTCGGCTCTCCCTGCGGATGGACCGCGTCGATCAGACCGACTCCGGCATTGTCATTCTGGACTATAAGACCGGCTCCGCCAGCCCAAGCCAGTGGTTAGGCACACGCCCGGATGCACCACAACTTCCGCTCTACGCCATCCTCTCAAACGAGCCTCCGGCAGGGGTCGCATTCGCGCTGCTGCGAGCCGGCAACGACCTCGCCCTCAAAGGCTTTGCAGACTCGGCCGAGGTCTTCGGGAAGCCCACCAGGATGCCGCTTTCCATGACAGACCAGGTAGACGAATGGCGCGAGACCCTCACCGCGCTCGCAACTGCGTTCTATGAAGGGGAAGCAGAACCCGACCCCAAGTCCTATCCCGAAACCTGCGCTCACTGCTCGCAGCGCATTCTATGCCGCCTGAATCTTGCAGCGCTACGGCCCACAGCCAACAAAGACGATGACGATGCGCCGGGTGAGGACGCCTATCGTGACTGAGCTCTTCCTCGTCCCTCGACCAGGGCCGCAGACGGCTGGCGACACCCAGGCCCGCACCTTGGCTCTCGATATTACGCGTTCCTTCCTGGTCGAAGCGCCAGCCGGTTCCGGAAAAACCGGCCTCCTCATCCAGCGATTCCTCAAGCTGCTGGCCTCTGAGAATGTGACCGATCCTGCACAGATCCTGGCCATCACCTTCACCCGCAAGGCGACCCTAGAGATGCGCGACCGCGTCCTGTCCCAGTTGCAGGCAGCGGCACTAAGCACGGAGCCCACGCAGCCATTCGACCGCCTCACGCGTCCGCTCGCGCTGGCAGCTCTCGAGCAGGACCGCCGCCTGGGCTGGAACCTGCTGGAATATCCCCGGCGCCTCAACATTCGCACCATCGACTCCGTCTGCGCGGACATTGCGCGCTCGCTCCCCATCCTCTCCGGCTCGTCCGGTGCGCTGGCCCCGACAGAAGACGCTGGGCCACTCTTTGTGGAAGCCGCGCGCCGTACCCTCATGCAGCTTGGCGGCGAAGACGCTGCCCTGAGCCTCGCCCTGGAGCATCTTCTGCTGCATCGCGATGCCAGTCTCACCGACTGTGAGAGTTTGATCGCATCCATGCTGCAGTGGCGCGATCAGTGGGGCGAGCTCATTCCGATCTCGCCGTCTGACCTGGACGATGCGTCTCTCGAAGCGAACGTTCTGCCCCGTCTCAATAAGGCCCTCGATCTCGCCATCTGCCGCGGCCTGACCCGGCTGTCGAACGCATTGCCGGAAGACGTCCTCAACACTCTCTGCACCCTGGCGGCAGAGATGGGTCAAGCCGAAGGTTATCGAGGCAGCGTCTCGCCCATCGCCATCTGCGCGGGAAGGTATGCCGCGCCCGGAGAGAAAGCTGAGCATCTTGACCACTGGCGCGCACTCATTCACCTGCTGGTCACACGCCCTCCAGCCAGGACTTCCGCAAGGGCCTCAACGTCAATCATCTGGGCTTCCTCATCGAGCCCAGCCACAAGAAGCAGCTCGTCGCGCTGATCGACCGGGTTCGCCACGACTCCGCGCTCTGTGCCACCCTCTGTTCCGTCAATTCCCTTCCGCCGGCCAGCTTTCCCCCGGAACAATGGGCGGTCGCGAAGAGCCTGTTCCGCATTCTCAGCCGCGCGCTCATCGAGCTTCAGCTCGTCTTTGCAGAGCACGCCCCTCTGCGACTTCACCGAGCTCGGCCTGCTCGCCCGCGCCGCCCTCCGCCGCGACGCCCCGCCGTCGACTCGTACGATACCGGGATCAGCGCCAGTCGGTCCAACCCGGTTCGAGCCCCAGTCCGGTTTCGCCGGGCAACCCCGTCCATCCTCCGTATCCCGTGGCGCAGAGATCCGCGATTGATCGCGACCCCGCAATCGAGATGCGGACGACGCGCTGCCCGAGGGTGGCGGACAGCCGTTCGAGGCCCGTGCAGGTGGCGATCGCCACGTCCGCGACGGGTCTGGGCCTGCCAAGCCCGGTGCTCGAAAGGGAGCGCGCCTTCAGGTACGCGTCGTAGGTCAGGCGTCCCGCCGCACGACCAGGCCTCTCAATGCTCGCCCCCATGCCGATGGTCATATTTGATGTTTGAAATATCATAAAACCGGCGAATAGCAACGCGGGCTTCGATAGCTCGTGCTGCCGGATCGGCATTTCCTGCTGACGCGCCATCGTTCCGCATCCCTCGACGTGCCGAGGTTCGGCCGTCAACCTTTACGCGTGGTCACCGTCGCACCGGTTTCCGGAAGGTTGGTGAGCGTCGGGTTTCCATCCGCATTCTGGTTGGTCCGCCGCCTCAGCGGGACCCTCCGAGCCCCGGCAGGTCGCGTCGGCATCGAAGATGCCGACTTGCTTCGCGCCTCGCTCGCGCGACGGGTCGTTGCCGACGACCGCTTGGCGAAGGCCTCACCAAGGCTGTCGCGGGCCGCATCGTTTGCGTGGGCCAGGTGCCCCGGCCGTCTGCCCGGGCGCCGAAGGGGCCGGCAAGCTTCCTGCAGCGACTCTTGCGGGACGCGCCGCGCGTCGGGACCAGGGCTACGTTAGACCGCCGGCGCCGTGCATGGCCGTCGCGAGGTCTCGCCGGGCCGGGCTGCGGGCGGTGGAGAACGCCAGGAGCGGTGATCGGCGCCGTGGCGATCCGGTTCGGCAAGGTCGGGTCGGCCGCGGTGATCGGGCTGACGGGGCGGATGTCGTGTCGGCATGATCTCGCGACGCTGGTCGTCCCCTGTTCGAGCCGCTGCGCCGCACGGTTCGCGGAGGCTTCCTCGGACAGTGGCCGGAGGGCCGAGAGCGAGTTGCAGTTCTTGGATCTGAGCTCGTCGAGTTTGGCCTGGACGCTGGGTCGGTCGCAGACAGGCTCCCTCGATTGCATCGTCTGCCTCTTGCAGTCGTCCCGCATCGGGACGGGGGCGACGCTGGCGCCGGGGGATCCTTCGTTGGACCCGCCGACAACGGTGCCTTTGGATGATAGCCCGCGTAGGGCTGCTCGTCGAAGGACGCGTCATCGTCCTCCAGGACGACGGGGCTCAACGCCGAGCGGATCCACTCCTTGAGCCCGAGACTGCCTCGCAGGTCCATGTCGTTGGCCACCTCGTAATCGCGGACGTAGCCGACCCGTCGGCTCCAAAGCCGCAAATCCTCGAGCGACGCGACGAAACTGACGGTCTGCGTCCCTAGGCTCCGCCGATCTCTTCCGGGGATAGCGCTTCATCGTCGACACCGTGCTCGCCAGCCTTGCGCCTGGCATTCATCTATGATGTTTATAACATCATTACAGCCGGATGACTGATGCGGCGCGGGCGTCCGGGTTCAACTCGCCGGCGGAAGGAGGGCGGTCGGCATGACCGTGAGGATCTCCGTGTGGGCCAAGGACGGTTCGCGCATCGAGGTGTCGGTCGGCGCGACTTCGTGCATGCGCGTCGAGATCGTCTCGGACCGTGCCCGGGTCGTGGTCGGGGATGACGCGGGCGCTTCTCTCCGGGTTTCGATGACGGGCCGCAGCCGCAGCGAAGACGCGGAGCGGGCCCGAGGCGGTTCGGGCGCAGGCACCGTCAGCGCCGAGATGGAGGCGGCCGCGGTGGCGGGCCTTCCTCGGGGGCAGCGGACGCCACGCGGCTCGGCCGGTCCTTGACGAACGTCTATCTCGCCATGGACGCCGTCCGGCGAGGGCAGGGCGGGATCGAGGACGACGATGGGGCTTGAGGCGGGGATCGCCGCCGCGGTCCAGCCGATCGCGGCGTCCGCGTTCCTCGAGAGCCGGCCGAAGTGGGAGCTGGTGAAGAGGTGCGTCCGTCGCGGCCGGTGCGAGGGACTCTACGCGTCGGAGCCGCTCGCCGCTCGTGCCGCGCGTATCATCGCAGCATGTCGAGCCGGGCCGTGCGCCGCGGCGACCGCATGTCGAGTCCTTCGATCAGGCGGCGCCGTATGGATCACGGCGCCGAGCGCCGATCGACGTCACGTCCGAAGGTCGAAGACGTAGTCTGCGGTCAGCGTGAGCAATCCGACCTCGAGGGTGCGCCACGTCAATCGCAGCTCGCGCCGGTCCTCCGGGTTGCGCCACATCGTCGCCGCGCTTGATCTCACGACCCCGCCTCGCCGGCTGTCCTCGTCGCATCGCCGGCGCCGCCGTTGAGCGAAGGTCGCATCTTCGCTTGTCGGAGGGCCGAGATACTTGGACGCGCGCCTCTCGTCGGCGGACGCGGCCGCCTGCAATCGCCGCCACCTTCCGCCCCGTCGGCGAGATGCGGACATCGATCCTCATAAAGATGTTAAAAACATCATAAAGAGGGCTTCTTCCGAGTCAAGGGTCGATCGATGCCCACCCCGCATTGGGAGGCGCTGGGGCTGGCGGCCTTTAGCCGGCGGCGCTAATGTCCGACGCGAGGTCGTCGATCCGCATCGCGGATGCGGGTCCAACCGAAGAGACGACGGGATAACCCGGGGCCACGAGCGTCCGATCCTCCCCGCCCCGACCGGCCGTCGTGCCCTGCGCAAGCGGGACCGGTGCCAGGCCATCGTTTGGACCCGCGCGGGTCCTTCCTCAGGGACGGCTACTCCGGGACCGTGATGTCAGGACCGCTGGAGCCCTCTCCGGTACATTGCGACGCTTTGGAGCTACTTCCGCATCGAGGAGGAGCTGTTCGCGGCGTGCCTGGATGACATCGGCGTGGATCAGAGGCGAGTGGGACACCGTGCCGCCGACCGAGACCCCCTTACGCCAGGCCCTCGTCGCCTATTGCGCGAGCTTCCTGCGCGTCCTCGGCAACCCGGACGTGCTGGCGGCGACGCGTCTCGTCATCGCCGAGGGGCGTTCATCTCCCCCGGCCACGTGAAGCGCACGCCCGTTGGGGACGTCCTGCCGCCGTTTCGCGGCCTGGCCCGCAAGGCAGCACGACTGCCGCCGCGAAGCCGTGCCCGGAACTCTCGTCCGGGCCGCACGATTTGACTTGAATGATGTTAGAAACATCATATTGCATCCAAGTCGGAGTTCGGCGCGGAGGTGTGGATGGAAGCGGGTCTCGTCACGTCTCCGGGTCCGACGCGTGCGGCGCTCGTGGTCTCGCCCCCCTGCAACTTCGAGCGCATCGGCCAACGGCGGATCGGGACCCGAAGGCCCAGGTCTCGTCGCCTACCTCGCCGATCCGTGCGCGATCGCGGGAACCGGCACGCTCCTGTTGCAGAAGCGGAAGGTCGACGCCTACGCCGCGCCTGCGAGGATCGGGACGTACTACGTCGACAGCGGCTGGCCGGGGCGCGCCGCCGGCCACGGCGAGGGCTTCCTCCGACTGCTCGGTTTGGCGGAGGCGGGCGCGCCGACCCGCGTGATCGTCGAGATCTGGTCGCGCTTCGGCTACGACGATGCTTCGGCCCTGAACGGGCTCGAGCGCCTCCTTGAGGCTGGCGCCTCGGTCCACGAGGCTTCGCGGCGCAAGCCGGTGACGAGGACCCGTCTCGCCGCGATCCGCCGCTCGATCGCGACGCCGGAGCGCTCGCTTTGATCTGCCGCCTCTCGGCGACGTCGTGGGCTAGCCAGCGGTCTGCCCGACCCCGAGGAGAGGCGCGGCCCGACCGACCGTCAGCGCTTCGATCCCCTGATCCGGCAGCGCCTTCGCATCTGGCCTCGTGCGGCGACGCTTGGGCACCGCCGAAGCCTTCAGCGCGACGCCGTCGCGCACGGAGTAGCGACCGACCCTCGTCGGCTCTAGGAAGACCACTCCGGCGCGCTCGAGCGCATCGAGCAACTTGGCGAGGGTCCCGTCCTTGATCGGTTCTCCTGCCTCGAAGCGCCTCAGCGTCGCGACCCCGACGACAGATGAGTCGGCGAGGTCCTGCTGGTTCCCACTGCAACAGCTCGCGCGCGGCCTTGACCACGCGCACCCATCCGTCGACCTCGTGCGCGTCCGCTTCGCTCATGCGTCCTTATCCCCTCGCGACGGCGGCCTCCGCAAGGGGGACGGGGACCCGGTCCAGGGAAGGGCGTACCCGATCGGCCGGCCGCTGCTACGGAAGCGAGGGGACGCTCGTCCCTCTCCGCCTGAGGCGCGGTCGTTCGTGAAGGCGGCCGGACCCGATCCGACCCTAGTGCTGATCTACGGGTAGTCCCAAGGCCGCGCGACTTCCAGGTGGACAGTCGCGACCGCGCCCTGAAGGCTACGCGCTGCGACCCGCACTTCTTCTCCAACACGTCGAACAGGTCCAATCCCTTGCTGACGAAGGTGCCAGGCCCGATCGCGCCTGAGATGGGGAAAGCGGCTCCCCAATTGCCCAGGTCGACAGTCGATCGGTCACGTAGCTGCCAGGTCTTGTAGCCCGTCTTGTCGAAGTACTTGCACTCGACGTTTGTCGGGATACAGCGATCGGTGAAGCGGGTCGGGGATGATGCCGAGGAAGGCGTATGCCGGCTGCTTGACGATGTCTGCTCTTACGGTGGGCGCGACACGCGACCACCGCGGCCAGCAATGAGCTCGTGAAGACGCTAAGCGTTCTAGACATGATGCTCTCCAGTTTCCCTCACCGAAATCGTTTCGTGCACGCAAGACGTGGGGGTCGGCGAGCGTCGCATCATCAGGCTTTTGAAAATAAAAGAAAACAAACGGCTTGACGCATCAAATAAATAGGAACAGCTTCGATTTGTCAGCAGCGTTCGTTGACGTGTGGAAGGAGACTCGTTTCATGTGTCCGCCCAATCAAAAGGCCATAAGCTAGGCAACGCCGGCTTGAGCGTTACACTAGGCCCCTAGTAGAGCAGCCCACCGAAAAAGAGACGCACGGAGTGTATTCGCGAATGCGTTGCTCCTCATCGCTCTTCGGTGGGTTTTTACTATTCGCATTTGGTCGACTGTCTCAACGGGCTCATCATCATCCGGTTGCTCCACGCGCTTACGGCGTCCGAGAGTGCAGTCGCTGCAGACTTCTCCATTCTATGTCGAGACGGAGGTCTCCGTAGCGAAAGGCAAAGTCGTCCGACATAGCCGAACTTGATGATCAAGCTAACGTTGAAAAGGTGCGCAAGTGGGCCCTCCCAGTCTCGACCTAGACATATCGCGTGAAAAGATGAGGCACGCCGAAACGGCGATCGCTAATCAGATCGCCGCCTTTGGACATTACTTCGGGTAGAGAGGAGCCTCGGCGCCTTGCGCGATTTGGAAGCGCTTTTGATGGTGCGCTACAAGCTTGGACAGATACACGACCTTTCTATCGCGGAGGCGATTGAGTGTGTCAGATAACAATATTGTCAACAAGCATATCGAGGAAGGTGACTTTCGTATCTTTGCATCCAACGAGAGAGCTTGATAGTTTGTAGTAGATCTATGTCTTTCAGCTTTGCTTATTATCTGTTGATGTCACCAGGAAACCTCCAAGTCGCCTTTCGTTCCCAAGCATGTCTAAGCTCTTTTGGAGGGTTTGATGGAGCATCAAAGAGTGACTTTCCTATTTCAAGAACTCGAAATTCGTCTTATCGGAAACAAAGAAAAACATCTTGGAAACGCGCGTATGCAATGACTGCTCTTCGATCCGAGCCCTATCAACATGTCCTTGCAAGTCTTCGGAAAGCTGAATATCGCCACCGCCTTCTAGAACAAGCCTAAGTACCATCCGACAAACCGGAATGCGGGCGCGGCCCAATCCGCCGCCTCCTGCATCGACCGGCGGGTCAGAAGCCGCGCGAGCGACCGTCGTCGCCGATCTTGATTGGGCGGCGGGACAGGGCGACGAGCTAGTGTGCTGTCCCGCAAGTCTCTTTACGTAGGCGTGTAACAGAGCGATGATTCGCCAGGAGGGCGGATCATGTCGCGCATTGGTCGACCGCAGGAACAGGTCCTCACGCTCAGCGACATCGAGCGCGAAGAGCTCGAGCGCCTCGGGCGATCGCAGTCGGCCTCGCATAGCCTCGTGCGGCGAGCGCAGATCATCCTCGCGTCCGCGGCGGGCGAGGCCAACACGTCGATCGCAAATCGCCTCGGCGTTTCGAACCCGACGATCTGCCACTGGCGCAAGATCTGGTTCGGAAAGGGACTGACCGGGCTTTACGGCGAAGCCCGGTCCGGGCGACCGAGGACCCACGACGAAGAGCGCGTCGCAAGCCTCTTGCGCACCGTCCTCGAGAGCAAGCCGGTCGGCGCGACCCATTGGACCGTGCGGTCCGCTGCGGCGGCGAGCGGGCTCTCCAAGAGCACGGTCGCGCGCATGCTGACGCTCTTCAACGTCAGGCCCCACCGCTCCAAGACCTTCCGGCTGTCGAGCGATCCGCTGTTCGTCGACAAGGTGCGTGACATCGTCGGGCTCTACCTCAATCCACCCGACCATGCCCTCGTGCTGTGCGTCGACGAGAAGACGCAGATCCAGGCGCTCGAACGCCGCCAGCCGATGCTGCCGCTCGGCCTCGGCTACATCGAAGGCGTCACCCATGACTATGTCCGTCACGGGACGACGACGCTGTTCGCCGCACTCGACATCGCCAACGGGCAGGTCATGACGCAGTGTCGCGCCCGCCACCGTCACCAGGAGTTCCTGGGCTTCCTGAAGCACATTGAGGCCAACGTGCCGAGCGACCTCGATCTCCACCTCGTCGTCGATAACTACGCGGCCCACAAACATCCGAAGGTCCGCGCATGGCTGGCCGAACGACCTCGTTTCACCCTGCATTTCACGCCGACCTACGCATCCTGGATGAACCAAGTCGAGCGCTGGTTCGCGCTGATCACGCAGCGCCAGATCCGACGAGGCTCCTTCGTCAGCGCCAAGGACCTCGTCGCCAAGATCGAGGCGTTCGTGGCCGCCTACAACGTCAAAGCGAAGCCCTTCCAAGGACAGCCACCAGCGACGCGATCTTCGCAAAGCTCGAACGCTTATGTAAAGCTATTAACGGGACAGCACACTAGCAGGCTGCTGAAAAAGGCCACTCGCCGCCACTGATCGATCGTGATTCAGTCTCCCGGTCGAGGAGGCTGATTTGCGCGGATCGGACGAGCGGACGGGGTCGTTGTTCAGCTACGTGGGCATCGAGGGGCGGCTGCGGTCGGACCACCCGCTGCGCGCCATCCGGGCTCTGACGGACGAGACGCTTGCCGCGATGGAGCGCGAACTGGCGGCGCTCTACTCCGGCATCGGGCGGTCCTCGATCGCGCCACAGATGCTGCTGCGCGCCATGCTGCTGCAGGCGTTCTACTCGGTGCGCTCCGAGCGCCAGCTGATGGAGCGGATGGAGTTCGACCTCTTGTTTCGCTGGCCTCATCCTGAGCTTGTCGAAGGACGTCGGCCTCGGCGCCGACGAGCCGGTGTGGGACGCCTCGACCTTCTCCAAGAACCGGGATCGCCTGCTCGAAGGCGACGTGGCGGCGCGCTTCCTGGCGACGCTGATGGCGCGGCCTCGGGTGAAGCGGCTGCTGTCGTCCGATCATTTCAGCGTCGACGGCACGATGATCCAGGCGTGGTCGTCGATGAAGAGCGTCAAGCCGATCGAACCCGCCAAGGGGCCTGGCGACGAGCCGCCGCGCTCGGGCGGACGTAACGCCGAGGCGGATTTCCACGGCACGACGCGATCCAACACCACGCATGCCTCGACCACCGATCCCGAGGCCAAGCTCTACCGCAAGAGCGCGGGCACGGAGGCGCGGCTCGCCTTCCTCGGCCACGCCCTGATGGAGAACCGCTGCGGCCTCGTGGTCGATGCCTGCCTGACGCAAGCGAACGGCCACGCCGAGCGGCTCGCCGCACTGGCGATGATCGAGAAGCGGGCCGACCGTCCCCGCGCCGTCACGCTCGGCGCCGACAAGGGATACGACACATCCGACTTCGTGAACGAGCTGCGCTCGATGAACGTGCGCCCGCACGTGGCGCGGCGCCTGCGCGGCTCGGCCATCGGCACCACGCGCCACCCCGGCTACGGCACGAGCCAGCGCATCCGCAAGCGCATCGAGGAAGCGTTCGGCTGGATGAAGACGATCGGCGGCATGCGGCGGCCGATGCGGCGCGGCACCGAGCGTGTCGGATGGGCGTTCACCTTTGCTGCCGCCGCCTACAATCTGGTGAGACTGCCCAAGCTGCTGATGCCAGCCGCCTGATACGGCCCGGCGACGAGGCCAGAAGCAGCGCCGCCCCATTCTCGACCCAGATCACGCGACCCGGCAATCCTTCGAAAGGCCGCACGACTGCCCACGCAGATGTTCTTCAGCAGCCTGCTAAACGTCCGGGTTGGGATCGTGGCCGGTCAGACCTCCTGTCTGATTCGGCGCTTCCCTCGCTCGAAGCAGCCTGTCCGGTTCAGCCTGGTTCACCTTGCATCGTGAGTTCCTCTCCAGGCCGATGTCGGCCGTTGAGTAAATCGTCATGGGACGATCTGAGTACGATCCTCGCGCAAGCGACCATAAGGCGTGGAATGCCGGTAAGCTCGTTGGCGCAAAGCGAGCGCCGAAGCCGCAACAGGTCTGGGCCATTCGCTTCCTGCTCGACCGCGAGAAGCGTGTTCGCGACCGAGCTCTCTTCGACGTTGCCGTCGACAGCAAGCTTCGCGGTTGCGATGTCGTTAAGATCAAGATCGGCGAGCTGGTGAGCGGCGGACACGTGCGGTCGCGAGCGATCGTGATGCAGCAGAAGACCGGATGGCCAGTCCAGTTCGAGATCCTGGAACCTGCTCGAACCACCATCCTGGCGTGGCTCGAACGTCGCGTATCGCAGCACGTGACCGTCGAAGGTCGCGACGTACGGGGCACAGACGCGACTAAGATAGAGGAAGAGCGGAGTTCGACACGAAGGCTACGCGTCGCTCAAATCGGGCACGCAACCCGGCTGACTTAATTAACGATATTGACCTAGGGTAGAGGGATCGGAGGGCTGACCGCGTTGCGCATCTTATTCCCCCGCGATGTGGTCACGTTATCTGCATTCGCCCTCGCCAGCACAGGTCTCATTGGTGTCATCGTGCTAGCGCCCAGCCTCGCGGGACCCGTCGCTGTCGTTTTCCCACCGTGGGTCGCCCCGGGCGAGGCGATGGCTCAAGCGACCGCGGCCGGAGCGCTCGCTCTGCGCCAGGGCCAATACTCGTTCATTGCGATTGTGCGGCCATCGTCGCCAACCTTCTTCGCCATGATCCGGCGCACCGGGGCGATCGTCGTCGATGCGAGCGGCGCCCAAGGTTGTGTCGGTCGCCGGGCCTCTGGCGAATGATGGCGATCGATCGTTTGCGAGGCGGTGTCGCCTCGATGCTAACCAAGCTGACGGTCGCGCATGTGCCGATCCTTATTCTCATCGCAGCCACTCGGGGTCCAGACGCGCCGATCGTCGGTGCTGCAGCGTTCGCTCTCGCGGCCGTTCCGGTCTTTCTGATTTATGCCGAGCGCCCGGTCCAAATTGTCGGCTTATCCCTCGCGATCGCGCTCGCCGGCCAGACCGAATTGTTGGTCTACTCACTGAAAGGCCATCCCTGGCAAGTCGAGATGCACTTTTACTTCTTTGCCGTCTTGGCCATGCTCGCGGGGTTCTGCGACACAGCTCTTCTCGTGATCGCCGCGGCGCTCATCGCCGTCCAACACCTAGTGCTGAACAGCTTGCTTCCAGCCGCCCTCTATCCGACCGACGGTGGTTTCGCGAGAACTGCAGTACATGGTCTCGTTGTGGTGATCGAAACGACGATGCTGATCTGGATTGCTAAGGTGATACGCTCTGCATTTGAGGAAGCTTCGAAGGCGCGGGAAACGTCTGACCTACTAGCCGATGCCGGCGCAGATCTGGAGCAACAGCTCCGCTCGACAGCCAAGCGGGTCGATCTCCTGCAACACACAATGTCGGCCTTCGAGGCGGAAGTAGCGGGAAGTCTCACGACACTCACGAACGCTTCGGTTTCTCTCGATACCACCGCCGACGATTTTGCCAACGCCCTGCGGCAAACGACCGTGAAAACGGGGGAGGTGTCGACGGCCGCGAAAAGCGCCACTGGGAAGGTTCAGGACGTCGCAATAGCCGGACGAGATTTTCTTACCTTGATGGTCGACATCGGCGCGCAGACGACGCGGTCAACCGAAATCGGGCGTGCGGCGATTGCGCAGACCAAAGCGGCTTTTTCGACGACCCGAGCTATGGCCGAAATGTCGAAGCAGATCGAAGAGTCGACGCAGCTCATCGCCGCCATCGCCCGCCAGACAAATATGCTGGCGCTCAATGCCACGATCGAAGCCGCCCGCGCCGGCGAGCATGGTCGCGGTTTCACCGTCGTAGCCGCGGAGGTGAAGTCGCTCGCCATCGAGACCGCCAAAGCCGCCGCCATCATCACGACAAGCGTGAACGCCATTTCGAGTAAGAAGGACGATTCCGCGCATGCCATCGAGGCGGTCGCGTCGACAATTAGGGATTTAAACGCGACGGCCGAGAAGATCACGCGCGCCGTCGACGAGCGGATCGCCGCGGCAAAGCACCTGGCGGCGGATGTCGATACGGCCGCTCAAGAAGTTCGGACGATGAGCCTTGCGGTCCACACGATCGAGAATGTCGCGTCTGAAAATATGCAGGGGGCCGATTTCGTTCGTTGCGCCGCGCGGGATATCGTCGAGCATACCAATATGATCCGGCGCCGGATCGAGGTGTTGAGCGTCGACCTGAAGGCCATCGACGCGGCAGCCTGATGGATCGGCTCCTGGCCCATCGTCCGAGATCACCCCCGGCACGGCCGCTGCCTCGCTCGGCTGCGGAGTCTAGGCAGCGCAGGCGCGGCCCTGCATCGTACCCGTCCGGTGAGGACCGCTTTGCGGGGTTTGCTCGAGAGCGCTGAGAACAGCGCGTATGGACAGTCATAAGGTCAGTGCGTTGGAACGGCTCGAGATCGTCGAGACGGGTCGTCGACGCCGATGGTCCGAGGACGAGAAGGCGCGGATCGTCCTCGAGAGCATGGCGGGTCCGCGGCTCGTGGCGCCGACGGCGCGGCGTTACAGCATCTCCCGATCTATGCTGGTGGTGTGGCGTCGCGCGTTCAAGGTGGCCCGCCCCCAGCCGTTGCCCCCGCCTCCTTTTGTGCCCGCGATCATCGCTGAGCCGGCATCCAGGGTGACGGGTTCGATGTCGGGCGACAGCGCGACGGGTGCGGCTCGCATCGAGATCGTGCTCGCGCACGATCGGCGCGTCATCGTCGACGAGCGCGTCGATCCTGTTGCGTTGTCGCGCGTGCTCGACGTGCTGGAGCGCCGATGATCCCAGTGCCGAGCAACGTCCGCGTTTGGATCGCCACCGGGCACACGGACATGCGTCGCGGCTTCAATGGGCTCGCGCTGCAGGTGCAGGAGGCGTTGAAGCGCGATCCGCATGACGGGCAGATCTTCGTCTTCCGCGGTCGTCGCGGCGATCTCGTCAAGGTGCTCTGGCACGACGGCCAGGGGCTGTGCCTGTTCGCCAAACGGCTCGAGCGCGGTCGCTTCCTGTGGCCATCGATGGCGGATGGCGTCGTGACGATCACGCCGGCGCAGCTCGGCTACCTGCTCGAGGGCATCGATTGGCGGGCGCCGCAGAAGACGTGGCGTCCGCTCGCGGCTGGCTGAGCCAACCGCCTGTGGATCAGCCGCGTTCACGGCTCCCGTGTGATCGCGATCCGTGATTCTCTCGCCATGTGAGCACGCAAGCCGACCCGCTTCCGACCGATCTCGCGGCCGCGCACGCGATGATCCTCGCGCAACGCGACCTGCTGGCCGAGGCCCGTGCGATCGCGGTTCAGGCGCAGAGCTTCAAGCTCGAGATCGAGCGCCTGAAGCTGCAGCTGGAAAAGGCCCGTCGCGCCCGCTTCGGCCAGAGCTAGGAGCGCGGCAAGCAGATCGTCGAGCAGCTCGAACTCGCCATCGCCGATCTCGAGGAGACCCAGGCCGAGGTCGAGGCGAAAGCGGTGATCGAAGCCGTGGCGATGCCCTCACGGGCACCTTCGTCGAGCGGGACCCGCAAGCCTGCACGGCGCCCTCTACCCGACCATCTGCCGCGCGAGCGCATCGTCTATCCGTCGCCCTGCGTCTGCGGCAAGTGCGGCGGCACGCGGCTGCGCAAACTCGGCGAGATCGTCACCGAGAGTCTCGAATGCGAGCCACGCCGATGGAAGGTCGTCGAGCATGTGCGCGAGACCATGACCTGTCGTGATTGCGAGAGCGTCAGCGAAGCACCTGCGCCCTCGCATCCGATCGCCCGTGGTCGTGCCGGTCCCATCTTCTCGCGCTCGTCCTCGCCTCGAAGTACGGCCAGCACCTGCCACTGAACCGCCAGAGCGAGATCTACGCGCGCGAAGGCGCCGCGATCGAGGTGTCGACGCTCGCCGACTGGGTTGGAGCGTGCGCGGCGAGCCTGGAGCCGATCATCGCGCGCATCCGGGCACACGTGCTCGCGGCCGAGCGAGTTCATGCCGACGACACGACGGTGCCGATTCTCGCCAAGGGCAAGACGGTGACGGGCCGGCTCTGGACCTACGTTCGTGACGATCGTCCCTTCGGCGGGAGCGATCCTCCCGCAGCGGCCTTCTTTGCGTCGCGTGATCGCACGGGCGCTCATCCCGAGGCTCATCTCGCCGGCTTCTCCGGCATCATGCAGGCCGACGCCTATGCCGGCTTCAACCGGCTCTACGCGCCAGGTCGCAAGCCAGGGCCGATCGTCGAGGCCGGCTGCTTCGCCCATGCCCGCCGCAAGCTGTTCGATCTCGCCAAGGTGGCCAAGGCGCCGATCGCCGCCGAGGCGGTGATGAAGATCGATGCGCTGTTTGCCATCGAGCGCGAGATCAACGGCCGCTCGGCCGCAGAGCGCCTCGCCGTTCGCCAGGCTCGGATACGCCCGATCGTCGACGAGCTCGAGATCTGGCTCATCGCCCAGCGCGCGAAGCTCTCCGCGAAGTCGGACCTCGCCAAGGCCATCTGCTACAGCCTCAAGCGTTGGACGGCGCTGACCCGCTTCCTCGACGACGGTCGTATCTGCATGACCAACAACGCCGCGGAGCGAGCGCTGCGCGGCGTCGCCATCGGCCGTGCCAACTGGACCTTCGCCGGCTCCGACCGAGGCGCTCAACGCGCCGCGGCGATCTACACGCTCACCGAGACCTGCAAGCTCAACGGAGTCGACCCGCAAGCCTATCTCGCCTACGTCCTCGCCAGGCTGCCCGACTACCCAGCCCGGCGCATCGACGATCTCATGCCCTGGACTTGGAAGATGCTGGACCTCGCGCAGGCTGCATAGACACCGCATCGCCAGTGATCGCGACGCTACCTGCGGTCTTCACCGGATGCATACTGCGCACTGGAAGACGATGACCTTCCTCGCGGCTTTGCGCTGCGACCGCATCACCGCGCCGATCGTGCTCGACGGGCCGATCAACGGCGAGAGCTTCCTCGCCTATGTCGAACAGGCGCTGGTGCCGACCCTGATGCCGGGCGACATCGTCGTGCTCGACAATCTCGGCTCCCACAAAGGCAAGGCCGCTCGCGCGGCGATCCGTGCCGCTGGGGCCAGGCTGCTCTTCCTGCCGCCCTACAGCCCCGATCTCAACCCGATCGAACAGGTCTTCGCCAAGCTCAAGCACACCCTGCGCAACGCCGCCGCCCGAAGCATCGACGCGACCTGCAACGCCATCGCGGAAGCCCTCAAGACTTTCCCGTCCGACGAATGCCAGCGCTACCTCGTCAATGCGGGATACGCTTCCACATGAACACATCCCGCTCTAGAAGCAACACGCCGAAGCGCCGGCCGAGCGTGCCCTTGCATATGAGGGGGGAGTGGCCTGAACCCGGTTCTTGCCTGCGTTGTGTTCGCAGGCCACTCTGAGCATAACGGTCGGCAGCGGCACGTGCAGGCAATGTCGCCAAGCTCGTGTCGAGCGACACGGCGAACCCGCTAAGCTCATCGCGCCGGCGGCGCATGATCGCGCGCAGCGACCGCCGGGGTCACGAACCCGGTCGGCAACATCTGCACAGCTACCGGGCCCTGTGAAGGGCCGCCCCGGAAAAGCGTGTAGTCGAAGGCCCGATTGCCGCTGATCACCCGAAGGTTGGCGGCCGTGATCTGTGTCACCCAGCTACCAATACGATCCCCGGGGCGCAGCGTCTCGGTCTTGCCAGTGTCGTTGCTGTAGACGATCGCGAAGATGGATCGCGTGCTCTCGACCAGACCCAGTAGGCGGAGCGAGGGCGGCTTCTCGACGACTGTGGGCACCGACGAGGTGACGTAGACGTAGGGCGGCGCGACGACAGGCGGTCGCCGCGACGGCTCGAACAAAGGCTGTTCGACGAACGCCTTGATCGAGGCTTGGTCGAGGGCAGCAAGTGGATTCAGTGAGCGAGCCAGCTCCTGCGCCGCAAGCGGCCCTGCTGTGCAAAGGATCATCAAAGCGAACGGCAGAAGGCGGGACGCGATCATTCGTTGCCCTTCCTGAAGTTTCCTTGGACCGTCAGGTCGATGTGCAGCAAGCCAGCCTGTCCGGCGGCCGAAACGTTCTGAGCACCGATCGGCTTCGCGCTCAAGTCGGTGGCGGTGAATAACGGCGTCGCGGTCTCGATCGCGTAAAGCAGGTCGCGCAGGCCCTTGTTGTCGATCGTCAAGCTGAGCTGGATCGCGACGGTGCCTTCGGCCTCCTGCTCGGGAGAGCCGGTGAACTGCGCCTCCTCGAGATGGCCACCGGAGGCCTCGACGAAGCGCACGGCGCGCTCCTGCAGCTCGGCGCGCGCGAGGCTCGGGCTTCCGGCGGCGAGGTAGAGCGTCGTCGTCTCCTGCGGCTGCAGGCGATGAGCCTGGCGCTTGGCCACCTCCCGCACGATCTGCGCTGCGGTCGCGTCCTGCTTGGCGGCGACCTCGTGCGATGCCGAGGCTTGGGCGAGATTGCCGACGGCCAACGCCAGCAGGAGCAGCGGCAGCCCGAAAGAACAGCGCCACCGCGCCGAACCGCCAGAGCTGAGCGCGGTCTATCGTCTTCACGGCGCCTCCTCCGCCTTGAGCTGGGGCCGGTCTGCGCTGAGCTCGAAATCGTCGCGGCCGGCCCGATCGCGGGTGATCGTAGAGGTGAACCGCACGTTGTTCAGGCCTGTCGCCTCAAGCTTGCCGATCAGCGCCGGCGCATTGCTGGAGGAGCCGACGAGGCGCAGCTTGTCGGGGTGGATCTCCAGTTCCTTGAGGTATGTGTCGGCAGGGATGCTGCTTGACAGATTGTCGATGAGCACGACCGTGGAGCGTGCTGGCTGCTTGCCTTCCAGCATCGCCTGTTCGCGACTACCGACGTTTCCGAACGACGTCGCGCGCAGTAGCCGACGGGCCTTGGCGAGCTTCGCCGTGGCGGCCTCCTGATCGCCCGCCGCGCTCCCCGCCAACGCCGCCGTCCCGACGAAGACGAGGACCGACAGGCCCGCGACAGCGAGCGCCACCTGCGACACGAAGCGGCGCGATTCCACGCGCGGCGGCGCCGCCGCAGCACCGCCGAGCAGGTTCACTGCGAGCGGATGCGTCAGCTCGCCGGCGTCAGCACCGATCGCAGTCGGCACCAAGCCGGCGGCGCCGAGGCGCTGCAGCGGCGCCGCGACGAGATCGCGCGAGGTGGCGGTCAACGTCACCGCCACCGATCCGGCGTTGGCAGCATCGCCTTCAGTGCGGAAGCCGTAGAGCACCCGGTCCGGACGCCACGGCGTCAGGCGGTCGAGCCGGTGCTCGAGGATGGGGGCGAGGTACTCGCGGCTCGCGGCGGGCAGCGTCAGCTTGCGCTCGAGCACCTGCGTCGGCGGCAGCCGCAGCTCCATCGCCGACCAGCGCGTCGCTGTGAGGCCGGCGAGCGCCTCGGACGTCGTCGCGTCGAGCGCGCCCAGGTCGGTGACGCCGTCGCGGGCAACCCGATGCAGCATCAGTCCGCCGGAGCCGTCGGCTGATGCGACAAGCCGCAGATCAGGAAAGCGGCGCTCCAGCACCGGCTCGATGGTCTGGCAGAAGGCCTCGACCAGCCGCGCCCAGGTTGCGGCAACTCGATCCTGCGCCTTGGCCAGGGCCGGCACCCCGCGCAGGCTATCGTTTAGGTGACGCGCGTGTGGCGCGATCACGCTCGTGCCGTTGACGATGCCACGGGCGATTCGGGCGCGCGACGCATCCAACAGCCGGCCGGCGGCTTCCCGCCGCTTTTCCGGGCTTTCGTGGGCGGACAGCGGCGGCGCCATGGTCAACCCGTCGTCCGCAGCACTTCGTCGACGGTCGTCAACCCGCGCGACGCCTTGCTGAAGCCATCCTCGACCATGGTGGTGAACCCGTTGGCGCGGCCGGCGGCGAGCAGACGGCTCGAATCCGCCTTGTCGCCGATCAAGCCGCGGATCACACCGTCGACCCGCAGCACCTCGAATACGCCGACGCGGCCGCGGAAGCCAGTCTGGCCGCAGGCCGCGCAGCCGCCGATTTTAAAGTAGCTGCGCTCCGTCGGCGCCGCGACGCCCTGGTGCCGGCAGTAGGAGGCGACCACCTCGGCCGCGTCGGGATCGGACCGCCGGCAACGCTCGCACAGCCGGCGCACCAAGCGCTGGCCGAGCACGCCCGCGCAGCACGGCGGCGACGAGGAACGGCTCGACGCCCATGTCGACGAGCCGCACCACGGCGTCGCAGGCGGTGTTGGTGTGCAGTGTCGTCAACACGAGATGGCCGGTCAGCGCCGCCTGGATGCCGATCTGCGCTGTCTCGCCGTCGCGCATCTCGCCGACCATGATCACGTCCGGGTCGTGACGCAGGAACGAGCGCAGAGCGGTGGCGAAGGTCAGCCCGATGGAAGGCTTGATCTGGGTCTGGTGGACGCCGGCGATCTGGTACTCAATGGGATCCTCGACGGTGACGATCTTGCGCGAGGGATCGTTGAGGATGCCGATGGCGGTGGCGAGCGTCGTGGTCTTGCCCGAGCCGGTCGGGCCGGTGACGATCATGATGCCGTGCGGCTCGCGCAGCAGCGCCTCGATGCCGGAGCGGTGCGCCGGCGTCATGCCGATGCGACCGAGGTCGAGCAGCTTGGCGTCCTTGAGCAGGATTCGGGCGACCGCCGTCTCGCCATACATCGTCGGCGCCAGCGCCACGCGCAGGTCGGCCTCGATGTTGCGGATGTTGATGTTGGCGCGCCCGTCCTGCGGCAGGCGCCGCTCCGCGATGTCCAGCCCCGCCAGGATTTTTACGCGTGAGATCACGGCCGGAGCCAGGTGGCGCGGCATGACCTGGTCGAGCCTGAGCTGCCCGTCGACGCGGAAGCGAATGCGCAGGCTGTCGCGCCCGGTCTCGAAATGGATGTCGGTGGCGCCGCATTCGAGCGCGCGCTCAAGGATCTGGTCGATCGCCCGCACGATGGGCGCGCCGCGCGCGAGGTCCTGCAGCGCCTCGATCGAATCCGGGTCGACATGCTCGATGTCGATTTCGGGCGCCTTGGCCTCGGCCGCTGCCCGACCCTCGCGGGCGATCCGCTCGAACAGCAGGTCGAGCTCCTCGAACGAGAGCACGCAGAGCTGGGGCACGGCGCCGAGCGCCAGCGTGACCGCCTGGATCGCATCGTGCGCGCCGGGATCGGCCACGGCGAGCCACAGCGCGTCGCCGTCGCGGAACGGCAGCGCGAAGCCCTCGCGCAGGAACTGCAGCGACAGTGCCTCGTGAGCGAAGGCGACGGCGCCCATCGCCTCGTAGTCGGCGCGGAGCAACTCGTACCATTCGCAGGCCAGCGTCGCGAGATCGGTGCCGGGAAAGCGGCCGGAGCGCCAGGCGCTCTCCATCTCGCCGATCGTGCTGCCGTCGTCGCGGCGGGCGGCGCGGCCGGTCCCGGCGGGAACGCCGCGCGCTCGCAAAAACGAAACAAAGCTCTCAGCCGGTGCGATGTTGATTTCGCGCGTCATGCCGAGCGCCCCGATCCTGCGTTCATTCGCGCCAGTCCAATATGTAGTACGGCTGATTGGGACTTTTCGAGGCTGCGATCACGGCTTCGACGCTCTTTTTGCGGCCGCCCTGCTCGATGGCGTCGATCCGCACCGTGTAGACAGGCCCAGGCAACACCTTCGTGAACGAAGCGAGATCGCCGCCGAGCGCGGCTTGCGCGTCGCGCGCGGCATCCTCCGAGCCGGACTCGCGGGCTGCGAGCAGCTGCTCCAGTTTCAGCTTGGTCATGCCCGGGACCGAAAGCAGCGTGTCGGGATCGGCGGTCATGATGTCGAGCCGCCCGTCGGAATTATAGATCGTCAGCCTTTTGCGCAGCATCTGCATCTCCTCGGGCCGAACGCCCTCGATGTCGCCGACATCCTCAATCGTTTGCAGGCCGCGTCGCTTGCGCGGCGCGTTGACGCCCGGAGCGTCGCCGCCCGCGCCGCCCGGCTGGGCACCGCCTGCCGACGGCGTCGGACCGAACGCGCCCGAGCCATTGTTCGGCGGGGGCGGAAGCGCGCCCGGCGGCGACCCGCTGGCGTCCGGGATCGAGCCGTTGGGCGGACCGCGCAGCTCGACGATGCGCGCGACGACCTCCGCCGCCGTCGCTTGGTCCATGCCGACGCCCATCATCACGCCGGTGAGGAGCTTCGGATCGGCGGCGTTGAGATCGACCTTGCCGGCCTCGTCCGTGATATGCGGCGTCACGCGTCCGCCGGTCAGGTGGATGGGGCGGCCATCGACCAGCTCGGGCCGGATCCGCAGCACGGCGACTTGATAGGCGGCGATCTCCATGCCGCTCGTCAGCAGGCCCCCGGCGGCGACGTCGGCATCCTCGACGCGGGCGGTGCCGATCGCCGAGCGGACCAAGATCGAGCCGGCGGCCAGCAGGCCGGTGAGCATGATTGCCACCGCCAGCACGGCCACGAGGATATAACCGTCGCGTCGGCCCCGCGCGCGCCGGTTCACAGCGCGGTACCCGGAGGCTGCGGCGGCCCGCCGGGGCCTTCCCCGCGCCCTTTACGCGCGATGCCTCCGTCGGCACGCCCGCAGAACTCGTTCTTGTTGGCCACCTCGGCGACGTCGTTGAGGGAGAAAGCCGCGCCGTTGGCGGGCCCCTGCGCCGAACTCTGGGTCGCGCCCAAGGCCTGCGTTGCATTCGGCTGCTGCTGCGACGTGGCGCCCGGCACCGGCTTGGCGTTGTCGTCGTGCCGGGCCGATGTCTTGTCCGCACAACCGACGTCGCCGTCGGCGCGAATGCCGATGCGGGACCTGACCAGCAGGCGTGTCGAGCCGGGCTCCACGGCCTCGACGATCACGAAGGCCGGCAGGGTCGGACCCGAAGGCCATGCGTCGACGGGCGCCGGCACGCGCCCGTCGGGACCGGCTTCCGCCAGATAGTGGAAGCGCAGCCGCGCCGGACCCGTCGGCACGACGCGTCCCGGGCCGAAGCGCAGATCGCTCCAGCCGGCGGCGCGCGCCGAGAGATGCGCATCGGCCCGCATCAGCGCAGTTCCGTATTCGCCCGCGATCTCGCGCAGCGACACCACGCGCAGATCGCGACCGCCGCCCGGCACCGGTGCCTCCTGCGAAAAGAACAGGCTATTAGGTCCGCCACGGAAGACGAAGCCCTGCGGCTCCTCCCCATTCCAGCGCGCGCGCTTCAAGCCCGACACGTCGCGGTCCAAAGCGGCAAGCGTGCGGCCGAGATCGTCGGCGGAGCCAACCGAGGCGACGCTGCGATCGGTCGCCCGCATCAGCACGGCGGTGGAGGCAACGAGGCCGACCATCACCAGCGCGCTGAGCGCGAAGGTGATCAGCGTCTCCGCCAGGAGGAAGCCGTCATCTGCACGCGCGCGCCTCATCGCGCGTCCCCTTCGTCGAGCGGCGTCAGCTTCACGAGGTGCACCACCTCGGTCTCGAGCGGTCGCGCCCCGGTGGCGACCCGCAGCACCAGGCGCTGCGCAACCCAGACCGGCTTCGTCGTCGTGGGCTGGCCCGTCGCGAGATTGGGGCCGCCGGGATTGAGCCCGCTCGCGGCATCGGCCGAGCCGGCGGCGGCTGGGTCGGCGCCGAGATTCTTGTCGCCCTTGGGCAGTTGCGCGGAAAGGTCCATCGCGCTGGCCTTCAGCGTCCAGCGCCTGCCGTCGCGCGTGCCGGCGTAGCTGCCGTCGCGCAGTTCGCGGCGGGCGCGGAAGTCGGCGATGAGCGAGCGGGCGACGACCTCCTCCTGGGTGCGGGCGGCAAAGACGTTGGCGCCGGCACGCGTCTGCACCACGCCGCGAAACAACACGCCGAGCACCGTCGCCATCACCGTGAAGGCGACCAGCGCCTCGATCAGGGTGAAGCCGGAGCGATCGGCCCGACGGCGCGGGGCCCTGCATTCGGCAGGACAGCGCGCGGCGCCGCGATCAGCGCGCAGACACATCGATCGCGCCCGAGTCGGAATTAATGCCGATTACGAAAGCCGCGGTTCCCGAGACCAGGGTCAGCGGGCCGCCCGAGGCTCGCCCATCCGGCATGAAACGGATGGTCGCGCCGAGCGGGCCGGCGATCGCGCCCGGCGGCATGCCGACGGATGCTCCAGACGCGCGCACCAGTCCACCGCCGGCCACGGCCGACGTGGGAAATCCGCTTGCCGTTGCGGTGTTGCGCGCATCTCGCAGGAGGGCGCTGACGTTCATGGCGGCGATCCGCAGCGTGCCGGATCCGGTCGGGCGAACCAGCCCGGGCATGGCGATGGCGGCGATGAACGCGATCATCAGCAACGCGATCATCACCTCGAGGAGGGCGAAGCCACCGCGCTGGTTCCTGGAGCGGATCACCGAGATCGCCTCACTCGGAGCCGATGGCGGCGTGCTCGGTGCTGCCGCCCTTGCCGTCGGGACCGGCGGAGGAAATCGCGTAGGGACCGGCCTTGCCGGGAACGTGGTAGGTGTAGGGATTGCCCCACGGATCGGCCGGCACGTTGGCCTGTTTCAGGTAGGGGCCGGCCCAGTGCGGTTCTGACGCCGGGCGGCGCGCCAGCGCCTCGAGACCCTCGCTGTTGGTCGGATAGCGGCCGTTGTCGAGGAAGTAGAGGTCGAGCGCCGAGTTGAACGACTCGATCTGTAGGTGCGCCGTGCGCTCGCGCGAGCTCGACAGGTAGCCGAGCACTCGCGGGCCGACCAGGCCCATTACCAGCCCGAGGATGACGAGCACCACCAGGAGCTCGACGAGGGTGAAGCCGCCCTTGGAGTCGCGGCGGGGGGGGCGCCTTCCGGCCTTGCAGAGGCGGACGCGGAGGGTCGCTGGGCGGGACAACGAAGATGTCATGGCAGGACGCCTCTCACTTCAGAAGGTCGTTGACGCTCATCAGTGCGGTCATCACCGAGATGATGAGCCATGCGATGAGGATGCTGACGAGGATCATGGTCGCTGGGCCGATCACGGCGATGGCCCGCGTCAGCGCCGTCTCGAGCCGCGCTTCGTAAAACACGGCGACGCGGCTGGCGCTATCGGGCAGGCGGCCGCTGTCTTCGCCAACCCGCAGCATCTGTACGACGTGCCGTGGCAGGAAGGAGCGGCTCTCCAGCGCCTCTGACAGGCGGCGGCCCTTTCGCACGTCGGCGACGACACCGTCGACCTCGGTCGCGTAGGCCGGCAGCCGCACCACGTCGCGCAGCAGGCGCAACGCCGTCGAGATGTCGACGCCGTTGCCGATCAGCACGGCCAGCGTGCGACAAAACTTCACAGTCACCTCATGGCGGAACACGGTTCGCGCCACGGGCAGCCGGGCGACGAGCTGGAGCCAGATGCCGCGGCTGGCGCCGAGCTTGCCGAGCACGACGAGCGCTAGCACCGTACCGCCGACACCGATCGTGATCGCCTGCCCGTGGGTGCGAAGGAAGCGCGAGGCGTTGAACACCATGAGCGCGGTTGGATCGATCTTGTCGCGGAAGCCTTCCAGCGCGGTCTCGAATTGCGGGATGACGTAAGTAAAGATAAAGATCATCGCCGACAGCGCGGCGACAATGAGGAAGGCCGGGTACGAAATCGCGCCGACGAGCTTCTTGCGCATGCGCTCGACGCGGCCGCGCTCCTCGGCGAGACTCGCCAGCGCCTGGTCGAGCCGCCCGGTGGCCTCGGCCACCTCGACCATCTTTACGAAGATCGGCGAGAAAAGCCGCGGATGCTCGGCTAAGGCGGCGGAGAAGGTCTTGCCCGTGGCGATCGCCCGATGCAGCTCGCGCAGCACCTTCACCCGCCAGCCGCGGCTGTCCATCTGGGCGAGCAGCACCAGCGCCTCCGACAGCGTCACACCGCCCTGCAGCAGCATGACGATATCGAGCGTGAGGGACGTCACATCCTCGCTCTTGGGCTCGGGGCGTCAGCATGTCGCGCAGCGTGCGACCGGAGGCAGCCCGCGCCTCCCAGGCCTTGATCGGCAGGAAGCCGGCGCGGTTCAGCTCGGCGATAATATCGCCGGGCGATCCACCATCCATCGTGCCGGACATGCGGCGGCCGCTCGTGTCCAACGCCTCGTAGCGGAAGCTCGGCATGCGCTCAGCCTCCGGAAAGGCGCGGCAGCGCCTGCTCGAGAAGCCAGACCATCCAGATCGCTGGGGCCAACGCGGCGCCGAAGGCGAGGCGATCCGAACGGGCCTGATTGGGGCGCAGCAGCCGTTCCGCACCGACGCCCGCGATGCACGCCAGACTAGCGGCAAACAGCGCCCAGGAAAAGCCGACACTGCCGACCAAAAGCGCGCCCGCGGCTGCCAACTTAACGTCGCCGAGCCCCAGGCCGTCGATGCCTTTCAAGCGATAAAAGGCCTCGCGGAACAGCAGAAGCATGCCGCCGCAGAGCCCGACGTCCAGCGCGATGGCGGCGAGCGAGTGCCACGGCGCTTCGCCCTCCGCGGACGAGCTCGACCAGCGAAACGCGAAAGCCAGGGCGGCGATGGAGAGTAGCGCCGCATCGGAAATCGTGAAGGTCGCGAGATCCTGCCATACGATCCAGACGACGAGCGCGCCTGTGGCGCAGGCGACTAGGGCCACCGGCACGAGGTCGCCCGGCGCGGCACGCAGGATCGCGACGGCCAACGACGCGCCGACAACCGGCGCCGCCCATTCGGCGCGACGCAGACTCGGCACGTGAGGCGTCATTTCGTGACGCTCGGCGCGTGCAGATCGATCGTCCGGAGCTTGCCACGTTGGCCTTCCGCGTAGGCCCCGGCGTCACGACCATTTCGTAAGACCACAGGATTGATGAAAATCACGAGTTCCGTCCGGCTGAACGCGTTGTCGGTAGCGCCTAGTAAAGAACCAATATCTTGTCCGACAAAAGGCAGCTGGCCGCGCGTGCGCTGACGTTGCTCCTGGATCAGCCCGGCAAGCATTACGCTCTGCCCGCTACGCACAGATATGTTGCTTGCGACGCGTCGCTTGGAGATTGTCGGCGTCAGCGACTGGGTACCGTCGGCCTGGGGCACCACGGAAGAGATGATCTGGTCGAGGTCCATGTCGACCTCGCCCTTCTGCCCGACACGGGGGATGATCTTTAGGATGACGCCGGTGTCGAGGTACTGCACCTGGTTGAGCGTCGGGGAGTTGGTGCCGATGGTGCTCTGTGCAGATTGGGTGGTGATCGGTACCTGGTTGCCGACCTCAAAAGTCGCCGGCTTGTTCTCCATGACCACGATGGAAGGATTCGAGAGGATGTGAACCTTCGACACCGAGTCAAGCGCCGTGAGGATGATATCCTGGGTACTGGAGCCGGAACCGCTCAACCCGCTAAGCCCGCTTAAGCCGAATGCTCCGCCGTTGGTCGAGAGCGAGGCCACTGAGGACGCGATGGCGAGCCCCTGCTGGGTCGTCGCCTGCAAGCTAATTTGTCCCGGCTGATTGTTCAGGTAGAATTGCACGCCATACTTTAGCGCATCGTTCAGGTCGACCTCGGCCACCGTGACATTGATCGCCACCTGCAGCGGCGGCAGATCTAGCTGGCGCAGCACCGCACTAACCTTGGCATATGTCTCGCCGTCAGTGTAGGCGACGATGGAATTGTTGCCGGTGTCGGCGGTGAGCGACAGCTTGCCCCTATCGCCGCCGCTATCGCCGCGACCAGCCTCGATCGGCTCAGCCGCGGCTCCGCCTAGGCCGCCGGGAGCGCCAGCGCCGCCTGCCCCGCCGACGGCCGACGCCCCGAACCCGCCGCCGCTGCCAAAACCACCCTGCCCGCTTCCGCCGAAGGCGCCGTTGCCGCCGCCGCCCTGACCACCCCCGCCACTGCTCTGGGCGTTTCCGCCCGCGCCGAAGCCACTCGACGACAAGCCGCCGGCGAACGAGGCGGACGATTGACCAATATTGCCGTTCTGGCCTTGGCCGGAAGTCGTAGGACCGTTTGCACCCTGGAACGCCAACGTTGCCCGAGGCCTCGCTGCCGCCGCCAGACACGCCAAATAGGCCCTTGATCAGGCGGACCAGCTCGCGCGCATCGCGGTATTGGGGTCGATACACGTAAATGCCCGGCGTGGCCGAAACGTCCTGATGGTCGAGCCGCCGGATCCAGGAGGTGGCGCGGTGGACCAGTTGTGCGTTGCGCGAGATCACCATGATCGAGCGCAGCCGCTTGATCGCCTTGAACTGGATGCTGCCGACGGCGCCCCCGGTGTCCTTGTCGATGTCAAAGACGCGGTCCAACTCGCCAATCACATCGTCGGGGGGTCGAGCGGCGCAGCTCGACGACGCTGACCGATTGCGTGTGCATCCAGTCGGCATCGAAGTTCTTTATCGCGCGCACGATCTCCTCGCGGCGCGGAGCCGGGCCGCGGACGATGATCGTGTTGCGCGCGGCATCGATGCGCACGCCGTCAGCGTCTGACAGAAAGCCCCCGACGAGCTTAAGGATGGAGGGAGCGGAGGAATACTGGAGAGGCACCACAGTAATGCCGAAGCCGGCCTCCCGGCTTCCGACATCAATAACGCCGGTGCCCAGAGCCGCGGGCGCGATGCGGTAGCCGGTCGAACGTCGACGTCATCGTCAGCCCCTGCATGGATAGCACGCTCTCGAGGGTCGACAGCAGCTCGGACCGATTCTGAGGAGCCGCCGAGGAAATGGTGATCTTGCCGGTGATGTTGGGGAGCCAGGGTATAGGATATGTGCAGCACGCCGCCGAGCACCGCCTGCAGCACATCCTTAATATCGGCGTCGTCAAAGTTGAGCTTGTATCCGCCGTCGCTGTCCTTGACCGCGTCGACGTCGACCCGAGCCTGGCGACCGGGCGAAACGTCGGCCGCTCGCGCGTCGGCGGTGTCCGTAGGGCCGGTCTCGAAGACGGGATTTTCCTCGTCGGGATCGGCCTTGACAGCGCCTGGCTTTTTCTTCTTTGCGAGACCGAGCAGAGTGCTGCCAGTCGCGGGTTCGCGCGCGCGAAAGCGCTCGAGCACCGCCAGCAGTTTGCTGCCGCCGATCTCCGGCAGAAGGCGTGATTCCGGCCCGAACTCACGGCTTCGGCCAGGACCGCTTTGTATAGGATCAACGCGCCCGGAGGGCCGCTGCGGGGGCGGATTGCTGGTGACATGCTCGCGATAGTCGAGCGCCAGAGGCATGCTGGTGTCGTTACGGGCGGCGGCGGCCGATCGCCAACACACCCCGCCAGCGGGATCAGGCCGGCGAGGAGAGCGTACACACGCATTCGCACGAAGGATTACATCCTTTTGATAGGCAGGCTCAGCGCGCGGAGCGCACGAAAGCCTGTCTGACAACCGCCTTTAGAACCTGCTGCCGACCCAAACCAGTGCGAAGGCAGCTAGGACGCTTACATTCGTAAAAGCGCCACATCTATCGGACGAGCCACGTAATATTTTTGTCGCGACGAATTATTAGGGGTGAACGAGAGCGACCTTTATGACGACGATAGGGACTGCTCAGGTAGAAACTTTCTGAGGCAGGTCGACCGTGCTTTCAAGGAAGCGCGGACCGGAACGCTACCACGACGCCACAAAGCGTGCGGCCGTGTGTCAGGACCGAAAGCCGTCGACGGCCAAACCAACAATTAGGCCAACGCTCAAGTTCCGCAAACGTTAGATCTCCTGCTACCCCGCCTCCAGCCGCAATCAAACGTCAGTAGTGGCACTCAGCCACGAATTCAAAAATAGGGAATGGTAATCTCTAATAAGCGACAAAGTTCCCAAAGAGATCGAATGAATTTTTGAGCTTTTTGATGCTCAAATCGACAGCTCGTGCGGCTAAATAGGAGGCTGAAAGAGCGAATACAGAGCATACATCCTCGCAAAGCCTGCCGATCTCGTTGCTATATCCGTGTTTCCCTATTTTTTAAGCAAACTGCTCAAGCAATAGCGTATCCGCACAGTTGACACAAAATAGTGGGGCTTTTACGCTTTTTATGTCGTGCAAGGCATAGTTGTGCGAGACACATTTGTAAGTGGATGGAGAGCCCCGCTATGAAATTCTACGATCGTCTCGTTGCGGCTGCTGCGGCAGCCGCACTGCTGTGTTCAACGGCATTGTCGCCCGCGTCAGCCGCAGGGTGGCTCGGCGCTTGGACCGGTGACCCGGCCGGGCCGACCGGCATCATCCCGCCCGGGACCCAAACGCTTCGCGAGGTGATCTCGCCGCGCGTCAGTGGTGACTCCCTCCGCCTCCAACTGACCAATCGCTTAGGGCGTCTTGCCGGTGACCTTCACGCAGGTTTGGGTTGGCACGCAGCAGAGTGGTGCGGCGATCGTTGTTGGCAGCAACAAACAGCTCACGTTCGGCGGCTCGTCGAGTGTGACCCTTGCGCCAGGGCGCGACCATCACGAGCGACGAATTAAGCTTCCCTGTCGTCAGCTTCCAGAAGCTCGCCATCAGCATGCAGGCGCTCCCCGGCACCATCCCCGCGGCCTCTGAAACGCATTCGGTGTCGCGCGAGATCAACTATTTCTCGGTGACAGCCTTGGCCGCGCCGGAGTCAGGCGGCGGGTTTCTTCCTTTTGAGCTGACGGACGGCGCATTGTTCCAAGCGTCATGGCAACTACATCAATGAACTCGACGTCTTCAGCATGAACGCCGCGCCGCGGGTGGTCGTGTCGTTCGGTGACTCGATCACGGATGGTCTGCAGGTCAATCCAACTCTCGAAAATACGTTCGTAGAAAACATCACCAATCTTGGCTTGGAACAGCGATACGAAGATTACATCCAGCAGAAGGTTGTGGCGGCGGCAGGATATTCGCAATTCAGCTTCGTCAATGCCGGCATCGCCGGCAAACCGCCTGACTGCAGGGCCGTTTCTGCCATTTTTCGGTCCTTCCGGTCTCGATCGCCTCCAAACAGACGCGATCGATGTGTTTGGCGTGACCGATGCCATCATCGGACTTGGCATCAATGATATCGCCTTTGATATTCCTGCGCAGACGCTCGGCAGCACTGCCATCGTTCAGACCATTGAGAGCGACATGACGACTCTCATCACACAGTTGCACGCGCATCGCATTAGAGTCGTTCTGACGACAATCCTCCCGGCGCTGGGTGCCGAGGCGAGCCAGTTCGCCCCAACGTTGATTACTTTACAGGGTGTGCTTCCGACACCTGTCTCGGGTGGCGCCCTGCACGGCACCGCGATCAGCGACGCGTTGCGGCGTCAGGTCAACACTTGGATTTTGACGGGTCCTGGCAGCAAGCTGGCCGATGCCGTCGTGGACCTTTCGACCTGCATGCAGAACCCGGCCAACACGAGCCAACTCAACCCGAAATACGACAGCGGCGACCACCTCCACCCTAATGCCGCCGGCTATTCGCACATGGCCGACTGCACCCCGATCGCCTCGACCTTCGGCACGGTCTCAAAATAGGAACGACGATGGCGTCACCCTCGTCTCCTCTCGCTTGCGCTGCTTTTTCTGAGCACCGCGGCCGCCGGGTAGCGCGGCGATTCGATCGCCGAAGCCGCTGGCGGTGCTCGACGAAGGCTCGCTAAGAGCCTTCATCGAGCGTCACTGTTTGAACCGTCGCGACGCCGCCCAGTCGTTGCGCGGCTTTTGGTGCCCGACGCATCGCCGCCACCGCTCGCCCTTGAGCCACCGCCTTCGTTGCGCTTGCTCGGCCTGGTGGAAAGCGTGCATTCCGCGGCCGCGATCGTCCACCGTAGCGACATCGGGACGACCGAGACGCTACGGTCCGGCGATCGCGTCGGCGTTTGGGTCGTCCAGATTCTGCCTGCCGCGGGTGACGAACGGCGGGCGCGCGGTCGAATTCGCGATCTTCCAGAGCCAGCAGTCTCGGCTTCGCTCGCCTTGACGTTGCAGCTGGGCGCATGCCTCGCCTGCTATTATCGAGGTCGAACCTTGCCGGCAAAGGCTCCGCCGCCGTCAATAAGCGAAGGGCAACTCGCCGGTCGTTTCTAAATTCTCGCGGAGTGCGCTGATACGGCTCATGAGGTCCCGGATATCGCTGGGGGCGAGCTTCGTCATGCAGACCAGGTTCTTGTGCATGATCTCAGCGCGGGCTTCGAGGGCGCGGCCCGAGGCCGTCAGCTTCACGTCCACCTGACGCTCGTCGCTCTTCGACCGGGTTCGCGAGATGTGACCCTGCTCTTCCAGTCGCTTCAGCAGCGGCGTGAGCGTGCCCGTCGATAAACCGAGATCCTCGCCGATCTCGCCAACACGCAGATCGTCGCGTTCCCACAGCACCAGCAGGACGAGGTATTGCGGATAGGTCAAGCCGAGGGGATCCAGCAACACGCGATAAGCTCCCGTGAACGCGTGGAAGGCCGAGTAGATCGCGAAGCAAAGGTGCTCGCGCGGTGGCGTCGTTCTCCGCCTCCTGGTGGGTCGGGGCATCGTTCGTCCTGGCTTCATTTAGGCGCGGATCGAGCGCGCCGATCAATATCGCGGACGATCATATCAAAGGAAATAGAACCGTGGCGGCGAACGTCGCGGCGCCTCATATTTCGACGCTTGCGGAAGCCTTTCAGCCGCCTGGGCAGCATCGAAAGCACGCTGACGAGGCGTGGTCGCCGACAAAGAGCGTCAAGCCCAAGCACCCCGACCGACACAACGAAAACCTACCGTCCATGCCGGGCAGATTCAACGCCGGTACAGATTTCACGGCACGCCTACAATTTCGCGCACTTGCCCAAGCTCCTCGCGAATCTCACGGCGTGACGATGGCGCGCGCTCGTCGGTGCTGGCGGATAGTCGAGGCGAACCTGCAGGACCGCTACTCCCTCGACTTCTGCAAACCGGCCACCACGGTCGTCGGCAACGACGGGCGCGGCCAAATCGCCTTCGTGCCGTGCAGGTCAAGCCCGGGCGCCCAGATCAGCGCTAATTCGGGGTCTGCAGAAATCGTGCGCTGAACGATGGGCCCACGCACCGCCACGTCGAGCTGAAGCGTCACGAGGAGCGGACCTCAACTGCCGCATAGGATAGGCCGCTCAGCGAGCCAGCCGCCGAGCCGGCGCTCGCATCGCGATCCCCGAATCTAGTGTGCTGTCCCGCAAGTCTCTTTACGTAGGCGTTTAACCGAGCCATGATTCGCCAGGAGGGCGGATCATGGCGCGCATCGGTCGACCGCAGGAACAGGTTCTCACGCTCAGCGACATCGAGCGCGAAGAGCTCGAGCGCCTTGGACGATCGCAGTCGGCCTCGCACAGCCTTGTGCGACGAGCGCAGATCATCCTCGCGTCCGCGGCGGGCGAGGCCAACACGTCGATCGCAAATCGCCTCGGCGTTTCGAACCCGACGATCTGCCACTGGCGCAAGATCTGGTTCGGGAAAGGACTGACCGGGCTCTACGGCGAAGCCCGGTCCGGGCGTCCGAGAACCCACGACGAAGAGCGCGTCGCAAGCCTCCTGCGCACCGTCCTCGACAGCAAGCCGGTCGGCGCGACCCATTGGACCGTGCGGTCCGCCGCGGTGGCGAGCGGGCTTTCCAAGAGCACGGTCGCGCGCATGCTGACGCTCTTCAACGTCAAGCCCCACCGCTCCAAGACCCTCCGGCTGTCGAGCGATCCACTGTTCGTCGACAAGGTGCGTGACATCGTCGGGCTCTACCTCAATCCGCCCGACCATGCCCTCGTCCTTTGCGTCGACGAGAAGACGCAGATCCAGGCGCTCGAACGCCGCCAGCCGATGCTGCCGCTCGGCCTCGGCTACATCGAGGGCGTCACCCATGACTATGTCCGTCACGGGACGACAACGCTGTTCGCCGCACTCGACATCGCCAATGGGCAGGTCATGACGCAGTGTCGCGCCCGCCACCGTCACCAGGAGTTCTTGGGCTTCCTGAAGCACATCGAGGCCAACGTGCCGAGCGACCTCGATCTCCACCTCGTCGTCGACAACTACGCGGCCCACAAACATCCGAAGGTCCGCGCATGGCTGGCCGAAAGGCCTCGTTTCACCCTGCATTTCACGCCGACCTACGCATCCTGGATGAACCAGGTCGAGCGCTGGTTCGCGCTGATCACGCAGCGCCAGATCCGACGAGGGTCCTTCGTCAGCGCCAAGGACCTCGTCGCCAAGATCGAGGCGTTCGTGGCCGCCTACAACGTCAAAGCGAAGCCCTTCCAATGGACAGCCACCAGCGAGCGGACAGGGTCGCTTTTCAGCTACGTGGGCGTCGAGGGGCGGCTGCGGCCGGACCATCCTCTGCGCGTCACCGGGCGCTGACGGACGAGACGCTGGCGGCGATGGAGCGCGAGCTGGCGTCGCTGTACTCGGGCACCGGCCGACCCTCGATCGCGCCGCAGATGCTGCTGCGCGCCATGTTGCTGCAAGCGTTCTACTCGGTGCACTCCGAGCGCCAGCTGATGGAGCGGATGGAGTTTGACCTCTTGTTTCGCTGGTTCGTCGGCCTCGGCGCCGACTAGCCGGTGGGGGACGCTTCCACCTTCTCGAAGAACCGGGACCGCCTGCTCGAGGGAGACGTGGCGGCGCGCTTCCTGGCGACGCTGATGGCGCGGCCTCGGGTGAAGCGGCTGCTGTCGTCCGACCAAACAGCGTCGATAGCACGATGATCCAGGCCTGGTCCTCGATGAAGAGCATCAAGCCCGGCGAGCGGCCCGGCCAAGGACCCGGCGACGAGCCGCCGCCGCTCGGCGGACGCAACGCCGAGGCAGACTTCCATGGCACCACGCGTACCAATGCCACGCATGCCTCGACCACCGACCCCGAGGCCAAACTCATCGCAAGAGTGCGGGCACGGAGGCGCGGTTCGCCTTCCTCGGCCACGCCCTGATGGAGAACCGCTGCGGCCTCGTCGTCGATGCCTGCCTGACGCAGGCCGACGGCCACGCCGAGCGGCTTGCCGCGCTGGCGATGATCGAGAACTGGGCCGAGCGTGCCCGCGCGATCACGCTGGGGGCGGACAAGGGGTACGATACATCCGACTTCGTGAACGAGCTGCGCTCGATGAACGTGCGCCCGCACGTGGCGCGCCGCCTGCGCGGCGCGGCCATCGACCGTCGCACCACGCGCCACCCCGGCTTTGGCACGAGCCAGCGCATCCGCAAGCGCATCGAGGAGGCGTTCGGCTGAATGAAGACGATCGGCGGCATGCGGCGGCCGATGCGGCGCGGCACCGACCGTGTGGGGTGGTCCTTCACCTTCGCAGCCGCCGCCTACACCCTCGTGAGGCTGACGAAGCTGTTGACGGTATCGCCATGACCGACACCACCGGTCCACACGAGCCGCCCGAACTTCACTCCGAGATCACATGCCCACATTCCATCACCGCAAGATCGAGGAGATGCCGACGGACGCTTGCTAGCTCTTCTACGAATGTGAGGGCTGCCACGTCCTGCTTCGCCCAAAGACGGGAGATTGCTGCGTGACTGCTGTGGAGCGGCGTCTTCTTCATCAGCCTGCTAAGACCTACAGTCAGCGGGTCGAGATGCACTCTCGGCGAGAAGACGCGCGTAGCTACTAAGAAGTCTTATTGACGTGACTTATTTTACTCTATTTCGACTTCAGGTCGTACAAACTGTGCTATCCTAGCATAAGAGGGCGGCGGGGGATCATGCGCGTAATCGATAATCCTTCGCTGCTGGCACGAATAAGCGCGCTGGCTGGCAAGAGCAACCTCTCGCCCCAAAACCGTTTTCTGCGGTTGGCTGTCAAAGGCGAAACGGCTCCAGCACTTCTCTCTCCAGCCGATGTGAGCGATGTCTTTCGTGAGCTGGTAATGCATCATCATCATATGGGAATAAGATAAGTAAAACCTCGCGAAACTCATTAGGTTGGCGGGAAGTTCGTCGTAACTTTCACCGACGTGTGGGGAGTTGCTTCATCGTGATAAAAAGCGCGTAACGCGATTCGACGTCAGGTATCGCCTTCAAATAGCACATTTTCGATTTACTGATTGGCCGGGGTCGCCTTTGTCCAATGCACTTGTCATCCGTGTAGCGTACCGCCAGGAGCTGGTCGGGCCGCGATACGGTCCAAATCAGCAGCTATCTGTTCGATGAGGGTTGCCAGGGCACAAATCTCGCTGACGTTAACCTTTCGAAGCTCGGCGATGTCCGTGACCGTGGTAGCGGTGACGCGCAGAAGATGAGCGATGTGATGAACTTCCGAGATTCCATCCATAGGTGCGAGGTTCCTATGATCGAGCAAGCAAACCCTAGCAGGTCAGCGGGTTCATCGAATCTATCCATGGCTGCGACACATGACCGTATCAAAGAACAAGAGGCTCATGTCCGTTCGCTTGAGCCGAATACGGATGCTCATCGGCTCGCGTCGACCGTTCTTTTGCTGCTTCAAGACAGCTTGTTCTGGCAGAGACACACCAAATGATCGCCGCCGCCCGTGCGACCGCGAGAAAGAAGCCGCAAGCGGCTATCTAAATTTTCCCACGGGACCGGTCCTCGCGGTCGTGTCCGATGGCGGGATGATGGCGGCGGCCAGCGACAAGTCCTGGTTGGCCAAGCCGATCAGCTCGGCGCCCAGAAGAACGGAGATTTCGAGGTTGCCGCCCTCATGAAGATGCTGGAAGCTGCTCAACTCGGCGAATCGATTTAGGTTCTGTCGCCCGTTCAAGAAGTATGCCCATACTTGAATGAGCTTCAAATTTGCCGGGGCCGCTGTTCTGGACAGCGGGAAAAGCAGACGAACCTAGTGATCTTCGTGGCAGTCCACGAGGGGTTCTCAACAAAGAACCGGCATACCGATCCCTCTGTCGAATGGCAGAGGTGTTGACAATCCCTTCAAATTAAGGATGACAGAACTCCTTTCGAATCAAACCCTTTTCGAAATTTGATTCGATAGGCGAATTTCTCTTTTCTCAGACATTGTCAACAACGGAAACTCTTTCGCTCTTCCCGCGTACTATATCGCGAATGGAGCGTACAATCATGCGTCGCTTGTATCTTATTGGGTTGGCGACATTAGGCTCGACCTTTTGCATCCTTTCGTCTCGTTCTTACGCAGGCGAGCCAACGAAACCGATCCAGGAATGCGAACAGGAATATCAAGCGAGAGAAGCGTCGTTGCACTCTGTAGGCATCAGCGCAGCAACTTTCTTCCACGAGTGCTGGTGGCACTCACGTCACGGCTATCCCACCGAATTCTTATCAGATGACGTGCGAGATCGAGCGCAGCGCATCCAAAGCGATCCTGCCGCGCAACGGCGATGGACGGGAGGAAAAGCGATTGCGCAGGTTTCGACGAGCGGCAATCGTCGATCGGCGAGCGTTATGTGATCGGCGTGAAAAACGACGTGAGGCGCGCCTTCAGCGGCAAGTGAATCGTATCATCGCGGCACGCGCACAAGGGCTCGTTGTCGCCGCACGCGCTCGTCACCAGGACGACAAGCGAGTGGCTCTCGCGCAGACTCGCGAAAATGCTTGGCATCGCAGGTCCAGAGAAGAGCGTCTTGCGGCTCTTGCTTGGCGCGACGTAGAGCGCCGCAGGCGGTATGTGCTTGGCCGAGCGCATCGAGACAGACCAGCGAATACGGTAGTGATCGAAGCGTCCATCAGCATACCGGCCAACTCCCTCGAAGGTCGTCGGTCTTGGATTGGAACTAACACTGAGGCAGGCCCTACCAAGATACCTGCGGTGATGGTCGGAGCCGTTCGATCGACGGCGGTCAAAGGCACGGCACTGCACTGCTGGGATCAGAAGGTCCTTTTCCTGTCCGGACATGCGCGATGGCAGCAAGCGCTCGTCTGCGATGACAAAACAGAAGCGGGCGCGCAAAAGATTTGGTTCGAACAGTACGCCGCAAGACGCTGAAACATCTAGATTTGGCTTAGTATCAGAAGCGCATCGACTTGCTTTCGGAGACAGGCGTTTTCAATCTCTGCACGCTCAAAGTGGTGGGCGGTGACGTTCTTGTTGTCAGACAGGCGTGCGATTACTTCCTTCACCTCGGGGCTGGCGCCTAGCAAGGTCGATCTAATCGTCGCGCGAAGCTTGGCGTTTCGGGATTTCAGCTCCTGGTATCGCTGGAGGGTAGGCATGGGGACCCCGATATAAAATAAACGTTGTTGTTTGCCATCATGAAACAGGCGTCTTTGTGGCTGCCGGTAAAAGCTCTCTGCCGTCCGAGGTCGTCGACCCGAACGGCTTCGCCCCGTAAGCTACGCTTACGCTGCCGAAGCGCTCCGACACTGTCACAATGGATCGCATCGATTGACAAACGATTCCTATAGTCAGTCGCTCGGACGTCCATGTTTTCAACAGGCGATTGCGCTCATCAGGGTTCATTCGATGTACACTTCTACGACTCACATTGGGAAACGTTCATGTCAGAAGAACTCACCAAGCTCACAGCTGATATCGTCTCGGCTTTCGTGTCCCACAACAGCACGCGACCCGATGACATGATCGATTTGCTGAAGCAGGTTTACGGCAGGCTCACCGAGGTGATGAATGGTAAGTCTGAGCCCGTCGAAGATGCGATCGTGCCTGCCGTCTCGATTAAGAAAAGCATTACGCACGACGCTGTCCTCTGTATGGTCTGCGGTGCCGGTCACAAAACCCTGAAGCGCCATCTCCGCACCTCGCACAATCTCGAACCCGCAGCGTACCGAGAAATGTTCGGTCTCAAGCCCGAATACTCGTTGACCGCACCGAGCTACTCAAAGACGCGCAGCGGTCTCGCCACACAGCTCGGTCTGGGTCGGAAGGCCAAAGTCGTGAAGCCCGAGCCTATTGCAGAGCCGACCAAGCCCACGAGGGCGAAGAAGGAGGAGCCGGAGGCAGTCAAGCCAGTACGGTCTCACAGCAAGGCCGAGCAGACCCGTCGCAAGGGCAAATCTTCATCGAAGAAAGACGTAGAGGCCGCGCCTGACGCAGCCTGAGGCTGTTCAAATGGTCGTTGCGCTAACGAGGAGGCTGACATGGTGATCCGCCTTGGGGCATTCATAGCCCTCTTAGTTTGCGCTACTGTCTCGACAGGCGACGCGAGCGACGTTCAGGCCTATAGGACCGGGCGAACGTTCGTCGCTGGCTGCGTGGCGGACGACCTGGACTTTTGCACGGGCTACGTTGCTGGCGTGGTAGATGTGTTCGCGGCTCTCTACACGGGCACCGGGAGCGCGAAGTTCCGAATGTGCATTCCCGCTGGCGTCACGCCTCTCATGCTCGCGAGGACCGTTGTGGAGTGGATCGACACTCATGGCACCCTGGATCAGGATGCTGCCGGATCGGTGGCGAGCGCGATCTTCGAGCGCTACCCGTGCGCAACCGACTGATAGATTGGCAACATCCCGCCGAGCAGCTTTCAAAAAGTTTCGAGCGGCGGAAACTTTCAATCATCCTCTAACTTGTTGCGACGAAATTAATTGCGCACGCGCAAATTGGAGGCAACGGTGGCGAAAGATGAATTGGAAACCTTCTTCGAAAGCTTGCCCGCTTGGGGAGACCTTCCAACACCTCCCGATCTTGGCTCTGCCAGAATCAAAAGCATCCTAAGCCTAAGCTTTACCAAGCCGACAGCCCTGACCATTGCGGATGTTCAAGACCTCTTAGCTTCAGTCCTTCACCACCCCGTCACGTTCCACTGCACCTCTAGCCGTCAGATTGCAAAGTAGGCGCCCGCTTCGAAAGAAGGACCGGCATCGCCCCATGGTCTACACAGGGCGCCGCGACATCGAACGGAACCAGCACGAGGGACGGACCTCGGCTGGCGTTCAAGCGGGAAGACGCCGCAAAACGTCGTCTCCATCCCTCTGTTATCGGACTTAACAATTCCGGCGATCCTTCAACCTTCTCCGGAGTGCGATTCGGGTACCCCGCCAGCGACGCCGACTGTGGCTGCACAAGCGTTACGGCACCCTTTTGGAGGCGAGCCGCACCGCGTCGCCGGGCCCTGATCGCCGCTGGCGATGTCTTCCCGATGCGCCGGTCGCGGAGAAGGGGCGCCCAACGTCAGGGTACGATCCTGCAAGCTCGCGCTCGATGCCACAAGGTCCGCCAACGTCCGTTGGTTCGCAGCAGGTCGATCCGCAGTGGTCTCCATGCTGAACGCAAAGCGCCATATTTTGCTCTCGAAGCTGCGCAACCATACTAGGATCGAAACAGAGCCTCCATCGCTATGATTGTAAGCCCGATTTTCTGATCGCCTTTACCGCCAGGTCAACTGTCTCACGAACCTCTCTCACATCTACAGTCCAACCAGTGGAATGAACCTTAGTGTTGATTGACTCAGCTCTGCCCAATACGCAAAAATAATCTTGTTTCATTATGCTTGCTATTCGCCGATAGCACCAATTGCAATATCGATCCATCATGATTTCGATAACGGCACAGCGAGACGATGCGAAGACGATGTTGGCGAGGCCTGCGCCATGAGGGGCGACGATGATTGACGCATTTGAGAAGAGCCGCACTTGTTCCAGTATCGTCAGACTTTCCAGCCTCACCGGCCGAAAGTCGGCAAGGCACGCAATCACCTCCCCTTCGTTGAAAAGGGGCCGATATGCCGATGCGCCACGCTCGATATACAATAGTTTGTTGTGAGTATCAACATTAGACGAGCCGGCTCGATCGGCAATCGACGTAAAAACTTCTCTCATGATCCCGGGATGATAATCGAATAGTCCGTGAATACTTGAAGGGTAAGTGAAATGCTGCAGCCTTAAAGTCTCATGAGGATAAACAATTCTTTTTTCGAGTGACTTTGGAAGGTCGTATAAATCGAGAAGCTCATTAACTTTAACGCCGGTCGAAGGATAGAGAAGTCGGTCGATTGAAGGCCAGCATGTTCGAGGAATAATAGCAAGCCGCGCGACAGAATCAACGAGAGTGTGCCAATAGCTTTCCGCCGAGCCTGTAAGGATCGCGGCGGTTGAACCTTTCAATTCCTCGACTTCCTTTGCAAATAAGCGAACCCCACCGTGATCGATTTCGTATCGATGTCGGGCGGGATCGGTATGCCATAAGCTCTCCTCGACGACACGACCGCTACAACAGACGATACCCACGGCGCCATGAACTATGGCATTGGAAATCTGCAGCGCCCTTGGCGAGTAGGAAGCGAATTCATTCTGATCCCAAGGTTGACTTTCCACGTTTTCGACAATTTCCTCATTCTCTTTAAAGAAAGTCATCGGCTTCAATTTAACTATTTCTGGATGTCGAACAAACTTCTCTTCGATTTCTTGATCACTCTGCAACAGGAACGAATAGCGTATTTTTTCGGATGCGAAAAAAGCAGTGTTTCCCATTGCTAAGGACTTAATGCCAGCGGGAAAGAATTTCCCAGGCGCTCCGCTCTCATCGCCACTGAGAAAGGCAGCAGACTTCTTTATGATGAAATCGAGGCAGGGTTTTGTGGACGGCGGCCCTTGCATTCCACTCAAGTCTGATTCATCAAATGATTGTTGAAAAAGGCGAGAGCTTGCAAATGTCTTCCAAAGCTCATTCCTAGACAACAAAGCGGTACGCACAACAGCTGCTCGTCCTTTCTGAGAAGTCAGAAGGCCGGATAAAACACGATGAAACAATGGGTCTACTGTACAGATCGAGGCCGATTGCGCAATAGACGACGTTAGGTTTTCGAGAAAGAATGCGCACACGAATATCAGCTGTTCTTGAGGACTGAAGTGCTTTTGTTGAAGGCGTTTCTCTTTCGATAGACATTCGAATATAGCATAGATGCCTGACCGCACGTCGAGTGGAGAACGGGCATCGCTTTCGCCGATTGCGGATAGGTGCGCTTCCAAAATTGCTAGGTTCTCCGATGCGGAGCCACAAGCCTTTGCGATGAGGCTTTGTCCAAGCGGAAGTCGTGTTCTGCGAAAATGGCGCGAGAAGCGCGTCTTCAGCGAGTTCTTCTCGACAAGCGTGGAAGCAAGAGAGTATTCTCCATAGCAAGTTGCAATCAAATTCTCGATTTCGAAAAGCAGCCCGAACGATCGACGATCATCTTGGTCCATTATGCGCCTTCTTTTATTTTCGAGAGGATCTTATTAGCCTCATAATGGGTAGCTCACTTATCATGGCAAGTTCTCGTCCAAGTTTGTTGCAAGGAAGGTGGCGCCCCCCGGCTTCGTTGATGCGAGCCCGCTTGCTCTTCGCTCAGCACCAATCGGGACGGCACGGCGTTGTCGTCGATCTCGCGCAGCACGGCGCGGCTGGCCTCCAGCTTCGCAGCTACCTTCGGATTCCACGCGTCGACCACGAGCAGCAGCAAGGCCCCCGCGCTTCCGCCAGGCTTAAGCGGAACGAGACGACGAAGTCGTGCGGCAGCCGCTTGATGAAGCCGCCCGAGCCCGACACAAGCACGTTGGTTGTGGTCTCGAGCTGTCGCGCGCGCACGGGTGTCGAGCGTGGCGAAAAGCTTGTCTTCAGACGGCATCTGACTCCCCGTGAGCACCCGCCAAGGTAAGTGAAGCAGATTAGCGCCACCCGCGGTTGATCCCGGCGGCCTGAGCGGCGCTGGTCGCAGCTTCACCGCGACCAGCTGCTCCTTCAGCTCCGAAAGCCGATCGCGGATCTCTAGGCAGCCAAGGCCCAGGGTGCCTCGCCGGCACCCTTGCCCTGCTGACGCCCGCCCCCTGCCGACCGTGGGGCTACGAACCTTAGGCGCGCCTGCTCCACCTGCATTCCTCGTCATCGTCGAGATCTTCCGATTCCTTGAGGCTGGTGTCATGAACGACGTCGGTGACGTCCAACAACAGGATGCCGACAAGGACGGCCTGAAGGATCGGTCTGCGCCATGGACGACGGTGTAGCACGCGGGACGAGGCGGATGTCTTTCATCGGACTGCCGTTGGCGGAGGTGATGGGCCGGCGGCAACTGCCAAGGCGACGCGGCTGCGCCGACGAGCGGCGGTTCTGGGGGGACGGTCGCGACGATGCCAGAGCTGGCAGGACGACCGATCCAACGGGGCGGTGCGCCTGATACTGACTGTGACGGGTTTGGGGAGCCCAGCCCGCGACGGCCGAGGGCCCAATGTGCTAGCGCGGTTCCTTGAAGCAGCAGCCCTGGTCTAGCTCGTGATCCGCGCATTGCCTGCCCATCAGCGATATCGTATGGCGATGCACTCAGCGACAGGCGATGCGCGGAGACGAAGAGATCATGATGATGGCCCAGGCCTTCTTCGAGGAGTTGGCTTCCCGCAATATCGTCACTGAGCGTGTGCCGTATGCCGTCAACATCGGATGCGGCGATGGTCTGATGTACGAAGATCCGGTGTATCCTCTCTATGCGTTGGGGTTCGAAGGGGTGGCAATCGATGCCTGGGATCATCAAGACCTTAAAAAGAACTTGGGGAAATTCAACGTCGTCCTGCGGCCAGCGACGGCTGTTTACGGTCACAATATCATTTCCGTGCTCGCCGATGCACGCTGTCCAACGAACCCTTCCTTCTTGAAGATCGATATCGACGGCGTCGATGCCGACCTCCTCCGGGCGATTCTCGCCGGGGGTATCAGGCCACTGGCGATACAGGCCGAGGTCCACACCGAGATTCCGCCGCCATATGCTTTCTCGGTCAGCGCGAGCGATAAGTACAAGCCCGGCGGCGAGCATGGTTTCTATGGATTCTCGTTGTCTTACGGTGTTGATCTGCTCGCGGCTTATGGCTACAGGCTCTACAAGCTGGATTTCGAGACCCATTGGACCCACGATGGATTGTGGGTTCACGAGAGCATGATGGCGCGTGCTGGACTCCTAGCGATTAATCCACGCGCAGCCTTCTTAGAGCGCCCCGCCTATTTGTATACGATCGATGTTGCGCCCAAGGCGGTAGTCGAATCCTGGCGCGTACGGAAAGACCACGAAGTGGTTCGTAACGAGATCTGGTCTATCATGCTTGAATGTTGTCGATTGAAGCATGGACATACAGATGTGCCGTTCGAACTCTATATCTCACGCTGACGAGTCTTAATACCGCGCAGTTGGAGCTGTTCAATGGTTTTTAGCCTCGATCAAATCTTTGGCAAGAAAAAGCGAAAGGCTGAAAATGTTTTCGATGCCGCGACTGTTGTCCGCAATCGAGCCGCAGATCACGACCTTCACCTTCGCGCCGAAAGCTTCATAGAAGCCCTTCGGCGCGGCGAGTACGATTTCATCGACCTGGGGACATGCGACGGCGGCGGTTTCGAAATAGCGGCGCGGCAGGGCGCTCGCAAGGGTCTCGGCTTCGATCTGGAACCCCTCGCGGTACGGCGCAGCCTAGAGAAAGGACTGGACGTTGCGCTTTACGACATCTGCGAGTTGCAGAATGACAGAGCCTGCGTCGACTTTGCCGTATGCAGTCACATTTTGGAGCATCTCCCTAGTCCCGCGCATGTCGAGCGCCTCCTACGGAGCTTGAGTGTGCTCTGCCGCGACTATCTCCTGATATCCGGACCTGCTTTCGAAGACGAAGATTATCTGGAAAAACTGGGGCTCAAGGTTCTGCACTCCTTAATGCTCGACCATACTTGCAAGATCAAGGTACGGGAGCTCCAGCTCGTTCTCCAAACCATCGGCTGCCGCGATTATGTAGTGGCTCTCGGCGAGCCGCTCATGAGCAGCGCCAATCATTGGGTGTACAACTCTGCGCAGCCCGTCCCACATAATGGTTTATGGACATACGACCCCGACAAACATTTGCCGAAGGCGGCGGCCGACTTCGACCGACCGATACATCGCGACTTCGTATGCGTCGTGCCGTTGAGGGCCGGGATTTCGTCCGAAGATGTTTTAAGAAAATTCTACTGGGGATTCGACAAGATCGTGGCACGTGCAACTTGGAATTACTGAGTCTACATTGTCCTCTCGTGCATCGCGGCGCGCGTCTCGGCCAGCTCGACAGTACTCAAAACCTTGCCGATATCGATCGTCCACGTCTGAAGATGCAACGATTGCTCGGCCTTCCAAGGGTCAAGGGATCGCCCAAGAACGCAGAGGTAGGTAAGGCCCCGTAGCGCTGAAAGTCGACGGTAGCACCAGTTGCAGTAGGTATCCATCATCAGCTCGACGACCACGGCTCCGGGCCGCGCGAACCCGATATTGGTCAATCCTGCGCCGTGTGGCGCGACGATGATGTCGGCATGAGCAAAGAGCTGAAGCTGCTCCACAATCGTCAGGGCCTCGAGTGCGACAGGCGTGAAATTGGGAAGGGCGTCCAGCACCTGCTGCTCGTTCACCAGTTTTCGTAGAGATGATTTGCGTCGATCGACAAACAGGCGTTTCGGCATGTCCGCGACGGACGGGGGAGTATTTGCGAGCAGCCGGTCAAAGCATCTGTTGAGAAGCGTAGGATGGTAATCGAACAGGCCGTGAAGGCTGGATGGATAGATCAACTTCTCGACACGGAAGGTATCGTTCGTTGCGACCACGCGCGGTGAAACCCACTCGGGCAGACCAAATAGCTTGAAGAATTCAAGTTGCTTCACGCCGCTCGAGGGTAACAGGACGCACGTTGGACTTTGCCAAATCGAGTCCGGAATGAGGGTGAGGCGAGCAGTGGCATCGATAACGGAATGCCAATAGCTTTCAGCAGCGCCGACAAGGATCGAGACTGTCGCGCCTTCAAGATGCTCGACGCCTTTAGTGAAGAGGACGACCTGATCGCCTTGGCGTTTGTAGCGATGACGAGGGGGATCGGTGTGCCAGAGCGTCTCGTTGACCACGTGCGGGCCGATCGCGACGATGCCGACGGTTCCGTGAACAATCGCGTCGCGGACGACGTGAACGTGAGGTGTCTGCGAACGATACGAGGTTTCCGACCAAGGTTGGATCGGTACGTTCTCGCGAAAATCGAACGCGGCTAGCTCTTCCGCGGAGAACGGTAAGGGTGGTAGTTCGACCAGTTCGCTCGGGTACGACGCGATCTTCTCGGCAATCATTGCATCGAAGACCACCGCAAGATGCGCATCAGCGATAGGAGTGAAGGGCCCGAGGTCTTCGACCGCTTCCCCTAGTCCGGCGGGGAAGAACGAGCCGGGCTTGCCGGCGCTGTTGCCGCAGAGGATTTGCCGGCATTGCTGCATCGTCCGTCTGGGGAAGAGAGAGCGGGAGTCGAGCGCGGCGATGGACGGCCGGGCCATGGTCCCGACGCCGTGATCGTTACCCTGATACGCAGTGCCAATCAGTTTAGTCAGTGCCTGCCGATGCAAAGAGACGGCGTTTGTCGCATCGCCAAATCCTGCGGCGGACAACAAAATGCGGATCATCGCCGACTGACAGGCTTCCGCTGCCATAATCCCCGCTACTATTTCAAGGCAATAAGGATCCGCGATTGCGCTGATCGCGTCGAGGTAAGTCGCGGTGACGACGTCCTCAAAGATGTAGGCTGCTAGCAATAGATTCGTCTCGTTATGGAAGGCGTTGAAAACCTGCTCCTCGCGACATAGTCCTGAAGCAACCGCGAAAGATGAGAATGGGCTGCTAAAATCGATAGGAGGCGCCGGATTTGGTGTACCGCCGATGTGGGTGATAAGACTGCGTAAGACGCGGACGTGGTTGAGTTCGTCGCCGGCTGTCGCTTTGACAAACGCGTTGCAGAGCGGATTTGAAAACGCCACCTTACGGCCGCCGACGACAGGTCCGGCGTCCACACCACGGTCAGCCACGTCGAGCCCTACCCCATTTAACGCTCGAAGGTAGAATTCGGCCTGTAAATATTCAAGGTCGAGAAAAAAGTGGAGGAAGCGAAGATCCGTCATAATCAACGAGATTACGCCTTTGCCCTGGTAACTGCCACTTGAAACAGGCCAACATATGCGTTGTCATTTCGCACACTAATGACCTCTCTCGCCGACTGTCTTTTGGGTCGCGGTCGTTTGAGCGTTAATAGGCGCGGAGGCGCGACAACTCAATTCAAAGCTACGGAAGCTCCAAGGCTGGACGCTCTACAAGCAGAAAGTTGCGACCGGCCTACCCCCCTCCCGCCAATCAGGCTCCGGACAAAGAAAGCCGGAAGAACCGCGAGGTTCGACCGGCCGCCGTTTGCGTCTAAAGCCTAGAAAGCCGCGTTTACGCCGCTCGGGAAGAACAGGCCGGACGAGGCGTTCTGCGCACCGTAAACAACGTTGAGCACTTGACGCACCGAACGATCCCACGCGATGGCATTGCCATCACCATCGAAGATAGAGGGCGCCGCCGTCGTCCCGACGCCGTGATCGTTGCCCTGGAAGGGCGTGCCGGCGACGCCAGTGAGTTGCTGCCGGAGGAAGGAAATAGCATTCGTCGCACTTGCCTGACCGGCTGCGAACAAGGCGGTACGCACGATGCCAGCGTGATAGGCTTCAGTCGCCATGATGCCCGACGCCTTGTCGAGGTAGAGTGGATTGGAGATCGAGGTCAGCGCGTTGTGGTAGGCGGTGACGCCGACGTCCTCGAAGATATACGAGGCAATCAGGAAGTTCGTGTCGTTGGCGAAGGCGTCGAAACCCGAGCCGAGACCGGCAGCCTGGGCTGCCGTGGCAAAGCTTTGCGAGAAGTCGATATTAGGCATCGAGATCGGGACAGCGCCGGTGGCGGCGATCGCCGCGCGCAGAAACTCCACGTGGAGGGTTTCTTCAGCCGCCAATTCGTTGGCATAGGCCTGATTGATCGGGCTGCTGAAGGTGACTTGGCGACCGCCGGTAACCACGCCGGGGTTGCCGCCGCGATCAGCTAGGGAAAGTCCCTGACCGGTGACGGCGATCCGGTAGAATGAAGCCTCAAGGTACTCGAGGTTGAGCGCGAACGTCAGGATCTGAATGTCGCCCGAGGCCGTCGCGGAGGCGGGCGTGCTGGCGAGCCCGATACTACCAACTGCCGCGGCGCCAGCAGCGCCGTAGCCGAGCCCTTTTAGGAACGAACGGCGCCCCTTCTTGGTAAGCAGGTCTCGTTCCGTAGTCGCTTCGACTTCAATGGTCATGTGTTTAGCCTCCCCGGACATAAATGCCCAACGCCCTTTATAGAGGTGCCAACCGTCTAGGCAACAGCGAAGAAGCTTAGGCAATAAAAAGTTACAGGCGAAAAAAATTCGCGGGACCCAAATAGCAACGTAAACAACGTTGTAGGCCGTGCAGAAATCTTCTGTGGCGGAGCTTTCCAGACGTTCGCAGGCGGCCGGTTTTATCGCGATCGCCTTACGAAAGGGCTGGGCGTATTATGTTTTGATTGTAATCCGTTTTAGTCGAAGAGCTCCGCAGGCAAGCGAGTAATGCGACAAATTGTCGCTACAATTTTCGATGCACCCCCGGCCGTTTACAACTCTCTCGCCTTTGCGAGCTGCCGACTGTGAAGACGCGGAAGCTGGAGCGGACTGAGCCGGCGAGTTGCCCCTCCCACCGCCGCTGCATCTGCGGCACGACCGCCATTGCCTTGAGCGTCTCGATGCCCGTCACCCGGCTGATTACAGCATGGACATCGGGCAACGCGTTGGACCAAAGCGATCGTCAGGCGTCTGCGCATGGTCGTGATGGACGTCGTCACGTGTCGCTTGGGCCGAACCGGTAGTGCGTCGGGGTTGGTGAATGCCGGAAAGGCGAGGCGACGGCTGATCGTGGCGCGATTTGGAGCCGAGGGGGAATCATCCCACGAAGGGTGATCAGGAAGCCGTAGGCTGCGATACGTGGAGGAAGCCACGCCATCCGCGCCCTTCGTAGTGGCCCAGGCCGGAATGTTGTTTGAGATCCTAATAGTCTCGTTAGAGATCCGCCAGCGCACCTTGGCCGTCCTGACCAGGTCTTCGATCGAGGTCTCCGGTGACATGGTCGAGAGCCAGTACTGGTCGGCTCGGCCGCATCTTCCGAGGTCGGAGCGGTGTGGTAAGTGCGAAAACTGCGCGCGGCACGCTATTGGGATCATCGTGTCACCCAGGTTGCCGCAAAGAGCGCGACGGAGCACGCGGAGGGATAGTTTATCGACAAGATCCTGCCAGCTGCAATCAGAAGAGTTATCATAGACAACGGCGACACGGTTCTTGTTGCCAACGCGCCTCAAATGATCTAATGTAGACAAAATGTGATGTCGATATTTATCGATCGCCTCTCAGCAGTTTCTATACAATGGCATCGTCGTCGATAATGTTGTCCGAATCTGAGTTCACGCCATCGAAAAGTCGGCTCGCGCGGTTTAAACCGATCAATGCTACGATTTTCAAAACAGATAGTTTTGTCAGAAGTCTAAAATTTTCTAAATAGCGAGATTTGCTTAAATCGGAATTGTCAAGCGCAAACACAAGTCTTGAAACCGATCTCTTAATATCCAACCTAATAGCGAGCAAAGCGTTTAACTCGTCAGTGTTTAGGAAGACGTTTTTTAAGATCAACACTCGATTTAACTCAAGATCGTCAGCTTGATCGTTAATCGGTGTTGACCTCTTCCATCGCCCTCGACCGTAAACGCCGAAAATAAGCAGCGGGAGTGCATAGCCGTTGGCTTGGCAAACGCTATGACCGGTTTGGTATAAAATTCTGTTTGCAGCTTGGAAACACAATCCATCGACTGCATACCTCATCAGGCCTGTCTGTGGCGGTTCCTCCTTTATTGCAATCGCGCCTCCGCAAATACATTTGCCGCCACTTAAAGAATCAAAACACGCCCATTGGCGCAACGGTCGGCGCGATCGGATGTAGGTGTGGTCCCAAGATGTGCCTTGCCGGGGTACAGCCCAGCCTTCGAGGTGCATAGGTGTCATTCCATGATTCTCAAAGTGTTCGATCGATTTCGTTCGCGTCATTGATGCCCATGCCGCCGACCACATAAGGCGGACTTACACGCATTGATTTCGGTCAACTCAATGACCAGGATTTTCCTGCGTCGTGAAAAATCTATCCCACTGCGCGCGGCCCATGATCGCCTGCTGGCGCCAGGGCCGGGATCGCCCGCCGCCTACGCCGAGACCAGCCGGTCTTGCGGCGCTCGCCTCCCAGCAGGCCGTTGGACGGCCGACGGGGATGTTGGTTGTAGAGACGGTGAGCCGGGCGGGATACTTGGTCAAGAGTAAGTCGATCAGGGAGATCGCGCGTGACCTGAGGATCTCACACAACACGGTGCGCAAGGTGCTTCGGTCGGGCTTGACGTCGTTCGAGACGAACGCGAGCTGCAGCTGCGGCCCAAGCTCGGGCGTGGAGCGGCGATCTCGACCGTTTGCTGCTGCTCAACACGACGAAGGCGGTTCGAGAGCGCCTGACGTTGATCCGCGTGTTCGAGGAACTGCGCGGCCTGGGCTAGGACGGCGGCAACGACGCTGTTCGCCGCTACGCCCGAATCTGGGCGAGAACGCATGCGGGCAATACGGCTCAGGCCTTCCTCCCGCTCTTCTTCGCACCTGGCGAGGCCTACCAGTTCGACTGGAGCCGCGACAACCTGCTGATCGGCAGCACGACGGTGACCGTAAAGGTCAGAGGTTTTGCGGGAGATCGAGGCGCGATCCAGCTTGGCGCATTTCGCTTCAGCGAAAGCTCAGATTATTCGGCCCTCTGGGTGAGATGACAATAATTCTTTGGATGAATGACGGCAGAATCAGGCTCGCTTCGAGCTGGCGGCCATTTTCTTAATGCGGTCGAGGCCCGACTGGTAGATGCCGGAGATCGCCTCCGTAGCGCTGCGTGGCGCTCGAGCCGATGCTGCCCAACAAGCCGCAAAAAGTGCCGCGAGTGGACGATCGCCGGATGCTAAACGGTATCTTCTGGCGGCTGCGCACGGGCGCGCTGCTCAAGACTCCGACCGCAGCCTGCCTATGTCAACTCTGCAAAAAAAAGCAGTCGGGCGGCACTTGCGCCGGGTATTGCCATCCAGCGGTTCTGCCGATGTCCGCCTAAGCGGACAGTCGCTCGCAACTTCTTTTGACGGCCATGGGTGGAAAGCGGTCGAGCCGCTGTCTGACCGAGCCTCGGAGATAGCTGACGTACCGTCGAAGACGATGCGGACCGAAATGCGATGGCGGCTTCTAGCTTGCGGTAGGTGGTTTGGAGTTTGTAGCCGGTGATCACGACACAGCTCCGTGCTCCGAGCCGTCGCCTTGGCCAGATGCGAAGAGTCTATGACAGTTGCTCCGGCAACATAACATTCGATGAAGCAAGTTATTGTAGATATTCGGCTTTCTTGCCGGCAGCCCAGCTGCTTCGATGACGGAGCTCCTTGGCAACACCGGCTCGCGCGGCCTAAAGCTGAGCGACTTTGTGCCGATCCCGAGTCGGTTCTATTGTGACACGCATCAACTTCTTCCGGCCGCTTCGCTCCGCGGCTTCACACGTCACGGCGCTTTCGCTCGCCTGCCTCGCGCCGCTGCCCGCGCTCGCGCAGGTGGCCTCGCAGGTCACCCCGGGGTCGTTCGCGCCGCCGGTGCAGGGGGGGGCTGGGCGGTGGCATCGCGGTGGGGAAGCTGGGGCTCGACACGCCGGCCGGCGCGGAGAAGCTCAGCGTCAGCCTGCGCGGAGTCGAGGTCGTCGGCGGCTTCCCGGCGCTGGCGCCACAGACGGAAGCGCTCCGCGCGAAGTCGCCGGGCGGCGCGCGTCGGGGGCCGACATCTTCGCCGCCGCCCTCGAGCTCGAGGCGGCCTATGCCAAGGCCGGGTACGTCCTCGTGCGCGTGACCCTGCCGCAGCAGAAGCTCGTCGACGGCGCCGTCCTGCGCCTGGTGGTGATCGACGGCTTCATCGAGCGCGTCGACGTCTCGCGCCTGCCGCAGAACGTGCGCGCCCGCATCGGCTCGCTTCTCGCCCCGCTGGTCGGCCGGCCCGGCGTTCTGCTGCGCGAGCTCGAGCGCCGGGTGCTGCTCGCCGGCGACGTGCCCGGCACGGTGCTGCGCTCGGCGCTGGCGCCCGGCTCGGGCGTCGGCGCCACCGTGCTCGTCGTCGAGGCGAACTACCAGGGCGTGAACGGCATCTTCACCGCCGACAACTCGCTTGCGGGCGTGCTCGGACCGTTCCAGATCGGGGTCGGCCTCGACACGACGGTGCTGGGCCTGGGCGAACTCGGCTACATCCGGGCCACCGGCGACCCGATCGGCGGCGAGGGCGGTCTGTTCTCCGACCATCCGCGCAACCGCATCCTCGCGGCGGGCTTCATCGTGCCGCTCGGCACCGACGGCCTCACCTTCAACGTCGAAGGCACCATCGCCCGCACCGCACCGGAAGGGCAGCTCGGCTTCCCCGGCTCCGACGACCAGTTCCGCCGCCCTTCGGGCCGGCTGCGCTACCCCTGGATCAGGTCGCGCGACAAGAACTTCGCCACGCAGCTCGTGTTCGACGCCGAGGACGAGCAGGACAATCTGTTCCTGGCGCCGGTCACGCTGCCGCTGTTCCTCGACGTGGTGCGCGTGCTGCGGGTGCAGAACGAGGCGGATGCGATCATCCCGACCTTCGGGCCGACGGAAGGGCCGTTGGCCGGCAAGCTCGGCGGCGGCACGCTCAGCGCCACGCTGACCCCGTCCTTCGGCCTGGACGTGCTCGGCGCCCGGACCGCCGCGTAGGCGACTCCGGTGCTGCCGCTCTCGGTGCAGGGCGCCACGCCAGCTTCGCCAAGCTCGACGGGACGCTGGGCTATTCCAGGGCTTCGCCGAGCATCTCACCGGCTCGGCGACGTTCCGCGGGCAGACCTCGTTCGGCTCGTCGCTGCTGCGCGCCGAGCAGATCGGCCTGGCGGACCCCGGCTCGCTGTCGGCCTTCTCGCTCGGTACGTTGCAAGGCGACAGCGGCTTCGTCGGCCGCATCGAACTCGCCGCGCCGTTCGCCCTGCCAGCGGGAACGCTGCCGACCTGGAGCGAGCTGGCGTCGGCGTGGTGCTCGCGCCCTACGCCTTCGCTGCCGGCGGCGAGCTGTTCCTGGAGTATCCGACGGTGCTGGAACTCTCCCACGTGCGCGCGGCCTCATTCGGCGCCGGCTTGCGCATCGGCGGCGGCCAGGTCGGCTCGCTGAGCAACGGCTCGCTGCGACTTGAATACGCCCGGCAGGCCCGCTCCGACGGCGTGCCCGACGGCAACCGGTTCAACCTGGTAGCGAGCCGATCTGATGGTCGCTCGACCCAGACACGTCGGCCGCATTCTCGATGGTCTAATCGCAATGCCTTAAAGTTCGGGCCCGCGGGCGAGACCGTCGAGGTCTGCGCCTATCAGCATGCTGGCTATCTCGAAATCCTCGTAGTCGACCGGGGCCCAGGCGTTCGGCTGGAACAGCTGGCCTTTCTGTTCCGATCCGAGATGCGTGGAAAGAAACGTCTCAAGTCGGGCGAAACGGGGGGTCGGTCTTTATCTTGCCAGCGAACAGGCGGCCGCGCTTGGTGGCCGCCTCACCTACTTTAATGATCCTCTCGGCCGATCAACATTTAGGCTGACGGTTCCGTATTACAGCAGGATGCCTCAAAGCTGAAGCGTATACTGATTCTTTCATATATCTTCGATATTCTATAGTAATTTGGCACGCATGTACAGGAGGGTATTCTCGCCTTTCGACAGCAGAGGCGGGCGGCCCGGACGCCCGCGAGGGCAGGAAGAACTAAGCATGATGAAAGCGCCGATGGTGTACTACGCGGCACAATAGATGAATCTGCGCTCACTTTCTACGGTAAGATTAGGTCGATGCCGATCTTGAAGCGATTGGCAGCTGTTCATGGTCTTTAAACCTGAAGGCCACCGTGCCGCCGTCGGCCAGCTTACGACATCAGAGATGGTGTTAAAACGAATCTCTGGGCGGCTTGGGAGCGGAGGTGTGCTTAAGGGGGAGGCGCCCGGTTATCTCAAGAGCTTTTCGCTTGAATACTTTTCCCAATTCTCTAGCCTCACCCCTCGTTCTCACCCAATCCTCAGAGGGCGCACTTGTAAGTAACTGATTTTACGACGATTTCTAACGTGCCGTGAGGTTCGAGTCCTCTCCTGGGCACCACCCTTTCTTGATGAAAAATCAAGACGTTGCAGCGAACAATCGCTTAGTCGGTGTGCGATTGGCGGGTACCAAACCCAGCCGCGACATATTTGGATGCTCGGCGGCGCCTCGGAAGGTCGCAACATCGCGCGCTCTCCTGACCTTGGGAGAGGCTGGACCCGATCCAGGTCGGCAAGGAGACGATGCTGATGCTGTTCGAGGATTTCGCCGACAGTCGGGCGGCATCGACGATCCGGCGATACACGCCTTCGGTCGAGAGCCTGGTCCTACATTCTGGCACGACCGACGTTCGCCCGATCGTCTAAGACGATATCTGGGCCTGCCCCAAAAGCGTCGTGACGTCGATGGATCGCCTTTCAAACCATCAATCGTGACGACCTCGTCGCCCACAGACGTTTTCGCAAGTCGGTTATTGGGCGTCGCCTTTTTTCAAGGGGGACGCCCATCTTCCATCTCGCGTTCGCAGGCTGCACGCATCGTTGCCCGGGCGGTGTCCAGAGCCTGTCCTAACGCGGACCAGGCGGGAAGACCGCATGCTCCGGCAAGCCGCTGTTTCAGGCCGCGCCCGGCCTGGGCGGGCGTCATGCCTCCGGGAAGCGCGAGCCTCACGATCTGCTCGGCGGCGGCCTGGAGATCGTAGGCGGCGACCACGGATGGCGCCATGAGCCCGGCCAAGGCGGCCCGCTCCAGGACGGTGCGCGGGGCGTGATCGCGGAGGTCGGGCCGCCGCAGTGCCAGCGTCTGCGCGAGGAAGTCGCCGTCGACGAGCCCGCCGGGCGAGAGCTTCAGATCCCAGGCGTCGGCCGGAGGCCGCTCGCGCGCCATCAACTCGCGCATCGCCGCAACCTCGTCGTGGAGGGCCGGTCGTGGCTTGCCGTCGAGGGCGGTGACGATGGCCGCGTCGATGCGTGCCGCGAGATCCGGATCTCCGGCCACGACGCGAGCGCGGGTCAACGCCAGATGCTCCCATGTCGCCGCGGTGGTGCGCTGGTAGGCGGCGAAGGCGGAGAGCTTGGTTGCGAGCGGACCCTGCCGTCCGGACGGGCGCAGGCGCATGTCCACGTCGTAGAGCCGGCCGCGTCGCGTCGGGGCTGTGAGGGCGGTGACGAGCCGCTGCGTGAGGCGCGTGAACCACGTCGCAGCATCCAGCGGCTTGGCGCCGTCCGAGGTCGCGCGACCGGGCTCGACATCGTAGACCACGACCAGATCGAGGTCGGATGCCGCGGTCATCTCGCCTGAGCCGAGCTTGCCGAAGGCCAGCACCGCGAGACTTGCACCTGCGACGTGTCCGTGCTCGGCCGCGAACGCCGCCACAACGCGATCGAGCAGGGCGCGGATCACGCCGACCGCCAGCACCGTGTAGGCGAGGCCGGCCTCCCGCGGCGCGAGGGCGCCGGAGAGCAGGCGCGTCCCGATCAAAAAGTGCTCCTCGTGCTGATAGTCGCGGGCGAAGTCCAGCACCTCCTCGATCGTCGTCCCCCGCGCCAGCGCGGCGGAGACGCGCTCCGCCATCTCGGCCTCGTCGAAGCCGACCTCGGCCTCATCGGCGATGGCGAGGTCGAGCAGGTGCGGGTGCAGGCAGACGGCCTCGGCCAGGCGTGGCGCTCCGCCCAAAATCTCGCCGAAGAGCGTGCGCAGCGCGGCATTGGCGGCAAGGATGGCGAAGAGTTCGGCCGCGGTCGGCAGGCGTTCCAGCACCCGGTCCAAGCCGGCGACGGCGGCATCGGGATCGGAGCCGCGCGAAAAGCTCGCCAACAGCAGCGGCACAAGTTCGGTCAGCCGTTCGCGCGCGCGCGGCGAGCGCATCGCCGGCCGCAGCCCGGCATGCCAGCCGCGCACGGTAGCGGCGACCCTGTCAGGTTCGCGGAAGCCGAGTTTTTCGAGCGTGCGCAGGGTGCCCGGATCGTCGCCGACACCGGTGAAGACCAGGTCGCCTGCGCCATGGCCGAGTTTGGGGGCGTTCTCGAAGAGCAGCGCGTAATGGTGGGCCACGAGTTGGCAGGTGCGCTCGAACTCGGCCGAGAACTCTCCGGTCGACCGATAGCCGCAGAAGAGGGCGAAGCGCTCCAGCGCCTCCTTGGCGGCGGGGATCGTGTGGGTCTGCCGGTCGTCGAGCATCTGCAACCGATGCTCGATCCGGCGCAGGAACGCGTAGGCCTCGGCGAGGTCGTCCTCGGCCAGCCGACCGATGCAGCCGTCCTGCCGCAGGCGCCGCAGCATGGGGACGGTGCGCGAGCCACGAAGCGCCGGCCGCTTGCCGCCAAAGATCAGCTGCTGGGTCTGCACGAAGAATTCGATATCGCGGATGCCGCCGCGGCCGATCTTGACGTCGTGGCCGCCGACCGCGACCTCGCTTCCGCCCTTGGCGGCGTGGATCTGGCGTTTCATCGCGTGGATGTCGGCGATCGCCGCGAGGTCGAAGTACTTGCGCCAGAGGAAGGGCGCCAGCGTCACCAGCACCTCCGCGCCGAGCGCGAGATCACCGGCAACGGGCCGCGCCTTGACGAGGGCCGCACGCTCCCAGTTCTGGCCGAAGCCCTCGTAATAGGCGAGCGCCGCCGGCACCGCGACGGCGACGGCCCGGGCGCCCGGCTCGGGGCGCAGCCTCAGATCGACTCGCAGCACGTGGCCATCGGCCGTCGGTGTCTCGAGGAGTCTGACGAGATCGCGGACGATGCGGACGTAGACCGTTTGCAGGCGGTCGCGGTCGATCACGGCGGGGCAATCCGGATCGTAGAGGCAGACGAGATCGACGTCGCTCGAATAGTTGAGCTCGGCGCCCCCGAGCTTGCCGAGAGCGAGCACCACCAACCCGCAGCCTCTCGCCGGGTCGTCACGCTCCAGCGCGAGGCGGCCCGCGGCGGCAGCGCCGAGGAGCAGGGCATCGAGCGCGCTACGGATGAAGGCCTCGGCGGTGCGGGTGAGCGCCTCGACGACCTCTTCCAGCGTCCAGACGCCGCCGAGGTCGGCGAGCGCGATCGTCAAGGCGACGGTCTGCCGAGAGCGCCGCAGGCCGCGCATCAGGGCGTCCTCGTCCCCGCCGGCGGCCAACGCGGGAAGAGGCTCGAGCGCCGCGTCGAGCGTGTCGTCGGGGTCGGCGTCGAGGATCGCGAGCAGGCGCGCCGGCTCGGCCTCAACGAGGCTCCAGAGGAAGGGCGAATGATCGGCGATCCCGGCGAGCAGGGATCGCACCGGGCGCGCTGCCAGGACCTCGGTCTCATGCGCTGCAAGACCCGCGAAAAGATCGGCGAGGCGCCAGCGGACGCGCCCCGCATCGGCGACGCGCGGGTGCTTTTTCAGACGCTGTCGCAGCGATTTCTTCGTCGAGTCGGCGCGTGTATCCACACCACGATAGCAGGCCGCGGGCGGCGCGCCGTCAAGGCGATCCGCGGCGCCGCTCATTCGCCTAAAATAAATCGGCGTGGTTCGCCGGGATTGTTACGGCGGGACGCTGTCATCGCGCGGAGCGTGCGCTGCACGACGATTGCCGGGGGGCCGCACGCCGGAAGCCCGGTGCAGATGATACCGAGCGCCGGAACAAAAAAAGAACGCTTTATGGCAGAAGCTTGTCGAGCGCGATCATCACAACGGTCGGCTTGCCTATCGGTTTTGCTCATGAAAGAGGCTGCCGAAACTACCTGCTTAAAGGATTTGCAGAACCATGCTTTCTGGCGTGACGTCAAACGCAAAGGACTTCCAATGGACTTCAACCTGCTTTCCGAAGGTCGCGACCATCACGACGACCGCCATCACATCGCGTTCGCCGGCGCATCGCACGGCAGCGCCGCCAAGGTCGCCACACCCCGCGCCACCGCCGCATCGATCGGCTCCGGCTGGTACCATGATGCCGCGATCGAGACCGCCCGACAGAGCGCGATCGAGGCGAGGTGCAATCCCTACGGCTGAACGCTGGCGTTTCGGGCGAAGGAGACGCTTGCGGTCGACTGATAAAGCCGTCGAAGTCGACCTCGGTCGTGTCGTTGCAATGAAGTCGCGTGGGTCGCGGCAAGTCGAGGCTTCGCCTCGTGTCGCACGAGATTCCACGATGGCACGGAACTCCGTCGTGATCCGCGGTATCACGTATTTACGCGTCTGGGCTGGGCCTTTAGCTATGGCCTTCGAAGGCACTTCTTGCCTGATGGATGGTGCGTAAGCGCTCCGGAAGGCTGGCAAGTTCCGTTGAGGACGATCGCTTGAAACTCACCGCCCGGGAGAAGGACAAGCTGCTCGTCGCGATGGCGGCGGAGGTCGCGCGCAAGCGTCTCGCGCGCGGGATCAAGCTCAACTATTCCGAAGCCGTCGCGTTGATCACCGATTTCGTGGTCGAAGGGGCGCGCGACGGCCGTTCGGTCTCAGCGCTGATGGAAGCCGGCGCCCATGTGGTGGCCGCCAACCAGGTGATGGACGGCATCGCCGCGATGATCCCGGACGTTCAGGTCGAGGCGACGTTTCCCGACGGTACCAAGTTGGTGACGGTGCACCATCCCATCCGGGGTAAATCGGCAGCGAGCATGGTCCCTGGAGAGATCGCGACCACTGCCGGCGAGATCGCGATGAACGTGGGGGCCGAGGTGACCGAACTCGGCGTCGCCAACACCGGCGACCGCCCGATCCAGGTCGGCTCGCACTACCATTTCGCAGAGGCCAACCCGGCGCTGTCGTTCGATCGTGCGGCGGCGCGCGGCAAACGCCTCGACATCGTGTCGGGCACGGCCGTGCGCTTCGAGCCGGGGCAGACGAGAACGGTCCGGCTGATCCCGTTCGCGGGGACGCGCGAGGTGCATGGGTTCCGCGCCGAGGTGATGGGGGCGCTCGATTGATGGCCACGACCTTTCCGCGCGCCGCCTATGCCGACATGTTCGGGCCGACCGTCGGCGATCGCGTACGCCTCGCCGATACGTCGCTCTTCATCCAGGTCGAACGCGACTTCACGACCTACGGCGAGGAGGTGAAGTTCGGCGGCGGCAAGGTGATCCGCGACGGGATGGGTCAGGGCCAGACCACGCGGGCGCAGGGCGCACCGGACACGGTGATCACCAACGCGCTGATCCTCGACTGGTGGGGGATCGTGAAGGCCGACGTTGCGCTGCGCGACGGCATGATCGCGGCGATCGGCAAGGCAGGCAATCCGGCGATCCAGTCCGGCGTCGCCATCCCGATCGGTCCCGGCACGGAGATCATCGCCGGCGAGGGCAAGATCCTCACGGCCGGCGGCATGGACAGCCACATCCATTTCATCTGCCCGCAGCAGATCGACGAGGCGCTGCATTCGGGCATCACCACCATGCTCGGCGGCGGCACCGGACCCGCGACCGGCACCTTCGCGACAACCTGCACGCCCGGGCCCTGGCACATCGGCCGGATGATCGAAGCGGCGGACGCGTTCCCGATGAACCTCGGCTTCGCCGGTAAGGGCAACGCCTCGACGCCCGGCGCGCTCGCCGAGCAGATCGAGGGCGGCGCCTGCGCGCTGAAGCTGCACGAGGATTGGGGCACGACGCCCGCGGCGATCGACTGCTGCCTGTCGGTCGCGGACGATCACGACATCCAGGTCATGATTCATTCGGATACGTTGAACGAGAGCGGCTTCGTCGAGGACACGATCAAGGCCATCGCCGGGCGCACGATCCACGCCTTCCACACCGAGGGCGCCGGCGGCGGCCATGCACCCGACATCATCACCGTCGCCGGCCTGCCCAACGTGCTGCCGTCCTCGACCAACCCGACGCGGCCCTACACGGTGAACACGCTCGACGAGCATCTCGATATGCTGATGGTGTGTCACCACCTCGATCCCGGCATCCCTGAGGACCTCGCCTTCGCCGAGAGCCGCATCCGCGGCGAGACCATCGCGGCGGAGGACATCCTGCAGGACATCGGCGCGCTCTCGATGATGAGCTCCGACAGCCAGGCGATGGGCCGCGTCGGCGAGGTCATCATCCGAACCTGGCAGACGGCTGATAAGATGAAGCGGCAGCGTGGGCCGCTCGCCGGTGACACGGCGCAGGCCGACAATGCGCGGGCAAAGCGCTACATCGCGAAATACACGATCAACCCGGCGATCGCGCATGGCGTGTCGCGCCACGTCGGTTCGATCGAGGTCGGCAAGCTCGCCGATCTCGTCCTCTGGACGCCGGCCTTCTTCGGCGTGAAGCCCGACCTCATCATCAAGGGCGGCACCATCGCCGCCGCCCTGATGGGCGACCCCAACGCGTCGATCCCGACGCCGCAGCCGGTTCACTATCGACCGATGTTCGGCGGCTACGGCGGCGCGCTGACCTCGTCCTCTCTCACCTTCGTGTCGCGTGCCTCGCTCGACAAGGGTTTGGCTTCGACGCTGCGCACGCACCGGCGCCTCGTCGCCGTCGAGAACACGCGCGGCGGCATCGGCAAGCGCAGCATGGTGCTCAACGACGCCATGCCCAAGCTGACCGTCGACCCGGAAACGTACCGCGTCGAGGCCGACGGCGAGCACCTGACCTGCGCGCCGGCCGAGGTCTTGCCGATGGCGCAGCGCTATTTCCTGTTCTGACCCATCGCATCCCGGCGCGATCGGCGTCGGCCGGATCACGGCGCGGTTCGTCGGCGATGCGTCCGCCACGACGCTCGATCGGGTCGGCGAGACCGGTCAGCTGCGGCTGCGCGTGCTGCGCGGCACCTGCTGCGAAGCGGTGGTGGTCAACACTGCCGGCGGGATCGTGGGCGGCGACGATCTGGCCTTCGCCGTTTCGGTGCACGGGCAAGGCGCCGCCGTCACGATCGGCACGGCGGCGGCGGAGAAGTGCTACCGCTCGCGCGACGCGCAGACCGTCGTCGCCACCTCCCTCGCGGTGGGTGACGGTGCCCGCCTGGATTGGCTGCCGCAGGAAACCATCCTCTTCGACGGGGCCGTCCTCCTCCGCTCGCTGACCCTCGACCTGGCGACGACGGGCGCCTTCCTCGGCGCCGAGACTTTCGTGTTCGGGCGGCTCGCTCGGGGCGAGACGATGGCCTCGGGATCCTTTCGCGATTCCTGGCGCGTGCGGCGCGGCGGTCGCCTGGTGTTCGCCGACGACACGTCGATCGCAGCGCCCATCGACGGGACCCTGGATCGGCCGGCGGTCGGCGCCGGCGCCCGCGCGGCTTCGCTGCTCCTGGCGGCCGGTGGTGGCGCGGAGAACAGGCTCGACGCGCTCCGCATGGCGATGGCGCCGTTCGCCGGGGGCGAGCCCGGCGTGGAAAGCGGCGCGAGCCTCCGCAGCGGCATCCTCGTCGCCCGCATGCTGTCGCGCTCGCCCGAGCGGCTGCGCGTCTGCCTGTTCGCCGCGCTGGGCGTCCTTCGGCCAGATTTGCCGCGTACCTGGAGCTGAGGAGCCGCACATGACGAGCCCCCTGATCCGCGCCACCCGCATCGCCGCCGCCGGCTCCTGGCGCGGCGAGGCCAGCGACGTCGTGGTACTCGCCTTCGAGGACCGGCACCGCCGACGCGTGGCGATGCGCGGCGTGCGCGGCATCGCCTTCCTCCTCGACCTGCCGGAGGCCGTGGCCTTGCGCGGCGGCGACGCCTTGGTGCTGGACGACGGACGCCTCGTCGAGGTCGTGGGCGCGCCGGAGCCGCTGGTCGAGATCACCGGCGCGAACGAAGCCGCGACGGTGCGTATCGCCTGGCATCTCGGCAACCGGCACCTTCCCGTGCAGCTTGCCGGGCGGCGGCTGCGTATCCGCCGGGACCACGTCATCGAGGCGATGGTCGAAGGCTTGGGGGGCTTGCTTCGCCCGATCGAAGCGCCGTTCGATCCCGAGGGCGGCGCCTACGCCGGCGGCTACGGTCACGCTCATGCACATGGGCCCGAGCATGATCACTGAACGCGCGACGCGGCTCGCGCTCTTCGCTTGGCTGTCGCCGGCTTTTCCCGTCGGCAGCTTCGCCTTCTCGCACGGGCTCGAAGGAGCGGTGGAGGCGGCCGACGTGACCGACGGCGCCACCCTCGAAGCATGGCTCGACGATCTGCTGCGACACGGCGCTCCGCGTGCCGACGGCGTGCTCCTCGCCGCCGCCCGGCGCGCTCCGGCCGAGATCGGCTCGATCAACGAGCTGGCGCTCGCCCTGGCGCCCTCGAGCGAGCGCCATCTCGAGACCGCGGCGCAGGGTACGGCGTTCCTCAAGGCCGTCACCGCAGCCTGGCCGGCGCCGGGGCTGGTCGCACTCGAGCGCGACCTCGAGGGCCGCGATCTCGCGTATCCCGTGGCTGTCGGCGTCGCGGCGGCGGCCCACGCCCTGCCCGTTCGCGACGTGCTGGAGATCTTCACCCTGGCGACGGTGAGCAACCTCGTTTCGGCCGCGCTGCGTCTCGGCGCGATCGGCCAGAGCCATGGTCAGGCGATCGTCGCCCGCCTCGCGCCGTCCGTGCTCGACCTCGCCGCCTGGGCCGAGCGTGCCACGCTGGACGACATCGGGACTTGCGCCTGGCGCTCCGACATCGCCGCGATGCGCCACGAAACGCAGTATTCGCGCCTGTTCCGATCGTGACGCTCAAGCCGGGACGAGACCGCCCGTCGTCTCGATGAACCGGGCGACGACATCCACTCCGAAGCCCCTACGCATGTCGGTGAAGACGAACGGCCTGTCGCCGCGCATGCGTCGAGCGTCGCGATCCATCACTTCGAGCGAAGCCCCGACGTGGGGCGCGAGGTCCATCTTGTTGATCACGAGCAGGTCGGAGCGGGTGATGCCGGGACCACCCTTGCGCGGGATTTTCTCGCCGCCGGACACGTCGATCACGTAAATCGTGAGGTCGGCCAGCTCGGGCGAGAACGTCGCGGCGAGATTGTCGCCGCCGGACTCGATCAGCACGAGGTCGAGCGCGGGGAACTTCCGGCGCATGACTGCGATCGCGGCGAGGTTCATCGACGCGTCTTCCCGGATCGCCGTATGCGGGCAGCCGCCGGTCTCGACGCCCATGATGCGTTCTTCCTCGAGCGCCCCGGCCTCGGTCAGGATGCGCGCGTCCTCTTTGGTGTAGATGTCGTTGGTGATCGCGGCGATGTCGTAGGCGGCTCGGAACCGCTTGCAGATCTGCTCCATCAGCGCCGTTTTGCCGGAGCCGACCGGGCCTCCGATGCCGACGCGGAGCGGTCCGTTGTACGATCTCGTCATGACATCGTCTCCAGGATGCCCGTCTTCAGAGGTTGGCGACCATCGCGGCCGCCGCAGTTCTGTTCTCGACGCCCATCTTCGCGAACACGGATTGCAGGTGCTTGTCCACGGTCCTGTGGCTGAGTGCGAGCAGGACGGCAATATCCCGGTTCGACTTGCCGCGAACAGTCCAAGACAGCACCTCAGCCTCCCGGAACGTCAGGCTGTACTGCGACGCCAAGATCGCCACGCGCTCCCCGGATGAGATGTCGGTCAGCCGGAACAGAAGCTCACCGGAAGCGGACCAGCCGATGAAGCTCATCCGGATCGTCTCGTCGCCGGAGGCGAAGGCATGGTTCCCCGAGGGGACACGGGACGGCCGCCTGTCGTCGGGAATGGCCCGGATCTTGGCCGCGATCTGGCCGGGCAGCCGCAGTTCCGCCTCGCCGGGTGTCACGAGGCGCTCGAGCAGGCGGCAGGCCCGTGGCGTGAACCAGCTGATCGCGCCGTATCGATCCGTGGCGAGAAGGAACTGGTCGGCGACATCCAGCGCGCCGCGGGCGCTCTGCAGTTTGCGGGCGTTGGCGAGGTGTAGCCTGATGCGTGCGAGCATCGAGTCCACGTCGATCGGCTTCGTGACGTAATCCGCTGCTCCCGCTCCGAAGCCGCGGATGACGTCACCCGGTTCGGCCAGTCCAGTCATGAAGATGACGGGGACGTCTCCGAAACCGGGTACCGCCTTCAGGCGGCGGCAGCATTCGAAGCCGTCCATCACCGGCATCCGCGCGTCCATGAGCACGACGTCGGGCCTGAGCCGGCCGGCCACCCGCACGGCCGCTTCGCCGTCGAGCGCGACCGTCACCGTCATGCCTTCGGCGTCGAGCACGTCGGTCAGGAGCCGGACCGTCTCGGGCGAATCGTCGACCACGAGGACGACGTCTGAAGGCGGCGGCCCCTTCATCGCGGCGTCCCGCGGGCTCGCTCGAGCGCCCCGACCAACGCCCTCATGTCCATTCGTTCCAGGATGGCGCGCATGTTCGAGGCGAAGGGACCGAGCGTCGCATCGCGCGCCTCGATCGCGTCCAGCGCGTCGTGCAGTCCGCGCACGTAGCCGATCTCCGCATCCTCGATCAGCGCCTGGATGGTCGCGGCATCGGGCGGCGGCTCAACCGGATCCTCGCCGCTCGACGCCGGGCCAGGGGTGGCAAGGCTCCTGGCCATCGAAGGGGCGAGGAGGGCCGCCAGCGTGTCGACGAGGACGTCCACGTCGGTCGGCTTCATCATGAAGACGTCGTGGAGGGCCTCGGCGAGCGGTTGCCTGTGCTCCTCCATCGCGCTTGCGGAGAGCATGACGATCTTGCCTCGGTCCGGCCCGGAGGCGTTGAGCCTGCGCGCCAGACTCCAGCCGTCGAGCCGCGGCATGTCGATGTCGAGGAGAAAGACGTCGGGATCGATCCGCGCGGCCAGCTCCTCGGCGACGACGCCGTCCTCCGCGGCCACGATCGCGAATCCGTAGGAGGACAGAACGTCCCTGATCATGTCGCGGTGTACGGGGTCGTCGTCGGCGACGAGCACGGTGAAGCCCAGGCCGAACGCTGCGTCGACCGCATGCCTGGCGACGGCGTTCTCGCGTCCTTGAATCCTCGGCAGGAAGATCCGCAAGCGGAACAGGCTCCCAAGACCCGGCTCGCTTTCCACCTTGATCTCGCCTCCCATCACGCCGGCCAGCAGGCGGCAGATGGTGAGCCCGAGCCCTGTTCCCGGCTCGGCCGCGCTGGAGCTGAGGCGTTCGAAGGGCTGGAAGACGCGCTCGATGTCGGCGGCGGCGATGCCGGGACCGGTGTCCTCGACCGTGAAGACCGCGACCTCGTTGCGATAGGTCACGCTGAAGGTGACGCTGCCGCTGGTCGTGAACTTCACCGCGTTGGACAGCAGGTTGAGAAGGATCTGACGGAGCCGCTTCTCGTCGGTGCGGACGAAAGGCGGCAGGTTCGAAGACACGTTCAGCGCGAAACGGATCCCCTTCGCCGCCGCTTGGACCGTGAACATGTCCGAGAGCTGGTCGATGAAGGCGCGCGTCGCCACCTCGTCGCGCGCGAGATCGAGCTTGCCGGCTTCGATCTTCGATATGTCGAGGAGACCGTCGATGAGGCTGGAGAGGTGTTTGGCGCTGCGCCTCATCACCGCGATGCGGCTTCGCGCCGTCTCGGGCAGCGCCTCGTCGCGCTCGAGAATCTGCGCGTAGCCCGAGATGGAGTTGAGAGGCGTGCGCAATTCGTGGCTCAGTCCGACGACGTAACGGCTCTTCGCGAAGTTCGCCGCCTCGGCTGCCTGCTTGGCCTTCTTGAGGGCCTTGTCGGTACGCTCGTGAGCCTCGATCTCGTCCATCAGCAGACGCGTCTGGCGTTGCGTCTCGCTGCGGGCGGCGCGACCGCTCGCCTTCACCAGGACGATCAGCCAGCTCACGATCCCCGCCACGATGGATATGAGCAGGAGCGCCTTCCAGAACACCGTCACCGCGGCCGCGTAGGGGATGCGGGCATCTGACGACAGCGTCAGGGCGACGAGCACGAGGACCGCGGCCGCGAGCATGACGGAGACGATGAAGACGCTCGCGAACTCAACGAGAAGGGGACCGAACCGGTGGCGCGCACCCTCGGGAAGAACCCGCGACGCCGCCGTCTTGAGTTGCTCGTGAAGCGTCGCCTGCGGTTTGCAAAGGTCCTGGCAGCGCGCATCGAGCGTGCAGCACAGCGAACAGATCGCGCCGGCGTATGCCGGGCAATGGGCCATGTCCTCGGTCTCGAAAGCGTTCTGGCAGATGCAGCAATGGGCGGAACCCGTGTCCGTCCGCTCTTCCGGCCTCCTTGCGAGGTAGTATTTTCCCCGGGTCGCGGCGGCGATCGCCGGCGCGGCCAGGAACGCGGTCGCGAACGAGAGGAACGGCGCGAGCGCCTTGCAGGTCATGCCCATCAGCCCGGCCTGCGCGGACACCGCCAGGCTGGCGCCGAGAATCATGGCGCCCGTCCCCACGGGATTGACGTCGTAGAGGTGCGCCCTCTTGAACTCGATCCCGGGCGGACTGAGCCCGAGCGGCTTGTTGACGACGAGGTCGGCGAGGAGCGCGCCGATCCATGCCACCGCGACGCCCGAGTAGAACGCCAGCGTCTGTTCGAGCGCCCCGTAGACGCCGAGTTCCATGACGAGCAGCGCGAGGACGACGTTGAACAGCAGCCAGACCACGCGCCCGGGATGATGGTGCGTCAGCCGCGAGAAGAAGTTCGACCATGCGATCGAGCCCGCATAGGCATTGGTGACGTTGATCTTCAATTGGCAGGTGGCGACGAGAGCGCAGGTCGCCGCGAGCGCGAGCGCCGGACTGTCGAAGACCTGCGAGAAGGCCGCGGCGTACATGCGCGGCGGATCGACCGATGCCGGTGCTGAACCGTGCCGGACGAGGTACACGGCCAGGAACGAACCGGCGAGCAGCTTGAGCGCCCCCACCATCACCCAACCAGGGCCCGCCAAAACGAGCGAGAGCCACCAGCCCGGATCGTGGGTCTTTCGCTGAGGCAGGAATCGCAGGAAGTCGACCTGTTCGCCGAGCTGGACCACGAATGCGAGCGCCACGGACGCGGCCTCTCCGAAGTACAGCAGCTGGAATTTACTTGATCCGCTCGCGCTTCCGGCGAAGGAGCGCCAATCGGCGAGCGCATGCGGCGCCTTCAGCGCGATGGCCGCCACCGGCAGGACGTTCAACGTGATCCACACCGGCTGGGTCCAGACCTGGAAACGGCTGATGGCGGTGACGCCGTGCACGACGAGGGGGATGACCGCTACCGCGCTTACGAAGTAACCGATCGGGAGTGGCAGGCCGAGACAAAGCTCGAGCGCCAGCGCCATGATCGAGGCTTCGATCGCGAAAAGGATGAAGGTGAAGGACGCGTAGACGAGCGAGGTGATCGTCGAGCCGATGTACCCGAAGCCCGCGCCCCGCGTCAGCAGGTCGATGTCGAGGCCATATTTGGCCGCATAGAAGCAGATTGGAATGCCGGCGACGAAGGTCGCGATCGCCATGGCCAGGAAGGCCGCGAGCGCGTTGGTGAAGCCGTAGTGCAGCGTCATCGAACCGCCGATCGCCTCGAGCGCGAGGAACGATGCGGCGCCGATCGCGGTCTGCCCCACCGTGGCAACGGAGAAGCGCCGCGCCTTCTTCGCGGTGAAGCGGAGGGCGTAGTCCTCCAGCGTCTGGTTGGCGACCCACTTGTTGTAGTCGCGTCTCACACGGTCGATGCGCTGCAGCGCGGTCATGATTCGGACCCGTCAGCGCCGCCAACCTGGGACTTCCACCCTCATCGTGCGGCCGAAGGCTCATCGTACCATCGCTCGTCGCAAGAGCGCATACGCGATCCTCCGTATTGCTGCGTCGCGGCGCGCGCGCGAGAACAAGCCGACAGCTGAAAGCCGGCGGGGGCGCCGAGGCGGGCGGCTAATTCGACGACGGGGGTTTGGAATGGCCGGATCTGCAGGAGCGCGTCCTCTTCATCGATCTCGTTCGCATTGGTGTCTTGGGTTCCTGGCCACCGCGCTCACCGCGGTCGCTTGCGGCGCGCCGGCACGGGCCCAGGATCTCGGCACGGACCCGCCGATCAACGCCAATTCAGGCAACATCAGCCCGAAGATCGTGCCGGGCAACGCGCCGAAGCCGGCCGTCGCGCCGGGCTTCAACGGTCCGCTCGCGACCTTCGCCGCGCCGCTGGCCGCGCAGGGCATCACCTTCCATGCGATCGCCCTGAACTTCTCGGAGGTCAACCCGAGCCTCGGCCTGCAGCGCGGCCGCGGCGCCAACTCGCTCTACGTCATCGAGGGCGCCGACGCCGATCTCGGCAAGCTGCTCGGGCTCTCGGGGCTTTCGCTGCACTTCGAGAACGTCTTCTTTCCGGCCACCGAGAACATCAACATCGCCCCGCAGATCGGCGACAGCCAGGTCGGCCACCAGCCGCCTTTCACGCCTCGAATTGCGCGCCTGTCGCGCGCCACGGTCGAGCAGAAGACCTTCGGCGATCGCCTCGACATCGAAGTCGGCGCGACGCATCCGGCCTACTACTATGCGCTGTTCAACTGCGATTCGATCAACACGTGCTTCCAGGACCTTCTTTACTTCAACGCCGGCTATACATCCTACAAGTTCTCGGTGCCCGGCGCCAACGTCGCCTACCAGATCACGCCGACCGTCTACGCCCAGGCTGGCGTGTTCGCGAACCAGCAGAACGCGAACGCCCATGTCGGCTACGACTTCGGCAGCGAGAAGTACAACGGCGTGCTCGGCATGGGCGAAATCGGGTCGAAGACCACCTTCGCGACCAATCCCTATCCCTACAGCGTATCGGTGACCGGCTTCTTCACGACGCAGGACCATGTCGACTACAACGCGGCGACCGCCTACAACGGCGTGACGCGCATCTCCAACGGCACGTCGGGCGTCGTCGTACAGGCCGACAAGGTCGTTTGGCGCCGCGACGGCGGGACCGATCCGACCAACGCCTCGCCCACCGCGCTCAAGTTCTACACGAGCATCGGCACGGCGATCGACTCGACCACGCCGATCCAGGCCGACATCTGGGTCGGAGCCACCCTGCTGTCGCCCTTCGCCGGGCGCCCGGCGGACCGCTTCGGACTCAAGTTCGACTGGGAGCGGCTCAACCCGAGCTACACGCAGTACCTGACCGCGGCCAACGCCGTCTCTGGCGGCCCCGGCGGTGCTTCGCCCTACCAACGCGACAAGTTCGTCTTCGAGGCCAACGCGCACATCCAGCTGCCGCTCGGCATGGCCTTCGAGCCGGTCGTCCAGTACGCCGTCAATCCCAACAGCTACTTCAATCCGCTCACCCCGACGAAGGCCCACGACGGCGTCTATCTCGGCGGCACCTACGTCATCCCGATCGGCGTCATCCTGGGCTTCGCCGCCGCGAGCTGAGACGACGACAGACTTCACATCCCGCTATACACGCCAGGGGCCTTCGCCATGACCGATGCCGTATCACCTGCCTTCCCAAGGCGATCGTTCCTCCAAGGAGCCGGCGCTCTGGCCGCGGCGACGCTCGTTCCGGGCTTCGCGCGAGCCGCGGAGCCGATCAAGATCGGCATCCTGCATTCGCTGTCGGGAACGATGGCGATCAGCGAGACGACGCTGAAGGACGTGATGCTGATGCTGATCGCGCAGCAGAACGCCAAAGGCGGCGTGCTCGGTCGGCCGCTGCAGCCCGTGGTGGTCGATCCCGCTTCCAACTGGCCTCTCTTCGCCGAGAAGGCGCGCGAGTTGATCTCCAAGGACCAGTGCTCGGCCGTGTTCGGCTGTTGGACGTCGGTCTCGCGCAAGTCGGTGCTGCCGGTCTTCAAGGAGCTCGACAGCATCCTCTTCTACCCCGTTCAGTACGAAGGCGAGGAATCCGAGCGCAACATCTTCTACACCGGCGCGGCGCCGAACCAGCAGGCGATCCCCGCCGTCGACTACTTGATGAGCGAGGATGGCGGCGCGGTGAAGCGCTGGGTGCTCGCTGGCACGGACTACGTATATCCGCGCACCACGAACAAGATCCTCGAGGCCTACCTCAAGTTCAAGGGCGTCGCGTCCGAAGACATTCTAATCAACTACACGCCGTTCGGCCAGACCGACTGGCAGACCATCGTCTCCGACATCAAGCGCTTCGGCTTGGCCGGCAAGAAGACGGCTGTGGTCTCGACGATCAACGGCGACGCCAACGTGCCGTTCTACAAGGAGCTCGGCAACCAGGGCATCAAGTCGACCGACATCCCGGTGATGGCCTTCTCCGTGGGCGAGGAGGAACTCGCTGGCATCGACACCAAGCCGCTGCTCGGCCACCTCGCCGCCTGGAACTACTTCGAGTCGATCGACACGCCGGAGAACAAGGCGTTCATCCAGGCTTGGCACGACTTCACCAAGAAGCCCAAGCGCACCACCAACGACCCGATGGAAGCGCATTACATCGGCTTCAACATGTGGGTGAAGGCGGTCGAGAAGGCCGGCGATACGACACCCGACAAAGTCATCGAGGCGCTGCCCGGCATCCGGCAAGCCCAAACCTCACCGGCGGCACCAGCGAGATGCTCGTCAACCACCACATCACCAAGCCGGTCTTCATTGGCGAGATCAAGGACGACGGCATGTTCGACGTCGTCTGGAAGTCCGACAAGCTGATCCCGGGCGAGCCCTGGTCCAAATACGTGGCCGACTCGAAGGACCTCGTCGCCGATTGGAAGGAGCTGAAGTGCGGCGACTACAACACGGTGACGAAGAAATGCGGGGGATCGTGATGGGAGCGAGGCTTCTTCCTTCTCCCGCTCGCGGGAGAAGGTGGCCCTCGCGTCTGCGAGGGTCGGATGAGGGACGTGCAGGCACGGCCCCGAAGCATCCGCTTTCGCCCGACCTCCCTCATCCGACCCGACTTCGTCGGGCCACCTTCTCCCGCCAAGCGGGAGAAGGAGCGCGCTCCATCATCGCGCTTCTTCTTATTCTTTTTGGCACCTTCGCTGCCCACGCCGATCCCGCCGGCCTCGCGACGATCGTGCAGGACCTCGGCAAGGACTCGTTCTCGGCCACCAACAAGGCCGTCGTCGCGCTCGGCACCAGCGGCGACCCGCGCGCCGCGACGATCCTCGGCGCTTTGAAGGACGAGCACCTCGTCTTTGATCCCGACAACAAGCGCATCGTCTACGCCACGGTCGCTGGCCGATGCCAGTTCGACGCCAAGACGCGGTCACCGGAAAGTCGATCACCCGGCTCGACGGCCTGAACCTGAAAGTCCGTGCGCCTCAACAACGGCGTCCGTCGGCGCGCTCGAAGCCGCGCTCGGCGCGCTGGCGATGCTCAGCAACGCCCGACGCCACACAGCTCCGCATCGCAGGCCGCGCGTACGACCTGTTCAACAATCGCCAACCCGACGGCGCTGCCGGCGCTCATCGACGCGCAGTTGGGCGAAGGAGACCGACGCCGAATACCAAGAGCGCCCTGCGATCAGCCAGGCGCGCGCGGCGATCGTCGCCGCTGAACCCTCAGACGCAGCCGGATGCCGGAGCGCATTGCGTGCGATCAACACGCTTGCCAGCGCGCGGTGGATACAAGGCGCTCGAAAACCGTGATCGAAACCAGGTCGCCGGCAAGCGCAACGGAGGCGCCGCGATCCGCAAGCGCGGCCGACGCAGGCCAAGGTCCTCCGAGCATCGACCGCTCCGTGATGCTGTTGAGGGACTGGCGCAGTGACGTGCTGGTACGGGCTTTCGCGCGGCCTCGGTGTTGCTACTGGCGGCGATCGGGCTGGCGATCACCTTCGGCGTGATGGGCGTCATCAACATGGCGCACGGCGAAATGGTGATGCTCGGCGCCTACTGCGACCTACGTGACGCAGCAGACTCGTGCTGCCGACCCTCGATGGCCGGGTCTGTCGGATTATTCCCTGGTGGCATCGCGCTGCCGGTCGCCTTCCTGGTCGCCGCCGCCGTTCGGCGTCGCTCATCGAGCGTTTCGTCGTGCGCTTATCTCTACACGCCGGCCGCTCGACACGCTGCTGGCGACCTGGGGCGTGTCGCTGGTGCTGCAACAATTGGTTCGCACGATCTTCGGCGCCAACAACAAGGACTGGTCGTATTCGCCGCCGTTCCTATGTCGGGGGCGTTCCACGTCGGCGGGCTCGACCATCACGCTACAACCGGCTTTGGATCATCTTGCTGTCGGCAATCGCGGTGTTCGTCGCGCTGCAATTCGCTATTGCGGGCTCACTTCGTTCGGCCTGACGCATGCGCGCGGTGACGCAGAACCGCCGCATGGCCTCGGCGATGGGCATATCGACACGCAAGCGGGTCGATATGTTCGCCTTCGCGCCTCGGCTCCGGCGTCGCCGGCATCGCCGGCGTGGCGCTCTCGCAGATCGACAACGTCTCGCCCAACCTCGGCCAGGGCTACATCATCGACAGTTTCATGGTGGTGGTCTTCGGCGGCGTCGGAAATTTGTGGGGAACGCTTGTGGCCGCGCTGACGCTCGGCATCGGCAACAAGGTCCTCGAGCCGATCGCCGGCGCCGTGCTCGCCAAGATCGCGATCCTGGTCTTCATCATCCTCTTCATCCAGAAGCGCCCGCGCGGCCTGTTCGCACTCAAGGGCCGCGCGGTGGAGGCATAGGATGCTGATGGCCCGCCTGCTGCGCGACCACGGTCGCACCGGCCTTGCCGTCGTCGTGCTGGTCGCGCTCGCGATCGTCGTGCCGCTGCTGCTCGTCGCGGTGCCTGCGGGATCGCCGCTGCACCTGCCGTCCTACCTCGTCGTGCGGTTTGGCAAATACCTCACCTTCGCGCTGCTCGCGGTGTCGATCGACCTGATCTGGGGTTCTGCGGAATTCTCTCGCTGGGCCACGGCGCCTTCTTCGCGCTCGGCGGCTACATGATGGGCATGGATTTGATGCACACGATCGGGCAGCGCGGCGCCAATCCGCTGCTTTCGTTTTTCGTGCACTGGGAGAGCCCGCTGAAGCTGCCTGCGGCGATCATCTTGGCGCTCGCCGTGCCGGGCCTGCTCGGCTTCGTGTTCGGCTTCCTCGCGTTCCGCTCGCGCGTCAACCGGCGTCTATCTTTCCATCATAACGCAGGCGATGACGTTCGCGCTCATGCTCGCCTTCTTCCGCGACGACATGGGCTTTGGCGGCAACACCGGCCTCAACGACTTTCAGGCCATCGCCGGCTTTCCGATCGACGCCGACGGCACGCGCGCCGTGCTCTTCGCGCTGACCGCGCTGGTGCTCGCTGCCACGCTCGTCATGACGCAATGGATCGTCACCTCGAAGTTCGGCAAGATCCTCATCGCGATCCGCGATGCGCAATCGCGCACGCGCTTCGTCGGCTATCGCATCGACCGCTACCAGATGGTGGTCTTCACCTTCTCGGCCATGCTAGCCGGCCTTGCTGGCGCGCTCTACGTGCCTCAACTCGGCATCATCAATCCAAGCGAGTTCGCGGCCGCAAAACTCGATCGAGGCGGTGATCTGGGTCGCGGTCGGCGGCCGCGGTACGCTCGTCGGCGCGGCGCTCGGCGCCGTGATCGTCAACCTCGGCAAGACATGGCTCACCGACGTCATGCCGTCGGCCTGGCTCTTCGCGCTCGGGCTGCTCTTCGTGCTCGTCACGATCCTGATGCCGAAAGGCATTTTGGGCCTCCTCGATCAATGGCGGCGGCCACGCCGGTCCGCGGCCGAGACCGAGATCACCGATGCGGCGGTCGCTATCGATGCCGGCCTACCGGCCAAGCTGCCGGGGGAGTGAGACATGGATCGTGCGACCCTTCTCGAGAACGGCGTGCTGACGCGCTCGCTGCTCTACCTCGACGACGTCCGCGTGACCTTCGACGGCTACAAGGCGCTGCGCGGCCTGTCGCTCGTCTGCAGGCCAACGAGATGCGCGCGATCATCGGCCCGAACGGCGCCGGCAAGACGACGATGATGGACTGCATCACCGGCAGGACGCGGCCCGACTCCGGCATCATCTACTATGGAGGGAAGACAGATTTGACGAAGCTCGACGAGCCGGCCATCGCCGAGCTCGGCATCGGCCGCAAGTTCCAGAAGCCGACCGTCTTCGAGAGCCACACGGTGGAGGACAACATCCTGCTCGCGCTGAAGGCTCCGCGCGGGCCCTTCGCCACGCTGTTCGGCAAGCCGGCGGCGGACCAGGCCGAGAAGATCGACAAGATCCTCGCCACGACCCGCATGACGAGCCATCGCATGCGGCGGGCCGCCGACCTGTCGCACGGCCAGAATCAATGGCTCGAGATCGGCATGCTGCTCGCGCAGGATCCGAAGCTGCTGCTGATCGACGAGCCAGTCGCCGGCATGACCGACGCCGAGACGGCGCAGACGGCCGAGCTGCTGCGCGACATCGCCAAGGACCACGCCGTCGTCGTGGTCGAGCACGACATGACCTTCGTGCGTGAGCTCGACGTCAAGGTGACCTGCCTGCACGGAGGGCGCAGTCCTGGCCGAGGGCACGCTCGATGCCGTCAGCGCCGATCCGAAAGTCGTCGAAGTGTATCTGGGGCGCTGAGATGAAGCAGGAAACGCGCACCCTCCCCCGTCGAAGACTGGGGAGGGGGACCACCCGAAGGGTGGTGGAGGGGGCTGCCGCGCTTCGATGGCTGGTATCGAAGCTGCGCGCTTTCTTGTGCTTGATCGAGGCGGCGGCAGCCCCCTCCATCATGCTTCGCATGGTCCCCCTCCTCCGCGTCGCGGGGGAGAAAGGCCCGGTTTCTAAGGATCCGCCCCATGCTGTCCGTCGAAGGCATCGATCTCTACTACGGCGCGGCGCAGGCCTTGCGCGGCGTCTCGGTCGCGGCGAAGCCCGGCCGCGTCACCTGCGTGCTGGGGCGCAACGGCGTCGGCAAGTCGTCGCTGCTGCGCGCGATCGTCGGTCATCAACCGATCGCCGGCGGCCGCATCCTCTGGCAGGACGCCGACATCGCCAAGCTGCCGGCGCATGCTCGCGCCAAGCGGGGGATCGCCTACGTGCCGCAGGGCCGGGAGATCTTCCCGCTGTTGACGGTGAAGGAGAATCTGGAGACCGGCTTCGCGCCCGTAGCGAGGAAGGATCGCTTCGTACCGGACGAGGTCTTCGACCTTTTTCCCGTATTGCGGACGATGATGGGGCGTCGCGGCGGCGACCTCTCCGGCGGCCAGCAGCAGCAGCTCGCGATCGGGCGGGCGCTGACGACACGACCGGAACTGCTCGTCCTCGACGAGCCAACGGAAGGAATCCAACCGTCTGTCATCAAGGACATCGGCCGCGCGATCTCGTACCTCCGCGGCAAGGGCGACATGGCCATCGTCCTTGTGGAACAATATTTCGATTTCGCGAAAGAATTAGCCGACGACTACATCGTGCTCGATCGCGGGTCCGTTGTTCTTTCGGGACGGAAGGACGACATGGATGAGCAGAAGGTCCGAGCCTATATGTCTGTCTAAACGATCGACGCGGTCTCGAGACAAGGCGCGCACTGGCCGACAGCGCGACTATTGTCCGGGGCGAGCCGCGCAGACGCCAACGAGCAAGGACGGCGGGCGCGGCTTGCGAGATTGCCGACGACGCCGCCGATCCATCGTTAATCGAATCTTTGCTTGCGCCATGCAGCCTGCGCCGGTTGGCCATCGGGCATTGGCGCGGATCGTGCCGGAAGCGAGATCGCCGTGGAGCTTTCGATCAAGGACGAGCGCGGCTTCAACCAGGGCTTCGCCTTCGTCGGATCGACCCCGACGCGCATGCTTCGGCGCAACGACTGGTTGGTGGCTCGGGCCCATGACCTCGGGGCGAAACGGGTCCTGGAGCTGGGCTGCGGGACCGGCGAGACCGCCGCGCATATCGCCGCGCACACGGACGCCGAGGTCGTCGCGATCGATATCAGCCGGCTCTTCGTCGAACAGGCCCGCGCGCGCTTCCGCCGACCCAACCTGCGCTTCGAGATCTTCGACCTGCTCGCATCGGACGAGCCCTCGTTCGGCACCTTCGATCTCGTCTGCGGCAACGGGATCCTGCACCATCTCGTCAAACGGCTCCCGGACGTGCTGGCATCGCTGCACCGGTTGACCAACGTGAATGGCGGGCTTGCCTTCATCGAGCCCAACCTTCTCAATCCCTATTGCGCGGCGATCTTCAAAACGGGGATCGGCGCAGGCTCGCCAATCTGGAGCCCGACGAGATGGCCTTCACCCCCGGCCAGCTGCGTGCCGCCCTTCCGGCCGCCGGCTGGCGCGACGTCGAGGTCCGCACGCGCGACTTTCTGGTACCGGGCCTGCCGCGATGGACGATTCGCCCGATCCGCGCCCTCGAAGCTCCGCTCGAGGCCATGCCGGCCACCCGTTGGCTCGCTCAATCGCACTTCATGACGGCGAAAGCGTAGGGCCAATCGCGCCGGCGTCTTGCGATCATCGCTTCGAGGGCATCGTGAAGCCTTCGTTAATCATCCGACACTAGCCTCGTCTCGTCCTGATCCTACCGCCCATCGAGGTCACGCGTGCATCGAGCCTTCGATATCGCGCAGTTCGAGGCCCTCGCGCTCACCGCGAGACGTCGCCTCCTGCGCATGCATTACGAGGCCAAGGTCGGCCATATCGGCGGCAATCTCTCGGCACTCGATTCCATGCTCTATCTCCACGCGTCCGCACTTGGCGAGGACGACGTGTTCGTGCTCTCGAAAGGTCATGCCGCGGGCGCGCTCTATGTCGCCTTGTGGTCGGTCGGCCTCATCGAGGAGGACGAGCTCGCATCCTTTCACGGCGATGCGACGCGGCTTGCCGGCCATCCCGCGGCCGGCTGGCACGAGCGGATCACCTTCGCGACCGGCAGCCTCGGTCACGGCCTCGGATTGGCGTGCGGTGTCGCCCTCGGCAAGCGCCTCCGCGGCGAGCAGGGCCGCGTCTATTGTCTGCTGTCCGATGGCGAGTGCCAGGAAGGGTCAACCTGGGAGGCGCTGCTGTTCGCGCGCCATCAGAAGCTCGCGAACCTCATGATCATGATCGACAAGAACGGCCTTCAGGGTTTCGGCACGACCGCCGAGGTCGCCTCGCTCGATCCCCTGGCCGAGAAGCTGAGCGGCTTCGGCCTGCAGGTCGTCGAGATCGACGGCCATTGCCCCTACGCGCTCGACGCCGCCTGCAAGGCGAGGCCCGACGGGCCGATGGCCATCGTCCTGCGCACGATCAAGGGCCGTGGAATTTCGTTCATGGAGAACAGGATGGAGTGGCATTACCTGCCGCTCGACGATCAGCCAGTACGCAGATGGCGCTGAGCGAGCTGGCGGACCAGCCGAGGCCATGCGCCCTATCGCCGCGGCCGCTGCGCAAGCGGCGCGAGCGCCCGGTGCCCGCGAGCTCGCCGACGCATGAGAAATGCCTTCTGCGCCGCAATCGAGCGAGCGCCACGCCGAACGTCCCACCGTCTTCTTCACCGGGGACCTCGGCTTCATGGCGCTGGAGCCCCTGCGCGAGCAGCATGGGCGAGCCGCTTCATCAACGCGGGCATCGCCGAGCAGAACATGGTGTCGGTCGCCGCTGGCGTGGCAAGCCTCGGCGAACAATGCTGGGCCTACTCGATCGCGCCTTTTGTCTTCGGCCGCCCTTTTGAGCAGGTCCGCAACGACGTCTGCCTCCACGACTTTCGACGTGAAGCTCGTCGGCAATGGCGGCGGCTACGGCTACGGCGTGATGGGCGCCAGCCACCATGCGCTGGAAGACTATGGCGTGCTCCTCGACCCTGCAGAACATGCGCGCCTACGTTCCGGCCTTCGCCGAGGACCTCGCCCCGATCACCCGGCGCATGGCGGCCGATCGCGCACCCCGGCTATCTCCGCCTCGGCCGCTGCGAGAAGCCCGGCGGCAATTTTGTCGCTGCCCGGCCTACGCGCCCTGGCGCCGCCTGCCTGCCGGGCGAGGCGGGCGTGCTGATCGTCGTCGGTCCCAACGCCGGCGGCCTGTCCTGGCGGAAGCGCTCGCCTGTTGCCGGAGCGCGCATGCGGCCGGAGGTCTGGGCCTGGTGTCCGAACTTCCGCTTGCGGTGGCGCCCATGCCGGACGCGTGCCGGTCCCGCATCATCGCTAGCGGTGCGCTCTACGTCCTGGAAGAGCATGTGGCGCAGGGAAGCGTCGGCCACATGCTCGCCGCCGATCTTCTCGTCCACCGGGATCAAAGCGCCGGGCGTGTTTCGGCATTTCTGCCGCCCGCGGTTACCCCTCTGGACGCTACGGGTCGCAAGCCTTTCCACCGGCGCGAGATGCGGGCTCGACGCCCCGTCGCGTCCTCGCCGCAATCCGGGACGGGCGGAGCTTCCATTGACGCACGATTCCACCCTGTTCGAAGCGCGAGAATGACGACGTCGACCTTCGCGATTCCGATCGAGCGGTCTGCGCGGTCCGATCCTCGTGCTGGGGGCGAGTGGCTTTATCGGCGCGAACCTCCTGCGCATGCTGCTGCGGCGTCGCACGCGACGTCGTTCGGCACGAGCCTCCAAGAGCGGGGCCTGGCGGCTGGAGGACGTGCTCAGCCGCAAACCACATCGTCGCCGGCGACCTGCTCGTCGGGTCAGAACGTCAGGACCCGCTCCTGCAAACAAGGTTCGGCCTCGCACTGTCTTCAACTGTCATCGCGCACGGGGCCTACTCGTTCGAAACGGATGTTGGGCTGATCTATCGCACCAACGTCGACCTCACGGCGCGGCTGGTCGAGGAGCTCGCGGCGCGCAGGGCGTGCACCGCCTACGTCCATGCCGGCAGCTCGTCCGAATACGGCGACGACGCCGTCCGGTCCGCTCCGAGGACAGCGGCGCTTCGCGCCAACAGCCATTATTCCGTATCCAAAGCGGCAGCGTCCAACCTGATCTGCATTACGCCGGGCAAGAAGCTGGGTTTTCCCGGCCGTCAACTTGCGCCTTTACTCGGTCTACGGTCCCTTCGAGGACGCGGCGCGCCTTGTTCCGACCGCGCTGCTCAAGGCCGATGGAAGGGCGCGCACACGGCCTACGTCGACCCGGAGATCTCGCGCGACTTTCTCTGCATGTCGACGATGCCTGCGAAGCCTTTATCCGCGCTGCCGCCGAGATGCGGGAGGAGCATTACGGGCGAGTCCTACAATATCGGCAGCGGCGCTCAAGACGACGATCGGCGGCTTCGCGCGGCAGATCAAGGACGACAGTTCCACCTGGCCGAGGAACCCCAGCTTCACCATGCCGAACCGGCAGTGGGATGTACCGCACGTTGGTTCGCCGAGCCCCGGCAAGGCCGAGGCCGACTTTGGCTGGCGCGCGCGCACGCTCGCTGGCGCGCCGGGCTGGTCGGGACGGCCCGTTGGCTCAGAGCTCCTGGAAAACGCCGGACCGCTACCGGAAAGGCGTTCAAAGGCGCTGCGGGCTCGACGAAACCCACAGCGTCTCGGCCATCGTCGCCTGCTACAAGGATGCGCAGGCGATCCCGATCATGTACGCCCGCCTCAAGGCCGTGTTTCGAGACGCTGAACATCGGCCACGAGATCATCTTCGTGAACGATTGCTCGCCCGACGACAGCCAGGAGCGTCATCCAGCGCGCTGTCGGCCGCCGACCGGCACGTGTCCTCGGCATCTCGCACTCGCGCAACTTCGGGTCGCAGGCGGCCTTCCGCAGCGGCATGGAGGCGGCGACCAAGAACAGCCTGCGTGCTGCTCGACGGCGACCTGCAAGACCCGCCCGAACTGATCGAGGAATTCGTCGCGCAAATGGCGGCAGGGTTTCGACGTCGTCTACGGCCGGCGCGTCAAGCGCGACGCGCCCGTGCTGATGGGAATCGCCTATAAGCTGTTCTACCGCGTGTTCCAGGCCTTCTCCTACGTGTCGGTGCCGCGCGACGCCGGCGACTTCTCGCTGATGGATCGCCGGGTGGTGCGCGCGCTCCTCAGCTTCCCGGAGCGCGACCTGTTCATCCGCGGCGTCCGGGCCTTTATCGGCTTCCGCCAGACGGGCGTCGACTACGTGCAGGCCGGAGCGGATGTTCGGCACTCTCGACCAACAACCTGTTGAAGAATCGTTGGCTGGGCGAAGAAGGGAATTCTCTCCTTCTCGCAACACCCCGCTCAACATGCTGAGCGCCGCCGGGCTCGTCCTGTTCTCGTGCCTCGCTCCTCCTCAGCCTCGGCTATCCTCGTTGTCATGGCTCGCTGTTCCCGCAAGAGTGCGCCGCGCGGCTTCACCACGCTGGTGCTGAGCGTGATCTTCTTCGGCTCGATCAACCTGCTCGCGGCGAGCCTCATCGGCGAGTACATCGCCAAGATCTTCGAGGAGGTCAAAGCCAGGCCGCACTTCATCCGTCGCAACATCGTCCGCGACGGCGAGGTCCGCAGCGCGGCCACCGAACTCGGGTCCTCGCCGATCGGCATCGCGTGACGCCCTTGGGCAAAGGTATCGTCGCGCCTCCGGCCACGATCGTCGAGGCGCTGACGACCGTCGCCCCGCGAGCCGGGATCATCCGTTTTCTGGCCAACGGCGTCCTGAACACCTGCTTTGGATACGCTTCGTTCTGTCTCGCCCTGAAGGCAGGAGCGCCGGCCACGGTCGCGCGCAGGACGACGATCCGGTCCGCGACGGCGAAAATATCCTGCAGATTGTGCGAGATGAAGATGACGCCCCGGCCCTGCGCCTTCAGCATATGGATCAGCGACATGACCTTGCGCTGCTCGGGCACGCCGAGTGCCGCGGTCGGCTCGTCCATGAGGATGACGCGGGCATTCCAATAGATGGCCCGGCCGATGGCCACCGCCTGCCGCTGGCCGCCCGAGAAGCGGCCCACCGGCGCCTCGAGGCGCTCGACGTGGAAGTCGAGCTTGGCCATCGTGTCCTTGGCGGCGGCCGCCATGAAGGGCCGGTCGATCACCGGCACAAGGCCGAAAAGACGCCGCATCGGCTCGCGGCCGAGAAAGATGTTGGCGCCGATCGAGAGATTGTCGGCCAAGGCGAGGTCCTGGTAGATCGTCTCGATGCCTTGGCCCCGGGCGGCCTGCGGGGTCGGGAAATCGACCACCTTGCCGTCGAGGCGGATCTCGCCGCCGTCGGCCCGGTAGACGCCGGAGATCATCTTGGTAAGCGTCGACTTGCCGGCCCCGTTGTCGCCGGCCAGGGCCACGACCTCGCCCGGATGCAGCGACAGCGACACGCCGCGCAGGGCCTCGACGCCGCCGAAACGCTTGGATACCGAGCGGACGTCGAGGATCGGCTGGGCCGTGGAGGCCGGCGGGCTCATCAGCGGTCTCCCCCGAAGCGGCGCTGCGTCTGGTCGACCAGGACGGAGATGATGATGACGACGCCGACGGCCACGAATTGCCAGAAGGGCTCGACGTCGATGAAGACGAGGCCGTACTGGATCACCGCGATCACCAGCGAGCCGGCGACCGTCCCCGAGATGGTGCCCGAGCCGCCGAACAGGCTGGCCCCGCCGATCACCACCGCGGCGATGGAATCGAGCAGCAAGGGCTCGCCGGCCTGGGCGGCGCCGGCGGTGAACCGGGCCGCGTAGAGTACCCCGCCGAGGCCGGCGCAGAAAGCCGACAGGAGATAGAGCTTGCGGGTCAACCGGCCGACGTTGATGCCGGCCCGCAAGGCTGCCTGCTCGCTGGCGCCGACCGCATAGGTGTGCTGGCCGAAGCGCGTCTGGCCCAGCAGGTAATGCATCAGCAGCACGAACAGGATGGTGATGATCACGACCACCGGAACGCCGAGCAGGCGGCCGTTGCCGAGCGCCGCGAACCAGGCGTTGGAGACCGGGACGGTGGTGCCGCCCGCCAGCAGGAAAGCGGCGCCGCGCGCCACGCCGAACATGCCGAGCGTGCCGATGAAGGGCGGAACCTTGAGCTTGGAGATCAGCCAGCCGTTGACCAGGCCGGGGAGCAGCGACACCGCGAGGCCGCAAAGGATGCCGATCAGCATGGCGGCCGGCGGCGGCACATAGAGGCCGGCGAGGTTCGCGCCGTGCGCCGCCACGACGGCGGAGAGGCCCATGATGAACCCCACAGAGAGGTCGATGCCCCCCGCGATGATCACGAAGGTCTCGCCGAGGGCCAGCAGGAGCGGCGCCACGGCGAAGACCGCGATGGACTGGGCATTGTAGCTCGACAGGACGAAACTCGCGCCGTAGCTGATGCGCGCCCAGGCTTCGAACACGACGAGCAGCAGCGCGAGGAACAGCCAGGCCCGCAGGGCCGCGATGCGGACCAGGATCCTCGACGATCGCGAGGGCGGCCGCGGAACGTAGAGGTCCCCGAAGGTTTGCGACGACATGCGCGGCTCCGCTCGGACGTGGACAGCGAGAGAAGGTCGGCGGACCATGCCTCAAGACCGGTCCGCCGGGTCGCCGCTCAGTTCTTGTAGATGAACTTCGCCACGTCGGGCTGATCGATGTTGGACTTGTCCATCACCGTGAAACCGGTGCCGATCAGGGTCGGGATCGACTGTCCGGTGAGGTGCGCATAGGCCGACATGACGCCGTAATAGCCGATTTCGGCCGGATGCTGGGCGATGGCGGCCTCGATCAGCCCGGACTTGATGCTATCGACGATCGAGGTCGGCGCATCGAAGGCGATCACCTTGATCTTGCCCGATTGGCCGCCCTGCTGGACGCCGTTGGCGGCGCCCATCGCCGAGAACAGGTTGGCGCCGAAGACGCCGACGAGGTCGGGGTTCCGGGCATAGACCGACTGCAATTGCGAGGCGGCCTTGTTGGCGTCGTCGTCGTTGAACTGGGTCTGCAGCACCTGGATGCCCGGATGGGATTTCATCTCGTCCTTGAAACCCTCCTCGCGCTGGTCGGTAGTCGACACGCCCGGCTTGACGTTGGAGACGTAGACCTTGCCCTTGTCGCCGATCGCCTTGGCCAGGGCGCGGGCCGCCATCTTGCCGCCCAGCACATTGTCGGAGGCGATATAGGCGAGCGGGAAGTCGGCATCTCCGGCGCCCGTCTGGTAATTGCCGGTGCCGATGAACGTGTCGACGGTGATCACCGGGATGCCGGCCTCCCCGGCTTTCTTCAGCGGCTGCACGAGCTGCGTCTTGTCGGTCGGCGCAATGAGGATCGCGTCGGGCTTGCGGGCGATGACGGCGTCGAGGACGGGGACCTGCTGCACCGGGTTGAACTCCGGGGCCCCCTGGAACACCAGGTCCGCGCCGACCGCCTTGGCGGCCGCCTCGGCTCCCTTGCGCATGGTGATATAGAACGCGTCGGTGGTGAGGCCGGGCACCAGGGCGATGGTGAACTTCTGCTGCGCCCGGGGCTGACCGGCACCGGCGAGCACGCCCAGCCCAAGGGTTATGGCGGCCAAGGCCGCGGTGGTCTTCTTCAATGTTCCCTCCTGATCGGTTTTGTCGTGTTGGGACCGGTTTCCGCCTTCGAGGCTGTTCTACGGCCAGTGCGACGCTAGGAACTCCGCCCATCTGCGTCAACATGTCTGCCGGTCGGGCGCGCGGACATGGGACGCTGCGAGACGAGCGCCTCAACGTTTCGTTGTTAATAGCCCTGTGGGGTTCAACGAATTCGAGCAACGCTCCGCTGTATCGTTCTGGTATAGGTCCCGGCATGCCGCCCAGCGATCCGCCCCCTCCCTTGCTCGTCGACGCCGAAAGCGGTTCGAACGCGCTGCCGGCCGTCCGGCAGAACCGGCTGCTCGAAATCCTCGACCAGCGCGGCCAGGTGACCGTGGCCGAACTCGTCGCCCTGCTCGAGGTCTCGCGCGACACCGTCCGGCGCGACCTCGACCTGATGGAGCGGCGCGGCCTTCTGGCCCGCACCCACGGCGGCGCGATCGGCCGGCACCGCATGGTGCGGGTCGACACGAGCCTCGGCAGCCGCATGGACGAGCATGCCGAGGCCAAGCTGCGGATCGGCCGGCTTGCGGCCGGGCTGGTCCGCGACGGCGAGACCCTGATCCTCAACGGCGGCTCGACCACCTGCGCCTTCGCTGCGGCACTCGGAGACCGCCGCAACTTGACGGTGGTCACCAACAACCTCCTCTTGCCGCCCGTCACCCCGGAGGCGGCCTTACGAGCCATCTACCTGATGGGCGGGAACCTATTGGGCGGTCTCCCAGGTGACGATCGGGCCGATCGGTCTGGCCGGGGTCGCGGGGTTCGGCGTCGACACGGCCGTCATCGGCGTGACGGGCCTGTCGGCGCGCGGCCTCACGATGGGCCGCCTCGAGGAGGCGGTGGAGACGGCCGGCATGATCGAGGTGGCGCGGCGGACCGTCGTCGTGGCCGATCAGAGCAAGTTCGATGTGGCGGCTTTCGCCCATATCGCGGCGTTCGACAGGATCGACCATCTGGTCACGGACGGCGAGCCGCCGCCCGACATCGCCGCGGCGCTGGAGAGCGCCGGCGTCCAGGTGATGGTCTGCCGCTAGACGCCTAGAGGACCAGACTGGCGGCGCCCACGAGCCCGGCCGAGCGCCCCAGGGCGGCCGTGACGACGGACACGTCCCGATAGGCCGGAAGCGCGCGCGCCGCGATGGTCCGGTCGATCTCCTCCCGCATCAGGTCGAGCGCCATCCCGAGACCGCCGCCGACGATGATCCGCTCGGGCGAATAGAGGTGGAGCAGGTTGACGAACCCGAGTCCGAGCAGCCGCGCTTCCTCGGCCAGGAGCGTCATGGCCAGCGGATCGCCGGCCCGCGCGGCCTCGACGACATGGCGGGCCGTGAGCGTCGCGGAGCCGGCCAGCTCCCGCAGGGCATGGCCGGCCGGCCCGGCGGCCTGCCGGGTCGCCTTGCGGCCGAGCGCCGTGCCCGACGCCAAGGCTTCCCAGGCGCCCGGCGCGCCGCCGAACAGCCGCTCCTGCGACCCGTCCGCGATGGTCATGTGCCCGATCTCGGCCGCGAGTCCGCGCCGGCCGTGCAGGAGGCAGCCGTCGGCGATGACGCCGCCGCCGATTCCCGTACTGACCGTCACGAAGACCATGTGGCGCGTGCCCTGGCCGGCCCCGAAGCGCCATTCGCCGAGGGCGGCCGCGTTGGCGTCGTTCTCGAGCCGCACCGGCAGGCCCAGCCTCTCCTGCAACAGCGCCGCGAGCGGGACGTCGTGCCACCCCGGCAGGGTCGGCGGCCCGACCATGAGGCCGGCCGCGGCGTCGAGCGGGCCCGGAGCCGCAACCCCGACCCCGACCGGGAGGACACCGGCGGACGCCTCACCCACCCTGGCGCAAAGTTCGCCGATCTGCGCCACGACCGCCGCGACCCCGCCTCCACTGTCGGTCTCGCAGGCGAAGAACGCCGCGACCGCACCGGTCTCCGAGACGAGCGCGGCGCGAAGTTCGGTCCCCCCGAGATCGATCGCGAGGGCGTGGCGCCTCATGCGGCCGCAGGCGCCGGCAAGGCATGCAACCAGGCGATGCGCCCGGCGAGGTCCGGGGCCCCGAAGGCCAGCGAGCCGAGCACGACGGTCTCGGCGCCGGCCGCGCGCAGCAGCGGCACGGTCTCTTGCCGGATGCCGCCATCCGCGGCCAGTCGGACCGCCGCCGAGCGGCCCGCCGCCTGCAGCATCGCCCGGGCCGCCCCGAGGCGCGGGCAGGCGGTGTCGGACAGACCCTGGCCTTTGACCCCGATGGCGGTCCCGAGCAGCGTGAGAAAGCCGATGCGATCGATCCAGGGCTCGGCGGCCTCGACCGGCGTCTCCACCCGCAGCACGAGTCCGGCGACGCAACCGAGCGAGCCGATGAGGTCGAGCGCGTCGCCGATCACCGCGCCGGTCTCGGCATGGATCGTGATGAGGTCGGCGCCGGCGTCCGCGAACTGCCGGACCTGCGACAGCACGATATCGCCCTCGACCATCAGGTGGACATGCAGTGGCTTGGACGTGAGGGCGCGCAGCCGCGCGACCTGATCGGGAAAGAACAGGAAGGCCGGGGCGAAGCGGCCGTCGGCGACATCGATGTGATAGAGATCCGTATAAGGCTCGGTGCGCCGGAGATCGGCTTCGAGATTGGCGAGGTCCGCCGACCAGAGCGAATATTCACCGAGGATCCGGTGCCTCGGCAGGGCCTCTAGCCAACCGGGTGCAGGTTTGTCGGCAAGCGTCATGACGAACACTCCGTCGTTAGGCCGAGGCCATGGAGGAACCGGCCGATCGCGGCCCGGCAAGCCGCCACATGCGCGGCCCGCTGCCCGGCCTTGGGCGGGACCTCGACGAGGTCGGCGCCCGGAATCGTGTCGGCCAGTCGCTGCGCGGTGGCGAGCGGATGGGCGAGGTCGGCGCCGTGGCCGATCACCAGCGTCGGCAGGGCCAGGGCCTCAAGGTCGGCCAGGGTGACGCCCGGTCCGTCCGCGGCGATCGCCTCCAGGCTGCCGGCCGTCGCCTCCGGGTCCGGGCGGTCGAAGAACCCGAGCAGCGACGCGAGGTTGTCGGGGGCCTCGCGGGCCAGCAGGGCGGCGGCCGGGGATCGCTCGAACCGGGCCTTGGCCACCCCGGGCGCGGCATCGCGGAGCGCGGACGCGACCTCGGCATAGAACCTCATGTTGGGTGGAGCCGCCTCGACCAGCCACGCGGGCCGCGCCAGGATCAGGGCGCGGACCCGATCCGGATGCCGGACCGCGAGACGGAGCGCCAGGGCGGCGCCCATCGAGATCCCGCCCGCCACGAAACGGGCGATCCCGAGGGCATCGCAGAACGCCAGCGCGTCGTCGGCAAACATGGCGATCGACACCGGGACCTCGTCGCCCAAAGTCGAGCGGCCGTGGTCGCGGCACTCCAGCGTGAGCCGGCGGATGCCGGGGATGGGCGGGACCATGTCGGCCACCTGCGCCTCGGCCCCTCCGAGTCCATGCTGAAACAGCAGCGCAGTGCCCGCACCCTCATCGAGTCCGCGCAGGACCGCGCCGCCGCGCAATAACGTGTGTGCGGTCACCGCAGGCCGAGCCCGGCCAGGACGGACGCGACACCCGCCGCCTCTTCGGCCGCGAGCCCATGGGCCACGACCGGCCCGTCGAAGCCGACCCTCGCCAAGCGGGCAAAAAAGTCCGCGAAATCCACGACGCCGGTGCCGGCGGTCGCGAAGGCGCCATCCGCCGCGCGGTCCTTGGCATGCACCATCGCGATGGCCTCGCCGGACCGCTCGACCGCCGCGGCCACGATGCGCCTCGCCTGCTCGGGCGTCGCCGCCTCGAACAGGTTCGCCGGGTCGAGCACGATGCGCAGGCGGGCCGAGCCCATGTCGGCGATCAGCCGCCGGGCATCGCCGGCGGAGGTCACGACATTGGCCTGTTCGGGCTCGATACCGAGGTCGATCCCCTCGGCGTCGGCCATGGCCAATGCCGCCTCCATCTCGCGGCAGAGATCGGCCCAGGCCTCGGGCCGGGCATTGTCCGGGTGGAAGCGCCATTGGTCGTCCGGGTCCCGCGTGCCGGTGCAGAGCGTCACGAGGGGGATGGCGAGCGCGCGGGCGGCGGCGAGGATCGGGCGGAGACGGTGCCGTCCGGCGTCGCGCACGGCCTTATCGGGATGCACCATATTGTACGTGGCCGAGAGGGCGACGAGATCGATGCCGGTCGCGCGGACCGCCGCCGTGATGGCCGTGATCACGTCGGGACCGATCGCGTCCGGCATCGGGGGCAGGCCCGCGCAGGCCATGTTGAACTGCGCGCAGCGATAGCCCGCGTCCCGGACGGCACCCAGCACCACGGCCGGGTCGGTGCCCGGGAAGGTCCTGGCGAAGATCCCGAGCCGCATCAGACGGCGCCCCTCTGGGTCGGGACGGCGACAGCCTCGCCGGTGCGCACGGATTGCGCGATGGCGGCCATGGCCCGCACCGAGGCCAGGCCATCCTCCACATCGGCGCCCCGCTGCGGCGCCCCGTTGAGGACGCTGTCCGCGAAGCCTTCCAGCTGGCGCCTGAAGAAATGGCCGTCCGCTCCGAGCACGCGCCGGGTCGTGGCGTCGCTCTCGTGGAAGATCTCCACGTCGCTCGATCGATAGTACCAGGGGTTGTATGTCTTGGCCAAGATGCTGCCGTGCTCGCCATGCAGGTGAAAGCCCTCGAACCAATCCATGCGGACCGCCACCGTCAGGTCGAGGTGGCCGAGCGTCCCATCGGCGAAGTCGGTTTCGATGAACCAGCAATAGGCGCCGTACCGCTCCGACAGGCGGGCCCGCACCCGGGTGATCTCGCCGCACAGGAACCGCGCCGTATCGACGAGGTGGCTGCCATGCGCCAGCATGAAATAGCGCTGCAGGTCGGACTTCGGGTTGCCGGCCGGCTTTTTCTGCAGGCTGCTCGTCAAGGGCAAGGGCTGGACCGCATCCGTCATCGTGTAGCGATGGGTCGAGTCGCAATACCAGGCCTTGAAGGCGAGCGGCTGGCCGAGTCCGGTGTCGATGAAGCGCTTGGCCGCTTCGAGCCCGGGATCGAAGCGCTTCATATGGCCGACCTGCAGCACCCTGCCGGTCCGCCGCACCACCTCGCGCAGGGTCTCGACCTCCTCGACCGACACGCCGAGCGGCTTTTCGCACAGCACCGCCTTGCCGGCCTCGAGCGCCGCCATGGAGGCAGCCACGTGCCAGGCGTCGGAGGTTGCGACGATCACCGCCTCGACCGCCGGATCCGCCAGCATGGCGGCATAATCCGTGAAGGTCCGTTGCGGAGCGTAATGGGCTCCGATCCGGGCCAGCAGGTCCGGGGCGGCGTCGCAGACGGCATAGAGGTCGGCGTTGCGAGCCTTGACGCAGGACTCGAGATGAGCGAATTGCGCGATGGGACCGGCCCCGAGCACGCCCACGCGCAGCCGCCGCGCGTCCTTCGTGATCATCTCTCCCCTCCGCGACGGGCCCCGGGCGCCCAAGGCTTATTGCATCAGCACCCCGCCGGTCCGAAAGGGCCGACGCGTCGTCGCCGGACAGCAGCCGATCCGATCGAGGCCGTCAAGCACAAACCAGCACATTATCGCAAAAATACGCACTGCCTGAGTGCTATAACCGCGAATTAAAGCAACGGCTCAGGTTCGGAGCGCGGCTGCTCATGCGGCAGACATCAGACTTTCAGGCCGTGTCCCGGGGGGATATAGCTGCTCGTCGAATATTCGCCGGCTCCAGGTGAATAATAATCGATGGTCTTGTACGTGGCGTATCCGTCCACTGCCGGAAATTCATACAGCGTCGCGTTGTACAAGGTTCCATAATCGCCATTGGCCGACACGACCGTCGCATAGGCTTCGACACCTTTGATCACGTAGCCCTGAACGTCTTCGTAGACCGCGTAAGCCGACGTATACCCGGAGGCATTCTGGTACTCGCCATAGCCATAGCTCGTATTGTAGTCGCTCAGGTAATAGCCAGTCGCGGGATTGTCATAGGCCGAATAGGTCGATTGTCCGTTGTAGAACGCGTAGGTGGACGAATAGGTCGACCCACCGTAAGAGCCATTGTAGTAAGTATAGACCGCGGGGTTGGTCTGATCTTGGTACCCGTAATAGGCGCCCATCGGCTCGAACCTCGCATCGCACCGGGTCGCACGTCCAACGGCAACGCGCCATCCCTGCAGGTCAGGATTGCGCCCGGCCAGCAGCCAGTCAATAGAAAATCAGGCACCGATAGAGCCGTCAGTTGCATCGGCGCCGCCAGCCTGCGGCCGGCCCGGCCGGACGACCCGCACCCGGTTGCCCGGACGACATCGCCCGGCGCTCAGCGCGGCGAAAAATCGGTGTCCGGCCGCACCCGGCGGCAATAGGCGGCCATCAGCCGGGCGCAGTCTTCGACGTCCTGCAGGCTCAAGAGCTCGCAGGGCGTGTGCATGTAGCGGACCGGCACGCCGAGCAGGCCCGTCGCCATGCCGTCGCGGTTCAGCTGCATGGCATTGGCGTCCGTGCCGGTTCCGCCCGGATTGACGCTGATCTGGTAGGGAATGCCGTCCTCGCGCGCCGCCTGGGTGATGAGGTCGAAGGTGACGTGGTTGGTGTTGGGCCCGCGCGAGACGCTCGGTCCCTTGCCGATATCGAGTTTTCCGTAGCGCGACTTGCTGACCCCCGGGTAATCGATCGCATGGTTGACGTCGACCGCCAGGCCGGTGCGGGCCGCGATACCGTAGCTGGCGGTCCGCGCTCCTCGCAGTCCGATCTCCTCCTGCACGGTCGCAACCGCATAGACGCCGACCTCCGGGTGCAGGCCGCCCTCCTCCTTGAGCAGCCGCAGCGCCTCGGCGACCACGAAGGACCCCATCTTGTTGTCGAAGCCCCGCGCCGTGGCGCGGTCGCCGAGCAGGGTCTGGAACTCGTACTGGAACGTCGCGACATCGCCGAGGCTGACCACCTCCTCGGCCTGGGCCCGGGAGCCTGCCCCGATATCGATCCACAGGTCCTTGATCTCGGGCTTGCGTTTGCGCTCCGCCTCGTCCTGCAGGTGGATGGCCGTGCGCCCGATCACGCCGGCGATGCGCTGCTTACCGTGCACCCACACTCTTTGGCCGGTCGGGATCGCGCTGTCGTGCCCACCGATGCCCTGGAAGTGCAGGAGGCCCTCGTCGTCGATGTGATGAACGATGAACCCGAGTTCGTCCATGTGCCCGGCCAGCATCACCCGCATCGCGGCGGACGGGTTGAGGATTGCCGCCACATTGCCGTGGATGTCGGTGCTGACGCGGTCCGCGACGGTTTCCGTATAGGCCCGGTAGACGCGCGCCGCGGGCTGCTCATAGCCGCTGGGCGAGGGAGCATTGACGATGCTCTTCAGGAAGTCGAGGGATTGAGGTCTCATGGGCGCCTCTATACCGGATGCTCCGGCTGGACGCGAGAGCCACGACGATGCGGATCCCGCCTTCTGCGGGAGCCAGCGGACCCCATAGGGCCACCGAGCGGCAGCCGCGCGCCCGCCGTCAGGGCGCTGGCGCGGCCGGCGCGCCGTCGAAGCGCAGCATCACGATGTCGAGACCTTCGGCGATCCGGGCCGCCGGGGTGCCGAGGCTCGCCAGACGGGCCAGGAACTTGTCGAGCGTGCGCTCGTCGGCCTGGCCGATGGTCCCCTGCACGGCCCAGACCCGGGCATTGGCGCCGAGCGCGGCGGCCGCAAGGTCGACGTCGGTGGTCCATTGGCCGGGCATGAGGGTCGCGCCGGTCCTGTCGAGATAGACGTTCATCATCTTGACCGCCTGCGGGTCATCGACCAGCACCACGTCGCCTTCGCCCAACCCCGATCCCAGGTCGGCGGCCGCGAGGTCCCAGCGGGGCTTCGTCTCCATGGCGTAGTAGGGCGCGAGGTTGCAGAGCGCGAGGCCTCCCATGATGACGGCCGCCGCCAGGCGACCGGGCCGCGGCAGGAGCGTGACCCCGAACCCGGCCAGCAGGCAGAAGGGTGCACCGCTCCACAGCACGTAGCGCGGCATCCAGACCGGATGCACCAGCGAGATCGCGGCCAGCGAGGCGGGCAGCAGCACGCAGCCGAGGAGCAGGACCGCGAGGACGGTCCGCCGGCCGCGCCACAGAGCGGCGGCGCCGCCGAGCGCCAGCACGCTCACCAGGATGCCGAAGCCGGGCAGGCTCTCGGGAAACAGCCGCGGGCTGATCAGGCTCGAGGTGCGGAACAGGAACACCGACGACAGGGTGGACCAGACCCGGTCGGGCGTCAGCGGCGGAACCCAGTCGAGGCCGCCGACGACGCGGCCGCGCACGAAGAGGTACATGGCGACGAACCAGGGGACCGACAGCAGGCCGATCACCACGTGGCAGCCGATCCAGTTGCGCACGAAGCCGCGCCAGCCGGGCCCGACCTGCCGGCCGATCGCCAGCGCCGCCAGCGCGGCCGCGACCAGCCACAGGGTAGCGACGCTCAGCACGTGCAGCGCCGCGACGGTGCCGACCGTATAGGCCGCCCAAGCCGCACGGTTCGACCCCCGGTCATCGAGGGGCACGGCGGCGCGCGCGGGATCGAGCGCCAGTCCGACGAGCCCGCGCAGGGCGATCACGATCGTGCAGGTGAGCAGTGCGTAGGACCGGGCCTCCTGCCCGTATTGCACCTGCATGGGCGACAGCGCGAGCAGGAGGCCCGCCAGGACCCCGGCTCCTGGGCCGCCCACCAGCCGCCCGGTGCCGCACAGGATCGCGCAGGCGAGGGCGCCGAACAGCGCCGAGGGCGACCGGATGACGGCCTCGCCGGTGCCGAACGGCGCCACCCAGGAGGTCAAGACGAAGTAGCTCGGCAGCTGGTGGTGGCGCAGCGAATCGGCGACGAGCTGGACCAGCGGCCGCGACGCCCGCTGCAGGGTCGTGACCTCGTCCATCCAATAGGGCTTGGCCGATATGCCGTTCAGCCTGGCGAGCAGCGCTACGATGAAAATTCCGACATCGAGGGGGCCACCCCCACGCCGCCCGAACGCCCGGACTGGCCTTGGCCTCACGAGCCATGAGGGCCGTATCGGAAAGGATCATCGCTGCCCTGGGTCTTTGGAACGCGTGCCCAGCCGTTAGCCATACACTAAGCCCGGAGTGAGTCACGCGGGAACCGGCGCGGCCGCAAGGCGCTTGCGGCCGTCCGCTCCGGGCCATAGACCGGGCGGATGGTGAACCCGGGACCCGCGACCAATCCGCCGGAATTTGCGACCGAGCGAAACCCCCGCCTCCGCCTGCTGATCCCGCTGATCGTCGCCATCGCGTTCCTGATGGAGCAGCTCGACTCGACAATCATCACGACCGCCATCCCGGACATGGCCCGCAGCCTCGCCACGACGCCGGTGCGGATGAACCTCGCGGTCACGGCCTATGTGCTCACGCTCGCCGTCTTCATCCCGGTCAGCGGCTGGTTCGCCGACCGCTTCGGCGCTCGCCGCATCTTCGCCCTGGCGCTGCTGATCTTCACCATCGGCTCGGCGCTATGCGGGCTCAGCGACAGTTTCGCGGTCCTGGTGGCGACCCGTGCCCTGCAGGGGCTCGGCGGCGCCATGATGACGCCGGTCGGCCGGCTGATCCTGCTGCGCAGTTTTCCGCGCAGTCAGTTCGTCACCGCCATGACCTATATGACGCTGCCGGCCATCGTCGGGCCCGTCATCGGGCCGCTGGTCGGCGGCCTCCTGACCACCTATGCGTCCTGGCGCTGGATCTTCTATGTCAACCTGCCGTTCGGGTTGATCGGCATCCTGCTGGCCCTGCGCTTCATCGAGGATACGCCCGAGGCGGCCCCGCCGCCGTTCGACTTCGCCGGCTTCCTGATGGTCGGCGGTGGCGTCGCGCTGCTCGAGTTCGGTCTGGAGAGCATCGGCCACCCGGGGATCGCGGCCCCGGCGATCGTCGGCGTGCTGCTGGCGGCCGTGCTCCTGCTGCTCGGCTTTGCGCATTACGCGCGCCGGGTGGCGGCCCCGGCCGTCGACCTCGGCCTCTTCCGGCTACGCTCGTTCGCGGTCGGAACCCTGGCCGGCGGGCTTTGCCGGATCGCCATGAACGGGCCGCCGTTCCTGCTGCCGCTGATGTTGCAGGTGGGGTTCGGCATGAGCCCCGTCGTGTCGGGATCGCTGACGTTCGTGAGTTCGCTCGGTGCCGTCATGGTGCGGGTCGTCGCCTCGCGCATGCTGCGCTCCTTCGGTTTCGACAGGGTGCTGAGCGGCAGCGCCGTCGCGGGGTCGGTCGCGCTGGCCGGGTTCGGGCTGCTTCAGCCCGACACGCCGCGCTGGCTGATCGGCGCCTCGATCTTCGTCTTCGGCCTGATCCGCTCGACCCAGTTCATGACCTCCAACACCCTGTCCTATGCGGACATGCCGGGGCCGCTGCTGTCGCGCGCCACGAGCCTCGGCGGCGTGCTGCAGCAATTGACGGTCAGTTTCGGCGTCTCGTTCGGCGCCATGCTGCTCGGCCTCGTCACTCGGCAGGGTGAGAGCCTGACGCCGGCCCGCTTCCACGAGGTCTTCGTCCTCACGGCCCTGCTGCCCCTCCTGGCCGTCCCGGGCTTCCTGAAGCTGCGGCCCGAGGATGGCGCGCAGGTCAGCGGCCATACCCGCAGGACGTCATGATCGGCCGAGACCGCGCCCCCGCAGGGGATCGAGTGCGGCGGCTCGGCGCCGCGAGGACGCGGGCAAAATCATCAGGCCGCCGCCTGATGGTCGCTCGGCGGCAGGACGCGGTCGAGCGCGATCAGGCTGATCATCCTGCCCTCGATGGCCACGATGCCGCTGACGATGTCCTTGGTGCGCTGCGAGGCGACGTCGGGGGTCGGCTGGATGAGGTCCTGCACGATGGTCAGGATCTCGGAGACGCCCTCGACCAGAAGGCCGATCGTCTGGGTCCCGATCTGGACGACCAGGATCGCGTGCCGGGTGGTCGGCTCGGCCGACGGATAGCCGAGCCGGGCCGCGAAATCGATGATCGGCAGCATGCTGCCGCCGCAGGTTGATCACGCCGCACACGAAGCTCGGCGCAATGGGCCAGCGGCGTCGCCGGCGTCCACACCCGGATCTCGCGGACCGACATGACGTCCACACAGAATTCCTGAGGTCCGATCAGGAAGGTGATCATGTCGCGCTGGGCCGCGCCGTCCGCCTTGCTGCCGTTGGTCATCGAGGTCCGTCCACCTGTCGTGAATGAAGGTCGCCGCACGACCGACGCCTGCTCGCGAGGCCCCCCGCGCCCGTCGGCAACAGTACCGAGCCAATCGGCAAAAAATCCTTAAGACCGGCCGGGGCGGTGGTCAGCGGCGGGCGCCGGCGACGGCCTTCAGTCGCGGGCGCGCCGCAGAAGACGCCCCCGACCGGACGTCGCGGCGCGTGTGCTGGTCTGCGCCTGTCTGGCCGAGCTTGAACTGGCTGATCATCTCGGACAGCGCCGTCGTTTCCTGCGACAGCGCATGGCTCGCGGCCGTGGTCTCCTCCACCATGGCGGCATTCTGCTGGGTCATCTGGTCCATCTGGTTGATGGCCACGTTGATCTCGTCGAGCGCGTTGGATTGCTCCTTGGCGCCCGCAGCGATCTCCGCGACGGCCCCGTTGATGTCGCCCACCTGCGCCAGGATCCGCTCCAGCGACTTGCCGGTCTCGGTCACGAGGCGCACGCCCTGATCCACATGCGTGCTCGAGGTCGAGATCAGCCCTTTGATCTCCTTGGCCGCATCCGCCGACCGCTGCGCCAGCGCGCGCACCTCCGACGCCACGACCGCAAACCCCCGGCCCGCATCTCCGGCCCGCGCGGCCTCGACCCCGGCGTTGAGGGCCAGCAGATTGGTCTGGAAGGCGATCTCGTCGATCACCCCGATGATCTGGCTGATCTGCTGCGAGGATTTGGCGATATTGTCCATCGACTCGACGGCTTGGCGCACCACGACGGCGCTCTTCTTGGCGTCGTCGTCCGCCGCGGCGACGACCTGGCGGGCATGTCCGGCACCTTCGGCCGACCGCTTGACCGTCTCGGTGATCTCGGTGAGGGCGGCGGCCGTCTGCTCGAGGCTGGCGGCCTGCTGCTCGGTGCGGCGGGCGAGGTCGTCCGAGGCGGTCGCGATCTCGCGGGTCCCGGATTCGATGGTCCCGGTGGTGGCCGCGATGTTCTGGAGCGTCGTGCGCTGGTTGTCGACCGCACGATTGAAGTCCTGGCGCAGCTTTTCGAACGCCGGCGGAAAGTCCTTGTCGATCCCGCTCTCGAAGTTCCTGTCGGCGAGCCGGGCCAATCCGACGCCGATCTCGTCGACCGCATGGACGCGATCGGTCACGTCCGTCGCGAACTTGACCACTTTGCGCACGACCTTGTTGAGATCGAAGATCGGGTTGTAGGACGCCTGGATCCAGACCTCGCGACCGCCTTTGCCGATACGCTTGAATTCAGCCGCAACGTATTGGCCGCTCTTCAGCGTCTTCCAGAACTCCTGGTAGTCGACGGACTGTGCATAGGCCTTGTCGACGAACAGGCTGTGATGTTTGCCTTTGATCTCGTCGGCCCGATAGCCGAGCGTGTCGAGGAAGTTCTTGTTGGCGTCGAGGATTTCGCCGTCGGGCGTGAATTCGATGATTGCCTGGACGCGCGAGATGGCCTCGAGCTTGGCCGCGAATTCGGCATTGCCGAGCTTGCGCGCGGTCACGTCGGTGGCTTGCTTGACGATCTTGAGGACCCGCCCGCTGGCGCTCTTCACCGGGTTGTAGGAGGCCTGGATCCAGACCTCACGGCCGCCCTTCGCCAGACGCCTGTATTCCTGGGCGTCGTATTCGCCGCGGGCAAGCTTGGACCAGAACGCCTTGTAGTCCGGGCTCTGTGCATAGTCGGGCTCGACGAACATGCTGTGCGATTGGCCCTTGATTTCGACCAGCGTGTAGCCGAGCGTGTTGCAGAAATTGTCGTTCGCCCACAAGATGCGTCCATCGAGATCGAACTCGATGAGAGCGATGGAACGACTGAGAGCCTCCAAGACCCGCCTCGACCCGGCTCCTGACGCAAAGTTGATCCCGAACATAGATTGCCCCTCAATGAATCGACATGTGTGCGTTTTTCGACGGCACCGCGGTCACCGCAACCGAAGTCCCGACAACGTCAACTCGGCATGATCGACCACATGCTCCCGTGACGGTAAATTAATACTATCCGGCATTTATTAAAAAATCGTCAGACTATTAACAGTAGTATTTACCAAAATCAGTTCTCGACGAGACGCCGTAGCGGCACCGCAGGGCGCAGGACGCACAGTCCCTGCGGCAGGCGAGGAGCACGCTTGCTGTTTGTAAGTGCAAGCTCTTTGGAGTGCCCGCGCCCCGGCAGCACGGGCCAGCGACGACCGCGGGGCCGCATTGTGATCCGCGTAATGCTCGTCCTGGTTGCCGATCGAGGGGAAGGACCGGCCTGTAAGCCGGCCGCCGCGAAAACCGGCTTCTCCGGCTGCAATGTTTTCCGACCGCGCGAGCAGCCCCGCGGCATGGAACACCTCGGCCGTGCGTACGCGGTAAACCGATGCCGGGCCGGAAGGGGACGGCCGCCTCCGGCCGGTCTGCGGCAAGACTTCGAGCGCGGCTTTCTCGACGCCAAGCCGGCGACGCGGCGGGTCGGAGCAATGATCGGGAACGCAACCTTGGCGCTTCGCTATCGCTTAAGACCTTCGCGCGGCTGATCGACCAGAAGCGTCCTGTAGTTCGCCGTGGTTTCGCGGTTCACCTTGGCCCAACATCCCCAACGAAGGACTCCGCCGTGCCCAAGCAAAAGACGCCGCGCGCCGCCACCAGGCTTGTCGCCGAACATTTCGGGACTGGCGGCGAGTTGCACCAGACCGCGGCTGGCACCCATCCTCCCATGACGACCAACCAGGGCGGCATCATCGCCGACGACGAAAACTCGGCGAAGATCGGACCGCGCGGCCCGGTCGTGCTCGAAGACTTCGTTCTGATTGAGAAGCTCAATCATTTCAATCACGAACGGATCCCCGAGCGTGTGGTGCATGCTCGAGGAGCCGCGGCGCATGGCTTTTTCGAACTGACGGATTCGCTGGCGGAGTTCAGCAAAGCGAAGATCCTCGGCGAGGTCGGGGTCAAGACGCCGCTGTTCACGCGCTTCTCGACGGTCGCCGGCAACATGGGGTCGGCGGATACGGCGCGCGACGTGCGCGGCTTCGCCGTCAAATTCTATACGTCGGAGGGCAATTGGGATCTGGTCGGCAACAACATGCCGGTCTTCTTCATTCAGGACGCGATCAAGTTCCCCGATCTCATCCACGCCGCCAAGCAGGAGCCGGATCGCGGCTTCCCGCAGGCTCAGACGGCTCACGACACGTTCTGGGACTGGGCGTCGCTGTCGCCCGAGAGCACCCACATGCTGATGTGGATCATGTCGGACCGGGCGATCCCCCGCTCGTTCCGGATGATGGAAGGTTTCGGCGTGCACAGCTTTCGGCTGGTCAATGCCGACGGCCGGTCGACCTACGTCAAGTTCCACTGGCGGCCGAAGCTCGGGATGCAATCGGTGATCTGGGACGAAGCGCTCAAGATCAGCGGCGGCGACCCTGATTTTCACCGCCGTGACCTTTGGACCGCGATCAACACCGGCAATTTTCCCGAATGGGAGCTGGCCGTGCAATTGTTCGACGAGGACTTCGCGACGAGCTTCGATTTCGACATACTCGACGCGACCAAGATTATCCCCGAGGAGACGATCCCGCTCCGCGTCATCGGGCGCATGGTGCTCGACCGTAACCCGGATAATTACTTCGCCGAGACGGAGCAGGTCGCCTTCTGTACGACACACGTGGTCCCCGGCATAGACTTCACCAACGATCCCCTGCTCCAGGGACGCAACCAATCCTATCTCGATACGCAGATCAAGCGGCTCGGCGGGCCAAACTTCGCGCAACTGCCGATCAACGCCCCGCGCACACCTGTCCGCAACTTTCAGCGTGACGGCCACATGCAGATGGCGGTGCCCAAGGGTCGCGTCTCCTATTCGCCGAGTTCGCTCGACGAGACGACCGAGCGCGCCGAGCCGGCAATCGGGTTCAAGAGCTTTCCCGTGCCCGAGGCGGGCGACAAATTGCGGGTGCGCTCGGCGACCTTCGCCGATCATTTCAGCCAAGCCCGGCTGTTCTTCTTCAGCCAGACGGAGCCGGAACAAAACCACATCGTCTCCGCCTTCATCTTCGAGCTGAGCAAGGTGCAGAGCGAAGCGGTCCGCCTCCGCCTTCTTGGCCGCCTGGCGAATGTCGACGAGAGCCTCGCCAAGCGAGTTGCGAACGGGCTGGGTTACGAAGGCCCGATCGTAAAGGCACCCACTCAGGTTGCGGTGAGGACGGACCTCACGCTGTCGCCGATGCTCAGCATCCTGGCGAAGGCCAAGCCGACCCTCAAGGGGCGTCTCATCGGGTGCCTCGTCGCCGATGGTACCGACCCGAAGGTGGTGGTGGCGCTCGAAAAGGCAGCGATCAAGATGGGGGCCGAGTTCAAGGTCATCGCCCCCAAGGTCGGTGGCGCCAAGGGAAGCGATGGCGGCCTGATCCAGGCGGACGTCCAGCTCGCGGGCGGGTCGTCGGTGCTGTTCGATACGGTCGTGCTGGCGCTGTCGGCGGACGGCGCCACAAAACTTACGACCGAATCGGCTGCGGTTGCGTTCGTGCACGACGCCTTTGCGCATCTCAAGGTGATCGGCCATTCCGCATCGGCAAAGGTGTTGATGGACAAGGCAGGCGTCCTGCCCGACGCGGGCGTGGTGGCGCTCGACGGGCCCGACGGCAGCGCGTTTTTGGCCGCGGCCGCGAACGGTCGAGCCTGGTTGCGCGAGCCCTCCGTGCGGACGGTGTTCTGACCTGGACCCGAGCACCCGACGTCCGCCAACGCGTCATCCTTGCGACGGTGGCGTTCGAGGTGATCGGCCGCCGTCCTTGCCCCGAGCGGCCGATCGACTTCGAGCCGGATGCAAGGCTCACGATCCAGCGCTTCATGACGGTGCTGCCCTCTCGCGTGTGGGCCCGCCCGTCACAGCTCCAGTCAGAGGTCTGGTATGTCCGAACGATCGCCGCCGCGGGGTCCCACCGTTCGGCCGCCCAACCCCGCCGGCCTCACGCCCGTCCTCAATCGCAACATCGATGCGCTGCGAGTGCGACGACAAGGTGAAGAGCGAAGTGCGAGCAGAGAAGATAAGGCCGCTGAAGCGATAACACGCTTCACCGGCAGTATGGCGTTCGTCTATATCCACCTCGCCGGGTTCGGACTATGGATCATTCTGAATGTCGGCCTGATCCCAGGCTGCAAGCCCTGGGATCCCACATTTGTCATCTTGGCGACCGAGGCCTCGGTCGAGGCGATCTTCCTGTCGACATTCGTCCTGATTAGCCAAAACCGTGCGGCTGCCCTGGCCGACAAGCGGGCCGATCTGGATCTACAGATCAATTTGCTGTCGGAGCACGAGATTACGCGCCTTCTGTCGGTCGTGGTCGCCCTTGCAAAAAAGGCCGGAGTCGATCTCGACGAGAGGGGTGAGCTGAACGAGCTGCAGCGCGACGTCGCGCCTGAAGCCGTTCTCGACAAGATCGAGGAAAGCAGTCACGGCGGCGGGCGTTGATCTGCGGACAACCGAACGGGGGGCGGGCGAGCGCCAGGGCCCTGCCGAGTTTGCGGATCAGCATGGGTTTGTCTTTGCGACGGAGACGCCGCACGTTGTGCGGGCGGCGGCCCTCGTTCGGGGGTCAAGCGGGTCGGCGGTCTTCCGGGGCGCGTCGCCGGCGATGTCCCCGAACTCGGTGGCGATTGCGCCGGACCGTGCTCACGCCGGTCCGGTCCGCCCCGGTGCCTGCCGGTGCAAAGTCGATAGAGCGTCTGACTCGGCTAGTCGCTGCGCGCCAGCTGGAGCTTAGCCGCCGACACGAACGCATCGAGTTCCTCCGCCGCGACGTCGGAGACGGCCCAATAATGCAGCCCCCCCGCCGTCCAATCCCGCACCTCGAATCCTCGATCGCTGGCTGCAGCCTTCGGGGCCGCATCGACGACAGGTTGCGAAAGCAGGCTGATCAGGTGTTTGCCGTGCCGAAACACCAAGGCGGCAGCGGGCTGGCCGCCAACCACATCAACCCGGCCGCCCACCAACGGAAAGCCGACAGGTGCCAGATCGAAGACCCGCGGCGCGAAAGGCAGGCGCCCGGTGAACCAGGGTTTGACCGTATGTTGGTCCGATGAGGCGACATCGAACGGCTGAGGCGCCATGACGGCGCGCAGATGATCAGCGACGACCTCCGCCATCCCGGCATCCGGTTGCGGCCGCAGGACCAGCGTCGTCACACCGGCTCCGAACACGATGCCGACCAGGGCCGCGGCCAGCGCCATGGGCCAGGCCGGCGCCGCAATGCCTGACGGCGGCCGTGTTCTTCGGATGCGATGAAGCCATGATGGAGCGCTGGCGACGACCTCGGGCGCTCCGATCTGCGCCACCACCTGCATCAGCCTGTCGGATGCGACGTCCCGCGGTATGGTCTCGCGGAGCATAGCCCTGAGCCGCATCATCCTGTCATGCGCCGCCTCGAGTTCCGGCTCCGTGGCGAGCCGTCGGTCGAAGGCCAGCGCCGAGGCGGCGTCGAGCTCGCCATCCACATACGCGTTGAGCAGCATATCGGTATCGTGCCTGGGCGTATTCATCGTTTGTCCTCGGCCAGGACCTCCATCAACATGGCTCGCGCCCGGGCAAGGCGCGACATGACGGTGCCGATCGGGATATCCAGAACCTCGGCGATCTCACGATAACTCATTTGTTCCATCTCGCGCAGCACGATCGCTTCGCGAAACTGCACCGACAGGGTTTGCACGGCGGCGGTGACACGGTCGCTCTGCTGGTGAGACAACAGAGCCATTTCGGGCGTCGCAGGGGGCTCCGCACCGAATGCCGGCGCCGCACCCGGATGCAGCCGTTCCGCCGTCTCGAGATCCTCCGTGAAGACGAGATCCTTCGGCCGATTCTTGGCGATCCAGGTGAAGGCGGTGCGGCGCACGATGGTCAGGAACCAGGCGCGGGCGCTGGGCCCACGAAACTCGTCGATCGCCTGGAAAGCCCGCAACGCCGCATCCTGCACGACATCCTCCGCATCGTGTCGGCTGTGGGTCAGCCACTGCGCCAGACGGAATGCATGGTCCGTCTGTGGTAGGACGACTTCGGCGAAGCGCCGGCGTGCAGCCTCGGGATTCAAGCAAAACGGTCCTTATGAAACGCCGCAGCCTTACCCCACATGCGGTGGCGCCGGCCACAAAAATAGTCGATCTCGACCGCCCAGGTGAAGGCGAAGGCCGCTTTTGCCACGCGTGACGAAGGCTTTCGACCTGAGGGATTTGCCGGGGAGCATAATACAGGGAAGTATTGTGTCATCCTTGCCCGCAAGTCATGACGCGACCTGATGTCGACAACTTCGGCACGATCGACCGCAGCGCCGTCATAGACCACGCGTCCAAGCGAGTGATGTCGACCCGTTGCCTCGTCGATCAGATCGCTACTGTGATGATGGGTCATACCCGCTGCCATCCTTTCAATCCGGCGTGGCTCGATGCCGAGTGAAGGAGAAGACCGGCGACCGCTGTCTTTTATTCCCGGAGGAGTTCCGTATCCTATTGGAGCGCGAGCCAAAAAAGATGTCACCGGCCGCGGAATAAAGCGGACGTTCGCCGTGTCTTTTCCTCTGTCACCAGATCGGAGAAAGACAATGAGAAACATCGCTCTACTGATTTCATCCTGCGCGTTGACGGGATTTTGCAGCATGCCTGCCGAGGCGCAAGACTTTCGAGATGCCTCGGCCCAGCCTCGTTCGGCCACTATCTTGAGCAGGCCTGTGACACAGTTCAGAGATACGACCGTATGCGTCAAGGCCTGCGACGACGATAACAATCCCTGCGACCCTTCTCTTTACAAGCGAGCGGATGGACGCTGCAGCCTCGGCGGCTGATCGTTACCCATTGCTGCCCGTCAGCAAGAAAAAGCCGCGATCGGCTTCAAAGCCCGATCGAATACTATATTGCGACCTTCGTCCTGAGCTCCGACGTCCTAGCGTCGAACAGGCACGAAGGCCGTACACTCCACAAGATCAGAGCCCGTACGGCTCGAGGCGTTGACGGCCTCGAGCCGTACGGGCGTAGTCGCGCAGCCTGGCAGGTCTGGTACGCTCACCGCAACGCCGAGACCAAACCCTGCCCCTCCCTTTACAGGCCGTCCGATCGGACGACACCCGGCATCATTCCGGAGAGAACATCATCACGCCGAACGAAGTGATGATACAGCGCGGCTCCCATGTGCATGCCGATGAGAGCCAGAAGCGCATAGGCACACCATTGGTGAAGCTCCAGCAGACTGCGCGCGAGCGGCCTGTCGGGTTTGATCAAAGCCGGTATAGTGATGACCCCGAACAGGACAAGTCGATCGCCATGGACCTCGCTTTCGGCGATGCCGAGAGCCGGTTGTAGGAACAAGAGCACGTAAAGAGCCACCATGTTGATGTTCGCGGCGAGTTTCTGTATCGCCGGCACATCAGATGGCAGATGCGGTATTCTCGAGCGCCGTCGCCAAGCGAGACGCGCGATGGTGATCATCACGATTGCAACGCCGAACGAGCGATGCAGCATGATGTACCACGCCGGGTCGGCAGCCCCGTCGATCGAGAAGGCGGCGGCATACACGCCGATCATGAGAGCAAGTGTCGCCCAATGTATCGCTTGCATGCCGCGATTATATTCGGTCGCGGCGCTGCCGTCGGACGGGGCCCGTCCTTTCAAGAGCTTCATTTGGCTATCGTCCTCAGATATTCGATGACGTCGGCGCGGTCCTTCGGATTGGAGAGGACGAAGCCCATCTTCGTGCCGGGAACGAAAGCTTTAGGGCTTGTCAGCCACCGATCGAGTGTCTTCTCGTCCCAAACGATCTTCGAGTTCTTCAGTGCCGACGAATAATTATAATCGGGCACCGACCCGGCGACGCGGCCGAACACGCCACGATGCCGGGGACCGACATCGTTGTCATCGAGCGAATGACAGTCCTGGCAGCTCTGATAGATCTGTTCGCCGCGCTTGGCATCGCCTTCCGCATGCGCGACGCCCACCATCATGAGCGTCGCGACAAGGTAAATCATCGTCCTACCGTTGCACATCATCTCGTTCTCTAATCTTAAGAGGCAAGTGGAGTGTCGGTAATCGCGAGCGCGTGAACGCCTTGTTGACTGAGATGCTGGCGACACCAAGGACGGTTCGCAGCTTGCCTTCGGGCGTGAGTTGCGGCCCGGCGGACGGGACCTTGCCCGGCGCGCCTTGCGGAAAGGCTGTCGAACGCGCCGTGTGAAAGGTCACGTCGCCTTCCACCTTCTGGAAGATCTGATGAATGTGTCCGTTCAGAACGGTGACCGACCCGAAGCGTTTCAGCAGGTCGAGAGCCTGCACGCCGTCATCCGTCGCCCAGCCCCATTCCCGATAGACGTCCCACAAAGGGTAATGCGCGAAGACGACGATCGGCGTCGAAGCGGAACGCCCCTTGAGATCGGCGGCGATCCAGGCGAGCTGGTCGGGCCCGAGATGACCCAAGCCGTCGACCGTTTCGTTCGCGTTGACGAGGGCCAGGAAATGCACGCCCTCATGGTCGAACGAATACCATCCCCTGCCGATCGTGTTCTTGCCGTGGCGTTCGAGATAGGCCTTGGCGCCGTCGTCGATCAGGTCGTGCTCGCCCGGTACATAATGGACGTCAAGCCGGGATGCCGAGATGATCTTTTCGGCGTCGTCGAATTGCGACGCCTTGGCCAGATGCGTGATATCGCCGGTATGGATCATGAAGGCCGGTCTGTCCGGCGCGGCAGTGATCTTGGCGATGGCTTCCATCAGAGTTTTGGACGTATCTGGATTAGCGGGCTTGTTGAAACCCAGATGACTGTCGGAGATTTGAGCGAAGGTGAACATCTTCGTCGATTGTGCAAGCGCCGGCTGCGTTCCCAGAAAACCCGACACCTTGGGTATTCCACCGGCCACGGTCCACAAAAGACCACCGCCGGCCCAAGCCATGCATTCCAGCGCCCCGCGGCGGTTCAGTCCTTTGTCGTCATGTTCGTCGTTCATCTCGGTGTCCTCTGGCCGCCCGGATTTGGGGAGCTGAGGAGGAGACATGCGGTCGCGGCGCTTTATTCCCGCTCCAGGATCATTTCATCGTCGATGGCCGCGCAGTGATCGGAGCGACGGGGTCCGGGCTCGACGGGTCGAGCGGGGTCCGGGCTCGACGGGTCGAGCGGGGTCCGGGCTCGACGGGTCGAGCGGGGCCGGGCTCGACGGGTCGAGCGGATGTCCATTCGATCTCATCGTGCGGTGTCCCCGAGCAGACTGACCCTTCGGGTTGTTCGGGGTACGCGCGTTGAAAATCCCCGACATAAGTGTCGCGCCGACCTGATCAGTTTCGCCCAAGCGAAACCAGCGGCCCGGAGGCGAGGTGCGCAAGGATCCGTTTCAGGGCCGCGACGTTGTTCTGGTCGTCGGCGTTATCGAGCGCGTCCTGTAGAACCGCGCGGATGTCCTCGGCTTCGACCTTCTCCATCTCCCAGTTCGGATACAGACGCTCGCGCTCTTCCTCACCCTGGCTCAGGGTGACGATATCGTAATGGCGGGAGTCGCCCTGCAGGCTCGAAACCAGTCTCTGGATCTGGGCGGCCGGCCCCTCGACCCATTGGAAGAAGACTCCGCTGCCGAAAACCAGCACCCCGGTAATGCCGTGCACGAGATTGTTGCGTTGGGCCGACTTCACGATGCGGTCGACCTCGTCGCCGTCGACGCCGTCGACGGCCCGGCTGCAATAGACAAAATGATAAAGCGCGGGCGCGGCATCGTCCGACTCAGCGTCGCGTCGAAAACCGGGTTCGTCGAACATGGGTGGGCTCGCTCTGTCTACGCCAGGCAGGCCGTTCCGCCCGGTGGATGGGGGGCAGGATAGCGCAACCGACCACTATCCTGACTGAGTTGGTGAGGTCTGCAAACCACCCTTTGCAGCAGATCAGCTGGTTCGTTTAAAGTAAGATCCAAACGAACTGACGGTCACAAGGCTATCGGCGTTTGCTGCGATGAGGCGGACGTGGCCGCCCTGGTGCGGAAGGCGGTGTCGGCTTTCGGCCGCCTCGACGCGGCTTTCAACAATGCCGGCATTCACGTCGCCGTGGCGGAAACCGCCGATGTGGACGGGGCTGATTTCGACCGCGTGATCGCCGTCAACCTGCGCGGGCGTGTTCAACTGCATGAAGCACGAGCTGCGCCAGATGCGCGAGCAGGGCAGCGGTGCCATCGTCAACTGTTCGTCGCAAAGCGGCTTCGCCGGTCTACCGGGCCTTGGCCCCTACACCGCGTCCAAGCACGGTGTGATCGGGCTGACGAAGGCGGCCGCGCTCGAATATGCGCCCAAGGGCATCCGCATCAACGCCGTGTGCCCCGGCACGACGGAGACGCCCCTTGTCAAAGGCCTTATAGAGCGTGAGCCGGGCCGCCTCGACGATGTAATCCGTGACATTCCCCTCGGCCGCATGGAGCGCCCGGAGGAGATCGCCTCCGCCGTGCTGTGGCTGTGCAGCCCCGGCGCCGGCTTCATGGTCGGCCAGACCGTCATGCCCGATGGCGGCTACTGTGCACGCTGACCGAGCGCCTATGGATGGAGAGGGCCTGGAACGCGCTGACAGCGCCCACTCACGGCGTGAAGTTTTGGGGCTCATCGCAACCACGCCGGTCGCTGCAAACATTGCGGGTGAAGCCTTGGCGCAACCGGCCGATGCCGGCCGGCGAGCGGGTCTAATCGTCCAACACAAACCCATTCTCAGGATGGCCCCGCCAAGAAGGAACCATAGACCGACGCACGCAGACATTTTGGCGATCTCGCCCCGCACCTGTTGTGGCACACCGGGCGGTCGTCGCACGTCGACGTAACCGCCGGCCCGCAACCCGTTTGAGCCTCGGTCGATCCGGCCTGTTTGCAGGAGTCCTCGCATCTCACCTCGACGCCCGGCGGTTGGGTGCGGCCCTCGCCCCATCGCGCCCTGGACACGGCGGAAATGGCCGGCATCGTCGCCGATTACGCCCGCGACGTGTCCCCGCGCCCCGGACGCATATGGCGTTCGCCCATCATGGGCGCCGTTCGATCTCATCCATCTTGCGGGCCAGATCGCCCGGGGTGAGGATCCCCTTCTGGAACAGGATGTTGGCGAAGGCCGCGATCCAACGCTCGTAATAGGTGAGCTTGCCCACCATCTCGGCGCCGAGCGCCTCGACCCCGCGGCGCTTCTCCTCCGTGTTGATGATCTTGTGGAAATCGAGGACGTCGGCGAGGGCGTGGCAGCGCTTCTCCCATGGCTCGAGGTCGTGATCGACGCGCCGTACGGGCTCGGCCGGAAGGCCGCCGATGTCGTTGGGCAGGCGCCGAAGCAGCTGTTCCGAACCCGTCATAGTGCGGCCCTCTCGACATCCAGGGTGACCGGCGCGACGCCGATCATCGCGTCGCGCGTGACGAGGCCGGCCAATTGCTCCTCCGAGTAGTGCCCGGTGCCGTCCGGGCGCTTCGGCAGGACCAGGAACCGAACCATCGCCGTTGAGTCGCTGACGCGGATCTCCACGTCGTCGGGGATGATCGTTCCGAATTCCGCCAGGACGGCGCGCGGCTCGGAGACGGCCCGGGCCCGATAAGGTTTGAGCTTGTACCAGTCCGGCGGAAGCCCAAGGACCGGCCTCGGGTAGCAGGAACAAAGCGTGCAGACGATGAGGTTGTGCACCGCGTCGGTGTTCTCGAGCACGATCAGGCCGGTGTCGTCGTAGAAGCTGATGCCGAGCTCCTCGCAGGCCGACCGGCCGTCCGCGAGCAGCCGGGCGCGGAACGCGGGATCGATCCAGGCGCGCGCCACCACCTTGGCTCCGAGCGCGGGCGTCCGCGAATCGAGGACCTCGATCTGACGGCGGATCTCGTCCGGCCCGATCAGCCGCTTCTCGATCAGCAGTTCGCGGACCGCCGTCTCCATGATCTCGTAGTAGCCGGGCGCCTCCGCGACGCCGATCTCGGCGTGCGCGCCTTCGTGGTCGTGGTCGTGGTCGTGTGGTTCGTGGGGGTGAGGCATCGTCACACTCCATCCAGCCAAGTCTCGTAGACCTCGATGCGCAACCCGTCTCGCGGCGAGCCGACGTAGTTGGGCCAGATCTCCGTCATGGGTAGGGCGATCCGGTAGTAGTGGCGTTTCAGTCCCGCGTTGCGGCCGTAAGCCTCTTCCTCGTTGTCGATGCCGACAGGCTCGATCACGGCCTCGACCACGCCGGTCTTGCCCCGCAGGTAGATCGGGACGCGATAGTGGCCGACGGGAGACAGAGTGAGCACGCGGACGCGGTCACCGGGCGCGAACACCGGTGCCTCGCCTTGGGCCCAGACGATGCCGGACGGCATCTTCTTTGTGGGATCCACGGTGTCTTGCATCGTCTGATTCCTGGAGGGCTGCTCGAGACGCTGGTCGGCGAGTCCTGGCGCCGTGCGCGCCCGCGTGGCGGCTCCGGCCCGGACACGCGCTTGATCGCGACCGCACCCGTTGCGTCGTTTGATCTTTTCGGCGCCCGGCCGTTTCGGGATCACGAAGCTGACGGTGAAGGGTGCATGCGAGCCTCCCGAAGATGCGCGCCGAGCGTGCCTCGCGGCACACGATCAAACGCCCTCCCATACCAGCCTGGTGAACAAGGCCGGGTCGATGACGAAGGTGCCCCACTTCGCGTCGTAGGCGGCGGTCGGCCTCGCGGCCACGATGGCCTCGAGGGACTGTCCCTGGCTCTTCAGCGCGGCCACGTTCGCGCGACTGCCGACCAGCATGTCGCGGAACTCCCGAAGCTCGGCTCGGTTGCTGACGGGTCGGCCATGACCGGGGATGATGACGGTCTCGTCCGTCGTCAACGCGAGATCGGCGTCCGCGGCGCGGATCGCGCCGTCGATGCTGCCGCCGGTCGAGTAGTCGATGAACGGGTAGATCCCGTTCCAGAAGGTGTCGCCGGCATGCAGCACGTCCGGCTCGCGGAAGTAGACAGAGATGTCGCTGTCGGTATGGGCCGGGCCGTAGTACTTGAGTTCGATGGTCGTGTCGTTGAGCGTCAGGGTGCGCTCGTCGGCGAAGAGTTCGGTCGGCAGCGCGGCCTCCGTGAGAGGCTGGAAGTCGTAGCTCCAGTCCTCCACCCGCTGCACCGCGAGGAGGTGCTTGCGCGTGTTCTCATGCGCGAGGATCGTGGGACCGAGTTCGTGCAGCCATTCATTGCCGTTGGCGTGATCGAAGTGCCAATGCGTGTTGATCAGGTGCGTGACGGGCTCTGGACCCAGGGCCGCCAAGGCGGTCGCGACCTGCGGACGCGACACCGCGATGCCGGCGTCGACCAGCACCTTTCCGCTGGGTCCGGAGAGAACCGCGACGTTGCCGCCGGACCCCTCTAGAACGGAGATGTTGCCGCGCAGGCGATGGATGGCGATCGGCGCGGTGGCGGCTGCGGACTTGATCCGCTCGACGATGCCGGTGGCGGCCGCATAGGCTTGAGGGGGCGAGGGCCAGGCACCGCCGGCGGTCGGCTCCGAGACGCAGCACAGACAGAAGCCGCGCCGCGCCATCCTCGGGACTCGCGTGATGTTCATGGTCTCCCCGATCCCGATTGGTTCCGATGGCACTGTCCAGCCGCGCGGCTCATCTCGGAGCAAGCTTGCGGTCGAGGAAGTCGCGGATGAGCGGCACCATGACGTCGGCCTTGTCCTCCAGCGCGAAGTGACCCGTGTCGAGCATGTGGACTTCGGCGTCGGGCAGATCGCGGAGGTAGGGGCCCGCGCCGTCCGCCGGAAAGATCTTGTCGTTCTTCCCCCAGACGATCAACGTCGGCGGCTTGCGGGCTCGGAAGAACGCCTGGAATTGGGGATAGAGCGGCACGTTGCTGCCGTAGTCATGGAAGAGGTCGAGCTGGATGTCCTCGTTGCCGGGCCGGTCGAGCAGCGCCTGGTCATGCGACCAGTTGTCCGGATCGATCCGGGAGGCGTCCGCGACGCCGTCCGTGTACTGGAATTTCGTCGTGGCCGGCGCGACCAGGAAGCTCAGCGCCTGCCGATGCGCATCGGAGCCGTCGGCCCAGTAGGCCTTGATCGGATCCCAAAAGGCTTTGAGGCCTTCGGCGTAGGCGTTGCCGTTCTGGACGACGAGAGCGGTGACCCGCTCGGGGTGCCTGAGGGCCAGCCGGTAGCCGACCGGCGCGCCGTAGTCCATGACGTACATCGCATACCTCTCCACGCCGAGTTGGCCGAGCAAGCCGTCCATCAACTCGGCGTAGTGGGCGAACGTATAGGCGAACGTCTTACGGTCAGGGGACGCGCTCTCGCCGAACCCCGGATAGTCGGGCGCGATGAGGTGATAGCAATCGGCGAGGGCCGGCATCAGGTTGCGGAACATGTGCGATGATGTCGGAAACCCGTGCAGGAGGAGAACGGCGGGCGCGCCTGTCGGACCAGCCTCGCGGTAGAAGATGTCGACCCCCTCGACCTTGGTCGTGCGGTAATGGACGACCGGAGGTCCGGCCGCCTTCGAGGAGCATGCGGGCATCTCCGCATGGACGGCCTGCAGCGGCGCTCCCGCATAGATCGCCAGCGCGGCGGCGAGTGCAGCAAGGCTTCGGCGCGACGGCGACGCGGGCATGGTTTTCTCCGAAACCGTGTTTCGAATGACGGGTCGTCCCGGTCCGAAGGGCCGGACCAGACTGGCGAGCGAGAACCGGACCGCCAACGCTCGGAGCGGCACCTCCGCCGTCCACTCTTATCGGCAGAGCAGACGCCCTCGATTGGGAAGCGTAATAAGTCGCCGTTCCCGTGTACAGCCGACGTGTCGCAAAGCATCTTCTCGGAATCCGGAAAGGTGGGGCCATGGACCGGTTCGAATCGATGGCGGTGATTGTCAGCGTGGCGGAGGCCGGCAGCCTGTCCGCGGCGTCGAGGAAGCTCGGCGTGCCCGTTCCGACCATCAGCCGGAAGCTGGCCGATCTCGAGGCGCGCCTGAACGTACAATTGTTCCAGCGGTCGTCGCGGCGCATGTCGCTCACCGAAGCAGGCCGCTCCTACGTCGAAGCGTGCAGGCGCATCCTCGAGCAGGTCGAAGATGCCGAACGTGATGCCTCAGGCGAATATCGCACGCCGACGGGCGATCTGACGGTGACCTCCCCGTGGGGGATCGGGCACCTCCACCTGCTGCCGCTCGCCTGCGAGTTCCTGAAAGCCTATCCCGACATCAACCTGCGTCTTCTGCTGAGCGACCGCGTCCTGAGCACCGTGGAGAACAACATCGACGTCGGGGTCCGGATCGGGCCGCTGCCCGACAGCAGCATGGTTGCGGCGCGCATCGGCTCGATCCGCGTGGTGGCCTGCGCGAGCCCCGGGTATCTCGCGGATCGGGGGACGCCGAGATCGCCGCCTGAGATCGCCGACCACGATTGCGTCACGATCGACGACATGGGTGCTCCCCGCATTTGGAAATTCGCGAAGGACGGCATCGACGTCGTTGCACCCATCCGCTCGCGGCTGACCGTCAACACATCCGAGGCGGCCGTCCAGGCGGCGGTCCTGGGTGCCGGGATCGCCCGGGTCATGTCCTATAAAATGGAGGCGGAGAGGAGAGCCGGCACCCTCGTCGTCATCCTGAACGAATACGAAGCGGAGCCCCTGCCCGTCCACATCAT